>NZ_CP071854.1:0-230575 GCF_023716605.1 Vibrio sp. SCSIO 43155 | reverse complement strand
AGATAAAAAATGCGATTTCTACAATTAAGTTATCGTCACATATTTTGTTTATTATAAAAGAAACCCTCGACATAATGCTCGAGGGCCATCTCCTACTTTGAGCTTCTTAAGCTGCTAATTTGATTCAGGACACTCAAGAGTTCACTATGTCCGACCAATTCCGCGTATTTTGTTAGAAGCCCAACCTTTGGTGCATAGACACCTTTAAAAGACTCGATAAGTTCATCATCGTTACCAAACTTAATTAAGCTAAAAGCGTTTGTGCACAACTTCTCTCCAAAAGAAAGCTTCTCTTGTTCACTTACTCTTCTAGGAACAGTTAGACTTTGTAAATAGTGAGCTAAAGAATTACCCGTCTGAGTTTTTGGGTTGCCTACGACGTCATAAAATTCTTTAAATTCAACATCACTCATTTCACAATAATGAAAGACTCGCTTAAAAACACACTTTGCCCCACGACCAACAAGGTCAAATTTAATGAGTCCTTTATCTTGCAAAGAACGCATTGCACTTTTCACCCTATCTATACGTGGGTAGTCAGTTTCAAGCTTAGACAAGTCAATATTCGGATAGCATCGGGCTAATAGAATCATGATTGGTACATCCGAAGTCAAAGGGACCTGTCTTGGCGTCTTCGCAAACCCTCTCGGTAAGGAAGTTAGGTAATACAGAAGCGTATTTTCTAAAGAACCCGAAGCGTTGTTGATGGTTTGAGGGTTAAGACTCAAAATAGCATCATCCCTGAACAACTTCGGAATCACAGTAGTGCCTACGAACTCAATCTGCAAGCTAGACATATTAAATTCAAGATGGCTAAAAAAGTTCACATACTTAGCTATCTTTTCGTTCTTTTCTAATGTCTTATAGCTTAATTTAAACTGGCTTATCCTTTTACAAGCGCGGTCAACAGTAGCTATAAACTGCTTACTTCTAATTGTATTCTCCGAATACAGACCTACGTCCAACAAATCACGGTAATCGACTTTGTGGAGTGTTCCTTCAACTACTCTTTTGCCCTCACGTTCTTCAAAGTCCTCCAAAGGAGCACTCCGTAGCTTTGACAGTATTGAACGAAAAACAAGGCTATCGATTTGCGGATCTAATGTAACGCCAAGTAACTCAGGCTCTAGAAGTCTACTTTCCAAACTATCGTATATAACTCGCATGGAATCGCGATCTATCTTCTCGAATGAAGTACCGGCCTTACTTGTACTAAATATTGGAAGACCAAAAAAAGATTGCGGGATCAACTCATGAGTATTAGGTGTCCCTCGAGGGTAAAGTACATTCTTACTAAAACCCTCAATCTCGATATCTGAATCTTTCGTTAAAGGGAAGCTTTGGCCGGAGTCATTGATGGAAACCTCTTCTTCTACCTTAGGGGCTGAAATCTCACTTTCACGATATTGTGAGAGCCATTGAGAGTAAACTTGAATTGGGTTGTCGCTGTATTCAATAGATAGAATTTCTGTAGTAGAAAGGTTCTCTGCAAGCCATTGAAGTACAACCTTATCCTTGGGGTTAAGCGCTTCATATTCCTTTGTAAAGATGCCTGCCTTCATTAAGATTTCAGCTATCAACGTTTCGTTCATTAACGGACTAACACTCCATAAGCTACCGAGGATTTTAGAATTGAGAATTTCACTCGCATATAAGTAAATGAGTAAAATTCATCCTTTAGGATGTGAATTTTACTCGCATATATCAATTTATACTAGTCACGAGCTTTGATTTTTACTCGCATATATCAAAATAGACCAAAAACCGTACAAACTACGATATATGCAAGTGAAAAAGATAGAGTTCTACTCCCAAGCCATATATGCGAGTAAAAAAGTAAATGAACAGGTCCAAAACTTGATATATGCGAGTTAAAAATAGTGGTTCTGGTCACGATTTTGATAGATGCGAGTAAAATTTGGCGACAATAGAAGCAATTTGAGATATATGCGACCTAAATTCATCCTCCCAATTGGACAACTCCTTATCTAACACACTGAGAACAAAGGCCTGCTTATTTACACTCACACAGATCAGACCCAAACAGTTTTCCTCTCTCATAGATCAGATTTTGATGTATTCAATCACTTTTAAACTAGATTAGATCACTTTTACCATGCGTTTAGTAGGAAACTTTACTCGCACAGATCTGAAATAGACAATTCCACTCGTTTAGATCAGAAAAAAGATACTCCACATCTTAAATTTGAGGGCACAGAGGAATTTATAAGACATAATTTTCACTCGCGTAGATCTAATGAACTTAGCTTTAATCACCCAAGTAAAATTATAGTCTTTGCTAAAAGTTTCAATATAACATATAGATAGATTAATACAGCTCGCCTTTTCCACCTACCATTTCTACTCGCGTAGATCAGTTTAATTAAATTTCACTCGGCTAGATCGGTTCTTCTGTTCTTTGCAGATTTTATGAGGTCGCACATGGATGAAATGAAAGTATTCATCGATAGATAAGCCAATAATACGTTGCAAATTCAACTCGTACAGATCACAGAGACGTCAACTTTTAACTCGTACAGATCTGTATTGTCTTGCACCTAAACACATTTAACTCGCGTAGATCAGTTGTGGCTGTGGATAAATCACTATGATTCTAGCTATTTATGTTAGCTTACGGGAAAAGGTAATAGGGAAATTAGTTCCAACATTTCACTCATTCAGATCAACAGAGTAAATTATGCACATGTCTTGATCTGTGCGAGTAGTTTTGACTATGTAGATCTGTACGAGTTGAAAAGAGACTAATACGGTTAGATTTTAAGCAACATTTCAACCGTTTGTTAAGTTTAATATTGCAAAGTCGAGGAACTGTGAAAAGTAACGCGATCTGTATGAGTTAAATTTACTTTACTCGTTTAGATCACTTTCGGTAGATTTCAATTCCATAATTTCAAAATCAACAACATATCCACATTGGGAAAAAGAATTCACACCCCAAAAAAACCTATAAAGCATTGAAAAACAAGAGATTAAATAAAGAAAAAGACCTGAAGATATACACAGGTCTTGATCTAAAGGAGTGAAGTCTAGATCTATACGAATTAACAATAAGATCTAGACTAGTTGAAAAAAGATCCATGCGAATGGAATTGCGATCTAATCAAGTTTAAGCCAGATCTAAACGAGTTTAAAAACGCTACAAAAACTCTTTAAATACAACAAGATAGAAGCTCTCAACTTATTAACTTCCTACCTTATAAACATATATAAAAGAGATCTTATTATAGAACTTAAGAGAATGACTAATTAGCAAGTTTTTTTCTTCTAAAGAAAATACTTAGGAACAACACTGACAAATAGCCTAGCCCTAGAGAACCCGAATCTGGTGTCCCACGAGGAATTTCCTCAACTGGTGGGATTTGACCATCGCCGTCATCGTCCTTAGTTACTTTAAATGAATCTTCATAAGTATGGTGATAAGCTTGCTCTTGATTACGGTTATACAAGCTTTTTGAGGTTGTCAGCGTTTTGGCTTCATCAAATGATACTTCAAAGATAACCCACCCATTATCTACATCTTCTGCTGTTAAAATATGTGAAAATTCAGATGAAAATTCGCCATCCTCTTCGTTGATCGCTATTGAGCTTTCTACATCGTCCTCTGTTGCATTTTCATCAGACAGTGACTCAGAGAATGATACTGTTGCTTTCCAGCCAACCAAGGGCGTTACAGGAGCATTCTCAATACTTAGATCCAATAGATTGAAAAGAATCTCAACTTTTTCATTAACTTTAAGATCTGATGGTGTAAAAGGTAAGTCTGGAACAGGTTTCAAGATAGGTGCTCCTATCGGTCTTCCATCCACCCCTTCTTGATACGAACTATCCAAAGAACTTGTGAATAAGATAGCTTGAAATGGTTGGTTCCCGTCAGGGTAGCCGATTGATAACGACCCATCGTTACCATTTGTCATGAATTCTACGAAACACGAATCAAACGGTTTTACACTTGTGCAAGCTTCAGGACCGGTTTGACCGTCAGAATCAGTGAATGAAAGAATTGATACATCACCATTAGCATTAATATTTGAACGCATATCTCTAGTGGCCCAAGGAGCAAATAAGGTCTTATCTTTGCCCTTAGATAAATTTTGTAGTCGAACCTTGCCGGTATTGATTTGGTTTGCTGTTGTACGGATCACTTTTGGTGCGTTAACTGCGTTCACCTGGTATAAAAGTCGGTTTCTAATAGGTTCATAACGCAATGATGCAAAGGAGAAAAGGTCATAAGAATCACAAGTAGAACTATCTGAGCAAACAGAAGCATCACCGTTACCTAGCTCGCTTTCCTTCATTGTAATGCTTCCACCTAACACCCCAATAATGTCGTATACGCCATTATTTGAAAGCCTTCTTACAGCAGCTCCCCCATCTCCAAAATCTGAAGATGCATTGTTATAGTTTCCATTAGCATCTTGACCTCGGAAATGACCAATGGCACCAAAACCGCCTGTGATAACTGCGTTATCATGTTCGAAGTCGTAGTTATTTCGCCCCCTCCCTACTTTCTCACCAGTAGTAAGGTTAAACTCTCCGCCAAGCGAAACATCAAGCAGTGTATTTAGTGGTAAGAAAGACGTTCCGTAAGTTGAATACATGCCATCAAACATAGGGTCATAAGTTGGAACGCCCAGTTCCAAAGACTCTTCTGGTGTTACAGTGTCTTTGAATGCAATAGTGTAAAATTTGTTTTTTAGGTCTGAGTTTGAATCCCTAAGTTCAAGGCTTGAATTAATTTCAAAAGGATAGTCGTATTCTTCAATTTCAGCGAAGTAGCCTGTCCCTGCAACGTTTGCATCGACTACTAGCTCAACGAAGGCAATTGCTCTTGGAGCAGAGTTACCCAAAGAAGAACTATCCACATTCTCGCCAGCCACGGAATCATATTGAGGATGTAATGGTGTGAGTAATTTGTTTTCTGAAACAGATGCATTAGCATTCGACGTATCAATGAAGCTAGAAACCATTTTTGAAACAGCAAACTTTCGCCATCCGTTTTCAGATTTAGGGTTGCCAACATCGATAAAAGGTAAGCCGGAAGAACACGCTTTAGTTTGGAGGCCGGTAAGTGTCTCAGAAGAGCAATCTAAAATACCGTCTGGTGCCTTTCTCGGTTCGGACAGTACGCAATGCTCACTCGTTAGAATCCATTTATGAGCAAATACAGTACCGTTACAAAAACGTGTAATTTGGTCAGCTTGATCATAATTACTTGATGGCGCATTAAACAGAATTGTTTCAGGAGAAGCGGAGCGCGGCGGCATAGAGCCACCGGTAATAGCCATAGCAGGACTTGTAGTAGCTATTAGGATAGAACTAAGAAGTACGTTTTTACGCATCATTAAACCCATCGTAGATTAAATTTGATTAATCTTACTCTGTTAGTGATGTGTCGTCACACTATAGCTATGCATTGTGATATGTAATGTCGCATCTTAGACGTTTTTGATAAAAAGAGGGGCTTAGCCCCTCTAAATATATGCCATTCTAATTTTTTGCTTTGGCTATGTCATGCCGATTCATCATGGTAGTCAGCTCTTCAATAATGTTAGAAAATACCTTTCCGCCCTTTTGATTAAAGTACGTATAAGTCAACAAAAATAGTTCAGTTGCTACAGCAGGAGGCATAGTTAATGCGAAACTGTTAGTCTTATCCGAGACAATGAGCTTCGAGTCTTCTAAAATAATTTCTACGTCACCACCTATGCGATCGTAGGCGTCAATTGCGGCTTGACTAAAGACATCCCGAACAAAAGTATACGCGCTTGCAAATAGAGTAATATTTGGGCTCAGATTTTGAGATTTGAACTGATCCACTAGTTGTTTATGTGTCTCATTGTCAATGTATAAATTGTTAGTCCCTCTTAAACCATCAACTTCGAATCGTATGAAATACAAACCCTTGCTCAATATCTTTTCTTTATAGACAGGAAGAACATCCCCATGCCCAAAACAACAATCAAACTCATTTAGGGTGTAATCTGGTGCAGGATATACATCACAACCAACAGCTTTAACGTTGGTAGAAAGCGACAACGAAATTAAATTAGCTGCATTATTAATTCTTTCGCAGTTGAAGATCTCATCATAAGAACAAGGCTTATCTAAATAGATATACAAGTTTACCAATGAAGAATTACAATCATCTCCTCCAACGCCTTTATGCTTGAATGCAGAAGCAGCGGCCAATCGACTTAGCATTAAACTAACCATATAGCTTCTGACTGAAGATGGAACGTCTATCTTGTAAGAATCTAGAGAGATATATAGAGCTTCAGCCAACTTAGCTACAGATTGCTCTGGGCTTTTCAAATTGAACTGTTTGGCTAACTTACTTGAGGTTAGCTGGCGTTCTTCAAGTGATTGTCCCTCATTTTTGGAAGGTAGGAACGATGTATCAACAAGAAGCGTTGTAACAAAATTGTAAATGTCTTTCGGGTCGAACATATTTAAGCCAGTTTTGAACAGAATATTCTCAATACTATCAGGTGGTATTCTGTGATTTGCAGCCGGTTGGAATAAAGATTTCGATTAGAACAGAGAATAGACAAATATTGTGATTGAAATAAGGGGGATAAATGTGGACTGAACACCAATGTCTTTGCGGCTTAGGCATTCACTTTAGGTACGAGCGAAGTGATGGTGCTGTTGTGACAAGGGACCACGGTCATGATGGCCGCACCTTAAAGCAGCATTGGATAGGTACTAGCAACTATATGGACGAACAAATTAAACCACACAAAACAGCTCAGAGCGCAATGAGCAAAATTGATAGGCTGTACCCCATTGATTATGACATTTAGGCTCTCTGTTCAACAGTTGCCTTAGTCAAAGACTTACGCTTTTGTAATTGGAAGCTCCTGTTTTGCGATTCTGATTTTGTTTTGATTGATTTTTCCTTGTTAGTTTTGGTTTTGGTTTTGGTTTTGGTTTTGGTTTTGGTTTTGGTTTTGGTTCGTGATCCGCTGGGCTCAACTTAGTTTCGTTAACTTGCTTATTCTGTGAAGGCATTAATTGAGTTTTATTGTCTTCTAAGAGGGCTTTCTTACCCCTAGGAATCACTTTAACCTTTTTGTCAGCCGATTCTTGCGTCTTATCTAGAGTGCCATTATGGATCTTACTTAACCCCTTAAGAATCCGGTTATAAGGCGAACCTAATGAACCTTGAAAAAGCTTAGAGCGTTTAGTCAATAACTCATATGTGTTTGGTGAGGCCATAACTAGGGTGGTTAAAATCTTTTTACAGTTATCTGGACTTCCTTGAATTAAGTGAGCTATGGCAACAGCTTCCGCAATGAAAAAGGGAACGCCATCTTTGGGCATTTGATACCTTTCCACCTGAATAAATATCTGTGCAGCGTCTCTTGCTAATATCAAGAAAGATAAGTAAAGGGGTAATTGGTTGTTATTGATTTCCAGTAATGCTTGGTAAGCATCATTTACAACTTTACGTTGATTGGCCGAGCAATAATTATGGCGTTTAGATACCAAGTCTAGCAACTGAGTTACAACATCGTTGTGAACTTTAAGATTGGTACCAGACAATAAAAACTGGTGCAAGAAACCAACGGAAGCATCAACTACCAATTTAGAGTCCCAGTCTTTGTTAACCAAGCTAAAAGATAACACTTTTAGATCTTCTAACTTAAGAACTTCGCATACATTCTGACAGTATATATCTGATAATTTTCTTAGTGATTGCTTGTGAGATAGCGGGAGCTTCTTATCGGTTCCGTGGGTTTGAGAAAACTGGAAACTAGAATTGGAGTTAAATTTTTCCAACAACACTAATGCTTCATCAGCGTAATAGGAGTTTCCAAGCAGTTCAGTAGTTGCTTTAGATAAAAATGAGTTCCAAGCATCTCTACTACGCTTAAAACTCAAGTCAATAACCACCGAACTTGTCAAATATTCTCCAATGAGTCCACTTTTATCCTGACATGCTTTTGAAATTTTGGCCGCGATAAAGTTATCTCTAACAATTTCTATTGGAGCGATCTCTGCGATTGACAACAAATCTAACTCAAGTTGCTTGTCCAATAAGTTGATTTCTTCTTGTAATCGATGGGCCTTAAGTAATTTAAGAGCCTTTACTAGCTCTTCTGAAGGGTTGGGGATCATGCAGACAAGCGACAGGATTTCCTTAATGTTCTCCGGCGCATGAATTAGAGAGCTAACAACCAATTCCACATGCGAGTCAAAAATATCTTTAGCGAAACGCTTAAGATCAGACAGCTCGTAGAAAACATTAATTGATTGTAAGAGGTCTAAAGTACCTCTTTCTGTGCGAGCTACGATCTCTGCAACTCTCACGTCATGCTCAAGTACATTATCGTTATCGTCTATGAATACACAGATGTCAGATAACAAATTTCTGTCAATAGACCGTAAGGTAGTAAAAGTCGATTCGTCGAGTACAAAAGGCTGCATTTAATTAATCAATCAGTGGTTATATGAGAATACTCAATGAGTAATTCATACAGGTAACGAAAGCAAGATGAAGGCTGAAAATTGTTAATAAAGTACGTATCCAAACCAACCTGGATAGTTCCAAATTGACTGAAAGAAAGAGGCAAATCATTTGTAACCATACTATCTACACGTTCAAAGTCTTCATAAATCAAAGTAGATAACGAGGTTTTATCATTCAACAGTTGTGGTCGAAAAAAGAAAGAGCGATCCACGGAAAAAGATTCACAATACCTTAGTCGAAGCAATGCATGATGAAATGGACTTAACGATGGGTCGAATCCTTGAATAATTGAAAAGAAGTCGCACACTTCATTTTCTTGGATTGTGCAGCAAACACGCTCAAAGACACGAAATACGTGAGACGGGACATTATTATCAAGTATGACAACTGGATTGGTTGTATCAGTGTTTATGGATAAAGAATTGATCAGCTTATATACACTATCATGACTCACCCAGTGAAGGTGAGGTAGTGAATGTTGTGACGGTGTTATAACCTCGTACTCTTCAAAAATACGAGCTGAAATATCATCTATGGGCGCTGATGAGAGGTTAATGAATAGATACTGTGCCACTACTGACCTTTAACTTACTAATAATTATGAATTCAGATTAACATATAAGTTAAAGGCCTGTAATTATCCATTTATCATGTCGATTGAAAGATTTTGATGCTAATCAAACTTGAGCATGTTATCTATTAGTTCAACCTCTCCTATTCTGAAGTCTAATCGGTCAGAGTTATAAATCATCAAGCTTGAGATAGTCGAATGCCCTGTACAGTGCATCAATAATTCAGGTTTTCTACCACTAGCTAAAGCGAGAGAGATACCGGTGTGCCGAGTCGAGTGAGTCGACAGCTTTCTTAAAGAGTTCGCCTCTTCCCACTCCTCCATTTGGTCCAAAGCTTGAGCTGATCTTTCGAATAAATCTTTCATTAAATTCGCAACTTGACCACTACCAATATTAGCATCAACTATACCTGCCTCTCGGCCATGCCCAGCAGGTCGTAATCTCCGAAATAGAGGCTCGTTTTCATCTGGCTTTGGTAAATCACTAAGACCTAAAAAGCGTCTGTATCTAGTCAAGGCATCTATCAAGGCTTTTGAGCAAATGACTTCTCTGTATTTATTACCTTTAGCTTTACGAATGCAAAAGACCCAAAGAAAACTATCACCGACTCTTTCTCTTTTGAAGTCACTCATTACAGGCGAGTAAAATACGTTAGCACTGACCTCAGATCTTCGAGGAAAGGCAAGAAACATAAGATTGGCTAGCATCCTTGACCGTTCCCATTTTAGTCGGTCTGCCTCTTCGCATTCTTCACACAATTCGTCTAAGACCTGAAACAAAGTCAAAACCTGCATTTTTGAAAGAGACTTATACTTTTTCGTCTGCACTCCGAAATCTATTGATTTCTTATATCGCCGCATAATTACTGATGGTGGGTTGCCTTTTAGATACTGAATATCCTCAAGGAAGATATAAAGGGCACTTAGGACCGATAATTGTTTTTGCGTTGAGTTCTCTGCTCTTTGATAAGCCGACTGTGGATTAGTGTTACAAAATGGTCTCCAATCGTAATTTAAAGAAACTTCACCTGTTTTTTTGTCAACTCGATAAGCTGGGTGCCTATACGAGCTGATGAGTTCAGAAGGTGGATTTTCGCAAAAATGCAAAAAATCAAGCATTACCTTCCGGTCAACATCCATGACATCTATACCATTTGCCCATATGTAGTTTATGAACACGACAATTTCTGAGCGGTAAGAATCATATACTGATGGTGCTCTATAATGCTCCCGTAAAAACTCCAAAACATGATCATATGTCTCTGAGGCACTTGGAATTAAGTTAACTATTGGTACTAGTTCTTCCTGCAACTCTAGTGGAACAGTATTTGATAGTTTATGGGGTGGAAAAAGTGGTAAGAATTTTGAGTTACTAATCATTCGATGACTTCAATTTCTTAATGAGAATATGTTCGAATTTGTTCGTTGAGGAATTGAAGTTTATCGCACCGGAACCACGTAAACGAGCAAAAACATCTGATAGTTTCGGATTTATCTTGAATAACGTAATAGGGAAAGTTCTGGTTGCAGACATTGTTGAGGCAAAGATTCTCTCTTCCCCCTCCCCCCAAAGCCTTACGTTTAAGTCAAAAAGTTCTGGGGCTTGGGAAGAAAAGATAACAGACGAATCATCATTTAGAGACTTTTGCAATGCCACATCAATATTATTTGATGATAGAGCATCTAAAAGTTCGACTAAACGTGCTTGTTCAACAATTACGCTTGCAGAAATGTCTGAATTGGTAATTCCTTCTGTCACGCTAAAGTCAAAAATCAGATCGGAGTAGTTTTGGTCCCTATCAGTTATTCTTTTAATACCCCCTAGGTGTAGCTGAGACCATGTACTTTTCATATTCAAATCGTATTGGTAATCTACTTGCTCAATTGATCCGCTAAAGTCTGACACAATACCTTTCTTTGCATAAGCAAAGTGAGCCCCTTTCACCTTTACGGACTCTGATGGAGACGTGAATTGCTGTTCTGCGCTATCTATGTCGATTTCTACAGAAACTTCATCTCCAACCTCAAAGCTCAAAGTGAGACCTTTTGCATTTATCTTGCCTAGAGATAACGAGTTTAATGACATACTGCCATTAGCTCTTTCACCGATTGGGTTGTAAAACCAACTGCCTACTTTGTAATTAGAATGATGAACTTGTCCTGCCAACATAAAAGGAAAATACGAACTAACCTCATGGACGAAATTTATACCATCAATTTCTATCTCGTATGACTTTGATAGATATCCATCTTCAATTAAGTGACTCGAAACGGGAATTTGATTTTTGGAAAGGCTAATCAATTCACCGAACTTGGCATCATACGAATTGACTGTAACTCCACAAAGGAAACCGTATAAAAAAATGGGTGCGCATATTACACACCCAAGAGTTTTGTTATTCAAAATGACACCTTGTTAGTTGTCTTGAATGTTTACTACATCCAATCGGCTTTTTAAAAATTCAATGTTAAGTGAATTGTTTACAATAAAGTCCAGCTCATTATCCATGAAAGCAATAACTTCGCCGTTTACAGACATCACATTGAGAGTACACTCTGACTCCCACTCTAGTCGCTCAGCTTCGGTTGAGTTTGCACCCTCTTCGCCGGAAACCATCATACTTTGCGCTTCTTCTAATGAATCAGCGTAATAATAAAGACTATACCCTTCAAATAGACTTACCGAGAAACGAGACGTGTGAATCTGAGCCGTAGCTTCAAAGACACCTTTTTGAAGAGAAGGCTTCGCGACTCTCTTGATAAAAGAAGCAATCAAAAGGGCTAATGGATGACCAGTATAAGCAGTCATCAACTCTTCCAATTGTTTCGGGTCCGAATTGTTATGGAACTCAGCTAGTGACTGACCAACATCTTTTAGTGCTTGAGTATGTTCTTTCATTTTTCTCTCTCATTGATTAAGGACAAAGGAAAGTTATCACGGGATACAACGTACGCAAGGTCAAGTTTAGTTTAATAAAATTGGCTCTATTGGTGAGTCATTGACTACGGATTTTGCATACACAACATCTAAAAGATCGACAGTAAATAACAATGTACTGCAAGGTGGGATTAGACCTTCCTTAGAATCTTGAAACCCTACTTTTGGTGGGACAACAACTTCGTACTTCCCACCCACCTGCATTTTTGAAACCGCAATTTGCAAACCTGGTATTAAGCTCTTTACTTTTAAACGCATCGGTTTCCTTCCATTCGTATCATCGAAAACGCCTCCGCCGGCATATGATGCTCGATAGTTTAAGACAACTATGTCGTTTGGTTTTAAGCTAAACTCAGCCTTAACATCTGAGCTTTCTATTACAGGTCGAAGTATTACGCCATCGTCAAGGACAACTGCTTTAGGTAAAGCTTTAGCCCTAGTTTGAGTTTCCATCCCAATAGCACAATTCGCTAGTCTTAGTTCTTCTTTTCTGGACTGAATACCTTTGTTTATTTTAAAGTCCAATTGGGTAAGAACTTTCTTTCTCTCTTGATCGTTTAATCTAGATTCCGAACCTGTCAACGCATCTGTCAGCCCCAATAAAACTGAACTGTAGTCAAAAACGACCCCGCTAGCAGACGACTGCTTATCGATTGTCGATTTCAATGTAGATGCGAAATCATATCCTATTGAATACCCTTCCTTTTGTTGGATTGAAGCCACACTTTGTTCATGGGCCACTCGATCTGCAATCGTTTCGAAAGAATCTGTTTCGCTCGCTGTCGCTGAAACAGCAATAATTGATACAAAAGTTGAAAAAAGTAGTTTCATTACTTTCAAATATAAAGTGAGACGATAGATATAGAGTAGCATTTACGCTGCGTGCAGGTATTGTCTAAGATGTCACAAAATTAATAAACTCCGGTATAAATGAGGGCAGAGAAACGTCTTTAGGAATAAAATACTCGCGTATAGAAGGTAGAACACAACTATGACTAAAGAAAATAATCTATTGAGCGTCCTCAACACGGTATGTGAAAAGATTGAAGGCCATTGCATTCGATTAATTAATCCAACGACGAAAAAATTTGGAGTTATTTTAGACCCTTTTCATTTATCTGAGTTGGTCTTGTCTGGAACCGTACCAAATGAGGCATACGTAAAACTAAGCGACGGAAATTCTCTGACACTAAGTATCGATGTAACTGGTCCGAATCTAATTTCAGTTTCTTATGGTGCAATGTCCATCATAGACACACCGCACTCTATATACGAAAGTGTAGTTACAATACTGGGAAAATCAGGAAAGAAAATTTCGGAGTCGAATGATGCAACATTCAATAATGAAGTCTTATGTAACTCTACCATTGTTTTGAATACAGATAACTTCATATTGACGCTTTGCGGATGGGAGTTCGTCTCGGTAGAGTTTACGGGCAATGAAGCTCTAAATGACCAAAACTTTTTTGATGCATTAGCATCCACAATTCAACAAGACTACATTTGTGGGGCTGAGATGATCTTTTCAGACTCTTACAAAGCCATGCTAGATACTCAATGGCAACGTCATCTCAACGAAATGAAAAGATTAAGCGCATAAAGGGAGCCATTACGGCTCCCCTACTTTTATGTCATATAGTTAAACTTTGCAAAGTGCTGTGAAATTGATGCATCCTTCGACAAATTCTTATCTACTTTCTTGCATTCAGATACAATAGGTTTTTGTTCGGGAATTGATACCTCTAAGGTTTCATTTTGCTCATCCGCTTGACGTGTTGTTACTGCTTGATGTTTCATGTAAAAAGTCACATAAAAACCAAAAAGCAATAGTTCTGTTACTCTTGATGATTTTGAGTCGGAAGACTGGATATCCTCAATAATCGCATCAAAACCTTCAGCTTTACGATCTAAATAGCAATCTAAAGATTTTGCTTTTTTTGACCGGCAAACCCGCATAAGAAAAAAATCTGGGCCAATTTCAGCAATATGCTTAAAGCCTTCTTTTATTAGACCTCTTGTAACTTTGTTAGTAGAACTAATGTAGGCGTAACATTCTCTCTCTAATTTATTTTCTAAGTTCAGCCTTATGACGGTTCTTTCCCTCGTAGACATAGAGCACCTTAAATCTTGCTGAGTATTTCCTCAGAATCAATTTCTTTTCGACCTGTACGTTCGTGGACTAAGGTCGCCTCAATGATAGCTGCCATACCATTGACATTATCCTTTCTAGGCTCATCAGTTCTATATTCGTTTGCTTTTAAAGAGTTCAAAAACTCAGAGCCCCCACCGGAAAATATAGTCGCATCAAGAAAGTTTACATTTGCAAGTTGATTCAGTGCATTTCGGACATTTTTATCCAATCGCTGTTTGTATTTACTAACAAACTCAGACACATCAATTCCTGCTAACTTTTCGCCTCTAAACGCTTTCAGAATTAGATGTTTTGGCGGCAACCCACCCAAGGCATACGCTTCAGAAACTTCCTGAGCGAAGTTATCGAACATCTCAATTGTTCCAATTGGTGCAGAAACAAAACACTGAATCTGACCTTCTTTAGTAATTATCGCGATATCGGTTGTTGTACCACCAATATCGGCCACGGCAAAACGCTCTCCTTCAATGGCAAAGATGCTTGTCGCATAAGCAAATGCAGCAATCCCTTCTGGTTGTACTGATACATCTACAACCTTAGGTAAGTCGTAATCATCTAAAGAATGAACTTCTTGCATAAGGTGCTCTTTCAACTCACCAATCAATTCGAGATTAACTTCTGGATTTTCTGGGTTAAGGAAAAACGTTGATATTGGCAATGTAACTACAACTTTTACGCTACCGCCTTTAAGTCCCAACTTCTTAAAAGCATGGGCGACGAGTACAAGGTTTGCATTCGAAATCTGATACCCCTCGTTATTAGTTGCGATATTAGCCCCCGACTCGCAAGTTGTTACAACTGTGTATTTATGATCACCGATAGAGTATGAACCTGAATCGTACGAAGATGTTGAGTTGAAACGAGCTCCTTCAACTACAAGGGAGTCAAATTGAACCTCAACACTACCCGATCGAGCTTTTATGCCGTCAGAACCGTTATCACATACTGCGTATTCACTATTTAATCGTTTCATCCTTTCTCTCCAACAATGTCCGATGTTTAACACTGAAAAACATAGTACAACTTAAAACAACAACAATGCAATAAAAAAGAGTTGGCAAGTCAAAAATAGAATATAAAAAAACAAGGATTAACACTAAACAACACGCTCAAAGTCCTTCATTTATCGCTCTCGCACACCAAATGACAAAGAAAGACATCAGGTAACAATGAAAAACACGAAATAACAAAGATAAACACCACATAACGAACTGCGGGATTTTTGTTGTTTTTAATCTAAGTACATAAATATTAGGGGCTAAGTCAGGCGATAAAACCTGAAACCGTAGAATAAAGGCATAACAGTTCGTAGAATGCTTATTAATCTCTATCGTCACAGATTCTACCCATGAAGGACGAGATTATTGGAGATAAATCTGATGGAGAATGCATTTGGTATGGACCTTTGCCAACCATGTTTTGTGTTAGTTAGATGAATCAAGAATAAAATGACCAAACACAAAACCTCTCCCGCCCTGAAAACTTCATAAGTCATTGAAAAGTAAGGCTTAATCTTTGTTTTCTACACCTCAAACACAGTGTTTGTTCCCAATTGGAGAATACAGTGAACCTCAAAAAAATTAAGCTATTACCGCTCACAGCTTGTATATCACTTGGCTTATTTAGTTTCACCGCAGATGCTAGCTCTGTAACTGGTACCACTTCAAAACTTTCTATGAGTGAACAAGCAAATAGAGAGTTACTTAAATCATACTTTCAAGCCTCTGAAATTACTTTAGGCCCAAGAGAGCGTTCGCAACCCTTCTACCCTGTAATTGGTGGTCGGGTAAATGGTTTAGACACATGCGACGGAAACATTAGCTATACAATCCAAAACATATTTTCAGATGGTCGTTTGAAACAAATCTATGAAAGATTTCAAGATGTGCTAGATGCAATGATGTCATCTGGTGGTGCGATATATCTATCTAGTTTGTATATCCAGAAAAGCAACCCAGGTCTTTATAGTTTGCTGACCAATGGAATCAACATTGGATTGGACGATTTTTTTGCGGCTGTTGGTGATTGTGAGTCAATGCTTAGATCTGCAAGCTCGTTTATTCCAAGTCATTATGATGAGAACTCTCAGATGACAAAGTTAGACAATGCAATCAAAGACTCAAAGATTGAATGGGATAGAATTGATATAACACAATTCTTCAGTAGCGATCCGAAAGGCTCTGTAGGCGTCGGAAATACAATGGCTGATATATCTGATGATGGGGTTAGATTCTACAACAGAGATGGAGATATTGTTGATGGTATTGGTGGCTCTGAACCAGGTGACGAACCTTGGAACATAATAAGAACAGCATCAATGAAGGGGTACTGTATCCTCAGAGGGATTCCAGCACAAAGCTGTAACGTAAACAGCGTTGCTGCTCCAACGGGTGCTAACTCATGGGACATTTCTAAAGACCCAATGTTCGAGTTTTACTTCGGAAATAAAAGCGTAAGTGAAACTGAAAAACTGAAAAAAATCATGGATCTCGCATTCGAATTATATGGAGAAATAGCTGTACTAGATTGTGATACATGCTCATCCACGACCATTTCAGGTAAAGGCTTGTACACCCACTTTACTGAACAGAGAGCTGAAATTGCACATACATTAGAAACAATACTTACTTACTCAGCTCCTGTCGCACAAGTAACCTCGGAACAATTAAAAAGTATAAGCGCACCAAACGGAATAATGATCCAGTTATCACACATTAAAGGACTGGATCTCTTACGCAGAGATAAAGAGTTGCAAGAGAAATTTATCAACGGTTTATCAATGGATGTTGCGTACGCTAGAACATTATGGATAGGACAGTTCTATATAGATTCATTTTCGCACATGACTAAGGACGAACTAGCAAACAAATACAAGCGACAAGATATTTATGGGACATTAAGAGATGATGCGAAATCTCAACTAAATGAGTTCCGAGAAAACATTAGAATGCAACCATTCAAACCTGGGCAGTACATCCGAGGACTGTCGGCAGTTACAAGTTTCGAAGGAAACTTAGACGCATTGGCTGATTGGATGGAACGTCAAAAATGATTAATGTATCTGAGGCTACAGGGGTATTTACAATCCCACTAGGAATTCATTTTTCCAATGTCATATGGAACTTCATGAATGAAATTGGGATTATTTTTATACCCTTTTTCCTTGTGATACTTCAGAGCGTCAATAAAGCTCGAGCAATGGGGAGAGATGAAGGCTCTCCCCAGATCATGGCGCTCAAACTAATTGAAGGCAAATTCATCGCAATGTTCACAATACTGTTCACATTTGTGATGCCGGTAAACCTCCACAACCAATCAGTACCAACAACAATTACTTCTGACCCTCATGAGCCGATAAATTTTCGAGCCTTCTCGTGTAACGCAGGAAGGTCGTCAATTATCGCACCTACAGATAGAGTTAATCCGAGGCTCACAAATTTCAACGGTTACGACATGGGTTTGCCAATGATGCTCGGTTTAGCGAACCAAGGTATTCAGGGATTCACAAATACAATGATTGCGAAGATACCTTGCGATACAAACTCGATTAGCAGGATTAACCAAGGCAGAACGCAAGTCATGTCATCAGAAAAAGATTCTAAAATTCAATATTCAATGGAGCTTTTCTATAAGACTTGTTACACCGTTGCACTAAACAATATTAATACTGCAATAGACAGAGGTACTTTCAATAACTACACGCCACTAACAGAAAAAGAAACTAGATTTACATCAGCAGTAATGATGAAAGGTTATGGTGGTGCAGTAATAAACCCTCAAACGGGCAACTTTTATGATCCCCTAACTGCAACCGTAGATGTGAACCAATGGGTATTTAATCCTAATGGAGTTGCAACTGTATCAGACCCAACCAAAGAAGAAGTTAGCTGTACATTCATGGCGCAAGATATAGCAAGCGCAGGAATAACACATATAAATAAAAACTATGGCGATGAAGTATTACCAAACGCCAAAACAACCATGATGTATCCAGATCGTGACGGTACAACATTTCTTACTCTTGGAACAGCAAAGCAAGAAGTAGAAGATAGACTTGTAAACCAACTAATGTTTGATGTTGCCTTGGACACTAAATCGATGTTTAACACAGTTCAAGGTGCGTCTCCGGTTAAAACCATTAAGGCTGATAACAGTGCAATCGGCGAAGCCGGCGTGTACGTAGCGACTTTTCTCACGACAATAGAAAAAGGAATCGCAAACCAAGCCTATGGATTACTAGGGCCGATATTAATCTCTCTATTAATATCACTTGCACTTGCTACTGGGCCGTTACTAATCGTTATCAGCGGGTATAACACTACAGTAGCCCTAATGATTGTTTATTTATTATGTTTTCTAATCGGGACTCAGTATGTATTTGAGATTGGATTATATGTAGAAACAGTTCTACTAGAGCAAGGAGTAAGTGCCTTATCAACACTAAGCGGAGACGCAGATTTTAATCTCAAATCCCTCTTATTAAGCACTGTTATCCCTACTATATTGGGTGTCTGGTCCATGCTAGGTGCCATGCTAGGTATTCTTGTTATCCCTATGTTCTCTCAGATGATTCAAACGGCTTCAAATAACATCGCATCTTATGGCATGGGATTAGTTATGAGGTTAATAAGCATCTTAGAAACAGCACTATCAGCAGTTTTTCCGGCGGCAGGAGCTTTAAAGGGCGTAAGGGAAATGGGTTCTAAGTTATCAGGTAAGGGTAAGTAAATGTTAGATTACGTAGTATCTGAGCCAACAGCATTATTTACGATCCCTTTCATGGTAACGCTAGGTCAAAATGCATTTGACCTATTAAATGAATCAGGTCTGCTATTTGTTCCATTCTTTTTTGCGATGGTCAAATCAGTCGTGAAGTCACGAGCTTTAGGTCAAGACGAGGGAGAGGCACAGATTATGTGCTTAAAAATGATTGAAGCTGAATGGCTCCCGATGGCGTTTGTTCTGTTCTTTGCCGTGATGCCTGCCCGAACAAGTGTAAGTCCGGTTGTAAGTTACAAGGCGTATTCATGCGCTAATACCCCTGCCCTGATAGAAAATGCAGAAACCATTGCGAACCTAAAGCCAAACTCTGTTATGGCGACTCAATACGGCTCTAACAATATGAGTTTGATTATGGGGCTGGTACATCAAGGTTCAACGGCATTTAATGGTTTACTAATAGGTAAACTATTTTGTGAGCAAGGCATAAATAGGTATGAAGTCGGTGAGTCATTACTGAATGCCAACGTAAAGAGCAGAGCGATTTCAAAGGCTGTACTAGAGTTTGATGCACAATGTTATCAACGAGCAGCAGATGAGGTTGATGATGCAGCAAGAACAAATACTCTCGTTACAAAGATAAACGATCGGGGAGATGCCTACTTCAATTCATTAATAATGAAGTCTTCATACGATGGTACATTGCGCCCTACTCGTCAACCACAACTTCTTTTTGACAAGCCTCCACAATGGGATAAAGAAATGAACACGTACACTAACGGTACGAGCTCAATTTCATGTCAACAAGCAGCAAATGAGGTAGAACAAACCTTAAAATTAACACTAGGTAAAGAACAACCGAATAACCAGCCATATGATGAATGGGTGGGGGATATTCAGTCTCTATTAAATTCTGTAGACATGACCACGAACGTTAGTTTTGCAGAAGCACAACAAGAATTGTTAGGTGCGACTTATACAAATATCATTTCAGGTACTAAACAAAACCCATCTGAACAGCAAAAAGTAACACAAGCTAATTCGCAATCAACAGCAGAAACGTATAACAAAATTGCTTCAGGTCGAGGTTATTACAACCACTCTGCACTAGGTAAGCCTACCGAAGTTTATAACACTTACAATGGATATGTAGTTGACCAAGCGAGAGCTGCGAAAGAAGCAAAAGATAGAAACAATGAGATTAACTCACTGGTGTATTTCGGTTCGGCATGGGGAAATTTGATAAAAACTGTCGAGCAAGCAACATATATTCGGTTGGCCCCTGCGCTAATTTCGGTTGTTCAAGGAATCATTTTGGCAATGATGCCCATTGTGATGTTTCTATCTGGTTTTTCACCCAAAATCCTTATGCAAATTTGTTTGGCATACTTTGCAATATCTTTAATTCCATTTTGGATAAATTTCGGATTAATGGTGGAAACAATACTTAGTGGATTGGTTGAATCTAAAGGTCAGTTACTACCAATTGAAACCTCTACAGCGAGTCAAATTGTCGACTACGCAGGTACTCTATCAATTATTTTCCTATGCACAGGCTGGCTAACGTTATTTCAAATGTTGGGCGTTCGTATCGTAGGCATGATGGATACTGCAAACAGTGCTTCTACTGGTGCCGGACAAGGTGCGAATATGATGCTCAACTCAAAAATGAATGATATTCAAAGAGTATCCCAAAACTCAGTTCTAAAGAACACGGGTGGGAATGGTGAGAATTCAAAAGAAGCAATCAAAGAAAGAATCTCCCAAATGTCACAACGGGCTGAGGACAGATTAAAACAGTATGCATCTGAGTTGAAGGTTTAGATATGGTAGTAGCTGAACCAACGGCGCTTTTTACATACCCTTTTTTTACGAGTATGGGCTTAAAGATCTTCAACTTAGCTAACGAGATCGGTTTACTGTTTGTACCCTTCTTTCTTGCAACATTAACATCAGTGATGATTGCAAGAAGGCAAGGAGCGGATGAGGGGCCAATACAAATAATGGCGCTCAAATTAATCGAAAAGGAATTTATAACAAAATTCGCGATTTTATTTTTGTGCGTTATGCCAGCCGGTATTCTAAATCCTTCTTTTGAATATCGTCAGTTCTCTACAGGTTCAATGCCGAGTTTTATCGAAGGTGTAAATGACGTTACTAGCTTGAGACCAAACAGCAGCTCACCAGAGACTTATGACATTGTAAGCGTACCATTGGCTTTTGGTGTACTGCATGAATTGGTTACTGGTTTATCCAACGCCTTAATAGCACAAATCCCTTGTGGTGAAGACAACGGCGGTAAGTGTATTCAAGGCGCGAACTTTCCAGAAGTTACTAATTATTTATCAAGTGTTCATGCCGAAGAAAGAGACATAAGGCAGGCTATCGGTCAATTTCACGCAGAGTGCTTTATACCAGGTTATGGATATCATATTAATGCAGAACA
The DNA here is from genome assembly GCF_023716605.1 of Vibrio sp. SCSIO 43155. Classification (NCBI taxonomy): domain Bacteria; kingdom Pseudomonadati; phylum Pseudomonadota; class Gammaproteobacteria; order Vibrionales; family Vibrionaceae; genus Vibrio; species Vibrio sp. SCSIO 43155. The sequence goes on along the minus strand of NZ_CP071854.1, from coordinate 209,255 downwards.
GAGTGGGCACGGTTTTCAATCATCTAGTGCTAGAACATTTCCAGAAACAAGTTCAGCAAGGTTGAGCTTCTGGTCCAAAGCGATGAATAGCTATTACGATGCAGAGCCTTCGTCGGTTGGTCCAAATAAAGATCCAATTGAGATGGAAGTTGGCTCATTCTGGTCAAACACTTCTCTAACTAATACTCGTCAGTCTTGTTCAACAATGAGTGGTGTGCTTTTTAATTGGATTAGTAACAAGGTTCAAAAAGACTCAAAATTCAACAGTTACAGTGTAGCTTATCAGGAGTTGTATGGTCGATATACAGGGCATGATGAGAACGGAAATCCCGAAATCGTTGAACCTGTGATTGACAGATTAACGGCTCTTAAAGAAGCCATAGGCTCTTATTATGCCAATACAGCAAACTTGATATATGTAGAAAATGACTCGTACTATAAATCGGCTGATGAAAAGGAATATATAGAAACGCTCGTTCAAATGGGGTCTTTTAGACCAAAAGATAAAAAACTTTACCAAGCAAAAATGGATGAGTCTTGGGAAGAGATGATGAAAGGTTTAGTTAAAGGGGCTGCATTAGACACAGCTCAAGTGTTAGCTATGTCCAAGATGATGGTATCAAAATTGGTCGAGACTTACCTACAAGCAACACTAGTTCAACCTTTAATGTACTTAGCTATGGGCATTTTAATGATGTTAGGGCCACTAACTATTATTTTGTCTGGATACAAACCAATTATCGTATACCGAATCTTATTAACTTATTTCGGTATAGGTATGTCAATTTACGTTTATGAACTCTCATTCGTACTCGCAAATAACATCTTGGCCGTATCACTTGATATAAACCTTACAGGTGCGTACTTAGATACATTCTGGTGGTACTCATTAAAAAATCCGTTAGAAACAATCAAAAGGCTTGCACAGTTAGAGCACGTAATTGTTCTTCTCACCATCATACCTCCAACTTGTGTATTGGTTTGGAATGTGGCTCTTCAATACATTGGAGGAAGGGCAGTTAACTCGGTGATGGCTGGTGGTGTTGGTTCTGGAATAAATCAACTAATTACTACAATGCAGAGAACATTTAATAACGGCCTTAAGGGGCTGAAACGTGATCAAATAAAGAACGAATCACTGACTCATTTAGATGAACTAGAAAATGACCTCTTAGCAAGAATCGATTCAAGAAATGACCCAGCTTTTGAAGCGGCGATTAAAGCTATGGCGTCAGGGTACTCTGTCAAATTTGGTGATGCATATTCAGACATCGAACGAGAAATTGAGGAAATGTTTAACGAATTCGACTTAGATGACGAACGTGATTGGTCGTCTTACAGCGATGTGCAGGAAGGTTATTACGATAGCTATGACCCTGATGATTTTTATAGTGGAAGAAATTAATGATTAAAAAATTGACATTACTAACTAGCATAGCATTTGCATTAAATGGTTGTGGTGGTGGCGGGGAAACGTCCCATAAAGAAAGCAGCTTTGAGGTAAAAGTAGTCGATGGTTACATTAAAGACGCAATAATCCAATTTAGTGATGATATTACGGTTGGTGGTTCTGGTTGTATTAACAATGTAATGGATGTTTCATCAGAAGTAGCCAAAACTGACGAAAAGGGCTCTGTTAGCATTCCGACAGCCTACGTAACAAAATCATTATGCGCATCGCTTTTGAGTGGTGTTTCTACGGACATTGAACGGGGGATTATCACCAATTCAATGAAGCTAAGACCGATGGAGAGTTCTGAAGGTAAGGCTATCATTATTAGCCCGATAACTGAACTTGTGGCGAAGTTGGTTGATGCAGGTGTAGTTGAATCTAAAGCAATAAAAGAAGTAATGTCAAAATTCGACCCTCAACTTCAATTATCTGAAGGGGACGTATTTGGTGATTTTCTGGCCTTAGAAGATCGAACTAAATCAAGAATAGTACAAGTTACTGCGGAGGTACTATTTGACAATACGGACTTTCCTACTCAGCGCTCATTGGAAGCGATACAAAAAGTTAGTTCCCATACCTACAACCAACTAGCAAAGGGGCATAGTATTGAAAACTATAGACCTGTACTAAGTTTGAGCGCGGATGGAACATTAGTTGTAATGGATAATTACGCCCCTACAGTGCTTGAAGACGTAGTTAAACTGACTATGTTGCAAAATTCGGAAATGTATCCGACTAGTATCACCCATGCATTTAGCGATATAGATAACGAAATTACTCATTACAAACTTACCTCAAAAGGTCAGGAAATAAGTGGAGTCAAATTCAATAGTTTGTCTGGGGAATTTACCGGTACTCCAAAAACAGCAGGTAAATTTGAATATGAACTAATTGCTGTCGATGAAATGGGGTCACTGTCTAATGCAGTTTCGCTTCAGTTTGAAGTAACTGCTGAAGGTACAAATCAACCACCTTACTCAGTTGTAAGTGAAATAAACCAGACTGTAACTAACGGCAATGAAATAACGCCTATTGATTTGAGTGATTATTTTAAGGATGATGACTCTAAGATTGTAAAGTATGACCTAACGGATTACTCTAATTCTGGCTTAGTTCTCCTTGATAATCATCTAAAAGGTGAACCTTCTAAACAAGGCACTATGCACCTTGAAGTCAAGGCTTTAGATTCCGAAGGTGCAGTTTCTGAACCGCTAAAGATTTATATTCATGTAGTCCACGCTTCTTCAAACAACCCGCCATACGCGAATAGCAAACCAACAAGTCAAGACACGGCATTAACAGTTAACGTAAACAGTGATCAGCTCGATCTGAAAAAATATTTTAAAGATGATGATTTTGACGGTGATGGGATTCAAATTAAAAGCGTTAGGTTAGAGAACATAAGTGGATATGCACTTGGGTTATCAGTGAGTCCAGAAGGCTATTTAGTCGGATCGCCGAATTGGACGGGTGACTTCAGATACAACCTGTACGCAAAAGATTCAAATAATGCTGAATCTAATTATTTACCTATTATATTTGAGGTTCGTTCAGAGAACCGTAGCAACAAACCACCTTACAAAGTTGGAAATCTACAAAAAATATATGCAACTGAAGGCACTTCAATTATAGCTATTCAAACTTCAAATAAATTTAGTGATGATGATGGTTCGGTTGTGAATTACGTCTTAAAAGAAAAGGATAATCACCTTAATGGTTTAATGATTGATAACTCAGGTATGGTTTCTGGGATACCTTTAAACGAAGGGACATATAACTATGAAATATATGCGATAGATAATGAATCATCGAATTCTGAATTACCATTAACATTACAAGTTACTGTATACCCAATAGACAGAGAGAAGAGTGAACTGGAAAATAGGCAATGGTATTTGATTAAATCAGATTCTACGAGTGGACAAGTAAGATGTGACTCAATTGTCTTCAAAAACTTGAATGTTTACTCAACAATGAATATTGATCTACCAATAACAACATGTGATTACAGTCTAAACGAAATCCCACATACTGGGACGTATCATATTGATTATGAAGGAAATGTAATTGTTGATTGGAACATCGATAATCAAGAAAATGGTGTTGTGGAACAATGGGTATATCGTACATCCCGCGAAGGTATCCGTGATTACACCTACTTTACTCTGTATGGACCAGAGAGCGAATCATCAAAACAACAGGGTTCAATGCTCTTTGGCTCTATCATCGATGCAAATGAAATGTTTAGCACAGAGTTAGTAGAAAACCAGGTTACTACTTATTCGAAAGAACTTTATTTAAAAGATGGGCCTAAGTATGTTGACTTCAACATATCATTCTCAAGCAATAAACTATCTTTAAGTAACGAAGACATTACTTGTACCGAATTCTCAGCCATGTATGGTTCAACCTCGACGATTTCTATCAACGATGTAGCAGAAGTATCGACAGGCGTCTGTGAGGACTTATCAGGTTCATCAGAAATTGAGTTTGATCTAACAGGAAAGTTAGACCGTCAATCATCGACAGAATACGTAGGCACGTTTGTCACAGAAGTAGCACCAATAGACTCTCACCAAAATGATAACTTAGCATTCAAGTTTAAGTTGACACTCGAACCTACGCCATAATATCGAGAGCTCCCAGAAAAATCTGGGAGCTTTTTTTACATATGCTTATTGCGTAACTAAAAACCTAAGAGATTATTGAACCCATTATTAATTATCGGCATTCAAATATGGGCATCATTAATTTTCCAAAGACACAAAGTACAAGGCGATTACCATTCTCAGGAGTAACCCTAGTAGACCTATTTGCGGGTGGGGGAGGGACGACGGAAGGGGCTAACAAACTAGGTGTTAGAACTCTTTGGGCTGCAAATCACAATCCAGTTGCCGTTGAGACATACAAGTTAAACAACCCCCATACACCTGACGTGGTTTGCCAAGATCTGCATCAAGCTGATTTTTCACTTGTTCCCAAGCACGATTTGTTATGGGGAAGTCCATGTTGTCAGGGGCATTCAAACGCAGCAGGAGCAAAGAAAAAAACGATCAAGGCTGATATTAGTAGGAGCACTGCGTGGGCAATTATAAGTGCCTTAGAGGTTCATAAAAGCAAAATTGCAATAATCGAAAACGTAAGTGAATTTCTAGAATGGAAATTATATCCAGCATGGGAGTTGGCATTGAAACAGCTAGGGTACTCCATTTCTATCAACATCCTGAATGCTTGTGATTTTGGGGTACCTCAAAGCCGATTGAGAATCTTTATTGTTTGTACACGGACCAAACATCCGATTCAAATTGATTTTACTAAATATTATACAAGTCATGTTCCTGCATCATCGTTCGTAGATATGAATATCAATGATTACAAATGGGATCTTGTCGAAAATAAAGTGGCAAATACAAGAGCAAGAATAGAACAAGGACGGAGGGATTTCGGTTTTGTTCTACTAGATGCTGCCTATGGTAGCGCCAAAACCGGTCGTTCGATAAATAAGCCGCTAGGTAGTGTACTATGCGCAAACAAGCACTATTTGGTTATTGGAGATCTTATTCGGCCATTGTCCGTTTCAGAGTTAGCAAAAGCTCAATCATTTGACGAAAACTACATCTGGCCGAAATCTAAAGTAAAAGCAAAACAACTTATAGGTAATGCTGTGCCGCCGTTAATGGCAGAAAAGATATTAGAAGCAGTTTTAACGGCGGCTTAGAGATGAACCTAAGCGTGACGCCATTGAGCGTATGCGCTTAGGCTAAACAATTCTCCCTTGCGCTCTACTTCGACATTCTGGAAAGGAGAGATGCAACGTCTATGAGCACGTACATGAGCAGTTACAACATGCAGAACATCCGCATATCGCTCAGATGCCTTGCTAAGCTTTTCTTCCTCTTTCAGATACTTGCGTTTTAGTGGAGATAAAACGTCATGGATCTGAGGATTTGAAAGTTCAAAAAAGTCAGACACATCGTCTACGCCACATTGGAAAAGGTCCAAGCGCATTGATTCAGTGATTTCTGGTAACGATAGACCTTTAAACTTACGGGTCTCTTGTTTTTTACAGCGAGAAGTTGAAGTCAATTGGAAAAGTAGAGAGTTAAAAAGTGTAGATACGAACTCAATTCGCTCCTCATCGCAATTAGTAAGTTCAGCTACAGCAATTTTACGTGAAACGCACTTTCTCCCGCCCTTAAACTCGACCAAACGCTTATCAAGCAACATATGGTCGAATTGTTTAACTAGATCAGGAATAGGTGTAGGGTCCAAAAACACAGTGTTTACACCATCTACTTCCGAAATAAACAAGCAGCGCTTATCGTCAACTCGCAATGTTGTAGTGCCAAAAATAGACTCTGAAATGAATCTTATCTGAAAGCGCTTTTCCAATTCCACCAATAAGTTCATCAATCCATCCTCTTCATCTGAACGTTGTTTTTTGTCTATTATTATCATGTATGCGAATCTAGCTCGTCACACATATTTAATGTTACGACGGGCAGGATACCGTCAAGTGGATAAATTGGCAACAAAATGGTCTATAAAATGTGTGTGAAACATGCTCTGAATCAATGCATGTTTCATGGTGGTTGCGTGATTGTTACATTGCTGTTTGTTTTAATGGGATTGAGCTTAAGAACTTAATGTTTGCGCGTGAATTCAATTGGTTACTGAGCAACATATTGAACATATCAATGTCATTAACCTGTAATTCAGTCGGTAAAAAACTATTATTTTGAATAAATGTGCTCAAGATCTCCACAAAAGCATCAGGTGAAATTGCAAATATACCGTGGTCAAATTCTTTACGAACATTTAACAAATTGTAGGAAAATGAGAAGATTTGGTCGTTGGAATGAGATCCATAGCACTCTATTCGGCAAACTTTATGGAACTGAGCTTTTTTATTGAGACGGCCAGTCGCAGATAATGAAACTGACAACAAAATTTTTGTTAATGGTGATGACTGAATAACTTGCCACTTAGTTGGGATAGGGTGTGGCAATATTTTGGCGTCAATATTTAGTGTCTCATCAATTGAAATATCAACACCACATTTACAATAAGAATAATGTATCCGTTTCATATCTTCTAGATTATGAATTGGTTTGTCCCCCTTCTTTCTCCAACCATTTAATTTCCATATAAATGCATAATTAGCTGCCACATTGGCTAGGAATTTTGCGTTTGTTATAAGTTGAGTAATCCCACGTTCTTCTGCAAGTTCTAATGCCTTGATAAACCCATCAATCTTTTCAGAATCATTAAAGATCCTCCTAACCAAAATGAACTCATCAAGAGAAATCAATGCAATTTTATTTGATTCATCAATACAAAACTCAATGGTACTGTCGAGCAAAGGGTCTTTTAACCCCTTTAAATGACTGTAACCGTTATCTAGTAGCCATTCACTTGCAAGTTCATATGAGTCAAGCTTACGAAAGGTAACATTGCCTTCACTCTTCTCCTTAACTTTAAGAACAGACTTCCATGAAGATACGACTTTACTTAGTTCTTTGGTCACTACGGCATAATACATAAGGGGCACTCTCATCCATTGAATGTAAGAACAAAATTAATATACCAAAATCGTTAAAATATGACTGGAGATTGTTCAAAAAAACATCATGTGCCATACTGTACAAAAAAACAGTCGGTGTAATATGTTTAAAAAAAAGGACATTAAGGAAGAATTGAAAAGTCTTGACTTTCGCTCGTTAGAAGAAAGCTTCGAGTTTGTAGTTACAAAGACTAATTCAATCATAGAGCTCTTAAAATGTAGCGCTTTGCATATTGAGGGGCAGTCATACATCCCAATCAAAAGAGGTACAAATTACTCAGTAATTGAGCCATACAATTTAGACTCAAAAAAGCTACTCAACAGCTATAAAATTGCATTCGCAGAAGGGGACATAACAGTCCCAGTTAAAAAGGTTGGTTACATTCAGATTCCAGAAAGCAAGCTAGTTACATTTCGATCAAAAGTAGATGAAATTAACCATAAGAAAGCCATCATAAAATATGGCGCACTGAAGTTATTCCCTAAAAGACACGAAAGGAGAAGGTTCTTCCAAAATCTTCAAGAGGGAATGGTCACTTCTACTATTTATCGAGATATACCAATAGCGAGCTCACTCACAGATAGTATTTCCATATCATGGACCAATAATCAGAAAGCACCGGTATTACTTAATATCGAAGATATCAACTCATTGATGAGCTCAACCGATGAGTTTGAATCATCGCAGCGAGTAAACTACTTGTTGGAGGATGCAAAAAGTAAAGGTATAAAGCTCTATCGTAATCTAGATGTTAAAGTCCATCCAACGATTACCTGTTACCGTAAATTAGATTGTGGTAAGTATGAGAGAGTCCTTTTCAACACCTCAACACCGATCATCGTGGCGAGAGCAAACAACGAACAAGTGAAGTTTACTCCTTTGGATAAATACCCGCCCCTGAAACAAAGGAAGCAACCAAGACGAAAACATAATTCAAACTTGGAAAGCTACATACCAGAGCTGGGTATTTACATAAGAAAATAGATTTAAGCAAGAAAGCAGTTCAAACCGAGAATTTGAGATTGGGCTCTCCAATCTTCAACTATCTCTTTGAATTCTGGGGCAAGCGTGGGGTCGGTGGTAATTTTCTTCTGTCTTACGAAGTAGAACGTTGAAGCTACTTTTTCTTTCGAAACAACAATAAACTCAACTCTTGATTCAGTTCTCATAGAGAGAATGTACTCTTCAATTGATTCAAACGACTTAAAGCTAAGTGAATCAATTTTTAGAGTGGGTGAAATTTCTAGAGCATTGCAGACGACATCTAATGTTTTGGTAGTAATGAATGGCATTAAGAGTCTCAGATAGAGTGCCTTGACACTAAATTTTAGCCGTAAATCTCCATCATAATCACATGAATGAAATTGACTACAGCCACTAACACTCTAAGAGTAACATGAAAAACATACCATTCATTCGAAAGATTCTTTCATTTACTATAAATCTTATCATGAATGGTTGAGTTGAAGCATGAAAAAGGCCACAACTCGAATTCGAATGTGGCCCATTGTTTAGTTCTTAGCTAGAAAGAGGGGGTTTAAGCTAAGATACAGTCTAAGTCTCTAAGTTGACAGTCAGAGCGCCATTCTTCGATAAGCCCCTTAAAATCAGGCACAAGTGATTGGTCCGTGGTAATTGAAAATTGTCTAGTAAAATAGAAAGTTTTAATTTCACGACTTCCAATCTTAATGAAGAACTCAACTCTATACTCGCGTTTAGATGTGACGATGTACTCTTCTAAATCACAAAAAGATGTGAAGTTGTATGTGTCTATGCTAATTTTTGGTGTGACATTCAATGTCGAGCAGATCGCATCTAATGTTTTTGGTGCAATGAACGGCATTTTCATTCTCTTTTAAATTATACGCAAGCAATGGAATATGTTGGTTTTACGTTCGTACCAAATTAGGGTTATAAAAGCATTGTGGAACTGGTTTCGAAGAAATCAGATAGGCCACCCATTACTTAAAGCCCCTACTGGTAGTGGTAAAACAATAATCCTCGCTCAAATTATCACGGAAGCCTTAGCATTCAAATCGCAACATGCGATTCGTATAGCAATCGTTACACATAACACTACGCTAGTCAGTCAAAACTACGCAAAATTTAAACTATATGACAAAAACTGTGAGATTGATGCAGGATTAAATTGTGCATCTTTAAAGCGAAGAGACACTAGTAACCAAGTAATATTTGCGGCAATACAGAGCATTTATAAAAGAGATGATATTGGAACCTTCGACCTCATATTGGTAGATGAATGCCACTACATTCCTAAGAAGGGCGACGGGATGTACAAGACATTTATAAGTAATCAGCAGGCACTAAACCCAAAAGTTCGTGTTGTTGGGCTTACTGCTACAGATTATCGATTATCAAGTGGGAAATTGACAGAAGGAGAAGGACGTTTATTTACAGCTATTGCAGCAGAAATCAAATTAGCAGAACTTCTATCCGAAGGATACCTGGTCCCAATTAGGTATGTGAACACAGACACCTTAATGCGGGACATGCAACACGTATCGTCTACAAATGGAGATTGGAACCAAGTACAAGCCGGTCAAAGGATGATGGAAGAGGGAGGCACAAAAGCTTTCTTAGATGATGCTATTCGTATTGGTAAGGAGTACAAGCTCAAAAAATGGAAGATTTATTGCACCACATTAGAACACTGCGAAGAAGTCTATCAATACCTGAAGAATAAAAAATACTCTGTTGAAGTATACTCTAGTGAGGTACCAGATGATGAAAAAGTTGAGATTCTTCGTCGATACTCTACAAATAGACTTAAAGTATTAATTTCATGCGAAGCATTAATTACTGGGTTTGATGAAACTAAAATTGATCTCATCATAAACCTTAAGCCAACTAAGAGTCGTGGACGTTGGGAGCAACTATGTGGTCGAGGGATGAGGCCGCACAATCTTGGGTTAGCTGACGCTAAAAAAGAATGCTACCTAGCTGATTATACACCGAATACTCACTATCATGGTCGTGCAGATCGCTTGGACTTAAGCATAGATGGGCTATATGTGTACGACAGTTACATTGAGAGGTGTCAAACTTGTGGTATGGCACACAACCTTTACGATACTGAATGTGAATTTTGTGGGCTTTCATACAAGAAGAACAGAGCCGCTATCTATTCATTACGCACCTTAGTGAATAGTTTTCCAAAGAAAAAGTTCAGGGATGAAATTGAAGTTCAATGCCCAACGGATGTAGAAGTTAAAGTGAATCGGTACAACTCAAACTTGGTAATTCAAGTAGTCTTTAGAGGGCATGATGCTCGCGAAGATGTCAATGTAAAAGAACATCACATATTATCCGAATTTTTAACCTTTGGCCGCGAACCATCAGTAGATCAAAAGTTTTTTGAATTTTTCACAGAAACCGAAATGCCAGCAAATGTACGGTCTGTGTACGACTTTGCTGCCGAACTAAGCCAACACATCAAGAAGCCGAGAACTATTTTCACGGTCAAAAACGGTAAAGGATACAATACTTCAGTTGGATTTGTGAGGGAAGGAAAGCAACTCCATTGGAGCAAAACTAATGACGATGTCCTAAGAAAAATAATGGTACAAAAAGAATTAGAAGTTGCCTAAACCGCAAAAATAATAGTAAATTTAAGTGGTGTACATACACGCATTCAAATGATTAAAGGGGATAAATAATGGTGGTCTATTCAAACAATGATCTATCAGTAATTTGCTCAAATCTTAACGCAAGTAACATAGGCGTAATGATCGAGTTTTCAGTAGGTGATTCAACATTACTTTTTCGGAAAAAAAATACTGACATACCTTATGATCCACTTCTCGATGAGTATTTACAACATCAAAATGTGTATTACGATGAGGGCTATAGTGGCTTTAACGGGTGGGTGGTTCAAGACACGTCGCACGCAAACATCATGGGTGTAATTGATACATTAGGTTCTTGGTATCTTCAAAAACATGCACGTACTTTGAACTCTGTGGTATTCCATTAAACTTAAAAATGGCGTAAAGTAACAGTGTTCATCTGAATACATTAAATAACTATAGGGGATAAATTATATGAAGACTAAATCTATCTTCAAACGACAAATGCCTTTTGTTGTACGAGGAAAGCTTCTCCTTCTTAATAAGAGGAAGAGCGCCTAATGAAAAGTGCATCACAAGAATACCTTATCAGAAAGGCAAGACTAGAAAACACTATCCAATTTACAGCCAAACAGTTGATTGATGAAATCACTAAGCTTGCAGAAGCAAATACTTATGATTCACAAGAACGGTTACGCAGAATTGCTGAGGCTGGGTTCAATCTTCGCGAGATACACCCAATAATGACTGGAACAGGCACATATGCTTTTCGAGGTTACACGGTGCATCCAGAAGAATGTCCTTTCATCTCTGTTAGAGCTGGTCCAAACATGTTAGCCGATGATTATATCAAAGGCATTAAAGCACTGTTTAGTACCAACAAGGGAGGAGAGTAGATGTTTCTGTTTTCTTGGCTTTTTCGCATTTTGAAAGGGTTAGTCTTGACTGGCTTTACGTTGATCGGGTTTATTGTAGTCTTTACTTATGCTACAGGAGGTAATTTGAACGATACAGTGGTTCCCGTTCTTGACTCTTTAGCACCTTTAGGTAACTCTGCAAAAGACCTTGGTATCGAGTTTTACGCAAAAGTAATTTCGATAAGGAGAGGAGGTTTAGAATGATTAACATACTCTTTCCATTTCGACTTGGGTTCATACATGGTCTCGTGCTCTTGGTGGTTGTTAGTTGTGGCATCAACTATGCGGCTATCAATGCTTCCGTCCTTGAAAGAAACCTTATCTTTGCGGTTACATTGTTTTGGGTTTGCCGAAATCTAATTGACTTACTATTCAACAAATTACCATTGTGGTTGATTAGTCGGAAAAAATTCAAAAAAATCTAAAGTAAGGAATCATTGAGTTTGAAAACTCGATGATTCTTTTAGGTACAATACCTATGACACATCATAGGTATTGCACTTAGTGCTTTAACTTAAAGGCTTAAGCCTTTCATTAAATAATCATAGGGGAAAATCCATGTTAGATTCAGAAATTGTAATCATCTGTCTTACTATTGCTGTATGTTCATTTGCACTTAGCGCAAGCGTTACTTTTATAGGTAGCTGCTTGAAACAAATCATTATTGGTTTGCCTCGAGCTATTGCGATGTTCATTAAAGCAGTAATCGAATCAGGTCTTGAAACAGCGAAAATCTTTAAGAGTTTTGCTGGTCCAAAACCTGTTTTAGCTACATCTGGCGCTTCTAGTTCTGACGTTTGGTCTCCAAACACTTCGACTATTAAAGAGGTTAACGATGAAGCTGGAATTGAAGTCGTATCATCAATGATTAAGGAGGAAGAAGATTTATCTTCGCCTGCATTCATTCGAGCTGGCATCCCTGCATCTTATTTTTCTGAAGAAGAATGTGACGCAAGGCTTGCTGAATATCTGTCAGAAAAGGCAGAACAAGCTAAGAAAAATGCGACTACAGCTAAGAGACAAGCTACACGACGCGCTAATCAAGAATTGGCGCAAGCTGAAGAACAGCGTAAAGCTGATGCTCTTGTAAGTGGCGGTCTTTTTGGTCGCTCGCACGACAAAGGAGATCGTAAAGCTTTTGCTGAACGTTTTAAAAACTTTGAAGGTGTTTTAGCAACACCTCGTGCATAAGATATTTGCAATTATACTAATTTGGGCCTTTGAGGCCCATTTTAGTGACAAGTTCAATAATTATGGGCCAACTCATACTTATTGCACTTGCAATAACTTTAATTAATCAAAGGGGAAAAATATGGAAAATTTTAACAAGTTTGTAGAAAAGTACGGTTTTAGTTCAGACAAAGAACTAGTTGAAGCGCTAATGGCGCACACATTCAAATTTACCGTTTGCACTCCGAAAGCTGTAGCAGTCTTACTCGCTCGTGCTGAAGAGTACGATTTGAACCCATTTAAAGGTGAAATTTACCCAATACTCGTAACCAATGGAGAACGCTCAATTGAGTCAACTCGAATTGGATATGATGGTTGGCTAAAAATTGCCCAAGGGTATGAATACACATTCGAATATGCAGAGAACAATGTAGAGATCGAATTTGCAGGGGAAACTGTACGTGGGCCTGAGTGGGTAACATGCACTATTACCGTTGATTCATTAAAATATTCTCATAGAGAATATCTCGATGATATCGTCGGTGATACAACTGATATGACATTCCTGCCTGCTAAACGTCGTTTACCTCGCGTAGCATTTGGTGCAGTTTGTCGAATGGCATTTAAGAAACAAGAGCAGACGGTTGCATTGCCGGTTCTTGAAAAAGTCACTAGTAGCGTGTGGGACAGCTATGTTCCAGTTGAAATTACTATCGACAAAGAGAAATCAAAAGGCAAGAGCGAAGGTTCGGTTGAAATTAAAGAATCTACGTCTTCCGACCAAAATCCTGATGTAGCTTCAATGCCGGAAGAAGAAGTGAAGAGTTTAGAAGCTTCAGAAGCGGTGAATGAAACAGACCATCGGGAAAACACTGGGTCAGGGGAAGAAGGTCTTCAAGATGAACCAACAAAGTCAAAAGAAGAAATTCTGCAAGACGTAGTTGCCGAGTCAGAAGAGGAAATTCTGCAAGACGTAGTTGCTGAGTCGGAAGAGGAAATTCTTCAAGGCGAAGCTCCTGAGTCGGAAGAGGAAATTCTTCAAGGCGAAGCTCCTGAGTTGGAAGAGGAAATTCTTCAAGGCGAAGCTCCTGAGTCGGAAGAGGAAATTCTTCAAGGCGAAGCTCCTGAGTCGGAAGAGGAAGTTCTTCAAGGTGAAGCTCCTGAGTCAGAAGAAGAAATTCTTCAAGGTGAAGCTCCTGAGTCGGAAGAAGAAATTCTTCAAGGCGAAGCTTCTGAGTCGGAAGAGGAAATTCTTCAAGGCGAAGTTTTTGAATCAGATGATCAAAACCTGAAGGCTTCGGGAACAAGCCAACTCGATTTTGAGGAAGTTGAATTTGATGTGCTTAATTCGAATATCGATGAAAAGCAAGAAATTGAAGATGCAGAATTAATCGACAATCAGGAATCACAGAAATGTGAGTCAGAGCTTCCAGCTTTGCCTGGTGCCCTTGTTGATGGATACAATTCAGTAGTTACTGCAATTGAGTTAAATCAATTTGAAACAAGCATCGCAACTCAAGTTCTTGCCAAGATAAAACAAAATCATGGTCAGGATGCCGTTAAACTGTTCAAACAACATGTCGAATTTTCGACAGGATATAAATTCCTAGATTTTTAGGAAGACTACTCCTCTAACAGTACGTTAGGGGAGTCCATTTAATAAATTATAGGGGAAAACCAATGTTAAAAATCATGCAAGAGGCTCGTGACTTTGGGTCTGAGGCTCGTCAACAACTTAGTAACCAACCGCGAGAAGTGGCTTTTTGGGTTTTATGTCAGGCGCATAAGTTAACCGAAAGCACTCCTGATTTTGGTAGTACGCAAGATATTATTGTCTCTATTGAGCGCTGGGCAATTCGTAACCCAACAAAAATAGATGAACTTCGCGAAACGTGTACAAATGAATGGGGGCAAGTAGGAAAAATCCTCAAAGGTTTATGTAATTCGTCAAGCATGGAGGGGTGTAATGGAGTTTAACTCAACAATTTATCCTAACCGAAGAGGGGGGAGTAAAGTTGAGATTCCGACAATACACCAATACAGCGTTTGTCCTTTCTATTTTGAGGCAGAAATACCGCTAGAACCAAATGTGAAAGATGTCAGCGCTTTGCAGGACTCAATTCGAGATGACTTTTACTCGAATATGACTCACTCGCAATTAAGTGCAAACCGAGTGATTGAGTATCTAGAATGGATATTTGATAAATCTGAGCACGACTTCTCCTTTTTAGCTTGCTTTAAAGCCATTGGCATAGATAAAGAGCAAGCTTACGACATGGCTTATAACATAATCCACAAATCGCTGAGTATTCATCGAAAGAGAACAAGTAAAAACTCTCAAAAAATTGTGAGAATTTTGAATCGAACCCTTAATGACTTACTCTAAACAAAAGCCTCCCAATTCGGGGGGCTTTTTTATAGATCAAAGCAAAAAAATGTGTGACGATATAGGTGGTGCACATTATGCTATGAGGATTTTATGAGAGTTGGAGTTATTGCCGAAAAGCCCGAATTAGGCGCGGATATAGCATCTACGTTAAGCTCAAATTACACTAACCACGGTGATTATATTGAATGCTCTGACATCAATATGGTTATTACGTGGTGTGTGGGTGGGATGTATTCACTAAAAGACCCTGAAGAATTTGATGACCGATATTCTGTCTGGAAGTTAGAGGACCTACCAATGCGTTGGCCTCTTGAATTTAAACCTGGTGATGGAAAAAAAGCATTACTTAATACGATAAAGCGTCAAATGGCGAACTGTGACTCGATTGTGAATGCATGTGATATCGACAGTAGTGGGGAAGCGATATTTTGGGAGGTTTACCAAAATCTAAACCTTACTGCACCAGTTATGAGAGTGTTGATAACAGACAACAACCTAATTGCGAAATCGTGGAATGACCTTCGGGATGGCAAAGAGTTCTATCCTGCTGCAATGGCAGAAATTGCGCGAAAAGCTGCGGATCAAATTTTCGGCTATAACTTAACAAGAGCATTAACTTGCCAAGGACAATCTCAAGGTTATCAAAAGACTCTTACTTGCGGTCGTGTTCAAACAGTAATGTTAGCACTAATAATCCTACGTGAGAGAACTATCGCGAACTTCAAGCCTTCGGATTATTTCAATATAACCGTTGATTTAATGATGGGGGACATATGCCTTAAAAATGTCCGCTACATTGCCTCTGATACTGACCCGATAGATGAAGCGGGAAGAATTGTAAACAAGTCATTTGCTGAAGAACTGTCTTCAACAATAAAAAATCAACAGTTTGAGTTAGTTGAGTTTAACAATCGAGACCGTAATGATAATCCACCTCTACCTTTTGACTTAGGCTCATTACAAGCAGAAGCATCTAGGAAGTATGGGTATATGCCAGATAAGGTGATGAAGATTACCCAGTCATTAAGGTCAAAAAAGGCAATCACGTATAACCGTACGGATTCAAGATACCTTACTAATGAAGCACATGAGAATGCAGATTTGTTGCTAGGTACATTGGCAAATATCGAAGAATTCGAGCTAGTCATTTCACATACAGATCCAAGCCGTAAAACAAGGGCCTTTAATACAAAAAAAGTGACTGCTCATCACGCCATCATACCTACAATTAACATCTCCAAAGTAGGGGATTTTTCTGATGATGAATTCAATATCTATGAGCTAATAGCAAGAAATTATATTGCTCAATTTTTACCACCAAAGGTAGTCCAAGAGAGTAAATTTAAGTTTAGCGCCAACGGAAATCTATTTTCATCTACGTACACTGCCGTTAAACAAAAGGGATGGTCTGTTCTTTTTGACAAAGACCTAGATCAAGATGAAGCACTATCTTCTGAAGAAGAAGAAGTACAAGGTGATGTTTTAGATATCTCTAACATAAATGAAGGTTGCCTTTTCGACTGCGTTGCTTCAAGAGTAAAACCTCAAAAAACCACCCCACCGCCGTATTATACAACGGCAACATTTATTCCAGATCTTGCACATACAGCGAAATATGTAAAGGATGAAACAGTTCGTCAAATGCTGCTTGAAAAGGATGCAGATTCGGACGAAAGCGGCGGGATTGGTACTGCTGCTACCAGAACTCCAATTTTCATGGATTTATTTAAGAAGAAATTTATATGTGTAAAGCAAGGTAAACTTCGCTCAACCTTAGATGGGCAAGTAATTGAAGGTGCCTTGCCTCCAATCATCACAACTCCTGAACAGACTGCTATCTGGGCTCACCAACAAAAGAAAATTGAGAACGGTGAGCTAAGTGCAAATGAATTTTTGAATGATATTCATGAATTTGTCGCAATCCAAGTTGAAGAAATCAAAAAGGGAATAAACATACCTTCAAGTTTAATCCATGAAATAAAAGAAGATAATTGTCCAACAGAAGGTTGTAACGGTGTTGCCAAAAGTCGCCAAGGTAAGACAGGTGAGTATTACCATTGCGAAATGTGTCAAAACAACTTCAACTCATACAAAGGTAAGATCTTTATCCCAAAACATGCACCATGTCCAAAATGTACGTTAGGAACGGCAAAGCAGTTTATTGGTAAAAAAGGGATTGCGTGGCAATGTCAATCTGAAGGTTGTAAAGAGTATTTGTTAGATAACAACGGTACTCCAAAGATGGTTGAGGAAAGAACTTGTCCTAAGTGTAAATCATCAACTGTTAAAAGAGCTGGTCAAAATTGGATGTGTCAAGGTTCATGCGGTTGGATTGATGATTGGAAAGGGGAACCTGTCTTTGGCCTATGTCCTGATTGTGAAAAGCCATTAAGAAATTACGTCATCAAGAAAGGACCAAAGAAGGGCACTATAGAGCGTGGATGTTCTGACTGGCGCGAATGTGGCTATAAAATCTCATAATTAGTGTTTAGAGATAAAAATTATTTGTTGACAGATTTAGGGGTAACGTATAACTACCCCTAAAGTCTAAAGGACATAACAATGAATAGAAAACTAGTTTTATTAAGCACTCTCGTTAGTTTCTGTGTTAATGCTGATTACTTAGATCAATATTTACTTGATCATGATGTTGATATTTTAAGGACATCGCAGACTCAGGAGATGAAGGCCACAGGTTTGGAGGCTATATTTACCAGTGCTGGATTATTATACGTAAACAGAAAAGAGAACTTAATTATAAGCAACGGAGAGCTATTTACGCTTCAAAAGGATGAATCTAACGGTAGGATATCTCTTTTATCAGAATCCGCTTATGTAATTGATGATTTCTTGAGGTCAATACCTTTCAAAATCGTAGCAAAAGCTGAAAATGAACAAGCCAAAATACAGGTTTTTACTGACATAAGCTGTCCAGCCTGTAGAAACTTTCATAGTAAAGTTGATGAATTCCTCAATTATGGAATTACAGTTGAATTTATTTTGGTATCCAGAAATGGACCTCAAGCATCCCCTTATCTGCAAATGTCTAGCATTTACAATGAGCTTGATCAGTATGGCGCTTTGCAACGTGCAATGGAAACAGGATATTTGCCTACAGCCGATAAACCTAGCACTCAGATGCTAGTGCATCAACAAGCAGCTTTGACTTTAGGAGTCCCTGGGACACCATCGATATATTACAAAGGCAATAAAATAAACAACATCGGCCCACGGATGACTGCTGAAGCAATCATTGGTTTGGAAGAGTCAATGAAACTCAAGACAGGCAAGCCAAATGGCTGATGAAAACAATTCCTCAAACAATAATCGTGAAGAGAAGTCTAAAAAGAAAGCCCAATCAATACCGATAATTACTCCTACGCTTAAGTTCACCCTTAAGTATCTTGGGATTTTATCGTCGGCAGGCTTTCTATGTTTAATGCTTTATTTCAGCCTTTACGCTTACGACTGGTATCACGGGGTGAGAACTGTAGGGAGAGCTGCAAACGGCTATGAAACTGCTTATGACGCCACAGTGCATGTTGGGGAGTGGTTTCATGTGAAAAAAATCTACACAGACTCGGTCATTTGGGTGCAGGGACGTTTAGAATGGTTCGAGTCTATTGTCAAAGGAGTTGATCTTGGTGTAAAGACAGAAAACCTTATTGATGGCGCTGTAAATCACTACACCAATCTTGAGCTAGGAGGAGTAAGACCAGTTTCCGAGAGTATAAGTATCCTCCAAGAACTTGGTACTATTTGGCTACTAGTCACATTAGCGTGGTTCTTAAAGCTATTGATATTACTTAGCTATCTTCCGCTTTATTTTTTATTTGGTTTCGCCGGCTTAGTTAATGGGTTGGTTGAGCGAAAGTTGAGAATGTATCGCGGTGATCCAGACTCTTCGGACAAATTAGAGTTCTATTACAGAAAATTTAGGGTGGCGTCTTTGACGGTCATCTACCTATATTTTGTTATGCCACATGAGCTACAACCATCATACTTCTTTTTGCCATCAGCTATCGTAACTGCCATCGTTGTTCGTTCGTTAGCTAAAAACTTCAAAGTTTATTGGTAAAACCAAGACAATACTCGCAAAAAAACCTCGAATTTTCGTTGAGAAAATCGAGGTTTTTTTTTCGCCAAACCTAGCACCATAAATGATGCAAATTCCTTCTGCATCAGGGCATTAATTAAGGTATAACCCTAACCATAATCTGTGACGATAAATGTTTATGAAGAAAATATTCTGTGTCCTCGCTTGTACGCTGGGTTTTATTAGTGGTCCTGCGTTCTGCGACGTATGGGAAGAGCGTGAATCATTAGAACGCTATCTAGACCACTTTGAAAAGCTTCAAGAGCTTTTGGATGAAGCTGAAGTAAGCGCAGACCCAAACCGTCGAGTCAAGCTCCAATACGATGCGCTACGTCGTGATGGAAATGAACTAATGCTTCGCGTGAGGCATTACTTGGACGCTCCGACACAACCATATCGAAACTTCAGAGTGGAGTATGAGAAACGTGAGCAAGAAATTAAAGGCTAAGGCGTTACTTTTAACGCTATGTGCGTCAACGACTGCCAATGCTGTTGTGTATGCACCAAACCCTAATGCATCAAACCAAGTCCTTTGGGACACCATTTTGGGCGCGGGAAGCTTTGATACATGGTCGTACGTACTTCGGATGGTGCCAATTGCAACAGTATTTTTAGTTGTAGCGTGGATTGTCCTCGGCTTGTATCAGGCCTGTATTGTGAACGGAAAAATTACGATGACTGATCTGATGATTTACGCATGGCGTCTTCTGATGATTCTAATCGCAGCGATAGCTTTTGTTAATGCATAAAAAGAGAGATACGAAATGATAAATACAATCAAGCGGCTAGGAAGCAACTACACCTTAGCCGGTCAACGATTTGCAGCGGTAGTGGGGGCGGGTTTGGTTACAACAAGTTCCAATGCAGCTTTACCAACACCTGTGGCTGATACTGTTCAGAACGGTGATTACATGGGCTGGTTCAAACTTCAGTTTTTGAAAGGTTATGACCTGTTTTCAATTGTCGCATCGGTCGTAACTTTTTTTGTCATCGCAGCAGCTATTGTTTGGACATTTATCCAAGTTCAAAAAGGTAAGAAAGATTGGAGTGATCTATTCCTAGTTACTGGTGTTGGTGCCGCAGTAATGGTCTTCGTTTTCTGGTTGTTAAACCAAGGCGACGCAGTTAGTTAAGGTTAAAAGCTATGTCATCAATCGAGAAAGAGAAAACATCAAAAGTACCTTTGGATCAGCTCGATTTTTCACCATGCTCTATAGGTGGTTTTACTAACGCAGAGTTTGGTCTTTGTTTTTTCGGATCAACGGTTGGCATAGCTCTTCTTTTGGTTCCTTTAGTTTCTAGTATTTACGATGGGGCGGGAATATACGCAGCAGTTGTTTCTTTTGCCCTAGCATTACCACTAACGATTTATCTGGCGAAGCGTGCAGAAATCCTAAAGAAAGGTCGTCCTTCGTACATGCTTTGGATTGACCTTATGCGCAAAATTCAAGATGAAGGGATCTTCGGAGCGAGATACAACTTTAACTTGATAGCTAATCAAGTTTGGGACAACACCAAGCCAAGTAATCCCCAGAAGAAAAAGTCGAAATAAGTATGTTTTTTAAAAGTAAAAAAAAATCTGATGATGCGCAGCTTTCGAAGGCAACATCGGCTGATTCGGCTAACACAGACGCCATCAATACGCTACTCAAGTCACCTGAGAAGACTGATGAAAACCAGTCAGAAATTTTCCAAAAAGGAAAGCTACCAAAAAGAATGGTAGCTCGATTTAAAGAGCACGATAGCCATATTGCAACTCTTCGTTCGATTATTTTCGGTCTAAGTATTGCGCTTGGAATGTCAATTTACAGTAACTCTCAAGCACCCAAACAACTAAGAATTCGTATTCCACCAGACATAACTAATGGTGCAGTTCTATCACCGAATGACTTCCCCAAAGCTTCAATTTTAAGTGATGTTGCATACCTTTGGACCGCAATGAACACTTGGGAAAAAAATGGTGTTGAAGACACCAAAGATAATCTTCACCGCTGGCAATATTTTTTCTCTCCCGACTTTCTTGCTCAATTAGCTGAAGAATACAGAGAACTTAAATTCGGCGGGTTCCTTAAACGTAAAAAACGTTCATGGTATGTAGGAAAAATGCTAAGTGAATTTGACGAGAGGGTAGTTAAGACAAGCAACCAAACATGGACCGTATATATCGATATGGCTACTGAGGAAACATACCTAGGAAAAGTGGTTAAAGAGACTGTAATTCGGTACCCACTTCTCGTAGAGCGATTTGACTCCAATATTGAATACAACCCACTCGGGATAAGAATTGTTGGCTATGCGCAAGAACCTTACCGTATTGAAAAGTAAGAGCAATTAAATGATTAACAAGATTAATTTTCAAACATTGGTGAATGTTCTAGGTATGGTTTTGGCTGTTGTCAGCTTAAATGCCTTTTCTACTGAAATTGCTGTTTGGGATAAAACACCAATTCAAGTACGACTAGAGGTCGGAACAGAAAGGCTAATTCATTTGCCATCAAATGTTGATCTGGGAATTCCAGAAAACATTAGACCTCTAATCCGTGACTATAACGCAGCAGGTACTTTATACCTTACTCCAAAAAAGCCTTTTCAAAAGACTCGTTTTCATTTGGTGACTGAGTCTGGGGAGCGAATATTCCTCGATGTTTTTGCGACAGAAGGTACCGGTGAGCCTCTTGAAGATTTAAAGGTTATCCGTAAAGCAGATATGGAAAAAACCTCTAAGGTATATGGGCTTGAGCCTCAAGAGCGAAAAGGTCTAACTGTTAAAGAAATCTTGCAATATGCACACATAGATTTGTTTGGTGTTCCAAGACTTAAACCAAAAATAAATGTTGCCGAATCGTACATAAAAAAGCCGCTTAGACTTGATCTTTTGTTTGGAGGTCGCTCTGCCGGCTTGTTTGAGCTAAACGCATTCAAACAATATAGAACCCAATCTTATACGGTTACAGCGATACTTCTCACAAATAAATCTAGTAAGCCAAGAGAAATAAAATACACAGACTTATATCCATCAATGATTGCTGCTTCTGTACACCATTTAGTGGTTGGTCCTGCGGGAACGGTTTATGACGAAACAGTCTTATTAGTAGTAACTAAAAAGCCTCTATCTGAGTATGCGGTTTATAGTCCTTCACTGATAGAGAAGAGTAACGTAAATGAATATTAAAGCTGTCGGTGTAATTTCTTGTGCACTTCTCTTTGGCTTCATGATGCTCTCTGGTGACAAAGAACCAGATACAGAATCCAACGAAGGGCCTGTTAAATCTTCATTTGAGGCTGCAAAGCCAAAAGAAAACCCAGAAGTGGGCGACAACATGAATGAGTCGTTACGTACCTTGCTAGCCCAAATGGAAGCTGGTGAACGTAACAATAAATTATTGAAGGATGAACTTGAGAGAGTTAAGTCTGGGATAAGTGAAAGAGATCTCGGCGAAATGCGAGCTCTCGAGGAGCGTATCAAGGCTATGGAAACAGAAACTCGTGAACTAAAACACGAACTTGGAGAAGCGAATAAAAAAGTCACTGAACTTAAACTTAATCCACCTAAACAAACTAATACAACAACTAACACTACTAGTTCTGTTACTCCTTCATTGGGCCTAGAGAATGTTATTCCTGAGTCTTTACATGGGAAAATCCCATCTTTAAAGCGACCTGTTACAACACCTAATGATGATGGTTCTATTGGACTTTCTGCATCAGGAAACGTATCAAGACCTGCATTGAGTGACGGAATAATATGGTCACGTCCAGATGACTTAACAATTAAAAAGGACCCACGAGATCCTAATGCTGAACCTGTTGAGACTTTTCCTTTCTCAGAGGAGCAAATAAAGAACAATCTCAATCCACAACAGAAGTCAGTAGGCGCGAAAAATGAAGAGGAACAAGGAGGAGAAGGTAACTCAATTGCAGATGTAGTGGAAAAAGTTACGTCTCACCCAATTTACACAATCCCTGCAAACTCAACGCTGCTTGATGCAATAGCAATGAATTCAATCATAGGGCGCGTTCCCATTGGTGGAAAAGTAAATAATCCATTCAGATTTAAAGTAATTCTAGGTCCAGAAAACCTTGCTACAAATGGGTTGTATATTCCGAATCTTGTTGACGTTGTTGCTAGTGGAACTGCACAAGGTGATTTTGTCTTGGAATGTGCCCGAGGTGATGTTGATTCTCTTACCTACACATTTTCTGATGGGACGGTGCATACAGTAGAGGGCGAATTTTTTGGCTATATATCGGACCAATGGGGTAATAGTTGTATACCAGGTCTATATATCTCTAACTTCAAAGATTACTTAGCTCAAGCGGGTAGCGTTACAGCTCTATCTACCTTAGGCAGTGCAATTGCAGAGTCACAAACAACTAAGTTTGAATCAGCCGATGGTGTTCAGACATCAATTACTGGTGATGTACTGTCATACGCTGGCGGAACAGCCTTAGAAGAAACATCGCAAAAACTAAAAGACCAGATAGATGAGCGCATGGAAGATGCGTTTGATGCAGTATTCATTGGTGCGGGTAAAAAGGTCGTTATCAATATCGAAAAACAAATTGACATCGACTATGACACTAAAGGTCGACGTCTTGTCCATGAAGACAATATTGAGGAATTCCTGCAATGATCAGAAAGCTTCTTTTCTCTATCGCAGTATTAAGTCTTTTCGGCTGCTCAAGCAAACCTGAACCAAAAACGGAGGCAGAACTCTACGCTGAATCACCTATTCCTTTATCCGAAAAAACGATGAAAGAAATCTATCAAAGTCGAGGAATAGACAATAACAATGTTGGGTACCTCGAACGAGCCGATGGCAGATACGTCAATAAAAGACCTGCAACATGGGAAGAAACCCGTATTAACCCTTATGTAGTAAATCAAACCGGACAATCGAATTTTAAAAAACTGGCGAATCCAACAATCACAATTTTCTTTATGCCGAGTTTAACGAAAGAAGACAGAATGCCACGGCCTGCGTGGATGACTGAATTTAGCATGTACGACCGCGATGAGTATGCACTACCAGGTGAAGAGTCACTGACAGACGGTCAATTCCCAATGGAAGGCCTGTAATCTATGGGTGCACTTAAAGATTTTTCAAAGGTTTCAGACTACCTAAAGAAATACTTCTTTGAGAAAGGTGTATACAGCCAATCAAAAGAACAAGAACTTTACAAGCGTGAAGCGAAGTCATTCGTTGATATTTTGCCTTATAAGTCATTCGATGAAGAAACTGACACTTTTGTTCTTGAGGACGGTTACAGTCGTGCCGCAGTGTTCACGATCTCACCAATTTCAACTGTAGGCAAAACCACAGAAGAATTGGTTGAATATAGAAATGGCGTGGAGCGAATTTATTCGGTTTTCGAAGCGAAAACTCCGGCATTAGGCCAATGGGTACTACAAGAGTTTACGTATAACGATAACCGTATCTCTCAAGTAATGGAGAAGATTCGAAATTACGTACAACCACACGCGAAAGGAACACAATTAACTGAAGAATATTTACGAGTTACTGAGCATCACCTCCGTGGCATGGCACAAGATGGTGGGATTTTTAAAGACAAAGAAGTTACCCGCGAACAATGGGGCCTGAAAATTCCCCGTACAAAATTTGTGCTATACCGAAGAATCACGGACGAAGAAATATCTAAAGTAGAATCGGGAAAATTTAACCCCGCACTTGAACTCAATGAAGTGATTGAGAACATACAAGTTTGCTTTGACCAAGTCGGTATTACTTATAAGCGTGATAACAAGAAAGACGTATTATTTTGGCTTTATAGATTCTTCAACCCTTCACCTGATTGTGGCATGGAAGTCGAAGAGTTTTATGACCTAATGACTGACGTAGAAGGCGAAGGAGACATAGGACCAGAGTTACGAGAAACCCTTGTCAATAACAGACCCGTTTCAAGCGTAGAAGAAAATTGTTGGACATTTGATGACCAGAAAATGCGATTTCTACGTTTTGCTGAACTATCAGAACCCCCGAGGATTGGTCAATTAACTGGTGAAGTCGTAACAGGCGTTGGAGCTTCTGCAACTGTACAAAATGCCATTGACTCAATCCCAGATGGTTGCATGATGGCTAAAACAGTCGTCTTCGTTGCTAAGTCAGACCTAGAAGACAAAATGATTAAGCTTGAAAAAGCTAGTCGAACCAACTCAAACGATTCGGAACGAGCAAGACGAATTCTAAAGTCAACGAGAAATGATTTTATAGACAGCCCTAAATCTACAAGATGCACTATGGGTGTTTATGTTTCGGCAAATACTCTAGATGAACTTGATACTAAGCAACGTAAAATTATAGCGACTTTCACCAATAACAAGATAAAACTTCTAAAAGATAGTGAAGACGGTTTGAGTCTTGATGGGTTTATACATCATTTGCCGATGAACTTTAAACCTCTTTCAGACAAATCAAATCGCTATATGCGTTTAATGAAGTTCGATCATGCCGCGAACCTATCATTCATGTTTGGTCGCGGTGAGGGCAGTGGAAATCCGGCTTTGTTTTTCTTCAACAGAGGTGGTGCCCCTGTCTTCCATGACCCTTTGAATTCAGACGAAAGATTGATGAATGCTTTCCAGTTTATCGTAGGTCCACCAGGCTCAGGTAAATCGGTAAGCATTGCACAAATGGCCGTAATGAATCAGGCAATCTACCGGCCAAGAATGTTCATTATCGAGTACGGGAACAGTTTTGGATTACTAGGTGACTATTTCAAATCACAGGGGCTCTCTGTGAATAAAATGCGTCTAGATATGAAACGAGCGCCTTCGTTAGCACCGTATGCTGATATTGACAATGTCTTAAATGACGGAGTTGATACAAATACGTTCGAAGATTGGGAGTTTGAAGGCGATTTTGATGAACAAGATGTTGCTGCTGCTACAGACGATGAGGAACGTGACTACTTAGGTGAGATTGAATTAATCACATTTTTGATGATCACTGGTGGTGAAGAGCGTGAGTACAACAAATATTCTCGTGCCGATCGACAACTAGTTCGAGATGTAATCGTAAAAACCGCACAACGAAATCGAGAACTGGGTAAGCCGAAATTTAATGAAGAAACTGGCAAACCGGAGCTAGATGAGTATGGGAACGAGCGAGTAATACCAAAGCCAACTATTACTAGTGACATCATTGATACAATGATGATGGTTTGTGAGGGTAAGTACGATGATGACAGTCTCGGGTACACAGATTCTCAGAAAAATGTGTTATCTGACATGGCAACAACCTTGAGAATGTTCACCAATGGATTCAATGCAAAGTTGTTTAATCGATCCGGTAAAGCATTCCCTGACGCCGATGTGACAATTATTGACTTGGCTGAACTGGCTAAAGATGCAAACAAAGATAAATTAGCTGTAGCATTTACTGCATTGTTGCAACAAGTGAACTATCTGGCGGAACAGCACCAACATTCTGGTAGACACACACTGTTTTTAGTTGATGAGTGTCACTTAGTGTGCTCTAACCCGCTGATTGGGCCCTACCTTGTAAAAATGGTTAAGTGTTTTCGTAAGCTAGCGACATGGCCGGTCTTTGCGACTCAGAATGTTGACGATATGGCTGGTGGCAGTAGAAAGCTACTTTCAATGATGGAGTGGTATTTTGCTCTTAATACACCTAGGGAAGAAGCATTGGGAATTCAAGCCGTCAAAGGTCTTTCAGATCAAGATACTCACATGCTTCAAACAACAAGAAAACAAAGTCGCTGCTATACAGAGGGAGTATTGATCTCTCCAAAATACAAAACGTTATTTAGGTCATGTCCACCATCTTTGTTCTTGGCTTTAGCAATGACAGAAGGTCATGAAAAAGCAGAGAGAGCTCAATTTATGGACGAGATGAGTTGCGACGAGGCAACGGCAGCATATTACGTAGCTAGAAAAATCGATAAGGCTCGAGGTTTTACCCATGAACTTGAAATCATTCATTGATAAGTTGAAAGCTATCTTTAATGATACTGCGGCTGATTTTAACGATGACAAAATACCGTTGAGAGATATGTCTCCATTGCTAGCTTTTGATGAGTCTACAACTACAGTTATCCTAGAAGATGCTATTAGTCGTGGTAAAGTTCTTACAGTTGAATCTCCTTACATTGGAAATCAGCCAGAAATTACCGATTATATCGAGCAGGCATACTCAACCGTTCCAATTCTAACACTAGATGAAAGTCCATACGTTATTCAGGAATACCTTTATACAGAGTCGGATGGTAATTATTTAGTAAAGAAAGCCAAGCTGATTATTTCTCGCCGCATCACTGAGAAAAACTCTTTTGATGAGAAATTTGATTCAGCTATTGATTTAAACGGAGTGGCAAATGAAATTAAAGCAGGTTTAGAAAAAGGTGGATTTTTAGTAATCGAAGATAATTTCACTACTATCGTCAACTGGTTATGTAGGTTTCACAATGTGATACCGAAGATCTCTGATGGAATTTCATCTGAACTTATCGATGATGAAATAACAGATCTAATTCATTTACAAGATAGCGAAATGGATATTGAAAGTAACTCATGGAAAGTAGGCAGTGATTATCACCGATTTTTACGGTTTGGAGGACTTAAAAAGTCACCTAACGAATGCCAGTTTGTTTCACCGGTGCCCTACAAACATCGAACGTTCAAAAAGCTAGCAAATGCCATTGAAGAGGTTTCGCCGAACTCTGTTTTTACAAGAACAATAGTTTTTTCCAAACTTTTTGAAAATGATGAACGTCTATTGTCCTCTGGTGGTGTTTATATAAAGGAGACCTCACAAGAAGCAGTTGATCTAGAACAAAAGAAAGTTATCACCTTGCTAGCTAGGCATAGAATATCGATACTTAAGGATAACCATGATGGGTTATCACTAAGGTCATATGTCATCCACTCACCGCTGGCCTTTAAACCTACTAGAGATGTAATTGGCTGTTATCAACGTGAAATGTATGTTCAGCATATAGCAAAATTGAGCTTTTTAGTAAGACCTTCAACAATAACGACAGGTCAAACATTACTAGAACTAACTTCTCAATATGGACATCGTATAGGTGTGAACCCTAATGAGGGTTCAATTCTAGTTTTAGATGATGATCAGTATATAAACCATGAATTGATAGATTACGAAGTGTCGTTGGTTTTAGACGTTGAGAGTCATGAATCAATGCAAGTTCCCTTAACGTTCTTCGAGAATTCATTGGATACAAAAGATTTCTCGGTACCCATAGAAAGCCTAAATGGTGAGACCTTAATTAAAGGCGTAAGTTCTGATTTACTGGCCCTATCTAATCTCTACGATTTAATTAATAAATGTCTAAGAATTAACACTTTAGGATCAAGACATGTTTTCAAAATAGAAGTCAATGAACATCTATGGTCAAATGCTTTGTTGGTTCAGTATTTGGATTATTTAATAGGTGTGGTTAAGCTTGGTTGTCACATTCTTGTCATTAAACAAAATGGGTTAATTAATGAGCAGGTACTTAGCTCAAGCAATTGGCTTTTAATAACTAATGTGAAAAATTATTTAATCAATCACAACAATCAAGCAGAAGTGATTGAAAGTTTGGGAAATAGCTTGGGAGCCCTAATCACACCCAAGCACATATCAATTTTCAAAAAAATCGAAGGGTAACTCGGTGAGCAAAACATTAAATAAGAGTAAATTACACTTTTCAGTGCTTATTGGTACAGTATTACTTTCAACTGGTTGTACTACTCAACCAGAAGAGACGCCAATTGTATATAAAAATGTGGTTTATAGTGCTGATGCACGAGTCGCTAACTACTTTGACGATCAATATATAATTTATAAGAACTTATTTTCAGACTTTGATGTTGTTCGAGTTGGACCGCAAGAGATAAAAATTACGGTACCAAGTAGTTATGGGTTTGCAGTGGCGAAATCAACACTAAATCGTGATATGAGAAATCGCTTGGCAACTTTGAGCAGAACGCTTAAAGATTATAAAGAAACGTCTATCTGGATTCATGGGCACACTGACTCACAAGGCAATTACCCGTATAACCTTAAACTAGCTCAGGCTCGAGCTAACAGTGTTGAGCATGAGTTGGTTTTAAATCGAGTTAATCGGGACCGAATTAAGACTGTGGCTGAATCATATGAAATGCCACGTTGCACAAATGAAACCAAAATTGGTCGCGATTGCAATCGAAGAGTCGAAATTATTATTCGTTCGAACACCTTGACGGAACCATTATACAAGTAATGTTAAGAAAGCTATTAGTGGTCAGCTTGCTCTCTTGGGCATCAAGTTCTCTTGCCGCTTTGGATGAAAACTGGGCGAGCTATGAGCCGATTTTTAATGTGAAAGCTTTTGTTCAAATGAAGGACTCCGACAAATTCATAGATGTAAATAAAGGTGACAAGCCCTACGAAATCGAAGTTTTTGTCGTTGACCATAACCAAAAGTTAGTTGACAAGCTTAATGCTGATTTACCTCTTGAAGAATTAAAAGGTATGAGTGAGCAACAGATGGTTCGTTATGTATCAGCCTTTAGTAAACCGTTTGCTGAAAGAAACAATATGCTTATGATGCATTCGGCCACTGGATACAGCCTCGCGAATCTTTTGGGTGTTGATAAAGTCCCCGCAATAGTAATAAACGATAATTTTGTACTATACGGGCTTAGTATTTCGGATGCGATTAAACGTTACGAGGCCTTGGTCAAATGAAGCTTAAAAGATCAGCATTGAGTCTAGCTATTATGACGGCAGCTATAACAGGTCCAGTTTCAGCTAGTATGTTTGGTGACATCACAAATGGTCTTCAACAGATTAATAAATTAGTTGAGCTTACTAATAAAATTCAGCAACTCAACCCAATGAACATTATCAATTCAATTAAGGATCTCAGCAATGCGAGCTCTTTAGCTGCGTACATATTAGGTCCCGCTATCGAATATGTAGGCATGGCAGAGTTGCCAGAAATGCCGTTTGAAGAATCTACGGTTGTTTCAGCAATTTCAGCAGGAGTAAATGAGTTAAGGCCCGACCAGAAAAAGCCGACAAACATAGCGGAAGATTGGATGTCAATGGTGTCATCAGACATAACTTACTCGTGCATTGAATATATGTTTTTGGGCAATTGCTATCAGCTAAAGACGAGCTGGATACCGAAAATTCGTGTAAGAAGTGTTGGTCAGAATTATGTAGCAGATCAGCAGGTTGAAGTATCTTCAAGAATTAACACCCCAGATGAACCTTTTTTTGGAAACTCCTCTTATGCCCCTTCAGATATGTTCTCCGGTGGAACAGTGCAGTGGACCGGAGCATACTTAACACGGTTGTTAGATTTCACTGGTGGTTTGAAGGGCAAAGCAGTTGAGTCTCAAGTTCAAGCAAACCAATCTAGCTTGATTGAATCAACTGATGCACAAATATGGCGTGAAGCTATGGTCATTGGTAATCCATCTAAACCACTAGCCCCTTCAATATGGTCATCAATGCCTGGGTATTGTAGTGGGAATAGTGCACCTTATGTACCTTACTATCATTCAGGTTTAGATCAATTGAGTTGGCGTTTACTTGCAACAACTGAAGCTGGTTTGTTGGCAACGCATACACTCGAAGAACTTTCTTGGAACACTCTTGGTGGAACAGGAACATCACTCTTTCCTAGAATGGGTATAATAGACACAAACAACAAATATGCGGCCTCTTTGACGGCGGCAGCAAGAGCAGCAAGTATAGTAAATGAAACTGATTCCATGTATTCGGGGTTAACAGGACTACATGTCGTGATGCCTGCTAGTGAGTATTCTATGGGGTCACTAACAAGGAAAGGAGATTATCGTTACTATCAAACCAAACAAAATCTTGACCATTTAAAGTTTCGTGAAACGTTTCCCGAAAACACAAATACCTGCAAGGTTTTTAAGTATTCTTCTTCAGAGATAGACAAACGAAGCCATGAGTTTGAGAGTGAAGTTAAGGAAGGTTCACTCGCCATGAAAATCTATAAGCCATTTGTATGTTGCTCACGAACGGGCAAATACTTGTTCACAGTTGCTTTTAGCCCATCGATAGGTCACTAATGCGCCTTTGTCTAGTTCCTTTGTTGTTATTTTTGTTTGCATCTAACACGGCATCAGCCGCTCCAATCCAATACTCATGTGAAGTAGATGGGTTAATGTGCATGTCGTTGTTTGGAAAAAATATAGAAGGGGGCGTTTTCCCTAAAGCACTACGTAAAGTGCAAGTTGATAACCTTGAATTTGTAGATTGGTCGACTGCAAAATTAACAAATTTTGATGTGGCTTTGATCCCAAGTAACCAGATCGCAAAACTTCCAGAAAGCTATGCAGTATATGACATAGATGTGTCAAATAGCCTAGTTGTTATGTCAAATGGCAGTTTACAAAGCGCTGGTCTTTGTACAGTCGACTTCCGTTCAAATCTTTGTATGGATCAAGAGAAAGCCTACCGTCTATTTGAGGCGAATCAATTTAACTTAACCACATATGCAAGCCTGTACGAAAATAACCAATTGGCTTTCAATAATGCGAAAAGTATCAATGCTGTCTCCCCCTTTACGTACATCCTTCTAGTAAGAGATGGTGTTGGTATTGATGGCGAGATTTTGAAGTCAATGTTAAATGTTGAACGAAACCTAGACTGGTCTCCATTGGTTATATTCCTTTCATTTCTTGTTGCGGCAAGCGGAGCTCTTATATCTTACTTTGTATACAAGGAAGGGTTAGTAGATGAACATAGCGGATGTCTCAGCAAGAGAACATTTAACTATGACAAACACAAAAACCTAAATGCATTTACTGCATTCTTGATTGACTACAATAACTTCAAAAAAGTGAACGACCAATTTGGTCATAAACTAGGGGACTCCTTGATAGAAGAAGTTTCATTTATGATCCTTGGCGCATTTCGAAGGCACGATAAAGTTTATCGATTAGGAGGAGATGAGTTCCTAGTTGTTACTTACGACACGATCCCGCCAGAAAAAATTGAAATATTAACTAGGAAGTTAAAGACTGAGGCCGAAGCTATTGGTGCAAGGCTAGGCGTCTCCAAAGTGAACTTTGGTTTGTCAATTGGAGTCGATAGTTTCAAGAAAACTTCAATCAACAAAGTTTACCAAGCTCTAGATGATAGAATGTATGATGACAAGAAGGGAAAGGGTAGGTGATTCTAGAGAAAGGATTGAAATTATTCAATTAGCCACGTAATATCAAAAGGTCAGTTTAATATCTGATCATTCAAATGACTATAGGGGACAAATATATGATTCCAATGCGAGAGCTCGAGAAAACTCGAAAAATCACGCTAAATACATGGCGACAAATTCCAAAGAAACAACTAGAAGAGTCTGGACTTCCTACATTCAATCAAGGTGAATATCGACCATATGCTTCGATTATTTACTACCTTTGCCAGATTATGGGTATCAAATACCTAGAAGATGTTAACGACAAACAGTTAACTATGTCTGTTGAAAACTTTAGTGAAGACATTGACCTTCAATCTGAAAAGGACATCCTTAAATACACACTAAGCCTATTCTTGGACTACAAGAATGATTGCTTTAGTAATGAATTTAAGGGCACTCAATTAGAATGTGGTACCTGCGAAGGTGTTTGCACTTATGTCCCACAAGACAACCGTTATTATTGCCAATCTTGTGGAGCTAGTGCAGAAGCGAGCCCAAACCGTATGCCGAGAGCCATCCCTGTTAATAGAAAAATGCGACAGGAGCGCGAAAGACTTCACCTTCGATTAAAACGCTTAAGTGTTTACGAAGGAGTCAATTTGTCTGACGGCGAGAGCCCAGTAAAAGAACAAATTGATAGCACAAAAATGCATCACCTTTATGCTCATATAGCTTGCAGACTTGGTGTTTCGACAGAAGTTTGTCATATAGGTAATGTATGTAAACCCGAACAAGTATGCTTGTGGGACCGCGAATTGGACAAACTTGAAAATGATCAGTTTGTTTATATTCCACCTCAGAGTAAAGGTTGGGGGGTGCCAAAATGGAGTTAAGTGTTAGGCAACTGGGATTAGTTCAAGGTTCTAAAGAGTGGCATAGTTGGCGGTCCAATGGCATAGGTGGTTCAGAAGCGCCTATTGTTAAAGGACTGGGGAAAAAGTTCAAAAAGTCACGTCGTCGGTTATGGGCTGAGAAGAAGGGGTTAGAAAGACCTGTTTCAATTTCTCATTTACCTCATGTCAAGAAAGGGAACCTCTTAGAGCCTGTCGCTAGAAATATATTAGCTCACAAGTTCAATACAGAGATACTTCCAGTTTGCTTCGAAGACATAGATAACCCACACCGTCGCGTATCTTTGGATGGATTTGGTTTCGACGGTTACTACTACGTACCATTTGAAATCAAATGCCCATGTAGAAATGGTTTTGACGATGTTCTTAACAACTTAAGGAATTCGGAAGACTATCTTTACTATCAATGGCAAGTCCAATATCAAATTGCTTTAACCAATGCACCATATGGATACTTAGCTTTTTACAACCAAGACTCTAGTAAACCTGAAATGAAGATTTTCAAAGTAGAACGGGACGAAAAAATGATCATTGAGCTTTTAGCTCTTATTGATGAATTTTGGGCAATGGTAGTTAATTGCGAAGAACCTGAAATGGATCTGGACTTAGATACATTTGTTGTAGAAGTAGACAGTGATGAAGACTGGCAACGTGACGCAAATCAGTTGCATGTCATTACTACTGAGCTAATGCAGCTTACAGCTCGAATGAAAGAATTGAATGCTCAAAAAGAAGAGATAACTAAACGATTTGAAGAAGAAACTGAAGGTTTTGTTAAGTATCAACTAAACAATCTAATTGTTAGCCGTAGCTGTAGAACACAAGTTGACTACAAAGCAATGGCGATAGCTGAACTTGGTGAAGATAAAGTGAAAAGTCTTGAATCGACCTTCTATAAAGTAGGCAAACAATCAACTCGGGTATATTTTGCTGATAAGGAACGGGCTGGATATGATGCTAATGCGCAGTTTATTGCGGATTCATTCAAGAATCTAAGCGGATTGCAAATGACGCACTAACATCCACCTCTACAAAATCCCCGCAACATCTGCGGGGATTTTATTTCGTGCTAGAAGCAGAGTAAAAGCAAAATTTGAGACATCATAGATAAAACAAACAGGTTTCATGGTGATACATTCCGGTTGCCAATGAAAGGATTATGAGATGAATACTGAAGTGCAAACCCAAACCATAAATTCACTTATCGCGTCAGCTACGCTTAATATTGCACAGATCGTGGATGGCGAACACGAATATGAAACACCCGAAGCAAAAAGTGACGACTTAAAAAACTGGTCCTCTTACTTGTCAGAACTTGAGCAAGCGAAAACAAAAATCAAGGAAGGTACCTTTGGTTATTGCGTATGTGGCAAAAAACTAACTGTAGAAGAACTGAAGAAAAGCTTTGTTGGATGCTGCAATTTATGCGGATAGTAATTGAAAAACGAGATTTGAGGACTTAAGATTACCTTACTTTGAGAAATCTCAAAAGTTAATTCAATTGATTATAGGGGACAAATATGTTCGAGATTATCTGCGATCCGCGAAAAATCGCGCATAAACTTCGTAAAGTTAATAGTGCTTGTGATAACACAAATAAGTATATCGTATTAACATCAAACAAAAGTGCAAATTCATTAGTTGTAAATGCCGCTAATGGAACCATTGAAATTGCCACGGAGCCAGAAACGGTTGAAGTGAAGTGTGAAGGTACTATTGGTTTAGAACTGGCTCACTTCCTTAAAATCATTTCTGCTATCAAAAGCAAAGAAGTAAAGATTACTTACGACCCGAAAGTGAACTCACAGGTTCATTTGAAGGCAGGGCGATCAAAATTTGCAATCGATATGAAAGATCCAAAAGAAATACCGGTGAAGATTGCTCATTTACCATCAGACGATCTAGCTGAGTTCTCGATGGATGGGGGGGAACTTGCATCAATGTTATCCGATGCACAGAAGGTTGCTCCTACTAACAACCCAAACCATTGTCTTAATGGAGTACAGCTCTTAGTTGATGAAGAGACAAAACATTTGTATGTAACGGCGCTCGAATCTCGCCAATGTCTCTCTACAAAACTTGAACTTGCTGACTTCAAGGGGAATGGGAGCGCTGTGATTCCATCACGTCATGCCGTAGGCCATTTGATTCAAAACCTTCGCACTGGTGTACCTGTTCGCGTGAAACTTACTCATACCAAGGTAGAGTTCTACTATGGAGGGGAGTGCATGATAACTAAGGTACTAGATAGCTCAAAGTTTCCTGACTTTCGAGTTGTTCTTAACTCCCAAGTTTTTAGGGATTCGATTACATTTAATACCATTGACTTCAATGATGCACTGGCCCAGTTAGACGCATTTACGCAACTTACTACACAAAAGGCGGAGCTACTAGTTGAGGGGGATGTATTAAAAGTGATCATCAAAGAGGGCGGAAAAGAAGCCGTTGTAGAAGTGGAACTATCGGAAGTGAAAGGTCCTATTCATACAGCATTTTTACTTCCTCTGCTTAAGACTCTTGCACAAAACTGCGTCAAAACAGGAAATCAAAAGACAACTTTGTTCTTTTCGCAAAGTCTTGGCGTTCTTTGTCATCGACATGGAACTAAAATTCACACTGTAGCTCCTTGTAAGCTATAGAAACATGACATAAAAGGAACCGGTTATTGGTTCCTTTTTTATCTCAGACAACTCACACATCCACTCATTGGAAGAGCATTTTACTGTGCAATAACCAATAAAATGTGATTTAATCATATCAAATCGTCTACGACGTTTTAATTCAATTGACTATAGGGGATAAATTCCATGACTGATTCGCGTTCAGAAAAAAAAGTAATAAAAACTTATGAAACAAAGAAACAAGTTTCTGAGATTTTTAATGGCTTTAAAGGCACTCCGCTGTTAGATGAAATGCCTGTAAGAACTTACAATGTAAGACCGATTACAGTGCCAAAGATCGACCCTAAGCACGTATTTCATTATGACATTGGTTTTCGTAAGGTACTTTACTACTTACAACACGGTAAAGGTCAAAAGCCCTTTATTTATGGTCATAAGGGAACTGGTAAAACTAGCCTCGTTAAGCAAATAGCAGCGCGACTAGGTAGACATCTACGTGAGGAATATGCCGGAGAACAGATGGAAGCCAATGATTGGCTTGTTCGTGTTGTTGCTGGTAAAAATGGTCTTGAGCACACAGAAGCTATCTTAGTTGAAGCTATGCGCAAAGGTCATTGGGTCTTAATCAATGAGTTCGACCTTATGCCAGCTCTAGAGCAGAAACGTCTGAATGACCTTTGGGAGAACGATACAATTACTCTTCCATGCGGCACACCGCTAAAGGCACATAAAGACTTTCGTTTAGTTGTTACGGCAAACACAAATAACTGTGGAGATCACTCAGGTAGTTATGGCAACTTGGCTGCTGGTGACTCATCGGTAGGGGACCGTTTCTTTTTCGTAAAAATGGACTATTTAGCCCGAGAGGAAGAAGAACGTATCCTAATAGATGTCATGAAAGAACACTGTCAATATATTGGAGTAAAAGGTCCAATTGATACTTTTCAAAACACCCTTATTCCATCAATCCTTGACTATGCACATGACATCCGTGAGTCGCATATGAAGTCTGAAACTGGTGGGGATAGTTCCGGCGGCTTGCCATTCTCTATCTCAACCCGAAAACTGATTTCATGGTTAGAATCGGCCATTACCGAGATCTATTGGGGCATTTTTACGCTTCAAAATGAAAATAAATCCAGTGATGCTAGTAGTGTTGTTCGCACCTTCTATGAAAGTGCTTTGGAAACGTTGAAAATTGACTTCATTAACGGTCAACCTGTCGAATTTGAGAGGACTTTGATTGAGTTCTACTCAACCAAGCATGAAAAGAAATTTTCATTCTCTTGATCGACAAACAGAAAAACTTATCCGCTTCTTCATGAAGCGGATTTTATCAAATGATTATAGGTGAAAAATTATGAAGAAGTCCTTCGATGATAAGGTACATTCGATGGTACCTGCCGGATTTGTATTAGTTAAAGCAGAGTTGCACAAGTCGACATTTACTAAAAAACTGTCAAATACTGATGGCAAGTTGGCTCAAGAAATTCTGTCAATTAACGACAACGGCATAATTGTACCAGGGTCAAAACGACTAATCGATTCAACAACAATCTCAAAGTTTAGAGGGCCAATACAACGGTTTCTTCGTGTGCTAGAGAAAGTTGGTTTTCGATTGGGGGATGTTTATTGGCTATGCGATAAAAACCTTATTGAAAAATATAATGTTCGAGAGCTAGCTGAGAATCTGTCGCAGGAATTTGAACACAATAAAAAGTTTGTGCTTGATAACTACGACGCTCTGATTGAAGAGTTCATGGAATACTGCAAAAACCACCCAAAGATGACTCAACATCTTAAGGATTTTGCAGGAAGCTTGAAGAAACAATGCTTCTCTAAAGATTACCTTCAAGGCCAACTGAAGTTTAATGTTGAATTTGATTGTGACTTTAGAGACGTGACGCGAATGTCCACACTTGAACGTGTGGCAGTCGAAGCAAAAGAATGGAGTGATTCAATTGCTGAGAACCCGTTACGTGCTATCACTGACAATAAAGGTCGAGAGCGGCTTTCAATTATCAGGGAGCGAGTAAGCACTGTATCCTTAATTGACAAGCGAGCAGAATATGTGGAAGTCTTGATTGATCAGTTTACTCACAATATCAAACTGAAAAATGCCAAGGCGCGTACTCCTCATTGGAGTCCACAGACTAAGTCGCAGTTAATTGGTTTGTTAGCTATGCTACAAGACAGTTCAACACTTCTTGATTCTGCCGAGCAATACGCTAAGGAAAACCCATTGGAGCTTGGTTTATTTAGTAAGCCAATCGACAATGAAGGTCATTCGAGTAAACCTAAAGGTATTGATGCGTTGAGCATCCTAGATAAATTCTAACTATGCCAACAAAAACCACAGAGTGTATTGCTTTGTGGTTTTTTATTATCTGTCAACATGCTATCTTAAACATATTACTAAGGTAATGAATTAATTAATTACAGGGGAAAAATATTATGGGTGCTATGCTCGATCTTAAACAATTTCCAATAAAAGCTAATCATTTCGCCAGTTCTATTGGTGTTAAGTTACGCTTTGGTGGAGATAGAATCTATACAGATGGCTCGCTCATCTACATGCCATATCCTACCGTGGAGTTCTACGATTTGTCGCTTGGCTTCTTATGCCATGAGTCATCTCATATCAAAAGAACGAACTTCAAAGCGATTGAGGGATTTTGTAAAAAATGGCGAAACCCAACTTTTGCAAAATGGATCTGGAACGTCTTAGAAGATGTACGAATTGAACGCCTATTTCTTTGCGATTTCTCAGGAACCAGAGCTTACTTCGAAGAAGTAGCTAAGTTTCTTGTAAAGAACAGCATCGATAAGAACGGCCTCTCAATCACAACCCTTGATGGTTATATTTACTTCTACGTACGTGGACACTTGAGTAACTATCGTGCTATGCGCGAAAAGGTAGAAGAGTGCTGGAAGTATTCAGAAACATTGGATTCAGAGTTTGTTCAAAAGTTGAATGAAATACTAGATAAAGCAAACGTCTGCGATTCATCTAAGGAAATCTTCGACCTTTCTGAAGAATTATTGGAGTTTCTAGGTGCTGAGAAGATCGATCTTGAGCAACAACCTAGAAGTGAAAATAATGAACACCCCTCAGACAACGATTCCAGTCCTGATCCAGAAAACAAAGACGGAGAATCTGATGAGGGAACCTCGGGTAAGAGTTCGCAAGGTGAGGAAACTGAATCAAGCGTTACTTCAACAGGCTCAGCGACAGATGCCTCAGAGTCTCAGGATGGTGACGAAACTGATGAGGGAACCTCGGGTAAGAGTTCGCAAAATGAGGAAACTAAAGCTAGCGGGGCTTCAACAGGCTCAGCGAAAGATTCCTCAGAGTCTCAGGATGGTGACGGATCTGATGAGGGAACCTCGGGTAAAAGCTCGCAAGATGGGGGAACCGAATCAAATGCAGGGTCAGGCTCCAAGTCTGAAAGTGATAATAACGGTAATGATGATGAAGAGCATTCTGAATCTGAACAACCAGTTAACTCAAGAAAAGAGAAGACCCAAAAAGCTATTGAGGAAATTTTGAATTTGGATGACGAAACCGATGAAAGCGTACCTTCAGGTGAGCTAGGCGACATCATCAAAAAATTTCTACAGGCTAAAGATGCAATTGATAAGGTGTCTGAGTTACAGCACAAGAACGAATGCGTTCTTGAACCAGAAGTTACTGTGCAACCGGATGTAGACCCCGCAGAACTGATCAGTGAATCGGCAATTGCTACTGGTGGCTTAAAACGTAAGATTGAATCGATTATTGCCTCTTTAACACAATGCAAAAAAAACATTGGTCGAAAAGGTAGAAAGATTTCTCCAAAACGTTACATGACGCAGGTACCTCGAGGTAACTTGTCAGTCATGATAAATAAGACGCAACCAAAGCTTAAACCACAAGCTTCAGTATGCATTCTTATTGATGACTCTGGTTCAATTGGAAGTAACTTATGTCATGTTCAGCGTTCGGCGTGGACGTTGTTTGATGTCTTAAATGGTATTCAAGGCGTTGACACTTCGGGGTATGTGTTTGGGTCCGTTCTTGCCAAAGGCTTTAACCAAGGTACTCACTCAGGAGTTACCATTGTTAAAGATTGGTACGAGCCAGTAAAACTGGCAGCGGGGCGTATACAAGCGTGTTCTGCTAATGGTCACAGCACTCCATTGTATCCAGCACTAGAAGGTGCTGAACGTAGCTTTATGTTTAGTCCTCCTAAGAAAGAAAAAATCTTGATTGTTCTTACTGACGGGGCACCAGACAACTTAGATGCGTGTAAAACTAAAATAAGTGAATTGAAACAGAAAGATATAAGAGTGATAGGAATTGGAATTGGGTCCGGCGTTGATAAGCGGTTTATGCAAACTCAATATGGCGATGACTACATCCATGTTCCAACATTTGAAGATTTACCTGTTGAAATCCTTAACTTAGCTAACAATATTATAACCAAGTAAAAAGTGCTCTCTACCATATGGTAGAGAGGC
The DNA here is from genome assembly GCF_023716605.1 of Vibrio sp. SCSIO 43155. Classification (NCBI taxonomy): domain Bacteria; kingdom Pseudomonadati; phylum Pseudomonadota; class Gammaproteobacteria; order Vibrionales; family Vibrionaceae; genus Vibrio; species Vibrio sp. SCSIO 43155. The sequence continues at coordinate 168,904 of NZ_CP071854.1, read as the reverse complement.
TTTCATAAAAATATTTCGATAAAGATATTTTTATGAAAGCAACACCACGGCCTAGCCGTCATACTACTTAGTTATAGGGGAAAAATAATGAGAAACATGAAAAAAAGAGACTTCAAGAAAGAATTGGAGTTACTAAAAAAAGATATAGTCAATTATGGTTGGGAGAATGTACTTGGTGCATTAACACCATTGACTACTGCGGTAACAAAGCTAAAGTCAACAGGCTCAACCAATGGTGATATATGCCCAAAGGTTAGCCATAAAAAGAACACTGACTTTCGACTTGGTAAAAGATGGAGTGAAACTGGTCATTGCGTCTGTTACAACTGTGGAGAGCACTGGGACGGTTTTGAAGTCATCGGAATGTTCAACAATAATGAAGATTTCTCTGGTACGGTAAAGCGTATTAAAGATCTGATTTATGGAGATGATCATCCTTGGATTTATGAAGGAAGTGATGTTGTTCATTACAAGGATAAATCTCGAAAAGTTGAAGTAGTGAAACCTACATACAACTTGAAGCGTGAAAAATCTGATGAAGAGAAACAACAAGAAAAGGCTGAAAGTGATAGAGTGCGTAAAGCCAACAATGATCTCTGGCGAAATGCATTTCCACTTGAACATGAGGTGGGCTTACCTGGTCGCTTATACTTTGAAGGCCGTGGGATTTTCAATTACCACAACCTTGCAGATAATGTCCGTTTGAATCCAAATGTACGGTATTCAACGACCATTGTAAAAAGTGCGAAGAACCCTCAACTTTTCTATGACACTTGCAATTACCTGCGAACTCACCCTTATTTCGTAAGGGAGATTAAACGAGATGATGAGACCATCTGGTTTGATTTGGGTAATCATCCTTGTTTGTTGTTTATGATGCGTAGTCCTTCGGATTACTCACCTAAAACCTTACAACGTATTTATATTACTCATGATGGTAGAAAACTAGACTTCGACCCCCAGTTCGATTTACCAATCAAAAAGCGTATGTCGGCAGACCCTTTAAACTCGGCAACTGGATCTGCTTGTTTATTTGGCCCTGTTGGTGCACCTGTTATTGGTGTGGCTGAAGGTCCAGAAACGACATTGACGATTAGAACAGCATTAGATATGCCAGTGCATAGTACAATCGACGCAAATGGTTTGGGTGAATACGACTGTCGTCTAGGGACGTATACCGTGATTATCTTTGCAGACAAAGATCGTAGCAAAAAGGGTGAAGAAAAAGCGATTGAACTCGCTGAGAGATTAGACTCAGAAAGAGTTAATGTCTACATAGTTCTTCCTCCTTTAGAAATACCTGAAGGTGAGAGTGGAGTAGATTGGAACGACGCATGGAAAGCTCTTGGAATTGACGCATTTCCAGAACATATCCAGCGTTGGGAAGAACTTGCTTAAATCTTCTTAAAAAAAAATCCTCGCACTTGCGAGGATTTTTTATTTATAGTTAATTTGAGCCCTAAAAATAAGCCAAAAAACTGTTTTCAGACTTGCGGGGATAGAAATTCGGTGTAGAGTAACACTCAAGCCAAATCTTTAATCAACTACAGGGGGAAAATATGGCTAATATCGTTCGTTCTTATACTTCACAAGATCTAATTGAACACAAAGAAGGGTTCTTCACGATTCCGGTTTTCGTAAAAGCTCAAGCAGACCAAATCGAACTGGAAAAAACTCAGCCAATTGGCTCTCCTATCGAGGAGGTTATTCAGGTCGATGTATCATTCTCTTACAATGACTATCATCAGATGCACGAAAATGAAGCCTTAACTGTCGCTGAACTTTTTGCCTTGAATTCCGCTGTATCCCATAAATTTTTAAATGTTTTCCAATGTAAGGGTGGACCAATTACTCAAGGTGTGACTTTAGAGGTTTCTCAAGATCTAACTCGTGCGTTGGTACAGGATGAGCTCAATTTAGGAAGCGAATTTACGGCAACTTTCCAAGTTCTTACAGCAATGGGGATGCTTTACTTCCTTTTATCTCGAGCGCAACTTGCAAGTACAGAATCGCTACAATGGTACCGCGACTTCATTGAATCAGGCTCGCAACCTTATCAGATTTACCCTATCGATCAGAAGTCCATTGCATCAAGCATTAAGGTCAATAAACTTGGTGAGACGTTCTTACCTACGCGAAAAGCATTGGCTGATTTACTTACACTACCACATAATATTGAACGTGGATGGCTGATCGGTCGTCCCTTGAATTCAATCCAAGGTATTATTTACGACAAGGACTTCGCGATTGCTCGTAAAGACGGGCGATTCACAAATCACGCTTCACTTGGTAGAAATGGCGAGAACAAAGAAAACGTAACCTACGTAAATCACAAACTACGTGCTGCTCTAAAATGCGTTCGAGAAACGATAGATCGTGAAGATGTGTTACTAATCGTAGATGTACAACCACACTATGGGCACAACACAAAATTAAAATATGAAGCGCAAGGTTTACTTGATATTCGAAAACGTCGCCAATTATTCAGCTCACTCTACAAGAAAGAAAAAGGTCTTGCTTAAGCACCTTACCGAATAGATAGCCGCTCGAAAGAGCGGTTTTTTTTGTTTCAGACACAATGTGTGACGATACATGTAAAAATGTTCTCATAAAAATGTGACAACATAGATGTAATGCAATTTGTGGGGTTTATAAATCAAGCCAAAGGGAATAATCTCAACCAAAATCTAGTGCGCGAAGTAGTTATAAAAAATGGAGGCATGTTTTGGTTAATCTACCGTCTAACGCAAACTTGACAGAGATCTCTCTAATCCGTTTGCAGTCAATTCAAGTAAGAAAGCGAAATATTGATCTATCGTGCTTACCATTTGACTTTGAGCATCTTTATAAAATAACTGAATCGCTGCACAAGAATGGAAACGCGACATCAGCTCTACAAGAAATCCACAAAGAAATGAATCAAGTTCAATTTGAATCTAGGAATGGAGTTAGGGTCGCATGAAAAGGATTGCTTTTTTCAATTTCCAAAACCATCTCGATAGAAAAGTGTCGGTTGATTTTGTTGAAATCGATAGATTAAAACTAATAGGTACCTCTGTGGCTGGGTATGTTGCAATGGGTTTTAGTGAACAAACCGCAGAAATACTTTTTGACCCACGAAGTGAAGATGTAATTCCTGAAGCTCTCAGTGCGATACATCAGACATCTGATAACAGTATTTTTAAAAGCCCAAGTGCTTTAGAGGGGTTTGAGAAAGCTCTATCGATCAAGTTCGACGAATTTTCAATGGTTCTTGATGCAATTGCATTGAGAGCAAACAATGAGTTGTTGAAAAAACATCATCCGTTATTACTTGGTAATGTGAAAAAGACCACGGAGATCCGAAAGAAACATGAATTCTACATTCAAGCAAAAATCGTAGAGCAATTGCGCCTAAAACGTACTCTCTACAAAGAGTTCAAGCCAAGTGACTCCGAAATCGAAAAAATGTCGAGGTTAAACCATCGTAAAACTCAACACCTAACTTTTTATGAAAAAGTGAGAGTGGAAGAGGCAATTCAAGAAGGATTAAAACAATCTCTTGTCGGCATAAAACTTCATCTCTTTTGTGCGAGAAAATGCGGTCTTTTTATCAATCAGTTTTCATGCCTTATTGAAAATCGTACCGAGCAGTTTTAAAGCCAGAAAGCGCACCATAAAACCTGAAAAAAATACCTTCTGTCGGGGCATAAAGTAATTAACGAAAAAAGCTGAGACAGAAATCTATGAGAACAATTTTGCTAAGCATTTTTATTTTGTTTAGTAAGGCCGCATTAGCAAGCGGTTCTGATTTTCAGATCCCGCCTTATTACCATCAGCTAGCACAAAAATATGGTGTACCTAGTTCTGTTGTCTTTAGTTTAGCTTTGACTGAAACAAACACCAAAATGAATGATGGGTCTGCATTACCTTGGCCTTTTGTTATCAACCGTAAAGGTAAGGCTACTTACTTTCTGACATATGAAGAAATGATTGCTCATGCAAACTCTCTATTGGCTATGGGTATAGAAAATTTTGATGTCGGTCTATTTCAAGTGAATTGGTATTGGGTTGGAAGGCATGAGGTTGATTCGGTAGAAACGCTTGGCGAACCGACAAGCAATGGTGATGTGGCGCTGAAAACTATCTTGAAATACAAGACGCCTACGAATAGTTGGTCTGATGCAGCAGGAAAATACCATAACCCCAACAACAATAATGGATTGGGAGATGTATACGCAGCGAAATTTGAAGTGCACCTGAGGCGAATCCAGAACCTCATATTCGGGGGGGATGCTTGATGCTAAGACCTTCTTACATCGAACGTAAAGCATTTAAAAGGTTAGAAGGTGAGCCTTTGATAGTTAGTGTTAGTGGTATTTACCACATTGGCTTTCGGCAGAAGAAAGACATTCGAATTGAAGCTACTTTAGATTCTGGATTATTGATACCCACACCTTATAGCTTAAATGAAGCGACAGAATATTTTCAATTAATTACCGGAGTCCAGAAGTACCGGATCGTCGATAGTGAAGCTATCAATTGGATGCAAAGAGCGAAGGGTATCTCCCTTGTCCACCGCATATTTAGCAAGTTATTAACTCGTTTATAGAAAGATTATGTATAGAGCCAAATGTTTATTATCGATAGCTGTAGCAAGCACATTAATGGGTTGTGCTACCGCCCCTGAGTCTGAGGTGGTTGAACTTAGAGAGTACAAAGTGCCTAAAGATAATCAGATCCAACTTGTTGCATCAGACCTTGCTGTTGAACTTGGAGTCGCCGGTATTGAGTGGAATGAAAACTTAAAGCCTTGGGATTATCGAACCTTACGTACTAGGTCAATCTACATTCCAGAAAAAGACCCACAAGCTGCATATCTTGAACTCTTCAAAGATACAGGTTTGCTTCCGTTTTATAGAGAAGATATGAACCGAATCTTTGTCGAACCCTACTCAACTAGAATCAAGGTTACGACTAAATTCGAACCCGCATTTGACAGGGCAAGTCAAAGCGCGATGGAGATTGGAGAGAAAAAACTTAACCAAGATAAAGCAAACGGTGTTATCAAAGATTTTCCAATCTACAAGGGCGAGTCTGTCCAAGATACTTTGAATGCATGGGCATATGATGCTGGGTACTCCAATATTGTTTGGTACATCAAACAGGACGCACAGATAAAAGCTTTGAATAGAAAACATCGAGCTACCTCTTCTCTACTCGAACGCTCTCCAATCTTAGCGATAAAAGCATTATTGGAAAATGTTAATACACACGTATTAGGGACCGATATTCAGTACCGTCTTTTCCCTCAAGAAAACACAATTGCATTCCATTCGTATTCCAAAGATGAACCTTTGTTTACATTCGATGTTGAGGCCACAGACACTAAAAGAAACCTTCAACGTTTGGCCGACCAATATGGTGTAGAGCTTGTATATGAAGCGCCAATTTATCGAATTAAAGAAGGGTACAGAACGATCATTTCTTCAAGACTCATGGATTCAGTTAAGCACATTTCAACGGGATATCCCCTGACGTTTAACTACAAATCGAGTGTAAATACACTTTATGTAGGACCTAAGATTAATGAATAAAAGCAAACAACTAAAATCACTATTAAGCGCCAGTGTTACTGTTGCACTACTTTCTGGGTGTGTCACTACAACAAAATCTAAAGATGTACCAGAAAATCTATACAGCATGAATCAACCAGCGGTTGATGACCTCGTTGTGCTATCTACAGAATACAAAACCGGTCCAAGTAAGGTCGACATCGATGCTCTGTCTGATATCGAACCTGTGGATTTGAATGAAAGTACACTTGATAAGAAAGAAGACGAACCTCATTTCAAAATTACTAGTGCGCCACCACAAACCCAAAAGAAACAGAAAAACTCAGCAACGTTTCAAAGTAATACGGGTATAACAAACACTAAATACACATCGGAAAGTGGGAAGCCGGCTCAAGCGACCGCTTACAACTCAAATTCAGCCTCTAAGACGATAGTTAAGTCATCAGAGACAAGAATCCTTCCAATTGAGGCTCCACCAGCTCGTTCAATTGAGGTTGCCGAACCAATACAAGAGAACAACATCATCACCTCAGTAGAGGAGGTCGATGTACACACATACGTAATGATCAAGGGTGAGACGTACAAAGCTGCTTTATATCGTTGGCTTAACGATGAGAATTACAAAAAAATCGGAGAACTGCTCGATGAAGAGCATTCCTGGCGACTATCACAGAAAATCGACCAAGATCATGTAATCACAAGTACCTTTGATAAGGCTATCGACCATATCGTTGAGCAGCTATCTCACAAGGCAATGCCAAAAGAAACGGGAATTCTAGATGCGGGTTTTGAACCACTGGAAAATACCCCACCTGAAGAAAACTTCACTTTGCGTATTGAAGTAGATAAACAAGATAAAACAGCAATAATAACTTCCTCAATTCTACCTGTAACAATGTTTGAGGTTCAGAAGGGTGATTTGCTGACAAATTATTTACGCATTGCACATCACTACAAATGGGAAGCAGATGAAGAGTTTTACTTAACATCAAACTACCCAGTTCCATTTAATTATTTAGTTGTTACTGAAGCAGGAAACTTCCGTTCAGCACTACAAAAATTTCTGAAGCCATACCCAAAAGTTAAAGCTTCTTTATACCATCCTAAACGCCAGATTTTCATTGTTGGAGATAAAGCATAATGACCCCCTTAAAAAAGAAATTACTACTTGCTCTATCGACAATTTTCTTAATGCAGGGCTGTACTGCGGTAAAATACAAGGAGTTCGAAAAGGCCGCTCAAGAGAAAAGGGATTACATTCATAGTGCTGAAGAAGCATACAAATACCGCCAAGTAAGGGATGTTGAAACGCCACCAATCAATGTTGAAGCGATTGTTAAAGAGAGCCCAATTTCATGGCTAGATGATGAACAAGTTATAACAGCAGATAAAACGCCGTTAAGTATTGTTGTCGACCAAATTACTAAAGGCGTAGTAACTCCTGAGTACGACTTTGACATTGACCCGAACTTAAGAGTTTCATTAAATCATACGGGCACAAAAGAAACGGCCTTAAAAATGCTTGGACTTCAAGCTGATGTCTTCTTCCAGATGACCGAAGATAAGGTCTTTGTCCGTCGCTACGTATCTGAGACCTTCACGTTACCTGCAATCTCGGGTGAAATGTCTTACCAAATCGGCTCTGATGGTGGGACAACAACGGGTAATACCCAAGCTATGGAAGGTAGCATCTCAACTACCGGCGGGGACGATGGACAATTCAGTAAGGCAGGATACCAAGATTACAACCTGACCACTCAAATTACAGATGGCATAAAAGCAATTATTGCTGATCCGGTAGCGAATGATGATAGCACCTTGATTGGCTCTGTATCTGAGATTAAAGGGATGTCATCAATTGTAGTACGAACCACTCCATCACTAATGGAAAATGTACGAACATTTGTGAATAAAGCTTTTGACCAGATGTCAGAAGAGGTTGTTCTAAAAGTTGAAGTCATTGAATGGCAATTGGAAGAGGGAAGTGAATTCGGTCTTGAAGCATCGTTATCAAAGTTAACTGGCGATAGTTATCTTAACTTAATCTCAACAGCGCCGAGTTTGAGCGAAAGTAATGGAACCGGAATTGGATTTACTGGTGGTGGTGATTGGGAAGGTTCTACAGCCCTACTTAAAATGATGAGTAAATACGGTGAAGTTTCAGTTACAACAGAGCAGACAATCAAAGCTCTAAACCAGAAGTCACAAGAAGTCGACTTATCAGATATTCGTTCTTACGTGTCTCGAACATCAACAATATATGACGAAGACTCTGTGGGTCCAAAAGTGGAGATTGAAACATCCTCTGTCAGAGATGGTGTGAAAATGCTAGTTATTCCTTCAATCCACGAAAACCATGTTTATTTACGTATCAACGGTACTCTTTCTAAATTTGTCTACTTTGACAAACAAAAGATCTCCGGCGCGGAAGTATCACAACCTCGTACGAGACAATCTCGATTCAATGTTGAAGGTAAGTACGAATACAACAAACCAATCATCGTTACTCAAATGAAACAGGTTGTTGAACAAAGCCAAAAGCAAACAACAGCAGAAGTAATCCCTGGCAATATGGGTGAGCGACGGGTTGTAAACACCTTAGTTCTATTAACGCCAACTCGTAAAATGGAGAAAGGGTAATTGAAAACCAACATTGATATTTCGATTCAGAGGGTAAACTTAAGTCAATCAAAACAGAAAGTTGGTGCAATTAAGAAAACCTTAAGCAACAAGAAGCCTTCTGAAAATGAGTTGTTTGTTGAACGTGATGGGTATCTGATTCGTTATGCTAGTGAATTGCCAACAAGAATTGGTATTGAACCGATGCTTACCGAGATCCGAAATCTCGGCATTATCGTGGCCTCAAGTGGCGACTTCACTGTTGTAGAGGAAAGGCAGGGCACTTGTTGGGTTTTGACCGTTAAAGGGTGGGTTCCCCGTGAATTCAAGCCGGTAGATAAAGATGAGTACGTTGGAAAAGAAGAGCCATTCAAAGGCCTAACTTTTTTATGCGGCTCGGGACCAATTGTAGACCTTGCTGAGTACAATTCTGAATCACTCTTTCAGCTACCAAGTTTTGAGGTACCCAAAAGTTCCTATACCAAAAACTTAAAGCGTATTTTTCAACTAAAAGCACTTGCTGCAAGTATTGCTGGTGGCGTACTCATTGCTGGTTTGTTGATTCACAATTTAAACACTGAAGAAGTGAAGCAGGAAATTCAAAATATTGTAGTCAAGCCGGAAGGTCCAATTACTGTCGACCCTTATGAAAAATTTCGGGCAGAGCAAAGTCAAAGGGTTTCTCTTGCTCGAGCGCTATACGCCTTGCAGCCAATGGCTATCAAATTGAGACCTGAAGCATTACCAAGAAATTGGCAAATGTCTAAGGTAACATTTGTAGGTAATTCATTACGTGGAAATATTACCCCTACAGGGGGAAGCCACATAGGTAAGATTAGAGACGCCAAAAATGTTCTCTTGACCGGACCGAATGGGAAATATATTCACATTGATGGGCAAGCAATAACGATGCATGTGCCCATTAAACCAGATGGTTTAGGTCTAGTAGGGAAAAGAGCGAAATTAGCGGAAGTTCGTGATCCGTTTTTAGATTTCTTAGCAGACCTAGGAGCGACAAGTTTAAAAACATCAAAACCACAAAGATTTGTTAACTTTGAAATACAGAATGGTGAGGTTATGTTGCCTAATGTGGACCTTGATTATGTTGGACTTATAAGCCGCAGAGCGGCTGGGTTGCCAATTTATATAAGCGCACTAGATATGGATTACAACTCCAACAAACTCAATCTAAAGCTAACATTCACTTTTGTAGGACAACGATAAATGGAAAAGAAAACCAAAATTCAACTGTCATGCCTATTTGCTGCCGTAACGGTGATCGTGGCGTTAAAAGTTGGCAATCAGAAACCAGATAGGCGCGTTGATAACATAAGTGAGGCTAATCAAACACAGTCAGTAGTTAAAGAAGACTCACGAACAGATACGGTAATCACAAGTAAAAGCAATGATGCTCAAGGTTCGGTAATTGAAACTCCACTTGACGTACAACCCAAGATTATCATCAAGGAACCAGAAGTCTTAACATTAGAAGAACTTCCGGTTTTAACGGGTAGCGACCTCGACTTCCTTCAATCATTAGCAGAAGATAGAGAACGAGATCGCGAGCTTAAACAAGCTAAGCATATTAAAGAGATTGCTCGCTTAACTTCTGAAACGAGTAAGTACAATGGTGTCAGTGAAGCCGCAAGCAACACTGCTAATGTGCGCGGCATAACGCAAGGTAAAGTACCAGCCACTCTTGTAGCAAAAACCGCAGCACCACAGATTGCTGATACATCGACAGTTGAAAAAGAGAGCAAACAAGAAGAACAAATTCGACAAAGAACGCCACCTCGAGAGTTTTTTGATATTTCCATTAGTTCTTTCTCCTATTCAAATGGTCAATACAATGTGTGGCTACAAAATGGTGACGGAATCTTACCAGTTGACGTAAACGTTCGTTTTGGTCCTCAAATTGTTACGGACATTACCTCAGAATATGTTCGGGTATTGCATGAACCAACTGGTTATGCCCGATTGATCGGAGTAAATACCGGCATTCAAGCTAAACTAAGAGAAAAAGATGAAAAGGTGGCAGAAGAGCCTAAACCAAACAGCGTGGCAGCAATTAAGCTTAGGAAGCTAGCCGAAAAGAACAACTAATAAAAACCCCACACCGGTGGGGTTTTACGTTTTTAGGTGCAAACTTCGGCGATAAATGTCAAATCAATATTAATAATAACCTTCGCCATTTAATATGTGACAATGCATATTACGGAGGTGTTATGGGACACGTTAAACCAGAAATTATAGAAAGGTTACAGGAAGTTGGAGTTGTTGTATTCACGAACAAAGGTGAAATAAAAACTTCTGACCTTCACTCTCCGCACCTAAAGGAGCTATCAGCCATATTCCAAAGTGATAGTGAACTTTTTAACGGTGTGTTTTATGGTGAAGAACCAAAAATAGTTCATGTTACTCAAGAGGAAGTACAACGAGAACTATCACTTCTTGTGCAGAATAACTCATCAAAACTTACCAGAAAGAAAGACGAAACAAAGGTTGGTGATGATTTACGCTCACTTCTTACGACTGCACTAGATAAAAAAGCTTCTGATATTCATGTAATTGTTACTGATACAGAAACTATCTTTAAAGGACGAATAGATGGTGCGTTAACTCAGTTAATCCCAAACAAGAGCAGGGAGTATGGCGAGAATATTCTCAGCTATGCCTTTATGCGAATGGGTCAAACTACGGGATACAGCTTAAAATCCGATCTAGATGCTACTTTTTCTTTACCACTTACCAAGAATGATGATGTTCAACATGATTATGATTGGCGTATATCTCAACTCAATACTGTAGATGGCTCGAAAGCGACCATTCGTAACTTGGATAGCCCAGATGCCAGTAACACTCCTTCATTAGATGACTTGGGGTTAACTGAAGGGCATAAAAAATACGTAGAAGAAACACTGATGGCAAACCAGGGGGCATTTTTCTTAAGCGGCCCAACTGGCTCTGGTAAAACTACAACTATATGTTCTGCAATACTTTGGGCTGCGACTGATGAAAGCAGGCTCTTTCATACACTTGAAGACCCAGTCGAATGGAACTTAGCACCAGAGAACGTAATACAAACAAGTGTAAACCCAACTGCAAGAATCTCTGAAGACGTAGCAGGCTTTAAGGACTTTGCGTACTTTGGTAAAAAATTGCTTCGAAACGATACTGACGTCGTATTCATTGGTGAAATACGAGATCACCAAGTAGCTAAAACTGCGTTACGTATGGCAAATACAGGTCAAATTGCGATTGCTACGTTGCACTGTAACTCTGCGTTAGACATTGTAGGTGAATTGATGCAACAGATGGACATCAATCCCGCACTTCTAGGTTCAAAAGGTGTTATTAGTGCATTGGCACATCAACGCCTAGTGAGAAAAATTTGTCCCACTTGTCACCTATCATACAAATATGTTGAAGACCATTACAGCGACCTTGAAGATTCGTTACAAGAAGCTTTCACTAAGGTGAACACGCTGATAGAAAATGAAATAAATAATGGTAGACGATTTAAAAATGATGAACCTTCGAAAATGATCGAAAGAGTTAAACGGGTTAAATCGAACATTAAATTTAAAAACAGTAAAGGGTGCCAACACTGCATTAAAGGCGAGAAAGGTCGAACAGCTTTATTTGAAATGGTACTGCTTGACGATTATGCGCGTGACTGCATTAAAAAGTCTGATTTAGCAGCGTGGGAAAGAGACTTAAAAGAAAGAAACTGGCCGTCGATTAAAGATCATGGTGTTCAAAAAATCTTTAGCGGTATCGCAGATATACGTTCAGTAGAAAGGGAACTCTCAAATCTGAACAAAAAACCAATTGACGAAATGTTCGATGAGATGTGGGGAGAGTTCTAATGGGACGATTTTCACAATATATGTTCACCAGTAGTGAGCAGATAGACCTTTTAACAGATTTAAGTCAACTATTAAAATATGGCGATTCGCCTCAAGTGATCGTCGATGACTTCAAGAGATTTGGGAATGCTACTGAAAAGCTAATTGCTCAAGATATTGAGCAAAGTATGGCTAATGGTAAAAACATTGCGGATGGCCTAAAAGGGTGGATACCAAAAGTTCCACTTCAAGCGATTGTCGTTGGTGAGAAGGCAGGTGAGTTAGCGAAAGGCTGTGAACTCGCTCGAGACTCAATCAAGGCGTCAACACAAGCAGCAAAGTCATTTAAAAAAGAGATGTTCCAACCGGTTGTTCTAATTACAGGGTCATGTGCTCTAGTGGCCGTCATCGCAAGTTTTGTATTTCCGCAATTAGAAGAAATGATGCCAATAAACCGATGGCCGGCTATTTCTCAGTATGCCCGTGAAGTAGGGTTACACTTTGCTCAATTCAAGGCATTATATTTAAGCATACTCATTGTATTTCCAATTATTATTCGACTGTTACTGGTATATATGACTGGCTCATTACGGTCTGCTTTAGATGAATTACCCATTTTCAAGCAATATAGCTTGTTGGTCTCTTGTCAAATGCTTCTATCAGTATCGCAACTATTAAAGGCGAATGTGGGTATTGATGAAGCAATAAGAATAGTTAGGGAAACTGCTAACCCTTACCTTAAATCCCATTTAGATGTTGTTGTCCAGAAACTTACTGAATCCAATCAGGGTGGTAACATCGGTAGCCTATTCAATACTGGACTACTTAATAAAAGGGTCCAATCACGTATAGGGCGAGTGAACAATCAGGCGATTAAAACTTCAACGCTATTGGAACGAGCGGCCAATGAACACGGAGTTCTTTATGAGGCCTCAACTCTCAAAACAACCAACTACTTTTCAGGTATCGCTAAGATCATTGCTGTCATGATTATGATGCTTGTTTTCGGTGGTGTCTTCTTGCTAGTTTTCAGCATGGCCTCATCGATGGGCGTATAAATAACAATGTAGAAAATGCGAACCCACATGAAAAGGAGATTAAAACCTTGGTATGTGGGTTTTGTTTTTCTGTGACAATGCATTGTTTGGACGCTTATTAGGTGCAAACTTCGGCTATAAAAGTGTTAAAAATTGCTAGTTGTCGTCCAAGAAAATAACATTGGAATACACAGAATGTGTATCTAATTAATTATCTTCCACTTTGAGATGAAACTAATGAAAACAAATCAAATGGCTAACTTGCCACCAGAGGATGGTGACACTGTGCTTAAAGAAACTGTAACGAAACGCGAGTTTACGCCTCGCAATAAGCAATCTGGTTACGCTCTTATTGATAACGGTTTTGCAATCCTAATTTTCCTCCTTGTAGCATATATCATTTTCTTGGCAGTACCGCCGATTATGCATCAATACAAGATGTTTAAGCTCAACTCCCAAATCAGTGAAATTCAAAACGCTGCTCGTAGCTGGAAAGGTCAGAGAACCAACTATACCGGCATTACACATGGCGACTTGTGTACTCGAAACTATCTAACAAACACTTTATGTGGCCCATCAAACGACGCTGTAGCGGCTAACCCGTGGGGCGGAAACTATACGGTAGCTGTAAATACCAATGCATCATTAATTGATATTGCTATTACAGGTATCGATTCGGACTACGTACTACAAGTTGCAGATTCACTTGCACCAATCACAGACGATAACTGTACCTCATCTGATAGCTGTAATACGTTAGATGTTACTGGTACGACAGTTACTCTTACAATGTAGGCGCAACAATGAACAAGCAACGAGGATTTGCGCTTACAGATGTCCAGTTTGGTCTAACCATCTACATATTAGTTACCGTCTTGATAGCATCTAGTACAGCAATGATCGCTTCGAAAATACAAAAGCACAATGAAGCAAAATTTTTCTCAGAAGTTGTTTTTGATGCAATGGAAACGTTCTATTGGAACGAATACTCGCAGCAAAGCTTAAACACTCGTTGCCTTTCAACTTCGACAATAAACCCAACTCTTACTGATTTAGAAAGTTACTTACCGCAACACGTAACAGAAGATGGTTGGCTAAGTGTATCGACCGCGAGATTTCGATTTATTCGACTCGCAAATACAGCTCGAACACAATTAGCTATGGAAATTGAGGTGGATTTGATAGGCGAGAGCTCATCTGACTATTTGACAGTCAATGGTGTGTATTCAGCTCCCGATTCAGACACCATAATTTTTAGAAAAGAAATGCCATTTGAAGCCTCGAACTCGATTATCGTAAACCTCGACTCGAATGGATGTACCTCATGATAAAAACAAAAGTAAATAACAAAGGCTTCGCACTATTCGAAACGATGATCGCCATGACGGTAGTTATGATGATGATGACCTCATGGGTTCTCCTCGAAGGGATTAAAGCAAAGAATGAAACTGCAAAAACAGCGAGAAGCAGAATTGAAGTAGTAATTAATAAGCTCCAACAATATTACATGGACCAAATGTTAGTTACTGGACTAAATGCTACAGATATAAACAATTACCCCTCTTCGATGAGCCAACTACAATCCGCCGGCTATATACCAACTTGTTCTGGTACAGACCAAGCAAATGGTCTCTGTGTAGATAGCACTGTACTACCTTGGGGGACAGGAAGCGGTGAAGAAATTACGATTTCTAGAAGGTTAGATGCTCAAGGGTACCCACAAGCTGTAATTAGCTTCGACCTATCTACAGAAAGTCGTGAGGATATGCGCAGAAGGTTTCGCTCACAACTTAGCAGACTTTTTGGCTATCTAGAAAACGCATCAGGTCAAGTAACTTATGCGATCGACAGACCATCTCAAGCTCTAATGATGGATGGTTTCGTATCTAGGGACGGTGATAGAGATATGACAGGAACCGATTGGGATTATGGTGGTACAGCTACATTAGATAATGTTGTTGACGTTAGTTATACCGGCATTACCGATCGTACTGCAATTACTGGTTTGCTAAAGAATGGTTCCAAAATCGTTACAAGTAGCGCGGGCGTTCCAGTTTCTAAGCCAACTTGCCCATCTGGCTACACACCAACAATTACAACATATTTAGTAGGTATTGGTTACGACACTGAATACACCGAAGTCGGTAACGTTGACACCTGGTATACCGATAGTGGTTCTTCAACTTGGACTGTTTTCCTACGATTTGCGGCACTAGACCTAACACATAGCGCAAGTGTCCGTACTTGGCACCATCGTGGCTCTGTAGGCTACTTCACATGGTGTGATTTATAAAATGAGCCTTATAAATGAACAATCAAATAGAACAACAAAACATTGAGCAATTAAGACAACAAGTAGAAGGGGAAAAGCGTAAAGAGCAACGCTTATTATTGGAAAAGGAACACTTCGCTAATCTTTCAAGAGAAAGGTTGTTTGCCTTCTTCAAAGGAAAAGACTTTAGGGTTCTAGATATTAGCCCTAATGGGGCATGTTTAGAAACTGATGATATATGGAATGGTTATATTGGAGAGTTAGTTTATGTGAGTTTCATTTCCTTGCCGATCAGCTTGAAAAAACCAGCCACTCTTCAATGGATTACGCCAACGTTAAGTGATGGAAAGCGAAAACTTGGAATTCAACTAAAGAACCCATTAACGAAAGAAGAATTACAGCTATTTCTATGACTAACTTCGCCACACAAGAGATCGAAACATCGAACGAAATGCAACTATACCGAGATGACCCTAAAGGCTTTATTGAAGAATATCGTTGTATCGTATTTTGGTGTCTTGAAGAAGTATCTAGTTGGAGGTCAAATTCTTATGAGGATTTAGAAAGCATTGCAAATCTTGAGTTAATAGAAGCTGTTCATAGGTTTGATCCGCGAAAAGGTGTGAAATTTCAGACATACGCATCAAAAAGAATTATCAAATCACTAATAGCTAACTTCAGCAAAGAGAAGCTAGTAACAGTTGATAAAAACATGGCTCAGCTTGCTAGGGGCTACAATAAGTATAAAGAAATTGAAGGTGGAAGTATTGAAGAATACTGCGCCAAATTTGAACTCACCCACCACACAGGAACATGCCTCAAGTGGTTAGTACAAGTTCTATATCATCATGGTTCTCAACTTGAATGGAACGATGAAATTGATACATCTGGTGACGCCGACACAGAACTTATAAAAGAAGTTGAAAGAGATGGAGTCATTGAGATCGTCAATGAATCAATAAGTCATTTAAGTGATAAAGAACAAGAAGTAGCTAAAGCGTACTTCCGCTCAATAGAAAATGACACAACATTAAAAACAGAACTGCAATCATGTGACCAAAGTGTTCTAGGTCTCAGCGACACAATGATTTATAGGCTTCGATCAAATGTTTGCAGACACATTAGGGAGTGTTTTGAAATGAAGAATATTAACATTGGTCAATTAATGTAACTTGGATAATCACTAATGAAGAAATTAAATACAATATATGCACTTGTTTTGGCCGCTGTAATATCAGGGTGCTCAACGTTTTCAGAACAACCGAGATATGAACCAAGTAATTCATTAACCGCCCCTCGCTTTACTAAAATAAAGATGCAGGATGCCCCTTTAAAATTAACGGTTGTTGACTCACGAAACTATAAATTTGTAGCGCAAATTGATGACGAAGCTGAAGAACATTTACTCATAATGGAATCCGCAGAGTCGATTGACGAAATGTTTTATGACGTGTTTGAGACAACCTTGTTATCACAAGGATTTACAATCAAAGATGACGATGATGTACCTGAATATAAAGTAGAGATACAGGAATATAATGTATTTGCTGACACTAATGACCTTCTCCGAGCAATGGTGCGGATTGAAATCTCTACCAAAACTTCAGATAAGAGATTTTTCAAAAAAGCATACGTAGGTAAGTCGGCCTACCAAGCAGTAGGAAAGCCCACAGCTTCGGATATTTCTGGGACTATCAATAAAACTGCTCAAAAAGTTGTCGATGAAATTATTAAGGACCCTGAATTAGTAAGGTTCTTAGCTAATAATGTGCAGACAATTTATCCAGAAAAGGCATTTTAATGAACTTTAAACATTTCTTAGCAATCTGGTTCGTTGTTGTTTCATTGCCATCACAAGCAAACGAATTCGTATCACAGAAAATCTCAGATTATGTACATGGAAATACACATGTACAAAGCACCCCAGTAGAGAATCGATTTGTAGATAAATACTTTAATTGTGATTTTTATTTAGTAACAACCAGTAAAGCAATGGGTAGGAGTCCTGAAGTCGCTTTCTATCCAGATCTGGTTGCAATTTTGCCTAATGGAAATGTTTTAACAGCATCACTCCCGAAGAACAACTCAAGACTTCATGAACTAGAAAAATGCTTATCTAAAGAATATGGGTTAACAACTAAAGCAAGTTTCCATGAAGTGAATATGGCACTTGAAGCGTTGTACCCCCAGATGAAAGGACCAAATGATAAAGCATGGTTCACAGTCAATGAAGGGGGTGTAACTTTGATAAATGCATCATATTATCGAGGGAAAAATAGCTTCTTTATAAAAATGCAAAACGGACATCCATCGGAAATACATGCCAAATTTGAAACGGGATATTAAAAATGAAATACAAATTAATCATTGCAAGCTTAGGTTTACTTTTATCAACAAGTTCATACGCTGACCAAGTAAGAGAACATCGCGCTCATCACATTAGTGCTGGTTACTCACAATTGTATATAAGCGATGGTTTAATGGGAGACATGGATGTACCTGGTCTGAATTTATCTTATCTATACCTACCTAACAAATCTGAGTGGGGTATGGGCGCAACAATTGATTACAACAAACAAGACGACTCAGCCGGTAAGTTGAATGTAAAAGATGAGGCCTATAACATTTCGTTAGCAGTAGTTTATCAACCCGATACAGCCCGTTGGTTCAGACTTTACCCAACGGTTGGTTATTCATCTTATGAGCTTAAAACTTCGAGTGCAGTTACTTCGACAACATCAGACACATACAATGGGTTTTCTCTTGGGGCTGGGGTTCAGTTAGCAATACCTCGAACATGGATGCATTTGGATATTAGTGCGAAACACGTATTCATGACTGACGACTTGTTTGATAAATCAAGCATGAATATTATTAGTGTCGGATTAGGCTACCGTTTTTAAGTTTTAATACGGCATACACCTAATTCACAATGCGTTAAGAAACGACGGTATCTAATTAAAAGATTGTTTTCACAAGCTCGCGTTAACTTGTTAATGCGAGTTTCCTACAAGGTCAAAACTACCTGCCAAACAGATATAAGCAAATCTAATCCAAAAACATGTTGATATATAGATCCGCTCTGCTATTGTAATTGGCAGAGCGGATATTCAGACCGCTTGTTTAGCCGATCTTTGGCGAAGACCGCTTCGTGTTATCTGAATTAAAACTTTCACTTACTCAGTATGTTTTTCATTCTAGAGTTCAGTGAGTCGGCCATTGGATTCTGAAAAGTATGGAAGCACATATATGAGCGATCTATCTAACCTTAAATTTCCATCAGGGCGTTCTGCGCAGCAAGTTAAAAAAGATGCGAAACGTCTAAGAAAATCTAAAGACATGACGCTGACCGAAGCGTTGAAACAATGTGCAAGCGAAAACGGTATAGCATTACCTTGGGACAAGGCCGTAGAACAACTAAAGCGACAAGCTGTATCAGCATCCATTTTGGAAGAACAAATCTATTTGGATAGTCATTTCAAACCGTCTAACGATTATTTTGACTTGGTTAACAAGGCTAGAGGCTTTCCACCTAAAGACACTACTTCATCATTGCAAATCAATCTCAGTTTACTCCCTAGCCATGTGTACGAGACCCTATTATGTCATCCAACATATAACCGATTAATAGAACGTTTTATGCAATTCTCTGACTTTAAATTGGAAGTCAAACACCCACATAGAACGGCGCGATACAGGGGCGATGATTGGCACGCTGATTTTAAGTTCGATGGATTTTCGGGTGGAGGTGACAAGCCTTACAATATTGTTTGGCTTGAGTTGAAAGCGTGGCTAATGCAGTTTAGTTCCACTCATAGATTTCATGTTTCTGAGCGAATCGACAAACCATCCTATTCCAAATTAGTGACTCAAACGCATTGGGAATGGACGCCGCTTGATTTCGTCAACCAACTGGATCTCGATGTAGACAGAGCGTTTTACTGCCAAATGGTTAACGCTGAATTGCCATTTGAGAAAGTGCAGTGGCAAAACACCGACCTATCGGAGCTTATGGAAACGCTAGACCATCCTGAGTCCTATCAAGCGACCGCACTTTTTGAATATACGCTTAACGGTGAAGTGGACACGGTATCGAGCCAGAGCCAAGGTTCAGTTCAAGACTGCAATATCCGAATTCGCACCCTTCTGCTTTACACCAGTGCGCTAAACTCGGTGATGCGCCATTACAAGTTAACCGACCCCAATATCCCCATGAAGCTGCGCGATATCAAAATGGCTGAGCAGCTTTTCTTCGGCCATACCTGCACTCGCTAAACTACATTTCGCATGACCGCGAAATAATAGCGGTCATGCGATTTTCCTATCTCACCATATTTCGACCATTGCTGCGAAAATAAGCAAAAATAATGGAAATTAAGACTACTGGTGGTATTATCAAATCGAGCAAACTGCTTGCTTGTGTTCCGAACTTTGGCTTGCCAATTGGCAAAGATCGTATGATCAGCAGACTAAACACCTATCTATTGTTTATCTTTACATCAATGAGTAAGGAGTCGGACGTTGCTTATTGAATAGTGAGGATATACCCCATGCAGACACCTGATAATTTGCTACGTTTCCCTGATGGAAAAGCCGTTTCACAAATCAAGAAAGAAGCAAAGAGACTTAAGAAAACTAGTGACTTATCTCATAGTCAAGTTCTTAGGCAATTAGCCAAGGATTCAGGCATTGACCTACCTTGGGAAAAAGCACTGAAGCAATTAAGAAGCTATTGGGATAGTCATTTCGCTGAGTTTATCTTTCAAGAAGAACCAGAGTGGGATTTTACCGTGTTAATCGGTGGGTTTGACACTGAGGAAGCAGCTCTAGCTTACGCTAAAGGTGACGGCAGCTTGAGGTGGTCTTATGGCATGTTGATGTTTAGGCATAACGGTGACGACAATTCTGATTGGCGCAAACTCGATGAGCGTGAAATCGTCATCAAACAACAAAAGCCTGAGACATTAGGCAACATGACTGTTTATCCTCAAGACTTCGAGGAAGTAAAATTTAGATCGCACGAATTTCCACAAGTAGTAGGCCGTCAAGTCACCTCATTCGGTAGCCTTGCCTATGGTGTGTCAAAATCCCCTCTAATACAAGAATCGCCATTTGTGGAGAAGGGCAGTAACAATACCGAAAGTTCTAAATACCTAGAAGCCATTGGTCTAGCAACGAGAGCTAAACAATTTGGCCATTCTATCTACAAGATAACCCATAGAGGTTCTAGTGGGCAGCATCATTACATTCATACTTCACTTGAGCCTCGTTTTATAACGTTCATGCTTCATTTCAAAAATGTCTTGCCGACAAAGCAAGAATTGGATCTTAGTGTATCGAGATCGATCTTTGCAATAACCCACGTAGAATCGTTTGATTTACAGAAAGATACACACCTATTCGAACTCTTTAATGGTGTTTCTTGCTTTAGCCTTGATCTTGACTCATTACCTCCAATGGCAGAGAGGGGGGAGTTTGCTGAATTCCAGTGGCGAGTGGTTAGGATCATGTTACAAGTACAAGCTGCGCTAGGTATCGAGATTACTGAAGCACAGCTATGGCTCGACATGCCAAACTTTTCTAAAGTCATAGATAAGTTACAGTCTCAAGGGACGCACTCCGAACTAGTAGAACAGGCTAAGGGTATTTTAGGCCATGATAGAGCCTACTTTAATACTTTAATGGCGAGTTTAATGCCGTCAATGGGGGTTTACAGTTCACTTCTTAAACCTATCACATTATAGCTCGAATTTTGGATTGGTCATTAAACATGGCTTACCTCGAAGTTCCACAGTAGATGTAATGAAAAAGGTTCTGGATGGTCAAGTCCCTGACCTGCGAGTGAATAGCGAAAATCCGTTTTTATTGTCATCTGTTGGGTTACTTTTTAACCTAAGAAAAATAGGTTGAAGTATACTCAACCTGTTGATGTGACGGTTAAACCGTTATACAGTGATTACAGTTAATCAAATAAATTAAATGCAAAAGAAGCGAACTAACCAAGTGGATAATTGAAAATGAAAATTTCGTTTATTGCTCTCCTAATAGCCCTGTTTAGTAGCAAGGTTTTATCTGGTGAACTGCCGCCATCTACTAAAGATTTATTGCTAGACCGAATAGCGAAACTTGAGAGGAATGTTATTGGTCAACAAGTAGATTATTACGACATAGATGAAGTGGTAGTTTCCCTAAAGTCACATAGAGAATACTTACTGTTCTGCGATCATAAATTTGCATCTCGTAAGTGTGCTAGTGCGTTAGAGCACAAGAAAAATTTAGAAGCAGCATTGCAATCCCACCTTGATCTACAAATTGACATTTCTGAGATGTGGTCGTTAAAAAATCCACTGGATAAGCCGCAATAATGGTATAGGAAAAACCTTTATGAGTATTAAGCAAGAAACAGACGAAGTATTTAAAGGTGGATGGGTCGGCTTCCATGATTTAATAGTTGACCTAGTGGACCAGCAAGCAACCGAAGAACAGGCCAAGGTTATTTTTGAAATGTTACCAGGTTATCGTCAAGAGGAAGCTCGTGATTGGGGCATTGAAGATACTGATTTTCTCACTCAAGCGTACAGCTATTTTGAGAATAATACATCTAAAATAAAAGCAGCTTTAGCTGAATAATCAATATTGGAAGTATCATGTATGAGACCTTATTCGCAAAGAAGCACGTATAGCTTTATGGCTGCAATTTCACATCTAATGGTGACGCTGAGAAACATTAGTGAAGATGGTCAGCTCAAAGAACCCAAATGTACAACGATAATTAATCATCGTTTTAAAGGGCTTGTCAATTCTATTGCTAATAGCTTACACAACACATCCTCAATGTTTGATCTTCATAACGATGAAGAGCAACAACTATCCAGTATCGAATATCACATTAATATGGTTGCTATATCAAAAGTTGAGTTGTATTCATTTGAAAAGTATAACGAACTCAATGTCGCTAGCATCAGCCTTGCTCTAACTCAAATTATAGAGGCTTTAGAATTGATGAAGCGTGAAGTTTTAGTGTCAGAATCTAATTGTTAATTGGAAGGAGAAACAATAGTGACTCTTGACCTCAAAAAAGGTAGCTACAACCGACTCTGGGCTGTGTTAGCAGCTTTGGCATACATGGATGGCAAAGCTACCCTAAAACAGCTTAGTGACCTTTCAGGATTACCTCGCAGCTCTACAGAAGATGTGTTGAAGAAAGTGCTTGATGCTCAAGTACCTGAACTTGTTATCGAGCGAGAAAATGCAACATTCGTAGTGGTTGAATGGGGTACATTTATTAGCAGAATACAATTGTCTGAATTTTATATAAAGTATTTGAATAACGGTTAAACCGTTATATAATCAGTGTTAGTTGTTCGGCCTTTAAATTGTAGGATGTATCTATGTCACAAGTACCTAAAGAATTAGAGCTAAGAAGTTCCTCACCATTCATTGACCCATTCTTTATGAATGCGACGCCTAGTGTTTTTGCAGTAGGTGATTTTACTTTCCGTCGGGTACTTCAAAGACTAATTATGAGCTTGTTAAGCCGCTTCCTGCCAATACCAAATGTGGGCGCTTGACTGTTGTAACAGACGTAGAACCAGAATAGGAATAATGACCTATGAATTTTATTTACTTCATTGCTAATCAAGGCGGGAACACGTCGAAAATCACCGTCATAGACCTCGCAGATGTCACTATCTATGAGCGTGACCAGTTCTCTCCTGTTAACGATGATAACTACCACGATCTAACAGAAGCTCTAGCGGACGCAAAGGCAATCGCTAGTAAGTACGGTCTTGACTATGTACCGTTTGAATCGCGTTATAACAGCGATCTTAACGAAAAAACTAAACTCACTTTGTTAATGGAAAAACACTAATGGTTAAACATGAAACAATTCCAATGGACACAGGGTTATTTTGGTATTTTGAAAATGACAAAGAGTCGCCGGAGCCTGTTTATCTTGATGAAAACAAACATCCTAGAGTCATGAAAGGATTCAATGGCCGCCGTCAGGATTGGATGCGTGATGGTGAATATCTTCTTGGACCTCAAACACCACCACGTGCCGTATAGGAAAGAATCATGACGATTATAAAGGTCACTCTTGGCATTATAAATGAATTACTAGGACTTATTGGCACAGAGATGTCGGATGCAGCGAAATTGAGGTCCTACTGGTTTAGTCTCGTATATTCGGTCATGACAATGTTAGCTTTTCCATCAGCTTTAGGTTGGATGAAACCAACTACGAACTCTGAAAACCTTTGCTCATTTTTGGCTCTGGCATTTTTATCAGCCACAACTGCCAATAGAGGAAAGTCCAAGTTATTTAACGGGGTTGTAACAGCGATATTTATGCTAGTGGTACTCATCAAAATGATATAGGAAATTCGTGAATCAATTATGCTGATATTTGACACTCTCCTAAGATCTTATACATCCAACATTTACCAATATGGAAATTTAGTTGGTGCACTCGTAACCGTCTTTCTATTTGGGTTTGTGCTCATGACAGTTCCGTCAATTTTAGTACCTAACTTCAAGTTACCTTTTAAAGTAATCGCCAAATTACGCACCACGCACATTATAGGTATTGGTACTATTGTGGCTATCGCGGTTCTTTATTACGTGGAAAGCGTTATGTATAGCGTCTTGGTTTGATAGGATACATAGATGAAAATTATAAACAGAATGTTAGGCAATTTTGATAAGCAACAATTTGCAATGTTCATGTCTTCTTTTGTGCTGATTTTTTGTAGTTTTGCATTAACCACACCCTCTCTAGTCGATTTGCTCAATGCAAATATTTTTACCACATTGCTAACATTGTTGATTGTGCAAGGGTGTGGTTGGTGGCTACTTTCTAGTATCAAAAACTCTAACGCGAAGACTACGCAAGGGTCAAAACATAAAACAAGTTAATATTGGAAAATGATGGTGGCCTTGGTCATCACCAAGAAGGAAAAATCATGGTTACAATTCTTGGTATTATGACGATCATACTTGCAGCCGTCATAGGTAAAAAATGGGTGATTTCAGGCTCAATGTACCGACCATCGCAAATATACGGCTATATAGTTGCAACCATAGCTTTAAATGAACGTCACGACATACGCTTACTACCCATTGTTAAACTGGCATCTATTTGCTTACTGATATGGTTAGGTATACTCGCTATTTGGTGGGAATACACTAACGTTTAGGTCTATTTATAACATCGGAAAAATCGTTAAATGCAAATGGAAACTAATCACGCACCTGCATACTTTAAGAGCAACACAGGTTTTCGATTCATTTCAAAAGGGAAAACTGCTTTCAAGATATCCATGCCGAGACCAGAAGGCGGATATCGTTACAAATCAATCGGCTTTAAAAGAATTGGGGAGAAAAAGGCTATTCGCAAAGCCATTACGGAGCGTAATAAACTAGGCAAAGCAGAATGGGGAAAATTCTGGCACAAAGTGGTTAGTGATTGGACGTTGCTTGCTAGACTGCCACGCTCACTAGAACCCCTCGAAAGAATAGCCAGCGATAGAAAGTCGTTAACTTTAGAATTTGTAGCAAATTGGACTGAACGCGACAGGTATGGTCATCCATTAAAGAAATCACGCCGATACAGTTGCGAAAAACACGGAAAACTAGCTGCTTACACTATGGCAAAGAAAGCTTTGATTGATGCGAACCAATCAAACATGGATCTTTTGGTTTTTATGGGACGAAGCCCTGTTGTTAAACTCTGCTGATTAAGGGGGGAACATTAAGAATGGATCTAGCTTTTGATGCAACAAACAACCAGTAACGAAAGATTTTTGTACATATTTAAGTATCGAATTTCACCTTATTAAAACCATTGTAAAAAATAACTTGTAAGAAAAGGAAGTAATATGTCATATGAAATCCTTACGGTAGAAAGTGTTTCAGAAAAACTAAAAGCGATTGTATGCGATAGCTATAAATGGCCTACAGTACCAGAAAAGGGCTTTCAACTTGAGTTCATACAACATCATGACGGAACTTTGATTCTTGATTTTTTGAATGAAGAAAAAGGTATATTTTGGAGCGAGGTTGCAAACGAAGTAATGGAAGTGCCAGTAAAGAAAAATGGTCAACCTATTACATGGCAAGACCTTAAATCAGCCAAAATTCCTTTTATGTCCTAATTAACTTAAATATTACACCTTATATTATCGTAAGTGTGTTACGAAAAACAATTGAATGATTGAGAAGGTTATGAGTAATCTGAAGTTGAGAACAAATATTCAGGAATTAAATAAAATGTCGCCAGCTCATTTTTCTAATAAACCAATTCAGTGCATGGAGCAATATTTAGAAAATAGAGGGATTTATTTAAAGGATGGTCATGAGGAATTGATTTGTTCTGTGCCAGTAGATAAAGTTATCGGGCACAGTCAGATTTACGGAGAGATGAAGTGGGGGGATTGCCTAAATGGCGAATACCTTAAAAGGTTAGACAGAAACCTCCGCGAATTAGAAAATAACCCTGAATACTACTTATTTGATTATGATAAGTCTGATATGTGCTTCCATCAGGTAGAAGATGCTTTCTTTATTTGTGTAGGCAAGCACAGAACGGTAGTCTCAAAGTTTTTTTCGCACTTCAACGCAGAAATATTTAAGGGGAGAAATCCACTCAACAATGTTACAGTATTACGTAAAATAGTTGATTATGAATTTATGTACTGGAAGAAAGAAATTGAACGTCTTCAACTTCTACACCCAGAAATTAATTTTACATTAAAACATAAAACAAAAAGTGACGCGGTGTGTTTGACCTTGCGTAGCAATAATGGGCGTAAGTTTGAATTTTATAATCGAAATCAATTGGACGATTGTATAGCGAGTCTTAAATCGCCAAGTTTACTATCAAAGATACAATCTAAGGATGCCCACAAAATGGTATCCTATCGCTATTTCTTAAAATTACGTTTTTTACATTTTCATTAGGTAGACGATAATAACTAGAGAATACTAAGTAAATCTCCAATTTTTTCACTTACATTTCGAGAGTTACTGTCTATGTGCCCTCATTTTTCAATCTTTACCCTTGTATAAAACAGACGTAAATCTACACTAACTCGACAACATATAGACTTGTTAGCAATTACCTTTATATCTAGATAAGGTACTTGCAATAGGTTACATGATATTCATAGGTTGAACGGAGTGCCCTTCGCTTACGTTAAAGAACTGACAAAACCGTTAGTGCCATTAATGTAATTTACGCCTAGTCATTAGCCATCTATAGCGAAAAATTAACGTTTGATGTCAGTGCAAGATAACCAATAGGTGATTGCGTCATCCTGCCTGATAATCTTAAATCAATTAGAAAACTCTAATGGAAAAACATCAAAAGATGGTTACGGAAAAAACATATCAAATACTGAGAGTTCATACAGAGTTGGTTACAGACTGGAAGAAGAAGAACCTAACTGATCTAGCGGAACATGTAATTTCAAGCCTTATCTTCGGGATCGGTTTTGGCTTTGGGTGTGTTTTTTCATTGCAATTAATACTATTGTCAATCGACACATTTAACACGAACTGGTTAATACATGGACTCACCGTAAGTACATTCCTATCAATTGGAATGTATATCTCCGAACGCTCGCCTAAACCAAGTATTCAAGACGCAAAATTTATTGTAAGTGCAAGAAAAACAGACTAAGAAACAATCATTGAACCAAATAATAATTGAATACGGTACGGTTGGTAGTCGGAATAAAAGGCAAGTTTTTATGAAGTTAAGGTTACTATTGATGACTGGACTTTTATCTCTTACAGCTTGTACAGATGACGCTACAAGCTTGAAAGAAGACATAGATAAAGTGATGGTTGCTCGTGAGACATACGGAGAGAGTTTAGATCGTAATATTGAGGCTTTAGATAGCACGATAAAAGCTATTGAACTGCGGATAAAGATTGCTGAAGTGCTCCAAACCGTTCCAGAGACGATTGTTGTCGAATGGACTATCAATCATGATCTTGTTGAGTTTCAAGTAAAAGATAAACCCGCGAACTTCTCAGATCAAAAAGCCCAAGAATTGGTCGAAGAATTGAATAATTTAATGCTAGATTGAGAAAATTTTCCTAGCTCGATGTGGCAACAAGATAGCCAGCCACAAAGTACAAAATATTGATTTGGATAATTAAAAGCCGGAGGTATACATGCTGAGTGCAATTAGACAATTTAACGATTCGAAGCGTGTAAGTGCTGTATATGGGATGGTTTTTTCTTCGCTATTTATTACAGTTCCGCTGACAATTTTCGGCTTGGTACTGATATTTGGAGATGCTGGTAGCACCTGGGCTAAGTTGGGTGGCATCTGGTTGACAGTGTTGGGTTTAGGGGTAGCTCTTAAAACAGTGCCAGATTTCATTGAAGAGTACAGATCCCCTTCTGGTCAACCAGACGACCCTATGAACTTATGGCTCCCTGTAACATTGTTCATATTCGCTTTCGTGTCGCTATATGCAAAGCATGGTGAGCATGGTGATATAGTTCAGGAATACATGCTATCCGCACCAGCCAAATTCATCTCGCTTGCAGCGCCTCACTCCTTTGAAATGTTTGAGAATGGTCTAGCAAAGGCCATCGAAGATTTTGAAAAAGCCAAATAGGAAAGAAATGTGGAACAACTAGAGGTTAGCGCAGAAAACTTGCTGTGTTATTTGAGAATGTTGGGGTTCGGATTGGGGTGCTGGTTTTATTCAAATGAAGAACTTGAGCTGCCAGAAACCAAAAAGAAGATCGCAACCTCAATAGTTCACTTACTCGAAATAAATGAAGCCGAAGCGGAACAACTCGCTGAGTTGTTAATTCGACACTCACTGAGTTTTTCAGAAAAAACCGTAGAGAAAGTTAATCAGACAAAAAAACCGCATTCTCTCGGCCAATTTATAGAGGGTGCTACAGAACACAAGCTACTCTGTTATACGAAGTAGGAAACATCAAGGTTGCCAATGCCCTCACTAAGACCGGAATATTTGAGAGGAAACTATGACTGAACAGGAACTTGCTGCGTTTGATGTATTTATAATCAATTTAGCTGGTTGGATTTTAATTGGAAGTGGAATGTTGTGCATAGTTGTAACTTTGTTTTCCTCAAGCAGAAATGAGCAAGTTGAACATTTTCTCTTTGGAGAGATAACCAAGATTAAGAGCGTAATTATAGGCATGGTGCCGCTGATTACTGTCGGATGCTTAGTTGTGTGGCTTTGGTAGGAGGATAGGAAACAAGAATGAAAAAACTAACTTCATTGTTAAGTGCATCTACCGCAATTTTTTTGGGCGCAACGATAACAGGATGTGAAAAAAATGATTTTGAATTGAACAAGCGAGCTAAAGTCCAAATAGAGGCTTTAGTCGCTAACTTGAACCAACTCCAAGCTTCTAGTTCAGACCCAGAATGGACAGATAGGTTTGACGTTATAGAGTGGCAGAATCTGTTTTTCGATGAAAACGGGTTTGATAGCGCCCCACCATATATATCACCAGTAACATCAAATCAGAAAGAGGCCAATGACAAGTATAACTCGGCAATGGCTGGGTTGAGTATCGAAGAAGGAGTAATCCACTCTGATGTCGTAGGGCAGATTACGCTTGGGTATAACAACGAAGGCCAAGTAGTTGTAAAGATCCCTAAGTGTCCTAATCAATTAGAGATATGTAAAAGCTGGAATTGATAAGAGATCGGAAACATCAAATGTAGCTAAACAAAGTGCATTTTCATCAAATCATTGCTCTAACAATTGCTGTAGTGCTTTTTCGGTTCCTAGCACTACACTTGCTGACTTGATTGAACGGTCTGCGATGACCTGTGAGATTAACAAGAAGAACTATAACAGAACGTGCAGAACGCTGGTAGAGCATGGAATGTTAATTCGCATTCGTGATGACTCTACAGGGCGACTAGCTTTCAACCTCACAGATAAAAGTAGAGAGATTGCTGATAAGTGCTTTGAAGACGTATTTAAAATGCCACTACAGCAGTTTTTGAGTAAAAGTTAATTAGGAAAAATCAAAAGTGGCCTTGCTTAACAAGATTTCCCATCACTTATCCAGACTAGCAACTAAGGAGTAATGAGATCTGATGAATACAGATGCAACAAAAATTCCCTCTGATGTTAAGAAACAGAATCGTGATGTATTGACCTTTACCGTTGGGCTTGCAATGGCTTGTTTGATACAGATCTGTTTTACAGTTTCAGGTTTTCAAGGGGTATTCAGCAAACCTTATCTTATTGCAATAGCTTTAGTTTTTTCAATAAGACCAACTAAAGCTCTGCATTATGGGGCATTTTTCGCTATAGCGTTCTTTACAGCTCTGCTCTTCAAGGTTCAGGCAAGTGATTTGACAGAAACTCACTGGCTCATTCAAGGGTTAGTTATCGCATTAATAGCTGCATACTGTTTTGTTTTGGCATTCATTAAAGGGAAGTGGTTAGGGTATTTTAGATTTGTACCGTTGATCGCTCTTGGTTCAGTAACAGTAATTCTGTCCTTCAAAAACGTAATTACGCAACTTAGTTCTATATAGGAATTGTATGAAACGAACTAAAGGTTGGTACTGGGTAAAATTTAAGTCTGACGAAGAACCGATATGGGAGGTCGCCTTATGGAATGGGAAACAACATGAAGTCAGAATTAACAGCGAGTCTAGAGTTGATAAAAACTAACTGTTCAAGAGGAATTTTTGATCGTAGGTACTAAGGCTAACATTTGGGAGCAAGTCGAATACGAACATGGTAAACCATCGACTGCAAACGACAAGCGCAATGCGTAATAGGAAAATGAAAGGAATCAACTATGCTGATATTTGACAGGTACTATTGTAGCTATCGCGGTTCTTTATTACGTTGAAAGCGTTATGTATAGCGTCTTGGTTTGATAGGAACCATAAATGCAAGTTTTACTCACAATCACAATATCATTGTTCTACCTACTTCTCTCTTGGTTGTTTTATGACGGCTTTAAAGTCCGTAGCGAAAGGGGCGGTGTTGCTAATTTGCTCATGGCTTGGGGACAACTTCCATTTTCATTCGCATTTAGTTTTCTATTCTTTTTAGGTGCGGTCAGTCTAATTAGCCAAAATATACGCATTATGGAGTCGGTAGTAATTTTAGCCTCAAGTCTACTAATGCAGATAGTGTTTGCATACAAATATGTAGCGCTAAAGGCTTTCATTACTAAACTGAAAAAACTGTAATGTGGATAAGGAAACATCAATGGTTGATATCAATACAAAAGGCGTTAATGACGCATTTAAAAAACTGAGTGCTGCCGCACTACAGAACGCGGATAGCGATGGATCGTCATTATCCTAATGGTGGAGCACAGGATTACCATAGCGCTAGCTCGAACCTAGAAACAGCAAAGAACACAGCAGAACAACTCATCGGCACTACATTTGAAACTGAATTAAGAAAGCGGAACATTAACTGTCGATTGGTCACATGTTTTTGATACTGAAAATCTGAGATATTTATGGCATATAAAACCGATAACCCTGCACTAAAAACAATATACCAGAATTTGCAATCGAGGCGGGACTCACCGACATACCACTTTATGATGAAGTATCTAGAAGCATTTGAACGAATCATGACACGGTTAGATATGGAGGTAACAGCTCACTCTTTGATCGACTTCAACGAGGATAATACTGAAATATTGAACGATTATGCCACGTTGATACTAGCTGACCACAAGCGCCTTCAAAGTAGAGTTAGTTCACCAGAGGTCCTTTTTGAGATACAACAGTATAAATATAGAATTCGAGACACTGAGTTGGCCAAGCATATCGTGACTATCGAAAAATACTTAGCTGGAAATGTTGAATTCGGGCTAAGTTATGAACAGCAACTCGATGTGGCAGCTTTTTTGACCATAACTTCAGCAGATTCGGACTACACGAGAATTATGAATGCTCCGGTAATGGTTGAAGCTCACTCTTTAATGAGTTCCACTAAGTAACATTATATTGAGCAGTAACATGAAGGAAACACGGTGTGTTAACTAAACAACAAAGAAGATTTCTACCAGACATTATGTTTATTGTCTGCTTTTTGGGAGTTACGTTGCTAGTTTGGAGTAGGCCCAACCAAATTATTCCGCAACTTGATACGTGGAACTATACAACTATTGATGCTTTACCTGTTGGGAAGACCTCTTTTCTACTATTTGTGTTGACTGTATACGCCTTCATTATGAATTTTAGGGCTCAGAAATTGAATTTTTCGGGTTTTAAGAAGTTTGCTTCTAAGGAATCTACGACAATAACATTAGCTGTATTGTTAGCGTTTTCTATGCTGGCGACTCTCACTATAACGAGTTACAAACTTAGATTAGTGGACTCAATTATCACAGCACAAAACCTTCAGGTTGAATATAGGCAGCAAAAAGGTATTAGACCAAGAATGGATAGCCCAATCCATTATGAAGAGGTAGCAAGTGATGAGGCTTTAAGCCGTTTGAACACATTAATGGAGACCCGTACCGGACTGGCGTTAGACTTTAACGATTGGGATGAATCACACCGTATCATTGGTAGCTATTTAGAGTCGGTAAGCAAGTAGGAAAATCAGATGTCTGGAACAAGCAGCCCGTCATGGGAGTTACTTAAAAGAATCGTTACTGCAAGCAATAACCGAAACTACGATGAAATGTATGCTTTGATCGAAGCTAATGACTTTTCAGATAAGCCGCAAGCAGCTCACGCAGCCATTTCAGCAATAGAACTCGTTCAAGATAATGTGGATAAACGAAAAACAGCATTGCTTAAATTCGTCAGCAGCGTTGGTGATATGGAGTTAGATTTCAGGGAAGCCTTTCGACTTTCGTTGCTAAAGGATTTGCTTGGTATCACTGAGCAAGAACCGCAGAATCAATCAAATTCATAACGTGGGAAAATTGGATTATGGAAGAGAAGCAGAAATTATCAAGTTTTATGGTGAAACTAGCCTCTTTAATGGATGAGCACAGCGTATCTTTAGACTACACAGGTGACGATGATGGGATTCACTTTTGTTGTGGTTCTGAAGATGTTGCAATCATGTCTCCAACAAGCGATGACTTAATTCAAAAAGCAATGGTGTTGTCATCAAACTTAGAGGCTGAGATTAATGATATTAAAGCTAAACACTACTCATTAGATGCTTTAAAGAGCAAGCAAGAGCTTTAAAAACTAGCCATTTTCTCAGTAACTCAACATTGGAAACATCGATAACATGAACTTAATCAAAATTGACTTACCCAATCAGAATTTCTTGTTTGTTAATGTCACAAACATGGATTCAAACGAAGAGCCAGAAAGCTCTTGTACTAACCGCTTAATAACTTTCAAGGTTGGTGACAAGCTCTTTAATTACTTTGACCAAGATCCAAAAGTAGCACTAGATAAATTTAAAGGGCAGATTTGTGCTATGAGTGAGTTGTCTCTGAAAGAATTACCTGAAGTGGCATTTTGCGTAATAGTGCTTTTTAAGTCCGATTTTTTTGTGGATTGGTCGGCTATCGAGAATCACTACCACCGCAGCGTAGCTAAATAGGAACCATCAATATGTGGAAACTATGGGAATCGCATAAAGAAATGTCAGGTATTTGGATAGGTTGTATCGTAATGGGTTTAGCTTATCTATTAGCATTTTAAGATGGGTCATACAGTCCCGCATTCATTATAGTCCAAGTTGTTCTGGGTGTGTTCGGATTGCTCAGAGAGCTTCATCTTAAAAAGCATGGTTTTGCCAAAAACTGAACCGGCAGGCGCGGCCCACCGGCGAATAGGAAAAATCAAATGAGTACAAGTAAAGATTTATTCTGCCCTCAAACGGGTGAAGCTGTGGCCTTATTCCGCTTATGGAATGGCAACTACACTCCCGCTGGTGATTATAGTAATCAAGTGCTATTTCACTTCCTTTCATATCACGAACAGTTAAGTGTTGAATGTACCTTTGAAGTACGCTCTGTAGAGAATGGAATTGAAGACAGACAGTCAGTTCACTCCCTCGAAGACTTGGAATATCTACAACAGCTAGATGAAAACATAACAACAGTTCTGGTGTGGGATAGTAAGAATTACCAAGAGTTAGGAAGTCGCATTGAGGGAGTTGTAAATACCCTCGCGGAGTACGATTTCGGCCATGTGACCTTAACATCTTTCTAATAGGAAACATCATGGCCCTAAAGCTTGTACCTCCAGATGAAGACGGACGTAAGGCACTTGCTCAAGCGAAAATAGCGCTCTCTGCTTTTCGCGATGCTGGAATTCATGCTCGCATTGTCCAACCGGTCTATGAAAAACCGTATTTAAAAGTGATGTTATTGGAAATTGCTCAAAAGGTAATTGAACAAGATGTTCATAAAGCACTCGAAAAACAAGGCGTTTCGTATAACTTTAAAACCGAACACTTAGGTGAATGGTTGGATCAATAAATTGTATAGGAAACTGGGCTGGTGGCAGTGACCACCGAAGGATAGGACGTATAAATGTTTGTACAAATAGGCGTATGGGGCTCAAAACGTTTAGCCCGTTATCTAATGGAACGAAACAATCCGAACCATTGGTTATTTGACGTTGATGACGATACAAAGCGAAGCATTGAAAAGCTTCATCCAGTATCTATAAAGAGTGACTTTCAAGAACAGCATGGCAGTATAATGCCCAAATTGTTGCGTTATTATGACATCCCACAAGGCAGCAACCTAGCTAAAAAGTCTAGACTTGATTTAAGTCCATACAGAGCACGGATGGATCACAAATTAACGCCATACATGGACGAGAGTATTGGCGTTGATTGTCGATTCTCAGACCAAGATGATATTCAGGTTTATCCATGCTTAAACCATGAAAGTAGCGATTACTTTACTACTCACAATATCTACTCAGAGTATGCATGTGAAGACTTTCTACGGCTGATACATCGCCAGTTGCGAAACTATTGTAGTAGTGAGTGTTACATGACTCAGATACGAGCTTATGACCCTAACTTTGACACGTGCTACCAAAGTATACATGTAAAAAACCCATACGCTCTAAAAGACAAAGTTAGTGATGAACCAGTTGAAATACAACAGGCATGGTTAGGGCAACATGAGTATGGTTATGCAGTTCATGAGTTAGAACGTGAGCTAGGAGAGGGGGCATTAAAGGGAACGTCTTTTCGAGATCCAGATACTATTATCAGCCCCACCGAAATGAACAAATTGATTCTATCGGGTAGTGTCGATAAACAGATAATACGCAACATTCAACTGCACCATAACATTTTATGGAATGAAGCTTTCGATCCGAATCATGTATCGTTCATGTACGATTTGCTTGGAATAAGAACTAAACAGAATTTTTACATTACTCATTCAAAAGAAGTGCAGTTCTTGGATTTTGATTGGGAAAGTTTGGCATAGGAAACATCAGATCTATGATTAAAAGCCTCAACGCTTACTGGGACTATCCAGAAGCCAAAGAAAAAGGGAAAGTCGAACATCGAGTGATTGAGGTGTGCGATGCCCTATTTGATATTGGTGCACACCCATTATCAAGTTGCGGGGGGCATTTAAACTACAAGTTTGAAAGTGTTTTTCTCAACAAAATATTAGGTGGCAACAGATGGGCCCATCGTCCATTTATTATGTTCTTTTCTTCGGTAGAGCAAGCTCGAACAATCGACAAATTGATTCATCAAGCGATTCTATATCCTAAATCTGATTCACCTAAGTTCACCTTCAACTGGCACATCAAGGGTCACTTTATGGAAGATGGCGAACTGGTATGGTCTATCGAACCAAACGATTATCGTATTAGTACAGACTCGCAATGGATAGAAGCAAACCCTCAACACACTTTCGACCTTGTTCATCGAGATTTGAAATTAATAGCGTCACTAATTAAAAGCTCGGTTGAGAGTTAACTGGATATAGGAAAAATCGTGTCTTGGACTAAACATGAATGTCATTGCGGATTAGGTGAACACTATCGATATGAACGTAGTGATGGTGGTGTTGTAACAAGGGATCACGGTAGTGACGGTAAGACACTAAAGTTTCACTGGATAGGTTCAAGCAACTATTGGGATGAGCAAATCAAGCCTCACAAGTCTGCTCAATCGGCAATGGATAAAGTGGATAAACTCTATCCGATTAAAAACATCCAGACCACTAACTAAAGGGTAATGAAA
Source organism: Vibrio sp. SCSIO 43155 (assembly GCF_023716605.1). Taxonomy (NCBI): domain Bacteria; kingdom Pseudomonadati; phylum Pseudomonadota; class Gammaproteobacteria; order Vibrionales; family Vibrionaceae; genus Vibrio; species Vibrio sp. SCSIO 43155. The sequence goes on along the minus strand of NZ_CP071854.1, from coordinate 133,383 downwards.
TGACGAACATGATAAGCACTCTACGTAAGCGTGTACGTGAAAACGGTTCGGCAAGCATTTCCATAGATGAGTTTAATCAGTTACAGGCTGAATGGATAAAACGAGTCGATCCAACGGAAACATTAGCATTGAAAGCACTAATTGCTCTTGAATCTGAAAGTGAAGACGCAGCGTTAGATATTCTAAATGGCTACGCTCTAATGGATCTCGTAAATGTTAGCAATTTATGCAACCGATTAAACGAGTTGACGAAGTGTGTTGCTCTAATGGCAACTGAACAATCTAAATCTAGTTAGGAAACTGATATGAAAGGAATACACAATAACCCAGATTGCAAATCTGACCCGCGACTCACTCAATTTGCATCAAAGTTAAGCATCTCATACAACGATGATGTCGCTAAGTCAGACCCTAAGCAAGCAGCTACATGTTTACTTATAGAGGCTGTTAACATCTATCTAAAAGAACACTCTGGCCTCTCGTTTGAGAAAGCAACTACCATCAGTGCATTGGACATCAACAGCTATACGTCACCCGATCATGTTCAGCAGCATGGGTTAGATAAAAAAACGTTCTGGGAGCTATCAAAAGCATTCGTCGATACTTTAAAAGTATACGGAGACCAAAGCGAAAGCATGATTAAGTCACGGTCGGATTTCCTACAAGATGTATCCAGAGACTTGCAGAATGAAGGTGGAAAATTCTACCAGTACGCCAATTTGATATTCAATTATGATGAAAACTCCCCGTTGTCTAACTCCGGTAAACTGATGGCTCTTAGTTCGGGATTGTTAGAGGCTGGTAGGCAAAGCGGGTTAACAGATGACGAGCTACTTTTCATTATCTTAGATGTCCTTTCTGCGCATCTATCGAAGTAGGAAAAATAATGCTAAAAATACCATTTACTGAACGATTGAAAGGAACTCACATAGAACTCGGCTTTTTGATCATGTTGGGAGTTTGGGCTGCATTAGCACGAGGATGGGTACTAGCTTTTGAACATAACTTCGCCTTGGACGTGTATTCGACTGTACCAAGAATGTTGAACGTGTTCGAAGCTAATGAGTATTTGATTCCTAAGATGGGGATTTCAATGTTCGTTGTTGGTTTGTTAGTTGGGTTTAAGTTTGATCATGGAAAGGCACACGTACTGGCAAAACTCCTTGCAGTATTTGGTCTATTTCAACTCATTTCTCCATTAATGCTTTTGGCTGGCGACGTAACCACTGATAGTAAATTCGCTCAATTTGTAGTGGTTGTAATTTGTATGATGTTGCCAATTAGTTTAGCTGCCTTCACGGTCAGTTTTTTGTTACCAAAAAGTCAGAGCGCACAAGCACAACTCAAATAGGAAACTCTAATGAAACCATCGATTATTACTTTTTGTGTAATGTTTGTGCTAGTTGGCCCTATTCTGCTGCTCCCAACGGTGACTGAATACGAGCGAGTTATTGGAAGTTATCTCGTAGTAACCATTCAGGGGTTGTCTGTGATTGCTCTATTTCTCGTTGCACTCAACGCATTTGAAGATTTAAAAGAGCTTATTAACAAACAACACAACATTTGAAGTGTAGGAAACTTGGCCGGTAGCTGTGTTCACTGAAGGACGGGAGGTCAAATGTTCGTACAAGTAGACGCATGGGGCTCAAAGCGATTAGCCCGTTATCTGAACCTATTGATAGTCAATTAAGAGGTAGATCTGATACGTCAGATAATAACAGTTGGATGGTAAATAACCGAATCCATTACCTCTATAATTCCTCGTTAATTGTTATAGAAGACTCGGAACATTCATAATCCGTAAGTATGCCTTCGACAAAACAATCGGCACTAAGAGTTGCTGATAGATACGTTTCAATTACCATGTGATGGTCTATGTCTAGAGTTAATCGCGACTCAGATACACGCTTTAAGTCTCCTACCTCTAGATACTCGGCAATCGATAACAATTCTTGTAATGCCCCACCTCCGGTTTTTGATATGGATTCAACTATTCGAGCGTTTATTCCGAGTCCTGATATAACGTCCATCCACTCATTTCCACATAAAGCCGGTAGGGTAGAAAACAAACCGACCAGGAAAGCATCATCCGCTGAAATTTGTAGTTTGGGATTGGTTTCTGCGATTGATTTCATGAATTCGGAGTGCCTAACAGAGATGTTCATAATGTGTGGAGAAAGCGTTGAACAACCCTTTGAGAAAAATACGGCCAAGATAAAGGTGCGTACACGAGCAAGTCCGGCAAAAGTGACCGCTTGTTCAACAGAACATAACTTTGTCTCTAAGCGAAAATGAGCGTTTACGAAACTTAACAGTCGAACTGAAAGACCGGCATCTTTTGAGATGAGAGAGGCAATATCCTTAATTTCAGCATCGTTGTCGGATAACATCCCGTAGAGTTTGCAAGCAACAGGATTGTTGTAGACTAATGACGCTTTACTAAAAATCTGCGGCCTAGAAAAGTAGTACCCTTGTAAAATATCAAAGCCTACCGAAATGCAATCAGAAACATCTTCTTTAGTTTCTACACGCTCAGCAATAAATTTTATATCGTGCTTTTGCTTAACTTGCGAAATTATATATTTTGCGTCAAATAAATTCGTTTGCGAAATATCAATCTTAATATAGTCAATTTTAGGTAAAAACTTTGTCCAGTAACTTATATCTCCATCAAAATCATCTAACGCCATAGAGTAACCAGAATCTTTTAGTCGAGTTACGGAATTTAGTAAATTTGTAGTGGGTTTACATGATTCTAGCAATTCTATGACAACCCGATCTTTTGGTAGTAGTAAAGGTACTAGATCTAAAACAGCTTGTTCATCAAAGTTAATAAATGCTAGGTGCTTTTGATTGATAGGTGCACTCGAAAACATTTGCTCTACAATGATTCTTGAAGTTGATGTCATTGAATCTACACCCGTGGGAAAACAGTTCTTCTCTCCATCTCTATACAAAAGCTCATAGCCATAGATTGAGCCATCAAGTGTAAATAGTGGTTGTCTAGCAGCGTAAGAATGGCGTTGAGAATGAATAGAAGGTGTAGTTTCAAGATACTGTGACATAGATTTACTTCTCTGTCTTAAATGTGAGAAAAACGTTTTCTGTGATGCTACAGATATTGCATGTTAATAAAACTGTGCTAAAAATGAAATAGACTATCTTTATAACTGGGCATAGATTCCAAATCTAGTCGAGAAAAAGTGTGATAACGCAGTGTTACTATTGAAATGAACGATTCTTTCTATATGATGCTGGCAAACATTCGCGAATATGACAAAAAGACGAATAGTTCTCTTAAATAACTACAGTGGAAAACTTATAACAAGGTGATAGAAATGATTGAAGAACAACAAGCGGTAACTACTGCTCAGTTTGAAGCTTCATTGAAAAAAATGAACTTCACTTTCGTTGCATTTGACGAGGCCAAAGCCGTATGTGCTGCAATTTGCCCTCAAGGTCATAAAGTGCAATTGAAAACATCTGAACCAGTAAAATGTCCGGTCTGCGAAGCTCAGAAAAAAGGTATAGCGACACGCATAATAAAAGGTGCACATACCATAGCTCATATAGCGATTACTAAAGGTGGCAGAGTTACCCCTGAAATACCATTTAGTCGATTTCATGACCCAATATCATTGGAGTGTGGTAAAGGTCACAAATGGAATCCAATCGCAAATGACGTTCGCAATGGAGCATGGTGCCCAAAATGCTCTAAGGCAAGACGCTACACAGTGGAAATGATGCGTGAGTTTGTGGAAAAAGAACATCAAGGTCAGTTGGTAAGTACAGAAATGCCATCACTTGAGAGCTATATAGATTTAACTTGCTCAAAAGGACACAGTTTTTCCCTTAGAGGTCGTCAAGTTGTTAACGACCGTACTTGGTGCCCAACTTGCACAGCAGAGGCCACAAAAGCAAAGCGTCAAGATGAAGCCTTTAGCGAAATTAAGGCAATTATAGAACCGAAGGGTGGAGTTTTACTTAGTACAACATTCATCAACTCGGCTACCAAGTTAGAATTTCGTTGTTCAGAAGGGCACCACTTTAGACGCAGTACAACAGAAATCCGCAAAGGCGAATGGTGTGAAAGATGTAAAGCTAATGAAGAGCTTTTAAATCTATTCTAAAATGTGTGACATCATAGGTACGATAGGTAGTCTTCATATTGCTACTATTTGGCAAATTCAACGCAGACACCCGTACCTATGACTTTCCAACAAAACAACTTTAAAACCAAGAAAGAGTATATTCTTGAGTTCTCTACAAACTACCTGATTGAAAACGGCCTAGAAAACATCGCCATTACTGACATATGTAAAGAAGCCGGAGTCAAACGAACCACCCTCCAACATCATTACCCGAAAATTACCGATCTTTACATTGCAATTGTTCGCTCCGAACAACACCGATTCTTGGACCTAAAAGATATGGACCCGACGGGGTTTGGTCCTGAGTGGTCGAAAAAGCAAAATGCTGACCCGAGGTTTCGGTTAATGAATGAGATAATTTTGAAGCTCTTGAGTATGCAAAAAGGGCTGACCACTTTACAAAACGAAGAGCTGAATAAGGCATTTAATAAATTTCCAGATACTCTAGTTTACTATTCTGCGAGCCTTTGTTTGATGCAAAACATGCAGAATGCAAGATTGGTTGGCGGAAATGTAGCCGCTTAACTATACATGCTGAAGTTACTAATGTAATCTTGTAGGTACATCCATATAGTTTGTGGACTTAATAAATTTATTACAGGGGACAACTATGAGTTCGTTAGTAACTTCAACAACAATGCTCCACCCAGAGTACAATATCCGCAAAAAAGGTCTGACTATTGGCTTTGTCAGTGATGCTCGAAACACTTACATTCGAATCATTAAAGATAATACCGAAGTCTCTGTAAATGCAGGCCTGATCATTGCAAACTTAAGCAACAACAAGTTTTTGGATCAATCAAAAGTGCAGGCAAATGAACACCTGGTTAAACTAATCCATGATGTAGCATCGCCTTCCATGTCACGTTTAATTGTTCCAACTCATCTTGGTGCAATAGAAATACCTCAGCCGTTCTTTAAGCAAATAAAGGACAATTACTTTCAGTTGGAAAGAGAGTTAGTTGGAATTCGCTCAACCTCGAATTGGATTGAACTAAAGCAAGAAGACCACTCCAAGCTTTTGCAAGTTCAACATGAGAGAGAGATCGAATTACCAAAATCTAGAACTGAAATGAGTCAAAAAGAAAAGAGAGGAATTGGTAATCTGTTCAGTAAAATCAGCCGATTACTCCCTTAACAACTAGTTTAAAACCACGGTCATATTGAGCGTGGTTTTCTTTTTTTAGGACCAATTTAATGAAATGGACAATTTTGATTCTTGCTCTATGGTCAGGGAGTACAACCGCTGATATTCAGATCGATATTACCAACACCTTCCGAGTAGGGCATGGTGAAACCATAGACCTAAGTTCGGGTACCTACCCAGATGCCTTGATTGGCTCTTATTACGTAAAATCTCCTGAGTATTGGCTTGTCGGTAGCGCCTTAGAGAAATCTGTATATTTACTATACGCCGGCAGAAAAGAAGAAGGGGTCATTGGTTTGTTTAATGGAGACTGTGAATACACTGAGCGGGTTACAATCCCATTTGAGAGTAAAGCATGTGGTTTTAGTATAAAAGTGGACTAATACAGTGAATTAGAAAAGGGAGCCAATTGGCTCCCTTTTAGTCGATGCCTAAGTCAGTTAATGAACAGAGGTTAGGTCTTTCTTTGAAACTATGGTGATTTGCCTAGCTGAGAAGACCCCAGCTTGACCGTAATGATAGTCAATCAAACCATCATAGCCTTGCCCCTTAAAATACTCTGCAACCTCTTCAGGGGTCATAAAGAGAGTTGCATACATATATTTAGCTCTTGCTTCAATCGAGTATTTGGACGACTTGTTTTCGACGATAGTTTTACAAATCTCGAAGTCTGATAAAGATTCGGGCTTAATGTTTAGCCAAGGATTGAAATCTGTATGACTAGGATAAATGATTAAAGGATTTTCCATTTTTAACTCAACAGTTAAAAGGAACCCACTTTCTCGAGCGTAAGGAATGCTTCGCTCTTCATCAAATCCAAAAAACATTGCTTTCCCGATGTAATCACCACGGCCTTCATTGGTACCAAAGCATTCGATATCGAACTCTTCGAAATCATGCGGAGTACCATGAAACCATGTGTTCTCTTTAACGGGTTTAAGTAGATTACTATTACTCACGGTTTTCCCCTATATTTAGTTAATAAGAGCATTATTTCAAAGTTGTTCGCTTGAGATCATACCCAAAAAGAAATGAGCATCTTTGGAATATCTTTGATGTGCTACTTCAGCATTCTCGCCTTCATAAAATGAATGAAAAAACTTAACAGAACGATTGGTTTGTTCGTATAAGGTTTCTCCGTCTATCTTACCGAATGAGTCTTTAAATGTATCTTTACTGAAGTCTTTAAGACCTAATCCAAAGGAATTCTTGGAGACGGTGGGGTGTTGACTAAGTTTTCCCCAAAGCCTTTCAAATTTCTCTGAGGTAAACCCTGAGCCTTTAGTTAAGCAACACTCATGGTATTGACAGAATTTGATCGTTTCTATTAAGAGAGCTAAACCATAGCCAGAAATAGACCAGAACGAGTAAAGACTCATTCGGCCATTACCTAATAGCTCAAGGTCAGCACTTCCAAGAAGCGTATTGTTAAACATAAAGTGGACGATAGTGCGGCCACCGGTGTGTTTGGTTGAAACAATTTTAAAGTTATGCATTTTTTCCCCTATAACCAATTGGTCTGAATCAAATATGAGTCAAGCAGAATAGTATCTCTGACACTTACATGTTTCAAGGCAATACATCGCACCAATACAAAAACTGTGATAATGTAGGTTCAATTGCATTAGCAATAAATTCAATTGATCAAAGGGGAAAACTAATGGTTGAAACACCTTTTACAAAGGTAGAAACACTTCCAAACGGTGAAATGTTTAGGGATGCATTGCTCTCTGAGATGTCATTTATTGACAACGAGTTTCTTTATGCAAAGTTCGACGCTGAAAAAGGCTTGTTTGAAGCCTTAACTGTGACTGAAGCTGAGTGTATTGATCGCAATATCTTTCCGAATAACGAGTACGATAAGGATCGTTTGCTAAATAAGATTACTCAATTCGATTTAGGCATAGGTCTTGTGTACGAAGAGGACAAGTTAATAAGCGATATGCTATTACACGAGCACTTCATCACAGTAGCGTCTTATATTGCCATAAAAAACAAAGACCGTTTTTGGGAAATGATGGGATCATTCACTAGTTACTTTGAGGTAGATGAACAACATGGTTTTAACCAGAGTATGGGAATCATGGGGGCATTGAATAGGCTTATAAGTATATTCAAAGGAAATGAAGTGGATGACGAACTGAAAGACTTAGACATTGAAGAGTGGTTTTTTCAACAACACTATGATCTAACGGAAGAAATTTCCAACGTGATAAACGATTCGATTTTTGCAGAAGGTGATCGTGAAAACCAACTATCCTTAACGTGCAAGTCACCAGTTCTTGTTCATCATGATTCTAATGGATATTCGGAACCCTTTTCGTTCTCTTTAAAACGAGACGAGGTATCAAAGTCCGATTGTTATTACATAGACCCAATACACTTATTGAATGCGTATGCTGGTCAAATCAATACAATTGAAGCTGTTTACTGGGATTCATACGATGGCATTAGCAGAAACAAAGATTGGATGGGGTGCGTCAGTATTTCGTTCAACAAAGGGCGTTTTGGAAACAATATGCCTGATGCTTTCTTTATGACGCTAGATGATGCCTTAAAACACGTTGAATCGGTTTTAAAAGAGAGAGATGAAATCAGTCTTACCTTAAAACCGAAGCCTGTTTTTGTCGAGTTTAAACCTAAAGTCGGTAGCTCCGTATTGGACTTGATAAATTCAGCATTTACTAACATGAAACAGAAAGTAGTAAATGAAGAACTTATCATTACAACTAACTACCACAACTTCCAAGTTGAACATGAGCGAAAAGTTAGTAAAGAAGAGAATCTACAGAGTTTTCTTAAATACGCACTTAAGCCAGGTATCGATGAGGTTAATGCTTGGGCGAGAGGTGCAGTAAAAGAGGTGGTTAAGATAGAAGGTACCTATAAACTAAAGGAAGACGGTTTTTATGAAACTGATTCTGATTGGACTTTTATTGATCATGTAATAGAAACTGATAGACAACCTATAGGGCAACAACTTGAGAGTTATCTTGAGCAACAACTTTGAGTTTGCACGATTATGGTTTTCTAGATTCAAATGATTAAAGACGAAAACTGAAAGTCACCGACTTGTTTTTCAAACTAAAAAGCCTCTACATAGTAGAGGCTTTTGATTAGAAATGTGATAGTAATTGTTCTCTTTGTACCCCCAAAAATGAAAGGATATGGCCCTTAACACTTTGGATTATCTTTTTGTACAGAGTGTAATCTACAGATTGTCCATGAATCTGAGACGCTACTTCACAGTTGTTAATAGAATTATCGAATGAATCTGGTATCCCCATAATTTCAGCCTCAAACTCTAAGCTCGGAAATAGTAGTCTTCCATCGTATTCGATCGTCACACTATCTTTAGCCATTTGACTCTGTGAACGTGATAGTGAAGGGCAATAGAGGGAATCTCTATCTATTACACGAGCTCTCCCGACTAGAAGCCCATCCATCAAGCTTTTGGAGTGAGACACGTCGCGTAAACTTCCGACATAAGTAACCTGTTTTCCACGTTCAACAACCGTAACTTCCTCACCAATATATTTGGTGACGAGATCATTCCATATAGGAACTGTTCGTCGCGGTTCTTCTGTTGGAAATGAAAACTCAGAAGGAAGGATTGTTGCAAACAGATAAAACCTAGGTCGAGGACTATTACAACCATAATCCAAGCCATTCAACACTGCTTGATAAACGTGATACCCCCAACGACGTAAGCGAAGGCTCCACATTCGTCCCAAATCACTATTTGTCCAAAAACCACCTACTTGTTCAAGTAAAACCATAGGCGGCTTAAGCTTCTCAATAATTCGTAGGCCATCATAAGCCATATCAAGAGTAGAAGTGCCATCTTCAAAGGATTCTTTCTTCTTTGATTCTGGTTTGAGGTTAGAGAATTCGCAACAATTCAAACTAATGGTGAACAGAGAGCTAGGATATTTATCATAATAAGCCTTCAACATTTCAACATCAATTTCTTCAATGTTTTCATTAAATGCTTGTTTTACTTCGAGATTAGATAAGACTGAAAGCATTCCGGTTTCAGTTCTATCTTTACCCTGATCTCTCGCTTCGGCTGGGCGATATTCAACGACTGAGTCAATGTCAAATCCCTCAGATTTCGCAGCGTGGAGGTCGACCCCACTTGTACAAGCGCCAAATATAGAAAAAGGTCTCTTCCTTTTCATGAATGCCTCAATTCTTTTGGCAACATTGTTTAAAATGGGTACGATGCGAAGTAAACCATAAGTCATAGTTACATGCACTTTGTCTACATAGTCAGGTATACTGCTCAAGATCCGTTTAGAACTAGTTTCGAAAGTTAATTCAAATGGATTCGAACGACGTGTTGGATATGTCCTAGAGTATACTCGCTTAGTGTGAGTCACTAATGGAAAGTCCTTACTTAAACGTACAGTGTATCCATTTGAATCGCCCTCATGATTTTCTATTACTTTAACACCTTTCTCGAAACCAAGTGGTGCAAGTAAGTTCGAAGAAATTTGAACCTTTCTAGTCCCATTTTGGTAACGAATGATGGTCAAAACTTTAGTAAAGACATCTGGTGTATTTATAGATGCAGTGATCATAGTTGTCCCCTGTAATCAATTGATAATTTGCTTATTGCTGTAAAATAATACAATGAAAACAGAATCCCTTCAATTCGATTGAATCTCCATAAAGAAATCTATCTTTCTCAGCAGAAAAAATAAAAGCCTCTGTATTGAGAGGCTTTTGGTGTGTTACATATACTTATCCCAGTCAAATGAGTTCATCGTGTCACACAATTTAGGAAGAAGCTCATTCTCAACTCGACCTTCAATGTGCACAACATCTTCAGGACCACAACTAATGTCATAAAGGGATGTACCATCAAGGCAGAAGTCAGAAGAATTATCAACCCCTGAAAAATCAGTGACCACGTTAAACCAACCAACTTTTTGGTCATCAACTTTACTTTGCTTAAAAGTACCGAAGACAGCATTACCATTTGAATCTGGATATGCGTAATGGTTCTGTGAATCTTGAGCAAATGGGTCAATCAAAAATAAAACTACCTTTGGTTGATCGCCGTAAGTGCACAAATTTTTGAGTTTACCTTGCTCATCTACTTCACCAACAAGAAACTGGATGTTTTCATCAGTTCTGCGGCTTTGTAATTCATTTATCCTGTTTCTTAATGCACTCTGAGAACGCTCTTCATAGAAGGGGTCTCCGCCGTATCGTAAATAGTTCAAGATTAAATTTAAGTCTTTACCTGAAACCGGTAAATTTTCGTCGACTGATTTTATAAGGTCAAAAGACTCGACTTCACACAATAAATCATCTGGCATTCCTGCCTCCCACACGAAAGACGGACCTGGTGAGTCCATGCCAAACAAACTAGGATTGAAGCCAGAACTATTTATCTTAGAAAAAGCCGTTATAACATCTGATTTCTTAACTTTTTTAACACCAACATATTGGGTCGTCAGTATAGACACTACACCCTGTTTCGATACGTGCTTAAGTGAAACCTTTAGAACGGACTGAATGTTTGAGACAATTTTTGTCATGAGTTTTCCCCTGTAGTCAATTGATCGAATTAATAATACACAATCAAGATACACCTAATAGAAAGTCCGTTCAACACAGCACTTTTGATTTTCCTACACCAGTGCTTAGAAGACAGTGTAAAAACTAAAACGTCTCATCATTGATTAAGAAAGTGGCTTGTGTGAAAATCAAAAGCGCTTTCTAGCATCATTAAATAATTACAGGGGAAAAAATGTTCACTAATTTTGAATCTATAGGGGTGAAACGCCCAGAGTCAATTGAACAACAGATTATGTCTGTATATAGCTTCAATCCACTCAGTCACGCTTTTGGTCGAGCGGCTTTACTTGATTATGCTGAACGTTTTGAGATTGCATTTGAAGAACAAATGACAAAACTAGCTCATGGCGCAAAAACATCAATAAAGGCATCTAAATTTCATAAAGAGAGTGTCGAACTAATCTTTTTTGATAAAGAAGATGTTGGACGTGTTGTTGATGTTCTTATTAGGTTAAATAACTCGTATCCAACCTTCAAAGAAGAAGTGTGTCTATACGCTAAAGAGTGTTATGAGTATATCTATACACGAATCGTGAATTTATTACTTTTAGCAGGAGATCCACTGAATGATTTTGAACAAAAGAATACTTGGTTATTGACCTTCAAAAATCAGGAGCGAGTTGAGTTCAAACATCTAGATCATAACTACCTAAGTTATTCTAATGTCGTGGATGTGTCATTTGTTGTGGAACGTCTGATTAACCTTGGTGTAGAAGATCTCGTATCGGCTTATTTCTGGTCGATCACCGATGATGGTCTAATCAAAGTAAGCTCAACTAAAGTCACTCAAGGGTGTACTTATCAAGGTGGAGTATATAAGACTCATAAAGATGCGATTGACCGCCTAACATGGCAGAAAAAGGACATTCACAAGCAAATCCGTAAATCAGACCTTGATATATTGTCAGGTAGGGCAAAAGGGATAGCAGAAGACTTGAGTAATCCTTTGGATATTCTGGATGTATACTTTAATAGAGGTCGACCAGTCATCAATCATAAAAAGGCACCTTTTGACGTGTTGGCCTCAGAACTTTCAATCAATGCTCGTAAGAGGACAAACATGATCTCATTTATGGAATCGTGTGCTAAGTTGAAACTTCTTATTGTAGAAAATTAATTTTTAAACTAATCAATTGATTATAGGGGAAAAACATGCGTTTTGACGATGCAATCAGAGCGGTTAACAAGCAAAGAAATGGGATTTTTGGTGAGTTGTTTCTGCCAAATGACCGAGTGTTCTCTTATGCAAGGGACTTTGAACTAAGTATTGACAGAGTTTTACAACGTCGAGAGTTTGCAGGCTTTTATGAGTTAGCTCTAAGTGAAACTCCAACATTATTGCGGAAAGACCTTATATGTTTAGCAGAGTATCTTACGTTCACTACAAATTGTTCAGTAGATATGATATCGGAGATACTAGAGCTTAATGAGCCGATGAAGACATTAGGTATTTTGCAGAACATTGATAACTTAGACGAACTTAGCATAAGCTCGGAATTTGTCAGCAAAACTATCGCTACAAGATGCAGCAAGGTTCTAAGCTCATGCTTAAAGAAAACAGAAATGGTTATTCGGACATATAGTGAATGTAGCTCCCAGCTTAATGAGTGGGGCAGGCACTTATTTGTATTGGATCACAATCGTGAGGACAAAAAAACGAGAGTGAAGCCAGCTTCATACAAGTCAGAGAAGGCTTTTTCAATTGATAGGTGTTTAATTGACTGTACGAGTCTACTTCTTGATTTTAAGCGTGTAGAAGAACAATCAACAATTGAGTTGTTCAAGTTTATGGACGAAAACTACGACCCAAGAGTTGATATGACCAAATCTCCACTTGAGATCTTAAATGCAGCAATGGACAGCAATTTTAAGCCGAAACACTTTAACAACAGGCTTGATGATTTTTACTCTCTAAATGAGAAAGTCGCGAAAGTTTTGACTGAGGATTATTTTCGGGATGCTCTTAACCACTTAGATTACATTTTGTACAAATAAGACAAAGAGCCGACATGTTCGGCTCTTTTTTATTGGCAAATGTATAGATGTGGCAGTCCATTTCTCTGGCAATAATCACAAATAAAACTGAAAAACTAATGCAAACTGTGACGGCGTATGTTTTGAAGCAAAAGATAATTTGCATGTTTTTATAAATATGAGATATTGATCGTATCCATCCTTTCTGAGATGCGAAACTTCACATGATTATAGGAGACAACTTACATTCCATAATTGCGTATAGGTTTCAGCTATCAGAGAACTCCATTTTCTTGGCCATTCGCGCCGCATAGGTAACTCAATATGAAAAAGCTAACCTTACTAGCATCAGCAATGATGCTATCACACGCAGCTTACGCTGTTGAAAACGGTCTTCCGGTAACTCAAACCGAATATGACAATTACAACTACATCGTACAAACAATTGATGTTTCAGATGGCTCCTCTTGCGGAGCTCAATTAATCGCATCTAATTGGCTTTTAACAGCACGTCACTGTACTCCGTACTACACCGATAACAAAGGTGACTGGGCAAATGACCCTGCTTACCTTGGTGAAAGTATGGATATTAAAGTGTACCAAGGTGTTGAAGGTAAGAATAAAGAAGAAAACTTAATCTACAGCGGTGAAGGTAAAGTTTACTCCTTTGGTGGTGATAACGAAGGTGAAAACCTGTTGTTAGAAAACGCTAAGCAATTTGAACATGTAACTAACTTTGTAGAGTGCATTGACAGTAACAACTGTTCAAATAACAACAAAATTAGCCATAACACTGGTGTTATGTCTGACATTGTTCTTATCAAGCTATCAAAAGATGTACCATATAGTACAACTTTAAAACTAGAGCCTACTCAGGAATATCCAGTTATCAAAAACCGTTTTGATCTTGCTGACTATCAAAGTAAGACAAAACCGATTTATAACATTAACGATGAACTAGAGTTTCGTGGTTTCGGTAAGACTGAAACAGGTCAAGAGCCTGAAACTATGATGAAAGGCAGCTTGATTGCTAAGCAGCTTGGTTTTGAGTTGGATTGCAATGTTTATTTAACATCTGAAGGGTTTGCTGATTGTACTGATGAAAATCTGAATTCAGTTAACTTTGATTCAACACGATTATCTATTGAACATAATGGTTCATTAGATTTTTACCAAACAACTAGTGACGTTAACCCTGGTGATAGTGGCACAGCTATTACTACGCAGACAAACCAACTAATTGGTATTGCATCTCGCGATGATTCCGATGGTGGTATTTTTGTCGGTGTAGATTCACTTCTCCCTTGGGTTCAGTCAACAGTAAACGGGCTAAACGCACCTAAACATGTTGTACTTACTGAAGGTAGTGTAAAACATCAATTGGATGTCCAAAATATGTCTTCCGTGCCTATGGTTGTTACTCCTGTAGTAACCGATGGTATCGCGACTTTAACTGATAATTGTCCACAAACTTTAGAGCCATTAGAAGTTTGTACAATTAATGTTGTTGGAGAACTAAATGATGATAGTACATTCACTGTAGCTTTGAATGGATCACACGAAGTGACCTACGAAGCTAAAAGTACAACAACGGACCCTGTTGAACCGGACCCTGACACAAAACCATCTAATGGTGGAGGTTCAGGTGGTTCAATTGGATTTTACATTCTTCCGTTTCTTTGTTTAATCGGATTGCTCCGTAGAAAGCATTAATAGAACAAACTAAAAGCTCCGCATTCGTGGAGCTTTTTTATTGGAGGCCTATCAGAATGAATCAACGCAAAATGTTATGTGCATCACACAATGTAGATGGACAGGGTTAGGGTTATAAATCAGAATATGTGATGATCCATTTCTAGCACACACATAAATGTGGGCTTTTGTATATCTAACTCCCCCTAGATAGAAGTTGAGAATCACACATGAAGTATAAATATTTAACCCTAGCTCTTGGTTTATGTTCGGTTCCTTTAGGGATCGCAATAGCGTCATCAAGTGTTGTAAACAACCCATACGGGAAAATTGACGAAGGCGTACGCACAATCTCTGTTACTTCTGATTCATTAGAGAAACGGGTAAAGCGAAATACCTCTGATATAGCTGACAATGCTGATGATATAACAGACAATGCTAATGCAATCGCGATAAACACAAACGAAATTAACCAAAACAAATTAGACATCAAAAATAACGCGAACGACATTGCAGATAATGCAGCGAGTATTGTTCGCAATAGTAATGACATTACCTCGAACGCAAATGCGATCGCTTCAAATGCCCGAAACATTACGTCTAACCGAAACAGCATAACTAGTAACACCAGTAACATTTCGAGAAATACTCGAGATATTGCAACCTTGAAGACAGATGTAAGCCGAAACACGTCTAATATTTCTCGGAATACATCAAATATTTCTCGGAATGCCAACGACATTGCTCAAAATGAACGAGATATTGCAACCAACCGTAGTAACATATCTTCTAATAAATCAGCAATATCGAGCAATAGACGCGACATTAACACTAACAAAACAAAAATTGCATCTAATTCAAGCCAAATCAACTCGAACAAAACTTCTATCGAGAATAACACCAGCAAAATTAACGCAAACGATCGCGACATAAACAGCCTGAATTCACGTATGGGAACGGCTGAACGTGAGATTGATTACTTACAAAGTGACGTTAATAGTTTAGAGCGCGATGTAAGCAAATTAAAGAGTGAGGACCAAAAACTTTGGGATGCCATTGATAGTGGTTCAGGCCCGTCAGAGCCGGACTATGCTAAAGAGAAAGCTGCTTGTGAGGCTAAACCTGATTACATGTATGCGAGCACAAGTGCTTCCAGTTGTAAAGACGGGATTGGTTACTTCAGGGACTACTACTGGGATGATCCTATCAAGTCATGCGAATCGACAACATATTCCAAAGTCATTCAAGAAAAGTATATGAACGATAAATACTGTTCAGGCGGTGGACGTTAATTAACAACGAGATTAAAGAGGGCTTCGGTCCTCTTTTTTATTCATAAAATCTATGGCCCAAATCTAATATACAAAAATCAACTGAATTACAACCCTACAAAACGCCAACCAAGGCACACTTCACAAAAGTCGCATTGGACACGCCAAATAAATAGTAATTAATATATGAGATGATCCAGTTCATGAGCGTTATGCAAAATGGGGTGGTGCATTTTTAATAGACTTATGTAAAGAGACTACTAATGAAGATTAGACTGTTAGCTTACGCTGTAGGGTTGTGTCTGGGTGGAGGAGGGCTCGCTGTAGCCTCTTCCGAAGTGGTGAATAATCCGTATGGTAAAATCGACCAAGGTGTTCATACAATTTCTGTAACCTCTGACTCTCTCGAGACTAGAGTAAAAAGAAATACCTCGGATATAGCTGACAACAAAGATGACATCAAACAAAATACTGATGACATCGAATTAAATCGAAACTCAATTCAGGTCAATACTCAGTCGATTGCCAAAAACACAACTGATATTGCCACTAATGCTAGCGGCATCGCGACAAACAAACGGGACATTACGACAAATGCTAACAATATTACCGTAAACCGTTCAAACATTACGACGAATCGAAACAACATCTCAAGAAACACAAGCGATATTGCAACACTGAAAAGTGATGTGAGCAGAAACACTTCGAATATCAATAGAAACACTTTAGATATTCGTGACAACTCAAATGATATTGCAAGTAATCGTCGAGATATAAACGAAAATACTTCAGATATTGCAACAAACCGTCGCGATATTAATGAAAATACATCAGATATCGCGTCGAATCGAAACCTTATCAACACAAACACAAGCAACATAGCTACGAACCGCAACAACATATCTAAGAATGCTGGAAACATCGCTTCAAACGACAGTGACATTAATAGTCTAAAAAATCGTATGAACACAGCAGAGCGTGATATTGATTATCTACAGAATGATGTGGCCGCAATTGAAAGCGATATTCGTGATCTGAATAATGAAGATGATAAATTGTGGGATGCCATTGATAGCGGTGGTGACACGGGTGGTGGGGATATTGGATGGGTAAATGTCTATACCGGTACAGGTAAGAATAGTATTTCATTACCTAACAAAGAAGTAAGTGAATACTTGGTCGCTTATTCGTATGAAAAAACAACCAACCCCAACGGTTATTACACAAGCCAAAACGTAGAAGTAAAAGTGTTACCTGGTAAAAAGATAACAGCTTCAGTTTCAGCGGGGAGTTGTGGGGGCGCAACAGGCGCTTCGATTAGCTCTACACCATTCAATAAAGGCCAAACAGTTACCGTTGCATCGAGCGCCGAGGGCACAATAGGGTTCTGCGGTTCGGGAAGTGTCGTAAAAGCTTCAATACGTAATATGAAGATCACTAAAGTTAGCTATTACGGTCAAAAATAGAACAATGACCCAATGAACAAACTCTGAGAACAAGGCAGCCTCTTTGGCTGCCTTTTTTAATGCCACTTGTTTTATGAACAAGTGAACTTAAGATTAATCTTCAGTTTGCCATTATCTTTCATATATATAGACAAGGTGTTACTAAGACATTAGCGCTTTACTACCTCACTCCGATTAAACAATCAAGATCGCTTTAATACAGGAGCATCTTATGAACAATTTATTGCTTAAATTGATAATTAATTATCATTGAATTACACAGGGCTTTAATGGCGGGGTAGGAACTTTAAGATTTTTTAGCCTCACAGCTCGTTACGCCGTCACCTTGGTTTGGGTGATTACAGCGAGTTCCGACGTAAGATCATAGCTTGTCTATATATATGAACATGAAGACATACTTCATAGAAAAAAAACCACAACACAAAGTGTTGTGGTTGCAATGCGAAACATCCTTTCGGATGGAAAAAGCGTTTTTGTTTTAAAACGACTTTAGGTGATGAAATTAATATACTCGAATACGCTTAAATTTCGAGTCTATGAAGTCACAGATTGAAAAGCGTAAGTAACTCTCTATGAGTTTACTTAGATTTTCATCAGGTTGCGGAGATTGGTCCTGAAGAGGTATAATTTAATCGTTCGAAATTTGAATCAATTAAATAATCATAGGGGAAAACGATATGTATAATGCGTCACCAAACGACATCCAGAAAACGATACAAGAAGCTCAAAAGATTTTCTTTATCAAAGCCAAGATGCTGCCAAATGAAGTAAGTTTTTTACTGTCTTACTCTTCACTGTTGCTTTCGATTAAACGCGAAATGAACAGAAGAACGCTGACTCCGCAAGAAGAGTTTGAAGTGTTTGAGCTCGCAAACCGTGATTTGGAAAACTTATGCATCAAAGAGGCAGAAAGTCTTTTCAACCAAAAAGTACATATCTTACTTGAGTTGAAAGCGAATGCCTGCCGAAGTGCATCAGAGTTTTTAGATCTTGCTGTGAGTATCTATTCTGAGCTCTGTCCATCTGTAAGTCGAGGGTACTTTGATGTAGCCACTGGCATTAATCAAAGCAGAAAGGGCAGTAAGAATCATTTTCTGACTGATTCTATTAGCGAGATGCAACAGCTTTTGGAATGGTTTTATGAATGCAAACTTGAAACATTAGCTCAATGTCTCACCTATGAGCTCTTGCGCCAAAAGAATCGCTGCTTCATCGGTTACAACCCCGAAAGGCTGAATATTAAGTTTCAACCTGAAGAGATCTCAACTTTGATTACTCACTACCGTGATACACGGAAGGAAACATTTGGGAAATGGGCATCTTATCTTGAGATTTTATCGAGCTTGTCTTAATAAAGTTTTATTTGGGATAGATTGTTCTAATAAATTATAGGTCAGCGTTGCTGACCTTTTTACTACCATATGATTGAGTCAAGGAAGACTAAATGTTCAATTTTTTAAAGGCTACAAACAAACCCAAATCCAATGGTGGACCCAAAAGGCTAACCTCAAAACATTGGGTTGTTAATTTAAACGAATTTTCACCGGCGATCTTCAATGAAGGCAGCGCGGTAACACAAGCTGCATTCAATGTTGCCATCAATGGCTCAATCTGGTTAACAGACAATAAAGTTAGATTGTACCATCAACAATTACACTCAGGTAAAGGTGAATCCGAAACTCGCTATGGCGGGTTGTACTGTTGGGGAAGGCATCCCAAAATATATATTTACCCACACCTTGAATCTGTTTTACTTAGTTCTGACGCTTGGAAAGGTATTGCTTCACTTAACGGCGTACACTCAATCACCATAGCTACTCCAATCATATCCCAAGCAAGAGACACAACAGTCTGTTTACTTGGAGAGCTTGAGCATTTAGCTGCAAGTTATCGAACTACACCCTAACGAATATTTATTGTCACAGAAAATTTCCATAAGAGGTTTAGCAATGTTACTATACCCGTGATTTAAAAAATCACTTCAAATGACTATAGGGGAAAACTAATGCAATACAGCATCGATCTATCTGACTTTATGGAAAAGGCAAACGAACTAGCTATAGAAGTCTCTGAGACTTTTGTTCAAAATGTTCTATTTCACGACGGTGTAGGCTGTCAAGATGTCTTACATCCATACCAGGCGAACCAATGGCAATCTGATTTTAATGACCGCCATTTCACTTCTGACAAAAGAGCCGTTCAGGCCCAGAAACTTGGATTAGAATTAAGTCACTATGACATTCTAATGAGCCGCACATCAAAAGTGTTAAAACACTTCTTATAAAAACTACAGGGTATAATATGAACGCTTTATTATCTAAATCATTAAGATATATCGTCATACTTCTAAGTGCTGTCACAACACATTTTGTGTGTGCGGCTAGTTATGACAATGAAACTCAGTGGCTTGAGCCGCAGATGGTTTCAACTATCATTGAAATGAAAGATGGGGAAGGTTACTTCATTGCTGCGATCAACAAAAAACATCTAAGCAAAAACCCAACTAAACGTTCAGTAATTTTCAGAAACCATTTTAGAAAACAGGCAGATAAAATTGCCGAGATGTCTTCATTGATGTCATTCGAATATGGAAAAGGAAATTACTTATTAAAAATGAGTGTTATGAAAGATTACGATGTTAACACCATGATTTATTCGAAAGGGCCCTTAGCGAGCTCTTACTATGCCGAAGATTTATATGTTGTTCGTTACGACATCATTACTCGATAGGTACAATAAAAAAGCGAGCTCTATGCTCGCTTTTTTAGCTAAATCCTGATTACAACAACGTTCCTTTCTGAACGATAGTGCTCGACGCCGCTCGCACTGAAGAGTTCCGTAAATATCTTCTAAGAGTCTCAATAGTCCAGTCGCCAAGGGGGGCAATCTGTTCCTCAGACAAACCTTCATTCTCATATGCATCCACAGCCCCGCCAACGCGACAGCTATGGCATGACCAACTTTTTAGCGTATATGGTTGAGGTGTAATATCGGAAGGGGCTAGCGCATTCCACGCTCTCTTAAACACTCTATTCACAGTTGATTCATTAATAGGTCTATTTGTCTTACGTACACCGTATGTAGACCTAAATAGATAATCATCAGGCGAGTAATCCGCACAATAGTTTTCTATAAAAATTTTCACTATCGTAGCAAAGTCGCCGGTCAAAACCTTAGGCGCTGGACTATCAGTAGTTTTGGAAGTTAAACGCTGAATCTCAATAACTTCAAGTTCTCCACTTCGTCTTGTAACCAATTGTCGAAGTCGAATGTTCCTAACCTCATCGAAGCGAAGCATCGTTCCGTAAAGTACCGTTAAAAGGGTCAAATCGCGCATATTACGATAAGTTGGATCGTCTTGCACGGTCGCAATAAATTGCGTTAAGTGATGACGTCTGAATGGCAGAGCTTGTCGTTCTTTCTCCGTCTGTCCGTCTGTCTCAGCCAAGTCATTTATGACGGAGCGAAAATATGACATGACAACTGTACTTTTCGTTGGGTCCTCAACTAAAAAAACCTTCTGATGGAAATAAGATAAATGAGCCTTGTAGGCTAATAATGTACTTCTTCTATACTGTTGTTTCTTTTTTAACTCAAACCAACGACGCAATGTCTTAGGTTGAATTGGAAATGAGTATAAGCCTTTGCTCTCACAATATGCGTCCCACATTTTTAACGTCGAAGCCAACATGCGAACGGTTGTAACTTTTAAAGCATGGCGATCGACAAGGAACTGTTTATAATTCTCAAGCCATAAGTCAACATCACATTCTTCAGGGTCTATACTTCCATCCAAAGCTATAAAATCAACTTTGTGTCGAGCTAATCGCTGTTCAATGTTGTTGTCTTCTAGCAACAACTCACTACGCTGGCTTTTTCTTAAAGTGGTCATGAAATACCTATTGTCTCAACAAACCTAAAATTTGTTCGATTACACTATATGGGGTTCTACGCCGGAACCCCAGATTTTTCCGATTGTGAGATTACTCTTGATTGAGTAACTTTATCCCGTCCGCTCGTAGCTGACCATCAGGGGAAACATGACGGTATAACGTTTGTCGCGTTATACCTAACTCTTTACATAAGGTACTAACTTTTGTTTCTGGTCGGCCCATAGATGCCATTGCCATTCGCAATTTTACTGGGGTCATTTTGTAAGGCCGCCCACCTTTTCTCCCGCGCGCTCTTGCTGAAGCTAATCCAGCAATTGTTCGCTCGGCAATCAATTCACGTTCAAACTCAGCCAATGCTGCAAAGATACCAAAAACAAGCTTACCGGCCGCTGTTGTGGTATCAATGGTCGCACCGTGACCAGTCAATACCTTCAAACCTATCCCACGCCCAGTCAGATCATGCACCGTATTTATGAGATGACGAAGGTCACGACCAAGTCGATCTAGTTTCCATACAATCAGAGTATCACCTGGTCGGAGAGCTTTTAAACAAGAAATGAGTCCAGGACGATCATCTCGCTTGCCAGATGCTCGGTCCTCATAAAGATGGGTGATATCAACACCTGCTGCAATTAACGCGTCATGCTGTAAATCATTTATTTGAGAACCATCGGCTTTTGATACTCGCATATAACCAATTAGCATTTCACACCTGTCACATATACGTTCGATTATGTGACATTGTGATTTTGGCACATGATACTGTCAATAGTAGTCACATTACCCGTCATTTAAACTATGACAAGTAAAGGTTGTATTTTAGGATAATGTGACATCTATAATTTATAAGGTTCTAGAATGGCCAGAAAAAATAAACTCTTAAGTATTCTTTCAGAGGCCGAGCAGGAAGCGTTGTATGGTATTCCTGATTTCGATGATATGCAGAGATTGGAGTTTCTGGCTTTAGATGAATCTGAGTTAGCGTTAGCGAATAGCCGGAAAGGACTTCATGCACAACTTTGTTGTATTCTTCAGATTGCTTATTTTAAAGCGAAAAGTCTGTTTTTTCGTTTCGAGTGGAATGATGTTCGGGACGACTGCAACTTTATCCTGAGTCGCTATTTCCCTGGTGAGTCACTTCCGGAACAATCGCCCTCTAAATATGAACGTTATATTCAACGAGAAAAAATCTGCAAACTGTATAATTATCGTCCGTGGTCATCAGCATTATCTTCGCTGGTTGAGCAGCAAGCTGTCCATATTGTCCACCGCGATATCGCTCCTGGGTTTGTTGCCACTGAACTGATTATCTGGCTCAACGAGAACAAAATTATTCGCCCCGGCTATACCACACTCCAAGAGTTGGTCAGCAAGGTGCTTTCTGATGAAAGACAGAGGTTGGGACGTGTTTTAACGGAACAACTTGATGATACAACCATTGATCATTTGAACAAGCTGATTGAACGCGACGAAACCCTTTCTCGCCTTGCTATTCTCAGACAGGATGCACGTGACTTCGGATGGCGACAGATGGCCCAAGAAAGGGAAAAACGAACCATTTTGGAGCCACTGCACCATAAAGCCTGCAATATTTTACCTACACTGAATATTTCTCAGCAAAACCTGTTGTACTACGCGAGTCTGGCAAATTTCTATACCGTTTACGATCTGCGTCAACTGAAACCCGAGCAGGCGCGTCTATATCTGCTGTGTTATGCATGGGTTCGTTATCGTCAGTTCAGCGATAACTTGGTGGAAGCCATGTTTTTCCATTTAAAAAAGCTCGAGGATGAGAGTCGCCGTGTAGCTAAGCAGCTTCTCGCTGACGTTCAAGAAAAACACCGGCGTGAAACGCCTAAGATTGGACGGCTGCTGTCTCTTTATGTTGATGATAGTGTCTCAGATCTTATCACTTTCGGCGAAGTTCGCCGTAGAGCTTGGAAGATTATGCCACGGGAGACACTGCAAACCACCGCTCAGCGTATGAGCGTAAAACCCGTCAGCAAACTGGCATTACAGTGGCAAGCTGTCGATGGTATGACCGGATTAATCCGGCGTCACCTTCGACCACTCTTTCTGTCGCTCGACCTCAACAGCGTAGTTAGCGATAGTCCATGGGTCGAAGCCATGAACTGGCTTAAGGTGGTATTCAGTAAAAAGCAGACGCTTTCGCAGCGACCACTAACTGAATGTCCAAAGGGAACATTACCCAAACGATTACGCCCGTATTTGCTGGAGTTTGATGAGAGTGGCGAAGTCATTGGACTGAATGCTGGGCGCTATGAGTTCTGGCTCTACCGACAGATTAGAAAACGCTTTCAGGCAGGTGAATTTCACCTCAATAACAGTCTCCGTCATCGTCATCTTTCTGATGAACTGGTACCAGAAGGAAAAAAGGCGACGGTGCTGGCTGAAATGAATGTCCCATTTTTGCACAAGCCGATCAAAACACAACTAAAGAAGTTGGAGTCTGAACTGCATCGACAATGGAAAGCATTCAACCGCGAGCTGAAACAGGGAAAGTTGAAGCATGTGATATACGATAGAGAAACGCAGAAGCTGACTTGGCATAAACCCGTTGTCAATCGTAATAAGGCAAAAGAGACGCGATTCTATGAACAGCTACCATTTTGTGATGTGGCTGACGTTTTTCACTTTGTTAACGGGCAGTGCAATTTTCTTCAAACCATGAAACCACTACAGCCCCGTTATGCTAAAAAGAATGCTGATGTCGATAGTTTGACGGCGGTTATCGTTGCTCAAGCAATGAATCATGGTAATCATGTAATGGCTCGAACCAGCGATATTCCATTCCATGTATTAGAAAGCACGTACGAACAATACCTCCGTTTTGCGTCACTTGTTACAGCCAATGACTGTATTACCAACGCGATAGAGACACTGCCAATTTTCCCATACTATTCATTTGATCCCGAAACACTTTATGGCGCTGTTGACGGACAGAAGTATGGTGTTGAACGACCAACAGTAAAGGCTCGACATTCGCGTAAATACTTTGGCCGAGGTAAGGGCATGGTCGCCTACACAATGCTGTGCAACCACATTCCGATTAACGGCTACCTAATTGGAACAAACGACTATGAAGCCCACCATGTCTTTGATATCTGGTATAGAAACACTTCTGAGGTGAAGCCCACAGCCATCACTGGTGATATGCACAGCTTAAACAAAGCCAACTTTGCGATCTTGCACTGGTTTGGTTTGCGCTTTGAACCTCATTTTACAGACCTGAACAAGCAGCTACAGGAGCTGTACTGCGGCAGAGATCCATCAGCCTATAAAAATTGTCTAATTCAACCAGCAGGGCGGATTGATCTTAAGCTTATCAGTCGTGAAAAAAACAATCTTGATCGCATTGTGGCTACGCTGGGATTGAAAGAAATGACGCAAGGAACGTTAGTCCGCAAATTGTGCACATATTCAACAACCAATCCAACAAGACGAGCTCTGTTCGAATATGACCGACTGGTGCGTAGTATTTACACGTTGAAGTACCTGCGTGATCCGCAGTTAGAACGTAATATACGGCGCTCCCAGAACAGGGTTGAATCCTACCACCAGTTACGTGCTGCAATAGCCAAAGTAGGTGGAAAGAAGGAATTAGCAGGAAAAAATGACATAGAAACGGAAATCAGCAACCAATGTGGTCGGTTAATTTCCAACGCAATCATCTATTACAACTCAGCGATCCTGTCACGATTACTAGAACGACTAGAAGCGGAAGGAAATACTAAAGGCATTGATGCTCTAACTCTGGTATCACCGGTGGCCTGGCAACACATTTTACTGAACGGCCACTATACCTTTCAAAACAGTAATGAAATTATTGATTTGGATGAGTTAATTGCTGGTCTGAGACTGGAATAACGGAAAAATCTGGGGTTCCGGCGTAGAACCCCTATATCATACATTACAAGATAGAATTGCTATGGCAATGTGAAACTATCTCTTTATGTCGAGCGTATAAAAAAGCCGCGACAATCATGTCACGGCTTTTTAAGCTAGGTTTACTTCAAAGTGGGCAATATTTCTTTTAGTACAACAGCTCTCAATGGAGAAAGTTGGTTAATTGAAATATCTTCACAAGTAGTATCCAGGTTCATGATATGACTCTGCATCTTTGAAAGGACAGACGTTTCATGTGCCTCGAAAGCTATAAAATGAATAGTTCGATCACCTTTCATGGTACAAGTTGCCAAGTAATAGTGTCCAGCGTCGCTTTCATTCTGAAGTGCGCGGCAGTACAAGATCAAGTCGTCAAAATGACTACTTGTTACCTTTGAGTTTTCTTTAGGTGTATCAGTCAGAGAGGATGGTGAATCACTCAATGAACTGTCTACAATCGATTCAAGTGAGGTCTCGAAATACGGTACCAACAAAGATTCAGGGTAGGGCACATTGCTTGAATTTAGTTCAATGTTTTCATACGTCGTTTTCTTTAGCACTGTTCCGCTAGTAATAACATCGACGTTAATAGCAAAAAGAACACCGTTAAATTCAAACGAGAACTCCCATTGTTCGGCACCGTCGTCCCTTATCGACTTCGGACTTCTAGTTCCTGAAACGCGAAAGTCACCTAACTCAACAGTCTTTGAAATGCCGTGTTCAAGGTCATACATATTAAGGATACGACTTAGAACTCGGCCATTAACAGACTGTATATGTCTTTTGCTTTCAAATCTTATACCTTCTTCCAATTTGTCTAAATGGTGTGACATATCTTCAAAGGCAGTAACTAATGAGTTAACGTTAGAGCGAACCATGATTTTCCCCTGTAATTAATTAATATATCTAAAATAGATCTCAAAAGATTAACACCCAAAAAGCCGTTAATCAATCAAGGCAGAACTTCTAAAAAAAAGCCAAACATAGGTTTGGCTTTTTATTGGCTTTAAATTCGATTCAAAGCGATCTTATGTAATCGGTCATTCTGTTTAATGGCCCATGCAGTGAGCTCAGCGACGTCCATGCCCATTCTTGCTCCACGAAGCATAAAGTAAGCATGATCATAATGCTGGCTATCTACACCATGCGAAATTGCAACTTTTTGAAGTTGATTCTTATAGTGTTCTATTAATTTAATTTGATCCATGCTTTATCCCCTATAATTGGTTAACAACGTTGAAGTGCTCACGAAAGACAACTTTCTCAATTTGGGAGAGTTGACGTTGGTGCTCTGGTGAGTAACTGGCAGTATCTTTACGATTTGTAGCCGAATCACCTGTAAAAACAAGGTCTTCTTCTGATCCTTCAATCGCGATTATCGCCTTACGAGCAGCCTCAACTGAATCGATGGCAATGACAACATCCTTCAATATCATTGACCCCTCACCAATAAATACGCGAGTTTGCACCAGATAGTGATCAGACATGTCTTCACCTAAATCGATATTCGATAGAATTGATATATCTTGAAGCTGCCCAGCAGATAAAGAATCTATGTTCTCTAAAAGGTTTTGAGTGGCTTTAATATTAGATTTAATTGATGCTTGAGAGACTGGCATATAAGTTTTCCTCTATAGTTAATTAATGGTGTAGCAAAAGCTAATCAACAATCATATTAACGTAATAACCCTTACCTTTCAATGAAATTGTAAGCCACAAAAAATATTCTATTTCAATAACTTATGCATGGACGCGATTGCATTTACTGTGGTGAGACATTACATGATGTTTAGCTGTAGTTTGTTTCTTGAGTTCGAAATGTTTATTTGATATTTTTATTTGATGCATATGAATGCAAATTAACTAATCAAAGGGGAAAATTATGATAATTTATACTACTGTGGAATGCCCAAATTGTGCCTCTGCCGCAAAGGCAAAGCATAGTGGTTTACTTAATTCATTTAAGTATATCGCTTGTCCTAGTTGTATGTTCTTATGGTTCGATGAACCATACATCCATGAAGCGGACTTCAGAGTTTATCATTGGAATGTGGTAATTAAAGAGCACGGAGGACAACTCGGAGCTTTCAGGGATAAGATGAAGAAAGAACAAATCAATGACAGACGTTCTTTCAGTTTTACTCATGAAGAAATAGTGTCACTTAGTTATCTCGGAGGGGAAAGGTATTTCAATACCGATCGTATTCGATTTTCTAATAGTTACGCTTTCTTCTACCCAAATGTAAAGCGGGTCATAAGAGATGAAATCAAGAGGCTTGAAAGTTGGTTTACGAGGAATAACATTCAAACTCATGTTGGCCTTTGTATCGACGAACCTTTCCCAGATTTTGATTCTGAAATTGAATTCTAGACCCATTATGAAGAACCACTGCATTTATCGGCAGTGGTTTTTTTATAAGGGTAGACTGTAAAATTCCATTTTATAAAAGTGTTACAACGTCACTTACAACAATAACTAAACCACTTGACGAGCAAAAAAACACCTCAAACATTAAACTCTTTAATATCAATGACATATGGCTGACTCCTAAATGAGCTATTGCCATATAATGTGTATTATAAGGCAAAAAATATCATTCATTATGGAACGTCATCATTTTAGTGTCTTGGAACAAAAAAGTTTGTTCAGAGGCCAGAAAGTTTGTACACAAAGCCAAGATTGGAATATTAAACTTTGTACACTATTTCAAAAACTTCACTCAATAAGAAACTCAGAGAACATGTGTTTCGAAGGGCGGGGTAGAGAGCAAAATGCAGAAGCAACTCAACACGGTATATTACTGATATGCATATCATTGCGAGAGGGGGCATAGAAACTAGAACTAAGTTTGTGTGACATTGAATGTCAATGAGCTTATTTGACTTGAGGTAATGACGATGTAGTGTACAATGAATTTATTCATTTTTAATGAATGTGCCAATTGGTTATAGGGGAAAACTGCAAGATAAAACGTACAACCGTTTTCGTTGTACCTATTCCTTTTGTCCCGTTTATTTGGTGAATTTAATGAACTAAATAGAGGTGATGAAATTGAAGAAACGTGAAATTAAAGCGTTATACCATCTAGCCTTTGCAGGTGTTGGTATTGCACTGGGACATATTTCAACTTTGGAGTTGTATACAGTCCCAGAAGAAGTGCTTCTCATTCCTCTAATCCTTTTAATTGTGAGTGCAAGCTTAATTGCTGCAATCTCAATATTTATACCTAATGTGGACCGCCCAGAGTTGTTTGACTTTACGGGATTAGCATTAGGTTTAGTGGGACCATATATGATGGAACCACCAGCAAGTATAGGAGGTAAGTTACTAATGTTGATCATCACATTAGCAATTGGCTTCTCTATTGTAAATTGGATAAATAAAGAGGATGGAGAGTAGGATTATGAAGACTGTGTTTGGGTTAGGTGAATTTTCGCCGTTTAACTTGAGTGAATTTTTGAATAATTTCTTAAGTCCGGCAGGGATGATGATATTGTTGATCGTCTTCGTTGGTTGGTCGATTTTGCTTTCACATAAACACAAAAAATCTGACTTATCAGGTTTTGTTAAATAATCATAGGAGAAAATTTTTCATAATAAAAAAGGTCCCTGAAGGGGACCTTTTTGTTTAATGTGTTCTTAGCGACATTGCTTTTTCGAAGACAACATCGAACTTACATCTGTGTTTATCTAAGATGCCTACAATATCTGATCTTGATACTACCATTCCACCGCTTGCATGAAGCACAGAAAACTTACCTTTCTTGTTGTTTGCACTTCTAACATAGGCCGGAAATACACCAAAACCACTCAATTTAACTTCAACCTTCCAACCGCAATATAATGATTCATTCATCGGTTTACCCTTCTACAAGTTCATCGATTACAGAAAATATTGCTTCTTTCGAGCTGAAATCAGACTTGGCAAGAAGACAAGCCATTTGGTTGCTGTCCTTAATCTTATCAAACCACGAAAAAGGAAAGTAAGCGTCCAAATAGTAGCAAGAGGGCTTGCTTTTGACTGTTCTACCAATGTGAGAAGTGAAATACACACCTTCAATACCACGAACTCTACTATGCCAGTTTAGTGCTTTATTCAGATTTTTTGAGACTCGTTCGTAATCACTAATATCCGTACTACAAAATGTATCGTCGTCATCTGAAAAACAAATATACTTTACATTGTTTATTTCATGTAGAGTAATGAAGCGAGCATATGCCCCACCAAAAAGGTTAGTACCTTCTCCAATAAAACAAAGGTCTAAATCTCTGTTAGAAATATTACATTCCAACTTATCACCTGATTCGGATAATAGTTGAATATGGTTTGATAATGGCAGGTTAGATACAACCATGATTTTTCCCCTTTAGTTAATTAAATGTGCTGAATTAGCTAGATAATTATAGCTAATTAAAGTTAACAATCAAATGATACTTACCTATGAGCTTTAATCAATAATGCCTTTGTTTTACTATAACAAGATTTGAATTTTGACTCCTGTGAGTCTTTTAAGCGACTCGTTCCTTTGGGAATACTTAATAAAATAGTTTGTCCATCTAGCCTTACATCTTCAAACGATCGATAGAGAGATTCTTTCATTTCTTGTATTTGGTCTTCATTCTTACCACTAACATCTACTCTAATGGGTTTGTTGAAATTGTTTTGAGAGAGCTGAGCTGGGTCACACATCATACGAGCTGCTTCCTCAATTTCATCAACTGAAACCCTTTCTTTGCTGCACGTAAAAAAAGGTACGACCACAAGCAAATACGCCACTAAAAAACTAGACTTTTTCATTCTTACTCCTACATATAGATTGTCACACATTGTACCGTCCAAAACTCTGGAAATAAATGACAACTCCTGGTAGATTTAAAGTGTCTATGACATCTTTTAATTAATCACAGGGGAAAAATTATGGCTATTATTCACAATCTTAGTATTGGGTTTAACAAGGGAAGAAAAAGACTTTGGATGGTTGGGGCCAAATTGGAGCGCTTTGGGTTCTTACCCGATTCTCGCTTTAATGTTAGTGAAGCCTCCAATGATGACGGGATCGAGTTTACTGTAGACCCTAACGGGAAGTACAAAGTAACTGCTAAAGATCGCAATAACGACTCTAAGCCGACAAAGTCATTAATCGACCATAAGTCTGACCTTCTTGAAGAAAAATTCGAAGTAGGGCAATTGGTTCGCGTTCAGATTCAAGAAAACAAGATAATTGTAACTTTGCACCACCAGCCTAAAAATGAATTTCTAAGGGAGTCTCGCTTGTTACGTAAACTCCGTAACGGCGAAGCGCTGACCTATTGTAGTTTGTTTCACGGCGGTGGCGTACTGGATACAGCTTGTCATGATGGCTTCAAACGCTCACTAATATCTACTTCATGTTCAATTGTTAATGAGTTAGAAAATGTCTATCTCGATACCTCAATGCGAAACAATCCAGAGCTTTTTAATAAGGATACCCTCTTTATCGAAGGGAACATTAGCCACATTAACATGCTCAGAAATGTTTCAACACAGGTTGATGGTATAGTGTGCGGTATACCCTGCACTGGTGCAAGTCGTGCAGGTCGTAGTAAGAATAAATTAAAGTGCGCAGAAGAGCATGTAGATGCAGGTTCAATGTTTTTCTACTTCTTGACGTTTGTTCTATCACTAAACGTGAGTTACATAATACTCGAAAATGTTGAAGAATATGCCTCAACTTCTAGTATGGCTGTAATACGTGGTGTGTTGGCTGATCTTGGGTATAACACTTATGAAACTACCATTGGAGGGAACCAGTTTGGTTGTCTCGAGGATAGAAAAAGATTAGCTGTTGTAGCGCTTTCCAAAGGGATCACCGAGTTTGATATTTCAACTCTTAAGCCTTCACAGGTGAAAGAACCTAATATCAAATCAATTTTGGAGCCAATCCCTTTAGATTCAAGCTTGTATCGAGAGGTACCTTACCTTGAAGCTAAAGCCCTTAGAGATGCAGCTAACTCAAAAGGCTTCAAACGCCAATTGTTAACTGGTGATGAACCAAAATGTGGCACGATTGGTCGTCTTTATCATAAATGGCGATCTACAGAGCCGATGTTGGTAAATAGTCTAAACAATAAACTTCAACGTTTATTCACCCCAAAAGAGCACTGTCGCCTGAAAAAGATTCCTGAAAAGATAATCGCAGGTGTATCAAACACTATTGCACATGAGATTTTAGGACAATCTGTAACGTGGCCTGCATTTTCTGACCTTGCTTGCCATTTAGGGACTGCTCTGAAAAATTGGGCTTACAAACAAGAACTGCCAAGTGCAGCATAATCAAAAGCCTCCAAATTTGGAGGCTTTTTTCATTTAACAATTAAAGGAAACTCATACGCATCCTTACACTCATCCCTTCTTTATTTTGAATGAGAAGACCTTTCCATCTTGAGTTTGTTCAAGAAGTTCATGGTCCATATGAGTACAAAAAGCCGGAAAGTCACGAGAAGTTGACGGGTCATCCGCTTTTACTAACAAAGTCATCCCAGTTTCCATTTTGCGAATTTTAGAACGCAACATCATAACCGGTTCTGGACAATTCAAACCTACACAATCCAGTAGCTCAAGATCGTTCATAGAACCTCCCAGTAAAGTGTACTCAAATTAGACAATTTCATGACGTTATCCCTCTATTAGTTTGCTTTCAATGAACCGTTATATGCGTATACAAAAGCTTTATAAATACTTGGATTTATGACTTTTATATTTTGCAAAGATTCGCGCATGGTAACTGTCAATGCGATTTTTCGGCTTCCTAAGTCGAAACCTATATTCATAGCATCAAGATCAAATGTTGCACTCTCGTTTTCGACAGTGGTATAGCGTTGCTTTGCTATTGATACCATGAGATTAAGTTCAAGATTACATATTGAGATTGTCAGGTTACTCGACATGATTTTTCCCCTTTGATTAATTAACAGATCACCGATGTGACATTAAAAAAAATACCTTATGCAAGGTCCTAGGTCAACGCCATGCACCTCTTAATGAAACAATACCTCAATGAAAATCAGCTTTAGCAAAGTCACCGGCATTTTACTGTCATCTATAATGATGAAATTACAACAAACGGTTAATAGAATGAACACTAGAAAACTAATCACTGTTGCAACACAGCATGGAGGGTCTTGGTACCATATCGAGAAGGCCCTCATATCCGAGGGCGCAAGTAGAAGTTTTGCTTCTGACTTCGTAAGCTTCATGAAGTCTTCGTTAAGCGTTAAACATCAGCTCGATTGCCTCTCCATTTATGACTTATTTGTAGACAAAGGCGAACAACATACAAAATTCTTCATCTATATAGTGCAGCCACCAGGGCATACTTACTTTAGAAGGGAAGATAGAACAAATCTTAGCAAAATGTAAAAAACAAAAAAAAGACCAAACCCTTAGCTAAGGGTTTGGTCTTTATGTCGAAGCATCGCTATTAACCAAAGGCTAGAGAGTTCGAATTACTCACTTTGGGAGAGCTTGTTTTCTTCGCAGCCGCACCAATTCTATTTGCAATCTCCTGCATATCTCGGTCGTCCTTGACGATTACAGATTGACGGTCGAAGTTGTCTATAAGCAAGCCATCGCGAAATTGCAAGTAAACCGATGGGTTTAATGCTTCAACCTGTGAATCAGTAAATTCATGCCCCTCATAGATGCGCTTTTCAACCATTAACTTGCTTGTTTCTAATAGATTTGGTGACAAGTAATCAGCATCTTTTAAGATCTTGGCCTCAAAACCTCCATCACCAATACGTTCTATTTGTGTTAAAGAGTCAATAAGCGTTACACCGTCACGCAGAGAGAGCTTGTTGATCAAATCCAAACGCTCTTCTTGAGAGCCACCCTCTATTATAATAACTCGGTTTAGATAGTTTCCACGTTTAGTTTGACGCTCTATGTAGTTAAAAGCTTTATCAACCACATTAACAGCATCACCATGAATTAGTTTGTGCAATAAAGACTTAATCATTAGAACGTCCTCATAAATCCGTTAAGTTAGGAATATCATAACAACACCATCCTTCTAATTTGCTACCATTCCAAAAAAAAATGGTCTTCAAACTCTTGGTTGTGATTTTGTGCTTTAATTACAATGAGTTACGATTGATTATTTTTTTGCATTTTGGAGGTAAACAACCATAACGCAAACTATTTTCGGGTTATCAACTTAGAAAAAATCAGACGGTGACAGATTTACCCCATTCCCAGACAATAAGTATTGCTATGACTCGGACTGAGTCTAAAATGAAAATATACACTTTATAAGGGAGGTGGTTCTGTGACTGATTTTTATGGGAACCAAGTAGAAATATATAGCAACAAATTTACCTTTCAGTTCAAAAGAGGGCCAAACAGAGAAGGCAATAACACTATATACATAGAAGCAGCAAAGAAACTTGATGACAAATCACATCGTGCCAATTGGCGGAATAAAATTCAATTCACCTTGCAGCCTGAAACAGAACTAGTACAGTTTGTGACTTTCCTACTAGGGATAACCAATAAAGTTGCATTTCATTTCCATAATCAGAAATCACTGGATGCATTAAGAAATAAGGATAATTCCTTTCTTTTAACGATAGGTGATGAAGACAAACACTCGATAGTTGTTAAACATCATGACCAATTCCATTTACTTCAACTATGTACCAAGCCCTTGGCCGAAAGGTACAACGTTGATACAAACTCCATAATGAACACGCTTAGAGCTATCCCAAGACCACAAGAGAGTAAGCCAATACAAAACATACGATAAAGCTTTATAAGTTGATAGATTCTGAGTAGAATCTATACAGCTTTATAGCAACTTCAAATGATTACAGGGGATAAATATGAACGAGTTTAACGTTAAACTCCCAGAGCTAGTTAACCAATCCAATTATATCGATTCAAAGTTTGTAGAATGCCTTATCGCTGATACATTCGAACATGGCTACCGTCCATTGCTCTTGATAACAGATGATTTACTCTGCTACCAAATTTATCGTGGCAATTCGACCGACTCCTCAGATTGGATAAGAACTAACACTTGGAAACATGCATTTCTATTTGATGCATTTAATAGTAACAACAGAAATAGCTATGCCGATTCTTTAAACATTTCTTATCGAAAGATCAGTATGAGCAAAGCGTTTGACGTAGTTGAAAAGTTTAGTGACGAAGTACCCGTCACTTGCAACTCAGTAAAATCAATGATTGAGAATTACGTGCGCAAAAATCGTGATGAACCCTTAATTCCAATTTACCCGAATTTTTTTGGCGATTGGCGCAACCACTTTGCGAAACAGGGTGCAACCGGAATGGCGAACTACATTCAATCCTTCATCGATAAAAGCAAAAATGAGTGGTAAAGGGGAACCCCTTTACCACCTCATCTGATTATTGCGTTGATGCGTGGGTCAGCCCCTTAACCGAATCTTCATCTACCTTACAATACATAGAAGACTTGAGGGGTTTACCATTATGATGAAGCCTGAAGTGACTGTCTGTGAGTAAATAGAACCCCCAAAGATAGTCAACAAACCTATACGTATCTTTCTTCCTATCTCTCTTGTACAACCCCGCTCGAACAACATTATGATCTGCTGATTTCGAATCCATCATGAATCTCCCCAAAAAGTTGGAGTTCTTTATTATGTGCTCAAACTTTTTATTAACACTCAATGGGCTTGGGCTATTGAATGCTCGAGGAGTTGTTATAAAGATCCCACCTTCAACTTTATGAAGCCAACTTGTTTTGTTGTTAAACCTGATTGACCCTGCGTCTAATGATTGTTGAAGGAAACGGAATAACTCTCGCATTTCGTTGATGGACGCTATTGAAGGCTTATTTTGAGACTCTATCCAACGTGGCGCATTTATTACCTTCATATGCAGGCTTGGGGCCAAAGAAGAGAACGAAGTATCTCCGAGACCTTCATAGGTACCAGGTTCATTCTCCGAAACGGTAGGAGGGGTATTTGGCATCAACAGTAAGTCGTTCGCCGACATCAAAACGTAGTCGGTATAATCCAACTCTTCAGGCATAACATCTTCGACAATTACCTCTGGTAGAACCTCATTAGATGTATGGGTGACAGTATCAACTACATCTTCCTGTGTTACTTCCTCAGCTTTTCGTTTTTCGTGTTGAACAGTAGAGGTATTCGGACCTAACTCGTCAATATCAGAGAAAGTGGATTTTCTGCCTTTACGTCGCTTTACCTTTTGGGCTGGTGGAATTACATCACCAGTTCCTTTCTTGATTTCCCCTTCTTGGCCGGACGTCGCGACTTCTACCTTTTTAGAATCAGAATGTTTTGGTTTAGATTCATCAGCATTCGAGTTTTGCTTTACATCTTCTACAACCTCGACACTACTCAAAAATCCTCGCAAACTATCCTTATTAACCTGCGGCTTGTCTTTGGACTTTGGTTTCGGTTTTTTTGAATCCTGCTCTTTAGCTTTTGAATCTACGGATTCAACAATCACCTTTTTATTCTCGTTCTCCTTGAGTTGTTTTTTCGGGCTTTCACCTTTTGAAATCGCGCTTGAGGATTCAGAATCATCTTCCTCTTCCATCATTACGGTAGGGGACACAGAAACGCCACTTGATGATAACAACTCCTCTGTTTCAAGCTTCTTACGAGCTGCTAAATCTTCTTCACTTAAACTTCCATCACCAAGGTGAATCTCTATACTTTCATTTGGAATCGAATGGTCTGGATTAAAAACTTTTGCATCAAAAACGAAGCACTTGATCTCACGCTTTGATTTATCTCTCGGCTCACCTTTTTTTGCAAATTGTACCCACCACATCGTATCCCCAGAGGGAGCCGGTATAGTCAAGAAATCAGTGATCATACCTTCAAATGTGGACGTGTGGTCTGGTAGTGAAATGCCAGCCCCTTTACACAAATTCTGGATCGCTACTTTCAAAGCATCACCAGCTACAAAAATACGGTCTTCTACTCGTGCATAATTTCTGAACCCATTCTCTTTTATAATCAAACCGTTTGTTTGAGGGTTCATGAAAGTTTGAATTAAAACATCTCGGAGCTTTACATTTTTGTCTGATGGATTTGATATCTCTTGCACATTCGATTTGCCTTTAGACGTGCTAATTTGATCACCCTCGCGCACACTAACGCCTATAACATTGGCATTACCATAATCGCCCGAAACAGCATGTAAGAAATCAAGCTCTACCTTTGGGTGAAACGATGCGATCCATTGAAGAGAGGACTTAGGAACAATGTTCGTGATTAACGCAGGCGATGCTAATTGATGCGAATTGTTCAAGTACAAGTTTTGTTGATTACTCTTACGAACTTTCCTGTCAATTCGATATTCAATTTTTGCAGATTCGGGTGGGGGTAGGGAAGATAAAGGACTCCACGGTACAAAGCGACCATCATTACTTTTAATAGAAAATCTAACATCAGTAATGATTTTTCCAATATCGTGAAGCATAGCCGCAACAAAAACCACGTAAGCATAAACATGTTTAAGATCGTCCACCTTACCTTCGCTATTAGTTGGGTTGTATAAGTTAGCTCTACTCTTCCGTAAAGCATACAAACTAGCTTCTAAAAGATGTGTAATTAGACCGTAAGGAAAGGCGTGGTGATAGCCTGCTGAGGCGTGTGCATTTTGGCAATATGAGGCGCACGATTCTAAGACCGGAAGGTAATGACTATCAAAATACTCAGGAGAGACTTCTACCGTTTCCCGTATTTTTATAACCAATGTTTTCAACTCTGGTCTCTCCAAGATGGTGGCTCCATCTAAGAAGATATTCCCCTCACTCAAGTGTGACGACATAGACCCTTTAAAATCTACAATATGTGATGACACAGGTTGTTGATCGACTTTAGGTCGGTTTCGTCTTATTATCTTATCTATGAATCCACCACTCATAATAGGACCTACTATATTATGGAAAAAAATAACGCTGCTGAAGGCGACTTACAGCAACAATCACATACTCGTTCTTCACCGGCCAAAGGTCAAAGAAAGCAAGAAAAAGACAAACTAATCTCTGCATTAAAGAGCAAACGCTCCCTATTAGGTATCTTCAAAAAAATGGACCGTGCAACTTTTGAAAAAATAAAAATTGCACTCAATGAAGCTACGAAAGAAGCTGATAAGTTTTTTGATGACCAAGAAATGAAAGAGCTACAAGTCAACGAAATTATTTCAGAAACAGTTCAGCGTCTTAAAGAACTTGGTTTAAATGATAACGCCATTTCTGAAGTTATCAGCAATCTGTGATAATACATGTAGACAACGATAATTAACAGGCAACTATAAACAAATGACTCCATTAGCAGACAAGATTCACAACATTATTGCTAAGTGTATTTCGGAGGGCAGCATCGAGCCGTGGCTCCGCGCTGACATCACCAAAGGCACACGTTCTCGTT
Source organism: Vibrio sp. SCSIO 43155 (assembly GCF_023716605.1). Lineage (NCBI taxonomy): Bacteria > Pseudomonadati > Pseudomonadota > Gammaproteobacteria > Vibrionales > Vibrionaceae > Vibrio > Vibrio sp. SCSIO 43155. The sequence goes on along the minus strand of NZ_CP071854.1, from coordinate 95,861 downwards.
ACAAAAAATCAATTCAGTTAATTGTCGAAGTTGCACCTAAATCCGTCACTTTCAGACAAGTAATAGAACTGCACAGGCTGTTTAGTAGAAGCAATCGAGATGCTGCAAAATGGCTTCGATTATCAGGTATTAATACAACTGTTTCAGACATTGATTACAAGTTGCGAAAGGTCTCCAAAATTACAAACATGCTGGGACTAGAAACAGGTGACACTGGAATTAAAGCAACGTCTCTTACCAAGCATTGTGAAGTCGCTTCTTTGTGCTCATCAATTGCTTCATTTATCGCTTTAAGTCAACTCAGCAAAATGTCCATTCGGAATCTTGCTAGAGCGTTACTAGAGGAAGAAATTTATGATCACTTTAAAGACCACTACCAACGGATCGCAGGACGCCAAGGAACAGACAAGCAGAATGAAGAACAATTAAGTTTCCTCAATCGCTCTTACCTAAATGAGCACCGTGCTCTTGTAGCAACCCTATTGGACATTCAAAACCAAGAAACCTCAGAACATAGAGTGAAGTACATTTCCCTTCAATCTACTGAACCGAAAGTTTTGGACCAAATATGTTCTATCTCAACAGAGCATGTTGGACATTACTTATAACCCTTTAAGGAAATTCACATGACAATGAATGACGATCTAGCTAGCTTGATTCAAAACAATCAAGTAGATGAAAAGACTCAAGACAACGTACCGGAAGTTACGAAATCAGAACAAGAAAGAGTGAAAAAAGCTCTAGCCGATTCTGCTCGAAAACCAGCTCCAATTACAGTTACAGAGAATCAAGATGATGATGAAGCTTCACAAGAAGTAGAGAACCGTGGTGAAACAGATCAGTATGGCCTTGATGCACTAAGAGACCTAAAACCTCGCACATCCAAAACGAAACCTGAAGTAACTGTCGGCTACTACACGAAAGAAGCGGCGGAGCTACTAATTAACCGAAAAATTGAAAAAAACGACGGTCGTAAACCAATTCACGTCACTGGACTAGAAGGCTTCGACTTTAAGTTATTTACAATACTTGATAATGCTAAAGCAGATAATCCATTCGCCGACTCTTTACTGAGAGAAATCGAAGATCAATCAAACGAGTTATTGGAAAATATTCACGCACAGACAGATGGTATTGAGCAACGAATGGCAACAAAGTTTCGCTCAAACCAGGCGTCTTTAAACATCAAAAAATCGGATTTTCTTACAACGATTAGCCCTCGTTTTCGCAACCAACTAACAATGCACCTTTTGTGGATAACCAAGTCGATTGACAACCTACATCGAGTTGTAAACATAGCAAAGTCTCAGGCAGTAATTAACGAGCGTGAAGCAAGAACTTATCAAACAGGTGCTATTCGAAAATTCAGACATATTGTTACTCTAGCTAGTCGTTACCGTAACCTACCTGTTACGCGAAAAGATTTGGCTTTACAAACGGCACAAGGGGTTCGTGTTCTAACAGAATTTGCTACAGAAAAGTCATCCTTAATTCTGCGCCCAGATGTTTTATTGATGTCGAACCGCAGCTCATTCGCGCCACCAATTGCGGGTCGTAAGCACTCTTCAATGGAAGAAATTCGACCACACCTTGAAACTCTCGCACAGCATCTTACTGGTGCGAAACCAGAAGAAACAAACAACAAAAAGACTGCGTAGAAATTCTTTTTGCCACGACAAAAAAGCATCTTAATACACGATGCTTTTTTTTACCCTCACAATTATACCACCCAGCGTACTGCATTATTTATTGATTTCCCTGCATACCAAATCACTAGCAAAACTTATTTGAAATACTCAATAGGTTTTATGATTTATGAAATTATAAAACTTCCCTCCATAAGCCCCACTTTTTGTTTCACGATTTCATGAATCGTGCAACATTCCCTCAAATTTGGTCTCATAATTTATGAAATTATGAGGCTCGATGATTTGATTTAAACCTTTTTAACCCTGAAGGTTTCATGAATCATGATGTTGGTTACATGAAACATGAAAATATGGTTCCATGATTTCATATATCATGAAACGAACCGATAAATTTGGTCGCATGATTCATGAAATAATCGAGGTTTTCTATAAAAACTAAACGCCACAAAATGTGTGTGAAGCCATAGGTGACGGGGCTATATAAGATATATTGGGTTATATAGCGATAAGATATATCCATCTTTTAAATCTCTGCCACATTAGGTAGAATAGACGGGTAGGGTGATGCCCTCTAAAAATCGTTCAAGATGCTATATGCATATTTTAACGCGAGTGTGTAAGTCGTGTTTTTCGTTTTGAACAGTAGGGATGAGCGAAATAAAGTGCACTAGGCGAAGAGCAACGAACCACTCTGGATTCATTATTTAATGTTCCAATGGTGGCAAGTTCTATTTTCGAAGACATCGCGAAATTAAAAGCTTTCGCGTGACAAACGAAACCCGCAATCTTCTTAGGAAGGTTGCGGGTTTTGTCGTTTTTGGGCTTTTAAATTTGTGGTGCGCTAGTCGACTACAAATATCTTTTACGGAGAAACCTTTTCACAATGAACAGTAAGCAATTTATTAGTTCGTTTGTTGCGGTGTTATTGAGTGGATCACTTAACGCTGAGACTTTTGATAACAACGAACAAGTTTATCAATCTCAAAACAACGGTTACACAGCAATTGTTATTGACACCAACTACGAACAAAAATACCCACTCCAAACGATCACTTCGATCCAAATACCTACGACGATCAAAAACGTTGGGCAAGCAATCAATTATGTCCTCCAAAATTCTGGCTATCAGCTTGAAGATCTTTCTTCGACTAACGAAGAGACCTTACACCTTTATACGCTAGAGATTCCTCTAGTTCATCGCGACTTCAAACAATCATCAGTTATACAAATCGTCGACGTACTTGTTGGTACCGGATTCAACGTAACTGTTGATCACGTTAAGCGCGAACTATCAATAAACCCAACTTCGTAAGAGACAAGAAATGGAACAGGCAATGAGCGACAAAAATTTTGAAATGCCACCAACAAATAATGTGTGCCCAATTGATCAAAAGAAGGAACATCAACCTAACCCTGAACAAGAACATGAGCCCCAAACTCAATCAAAGGGCCAGTTCTCCAATGAGGCAGTAAACACTCAAGAGCAAACAGAACTCGAAGCAACATCACCAATGACTGAACAGCTATCGGAAGAAAAACCAATCAAAAGAAAAAAAGGTGGAGTTATCAAAAAAACGATCATCTCTACTCTTGTTCTTGGTGCGCTTGGCGGAGTTGTATGGCTAGGTTACGAAACCGGCATCATCAATGACTACATCATTCGTTTAACAAATTCTGCCGAACCAGAAGTAGTTATCTCTGAGTTAGACAACCAACAAAACAAAAGAATCAGTGAGGCCGCACTTCGAATTAACGATCTAGAGAAGCTATTCACAAACAACGACATCATCGAAAAGTTAAACCAACTTTCAAAAGACTCAATCGAATACCGAGACTTAATCAGCAAAAACTCCTCCGACTTAGCGCTACTTGGTAATGATCTCAATACCCGAATTGATAAGTTCGAGAGCTCTCAAACCACAATGCAACACGAACTAACTTCATTACTCGGTCAAACAGAAAGTCGATTACTTGGACGTATTGGAAAGGTCAATGATCGTGTGGATGAGCAATTAGGAACCATTAAGAGTTTTGAGCGACAAATGTCATCGACAAATAAGCAGATTAAAAAGCTTAAATCACAACCCACTAGTGATTCCACTTCATCAAAAACCGTAACACAAAAAACAACCAAACCAGTCATCCAAAAACGTGTCATTGAAGCACCAGAAAAACCACAAGTTATTCGACAAGAAATCAGTTCCTATAGTGGGCTCACCATTGTCAACATATTTCCCTGGTCAACTCAACACATTGCTGTCCTTACGGACAATGCTGGTTCAACATTTCAAATAACTAAAGGGCAGCGTTTAGGCCAAGTTTCTGTTACCGAAATTGATGGAACCTCGATAACACTAACAAGCCTTGACGGCCTCAAAGTTTACACAATGGTAAAGCCTAATTAGAAAAGGGAGCATCCATGAATAAAGCAATTCTTCCAATAGCTCTTGCGGCTTTGACCACATCAACTGCTCATGCGGTTTACTTGCCGCCAATGATTGTAGAAATCACGACTAATGAAACCAATCAAGAAGCTTACAAGGTTGATGACATAGATATCGAGTTGACTAAAAAAGACAAGGTTCGCGCAAAAAATTGGAACCTATCAAACTCCGACTATGCGAAATATAAATACGTCATGGAGTACATGCCAAGGGGCACATGGACACCAGAGTTAGATCCTCCAATTGTACTTGGAAATTTAGCTAAGACTCATAAAGAAAGAATGCGTTACGCCAAGATAATGAATGAACTTGAACAAGACCGAAGACTTAGGGAAGTTCAATTTCAAGGTGCTGGCAATGAGTACATAAAGGTCATGCTATCTCGAGAGGGTTATGCATACACTAATGAACGCAAAGACCCAAGACAAACAGGGAGCGTAAGTAAGCTTCTTCCAAAGGGTAAGCTAGAACTAAGAAGTCTCTACGTAGATCTGAACACTTGCCAGTCAGAGTGTATTCAATGGGTGCGCGAACAGACATCGAAATCACCAATCAAAGTTAAGATGGATGTCTACATTAAGGGAGCCAATAACCTATCTGAGCAAACCCTACGAGACCATTTAGGTATCAGTAATAACGTCGACCCAAATCGCTTTGTCTTTTCAACAGACGAAGCGCTTTTTGACGCTCGCGTAGCTGGTCAAAAGACGCCGTTCTTAGTCCAACAGAACGATCACTCCACTAAAGTTTTTCATTTTGGAGGTGACTAATGAAGCTCAAGGTTTTGGTCTTGGGGTTGTTGGTCCTCAACTCAATGACAAATGCTCACGCTGCGTATGAAGACAGTGCGAGCTCGAACATCATTAACCCAGAGTACAAATCCTACCAAGACCACTTAGCCAAGAAACAAAAGCAAGAGCTTGAAGAAAAATACAAAGGGTTGGATGTGGACCTAACTTTGTCGGAAAAGGTATTGGAGTACCTACCTGATACGTACATGGACAAGAAAACAATGCTTGAAATGAATCAGACGATAGTTAGAAGTGTAATTTACTCGGGCATTAAACAAATCGCGGGAAAAGCCACTACAAAAGTTCTGGTTGATAACAATGAAAATACCACCAGCATTTCATCATTAATTGACCCAGAGAACTACCCACCTATCAAAGCAAGCAAGGAGCAGTTGCTTGAACGTGAGATGAGCAATCGGATGCTCAATGGTCAGGTAACAAAAAAAGAAATCTACAACCTCTACGAGCAAATGATCTTTCCTGTATCGCCTGAAAAAATCAAACCAAGAGTGATGCCGGCGGATTACTTAGAAGTTAACGAAGGCTATGAGAATGCGCTCAACATGCCTCTAGCAGTAATTGGAATGGACAACTACTCACTGGAATGGTTGCGACTCAATCGTGAAGAAGTAAAACGCAATGGCTCAATTGTTCTTCTTACACAGGTCGACTCGATGACGGACTACGATGCACTCCGAAGGGAGTATCCAGAACTACAAATACTACCTATCAATGCAGAGGGTGCAATGGCGGAAATTGGTGTCGACTTCTATCCGGTTTTGATGACTAGAAATGGGATCTTTCAATAGAGAGTTGGTATGGGTACTAAAAGACAACTAGAAGGTCGATTACGACCAATCTATGAATACACTGAAGCGGTGGCGTTAATTCCTTTGATTGCTTCGTCTATGACGCTAGGTCCACTACTCGGATTACCAAAAGGCATTTCGATAGCATATTCCGTTGGCTTATCCGTATGGTGCTACATCCGAATTCAACAAGGTGACAAAGTTCGTAAATACCAAAAGTCACTGAATGATATTGAACCGTTTTTTCTGACAATGGCTGATATCCCACACAACAGTAAAGAGACGTGGATTGGTAAAGGCTTTGTTTGGACGTCTAAACACGCTCAGCGCATGTGGGACGCAAACAAAGAACAATACAAGGAATATTACGCCCTGCCAGAAGCTTTTCATAAGGCAAGGCGACTTGAAAACAAAGTAGCCAATGAAGAAAGAAAAAACCTTCCGCCGTATAGATGGGAAGCGAGAAAGGCTCGATATACTAGCAAGAGAGAACACACGGTCATTGACCTCATGCAATTGTACTCTCCCGTAGCAGTTCAGCCTCATCTTGAAAAGTTTGCTGCATCATCAACCGCGAAATTGTTAAACAAGCTCGCGATAAAAAATCATTTAGCACCACATCCTCCTGTTGGTGGGGACACCCGCATTCACGCCTGCGGTTATGAAGATGAAGAAGATCAATACATATCTTTAGATGAACGCAACGGTCACGCAATGGTGTTTGGTGCAAGCCGAACGGGTAAAAGCCGCTTCTTAGAATTTTTCATTTCCCAAGATATAGCTAGAGGTGGAAGTCCGGTTGTACTAGTTGACCCGAAAGGTGATGCAGAGCTGTTAGCTCGAATGTGGGCAGAATGTAAGCGTAATGGTCGCGAGAACCAATTTTACGTCTTCGCACTAGGCTTTCCAGAAATATCTGCTCGTTACAATGCAGTGGCGACATTTAGTCGTAATACATCGGTAGCCTCACGCTTGTCTAGCCAAATGGCAGGTAGTGGTGATTCTGGCGTGTTCAAGGACTTCGCATGGCGATTTCTGTTGATTGTTACTAACGCCATGATGGCTATTGGCGAGAAGCCAACATTCCTATTGCTCAAACGCTATATTGAAGACCTTGAAATCATCTACATGAAGTATTCAGAGTGGTACCTCGACAGAAACATTGACGACTGGCGAGAGCATGTTGATGCCATCAAGAACCCACCGCCGCGCATAGGTGTTGATGGGAAAGAAATTGAAGTGAGAATGTCAATTCCTCCACACTTCAAAGGTCGCTCAAAAGAAATGGTCGCTCGCAGCATTTTGCTCGACCAATACTTCCTCGAAAATCCAGAGAAACTGGATGTCACGATGGAAGGTATGCGTTCGGCCATGAAAAATGAGATGAATTACTACAACAAGATCACTGCTAGCTTGTTGCCTCTACTGACAAAACTTACATCCGGCGATATTGCTGAACTTCTTTCTCCAAATTACAACGACGTTTTAGATGAACGACCAATAATCACCTGGCAACAGATAATCCAACAAGATGCTGTCGTAGCCATGTTGTTTGATGCAATGTCAGATAATGAAATCGCTACAGCGACTTCATCAATGGTTTTCCAAGACCTCCTCTCAAACTCTGGCGAATACTATAAGCACGGTATAGATAAGGGGATGCAGGACTTTGATAGAACAAACATCAAACCAATATGGATTCACATCGATGAGTTTCACGCCGTAGCTAAGGGTGGTGGTGGTGGTGAGCCATTCATTAGTCTTCTTAACCGTTCAGCAGGTAGTGGTACTCGTTTGACCTGTTACAGCCAGACCATTTCAGATATCAAGGATGCTGTTGGTTCAGAGGAAGCAGCAGGCGTTATCTTAGGTAACTTCAACTCAACCTTCATGTTACGTGTAAAGACCTTAGATACGGCTGAATACCTGACACAAGCAATTGCGAAATCAGAGTTGCTAGGAATTGACGTGACTACTGCAACCTCTTCGGAAGGGGCACAAATAGTCAGTGATGACGAAGACGAGTCACAAGGCAAATCTAACTCGGAAGAGGCAGGGTGGTTTAACGCTAGGTCAAACTACAGCGTCAAGGTAGATGCAGTAGAGCCGATTATTTCACCAGAAATGATACTTCAACTTCCTAAAGGGCAAGCGTTTGGGTTACTCAATGCGAACCGCCTTGTGAAGCTGCGCTTTCCATTACTACGGGAAGTGGCAGGGTACGTTCCTCCGTCCATGCAGCGGATGTTGAACGATATGGAACAAAAATACGAACGTGAAGACCGCTTCGACGGTTTTGATTAGAAAGGAATCTAAGATGAGCAACATACCAAGCAACCCAACCATGAAGTGGAGCGCCGAGCACTCCACAATTTGGTCTGATTTTCTCGTAATGACAGAGCAGTTCGCTAGCCAAGGAGAATCAAAACAAGAGTTGTCAACCACTCAAAAACCAACAACACGGTTAACAACCTCCAAAAAATCCACTGCTGGTAAAGTCGATGAATAAAGCTAAAAGGTCTAACAAGGTTTTCTTTAGCGCTTCAGAAGTGGGGGCGGCAACACGCTGCACCCACTTTTACGAGCTTGGTAAAAATCGGATATACAGCGACCACACTCTGTATGCAATCAAAAAAGGAAATAATGTCCACGAAACCATAACTCGCAATGCGATTGCCAAACCGGACAACTGGTTAGTACGCATACTGAGAGCTATTTGGAGGTTGTTGCGTTGCAAATAATAACCTCCGTAACTCCTATTGAGGCAGGAGTAAACTCATCCCTCCCAATCATCGCGTTCACGCTTGAGTGGGTTAATTTTATAGGTGAAGTATTTGAGTACCACGTTGCCAATACTGGATTAATTAAGTCGCTAACCTTACTTTTCGCCGGTCTTTACATCACATACGTCGTCTTAAGTATTGTTAGAACATTTCTCCTTAGGCTATGGAGAAGCTTCTTTCCTCTTCCTGAAACACAGTTCGGTTTCAGAGGGAAGCTGCTTTATGCTGACACAGGTAAAGATAGTGATTTACTCGTCGATAGACGAAGTGGCGCAGTTAGTAAACCTGACTTCATATATGAGCTGAGCGATGGACGTAAGGCAATATTTGAACTTAAGAGCCGTTCATTTCCAATGGCCTCGGACTTTGCCCAACTAGAAGTAGGGGCTGTGGCCGCACGTAGCAAGTTCAATATCACGACAGGTGGTGTGATCCTAAAAGACGGCACAGTTGTTTGGGACAAAGACCTTACAAAGTCGAACGCGAAGTTACTAAGAAAACACCGCAAGGCTATAACGAATGTGATTCGATACAAGCAGGGGAGAAAACTAAAGCACTCCAAATCGGCTGATTGCGCCCGTTGCCCTCAAAAGAGCCACTGCAAGGGGGAGCTTCATGTTTGATGTTGTTACTGTCTATAACGATAGAGCTCGCCGCACACTTATGAACAACACCCTTTCTGATATTGGGCATGATCCGAACTACATGATGCTTGGTCAATTAGAGAGGTCTTTGGCTGAAAACAAACTGTCCGATTACGGTGTAGTAGTAATTGAATACAACGAGCATGTTCACGAACGCATCGATCAACTCTTTAGGGACCTAATTAGCCGCCGCTCTCCTGAATTTTATTGGGTGATGGTTCTAGATGGGTATACAACAGATGATCTTTATGGTGGAAAGGAACGATCACAAAGCCTGCATTATGACGTATACATCAACAGCCTAATCAGCAAACAACTGCTCAAGAACCTCACTACTAAGTCTGGCGACCTATTAAAGCGTGTCGACATTGCTAGAGTAGGCTTGGATGAAGAAATTTTTTATCGCGCCATCAACCCAAGCAAAGGGTCGCGACACATGCTTCTCAATTTGTTGGAAAATAGAAATCCCAACTTATATCGCGATGCCCTCAAGGCTATTGCGGAGCGGGACGAGCTAGATGGAATGGTCGCCTACCATCTTTATCAGCTCGCCTTTAAGACTACTGATTTAAAGGTTGATGACACCGAAAAATGCATAAAGCTACTGCTAAAGAAAAATCGCTATATCAAGGAGTGTCAAGAGTACAGGTTTCGAAAGGCTGTGTCGGAAAACAACAATGGTGACGCCGTAATGGCATTACTTAACTTACAGGCCATCAATAGGGAGAATGACAAGCTCTTCACGAGATTAGCAAAAGAAGCGGCCAAAAACCGTGACCTAGGAACTCTCAAGAAATCCCTGACTCGTTACTTGGCAACTAAACACAATCAACAGTTAGACGCCATGATACTGTCACTCTTCCTGATTGTTGAAGAGACATCAGATACCTACATGTGGCTCAAAAGACATTGCAAAGACTCGTTGATCAGGTTTGCTAGAAGATTACCTGTTTCTGAACGTGACTATTACTGGGCGTGTCTATTGCTCATTGACGCCATTGGCCTACTGAAATGCAATAAGGTCGTCACAGCAAACCTTCGCTTCGAAAAGGTCGTTCATAAAGATGACAAAGTATTAGAGTCACGAAAAGAGAACTCAGTCCTCTGGGTTCTAGCAATGATCTACTGCTCTAAAGCCGGTAAGTGGAAAAAATTTCAAACTGGTCTTCGAGCTACGGTACCAACAAATATAAATACTCGACTTGAAATGCACCTAAACCAAAATGTGCGGTCGTTTAATGACGACATGAAACAAGTCTCGACAACGATAGATAGTAAGTACAAAGCCAAGCGAGCAATCCAAATAACTCAAAAGCGCCAGTTTAGTGCTGAAGTGATGGGAGAGGTGTCAAAAAACATCACAGAAGAGTTCGCGATAACAAGTAATTACCTCAGTTTACTTAAACGAGTCGGGAGTGTTCAGCAACGCCTCAATGAAACAGAGCAGAAAGCAGGATTGAAAAGTGAAAGGACTTACTTCGATGTTAACGCCGAGCTTAAAAAAGTCGCAAACGGACGACAGCGTTACAAGTTAGCCAAAGCGACCAAAGAGAGTCAGGAGCAACTGACCGTCACCAACATAAACCAACCATCTAAAAATGAAAACTGGTTCAAACGAACACTAATGAAAATAAAGCGAGATAGGGCCGTGGCATCATGACAACTAAAAATTACAACTACTGGACTGGGGTCGTGGCTGAGCAGGTAGCATTAACTTCTCACGTTGAGCAAGAAGGTGTCTTCGTCATCGGTCAACATAATGCACGACGTAGGGCGCTCGTGGATGAGAAAAGGCATTATTATGACCTCATTCGAAAGCGTGTCAGTTTATGTCCTCGATCATTTGAAGATTTAGGCCTTCTCGAGATAAACACCCAACTTTCACCTAGAGATCAAGCTGTGTGCCTAAGGAGCGCTATTGGTGCTATAGAGAAATTTGGGCTGCTTACTCAACGATTTAGGATCTCCTTTGTAATACGTGAGGAACTAAGCAAAGATTGCTTAATCAACTCCCTGCCATACAACCAAATCAAGCAAGCCAAACGAAAGGGAGAGCCACAAAAATGGAACCTAGACATGCTTTACCCTGGTGTAGACATCCCTCCATATTCAGAAGAGGTAATTTCTGCATTACTCCATTCCAAGTGGCAGACCTTACCAAACTGGAAGCAAAAGGTTGAAGGTCCTCATCCCTGCAATTATGTAGAAAACAAAGACAATGACTTGGCTTATGCAAAATTCCAGCTTGCAACCGAGGTTATGTCTTTAGCGACGATAAAAAACACGTTAGTTCTACTGCCTGAGTTTGAAAAGAAAAGAGTAGCCAAGGAAATTCACCACTACTTATTGAGCTAGCCTAAAGCAATATAAATGATATGCTAAGTCAATATACTTTCTATTATATTGCTCCTGCACATGAGCAAATACAAAGCTTAATTTATGGAGATGCAAATGGAAATACCGAATTGGGACCCGCCACCTTGCCCTAAATGCGAAGCAAAAGAAATGCATCATAAACTCTTTAGCCACATCCCATCATCCCAAGCGTTCAGAACTAAAAATGGTTGGTATTGCGGCGCGTGTAAAAGTGGCCCCTACCAACTCGGTGGCTTTTCTGAATCGGATGCAGCAAAGTTCTCTGTGTCTTTAATTAACCGATAACAAAAGGGGTATTTGAGCGATGGCATTTATAGAGGACGTGGAAGTAAAGTTGAACACGAAAACACATGCTGTGGAGCATATCCAAGGTGTCGAGCTTGTGATTGTAAGTGACAAGCTTATTACTCACACCGAATCAGAGCTTCGGAATTTACATACACATAAACTGGAACTCTCTTTTGAAGCAGCGGAAGTCCTGTACATCAAACTAGGCCAACAAATTTCCATAGCAAAAGAGCTGGTTGATGAAAACATGGCAATCATTACTGAACGACAGGAAAAATCATGAATTTAAAAACGAAAGATGTCCAACATACTATTGAGATTAGACCCAACGAGTTCGAAGTAATGAGCGATGCTAACGTTAAAAAAAATGGGGACATGGCAGGGTTCTTCCACAGCCTTGGTTGCGCGATCAAAGGCGAAGAGGTCGACAATGAATTCCTCAAAGCAAACTCTAAGCAATAGATCCACCAGCACCTAACAAGGAACTTATCCGATGAATGTCGTGCCATTAACCATACCCCTATCAATTGCAATCCTATCCACTAACGCATTAGCAGCAACAACATTAATAAAGCTAAGCACGAGCGGCATCTGCCACGACGAAAGCTCTACTAGCTATAACCGAACAAAGAACTTTACAGCTTTTGATACGATTGAAGACTGCCTCAGTAGTGGTGGACGTCTTCCCAAAAGCACTGCCACAGCAAAAACAACTGCCTCTTCAAACGAATACTCTCGAGACAAGTTCGGGCGCGGTTGGGCCGATCGTGATAATGACTGTCAAGACAGCAGGGCAGAAGCGTTAATCAGCCAATCGGTAGGACAGGTACACTTCAACGATAAAAAGAATTGTCGAGTCATATCTGGAAGATGGACATCACTATTCACCGGAAACACAATCTACGATGCATCCAAAATCGACATAGACCATGTGGTACCGTTAAAGTTCGCATGGAAGCATGGCGCAGACAAATGGACCAAAGAGCAGCGAGAATCATTTGCTAACGACCAAAGCAACCTGATCGCTGTAGAAGCATCTCTTAACCGCCAAAAGGGAGCTAAAGGCATTGGGGACTGGCTCCCGCCAAAGAATCAATGCCAGTACATAGTCAGGTTCAAAAGGATCGTTAGCAAATACAATGTAATCCTATCTAACGATGAGAAAATTCAATACAAGAGAATCCAAACCAAATACTGTACCACTTCTAGCTGACAACATTTCAGCGGTCATTAACCACACAAACCATTTGATTCGGAGATCTCCTGTGTATTAATATGGATGCGCTTTATGCACAAATTAATTAATTACAGGGGAAAAAAGTATGTCTTTTGAATTAAACGAGACAACAGGTAAGTACATCGTAACTGGTGAGTTATCTGATGAACAAATTGTCGAAATGGCTAACGAGATTTCAAGAAACAAGTTTAGTAAGGGGCAACTCTTAACTTCACCATCGGAATCTCGCGAATACCTACAAAACCTATACCAAGGTTATGAACGAGAGGTATTTGTTGTCGTTTTCTTAGACAACCAACATAGGGTTATCACATCGGAAGAGATGTTTGTAGGCACTATTAACGCTTCTTCAGTTTACCCTAGAGAAGTGGTAAAAACAGCGCTAAAACACAACGCAGCAAGTTTAGTCGCAGTTCACAATCACCCATCGGGAGACCCAGAACCCAGCCAAGCCGATCGAAGAATCACTCGACGTTTAATAGACGCTTTAAGTTTAGTAGACATTCGCGTTCTTGATCACATCGTTGTTGGCACTGAAGGTTCGACATCCTTTGCTGAGCGAGGATGGATTTAATACTCCTTAGTATTTCTTTCTCTCCAACAGAAAGGTTCCACGCTATATTGGAAGGACGCAACTCTGAGTTGCGTCTCTTCTATCCCATGTTAGCTTCATTGGAAGTCAAATCCTTTGAAACTATCTTATGTCTCAATTAGTAAAACAAAAAGTCATCGACAAACTAGTTCTGTTTAGAAATCAGTTCATAGAAGCTAATCTCAAATCTATTTTATTCCACCAAGAAGCATTAAGAGTATGCTCATCAATAGATGATCTAATACCTCAAGACAACAGCGGATACCTCGATCCGTTCGACATAACATTTCACTTAATATCTAAAGAGCTTGGGGAAGACACTAAATATCGCGTTCGGCCTAAAGAGGCATCAATCCAACACAAATCAGAGTCAGAGATAAGAGACATTCTAAGAAAGACCGTAGACGGTCGACTTTGGATTACTCTCTTCAACCGTTTAGGCATCTTTAAACTCATGTCAAACAAGCAGCAAAAATCCTTCAAGGACGACTGTAATCTATCACCGGCTCCGTTTTGCCTTGATGTCATAGAGTCCACTCTGGGAGGTATTTATGAAAATCGAGATACCGTCTTGATGCAATCTCTTATTGATACTTTTACCTCCTTGTCTGGTATGTATGCATCAAACAACAAGAGGAAGTTTGCAAAAAAAATCATCATCAACGGTGCTTTTTTCGAGTATGGCTCCCGCTTTAAGTTACAGCGTCACGAAGGGTTGGAATCACTAATTACAGTCATTTGGCACTGGGTGCTCGCTAACAAACTTACATTTGACGAAAAGGGCATCTCTAGGAACGGCATCTGGGATGAACTTTCCGACCAGATAGAAAGTGTCGATTTAGATTACTGTGCGATCAGGTCCATCAAAACCCACGGAATAGAGTTTCGCTTTTATCAGAAGAAAACCGTACATGTCATTTTTAGCGAATCAATAACTAGTCTTTTAAACGACCAATTAGCTCGAACAAAAGCGCTACCGGCATCCTAATAAACCACCAGAACACTACCAAGAGAGGAAACCATGCCATTACTCAAAGTCTTTAACCCTAAAACGGTACTTAGGCACCACTATGGGAATAAAGAAAACGCTAATATCTCAATGCTTAAGTCCATCAGCTTATATTGGAAATACCGCTCAAATGAAGTTGCGAGAGCTCGCATTAAGTCTGCCATACATGTTATTCGCGTTCTTACCAGTCGCCCCCTCAAAACAACTGCGACGATTGGTGTATTGATGCCGTCCAGCTCATTGCCCACAGGTTTATATCGTGTAAGCATGGAAACAGTAGCTTTATCTAATGATTACAGAGCTGGTGGAGACAAGAAAGTACCGCAAAAAAGTCGGGATTGACCTCAATATAAATCTAACAACAAACATCGGAAACATAAGACAATGACTCAAAGATTTGTGCTTTTTAACAGAACAGAAAATGGGAGAATGCCTGCCATAATGTGCGGTTACATGCGGTCAATCACCGCCATTTTTGTGAGCTCCGGCATCATGGACATGAATGATGGTCAATGGCAATTTTGGGAAGACCCATTTTACGATGTCGATTTTGAACTTGAACCTGGTTGGGATTCATCCCCATCTACAATTCATCAGCTTAACTCCATACTACAGCATTCTATTGCACTAGCTGCCGATAAGCTTGACTGTCAGGTACCCGATAAAGAGACATTAAATAGTCTTGCTGAAGGACTTATTAAAGATGCACAAGGAAACCTTGGGAATCTCCGTTATGTTCACTGCGGTAGTTCTATTCAAGCGGCGGGACCAGAACACCAGCTATAACAGACTTACCACCACTTACCAATCTAAGTTATTGAAATAAAATCAATATAATAGACACTGGTAAACATTCTTCCTTATATTTACCAGTTAAAGCCAAAAGTTTACCAACTATTTTTTTAAGGGTACACCTAACTCTTCACACTAAAACAAGGAATAGTAATGACAAAGAAAACCATCATTTGTGCGTTTCTAAGCGCAATAATCCCAACAACATGCGTGTTCGCAAACTCTTCAGAGGTTAAAGAGCCTCCTCTGCCAAGTGTAACCCCAAAAGTATTTGCTGATTTTACTGAGGTCTTAAAGAGCGCGAGGGCAGGTGAAACTTTAAATTGCTCTGTGATTGTAAAACAAGCTTACTCGGCACCTTTTGCCGACACCTATCAAAGTCCTTTTGGCATCCTAGAAGCGATGTATCGGTTCGATACAAATCATGAATTGAAGCAATGTGGAAAAGAAATTGAGAGCAAAAGAGCACCCTTTTGTTCTTTAGCGAGTAAAAATCAATTTGGGGCAAACAGTAAGCTTGGGTTCATCGATGACTCAGCAATTAGAGCTCTTGCTAGTTACCATTGTAATGAAGAGATCCAGTATTCAATAAAGTCATTTTTAGCCGATGCGCCAGCTATAAATACAAATACGTTGCGAGAAGAACTGAATATCTCTATTGAGAAAACCGATCGCGAATTTGCTCGACTTGGTGCTGACTACAAAATGTTCGGCCTTGCTATTAAGAGAGGGGAGCAACAGGCAGAACTATACGAATTTGCAAATGAGGCAGACCGGAATAAAGCCTTCAACAAACTAGTAAATCTAATCAAATAGCCATGTAATATGCATATATAACGACGGAGTTAGAAAAAATACGGGGAAAACACCTGAGAAATTGCATTTTTAAACGTAAAAATGAATAGAAAAAGAAGGAAGCAAGTGAGTATGCGTCACTAGTGCTTCCTTTTTCCTTAGCTTAATTCGAAACGGTTGCTTTCAGATACGCTAATCTGTACGCCTGCAAATGTTTTAGTTTGATTAACACCTTTACGATGTGATTCAGCAAGGTATTCGTCATAAACAAACTGAGGGACTTTCATTTTTTCGGCGGGAGATTTTGACCTGAGGTTGTACTGATTAATATGTAATTCGAGCACACCAACAACACCATCAAACACTGTTTTTTCGGTAGTTGTCAGCAACCAGTTTGCTAAAAATCGCTTAAGCATCACTTTCCCCCTACGATTCCGCTTCTGCTGCTCTTGCGTTTTCATACACTTCCGAGTCAGGTTCTATTCCGCAAAGTTCACAAGCAGTTAAATAACCTTGAAGGTCATCAAATGAGATATAAACACTAAAGCTCTCAGCTCTCAATACTGGGAATACATGACCTTCGTCAGTAATTCGAGCAGAGTGGACTAAATCGCTAACTGGTACTGTTTGTTCAACCTGCACAGTGGCCGTTGTTCGCGTTGTCGTAACACTAACTTTCATCTCTTGAAGCTCTGCGTCAAAGGTTAATTTCACAAGGGGGTCAAGCAGCAAAGACCTCACTTGTGGTAATTCTTCATGAGTAACAATTTCAAGATTTTTCATGTTCCTTTTTCCCTTACTTCGAGGTGAACTTCTTAATTCGACTTTTCAACATACGGACTGATTTAGTTTTATGGTTTATTTCCTCATCCCATTCCGCTATTTCTGCTTCATCCGTTACTTTATTACGATAATCATGGTAACGCTCAAGTTCTCGCTCGTTGTCTTTAAGCGCCCATTTAAGCGCAGCAAGAGGCGTTGTAAAGATACCGAGGGGCAATCTTGCACCGACCTGAAATTGCTCTCTATAGCCCTTGGGAATGCTTTTGGACCACCCAAAGTCATTAGCCATTCTTGACTGCTTAACCCAAGTTACACCTTTAATTTTTGCTGTAACATTGACATAGAGTGGAGCAGTATCACCATATGCATCCCCAACGCGCCTTTTTCCCATAGCGGTTTGCGTCCCACGCCTTCGCTTAATTGAACGAACTAACCACTCATCAATACTAATTGACGTGCTACCGTCGTCCCACTCAGCAACATCTACTTTATAGAGAGATATACCTACTTTTATTTTTGAATGTGGGTACTTTTGACACCCCTGCTCAATTGCTATCTTTTCTCTAAGTGCATCCAAGTTATTCGTACGAAGTTCTAAATTAATTAAGGAGTTCATAGATCTCATTTACCCTCGTAACTTCGTTAGTGGGATAAGCTCACCACGGAAGTCTTCGTCAACTTGGATTAGCTTTCCTTTGAAAGCAGGGGCGAGACTCATAAATTGAAGTGTAAAATACTGCCCGACAACAGGCGACCAAAAGGCTGCGTTCTCGGGAGCTTCAGCTTTAATTTTTTCAATGTCCATAGACCTCATCCTCTAAGATTCTTTCCCTTGATAGTTATAACCTTGAGTAGCACGATACTCATCAATATGTGCTGTCCCCCCAAAAGCTAAACGATCTGACAACAGGCGTAGCTCATTTTCATCCCAAATGCTAACTTCAATACAGTGAAATGGAGCATCTAAAAATCTACGATGTTCAGATTTTGATAGCTGTGACCAGTACGCACCAAAAACTTTAAAGTCATCATTAAGATATTTCTCTATCGTGGTAATGCGCTGCTGACCATCTAAGAGCGCTCCTGAAAACTTTCTAGGCACGGCTTCCGAACCCACATAGTCCGTAGAGTTAAGAACATAAACACCATGATACAAATCTAGGTAAATAGACTCTATAAAACGCTCTTGTTGAATTTCACTCCATTCAAATGGGCGTTGCCAGTCTGGCAGAGGTATTCCCATGACTGAACGAGAAGACCATGAACACTGATAATCTTCAGCCTTCTTCTTACAATAGAGCAAATGCTCAATATCAAAAGCTCTATGCTGACCTACTTTTTGGCGAGGCGGAATATGCATAATTTCCCTCTAGTTAGTATTTACGCGTTTCTTGCGCCCTCTGCCTGTTGGCAAAGGCATATGCCATTCTGGTTTTGGTAGTTCAACCCCACCAGATTACTACTTACAATGTTGCAAAACGGGGATTTAACAACCCTGATTTTAAGTTATTGCTCAATCAAAAAATAATGTGTTTTGGTTCATCCCCGCCTGACTATAAAGCCAACTCCAACATACGCAATTAGATCATATGTGAACACTAAAAGGGCATACACCACGAAAGAGTCTCAATTGAACAATAGGATTTAGCAATTGCACGCAGCAACTAAAAACAAAGCCAAATCTTGCACACTTATTTGACCCCATATAAACTTGAATCACAATAGGTCCAAAAAAGTATAACTCTATATGTCTGTATATCTAAGCCTTGGTAAAGATAGTCGTGGTAATTATCACCACATTCGCTCGCAGAAATCAGGAAAAGGTAATTTGTTCTGCCCATTCTGCCAACGCCCCTTGATCGCAGTGAAAGGAAAGACAAAATCTGAACACTTTAGACACGACGGGGAAACGTGTAAGGAAAGCCTCAACGAACTCCCTCAAATCCCAGCTTGGCATCACTTTCATCTCAACTATTCAGTAGAAATCATTGAGGCCTTAAAGGACGGCTATCAAGCTGATAGTAAATCACCAAACGTGTTCAAAGAGTTTAAATCTGGATTACATCACTTTCCCCGACGAGTAAAAGAAGATCTATTTAAGCGTGACGATTGGACCGACAATCTCATTTTTACGGATACAGCGAGAACCATTCTTGGCACTTTACCGCTACTAAGTTTTAGTAAGTGGATGCGAAATACTCTTCAGATTCGCGTTAACTCCTTACGTGAAGCAATTGAACAAGGCACAAAACACCAAGCGTGGCTCGAAATGGAGTCGCACCGACAACAGTCTATTCTCAATGCATCACTGTATCTGTTTGAGTACCATCTACAGGATCACAGCATCATTCACAAGGTTGGCAGAACATCGAGAGACCCAGAACAGCGCCTAAAAGAAACGACAATCGAACTAGAGAAAGCGACTGGCAAAGACGTAATAAAGAGCACCATTTTACGCAAAGTTGCGAATTCTGGGCACGTAGAAAAGTACGTTTTTCACCGTTACAGCAGTTACTTAGCGAGCATAGGTACACACAGAGAATACCTGGTACTTGATAATCAATCGCTAAAGCGCTTGAAAACCGAATTTACCAAGCTAACTAACAACCTAGAACCTTTCAGCAAGGAGGAAAGATTTATTGTTACTGGACGTTGGAGGTATGAAGCGAAACGATTAGCTGCATCTAAACGAGGGATCGAGTTAACCCAACGCGAAAACGGAAAGTTTGGGCGTCCTAAAGGTACCACAATGAGCACTGACAGCTTCCTAATTAAACACGCAGATATTGTCACTTGTATAGAACTAGGGCGCTCTATCAACCAAGCTGCGCAATATACTGGTAAAGGACGTTCAACAGTGAAGCGCGTAAAAAAGGAAATGAATAAGGTAAAACCTGAGTCAAAGTAAAACAGTTCGTGCAATACGCATATTTACCCAAATGAACTTCCTCCCATACATTCAAATTTGATGCGTAACCTCTTGCGTATTGAGAATCTTCTTTATGCTGTGTTTGAAACCGAAGCAATTCGAAATGAGCTCCGGCATATCCAAACTTAAAAGAGAAACTTATGTCATTACATATAAAAAACATAGCGCTCCACCAGCTATCAAAGAAAGAAGATGAGATCATTCTCGAGACTCGCTCAGAACTTTTGGAAGTGTCTCAATCGACCGAGCAACTTATTGCGACTCTTCATCGCACATTTAACAATAAACCCTCAAAAGGATTCGGGGTACTTAAGGCTGAGTCTGATTTTAAAAACTGGCTATCCGAGTACGATACTGGAAAACGAACATACCTCGACTTTTCAATCACTAGCAGCCACCGGTTGCTTGAAGAGCTAAACAAGTACCCCTTTGCCGACACTGGTTTAATTGTCATGGCAGAATACCAATCTCTTGCGACGGATTACTTATATGTTGGGATTATTCCTTGTGCTATGAGCTTAAAGGTTACTGAAGGCTTAAATATCGATCCTACCGACTACTTAGCTCTAGAAAGCACCGACATAGCAGCAAGGATTGACTTATCATTAATGAACACATCAAACGACAGCAACCGATACCTGTCATTTATTAATGGTAGAGTAGGCAGGAAGGTTAGTGACTTCTTTTTAGACTTTCTGAATGCAGAAGTTGGTCTAAACGTCAAAGAACAAAACTCGACTCTCGTGCAAGCGGTCTCCGACTTTTGCACTGAAGCAAAATTAAGCAGGGATGAAGAACTCAGCCTCAAAACGAAGGTTGTTAACTACTGCAAAGAACAAGCTAAAAATGGGGACGATGTAGTCATAAAAGAATTGTCTGATGAAATTCCTTGTGATCACTTTAAACCATTCGCAGAGTTTACTGATGAAAATGGATACGAACTGCAAGCCGAGTTTCCAGCGAGCAAATCTATAACGAAGAAACTGAACAAGTTCGTTGGAGCGGGGGGCGGGTTAAATATAACGTTTGATGCATGTTTGCTCGGCGAACGAGTTCTCTACGAACCTGAAACCGAACGTTTAACGATTGTCGGCATCCCTCCAAACTTAAAACTCATGCTCGAACAGCAACTAAAAGGGAAAAAACAATAGACACGGAAAATTCTACCGCCAAAATACACACTGGTGCTTATGACTCCCAAGGCGTAAGCATCTATTTTGGTAGCTTAGTGCATATTGGGCCTATTGCTCAACTTCTAGTGCTTTAACACACCCAAAAGCCTCGCACTCGTCAGCGAGGCTCTATCACTTTAAAAGCGCACACACCTAAACAACAAAAGGAATAGAACAATGATCGACGCGAACGTTCGACCAAGCGCCGAAAAAGAAATTGGTCCAATCGACAAAAACGAACAAACACAAATAAAAACATGTAAGTCGTGTGGTATTGAGCTCGGGGGGACCGAGTCGACCTCTCAAAAGTTAATAGAGGTCAGAAAGCAGTGCGGATATCAAAAACTTTTGAACTTTAATGAGAGTCTGGACCACCATACTGGTATAAATCTGAAAGATATCTGTGGGTTCTTGGCACTACTAGCTGCTCTTGTAGTAGGCGGCAGCATTATAGGCATTACCAAATTTAAAGAGGCAAATTTTGATGTGGTATTGAGCTCAACTCTCAACGTTCTGGCTAAAGAAGGTCTTGGGGAGTTCTCCTTAGCAGCTACGGTATTGGCTCTTTTGATAACCAACTCTTTTTACCTCTTATCTAGTCGGGATTCTAAATGTGAAACACTTTTCAACTACACTCGATCAATACTACTCGCTTACAATTATGGTTTGGTTGTATTTATTCTCATTTCCAAACACAACTACCTAATAAGTACAAACAAACTAGAATTCATGCTTCCGATGGCCTCGCTATCGATTTTCTTACATGCTATATGTACCTACCTAAACAACGAAAAAAAACATGTGATCGGATACGTTTTGATCGGCGTTATAGTTTTGGTGGGATGCTACCGGTTGTGATTGATAATCTCTCTAGTACAACGAATAAACAAATGCTTAAGAAGGGGAAAGTAAGTTGGATGCTAATATTTACACGTACAACGAAGCTTTGACAATTCGTACCAAGGACAAAATAGAACGCTATCCACAGAAAACCGCTGATGGTAATGAGATCGTAGTCGTTTACGTAGATGAGGTTGAATTCAAAAGGGCTGGTGGTAAATGGTCTAGACAAGGGTTTCGTTGGGCTATTGTTGAACCTCATTTAACCGAAGAAGAGGTAAGGAACTGGCTACTTAATAATGGGCTTTCTACGGTTCCGTTCATAAGAAGGGAAGGGAAGGGACAGTGAAGTTATATGGGGGAATATCGTGATATTTAATTCAAGTGCTAGTTTCCTAACAGACGGTTGGTTTTGGTTAAGTCTATTGGTGTGTGCGGTACTCACAGCAATTCTATTTGCCAAGTTTAAAAGCCAAAGGTAGAGGAAAGCGGTCGTCATCGATGGCAGGGGAAAATGAAGTGAGGCAATTCCCTCCCAACCATCTTAACTACAAACAAAAAAACGGCTCACCTTCAGGGGCCGTTCTTTTAACATTGGTACCAACCAATACGCTCAACTTGTAGGCTACTTGCTGATGAGGGGCCAAAGCTTAAAGGAAGTAGGGTGAGCGGTTGAATCGTCCCAACCATCTAAAGCAATATGTGCAATAGAAACATCGTTCATATGCTCACAAAAACCCACCAACTCCAAGATTGGTATAAACTCAACGGTCTGACATGCAATAATAACCTTTTGCCCTCTGTCTAGTAACAATTTAGCCAACTCTATGAGTTGATGCCCCTTAATTAACTGAGCCTCATCAATCGCAACAAACTTCTTGTTGGTGGTTGATGCTTCCAAAAACTGGCTCAAGGAAATACTCCCATTGCCAGAAGAGATCGCTTCACTCTTGTTATCTATCAAGTAGCTTTCATCTCTAAAATTACTAATCAACCATGTCTTCCCAGAACATGCTGGCCCAGTAACAATCGTAATGGAATGGTCTTCGACCAGAGCCTTTATTTCATCAAGCATACTTCTACCTTCCAGCTTGGAACAATGGAGCCAAGTCACCACCGGCTAAAAATACCAACTCACATCGATTAGCAAACAGAGTTAAAGCCTCAACCGACTTAAACAAACCAATCACATCTCGAATAGTTGTGTTAGGCGTATCTGCAATAAGGTTGTCAAGAGCATCTTGTGCAACCAATTTTTGTTGTGTGGACAGGTTAAAACCAGAACCTAACTCAAGCACCTGAATGACTTCAGACTTAGTAGCCATAGCGAGGGGATTCAGTGCCGTAGCCCCCTCATTCGCCTTGAAAACAATCTTCATCCATATATCTCCGTGGGCCTGCTAATTAATCAGCAAAAATGGAAAGCGGCCAAGCAAATGTCTTCAGCGATTGCTCAGAAACTCTGACTGCTGACACCAAATCAAGCGCACCAAGGCGATCGCCACACTCATCAATCGAGACGTACGGTGCATCATTTTTCAATTCTGATTCTAAATCTCTTCCTTTAGAGCTTTGAGAACTTAAACATTCGCGCACAAATGAATTGGATAACTCAACTAATTCGGGGTTCTCTCGATTCCACTGATTGATCGCGTGGTCGCGAGTATCATTGACACTAACAACGAACTGGGCAACTTGTCCGGCAAGCACCAATACAGACGCTAAAAGAGCTGAGAGGGTTATGATACTGATTTTTTTGATTGCATTACTTTTCATTGCCCGACCTTTACCTTTTGAATGTTTAATAGCCCCTAAACCAAAAAAGCCACTACAACGTAGCGGCCTTTTTAGGAAGTAATATCGACTGAAATATCGCTTCATATTGCGTGATGTTAGTGGGGTATCCTTACCCGCACAAACATATAATTTCATAATTAAAGCAAAGATAGAAGCTCAAAAAGAAAGAGGTAGAAATAGTTGTGACAACATAGCCATAACTAGACTATTTATTTTTCAAAAGAAAAAAGCCACCTGGGGAGGTGGCTTGTAGGGTATATACCCCTAATAACGTCAGTTGGCTAGAGCGAAACAATGCATAGTGGCTTGAACAACACAAACGTTTCGCTTGACCATATATAAACACACTAAATTAAGAACCAGAAGAAAAAATATAAATTTGTGTGACATCATAGATAGATATGCACTCAATATAACAACAAATCATAAAACTCATATTGATTTATAGAGATTTAAACTAAGAAGGTCTCTCCTTTCATGCATTTTGTTAATCATTGACGAAGACTCTTGCTGTACGAAGATCATATGAGGGTGGTAAGAGTATCTATCAGAGACGGGCAGGTTTGCTCTTAGCCACTCGGGAGTGCATTGCCATTGCGAGAAAAGAAAGACTTATGAAAGAACCACTCCCAGTGATAAATCTCATCTATTCTTATCCAATCGTTTGATTTTTCAGGTCAATAAACCTAAGATTGTCGTGTTGCTATTGCATCTTATAAAGTTTATTACAGGGGAAAAATATTTAAGCACATTAATAATGTGAAAGCTCACTAGTCGAGCGTTTTAAAGTCTCTAACTTCTGATTGCATTTCATTGAACAATCGGATTGTTCTGGACTGTTACTTCGAGTTAACTCGTTTTAATTCGATACTAATGGGCATTAACCCATACAGTTATGAACTATAGGAAAAAAATGGTCTAGTGTATGACCACCCTAGGGTTTAATTCTATGTCATGTGGATTAACTCCCCAAAGGTCGCCGATTTTTCGGCGACCTTTTTTTGATGACTATGAAATCACACAAAACCACCAACCATTCGCCAAGCCAGATCCAAAACGTTAAATTAAATCTATTAACCAACTTGGATTTCATATTATGTCTTCGTTCATGAACGACCAACTCTCTAAACTAACTACCGGTATAAATTGCGAGGGAGGGGGTATCATCTTTAGTGGACCTTGCGGCAGCGGAAAAACTCTCGCCTTACAAGAGTTCATTAAATTAAAGCTAGCTAAGAGTCCTGTCGTATTAAAAGAATTAAGAGCCTCCAAAGACCTAAATGAGCTTTTAAATCATGCAGAGCATTCCCTTGTACTGGCTCCCCTAAAAGCCGATGACATTAACGAAGCAATTCTTGAACTAATTCGATTTCAATTACCAACCGATAGAAAAAAAAGTATTCAAGCGATCGTACATTGCCGAAAAGTCGAAGAAGGGATTTATTTAGAGGTCCACCACCACCCGTTCGACATGGAAAGATGGTCAATTGATGGAATTCAAGTCAATAACTGGAAGAAAAACCGTGAAGAACTAGCCACCCTAAACGGACTACCTCGAGATTCAATACTGATTCATCCTCCACGCCTCGGAAAGACGGAAATGATCAGATTAGTAACGGAACTAGCTGCAAGAAAACGGTGATAGGCTCATGGAAGTCGCGACTCTCATTAAAAATCAACTGACGTACGACCCAGAAACAGGTGTGATCCACTGGAAGGAACCTGGTCGGGGGCGTAGAGCAAATTTAGTTGCCGGATGCGTAAAGCAGAAACAAGACAATACTTGGCGGCGGATAGTTGTAGACGGAGCAGAATACACTTCTGGTCAAATTGCTTGGTCGATAATGACTGGAAAATTCCCTGAGTTCATTATAGATCACATTGATGGCGACTCTTTGAATGACGCATGGTGTAACTTGCGAAGAGGAGATAACTGTGTGGCCCAAAGGAACTTGGCTAAGAGCAAACGTAACAAGACAGGCGTCACTGGCGTTAAATTTAGCAAAGGCACTTACACTGCATATATCGGCACTGGCAATAAGCAGAAATATTTAGGTAGTTCGAGGGACTTCTTCGAGGCCATATGCCTAAGAAAAAGAGCTGAGGCACAATACAACTACAGTCCCCGACATGGCAAATAATCAAATGATTGATCCCCTAAATTTCATAGAAGAACTAAACAATACTGATCCAAGCTTCAAAACGATCTTCATGTATGGATCTTGCTATCGATTCCACCAGCTCCTAAAGAGCCTTTATGGCACGGCTACGCCTCTTATAAATCAGGAAAAGAATCACGTTATCACTCAAATCGAAGATAAGTTTTATGACATTACAGGGGAAGTTGATTCAATAGGCTTCCAACCATTAGATGATTCGGACTTTCACTTAGTCCAGTCGTGGTCCTTTCATAAACACATGCTTATGAGCTTAGGCGACTGTCCAAATTGTGATGAGCCAATTCTAACCAGAATGGATTTATCTTAACCACAAGGGGCGCACGTTTCTACAGAGAAGGGGGTACACTGCACGGCTAGAACATTCCTAATGAGCTTTAAACAACAATAGAGAAATAGGGTACACCTGAGGGTGAACCTAACGGTTAAAAATTTAGCAGATAACAAAGAGTTATTATGAAATACAGCATCCTATTATTAATGATTTTGTCCCCTTTGACTTCCGCAGCGAGTGACGCTTACGAACATGGTCATAAAAGCATGGAGGCAACAACTTACAATGTAAGAATTTCAGTCAGTGGAGAATCAAATCAAGAAACAACCACCAATCTGAGTACAATGACTGACTCAACCAATCCTTTTGCAGCTATTGAAGAGCACTCTTACATAAAAAGTTCAACTTTAACATACAAGTGGTATAACAAATTATTCGGTATAGAACCAAAGCCTCAGGTTGAATATGGCAGCTTTGAAACTGGGATAAAAGGCACTTTAGAATTAACAGAAATCAATAAAAATGAACTGCTCGTTAAAGTAAAAAGTACCTTCAGTGAAATTACGGAAATGAAAACCACTACGGGAGCTGAACTTCCTAGTATTAAGACTAAATCAAATGAAAGTAATGTACGAATTCAAATGGAGAAAGGTGAAAAGTGCATTCAGGTTGAAACTAACATGCGCTTGTGTATTACGAAACTTAGCTAATGTACTCCGATCGCGAGTTTCCAGTCTAGATGAAAATTGAAACACGCTTAAAGTGTATGGCTATGAAGTCACAGAACAATAATTCAAAGTTCGCCATCACAGTACATAAGGTGTAGATTACTTCACGTACGCTAGTCACGTACCGTTACGTATGTAGGATTTGACACCCTTGGTACATGATGAATACCTCAAAAGTAAAGCACAATACACCCAGTTCTAACTGGGTGTTATTGTTTTAAGCTCTTGAGGTTATCAGAACAACAACAAGCCCCCACACAAACACAATAGCAATTGGCAATACACTGCCACCCACCTTCAACACAAAAACCTAATAATTAGTGACCGCCGAACAAGGAGTTGCGATGAAAGTTAGTAAGAAACCAAAAGACTATTTTAATAGCTGTATGAACCTAATTAACGATACAAACATTGGGGCATCAAATAGTGATGATGGTGAAATCTTTGCTGACAAGCAGCTACTTATAGCTGCCAATAGCGCTATGGCATCAAAATTGTCCGAAGCGCGGGAGAAAGGGCGCAAAGGTTGGTGGAATAATGATGTCTGTACTATTAGCGAGCTTTACACCATGCGTAATCAAGCGCTCTCTAACAAGGATCACGTTAGTGTATTAAACTTCACCGCTATGATCGCAATGCGCGAGTCACAACAAAAATATTTGCGGGAACCGAACAAACAATATGTTTATCAAAAAGAGGCCATCATTTCGGTAATCGGCGAAGTGGTGAAAAGACATGGTACAAGTTCATTACTGTGGGGGAATTCTTCTGCGTCAGAACTTACATCTTTAGTCGATAATTTGTGCGCAAAGCACGGAGATTTATTAGAGGCCCCAAGATTAGCCAATGAAATCCATAATCTTGAGACATCAAAAATGGTCGGAGGGGCTAATAAGTGTCTTGGAGAAGTCTTAAGACTACTCAAGCCATATAGAATCCAGACCATTGACCATAAAACAACTAAGACGAAAGAAATCCGCGAATGAACGAAGAAGAACGAATTATCTATGAGGAAGGGTACAACGCCTTCCTAAGTGACGTACCCGAACTCTCAAACCCATACGACGGTATTTCTGCTGAATACTGGTCAGATGGATGGGAGGATGCCAAAGAAGACCAAGATCAACAAGCTTAAACCCCAGACGAACGTGCAGATTAAACAAGCAATGAGGCATCTATGATTGACAAATTGATGAACATTCTGGGATATGTACCCAAAAAGAAAGTTGTACTATATGAAGACTTAGTCGTGGCTCTAGACCGTTCTAATAGCAGGACACCGGTAAAAAGGTTAGATGAATTTAGAGAGCTATGCGAATGGTTAAACGCTAACTGTCATAAGGAAATGAAGAGGGACTTTTGGGTCATAGGCTGGCTTCAACTTCAAGATGCAGGTTTAGAGGATGTGTTCAAGCTGCGATATGGGCATCTATCTCAAAGTGAGATCGCAGCTTTACGCGAAAGAATCCGAGAAAAACCATCATTCTTAAGCAATAACCCAAAACAAAGTACCGTGAATTCAGGTAATTAGGGTAAATAGCAGATTACATTAAGAAACGGGACAAAGTAATGTCAAGGCACTCCCTGAAAACACAAAAGCTAGGTGATGAGACTCTGTACCTTACTTACATTGATAATAAGTGGGAATTAACCATAGTGCCAGCGAATCGGCACAATGGGACCGAACGCTACGATGGATGGTTCCCCCGATACTATACAAAGGTAAGCTCAGCAAAAGCTGCGGTCACGAGAAAGCTTGGTCGAGAATGGATCTGGGAAAAGGTTTAGGTTTTAACCTTTTCCACCAGCAAACAACACCATAGCTTAATTGTAATAAACACCCTCAATTCAGCATTAATATGCACTTTACGACAGTGCTGCTGGTGGTACAATGCGGCGTAATTTTCAAGACGCAAATAAAAAAATGTACCTAAAAATAGAAAAAATATCAGTTGAGCGCCTGTTTGGCTTTTTAAACTACGACATTGAATTGCCCGAGTCCGAGCATGTGGTTATTACCGGTCCGAATGGCTATGGTAAGACCATGCTTCTCAAATTGACTCATAATGCTATCTCTAATAACTATGAAGAATTAGCAAAAATCAACTTCGGCACTTTCGAATTGTTTACTAATTTCGGTCGTGTACGTTACTTAAACACCTCATCAGGCCTACAAATTGAGTCATTCCTTCATGACTCAAAAAAGATCATAACGCATTCAACTCAACAAAAATCTGAGGAAAGAGTGTTTGATGACACAAGAGCTTGCTCAATTCTCATTCACTCTGTCCATCTCAATGATGAATCCGAAACATTTAGCATCATTGCTAGACAACGAGAACTGTTAGAAGAGAGAATGAAATCTACTCAAGCAAAATTAAATAAGCTTGACCAATTGGCAGTAGATTTGTTTTCGTCAATTTCCGAAAAAACACAGGTAATTCAAAACAACCAGCTACCGGAAATGTTTCAACAAAGAGTCGTTGGTCTACAAGATAGATTAAAGCCATACTCTCAGTTCGGACTTCTTCCAAAGTCGAGCAAGTATCTCGAATTATCTGACTTAGGCTTCGTACTAGATCACACCATTAACTTGAGAGAAAAACTGGACGAAATCTTCTATGAAGTATCGTTACACGAAGACTTCGTCGGACGTTTAGTAATGTTCTCTGAACTAATTGCAAAGAAAAAGTTTTCTTTCAAAACCTTAACAATTAATCCAGATTTTGGTTTTGCGTTCTTTAACCATGTGGGCGCAAATATACCTCTTAACAAACTATCTTCTGGTGAGAAGAACCAAGTATCAATTTTCTTCGACCTAATATTCAAAGCTGAAAATGGGGCGACAATCTTAATTGACGAACCAGAGGTATCACTACACATCTCATGGCAGAGAGACCTCCTCAATGAGTTTTCTCTGATATCTAAGTTCAATCACTACTCGCAGCTAATCGTAACAACTCATTCTCCTGACGTTATCGGTGATGAATGGGAAAGCTCAGTAGACCTCTTTGACAAGCATGTGATTTGCAAAGAGTAACTAGATATGTCGAGCTTAAGAAATGCAACTAGAGAGCGTAGCGATGAAACCAAATTCAGCGCTCTGCTTTTACAGGTCCAGACCGACCAAGTTGGCAATAAAATAATTTTTATTGTTGAAGGCGATTCCGATATCACTCTGTTTAACATGGTACTGCGAGATACCGACTTCTTTTACTGTACTCCGGCAAGTGGTAAGGTCGAAGTTATAGATGCGGTGAGAAAGCTAAAGACTCGCATTTCAAATCAGGTTTACGGTATTGTCGATGCTGACTTCGATCATATACTAGAAAAAACATACACCGATACATTCTTGACTGACGTACATGACTCCGAAATCATGATGCTTCATGATGAATTCATGACCGATTTTATTACTGAACACACTAGAACAGCTTCTCTGGTGCACATGAAAATCGATGAGGTTGGTCAAAAGCTAATGCATGATTTGATGAACGTATGTAATCAAATTGGACTCATAAAACTTGCGTGTCGGTTACTTGATTTGAACGTTAGATTCAAAGCCATGAACTACATTTCTTGTGGTGCAGTGGCGATTAATGGCTTCGATCTAACAATCAACATTGAAACTTTGGTTGATTCGGCCATAGAACGCAGTCCTAGGGGTGAACAAAACAACCGAGCCGATATACTCTCTAAATATTATGAGTTAACCAGTGTTGGACATTGCTTGTATCAGACCGCAAATGGACATGACTTTTGCCAATTGTTGGCTCAAGTTTTTAAGCAGCCCTTTTCCTCGGACAGAAACGTCACTGATAAGGGAGTAGAGAAGTACCTTCGAAGTAAGTACACGAAGGAAAACTTTGCCCAAACTAACTTGTATCAACAAATGACCTCACTAATCGAGACCGCTACTGAGGTTGGTGAAGTGGCATAGCTTAAGCCCTATGCTAGAGTAACGGTGTGCCTCATTTCAAAAGGAATGAGGCACACCGTCATGTGTCTACGCTAGTTTACATTTGAGAAGGGCGACATGAGCACTAAAGTGATTCAAACTTATAATTACACAATAAGATGCCACCAGGTTCAGCAAGAGTGTTATGTCACCTTTGAGACTGTGTACTTTGAAAATTTCAATGACGACCTTTTTTGTATCGATATTGCAATCAATCTTGATACTGGTTTCGAAAATCAAAGCCTAGGCACTTATCACTTTGAATCGTTCCAATACGAATCAGGTAAAGTTTACAACGTTCATATTAACGACTTTATTCTACCGCTAGCATGGCGGTCGGTAGGGCTTGGGTCGTTTGTTTTCCACACAATGTTCTCCCTTATCCCTAAAATGGTGAGACAATGCCCTCAACATATTTCTGGCTCTTTATTAGCAAGCGAGAAAAGCAAAGAGCGAGATAAACTTTGGGGAAATCTAGTAGGACATCAGAATTTGTCTATCAATAAAAATGGAGAGGGCGGTTTTTCTGGTGAGATGAGGGATGTTGGTGAGAGCTGGAAATCGAAGCTAAGCGTATCGTTGAATAGATAAAGCTGAGCATTAGCTCAGCTTTTTACAAGCATCTAGCATATTGCAACAGGCAAATACTTAAACGTTTTCAAATCAAGTCTTTTAGCATGTTCCTTAGCAGCGACTTTGCTTGCAAAAGGATATATTCCACGTCTACTCAACTCAGAATAAGCCTTTTCCACAGAATCAACCATCCACACACCATTAACCACTGGTGGCGTTCCTCCGAACGAATGGTGAACCAATTCACCACTATCATTAATTTCAGAAATCGTTTTAGTGTCGACATAATTTAGTTCAACCTCGATTATCGAACCAGCGAGATCATAGAACTTAGGGTATCTATGAGATGTTACCAAGTAATAGCGCATGACTTTACCTTTATGCTTCATTTAGATTGAGGGTTATCAGGTCCTCTTACATCGGTTGATCGGACTTGCTTTTGATGTATTCCTTAAGCCCGTCACGTACTACGTCGATAATACGACAAAGGTATTGGTACTCGTGATTCGATTTTTTGGGGATATGATCCCACCATTCATCACCGAGAAGACTATAAAGATACTCAGTGTTCTCATGGCACCAGAATTCAGCCTCTCGATCATCACAGAAAGTAGCCTTATCATTGTTAAGAGCTGACTTTACTGATTCAAAGTAATAGACATCGTCTTCACTCAGATCGTCACCTGAAAGCTTCTCTATTACTTTTTTTACAAGCAAAAGGTGAAGTGCTTCATAATCGTTAATTTCTTGTTTTAGCTCACTATCTAAATTTTTAACAAGATATGGATTATCCGAATCTACAAAAAAACGGGCAATCCCTCGATCCCCCATAGCCGGCCAAAAAGCTGCCCACGCCTTCCCCCAACAGTGAATGACAATACGACCTTGCCTTGAACTAAACTCTTCGAGAAAAACTGTAACAGGGTCTAATTTATCTAAATTTGTAAGAGTAATCTTGACTGAGGTACCAACATTTACTTCCATATTTCCCCTTAACTTGCGTCCAATTTGGTAGTAGATAATTTTTCGTAATTATACCTATGATATTGAATATGCAACTCAAATATATGGGATTTATCATCTCGTTAAACGGCCAACCTAGTTGGATAGGCTAAAGTGGGGTAGCACAAAAAAGCCAGCATAATAGCTGGCTTTAGAATCAAAAGGGCAAACCGTGATAGATTGGAGCCTCTTGAGGTAAGATAAGGGAAGACTCATTACATATTAAGGTCCTACTTATCTCAGAATCAGGAGCGGGGCACTGTTCGTACCAATCACCATAACTCATTGCATCATAACCCCCATCCCGAACCTTGGTCGCATACGCAATACAAAACTGCATTGCATCGGATTTAGAAATATTGGAAGAGGGTGCTTCAAGAAAGGTCTTTACGCTAGTGTATCGAGCTCCGTTAGTGAGCTGAATAAAAACTTCATACCCAGACTCAATCTCACTTATATAGATTAACTCAATATCAAGTTCTGCTTGTATTTTTAGCGAGCGCTCTTCTAGAGGCATAGCTAAACTCCTTTATAGTTTTCACCTGTAATTATTTAATGGTCAAAGTGCAAAGCTACAGCACAATGACTTAGAAAAATACCATATGTAAGGCACTTAATAAATACGCTTTCAGGGTATAACTATCAACGCTTGAACCAAACACACCACCCCCTAATGCGCCAAAAGCAACTTGAAGTAACGACAAATGTCGCTTATTCTTAATGTACTTACCAAGAGGAGGTATGGTCATGTATGAACAAGCATACAAAATTCTAGGCGGGAACCGAGGTGATATGTCAACTGTCACACAAAGCCTAGAACTAATTAGGAATGGCATTCCTTCTAGTATGTTAGAAGTGAGCGCCCAATACCTAGGTGTTACCAAAAAAGAATTCGCCGTCATCATTGGTGAGAGCATTCGCACTCTTCAGCGAAAATCCAAAAATGACGCACCGTTAAGCCCTGCGTCTTCAGAACATACTCTGATCTTGACTGAGTTAATCCGACAAGCAGATGAGTATTTTGAAGATGTTGAAAAGCGTAAGCGTTGGTTTATGAGACCTTCTGCGGCACTAGGGAACTCAACCCCCTTATCTTTGTGTGATACCGTTACCGGTATTAACATTGTGCTAGAAGAAATCAACAAACTAAAATACGGCTTGGTGGCTTAATGGAAATTTACCGGCTATCACATGCAAGTTATGCGGATCTATCTGGTAAAGGTGGTCTTTTCGGATCAGGCCGTTGGCATATTCAGGGAACTCTAGCATGTTACACGGCCTCATCTCGCTCCCTAGCAGCATTAGAACGCCTAGTTCATGAGTCCATCGAAGATATGCCAAAACTAAACATGATGACGATTTGGGTGCCCGACGATGCGCCTATACTTCGATACACGGAAGCGCAGCTACCGAAGGGATGGGATTTATTGCCGGACACTGGTGTAGCGAGAACGTTTAGTGCGTCATTTTATTCCGACAATGAATACTTGCTGCTACAGATCCCAAGCGCAATTATTCGTGATGAGTACAACTACGTTATCAACCCACTCCATAAAGACTTTCATCGCCTTTCTATAGTCGAGACTAAAGAATACTACTACGATTCTCGCATTCAAAAGATGATCCGTTAAAAGCCATTAAGTATCGGATTGAAAAACAATCCGATACGGTTACTCGAATACATATCCCCATCAAATTGAGAGTTTATCTGGTTATTAACCTATCAAATGATTATGATGAACCCGTTCACTCACTAAGAGTTACATTATCAATTGATTAAAGGGGAAAACATGGCCGTACAACCATCAACTACATTAAGTTATTTAATTAATGACTTGGACACTGTATTTTTAGCTTTGGCTTGGACACCAGAGACTCAAGAATACATCAAGCAGTCTTTAAGCCTTTATGGCAAAGGGCAGCTTCATAAGGGTTTACATCGTTTAGTTGAACTGTCTTCAGACATCTCGACAATTCGCGTATCGCGTAATCACAACCCGTATCAAGGTTCGAAAGGACTTCATAACATTCTCTGCGCTATATCTCACGAAGCAAGAGAATGTGGAATAATCTAAGAAAAAGCTCTCTATCATTATGGTAGAGAGCTTTTAATAATTACCACTCAATAAAATTTGAAATAGCGCTTCTGCGTCTATGATGTCTCATATATATAATTCATTAGTAAGAAATTAACACGACCACCTGTAAACTTAGTTGCATAAACCACTTGTGGGACCTAGTTTTGTAATGAAGATATATGAACCAATCCTATTTGTTTCTTCTGCTCTTACCGCAGGCTTTAGTGATAAAATCGCACACTTCCTTTTCCAGAACACTACTTCACCAAGATTCGAAGAGGTAGGTGCCCAGATGCTCCTTATGGTAGGTTCTATCGCTTTAGCATGTATAGGATTAAGCTTTGCGTCTAAAGTTCTCAAAAATCGCAAGTTCCTTGAGACCATAAAGATCACGATCTATTCAAGCCAATCCGCCTTTGAACTACGGCTTGAACGTCAATACAGCAGTGATGCTAATGTTTCGCGTCGAGTAAAAATGAATTTCATTGACTGTCTACACAGTGACTCGAAGCTCCTAACAAATGAGATCACCGCGCTAATCCTTGATAGCAGTTCCAAGCAAGAAATCATATTCACACCATTAATAGATATTGAGATTAATCAATGTCTATCCAATTTGGAAAAGTACGCCTTATTTGAAGTAATGAGCATGGCAGGTATTAACGATTGCGAGCTTGTTACTAATGAACATGCGCCCAATGAACCTCAAGTAAATTGAACTGGTATTAACACCTCAAACTAACCACGCTCGATAAATTGACTATATCTACAAACAGAGTTACTTTTGACTTAGTCCATAAGGTCTTACTTTAAATAACTATAGGGGAAAAATATTTATGTGTGGAAATTGCATTGAAAGCATTTGCCAAGGTAATTGCTTCCGTGAAGGAGCTGATCGAGGTCCACTTGAAGAGCGGTTCTTTTCTCAGTTCAAGGCAAAAACCTTTACAGCGATAGCGAGCCCTATCGTCGAACCTAACGACGAGTTTGTTTGGGCCTACAAAACTAGCGAACCAAGCTTTGATTGCGGTCCTATTTACTTATTCAACAATGAAAAGTGCTGTGGGATTGCATCAAAATCGAAGGGGGATCTGTATTGGTCTGGCTTTATCAATGTTCAATCAACTCAGAAGCTAATCGGTGCAGATTTCAAATCAAAAGAAGAAGCTATGGCAGCAATTTTTGCTAACCGCTACGTAAAGTAACTTAGCAAGAAAAAAACTAACCATTAATTAATTACAGAGGAAAAATATCATGGCCTACAAAGCAATATCGACTGAAGTGATCATAAATAAATTACGTACAGCTCTCACCAAATGCCGTTCTCGAAGCTTATCCAGTGAACAGAAAGGGGACATCGCTCGAGATGCATTGCGCGACACAAGCCGCCAATGGGAGTACGAATTTGGTTTTGATTACTTCAAAAAACTCCCGAATACCTTTATTGAAACTCTAGATAGGTTTGAGGACATGAGTTGGCACAATGATCAGTGTCCGTCGTTTGAAATAACTGGCCTTAGTTTGCCAAACCAATCAGATGCAACGGTCTTCGTTTATATCGGATTTGATGAAGAAGATGAGGAACAAGACACTCTCAGAACAAACCTTGGCATTTGCAACGATGAATACGGATTAGTGGACATCGATGTAAACAAGTATTTTCATGATAAGGATTGTTTGGTGATTACTCTTGAAACTAATGACAGCGAACAAAAGTTAAAAGAACTTTGCGATCTGTTAGTCAACACCAATACCAATGGTCTATCGGAACAGATTCAATTGAAGTTACAAGAAGACTTCTTGAATCAAGTGAAGTAGCCATTAACACCAAAAGGTCCCACCCAGGGACCTTTTTTAATACTGAGAGAAAAATGACAAAGAGAACAGCAATAGTGGTGAATCAGATTGAACTGGGCCCCAACTCACACGGCTTCGTTGATGAAGACGGCAACTACATAATTGATACGACGCCCGATAGTCTTGAGATTTTCATTGAAGGCACGAACTGTACAAATGAAGAGTTTTTAGAGTGGTTCTTAACAATTGAAGAAGCGAATAATCGATTCGATCTTTGCGCAACAGCGAACAACATGCTTATTGATATTGGAGGTTCTGGAATGGATTTCACATTAGGCACCAAGCTCACTGTTGAATTTGATGCCTACTTTAACGCGCTTATTGAACTGCGAATATCTCAAGCGAAACGAGCTATTGACCAAATTGCTTGTAACGCATTGAGAGAGTTGCGATAACTAGTCGCAAATACATTCGTGCTCTTTTTCATCACACTCTTCACAGTAAGGACAAGTACATGCACTCATCGGGTGAGCACAACCATCACAAATTTTATCTAATTCATCCATAGCAAAGCCTTTTTATTCGCTTACAGCCTACCGCTGCTAATATAGGAAGGTTTTAACAGTCAGAGCTCCAAGGAACCCCCTAAAACTCGTAGCTCATTTACTAGTCGACGCTTTAAACTAGTTATGCACAAAAGATAGTGCACACCTCGGATATTAATCCTCATTTTGTGAAAGATCTACATCATATTGCTGTGCAATTGCCACCATACAATAAACCGACATCCCAATGTTCTACACATAACAATTAGAATTACTCTTGCCCCCAGAAGCCACCAGCCTTTGATATCAATACCGGCTTAGGTCAAAAGCATGAAATGACACGCATAGAACAACAAAGTTCTGACACATACAACTCCGTTTTTTCATGTAAAATGAAACTATCAGGACAACATACATAACCAGAAGATGAAATCGACCACACCGAAAAAATTTGAGTTATCAACCCAAAGTTCAATCGCAGAAATCTACAGCCATTTCACCAAAGCAAAGAATGACGAAAGTCTTGATACAATGTACGAAGGTCTAAAGAAGAAACTCAGCACCATTGAGGCTTCTGAGACGGAACTGACAATCCTTTCAAACAACATTTACATTGCTTATGGACGTCGCCAAGAATATTTTGATGGGCAAGGGAGGTCTAAAGAAGATTTAACATCCATAAAAGTTGAAACAATCAAACATAAAAAAGCTAACCTTTCTCCCGAAGAACTACTAGGGGAGGCACTTCGGTCCCTAGATAAATGAAGACCACATCTTAAGCTACAAATTTGCACTATAGGCTATAGGAACTCGGAAGGAGCTCAAACCGCGCCTTGACTCGGGTCCGACTAGAATCGGATAGCCTGACCGTTCAATGGATTACCGATGCATTAGCCAACCACCGACAGGTTACGCCTATAGTGCCCTCATTAACTGCCCACCTTTCTAAACAATTAAGTAATCATCACCCTTCCAAACTCGAAATTGCGTATAACTATCACGAACATACAATAGGAAACAAATACTAACGATAACGGATTAACACTATGAAAGAGTTAGGACAGTTACAATTGTTTCCGGCCATAGAAGAAGCCTACCTAGAAGCTGGTGGAGAACTTGACCAACAGACCCTATATTCAACGGTCGCTGAAAAATTAGGCATTAATCCTATGGACTATTACGACGGTACAGGGGGGAAGAAGGGTATAAACCTTTTCTACCGCAAACTCCGTTGGCTTCAACAAGATATGAAGAATCAGAAAATACTTAGAAGGGTAGAGCGTGGATGCTGGGAACTAATTGGAACGGCCAGAAACAGGTTACATGCGATCAAAGAAGGCAAAAGTGTAATTGCAATGAGTACCCGAATGGGGGTCATGATTTGCTCTCGCTCCGAAAGTGTTTTCGACAATGAACTAATCAATGAAGAGATAAGCTTAGTCATTACTTCTCCGCCCTACATTCTTAATCGTGCACGTCTGTACGGCGGAATTTCGGAAGAAAAAGAATGGTGCGAGTTTATCATCAATGTAATGAAGAAAATCAAGCCAAAGCTTGCCGATGGAGCCTCTATTGCACTGCAACTGGGGCAAGATTCGTTCATCCAAGGAATGCCAGCCCGAAAAACTCATATTGAAAGGCTTACCCTCATGATGGTAGATGAAGGTTTTTTTCTTTGCGACCGAATGGTCATCGAAACGAACAAACCACCAACCCCTACTGAGTGGGCCTGCAAAAAAAAACTACTTCTTAAAGCTGGGTATGACTTCGTTCTTCACTTCACCACAAATCCACTCAAACTGATGATAGACAACTCTCGAGTTCGAATAGAACATAAAGACAGCTACAAAAAGTTTGTTCTTAGCGGTGGGTCAAGATCAACCTCAATCACTTCAGATGGAGCTCACCGTCAAAAGATAGGAGACTATTCGAAAGTAGACCTATCTAAAGGGAAAATTCCAAGCAACGTACAGTATTTTAGCAACAAATGTAAACACGGTGAGCTTGTTAACAGGTTTGCGCGATCTATCGGTGTCCCGATTCATGGGGCAAAGATGACATATCAACTAGCGCACTTCCTAATCCAGTACATGTGCCCAGTTGGAAAGGTTGCATACGACCCCTTCGGCGGCACATGCACTGTTGGCGAGGCAAGTGAGGATCTAGAAAGAAAGTGGATCGTGTCCGAGATGATTATGGAATACATTCAACAAAGCTTCATACGATTCCGCAAGTTTGGCGACGACGTCTGGTTTAATCCGTCCTTCCTTGGCGACAAATACCGATTGAACTTTTAAAAACGATTTACGCCATTCTCTTACAGAGATAATCCCAATGAAATAGAGTAAGTAATAACATTCTTACTCTATTATTAGTGATGAACTTTAATTCTCACCCCAAAACCCCGTAAAAAGACGAACATAAATTGCATTTTTCATGGTCATCAACCTCCAAAATGTACGTTATTCTCTAACAAACCCCCAAATTACGCATCCTTCTGGCTATGAAGTCTCATTTCGGTATTTACTGACTTTTTTTATATTTTTAATCGTTAAAATGGTCGCATATCAGAAAGGGGGATTTGTATGAATATTGGACATGCAATCAATACGTTCCCGCTAGGTAATTTAATTCAGCTTCACCAACCTCAGAAAAGCAATTCGAACTGAAGGATTCAAACAATCTTTAACCATGAAAAACGCCTAACCATCAAGCTCTGCAAGTCCACACGTTGGAAAGAGAACCAACTTAAAGTAGGCACCACTATTAGTTAGCTTGCGTATCAAATCTTTCAGTGAAGACCCATAGGGCGGGTGCTAGCGGCTTTTCTTGATGAGATTGTCCCTTTGGACCGAACTAGGTAAGGAACACAAAATGACGTCAATGACTATACTAGGAACTTCTGTAATCTATGAACCTAGCTTACCCGAAAAACAACCCATAAAAGTCGATTTTTCTCAGCATCTAAGTTTGATGTATCAAATAGTAGAAACTCATACAAGAAAAAGCATCAACATACCGATATTTATTGAAGGTAAGAGCGGTTCTGGTAAAACTGGACTAGCTAAACTGCTTAGTATTGAAGGCAATAATGTTATATCCATCAATACTCTTGATTTACTTAAAAATGACAAACTGATAGATATTACACCCCTACTTAATGACCCCCATAAAACATATGTAATCGATGAAATTGGATTCATAAATAATATGAGCTTACAACGTATTGCTGAATTGTCCGAGTGTGGCACAATTATTGTGGGCCTGTTGCAAAACGCCTTTGATTTGGTTGAACAACCAGAAAAAGGGGTATGGCTCAATCTAGATCGCACAAAAGGGTTAAGGCTCGCCCGATAAAGCCTTTTAAAAATTACAGGAGAAAAATGTGAGTAAAAATATATTCCCTAAGTACATCCGCGACCGAATTTCAGCTCAAGGCCTAGAATACCGAGAGCTAAGGGTTCCCTTAGCCGAAGGATTAGTGGATATTCAAATCCCGCGAAAGATCGTTCCAAACGGGGCTGAAGGTTGGAAAGTCACTATTGGTGAAGGTAAAGGAAAAAAAGTGGTTAAGGCCCATCCAGACCAATACGGCTCATTGGAAAAGACTTTAATATACCTGGCCTACAGACTCGCCAAAGGGCATGAACGAGAGTACAAACAATTTTGTTCACGAAAACGCTCTCGAGCAGTGTTTATGCCCCCAGTAAGAGCGAATCGCAAGGATAACAAAACCATATTCGAGATGGTTCTCTGGAAAGAGAGAGGCAACCAAAGAACGAAAGAGCAACTTCACGAACAACATAAACCAGCATCACTGTTTGGTCGGTTTGTTGCGGCTATTCGTGGAGAAAAAACAGTTAGCCCCCCAAGAATATCGGACCTCGTTATTAGTGTTCAACTAGAAAACTCAGCGAAACAGTCAGATATAGATGAGCTCGAAGCCTACCTAACAGGCCTATGGGCATGGAGAAACGAAATGCTAAATCGTCTTGGGTATGCTGAAGCGAGAATACTACCGGTACCAGACCGCAAGACGTGCGCAAAATACATAAACAATGAAACGCCTCATTACTACGTTCATCGAGAGGCTTTCTTTAGACCGATAAATACTGACGGGTAGACGTCGACAGATAGGTCAAGGCCCACGGCAATAGGAGTGCAGCATGGAAACCATTACAGACAAAATGTTAAAGCATCACACTATGTTCTTTGGCTCGGGATCTTACACCCCAAAATTCGGAGTCAAGACGGTCCACGCGACACAGAAACATGATGACCATGCTAACCATAGAAATAAGAACGCAGCATTTAAAGAGTGGTT
This sequence comes from Vibrio sp. SCSIO 43155, assembly GCF_023716605.1. Lineage (NCBI taxonomy): Bacteria > Pseudomonadati > Pseudomonadota > Gammaproteobacteria > Vibrionales > Vibrionaceae > Vibrio > Vibrio sp. SCSIO 43155. The sequence continues at coordinate 54,675 of NZ_CP071854.1, read as the reverse complement.
ACATCGGGTGAACAGGGGCGACCAGCTCCCTAGAGGTGCCTTTTTTCGCGGGAAAAAAGCCAGTAAACCGTTTATTGTTAAAGATGAAGCATGGCTATTTATGCGTTAGCTTTAAACGGCTGAACTTTAAAGCAGTTGCTACAGGGTAAATAAATGCTAACCAACGATCATACTGCCTCAACTAAAGGTAATAGGACTATTAAACTTTGGGGGGTAAAGCTAACTAAAGTGAGCATCAAACAAATTACTCTACAAGCCATACTTGTTGGCCTAATAACCTCCATTTTCATTTTGCTACTGGGAAACAATCTAACTATTCAAGTAAGATTAAACTACTTTACCGCCGGTATGATTGGTTGCCTTTGGGCCTGCATGGGGATTAGCTACAAGAAAGGGATAAAGCATATCCTAATAGCATTAATGATTGCTTTGATAGGATACGCTGCTAGCTACTCGATAGGATATATGGCATCTACACTTTAATGCTCTAAACAAGGTAGGGGTACAAGTCCAACCGCCAACCCCTTCCGTTGCCATTGGCGCATTATAAACTCTGTTACCACAGCATCATTTTGCTTTAAGGTGCGAGCCAAGCCCCCCATAAGAAATCGTCCATATGTGGTTAAGTATTAAACTTTCATACTGAGCATTAAAGTCTCATACAAAGTAATAAAGATTCATACTAAAGCAAGGTTAATCAAACCAGCTCGGTGTGTAGTTCATGTCCCAATCGTCGTCATCTTCTTCATCACTGTTTGATATGTCCCTTACTGGGGATGACGTGAAGTTGAGCGGACTTTGCTTAAAATGATTCTGAGCAATAATAGAGGCTAGGTCGGCATTGCCTGAATCCGTCATCATCATGAGTCTTCGACGCAAAGACCATTCATCCTGTAAAGCAGCAAAGCGATCTTGAATAGGAGTGCCTTGAGGATCAGACTCAAGGCTTTCGTATTGAAAACATAATGAGCGCCACCCAAGATCTATTTCTTCAACTTCAGCCTCTCCCATGAATTCTCGGAACTCGCTCATTTGTTCATTGAAATAGTTGATACCAATAGGCTCGACATCTGCGGCGATGCAACCGAGTTTGCCTTGCCAGCCTCTAGAGAGTTGAATGTTTGTGTACATAAATCGCCTTAATGTTCAGTATGAATCTTTATTACTTAGAATCTTCTAAGTCTCTACGCTGGTAGATATTTCAGTATGAAACTCTATTTTCTTATCTCATCAAATATGCATTGACTTATCGTGGTTGTAGGTGGTGTGAGTATGATTCTTTATCACTCTCCTACACCATAACCATGTGTCATAGGCAATGCTTGTTAAGTGATGTTAGGGGACTTATCGAGTGAGGTATTGAACAGCGCCTCATGCTGAGAATCATCTGTTATAAAAACAAGTCTTAATTGAACGTCTGTATGAATGACAACATTCGACTCTGCCATGTTTGCATAATCATGGAGATAAGTACCACTCAATGAACGAAAATTCCAGCACCAAAAACGTTCACCTGCTTTAACCTGGTGTATTGGTTCACGTTCCCGAGAATCACCTATGTGCCAACATAGAAAACCGTCACCTAATGACTCAACAATACACTGCTCATGCCCAGCTCGAACCCCTTCTAAGAGCTCATCATCAGTCATCACAAATTTGTTTACTAACATTTTTGGCCTCTATTAACATTGCTTTATGTAAGGACAGGTTAACCTTAGAAACGAATGGCGCAACAAAGCCGAAAAGCAAAACATTAATAGGGGTAGGGGCTAACTTGCCTTTCTTACTCTAGGAGGGAGAAGAGACACATTATCAAAATTTGAGATCTTATCTAATGTTATATTAGTTAAGGATAAATGTAGCCCATCACGGAAGGATGACCACCGACTGTTACGCTTCGCACTTTCAAAATCTGACCTTTTCTCGAAAATCATTACAATTTGAGAGAGGTGAACATTTGATAGTGACTTTGATAGCTTATAACCACCATTTGGGCCCCGCGAACTTACTACCAGATTATTTGCCTTCAAAATGCAAACAAGCTGTTCAACATAACTAGTCGAAATATCAAGCGCTTTTGCTAACTCGGTAACTCGACTGTTAAGACCAGCATTTGTCGAAGCTTCAAGTTCTAATAAAAGCAATACTGCTACGTTTGCCCGTGAACTTAACATTGGGTATTCCTCCACACTTAATTTGTCTATGTATTTTTCAGTAACAAGCTAAAAAGAACAACAATACAAAGGGTTAATAATTGTCTATGACATCTCAAATAAGGTTATAAAACGAACAAAACTCAACTCTCACAATTAAAATAGCTGCTAATCGATATTTGAGGCAGACATAAGTTGTTTGAGGTTGCAATTCAAGCAGGTCAATGTCTTTTGAAAATTCGATGTTCAAAAACAAAGTAATATCTCATTACTAAATGATACGAGGGTATCGAAGCCCTTGAATACCTTGCGTACTTCCATTCCTACCGTAATCTGTCATTAACTCACCTCAACCAATCAACTTGAGACAAAACATGAAATTCTCGAACATAAACGATGTTAAAAACAAACTCGCCTCGGCCACTCTTCATGCAAATAAAGAAGGGGACGAAACCCTAGAAGTGAAAACATCTGACCTTTTAGAGCTTTTGCTATATCTAGCTATGAGCGAAATTGAACTAAACATGAACAAAGATTCAGACATAGATGAAGACGACACTTTACAACGGTCGCTCCTACTAAAAGCAATCAAAGGAAGCAATTTCAAGTCAGCACGTCATGCAATGGAAATGGAAGGTAAGGGCTACGCATACTTTTGCGGCAACCAACAGAATGCCGACTGGGAATGGGATCTTAAAAAGATAGATAAATTACCGACAAAAGAGCTCTACCTGATCTATAGCGAAATGGAAAAGAGCAGCTAATTATTATGAAGAATAGTAATTACCTAAGCTGCGACGGGCGGATTCACTATCTATTAATCTTGTTGATCGGTCTAGCTCTTCTTGTCGGATTTCTAATCTTCGGCTTACTGAATGAGATAGTGAAAGGGAATACTAACAGTCTTACTGCGCCAATTGCTTCTATATGCCTTTTAACAATGGTTTTGGGTTTCACTTACAACAAGGTCTTAAGGTCATTAAAGAACCGCACATAGAGCCACACAAAGACGCTCATGCTGGTAATTCTCAGTAAACACAAATAAAACTTAAGGAACAAAGCAATGCAACTTACACAAGAAGGATTTATCGCCTGTGCTCAATTTGAAGAAGGTATACGACATTACGGCGAGGCGAAAACCGCAACACTTGCTTTAGCTGAATTTATTAAAAGCGGAGAATTCAATGAATTCTGTGAGACTAAAGACATTGAAGATGAAGCTTTCGTAATTGTGAAAGTCTTCAAAGCGATCTACGCCGATTCCCCAGAAGCAAATCCCGAAGATTGGGAGGAAGGATGGAACTGGATTCTTGGGGAAGAAATTAGCCAACATAAAATACAGTATTTGGTGGGCGAAACACCATCGGTTCAAGAATTCTTAATGACCGAATCGCAGTAAATGAACTTACTGCTAATGGCAATACTCTGAGATTTACTGGCAAACACGCAGGAAAGGTCTTAAAAGGGTATAGCTATCTGAATAAAAAAGGATTTAATTGGCAATAACCGTTATTATTGCCAATTAGAACTAAGACTCCACCTTCTTAATCGATTGAAGCCCTAGGATTGGTAGAATTCTCGAAAGACACCCAACGGTCATAAACCGATTTAGACAAATCATCCAATCCCACTACTACAGGTCCAATCACTAGACTCGTTTGAGGTGTTAAGTACAAATCAATGCGATCACTCAGCATATTCATCTTATTAATACAATCAGAACCTCTGATTGCAGAATCGGGGGTAGACTCACAAACGGCTGTTACCTCGTTAAGTTGAGTTAACATTTCCGACCTAACAACCAGTAACGTTTGATCTTGACCTTCAGTACAACCTACGGCCACAATTAAACAAACCATCATCACAGTGTATTTGAAATAATGACACATATATCGTCTTTCCCTTCAATAGCGCTATTCTGATAAATCGGTATTTTCGTACTTTAGTTTCAACTCTGCACAAAGAACATCAGCCACTTTTTTAGGCAATGTCGCTTGCTGCATAAACTGCTTACTTGGGTTAGAGAACCTAACACTCGCATTATCGCTATCTTTAAGAACTCGAATACCATCAACACTTAGAGCTGTGCTAACAGTGACATCACTGGATGCCATAAAGAAGATCACTGCTTCTGGATTTCGACTTGACCAAGTAATTGAATGTTGCGCTCTATTACCAAATCTAAGCTCTTTAGTTCCAACATCATCGGTGAAAATTTTCATACTCTCTATTCCTGTGGATTTAGACTCATAATCACGAATTTGATTATCTGGTCCAAAAATTACGTTTTGAACCTTCATATTCCTGCATGTGAATCAAAGACTTTCCTCTAATTTACGTTCTAGCGCTTCTTTTGCGTCGCCTTTAAGTTCTTTTTTATGCAAATCAAAAGACATACCGCGACCAGGCATGTCAGACACGCACTGATTGTACTGAACTGTACCTTGTTCAATTTGCTCTGCGCTATGTTGTAAATTTCTATTACCCATACTTTCCCTCTTAGACCCGTTTGGTGCCTTTTACCCAATCGTGCTTTTGAATTGGGCAACAACCATTTTTTTGCTTTCTAGATCGAGTTTTAGAAGCGAGGTGGCACAACACCTTTCCGTCACGCTCAACACCCAACCCCCAAATTGTCCATGAATCACCATCTTGACGAACTGTCATATCATAGCTTAACGTTCTTGGCATCCTTTTCCCCCTATGATCTTCGTAAGGCATCTCCTTTTAGCTCGTGTACTGCAACCACCAGTAAGCATTGTAATTAATTCAAAACAAGTGAAATTAAATCAAACACTAACCAACCCAAGAACCACAGAGCAAAATAGAGTACCAATACGCCTAAAACTGCCATGAAAAGCAGATAAGCCCACTCCCCCTTCCTACCCTTATACTCTTGAATAGCACTGTTCAAAACAGTCCGAAGCTCATATACACACTGCACTATGATCATGCACTGCAACCCCAAAAGAACACTATTTAAAATACGAATAATAGGAAGGTCTAATGCTCTATTAAACAACAACTTGTGAATTTGACTTAAATCAAAGCTAGGAGGTAGCGCCAATAACAACAGACGATTCACCTCTAAGATTTGTCGCTCTGAAAGAAAAGCTGTCAAGAAAGTAACAAGAACTAACACCACAAATGAAATCTTGACTCCAAGATTCGATTTGTAACTTGAATTTCCAATTAGATTAAATTTATTTCGGTCCATCTTGCCCGTCACTTCTTATTACTACCCAAGCACTATAACTCTTTTACGGTATCTCACAAACTCAACGCAGTAGTTAAGTTGGATTAAAACAGCCCCATCATTACAGCTTTAATCGCAGCGGCAGTTTTGTTGGTAACTCCCATTTTTCTATTAATATTTGCCATATGGAATGCTACAGTTTTGGCCGCTATACCTAGAATTATAGAGATCTCAACACCAGATTTACCTACACTTACCCACTTTAAAATCTCAAGCTCTCTCTTAGTCAAACTTGGGCGTTCCTCGAATATAAAAGAGGGTTTACAAAGTCTAGAAAAGGCAAACTCAGCGGTTAAGTATAATAAGTTTGTTTGCGGGGCCACCTCCTGACCTTTGAAAATATCTGAAGGGGTATCACGCGCTAAGCTAAACATACTTGAATACCCATCTGTGGAATGGGTAGGCTTAGATATACCATGAGAAATACCATAGCTTGCAGCTTCTTCCCAGAACTCAAGATGCTCGTTTCGGCAAACAGAATCCCAATTGATCCAGTTCTTCGTTTGCATACCGAGCTTAAGCAAGGGATCAACTTGAGCAAGATTATCGTCCAAATACCTTTTATTCCATGTTGACGGGTAATTATTAAAGGCTTCAATCTTGGGTGCCGAACATTGAAAGCGCGACTTATACCCAAAAGCAAAATAATCATATTCTAATTCGACCGCGCCCTTCCTTAATTCCTCAAACATAGTCTGTTTGCATGTTGATACCGTAATACGTTGTATCGTATCTTCAAATTGATTTTGATAGTTCTTTTTCATAACCGCTTATTCATCATTCTTAATATTTATGAATGGCATGGTACAGACTCACGAAACCTATCGTCTATTTTAGGGCAGAACCGGTAATTGCAAGCGAACAGCCCTGAGTTCGAACATGCCCAATGTCTCACTTCAATGCGATACCTGCTCACTTGAATCATTGACGCAGGATGCGTAAGTTGCTCATACCTCGTGTCCTCAATCTAGGACCTCACAAAAAATAGCGTGAGGATCAGCCGAATTCTAATAAATTTGTGAGAAAACCTAGGCGAACGCCCAGTTATACCCTTTTTTATTATTGCTTATGCTTTTTCCAAATTCTCATTTTAGAAACAGCATTTTGATTCAATACTCAATTTCTCAGATTTCCAGCATGAACCAAGTATGCAAACAAGCCTTATTCTTGTACCGGTATGAAGTGTTTGCAAAATTGCTAGGTTGGGGGGTTGTCGACGGTCTAGGGTCTCATACTAAAAGACAAGAGATTGACCAGTTTGATGTTGACGACACAATTTATGTCACAGCTTCAGAGAGCTCTGGCCGAATTGTTGGATGTGCCAGATTATTACCAACCACCTCAGAATACTTACTAGAAGAAGTGTTCCCTCATTTGGTTGATGGTCCAGTACCGAAAGACTCAGAAACATGGGAAGTATCAAGATTTTGTAGCGTTACGTTCAATCCTCAATCGAACGATGCTCAGTTCGGTGAACATACTGTCAGTATTTTTAATGAAGTGGTCAAAGTCGCAAAAACTCATAACGTCCGTAGGCTCGTCAGTATCTCACCTAAGTCCATGTTGGTTCTTTTACGTAGAAATGGATACCGAGCTAAATCCCTTGGTAATACAGTCGATATTGGTGGCGAAAAGATCGTTGCCTGTTTGATCAACATTTGAGGAATTAGCAATGTTATCAACCACGCTTAAACGTTTAGCGAACAAACGTGTAGCTCCCCGACTGCTAGAGGATGTTCCCTCCGAGACGTTAGAGCAATTAGCAAAAAACATCCGCAACGAACTACTAAGGCGTGAAGCAGAAAAGGACAAAAGCACCATTACTCGAAACAACGACCGGTTAGACGAAACTATTAATATGATTAGAAAATCTGGGGTCGACATTAAGCTACTCATTGAGCGACTTGAAAACATCCCCCGCGACTAACTTGCTCATAAAAGATAGCCCCTCAAGTTGAGGGGCTATCTTTTATCACTAGATTGAACTATACATGGTTCTAACTAAGACTGCCTGGTTGTAAAGACGGCATCATTTTACTTTGCAACAACCTCTGTAATAACACCCTTATGCTTTCCTACATACCCTAGCAAGATTTTTCCATCCAGTAATGAAAAGTAAACTTGTACCGTAGTCTCTTCGTTGTGAGCATTGCCGATAGTAAGGTGCTGCTGCATCTCTATCAACTCCCCGTCAAACTTAAATAAACGTTGCTTACCTAACTTCGAATGACTCATCGTCTGATTAGACTCATTGGCGCTATAACTTGACCCCAACAGTTCTTTTGCACGACTATCTGGAACACCGGAATTGATAGCTTTAGTGTAATCATCAACTAAAAACTTTAGTTCTTTATGAAGCCGCTTGATGTTCTTATATTTACACTTCTTGATTAACTTTGAAAAGTCATCAGAAAACACAACGTGAGGGTAGACCTCCTTAATTGAATTGAAAACATGCTCAATAGTCGGTTCACCAAACATCAACTCGATGCTCGAATCACTGTAGCCTATTTCCTTCTCATTGATTCGACGCCCTTCCAAGCTTTTTACCTGTTCCTTCGAATTAAAAAGTTCCACATTTAAACTTTTAACTTCTGCTTTTAGAGATTCGACAACAGGCTCAAGTGACTCTAAACCACATTCCTTATTAAGCGTCGTCATGAATTTGTTTTTTGCGAATCCCTCTAATTCACTCTCATCTGGAAGATCGTACACATATGACTCAACATCAAAAGAGCTAAAAATCGACTCGATGAAGAGTGACGCTTCTTCTTGGGCATCTTTACGAGACATAGATACTTCATGCACCTCATCGTATTGGTTGCCCTCTATTAAAATTCGAAGTGTTTCATTGAATTGAAGAAGTTTAACTTGATGAGCTTTCATCTCCGATTCGACATTGGAGATAAAGCCATCAATAACATCTAGGTTATGATTCAACAAAGTATCAACTGAAGAAAGTGCTTTCATTGACATTGAGTTAGCAATTTCAAAAGGTCTTTTGATTCTACCAAATTCGTTTGCTAGAAGCTGAAAGTTGAAACTTGGAACACACTCTTCTTGGAATTGTCTTGTCGTACTCTCAAAATCAACCATCTTGGCTAAAGCATGTGAGATACATTTACGCGCTGGACCTGAGAGCAATCCTGCTATTTGTGATGGGTTGGTTTTAGATAGATTTGAGATCACTGGCAACAACTTATCCAGTTCAAGAAACGTTCGCTCAAACAACTCTAATCGACTTCCCTCACTTGTAAAAAACTCTCCAACACCGCTTAGTTGTTGCAGACAAAAAAAGGCTTGATGGTTAGAAAAAACTTCAGTCGCCCATGATAGGTGCTCCACTAAACCAGAATACTGAGCGAAATAATCCTCTAAAAAACTGATTCTTAAACTCGTACACAACATACACAGCGCAACCACTCCTCCAGAGTTAACAACTTGGGTAACAATCACATATGTGACGAATGAAATGAGGTTTAATTCGTCATCATTCAGATCGTTCTTATTTTTTGCAATTCGTTTATCTAGCTCAAAAATGTAACCCAACAAACTTGGAGTTAAGAAATGTCTATCTGAAGATTTGTGAACATAGGCTTCAATAAGCCCATGCAAATGCAGGGGTAGTTGATCATTTATTGCCTCTGTAGACATATCGTAAGCAGAATCAAAATCAACGACATTCTTGAACTCAGGCATATCAAATGTTTTGGCTGCTTGCTTTAAGATTGAATACTCGAGAGAAGAGCCGATAGCGCTTGCTCGATTCGATCGTTCGAATAATCCAAAAGAAGTCATCAACGTATAGACTTGGAACAGTTTTAATTTGTTTGGTGAACTTAAAGTAAAGCTTACCTTCTGGGAAGTAAGCAAACGTTTCAATTCAATTTTGTTTATCACCTGTAATCGACATAGTTCTTCTAAGAAGTTACCAGGTTGACTCTGTCGTATATGAGGGAATTTGATACAAGATGATAGAGCATTTTCCAAAGAGGAAACGTCCTCACGCCCCAAAGTATTTACTTCTCTATTCAACATCAACATTGAACTGAACGCATCGTTGACATCGCGATTAATGACATCTTTTAACTTGAACACACCTTCCTTGAGGAGCTGATTACGACGCTGCTCCAACCCTCTTCCTTCAATGCAGTTGGAACATTTACACAGTTCTTTCTCCTCACATGGTAAATTACCGAGCATAGAACCCAAGAGCTCGGATAGAGGCTTTTCTAAATCTTTGTCTGAAATTTCCAAAGCTTTAATGGATGACATTTTCTGCATACTTTTACTACCAATTCAATCAAAATATAAATGCTTATATAGAGCCACCTCTTATTGTATCGAACACTTTTTTTTCGCAAGAACTTTATTAGGAATAAGATTTTAAAACTGGAACGCATAGGCAGTTTAGCTGGCCGATAGTTGATGAGACTATCCATATAGAGAACCGCATTAAAAAAGAGGGCCTGCGCCCTCTCAATTTTAACTTTCATCATCCACCCAATGATATGAGACTTCTTATTGCAATTTTTCGCCCTTCTGAATATGTAACCTTGAGATCTGTAAAGTTAATCAACCCTTCTCTTTGCAATTGACTATTAAAGTTAACTGACAGAGTTCTCCACTCAGTTGACCTTAAACCATTTATTTTCCTCTTCATTTCCATACACTTTACCTCTCTGGGTAAGTCATTAAGGATTGAAAATATACGTGGCATCACCTTCCTATAGACATCAAACGCCCTATCAGTATCTTCTTCAATCAATTTAAGAAATGTGCTTCTTACACATGCTGACTGCTTTTGTGCTAGTTCAAAATCAAGAGGAAGAGCGCCGTCACTACGGGGAGAAACCAGAGTTTTTTTAACATTTCTGACTAAAACCGAACCTTTACGCTGTCCATCATCCTTACCAAACCAAGATTTGAAGCGAGTTGAATCACAAGATATATCTTTAAATCCATATAGCTGAGCAAGAAGAACTCTTCTTGGATACTCAGTTCCTTTTCGATTAGGCGAAATACCAAAAAAATGAATCGCTTCTACGCCCTTCTTTTTTGCAACCGTGAGAACCTTCTCCAAATCAGCAGTTGAATACATCCGCTCTCTTAGACAAGGTACCCCCAATGCAATCAATTCTGGATATTTAATCTCGTTAAGAAGTAACTCTACATGCTCAGCGATATTTTCCTGAGCATGAACCGGAAGGACAACCCGATAGCCTGAGTTTACAAGGTTGGTAATCTCGTTTTTGTAAACCTTCAAAATAGAAATTGATTCAGTGGCATCAACTGAATCTGGTATGACAATCGTCATTTTGTTCGCAAATGATGGGATTTTGATATACCGATCATAAATGGCTTGATACTCATTAAGAATCTCACCGACATTCAGGCCCTCACCTTTAGCCGTGCTAGTATGAAAACCATTATCTAGAAAAACTCGCCCTCGAGCTTGGAAGCCGTGGTTACTTACCTTTATGACATTAACCAATTCTTGAAGCAGGTCCGATTTGGAAGCGCGATTACAGTAATAAAGTGAAGAGCCTATATTGCAATTTGCCTTTCGAAAAGTTTCGATGTAGCTTTTATCAACAATTCCTGAATAGAAACGATAAGGCTCGGGTAAAAATGTTTTCTTTGAGAACAGTTGACATACTCGACTTAAGCGCCCTCTTAACTCACCTATGCCACAATGACCTACTGATTCATACAACCACTTGTGGTTTGTTAAGATGTCACCAGTAAGGCTATACAAAGCCTTCCGGTATGAATTTACCATACATACAAAGACAGGCCTCGAACCAACATTCAACGCTCGCAGAAGCTTACGCGAATTCCTATTGTGCAAATTAAGAAAGTCATTAAAACTATCGGTATCCTTAAGATCTATCTTTGCCTCATAAGGTTCAATATACGCCTTGGCATCTATCAGACCATATTTCATACTTAGGATTAATAAATCAACACCTTGATAATCACTACCAAGGTATTTCCTAAAGATTGCCACTAAAGAATTGTGATGAACATACATATCAACAGCTTTACAAGGATGAACTGATTTCAACCCTGAACAGTTAATGATTATAATCGGTTTATTACGCGAAATATTATTATCATGCTTCATAAAACACTTAACTCGAATACTCTTAATCAAGAAAAGGCTCTCACGGTCTTATCATCACGCAACCAATAAATACAAAAAAACCGCCGGAGGCGGTTTTGAGAACAGTTTTATACTGCATTCATAACTCAATTTTGAAGGACGTTAAGATCCCACTTGCGAGTTATCTAATCGGGCATCATACCAAGCTTTTAACCTGTCACTTCTGAAGGTCGAGTACGCAAAACTAAAGAAAAGCGTCAGTGCCAACAGTGTCATTAAAAATCGACCCGATGACTTAACCATGCTATCAACTAAAGAAGTTGCTTTCTTTGGTAGATACTTCGAATAGCCTGTCTTCTTCTCAACTGGTGCCTTATAGACATCAATCTTACGACTTTTCAGTACAAGCAGAAGGTACTCAAGATCCCCCTTGTATCGATTGACACTTCTCATATCAATCGTGTTCAAGATCTTCTCAGGGTACCTTTGGGCTAATCTACATACATGCTCCTTAGAAGGTTTATCTTCTGAGGAAATACAGTAGGTTAGGTTTTCTACTGTACTGTTATACATGTTCTTCTTGTGTTCGAACTCTTGTTTGGCAAAGTTGTTTGCGATGTCGACTGATGTCTTATCAATATATGCACCTTCAAAAAACTTTAAAGAACAAACAAACAATGAAAACACAATAAATCCACAAACGTAACGAGACCACGAACGGCTGTTAACCTTCACAATTCCCGTCAGAACTGGCTTTAGTAAAGCCTCTGTAACTGGTGAGATAATTCCCAGTATTTTCGTTAATACATTCATATTTATATCCTTTAATTATTTAATTTAATTACCGAAGTAATATTGACATTCTCCCAAACCACATGTTCAACGTCAAATCAAAAGTCATCAACCATCATTATTCTGGCTGTTATATATACAAAAAAAATGAATATTCAGGCTACTTTGTATGCAATATCACACAAAAAAAAGACTCCGAAGTTCGGAGTCTTTAAAATTAGTCATTCGCTTGCGATTTTTTAAATACAACTAAGGTCATATTGAAAATTCAAAGCAGATTCGTGTAAAGCGCTATAAGTTAGCTCTCCACGTTTCTTTGCCACGAATTACGACTATGCATCATTATTAAGCTTCCTTGGCATTAAATAGTTCCACTCTCATTACGACTTTCTAATTGGTCCCTAACAGAAATCAACAACTGCTGGGCTGAAAGTGTTTCACCGTTAATACTACCGATCGCTCTTAAGAGCATTTTCGAGTTATTAGATTCAATGGATTTAATCAACTCTTTTGCTAACTCCACGCTAACTGCCTCGCGAGCTTGTTGCATGGTGTTAAGCGCTTTATAAAGTTTGGTCATTGTTTTTCCCCTATGGTCAATTGATATTATGGTTAACTCATTCTGAGTTAACTGTTTCTCTCGATGTATTTTGCAACATGATCTCGGTGCTCTTCGCTTTGCGGTACACCGGCAAAATTTGTGCTATAGAAGTACCTAGCTTTTTGCAATTCTGTCAACATCGTTCCATCTGAGTTCGATAGCTCGTATGTAGACAATTTTGTTTGTTTAAATTTGAGCTTATCCTGATTGTTTAAGTCATCAAAATAATACTCCGTACCATTACGTAAAACCGGTATCTCATTTTTGTAAAACATAATCAATGTTGTCAGTCTTTGTCTGCCGTCAACAACTTCTAGGTAATGCTCAACTGGCCCGTTTTCATTAATCACTGATGAAATAAACCCAATGACCTCGCCATCGAATATTGTGTTTAAAAGTTGCTGCTGCTCTGTCTCTGTCCAACAATACGAACGTTGGTACTTTGGATTAAAGTACAACTCGCCTTCGTCATGTCGAATCAAGTAGTAACTTAAAATTGCATTTGAAGATCTGATAAATAATTTAGTGTCTTTATAAATTGAATCCATAAATTTGTCCCCTTTAGTTAGTTAAAAAGTTATGTATAGCGGAGGTACTATACAACATTAAGTTCGAGCAGCACACAAATTTCGAATAGCCAGCATCGGGAAAAAACACCGTGTTTACACCATGCCAACCAAAGCTAAACCATTGATTAGACTGAATTAGATTGTAATTTTAAGTTGGGAATTAAAACATGCACCGTCAAAGCTAACACTACGGCCAATCAAACAACTTCATTCGGCCACTAATATGAACGCCTTGTAATGGTTCAACTAGAACTTGTTCATTCATCTCCTTTTCATGCAATCCAAGCTTCACATTAGCCGATAATGATGAAGTCACTATACCCAACAAGTGTAACCCCTCGGCCATATCAATAACACACATCTCATCCCAACTGATGTAACTGGCTTTACCTGTAATCGTAATTGAGAGCTCTACATTCTGATCATCGACATAAAACATGCAGCCTATGTGTTCCATTTCATTTTCCCGATAAGGATAAATTTGAACAGAAACCTGTCCTCCCCCTAATCTAAAACGAAGTTCATTCACAACAACTTGCGCCGCCAAGTGAAGGGACGTACGTGTATAATTCATACCGTCGACGTTCAATTCGCATTTCATTTATTCAATAACCTTTATTTTTAAAGCTTGGTCTATTTCTAACTGCTCTCTTAACCCACACAAAGCTTCGAAGACTACCTCAACGAATCTTGGAGCAAGTTTTTTTGCCATCTCTAATCCCATAATAGGGTTAGATTGCATTCCAAGATAATAAAGCTCATACAAGTCTGGCTGCTCATCTGACATGCGAATCACCATTAACTGAGCTCCGCTCACAACACACATCTGCATAGAGTCACAACCAACCCAGCGCCATTGAGGATTTCTCTTATCTGCGTTGCCTGTTCTACTAAACTTGATGTGATGAATTTTGTCTGTGTCCATAATCAGTAATATGCGCCCGTATAAGCCAAGAATTGGAATGTCCACGCATGGGGACCTTAAGATTGTTTAAAAAGATGATACTAATGTAGGATTCTTTTACACGTTCACTTGTAAAATTTCGTGATTCCATAGACGCAAAAGGCGCTCTAATTGGAAGAGCGCCTAAAGAATCATATTACAGAACTTTATTGTTGAGAATTGATGGGATCAACACGAATGAAAGTTAACTGGTTCTAATCAGAAGATAAGAACTGGATGGGCCAAACAAATACACACGATAAACTTGCCACTCCTTTACTTTCCATCTTTTTAATAAGAGTAAGCATACCAACCAAGAACCAGGTCAACCAAATTAGCCAGATAACACTTGAAGCCACAACCTTCCACCCAAGCAAAAACTGGCACAATCCAACAGCAAGAATAAACCCGATGGTTATATAACAAGCTACTTTTTCTGTCGAAAAATCTAATTGGTCATCCACCAGCTCATCACAACGCCACGTTAAGCATTCGATCTCATCCTGCAAAAGCTCAAAGCGCTCTAAATCAAGACGGGTACACTCAATAACAAAGCTTATGGTATCAAATCTTCCAAACGTCTTGCTTTGGCTAAGCTTAAAGTCATCCATCAAACCAAAGCAAGCAAGGGTCTTTTGGAGCTTAACAAGGTCCCGTTCTAGGATACGCCCCCTTAAACTGTTACCCATCATTTTTCACTCCATTTGAAGACTGTTGCCAAAAAGCACCGAACCTAACGTTTGCTGAGTGCCCTTTGTAATCAATAAACTTACCGCACTTACACTTTACCTCACCACTCTCTGTCCATCGCAGTGATTCAGCTTGCTTTTGCGATAAAGTGTCATTAAAACCACATCGACACTTAAGAACCAAAACATTCACTACTCTTCCAACCATTCATCAAAAGTTTTCTTAGGTAGGCCTGACGTAATCTCTTTACCTTCTGAGTCAATGCAATGGTTTAAATACAATTCATACTCCTCAGCATTGGTCCCGCGAAGTTTCGTCTGCCAATTCGGATTGTCTAATAGCTGAAAAATCATTAATTTTGTCACCCACGCAAGCCATTTTAAGACGAACTGTCGTCACTCTTTGTCTTTACCTTTCTCACTACGATTGCCGCTATCACAACAAAAATAAGCAAAAGAACCATTGCTGATGGGGTAAAAAGACTATCGATTAAACCTTCCATAAAACGTACCTATATTGCTAACTATGACTACAATACCAGATGTTCCATTCTAATTTGCAGTTCAATAAAAAAAGTATAAAAATGAGTTGCCATATCAATAATGCGCTCAGGTTCTTCATTTGGGCAAAAGTCTAATTCGACTTATCAGAGGAATTTTGATGTGCCAACACATCATGATTAATGCTCGTTTTACAGCTACACAATGAAAGTATCATATGCAAGGTAGGCTCCAATGAAAACCAATACTCCCTTCGCAATCCAATCAGCCAATTGAAGTAAAGCCACCCCAAATACAACAACTCCCTCCTTTATGCTCTCTTGCTCTGAATAAGGAAGAGCCCTGAACATGCCAATATAGATCGGCGGAAGAAGCAATAAAACATAAAGTGCCTGAACAAATGACCAATACTCATCATCACTTGAAACACCCACAACTCCGAGCGCAAAATCAAAGGCAAAATATTTGACCACCCAGCCAGTTCCAAAACACACAACCGCTCCCGCTAACATCATGACCCCACCAGAAAGTAGGACCTCAATTAATTTCTTGGTAAAGGCTTTCAAAGCAATTTCCTCTAGACGTCTGAGTCCATGTTATGATGATAATGCCAATAGTGCTGATAACACTTAAATGAAGAACGCTTAAATTTTCGATAATCTATGAACCAAGTTACGATTATCGGTATATAAACGACAGATAGAAAAGCCTGTAAGACGATTGCTTCAAGTGTCGATAAAACCACAAATGGAGTAACTACGCAGAACATAATCAAACTTAAAGTTAATAACCTCACCTTTTCAAAGTCACTCACAACAATCACCTCTTACTTGAAACAGAGTTATCTTTAGAAGCTTTGATTGGTTTCATTCAAATTCCCCTTAATTAACCCGTAACATAAATCCGCAAATAACGGTCATTCGATAAACGCAAAAAGACATTCCCGCCATACGTACCTGAATAACTGCACGAACTGGTATCATCGTAGACGTGGCGGATTGCTGTGCTTTCACCAAAATAATCGCGACCTCTTCTTTTCTGTCCCTCAACCTGTAAGCGACACACTATTTCAAAGTCATGGCACTGATGCTGGTCGAGTTCCAACTCGATAGCTTGATAAATTTTTGCCCTCAAGGTGCGCTTGAGTTTTTTTAAAAGACACTTGTGACGGCGTTGCTCTGCTTTGTAGTGTTCACTCTCTCGTCGCTCTGTAAACTCACATTCACCTTCATACACTTCATGACAGTTAAGGTGAAAAGACAACATTCCCTTGGATACATGCTCATCACTTTGATAGATGGAACAGCCACACTGAAAACACTGATCAATGACCATTTTTAAATTTCCCATATTAGTCTGAATCTATGATTCTCGTAAATAAACTCGGTTTCTTTTCAACGTTACCTAACATCACCGAACCACCGATTGGTTAGGCTTGACGACTTTCGCTTTTATCAAACGCATTCTTTCAATACGCTTTGTAAAAGCAAGTAACGCTTATTACTGGTCGCGAGCGTTTCTGAACTAGCTACAACCAACTTCACACAGTTGCTAATTAACACAAGCGGCAATCATCCCAAATAATACCAATTGTAAGTAGGTGTGGCGGTGATGATTACGAAAAAGGAGCCCGAAGGCTCCTAATAGTCTATTTAATTAATACTCTTAAGCATTTCTCTATAAGAAATTACCTTAATTCCTAAATAGGCCGATAACACCACCAGCCCTGATGGAATTACCCATGCCATTAGTATTAGAACTTGAACATATACTCTCTGTTCCTCTTGTACCGGCATACTTGCACTGTTTGGTTCTACCAATCTCACAATGCCAGCTATGAGGCTAAAGCAAAATACAAAGAGCAGAGCCCTTAATGGAATCATCCACACCTTCATTATTTATCCCCTATAGTTACTTAATTTGAACGAAGTTCGGTCCAACCTTTTGGATAGCCCATGAATTCTTCAGAAAAAACTGGCGAAAGACCACCGTCATTAATCCCGAGCTTCATGAACTCCCCGACTAAACCACCGAGGCCACCAGGCCTATTGAGTCGCGACTTAGTCGTGAAATTATTATTACCATCACGAGCTATTAATGTCTGCCACATACCTTGGTAGGTAGTTTTTAGTGGATTCACCATAGAATCTCGAGGCCCAGTGTAGAGCGTCGAACCATTCATATAACCACGGGACGGTACTTTAAAAGGCTTAACCTTCTTCTCAAAAAGCCCAATAATATTGACCCAAGACTCTCCCACCAACGAACCGCTATACTCCGTAAGCAAGACGTCCTCTAAAGAGTCAACCTTTCCAAATTCTGCAATCACGATGGCATCGAAAATTGCTTTAGCTATGCAAGGAATGATGGAATTACCTAGGCTATTCAGTCGCTTTGTTCGGAGCTTTATCTGTCTCGGATTAAGTACAATCGCTGACTCAATAAACTCGTCACTAGCTTCATGTTTGAAAGGAAACTTCGAGTTTGGTGCTTTACAAGCTTCTTTCCTCAAAACACTGAACACGGATTTCCCATGTTTTGCTAATGGCGTACTTGGTAAATAAGCGACTAAATATTGTCGATGTCGATAAAATGGAAAACCAAAATGAGCAGCACTAACGCACTCGAACTCAACAACATATCCAAGTTTTTGGAGTTCATTGAGAATAAAATCAAGGCCTTTGTTAGTTAATTGTTCACTGTTTTCCATAATGCAGTAACTCGGCTCGAGCAATTCAATTACACGAAGTTGCTCATGAACTAAGCCACTCTTATCTCCTTGAATACCACTAGAATCATGGCAGTTTGCCGGACTAATGTTTTGGCACGGAAACCCACCACAAAGTATGTCTGGGAACTCGATCGCACCTTCGTAAAAGTCTTCAATTGACACTGTAGTAAACCCTGTCTCTTCTACTGCAACTAAATCGTCGTCAGCGTATGAGGCATGAGGGTGCTCTGATAATGGAACTGCTAGATTAGATATATCCCCACAGTTATCTAATCCAATTTTTTGGTCCAGAAATTTAACGTTAAAGCTATCTATTTCAGACCCCAAAATCGAATCGATCTTACCGGTCATTTCGCCAGCTCTCGTGAAGCCGGCTATACCAGTAAAGAGATCCATCATCTTTAAGTTTTGTTTACCACCCCTATGAAATGTTTTCATCATTTTTTCCCCTATAATTATTTAAAAGAATGCTTTCTGTTCATTCGTAAAATCACTGAACAAACAGGAGTTCATAGAACTCCTGTTTGATATCTACTCTTCGAACGATAACGATACATCGATATTCAGAGCAGCATCGTGTCCTTCAACAGAAATCCACATAGCGCCTTCAGCAACGTCCTCAACACAGTATTCAAGGTCGTTAGGAATGAGTTCAACTGACTTTAGAGCTTGAATCAGTTCCTCTTCCTCTCCGAATGGGATAAAAATACTTGGTACACCGGAAATGCTTTTCACATACTTTTTGCACAGTGATTGCTGCCCAGATAACACCAAGTGCTTATCTTTTGACTTGAGTAATGACTTCTTAACCTGGTCATCTTCAAGTCCAATCAGATCATACTCAGTAACAGTTGCTACTACGAACATGGTTGTCCCCTATAGTTATTTAACATCACTTTTTAATAGATCATTAACTGACTCTAAACACACTGTGAGCGATTTCTCTGGTGTCGATTTCTTCGTAAATTGCCCACCCAATAGAATTGCTGTGCGCCATCCATTATGAACTGACCAAACATAGAAAGTACCCACATCGAGCTTGTACTCGAAAGTAAGCTCATTCGATGGTTCAGGGTCGTACTCATTAAACACTTGCTTAGGTAATCCACTTTTATGCTGATATACCTCGTAACCAAGTTTTTTTGCCAATGGAACGCATTCAATATCGTCGCGAAGATTCATTCATTTATCCCCTATAATCATTTGATTTTTCATAGCAAAAGCTACGAATATTTAATCTACCATATGTTACCGTAAACTAATAGTTCGGGGCTCGGTAAAACCGCGCCCCGTAAAGACCAACTTGCATTGAACTAAGATCGGCGGCCCCGACTTATTAAAAAAGAGATGGCATTGACTAGCAAAGATGCAAAAACACCGAGAAGTATTGATAGGATATGGGGGCTAGCTGACTCTAAGTTTTCAGTCGCCAAAATGCAAAGCATGATCGTAACTACACCCGATATTAGTCCAATCAAGCTTAGCTTCTTAATGCTCGCGTCTAACCTTCTCAATCGAGAGGTCCTGATTAATGCCTCCAAATGTTTGACTTCGCGTTGTCTTGAACTATCGAGCACATCACAATTGACTTCATGTAAATCTTTGTCCTTCCACAACCAAGAAATATTAATGTTTTGAAGCTTATTAAAGTCTTCTGTAGTGACCAACTTCCGCCCAAAACGTGAATGAATTGCCAATTCAGGTCTTTCATTAACCGGAATAGCTTCAATAATTTCGTTGGCCTCTAGTGCTAGGTCGTGACCATCGGTACACCAAACAGCAGCCATGTTTGTTCTAATACCTTCGATTAACTTATCCAACTCTCCAAGCTGTTCATTCAACTCTCGTACTTTACACTCACGTTTCTGTTTATTTTCTAGTTTAGGTTCCAAGTATTCACAAAAATAGTCCACTGTAACGAGGTCAAACTTTTTCGTTTGTAGCTTTTCTTTAAATTCAACTTCGTCTGACACTAAATCGACTCTATATTTAGGTGAGCCGTCATGGGCTTTGATTCCTTTCAGGTGCGCCTTAAGCCCTGCATAATTGTCTTTTCCGAAATCTGGGCGCTCAAACATTAAGACGGATCTCTGCTGGTCTAAGTATTTCTTAAGAAGCAGCCTTCTACAATATGACGGAAATGAAGCAAATTTATGTAATAGAGTCCCTATCTCGACTACCTTTTCAGCAAGCTTTGAGTAGCCATCTTCACGGACTACCTTTTCATCTTGCTTTGAGTCTTTATCCTTATTGTCGACATCATTTGGTTCTTGGGTCATGAATCCGTACCTTAATTTCAGGAAATTAAACAAAACCGGAACGACTGCTATTGACGCAAAGTCGTTAACGCTTTGACGTTAATAGCATTGTTAGATCCGTGCGCATAACAGACTTATGGTGAATTACCTTTGGTTTGTTTGCCACCGGTTTCGTAGCGATAAGTAGTAGCATCTGGCTGAAACAGTGAAGATATGCGGCGCACAAAAAATTCCGAGACTAAAACCTATCACTGTAATTGGGTGAGGTAGATGTTCTAGGTTCTGAAGTATCAATCGTTTACCTCCAACTAACCATGTTTCATCAACCATTAAGTTCACGTAAATCGCTAGTGTTATTAAAACACCAAGCTTTACAATCGCATCAATCAAATTGAACCATTTACCCTCTAAAACGAAATAGCGCTTCAGGTTCAATGGCATCTTATTGTAGTCGCGTTGAATAGACCTCTCAAAGCTCTTCATAAGGTTGGCACCTTTTAGCCGGATTAATCAGTACAAGCTAATTTTGCAAGCTTGCGAAATTAGCCACCTTTTTTTTCTGCTGTTCTTCTAGGTAACTTCGCATCGCTTTAATTGAGAGCTCTACATATAATTGCAATGACTTACCGCTTAAGGTAAGCGCTGTAACAGGAAGCTCTAACTCTTTTGCTGCTCGTATAAAATCTTTATTTGGATTCGCTTTAAATTCACTTGTGATACGGGACATGATTTCCAATTCCACCCCCCACAAATCTACCGTTTGGGCTTGAATCTGCTTTTGCAGACATTGCGCAATACCAAGCCCCTCCTCTGCAAGTAACTTTTCCCATACATCTACCCAAAGATAAGACGCATTTTTACAATCGCTGATTACGTGAGGTGGCAATGGTTTTAAGCAATCACACTCATGAATCACTAGCCTGCCAGCTTCCTTAGCATTCCTCCAAAGCCTTAAAGTTTTTCCACTAATCAGAGATTCATAGTTTTTAATCAGGTCAGCATCTTTTTCCAACACAATCAGCCGTTTGACCGTGTTTTTTTGAAGCAGACTGTTAGCGATCATACCTAACCCTAAGCCAGCTACTACAACCTTGCCTGTCGCCGAATATTCAGCACACAAGTGACTTTCAAATTCGAGTGGAGTACAACTCATCCAAGGAACACCGTTCTTTACTAAAGCTACACCTGTTCCATAAGTTGAAATATCACTAAAATACCCTTTAG
Source organism: Vibrio sp. SCSIO 43155 (assembly GCF_023716605.1). Taxonomy (NCBI): domain Bacteria; kingdom Pseudomonadati; phylum Pseudomonadota; class Gammaproteobacteria; order Vibrionales; family Vibrionaceae; genus Vibrio; species Vibrio sp. SCSIO 43155. Next base: position 32,852 of record NZ_CP071854.1, on the reverse strand, counting down.
CTGATGAAAAACTAAAACGCTTTAGCGACCAATCACCCACGTCAATTTCCCCTTTAGAGTAAAAAGGTATGGAAGGAAACAAGCATAAGTGTTTATCAAGTAGCTTAATCAGGTCCGAGTTACCAATCATTTGAAACATATCACCCTCACTGCAACATGCATTTCTGTGAAAGAAGTTCCAAAACATCTTCCGGTTCCCAACCATGAGCTGTTAGACCATTAGCAATAGGCCTCCAACTCTCAAATTTTCCATTTGTATGTATTACTCGACACCAATACCCATCTGAGTCACGGCTAACTACTTGACTCGGCATTGCTGAGCCAAATTCTCTTTTGAAATATACCAGAACAAATCCAATCGCATTGGTGAGAGAGGTCAGAGGTTTATCTTCAGTTTCGTCAATCAATACCAATACATCGTCTTCAACCGTAAAAGAAAAAGCCGTGCGATTCCCTGTCGGTAATGTTAGTAGCTTGAGCGGCTTAAGGAACCGCATTGCCTCATCGAACGTTCTGGCTTCTAGTCGCTGTCCTCCCCATCTTTCGCATGTGACTGGGGCCGTCGGTGTGCGACTGAACCATTCAGTTACATCTTTTGGGGTCCTTAAAATACGTTTGTTATGCATATTCTTATACTTTCTCAATAACAGTTACCACTACAATTATCGACATTCTAACAGTCGATAACCTGATGCTTTAATTGTTCTTACATTAGCAAAAAACTGTAACGCTTCATTCGTAATTACTTCTTCGGTAAAACCTATCTGATACGTGCCCGAACTCGTTCTAAATCCATCTTCATATGGTACTCCCTTAATAGCTCGGTCTTTATCTGAGCGTACTGCAATGAAGCACACACCGCCCTGTTTTGTTACTTGTCGTAACTGGGACCAAACAACAGTTCGAGACTCAAAAGGAAGGGTATTAAGAACGTAAAAACATACAACGAAGTTAAAGGAAGTTCCTAGAATGTTAGTTCTACAATACGTGTAATCGTAGTCACTACAATTGCCGCTGACGGATCTTATAAGGTCCGAATCATGGTTATACTTACCTTTACCAAAGTTCAAACAAGATGCCTCTTTTGGTATCAAGCCGCGTTTATGAAGTTCTTTCATTGGTACGGATGGCCCATTCCGATAAATGGCCGTTTTTGCACTTATCTTAAAATCATTTTCAATGGCTTCAGTCACAACTAAACCAAAGTCATTGAATCTTGGTTTTGCACAGCTCATCACTAATCACCTCCACTGATAGTTCTTAAGAGCATATCGCACCTGAAAAATACGCAAGCGACCTTAGAGCAAACAACGAAACCTAATCAATTCAAACTAATTGATAGTCGTTACGACTGTTTAACTAGACAACTTAACTGAAATACTTCCACACAATATTCCATACAAAATATAAGAGTATTATTACGTTTATTTCATTTGGGCATACCATGAACTCGAAACCAAAAGGACGAAATTACCCATTTCCACCCAGAAGCAGTGCTCTTTGGGTGAGATTTCACGTTACCTATGATCAAGCCGTGGAGATGTTCTATCAGCAAACGGCGATGCAGCAATTTCTTGGAAACGACCCTCTCGTATACAGTAAGGTTTACAAAAAAGTTAAATACAACTCAGTGGTTGAAGCGCAACAAGCACACACAGAACAACAGCTTGAATTTTACCTAAGAAAAGAGAAAGAACTTCTCCTTATGGAGTCAAAAGGCATTAAACCTTTTGTAAATTGGTGTAACGCGATAAGAAGTAGAAAAAACCCTACAGAAAGCGGGTTCGCAAATCCGGCGGAAAGACCGCTGACTCCCATCGGAACAATTTCCAGTACCACGACGAATACAAACAATCTGCAATTTGTTGAATCTACAACCCATGAAACAACCAAAGAACAAGGGCCTAAGTCGAGCGATGATCACAATAAATCTGAACACGTACGATTTTCACTAGGATGGATGCAAGTCACTGAGAAACAATCTCAGGAATCTTTATGGGAAGAGCTTTTCACTTCAGAAACCTCACCGTCACAGAAGAAACTCATTATCGATTCAAACTCACACCTCAATGAACCTGTACTTGAAGGAGAAATAGTCGTACTACCAACCTCTTCACCTCAAACTGAATCTGAGCAATCGGATTTTAGAAATTTAATTGAAGAAGCGACCATTGCTAGTTATGAGCTCGCAAAGCTATTAGATACTGAGGTAGCGACGCTGAATAGGTATTTTGAACTATTGTCACATCAATTAAGCGTTCGAATTGCCAACGATGGTCTACCAAACGACTATTACGCCCAAGTGTCAACTGGTGTTGGTGCAACAGCCACTTTAGTTGAACAGAACTTAACGAACATCACTAGGGTCCTTGAGGAAATCAACACGCTCTATGTATCACAGGTTGCTATGGCTAGTCGCACTGGTTCAATGAACTATGGGACGTTTATCTCTCAACGTTCAGAATTGTTGACTAAACTTGATGGTTCGTTTGCCATGTTATCCAAAAAATCTGTTCAACTTCCCGTCTATACGCAGCTTAAGAGAAATCTCAAGCTGTCGACTAAATCAGTGGTTCATAATGCAGATGAAATCCTAAAGAAAGGTTACGTACGGAACCTAGGAAGAAAAATTGGGAATATTTCTATTGGCATTAGCGCAGCGCGAGGGATTGGTCATGTAGGACTTTTACTGGGTGCGGCCAGCGGTATGAATAGCATTTATGAAGCATGTAATATTGATGCTTCAGGGGACTGCGCTAAAACAACAACTCGTGAAGTAGCAGGATTCATGGGGGGATGGTTTGGAGGAATCAAGGGAGGTGCTTTGGGGGCATCAGCTTCTACAGGCATAGTTACCGGTATCGCAATTGTTCTGGGAGTTACTGCGTCTGCCCCAGTTCTTGCTATTGCAGCAATTGGTGGCGCAATAGCTGGTGGTGCCATAGGAGGGATCACTGGTTCCACTTTAGGAAAAGCTGCCGGCGATGAACTGTATTTTATCTATCAATGGTCAATGGAGTAATTACTTTGTTAGAAAACGCAATCATGGGAACTGCAACTATGTTTGGTGCTTACGCTATTTTATGGGCGATACCAGGTGTAGTTATCTCCGCAATCATTTCTCTGGGCGATTATCGACACATTGTTTTTATCGATAAACAATTAGCTAAGAGCATTACAAAAATCTACGACGAAAAAGGTGATATGCGACCTAGTTACAAACTCTCATATGCTATTGGAAGTCGCTTCTTAGATTATTGCTTTTCCTATCCATTTATACAAAAAAGAGCATCGAACAAGTCAATTAGGTTTAGGGCATTTATGTGGCTCAATGCAATTGGTTGTTGGAGTTGGGTTTTTGCTATAGTGCTATCACTTCTCGGCAGGGGTGTTATGGCCTAAACACTATTTTTGATGCGAAAAAGCCGAACAATTTTTCGGCTTTTTGATTCATTTAATCGCATGATCTCTCGGGCAAAATCTATGTAATCAAGAACTTTGCAAGGCTCGGCAGTATCTTAAAGTTCCCTTTGATCGCATCGAGCACATCAAGCTCTATATTAAGCTCATCAGATGCTTGATTGTTATCCTTAATCCACCCTTTCAGAAAACCAAACTGCACGTTCAAAGTGCATAAGAAGTCCTGATTAAACCTTAAGTGAAGGTTGTTATTTTGATGCCACTTAGCATCAAATAGTAAAACCCAATCCTTTAACGTATGGTTATAGTAAAAAAACTCTTCCTTCTTACCGAAGCAAATTTCCCTTTCTGAAAGCCGTTTAGTCTTTGTCGTATCAAAACCTAAGTTGTAGGCTATTGTCAAAGCATCATCCACCAAAGTGTCATCTGCTCGAATTATCACACGATAGTCTAACTTAAAGCGATCTAACGATTTTGGCGTTTTGGAATACTTCCACTCATCTTTACCGAAAGTCTTTAAGTTTGATTTATAGAGAACAATATTTGCCTCACCAACTAATGATTCAACAAAACTAATAAGCTGACGGTCAAAGTAGTCATTGCCATTTTTCACAACCCATTCAACCACTGCGAGCGCGTTGGAAACTGTAAAGTCAACTTGTGTATGTTCCAACAAAGTGCCAATGACTTCGTCGCGTGATTCTGAGGTTAAACGTTGAGTAATCACCTCCATACGGTTAACAAGTTCATTCCAATACACGCTTTTGAGAGATTCTATTTTTAGCTTCACTGCTTCCATAACCCCTCTCAAATTTACGTTTAGCTCACTCAACAAATCAGAATCAATCTCCGCTAGCTTCAAGTAATTTGACATCAAATGGTCCATATCCTCTAAATAGAGCTGTTCCAATACGTTGATATAACCACTATTCGCTACAAGCTTATTGCTTTTGTTAATCTTTTGCTTAACACCACGCCTTACAAGGTCAACGACCTCATAATTTGCAAGATCATTGGCTTGAATCGACATTTTGAAATTTGATTTAAACCATAGACTGAACGGCTCGACATAATTACGAAACCCTGACTGTACATAGTATTCAGGCTGATCGGCCAATTGGATTCGAACAATATGGACTTTTGCTCGCGCCCTCCTCTCAGCCTGAGTAAAATCACCCTCAAAAATCACCTTTGCTTTTGCCTTACGGTCTTTGATCGCAGAAGCTATGTCCTTCGAACTCTCCCAACGTTTTGGAATAACAAGATATAAAGCTTTTGCTTGAGACTCCCTGATTAGCCGAACTGCCCAATCAACATAGGTCATGTATGGCGGATTTGAAAAAACAAGATCTACCCTCTTATCAATGAGAGTTTGGCTCTCAAAATCAGTCCCGACAACAAACACATCATTTGGCAGCAAACTCAGCAACGTTCGACTTTTCTCTATCGCATACTTTTTGCCCATAGTTAAATAATTTAGGGCTGAGCCGCAACCGGCACCGACATCGAGGACAGAGTCATAAACCTCACCGCTGTCCGACGCACCAAACTTTTTAACAATATCAGTCTTAACTGCCTCTAACATGCGCTCGGTTGTCGGATAATACTCAAAATCCTCAGAACACTCCTTGAGCGTCTTTACAATTACACCTGTTGACATGTCGAACCTCATACATAAATCCAAACCAAACGATACGACAGTGTTCAGGACACGCAAATTCATATATATTCATCACATTGCTTCGCAATCATTAATTAACTAAAGGGGATAAATATGAATCCATTTGCGATCTTGGAAGAAAATCACTCTCACAGAGCGAACAAAGCAACAGTAACAACAGTAGCTTTGATTACCTCAAACCATAAGTTTGAGGACCTATGGGCCCGTATAGCTCAATCGTTTATTCGAGACTTACTAACTGACTTATCAAATTACGACTCCTCAAAATCAACTCTGAACGAGAGCTTGTTCGTAAACGAAAAATGTCAGGCATGTAACGATCTCATTGACGATGAAGTACCGGTTGAATGGCTTGATGACTACCTTGCTCTCCTTAGTGAAAATTACTTCGTTAATGACAGCCCTCAAGTAGCTGATTGTGACATTAGACGCGAGACTTATATGCGGGTTGAAAAAGAGCTAAGCAAAAGAAACAAAGCTCTTAAAAACGATGGGTGGTCTGTGCTTGAACATAAAGTTCGAACACATAAAGAAAAGCTTCGAACCTATCTGACACACTCTTTCTTGATTAGTGAGTATTGTAAACTAATGGACAAATCTAACTCCACTCGAGAGCAGTTGAGGGAAAAAGAAAGTTCTTGGTCAAAGCTTGCTTGTCGAGGATATGTAAGACAAGCACGGGAAGAAGAGTTCACTGAAGCGCCACCTCTGCGTGAAAAAATCTTTTATCAAGCAAAATTGATAAAAGCATACAGAGAAATCATTGCGCACATTCTTGGTGGATGCCAGTTAGACAACAACGGAGATTTACCTCTAGTCGTCTGCGACCCTGGGTATTTCAACAACATAACACTTGGCGTGTTTCATCACTCTAGCAAGGTAACTTCGGTCAAGCCTAATAGTTTGTGAACACCCATCAACTCAAAACCATATTCCATTGTTTGGAATATGGTTTTTTTTAGTGATTTCTCTCATTAATCACCGGAATCATTACAACTCATCCCAATGCTTAAATAAGCCAAACCAACTCCTGTTAACTCTCCACCCTGAACAGCGATCGGTACATCGGCCTTGACAGCATGTCCAACGGGTCTATTTTCTTCAATTCGGTTCTTACTTGGTTCAGAAGAAATTGAAGTACAAACTCGCGCCGCAGTTTTGATCGCATAAGGTAAATCATTCTTCTTAAGTGAATCATTTTCTCGCTCCAAGTGAAGCAAGTCTGATTTCAGTGAATCAATTTCTCTAAGAGCTTGGTTGAGTTGGTTCTCCAACTCAAGTAGCTTGCGTTTATTAAACAAATCAAAATTAAACATGCTTCTCTAGGCCCTCTCTTGGCTCTTCTGAATAGGGTACTTCCAGTTTACGATACATCCAACTCATCGAAGGACCTTCATTGCCATTAAATAACGAAATCTGAGACATTACAGACATATAAGAGCAAAAAAAGAAAAGCCGGACTTTGTCCGACTTTGCTTTTCAATTCAAGCAGCAAAAGCATTACCTTTTGCTCTTGATTTTTTCAATTTCATACTGCGAAGAAATTCTAGTGCTGGACCAGAGTGTTTGAACTTTTCTCCGATCAATTGAATCTCATCATCAACAGAACTAGGTAATGCGCCAGCCTCAAGTAAAATTGTTCTAATTTTCCTTTCAGTGACCACACCTAGCAGTTCAATAGAAAAACCATTCGCATTCAAATACACCTGAATATCTAAGATGTCAGTGAGCAATTTACTAGCATGAGCCTTAGTAACCTGACCTGAATCAATCTTATCAACATAATCCTCCAATTGGTTCTGTAGAAAAGAAAGCACAGGCATAGATTCATCCGCCTCAAAAGCACTTGAACATTCAAAGATGGAACCGCTTGGACAACCACATGACTCAGAGAATACGTCATACCCTAGTGAAAAATAGAGGTTAATAACCTCATAATTCCCCTTCAACCAAGGTTGTTTAGATTGAAACAAATAGATCCACAAATCATCCGAAGTACAGCCTTCAAACAACTCTATAACAGTAGCGTTTTTTACATGGACGTCGGAATTATTATACGTTTCCAACTCAATTTTATTCCTTTGATGTCGCGAAGAGACGAATTTAACTCCACCATAAACAAGAGAGAGCTTGGATAACACATCATAGTAAGCATCAACAAATAGCTTTGTTGTGGCCGTATGATATCCGTAGCTTCTTCTGTGTCCCAGTAGGTCGACCCACATGTCATCCACTTTAGAACAACTTCTGATTACTGTGATTGGGAACCCCATAGTATTCGCACAATCCTCAAGCTTAACTAGTAGTTGATCTACAAATCGAGTCACAACCAAATTGCCAAAATTTTGAGTATTAGCAACAATGAATATTTGCCTAAGTGGTAATCCTTTAACTGAAAGGTCCGAACACAAGCCCCATAAGCTAATTAGCTCACAAAGCGAGTTTTTGTTTCCGGTTAAAAACATTACAAACGGCTTATCATCTGCCTCATAGTGATATTCAAGAATACTTTGAGTACAGCTATTGCTTACACGATTCGAACGCATTATTTGTCCCCTATAATCATTGATAATAACGAAAATCGTCGTCGTTAATCTTAGTCGCTGTCTATTCGCCATTCAACTCTTACATTCTAGAACTGAGGTCAAAAGTGTTGTAATCTTAATCTATTGGTCAAACGACTAATACTTCAAATGACTACAGGGGACAAACTACTTATGCTTTCATATTTAAGGAAAGAAGACGTTATCGCATCTTCTTCAACAATAAACCACGACTTCCTAGATTGGCGCGAAAAGGTACTTTGGCACCACATTCTTGGCGAAGAAAATGAGGATGGTTTCATTACCGGACTAATGTTTATTGAAGTTGTCGATAACTATAAAAAAGCTCTAAGAGACGGTTATATAGCTCAAATAGGGGTAAGCTTTGGAAAGGATAGCGGAGTATTATTACTTGCTTTCTACATCGCGTGTGTTGAATTGAAACTAGAAGGTTTCAAACCTGAACATAACTCGATCATAGTACATAGCGATACTCGTGTAGATAATCCAGAAATCAGCAATCTTGCTAAGAAACACTGGAATCAATTAGTAATGCAAGTCGTATCTCTCGACCTACCAATTGATTTTGTATTGGCTCAACCAAGCTTCTCTCAATCATTTGTCGGACGTGTTGTTACTGGAAGAGGGCTTCCAACAACTACTTCTAGCAATGTGAGACAATGTAGCATGGATTTAAAAGTCAATCCGTCAACACAAGCTGTAAACCAGTATCTACGAAAAAACGGCATCAAGCTCAAAGAGAATAAAGTCGCTTTATTTTTAGGCTCTAGAGACGATGAGAGCGTTATAAGATCGAAATCTATAGCATCCAAAGGAGGGACATCCAATCCGTTTAGTCTAACGTTTGATGAAAGCACATTACGTTACAATGCGTATTTTATTAAGCATTTTACTACTTCGATGATTTGGGAGATCCTTACATTTAGTGGTGAAGACAAACTAATTCCATCATTTATAAATAATTACGATGATGTAATCACTGTATACGCTGACTCAAGTTCGGAATGCATAATGTTTGCAACGAGCAAGACTGAAGCTGCCAACAGCGCTAGTTGCGGCAGTAGGCATGGTTGTTGGACTTGCCTAGTTTCTGGCGGCAGGGACAAAAGTATGGAGTCGCTGATCGAGAATGACGAAAAGTATGCATACTTAAAACCTCTTAACCGTATCAGAAACTACATTAGTCTGACTCACTATGATTGGGAGGCCAGAGTTATCACTAACAGAGGAATAGACAAATTTGGATACACGAAGATCCAACCTGACCTTTACGGCTTTGCAAAGGTCCGTCGAATTCTACACGGCATGATAACTGCTGATCACCTAGAGGAAGAGCGAGCTTATCAAGTAGCTACAGACATCGTAGAGGGGCGTATTCCCGATACAGCAGAAAACTGGGAAATGGCTACACCACGTTTCCAAACGATTACTGCGGAAGATTGCTTACGTATCGAGTATTTGTGGTCATTCCATAGCTTTTCAGACAAACCATTTCAAGCAATTGAGATTTGGAAAGATGTCTATGAGCATGGGATCTACGAGTTGTTCGAGGATGTTGATGATATGGAGGAAGTGAAACGAACTCCACAACCTGCACCATATTATCTTCACGTAGGGTCTGATTGGACAGACAAAGGCCTAAATCAAGGTCTTATTGATCATGAGTATGAAGCTGTTGCTTTTGATAGTGAAGGTTTGAGAGTAGCCTATGGTACTAGCTCGAATGAAACCTTCTTTGCGATGCCAGTAGGGCAAAGCAGCTCTTTAGCAGTATCAGAAGAAGCAGCAGAAATGCTCAAGTTAACACCAAAGGATTTCTTATCACGATCATACGAAGGCTATCACCCTACTCGTGCTGCTATTCAGTTGTTACGAAGTGGTGCCATCTCGATCGCGAAAGGGAAAATTGGCGTTTACCAAAAAATGGCTCAACGACAGCAGTTTTACTCTGCAAGAAAGTTAAATGGTCAAATATCTCTTACAGAAGCCTTAGCTCGAAGTGACCTTAATTTACTCTCTAGAGAGCAGTATTTGCAGGAAATTTCAAAGCATGGAGCAGTTGATTATGAAGATATTACTATCGAACCACTTGATGTAGATGAACTACTTTCATTATTCGATGTATCTCCCGAAGAGGATCAACTTTCATTGTTGGATTGCTTTGGTTTGGAGTTAGAAGAATATGATGATTCAACCGAATCGTCTTTTGTTCCAACATTGACCAGTAAATCAAAAATCAAAGTTGAGATAAATCAATTGGGATTATTCTAACCTAATCAAAAAGCACCGTAATAATTACGGTGCTTTTTTTACTTTTCTAGTTCTTCGAAACATTTCTTCCAAAGTTCAGGATCAAACTTCCAACTTGGCATTACCGGCTTGCCAGTTTTTATCTCTTGGTGGGATAGTTCAACATAAATGTTCGTGCGCTTTTGATTGTATAGTTCCGCGATACGATTGTAGTTTTCTACCCAAGGGGCATAAAACGCTTTGATAGCACGTCTACAAGCCGCTTCGTCACGGTAGCAAGCCTCAGAAATCCTGAAAACTTTGTTACGCCACTTACAAGTATCAAGCTCCATATAATTAACTTGTATTGCATCAACTGGGTTGACATCATTTGTTTGTGATATTGCACCAGAATGAATTGTGTCTTTAAAGTCTAGAAGCAATCCTAAAGGCTTTAGCGTACCTTCCAAGAAGAAACTCAAGCGTGTACAGAGTGCTTCATTCAAGTTAGAGCAATAGACAGAAATTCCTTCTGATTTAACCCGAACTTGATAACCAGATTTTTGAACACCTATATGCTGAAAATGAGTCTTCCTACGTTCTTTTAAAGCTTCACTCTTTGAGTGCTTCGGCCTCCAACCTTTCAATGAGTAAAACCTTCCGTTCATGAGGGCGTTAACACTGGCTTCTTTAGATTGTAGTCTTTTTGCAACTTCAGCAGCGGAGTTTGCAATCATCTCTGAACCATCATCTTTTATTAAAACGATTTTCATTGGCTTGCTTTCGCTAACTTTATCAACGGTCATAACTCTATATCTTTACTTTTCACGATAACAGTATTCTACAGCCCATCGTGGATCACGCTATAGTTACCATAAAAATTTTATCGCCCATTCTTGGCACGGTTAAATTTAACCAAAATTGATAGAAGTAAAACACCGGCCAAAGACCAAAATATGAAAAGTGGAGCTAAATAAGATAGCATTAAAGCTACGTCGCTCATCGATAAGCTGCGTACCTTTTCTAAGTCCATACTAGTTAAACCATGTATTAACTCTCTGGCCCTTTCTGCCTCTAACTGAGCAGCAACCTTGTCTCTTTCATCTTCAAGATCAGCTACCAATTTTGATGCTTCATATTCAGCTTCTTTACTTTTCTTTGCTTCATAGATCTCGACCTTCACTTCATCTGGTAAGTTCGACTCAATGATTGCGTTCGAGACCATTCCACCTGCGATTAAAATCGCAAAAATAATAAACAATGTTCGCATACTTCATAACCCTTCAATAAAAAAACGGCACTCAATGAGTGCCGTGACGGATCGCGAGGTTGAGCCACACTCTTTTTCCGCCAAAGAATAAGTAACACAACATATTTCGGGGGAAGATGTTGTTATGAAACGGAGTTCAATGCGAGTTTTTTCGGTCAATCTACCATTAAAGTGTGACTACATAGACAGCAGACAAAAAAGGGCCTAACTCTGATAGTTAGACCCTTTTAATGAATTAAGACATGGCTGAGAAGAATATAATGCTTTTCAACGCATCCACCTTTACTTAACTGACTAAGGTCAGTGTGTCTTATAGCTGCACAGATACTTACCTGGTTGTAGTAACTGTTCATCTCACTCATGACACGATCAAAAGTGATAGATGATTTGAGAGGCAATAACCCCTAAAAACTACTTAAAAGTTTAAGTTCTGATATGAACTTTTCTCGACTTTCTTGTGCTTTCTTCGAGCGTCCAGCTTTAAATGCAATAACCTTTTTCTCAAAGTCACCGACATTTAGAGTTACACCTACAACATTAAACTCCTTGAATATTTCGAGTAATAGGTCAAGGCGTTCTAATCCACGAGGTAGCTGAACAATGAAGTTTTCAATCTTTTCTGAATGCTTAAATGATTTAACAATCTTATCTTTGACATGATTGCCAATGCAGTCTCCATAATGATGATAAATCGAAACATTCCTTAGCTCTAAGTCAACTTGAAAACTTTCCATATCTTCGCTGAACTTAACCTTTGTCCCTTGCCCGTTATGGATAAGGTCAGAGTAGTATTTTGGTAAGCCGTTAGTAGATACGAGATCCGCAGAAAGAACGTCTAGCTCTTCAACAGGCTGTAAAAGCAAAGTCCAATCATTAGAGTTTGAAAAAGCTGAAATTCGAGCAAAAAGTTTTGACATAAATTTGTCCCCTATAGTCAATTGAATCAATACAAAAAGTACATTAATAATATAACGATACCTTGATTAAATGTAAACTTATACAAAAAGGGCAAGACCCAACCTGCCCTAATGTATCTGAGATTTACCTTGTTGATTGCCTTTCACCTATCTGGCCGGCTGCATTATCAGGTTTAGTGGCTTGCCCCCCTTTCTCACTTAACATGACAGATGAGATTATTTTGCCAATATCTTGACTCGACGCACTTAGGTCCATCAAGATCAAATTGCCACTTTCACCAACGCTGCTAATTGTATCTAGTCGATTTATCTCATTGATAAGTAAAATTGCATCTTGCGCGGAAAGCCCTGTAGACATAAGGTCTTCCATTGAGTCCTTGGCATTCTTCGCAATAGCTTCTCGCATTGCGGCCCACCCCTGCCCCTGAAGTTTTTTACTTTCTTTCTGCCCCTCAGCAATACCAACCAGTCTAATTTTTTCAGCTTCAGCAAAATTAGTTTCAGCAACTACCTTTTGTTTTGAAGCGATCACAAGATTATAGGCCTCAACAACTTCCTCCGAAGGTACAGGCTCGTCGATTTGAATAGAGTCGATTTCATAACCATACGTGGCAAACTTCTCTTGTAGTTGAGTTATCACGCAATCTTGAATATCTTTTCGGTTTTTGAACAACTCATTCATCAAAAGTTTGGTAGCTTCATAACGAATTATGTTTGCTAAAAAGTTTTTCATTTGTCCCTCAGGATTATCCAGTTCATAGTGCGCCCTGATCGGTCCTGTGTCTGATTGAAGAACTTTTACCTGAGCAAAAATTGGCAAAGTAACAAATGCGTCATCCGACGTTTTAACTTCCAATTCAAACTCCAAAGATACCAACTGCATATTTACTCTTGATACTACTTGAGTAATAGGTGAAGGAAGCTTCAAATGAAGTCCTGCGAATCTTGCTTTTCTATGTGGTTTTCCTAATGTCTCAAGTACAGCTCCTTCCTTACCTTTAACAATAAAGAAGCAAGAACTAATCATAATTCCTACGATTAGAGCCAAAAAAAGCTGCGGGATTACACCCCACAAAAATTCAAACATAACAATCACTCCTACGATAAATTTAGACGTAAGATAACCTAATAGAATCGAGGCCAGAATGTGCAAAACGCTCTTTGATCTATGATGTCACAAATATCTAACGTCCAATAATTTAACTCGACACACAAAACCACTAGTTTTCCTTTAACATTTGGCAAGTTTATATATACTGACAATGTTGAAAATCTATCAACAATTCAATTGATTAAAGGGGATAAATCTATGGGTACAGTTCTCACAACTGCCAAAGCTGGTGGTCTTTCATTTGGAAACATGGACACCATCACGTATGAGATAAACAATCTCATCGATTGGAAAAAGAATAAGCAAGCCGAGATAAACTTAGTTCGTTCATTCTTATCAGCCAATAGCGGCCTGATTCAGCATTACCTGACGGGTGATAACACACGTTTTTATACTGCTGATGACACTTATACCACTAGAAAGCTTGATGAAGAATGTTGGAAAAAAATCATTAAAGAGAGCGGAGTCAAACTCTTAATGACTACTGTCCAACAAAACAAAATGGATGAAGAGTTATCAAACAAACCGCTTCCGTTCGAGTTTGAGACCGTAAGGGAACAAATATCGAGCTTTACTTCCAATGCAAATAACCTCTTCGCTCAGCGCGTTGAAGATATCTTCAATTGCCTTAGCGATGTACATTTGACCAATAAACCTGGGCGATTTAGCGATAAGCTGATCATCAACGGTTTACCAAGTCATTATTACTTCTACGAAAGCAGAGCTGTTGCTGCATTACACGATCTACGCTGCGTAATTGCAGTTGTAAATCGAAACTTTGAAGTAATTGAAGAGTATGAAACTCATCGTATTTTAAAGATTTGCCAAGCAAACTATGGGAAACCACATAATATTGATGGGAATTCACTTTCAGTAAAAGTCTTTAAGAAGGGAACACTGCACATTCATATAGCTTCGGATATTGCCGATAAGCTTAATGATGTACTCGCTTTTCTTCACCCATTAGCCATCTCTGATAGCAAAAATGTGAAGAAGAACAGTTCGGGTCTAAAGCTTCAAAAAGAGTTTGTCTGCCGTGAAAGCCTCATACCAAACGATCTACGTTGCGCTCTCAGTAGAGCTTCCATTGAAGAGGGTTACGACCTAGTGCCTTCAAAGGATTTTCGAAGAGAGTACGACAGAGAATATAATGGGCTAACCAACATCACTATCGACAAATCAGTAAAAGATGCAGCCGATATGGTTCTTGGTGAGCTTGCCGAGGAGTCGAAATTATTTGGTGAAAAAGTATGTTACTCATTCAAAATTGGGTTAGATGAAGTTAAAGCCTTTGTAAATCAGATAATTTGCAACGGACTAGCTCCGCTAAACAAGGTTGACTCACAGTTCTACCAAACAACTGACAAACTTCGTCAGATTATTGCAGATGAACTTGAAGGTCGAGATCTTGAATCTATCAAATGTTGTGAGCCACAGTGCGGGTATGGGAAGCTAGCTAGTTTACTTCCAAAATCCGCTACTCTCATTGATATTTCAGATTTCAACATCAATGTGATGAAATCGAAGGGGTACCATAATGCTGTTAAAGGCGACTTTTTAAAGCTGTCTCAAAATGGTTTTGTTTTTCAAGATTTAATCATTTCGAACCCGCCTTTCAATGGAAATAGATACTTGATGCACACAAAAGCTGCGCTCTCTATATTAAGCGATTCCGGTGAAATGTATGCAGTGCTACCTAGCACAGTAAAATCACATAGAGAATCCTTACAACGAGAGTACAACGTATCAACAGAAATTCTTTGGGAGGGGGTTGAGAAATTTGAAGGGACTTCTGGTGTATCAGTTGTTGTCATGTATTTCGGTAAAATTGAAAGTAGTGACACATCTCTTAATGAGAACTGCTCAAGCTCAAAGGTTTCGAATAACGAACTTCATTCGCGCCTTCTAAGCTTATTCTAAACTAAACAAAGCCCTACTCGTAGGGCTTTTTAATACCCTGTATACGGAACGATTGATTGAAAATCTCGGGGTGGACACCTATGGTACTCTTCAATCTTTAAATACCCATTTGAAATATGTTCCGGCCAACTAAACCTTTCACACTTATCCGTCTGCACAACAAAAGCTAACTTTCTCCCATTTAACCAAGTTAGTGGTCTTTTAGAAATTATTCTCTCAGTGCTAACAAGACGCTCATATCCACATTCATGATTCCAATCATCCGAACTACTTTCTCTTGAAGAGATATGAACTTCAGCAAAAGGACCAAAATGGGCGGCTAAATCACCCATAAATTGAATTAAACCTAGTTCATTCGCTTTTTGTGCTAATTCTTTTTTGACGTTCAATGGTTTATGCCTACAATCTAGTATGGGAACCATGTCATGTTTATGACGGATACGTAATTGTAAGTAAATTCGGTTTCCCGTACCATGATTTAAACCCATAAATGCATGGTTATTAAATAAATTATAGGATAAAAATAGAAATGATTAATAAGTTAATAAATAAAAGAACTGTGGAAAGTGAACTAAAAGAATTTTCTATCGAACAGATTGAAAGAATGCTCGAGAATGTCCAGAGTGTTTTAACAAAAAGAAAAGAAGAAGAACAACTAATTAAACAACAAGAAGAAGAGCAAGAACGAAAACTGGAAGTGTATGTTAAACAAATGAAGGAAGATGGTATAAACACAGACGAACTCCTTGCTTACATGTCTAATTCAGGGAAACAAACAAAATCCAAAAGAGCTCCGCGCCCTCCTAAGTACGTTTACAAAGATCACAACGGTGATGAGCAAACTTGGACAGGTCAAGGTCGAACACCTTCGGCAATGCAAAAGCTTCTTGACCAAGGCGACCATGTTTTGGATGACTTCCTGATCGACAAAACGAATTGATAATAAATGCCTTCTAAAGAGCCATCGCAATGCGATGGCTCTTTGCTATCCCCCTCATATCAGCAAGCCTTTACACATTTCTACCTGAAACAAATTAGTTACAAAGATAGTTCTGCTTAATTTATAGACGCCTATCTACCTCTGTCATCACAGTTTATTAGAAACAAAAGTGTCTATGCTGTCTCATTTTCTTAATTAATTATAAATTTTCTAAAAGCACTCAAAAAATGACCTCCAAACACACCATAACCTATTGTATATATTAGAAATTTTATTTTTAAGGTCACGTTCCTGTATCCTATTGTTTAGGCAGATACAGACTCATCCAAAATAAAGCCTTTTGCGCACACCGTCTGTGGATAACCTGTTAATTACCCATGCCGTGACCTTAAATTAACCATGCAGTGACTTTAAATTTACCTACCCAAGACCTTGATTTTACCACTCATTGATCTAGAGATAACCTGCAAAGGATCTTGAAGAGACCTATGAGAGATCTAGAAATGCCACTGCAATAACCATTTATAAAACAGTAGCTTATGACCATCTTAAATATGGAAATAAACAAATAGAAAATGAAAAAAATGAAAAGATCTAATTTGATAAATCTCTGGCTGAATTTTAGGCAAAGAGTCAAAGTCACGAAAAATCTGCTCGATGTTGGGGAAGATGCAGACACGTTGATCGAGAATTAAAAAAGGTATAGGCTGCACTAACGTTAAATATAGCCAATTGAAACATTGTGATAACAGAAACGTTAAACCTATCCACAAAAATGGAAATAGGTAAAAAGTCTTTCATCTACGTGCCAGACACCTTTACAGCGTCACCTTTCGAACTAGATGACATAGAATCGCAATTGGTGGCTAACGACATAACCTATTACAAGTCAATTCTGAAAACCAAAGAGGCGTTTAAGAGCAACCTCATCCCTATTGAGCTCGTTAACCAAGTTTACGCCCACGAACTTGGTATAGAAGATTGGTCTTCAAAAACAAAAAACTTCTACAACAATCGCATTAGAAATCTGACCAAAGAAGAACTGCTCGAAAGTGTTAATGCTAAAGTAAATGGTATAGCACTGAGAGGCCGTCAGAATTGCCTCAAATTGAAATCAATGAATGCTGCAACTGCTTTAAAAGCTCACGAGGCAAAAAAAGCTGCACTAGAAAAAGTATCTGCACAGAAGAAACAAGGGTCATTAATAGGTAACGAAATCCGTCGTGGTCATTTAAAACTACCAAAGGAAAACAATATTCTTAGAGTGCTATCTACTAAGGATGCTATGTATTCGTTATTGTTTGCGCCTGCACATTATAAATCTGACCGGTATTACGACATTAAAGCTATCGAAGTTCCTGAGTTCAGTGAAAAAATAAATATTAGTATAGAAACACTAAACCCAGACTCATACGTATCAAACCAAGATGAATTTATGACTCTTTTGGCAATGTTTACATTATCTCATGAGTATTTTGTCCTTTCTAGAAATATGCTGAATCATAAGCTAATTGAAAATAGAGTTCCTATTCGAATTTCGGATATTGCAAAAGCTCGTGGGGCAAGAGAAAGCACAGTAATAAAACAAATAAACAGATTAATGAGAACTGATTACTTTATTACTGGTGCTGAAGAAACGACTTTACACGGAATTAAAATCGGCAATCACATCCAAAAAAAATATGAGTTTATTCAAGACTGTCGACCTTATTTAAACGATACGTTAGAAAGAACCATGCACTTAACCCGAGAAGAGCAATTAAAAGAGGCAAAAGTCATCCTTGTTGAGTGGTCGAGCTTTATGTACGACGCCTTGCTCAACGATGAAAAGTTCTTTGCTTACCCGAAGCACCTAATAGAAGCTAATACTGATGTATTCCAATTATACATGTCTATTAGAAACTCTTATCTGACACATTTAGAAGAAGGTCATTGGGAAAACTTATCTTGGGACGAGTTTAGCAATAAACTTAATGTTGGCCGAACATATCAAGATTTCTTAAAACACCTTGGAACGGGACTAAACAAACCTCGAATGCGCCACTCATCCGACGTAAAGTTCCTACAAGATAAAGGGGTAACATACATTGAGCTTTGGGGATATAAGCTAGCGTTTTTCGAAGAGGACCACGAGCAAAATGTTGCTGAAATTCTGAAAGGTAGCTTCAATGAGGACCAAGCTAAGTCAGTCCGCCACACGAAAAATACAAAAGGAAAAAACGTTCAAGTTCTTTTTTCAATTGAGCAAGAGAAATTCCTGTCTTGTTGTAAGACTCACCTTGCGCCCACAGTGAACAACCCTATAGCGACTGATGTTGGAAAGCTTGTAAACACAATGCCCGATTCATTAGTGCGAGAGATCTCTAAGCACTTAAAAATCAGTAGATCTTCTCATTTCACTACCGAAATTTGTGTAAATAAGAGGACCTTCTGGATTACAGCTTACGACACAGATGAATCCCTAAAAAATTTCGCAAGGGATTTAGAAGTCGAGTTGTCAGATACAGTAACCTTGCCTACCAGTGTCTTAAATATGTACTTAGTCCAACATAGGGCTAAAAAAAAGCTTTTACAGAGCAACAACCATTCGATCAACCCAAAACAGTTAAGAGAAGTTTTAGTTTGGTTCGTCCAAGCAGGCGGGTACCCTCTTCATTACTTTACTCAAGAAGGCGCAATGTCAAAGCTGCTCGCATACTTATTTAGGCGTACTCGAACTCTAGAACTAATTCTCAAACATGTAATTTATGGGAACGAGATGAACAACGAGGACTCAGTGCAACTTTTCAGCGACCTTCAGACATTCATTAATGAGGAGTGGACTAATAAGTAGGTCTGGTTTTCATTAAGAGTATCTACCTCAAATCTAGAAGATCTAGAGCACAAGGTCGCGGTTATTTCATGGGATAGAAATACTTTGAATTGGGTATGTAGATTAAAGATTCATACTAAATGGCAGCGTTACCTAGTTTCACTGCCATCCTCCACTCAGTTACCTTACTTTAACTTCGCTCTGCCCTAAAGCCATCTATTCCCCTTGCTTTGCCTATAACCATGCCATTTACCCTTGTTTGTTTTGGAGAGGCTTATTTTCGAGAAAAAAAGCTGCTCTTTGTTGTGCTTCTTCTTCCGTATCAGCAACCAACCACTGGGACACTTCGGCATCTATAGCTTTTGCTCTAGATCGTTCTCTGTTAGCTTCGTCAGCACTTGAATAAGGCCCACAGGCAATTGTGGCTCCATCAGGTAATTGTCTAAACCCAAACCAATAATTCATAGCGTTTTCCCTCTACTCGACTATTCTGAATGTTGCTCGACGTTTTTCAGCACGTTCGCCACTTTATTATCGCGCCTTAGCAACTTTACCATCCAAACTCCGTTGACTAACACTGGATCACAGCATCTCAGATATTTACCATTCGACCATCTCCCCGATAGAAGCACTCAGAGTCCACCTGGCTTACAACATAATAAAAAACACTTACCGATCCTCTTTGCTAAAACCCAAGAGAAATTCTAATGATGTCGTGAAAAACGCAACTCCATAGGGGGTAGCGAGATTTTATTCAAATACAATCCCTTCTTTTGACGGACGTAATACCAATTTACTTAGCACGTTCTCAATATGCAGAAGTGCTATACCGATCGCTTCTTTTAATGCAGTCCAAGTGTCATAGCTAACTTGGTTCTTAGTTCGTTCAGATACATAACGTTTAGCCGTTTCGCATAAATGACTTAAGTCTGAATAGGCGGTGTTCACCCCAAGTTTAGCTGGCAGATAGTCCCTAGCGTCAACTAAGTATAATTCGAGGTCAACGACCAAACGCTGGATCACTTTCAGATCTGTTGATTCAAATGAAGTGTGCAATGAAGCCTTTATTGAAGCTGTGCTTTTGGCAATTTTTTTATCTAAGTGGGTTACTTGTTCAGCCAACTCACTCGTGTAAAACTCGTGATTTTTTTCTTGATATGGCAGCTCTTTATTGAGCCTTTTTAGGTGCGGGGTCATTATCAATCTACTTGTTGGTAGTACAGTATTCTAAGGCGTTGTTGAAAGCATCAATTTGAGCCTGTGTTTCGAGCTCTTTGAAAGGACTATTCTCTTTTAACATGTAAAAATTATCACGGCCAACTTTAACCGAACAAAGTTCATTACTCTGCACTAATGAGTCCAACCTTTTAAATGCTGCATCCCTACTAATCTTTAAGACGTTCGCAAGTTCAATGCTTCTTATTCTACCGTGAGAGTGCAGCAACTTCTCTATCACCTTAGTATCTAGAACATCGCTACCACGGACCGCCCCCCTCCCCACGATCAATACATCAAGTTCATTGAGATACTTCCCTGAATCAATAGTCGGCCCCATCACTATTGGCTTAAACCCGAACCCTTTTTGATAGTATGAGTAAGGTCCATACATAACGAATCGCCAGTTAAATGAACTCGATTCTAAAGATTTATAGTAATTCATATGCCTTGTCGCCGTTGCGCGACTAACATTAAACGTAGACACAATGTCATTAATATTAATTTTATCGAATACATCAAGGTGAGCTTCTATGAAACGATAGATCAATTGGTTAAACAAATGTTTTGGCTTTAATTCAACCAGCATAACTCTCTCTCTAAAGGATCTATGTTGTCTCAAATTACGCGAGCGAATTAGAAATACAACTAAAGATGAATGTACGATGCCGTATCTTCACAACACGATCTAATTAAATGAACGATAGCATAAACCTAGAGCAAAATGCATTGCTAACGCAAAAAGCGCACGAAATCTTGAGTCAAAGGTTTAACCTAAAAACCAGTATTAAACAACTGGACAAAAGCTCACTCATTCAGGTGGGAGAGCACTACTTAGCGCTGATACACAACGGAAAGGTTTACTGTCGCTCATCAGAAAAACAATCAATATGGTGTAATGAAGAGCCAATTCACTCCTTTGAATCAAGTAGAACCCATCTAAAAGCTTACCGTGAAGTAGACTTCAACATTTTTAAGACAGTTGATTTTTACGAAAGTAACTTACTTCCGACATATAAAGAAATCCGGTACAAACGCTCAATAAGGCTTGGTTTGCCAGTCAACGACCGCATTAAAGTAAAAGGTGGCATCAAAACCCTGTTATCTGATATTGGCATTAACACTAAAAACGACCTTATACAAAGAGGAGTTGTGTCGACTTACATAGAAATGCGAAAAAACACGACAAAAGAGCTTCAAGATTCGATGCTATACACACTTCAAGGGGCCATTGATGAGGTTCCAGTTCCAATGGTCAAAAATGAAAAACGTAAGGAGTTGCTTGCCGAATATCGCCTTCTATCCATGAATAGTGTTGGACAAAACATAAACAGAGAAGATGTGAGAATAATGTCCAATTTAGGGCGTATAGAAATTCTTAAGCAAGTAGAACACAAGTTGCTTCAAAGCCCCAATCTTGAAGACATGTACACTGATGCCATATTAGGGCGCTCAGAACAATCGTGGCAGGTAGTGGAATTTATTTTAGGTGTACTGGAAGACAAATACACCAAAGCTCATAGCGCAGAATATGCCGGTGAAATACTGCTCGCAGTCAAAGCATCCAAAGCAATTGACTACTTCTTAAATGTAGGTTTATGCCAACAAGTGGGCTCACCTTTAACTCAAAAACACATCAAAGCTTACGAAGCCGGATACATAAAAGGAATGGTCGCTCCTTTATCTATCATGCCTGCATTTGAAAAAATGAAAATGCTGCAAGAAAGAGATACAGGTTTGTGGGACTACGTTCAAAATCGATTTATTGAAGAAGTGGAAAATGCTCGTACCGAGCAAGCCCTTTTGAATATGTATCGTGCAACACTTTTAAAGATTATCAACTCAAAGAGTACACCAAAAAAAATAATAAATTGTATCCACTTAGCCTTAGCTACGCCGAGCTCCCAAGTGGCGTAAAAAAAACTCCCTAGAACGAGGGAGTTTTTTCAGATTAAAGTGAACACGCGATACATCGAACTGTACGAGCATCTTCGTCATAAGAATCTTCCCGTAACTCTTCATTATTGAAGTTAGTGCGGAAATGCCCTATTGCGATTAGCTCCCCAAGTTCAACATCAAGGTCCTCGATTCGCTGTACATCCTTTCGAGCTTGTTTCACTTCCATTGTGCGGTAGCCATGCTTATCTGAATACTCTATCAATTGTTTAAGATAGAGATATTCTCCTAACCTGGTGATAGCACGAAGTGTAAAGTCGATCTCTAGGTATGACACGCCTTGCGACCAAGTGTACACGCCTTCTTCATCATAGTTAACGTCAGGAAGCAATCTCTTTGGAAATCGCATCTGAATACAAACCACATGACTAGTTGCATCATAACCATCAACACCACTGAAATAAGCGTCAGCCACGCACTGACGGTGGTAGAAGTAGCCCTTAACTGCGCGTGATAAACCTCCCTGCGAAGTAGAGTAGGTTATTACCTTATGACTATAGCCACCATAATTATTAAAACCATGCCCCATAGAATAAGGACTAATCAAAACCTCTACAGCAACATAAATGTCAACGAACTCATCAGGAACACTTTCTGTTCGCTCCCAAAATTTTGGTTTGACAGAGTCCCCAAATAGAGACAGCAACTCATTTACGTTTAGTGCAGGTTCAACATCCGGTTTTGCTTCATCATTTTCACACTTCGAGGATTCGCTTAGTTTAGTCAAATCAAAAATTGATAGCTGATCATCACACACAGGCTTTACAACTTTCTTTTTCTTTTTGACTAGCGAATTACCGACATAATCCCAATTGACACCGAAATCATCAAAGCGCGAATTACCTCCAAGTAAATCATGAACCGTGAACGATTCCTTCCCTTCGGTAATAAGCTTCGGTAATGGGAAGCGCGAATAAAACAAGCTAGGCTGTAAAGGATGTTCTGAATCATCGTATGTTTCTATGATATTTTGTGACAGTTTCTCTACACTCTTACCAAGCTCAAAGTGCTTTCGGTCCCAAGTAGCTAAACTTATCAGCTCTTGACGACTCTGAAAGAAGCAATTCAAGCAGCCTGAGCGAGATTTACCTCTGAAATATGCCACAGATAGAACACCAAGCTCTGCACCAAGACGCATTACTTGTTCTCTGGTTATCTTCTGGTCAATAAATGGATGAACACTTTCAACACGATCTATGCCTAGCAAACCTTTGCGATCCCGCTCATCATAGCGGAGCCCCGCAGCATTAACACAGATAGTTTCAGGATTCTCCAATGCACCCGAGAGATAATCTTCAAATGTTCTAATTTTGATCATTGCAGTACACCAACGTTGCCGCGCCGAGGGTAAGTACCCATTAGTAGCGATCATCTCAAACAGAGACTTCTCCGGCTTAGCGACTGTAACTTTCATATTTAAACGAGAGCTTAAAATATCAAGTATTTCATACACATCTTCGGGTTCGTTACCGCTATCTGAAAATATAGCTTCAAAGGGCAATGAAGGATTCTTAACAGCCAACACCAATGCTAGAACACTGCTGTCAGCCCCCCCACTAACGCCTAAGAAATAGTGCTTGTGAGGTTCCACATCCATTTTAAAATCCCAATCTGGCATGATTTCGTCTATTAAGTTTTCAGCTAACTTTAAAAACTCTTCATCCCGACCTCGATTTTCCAATACCCTAAACTGTGTTTTGATAACTCGTTTACGCTTTGCCATATCTATTTATCCCCTATAATTATTTAATAGAAACCCTCTCCCAAACAATTGGGAAAGGGTTAAGTTGGTACTTAGAACTTAAGCCCAAAGTGATTGATTTCTTTTTTATCGCTCTCTGTGTATTCAGTAATGTAAGACTGAAGTCCGTGGTTAGCGAGGTATCCAAAAGAAGTCAACGTTGGCAAAAGCAAACAAAAAGTTAGCAAGTGCCAAAATCCGATATGTTGCTCATAAGATGAGACAATATCTGTCAGGTATGCGATTAATTCTTGCATTCGGTTATCCCCTATAATCAATTGAAGTTATGCAAAAGCATAAAATGACTATACAGCTTTTTGCTGGATTGAGAAAGATTACCGTGCAATTTACGAAGTCATTAAACGAAGAAAGGAGCCATCATGGCTCCTTTCTTACTCTCACCTCTAATTAACCTCAGAGGCCTACAAGCTATCGTCAACAACAATCCCACTTGCTACCCAAGCATTACCTTTTAACTGATAGATGCCATTATCGTCGAATGAATATGTTTTCTTGCACTCAAATACGTTGTACACAGAGTCATACTTCAAGACTTCTGTTCTGGCGTTTTGAATCTCAACCTCACTAAATTCAGTCGCATCACCATAAAGTTCATTGATTAAACCGGACACTGATTTTTCATTGATGACAGTAATCGTCTCACCCACATCACACTGTGCGTATACACCAATAGACAGTGTTGATGTTAAGTACAATGCAAATAGATTGGCACATTTCATTTATTTTTCCCCTTTGATAAAGTTAAGAATGCTAAGCACTAGTTCAATATTACACGGTGGTTCGAAATCCTCCAAGCAGTTAGACATACATCGTCTCACATTTCGTAGGGAGCCCCCCTAAATACACTTTACTCGCAGAAGGTCAGAACAATCAGTGTAGTAATCTTCTAACCTTGAATACTGTATACTGTCGCCCTCTCTTTCCATATATGCTCTTTTCTGGGCCCCGAAAATGATAGTACCCTTACCAAACCGCGCATTTAGGGAATCAATTGCCGTATTCAACTTATCTTTGTTGTCAAAACGATTAAATAAATCAAGCTGTTTTTTCTCCCCATCGACCATATGAATTACCCCTACCCCCAACTTATAAATAGGTTGCCAGCAAAGATCTTTAGGCAAGAGCTTGTCTACAATTCCCCTCAAACTAGCAAGAGCATGAATAGTATCTGTCATGCCATTTTCAAATTGCACGTCAACAGTGCGTGAATACGGCTCACACTTATCGTAACTACTTGTGGAAACTAGAAACCTCATACGTAGAGCCTCGGTCTTGTTTTCGCGCACTTTTCGCATAACCTCCCCACAGTGATATGAGAGTTCAGATTGAAGCTTGTCCCTACATTTGAGTCGATCCCTGTATGATTGAGTTGACCAAATTTGCTTCTTCTTCGTTCTAGAATCATCAAAGTTGAGAACGGAAATCGAATTCAATTCAGTTATTACATTAGCGAGGTTTATTGAGTATTTCCGCTGATACACAACAGGGTCACACGTCATTAATTGAAGGGCAGTTATTATACCTTCATGTGTCAAACTACGGGCATATGACTTTCCAATGTTCCAAACCTTATCAATGGGCAACCGAGCCAACACTTTCTCAACATGACTTTCGTTTTCTAGTACACATACACCTTTATACTCCGGCGAGTTTTTAGCGGCCCAAGAAGCACATTTAGCTAATGTGATTGTTTTACCGACGCCACCTCCAATGGCGACCCCAGTTTCCTTATAAACCTTCTTCCTCAAGCTTAATATGAACTCCTCCAAATCAACATTAATGCTATGCAAATAATGCAAATCAACAATGACCTCATCGACCGAATAGCGATGAACTCGAGCCCCTACGCAACTTGACTCAATGCAACTCATAAACCGATCTGATATATGGCTCATAGTATTAAAATTCGACTTAAAAATGGCTCCATCAAGTACCTTTATTTTTTCAGCATCTAACCAAATAGGATTAAACTTCTTTATTCCTAACTTTGTGCAAGCTCGATTTGCAGCAATACTAATGCCTTGACCTGCAACAACAATAACTGGCCTCCCCCTCAATTCAGGCCTGTAAATACAACTAGCCTCTGCATAAAAAGCGGTACCATCTAGCAAGGCGAACACAATAAGTCCCTATGTAGTCGGATACTATATCGAACAACACCATGCAGTCGTAAGTAATCTCCTGCTGTAACTTTATATGGTTTGAAATTGGGGTTGTCCGACATAAGCGTTCGAGACAGGCAGTTAACTCGCTTACACACCAAATCATTATTTAACGCTAACACGCAAACATCATTTTCTTCGACATTTAGGTGCCGTTCTAACAACAAGAGATCATCATTGAAGATATGAGGCAACATTGAGTTTCCATCGGCCCGACAAACCAAAGTCGAGTGCTCTCGCTCAACTAATAATTTGTGCAAATCCAGTTCGTTCATATCTGTATGATTGGGAATAAATTTAGACGGGGTACGAAAATGGTGAATGGACATTGTAATAACGCCAATGACAACAAGGTCACTCAAATCAATTTTTTGGCTCTCTCGATGTAGTAGTGCTTTCTTACTGACGACTTCTTTATCACCAAAAAAGTCGACCAACAATAAATCCGTAAGGACAGGGTTCCTAGAAGAGTCAACTAACAACCAGTCACCTTTAGCAACACCATTGGACAGGTAGTCACAAGGACTTTCATATAACCTCATGGAAGATGGTGAATGCACAAACATGGATGATAAATTAAGAGCACATTTTCGAAACGAAATGGTCGGATTTTCAAAGCCGGTAATCGAAGCAGACACTTTGTTCTTTATAATCAACATAACCGTAATCATACTGTATAAAAACACAGTATTGCAATATGCACACGGGTTACAAGTGCCGCTGAACCCCAATTCCTTACCTTTCAACGTAAAAAAGGAGCCAAATTGGCTCCTCTTTTTTAATCACCTAGTGATTCTTCTACTCGACGCTGATACGTTGAAATTTTTTGCTCTAACGCTTTTGGCGAAAACTTACCACTGAATTTAGTGCCGTTTTCTTTGAAAGCGTATTTGCGCAATGCAACCTTAGATTCTCCGGTTTTTGACTGCATAGCAGCTTCAAAATTATGGTATTCCGCAATCTCCTCCAAAGCATGAAGACAAGTTTTAACTGCCTGCTTTCTTGATAAGAACTTGCGAGAAACCCACCACCCTGTAAATGAAGTTATTGCCGCTGCCAAAAAGGTAAAGAAACCTGAAATTAGAGCTGATAACACTTCAGGCGCAGTTAACGCTACCTGAAAAGCATCTGTGAAAGATGTATGTGTCATGCGGTTGTCCCCTATAGTTAATTAAGATAAGCCCCTTCAATTTTGAAGAGGCTTTGGTAAACATACTAGTTAAAGTAGATCTCAATCCGTCTATCTAACTCATCAGAATCAGTTTCATATTTTCTTACTGCTGTTTCTAATTGAGTAAAATATGGTTCGGATAATATCTCTTTTCCTAGATACTTAATGTCATTGGAAGATTCATTAGTACACTCCTGATCAATGGTCAGAATTGTTCCATTGTCGCGATAGTAACAATCCCACTGCTGGGTGTTAGGATCAAAATAACGTTCTTTCGAGCGATCACCTAATGTAACCAAAACACGAGTTAAACCGGAGTTGTCAAAATTATCTTCTGCAACAACTGACCCAAAATTTTCGACCCATTTCATATATTGCACGGTACGAACAGGTCCATCTTCCACAACAACGGCCCCAACCTTATTAAGTCTCTCAGCACGAAGCATTTCGACACCCATAGCATTAGTCCAAAATGATAGACTAGAAACACCACTATGTTCGGAAAGGTTCCCGTATTCATAGAACAGGTAGGTAGATGCTGAACCAGTATTCTTGACAATTGCCGCTGTACACTCCGAGTGCTTAACGAACTCAACACCGTCAAAGTAACCAATTTCAATACCATCAAAAGACGCTATTTTTTCAACCTGGTGCTCTCTATTGTCAATTGAAACAGAGGTGCAATCGTAGGTATCCGTGATGACCTCTCCTTGATCACATCCTAGAAGAGATGTGCAAAGCAAAAGCGCAAAAGTAAAGTTTTTCATGAGAAGTTTTCCCCTATAGTTAATTAAAATATACAACTAAGTGCTCAGCCAATATACCAGAGAAATATTAAGCAATCACCTACAGCATCACAGAATCGCAATAAAAAAGCCGAGCACAAGGCTCAGCTTTAAGGACAACTAAAAATTGAAACTTCTATTTTCAGCTAAGATCATCGCACAGTCTTGAATATAGCTCAGTATTTCTATGTGACTGTCCTGCGCTTCTTCCATACTGAACTGGACCCCACTCCCATCTGTCATGGAAGCATTAATTACGCGAGAGGTGAATGCATAATCCGATAGAGATGCCATCGCCCACAAAGATTCACAACCACTCAGTGAGACCGCACGTTTTGTACGCTCGCTCAAGTCATCGACCTCTAAAATGTCATCCACGCTTATACGTTTCAGATCTTCTAGCGCTCGATAAATCGTTCTTAATCGCTGCTCTTTTGAATCTTTCAAAATACTCTTAAAAAAGTTAACAATTTCTACGTTCATTGCGAGCGGCCAATGCTTGGCAAATGGAATAGACTCAGGATAAATGGGGGTACCCCAAATTGAAAATTGCACATCCATCGTTATGCCAAGGTTATCAGTCACCGCTATAGTGAAAGGCAAACCAGTTATCGTTTTAATATTCATTGCGTTAGTTCGGTAAGGAGTCGGTTGATTGATCAACAGCATCGTAAATTCAGGGATAGACTCATCTTCCGACTTTACTGTCAAAACCTTACGAGAGTACGATTTCTTATGCGCCACCTGTAACTTTAAGTCTTCGATGTCTCTTAATGCCCTCTCATGCTTTTTATCTAAAGTATCCAACACTTTTTTGGGAACATACTCAACAATTTTCCCTTTCCGAGATTTCTTACCACTATTAATAGGATTTTTTTGCAATTGGGAAAGCTCATTAATTAAGCTCACATTCTGTCTCTGTAAGGCATCAAATTTGCGCGCAAATGTAAGCCCACTTTCAAACAACTTTCCAAAAACCTTTATGAATGAAGACAGGTCATTCAATGATGGTTTTTTAAAGACCAAACTGTCAGATCGCTTTGGTATATGAGTCTTGATGAAATTCTCGTACTCATCAAACTCCCGAGCATGAAGCCGTTTACTTAAGATTTCCGCACCAGAACAGATACTATTATAGATAGAGAGTTCTAATCTCAACGATTGAACTGTCCCCTCTAAATCATTAATACGAACTTGGGCTGATTGGTCAGATGCACGTTCATTAGCAAGCTGAAATATTACTGAAAATAGGAAGCGTCCAACATTAACACAATCATTTAAACTAGGATCGTCCAAGCTAGTAGCTGAGTTAGCTAGTAGTTGAAAATCATCGAAGTGTTTCAGGAAATCAGAAGTTGTACTTGGCACTTCAGCATCAAAGGTAGAAAGCAGAATACTCAATGCTCTTGTAATTGAAACTCTAGCCATACTTGGCTGTTTAGCTTCGATTGCGTCGTGCGCACATTTCATGTGCGCGTTATATGTAATTAAGTCCATAATTCTTCAAAACCATTGAATAGATGGGTAATAGATTTGCCAGTTGGAAGAAAGTTAACTTTTAACTGATCCACATTACATATCGGTAGAACCTCTATGCTAACCTTGCCTCGAGATATCTCTAAAGCGTCCTTCAACTTTGACACGTCAAACAACGCATATTTAGAACCTATCAAATACTTTGCAAATTCGAACGCATCTGCATCAATCCCTATCCGTGTACCAATACACTGAGCAGAGGCTTCAGACGGAAGAATAGAGGAATCACTGACATTGGGCGATAATTCGACAGCTTTTTGTGATGCATAGATGATGACATTAGTAATATTGTTAAGCTCGCAATAGTTTACGACAGAAGAGACTTGGTCTTTAAAAAAATCAATTTTAGCGGCCATATTTCACTCCGAACAATAACTTGTATTGAAACAACACCAATACGGAAAAATTCTAGCCACCATAAATATTCCCATTTAATTTACGGGTCAGTAGCTAACTTAGGTATATTGTGTAGCAAAGTTACGGGAACGCAAGTCGATATTAGATTGGCAGGAAGTGCAATGAATGAGGCAAGGATTAGCTGTTAATTTTTTGAGATCAATATAATCCCAGCATTGTCGACAAAGACCATATTCATCTGCCTTGATTGCTTCAAGCACTTCATTTTGAATAGAAATAACACCCTCTAGCCTGTTAATTTCTGCAAGTATTCTACTTTCTTCCTCAAATAAAGACCCTTGATCATTCTTGTCGGTTGAGTTGAAGTTAAATCGTAAATCTTTGAATGACTGAGTATTTTGTCGAAGACGTTCTTCTGATTCAATCTTCAGAAGCTTTACTCTTTCAATGAGTGGTTGCAATTGTTCTTTGGAATCCATTCTTCGGCCTCTTTGAATAAAAACGAATGGAATCTATGAGCTTTACTAGAGCCCATCAAGCAAAAACTTTCAATCTATCTATGATGTCTCAAAAATTTATTTATATAACTCACTTTTGTGATAAAAAGCCCTACCACGTGTGGTAGGGCTAAATAAATGAATCAAGCGTCATTCAAATTTAAGAAGAACTCTTCAAGCCGAGCTAACTGCCCCTTACTCATCTTACTGACGTTAATTGTTACTTTACTCTGTTCTTTCTTCTGTTCAATTTTAACCTTGATAGAACCAACATTGAAATCACGCTCGAATGCTGAAACATTCGTACTTGGTTGTGACTTCAGATTTTTTAGGGCTACTACGAACGCTTTGTGCACTAGCTCATTATATTTATCAAGATCTTCCTTGTATTGTTTTCTGAGTTCGGTAACTTTTGATTTATCGAGAGAAGCAAAATCCTCCTCTAGATTTTCCATCTTAAATGGGTCCACTGGTTTTTCGAAATCAAACTTAATAGAATCTACGAACGAATTAACATCATGCTCTAAGCTACGTAGGTTATGTTCGATGGAACCTAAAGTTGTATAGATTTTTGTTGGTAAATCATCACCGTTTACAAACATTTGAATAAACGCATCTGGTAAAAGAGCAGATCTAATTTCTCGCTTAGTTGTTTCGTATTTCTTTGGATCTATGGATTGCAGTTCCATGATTCTAGAGACGCAAGCATCCAGACCCATTTCTTCAACATTCCCGCCATTGTCTTTGATGTATTTTAGCTTAACCAAGCCTTTTTCACGCCAACTAAGAGGCTTACTCTTGGTTGTCATCTCCGCTATTTCACGGGCATCAAGCATATCCAGTTCTGGGAATACCCAAATCAAAAACGGACGATTGGTTAATTTAGCAACGAAGAATCGACGGGAACCATCAAGTATATAAAATACAGTCTCGCCACCTTCCTCCACCACAATACCAATAAGGTCCATCCTAACCCCAAGCGCATCAATATCATCATAAATATCGCTAACGGCTTCCATGCTCAGCGACTCTTGCTGACGACCATTTTCTGGGTGAATTCGAAATTTATGAAAGTCTTTAGGATCTACTCTTTTGAGAGTACCTGTAACCTTTTTGCCACTAGACAATTCATACGTTTTTTCAGTGATGTCATCTAGACTCACTCTTGCACGAGTCCCCGCTTTTGAGCTATTAGTTTCGCGTCCTTTTGGAGTAAAACTACTCATAACTCACCATCCTCAATTTTATCTACAAGCATCTCAAAGAAACTGTCAGCGAACTCATATGCTGCGGTTTTAGCTGAATTTAGAGCAGATGAGTCTCCTTCGTACGTTTTGGCCGAAGCAGCAATGACCGTTTCAAAATTCTCACCACAGCGTTCGAAGCCATCAAGTTTTGGAAGTGCTTTGGGTAAAAAGTTTTGCGAGCCAAACACACTCTTCGCCAGTGAGTGGGCTTCATCATGGTCTCGTTTGTTTTCGTCAAATTTGGTCATATAACCAATTTGCACTAAGTTTTCACTAATAAGATCTTCAGGTTGGCGTTTGTTAATGTTCTCGCGCAAAGTCGGAAGTTGTTTTACGTACTTCAACGTACTATGAAGATCTACCTGAGCTGGGGGACAAGGTGTAAACAAAGCATCGACAGCGCATAAAGTGTTCTCTAATAACGGGTCGATATGAGGACCAGTATCTAAGAAAATAATATCGTAATGATCCGAAAGCTTATCGATAAGATTCAACTTAAGTAGAAGCAGAGGGTTCATATGTTTAAGATCTTCGTCGTCTCTCCATAGATCGTAGAGACGTGAAGCAATAAAGCCATCATCGATAGATGAAGGGATGACATCTACACCGCTAATCTGTGAAGGTTGGCAGAAATGTTCTAATAAATCCTCAGTCGTTAAATCATTTAGCATTGCTTGCACCGCAGTACATTGAACATCACCAACGGCTAAACTACGATTTAAAAACATTGTCGCACTACTCTGAGGATCTAAATCTACAACCAGAATTTTCAAGTCATCTGCAATGCGGCGTTTATGTGTACGTAAAGCGTGTGCAACTGTGACTGTCGAACTACTTTTAGTAGCTCCACCTTTCAAGTTGGCAAAAGAGACGACTAAACAACGATTATTGAAACGCTCTTTGAAGGTTTTAAAACCAAGCTTTTTATAGATAGCGCAAGCATCATCAATACTAAGGTGGGTCGATTTCACTGAACCAGTTGTTTTACTCTCAAAAACATAACCTTCACCTTCCAATTCACGCATTGCCTGTTCAATTAGCGGCTTTTTTAAACCTGGTAACGTTTGAAGCGAATTTTTAGTAAACGCCCAACCACCAGAACGTGACGGTGTGTAAGTTGTTGGAACACTGGCTTCAATGTCAGCATTAAAAGTCATAGCGGATAGTGCTCTATCTGCTCTTTCACTTAAGGTATCGATGGTTCGCATTGTGATGCTCCGTTGGAATGTTTTTTTAACTATACAACACAACAATTTTTTGTGCGACGGATTTTTCCGAAAATTCGAAAAAAGTCGACAAA
>NZ_CP071853.1:0-2228909 GCF_023716605.1 Vibrio sp. SCSIO 43155 | reverse complement strand
AGTTCTTGATCATACTTCCGGTACTCACACAAGAATCGAAAGCATGATCAAGGAAATCAACGCATCATTTACCTTGCAGTTCGATTTTTCAAACGGATCAATTTACCGGAAAAATGATCAAGTGAATTAACCACTCGGAAGCATGTAATTCTCAAGCTAATTTACGGAAGAATGCAGACAGACAGGGGGATAGAGGCAAAAACGAATATAAAATCACGGAACGATGAAAACAAAGCGAATGCAAAATGTAGAAACTCATCTGATGATCATGCTTCCGTTTAATTAACGCTAATCATTAATAAGAGGCGCAACCAGCAAAGTAGAGTAAGTTTTCATCACATGCGCAAATAATATCCAACTCAATGAACAGAACGATAAAAAACCTCTCTCTTGATCATCGATCCGAGTGTAAAATGCCAATGTTTCAATATGCAGAAACCGAAAGTTTTCCATTTGAACCGCTAGGATCTGTGGATAAGTTGTACAAACATCATGATCATCGTTTCAAGGCTGTTTTGATCATCTTTTCAGAAACTTAATGATCATGCTTACGACGTTTTGTGATCATGCTTTCCGGCTCATGTTGATCATCGTTTCGATATAATCATGATCATAGTTCCGTTAATGAACTTTTAAATATCATTACAAAACAAAAGCTTACAGCGCTAAAAATCTCCAGATCATTAGATCATATAATCAATTAAGATCAGAATAATCAGAAAGATCAGTTATTTAAAAACCCAAGATTTTTTCTTTATTTATGATCTGTTTTTCTTTATCCTTCGGAACCATAGCAAAACTACGGCTAGTGTGATCTGGATCTAAAATGACGGCTGATGAAAAAATTCTGATTAAAGCGCCAAGAAGCCATAAGGATGGGCACCTTTTTGAGGTACACGAATCTTCTGCAGATTGGGTAGAGCAATACCAACACTTCAAAGGGGTAACCAAAAGCATCTTGGAGTTACTTAATCTGATCTCTTTAAGAGGGTTCAGCAGCAAAGATGGTTTGGTATCTACAACTGAAATTGTTGAAGCGACAGACGGTCAATTGACCAGAGCTGCATTACAACAGCGCCTGCGTGCTGCCGTTAACATTGGTTTGTTTACTCAAACACCAGTGCGTTTTGAAGAAGGTCTCGCAGGTAAAACCATGCTGCATAAGTTCGTTAACCCGAATCAACTTATTTCAGCCTTAGGTGCCACCAGCTTAGTAACTGAAAAAGTTCGTCAAAACGAAAAGCAAAAACGTTCTAAAGCGCTAGCACAAACTCAAGTGAATAAACGTTTACTGAACGAACATGGTTTAAATACTCCGCCGATGATGAAAGATGAAGCGGATCAATTTGTTGTTTCACCAACCAATTGGGCAGGGATCATCGACCAAGCTCTCGCGCCACCGCGTACTCGAAAAAGTTATCAAAAATCCATGGTGTCGATCTCTGGCACAAAAGCGGTGATTGAAACTCGATCGTCTAAAAATATCATGACGGTAGATGATCTGATGACTTTGTTTGCTCTGTTTACTCTAACGGTGCAGTACCATGATCATCACAAAGATCAGTACCACATGGATGCGGCGCATGTTCCAAACAAAACTCCTCTGTACATTACTGATATTCTGTCGTTACGTGGCAAAAAAGACAGCGGTCCGGCACGAGATTCCATTCGTGACAGCATCGATCGTATCGAGTTTACCGATTTTCAATTGCATGAGCTGACAGGGCGTTGGCTTAGCGAGAACATGCCTGAAGGCTTCAAGAGTGACCGTTTCCGTTTCTTAGCGCGTACTATCACGGCATCGGAGGAGGCTCCAACAGAAGGCGCTGATGGCGAAATTCGTATTAAACCGAATCTGTATATCTTGGTTTGGGAGCCATCCTTCTACGAAGAACTGCTTACGCGAGATTATTTCTTCCTGTTCCCACCAGAAATTCTGAAGCAGCACACTTTGGTGTTCCAACTGTATTCATTCTTCCGTAGTCGCATGGTACGTAGACATACGGACTGCATGTTGCTGAGCGAATTGAACCAGAAATTAGCGCGCAATATTGAGTGGCGTCGTTTCTCCATGGATCTGATCCGTGAATTAAAACGACTATCGGAAGGGGCTGGGAGCGATGATCATTTTGTTGTGAATCTTTGGGGATATCACTTGACGATCGAAGCGATGATCGAAAACGACAAGGTGATGGATTACCAAATCGACATCAAATGCGATGTGGAAGAGGTGCTGCGTTATTCTCGTGCTCGTACAACCAACGCAGGAAAGCGCAATATGGCGCCTACACTGCCAAACCCACTTCGCAATGAGATGGTGACCAGGCAGCAGCTAGATGAGCTCTCAGGTATCATAGACGGCGAATTTGAGCCTATTCAGCGTAAAGCTCCTTCTCCACGTGGCAATTTAGGTCGCCGAGTGAAACAGAAAAAGCACTTGGTAGAGATCAATGCTGACGAGATAACCATAACTCTATCTAAATATACCTCTCCAGAGGCTCTAGAACGCAGTATAACGGCTTTATCGGCGATGACAGGGCATTCGTATGCCTCGATCAAAGAAGAGTGTTCTGACTTCATTGAGAAGCTTGATTTCTTGAGAGTAGGGGATGCACCGCTTCCATACGAGACATTAAGTAAGACAGTCGAACTGTTTAATAACCAAAATGATGTCAAACATCTCACCATTGAACGTTTGATTGCGGGCTTAGCTGTCCGTCGTAAGGTATGCCGTCAGATCTTTGAAGGTCATATGGATGAAATGGTATTCAGAGCACTTGATGAGATGGCGATCTGATATCAACCAAGCGGATACTTATTGAGTGATAAGCATGAGTAATTGATTCAGAATGTAACAATGAATTGCACTGATGGAAATCAGACTTAACTCTTACAAACCACTGACATTGCAACGCTGAGCGCAGACTAAGATTTATCCCGAATAGACAACCTTTTGTCCTTTCTGATGATTAATAGATTGGCTCATATTGTTACATTCATTCTGAATAGACTTCGCGAGTTTCTCCTCAAGAAACTCGCTTTTTTTTATCTAAAATTCCTGTCTTTTGTATCCATAAAATCCATTCGGAACAAACAAGCAACCTTGATCATCTTTCCGGATTAATGACGTAATCCTTGATCATGCTTCCTAGTTTCATTCCAATTTAACGATCGCATCAACGCAACGTGTGACTCGATCAAGCTGCTTGCTTGTTGCTGCCACTCATTTTGATCGTGCTGTTGATTGCAAAACTCCAACGCCAAAACGGTCAAATGTTGCAATCGTTTGAGGCACCAATCCTTGATTAGAAGATCGGTCATCGGTTGGCAAGCCGCGTGTTCTAGCTTTGCACTGGTGTACTGTAGGATTTGAAACGCTTTTTTATGGTCTTGATGCCTAGCGTATTGAAAGACTCTTAGGCAGCCATCTAGCCAACAAGCGATGGCTTTACTCTGTTCGTCCGTTAATTCTGGACCAAATACAGAAACAGGTGCTTGATATAAGATCGCTTCTAATCTTTCTACTTGATCATGCTTCCGATTATCGTACCAATCTGAAATATGATCTTGCCAGGTCATCAAATTCATTAAGCTGCCTCAGTCCATTGTTTTACAAAGTGATTTGGTCCGATTTGATCGAATTCTTCAACGACAACACTGCTGCGATTACGGATCTCATCGGCATCTACTGAATAGTTTGGTTCACTTTCCACTAGGTTGCCAAACGGCAGATCAGGATCTGGCACCGCAGAGATCAACAACTTAGTGTACGGATGCTGTGGGTTCTTTAAGATCGCTTGAGTGTCTCCCCACTCCACGATCTGTCCTTTGTACATTACTGCGGTTTCTTCGGCGATGTAATGTGCGGTTGCAAGGTCGTGAGTGATATACAGAAATCCGATTCCAAGCTCTTTCTTCATGCGCTGCATTAGGTTGAGCACACCCAAACGAATCGACACATCCAGCATCGATGTTGGCTCATCTGCAAGGATAAGTTGTGAGCCTACCGCCAGAGCTCGCGCGAGATTGACGCGTTGACGTTGACCGCCACTAAGTTCATGAGGGAACTTGTTCAGAGTTTCCTCTGGCAGCTCGACCAAATCCAGCAGTTCTAACAGCTTGGCTGGGATTTCTTTGTCACTCTTCACCTGCTTATGAATCTTCAGTGGGCGAGTTAAATGATGACGAATAGTATGGGTTGGGTTTAAAGAGCCAAACGGGTCTTGAAACACCATTTGGACCTTGCTGCGATAATCCTGAATCTCAGCACGAGCGGTAATATCGTTGACGTTTTTCCCGTTAAATAGGATTTCACCATCACTGGCTGGATACACTTTGGTAATTAATCGAGCGCAGGTACTTTTCCCACAACCAGACTCGCCTACCAGAGCAAGGGTCTTTCCTGCATAAAGATCAAAACTCACGCCCTGAAGCGCGCGGAAGGTTTCTTCTTTGGCAAAACCACCACCGACTTTGAATTCCTTGATCACGTTTTTCATTTGGATGATCGGTTCACTCATGCTGGTGCTCCTTCCGTTTGCGGTTGTTTGTGTACATCGTGGATATTTGGGAATGACGCCCATAGCTTTTGGGTGTATTCATGTTGAGGATGATTGCGGATTTCGTATGAACTATTCACTTCGACAATCTTGCCGTGGCGCATGATGGCAATGCGGTCGCACAATTGGCTCATGAGCGCTAAATCGTGGGTAATAAAGAGCACAGAGAAACCAAATTCGTCACGCAACTGATAGATTTGCTGCAAGATTTCGCGTTGAACCACTACATCAAGTGCTGTGGTTGGCTCATCCATGATGATCAATTTGGGATTGAGGGATAGGGCAATCGCAATCACTAAACGCTGACGCATGCCTCCGGAGAACTGGTGTGGGTATTCTCCCAGACGATTTCTCGGAATGTTGACCAAGTCGAGAAGCTTCTCTGCGCGGTCTTTGGCTTGCTCGTTGGTTAACCCTTTGTGGTGGCGTAATACGTCGGCAAATTGTTCCTGAACCGTGAGTACCGGATTCAGCGAGTTCATGGCACTTTGGAACACCATCGCAATCTCGCTCCAGCGTAGCGTATTTAGCTCATTATCAGGTAGGCGAAGGATGTCTCTGCCTTCAAATAGAATTTGTCCACCAGAGATAAACGCGGGCGGCTTGTGTAGACGGTTGATAGAGAAAGCAATGGTACTTTTGCCGCAGCCAGATTCTCCAGCCAGACCAAATATTTCGCCCTTGCCAATATCAAAGCTCACTGATTTAACAGCATTGAAGTCACCGTTATCAGTGATGTAGTCCACGCATAAGTCTCTGATCTGAATAACAGGATCAGAGTGGAATGCCTGGTTCAGGTTAAGTTCACTCATAATTACACCTTACCAATACAAAAGATAATTATTATCATTATCAGGTGTGTAAGGTTTGCGAAAGATAAAACCGTCTAATCAGTGAAGTGACTCGAAAGTTGAGTGTAATAAAAAGATTTTTTTCCGTTATGGAAGTGTGAATTTATGAGGGAAAAATGAGAGCTGGATCAGCTCACTTTTCGTAGGGGGAATTCTTCAAATCTAAACGCTAAAAACGTGGTTTGCAAAAACTAAATGATGAATCTATTAAAGAGTTAATGAAAGGTCGAAAGGGGTCACATTTCCCCACTGTTTTTCTTACCTCTGCATTGGGGGTTTGCTATAGATTACCCATCGAAAACATGGTGTGTTCGGAGGAAATATGTCCATTAATTCTATCGACCATGAAGAGATGAGCAACATCGCTCACAAATGGGAACTCCCAGAAGAAGAAGCCGTTGTGAGACCCGAGAAAACCGTGAAGTCTGCCGAAGCAAGACGTCGTATTGAAGCACTTCGAGAAATCCGTGAAAGCGGCTTGAGCATCGAAGAAGCAAGGGAACTTGGCTTAATTCACTAATTCTCACACTGCGGTATAAAAACCATGGGGTAGTCATAGGGCTGCCCTTTTCATTTTTCTGATTTACAACCAATTATTTGACTTTCTTACCCTGCGTTACTAAAGCTTATATCAATAGCAATATGCTTTTTGTTGACTATTAAACAGCAACGTCAGGAGTACGATTATGGTTGATCAGATCCTTTTCTATGAGCCCGATGAATCCCACGGTTTTCTCTCCAACTTTTGCCAAGCTCCAATCAAAGTTTCCACCCAATCTTGGCCCACCAGCGAACATTATTATCAAGCTCAAAAATTCAGTGACCTCAAACTGCAAAACAAAATCCTCTTAGCGAAAAGCCCCGACGAAGCCTTTGCTTTAAGCCGTAAGTATCAGCACCTAGTCCGAGAAGATTGGGATAACGACAAACTTTCTGTGATGGCGTTTATCGTCCGTGAGAAGTTTTTGCAAAACCCTCAGCTTGCCAAACAGTTGATGCAGACAGGAAACGCCTGTCTTACCGAACATTCGCACAAAGATGCCTTCTGGGGCGATGGCGGTGATGGCTCTGGTGAAAACCATTTAGGGGAGATTCTGATGAACGTACGTGCTGAACTAAAACATGTAGAGCCATATAGTCTGGTTCGCTTTGTCGATAAAGCCAAACTGCCAACTCAATGGGGCACGTTTATCATGCATGGTTTTATCGAGAACGCGACAGGAAAAGAACATCTCGCCTTGGTGTATGGCGACCCAGCAAACAGTAAAGCGCCGCTGATTCGCCTGCATTCAGAATGCTTAACTGGTGATGCGCTGTTCAGTACGCGTTGTGATTGCGGCTTCCAGCTTAACCGTGCATTGCAAAACATTGTCGAAGAAGGCTGCGGTGTGCTGCTTTATCTGCGCCAAGAGGGCAGGGGGATTGGCTTAATCAACAAGATTCGTGCGTATCACTTGCAAGACGAAGGCGCAGACACGGTCGAAGCCAATGAACGTCTTGGCTTTGCCGCAGATATGCGTGACTACGCGTTTTGCAAAGGGATGCTGGAGCATCTTGGAATCGATGAAGTACGTTTGATGACCAACAATCCACGTAAGCTTGCAGCGCTGACGAAGGTGAACATCAACGTGATAGAAAGAGTGCCACTGCAAGAGGGCAATAACCCGCATAACCAACATTATCTGCAAACCAAAGCCAATAAGCTCGGTCACATGTTTGACCCCAAATTTGTTGAACAAGATTAAGCGCTCGAACAAGATTAGTTGCAGAGATGAAATAAAAATAAAACCGCCAGCTTATCCAAGCTGGCGGCTTTTTATGATTGGTCAAGCGTGAGTGATTAGATGTATTTTTTGATGATGTCGTCGATTTTTCCTGAATTTTTAAGCTCCGCTAAGCGTTTATTGATGAAGCTCTGTACTTTTGGATTCATCTCTGGAGAGAAAGCCAAATAGATGGAGTAGTCAGGGATGATTGAACTGAAAGATTGGATCTGGAAGTCTCCCATTGGCAACTCTAGGCGTTTGATGTTGTATACCACGCGCGATTCCATTTCGACGAAGGCGGTATCACCAGGAGTTCGTTGCAGAACGCGATAAGCAGCGTCGTAGTCTTTGACGCGCATTTCATTGACGGTGCCGTTTTCAAAGAATGGGCTAAGGTTAGGATAATCGAAGCCAAGCAGCAGTACGATAGAACGACCTTGCATATGCTGCATATCGCTAAATTTGAATGGCGCTTTGCTGCTGGACACGAGTACGTGTTTTACAGTGTAAATAGGCTGTTCAGAGAGGTTTTCCGATTGCACTTTCCCCCAATTCGGGCTGCCATAAGTGACCCAGTTTTCCTCGCCGCCCGCTTCGAGTACCGAAATCATGCGCTTGAATGGGTAGGTGTGGTATTTCACTTCGTAATCGGATTCTGCAAAGATGGCACTGACGATATCAGTCACAATTCCAGAGTGTTGCTCTCCTTGCTGCTCTATTTGAAATGGGCGGGCTTGCTCAGCAATTACGTAATAATTCACTTCGCTTGCCATAGAGTATGAGCTTAAGGCCATAAAACTAAAGCCTAATGTACGTAAGAGTCCTTTCATCCTAACCTCGATTATTGTCGTGACGTGACTATATTTATAGTAGCGCAAGTTTAAGGGAGCGATTTCATATGGAGATAAAAGAGCGAGCTCAACGCCGATTTAGTATCGGAAATCAATTGATGCTGGCGATTTTTGCGTTGAGTTTAATCTTTACCGTGATCATCTCTTCGATCAGCCTTTATCGTGATTTCAACGATGATCTCGCTCGCCTAGATGTAGAACTTGAACAGGTAAAAACCAGCTACCTGTCCAGTTTCTCTGCCAGTTTGTGGGTTGAAGATAGAGAACTGTTACGCACTCAGGCTGAAGGCGCAATGCGCCTACCCTCTGTGGACTATCTAAGAATTGCCACCCCAGATGAAGTGATCTTCGAACTAGGTAGCGCATTAACGGAAGATCGGATCGAGCGTCAATGGCCGTTGAAATACGAAATGGGGACGAAAATTTATGATCTTGCCGAAGTGACGGTGCAATCAGATCTTAGCTCGATCTATCAAGGGTTATGGCAAACCTTCTTTTTTCTCGTGATCGCGGAAGCGATCAAGATCTTCTTACTCATCATTGGTGTTTTATGGGTGGCATTTCGTTTGATGGTGAAACCACTAGAGTTGCTCTCCGGTGCGGTGAGCGATTTCAGTGGCGGTCATGTACCAAGTAAAGTGACATTGCCAAAACGTTGGTTCTTTGATGAAGTGAGTTTGTTGGAACGCAAATACAACCGAAGTGTTGAGCGTGTGAAAGAACACCAAGCTGAAATCGAAGAGGCGCGTGACAAAGCTGAAGTGGCAAACCGTAAGAAAAGCGAGTTTCTTGCCACCATGAGCCATGAAATTCGTACGCCAATGAACGGGATTATCGGTATCGCTTCGTTGCTCGGAGATACCAAACTCGATGATCAACAAAAAGATTTCGTTTCTATCATTAACAGCTCTTCCAACTCGTTGATGGTCATCATCGACGACATCCTCGACTTTTCCAAAATTGAAGCGGGTAAGATTGAGTTAGAAACCACGACCTACAATCTACTCGATTTACTTCACGAGGTCGGGCGTCTTCATACTGTCAAAGCTCAACAAAAAGGTCTTCAACTGGTTTGTGATATCGACCCTCAGTTACCTTTAGAAGTCGAAGGGGATGTTGGCAGACTCAAACAAGTGTTAAGCAATCTGCTCAGTAACGCGGTGAAGTTCACAGAGCGCGGGCATGTTAAGTTAATGGTGTCGCAGGTGAGCCGAGAAGAGGGGGTTGCCAGCGTGCATTTTCGTGTTGTGGACTCGGGTATTGGGATTGCCAAAGAGAACCAACAAGCGGTGTTTGAGAAGTTTCAGCAAGCTGATGGCAGTACCACTCGTAAGTACGGCGGTACTGGTTTGGGTTTAGCGATTTGCAGTAGTTTGGT
This sequence comes from Vibrio sp. SCSIO 43155, assembly GCF_023716605.1. Lineage (NCBI taxonomy): Bacteria > Pseudomonadati > Pseudomonadota > Gammaproteobacteria > Vibrionales > Vibrionaceae > Vibrio > Vibrio sp. SCSIO 43155. The sequence goes on along the minus strand of NZ_CP071853.1, from coordinate 2,219,504 downwards.
CGAAGTGATGGGCGGAGAAATCCGTCTGACCAGTGAACCCGGTCTAGGCAGTTGTTTTGAATTTACTATTCCACTCAATATCGTCAGTGAAAAGGCTATTTCTCCTCAGACACCAAATGTGTTCGATTTTCCGAATGGTGAGAGTAATGCCATCACTTCTGAGTGTATTAACTCAGCCAAAGACGAGGGGAAACCTTGGATTCTGGTGGTGGAAGACACGGCAGTGAACCAGAAAGTGGTACGCATGATGCTAGAAAAACTCGGAATGCAGGTGAATGTTGCCGAACATGGAGAAGAAGCGCTCCAGCAATGCCAAGCGCATAAATTCGATTTGATATTGATGGACTGTCAAATGCCAGTGATGGATGGATTTATTGCCACTGAAAACATTCGCAAGATGGATGAGTGGGGACAGCAAGTGCCGATCATTGCTTTGAGTGCGAATGTCATCAAGGAAGATCAAAAGCGCTGTTTTGATGTTGGCATGAATGAGTTTGTTGCTAAGCCAGTGACGAAAGAACGGTTACAGCAAATCTTTGAGCGATATCTACCAGACTCCTTGCAAACACGATCGAATCCAAAACAAGCAACTTGAAATTGATCAAGTAAAGTGCGTTTCACTTCTTAAAAGTCAAATCTGTGTGCTATAGTGCGCGGCTAGTATTTATTAAAGTACCTTGAGGCTGTGAATGTCGTTCAATCTATCCCTGTTGCCGCCTGACGAGAAAAACAAAGTCGAGCTTGATAAACAAGCGTCGTTTTTAGTTTGGAAGCTTAAAGAAGCGAAATCTGGTCCTGAGGTAATAGACGAACAGCTGTCTAAGATTAACGACGCTGACGAGAAAGTGTTTTTTCAACAGGCGGTCGATAAGTACAAACGAGTAATGGGTGTCGCATAAAGCGAACCGTGGCTCTGGTGTAAACCACAGCGGCGAATGAGGTTTCCTCCCCATTCCTTTGCAAGGTGAAAGGTAAAACTGTTCACTCTTTGCTAAAATCCTTCGCATTAAATTTGAATTTAGAGAGACATCCCGATGGGAAGAAGTTTTGAAGTGCGCAAAGCCTCTATGGCGAAAACTGCAGGCGCAAAAATTAAAGTTTATTCCAAATACGGTAAAGAAATTTACATGTGCGCGAAAAACGGTGGTGGTGATCCAGACATGAACTTGTCTCTGAAGCACCTGATCGCAAAAGCGAAAAAAGACCAAGTTCCTGCACACGTTATCGATAAAGCGATCGACAAAGCGAACGGCGGCGGTGGTGAAGACTACACTCCAGCACGTTACGAAGGCTTTGGTCCTGGCGGCACAAGCGTGATCGTAGACTGTCTAACAGACAACGGTAACCGTACATTCCAAGACGTTCGCCAATGCTTTGTTAAAGTGGGTGCGAAAATTGGTGTTGAAGGTTCTGTTTCTCACATGTTCGATCACCAAGCGGTATTCCAGTTCAAAGGCGAAGATGATGAAATCATCCTAGAAACGCTGATGATGGAAGATGTGGACGTTACTGACGTTGAGCTAGAAGATGGTGTTATCACTGTATTCGCACCTCACACAGAGTTCTTCAAAACAAAAACTGCGCTTAACGGTGCATTCCCAGATCTAACGATCGACGTTGAAGAAATCACATTCGTACCGCAAACGAACACGCCAGTAACAGGCGAAGACGCAGAGAAATTCCAGAAGTTCCTAGACCTTCTAGATGACTGTGACGACGTTCAACAGGTATACCACAACGGCGAACTATAATTCGGTTCATTAGTTGTAAAAAAGGCTTCCCGAGGGAAGCCTTTTTTGATCGTGTTGTTTGTCATTTCTATCGTGACTAGCGTTTAAGTGTTTCGGTACTTGGAATAACACAGCGACATGATCACGCCAAAACAGATGCCTTGAGTCAGCATCGCCGTACCACCGTAGCTAAAGAACGGCAGTGGACTGCCCATTACTGGTAACAAGCCACTTACCATGCCGGTGTTGATGAAGGCATAGAGGAAGAAGCTCATCGCCAATGCGCCACTCACTAAGCGATTGAAGAAATGCTCAGATTGGCACGCTAGCAGCATCACACGCGCCGTAATGAATAAATACAACGCTAACAACACCACACAACCAATAAATCCCCATTCTTCTGCGTAGGTCGAAAAGATGAAGTCGGTATGGCTCTCTGGAATAAACCCTAACGTACCTTGAGTAGCATTCATCCAGCCTTTACCTTTCATGCCGCCAGAACCAATCGCAATCAATGATTGGATGATTTGGTAGCCTGAACCCAGTGGATCAGACTCTGGATGCAAGAACTGCGTTACACGGCTCTTTTGATACGCTTCCATCACAAAGAACCAAAGTATTGGTGCCAGCGTTAGAATGCTCACCAAAAAGCCGCCAATTATCTTCCAGCTCATGCCTGCAAAGAACAGCACAAACAACGCGTAAATCACGGTGAAGATAGCGCCGTCCAAGTCTGGTTGTAAGGCAATCAAGCCCGCAGGCACAAAGGTTATCAGCAAACAGAAAGCAATTTTGCGAATGTCTGGTCGCCCACCTTCTAGATGCAGCATCCACGCGATCATAATGGGAATGGAGAGCTTGATCAGCTCAGAGGGTTGAAAGCGGAAGAAGCCGATATCGAGCCAACGCTGTGAGCCATTGGTGCTATCGCCAAACAGGGCAACGGCCGCCAAGAGAGAAACTGCAACCAGATACAAATAAGGCGCTGAACGTTGATAACTGGACGCAGGAATCGACGACATGACCAAAATACACACCAGCGTCAAACCGCATCGAGCGAGGTGCTTAAATAGCATAGCTTCATTAAATCCACTGGCACTCCAGAGAGTGAGTGAACTCAATAGCATGATCGGAATGATCGCCATCAGCAGTGGCAAATCAATCCTAGGGAAGAAACGCTTGTTCATCTTCTACAACCTAAAAACGCCCAACGCGGGGCGAAAACAACCAGAACTCTGCGAGCTCAAACTATTCCGATGCTAAGAATCCAATTTGGAGATAACAGACACCACGCAAAGGTGTGCAAAAGAGGAGTGTGCGACGCCGCCTGTTATGGGTAAGCTGACCTGGAAAGCCGTGGGATGGATAAATACACTAGGCTGAGGTTTTACGCCACACTTTTTATGAGGTTGAAATGGAAATTGGTACAGACAGCGCAATGAAATGAGCGCGATAAGAACAAGAGTCGCCTTAAGTATTGAGCACTTAAGGCGATGGCACGATTAGGCTTGGGCTTTTTCTGGCTTGTGCGTGAAATGGTACAACGCCCACAGCACAAACAAAGTCACGGTGAGCTCCCAAGCTCGAAGGAAGGTGCTTTCCAAGCCCAGTTCGCTGCTGGTCATGTACAGCTGAATCGGCAGCATGGTCGCCAACAATGCATCAGCATGAACGTCTTTGGCTGAACCTTTCGCTTTTGCCATTGATGCGGTGATCATAAAGGCAAGCAGACCTAATACGATGGTGTAGTAACCGAACGTGGACTGATGCCCAGCCATTAGTAAGGTGAACACTACAGCTAATGCACAGCCGCCCACCTGAGTTTGAAAACGGCGATCAACCACGTCGATAAAGCTTTTGTGTGTGGTTTGAGTTGCAGCGGCAATCACTGGCACCAAACAAAACGTTGCTGAGATGATGTCGACAATCATCAAGAACGCCACCCCAAGCCCAATCAACGCGAGTGAAATCGCTCGGTTCTCAAACGTAACAGGCTCTTCTTCAAATGCTGGTGGTTTGCCGCCACGTTCAACAGGGAATAGAGCTACCATGGTTTTCGCGACGACCATGGTAATCAGCATCGACAGCAAGATTTCATGAATGCGCATTGGCATGTCCATGGTGGTATGCTGAGCAAACACCACAATCAGAATCCAGTTGAAGGTTGGCATTAGCATCTGACCTTTCTTCGGCGGTGTGGTCGCTCTGCGGCGCATAAAGTCGAAGAAGAACAAGCTAATGGTCCACACCACAAACGGATGCTGCGAAAACACTTCAGTTACCACCAATGCTGTACTTGCTGCTAATAACGTAGGTAGCAAGGTGCGAAGCAGACCAAGCCAAGAATAGTCTTTGTTCTTGGTCATGATGATGGTTGGGTACAGCGCCAGATAAACTGGAGAATCAAGGTTCAGCAGTTTGCCTAGCACCATACAAATTGTCACAGTAAGGGCGACACGCAGTGCTTCATTGCGCTCAGAACGACTTTGAAACAGGCTTTCGAAGGTCCACATGGTTCACCCCCTAGTAGATGTAGCGGAACATCGCTACCAAGTGAATCCAAGCTGAGCCAATGACATCCATGATTGGATTGCCGCTTTCAACGATCACACTTGCTCGTGAACCAGAAATCATAGAAGGATCCAACTCGTTAACTGTAATGCGAGTACGCACTTTCTGTTGCTCACGGATCCAACGAGTATCATTGGTCACGCTAGAAAGCTGCCCATTAGCATTGTTGGTATCGTAAATCGCACGCTCTTGGCTGCTGACTTCACCACTAAATACTTTGCCTGGTAGCGCATCGAAGGACACCAACACTTCGCGACCATTAGTTAGCTTATCAATGCCTTTTTCGTTGAAGTCCGCACTGATCCACGCATGAGCTTCGTCCACCAGCAGCAACGAAGCTGTGCCTTGTGTGATGTAGCTGCCTGATTGCAGTTGCAAGTTCGTTACCACGCCTTCAGTTTGCGCCACGATTTGGGTATGGCTTAAGTCGAGCTCCGCACTGGCAAGTTTTGCTTCTGCCAATTCAATAGCCGCTGTACGGTCTTGAGTAGAAAGCTCTGCCTCAATGCGTTTCACTTCTGCGTTCGCTGCTTCAACCGCGCTGCTGGCGACTTGTGTATTGGTGATCGCGTCATCAAGCTCTTGCTCAGTTGCCAGCCCTTTGTTGCGCAGTTTTTGGTTACGCGTCAGTTTTTGCTTCGCGTTGTGGTATTCGAACTCGCGTTGGCTTTGGGTTTGTTTCGCTGCTGCCAATTGTTGCCATTTCGCGGAATCTGATTCACGTGCTTGGCGCAGTTCGGCTTTGGCTTGTGCCACTTTCAATTGGTAGCTGCTGGCATCGATAGCAAACAGTGGCTGACCTTTTTCAACCAATTCACCGTTATTCACCATCACATCCGTAATCACACCAGATACTTCCGGCGCAATGGTTGCGACATTACGATGCAGTGTCGCTTGGGTGGTGAAAGGGGAAACATTGTCTGAGGTGACTAAAAAAGCGGAGAACAAAGCAGCCGCTGAAAAAACAGTGTATATCGCGTATTTATAAAAATTTTCTTTCACGTCTGTACCTAGTATTCATTCGTTATTACGCGCCGCGTTCACGGCATATTCGGGTCTCTTTTCTACGTGGGCTAGGTTATACTCATCTAAAATTGGAAAAAATAACCAATGGAAGAAGTATGAATTCCATATTTGGAAACGTTGATGATCTGTACCTGTTTTGCTCAGTGGTTGAGCAAGGCTCTCTGCTCGCGGCGGCGAAAAAGCTCGAACTGCCGGTCTCTACTATGTCTCGTCGTTTATCGGCGCTGGAAGCGCGCTTAGGATTGAGATTGCTGGAGAAGAAAGGACGTGAGTTGGTGGCAACCGAGACAGGCTTACAGGCGTTTGATCAGCTCAGCAGTGCGATGGCGCAGATTGAATCCGGCATCTTGCAGCTCAATCAGCAAAGCCAAGAAGTGGAGGGGCGAATCCGACTGGTGATGCCAAGCCGCTTTTACAATGACTTAGTCGATAAGGTGGTTGAGGATTACATCAAAACCTATCCAAAAGTGACCATTGATCTTCTGCTTAGCCAAGTGAATTCGATTCCAGAAACCGATCGCGATCTGGTGGTGACGTTCGATTTGGATGGTTTGGACGATATGATCGCGCGCCCATTGTTTAAAGTAGAGCACGCTTTCTTTGTTAGCCCTGAATATCTAGCGCAAGCGGGCGGCAATATTGAAACCTTACAAGATTTAGCCAAGCAAGACTGGGTAGCCAGCACACACACCACACAAGTGCCTATCTATCAGCAAGACAAGCTGGTGGACATGCTCAACTGCAAGCCGCGTTTAGTGGTCAATGACATCACCGCGGTGATCAAAGCGGTGGAAAACGGTTTGGGAATTGCGTCGATCCCATTACGCCACGTTAAGCCTGAATTGAATCTCGTGCGCGTCGCAACATCCTACAGCCGCGGGGATCGCGAAGCCTATTTGGTTTATCGTCAGCGTAACTATCAGCCTAAAGCGCTGACCTTAATGGTCGAAGCGATTTTGCAGGCTTCAGAGGAGCGAAACCATTCATCCTCTCTCAATACCATTCACTCCATATAACTGCCATTGGTCGCATGCAAAAGCAGCGTGCGATCTTCTCCCTTAATCTGAAACCATCAAATCACGTTCAACTAAGGACAGTACATGATGGTTTCTCTATCTCGCTCAATCAAAGCTCTTAAACTGGCAAGTACGTTTATCGCCGCATTTGCACTCAGCAGCAATTTGGCTCTGGCTAACCCAAGCGAGCGCACACTCAGTCAATTCAACCAAGCAGCGCAGGGTGACTCTGGCTTAGTTGATACCGTTTACGGCGAATTATCCAAACAACTCGAAGAGCAAGGCGCAACGCCGGTGACCTTGGTTTACTTGGGCAGTGCGGAGACGTTGCAAGGTCGTGAGGCGTTTATGCCTTGGAACAAGATGAAGTTCACCGAGCGCGGTCTTGCCACAATCCAAAAAGGTTTGGACCTAATGGCGAATCAGCCAGTACCACTGCAAGAGCAACAACGCTTACAAGGCTTACCTGAATACCAGCTAGCTACCGCCATGGCAGCCACTACCTTTACCTCTCTGCCAGACATGTTCAATCACTTTGAGCGCGGCTACGAGCTGTACCTTTCTCTGCTCGATGAACCGAGTTTTAGTCAGCAACCTTTTGCGGCTACTTCATGGATTTACCGTTATGCCATTGAAGCAGCGCTGCGCGCTGAAGACGTTCAACAAGCCAAAATATGGTTAGCGCAGATGGAGCAGTTGGGTGACAGCAATTTAGAAACGCAAACCGCAAAAGCGCTGCTAGCGAAATATTAGGGAGGCGTCATGATCGTTTTTAATCAACTTAGCCGCGATTACGCCCTTGGCAACCAAACGGTGCGTGCATTGCGAGACGTGTCTGGTGAAGTGTTTGCCGGCGAAATGGTGGCATTGTGCGGACCGTCTGGCTCAGGCAAAAGCACCTTACTTAACGTGCTTGGCATGCTGGATACTCAATACCAAGGTCAGGTGACATTTGCAGGCAGCCCATACCCAACCGGACAAATGCAAGCGGCGAAAATGCGTCGTGAGAAGCTTGGTTTTGTGTTCCAAAAATTCAATCTTGTCCCCGTGATGACGGCGCTAGAGAACGTGGCGTATCCGCTGCATCTCAACGGTTTTTCAAAAGCGGAACAAACCGAGCTCGCCACACAAATGCTAGAACACGTTGGCTTGGGCGAGTTTATTCATCACATGCCCGATAACCTATCAGGCGGTCAGCAACAACGCGTGGCAATTGCGCGCGCCTTAGTGCACAAACCAGCATTGGTGATTGCTGATGAGCCAACCGCAAGTCTTGATAGCCAAACTGCCAACAAGGTCATCGACATTATGAAAGGACTTGGACACGAGCTTGGTACCACTTTTATTGTCGCTACACACGACCCTCGTATGGCATCCCGCTGTGATCGCACCATTGAATTGGTGGATGGCAAGATTACCCAAACGCACGCAAGTGTGGAGGAGGTTTCATGGGCAAGCTAATTCCTGTTTCGGTTCGCCTTGCTTGGTTGAACCTGCAACGTAATCGTCGTCGCAGTTTGTTGTCGATGCTGATCATCGCTATTGCCGTGTTTGCGTTAACCAGTGCGGGCGGTTTTGGTCTGTACACCTATGACAGTTTGAAAGAATCGACAGCGCGTGACACGGGGCATCTGACGTTAACCACTCCGGGTTACTTCGCCAAAGAAGAAGAGATGCCGCTGAGTAACGGGTTAACTCACGCCGACGACATCACCAAGCAATTGATTGGGTTGAATGAAGTGCGAGGTGTGCAGCCACGAGTTGAGTTCAGCGGTTTGATTTCCAACGGCAACAAGTCATCGATCTTTATCGGCATTGGTGTTAACGAACGCGAATTCGATATGAAAGGACCGTTTTTGGACGTGCGTGAAGGGCAAACACTTTCGAACATTCATGCATCGCGTTATGACCCAGCAGAGCCAGAAGTGATGCTCGGCGTTGATTTGGCGAACAACCTAAGCGTGCACGTTGGCGATTGGATTACCTTGCTGGCGACCACTACCGATGGCGCATTGAATGCGTATGACTTCAAAGTACGTGGCATCTACTCAACCGGCGTACCTGAGCTTGATAAACGCCAGTTGTACGTGCACATCAACAGCGCGCAATCGCTGCTCGGTTCAGACAAAGTCAGCGCGTTATCTGTCTTTCTGTTCGATACCAGTTTAACTAACCAAGTCGAGCAACAAGTTGCTTCGGTTCTGAGTAAGCAAAAACAGAACTTTGGTGATCAAGATATTGAAATTACGCCTTGGCAAGAACGTGCGTTCTTTTATCTCAAAGTGAAAGATTTGTACGACCGTATCTTCGGCATCATGGGGGCAGTGATGGCGCTAGTGGTCTTTGTTGCGCTGTTCAACACCATGACCATGTCGGTCACTGAGCGCACCCGTGAAATCGGCACCTTGTCGGCTCTTGGTAGCTACCCTAGCGAAATCATCGCTGGGTTCTTGCGCGAAGCAGGGTTACTTGCGGTGATTGGCAGCTTCATCGGCGCTTTGTTTACGGCACTAGTCACCATTTTACTGATGGTCGTGGATGTACAAATGCCGCCACCGCCAGGACGCACAGAAGGTTACCCATTGACGATTTACTTCTCTTGGGAGCTGGTAGCTGTCGCAGGATTCGCAGTATTGATGATTTGTTTGGTTGCGGCGTTTTTCTCGGCACGCAAAGGGGTGAACAAGCCAATTACGGAGGCACTGATTTATGTTTAATTTCAAATCACTATTACCAATTGCATTGCTGACGGTAACTGGCGTTGCAAGCATGAATGTCAGTGCGAATGAAACAGCACTAGATGCACAGCAAGTTGCGCAATTGATTGAAAAAGCGGACAGCTACCGCTTGCAAGATGATTCCTCCAAAGTGGTGTCACTGGTGCGCTTATATCAAGACCAAGAGTTAGATAAAACCCGCCTTTACCACGTGTACACGCGTCCAAATCGTGAATCGCTGGTGGTGTTCAAATCAGCAGTCGAAGCTGGGCAAAAGATGCTGATGATGGGCGACAACTACTGGCTGCAAATGCCTAAGAGCCGCCGTCCGATTCGCATTACGCCGATGCAAAAGCTGCTTGGGGAAGCGTCTATCGGCGACATCTCAACCCTGACGTGGAGCCAAGATTATCAAGGTGAATGGAAAGCGACAGAAACCGTTTCGGTGAACGGAGAAAGTGTCGCGGCTTATCATCTTGCTCTAACCGCGAAGACCAAAGGGGCGAGCTATCAGAAGATCGATTTGTGGTTGTCTGAGCAAGATGCGTTTCCAATTAAAGCTGATCTCTACTTGCGCTCTGGCAAACTCGCCAAGCAAGCGCAATACGGACGTGCAAGCGACAACGGTGAAGACTACGTCAGTGAGATGACTTTGCTTGATAGCATTCAGCCGAACAAAAAGACCGTTATCGAGTACCAAGAAATCGTGCCTTGGCAACTGGATAACAAGTTCTACAACCCAAGCTATCTGCCTAAAGCCAATACGACTCAGCTTTAGCCTGAACTCCGTAAATAGAACCATGAAAACGAGCAAGGAAGTTACATGAAATCGCACCAGCCTAACCTTAACAAAAGCACCAGTTTGTTGATTGCTGCCTCATTGTGTGTGGGCGCGTCAGCCCCTGCTTTTGCCAATGATGAACTGAGTTTTGAGTGGGATTGGGCTGTCAGTTACGAAACGGCCAAGCAGCGTGACAGCGCATTTATACAAGCGCAGGGCAGTTCTCGTGATTCACTTAATGCACTGTTGGATGTACAGGTGAATTATCACAACTTCAGTGGTTTGTTTGCTCTGTACAGCCAAGGTTTGTACCTCAATCAACAAGGAAAGAGTGATTGGTGGAGTGAAGCTGATAACCAATTGCTGATTCGAGAGCTGGCTTGGCTAGGGGAGTGGCAAGTCGGTGATACCACTCTTGATGTGAGCTTAGGTAAGTTGCGCGTGGATTGGGGCGTGGGTTATGGCTACCGACCTTTGGATCTGTTTAAGCCTTATCGACAAAATCCTGTTGGCATAGTCGCAGAAGAGGGTGCGGGTGTGTTTTCACTTTCACACTACGATATGGCAGGCGAGTGGACGGTGATTGCAACGGATTCAAGCTGGGGGCAACAAGACCAAAGTGCACTTGATCAAGCCGCAGAGCAACAAGGTGTTGGTATTCGTCGTTATGCGCTGGTGGGTGACACCGAGTATCAACTTATTGGTTATTACGATGATGTGCGCCGAGGTTTACTCGGAGCCAGTGCCATTGCTGTGTGGGATGAATCCATCGCCATGCACGGTTCCATGCTGTGGCAAAAGCAAAGTGTCGGCTATCAGTTTCAGCAGGATGATCTTTACCAACCCGTTTCGGTTGAGGACCAGGGCAGCGCATTCCAAGCCTTAATTGGGTTGAATTGGGCAAACCAAGCCGGACACAACGTGATTGCTGAATATTGGTACGACAGCCGAGCATGGTCGAAAAGCGAATGGCAGCAAGCAATAGAGCGTGGCGAATTACTCTCTCAGCTCCCTGAACCTAACAACTCTCTGTTGGCTAGCAGCGCTCTACTTGCGACAAGCTACGCCCAAGGGTTTCAGCATGCCAATATCGTTCAGCATAACGTAATGCTGCACTGGAGTTGGGATTTGGAAGCATGGGCTGCATGGAACGGTAAAGCTGATATGGGCTGGCTAAGTGATGTAACCCCTACGTTGGATGTGATGTTGGCGCCACAAGATGGTGGTGTGATTGTCACGCAGTGGCTTAACTACCAATGGATTGATACCGGCGATCAAAGTGTAGAAGTGGAAGTTGCCGCACGCTTTTTAACCGGAGACGACCAATCTGCTTACGCACAAATCAATGATAAGCATATGATTGTATTTAACATCAAAGGGAAATTCTAAATGTGTTCAGCAAAATCAGTGGTGAAAAGTGGATGGTCGCGTAGCTTATTAGTGACCACGGCATTTTGTCTCTTTATCGCAGCAATGACGCTTTCTGTTTGGGGCGGCTCATTCTACGTTCATGTTATGGTGAGTTTTGGATTCGGTTATTCGGCTATCTTCTTCTCATGGCTTGTCGACCGCCTGTTTCCTACCATTCCTCGTTTGGCGGAAGTGGCTATCTCGCTGACGGCTTGCTTATTGTTCGGTGTGGTAAACGCCCAGTTTTGGCTCGGAGAATATTTCGGCATCTCAGGTATGCTATCAGTTGGACTCATGGGGTTGTTATTCAGTGCCATGTGCTTTTTCTATTTCTACTCACGCGAGCAACATGCAATCGCTCAACGAGAGTTGGAAGCCATCAAACGCGAGAAAGCAGAGCAAGATCGTGCGCTGTTGCTGAGTCAGCTTAAGCAGATGCAAAGCCAGATTGAACCGCATTTCTTATTCAATACCTTGGCAAATATCAGTGCGCTCATGTCGCAAGATGTTGATAAAGCCAAGCTGATGCTAGAACAGTTAACCGCGCTGCTGCGTGCAACGCTCAAAAGCTCACGTGAAGAGCACACCACCATAGACAATGAAACGGCGTTAATTGAGGCTTACTTAGGCATCCAACAAACTCGTTTGGGTGATCGACTGAGTTATAAGATTGAGGTGGAAGAGGGGTTAGCCAGAACCGAATTACCGCCGATGATGCTCCAACCTTTAATCGAAAACGCCATCATCCATGGTATTGAGCCGAAGCGAGAAGGTGGCGAAGTCAGCTTGCTCATCAAGCGCGAACAACAGAACTTGAAGATTGAAGTCAGAGACACAGGTGTTGGCTTGAATCACGTGAGTGGGCACATGGGCTCTGGCGTGGGTCTAAGTAATCTCAAGCAGCGAGTTGAAGCTTTGTTCGCAGGGCAAGGAGAGGTTTCTATCAGTGAGTCTGCTCAGGGTGGCGTTTGTGTTCGCTTGCGCTGGCCAATGGAATCGTAATCAAGGAAGAAAGGAATGAATACAGGGTTTACTGCCATTATTGCTGATGATGAACCGCTATTGAGGCGTCATCTTGATAAAAGCCTAGCTGAAGTGTGGCCAGAGCTAGAGGTGATAGCCAAAGTCGCGGATGGTGAACAAGCGTTGCAAGCCATTGAGCAAAACCAACCTGACATTGCGTTTCTTGATATTCGTATGCCAGTTCTGGATGGCATGACACTAGCGCAAAAACTCAATCAACTCGCCAATCCACCTTTGATTGTGTTTGTCACTGCGTACGATGATTACGCCATCAAAGCCTTTGAACAAAATGCCGCCGATTATTTGCTCAAGCCTATCTCGGATGAGCGCCTGCTGATGACGTGTGAAAGAGTGAAAGCACGCCTTGCTAAGCGAGATCAAGAAAGCAGTAATGTGCAGATGAGCAGCCTGTTAGAACAGTTACAACAATTATCCGCGCCACAAACGCCGCAATATCTTCAGTGGATCAAAGCGACGCAAGGGGAAGATATTCATCTGATTGCCACGTCTGATGTGTTGTATTTCAAAGCGGAAGAAAAATACGTTTCTGTGTATGCACAACAAGGACAAGGCAAAGTGCAGGAGTATTTGATTCGTACATCGTTGAAAGAGTTGATAGGGCAGCTTAACCCAGAACAGTTCTGGCAAGTGCACCGTTCAAGCGTGGTGCAAGTGTGCAAAATTAGCAAAGTAAACAAAGACTTTGCTGGAAGGATGTTTGTTCACGTTGGAGAAAACAAGCTCTCTGTGAGCCGTGCATCTCAAAGTTTGTTCAAAGGAATGTAATCGCTAGAACTGCTCACTCTTTACACTGTAAACTCGCTGCTCATTTTTTCAGCAGTAGAAACAAAAAGCGCCTAGGTCATAAGACGTTAGGCGCTTTTTTCGTTTTATAGTGATGACCTCTCCGAAGAGGCGAATGGGTTTATTCGCTGACCGTCACTTTCTCAATAATGATTGGATCGCATGGCACATCATCGTGACCAAGCTTAGAGGTCGTTTTCACTTTCGCGATGCGGTTTACGACATCCATACCCGCAGTCACTTTACCAAACACGGCGTAGCCCCAGCCTAGGTTGGTAGTTGCGGTGTGGTCTAGGAAATCATTGTCTTCCAAGTTAATGAAGAACTGTGCCGTTGCAGAGTGCGGAGCATCGGTACGCGCCATTGCGATAGTGCCAACAAGATTCTTTAGACCACGGTTTGCTTCGTTCGCGATAGGGGCGCGTGTTGGCTTTTCTGCCATGTCTTCGGTATGACCGCCACCTTGGATCATAAAGCCGTCAATAACGCGGTGGAAAATGGTGCCGTTGTAGAAGCCATCTTCACAGTATTTTTTGAAGTTCTTTGAGCTAACTGGCGCTCGTTCTAGGTTCAGTTCAATCTCGATGTCACCGAAATTGGTGGTCATGATAATCATCTGGTTTTGCCCTTGTAGGTGCTTAGTTGGCGGCATTATAGCTAGGGTCTGTTGACCTTTCGAGCTGATTTTTGCAGCGAATTGTTGGCTCTTTCTACAAGGCAGAGGCTTTGCTGTGTAGCTAGCCTACATGAGAAGTCGATAACGCAGTAGAAAGAGCCAACAAATGCTGCCCAAAGGGTTCGGCTAAAATCGTTTTATGCTTCGTTAAGGAGTATTTGCTTAGAGTGACTAGGCGACACACTCCTTGCCTCGCCTAAAACGATTTTATCTCGAACAAAATTTAACCACGAAAGATCAACAGACCCTAAGACTTCTGAGGATAGCAGAAATAAAAACAGCGACGTTTTGGCGTCGCTGTTTGCATAGTAAATGGGTGAGGAAAGCGTTAAACCGTAAAGCGACCGACCAAGTCGTACAGCTCGTTAGCTTTGTGGTTAAGGTTGCCACTGCCTGCGCGGTTTTGGTTGGCAAGGTGTGCCGATTGGCTGCTTTGTTGAGAGATCACTTCAATACGTTGTGAAATCTCTTGCCCAACTTGGCTTTGCTCTTCGGTTGCCGTTGCGATCAAGGTGTTCATGTCCATGATGTTAGCAATTGCGGCTTGGATTTCTTGCAGTGCGGCAGAGGCTGCTCGTGCTTCCTCAACCGTTGCTTCACCACGCGCTTGGCTTGAACCCATGGCTTTCACTGCTGCATCCGAGCCAGACTTCAACTGCTCAATCATTTGGTGAATTTCGCCTGTGCTGTCTTGAGTGCGACTCGCCAGTTTACGAACCTCATCGGCAACGACCGCAAAGCCGCGACCTTGTTCGCCTGCACGGGCTGCTTCAATGGCTGCGTTTAGTGCCAATAGGTTGGTTTGCTCGGCGATGTCTTGAATCACTTCTAGCGAAGAAGAAATGTTTTGTACATCGCTTTCTAAGCGAGAAATCACCGTGCTGGCTTCCGACACCTCTAGCGCGAGCGCTTCGACAGAGCTCGCTGCGGAATCAACAATGTGTTTCGCTTGCTGTGAGTTATCATCGGCGTCTTTGGCGGATTGCGCCGCTTGGTTAGCGTTGCTGGAAATCTCGTGCGCCGTTGCTGTCATCTCGGTCATTGCCGCAGCGACTTGTTCGGTTTCTTCACGTTGACCTGAAGCCAATTCGTCCACTTGCGACGCTCGCTGTGACATGTCGTTGGTCTCTGAAACCACTTCTTGCCCAACATGGCTAACACTCTTGATGATACCCTGCAGGCTTTCAACGAAGATATTGAAGTTACGGCTAAGCTGGGTGAACTCCGGTACGCTTGATTCTTCCATGCGTGCGGTTAAGTCGGCATCGCCTTGCGCGAAAGAGTGAATTGAAGCATCAAACTGTTCAATAGGCTTCATGATGCTCCGGTTAACAAACACCGCGAAGACCGCGACGATGGCTGCAATCGAGACACAGAACAGAGCAATTGCCGTCAGTGTGGTGTTGAGAGCCTGATGCGCTTCTTCTTCCATGTTTGCCACAATGGCGTCGATATCGTCAGTATAGAAACCCGTTCCCAACATCAAATCCCATTCAGGAATAAAGACTGAGTAGCTGAGTTTCGGTAGTGCTTCGCTCTGACCGAGTTTCGGGAAGTAATAAGTCGTGAACTCACCAGTTTTGGAATTTTTGAGCAAATCCTGAATCAGGTAATTGCCTTTCTTATCCTGCAAGTTATAGAAGTTTTCCCCGATGCCTTTAGTGTTTTTACCCACTACGACGCGAACGCCTTTTGAATCGTAGCCAAAGATGTAACCGGATTGACCGAACTCCAGCTGTTTCAAGATAGGCAGTGCTTCTTCAAGTGGGGCGTTTTGAGCGAGTAGTGGCTCGACAGCGGAACGCGCCATTTGGACGTAGTTTTTGAGCTCAGCTTTTTTCATCTCCATCATTTGACTTCGAGTCTGCTCAATCTCGTGTTCGTTGTAGGCAGTGGTTTGTAGGTAGGTGAACCACATCATGCCTATTGCCATGGTTAGAATTGGAATTATTGAAAGGATATATAGTCGTTTTCTGATCGTCAGATTCATAGAGACGTCCTTCTCTCGGCGCAGCGTTACAAGTGACAAGCTGAATAAGCCTGCCTGATAAAATTATTAATACTTATTGTTGTAATGCTTAGAGATTAACCGAGTTAATCAATCAGAAGTACAGGAAGTTTATAAATTTAGACTAAGGTCGTAGCATTTTTAAGCGGGATCACAATTAACGTGAACACGAACCGTTATTGCAGCGAGAAGTGCCCGTTAGCCAGTAGGAGACGCGGTAGCGGTTTTTGGCAAATTTGAGGTAAAGCAAGTCTGCAACAGGTTTGATAATGCGCCAACGCAATGGTGCATACAACCAACCGCGACCGACCAATTGCCATGCACGATGAGTCACGTCCAACCCAAGCAGCAGCTCACCCTTATCGTTGAGGGCGTGCAAAATGTTGTTGGCTTGCTCCGGATCGATCTGCGGATAATCGGCGAACGCCTCGCTGTAGATATCGACGGTTTTAATCTGCTGTTTGGAATCGCGTTGTTTTAGCGCCTTCATCTCTTTGGCGCACAAGGGACAAGTGCCATCGTAAAATACGGTCAGTTTGGTCATGATTGAGCTCATTATTGGCGGTTCTTATCCCTTTTACGCGATTATTTTTCTTTTAGTTCATTGTCTTGCAAGTAATGCAGCCAATTATCACGGATGTTGCCGTAATTGAATTGGCAGAACTCTTTGCGATCGCGTAAGTAATCTTTTTCTACTTCATCCAACAAGGCTTTGTATTGCTCTGGATCGCTGCCGTAGACCAGACACAGGGTAGAGAAGTAACGTTGCAGATCGAAACTGTGCTCATCAATGTACTCGCCAAAATCGTAGTAGTCCGGTCTGTCGTCGGATTCGAATGCGAACATGTCCGCAGCACTGATCGCCACATCGGCACCGTCATCAACGTAATCAATCAACAAAATGGTGGCGAAGTTATCGACCGCATCTTCCTCCTTGCCTAGTACCGGAATGTTTTGATCGGCAATGTAAGCGTGTCCGGCTTCGTGCAATAGCGTGTGCAGCAAAGTATCGAGCGCGCCCGTTTTCGGTGATTTACCGTAACGTTCTTGGTATTTGTTGTTGGTGAAGTAGTTGAATGATTCCAGATAGAAGGTGTAGGGAATATGGACGGTGTGGGTTTCTGGATCGTAAAGTGGACCGTCTTCGCCACCGTAGGTCAGTGTTAGTGGGTTATCAAACGGGAAGTAATCATCAGAAAGCTGGACGAAGATGTCGTTCACTTCACTGCTCTCAATCACTTGCGCAGCAAAGCGATCGTCAGCAGTTTCCGCAGGGCGGTATTCGATTTTAATGTTTTCGCTCGCAGACGCTGTGGCAGCAAACAGCAGCAGAGAGGCAAAGGCTGAGTGACTTTTCATTTTCGGAATCTTGTTATTTGTTTGGTTTGCTTGAAAATTATACATGCTTTTTATAGTGTGCGCGCTGGAGGACACATTCATGAATAATCCATTACTACTGCAACCCCGCATCCAATAGGCGTTGTTGACTGAGAACGCAGCGACAACGCCACGAGAAATCGTTCCGTGGCATACATTTACTCTATTGAGGTAATTGCCATGAAAAAACATTGGTCCAAATTTCAGTACCTGCACCAAGTGGTGCAAAACCAAAACATCCACATCAAAGGCACCCACAGTTATTACAGCGATTGTTGGGATAATGGCTTTGAAGATTCTGTCGTGCGTTATCTGCATGGCGATGAAGTCAGTAAAGCGTGGCAACCGAGGTGGGAAGTCGATCAGCTCTATATCGGTGATTACGTTTGTATCGCGGCTGAAGCGGTGATTTTGATGGGCGGCAACCACAATCACAGGACGGACTGGTTCTGTCTGTATCCGTTTCTTGATGACATCGAGCAATCTTACCAAGGCAAAGGCGATACCGTGATTGGTGATGCAGCTTGGATTGGCATGCGCGCGATGATTATGCCCGGCGTCACCATTGGGGAAGGCGCAGTGATTGCCGCAAACAGCGTCGTGACCAAAGATGTCCCACCTTACACCGTGGTGGCAGGCTCTCCGGCAAAGCCTGTTAAGCTTCGCTTTGAGCAAGACATCGTTGATAAGCTGCTCGCACTGCAAATCTACACGTGGGATAAAGCCAAGTTCGAGGCACTTCGCGCTTTCATCTGCAGTAATGATATTGAACAGTTGATCATTGCAGAAGCAAACTATGAAAGTGGCGAATAGCACTGAAATGAGGAAAATTTTCAGCGATATGTTATAATCTCGCTCCGTTGTAACGAGAACACTTGTTGCAAGCTTGAGAATTTCCCGGGATTCGGCTCGTTCCAAACACCATGAGTCAGAGTTTTTGAACTACGATGGGATACAAGCAAACCCAGATGTTAGAGCGCCACCACGGCGCTCTATTCGTTATAACGGGAAGGAACTTTGCTCGATAGTGATGATCACTTTCTGTTTAAGTAAGGGAGCCCGATAGCGGTTCAGAAAGTGTCACTCGGACAATACTCACAACACGATATCCATCTCCTGCAAGCAGTCATTTCTGTTTGTCTATGAAGAGGATAAGAAGGAGCTTAACAGGCTCCTTTTACATTTTAGGGCTTGCGAATAGCGCGTAAATCAGAACATCGCTTAACGACCGTCCCTTAAACTAGCCTAAGGCGCATTTAACACAACCTTTTGAGTATTTTCGGAAAAATATAGCGAGAAAATTTGCTATTGAGCGAAGGTTAAACTAACACTCAATCATTACGGAGGATGAAGAGAACAATAATAAGAGGCGATATGAATCATTTAATATCTGTAGGTGCACTGGAGTCCTTTTTGGTTGCGATCAGTGTGCTTTTCCTGGGGCATTTCATTAATGCTAAGCTACCGATCTTAAAGAAATTCAACATACCTGAGCCGATTGTAGGGGGCTTAATCGTTGCCTGCATCATTACTGCTCTTCATTTTAACGGCGTCGATTTGGAGTTCGACTTACCGTTGCAAAACACATTCATGCTGATGTTCTTCGCTACCGTTGGTTTGGCAGCAAATTACACTCAGTTAATGAAAGGGGGCGCGAAGGTTTTCATCTTCTTAGCAGTCGCGTCGTTCTACATCATCATTCAAAACGGTGTCGGTGTTTCACTGGCAGCGGCATTGGGTTTAGATCCGCTGATGGGGCTTATCGCTGGTTCGATTACTCTCTCAGGTGGTCACGGCACGGGGGCGGCGTGGTCACAAACTTTCCAAGACGTTTACGGTTTGAATAACGTATTGGAAATCGCGATGGCGTCAGCAACATTCGGTTTGATCATCGGTGGTATCATCGGTAGTCCGGTTGCGCAGCGTCTGGTCGAAAAGAACAACATCGAATCTGAGTATGGTCGTGGTGGTCGAGATGCTAAAACCCACGAGAAATTCCCGGAGTTGGTGACGTACAACGAGTACGAAGAAGACAAAGTAACCGCGAAAAAAGTGGTTGAGAAACTGTTCTTCCTATTGATCTGTGTAACAGGTGCTAAGTACGTAGAGCAATGGGTGAGCACTTACGACATTCAATGGCTGATGATTCCAGACTTCGTTTATGCGTTGTTCATTGGTGTGATCATCACTAACTTCTTGGAAGTGACCAAGATTCGTAAGTTGGATGCCGAAACGGTCGACATGTTAGGTACGGTGTCGCTGTCTCTGTTCCTAGCGATGGCTCTGATGAGCTTGAAACTATGGAACATCTTTGACCTAGCGATCCCATTCTTGGTGATTCTAGGCGTGCAGTCAGTGATTCTGGCTATCTTCACCTACTACGTAACGTTCAAGGTGATGGGTAGCAACTACGATGCTGCGGTTATCGCAGGTGGTCACTGTGGTTTCGGTTTGGGTGCAACCCCAACGGCGGTAATGAACATGGGTTCAATCGTTAACCGCTTTGGTCCGTCACCACAAGCGTTCATGGTTGTTCCGATCGTTGGTGCCTTCTTCATCGACATTGTTAACTTGATCATTCTACAAGGTTACATCTCGTTCCTTGGCTAGATAGATTAAGACGCCAGAAACAAAAAAGGTCACAGTATTGCTGTGACCTTTTTTGTTTCTGGCGCTTGCCAACGACGAGCTTCGTCTGTCTAGACGTAAGCTTTCATTTTCAAGCGGTTCTTGTTGTCGCGATTAGCAAGAACTTGCTGGTGGTCATCAATCGTCCCCAGTGTTTTCGCCATGCGATCGTAAAGCACAACGTTCACCGTCGCAGCTAGGTTCATACAACCGTGAGTCGGCACGTACACCACGTGATGCGCCTTATCGACCACCTCTTGCGGCAATGAGCCATCCTCTGGTCCAAACACATAAATCGCGTTCTCTGGGTGAGTGAAGTGCGGCAGGGCTGTTGCACCGACCACTAACTCAACACAAACAATTTCCACATCGTCGGCAACATTAGCAGTGAGGTCTTCCATCTCCACTAACTGAATACGTTCTTGTGAGTTCTGGGTGTCGGTCTGGAACTTTACTGCGCGGCTGTAGCGTGTGCCGTTGTAACGAACTTGCGCAGCGTCGTAGCAGCCTGCGGCTCGTAATACAGCGCCAACGTTGGTTGGACTCTTTGGGTTGTACAGTCCAATAATGGCTGTTGGCTTGGTGGTCATGGTTGGTGTTCTGCTTTTTAAAAATTCTAGATAACAGCGCTGGGCGCATTTAGCGGGGGATTATGAACTTAACCACGCCGAAGCGCTATTGCTATAGGCTGATTATTTTTGCGTTGACGCAAACAGAGTGAAGATGGATGGTGCTGAAAATGAAAAAAGCGAGGACAGTACCTCGCTTTTGATGTGTGGTTTCGCTTGTGCTTGTTAGTTCACGGTGCGGCTGAACTTGATGCAAGCCGTCCAAGCAAGCACACCGATGAAAGCGTAAATCCCAACGTTCATCCAACCTGCATCTGGAATCGCGCTGAACGGGTTTGGCGCAAGAATCGCGTGCAGTGGTAGATAGAAAATTGCTGAGAAGAAATCATCCAGACCATAGAAGTTGAACATCGCAATTGGCATCCAACGTAGCGCGTAAATACCAATCAAGATCACCAATAGTGGTGAGTTCACTTTCTGCGAGATTGCCATTGCGGTTAGTGCGAGCGGCAATAACAACACCCCAGCCACCACCATTCGAAGCAAGAATTCAATCCAGTTCAGCAGCACGAAGCCCAATGATGCTTGGCGATACAATAACGCCAGCTGATGGTCCGTTGAAACATTCAACATCCACAGCATAAAGTCGGCAGCGAAAACCAATACCGAGCACACCAATGGAATCACCAATAAACCAAACGTCAGCTTCACCAGATGGGTTTTCACGTCACTGACAGGCATACTGCGCCAAAACATGATACTGCCCTCTGAGCGCTCTTTACGCAGCGTTCTCGGGAAGTATTGAGTGCCAAGCAGGATCGACAATAAACCAATGCCACCTGTGATCAGCATGTTGACGTCATCGCCGAGCTCTTTGTGGATGTCACTGACATCACCGCCAAAGCTCATTTGGAAGAACATATTGTGTTGCAGTGTCGAGCTACTCATTAAGCTGACAAACAGCAGCACGCCACAGGCAAACATAAATAACGGCACGCGTGTAACCAATGGGTTCTCTAGCCATTCTTTACGCAACATCGCGACAATCGATTTCATTATGCTGCCTCCTTCTGCAATGCCAAGAACAGATCCGCAAGCTTGACACCATATACATCACCCAGCCCAGCTACTTGCTCAGCGTATTGAGACGACAGCAACCATTTAGTTGTGCCCAAGCCTTTTTGTGATGACAGTGGTTTCAGCGCTTCGATTTGTGCGCGATGCTCATCACTGGCATCAAGAATGAAGTAATCTTCGCTGATGCTGTTCATTGAGGTTTGCAGGACAGGTCGACCGTGTTTAAGGATCAGCACGTCCGTCAGTAGGTGTTCGATTTCCGATACTTCATGGCTCGCAATGATCAGTACACGCTCACCATCATGGAACCATTCCAGCAAGTGACGGTAGAAGGTATCGCGATAAACCAAATCCAAGCCAAGCGTTGGCTCGTCCAGAATCAGAATCTGCGTATTGGTCGCGATGACGACAGCCAAGTGCAATTGCACCTTCATGCCTTTCGATAGGGATTTGATGCGTGCACGCGGCTTGATGTCGGTTTGACGAAGCATGGCATCGGCTTTGCTGCGATTAAAACCTGGGTGTACGCCCTCGGTGTAATCGAGCAGCTGAGCAACCGTCATCCAGTTTGGCAGCACGTTCACATCCGAGATGTAAGACAAGCTCTGCATGATTTTGTCGCGTTGCATAATTGGCTCAAAGCCGTTGATGCGAATGGTGCCCTGATATTCGTGTGCACCGAGTAGGGCGTTAATGAGAGTCGATTTACCCGCACCGTTATGACCTAGCAAGCCAAGCACTTGACCCGCTTGTAGATCAAAGCTCACGTCATGCAGCGCTTCACCCTGCTGACGATATTGCTTGGAGACGTGTTTTACACTGACTAATGCGCTCATTGGTCACCTTCAATATGTGTTTGGATTTGTTGGATAAATTCATCAAGTGACATATCCAGACGTTGTAGTGTGCCGGCGATCTGCGGAATTTGTTGTTCAAGGAAACGGGCTTTTTCATCAGCAAGAAGCTGTTTTTTTGCACCTTGGGCGACAAACATGCCTTGCCCACGTTTCTTCTCAATCAATCCTTCATCAACCAATAACTGATAGCCCTTCATGACTGTCAGGTGGTTGATCTTCATATCCGCAGAGACACTGCGTACCGAAGGCAAAGCTTCGCCCTCTTGCCAGATGCCTTGCAATATTTGCTGGGTGATCTGGTCAGCCAACTGACGGAAAATCGGTTGGCGATCATGCCAATGCGTCATGATTGGTTTCCTTGGCTGAGTTGGTGTTATATATATGTATAACACCTTGGCGATGGGATAGAAAGCGCCAATCTTCTTGCGCTGTTTTCTCAATCACTTTTGTTGACGAAAATTCGACAAAGTTTGCACCAGAGTTTCACGCAAAATTTGCACGCAATCGCATACGTTTTTGCCTTCAAAAACTGGTAAAAAATTGTTCACTTCTCATAAGTTGAGAAGAGCGAAAAAAACGAGAAAATTGCGCCACAAAACTTGGTGAAAAAGTGTGTTTTTTCATTGAGTGAGAATTGGGTGAATATTCGAGTTATTGCTTTCTTATTTAATGAGAATCTAGTGGGTTTGGACCCTAGAAAACCATACGTTCAGTAGGCACTCTGACCTGCCTAAATACCGCTCAACCTGCGAGTTGTTACTCAAAGGATGAGAAAAAGGAGGCAAAGAGGTTTTATGAATCAGGTCATTTCTGTCGGTCCACAAGAGTCGTTTCTCGTCGCTATTTGTGTGTTGTTCTTGGGACAATTCGTTAACGCTAAATTACCGATCTTAAAGAAATTCAATATTCCAGAGCCAATCGTGGGTGGTTTGATTGTCGCGTGTGCGATCACCGCGATGCACTTCAATGGCGTGGATTTAGTTTTCGATTTACCGCTGCAAAATACTTTCATGTTGATGTTCTTCGCCACTGTTGGTTTGGCTGCGAACTACACCCAATTGATTAAAGGCGGCGCTAAGGTGTTTATCTTCTTAGCCGTGGCATCGGTGTACATTCTTATCCAAAATGCTGTCGGTGTCTCTTTGGCAACCGCGCTCGGCTTAGACCCGCTAATGGGCTTGATTGCAGGTTCAATTACGCTGTCTGGTGGTCACGGTACGGGCGCAGCATGGTCACAAACCTTCCAAGACATGTACGGCTTGCACAACGTTTTAGAAGTGGCAATGGCATCCGCTACCTTTGGTTTGGTGATTGGTGGCATCATCGGCAGCCCAGTAGCGCAGCGCTTGATCGATAAACGTAACCTTGAATCTGAATACGGACGCACGAACCAAACTCACGAGCGTTTCCCTGAATTGGTAACCTACAACGAGCACGAAGAAGACCGCGTAACCGCGAAGAAAGTGGTCGAGAGCTTGTCGATCATCCTGCTGTGTGTCACTGGTGCTGGCTACTTAGAAGGTTGGGTGAGCAGCTTTGGTATCAAATGGTTGATGATTCCGGACTTTGTTTATGCACTGTTTATCGGTGTGGTGATCACCAACATCATGGAAGTGACCAAAGTACGCAAAGTGGATGTAGAGACGGTCGATATTCTGGGTACGGTTTCGCTGTCTCTGTTCTTAGCGATGGCGCTAATGAGCCTAAAACTGTGGAACATCTTCGACTTAGCAATCCCGTTCCTCATCATCCTAGCGGTGCAATCGGTGATTCTGGCAGTCTTCGCGTACTACGTAACGTTCCGTGTGATGGGCAGCAACTACGATGCAGCAGTTATCGCAAGTGGTCACTGTGGCTTTGGTCTGGGCGCAACCCCAACCGCAGTAATGAACATGGGCTCTATCGTTAACCGCTTCGGTCCATCACCACAAGCCTTTATGGTGGTGCCTATCGTTGGCGCGTTCTTTATCGACATCGTCAACCTAGTGATTCTGCAAGGCTGTATTTCATTTATTAAGTAATCAGCCTCGCTCCACAAAACAAAAGCCAGTCCCGAGAGACTGGCTTTTTTGATCGGCTTAGAGCAATAGGCATCAACAATTTAGATTACTGGAATGAGCCATGTCCTTTAAATTTATCAATGACTAATATTCGGTTTGTTGAGGACGTTACTGATGCGAAATCGTCGGACATTTATCATCAGTAATTTCCTTTTCTCCTTATAAGACTCTAGCTAATTGCCCGTCGCATCCATCATCGCGACGGGCTTTTTTTATTCCTGCCAAACCGACGTTGCGACGGAATTACAAGAACGCTTTGTATGGCAATTCTGGTTCGTTTTTGAAGATGTCGCTAAAGCCACGGAAGTGTTGGTAGTGCATGCGACCTTTATCGGTAGGGAAGGTGTATTTGCCTCCCACTTGCCAGAAGAACGGTGCGAACTTGTATTGCAGACGGTCTTTCTTCATGTTCCACAACACTTCGATTTCGCGTGGGTCGTTTTGGAAGTTCGCCCAAATATCGTGGTGGAATGGCATCACGACATCACAATTCAATGATTCTGCTGCGCGTAGGATGTCAGAAGACGTCATCTTGTCAGTCACGCCGCGTGGGTTTTCACCGAATGATAACAGTGCCACATCAATTTGGTATTCGTTGCCGTGTGCGGCGTAGTAGTTCGAGTAGTGTGAGTCACCAGAGTGGTAAACCGAGCCGCCTGAAGTTTCAATCAGGTAGTTCACCGCGCGTTTGTCCATGCCGTCGAGGATTTCTTTATCGTAAGATGAAGTGCCTTCTGGCAGTGTTACAAGTGCAGTACGGTCGAATGAATCCAGGACGCGGATCTTCATGTCGCCGACCTCAAGTACATCGCCCACTTTCGCGACAACACAACGCTCTTCTGGTACGCCCCAGCCCATCCATAAATCGACACACGCTTGTGGACCGATGAACTTCACGTGATCACCACAGTTTTGCAGTACCGCTGCTGCGACGTTCACGTCGATATGGTCTGCATGGTCATGGGATGCCATCACAGCATCGATCTCTTTGATAGCAAATGGGTCAAGCGGGAAGATTGCGGTACGTAGGTTTGGTTGCAGCGCTTCGACACCGCCCATACGCATCATTTGGTGTTGGTTCTTCATGAAAGCGTTCTTTTGTGTCTTTTTGCCCGTACCACACCAGAAGTCGATAGAGATGTTGGTGTTGCCCTCACTCTTCAACCAGATACCTGTACAACCTAGCCACCACATCGAGAATGTATTTGGTTCTACCACCGTATTTTCGATCTCTTCGTTTAACCAGGTACCCCACTCAGGGAATGTATTTAGGATCCAAGATTCACGAGTGATTTCATTTACTTTACTCATAGCAACACCTTTTTGTTTCACAATTTTTATTAAATTTGGGATGTAGGGAGCCGAGCGCCTTAATTTGTGGTTAAGGCACTGAGCTGAATTATTTTTATTTATTTGAGAAAGAGGCTAGGGCGCGTTAGACCAGAATGACCTGTGTCCCTTTTGCTTCTATCGCTTTGATGACCTCTGGGTTGGCGTTTTTGCCAGTGATCAGAATGTCGATTTTCTCGGTAGGACAGAACAACATGCCCGTTCTGTGACCCACTTTGGAGCTATCTACCACGATGACGAGCTTGTCGATTTGCTCAAGCATTTGCTGCTCAGCCACCGCGGTTAACATGTCGGCTTTGTAGAGTCCGGCTTCGGTTAACCCTTTACCCGAGGTGAACATCCAATTGCCAGCGTAACTGCCAAGCGAGTTGGGCGCCGGATTTAAGAACAGTTTTTGTGAACGGTTGTATTGACCGCCGATGATGATCACATCGTCATGGTCTTCATTGATCAGGTAGCTTGCCAATGGGAAGTAGTTGGTGACGATCTGCACGTCTTGCCCACACAACTTCTGCCCAAGTAGGAAAGCGGTCGAACCGCAGTTAATGACCACGCTGTCGCCAGGCTGACAAAGCTCAGCGGCTTGCATCGCAATCAAGGATTTCTCTTCGTAATGCTCAGTGCTGTTGATGTTGAGCGGTGACCATTTTTTCTTTTCTGCTTCGACGCGTTCTGCGCCGTTGCGTACTTTGCGCAGTTTGCCTAGTTC
Source organism: Vibrio sp. SCSIO 43155 (assembly GCF_023716605.1). Lineage (NCBI taxonomy): Bacteria > Pseudomonadati > Pseudomonadota > Gammaproteobacteria > Vibrionales > Vibrionaceae > Vibrio > Vibrio sp. SCSIO 43155. The sequence goes on along the minus strand of NZ_CP071853.1, from coordinate 2,193,115 downwards.
ATCCAGCTTAGAGATATCACGGCGAGCCGTCGCTGGAGAGACGTTAAAGCTCTCAATAATGTGTGAGACGTTAATCGTCTGATTTTCTTCTAATAAAGACAGAATGCCATTGTGTCTTTGTACTTCATTCATACCCATCACCCTATTTGATTCAAATTCACCGAAATGTGTATCTAGTGATTATTTGGTGATTACTTGTGATTTGTTTTGATTCTATTAATCACGCTCTTGATTGTCAAATTCAAGACTGACGAAAATCTGAACCCCATCACAAGAATTTATAAGTTATTGTATTTATTGGTAATTTAATTTTTGTGTGTGATCCGCTTACCATTTGTAGGGTTTTTTGGAGGGCAAAATTGATAAATGTCAAAATAATCACAAATGAGCATTGCGTGATTACTTTTGATTGTTAGAGTTTATTTCGTGAGCAAAAACTGAGTAGATTCTGCGACATCAGATGGAATCACTCTGACCTACATACGATTACAAATAAAAAACACTCTAGGGGTAAAGATATGGAGTTCTTGTACGACATCTTCTATATTTTTTACAGCCAAGTTATGACCAAAGCCCCACTACTACTGGGTTTGGTAACATGCATTGGCTATTGGTTGCTGAGAAGAGACGCCACCACCATCATTAAAGGTTCCATCAAAACGATCGTGGGTTTCATGCTGGTTCAAGTGGGTGCGGGCACCCTAGTTGCTGGCTTCAAACCTGTGATTTCCAAACTTTCTGAATATCACGGGCTAACCGGCTCGGTCATTGACCCTTACACCTCCATGATGTCTACCATGGAAGCGATGGGTGATAACTACTCTTGGGTGGGTTACGCCGTTCTATTGGCATTAGGTATCAACATCCTCTTGGTACTGTTCCGCCGCTACACGGGTATCCGCACCATCATGCTGACTGGTCACATCATGTTCCAGCAAGCAGGTCTGATCGCCGTGTTCTACTTTGTGCTTGGCGCAAGCATGTGGGAAACCATCATTTACTCTGCGGTGTTAATGGCGCTGTACTGGGGTATCTCCTCCAACATCATGTTCAAGCCAACCGAAGAAGTCACCGGCGGGGCGGGTTTCTCTATTGGTCACCAACAACAGGTGGCGTCTTGGATTGCAACAAAAGTAGCGCCAAAACTGGGTGATAAGAACGACAGCGTTGACCACCTAGAACTGCCTAAATGGCTACACATCTTCCACGACAGCATCGCAGCAACGGCGATCGTGATGACGGTGTTCTTCGGCATCATTCTGCTTTCATTCGGTCTTGATAACCTTCAAGAAATGGCGGGCACCACACACTGGACTATCTACATCCTAGAAACGGGTCTGAAATTCGCTGTAGCGATTCAGGTGATTGTTGCGGGTGTACGTATGTTCGTTGCTGAGCTGTCTGAAGCGTTCAAAGGTATCTCTGAGCGCGTGATTCCAAATGCAGTATTGGCGATTGACTGTGCGGCTATCTACGCATTCTCTCCAAACGCAATGGTATTTGGTTTCATGTGGGGTGCGCTGGGTCAGTTCGCAGCAGTACTGGCGATGCTGGCATTCGATGCGCCAATCATGATCATCCCTGGCTTCATTCCAATGTTCTTCTCTAACGCGACCATCGGCGTATTTGCTAACCACTTCGGTGGCTGGAAAGCGGTGATGAAGATCTGTTTCGTGATGGGCATCATCGAGGTACTAGGTTCTGCTTGGGCTATCCACCTATTTAGCCAACACGGCACAGAGTTCAACGGCTGGATGGGCATGGCGGACTGGGCGCTTGTATTCCCACCAATCATGCAAGGTCTGTCTGCATCGAAAATGTTCTTCTTCGTTCTTGTTGGTCTGTCTTTGGTTTACATGTTCTTCGCTTCTCGCAAGCTACGTGCTGAAGAAGACGCGCAAGGCACAGTAGAAATCAGTGAAGAGCCAGAAGTGATTGAAGCGGTAGAGCAAGCAATCAAAGCGAGCGACGGTCTGCGCCCAGTAAGCATCCTAGCGGTATGTGGTAACGGTCAAGGTTCATCAATGATGATGAAAATGAAGATCGGCAAATACCTTGAGAAGAAAGGCATTCCTCACGTGATGGACTCATGCGCAGTGTCGGACTACAAGTCGAAGCTTGCGAGCACAGACATCATCGTATCGTCGAAGCACCTGTCTGCGGAGATGGATCCAGGCGAAGGCAAGTTTGTACTCGGGGTGCAAAACATGCTTAACCCTAACTCCTTCGGAGACGAGCTACTCGACATCATCAATAAAAACTTTGTACCAGCAAAATAAAACAGCATGACCAAATATCTCTCAATGAAGAGATAAGAAACCAATAACAAACAGCGGATAACAACAGTGGTGCCGGGCTTCGGAAAGCCAAAGTCACGGCACCCAAACTGGAGATAGAACAATGGGATTAAAACAATCACTGATCGACAACAACTCAATCAAACTGCAAGCGCAAGCGTCGAATTGGCGTGAAGCCATCAAGATTGGTACGGACATGTTGATTGCCTCTGGTGCGATTCAGCCTTCTTACCACGATGCCATCATCAGCAGCGTGGAAGAGTTGGGTCCTTACATCTGCATCGCGCCTAACTTGGCACTGCCACACGCACGCCCAGAAAACGGCGTGATTCGAACTGCTTTCGCACTGGTTACGCTAGAAGAGCCAATCTACTTTGAAGGCGAAGACGAGCCAGTTGATGTGCTAATCACGCTAGCGGGCAGCTCTTCAGACGAGCACATGGAAGGTCTGATGGAAGTGACCCAAGTGTTGGATGATGAAGACAGTGAAACGGGCGTGGATTTGGACAAGCTTCGCCGTTGCCGCAGCAAAACCGATGTATTCAACGTGATTGATGAAGCTCTGGCTGTCACAGCCTAAGGAGAAATCATGTACAGCGAACTGAAACAACGTGTGCTCGAAGCCAACCTCAAACTGCCGAAATACGGCTTAGTGACCTTCACTTGGGGCAACGTGTCTGAGATTGACCGCGAGCGCGGCGTGATTGCGATTAAACCGTCGGGGGTGGAATACGATGGTATGCGCGCAGAGCACATTGTGGTGGTCGATTTAGACGGCAATGTGGTGGAAGGCAATATGAATCCATCCAGCGATACCGCGACCCACATTGAGATCTACAAAGCGTTCCCACAAGTGGGCGGCGTGGTGCATACCCACTCACGCAGCGCAACGATTTGGGCACAAGCAGGGATTGATATTCCTGCGCTGGGTACGACTCATGCCGACTACTTCTATGGCGACATTCCGTGTACTCGTAAGCTTTCACAACGCGAAATTGCCGAAGAGTACGAAAAGAACACTGGCTTAGTGATAGTGGAAGAGTTTCGTCAACGCCGCATCGACCCAATGGCAGTACCAAGCGTGATTGTGGCAGGGCATGCGCCTTTCTCTTGGGGAACCAACGCCGATGATGCTGTGCACAACGCGGTGGTATTGGAAGAGATTTCTGCCATGGCATTAGCAACGCGTTCACTCAACAGCGGCATCAAGATCCAGCCTGAGCTTTCAGACAAACACTACCTGCGTAAGCACGGTGAAAACGCCTACTACGGGCAGAGGTAACGACATGTACAAAGTGCTTGCTTTAGATTTAGACGGAACCGTCCTCACCGATGACCACAGCATTCACCCAGAGGTGAAAAAAGCGATTCAAGAAGCGCAGCAGAAGTGTCACGTGGTGATTGTCACCGGACGCCATCACACTGCGGCACGTCCGTATTACGATGAGTTGGGTCTTACCACGCCTATCATCTGCTGCAACGGCACTTATGTTTATGACTACCACAACGACCGAGTGCTCAAGCACAACTCCATTGATAAGGAAGACGCGCTGACGTTCATCGCCTTGGCGAAGGAGTTTCAGGTCAAGATGGTGATGTACGTAACCGATGCCATGACGTACTCAAACTACAACCCAATTCACTACATGGAAGCGTTGGAAAAGTGGGCAAAAACCGCGCCTGAGCACCTTCAACCGAAGATCTACAAAATCGACTCGTTCAGCGAAGAAGTGCGCAATACCGAGTTCGTGTGGAAATTCGTAGTGGAAGGTTTACCAAGCTCGGTAGAACGCTTGATTGAAAACCCATGGGTGAAAGAGAAATTCAACGGCGAACGCTCGTGGTCGAATCGCATAGACTTCGCAGCAAAAGGCAACAGCAAAGGTTTAAGACTGGCGGAATACGTTTCTGAGCTGGGTTATCACCCGAATCATGTCATTGCCGTGGGCGATAACCACAATGATATTTCCATGCTCCGTTACGCCGGATTAGGCGTTGCCATGAATAACGCAGACGAGACGGTACGCTCTAGCGCCCGTTTGGTGTGCGAAACCGATAACAATAACGACGGCTTAGCTCGTCTGATACGTGAAAAAATTCAAGGATAAGCATCATGACCAAACCAATGATTCAAATCGCTCTAGACCAAACGAACCTAACTGACGCCGTGGCGGTTGCAAGCAATGTACACAGCTATGTTGATGTGATTGAAGTAGGCACCATTCTAGCGTTCGCAGAAGGGATGAATGCGGTCTCGACGCTACGTAAGAACCACCCGGACCACATTCTAGTGTGCGATATGAAAACCACTGATGGCGGCGCGATTTTGTCTCGCATGGCGTTTGAAGCAGGCGCTGACTGGATTACGGTTTCAGCCGCAGCGCATATTGCGACCATCGAAGCGTGTAAGAAAGTCGCGGATGAGTTTAGCGGCGAAATCCAAATCGAAATCTACGGCAACTGGACGATGGAAGATGCGCAAGCGTGGGTGGATCTTGGCATCACTCAAGCGATTTACCACCGTTCTCGCGATGCAGAGTTGGCAGGGATTGGCTGGACAGATGCTGACATCAGCAAGATGCGTCAACTCTCTGAGTTAGGTATCGAGCTCTCTATCACGGGCGGCATCGTGCCAGAAGACATCTACCTGTTTGAAGGCATCAAAGCGAAAACCTTTATCGCAGGTCGCGCATTGGCTGGCGACAAAGGGCAAGAAACCGCAGAAGCATTGAAAGCGCAAATCGACCGTTACTGGAACTAGGGGGCGACATGTATCAGAACCTACAACGTCATCGTGTTGGCTTGTATGAGAAAGCGTTGCCGAACGAGTTGAGTTGGGAAGAAAAGCTTAGCGTGACCAAAGAATTAGGCTTCGACTTTCTAGAGATCTCGGTGGACGAATCAGACGAGCGCCGTAGCCGTTTAGATTGGGACGACGAGACGATTTATGCCCTGCGTCACCAGTGCGAACGTTATGGCATGCCATTGCAGTCGATGTGTTTGAGCGCGCACCGCAAGTTCCCGTTTGGCTCGGCTGATCCGAAGATACGCGAGCAAGCCGTGCTGCACATGGAAAAGGCGATCGCATTGGCGTACAAACTTGGCGTCCGTACCATTCAATTAGCTGGCTACGATGTGTATTACGAGCCAGCAAACCGTGCCACGCATTTGCGCTTTATTGAAGGAATGAAGGAAGCGGCGAAACTGGCAGAGCGCGCAGGTGTGATGCTTGCTGTTGAAATCATGGACACCGATTACCTCAATTCATTGAGTAAGTTCGAGGTGCTCAATCGCGAAGTGAATTCGCCGTATTTCACCGCTTATCCAGACGTAGGCAACATCTCGGGTTGGAACTATGACGTGTGTACTGAGCTGAAATTGAGTAAGCCGCACATTACCCAAATCCACCTTAAAGACACGTATCGCGTGACGCCGGAATACAAAGGTCAGTTCCGCGATCTAGTGATTGGCGATGGTGAAGTAAACTTCGATGCCATCTTCCGCACACTCAAAGAGACAGACTGCGTCGTGCCGCTGGTGATTGAGATGTGGGCGCAAGATGAACATTGGCGTGCGCACATTCAAACCGCCCAACAGCGCTTAAATCAAGCGTGTGATCATGCGGAATTACCAAGGTTGTTTGCCGCATAATTCTCTCTTAACTGTATAAACAGTTATACCCAAGTAACCTCGAGATGCGTGGTTCAGCGAAAGTGACTTGGTTTGCAGACGCGGCAACGATTTGAAGATCTAGTGGTTCTAAATCAAAAATCGTTAACAAAGTATGGAAGCCAAGGCAATTCGCCCTTCGGGAACGAGTCACGGAAACAATTTCTTCGTCAAACGACTTGGAAATAGCTGTCTATTACGCTGCTTCGTTTTCCTTGAACTTGAGTCAGTGACTCGTTCTGAATCCTGCATCTTGAAGTCACTTGGGTATATATGCTCCGGTGCTCGTTATTGGGCACCGTTTTCCCATCGTGGGAACGTGCAGTTTTTAACCCTCGTGAAAACTGCACTCTTTCGTTTCATTGGTTGACTTACCATCAGGGTTGGCGCAAAGTTGCGCTTTGTCGTTATGAAACCCCGTTAATCTGAATGAAATTACTCCATCTGCAACTTTTCTGGTACGAAAAACATCACACCCTATTGGAGATGGAAGACCTGCCAATTCTCACCCCAGCGCAAGAGCAAGAACTGCGTGAGTGGGCGAAAACACGCCGAAAAATCCTTAGCTACGAAGTGCATCAACAGCCTTGGGTAAAAGTGAACGTCGACGGTTTCTCGTCAATTTTAGAGCTCAAACCAAATGGTACGCTGGTGGAAAAAGACTTGTTCAGCGAGCGTGGCTTACAGGGACTATGGAAGGTCAGCGACGGCTTCTTGTTCATCAAAGTCATCAGCGGCGAATTCATCGTCGAATACCAAATTGTTGGTCACACCGAAAACAATGTGCACAGTGGTATCGAGTACATCAACGGAAAAATCAGTACCTACAGCAAGTTTGCCAAACTCGCGAATAATTAAGCCGATTCAATTCGATGTAGAGAAAGGAGCCAAAGTGCTCCTTTTTTGTTGTGGATAGAAAATCCCAACTATTCTTACTTCAAGCAATGAAATCAATGCGTTAATATCCAAGTCATTACCTTATTTCAAACAGTAGCAGGAGGCATGAATCGTGTCTGAAAAAATATCGACGTCGGCGCTGGCAAAAATGCGTCAGATAGAAGCCAAGCTGCTGTTTGCGGATCTCAAACGCGCTGGCTACATCGTTCGCCAAGACGAGAAATGGATTCTGACCGAAGAGGGTGTCAAGTTTGGCGGTGAGTATGTCGATCACTCTAAATTTGGGCAGTTCATCGTATGGCCGACCAACTTGCACATCGAGCTTGCCGCAACATCTGGCAAAACTTACAGCGCAACCCAGTTGGGTGAGAAGCTTAAGCTCAATGCCAAGCGCATGAACCAGCTGTTAAGTGAATTAGGTTGGATCAGTAAATCTGAAGAAGGTTGGAGCTTAACTGAAGCCGGAATCCGCGCTGGTGGGCAGCAGAGAACCGATAAAGAGTCGCAGAATACCTTTGTGGTGTGGCACGACGTAGTGCTACGTAACAAGCGTCTTAAGCAGTCTGTGATTGAGTTTTTAGGTCAAGATGCCGAGTCCCATTCCACAGATAAGTCGTTTTCTAGTTTTCGCCAGAAGTTTGAAGCTAAGCATCGCACTTTAGACGGGCATTATGTTCGTTCTAAAGGAGAACTGCTGATCGATAACTGGCTGTATTTGGCAGGGGTAGTACACGCTTATGAGCGTCAGCTGCCGATCGACCAAGACGTGACAAGCGATTTCTACCTTCCGGGTGGCAAAGTCTATCTGCAGTTTTGGGGCAGCGACACCGGTGAGATGTTAGAAGCGGAGCGAGAGAAGATTCGTGCGGTGTACGAGCAGCATAACTTCAACCTTATTGAGGTCGAGCCGAGTGAGTTAGATAAGCTAGATGAGGTATTGCCAAAACGTCTGCGTCAGTTTGGTATTCAAGCTTATTAGACGTCCCGCTCGCGGTTGTTTAAATTTCTAAACCTTCAAATCTTCCAGTCTTTAAAAACGAAAAAACCCGTGATGACTCACGGGTTTTGTGTATTCAGCGTTTATCTTTGGTTGTTACCCGAAGGATTAGAAACCTTTGATGTTTTCCGCTTCTAGCTCAGAGAAGTACTTAACTGTCTTCACTTTAAGCTCTTGTTGTGAAGGCTCATCACAAACGATCACTGCTTTAGGGTGTAGTTGAAGTGCAGAAACCGTCCATAGGTGGTTTACGCTGCCTTCTACTGCTGCTTGTAGAGCAAGTGCTTTGTTGTGACCAGTTACTAGGATCATCACTTCTTCAGCGTCTAGTAGCGTGCCAACACCGATAGTTAGTGCGTACTTAGGAACTTGGTTGATGTCGCCATCGAAGAAACGAGAGTTCGCGATACGAGTGTCTTCAGTTAGTGTCTTGATGCGAGTGCGAGAAGACAGAGAAGATGCTGGCTCGTTAAATGCGATGTGACCGTCGTTACCTACGCCGCCCATGAATAGGTTGATCTTGCCGTAAGACTTGATTTTGTCTTCGTAACGTTGGCATTCCGCTTCGTGATCTTCCGAGTTACCGTTAAGAAGGTTGATGTTCGCTTCTTGGATGTTTACGTGGTTGAAGAAGTTGTTGTACATGAATGAACGGTATGATTCTGGGTGATCCGCTGGGATACCGATGTACTCGTCCATGTTGAAAGTCACAACGTGTTCGAAGCTCACTTCACCTGCTTGGTAAAGTTCGATCAATGCTTTGTAAGTTGCTAGAGGAGTGCCACCAGTAGGTAGACCCAGAACGAACGGACGCTCAGCAGTTGGTTTGAAGTCGTTGATGCGCTTAGCGATGTGTGCTGCTGCCCACTTGCCTACTTGTGCTGCTTGAGCTAACGGGATAAGTCTCATTTTGTGCCCCTAGTTATTGGAATTTAAGATGTCCTGAAACATTAATTCGCATTATAAAATAAGTAATGGCGATCTGCTATTGTTTTAGGTCAAAATTTTGCTTTTTCTTTAACCAATGTTGCTTTTCTCAACAGTTTTCACGTTTGCTTGTTGCGATTACCCTCTTATATAGAGGACGTTAGACTAGTTGATTAGCGTTTAAAATTTATGACTGAAAAAAAGTTTTTTGGCTGAATGAGCGAGCTAAATTGAACCGAGTTGCGTAGGAGAAAGAGAAGAAAAATGCCGAAGTTATGATCTCACGCAATCTATGGTGTGGCACGGCGTTTCTTCCTTAACCATACTTAAAGTGTGTTTATTGCTGAGGGCATCGCAATGAAAAACGACTTAGACGCAACCAAAGTGCTGCAAGCATACGAATGTGTGATGAACAACGGCACGCCTACCGAGTTTGGCAAGATGTATGAAGGGGTAGAAGCCTTTTCTGATTACGACGGCTATAACGTGTTTCTGAGAGGCAATGGCGTGGAGCTTAAAGTGGGTTTCCACAACACCTATCAGTTGGAGTACGACCAAGAGCATCTTAAAGACAGCTTCTTGAAGAAGGTCGCCATGTTGGCGAAGTGAGTGCTCGCCGGATAAATAGGTTTACTAAAAAAACGAAAAAGCCCTTTGGTGAAACACCTCTGGGCTTTTGGAAAAGAAAAATTTTTGCAACTCCACAGAATGAAACACTCTGAGGATTAACCAAGCATTAAGGCTTGGCAGAGTCGGTTAATCGTCTTCTGCTAGGCTCTCTTCTGCGTAGTCATCTGACGCCTCTGGTTTGTTACGACCATTTAGCGTGTGGAAGCGTTTGCGACCACGAGCTAATTGTGTGTATTTTAACCAAGTGCGCTCGATCTTAGTTTTCGCTTTGCCTGGGTTTTCCAGAACTTTTACGAAGTGTTTCTCTTCGCTGTTCTCAGGTGTCAACTCGCCTGACTCTAGGCCAAGCATAGTATCCCCATAAATTGTTAGGATTTCCTCTTCTGAAAGAGTAAAATCGCCAGACTTTGCAAAGCCGCGTGGGAATTTTACGTTGTCGTAAAAACGTTTTTTGCCATGACGAAATTCAGTGTCAGACATATCAACAGCCTCTGTAACCGTTATTGATGAATGTGATGAATTACGGCGAAAATTAGGCGCAAAGCTAACAAAAGAAAAACAAAATTTTTTTGTCGTCAAGATTTTAATTAGTTGTTAATCTGGTTTTATATTAACCAGGAGATGGTTTATGGATGTAAAGGTCTTTCGAACATTTTTAGAGCTGGCAAAGGTTCGTCACTTCGGACGGGCTGCTGAGAACTTGTACATTACTCAAGCCGCAGTGAGCGCACGCATCAAACAACTCGAAAGTTATTTCGATACGCAGTTGTTTATTCGTGATCGAAATAACATAAAGTTGACCTCCGCAGGTGAGCGTTTAATAGGCTATGCCGAGGTGATGGTGAGCACTTTGCAGCAAGCCAAACTCGAATTATCCCTCGAAGATGGTAAAGCGTTGCAGCTTACTATGGGGGGAACGCCTAACATTTGGGATGCCTACCTGCAGAACTGTTTGAGTGTGGTGACAGACTCCTTTGGTGGTTACGGTTTTATGGCGGAAGTCATGGGACGTGAAATGCTCAGTCGAGGTTTACTAGAGCGCACCCTCGATATGGCATTCGCCTTCGATCAAATCAAAGCGGATGAGCTTAACTGCAAGAAAGTCGCTGACGTGGTGTTGGTGCTGGTGTCTACCGAACAAGATTCTCTTGATACGGTGTTTAACAAGAAATACGTTTACGTTGATTGGGGTACGCGCTTCGCTTCAGAACACGCAGAACGTCACCCGAAAATCCCAGCGCCTTACCTTCGCACTTCTACCGCTCGTATCGCGTTAGACTTCGTTTTAGAGAAAGGTGGCAGCGCATACCTACCAGCGTCTCTGGTAGAGCCGTTTATTGCAAGTGGGCAGCTCCACAAGGTGTCTGGCGTAGAAGATTGGTACCGTCCTATCTATTTGAGCTATCGCAAAGCCAGCACGTCTGTAGAAGCGATTAAGCAGGTTGAAGAAATCGTAAAAGAGATTGACCCGTTAACGGCGTACAGCTTGCAACAAATTGCGGACATTCCTGCAGACGAGTAATTTCTGCTTTTGCGATCCAGTGCAAAATTAAACGAAAACCCCTTGGTGTGATGCCAAGGGGTTTTTTGTATGGGTTTCCGGAAATGCCGATATGTTTATAAATAAGTCGCCTTCTTGAAGCGAGAGTTGTGGCACTGTGAAGGTCGTTTTTGCTCCCGTTTATGCCAGTTTCTGACGAAGTGTTTCATCCAATGCGGCTTTGCCTGCGCCAGAGAAAACGAGAGAAACGCTTGCTGCCAGCAGTGCTAGACCAAACTCGTAACCGTTATTCGACATAAACAAACCGTTTTCAAAGTGAACCGAGAAAATGGCGATCACCATGGTGAATGCTAAAGCCACGGCTGCTGGGCGAGTAAGTAGACCAAGCAAGATGAACAAGCCGCCAAAAAACTCTGCACTGCCAGCTAAAAATGCCATCAGCATGCCTGGACCTAAACCAATCGATGCCATCCATTGACCTGTACCTTCAAGACCATAACCGCCAAACCAGCCAAAAAGTTTTTGTGCGCCGTGCGCCATAAAGATGATGCCGACTGGAATGCGAAGAGCGAGTGCGCTGTAACCCGCGTTTGAAGTGGTGATTTTCTGTAGTAGTGCTTTCATGACTTTATCCTTTCTCGAATTTTTCTGATGAGGAGTGCTGACTCCCTTACTGTTGAAACCAGTGTAGGTAGGAGGAGAGAAAGAAAAAATTGGGGCAATTTGATGTTCTCGTTCGATAAATTCGATGGAACGTTTTTTTGTTTTTAAATACATTAACTTAAAATGTTAAAAGTATTTGTTTTTAGTGCTCATACGTGCTGGATTTGATCAAGGAATTGGTAAAATTTTGAATGACATTCTTTACTTTTGTTGGTCTTTTGGAAGGGCGTCTGTGTACTACGGGCAAAAAAAAGAACACAGGGGGCTGTGCTCTTTTGCTTTTACGATTAACAAGGGAGAAAGGAGTTTTTATAGATTCATTAAGCTTTCAAGCGAGTCTTCCACACTATGGTAGTGATAAGTGCGAATGTTCACACCATCAGTCGCATTGATTTGAATTTCTGAAATCTCGTTATCAGAGTCGCGTTCGATAATCCCTATCGAGTGCTCGACTGATTTACTGGTAATAACCTTGTGATTTCTAAGTACAATCACGCACGTATGTAAGTCCATGCCAATTCCCTTTAGCCGACGTTGTTGTGTTGTTCTGATCTAACTTTAGTGCACAAATTTACTAATGCCAAAATTTCTCAATATTGAGTTCCGAAAATGGCTAATCTACAGTAACTCCTCGTTCTACAATGAAGTTATACCGATCGAGTGGCGAGCAAGTTACCCACTCGTTAAACACACACTGTGTACGCAAGGACAGCACTATGCTCATCCACCCACACACATCGTTGACCTTTGAACAATGCCAAAAAGCACGCATGGCACGTGACAGCCGTTTTGATGGGCGCTTTTACATTGCAGTGAAAACGACAGGGATCTTCTGCCGCCCGATCTGTCCAGCCAATTTGCCCAAAGAGGAAAACGTCGAGTACTTCACTGACAAGACGCAAGCTTTGAAGGCAGGTTATCGTCCGTGTTTGCGTTGTCGCCCGGACAGTGCGCCAGGATCATGGGCTTGGAAAGGGGTTGAAACCACATTCCAACGTGCGATCAAAATGATCGATCAAGGTGAGTTACATCATCAGTCCCTTGCAGATCTCTCCGATCGTCTTGGGATCTCGGATCGTTACTTGCGCATGCTGTTCGAGCAATATTTGGGGATGTCACCTAAGCAATATGCGCAGTATCAGCAATTGATGTTTGCCAAGCAGCTTCTGCATTCGAGTTCGATGTCAGTCACCGAAGTTGGCTTTGCTGCGGGTTTTAACAGCACTCGACGTTTCAATGATGCGTTTCAAAAGATCCTTCAGCTAACGCCCTCTCAAGTGCGCAGAAAGGAGTTTGATGGCGTGGGGACGAATCGAATCGTGCTCCCTTATCGCGGTGCTTTGAACTGGCAACATATGCTCGATTTTTATCGTCTGCGTGCGATTGAAGGAGTGGAGCTAGTCACACAAGACGCTTACCAACGCAATGTTTTGCTCGATGATTGCAATGCACGATTTAAGATCACTCAAGGGGAGGGGTACCTTGAGATGGAGTTCGATATTGAAGACGTCACTAAATTGCAGAATTTGGTGTCTGGTGTGCGTCGCATGTTCGACCTTGATGCGGATATTTGCGCGGTGGAGCAGCACCTTAATTACATCGCGCCAGGGTTGGTGAAAACCCAAGGGATTCGCATTCCGGGCGTCTGGAGTGCGTGGGAAGCCGGTGTACGCGCTGTGTTGGGGCAGCAAGTGTCGGTCAAAGCGGCTATCGGACAACTTAATTTGTTGGTAGAAACGCTCAGTAACGATCAGCAAGCGCGCCACTTTCCAACGCCAGAAGCCATTGCGAATGCCGATGTTAGCTTCTTGCGTATGCCGCAAAGCCGTAAAGACACGCTTGTGCGACTTGCTCAGTACATGCAGCAAAACCCAGAAGCCGATCCGCAGCAATGGCTGGAATTAAAAGGCATTGGTCCGTGGACGGTGAGCTATGCGCAATTGCGTGGCCAATCTCAGCCTAATTGTTTTTTAGATAAAGACTTGGTGGTGAAGAAAGCCATGCCAAACTATCCGTCCTTGAATGCTCATACTGCGTCGCCTTGGGGCAGCTACGCGACTTTTCACTTATGGAATCAATCATGAAATCACTTTATACGGTAATGCCAAGTCCGTTAGGCGCTGTGACCATTCAAGCTAACGAGCAAGGTTTGTTGGGAATTTGGTTTGAAACGTGTACCACAAAACCAGATGACTTGGGGGAGCGTGATGATCAACATGCCGTGCTCAGCCAGACTGTTACTCAATTGGAAGAATACTTTGCTGGGCTGCGTAACGAATTCGACTTGCCCCTTGCAGCGACAGGTACGGATTTCCAAACTCAAGTGTGGCATGCACTAACGACCATTCCTTATGGTGAAACATGGAGTTACCAAGATCTGGCGAACGCCATCGGCAATCCGAAAGCGGTACGTGCGGTGGGACTGGCGAATGGTAAAAACCCAATCTCGATTGTAGTGCCTTGCCATCGTGTCATCGGCAAAAGTGGCAAGCTTACTGGCTATGCTGGCGGTGTCGAGCGCAAACAGCGATTATTGGCATTGGAGAAGGGCACGCCACTTTAAGTGAGACCATTCTCAGAATCCGGCAAGGTTTATCTTATTTGGCTAAATTTTGTGTAGGGTTGTTGTGCTAATAAACAATCCAGAGCAATGAAAAAGGATAATAAGGATATGTCTTTCAATACGGATTTTGATGCATTCATAAACCAAAGCTGGCAGCAACATGAAGCGCAGCCACAACAAACATACAATCAATTAGAACAAGCGCTTAGCGAGGTGGAAGACACTAACCATGCTGAGCGCATCTTACCCTTGATGTTGCACACATCCATTGGTCATCTGCACGACCCAAGCCAGTTTCTCTCCAGTTTAGATAAGCTCGAAAATGGCGTAGCGACTCAGTGTCTAGCGCGTCAGAGAGTCAAAGCCGTTGCACAGTACTTCGTTGACCAAAATAAAGACCCGATTACGGATCTAGATGATGTCGATCAGCGTCGCGTGTTTGCTCAAATTGCTAACGAGCTGTCAGCAATGAATGAACTAGAGCAAGCGAGCACGTGGTTAGCAAAAGCAGCCAACGGTATAGATTCAGATCAAGCTGCCGAGCCTTTAGCGCGTTCAATTGCCATTACGGGTAACAACCTTGCCTGCCAATATGAAGAGCTTGAAACACGCTCTGAAGCGCAAGCAGAACACATGCTAGAGGCTGCTACATTGGCGCTGGAGTATTGGAAGGTAGCTGGAGGTTGGATGCAAGAAGAGCGCGCAGAATATCGCTTAGCCATGAGTTTGCTCAAAGCAGGAAACCCACTCAAAGCCAAAGTGCACGCTGATCGCTGTGAAGCAATCTGTCGACAAAATGGAGAGGACGCTTTTGAGCTTTTCTACGCGCATGATTTGTTGATGTTGGTGCACTATCACTTAAGCCAAGCGAGTAAGCAAAAACTGACTGCGGATGACCAGAAGTATTGTGAGAACTCACCATTGGCGTAGCTAGAATACGTGAGAATAGAAAGTAGCAAATAACGGCTTGAACCTGATAACAAAAAGGCAGTTAAGCTCACTCAATTGGGATTAACTGCCTTCTGTTTTCTACTATGCCCAAGCGACTTCAAACGCAGGTTTCAAATCAAGTGATTCTCACTTAACTAAGCATCCGAGGTGACCTAGGTATACAAGGAATTAGTTGCCTTGATTTTGGCTTTGAAGCTTCTCTTTTGCTTCTTCAACTTTTGAGAAATCCAATCCCAACTCATCCACCGCTTCTTTGATTAGCACTGGGTTTTGCATCACTTGCGCCATCAGCATTTGTAGTTTGTCTTGTGGTAGACCTAGCTGGCTGATTGTTGCCATTGCCGCAAGAGGGTTTTGGGTCAGAGTCTGAAAAATCTCGTTGATTTGTTCGTCGCTGATATTGTTCTCTTTCAACAGCGCAATAATCGGGTTCATCGCATTTCCTTTTAATCACAGAATGAAATAGAACCCGAGTTTATCATTTGGCTGGGTTTGGTTGAACTAAGAACTGCTCACGAAAGCATTTGTTGGTTCTACCGCGCGTTTCCGGTAATTGAATAACATGCTCAAGCTGATCACCGCGGTGAAAGACTCTGCGAAGAGAATGCTTGCCCAAATACCGTTGTGGGGGAAGAACTTAGGCAGTATCAAAACACCCAACGCAACAAAAACAAACCCTCGGCTCAATGAAATGAGTGTTGCTTGCTTTGGTTTGGCAATGGCTTGGAACAAATTAGCAATCACCATGTTTAACCCCATCAAAGGCACGCCGAAGAAGTAGAAGGT
Source organism: Vibrio sp. SCSIO 43155 (assembly GCF_023716605.1). Classification (NCBI taxonomy): domain Bacteria; kingdom Pseudomonadati; phylum Pseudomonadota; class Gammaproteobacteria; order Vibrionales; family Vibrionaceae; genus Vibrio; species Vibrio sp. SCSIO 43155. The sequence continues at coordinate 2,177,234 of NZ_CP071853.1, read as the reverse complement.
GAGTGCAGTCGCGGCAAGTGGGATCAAGTCGTTGCTGTTACCTAAGTACACCGATGCAATTATGGGTGCCAATAACCAAATCCCCATTAGGAAGACGGTGCCGCTACCAATTGCCGTTTTTAACCCTAGTTTTAAGATCTCATCAATGCGCTCTGGGCGAGCTGCGCCGTGGTTAAAGCTGATGATTGGCTGACACGCTTGCGCGATGCCGACCATGACAAAGAGGGCGAACACACCGACGTTCGTAGTCAAGCCGTAGGCAATGATATGACTCTCACCAAATTGAGTCAGTAAGACATAATTAAACAAAACAATGGTCATTGCAGACGTGACTTCGATAAAGAATGTCGGTGTACCGATGCTTAAAATTTCTTTGGTTTTGCTGAATCCGATGCCTTTTAAGCTCAGTACCAAAGCGCCTTTCTTTTGCACAAAGTGAGTCAACAAAATCAGTGCGATGACCGCTTGAGCTATGGCGGTGCCGTAAGCCGCCCCTTTCATCCCCATGTTCATCTCGATGATAAATAGGTAATCAAATGCAAGATTAGTAATGGCACCAATCGACATGGCATAGGTTGCCAATTTGGGGTTGGTGTCGTTACGCACAAAGCAAGACAGTACCCAAGCGAGGGAATAGAGAGTAAAAAACGGCAACAGTACAACAAGGTAATCATGAGCAAGCTGAGCCAAGTTGCCTGAAGCGCCCATCAAGGCAATCAATTCATCTAACCAAATGAGAGCGAGCGTCACCGTGATAGTGGATAGCAAAGTGGTAATCAACATGGATTGGCTAAACCACATCTGGCTGGACTCGGAGTTGCCTTTACCAATTTCGATCGACATTTTTGCGGCGCCACCAATGCCAACCATCATGGCGATGGCAGTAAAAATCGAAAACGGTGGAATGACTAAGGCAATAGCACCAAGTCCATCGGGACCAACGCCCAAACCGATAAATAACGCATCGCCCATGATGAACAAAGATTTGATCACCATGCCAGTGAGAGCAGGCCACAGGTACTGATAAAAGGATTTTGAAATGGGATCAGTTTTTAGATTGATAGCCATGGAATAGAAAAATACCCGAATGTGGTGGATTTATGTTCGGGTATTATCAGTACATTCAAGCGTGACGAAAAGGGATTATCCGCCCATTATATTGCACTATCTAAACATCGGAGACGAAATTCCGCTGGTGTTTCTCCTTTTTGTTTCCGATAGAAGCGGCTGAAATAGGCAGGGTCATCAAAGCCTAATTCAAATGCTATGGTCTTGACGGTTTTCGTCGAAAACACCAGTTCTCGGTTGGCTTCTAATATGATTCGGTCATGAATCAGTTGCGTGACCGTCTTGCCTCTGTCGGCTTTCACTAACTCGTTTAGACGTTTGCTGGTGAGAGCTAAGGCATCGGAGTAGAACTGGCATTTCTTTTGTTCGCGATAATGCAGCTCAATTAGTTCGGTCAACTGTACGATGCGAGCGTCTTTCTGCTCACCTTTTTGAGATGGTGTTTTAGCAAAGCGCAATGCATAGCGTAGAAAGCTGTTGATGAGTGATTCGACAAGATCCCAATCACAATCCTCTCTTTCACATTCTTCTTTGATTAGGGTGTAAATTGATTCTAGGTAGGGAAACCCCTCGTCGCTGCAATCGAGGTATGGCGGTCGTTCAATCGTAGAAAATACGCTATTCACCAACTGGGTGCTGCGTGGATTGGTTTCAGCAAAGCCGGGACGGAATATCAACATGCGAATGTTTTTACCCATGAACTCGGAATGGTGAACCTGCCCTGGTGAAATGGTAAATAAGCGACCAAGGCGGTTTTGGTATTCGACGAAATCGATGCTCTGCGTTCCGCTATTATCCAAGCACCAGACAATCTCCCAGTACTCGTGGCGATGTGGCTCGATGTATGGGTCTTCTTGGATGTCTGAAAATTCAAGCGCTCGACACGGTTCACCTAAAATGAGTCGCACTTGTCGAATTGGCGAAATCATATTGCTCATTAGGGCATTCAACAGCTCTTGGGGATGAGGATGTCATCATTATGAATCGAATAACCAAGGTTGTGCACGGAAATTTTTGTGCTCAGTAGCCGGTGAGTTCCATATAACCAGTCCCAGAATGAGAACCATCAATACGCACCGGACCTTCCCAATAAGGTACTGAAAGCGGCATTTTCGCGTTCGGGTTGAGTGCAGAAACGGTTAGCTCGATTTGTTGCTTAGGAATCGACACTTGCCACTGGGTTGGATACTTTCGCCCTTGGATTTCTGTTTGATTGGTTGCCTCTAACTGAATGTCTTTTTGTGGGATAGCGATGCCAGAACCATCTTGCTGCATCAGCCTTGCGCTGGAGTAACTGGCTTGTCCGGTTTTGGAATCTCGCAATTGGAACACTACCAAGCTGGTCTCGTCACTCAACCTTAGGGCAAACCAGTCCCAGCCTTGTTGTGAGTCGAGTAAGAATTGCGAGCTCCACTCTCGGTCTATCCAACCTTTGCCCGACACTTGATGGATTTCGCCGTCGATAGTGACTTCACCGGAAACATCAATAAATGGTTGGCTGTAGTAATACGAAGCCACCTGTCCATCGGCACTTTTGGTGCTGTAACCTTGCTCGCCTTGCTTTTGATAAGGTGTGCTGCTGGTAAGCGTCAGCGAATAGCCAAACTGTTCCGAGTTCGCCTTCAATGTTGCAGGGAAGAGATCGGTGGTTGAAGAAGTCCACTGCCAATCATCGAGATAAACCCGAAATGGTGAAGTGTCGACGCCGGCTAGAGAGGCTTGATCGCGTGACCATTTTTCATCGGCGTAGTGTTTGTCGGTTGTGGTGACCGCGCTGTGTGCCATGAAGATTTGCTGAGTCTGCCATTCGGTTTTCTTCACGTCATCTTCGCCCTTTGGCGGTGGCGGCGCAGCAGCAAAGCGAAATTGTGTCCATTGGACGCCAAGTGGGTTGCTGTCTTCATCAATTAAGTTAGCGGTTAAGTACCACCATTCATGACGAAAATTCGGGTGCGCTTGATGGTCTGCTGGGAAGGTGAGTTCAACCCCTTTTTCTACGGGTGTGAATGGGTTGCTCTCACTTTGCGTATCTCCACTGCCCAGCAATGCGCCCATATTTTGTGTGCTCATATTTTTTTGTTGGGGATCTTCACATCCAAATAGGAACAGACTACCTATGAACAGAGTAAGTTTGCTTGCTAATCGAACCATCACAACACCTCGCTTTGCAAACTGGACACGACAGGCTTGCTGACTAATCGCCACAGCGGAATCAAGGTCGCAATCACTGCCACCAAGATGGTGATCGCCGCAATGCTGAGGGCATCACTCCAATTCCACAGATAATTTAAGCTCCAACCAAAAGCGCGTAAGGTGACGATGTCTGTCAGCACATAACCCACCATGGCTCCGAGGGGTAGGGCGATAACCAGAGTAAAACTGACCAAAGCGACGATCTGTCCGACCACCATGGTCATTAATTTGCGACGGCTGACGCCAAGTGCATACAGCCTTGCGATGGCGGCTTTGCGCGCGTCGAGTAACATAAAACAAGCACTGAACAAGCCAATCACTGCGACCATCAACGTCACGCCGTTGAGTGCGCGTGTAATGGCGAAGGTCTGCGAGAAAATATCCAACGCGATGGATTTGATTTGCGCCTGATCGTAGAGCTGACTTGGATGCAGATTCAGTTGCTCGCGCAGTTGGTCGTATACGATTTGTGGGTCACCAGATACTTTAATACCAAGGCTTGTTGGCAAGTCAGTAAAGCCACTCTCTTGCCATAACTTTGGTGCTAATAAGACTTCACCATTGGGTGAACCGTAATCGTGAAATATCGCCCCCACAAGCAGGTTCTTACTTGGAACGGCATCAAGCGTGACCTCGCTACCCAGTGACAAACTCAATTTGACCGCGGTTGGTTCACTGATGGCGACTAATTCACCTTGGTAAAAACGTGACCAGAAGTTCTCCAAATGCGATTTGAACACCATGGTTTGCTCTAAGGTGTCTTTGTCTTTGGTGCCAAGCAAAATCGGTAAGCCTTGCAGGTTATCGTCGACGTAGTATTGCTTGTAGACGGTCTCAACCTTGTCGAACTGCCCTAACGCGCGCTCTACATCAGCGATTTCTCCTTGGGCAGGGCTGACGTAAATATCGGCGTGCAACCTTTGTTCTAACCACTGTTTTAGGGTGGATTCAAAGCTGCCCACTAAGGTGTTCATCCCCATATTGGCTGTAACAGCGAGTAGCAGTGCCATCATGGCGAGAGAAAGCGGAGAAATCAGCTCGCGCAGCTCAGCAAACAGATACTGCATCAAACCGGAAGTGGTGCGCTTTTCACACCAATTGGCTAAGACGCTGAGTGTTTTAGGTAGATACAAAGGAATCGACACCACAAGCACGCCGAGCCACGCCATGGTAAAGCGATGATGCTCACTCAGCCATAACCCTGCAAGTGCGAAAGCCGTCAACGCAGCACCTATGACGAACAATTGGTTTTCGTTAGAGCCTTCAGGTGCTTGATAAAATCCACCATGAGAGGAGAGCGGCTGGCGCACTCGCTGTTTAAAGTGCTGCCAGCACGCCAATAGGGTGGCGGCTAACGTGAGCAGCAGTGCTTGCGCCCACCATTGCCATTGCCAAGTGCCAGGCAGCAGTGTCGCACCATAAAGTTGCTCTAAAGTCAGTGCCACGGTCGGATGCAACCAATGGCTAAGTTGCATCCCCAATACAAAACCCAGCGAAGCACCGATGGTAACGAGAAGAGTGAGTTCAACCAACAGCGCAGAGAACACAATGCTCGGCGCAACACCTGCCTGTTGGATTTGTACTAACAGACGATTGCGTTTCAGCAAGCTGTATTTTACGCCGTTGTAGGCAATGAACAGCCCGACTAAAAAGGCAAGTAAGCTCATTGCTGTGAGATTGAGGTGAAAGCTGTCGGTCAGCGAGCCAAGGTCTGTACTTTGATTATTGGAAATCCATTGTCCTTGTTCACCAATGATGCTTTGCCAATTTGCTTGCGTGTCTTTATTCCCTTTATCACCCGAATGGAAAACCGCAATGTAACTGAGCTGCCCTTGTTTATTGAGCAGTTGCTGGGCAAAACCAATGTCCATCAACATTCGGCTACCTAACTGCCATTCGTCGGGTAGCACCACCACTTGGGTTGGAATGTCGTCCAGAGTTAGGGTTTCCACCTCTCCTAGATTTTGATGTTGAGATCGGCTCATCATCACTATTGGCTTGCCAGCCAAAAGCTCAGGCAAAGGCAAAGCATTGTCGAACAAAGAGACGTTCTGTTGGTTTTCTGATGACTTTCCGTTTGCAGAATACCGAGAACGCGAAGAGATGGCGGCAATCAACTCGCTACCTTGCACTGACCAGCGACGCCCTTGTTCATCTCTCACTCGCCCTTCGATTACAGGTAGTGCTGCACTGAGCCCGTTTTGTCTAAGGGTGAAGTAGAGCGATTCAGGCAGATAGTTTTGCCCTGCTGGTGGAATAATTAAGTTCTGAGCTTGTGCGCTAAGCTGCTCGGTAGACTCTGTATAACTGCGCTTGGCATTGAGGTTGATGGCTTGTACCGCAACAAACAAGGTCACAGCCAACGCGATACCGATCAGAATCGCGGCGGCTTGCAGTGGTGCCTGCCGATAGTGCGCCGCAAACAGATTCAGGGCGAGTTGAGTATGAGTGAATCTGGTGTTTGATGGCTTAGTTTGCTTCATGGTGAAGCTCATGTTTGTCTAAATGGTGACTATTATGCAGCTGACTATTTTCTAAACGCCCATCCTTTAAACACCCATCTTTTAAGCGTAACTGGGTTTGCATGAACTCAGCGCAGTCAGGACTGTGGGTGACTAAAAGCACGGCATTGTTGCCTTGGGTGGTGATTTCACTCAGTAGTTTCATCACTTCCAAGCCGGCTTTTTGGTCGAGGTTACCTGTGGGTTCATCAGCAAGCAGCAGTTTAGGTTTGTGGGCTAATGCGCGCGCAATCGCAACTCGTTGTTGTTGACCACCAGAAAGGGCAGAAACATGTCTATCGAGCAGTTGGCTGATGCCCAGAGTCTCGACCAAGTAATCGCACCAGTCGTTCCATTTCTGTTGATTCAAATGCAGAGGGAAGGCGATGTTTTGCTGCACGTTGAGCGGTGTTAACAGATTGAATTGCTGGAAGATAACACCGAGCTTTTGGTGTCGAAATCGGCTCCATTGTGGGTCTTTCCAAGCCGTCGTGTTATCGCCATCTAACCACAACTCACCTTCGGAAAGCGGCTCAAAGCCAGCGATGATATTGAGTAGGGTACTTTTGCCGCTACCACTGGCGCCCGTCAGCGCAACACTCGCTCCTGTGTTCAACGTAAAGTCGACGCCTTCCAACACGCGATGTGTCTCTTTACCATCGACAAAGCTTTTACTCGCATGTTTAAGTGTGACAAGTGGGCTTTCCATTTCCTCTCCTTGTGTTCAAAGGTGTCGTTTCTTTTGGCAATGGTTATTACAGTAAGTTCTATAGAAACTTTAGACAACAATAAGATAAAAACAGCGATTTACATCGATTTCTTAATAACTTGTACTGAAAAGAAGAGGGATTAGATTAAACGAGTAGGGGATATGGCAGGCATTAAAAAAGCCCGAGTCAGACTCGAGCTTTCAAAGAAATTTAGCGTGGTCAGCTTACACGTAGTACGCTTCAACTTCGCCTTTAAGTTTGATAAGCATTGGGTTACCGAAACGGTCTTTTGCTTTAGGAGAAGCAATTTTTACCCAACCTTCGCTGATGCAGTATTCTTCTACGTCAGTACGCTCTTTGCCGTTAAAACGGATACCGATTTGGTGATCGAAACATTCTTTGATGAAGAATGGGCTACGTGGGTTACCCGCTAGGCGATCTGGTAGAGCTGGTTTAGCTGTATCTGTCATTTTGTGTGACCTTGAAGTCCGTAAAAAAAGTGCGCCATTGTAGTCAGTGCAAGGCGAGTGTTCAAGAAATGTTGATGTGAGTTTGAAGCGTATAACACTCGCAGTCATGCTATCGTCTTTTTTGGCGTGAATACGCTCTCGATTTCAATTTGATAGCATTAAAGAAAGGTTGCATTATAAACAGATACGAGTACCTATCATTACATCTATAGCTTGTTACCGGTGATCAACTTTTATGAAATTAAACGCATCATTAAGGCGCAAAGAGATTTTGCGGTTCATCCAGAACGCCCAGCGAGGTGAAGTTAGTGACTTTGCCAAGCAATATGATGTGTCAGAAGTGACCATTCGAAATGACCTCAACTATCTAGAGAAACAAGGCTGCGTCAAACGTTGTTATGGCGGAGCACTGTTGAATAATCAGTTTGCGTTTGAACGTCCTCTCAATGATAAAAAGCAGCTCAACAGTAATATCAAGGCGAAGCTCGGAGAGTATGCTGCCTCGTTGATTGCGGACGGCGATAAAATCATTCTCGACTCTGGTTCAACCACAGAGCAAATTGCTTATCATTTGAAAGGTAAGAATGATCTTGTCGTCATGACTAATGGCATTAACATCGCCTATCACCTTGCCAATCAAAGTAATGTCTCTGTTATGGTCACTGGAGGCACCATGCGTGAGAATTCTTATTCCGTCCACGGTTTGAGTGGTGAGGACTTCCTCGCAGGCTATCGCTTTAACAAGCTCTTTTTAGGTGTGGATGGCTTTGACAAATCTACTGGCGTCACGACTCCTCATCAGGGTGAGGCTGACATTAATCGAAGAATGCTTGACGCGGCACAAGTCGTTATTGCCGTAACTGACTCATCAAAGTTTTCTCGTCAGAGTTTTTGCCTTATTGCCCGACCAGAGCAACTTGATATGCTCATTACTGACAGTGGCATCCCGTCCGATTACCTTGAACATCTCACTTCAATGGGCGTTGATGTACGTATTGTTGATTAGTGATTAGTGATTAGTGATATTGGTTTTTCTATCAATATCGTGAAGATTATTTCTGATCGACTTAAACCTTTGTGCAACTTCAGCATCAAAAAAACGCCTTCTAACGACTTCATCGACCTTCAAAAAAATAACCGATATTGCATTTTGTGATCTCGCGCAGGCTGTAGTTCGAAACGACAGCTGTTAACTCTATTTCATCCTGCCTTTCACTTTCCTTGTATCGAAAGTGAGTCTTTATGCGCCCCTTTGTGATTACTTTCAATTTAATAACGAAAGAAAAGCCTTTCGTTTTTCATGAAGTGAAAGGTTTTTTGGGGTGAAAACGAAAGAAAAATGACTGTGATCTAGCTTTCACTTTTCCTAACTTCGCCCTGTTTTAATACCAACGAAAAGAAAATCGAAACATTTCTAACGGAAAGCGAAATGGAACGAAAGGAGAGTTGGTGAATGAACAGTGCAGAACGAAGACAGCAAATCATGGCTCATATTTGTCGTCATGGTTCAGGAAAAGTGGACGACTTTGTCGAGCATTACAATGTATCGGCTGTCACCATTCGCCACGACCTCAATCTTCTAGAAAAAGAAGGCTGTGTTTTTCGCTGTTATGGTGGCGCAACACTCAACCCTAACTTTGCCTTTGACCAACCGCTCTACCGCAAAGATCAACTTAATCGCAGTGCGAAACAAGCGATAGCACAGGCTGCAGCGAGCCTTATTCAAGATGGTGAAGCGATCATTTTGGATTCCGGTACCACGATAGGTCTTATGCCGCAGTACTTGGTCAATAAGCAACAATTGGTTGTGATGACCAATGCCCTCAATACCGCCTACCAACTTAGCAAGATGGAAAACGTCGAGTTACATGTGGTTGGAGGTAGCCTGCGTCGCGCTTCTTGTTCACTGATAGGTAACCATGGTGAACAGCAAATTCGATCTTACCTTTTTGACAAGCTGTTTTTGGGCGTGGATGGATTCGACCTGCTTGCTGGCGTGACTACGCCGGACAATCAAGAAGCTCAGGTGAATCGCGCCATGTGTGAGGTTGCTCGCCAAGTCATTGCTGTCACCGATTCAAGCAAATTTGGGCGCAAAAGCTTTTGCATGATCCGAGCTGCAAGCCAGATCGACGTCTTGGTCACTGATCGCAACATTCCCCATAACACGCACCAATCCCTTATTGAACTTGGCGTAGATGTCGTCATTGCGGATCAAATCGTTAACTAGGAATCAAAATGAAAGCGTTACTTTCCCTAATCGAGCAACACAAACAAGGTCAGCTTACCGGTATTTATGCTGTGTGTTCTGCTCATCCCTTAGTACTTGAAGCTGCGATAAAGCAGGCTGCGCAAAATGAGCAACTGGTTTTGATTGAGGCAACGTCAAATCAAGTTAATCAGTTTGGTGGCTACACCGGAATGACACCACAAGATTTCGCGAGCCACGTATTTGATTTGGCTGAGCGGGTTAATTTTCCCGCTGAGAACGTGGTATTGGGTGGCGATCATCTTGGTCCTAACTGTTGGCAGCACTTACCAGCAAGCCAAGCAATGGAATATTCAGCGCAAATGATTCGAGACTATGTTTGCGCGGGCTTTAAGAAGATTCATCTCGATTGTTCAATGCCTTGTGCCGATGACGAGGTACCGCTGAGTGAAGAGCTAATGGCGCAGCGTGCTGCCCAGTTATGTTTGGTGGCAGAGCAAGCATGGAAAACGGTCGGTGGTGAAGCGCCAGTGTATGTGGTTGGCACGGAAGTTCCAACGCCAGGTGGTGCTCTTGATTCGCTTGAAGAAGAAGGTATTCAAGTGACGAAAGCGGAAGAAGCATTGGCAACGCTAAATGCTCATCATCAAACGTTCAGTGATGTCGGGCTTAGCTATGTTTGGCCTCGTGTGATTGGCTTAGTGGTGCAACCAGGAGTGGAATTTGATCACCACTCAGTACATCACTACCACAGTGCGGCAGCGCGATCGTTAAGCAATATGATCGACAGCCAACCAAATCTGGTCTTCGAAGCGCATTCTACGGATTACCAAAACCCAGAGGCATATCACCAACTGATTCGCGATCATTTTGCGATTCTCAAAGTCGGTCCAGCTCTCACATTTGCTTTGCGTGAAGCCTTGTATGGTCTGGACTCTGCGGAGAAAGAGTGGTTAGGCGCTCATCATGCTTCTCACTTACGCGAAACCATAGAACAAGTGATGAGAGAGCAACCTAATTATTGGCGTTCTCACTACTCCAGCAAAGGGCATCAACAATATCTCGATTGCAGCTACAGCTTGAGTGATCGCATCCGTTACTACTGGAATCATCCAGAGGTTAAAGCGGCGCAGCAAGCTCTGTTTGACAACTTAGCTGCTCACCCTCTGCCAATCACAATCCTTAGCCAATATTTACCCAACCAAGCTAAGGCAATTTCTCAACATCAAATTCAAAATCAACCTGCTGAGATTGTCGTGCACAAGATTATGGAAGTAACACAAGTCTATTCCGAAGCCTGTTACGCCAATTCAGTGGCTAGCAAGGAGACGACCAAATGAGTTCAGTTTTAGGCTATGAGTTGCCATGGTTAGAACAACGTAATGGTGTTCATACGGCTCAAGAAATCAGTCATCAACCTCAGTTATGGCGAGCACTTTCTACCATTTTAGAAGAGCAGTATGAGGCAATCCGCGATTTTCTAACGCCTCTGCTTGAGCAGCCAGACCTACGCATTATTTTGACTGGTGCGGGCACATCCGCATTTGTCGGCGATGCGGCAGCACCATTTATTCAAGAGGGGCTGAGATTTCAAGTTGAGTCCATCCCAACCACGGATTTAGTGTCAAACCCGGAACAGTATCTGGACCCAAGTCGTCCGACGTTGGTCGTTTCTTACGCCCGCTCTGGTAATAGCCCGGAAAGTGTTGCTGCTGTTGCTCTTGTCGATCAGCTTGTTCCTCATTGTCATCACTTGTTCTTGACGTGTAACCGTGACGGGGAACTCTCTCATTACGCTCGAACTGCACAAAATGCTTGCTGCGTGATCATGCCTGAAGGCTCAAATGATAAGAGCTTTGCGATGACATCAAGCTTCAGTTGTATGTTGATGTCTACGCTGACGTTATTTGGTGGTCAATCTCCAAAGCAATGGCATGAACAAATTGAAGTGGTAGCAGCACTTTGCGAAGCCAAGTTAGAGCAATGGGAGTCTGCTATTAAGGCGCTCGCCAGCCAGCCTTATGAGCGTTTAATCGTAATTGGTAGCGGTGGTTTTGCAGGGCTTGCCCGTGAAGCATCACTCAAATCGCTTGAGCTAAGTGCAGGTAAAGTGATGACGGCTTTCGACTCATCTCTTGGCTTCCGCCATGGTCCTAAATTCACCATTAACGATAAAGCGGTCGTGATCCAGTTGCTATCAAGTGACGCTTATACCCGTGGGTACGATCTGGATTTATTCAATGAGATCCGCCGCGACAAACAAGCATTAGCTCATATTGCTCTCACAGAACTGTCTCTCAACGAAGACGATGTTTTTGAATTTGGGAGGTTGGACTTGGGCGATCAGTGGCTGTGCTTCCCATTCATTCTCTTCTGCCAAATGTTGGCATTTGAAAAATCACTTCAACTGGGATTTGGACCGGACAATCCGTGCCCAACCGGTGAAGTCAATCGTGTGGTGCAAGGTGTCACCATCTACCCATTCAACAAGTAACGGATTCGAAAAGGAATAGACCATGCCAAATATCGTGTTAAGTCGTATTGATGAGCGCCTCGTCCATGGGCAAGTGGGTGTGCAATGGGTAGGTTTTGCGGACGCCAACATTATTGTCGTTGTGAACGATGAGGTAGCAGAAGACACCATTCAACAGAACTTAATGGAGATGGTGCTAGCAGATGGCATCGCAATCCGATTTTGGACGGTGAAAAAGACCATCGACACCATCCATAAAGCGGCTGAACGCCAACGAATTCTAATGGTTTGTCGCACACCAAAAGATTTCCGCCAATTGGTGGAAGGTGGTGTGCCAATTAGCAATATCAACGTCGGAAACATGCACTACGTTGAGGGGAAAAAGCAAATTGCCAAGACGGTTTCAGTCGGAACTGAAGACGTTGCGGAGTTTGAAAAATTAAAAGCACTAGGGGTGAAATGCACGATCCAAGGGGTGCCAACTGAAAGTGCGACTGACCTCTTTACTCTTATCTAACAATAGGAAAGAAATCATGGAAATAGGACTCTTACAGGCCTTGATGCTCGGCATCTTAGCCTTTTTTGCTGGCCTAGATTTATTTAATGGTCTTACTCACTTCCACCGTCCGGTGGTGCTTGGTCCACTTGTTGGTCTGATTTTAGGCGACTTGCAAACCGGTATCTTGGTCGGCGGTACGCTTGAATTGATTTGGATGGGACTTGCCCCTCTTGCGGGGGCTCAACCACCAAACGTTATCATCGGTACCATCGTGGGTACGGCTTTCGCGATTACAACCAAAGTCGAGCCAAATGTTGCGGTTGGCGTCGCTGTGCCTTTCGCCGTTGCCGTACAGATGGGCATTACGCTGCTCTTCTCTGCGATGTCTGCGGTCATGTCTAAGTGTGACGAGTACGCACAAAATGCGGATACCAATGGTATTGAACGCGTGAACTATATGGCACTTGCTGTACTCGGTTCTTTCTACTTTCTGTGTGCATTCTTACCCGTTTATCTTGGGGCTGAACATGCAGGGAAAATCGTTGAAGTACTACCGAAAGATCTCATTGATGGCTTAGGCGTCGCTGGTGGCATCATGCCTGCAATAGGCTTTGCTGTCTTGATGAAAATCATGATGAAGAACGCCTACATTCCTTACTTCATCCTTGGTTTCGTCGCTGCTGCTTGGCTTCAACTGCCAATCTTAGCGATTGCCGCGGCTGCGACGGCCATGGCCATTATCGACTTCATGCGTAAAACGGAACCCACTCCTGTAACTGCACCTGCTGAGGACTTTGAAGATGGAATCTAATGTAAGTAACGAACTCGACCTTCGTAGCCAAAATGTTGATGTGCAGCCAGCTCCTGGCGTGGCTGAAGATGAGTATGAAAATAAAGAGATTGGTGCAGATCTAACCAAAGCAGACATCAATCGTATGGCGTGGCGCTCGCTGTTACTCCAAGCGTCTTTCAACTACGAACGTATGCAGGCTTCTGGTTGGTTGTACGGACTACTGCCTGCGCTGAAGAAGATTCACACCAATAAAGCTGACCTATCTAAAGCAATGCAAGGTCATATGGGGTTCTTCAATACTCACCCGTTCTTGGTGACATTTGTCATGGGGATCGTTCTGGCGATGGAACGCTCCAAGCAAAACGTCAGCAGTATTCAGAGCACTAAGATTGCGGTTGGTGCACCAATGGGTGGCATCGGTGATGCGATGTTCTGGCTGACTCTTCTTCCTATTTGTGGCGGTATCGGTGCAGACCTTGCGCTGCAAGGCTCCATCATGGGTGCGGTGTTCTTTATTGTGCTGTTTAACGTGGTGCATTTTGGTCTGCGATTTGGTCTCGCACATTATGCGTATCGCATGGGGGTTGCTGCTATCCCTGTTATCAAAGCCAACACGAAGAAAGTCGGACACGCGGCTTCGATGGTAGGTATGACGGTGATCGGTGCTTTGGTGGCGACTTATGTTCGTCTATCGACGACCGCAGAAATTACCGCCGGTGATGCCGTGGTGAAACTGCAAGGCGATGTGATCGATAAACTCATGCCAGCGTTTCTTCCATTGGTCTACACCCTAGCTATGTACGCGCTCGTCAAGCGTGGTTGGAGCCCGCTAAAACTTATCGGTATCACCGTGGTGTTAGGTGTTGTTGGGCGTTTTATGGGTTTCTTATAAATCACATTGGACACACAAAACATTGGGGTAGAGTGCTCTGCCCCATTAAGGAAACGTAAATGATTGCTGTAATTCTATCTGGTCACGGAGGGTTTGCTTCCGGTCTTGCCAAAGCGGTGTTTCAGGTTATTGGGGAGCAACCTCAATTTAAGTTTATCGACTTTCCAGAAGAGGCAACGACTCCGCAACTGGAAGTGTCAATGCGCGAGGCGATTAATGAAGTTGATTCTGGCGAAGGTATTGTTTTCCTGACTGATTTGTTGGGAGGTACACCTTTTCGTACCGCATCACTGATCAGTCAAGAGCGTGACGATGTCCAGGTTGTAACGGGAACAAACATGCAGATGGCGGCTGAGATGCTTTTGGAACGCGATGAACTCGATCTCGCTGAGTTTCGCGATCAAGCGCTGGCTTGTGGGCATCGTGGCATTACTTCGTTGAGTGCTGAAATGGCTGAGAAAGCCAAACATGTGGGAACGGTAGAAGAAGATGGCATCTGAACAAGATCGTGCAAGGCATTCTTGCTACCGAGCTCAGCGTGTATTGCAAGGTGATAGATGGCTTGATGATGGGCTAATTCGCATCGACGAAAATGGGGTGATTGATTCTGTTGAGCCATTCGACCCTCATGAACATATTGATTTTATTGACTTAGGTGAGGTGAGCATACTACCCGGCCTGATTGACAGTCATGTGCATGGAGCCAAAGGCTGTGACGTTATGGATGCCGAGCATGACAGCCTCAATACGATGTCTCGCTATTTCGCGAGCTTAGGCGTTACCGCATTTGTTGCCACAACCGTAACCGCTCCTGTGGCAAAAATTCGTGCCGCGTTAAAGCAAGTTGCTGTGAGTAAACGACATGGCGTTGATGGTGCTGAGATCTTAGGTGCGTATCTAGAGGGACCTTATTTCACCGAGAAGAATCGCGGCGCGCACCCGACGACATGGTTTAGAGATTTATCGCTCGAAGAGTTGGAGCAGTGGATTTCTTATTGTGATGACCAGCTCGTCACCGTCGCACTGGCTCCAGAAAAAGACGGGGCAATCGATGCGATTCGTTACCTGAATAAACAGGGTATTAAAGTGATGCTTGGGCATACTGATGCGAGTTACGACCAAGTGAAACAGGCGTTGGATGCGGGCGCAAATGGCATTGTCCACTGCTACAACGGCATGCGTGGTCTACATCACCGAGATCCAGGAGTCGTTGGGGCAGGGCTTATCCACCCCAATAGCTATGTCGAAATGATTGCCGATGGGCATCACGTTCACTCTGCTGCTATAGATGTCGCGCATCGCTGCTGTGGTCAACGCATGACGCTGATTACCGATGCTATGAGTGCGACAGGCATGCCTGATGGTCGCTACACGCTTGGTGAATACGAAGTGCAAATGAAAGGCGGCGTCGTTACTACAGAAAGTGGAAGTTTGGCAGGCAGCACTTTGACTTTGCCGCAAGCAGTTAAAAATATTCATAAATGGCTAAACATCCCACTAGAGCAAGCTTGGTTGATGGCATCGTTAACTCCGGCTCAATCGTTAGGTTTGCAACACCAATTAGGCACCCTAGAAGCCGGAAAGCGCGCATCTATGGTCGCTGTTAAATCAGATTTCTCAATTGTAAAAACTTGGGTCAATGGGCGTCTTGTGTTTGATGCATCCGTACCAAGTCAGGAGGCTTTATGTATCTAATTTCTTCCCGTGAAATGCTAAAACGTGCGCAACAAGCTGGTTATGCGGTGCCTGCATTTAATATTCATAACTTAGAGACGGTCCAAGTCATTGTTGAAACCGCTTCAGAGATGGGCTCCCCAGTGATTCTCGCAGGCACGCCGGGAACTTTTGATTATGCGGGCACCGATTACCTGATCAGTATTTGTAAAGAAGCTGCACATAAGCATTCAATCCCGTTGGTTCTTCATCTTGATCACCATGAAGACCTACAAGACATTTGTACTAAGGTCGATCACGGTATTCGTTCTGTAATGATTGATGGTTCGCATTATGCGTTTGATCAGAACATAGAGATTGTGCGCTCGGTGGTTCAATACTGTAACCGATTCGACGCAAGTGTCGAAGCTGAGTTAGGTCGTTTAGGCGGTCAAGAAGACGATCTGATTGTCGACAGTGCCGATGCACTAATGACCGACCCTGCTTCTGCCGCGGAGTTTGTTCGCCGTACTGGTATTGATTCGTTAGCTGTGGCAATTGGCACAGCTCATGGCTTGTATAAAGCGGAGCCTAAACTCGACTTTAACCGCTTAGATAAAATCCGTGGTGTTGTCGATATTCCGTTAGTACTGCATGGCGCATCAGGTGTTCCTGATGAAATGGTTCGTCGTTGTATTGACCTTGGCGTGTGTAAGGTGAATGTGGCGACTGAGCTGAAGATCGCGTTCTCAAATGCGGTCAAACAACATTTTGCGCATCACCCTGACGCAAACGACCCTCGCAAATACATCACGCCTGGTAAAGCGGCGATGAAACAGGTGGTGATGGATAAGATCCATATGTGCGGAAGTGAAGGAAAGCTCTAGGGTCTGTCAACCCTAACAACTGATTATATTTGGTAAACTCCCCCCGATGACATGTTTACCTAGGTGCTAGGTCTTCTAGCACCTTTTTATCTTTATGGCATTTTAACCGTTATGATGTGGGTATTAAGCCCGATAGAACTTACTGTCGTTGAACACGTCACGATCACGTGGATCATTCGATAAGAACATCCATATCTCTTTCATGCTTTGTTCAAAGAATTCTTCCTCAAACACCACCATGGAACAATGTTCATTCAGCCTGATGACAAAAGATTCGAGTGCTTCAAAACCGATGTTTTCGATGTCATCAATATCGATAAAATAAAGTTTCTTATCAGTTTTTTGCGCGCTTTCTGCGGGCAATTCGCCTTTACCAAGAGCAGAGAAGTTGAGCTCTACCGTCAACCCCGTGCGGTTTTGCGTGAGCTCATAGACGTCTTCTGATTGCGTCACAACGTTGTAATTCAGATCATCAAAGTAGCTGAGCGTTTCTTGCTTCATTGGGTATAAGTCTTCCATAAATTGTGCGAGTGCAATCTTGCTCTATTCGCTTATAAGCCTTTTAAATACTGAGCATTAGCAGTAGGGTGAATCGCAACATTCAGAGCGTCTAGATTCTGCTCATTGTGTTCATCAAGCAGCGTTGAAAAAGCCTCTATTAGCTCAGGTTTGGTGATTGTGACTTTGGTTTCTGTCTGGATATCACGTAGGTCAATCAACACGTCTGTAAACAGTTGCGGCAAATCTTGCAGTACTTGCAGGTTCAGCACGTTATGTTCGCTGTAAATTGCGTTATGGCTGCCTTTTTGCTTTTGTACCACATATGGGTTGTCTTTGAGGTTGATGATTGATGTGCGTTTATCACAACGCTTCAAACAACCTTTGTTAACCTTGATTTTGCGGCAACCTTCGGTTTGTTGGAACAAACATTGGCGACTGGTTAAGAGCGTATTTGGGTGGTAAATGCTGTAGTAACTGCGCATGTTGTTTGGGCGTTTAATATGACGCATTTGCTTCATGTTCAGCTCGTTTGAGATAAATGCTCCGCGTGCCGCGAATTCTTCTTGCAAACACTTAAACGAGTATGAGTTCACCGTATTCATTTGTGGACCTGCAACCCAACCTAATCCAAGCTCTTGAGCGAGTAAGCCTACGCCAGAGTTGTTGGTGATCAGCAGCTCTGGTTGGATAATGTCTAAGAACTTGCGTGCAGCTTGGTAATCGTCACCAATCAAAATTGCAGGGAACCAAGGCTTCAACGCCGTGTTTTCTTGGAATAAGTCGACCATAGCGTTTAACTCGCTCGCCAATCCCATTGGTAGTTGAAAGTACACATCGACATCGCGATATTTGCACAGCGAAGCATCTTCTAGCGACGAAATCAGTACCGATAGTTTTGCTGTCCCTTCACGCTCTTGTGGCTGAGGTAGCGTCGGTAAACTCGGTACATCAATGGCGCCTTTTAAACTACCGCCTGAGGTTTGTGTTGCCGTGACGTCGAAGTCTTGCGTCTTCTCGGCGACTTTTTCAATGATTGCGGTTTTGTCGTCGTACAGCTTCTTCTTCACTGTTTGCACATCGTCCGCGGATTCACATTTGTATATCTTTGAGAAGTGTTTCACCGCATGGTCGCGTGGGTTGTCGATGTACATCGCTTTACCGAAGTCGCCTTGTAAAAATGCGTTGGAGAAATCACGGTTGAATACGGTGTACAACTCTGTGGTGTCGCTCGACAGCTCTACGCCATCACATAAGCGATCAATCTGCTTACGCCAATTATCGACGACGGTGTAAACGTAGTGGGATTTCTTGATGCGACCTTCCACTTTCAATGAATACACACCTGCATCGGCAAGCGCTTCTAGATCGCCAAAAGCTGAGTTGTCTTTCATGTTGAGCGGGTAGCTGTTGCCTGTCTTGGTTGTCTCGTATTGCTCACGACAAGGCTGACTACAGCGTCCACGGTTGCCCGATGCACCATTACGCGCTGAGCTAATGTAGCAAATGCCAGAGAAACCAATGCAGTAAGAGCCGTGAACGAACACTTCCATCATCACGTTGTGCTGACGACCGAACTGAGCCAAGTGTTTTATTTCATGGATATTGAGTTCACGAGAGAGGTTCACGCGGCTCGCTGTCAACTGATTGAGGAACAGAATCTGTCCTTCATTGTGAGTGTTGAGCTGGGTTGAAGCGTGTACATCTAACTCTGGGAAGTGGTTCTTGAGAATGTAAGCAAGACCAAGATCCTGCACGATTACGCCGTCAATCGCGGTGTTGTTCAACTGGCTAAGTAAGCGAACGATAGCAGGAATTTCGCTTTCCAGAATTAACACGTTCAACGTGAGGAAAATTTTACAATTGTGCTGATGCGCCAACTGTAATACGCCGTTCAAGTTATCTAAGGTGAGGTTGGTTGCGCGGTTACGTGCATTAAAGCGGTCAAGTCCGCAGTAGATGGCATCGGCACCTGCAGCAATGGCCGCTTTAATGGAATCTAAATCGCCACCTGGCGCTAATAACTCAAATTGATCGCGTGTCACTAGTTAACTCTTACTCAATAAAATAGGTTGCGTATTTTATGTGCTTCACAGTTTTAATGTTGGATTGATTAACGCTTTATTAATCTGAATCAATTATTGCTAGTTGGTCGGTCTATTGTGATTACGGGAAGTCATGACCTGAGTCCACATGCTCGCGAGTCGGTGACTTGGGTATATAATTTTTGGATATAGTAAAAATAAGGAACTGGCAGATGGTAAAAGTAATCACAGTTGGGTTGGTCGTTGCTCTGGCGTCATTTTCGACCCTAGCAGAAGAGAGTGTTATCCGCGTTGCAAGCCAGCATTCGGTGCAAGATACAGCAAATAAATTTGTTCAGATTGCTCAGGGTAAAGGGTTGAATGTGTTTGCTCGCGTGAACCATCAAGAGAATGCGGCGAAGGTCGATATGACGCTACGACCAACAGAAGTGATCGTGTTTGGCAACCCAAAAGTAGGGACGCCATTGATGCAATGTGCACAAGAAGTGGCGATTGATTTACCGCAAAAAGTGCTGGTTTATGAGGATGCAGAAGGTAAGACATGGCTTGCTTACAACAACCCAATGTATCTAAAAGAGCGCCACGGTATTGAAGGGTGTGATGAAGTGCTGACGAAGGTGAGTGGTGTACTCAGTAAGCTAACCGGTGCAGCGGCAAAATAGTGCTTGAAGAATAGGGGCTTATCATCGCTATCTAAGCTTACGACGCTATCATCTACATTAATTTTGAAAACAAAAATCCCCGAGATATTGCTCGGGGATTTTATTTTTAGCTGCTGTTGAACGCTAAGACTAAGTTCGCCGTTTATTGCGTTTATACTGGCTGCGGCTTGGGCTGATAACGCCCTGGTTTGTGGTTCATCGCCAAGATCAAGTTGGTCGCCACAGCGCCAAGTACAGAAAGAGCAATCAAGTAAACATCAACGATAAACAGCGACATCACTACGATGGTGCAGTCTAGAGCCATTTGTACTTTACCTGCTCGAATACCAAAGCGTTCCTGAAGAAAAAGCGCCAAGATGTTGAAGCCACCTAAACTCATCTTGTGGCGGAAAATTACCAGCATGCCCATGCCAATCAAACCACCACCGAGTAGCGCTGCGTACACGGGCTCAATACGAGAAATCTCAATCACATGGTGCAAATGGTCTACCGCAAAAGACACGATCGAAACCGCAATAAAAGTGTTGATGGTAAAACGCCAACCCATGCGCATCACAGAGAGAATGTAGAACGGCAGGTTCAGTGCAAAGAATATCTGGCCAAAACTGAAGTCACTGACTTTGGTAAGGAAGATCGCCAAACCGGCCGTTCCGCCAGTGAGTAATCCCACCTTGCTGAAGAAGATAACCCCAAGTGACACCAACGCACTACCGAGCGTCAAGGCCAAGAGGTTTTCTCTAAGGCTATGATCTTTATCCATAAAAGTATTTTCCTTGGTTTTAAAGCCGTTTTAGCTGTAAGAACGAAACCAAAACGGATGCGGTTAGCAAAACGCCAACCAAATAGTGATAAATCGCTGAATAAAATGTCGTGAAAAGTGATTGATGTCGAGTTTCCGACCTAGATTGCGTGGGTGTTAACTGTTTAACAGACTTTACACATTAAGCTAGGGCATATTGCTCTTTGCTGTACGCATGTTGTTCAACAGCGCATCGGCAACCACTTTGCTACCTTTCCTTGCTTCCGCATTACAAGTCCGCTGCGCACCAGCACTTAGCCAGCGTCTCTGATATCCAGGGTGAATAGAGGTAAGTACCAAGCAGCAGAGCCGCAATATTATGTATCCAACGCAACAGCAGGCTTACGATAAACGTTCAAATAGCGTGCCCACTGGCATCAGCGTTTGCTTAATAAACCTAAAAAACCTTGCCTAATAATGAAAGAAATTCCCCTTGCATGCGCGGTAGTCTGAACACTCATTCCCCGACTGTATCTGGAGGTGCTGATGACGGCCGACCAAACCTTTCTGAACAACCTGCTTCTCGAGTTGGGTAACACTTGGCAACTGGACTGCTTAGAGCTTGATAACTTTGGACGTTGTGCACTGCTGACTGAAGAAGGCATCGAGCTGGCAATCGATATGGCAGCGGGAAGCAACCACCTTCAGTTTCTTGCAGAATTAGGGGCTCTGTCGGAGGTGCAGAGAGAGCGTCACCTGACCCGTCTTCTTAAGCACAACTTTGAAAATCCCGTCTTGCGTCAGGCACACTACGCCCTGAGTCCGCAAGGCGATCAGGTTCTGCTGCGCTACCAGCACCCGATTGAAGGGTTGGAGCTGGAACTACTGGCGAACCTGCTTGGCAACTTTATAACCACAGCGACTGATGCCAGAAATGCTCTTCAAGCCCCTTTAAAGGAAGAGGCTAAAGCACCTTCTCTGTTTTGTGACGCGCACCTGTTAAAAGGTTAAGGAGTCATTATGCCGGTAACTAAACTTCTCAACACCTTGTTTAAAGGTGTCTCTCAGGTACATCAGAGTGCACCGAAACAGGCGCCGAAACTGGAAAAATCTAAATCAGAACTTCCGGGGGCTGCGCATTCAACACAGAGTATGAGTGAGCCGCTAAGCCAGAACCCTGTAGGTTTGCAGAGTGCGCCTCGCATCCATGATGAGGATCTCACGCCACTTGCCAAAGCTTTTAGCAGCGCACTGCAACAATACGTAGACAATAAACCGGAGAAGCATGGCGAGTTTCTGCGCGGATATTGTGAGATGGAAGAGATCAAGGGACGGATCACCATAGATGATCAGGAAAAAGTCAGGGTCATCAGACTGCCCCGCTCGCCGCAAAAACTGGCAGAAATGTTTAACCTGATGCTAGAAGGTCACTCAAGGTTCGGCTCTATGTATAAAGCGTTAACCCGACCTTTAGAGAGCAAAGACAATATTCTGGGCTCGTACCTGCGCCTTTCTCACGGCAAGGTAAAAGCCGCTAAAACACTGCCTGCCGAAGCGGTGACTAAAGCGGAGCAGACAACCAAAGCTAAGCCTCAGGAAACAAAAGCTGAAGCAGTGCCAAAAAACGCGCCGGCTCCTGCTGCCGAGCCACCGAAAACTGAGATTAAATTTACTTCCAGTGAACGTAATATGATCTCAGACGGTATCAACCAGATACTGTCCGACTACCTGCTCACTGGCAAGAAAGCGACCTCACACCAGGAGAAACTGAAAACGCAACTGGAAAGCGGCGATCCCATGATCAGCCGTTTCTTAAATGTGGCAAACGGCGAAATGAAGCTGAGTTGTCCTAAAGATCGCCAGGAGTTGAAAGGATTTCTCGAAGCGCTGCTTAAAGGTCACCGGGGCTTTGATACCCGTTTTTCTGCTGGCTCAAGCAGCCTGGTAAATCTGGTCAAACAAGCGGTGCAGAGTGAAACTGGCGCACTGCGCCACTACCTGAAGTGGGACAGCAGCAACCGGCTGACAACTCGCGCGCCGAGTGATGAGGCGATTAAAGCAGCAGAAAAGGCCGAACAACAAAAGCTTCTGATACTTGAGAACCGTGAAAAAGCCGCGCTGACCAAAGAGATCAAACTCTCTCGGGATCAACAGCCCGCTTTGATGGCTCGGGTTAAACTCGCCCGTCATCTGCAGGTGCACGCCAGAACAAATTGGCCGGAGCTAGAGTTCCGCTCGGTCCCTATAACTAGAATGACCAGCGCCCCGCTGCACGGTGACGAATCACTAACGCAACTGCGGGATATGGTCAAAGCTGTCAGCGGAGAAAACCGCGGTCTTGCCGGAGAGATAGAACTCAACCTAGAGCAGTTGCCGATAACAGCAGAGATCAGAGAGAAAGGCCTTCCGGTTACCCGGCTTCCTGTAAAGCAGGCGCTGACAGAACTTAGAGATAAAGTCACCAACATGGAGAAGGCTTCTTCAAACTGGTTCACCCGGTTGCTGTTTAAACCACAGCATCAGGCGCTGAACGAGATCAAAGGTCGCCTGAACGAGCTGGATAATCTGCGTCAGCAGCTCACCGAGTATTGGCCCGGAATGCCTAATCAGATCTGGTTTAGCAGCTTTGTGGCCAGAGAGGTAGAAAGGCTGAGTGATAAAATCATCCCAGAGCGTACGTTTGGTCCTATCCACCTGACCACACCCGAGCATAAAGCGTGGCAGGCTGTTAAGGCTGAGATGCTCACTAAGTAACTTAACCCCCTTGAGCGTGTTGAACTTTATATGGTCAGCACGCTCTACCTCTTCTTTCTAGCTCGGGCAACCTTCCCGAAATCTATACCCAGGTCACTTTCGCTGAACCATACACTCGGCTTTTCCAATACATTCACTGCCCCTTGGTGCAGCACCGGTACTGTGTTGATGAGCTTTAACAATCCAGCCATCAGCAACCCCTCTCGTAATCTGGATTCTTGGCTAATTCATTGAATAAGCGGGTTAAAACACCGTTGTTGGACCAGTGATTGGAGTGACGATAAACAGCGCTCACTCACTAAACGCTGCAGATAAATCACGCTAGGGAATGCCTGTGTGAAGTCGGTATAGTCTTCGAAGGTCATTCTATGTTTGGGCTTGTTGTATACACGGTCGGTGCTCTTCATAAGCTGAAGTGGTTTTTCCCACCGCTTATCAGTTACATTAGTCTAGGCATGATTTGGAGTGTTTTTTGCTCATGATACCTCCTTACCATGCAGCTCAAAAAAACATCATGAAAGAACAACACACTTTAGGTGTACAGGGAAGGAGCAAGGAAAAATCATGATTAAACAAGTGGGTAGTACGACAATTCAACCTTTGCATAAGCTTTCTTGTCATTGTGGAAAAGTGCAAATCGAACTGTCATTACCGAATGGAATCGAGAAGCCTCGACGCTGTGATTGTTCCATGTGCCGACGTCGCGGTGCGATTGTGGCATCGGTACCGTTGAACGGAATTCGTATCACTCAAGGTGAGGAAGTACTCAAGCTTTATCAGTTTAATACCAACACAGCTAAGCATTTCTTCTGTGGAGAATGTGGCATCTACACTCACCATCAGCGCCGCTCTAATCCGAGTGAATATGGCTATAACGTTGGCTGCTTAGAGGGCGTAAATCCGTATGAGCTGGGAGAGATAGAGGTGATGGATGGCGTGAACCACCCATCAGACCGATAAGAATTATTCCGATGAATTAAGGCAGTTTAAGTGAACAAGCTGCCATTCATCCAAAGGTGCGCGGCAATACTCGCTGCGTACCCAAGAGCAATCACCGGTGCCCATTTGAGATGACCAAAGAAAGTATATTGCCCCCTCGCAGCGCCCATGAGAGCCACGCCAGCAGCAGAACCAATCGACAGTAAGCTACCGCCAACACCTGCTGTTAGTGTCACCAACAACCAGTTACCCATCGACATGCTTGGGTCCATCGTTAACACAGCAAACATCACTGGAATGTTATCGACGATGGCAGAAAGTATCCCCACCATGACGTTCGCCCAAATTGGATTCCACTCGGTGTACATCACGTTGGAAACCAGTTCGAGATAGCCAAGCAAACTCAAACCGCCAACACACATCACTACGCCGTAGAAGAACAATAAGGTGTCCCACTCGGCGCGAGACACACGGTGGAAGACATCAAATGGTACAACAGAACCCAGACGTTTCAGCGCGTAGTCATCCCCGTTGGCAATCGCCATTGCGGCTTTTTTGGCAAGAGAATGTTTGAGTGTTTTTCGCAGGAAGTAGCCAAAAAATTGCAGATAAGCGAGGCCCATCATCATGCCGACCACTGGAGGGAAGTGTAAAACGGCGTGGAAGGAAACCGCTGTTGCAATGGTCAGGATAAACAAGGCAACGATACGTCTTGCACCACGTTTCAGTTCGATGTGCTCATGAACCGTATCTGGCTTTGTGTTTGGTACAAACAACGACATGATGAATGCAGGTATGACGTAGTTGATTAGAGAAGGTACAAACAACGGCATGAACTCAGCAAAGCTGACGTGTCCTGCCTGCCAAACCATCAGAGTCGTAATATCGCCAAATGGGCTGAATGCACCGCCAGCGTTTGCGGCAATGACGATGTTAATACAGGCAAGATTGACAAATCTTGGGTTGTCGCCAGAAACTTTCATCACTACTGCACACATTAATAGCGCTGTGGTCAAGTTATCGGCAATAGGAGAAATCACAAATGCAAGACTACCTGTGAGCCAAAATAACTTTTTGAAATCAAAACCTTTGCCAACCATCCACGCTTGCAGTGCATCAAACAGTCTGCGTTCTTCCATCGCATTGATGTAGGTCATCGCCACTAATAGGAACAATAAAAGTTCAGCGTATTCCAAAAGGTTGTGTTCCAGTGCGGCTTTAGCAACGTCAGCTTGGTTGTGTTGGGCAAAGGTATAGCCAATTAAAATCCAGATTAATCCCGCGGCGAGCAGTACAGGCTTGGATTTTCGCATTTGTAGGTATTCTTCCAGCATTACCAGAATGTAGGCAATGGTGAAGAAAATCAGTGCGGCATAGCCGACGGTGGAATTGACGAGGTTAAGTTCACTGGTCGCAGCTGCAAACGTGGAGCTAGAAAATATCAAACAGCAAAACGCGACAATTGGGTAGATTGGCATAGACATTTCTCCTTGTCTGACTGGAGAAATTTTAGCCACATATTAATAGGTTAAGTGTGAGTAAGCTCGAATTAACGGTAGGAGTTTTGAATTGATGCAGCTTGCGCCACTACTTTCTGAGTGACGCAATGCTCGCCGCGCCAAATAGGATTACTGCAGCGTATAAACCATAGGTTAACCAATGGCTAATTTCTAAAAAAGGAACGAGTCCCTGATCTGCCCACATACCGCCTCCGTTTAATGAGCATTTTGTTGATGTCGGATAAATCTAAAGTAAATGAACAATGTTTTTTGTGAGTGAAAGCAAATTACAAAGTATTAGATATGATAATTTTGGCGAGTGAGAGAGAGCTCTCATTTTTATAAAGTCTGCACTAGCCAAAAAGTGGTAGTGCAGACCATACATAATGCTGAATGGATTTAGCGCAGTAATAGTTTTTTCAGCGGCGTAGCTTCAATGCCTTTTACAAGCAACAGGGTTACCACAATGGTTGCTGGGTAAATAAAGGCGTCCTTAGCTAAGTTTTCTAGCCCTAATATACCTGCCACGTTCATCATGATGATGATTACCAGCAAATGACTCACGTAGATACCTAAAATGCTCGGTGACCACTTAAACACCCATGGCATATTGCCAAAGTTTGGATGGGCAAGAAGCCACATGAATACGCCTAAAGACCAGATCACAGTGCCAAATAAGAAGTCGTGTGAATTAAAGGCGATCTCGTCGTTCATCAAATAATAGGCTTCGGCAAAGTGCAGTGCCATACCAACCAAAATCAAGCGAATGGTGTTATTACGAGACCATTGCCACTGGTGTTGTCTCGCTAAGTAACCAAGCACAACCAACAATGTGCTGAAGAACGGACCATTGCGAGTAAAGAAGGGCGCTGGTAGCTCAGTCAGTGTGATGTAACTGCCTGCGAGTACCCCATAGACGTACAACAATATTGCCGTCGGGAGCAGCAACTGCGCCATGCCAACGCGAACCAGCAATGCAATGATAGCGACGGCAATCACAAGTGCAGGAATGAACCACAAATGAACTAAGCCGCCTTCTAACAGCGAGTTAATTGGGTTCGACATCAGGTAGCCCAAATAGCCTTGTCGCTCAGCGAGATAGCCTGCCTCCGCAACCACTTGCCAACGGAACGGCATTAACAGACAAATCGCACTCCAAACCAGCCATATCTTAAGCAAGGGCTTAGCGTAGTTTTTCAGTGTTTCAACGGGATTTGCGCTGAGTTTAGGCTGGATTAGATAACCGGAGATGAGGAAAAACAGTGGTACAGCAAAGCGAGCCAATTGGTTAAGCATATACCCAACCCAAGGTACCTCATCCCATTGCCAGTACGTGAGTGCCATTTGACAGTGAAGCCCAACGATCGCGAACATTGCGATGATGCGGGCGAACTCTAAACTGGCAATTTTCTTTGTGGTTGCCATAAATACTTACCTAAAAAAGTGAAAAATCGCTGAGAAATTAACAGCTAATAGCTTGCTCATCGCGGTAAAAAATCAACTCATGTGCAATTGATAGTAACCAGTTTGTGAAATTCAGACCCATCTCAAATTTCGAAAATTCGTATTCATTGAGTTGCTCAATGTATTGCGATCGTGAGTGTGTCAGAGGGTATACATTGGTTTGGCCAGTAAACTTTAGATTGTAAAAAAGTACGACCGTGCTAAAAATGTATTTATGAAAAAAGGAAAAGTAACCAAAGAGCTGATATTGCAGCGTGCATTCCAACTGGCGAGTGAAAACGGGTTGGAAAGTCTCACTATAGGTGAGTTGGCGAAGCAGTGTGGTATGTCGAAAAGTGGCTTGTTTGCTCACTTCAATTCCAAGTTGAACCTTCAACTATCGGTGTTGGAGTTTGCCAATCAAGTATTCGCAGAGCGGGTTATTGCGCCTGCGCGTGAGTTGGGTGACAGCAATATCGAACGTAAAGTACGCGGTCTGTTGGACACTTGGATGACGTGGAATCACTCTTTTCAAGGTAGCTGTATGTTCCTTGATGCTTGGAACGACACCGCAGAAGAAGGCTGTGCGTTGCAAGCTGCATTACGTAAATCGATTGATACTTGGCTGAATTATCTCGAAATTCAAATCAAGAAAGGCAAAGAGAACCAAGAGTTTGTCGCCGATTTAGATACGCGACAAGCGACCTTTGATTTATACGGGCAATATTTAAGTGCGCACGTGTTTTATTCGATTAAAGGGCAAGAAGAGAGCCAGAGATTGTTTTGGCAAGGCATCGATAATTTATTTATTCGATGGAAGCGCTAGCCCCGCGGTAACGGGCATAGTACGAGATTCATAATGAAGAGCGACATAGAGCGCTCTTTCTTATCAGTATAAAAAGCACGACCGTTCTATTTTGTGCAAAGCTGATAGTTAAGGAAAAGATCATGAGTGAGAAAATCTACTTCAATACTTCGCAGCGCTTCAGTGTTAAGCGTAGCTTGGTCAACATCAGTACGCGTTTGCACCATACGTTGGCACCGTCACATGCAAAAAAGACCGCGCGTAAGCTGTTGCTCACCCCAGCACGTACTCAGCCTAAAAATGCAGAGCCACAGGGGCTGATTAAAAGTGAAGTACAAGGTCATGCTGGTGCAATCAAAACTTATCAGCTTGGTAATGGTCCGGTATGGGTGCTGACTCACGGTTGGTCGGGGACAGCAAGTCAGTTCTATCCGTTGATGGAGCACATCGCCGCATCGGGTTACACCGCTTTGGCTTACGATCACCCTGCTCATGGTGAAAGTGATGGTCAGTATGGGCATATCCCGGGGTTTGTTCGTGGTCTAGAGGACGTGTTGGATTCTGTTGATGATGTTGCAGGTTTGGTGGGGCACAGTATGGGTACTGCGTCGGCGTTAGAATGTCGTCACAGCAAATTAGAAAACAAGCCATTGCTGTTGATTGCGCCTGTGCTTAACTACGTAGAAAACTTGTTTGGCAGTATTGCGCGTTCGGGTTATTCAATGAAGCTATTCAAAGCCGTGGTTTCGGAAGTGGAAGATCAGTTTGGTTACCCATTGCAATCCATTGACCCTGAAAAGCGTCTCGCTGAGCGAAAAGCAAAAACTATCATTGTTCATGATGAACAAGACAAATTCACCAAACACGGTGTATCTGCGAAAGCTGCTAATGAGATTGAGCGAGTCGAATTGGTGACGACGCAAGGGCAGGGTCATGGTCGCGTCATGAAGTGTGATGAGGTATTCCAGAGTTTTGACCGTTTAGTTGACGTTCGTTGATCGTAGCGATGGCGCTTGTGAATCAAAATCTAGAATAACAAAAGGACAGCTGATGCTGTCCTTTTCTATTTTACAATTTTGATAGCGGTAGGTGCTGAATAACAACACCTTAGCAGTGTTTAGTTACAGTTAGCTGGACCAACTTCTTTCCAAACACCCCATTCGCCAGACTTGCTAGGATCTTGACCTTGAGTCCACCATTTCGCTTCCCAAGTTTTACCTGCGTAAGTCACTTGATCACCACCAGTGTAAACTGCCGTTGCATCCCATGCGTTAGTACAAGTACCACCGCCTGTGCTGTGCTTCGCTACAACAACGGTTGCACTTGCAGTTGATGCTGCTTGACCATCACTTACGCTTACTGTGAAGCTTAGGCTTGTGTCTTGTGGGTATTCTGCTGCTGTGAACGTTACTTTCGCACCGTTGACCGTAGCATTTAAACCTTGTGGTAGCGTCCAATCGAACGTTAGTGTGTCGTTGTCAGCATCGCTAGAAGCTGAAGCATCAATCACAACCACGTCACCTGCGCTTGCCGTTGCTGGTGCAGAAACCTGTGCAACTGGCGCTGTGTTTGGTGGATCAATCACGCCTGCTGGCTTAACGGTGACCACAACAAGATCAGAAGCCGTTGCGCCTTCGTTATCTGTTACGGTCAGCTTAAACGTTAGTTGCTCTTCAGCTGCGACTTCTACCGCATCAAAGCTTGCTGTTGCTGTGTTCGCGCCAGATAGAACGACTGCAGTACCTGATACTTGCTCCCAAGCGTAACTTGCGATTGTACCGTCAGAGTCAGTTGAGTTGCTGCCATCAAGCACAACGCTTGCAGGACCTGTTACTGCTTGGTCTGCGCCTGCTGCTGCCGTTGGTTTACGGTTTGGTGGGGTAACGACGCCGCCAGCCATACCTTCGTGCATGGCATTAAGGATGTCGCCGTTATCTGCATCAATCTCCCAAGAGAATAGACCTGCTAGACCTAGAGATTTTGCGTAGTTGCCTTTCGCTAACACAGAACGATGATCGTCAAATGTGATTAGCTCACCAGTCGAACGGTTCCACACCCAAGGTGCTTCTGCTTGCGCATCATAGCCGTATTCAAAGCCGTTGATGCCAGTGTTGTTCGCACCTAGCATAAATGACTTAATACCTTTGTAGTCGATTACGCCATCTTCCCAAACACCTTGAGCTGTGCTGCCTTTCAGTTTGCCTGTTGCAGTACCGGTCATTGGGTCATTTGGATCTGTTAGCGTATCAGGTGTTACACCTTCCCAACCACGACCATACATCGCTGTACCAAGAACCAGTTTATTTGCAGGAACACCTTGCGCTAGAAGAAGCTGGATACCGTTATCTGCAGTGTATGCTGGACCTTTGTACGGTTCGCCGTTTTCATCCACGCCGCTGCCATCACACTGACCAGGACGCATGAATGAGCCACAGTAAAGAGCAGTTTGGTGACCAGGAACGTTGTTCCAGCCGCCGTAGAAGTCGTAAGTCATCGCAAAGATGTAGTCCATGTACTGAACCGCGTCTGCGTAATCTACGTCTTCAATCTTGTCGTAACCAACACCGATTGCTGAAGTTAGCTCGTAAGTACGACCTGTTTCTGCTTCAAGTTCATCTAGCATTACACGTAGTTCACGCATCAATGCAATGTATGCAGGACCATCGTTTACAGGGTCACCCTTATCTGCTGCAGCGCCGCCGCCACCAGGGAATTCCCAGTCAATATCTACGCCGTCGTAAAATTTCCAAGTTTTCAGGAATTTCTTAACTGACGCGACAAACGTGTCACGATTCTTCTTATCAACGAAGTCGTAGAATGGGTCAGAAAGTGTCCAACCACCGATAGATGGGATAATTTTTAGATCCGGGTTACGTTGTTTCAACGCCATTAGCATTGCGTAGTTACCCTTGATTGGCGTGCTGTATTCATGACCTGCTTGAGGGAAGCTCTTCTGATAAGCAGCCCACGGGTCATGGATAACCACTTCGTAATCATTCACACCACGACATGCCGTTTGCAGTGCATTAAAGCTGTTACCACCAACTGATTTTACTGATTCGTTTGGACCACAAATTGGGATAAAGCCGTAAAGGATGTGAGTTAGGTTATCAACTGGCATGTTGTCGACAGTGTAATCACGACCGTAGATGCCCCATTCAACAAAATAAGTACCCATCACGATACTTGGATCGGTGTTGTAGCTCTTGTTGTTCGGATCAACATTCATCGTCAGAGGCTTCAAGTGTGAGCCGTCTGTATCTGCAATGGTAATTTCTACCGGAGCGCTCTTAGAACAACCTGTTGCGTCACACGCTTCGATTTCCATTTGGTACAAGCCGCCTTGACCATATTCAAATGAAGCCGTGGTTTGACTGCCAGTGATAGCGCCTGTTGCCACTTTTACACCGTCAAAGTAGACGTTGTAAGTGTCGCCAGATGTGCCACTCCACTGGTTAAATTTCACTTTGATCTTAGCCAGCTCATGGTATTTGACCATGTCGTTGTAGCCAGATGTGGTTTCCATTGCCAATTCAATTTTAGAAAATTGAAGGTTATTGGAACCGTACATATCGATACTTGGTGCGGTTGGAGCCGCGTTTGCAGCGCCAGATAGTGCTAGGGCAACCCCAGCTGCACATAGGTTAAATCGAATCATAACTTCTCTCTCAATCCTTGAATTCATGCTCGTTTAGGAACATAAGCTGCTCTTGCGACAGAAAAGACAATCAATTCACACACTGTGCAAAAGCATCCCTTTGAGCATTTCAGAGACTTATTTTTTTTCAAAAAAAAATAAATCAAGATTCGACCGTGTTACACAAAACTCACTACAAGAAACATAGTTTTGCATAGAAAATACAATATTGAGCCAAGATTTTATAAATATTTTGCATGTATTTAATTAATCGCTTACTCAGTCCGTAGGGGTTATTTTGCGAGTGAAATTAAACTTTTCTGATGAAACAGAAAGAGTTACGACATATAGGTAGCGTTGAAAAGGAGGTTATTTGCGACTGAAGTGTTCGCTCAACGCTGCTCTGCGTTTGGAAGCTGCGCCAGTTTCTGAGCCCTGAACCGTGTGTTCGAAGCCTTTTAGGATAAAGCGTTGGTCAGGGAGTCGAGGCTCAATGCGTCGTATCTGTGGAGAGAGATGAGACCCTGAGATTTGGTACTCAGTTTTGCCAAGCCCGGTGTTCAGTGTGACGACTTTGCCATCAAACTCGAATTGAGTGGCGATAAGGCGATGGTTGCGAAAGACACCTTCGGGTGTAAAAGAAAGCTGTTCGGTTTGATAAGGTGGCGCACCGATCTCTATCCATTCACCGTAGATTTTGTTTGGGTCGATGTAATCTAAGTAAGATGCGTACAACTGGTAACTAAGCACACTAATCAACGAGCAACCGAAAACAGCAAAGCCCCCTTTAATGATTTTGAACTGATGACGAGCCCAAAATGAGGGTTGCGGTTCTGGCTTCTGTTTCCTTTTCCTGCGCGCGGTGGTGGTCATGATTCCTACTTACCTTCCTTTTTTATTATGGTGAGAAGCTTGAGCTACAAAAACAAACAATCTAGCTTTTGAGACGGTGAAACTATGATCTGATGTCCACTTTTACATTCCGAAACACAGTTATTGAGAATTTGCTCTTTCAACAAAGACCCATTTAGAGACTTGAGTCGTAAACCGAAACAGGGTAAAAAAGAGCTGATTTTTGATAAGGAAACCAATAATGAGTATTAAGGAAAACAGTTATTTTGCTGGTGGCGTAAAGTCACTAGGTTTTAGTCAACAAGGGCAGGATGTCAGTGTTGGCGTGATGCTACCAGGTGAATACACGTTCGGTACACAAGCGCCGGAGCGTATGAGTGTTGTTAAAGGTGCGTTGATCGTAAAGAAAGCGGGTGAAGTGGATTGGGTCACCTACAATAGTGGTGAATTCTTCGAAGTTGAAGGTAATTCATCATTCGAACTGCAAGTGAAAGACGCGACCGCGTATTTATGTGAGTACCTCTAAGCACTAAATAGAATTGAGATAAAAGCCACCTTTTGGGTGGCTTTTTTCATGCATGTTGTTCAGATACAAACGTTTTTTAACAACAAACTGATAACTTTGTATATACTTAATACAGGTGCAACCATCAACAAGGAGGAAGTGATGGCAGTACAACCTAAACATTCTGATCTCCCTCCTCGCTTTGAGGCGACGGAATTTACGACAGAGCAAAGGCACCGTTTCACGAAAGTTGCGAATGCGGCACAAAAGCGTCGTGCTTTCTATAAACGAGCGATTGAAAACAGTCTAGTCGGAAAAATTAAGGAACGGGCACTGAAACCCGTTATTCGTCCTAGAGAGGATAAACCAAGTAAAACACGCCAAGTGATTTGGTTGATTACGTTTTTGCTCGGCGGTTTATGGGCGATGTACATGTTTGCTTAACATGTGTGATAACGACCATTTGCACTTGCCATGATGCTAAGCAATTGGTCGTTATAAACTGGCATCGCGTTGTAACGAGGTCACATTTTCACTTCCCATTGCGCCAACAAGCGAATGTCTTTGATGGCGTAACTCTTCTGCATGCGAGCAATGCTCATAATAGGCGTACTGGTTTTTACCCGTGTGCTTTGCCGCGTACATGGCTTTATCCGCACAACGAGTCAGCTCAGATAGGTCATTCGCATCCTGATGATAGATGGCAACGCCAATGCTCATTGTAAGCTCATTAATCGTGTCTTCCGATTGATAGCCAGTTTTAAATAGATTGACGATGCGATCCATGATGGTGTCTAAGTCCTTTTTACAGCGCACATCGTAGAGCATGAGTACAAACTCATCACCCGCAAAGCGAGCGATCGAATAATCGTGTTTGTCTGTCTTTCGGTCTTTGTTGCGAATGTTGTTTTTCAAGCGTGTCGCGAAGTGTTTTAGTACGCGGTCACCCACATCATGACCATAGTTATCATTGATGTGTTTGAAGTTATCAATATCAAGGAAGACCAATGCGGTAACCGTATTACTATGGGTTTGATCTAGCTCCTCTAGCTTGGCGCGAGCCCAAGTTTCAAAACTCCAGCGATTCGCTAAGCCTGTCAATTGATCGAGATAAGCGAGTTCTTCAATCCCTTCTCGGTAGAGGGTTTGGATGTAATTAACCACTTTTGAGTAGTAATAAGAAAACGTATGGCACACAAAACAAATTGCAACCAAGGTGAACATAAAGCGGCGCTCAGTCATTTCACTTGCCGTTGAGACGCTATCTAAAAAGGCTAAACCGAAAAAAATAATGAGCGTGTAACTGACACTGAACAATAAACCCACTTTAAAATCATTAATCAGAATAATGGCAGCAACAATAGGGTAGAGCCAAAGTAACCTGCCGGATGGCGCGTCGTTATAGAGTAGCAGTAGTAAACCATCGAACATCAATACTGCGGTAAGTAGTAAATCTGCGTATTGATGATGCTCGTGTACTCTTATCAGATAACTGATCGTTAAGCATGTAGTTGCACACAGGCCAATAAAAAAACTGACTCCCCAATTCCCTTCAAAGTAATGCAGCACAGAGCCATATGCTAAAAATGCAGTGGCAATACTAGAACAGAGAAATACGATCTTCTTTTTTCTTGTCGATCGGATATCCGCCATTTCCTCTAGGCGCGCTCCGGCCAATTTTGACATCATGCATCCCTACTTTTGAATTAT
This sequence comes from Vibrio sp. SCSIO 43155, assembly GCF_023716605.1. Lineage (NCBI taxonomy): Bacteria > Pseudomonadati > Pseudomonadota > Gammaproteobacteria > Vibrionales > Vibrionaceae > Vibrio > Vibrio sp. SCSIO 43155. The sequence continues at coordinate 2,142,798 of NZ_CP071853.1, read as the reverse complement.
TTACAGCCTATTCTAGGTGGTAATTTAATGCGACATGGAATGGTAATACGTTTAATTGTGATATGAATCATGTTTGACATTGACGTGAGTTATTGAATTTGTAAGAAATTTACGACTTGTGAAAGTTTTCAGGATTATGAAAGCTTTCAAAAAACCAAGTATGAATTGCGCTTATTTTGAACAAATTAACGTGATTATTCTTAAACATTTCTGTGAAATGAAAGCGATTTCAAAATATGAATGACAAATTAGAAGCTAATAACATTATGATTTTAATTGACAAAATACGGCGCTAGTTTCATGCGTTGTTTCATGTCATTTCGAGTGCTTGTGCCATGTGAAGCAGTAGCGACTTTTCAAACGTTTCATTCCTTAAGATCCCTATTGAAATAATTACACCTACAAAAACTTAGGGAAATCACATGAAAAACTTAAAGGTTTTACCTCTCACTCTTGCAGTGGCCACTTCGCTTGCTTCTCTTTCTACTTTTGCTGCCGATTCTGATGTAGAAGCTTTGGAAAAACGTATTCAAGAACTGGAGAAACGCATTGACCCAACTTATGTCGATGACCAACAACCAGCGGTATTAACGCCGGACATTGAGATTCCTTATGGCGTTGTGTTCTCTGGTTATGCTCGTTACGGTGCTCACTACCAAGGGGGCGACCAAAAGTACGTGATGGTTGATGGCTCTTTTAACGGCTCATCCGCTATTGGTCGATTAGGTAACGAAGGCAATGGCGGTGAATTCCAGTTAGCAAAAGCATTTAAGAATGACAGTGGCGCAATCTGGGATGTTGTGGTGATGTTCGATCACTGGGGTGACGAGGTGAACCTGAAAAAGGCTTATGCAGGCGTTACGAATGTACTAGAGAGTCAGCCGAACGCTTACATTTGGGCTGGTCGTGATTTCCATCAGCGTCCACAACAGGGCATCAACGATTACTTTTGGATGATGCACGATGGTCAAGGTGGCGGTATCAACAACCTTGAGCTTGGTTCCGTCAAACTTGACCTTGGTGTGGTTGCTTCGGTTGAAAGCTGTAACCCGGAAATCACTCCGGGATCAAACCCTTCAATCTCTTGTACTGGTGGCTCTGGAACGGGTGATAGCGGTGCGTATGCATTCACATCTAAACTGCACGGCATTGATATGGGCTTTGCTGATTTAGAGCTTTACGCGAACTATGGTTTTGATTCAGAAGCAATTGAGAGCTCAGAACACATTGATGCTTACCAGCTGGGTGCGGTGATTTCTCGTGCACACGACAGCGGATCAAACCGTTTAGTGTTGCGTTATTCTGATAACGCTGACAACGGCGTATTCTGGAAAACAGAAGACTTAACAACTATTTACGCAAGCTTTGAAGGTAATGCAAACCTTGGTGAAAACGCTGCGGTTGAATACCTATTGGCATACCACGATTACTCAATTGACGGTTCAAACAAGCTTGAAGATGAGCGTACTAACTACAGTGCTATCGTCCGTCCTATGTACTTCTGGAATGATGTTCACTCGACTTGGCTAGAAGCGGGTTACCAAATGGTTGATTACGCACGTGCCGATGATGACAACACAGGCTGGAAAGTGACGCTATCGCAAAATATCTCGTTTGATTGGGGCGCTGGCGCTCGTCCGATGCTCCGCTTCTACGCGACGGCAGGTGAGGTCGACAACAAAGCAACCAACAATGACCCTAAGCAAGACACATTTAGCGTAGGTGCTATGTGGGAAGCTTGGTGGTAAACCGAGTCTAATTAATTACTGTCCATGTAACAGTGGTAGGTACTGAAGGCAGATTTATTAGGTCTCTACCACTGATTTATTTCTTAACTCTCTCTATTTAGTCATGGCGTTCATTGCAGCCAGTGAACACCGTACAGTCCATTATTGACCCTATTTTGAGCCGCATTTGCGGCTCTTTTTTTGTTTCTATGCTTTAAAAACTGCGCAGAGATCTTTATTAAAGAGTTGTGAAATCAATGCCTTTATTGAATCTCATTTGAGCGTGAAATGACCGTTTCATGAAACAGTTTCATGGCGTGAAAGGAAACTGCCTACCGCTTCATTTTTTCCGATATTGCCCGAATCTAAAGGGATTTCGGTGTGATTTCTCTCACGATAACACCCTAGTGGATAAGAAATACTAGCTGCCATGAAAGCGGTTTCGAGAAATGCATCTCGAAGCAAAATTGAATCTTGATGCTCAGGTGGAAGAGGTTTCTTGTGGCGACGATTAAAGATGTATCTGAATACGCAGGGGTTTCTCAGGCAACGGTTTCTCGTGTGATCAATGGCACTAGCCGTGTAAGTCACGATAAGAAGCTGAAAGTCGAGAAAGCGATTCAAGAACTTGGCTATCGTCCAAACTCAATCGCTCAGGCTTTGGCGTCTAGTCGCACTGGCAGTATTGGCATCATCGTGCCAGAGCTTGGTGGTCCATTTTACTCTGGCATTTTGCACAGCATGGAAGAGCGTCTGCGCCGTTTCGGTTACCACGTGGTGGTGACTGCAGGTTCAAACTCTGAGCAAAGTCAGCGTGAGTCAGTGGAATTTCTGCTTGGACGACGCGTAGATGCCATCATTTTGCATGCACAAAACCTGACGGATGATTACTTAATCGATCTTAAAGAAAAAGGCATTCCAGTGGTACTGGTGAATCGCTTTATTCCAGAAATGGCGCAATGCTGTATTGAGATCGATAACGAATTTGGTGGTCAGTTGGCGACCGAATACTTGTTGCGAATGGGGCATCGCAACATAGCGTGTATCACCGGTCCTCTGGACAAATCTGACGCACGGGGGCGTCTACAAGGTTACCGCAAGGCTCTTGAAGAAGCGGGAATCGAGTATGACGAAGCGTTGGTGTCCGAGGCCGGTTTTACCGAAGAATCAGGGGAAAGCGCAATGCGTAAACTGTTGAAGCGCGATTGTCATTTTACTGCTGTATTTGCGTGTAATGATCATATGGCGTTTGGTGCTTACGAAGTGCTGAAAGCCAATGGTGTCAACGTTCCGGAGCAAATCTCTTTGGTAGGGTTTGATGACATTTTATTTGCACGTTACCTCACGCCAGCCCTAACCACAGTTAACTTCCCTATTGAGCAAATGAGCGCTGAAGCTGTCCAGCTCGTGATTCAAATTCTCAATAAAAATAAACGAGATGTGAACTTCAAATTGTCGCCAAGCTTGGTGCCAAGAAGTTCAGTCAAGGAACTGCATACCCTATAAAACGATAATTAAGGACAACAACATGAAACTGAAAACTTTGACGCTTGCCATGACCGCTGCTTTGGGTGTTGCTGCAACGGTAAATGCGGCTGATGAAACCAAAATTCGCTTCGATGGTTTCCCTGATTTTGATAGTAGCTTGAAAGTGCTGCTACCGGATTTCGAGAAGGAAACTGGCATTAAAGTGGATTACCTAATGAATAACCACGGTGACCACCATACCAAGCTGACAACCAACTTGGCGACGGGTTCTGGCGCAGGTGATGTGATTGTTGTTGATGTAGAAAAAATCGGTCCATTTGTGGCGTCTGGCGGCTTAGTGAATCTGTCTGAAAACTATGGTGCAGACAAATACGCAGAAAACTTTGCGCCTTATGCATGGGCGCAGGGTAAAGGAGCAGATGGCGATGTGTATGGTATGCCAGTCGATTTAGGACCGGGTGTGATGTACTACCGCACTGACATTTTTGAAAAAGCGGGCATTGATATCAATGAAGCGATCAAAGATTGGGACTCTTATATTGCGGCGGGTGAAAAGCTGAAGCAGCAAAACGTTCAACTGATCGCGTCTGCTGCGGATGTGGCACAAGCGATTATCTTTACCACAGTGCCAGAAGGTGAAGGTCTATACTTCGATAAAGATGGCAACCCAGTCGTGACCTCTGAGCGTTTTGTGCACGCGTTTGAAGTGGCGAAAGAGATTCGTGATAAAGGTTTAGATGGTCGTATTCTTGCGTGGTCAAACGAATGGTACGAAGGCTTCCGTAACGGCACATTTGCTACTCAGCTTTCGGGGGCTTGGCTACTTGGTCACCTAAACAACTGGATTGCTCCTGAGACTGCAGGTAGCTGGGGTGTATCTAACCTTCCTGATGGTATTTACGGTAGTTGGGGTGGCTCATTCCTATCGATTCCAACCCAATCTAAGCATCAAGACGAAGCGTGGAAGCTGATCGAATACATGACAACTCGTCGCGATATTCAGCTTAAACACTTCGAAACTATCGCAGCATTCCCTGCAAACACAACAACTTACGACGACCCTATGTTTGAAGAGAAAGTCGAGTTCCTTGGTGGGCAGCAAGCGCGCTTATTGTTTGCTGAGGTGGCACAAAACATCAAGCCAGTGGCACCAGCAAAAGGCGACCACGTTGCTCGCTCTATCATCCTAGAAAACGCACTGATGGAAGTGCTGGATGAAGGCAAAGACATTGAAACGGCATTGAAAGAAGCGGAACGCATGATTAAGCGCCGCACCCGTAATTTGTAAGCATTTCGCCATTTGGTAAGCAAGGAGGGCGAATCGCCCTCCTGAGTAGAGGTCGTTACTATGAATCATGCAGCGAGCAAGGTTATGGAAACATCACAACGTGAGAGCATTTTTTCTCGTCTAAGTTTGAAAGCGCTTACACCGTATGGATTCCTATTGCCGTTTTTGATTATTTTTTCTGTTTTCGGGATCTTCCCGTTACTGTTTTCAATTTTTCTTTCTTTCCATGAGTGGAACCCAGTCGAAGGTTTGGGTGCGATGGATTACGTCGGGCTAGAGAACTACCACATTGCTCTGACTGACCCGTGGCTGTGGCGCTCATTGAAGAACACCCTTTGGCTAGCCATTACGTCTGGTGTGGCGCAGCACTTAGTTGCTCTGCCTGTGGCGTACATTCTGGTGTCTTTGGGTGACCGTTTTCGTCATTGGTTGACGTCGGCTTATTTCCTGCCGTTCATTACGTCAACGGTGGCTGCGTCACTTATCTTCTTCAACATGTACTCGCCAAACTCAGGGATCATCAACCAAAGCTTAATGGCATTGGCAGACAGCACGCTATTTGGTTGGGCATTCTCTTGGGTGAACGACTTCCAGCCAATCCGTTGGTTAGATGACGCAACCATGGTGAAGCCTTCTATCGCCATTATGGTGTTCTGGAAATACACCGGTTTTAACATCGTGCTTTACACCACTGGTTTGATGACGATTCCTAAAGACATCCTAGAAGCGGCTCGTATGGATGGTGCAAACGCATGGCGTCGATTCTGGAGCATTTCACTACCAATGATTCGTCCATTCATCTTCTTTGCGGTCACCATGACCATCATCGGTAACTTGCAGTTGTTCGAAGAACCCTTCGTTCTAACGCGCGGTACGGGTGGTACAGGTCAGTCTGGTTTAACCATCTCAATGTACCTCTACAAAGTGGGCTGGGAATGGCTAGAGATGGGTACAGCGTCAGCGATTTCGTGGCTGCTGTTTACCTTGATTGCAGGCTGTACAGCGGTTCAATTCTTCTTCTTCGGTAAGAAAGGTCTAGGGGAGCAATAAGATGAGTACTAACACTTTACCTGCGGCGCAGCGTTGGCGTCCAAGCGATCGCAGTATCGAGATCTTCACCAAAATACTGATGGTGATGCTCGGCTCAATCCTGATTGTTTCTGCCATCATGACCGTATTTCCGTTCATTTGGTCGGCGCTGCTATCAACCCGTGATCGTACCGAAATCTTTGGCACTGGGATTAGCTTTGCGATTGGCGACAGCTTAGCGGTCAACTACGCAAAACTACTGGAAATCATGCCGTTTTGGCAGGCGATGTTTAACTCTATCTACATTGCATTCCTAGGCACCACAATTTCACTGCTGTTTTGTAGCATGGGCGGCTATGCGTTTGCGGTGTACAAGTTCAAGGGCAAAAACGTGCTATTTGGTATGTTGGTTGGCTCAATGATGATTCCGCCAGTATTGAGCTTGATCCCTTACTTCATGATCGTGAAGTTTCTCGGCTTACTCGATAACCACTTAGCGGTTTGGCTACCGTTCACAACGACACCATTTGGCATCTTTTTGATGCGCCAGCACGTGGTGGCTTCTATTCCAAAAGAGCTGTTAGAAGCGGCGAAGCTCGATGGTGCGGGTGAATTTAGAACTTACTGGAGTGTGGTATTGCCACTGATGAAACCGGCGCTTGCAACTTTGGCTATCGTGCAGTTTGTCTTCTTCTGGAACATGTTCATGCAACCACTCGTGGTACTTACAACGCCAGAAAACTACGTGATTACGCAGGCACTGCGAAGCGTGCAGGGCATTCCGAATACGCCGTGGGGAGCGGTGATGCTCGGAACAACCATCTCCATTTTACCGTTAGTGATTACTTACTTATTTGCCTCTAAACAGATGATCAGCGGCTTGACCTCTGGTGCCGTCAAGGGCTAAGCGAAACAAAAGGTTTTATAACAATGAATAAATTCCAATTACCACAAGATTCAAAATTACGTAGCCCAGAGTTCCTATTTGGTGTCGCAACCTCTTCTTATCAGATTGAAGGCGGTGCCCAGTTAGGTGGTCGTACGCCTTCGATTTGGGACACGTTTTGTAATAAGCCAGGTGCAGTCGACAACGCAGATAACGGTGACGTGGCATGTGATCACTATCATTTGTGGAAGCAAGACATCGAGATGATTCAAGGCTTAGGGGTTGGCGCATATCGTTTATCCATGGCATGGCCGCGCATCATTCCAGAAGATGGCAAAGTGAATGAAGAAGGTTTGAAGTTCTATGAGCAAATCATCGATGAGTGTCACGCTCGTGGTTTGAAAGTTTTCGTCACGCTTTACCACTGGGATCTTCCGCAATACCTAGAAGACAAAGGTGGTTGGCTAAATCGAGAAACGGCTTACAAGTTTGCAGAGTATGCGGATGTAGTTAGTGCTTACTTTGGCGATAAGATTGATTCTTACGCGACACTGAACGAACCATTCTGTTCAGCCTACCTAGGTTACCGTTGGGGTGAACATGCTCCAGGTCTTAAGGGTGAACGCGAAGGTTTCTTATCAGCACACCACCTAATGCTGGGTCATGGTCTTGCGATTCCACACATGCGTAAGAATGCACCAAATGCGATGCACGGTTGTGTGTTCAATGCGACGCCTGCTTACCCATACAGCGAGGCGGATATCGGTGCGGCAGAGTACAGTGATGCGGAAGGTTACCATTGGTTTATGGACCCTGTATTGAAGGGTGAATACCCTCAGTTGGTCTTAGAGCGCCAATCGCACAATCTACCGATGATTCTGGAAGGTGACCTCGACGTCATCCAAACCGATTTGGACTTTATCGGGATTAACTTCTATACCCGTTGTGTGGTGCGTTACAACGAACATGGTGATATTGAAACCGTTCCTCAACCAGAACAAGAGCACACGTTCATTGGCTGGGAAATTCACCCTCAGGCATTGACGGACTTACTATTGCGTCTGAATGACCGTTATCCAAACTTGCCGCCACTTTACATCACTGAAAACGGCGCAGCTGGCGATGACCATTGCATTGCTGGTGAAGTGAATGATGAGCAACGTGTGCGTTACTTCCAACTGCATCTAGAAGCGTTGGATGCTGCGATTAAAGCAGGCGTGAATGTGAATGGTTACTTCGCTTGGAGCTTAATGGATAACTTCGAGTGGGCTTACGGTTACAAGCAGCGCTTCGGCATTGTTCACGTGGATTACCAAACACAAAAACGCACCTTAAAAGCGAGCGCAATTGCTTACCGTAACATGCTGCTAGATCGAGCAGAGGAGAACCAGTAATGGCAAAAGTCGAATTCAAAAACATCAAGAAATCCTACGATGATGTTGAGGTAGTGAAACACTTCGACTTCACGGTGCAAGATGGAGAGTTTGTGGTTTTCCTTGGCCCATCGGGCTGCGGTAAATCGACCACGCTACGCATGCTTGCTGGGCTGGAAAGCATAACGGGTGGTGAGATTTACGTTGGCGATAAGCTGATGAATAAAATCGATGCGAAAGATCGTGACCTTGCGATGGTGTTTCAAAGCTATGCGCTGTACCCACATATGACGGTATACGAGAACATCGCTTTTGCACTGAAACTGAAAGGCATGCCAAAAGACCAAATCGATGTTGAAGTGCGTAAAGCGGCAAAAATGCTTGAGTTGGACGCACTGTTAGATCGCAAACCAAAAGAGCTGTCTGGTGGTCAACGCCAACGTGTTGCGATGGGGCGTGCCATGGTTCGCACGCCTAAGGTGTTTTTGTTTGATGAGCCATTATCGAACCTAGATGCCAAGTTGCGTGGTGTAATGCGTGAAGAGATCAAACAGCTTCATCGTGAGCTAAAAACCACCACGATTTACGTAACCCACGATCAAATTGAAGCGATGACACTGGCAGACCGTATCGTGATCTTGAAAGATGGTTATGTAGCTCAAGTTGGCACACCAACGGAAGTGTTCCAACGCCCGGCTAACAAGTTTGTGGCGCAATTCATTGGCAACCCATCCATGAACATGTTGGATGCCAAGCTGATTGGTGAAGACGGTAACTGGGAAGTGGAATTGGGTGATGTTCGTATTCCTCTACCAGAGCGTTTCAAAGCACACGCATCGAAGAACTTAGCACTGCACTTTGGTGTACGTCCTACGGACATCCATCTACGTGCTGAGCAAGTGGATCATGACCGCGTGCTGCCATTCCCTGTCAAAATTAAAGACAAGGAGCTACTAGGTGCAAGTATTCTACTGAAAACGGAAATTGCTGGTCAGCCATTAATGGTTGAAACACAAGCTGCGGAAGTGGATGTGGATAGTTTAACTCTCTACTTGGATTTAGATGCGATTCATCTGTTTGATGCACTGAGTGAAAACTCGCTAGCGACATTCTAAACCCTCGATATGAAAGCCAGTGCGCGCTTGCGTACTGGCAAATTATCTAGCTCTCATTTCCCATATCCAAACGTTGTCGCGTTCCCCGGCGCAACTTATATTTTTGTTATTAGCTTGCTGGGAAAATTCTTACAATGAAAAAGAAAAAAAGAGCAGCATCTATTTACGATGTGGCTAAGTTGGCTGGGGTATCACCGAGCACCGTTTCACGTTTCCTCAACCGTACAACTTTTGTCTCGGACGATAAAAGCCAAAACATAGAGAAAGCGATCAAGTCACTGGGCTATAAGCCGAACTATCAAATGGGACAAGGCACCAATACGCGTTCCATGACGATTGGCGTTCTTATCCAACATCCGGAAAGTCCGCACACCAGTCGTATCCTTAACGATATGGAAAAGGTTCTGAATGCTCAGGGGTACTCGTTGGTGATTGCGACGGGACATTGGCAGCGTTCATTGGAATCGCATGCTTTGGAGTATTTGGCGAAGAGCAATGTCGATGGCGTCATCATTGTAACGGGCAGTTTGACGGAAGCGCAGATACTGGAATATGCAGAGCGAATTCCGGTTGTTGCGGTTGGATACAATGTCATTGGCGATAAGGTTCGATCCATAAATATAGATAATGTATTGGGTGGATATATGGCGACACTGCATTTGATGCAGCAAGGTCATGTTAACATCGCGCATATTAAAGGGCTTTTGAATCAACCAGACGCCGTTGCTCGCTTTGTTGGCTACAAGAACGCACTGCAAGAGGCTGGCATTAAAGTGCTACCAAAATTGGTTAAGCAAGGCGACTTCAGCAGTGAGTCCGGTTACGCCAAAACCGTTGAGTTGATCGAATCCAAAGTGCATTTCTCTGCGTTGTTTGCTGCCAATGACCAAACGGCTTATGGAGCAATAAAAGCTCTGCATGACCATGGTTTTCGTGTACCAGAAGATGTATCCGTGATCGGTTTTGATGATTTGCCGACCTCACAGTATTTTACGCCAGCATTAACCACGTTGCGCCAGCCGATTGAAGAAGTCGGAGCGCTCAGTGCAGAGTCCATTCTTAATTTATTGAGTGGTGAGAGACACGAGGTGCGTTTGCCACCTATTGAGTTGATTGTTCGTCAATCTACTGCTTCAAAGTTTCGTCAGTCAAGCTAAGGCAATCCGTCGAATGCATTAGAAAATATTTTCCGAAACTCGACGAAATTTTGTTGTATTTGTGACCAAACTCCGTCTAGAATTCGCGCCTGCATTTTGGTGGTTAAGTGTTCAATTGCCGAAATGTCCAAATTCTAATAAATCTAATTTTTTGAACTGCCTCACAGTTTTTCTGTGGGGCAGTTTTTAGTTGTAGGAAAGGTCTCAATTCATGCCTAAAAGCCAGAATATCAACCAGCGTATGTCTATCGTGGCATTGGCTTGGCCGATACTTGTCGAAATATTGCTACGGACGGCTTTAGGAACCAGTGATGTATTCATGCTGAGTGGTTACTCGGATAAAGCCGTCTCTGCGGTTGGGGTTATCACGCAGCTCACGTTCTTCCTGATCATCGTATCCACCTTTGTGAGTAGTGGCACGGGCATCTTGATCGCGCAATACAACGGTGCAGGGCGTGAGAAAGACTCCGTTGATGTTGGCGTTGCCAGCGTAGCTTTGTCCGTTATTGTCGGTGCATTTTTGAGTGTGCTTGCTGTGATCGGTGCGGTGTTCTTCTTACCTTACTACGGGTTAGAGGCGCAGGTTGAGCAATACGCAAGAGAATACTTGCTGATCAGCGGTGCGATGACGTTCAACGTAACGATTGGTATCGTCTTCACCACAATTCTGCGCAGCCATGGTTACTCACGCTCACCAATGGTGGTGAACCTTATCTCTGGTGTATTCAATATCATTGGTAACTACATTGCTTTGTACCAGCCTTTTGGTTTGCCTGTGTATGGCGTTGAAGGCGTTGCGGTGGCGACTGTCGTCAGCCAAGTGATCGGTACTTTGCTATTAGGCGTGATTTTGAAACGCAGCAGTATTGAATTGCCAATGTCTAAGCTCAAACAAGTTCCGAAAGAGGTCTACAAAAAGATCTTAAAAATCGGTGGCATGAACGCGGGCGAAGTACTGTCTTACAACATGGCGCAAATCTGCATCGTGTACTTTGTGGTGCAAATGGGTACCTCTTCGCTAGCGGCATTTACCTATGCGCAAAACATCGCACGTTTCTCTTTCGCGTTTGCGCTCGCGATTGGTCAGGCAGCGCAAATCCAGACAGGGTACTACATAGGCAAAGGTTGGGTGACCAGCATTTTGAAACGCGTGCAGATCTACTTTTTGATTGGCTTTGCGGCGTCAACAGCAGCGACGTGTTTGATCTACCTATTCCATGAAGAGATTCTGAGCGTGTTTACCGATCAGCCAGAAATCTTGGCATTGGCGGGCGCATTGGTCATGGGGTCAATCGTGCTAGAAGCAGGACGCGTGTTTAACCTGATCTTCATTTCGGCACTCAAGGGGGCGGGCGACATCAAGTTCCCAGTACAGATGGGTATTCTGAGCATGTGGGGCTTAGGTGTGGTGTTCTCTTACATTTTCGGCATTCACATGGGTTATGGCGTGATTGGTGCTTGGATGGCAATTGCTCTAGATGAATGGGTGCGCGGTATCATTATGGCAAGACGCTGGCGCTCTCAAGTGTGGACGAAGTTTAAAGTAAGTTAACTTCCGTTCATAAAAACCAGAGATTCCAGACATCTCGTTCCTCGATTCTGGAATGACGATGTTCAGCTATGGTGATTGGAAACTTTGTTCTATAACGCGTCATTCCCGATAGCGACGTAGGAGCGCAGTCGGGAATCTCTTACTTGCTCTAAACGTAAAAAAGGCGCTGTAACTCAGCGCCTTTTTGCTATCTGCTTTTCACGTAGAGTCACTTTAAAACTCACACTCTGCTTGGAAACACATACGCTCCTTGCTGTACGGATGATCCAACTCTAACATCTCCGCATGCAAATGCAGACGGTTGGCTTTCTCGCCATATAAGCCGTCGCCAACCATCGCCATGTTCAAGCCCATGTGGTGGGCACTGTGTACACGCAATTGGTGGGTACGCCCCGTTTTCGGGTACATGTACACCTTGCTGCGTCTGTCTTTTATTTCAATCAGTTGCCAGTAAGTTTCGGCAGGTTTACCGTGCTCAAAGCACACAAGTTGACGTGGACGGTCATCTGGATCGCCACGCATCGGGAGCGAGATTTCACCTTCAGGCTCAGTTAATACACCTTCAAGCAGTGCCATATAACGCTTTTGTACGCCGCGAGTGATGAACTGCTTTTGCAAGCTCTTGTTCGCGCGTTTGGTTAAAGCAAACACCAAAATCCCCGAAGTCGCCATATCTAAGCGATGAATCACAAATGGTCCTTCGGCATCTGGGAACATTGTTTGAAGACGTGTGTACGCGGAATCCTTGATAGTTTTACCCGGAACAGAAAGCAGACCCGATGGCTTGTTGACGATTACCATGGCTTCATCTTGGAACAGTATTTCTAACTCTTTATCTTCTGCCCAATTTTCTGCCAATGGATTTGGCTCCACATCCAAGCCTTGCAGCATGTGCCCCAAAATCGGCTGACACTTGCTGTTGCAAGATGGGTAAAACTTTTTGTGTTGGCGCACTTCCGATTTCGGCGATACGCCCCACCAAAACTCAGCTAATGCTAGTGGTTGGTAGCCATGCTTGTATGCGAACTGAAGCAGTTTCGGAGCGGCACATTCACCAGAACCGGCTGGTGGTACTGGATTGGTAGTAGGAGCAAAAATGTCCACCAAGTCGCGTTCTGCGTTGCGGTTGTCCAAGAAGCGGTATTGCTTATGCAGTTTGTGTTGTAGAGCATTAGACAAATCTTTGCGCTGCTCTTTGAGCCCTGCCAGTGTTTGTTCTAGCTCGGCTAAGCGTGCTTCTTTGATTGCCAGCCTTTCGTTCCAAGCTTGTTTGAGGTACTTGAGCACATTCTTCTCAGCAACGCTTTGTTTACCCAAATCATCCAGTAGCGCTTTTAGATCTTCTGGATTTAAGGTTTGCTCGCCTTGCGTACGTTGCTGTTTTCGTTCTGCACGACCGGTAATCATCACTTGGCGCTGGACATTCTCTTCTTGTTGATACGCTTCGCGGTCGGCTTTAATTTCTGCTTTCAGTTGTGCCAGTTCTGGATTAGCAGCAAAGGCTTTGTATTCCGCATTCGCCGCGTTAATAGCATCCGTCTCGCCACGAAAGAAACCTTCTTCCGTCAACATGTCGAATACGGGTGGAACAAAACCAGGGAGCAAGTTTTGATCGGCAATCTTGCCAGAGAACGCACTGAAGTAGCCAATCTCACCTTGTGGATTACGCACTAGCAAAACACCGAACATCTTACCGCGTCCACTTTGCTCATCCTCAAGACCAAAATCGTGCACAAAGTCAGTTTGTGTCATGAGGTGCTGCTGTAATTGCTCGGCAGCCAATACACACAATGGGTGAGGGGTGTAGTAGAACGGAAACGTAAACTGCGCTGGCAAGTTATAGCCAGAAATGTCTGCAGAAAATCGAGTAAAGCATTGTTCAGGCGAGTGCATGAGAGTGAGTCCGCGCGAAATAAAAATCGAGCACGGATTGTACCTGTTTTGGCTGTGATTGCTATTCGAAGGCGCTCCTGGGCTGACGGTATCGGCTTGCTATGACTCCTTATCTCAATGATTTTCATTGCTTAGAACGCAGAAATTAGGATTGCGTTTGAAATGATTAATTTGAGTGATGTACTGTTTTGATTGATAAGAAAGAGCGTTGTTCTCGAATGATTTATTAGATGCAAAAGGAAAAGCATGTCGAAACTGGTGTTGGCATTGATACGATTTTATCAACGCTATTTATCCCCACACAAAGGGTTCCGTTGTGCTCATGCGGTGTACTACGGCACGGATTCTTGTTCTGCAGCCATCAGCAAAATAATTCAACGTAAAGGCGTGTTTTCTAGCTATACCAGTGTTCAAGACCAGTTTACACGCTGTAGACATGCTCATCAGCGTCTTCAAACTGAGGAACCTTCCCGTAATCGCAAGCGGCGTAAGAACAAAGACTCATCTTGTGTAACGGATATGGGATGCAACTCTTTGGATTGCGTCCCGAGTGATGCCTGTAGCGGTGGCAATGATTCACCTTGCAATTGTTGGTAATGGACTCTGTACGTAAATAAAAAGGAATGTGATGACCACTGATCAACTCAAAACTCTGTTTGAAAATGATTTGCGACATAAGCTCGAACCGCTGGAAGCTTTACGTTTAGAAGCGCTTCGTCGCCGCAAGTTTCTTGGTGTCGCGGTGTGTGTTTTCTTTGGAGCAGTGGCATTTGATATTGCCACCTTCGCTACCATGTTTGTGCTCTTGGCATTGTTGCTCGGCGGTTGGGCTTACTTCAACAAAAAGCACAATGAGTATCGTACAACCTACAAGCAATACATTATGCAGAGTTTGTTGGCACACATTGAGCCTTCACTGACTTGGGACCCAAGCCGCAAGCTTGACAAAGATACCTTTGAACGTAGTGGTTTGTACTTAGACCGCTGTGATGGTTTCGAAAGTGATGATTTTATTTCGGGTACCATCGGTGAAGCCAAAGTGGTGATGTCTGAGATTCAAGCATCAAAGCTTATCAGCTCTGGAAGTGACAGTTCGAGTAAGCATCACGTATTTTTTGCGGGGCTGTTTTGCGAAATCGACGTTCCGATGAATGAAGACATTTGCACCTTTGTGCTGACTGATCGTGATGATACCCCAACCTTGCGCGAAAAGTTGTGGGATAGCTTCTTCAAGATTCAAATAGGTAAACGAGTCCGACTGGGCAATCCAGAATTTGACCAGCAGTATGAGGTGTATAGCGACGATTTAGACACGGCAAAGCAATTGTTAACGGATGAATTGATTGAGCGTGTGCTGACTTTTCGTCGTGAAAGTGAGTTTTCTAGCTTGTCGCTTTCTCAAGTAAACGGAAAGCTCTACATCGCCATCTCGCATTGGAAAGAGCTGTTTGAGCCTAAATTGGATGAACCTGCGGGTGAGTTTGAAGCGGTCGCGGAGATTTATCGTGAGTTGGATTTCTTGATTGGCACGGTTCGCAGTTTAGATCTTATGCGACCAATGATGGAGCCTGATAGTGTCGTAGAAACGGCGTAATCCCCTGTTATTCTCAAGCTGAAACTCGGTAAAGACTCGGTGATTTCAGCTTGAGATTCATCCAAGATCCTGTACCTTAGCGTGACTATTTTTTGCAGCTTGTTTTCATTCAAAGAGTGACCTGAGCTGCTTCACTTTTGAGTTAAAGTCATGTCACAAGCTAGCATCAAATTCATTGCCACCGATATGGATGGCACCTTACTTGACCAATATGGTCGTCTAGACCCAGAGTTTTTTGATCTGTTTTTACAGCTTGAAGAGAAGGGCATTTTATTCTCCGCAGCGTCAGGTCGTCAGTACTATAGTTTGCGTGATACGTTTGCGCCAATTCAAGACCGTATGATTTACGTGGCAGAAAATGGCACCTTGGTGATGCACCAAGACAAAGAGCTTTATAGCTGCACCATTCCGAAATCGGAAATCGATGAGATAGTAAAAGCGGCACGTGCGGTAGAAGGCACACACCTTGTACTGTGTGGTAAGCGTTCGGCTTACATCGAAACCAAAGATCCAAAAGCGTTAGAAGAGTTCCAGAAATACTACCACCGTTGTGAATACGTGCCGGATTTGCTGGCAGTAGAGGACGAATTTATCAAGGTCGCAATCTGTCACTTTGGTGGCTCTGAAGAATTGGTATTCCCTACAATGAGTGAGAAGTTTGGTCACAGTCATCAAGTGGTGGTGAGTGCGAAGATCTGGCTTGATGTGATGAACGCAGAAGCGTCAAAAGGGGCGGCGATCAAGCACCTTCAACAAACCATGGGTTTCGGTCCTGAAGAGACGATGACGTTTGGTGATTACCTCAATGACCTAGAAATGCTGCAAGTGAGTGAGCATTCCTATGCGATGGAAAACGCACATGAAGCAGTAAAAAAAGTGGCGCGCTTCTCAGCACCAAGTAACCGTGATTCGGGTGTGATGAAGGTCATCAAAGAAAAAGTGCTTTAATCGCCGCTTAGCGAATCTCAAGCATAAAAAAGCCCCGCCATTTGATGAGCGGGGCTTTTGTTTGTCTAAGGCTCAAACAGGTATGAGTTAGCGTACGTATTTCGCTGTCGCACTTACAAACCAGTGTTGTAGCTTGCCATCTGGGTTTTCTACCCACAAATCATTGTGATAACGGTAAATACGACCATTCACGGTTAGAGCTAGCATGTTGTCGCCGGTTTGCTCCATACGAATAAACTGATCAGAAGTCACCAAAAACGGCTCTAGGTTTTCGGTGCTTGCGCCTTTGTATACAACAAAGTAACCGAACATGTTACCCGCGTCAGGGTCTGTAGAGTGAATGCGATGACCAACCAGTATGTAGTTGTCGTTGAGCGCCTCTTCGAGGGTTTGTGCGCCCACTGTCTCGTGGGATGGGATAAAGACCCAAGCCAACACACCAAGCGCGATCACTAGCAGTAATAACACCGCTCGCATGAAATTTTTCATCATGGTTATCCGTTTAACGTTGGAATTTCATTTTGTACATGCGCTTATCCGCTAAATTGATTAGGAAGTCAATGTTGTCGGCGTCTTGCGGGTAGCTCGCTGCACCTAAACTGGTGGATAGGGCTCCGGCTTGGTCGGAGGCGAGAATCGGTTTCTCAAACACTACATGGACGTGGTGCGTTGCTTCGGTAATTTTGTTCTCGTCGGTTGTGTTGATGATTACGGCAAACTCGTCACCACCCATGCGATAGACAGTAAAGTCATCCAATGCCATGTCGTTTAAGCGCTTTGCTATCTCGATTAAAGCGATGTCACCCGCTTGGTGTCCCAACGTATCGTTTATGTTCTTAAAGCCGTTCAGATCGAGTAGGAGCAGCGAAAACGGGGTTTTGGTTTCTTCCTTGCGATGTAAATCGAGAAACAAAGCACTGCGGTTGGCAAGATTCGTCAGTGGATCACTTAACGCGAGTTGTTTGTGGAACTTTGATTCTTGCTTATAGAAGTAGGTCAGCAGCGCCACGGTAAGCACGAAAATGCCCAACAAGATGTACTGCGCTTGCAGTAAATTGTACGCACGAACTTGCTGTTGCTGATAAAGCGGGCTTGCAACACGGAAGTTCTGGGTGACGTAGTCAATCATTTCCATGTATAGATTTTGCGTTGCGCGGTAAAACTGATTAGCAGCCACGCTGCTGCCTGTTTTGGCTTCAACTAAGATGGGTTCGAGTTGTTGAAATTTATCGAATAGAGAGACAAAGTACACGCGTACTTCTTCTCTTGATAGGAAAGAGTCCGCTTCTTTGTTGTTGATCAGCAAATCAAAACGGCTCCAAGCTAACTCATATTGCAGCTCGGCTCCATCAATGTTCATCACGCTCTCATTGAGCCGACGCGCTTCACCCACTAATTCCGATAACTCTTTAGATAAATGAAATAAAAACCAAGTCGCTTGGTTTTGTTGGGCAGAGTAGCTTTGGGTAAGTGCTCGGGTTTCTTTCAATAATACGATGTTGGCGAGCAGCAATGTCGATGAAAAAATCAACAACAATAACTTACTCTTAGTCGAAAATGGACCTTGTTTTGTAGGATGGGGTTTCGCCTTCATTGTTATTCTTCTTTCACGCTGATCCTGTTGATTTGCCAGACCATTTGCGAATGGTATGGGGCAATGTCTAGTTCTGGGTATTTATTTATAGAATAGATCAACCAGTAGGGACCTTTGTTTCGGATCTTGATGTATTTATGATTTTGTTTGTACGCCACGATTGGCTGGTAACGAAGGATATCTTCACGAGATAAATCGGAGTGGTAGTCATTCAATGCACGTACTTCAACGCGCTGGGGTACTTGTCCAAATGCATTTTGTAATAGGATGCTTAACTTAACGCCTTCAAACTCGGCTGGCGTTTCGAGCCAAGGCAGTTTGGTGGTGTAGGTAGTTTGAGGCAATGACTCTAGGTCTTTTAATGCCACAACAACATCGGATTTCTCAGGACTGCTAAACTGTATCGTGTTTGCAAAAAGTGTCGGTGCAAACAAAAGCAAAGCGAGTGCCACTGTTTTTCTCATCTTGTGCCCTTTGATTTATTGCCCTTGTTTCGGCGGGATAGCGTCACTACACCGATCCGCAGAAATTTCGGTTATTTATTAATAATAGAGCCAACTTGATGGATTTATATAATACGTTATGGGTGAAAAGTAACCGTTGGTGGAATATACGTCAAGGTTAATGACATAGTTAAAAATAGAACTATTGGATGAATACATTATTTAGTCTATTTTGTGTGCAGTTTGCCTCACGTTGTCTAACTTTCGCGACACTTTCATCTCATTAGGAGAAGCGATATGTTTGATTGGTACTACAGGGTCATCCTCAATTACTCCAACTTTAGTGGTAGGGCTAGACGCCAAGAGTATTGGTACTTTACGTTAGTGAATGTGTTGGTCAATTTAGTGATGGGCATCATCGATCGAGTGATCGGCAGTGTGATGCAAATGGACAATTTTGGCTTCTTTGGTGTGATTTATGCCCTGTTCATTATGATCCCATCGATTGCGGTTACCGTGCGGCGTTTACACGACTCAGGACGAACTGGGTGGTGGGCGTTGATCGCTTTTGTGCCCATCATTGGTGTCTTAGTGCTGCTGTACTTTCTCATCCAAGACAGTGAAGAAGGCTCGAACCAATATGGTGCGAACCCGAAACATGAGTAGAGATTTGGCTCTGAATCCAGCATCTTGAGGTTACTGGGTATAAGTGGGTTTAGATGCCTGAGCCCACTTGGAAATACACTGCACTGTCTTCATCGCTAAAGGCGAAGTCCATGCCTGCTTGCAGACCATAACGACGAGCGATGAGGTAACGAAAGCCCACGCCGTAAGCGTATTCGGCGTTGTTTTCGAATAGTGATGCTTCGGTTGAAGCGTAGCCAAAGCCGCCGAAAACATTCGTCGACCAGCGCGTGTTCCACTGATAGGTCAGTTGTGATTCGACTGACAGTGTCTCGTCCCCTTGATAACGATTTCTCGCAACGCCACGCAGTTCAATGTCTGGATAAGACGCTGGTGGTAAAAAGCGTTCGTCAGTGTAAAGAGATTTGTATTGACCACGTAGCGCTAGCGACCATCGATCCGCTAACTCCCAATAGTTAATGCCTTCCACATCCAGTTGTTCGTATTCGTAATCACTGCCAATCGCGTCGTTGTACCAAAGGTATTCGGCTTTGTAGTTGTAGCCTTGCGTCGGACTAAAGAAGTTGTTTCTGCTGTCCCATTCCAGTGTCAGACCCAATCCAGAGGTAGTCGGGGAGGTATTGGTCAGGGTTTGCAATAACTTATCGGCAACAGGGGAGTTGGTGATTTTCTGATCGGTGACGAAATAGAGCTGTTTCACACCGATAAACAGCGGAGCATCAATAATGCGGTATTGAAGATGGTTGAGCATGCCACCGCCAGTTATTTCGAAATCCAACCCTTTGCCGTTAAAGACGCTATCTAAGCCCGGCAAGGTGGATTGCGGATAGAAGGTCATATTGAAGTCGCCATAACCCACTCCACCTAGGTAACGCACCGTGTCTTGCGCCCACGTCCGGCGGTGCCCTAAGAAGCCCATCCAAGTGCCGTTTTCGGTGGCGAAACCACCGATTGCAGTAATGGCTGGTGTTAGTAGCTGCGCACCACCATCGAGAGAGGTTTCTGCCAGTTTGCGCCTTTTCTCCCGTTGCTCATCGGATTCATGCAAAAACACGCCAGTGAAGCCCAAGCCATAGCCCACGGCGGGCTCGGTAATCATTATCGGGACGGGCAAAAATCCATAAGCGTTTTCAGCCAGATATTCTCCCATGTCCAATTGCCCATCAATGGGATCAAAAAAGTTGATTGCCTGAGCCATTGGAGAGGCGAGCAAAAAGCTGAAACAGGTGGTACTAATGATAACTGACGATGGTTTTTTCATAGGGTCCTATTCGGGTCTATAGACCCTAGTAAGCGAATAGCGTTCCCTTACAAGTTAGACACCAATCAGAGCAATTGCAATGGTGGTTTTGTAAAGAGAAGGTGAGTGTTTTTAAAACGCAAAAAGCCACCCAATAAGTGGGTGGCTTTGTATATTTAACCATTCAGTTTTTTATCGTTTTTCTTATGTCACAACCAAGGTTAAGCAAATAAGTACTTAGCGTGGAAGTTCAAGTGTTCAGCGATAAAGCTAGAGATAAAGAAGTAGCTGTGGTCGTAACCTGGCTGCATGCGCAGTTCAACTTCAGAATCATGAGCTTTTGCTGCCGCCAGTAACGCATCAGGCTTCAATTGCTCAGCAAGGAAGTTATCAGCATCACCTTGGTCTACCAAGATTGGCAATGGTGATTTTGCTTGTTTGAGTAATTCACTTGCGTCGTATTGTTTCCAGCTTTCAATATCGGTGCCTAGGTAAGCGGTAAACGCTTTCTGACCCCAAGGGCATTGCATTGGGTTACTGATTGGACTGAAAGCAGAAATTGAGCGGTACTGCTCTGAATTTTTCAAACCAATGGTAATTGCACCATGACCACCCATGCTATGACCCGAAATCGACTTCACGTCAGAGACAGGGAAGTTGCTTTCAATGATCGCAGGTAGCTCTTGGGTGATGTAATCGTACATGTGGTAGTGACGCGACCACGGCTCTTGAGTGGCGTTTAGGTAGAAACCCGCGCCTTTCCCCAAATCGTAGTTCTCGTCGTCTGCAACGTCGTCACCACGTGGGCTAGTATCCGGTGCCACAATGGCGATACCTAACTCAGCAGCCATGCGAAACGCACCGGCTTTCTGCATAAAGTTCTCATCAGTACACGTCAAACCAGACAACCAGTAAACCACAGGCACTGGGTTTGATTTGGTTGCATTTGGCGGCAAGAAGATCGCAAAGCGCATGTTGCAATTTAAAGCGCGAGATTCGTGTGTGTATTGTTTATGCCAACCACCGAATACTTTGGCTTGGCTTAGGCTTTCAATGGTCATGGATAATCTCTCGATAAAACAATGTTTGTTTGAAACTGTGAGTATTTAAAACAATGATTTTTAACGGTGGACAAGACCGTTAAAGACAGCGGATGGCTCTCTTCCCAAAAGAAAACGTGTCCAAGAGAGAAGAGAGCCTGTTTCAAATTTTCAAATATCAGTCATATTACGTGAACCGTTATCTTGGATTATTTATCCATGTGAAGAACGGTACGGATAGATTCACCTTTGTGCATCAGTTCGAACGCTTCGTTCACGTCTTGTAGACCCATCGTGTGCGTGATGAATTCTTGTAGACCGAACTCGCCAGCCATGTAACGGTTTACGATTTCTGGAAGCTCAGAGCGACCTTTAACGCCACCGAAAGCAGAACCGCGCCATACGCGACCAGTTACCAGTTGGAATGGACGAGTTGAGATCTCTTGACCTGCACCAGCAACACCAATGATTACTGACTCACCCCAACCTTTGTGACAGCACTCAAGTGCTTGACGCATCACGTTTACGTTACCGATACATTCGAATGAGTAATCAACACCACCGTCTGTCATCTCAACGATAACGTCTTGGATTGGCTTGTCGAATTTCATTGGGTTGATGCAATCAGTAGCACCAAGTTGTTTCGCTAGGTCGAATTTGCTTTCGTTGATGTCTACACCGATGATGCGGCTTGCACCAGCCATACGAGCACCGATGATTGCAGAAAGACCGATACCGCCTAGACCGAATACAGCAACTGTGTCGCCTTTTTCAACTTTAGCTGTGTTTAGTACCGCACCCATACCAGTGGTTACGCCACAACCTAGAAGACAAACTTCTTCAAGTGGTGCTTCTTTGTTTACTTTCGCTAGTGAGATTTCTGGAAGAACCGTGTACTCAGAGAAAGTAGAACAACCCATGTAGTGGAAAATAGTCTCACCGTTGATAGAGAAACGGCTTGTGCCATCTGGCATTAGACCTTTACCTTGAGTTTCACGAACTGCCTGACATAGGTTAGTTTTGCCAGATTTACAGAACTTACACTCACCACATTCAGCGGTGTAAAGTGGGATAACGTGGTCGCCAACTTCAACGCTTGTTACGCCTTCGCCAACCATTTCAACGATACCGCCACCTTCGTGACCAAGGATTGAAGGGAAGATACCTTCTGGATCGTCACCTGATAGTGTGAATGCGTCAGTGTGACAAACACCAGTTGCTACGATGCGTACTAGCACTTCGCCCGCTTTTGGAAGTTGTACATCAACTTCTTCCATTTTAAGTGGCTCGCCAGCAGCCCATGCAACCATTGCTTTTGATTTAATGTGAGTTTGACCAGGTTTGATTTCAAGCGACATTGGATGTTTCCTTTATATTCTCAGTATATGGAGTGACGTCATAAGCGTAGTTGAGGTTTGTTCACTGCGCTGCGTCGTTTTGTTGGTGCCCATTTTAGGTGTTTCATGAAAAATGATAATCCGGCTAAATTGAAAATGATTTTTACGTATGTGTAATAATGAGTTCGATAACGTCATTGTTAGTGCGAGTGAGGTTAAGAAGAATGACAAAAATCGCATTGGTGTTTGACCTCAAGTGCAGTTGAGGGTTTAGTGTTGTTGCCACCGTAAAAACGTTGAATTGGAATGGGTATGAACCAAACAGATCTTCAAGCCTACTTAAAGAAAGTAGGTATCTCTCAATCGCTGAATATCAATACTGATACTTTGTTATTACTACACAATGCTCAGCATCGTCGTTTGCCTTTTGAGAACTTTGATATTGCGCTTGGGCGTGGCATTTCAGTTGCTGAACAAGACATTATTAACAAACTGATTTATCGCGAGCGTGGTGGCTATTGCTATGAATTGAATGCATTACTTTTTAATGTACTGAAAACCATCGGCTTTGATGCACGACCGTTGTTGGGGCGCGTTCATTTGTCTGGCACACCATCAGGTCGAACGCATCAATTCACTTTGGTGACCATGGGGGAAGATAAGTGGATCGTTGATGTGGGGTTCGGTTCTAACACGCCACGCGCACCACTACCCTTTGTACTCAACCAAGCCATTTATACTGACCTTCAAACATTCAGATTTATCGAACATGAGTTGGTTGGCTATATGTTGCAAGTTCAATCCTATGATGACCCTGAGCAATGGATTGATTTGTATAGTTTAGACTTTGAGCACGTATTTGACGGTGACATCGTATGCGGCAATCACTACACATCGACTTCACCAAATTCCCATTTCACTTCGAGTCGAGTTGCAGCGTTGGCGACAGATAGCGGCATCATTACTTTGCTCAATCACAGTTTAAAGTACCGAGCAAATGGTGAGGTCGTTGAGATTGAGCTGGAAGCGGGAGAAACGTATCTATCTGCGCTTAAAACCCATTTTGGTATCGCTCTTGATGCTGATTACTCATCTTTAAAGCCAGTGTAAGAGTCGTAACTGAGGGGGAATCGTGCTCGAAATGAGACTTCAAGCATCGCGTTACGCTTAATTTCCTTACTTATCGGCTCAAAAATGGAAAGCGCAGCTCAACCTGCGCTTTTTTTATTTGCGCTATATCTCAGTAAGTGAGTTTTCAAAGGTTTACTTTTAACCTTGAAGAATAAATGAGGTAAATCATGCGCTTTGAATACTTGCTTGATGATGAAGTCACCCAAGAACTCGATGCTAAGTTAAGAGCTTTGCTGTCCACTTGCTTCACCAAGGAGCAAGACAAAATCTTTCAAACTCAACGTTATTTCAATGAAATACCTCGTCACCGCTATCTGATTTGGGATGGCGATAAACTCGCTGCCCATGTTGCCGTACACGAAAAACAAGTCATGATTGATGATCAATCTTTTCCCATTAGTGGTATTGCAGAAGTCTGTGTTGACCCTGGTTCTCGCGGGTTAGGGCTGGTGAAAATCTTGTTGGAAGCGGTTCATCAGGATGCATTGGAGCGAGGCGACGCATTTTCTGTTTTATTTGGTCGCACGCCAGTTTATCGATCCAGTGGTTATACACCCATCAATAATTTGAAGATAAAAGTTGCCCCAAATCATTGGGTCAGTACTGATGACACCATGGTATGCTCTCTGAAAATTGTTTGGCCACAACAGACGGTTCATTTAGTCGGCTATCCTTTTTAAACGGGTTTTCTCCGCGATTAACTTTGTGTGAGAATACGCAATAAATTGAATTCCATAGGATCAAAATCATGGCGAATTGGGAAGGCGTCAGCGAATTTGTCGCCGTCGCAGAAACCAACAGCTTTACCGGCGCAGCCAATAAGCTCAAAACATCGGTCGCGCAAATCAGCCGTCGTGTATCAGCGTTAGAAGAACGCTTGGCAGTGAAATTGCTTCATCGTACTACGCGTAAAGTGTCGTTAACTGAAGCTGGTCAACTTTATTACCAACAGTGTAAGCACCTTGTGGAAGGGTTAGAGTTAGCTGAGTTGGCGGTAACTCAGATGCAAGCCGAACCGAAAGGTGTGCTCAAAGTGACTGCGCCCGTGACCTATGGGGAAATGAATCTTGCTCCGCTGCTGCACCAGTTTTTAGAAAAGTACCCGCAAGTAAATCTCGATCTGATTCTTACTAACCAAAAGCTCGATTTGATTGAGCAAGGTGTCGATGTGGCGATTCGTTTGGGACGCTTGCAAGACTCGAGCTTGATCGCTAAACGCCTTTCATCGCGTCAGCTGTATGTGTGTGCCAGCCCGGCTTACTTAGAGCGCTCTGGTGAGCCGCATACCTTGTCTGAACTGAGTCATCACCAATGCTTGGTGGGTACCGCTGACTATTGGCACTTCAAAGAGCAAAAACGTGAGAAGTCTCTGCGTGTCTCTGGCCGAATCAAATGCAATAGTGGTTTTGCTTTGGTCGATGCGGCAAAACGTGGTTTAGGTTTGGTGCAGCTGCCGGACTACTACGTGCAAGAGGCGTTAGACAATGGCGAGCTGGTGGAAGTGTTAACCGATTACCGAGACGATCGCGAAGGTATTTGGGCGCTCTATCCGCAAAACCGTAACCTCTCACCTAAAGTTCGTCTGCTGATTGATTTCTTGGCTGAGAGCCTAAATTAGAAATAGGTATTTATGTGTTTAAAAGCTAAGTAGCAAATCTTGTTACTTAGCTTTTTTTGCGCTCTTAAATCACTGTTCGTTTAGCTCGGCATCTTCGCGTTTGATGACCTTATGACCATCTTCTGATACGCCTTGTTTCCAGTAACTGCTGAGGTAAAGGTTTTCACGCTCCACTTCTTTTTCGTTACGGAAGTATTGGCGTAGCGCGCGCATTGAGTCGAACTCACAAGCACACCACACTGCTGCTTCACCCGTTTTCCATTCTAGTGCGCGGACTTTATCTTCGAGTGATTGCTCGGTGACCCAATGGGTTTCCACACCTGCTGGTGCTTCGAGAGCTTGGATATCCGCTTCAGAAATCACGCTGATCACGGCATAGCCTTTTGCGTCTTCTGGCAGAGTGCGAATCTTCGCTGATAGCGCTGGCAACGCCGTCATATCCGCAGCCATAAAGAACCAGTCGGCTTCAGTGTTTAGGTTCGAGATACTGCCAGGACCGGCGATATTGATGGTGTCGCCTTCTTTTGCGGACATCGCCCAGCGCGCTGCAAATCCACATTGTAGGTCTTTAGTAATGTGGCGAACGAAGTCGACTTCAATCGTGCATGCTTGTGGATCGAAGCGACGAATGGTGTAGGTACGCATAACTGGACGGTTTTCTTCAGAAAAGCCTTGGATGTCAGTACCGCCTGTTTCGTTGAACAGCAGCTTGATGTAGCTGCCTTCGCAATCTTGTGGAAAGTTGCCTAGTGCTTCGCCTTGCAGGGTAATACGCTGCATGTTAGGCGTTACTGTTTGTGTGTTGATAACAACGAGGCTTTTTGGTTGTGGTTTCTTTTTCATTTTAATTCACATTTCACTACGTTTGATAACTATTCTCTTTCTCATCTAAGATTAACAGCATCTCAGTAAGGCAGATAGCGTCTTTATCTAAATTTACACTCTGATGTGAAAATCGGCGATTTAATTCCGACAGACCTCGCCCGAATGAACACTTCGTCATCCATGTTTATAAGATTTGGGTTTAAAGAATAAAAAAGGGCACCGAAGTGCCCTTGGTAGAATGAGAGGTTGCTTATTGCGTTTGATCTAATAAATGTGTCTTCAAGAATCGATCCATCGCTTGGTAACCATCGAGGCGATTTTCAAGAGAGCGGAAGCCATGACCTTCATTCTCTTTCACGATGTATTCCACTTCGACGCCACGTTCACGAAGAGCATTGACGATTTGGTCAGATTCGCTTTTCACTACACGCGGGTCTTTCGCGCCTTGTAGAACCAATAATGGAGCTTTGATTTGGTCAACATGGAATACCGGTGAGTATGCTTTCATCATCTTCGCATCTTCTGGGTTATTCGGATCGCCAACTTGCTCATGCAGCATAGCTAGGAATGGTGCCCAGTATGGTGGAATGGAATCCATGAAAGTAAAGAGGTTGGACACACCAACGTAGTCGATACCACACTTATATAGGTCTGGCGTGAACGTCACACCAGCTAATGTGGCGTAACCACCGTAGGATGCGCCGTAGATACATACTTCACCATCTTGTGCGTAGCCTTGGTCAATCGCCCATTTAACGCCGTCAGTGATGTCATCCTGCATCGACTGACCCCATTGCTTAAATGACTTCTCCCAGAATTCACGACCATAACCTGTTGAACCACGGAAGTTCATCTGTAGAACGGCAATACCACGGTTTGCAAACAACTGAACTTCTGGTTGGAAGCCCCAGTGATCGCGAGCCCAAGGACCACCGTGCGGCAGAACAAGCAGTGGCAAGTCTTTCGCTTCACGGCCTTTTGGTAACGTTAAGTAGCCATGGATGGTTTCACCATCACGAGCGGTATATGTGATTGGCTTCATCTTCGCCATGTCTTCAGGCTTATGCCAAGGTGCGTTTGCAGCTAACTTCTCAAGTTGGTCTGAATCGCGATCGTAGTAGTAGTAATTAGGACGGTCGGTGTCGCTGTAGGTCACGACGATCATTTTTCTCTCGTCGCGAGTGGTGTTGTTCACCGAGATTTCAACACCCGGTAGCTTTTCTTGCAGACGCTCAAAAGTCTCTTCATAACCTTTATCAAGGAAATGGTACTGACGTTTGTCTGTCACATAAGAGATCGTTGTGAGCTTGTTGAGTGCATTTGAGTAACTTGCACTGGTGACGTCCACTTCTGGGTGAGAGAAGATCTCGCGCACTTCTTTGTTAGCCTTCACATCATATTCGATGATCGCTGATTTATCGCGAGTGATACGTGAGGCAACGTACAGGTTCTTGTTATCTGGTGTAAATGAGATTGGAGAGAAGTCTTCTTTGAAGGTGAGGTTCTTCAATGGACGGAACTCTTCATCCACGGTATCACGGTACAGAACCGCTGTATTTACGCCGTCTGAAGTTGAAATCACGCGGATGTTCCCATCGTGGTCTGTACCCCAGTAACGCACATTCCCTGGGTTTTGAGCCACAAGCGTGTTCTTACCCGTTTTTAAGTTATGACGATAAACATCAAACACTTGCGGGTTACGTTCGTTGGTCGTGATAAGAATGTCATCTGGTTGGCTTTCTAAAGTGTCGATCACATAAGCCACTACGCCAGATGTAGGTGTAATGGTTTGCTCTTCACCCGTTTTGACATTGACCGTTACGAGATAGAAGTTTTCATCACCGCCCGTATCGCGAGAGTAAATAATGGTGTCATCACCAACCCAGTAGTAGTAAGCGATGTCACGACCAGTAATTGACGTAATACGTTTCACATCCTCTGGCTTACCAACTGGATGAACAAATACGTTTTTACGGTCTTGCCATGGTTTCATCATTGAAATGTAATCTCCAGCAGGGGAGATTTGGTAGCTAGAGACTTCAGCATTACGGAAGAAGTAATCTACGGGATATTCCGGTGGGATAACTTCGGCAGTCGTCGTGGTTGAAGTTTGGCTACAACCCGCGAGTAGTAGACCAAAAGCGGTAGCAAGAATAAGCTTGCGAGTACGCATTGTATAACGCTCCTTGTGTGACGGACCTGTCAGCATCGTGCTTGTCGGTCAGAATGAATCGATAGTCGCTATTAAAGAACAAAAGCGACAAAGCAGTGAAAGAAAAGCCAAAATCGAATATATCGATAGGGCTTATGTTTGAGGGTTTTTAATATTCTTGTCACTGCTGTTGCTACTATGACCCAATCCATCCTTGGAAGTGGCGATTTTTTGTACTTACCGAACAAGGGACTAGTCGAAATTTGGCATAAGTCACACTTATCTTTCGC
Source organism: Vibrio sp. SCSIO 43155 (assembly GCF_023716605.1). Classification (NCBI taxonomy): domain Bacteria; kingdom Pseudomonadati; phylum Pseudomonadota; class Gammaproteobacteria; order Vibrionales; family Vibrionaceae; genus Vibrio; species Vibrio sp. SCSIO 43155. The sequence continues at coordinate 2,114,433 of NZ_CP071853.1, read as the reverse complement.
TGTTTTGTCATTTATATCATTGGGATAGTCGACAAAAGCAAAAGTGCTGCCATGCCATAGTTGAATCCTTTCACTCGTTTGGAGGTAGTAAGCCAGCGCTGAAGCTGGATACCAGCAGCGGTCCAAAAGGTCACGGAAGGCAGATTCGCGAGGCAAAAAATACCCGCGATGAATGCCAGTTCTAGCCAAGAGCCACCACTGCTGTATACCGTGATTGCGGTTAATGCCATTGACCAACCTTTCGGGTTGACCCATTGAAATGCTACTGCACCTAAAAAGCTCATTGGGCGGTAATCATCGTTGACTTCCGTTTTACTGCTGGTGGCAATTTTATATGTTAGGTACAGCAAGTAAGTCAGACTCAATACTTTAAGAATGCTATGCGTGATCGGGTAAGCATGGAACAAGCTCATCAAGCCAATGCCAACTAAGATCAGCATTGCGCCAAAGCCGAGGGTAATCCCCAGCATATGGGGGATAGTGCGTTTAAAGCCGACATTGGCGCCAGATGTCATGAGCATGATGTTGTTTGGACCCGGAGTGAAGGTCGAGACAAACGCAAACAGCGCGAGTGCACCAAGTTGAGAGTATTCCATAGTGTGTTCCTACAAATATGTTTGCCACAAAGTGATGGGCAAGGGGTTACGTTTTCTGACCGGTCAAACACAATGATAGGTAGAAGTGTCATCAATTTTGTGCTTTTATTTGATGAAAATGCTTCGCTTAAACAACAAAAGAACATTATGGATAGATTTGACGAAAGAATATTGCAAGCACTGAAATCGGACGGAAGAATCTCCAATGTAGAGCTGTCTGAGCGCGTTGGATTGTCGCCGTCTGCTACTTTGCGCCGCGTACAAGACCTCGAACGCAAAGGAACTATCAAAGGCTATCGCGCAGTGTTGGACAATCAGCAAATGGGCGTTGGTTTTGTCGCTTATGTGTCGATAGGTTTAGCGTCGCACTCAAAGCAAGCGCAGCTCGGTTTTGAAGATCATGTACGTTTTGTTGATGAGGTGGTGGAATGCCATAACATCACAGGGGCAAATGAATATTTGTTGCGTGTCGAAACTCAAGACCTTGCGGCATACAAAGCGTTTCATGCAGACGTGCTTGGTGAATGCGAACATGTCAAAGCAATCACGACCATGGTGGTGATGGATACGCCAAAAGATGAACGATAACCACTATAGGGAACATTGTGTTGTAGCACATCAATTTGAAGTGACTCGAAAGAGTGAGTCGAGTATGACTGCAGTCCACATAAAATGCTGGAAAGCAGGCTACAATCTGACAATTCCAGCATTTATTCTCACCTTCTAAATAATCGCATCCTGCTAGTTTTTCTACGTCGTTGCTTGGTTCGCGAGCAGCGTGATAGAAAATTTAAGGATGAATGATGAAATCATACGTAACCCTTCCCCTAGTGAGCTTGGGCGCGATTGCAGCGTTAAGCTCATTTAATGTTAATGCCCACGGCTGGGTCGAGTTTCCAAGCGCACGTCAAAATACCTGTTATTTAGACGGTGGCTTTTGGACCAATGAAATTCCAAACCAAGCGTGTCAGGCTGCTTATGACGAGTCGGGGGCATACCCATTTGTTCAGCGCAGTGAAGTGGCGGCTAACGTGCCAAATTATCGTGATATGGCACATGTACAAGCAATCGTTCGTGATGGAGAGCTGTGTTCTGCAGGCGATGCGGCGAAAAAAGGTCTAAACATTCCATCGCCAAATTGGCAGCGTACCAATGTCACCCCAGACGCCAACAACCAAATTGAATTGGTGTTCTATGGCAAAGCTCCACATAACCCTTCTTATTGGGAGTTCTACCTTTCCAAGCCAACTTATGACGACACGCAACCTCTTACTTGGGACGATTTAGAATTGATCGATACGGCTGGTGACGTTTATGTTGATGCAGAAAAACGCTACCGCATGCAAGTGACCTTCCCTGCTGATCGTTCGGGTGATGCGATCCTTTACACTCGCTGGCAGCGTATTGATGTAGCGGGTGAAGGTTTCTACAACTGTAGTGATATTACGTTGAATGGTAATGGCACCACACCACCAACTGACCCTGTCGATCCCACCGATCCGGGTAATAACCTCACGTCACTTGGCTATTTTGTTCCACAAGGGTTTGGTCCTGTCGAGGCGGGTGATACCGTGCGCTTTCGTACGTTTAATGAAACAGGTACTGAGATCGTCGACCTTTCACTCCCTATTAATGCCAATAACACGACGACATGGGCAGCAGAACTGGCAGATCAATTTAACTCACAGCAAACTGGTGATTGGTATGTAGGTATTTGGCATGAAGCGATGAATCACTACATGTTCGATACGAACAATGTTTATGCGAACCAAGTATTGGCTCCGAGTGCCAATTTTAGTTACGCATTATCGTTGATTAAAGGCGATACTCAACCACCAGTCGAGCCAACCAATCTTTGGAGCAAAGACGCGGTGTACAACCAAGGCGATGTCGTAACGCACAATGGTCGTGAGTGGACCGCACAATGGTGGACTCGTGGCGAAGAACCTGGAACAACAGGTGAATGGGGCGTTTGGCGCTAGCATTCTTTCTTCCCAAATAAATAAAACCCTTCTCGATTGAGAAGGGTTTCTTGTTTTTAACTGTCGGAACGACTAGCAGACCAAGGTTGCCAATTCATCGTGGCATGCTTTGCCAATTTGAGCATGGGGATGTCTTCATGTGTATCGCCATACGCGTAGATGGCTTGATATTGACTAACGTCGAACTTTGCTTGAACGCGTTCGACTTTCCTTTCCAAACAGCAGTCTTTACTGTGATAGAGCCCGCTAATGCGTTTGCTGTTCCCAAGGAGTTCACTGCACAGCAAGTGGTAACCTTGAGTGTCGCACCAAGGTTTTAAGTAGGCGTTAAGTGATGCAGAAACGACTACGATCGTATCTCCTTGAGCATGATGCCAATCTAATCGTGTTTTGGCTTCAGGGCGGATGTGTTGCACGATGATCTCTTGAGCAAACCGTGCTCCTAGTGTTTTCACTTCTTCGGTTTGTCGCCCCACAAAGGCAACAAAACTGGCGATTGGACGCATTCGTCTAGCAGGGAGGAACCCAGCTTTGTACATCGCATAAAATGGCAAGATGATAATGTTGCCTAGCCACTTGCGTGGACCCGTCACCGAGTAGTGAAGGAACAGGCTAAACATGTCCTCATCGGTGATGGTGCCATCAAAATCAAACAGTGCTAAAGCGGGCTTTCGAGAATCTGACAATCTACTGCCTTAAGGGTTAATGTGCGTGTCCGTGGGAGAAGTTTATCACCATCACGCCTGCAGCGATAAGTGCCATACCAATCCAAAGGCTGGTATCCATATGCTGGCGATACACTAGTTGAGAAATTAAGGTAACAGATACGATAGCTAAGCCAGCCCAAAGTGCGTGAACGATACCCACAGGCATACCGCCTTTCATTGCTTGTGCTAAGCAGACAAATGCTGCCAAGTGACCCAGCAAAACTAGTGTTGCTGGCAGTGGCTTGCTAAAACCGTCAGTCGCTTTAAGTGCAACATGTGAAAGGGCTTCTGCGCCCACGCCTAAAAGTAAGAAAAACCAGCTCATTGTTATCATTCGTCTTCAGTTGTTGTGGAGTGCGCTTAGTATATTGATGTCGAATAAAATGATAATCCTGCAAAAAATCAAATAACTTTTACTTAAATGTAATAATAGTGTCGTCTTACATACGCTTACACCAAGTCTTGGTTGTAGTCGTTACACTGCCGCCGTCTTTAGAGAGGAGCGTGTATTGATGCATAAAGCGATAGCGGCGACTGCGGTGATATTGGCATTGAGTGGGTGTGGCGGTGAAGGGATGTCAACGGATTCAATTCCCAAGCTCAAAGACCCTAGAGCAAGCTATCAAGTGGATGGGATCGATTTGCTCCATCACTCTATTACTGATGCAATCAGCGATGATTTACTTGGTTTTGAAGCAGAAAACTTATCGCGCAAAGTCACCTATACCCTAGACAGACTTTCTTTGGGTTTACTGTGGGAGTTTAACGTGAGCACTTTAGAAGAGCTGCAAGCGCTAGTGCCCAATGTCGGTGACAGCAAAACCTCTTCATTCTGGAAATACCATCTCATGCGTCTTTCGCCTGATATGGTAATGGTGAGCACACCAGAGGAAATTGCGCACTTCTATTATGAACAAGAAATCATTGAAACACGCTTTGGTATCTCTACCTACAAGTTCAGTGAAAAACCAACACGTATCACCATGGTGGTCCACCCTGAAGGCATCAGTATTAAAGCATTCAATGAAGGCTATCAGGCAGAATATGACGAGAGTAAAGGCACTTACACAGTGCGACTGCAATATGAAGACGCAAATCAAAGCAGTCATTACGAAAAGCTGATTGTCGAGTTGAACGGTGATCAAGTTCGACTTGAGAAGGGCACAAGTACGATGGAAGGTCTGGAAGTAAAAGACCACGCTAAGCAAAGCCATCGCTTCGAATATAATCGCAAACAAAACACACTCTCTATCCAATAACGATTTATTGAATATTGAAGTGGTGACTAGGTTCATTTCTGAGTAACGGTTGGGAGACTGGCTCGGAGGTCATGACTTCAATTCTATTTGCGCTTTACCAAGACCCTTTGCGCATTGGGGGGAAGAGATATTTCTTCCCCCCGTTTTTCTTGTGACTAACAGCGCCAATTAACTGCGATTTTCGCTTCTAGAAGGGGGAGTAAAAGTGTGGTCTTGGACGCAATAGATGACGTTGGATGATTACAGCTTGGCTTTGATGAAGTCCAAACCATCAGTATCAACAAAACCGGACGACTTGATCAGTCGACTCGGTTGAACCCCATAACGTCTCTTAAACACCCGACTAAAGTAATTAGGGCACCCAAACCCACTTTTGATCGCTGCTTGCTTGATCGACATACCTGACATAATGAGCGAAACTGACTTTTTTAACCTGATATTATTGGTTAACTGGGTAAAGGTAATGTTCGAGTTTTTGAGCTCAGTTAATAAGTAACTCTTGCTGATCCCTGTTTTTATCGAAACATTCTCCAACGTCCATGGGTACTCAGTGTCTGCTTGAATACAGTTAGTCATCTTATTTATGAGCTTTACAGACGATAAAATGTTCGCTTTATCGAACTCACTACAACTGCTTAAAAAAGACGTAAGTGCGAAGACGCTGATTGAGTGAACCATACATGACGAAACGTCAGATAAACAATATTCAATCGAAGAGTCGAAGTAGTCATTTGTATTAAATAACTTCTCTTGATCATCTCCCGTTCCAAAATCGAAGAAGTAATAATTATCTACAATGACTCTTAGCATTTCTTCTGTGTAAGTGAAGCGTTCAACTTCTATTTCTTTTTCCTTATTGATTGGTCTAAGTGAGACCCAACATTTAGAGTGCGCGGGAACATAAATAATGTCCCTTCCTTTAATCTGTATCATTCGACCACTCACACTAACAAAGCCTATCGCATTGGACACTCTGACTAATAAATGCCGAGAGACGTATGCTTCTATTAATAACTGTGGACTTTGATATTTGAGCGCTTTAAATGTAACTTTTTTCATAGGAATATAAACAAGTCTACGCGGACAAAACTGTTTCGAATCGATGTGTTTCCTTTATCTCTCTAAAGTTCAATAAATCGAGAGTTTCAGAGAGTGAGAGCGGGTAATAATAGTTGTAACCTTGATGAAAGACCTCAGGATGAAGAAATGCGACTCGTTGAGAGGATGTTTCTACACCTTCTACAATGATCTTCTTGCTATGGAATTTAAGTAGAGGAATCAGCATTCCGATCATGGTCAAGCCATCTTGGTATAGCAAGTAACTCTTATCGAGTTTTATTGCATCCCAATCAATGCATTGCAACGCAGAGGTTTTGAGCTTCTCATCATGATGATAGTCGTCCAACCAGAATTGGTGTCCTTGTTTTTTGAGCTTAACGATGTTTCTTTTGGCAGCGTTGACCTCTTTAATACTTTCTATCTTCGTCACTTCGATGATGATGGGATTTTCAGTATTTTCTATGACTTCATCAACGAAGGATGAATCAAGTAAACAACTAAGAGGTAGGTTGAGTGATATATTTAGGTTAAACTGAGATAAATTGTCATTTAAGAATCTGATTTGACATAGAAAAATCTTTTTTATGAACTCATCGTTGATATATTCAAAAAACTCCTCGCTATTCAACCTCTCCCCACTTGAATTAACTAAATGAGACAGCACTTCATAACCGTGAATCTTATAGTTCTTTGGATCTACGATTGGCTGAAGCTTGAACTCAAGGCTGACAAAATTTTGATTATTCCAGAAAACACTAACAATATTATTGTCAATTGATATTTCTTCTATTTTTATAGTCATCTGTTTTTATTCCTTAGGCAAACGTTTTTATAAAATACTAGATGACAGAATCACGTCAAAGAAATTATTTTAAAGATCCCAATAATATCTTTTTAAGATATTTTGTCAGAATTATGACGCCATCTCTATAGCGTCAGTGAAATCTAATTACCCACTAATATATATAATACTAATATTTTCATCTAACTCTTAATGGGCATGGTTTTTTATGCGGATTTTAATGGTTGGCTTTATTATTAAATAATAAAGCCAATTGCTTGAAGTGATAGAAGTGTCAATAAGTGAGCTTTTAACGAAAGTTTAAAGGGGAGGGAATAGGCGGTGAACTATCTCATTGATAGAAGATCGCTAGCCATATTGTCTCTTGCTCTGGGTCGGTCCAACTTACTCGATGCTTCGTGTGCGCTGGAATGTTGACGTGATCGCCCGCTTCCAAACGCTTCTTCGTGCCGTCCTCATAAGTCAGTTCGCCTACGCCTTTTAGCACCAATACCCACTCATGGTCTTCTTGATCGTACCATTCGCCTTCTGGCGTCGTTTGCCCCTTCGATACAATACGCTCGATTTGGAGCTGTCTGTGTGTGAGTAAATCTTCAAATACCTCTTCACTCAAATCACAAGGTAGGTCTTTTAAAAGGTTCATAATGTTTCCTAAATAACGATCAGGCCAAATGGCGAGAGCAATTGTTCTTGTTGCCAGTCGCAAATCTTAACACCGTATAAAGAGACGCGGCGGATGTCCAAACCCTCTAAATCAACATGGGTCAGGTCGCTTTCTTCTATATTAAAGCTGCCCCATTGTTCAGGGCTGAATTCTCCACGTGATAGATCCGCACCTTTAAAGCTTGCACCCATCAAGTTGGCACCATTCCATCGGTTCTCAAATAGATCGCATTTCTCTAGCAGTGCGCGCTCAAAATTAGTGTAAGCCAAGTTGCAACCCGTAATGTAGGCGATACAAAAGAACACAGTATTGCTGACGCGATTAGCGAAATTAGCACTTTGAAAGTTTGCACCCTTCAAATCGCATTTACGTAACTCAATGCCGACGCAGTCTGCGCCATTAAACTGAGACATCGCTAACATGCAGTTGCTAAAACTGGCATCTTTAAGTTTGGCATAGCGAAAGGTACAGCCTTCAATGTCGCTTGGTTGGATAAAGCGGCAATCAATAAACTTCACATCACTGAGATCGGCGTGGTCAAAATTGCATTGATAAAAGCGGCAATTTTGAAAAGTGGTGTTTTGCAAATCGTGATGCGAAAAGTCTTCCTGTTGGAAAGTGAGATCGGTCATAATCATGGCTTTTTATCTTTTCCTTACTTGGTTAGATGCAGACTATCACTCTAAGTAACTGATTTTCCAGAAATATAACTTCTTGTATTTCAGTGGTTTACAGACCCCGAAAATCGCCAATTTAAGCGGTCAAACGGGCTGTTTAAAGTCGATGTTTTGTAAAAATAATCCGAGCATATCGAGAAAAAAGTTTTGTTGAGCACAGAGGCTTACAGAAGAATTGAAATGAGAACTGCGACGTACTCTTCTCACACGCACAGTTTGCATTACAGAATTGTATCCGATTTGCATAATTTGTTGATCAAATTGGCGTTTTTGTATACGGAAAAGCTATATTTTTCACAAATTGATTTCCATCAAAATAGTAGGGTTTCTATATGCTATTTTGCGCGCAGCTCAAGAAAATAGTGATACTCGCGTGCTTCAAGGTTTTGGATTGATAACAGAACCGTCCGAAAAGGACGAGCATAGCGGAGTACAAAAGAAACAAAGCCCTACAAAAGGAAATAACAATGAAAAAAACAATCTGCAGTTTAGCAGTGGTTGCTGCGTTAGTGTCTCCAAGTGTTTTTGCTCACAGTGAAGGTGACTTCATTCTACGTGTTGGTGCGGCATCGGTTGTACCAAACGACAGCAGTGACAAGATCCTAGGTTCTCAAGAAGAGTTAAAAGTAGATTCAAACACTCAACTGGGTTTGACGTTTGGTTACATGTTTACTGACAACATCAGCCTGGAGATTCTAGCGGCAACACCATTTAGTCACGATATCTCGACTGATCTTCTTGGTCTTGGTGATATCGCAGATACTAAACACCTACCACCAACAGTGATGCTGCAATACTACTTTGGTGATTCGCAAAGCAAGTTCCGCCCATACGTAGGTGCGGGTTTAAACTACACCATGTTCTTTGATGAGGGCTTTAACGGTAAAGCCAAAGATGTAGGTCTTACTGATCTAAAATTGGATGACTCATTTGGCCTGGCTGCCAATGTAGGTGTCGATTACATGATCAATGAAAGCTGGTTCCTAAACGCATCCGCTTGGTATGCAAATATCGAGACCGAAGCGACTTATAAATTTAATGGCGCAACACAAAAGACTGACGTAAAGATCAACCCTTGGGTATTCATGATCAGCGGTGGTTACAAGTTCTAAGAAAAAGCAGTAGCAAAAGAACAATAAGATTATTGGCATGACTTTTAGGGGCAGTTGCGGGGATTGCCCCTCTTTTTTATCTATTCTTTCTGGTTTTCTTTGCCTTCCCTATACCTCTTCTCTCTCCCCATATGACTACGATAGTGGTGCACTACTTTGGTATTTGTAAACACGTGACCAAAAAGATGAATTTTCTGTTAATTCTCGGTTGCTGAGAAAAGCGCAAAATTACCATAGCTAGGTTTTGAAATTGTTCTGATAAATTCGATTGGAAGTGTTCGGTTAATTATTAATCGAACGCTGAAATAAAAATTACAAAATGAAGCTAAGGACTGGCTGACTAAGGAAAATCACTCATGAAGTGCGAAATTTTCACACGAGTATTTTCCGGTTTTGCTGTCTTTAGCTGAGAAAAATGTCTTTATTTTTCAATCGATAGACAGGAAGAACCTAAAATGAAAGGAACCACACTCATTGCAGTATTTGCTTCGGCAGTCTCGCTGTTCTCATACAGTGAGAAAATAAGTGCGGCAGAGAAATTTATTACTATCGGCACCGGTGGTCAAACGGGCGTTTATTACGTTGCTGGACAGTCGATCTGTCGTTTCGTAAACCGTGGCGCAGCAGACCACAGCATTAAGTGTAATGCTCCGGCCAGTGGGGGTGGCGTGGCAAACGTAAATGGTTTGCGCAGTGGTGAATACAACTTCGGTATCATGCAGTCAGACCATCAATACAAAGCCTTAGAAGGCGTGGCTCCTTTCCAAAATAACCAACCAATGACGGATATTCGTGCCGTTTTCTCCCTACAAAGTGAAGTGTTCACGATTCTTGCGCGCAAAGACGCGGGCATCACCAGTTTCGACGATTTGAAAGGCAAGCGCGTCAACATCGGTAACCCTGGTTCTGGTCAACGCGATACGTTTGAACAAGTGATGCAAGCAAAAGGCTGGTCGCAAGATGTGTTCAGTTTGGTATCGGATCTGAAGCCAGCAGAACAAGCTTCCGCAATGAGTGACAATAACATCGATGCAATGAGCTACTTCGTCGGTCACCCAAACGGCGCGATTCAGGAAGCATCAACCACCACCGATGCTGTGCTAGTACCAGTGACTGGTCCTGAAATCGACAAGCTACTTGCTGAGCGTGCGTACTTCACCAAAGCAACCATTCCGGGCGGAATGTACCGTGGCAACCCGAACGATACTCAATCTATCGGCGGCAAAGCGGTACTCTCAACCACAGCAGAGACGGACCCTGAGTTAGTGTATCAACTGACGAAATCTGTGTTCGATAACCTAGACCGCTTCAAACGCCTGCACCCAGCATTTAAAGACCTGAAAGAATCAGAAATGATTGAGGTGGGTCTGTCTGCGCCACTGCATGAAGGTGCGGTTCGCTACTACAAAGAGCGCGGCTGGTTGTAACTCTTAACACCTTCGATTTTTAGCAAGCGCTGCGATGGATTCTCAGCGCTTGCTTCTCTGTTGTTTGTGAGAAAATTATGGATAAGACGATCTCCACGTCCCATGCTGACATGCATCCGAATGAGCTGTCGGCAGAAGAACTGATTGCCCAAGATGTGGGTGCTCGCCTGCCAACCGGAATCATGGAAAAGCTGATTGCGGGTTTGGCGTTACTGTGGTCTTTGTTTCAACTTTGGATAGCGTCTCCGCTCCCATTTATTGTCGGTTTCGGTGTGATGAACGACACCGAAACGCGCGCCATTCACCTTGGCTTTGCCCTGTTGCTTGCCTTCCTCGTTTTCCCCGCTTTTAAGCGCTCTCCACGCGATCGTGTTCCTGCCTTCGACATCATGTTGGGTTTGATTGCTTGTGCCTCTTCGCTGTACTTATTTGTTATGTACGAAGCACTAGCACAACGTCCGGGCAGCTTAACCACTGAAGACTTTATTACCGCATTGATCGGCTTGCCTTTGCTTTTAGAAGGCGCGCGTCGAGTGCTTGGTCCTGCTTTGCCGGTGATTGCGTTGGTGTTTATCGGCTACAGCTTAGCTGGTCCGTATATGCCGGGTTTATTGTCCCATCGCGGTGTTCAGTTGGATGCGCTGGCTAACCACCAGTGGATCACCACGGAGGGTGTGTTTGGTATTGCGCTTGGCGTATCGACCAGCTTTGTCTTCTTGTTTGTTCTGTTTGGTGCGTTATTGGAACGCGCTGGAGCAGGGCACTACTTCATTCAATTGGCATTTAGCATGTTGGGGCACCTGCGTGGTGGTCCTGCAAAAGCAGCCGTCGTTGCTTCGGGCTTAACGGGTTTGATTTCGGGATCGTCGATCGCCAACGTGGTAACCACGGGGACGTTCACTATTCCTATGATGCGCAAAGTTGGCTTCTCTCCTGAGAAAGCGGGAGCAGTCGAAGTGGCGTCATCGGTGAATGGGCAAATCATGCCTCCTGTTATGGGAGCCGCAGCGTTTTTGATGGTGGAATATGTCGGCATTCCTTATGTTGAGATCATCAAACACGCCTTCTTACCTGCCGCAATTTCTTACATCGCACTGCTTTATATTGTCCATCTAGAAGCGCTCAAGTTGGGCATGCAGCCAATTGATGCCGCACGCTCAAAACCTTGGCTAGCGAGACTCACGGGATTTGCATTTGGCGCGGCGTTGATTTCTGGATTGTCGATGGCGGTCTACTACGGTTTAGGATGGTTGAAGCCAGTATTGGGTGACTTTGTATTACCTGGGATGGCGTTAATTCTGGCTACGGTTTACTTGGCACTGCTAAAAGTCGCCGCAAGTAATGAGCCGCTACCAGAAGAAGATCCAGATGCTCCACTAGAACAGTTACCAAATACACGCGCAGTCTTACTCTCTGGCTTGCATTACCTACTGCCTGTGGTGGTTTTGGTGTGGTGTTTGATGGTCGAGCGTCTGTCTCCGGGGTTGTCTGCTTTTTGGGGTAGTGTGATTCTGGTGGTGATCGTTTTGACTCAGCGTCCTCTTTTGAGTTGGATGCGTAAAGATGGCAAACACGATTATGGCAACTTCAAAGACGGCTGTATCGACTTGCGTGAAGGCTTGATTGCTGGTGCGCGCAATATGATCGGCATTGGCATCGCGACCGCCACCGCAGGCGTAATTGTTGGTGCGGTATCGCAAACGGGGGTTGGCTTAGTATTGGCTGATTTGGTTGAGATGCTGTCTATGGGTAACTTGCTGTTAATGCTGATGCTCACGGCGGTATTGAGCCTGATTCTAGGCATGGGCTTGCCAACGACGGCGAACTACATCGTGGTATCGAGCTTGTTGGCGCCTGTTATCGTTACGCTGGGTCAACAACACGGCTTGATAGTGCCGTTGATTGCGGTGCACTTGTTCGTGTTCTACTTCGGTATCATGGCGGACGTAACACCGCCAGTAGGTCTGGCGTCTTTTGCCGCAGCTGCGGTGTCGAAAGGTGATCCAATCAAGACGGGCCTAACCGCGTTTTACTATAGTTTGAGAACCGCGGCTTTGCCGTTCTTGTTTATCTTCAATACGGATTTGTTGTTGATTGACGTGGATTGGGCGCACGGTATCGCCATCTTTGTTATCTCTACTATTGCGATGTTGATATTCGCTGCTGCGACGCAAGGTTGGTTCCTGACTCGTAATCGTTGGTACGAAGGCGTGTTGTTGCTGCTCGTAGCATTTACCTTGTTTCGCCCAGGGTTCTGGATCGACATGGTGGTGGATCCGTACCAATCGAGCAATCCTGCCCAACTGGCACAAACGCTTGAACCGCTTGAAGAGGGCGGTGTACTCAGAATGCGAATCAGCGGTGAAGATGCGGTAGGTAAGATGCGTGAATTCTCGGTGCTGCTTTCGGTTCCTGAAGGGGAAACCGGACAAGATAAGCTGGACGCACTTGGCATAGCGACTTATCAGCAAGATGAACAAACTCTGATTGATATCGTTAGTTTTGCTAGCCCAGCAGAGGCGGCAGGATTGCAGTTCGACCAACAGATTGTCGATGTGCGTGTGCCAGTTGAGCGTTATCGCAAAGAGTGGATGTGGATTCCAGCAATGTTCTTGTTTGGTGTTGTGATTTGGCTACAACGTCGACGTGTGGCAATGCAGAACGACACAGCATGTTGATAGTTAAAGAAAAATAACCTAACAGCCCCGTTGGAGCCAAGACTGACGGGGCTTTTTTCTGTCTGAAATATTCATCATTTCTATTTTCAATGTCGCGAAATTATTAGCGCATTCTATACTTTATGTTTGATTACTTTGCGCATCATTTGAACAAATGATCAACGCTCAAAATCGGATCTTAACCTTTCAGATCATCTTGTTGTTCGAAAGCGGAAAAATCCTACACTGATCACATAATTGAACACTTGGACAATATAAATGAGCGACGATATCGCGAAGAAATCCTCTTCGAAATCTAAAATGACCAAAATCCTTTTCCTACTCGTTTGTGCAATCGCCTTTGGTGCGATGTACTGGTCTTGGCAATATTCCGATAGTCACCCGAGTACGGAAGATGCGTATGTAAGAGCTAAAATCCTATCTGTCGCTCCACAGGTTCAGGGTCAGGTGGTATCAGTAGAAGCGAAAGATTTCCAAGTCATCAACAAAGGTGACTTACTGCTTAAGATTGATTCTCGCCCTTACTTATTAGCAGTGAAACAAGCGAAAGCCGCTTATCAGTTGGCCGTTCAACAACACGATGTGGCAGACAAACAAGTGACCGAAGCCGTGGCTGGTTTGGATGCGGCGCGTTCTAACTTGACTGAAGCGCAAGTGGAGTACAAACGTACCGATTCTCTTGTGAAACGTAAGTTAGCGTCTGACCAAGACCTTGATACGGCGAAAAACAAACTCGCTAACGCGCAAGCTGGTCTAGAGCAAGCGCGAGCAACAGTTGAAAAAGCAATCGCAAACCGTGGTGAAGAAGGTGCAGAAGCGGCGGTTGTTCAACAAGCAGCAGCGCAACTTGCACAAGCTGAATTGAACCTGAGCTACACCGACATCACTTCTCCAGTCGATGGCATTGCAGGTGAAATCAACACTCATACGGGTTCGGTTGTCAGTATCGGTCAAACACTATTCCCTGTGATCATCAAAGACAGCTACTGGGTGCGCGCGAATTTCAAAGAGACTGACTTAACTCACATCAAAGCAGGTATGCACGCTGAAGTCGTGATCGACATGTACCCAGACGTGGTTTGGGATGCAAAAGTGGAGCAGTTATCGCCTGCAAGTGGTACCTCTTTCTCATTGATGCCACCAGAAAACGCAACCGGAAACTGGGTGAAAATCAAACAACGCTTCCCTGTGCGTTTAACTTTAGAGGTACCTGAAGGTGCGCCACAGTTGCGTGTGGGGGCGAGTTCTGAAGTCACTGTTGATCTAAAAAGTAACGCACAATGAGTAACGAAATTACGGCAGATAAACGGGGTATCGCCACCGTCGCCGTGATGCTTTCTGCCATCATGGTGCTGATAGATATGACCGTTGCCAACGTGTCGCTTTCGCACATGATGGGCGCACTAGGCGCAACGGCAGACCAAATCACTTGGGTGCTGACTGGCTACAGCATGGCAGAAGCGATCTTCATTCCGATGACCAGTTTTTGGGTATCGCGCTTTGGTGAACGCAAAGTCATGCTGGTGGCGGTGATTGGTTTTGTCATTGCGAGTGCCTTCTGTGGACAAGCCAGCTCGCTCGAAGAGATGGTGGTATTTCGTATCATTCAAGGTGCGTTTGGTGCTTCGGTTATTCCATTGGCGCAATCCACATTGGTTCAGATTTACCCTTCTGAGCAAAAAGGCAAGGCGATGGCGATCTTCTCTATCGGTATCTTGCTGGGTCCTATCTTAGGTCCGGTGGTGGGCGGTGTGATTACTGATAACATCAACTGGCGTTGGATTTTCTACGTTAACTTACCATTTGGTTTGGTGTGTACCGCGCTGATTTATCGCTACATCCACATCAGCAACAAGTCGAAACCAAACTTCGACTGGTGGATCATTGGCTATATGGCGCTCGGTGTTGGTGCGTTGCAGTTCGTGCTCGATAAGGGGAACGATGAAGACTGGTTTAACTCACGCATCATTCAAACCGCTGCACTGCTAGCGATAATGGGCTTAGTCATGTGGATCTACCGCAGCTGGAAGACTAAGAGTCCAATAGCGCCGCTGTGGCTCCTCAAAGACAGAAACCTCATGGTCTCGTCTTTGATGATAGCGGTCGTTTCGATGGCGATGTTTGGCTTGACCACTCAACAGCCTATGCTGCTTGAGAGTTTGTTGAACTATCCAGTATCGACCACAGGTATGTTGATGGCACCACGAGGGTTAGCGTCCGCCTGTATGTTAATTTTGGTCATCATCATCAACCCGCAATTTGATCCAAGGTTGAAGATTGTATTTGGTTTAACCTGTATTGGTATTGGCAGTTATTTTATGACCCTATACTCGACAGAAATTGACACTTTCTGGATCGTGATGCCAAGTATGATTCAAGGTATGGGCTTAGGTTTGACTTTCTCGACTTTGTCGACGCTGGCTTACATGACGCTACCAAAAGAACAGTCAGTAGCAGGGGCGAGTATTTTTAACTTGTTCCGAACCATTGGTAGCTCATTTGGTATTTCCATCGCTACCACATACCAGTACCGTGATGGACAACAGCAATGGCACGCTTTGGGTGAAGGTTTCAATCCTTACAATCCTGTGTTGCATGATTGGGCTGCTAAGCAAGGATTGTCGATTACTGATCCTGCTGCATTGGAGCAGTACCAAAGCATGCTCCATCAGCAATCGCAAATGGTCGCGTTTGTGCACACCTTCCAGTTGGTCGGGGTGATGTTCGTGATCATGATGCCGATGCTGGTATTTATCCGTTCAAAGTAAACCTCTAAACATAAACTAAAGCGCCCTTAACTCAGCCAGTTAAGGGCGCTTTTTACATCTGATTCTTAGGTGCTTAGGAGTTGATATCGAACAATCAACCGAAGGTGACTTCACTGAAATGCGGATTGTCTCTGAGTGCTTTCATCGCGACTAACTGTTCGGTTGGAAACGAAATGCGTTCACCTTCAATATCCAAAAATAAGCATTCTTGGCGTTCCATATCGTAACCAGTATCGAACGCGCTACCTTGGTGCTTCTCACCGTTCTTGAGCGTAATTTCTACGGGTAGCTTAAACATACAGGCGATTTCAATAAAATCGTATTGGCTGCAGGTCACCATAATTTTTCTCCTTTTCTGTTCTTTATCAAGACCGACTAAGAACAGGAATCCTTCTCTGAAACCTAATCTTCATCTTACGCCCTATTTTGGTCATGAAAAAGACACACAAGCAGGCTTAACTAAAATCATAGTTTAGTGAACAAGACGTAGATAGGACATGTCTGAAACGACACTTAAAAACACGTACTTGGCTCGTGAGCGCGCAACGCAATCACTGATTACTCCTCATACTTACTACGCGCAGTTGGCGCATCGCATCAACCACTCAGCTCAATTTGAAAATGGACGCGTCAAAGATAAGATGCCAAACGTGCCAAGCCCTCAGTCATTTTGGCAAGTGTGTTGGGCTTACATGGGCGGGCGTTCGCCGCTCAGTCCTGATAAGCAACTGCCTTATTCAGCGATAGAGCCCACGCGGTTTTTAGAGCGACAACAAGCGATGCGAGTCACTTGGCTGGGGCATTCCACTTTGATGATTGAGACCGATGGTGTGCGAATCCTGACTGACCCTGTGTTCGACTACGCGTCGCCGTTGATTGCGAAGGCGTGGTTTGAGCGCAATATTCCCAATACATCAGTTCGCGACAGCTTGCCGACTCCCGATGTCATCCTGATCTCTCATGATCATTACGATCACCTCGAAGCATCGACTATACGTTATTACTCTGATAGATCTGTAACATTTTACGTGCCACTAGGTGTCGGTAAGCATTTGATTCGTTGGGGCGTTAGACCGGACAACGTAGTGGAATTCGATTGGTGGGAGAGCGTTCAGTACGCCAACGTCGAGTTGATTTGCACGCCCGCTAACCATAATTCAGGTAGAACTTATCTGGATAAGAATGCCACTTTGTGGGCGTCTTGGGTGGTGAAAGGACAACAAGAGACGCTTTATTTCAGCGGGGACACTGCTTACGACAATCACTTTGTACAAATAGCTCAGCGCTGCGGACCGATAGACATTGCTTGTCTGGAAGTCGCGGCAGATGTGAAAGGCAATCAAGGTTATCCGGTAGAGAATTGGGGGCACATGCAAGCCCACCACACAGTGCAAGCTTTTAAAGATCTGCAAGCAAAGAAGCTGTTGCCAGTACACTGGGCAACGTATGAGTTGTTTACTCATAAATGGGATGAGCCGATTGAGGATTTGATAGCACATTGCCAAGTGGATCACATTGAGTTACTTACCCCTATGGCAGGCGAGAGTTTTTATGTCGCGCAACAATATAAAAACAACGCATGGTGGCAGGTGGAAAAATTATGTGAGCAAGCTAGAAAAATAAGGGTATAATATGACGACGCTTCAATAATATCTCTACCAATTTAACCAACTTTCTTGGTCCTTATAACAAGCTTTTTACTGGTCATCAAATCAATAAATTACCAGCAAGTCACCGTTTTTCTGTGATCTCTCACGTGACTAATTTTCTAGGTGCAACTTTTTGATACTCACCACCTAAAAATTTAATCTTTAAAAAGAAAACTTTTACTAAAAAACTAGGTGAACTTAATTTTACGCATCAAAACAATTATACTCATCGCATACTGATAAGGCTTGCAATAACTGGTTAAAGCTTAATCTTGGTGGGTAAAAATTGATCGGTTAATGCTTGGTAAAAAGTCTCATCATTGAAACATATTTAATAGATAGAAATTGCTGGAAATATTTGGAACCGGCATCACAAGAGTAGGGATTTCTTGAATATATCATCAGGGATGCTGACAAAAATAAAATAGGCATTGTTCGATGAATAATTCTGCAACGTATTTACTTGCTGCTTTGCGAGAAAAAATTAAAGAGAAGGGTATTTGTTATTCTGACCTCTCTATTGGAATGGGAATTCCTCTATCAACGATTAAAAGGCAGTTGCATAACACGTCTTTAGGGTTGGATAAAATACTCTCGTATGCCACTCATTTAGATACCGACTTAGTCGAATTGTCCATGCGTGGTAAACAGCTGCAACAAGAAAACGAGCAATTTATCACCGACACTAACAGCGAAATATTTCACCAGTATCCGTACCTATTTGATTTTTTGTATTTATTACGTCGGAAGGAATGGTCTCCGCAAGATATTGCGAGCAAATACCAATTGACCCATACCTCGATCACGCTTTATTTCCGTGCGTTGGAAATGATGGATTACATCGAGCTAAAAGGTGATGACCAATACCGTTTTAAAGACCAAGGTCGTTTTATTTTCGAAGAAGGTTCTAAGCTCGATACTTTGTTTGCTAAGCGCTTTCGAGATGAAGTGTTTAGCTATGATGTGCGACCACCGATTTGCATGGGACGCATTGCTATCACTGAAGAACAGGAAGAGAAACTGGCGAACGAGGTGTACAACAAACTGATAGAATTTGATGTGCAAAACAAGAGCGGAGAAGGCAGTAAGCGACTCCGAAACATCTTGATGACTTACACTCCGGGCAATCAGATATTCCTTTCGGATACGATTCCGAATATTGACGGTGAATTATTAAAAGCCATCTCAATGGCGAATGAAAAATAGTGACTATTTAATCACAAAATAAAGAATTTATATTAAGTGGATGTGTTTGATAATGAATGCATCAAAGACCCACTATTATCCAAAATTAATGACCTGTTATACCCAAGTAACCTCGAGATGCTAGGTTCAGCGAGAATGACTTGGTTTGTAGACGCGGCGACGATTTAAAGATCTAGTCACTCTAAATCAAGAATCGGCAACAAAGTATACAAGCCAAGACAACTCGCCCTTCGGGAGCGTGTCATTGCCTCGATTTCTGCGTCAAACAACTTGGAAAGAGCTGGCTATTACGCGGTGTTGTTTTCCTTGAACTCGAATCAATGACAACGCTCTGAATCCTGCATCTTGAAGTCACTTGGGTATATTTAAATAGGTCAAACGAAGAAGAGACAAATTAACCGATCTCTTCTCAAATCCAAAAGTGAAATAAATAAGGCTGAATCTTCATCATCGAAACTCGGCAGGGCATGTCTCGACCTTTTTTCGCCTGATCAGGACCAAAAGCCAATAAATGAGGGATATAACATGCACTTTAAGACTTCTTTATGTGCGATTGCTGTCGGGGTTGCTCTAACACTAAGTGGATGCAACAGTAGTGATAATGACTCTAACGTGGATGCGCCATTGAAAGCGGCTGAATTCCATAACACCATCAACCGTGCAGGTGTGCCAGTGGCACTGCGCGATTTGCATGGTGGTCACCTTCGTTACATTCCTATGTTTGATAACGGTTCGTGGCATGGTCACACGCTAGACACCAAAGGTGGTGAGATCACGTTAGGTGGTACCGCGTTGCTAACCGAAGAGTACGTGTCATTCATGGCGGCGCGTTTCGACCGTTTGGCGTTAACGGTTGATGGTAAACCGATGCCGCTTAAGCTGACAGAAGCATACTCACAGCCAGGCGCGCTGATCCAAACATACACGGGTGACGATGGCGTCGAAGCGAAGCTGGAAATGCGCTTTGTCACCGACCGTACTTCTTTGGTTAAAACGACAATCAAAAACCCAAATAAACTGGCTATTCAAGGCGAATGGGATGGCGAGTTAATGCAAGATTATCGCGCGGATGATGGTCAGCTATACAAGAACGATGACAGCACAGTTCGCAGCGTTGAAGAAGCTTACCCTACCTATTCTCGTTCTATCACAGCCACTGATAACGGTGTAGAAGTATCTTTTGGTGCAGTTCGTGACTCATGGTCTCTACTGACTTCGGGGGATTCGAAATTCGAAGTGACACGCTCTATCAAGCCAGAAACTTCAACCATCAGTGATGACAAAAAAGGTTTTGTACAAACCGCGTCCTTAGGTAACGGCGAAGAAATCACACTGTACACGGCTTACACTCACGTGCAAAACACCAAAGAGCAAGCTTCTGAGTTTGCTAAATTGGACGATGTGATGGCAGACCCGAACGGTTACATGCACAAATCGGCAATGCGCTGGGAAGAATACCTAGAAAAAGGTCTAACGAATGACGCGGCTTCTAAAGAGCATGAATTCGTTGCAGTAAAAGCGATGGAAACGCTCAGTGCGAACTGGCGTGGTGCTGCTGGCGCGATTGACCACGACACCGTAACACCTTCTGTTACCGCGCCGTACTTCTCTGGCAACATGACTTGGCCGTGGGATACGTGGAAACAAGCGTACGCAATGTCTCATTTCAACCCAGACGTTGCGATGGAAAACATTCGCACGGTATTCCAATACCAAGTTAAGTCTGATGACCCTGTGCGTCCATGGGATGAAGGCTACTTGCTTGATGTGGTGACATACAACTTACCGGCTGAACGTTGGCAAGGTATGTCTGCGGAATACAAAAAAGTCTTCCCACTGGCAACAGACGGTTTGAACTGGAACGAACGTAACACCAAACCATCTCTTGCGGCATGGGCAGTATGGGAAGTGTATACCGCACTAAAAGACGAACATAATCGTCCGGAAGAAGCGAAACAGTGGTTAGAAGAGATGTATCCGAAGCTCGTTGCATTCCACGATTGGTGGTTACGTGCTCGCGATACCAACAAGAACGGCATTCCGGAATACGGTGCAGCGAAAGACCCAATTCATACCGTATTTGAAGATGACGTGAATGATGGATCTTGGGGACCAGATGCGTCTGTAGACGACATGAAATTCCAGTACAAAGACGAAGCAAATGGTGACAAGTGGATCAAAGAGACTGGCATCGAAAAATACAATGAGTTGCTGACTTCTGGTGATTATACGGCGATGAGCATTCCGGCAAAAGTGGCTGCTGGTTGGGAATCAGGGCGCGATAACGCGGGTGTGTTTGGCTTTATCGATACCATCGATGACTTGCAAGGTAAGTCTGATCTACCAACGCAAGAAGAAGCAGAAGTGATTGACCAAATGGGTCGCTACGCTCACAACACCAATGGTTTCGATAACACGTACGATATGGTGATAGGTGCACAAGGCTCGGAGATCACTTACCGCGATACTTCAGCTGCGAACATGGACAAACTGGCTCAGGCGAAGAAAGACTGGGAAGTGAAGTTCAACGAGAACACCAATGACGAGAACAAGTTGTCAGGTTACTCGCTCATGCAAGAGTCGGTAGACCAAGCCTCTTACTGGTACTCAGATAACCTGTACCTATCGCAAATTGCAGAGGTTCTGGGTAAAGCGGATAAAGCTGCTGAGTTTAAAGCGAAAGCGGATGACACCAAAGAGTACATCAACCGTTGTATGTTCGATGAAGCGACAGGATTCTACTACGATATCGAAGTGGTACCTGGAGGTTTGAGTAACCAATGTGCGGGTCCAACTCTAGTCAAACGCGGCATGGGTCCTGAAGGTTGGTCACCATTGTTCAACAACGCGGCGACACAAGAGCATGCTGATAAAGTGGTGAAGAACATGCTTGATACCAGCAAGTTTAACTCGCCGAAGATCCCGTTAGGTACCGCATCAATGGATAACCCAGCTTACGGTCCAGACATTTACTGGCGTGGTCGTGTGTGGCTCGATCAGTTCTACTTCGGTGTTCGTGGTATGGACAACTACGGCTACGGCGTGGAAGCTCGTCAGATGGTCGATAAGTTATTCAAGAACGCCCAAGGTCTAACGGAAGCAACGCCAATTCAGGAAAACTACAACCCAGAAACTGGTGCAGTACAAGGTGCAAATAACTTCTCATGGAGTGCTGCCCACCTCTACATGTTGTACAACGGTTTTGTGGGCAAATAAGTTTTGCGCCCCTGACAACGTAAAGCATTAAGCGTTGTAGATGACCCCCCCTAGCATCTACAACCGCTTAACCCCTTCAAATTAGGCTCAATAAGATCAAACCGGACAGTGAAAGCTGTCCGGTTTTTGTAGAGCTAAAACACTAATTTTCCGCTGTTTTTGAAAAGTTGTTTGCCATAGAAATTGCGCTACAGAGAGATTTTTCTTTAAATATTGGCAAGTTAGTTGTCCGCATTTCATTCTGTCGATTTGCAATAGATAACATTTATAAAATGATCGTTTAACCATGCTGTAACAATGCATATGCTGCAAGTATTAGTGAGGTCATTTACATTCATGCAAAAGCATTAGAGTAACCCCAAATCTCGCCGCTGTTCAGCCGCTCCGAGCCAAAATCATTCCAACACTCTACTCTGCCGCCTGAATTTTCCTCACCTTGAAGAGCGTATTGATAAATACCTCACTTTCTACGTTGTCAGCATGACGTGTTGCGTTGCAACACCATCAAGGAAGGTGACATGAATTGTTTACAGACCAGCCTTTATAACTTGTTAGAAGATAATAACTTTGTGCCCTCTAATGAGTACAAAGCCTCTATTGCAAGCTACCTTTATTCGGATTCTTCCCTTACACCAAAAGCGATGAATGAGCTCACTCAAGAGATTTTTCAGAGCAAGCAAACCATGGCGTATTACCTGTTGCACAACGCCATCAATGAGGAAGAGGGCGCAGAGCGGCTCAAGATGATTGCCAATCGTTATGCGCAAGG
Organism: Vibrio sp. SCSIO 43155; assembly: GCF_023716605.1. Classification (NCBI taxonomy): domain Bacteria; kingdom Pseudomonadati; phylum Pseudomonadota; class Gammaproteobacteria; order Vibrionales; family Vibrionaceae; genus Vibrio; species Vibrio sp. SCSIO 43155. The sequence goes on along the minus strand of NZ_CP071853.1, from coordinate 2,091,862 downwards.
GGAAATGAAGCAGCAAATCATGCACCATTGTCAAAACGACTTAAATCACTCCGCTATGTATGCCAGCTTAATCCCGTTGACGGGATACCAAACTGAGGTATACCAAGAAGCCAAGTCGAGTGATTTCAATTTTAACAACGTTAGCAACTTCTACGACGATATTAAAATTCACCTTTTCCGCGCGCATTCTGTTGAAATCCGTTCATGGTGTTTGCTGGTCGCGCAGCTTAGTTTTATTGATCAATCTGATGTCCCTTACCTGAAAGAGATGCGCCCAACCATTCAAAAAATACTGGATGATGAGGTCAAGCAGGTCTCTTATACGGCTCAGCATGTCAGCCAGTGGTTGGAAGAGGACCCGTCTTTGTGTCAGGTGTTCACCCAATGTATGAACCACACTTACCGAGAGACATGGGACTATCTAGCCTCAATGGCTGAGTTCATGCGCGATAGTGCGCCGTATTTTATGGTTTAAGCACATAGCATTAGAAATTTAAGAGAGGCTCAACGTTGTTTGTACTGTGTTGGGCAATAGCCACGCTTCACTTCTGGAGAGCGCAGTTTTAGGTGTTTGGTTTTCCTGCCGGAGACTCGGTGTCGCCAAAGCTTAAAACTGCTCGGTTGTAAGTGGTGGCGCATTAAGTTAATAACCCCTTTCTCGTCCAAACCAAATTGATGTTGGATGGCTTCAAACGGGGTTCTATCTTCCCATGCCATTTCAATAATTCTTGATAGCATGTCATCGCTAAAGGTCATTCGTTAATCCTGTTCTGCTGTTGGATACACACATACGTAACGCGCAGCGATTGGGATTCATTTAGGGATGTTTCTGGTCGAAAATGGGTGGTTTTCTGGTGCATTATTTCTGTGGTTTCAGCTCGACCACATTGCCTTCTGGATCTTCCAAGTAGACAGAGCGCCCGAAGCCTTGGGCACCATATCTTTCAGCAAACTCTGCAACATGCACATTGTTTTGGCGTAAGTAAGACAGCAGTTCTTTTTCCTCGAAAGGGGCAATTTGCACGCAAAAGTGGTCAAGGTTACGACCGTTTTGACTGGGCGATTTTCCACCTAGCTTTCCGAGTTCGCTATCGACCGTTACCAAATCAATGATCGCCATTCCTGCACGAAGCTGAGTTAACCCCAAGTCTGGTAATTCACGCTCTATTGGGCATCCTAATATATCTCGGTAAAAGTGCAGCATCGCGCCGAGATTGTCTGTTCTTAGTACCACGTGGTCGAGCGCTTTTACTTCAATTGGATTGCTTGTATTTGCCATGACGTTGCCCTTTTTTCCATGATGAGAAAAGTATACGCACTAAACCAGCAAGCTGATCGCCAGAGCCAACATGACAAAGCCAATGATGAATTCCAAAATCTGCCAAGAACGCGCATGTTTGAAGATCGGGATAAGCAGTTTGGCGCCATAGCCTAGGCTGAAAAAGAATACGAAAGAGGCACAAACAGCGCCTATCGCAAACTGCCATTTATGTGGTTCATATTGAGTGGAAATAGAGCCCAGCAACACCACTGTATCAAGATAAACATGCGGGTTTAACCATGTGAATGCCAAGCAAATCAGTGCTGTCTGCCATGCACTTTTTGAGGCATCACCTTCAGGGTTCATTATGTGTTTTTGTGTGAATGCAGAGCGTAGGCTACTGATGCCGTACCAAGTTAAGAACGCTGCGCCAGCGTAACGCGCAATTGTCTCGATCAAAGGAAACTGAGTTACCAAGTAACCGAAACCCGCGACACCAAGAGAAATTAAAATGGCATCAGACAAGGCGCATAAGAAGCACACTAAGAATACATGATGCTGTTTGATGCCTTGTTTTAAAACGAAGGCATTTTGCGCCCCAATAGCCAGAATTAAGGAAATGCCCAGCGTAAAACCAGCAAGATAGGTGGTCATTTTCTCTTCCTTGAATTGTGACCAAATCAGGTTTCAAACCATAACCTTGTCGCCAAATCGCTGCAAGGTCCAGATTAGAGACTTGCCAGAACTGTTCGATGGGGGGATACGTCGTAATTGTGAGAGTCGCGAGCAATTTGCATCGCATATTTACACTAATCTGGTGTTCCCAGTTACAATATGCACGTCCATATGAAAAAGGAAAAAACGATGAAAGCAGTTTGGTTAGCTGCCGGTGCTATGGCACTGAGCGGATGTTCTGCAATGAATTCAGCAAATGATGTATCTCGCCCATCAGCAGAGATGTTTCCAGAAATGGAGAGCATGACAAAACATGTTTTCTATGTAGACCCAGCAAGCAACGAAGCAGATAAGCGTGTAGAGTTGGTGGTTGGTAAAATGATGGAAACAGATTGTAACCGCGTATCTTTAGGCGGCTCTGTGACGGAGCATACATTGGAAGGTTGGGGTTATACCTACTATCAAGTTGATTCTTCAGCGGGTGGTGTTATCTCAACGTTAATGGCTTGTCCTGAAGATATGGAGAAGGTCGAAACGTTCGTGCAAATGCCGACTCGTGATTTGTACCGTTACAACAGCAAGCTACCAGTCGTGGTTTACGCTCCAGCTGATTTGGATGTCGATATCCGCGTATGGGCTCCTGAAGAGTGATCTTGAAGCCTAGCAAAGCCGCTCTGACTTATTAGTGGCTTGTTAGGATTAGCGGGTTGTTCGTCGTCTGCACTTTGCGCCTGAATATTCATACCAAAGGTGATGAAGCCATCTTGGCTGTCAAAGAGGTATCTCAAAGCGCACCCCGCCTCAACAAGTCATTTAATAAGTGAAAGGCTTGGTTTAGTACCAAGCCTTTTTTCTATATCACGCTTTTTCGTCGCTGTGCGACACCGATTACTGTTTTGGAGAGCGGCTGCGAAATGTTTTGGGCGTAAGTCCGGTGTGCTGTTTGAATACCTTCGAAAAATAGCTACCACTTTGATAGCCCAAGTCTAAGGCGATTTTGGTGATGGACTCATTAGGGTTGGCTAAACGTTCTTTGGCAAGGCTGATGCGATAAGCTTGGATCCAGCTTGCGACGCCCATATTGAACTGCTCTCTAAAGGATTGCTTTAGATAACATTCATTCGTCGCGAGTTCTTTAGATAAGCCCGGTATGTTCCAATCAATATGGGGCTGCGTTGCAATGAGATCGCACGCTTGCTCGGCGAGAGACTTAGGCTCTTTGTGCACCATGAGTAACGCAAGCAGCTCTAAGATTTTTCCTCTTAGCCATACTGTTCGGGCTATACCTTGGAAGTCATTGTTCCAAATCGATTTGGCAACGTTAAGAATCTCTCCTGTAAGTGGCATTTGCCAACCTGTTTCATAAAGATCGAAAGGCTTGAATGATGAGCCCCTATTTTGAGGAAGAAGATTTTTAGTCAAGCTATGGTGTAATGGGAAATGAATTCGAATGTTCTCAATTCGACCTCCTTCTCCTAGCTCAATAGGGTTTACAGGTTCAGGCTTCGGCAAAAGGGATGCTATGCATCGAGAAGCAAAAGATGCTGCAGGGTAATCAGGGTATTTTGGGCTGTAGGCGTGGTTAATACCAGCAAAGCTGATATAGAACCCCGCGTCTGCCGGATCATTGAACTGAATGTCCGTTGTTGCTGTACAGTTAACGATGTAGGCATTCACACCATCATCGAGAGCAACAACATCAAACGTTCCATCTACGCCGCCTACTAAGTTTAAGCTCTTCACGATATTACTCATTGTTTCAGCCTTCGTCGTTTTCTCGTGAGCATCTCCCTGAGCAATTAATATAAATGATAATAGATATCATTTGTAGAGATTATTGAACTAAGTCGAGTTCACAGAGAAAGAAGCTCTGGATATACCTAGAGCTTCTTTAACGACAGGGCTTGGTTAGGTTTGTGAGATGAGGTTCGCCTTCTCATTTGGTTTTAAGACTGGGATTATGAAGATAGCGACGAGGCTAAAAGCGATCATTAACATAAAATGTACTGAATACCCGAAAGCGCCGATCAGTGCCCCGCAAATGATAGCCATCACGATTGCAATGAACATATCCATCGATTGGAAAAGAGAGAAGTTCACACCTGACTGATGTCCGGAGGCAAACCCCATCATTAGAGTATAAAGCGCAACAAATTTAGCCGACGTAATGATGCCATTAACGACAAAGATACCCGCGATTAACCATCCCTGCTCAGCAATATTTAATTCGTATGCTAAATAGAAGCTAAAAAACACAACTTCAAAGACCATCATTAGTAGTAACACATTGAGTGATCGACTTTTTTTGATTAACCAGCCACCTAGCACTACGCCAATTAAACCGGTAATCACTCCTCCACCTGCAACCAAAAGACCCAAGTTTTCTAGCTGTATACCGCTGTCGACTAAGAAAGGCATCATCATTGATAATGCCCCTCTCGTTCCGAGTTGCGATACGGTCACAAGGAGCAGTCCAATCCTTACTTCAGGGTTAGAAAATGCAGCTTTAAGGGAGGGCGTGCGAGCTGTTGGCACGCTTTTCTGATTGGCGCCGTGATTCCAGAATAAACAAAGCGTTGGCATACTGAATAATAAAGTCAGAAGAGCCAGACCGAATAATGCGGTTTGCCAATCGAGCAATGAAGTCGCATAGATAAATAATCCACCGCCAAAAACAGCCCCTAGATACGAACCACCAACTTGCATGACGTTGCCTAGGTATCTTCTTTTTGCCTCCAACTGGTCAATCGCCAGACCGTCTGTAGCGATATCTGCGAAGCTGGAAAATAAGCTGATAACCAAAACACCAGCAAACAGGGTCATTCGATTCTCGATCGTTCCAATGACGCAAAGCGCAACGAGTATGGCAATTAAAATTAGCTGAGAACCAAAAATAATGATGGCGTGATTTTGTAAACTCGCTCCCTTTTTGCGTTGCCGTTCGATCCAAGGGGACCACAAAAATTTAGCGACCCAAGGAAGCATTGCAAGGTAGAACAACCCTATTTGGGAGGTATCTATGCCCTCATGTCGCATTATCGCTGGCAAGCCTTGAAGTGTGAACATACTGACTAAGCTTTGGATGGTATAAACGCTCGCCAGAACGGCGAGCAATGGTTTGAGTTTGATTCCTTGAGCGCTAACCATAGGTTTCATTACCACTCGTACTTCGCTTTCACACCAACTTCTCTACCTGTACCGTAATTGCTGTATGTCTGACCATAAGAGAATGCGTAAGTGGTGTAGTCTTTGTCAGTAATATTGTTGCTAAAGAGCGAGATAGACAGAGCTTCGCTGTAGTCGTAGTTAATGGATAGATCGACGAGAGTGTACGCACTTTGTGATAGTGAGTTAGCTTCGTTAAAGTAGATTTTAGAGTTATAACGAGCTTGAGAGTTGATCGAAATGTCGCCTTTGATTCCTGTTACTGGTAGGTAATAGTTAAAGCCCAACGTTGCCGTGGTGTCTGGCGCGTAAGGCAGTCGATTCCCTTCAAAGGTACTGTTGTTTGATTCAAATGTTGAACGTCCAAAAGTCCCGGCAGCAGTGATGGTCAGATCATCGGTTGGGTAGAAAGCGAACTCAGCTTCGATACCTTTACTCAGAGCCTCACCCATATTTTTAAGAGTTTGATGCCCTGGAGTACCGGTATATAGTTGAATATCATCCGTTTTAATCCAGTACAATGCGCCACTAAAATCGATTTTTTGATTCGCAAAGTTGGTGCGCCAGCCTAGCTCGCCATTCAGTGATTTTTCCGCGTCATAACCGCTTGCATCTGCATTGCTCAGAGGAACAACGTTGTAGCCCCCCGGTCGGTAACCACTGGTTATGGAAGCGTAAAGTCGAGTGTCCTCATTCGCTTGCCAACCAATTGCAGCTTTTGGTGAAACCGTCGATTCTGTCTGTTCCTTGTTATAAGGATTGATAAACCATGCCGGGTTACCGTTGAAGTCAGAGTTTACTTTTAGGTATGAAGCTCGGACGCCAAGAGTGACATCCCACTGTGGTGCAAACTGGTAGTTTGTCTGCCCAAACAACGCGTACGTGTCATAGTCCAATTTATTTCGTGCGTTATTGGCTGAAACGTCCAAACGGCGATATTCCAAATAGCCGCCAACTACGTAGCTAAAACGATCGTTGTATTGTTGGTTTAGACGTAGCTCTTGGCTGAACTTGTTTTGATCTTCTTGGTAGTAGCCATAGACATATTCGCGGTCTATCTCGCGTGTTTGATAAGCGGTGATACTTGTGATTTGAGAGGAATCTAAATCGTAACCAAGATTCAGCGCGAAAGTATTAACGTCTCGCTTAAGTTTGGGGATTGGTGCGTCTTTTACACCAGAGTCATGTTCACTCTCAGTGAGGTACCACTCCTCATGACTGTCGAGCTTATCTGCGGCGACTGATAGGGTTGCGCTAAGTTTTGAGTCATTTGGTAAGTAGTGAAAGCGAACTTTTAATGCTTGCTCATCTGCATCGTTTGCGTCTTTTTCCCCGCTGGTGGCGTGTTTAATATCACCTTCATCGTAGACATATCTAGCTGCAATATCCGCTGAAATGGAGTCAGATAAACGGGTAGCGGCGACAGCATCAACTTGCTGACTCAAATTAGAATATAAAGCAGAAGCTTTAATTTCGGTGGCGTCAGTTTCACGACGAGTCACGATGTTAATGACACCGCCTTGCGCGTTCCCACCGTAAAGAGTGCCTTGCGGACCGCGTAGCAATTCGACTTTTTCCACGTTAATCAGCGGTTGAGTGACAAAAGCGTTATCTTGCAGGACGCCATCAACATAAATGCTCACGGTTGGCGAATAGTAGTCAGGTGAACTAATCCCACGAACGGTGGTGTTGGCGTAAGTTCGGTTCCCGCGAGTTTGTATAAGCAGTCCAGGGAATACCATCTCGAGATCTTTGACCTGATAAATGCCTGCTTTTTCGAGTTCTTCTCCCGTTTTGACCACAACTGAATTGTTCACTTGCGATAAAGGAGTATCGAACTTGGTTGCTTCAACGATAACCACTTCCATTGCTGGTGGCGTCTCTTCGGCATAGGAGTATGAAGTACCCAAAATTGTGAGGATAGCGCTCGCAATGACGGTGCGCGGCGAAGAAATCTTGTACATACTGTTTTCCTTGAATCTGAATAAGTTAGCACTACTCATAGCGCTGAATTTTTAATTGTTATGTTGAGCTTCCCACAGAGACTGGTAGTGGGAAGAGGTTGCGATTAATTGGTCGTGCGAGCCAAAATCCTCAATGCGACCGTGGTTCATCAAATAGATGCAATCTGCATCAGCAATGGTGTCCAATCGATGCGCTACTGTGATCATGGTTTTAGAGGCAAAACACTCGGTAATGTTATGCAGTATTTCCCGTTGTTTGGGGTGGTCGAGTGCGGATGTAAACTCATCAAGCAGCACAATGGGCGCATCATGAAGCAACGCTCTTGCGAGGGACAAGCGTTGACGTTCTCCACCCGATAAATCCTTGCCATTCTCGTTTATTTCGGTGTTTAGTCCTTGTGGCAAGCGAGCGATCAGCTCATCAAGTCCTGCGGTAGTGATTGCAGTTTCTAACTCTTCGGTGCTCGCGTCTTTTTTGGCGATGAGCAAGTTTTCTTTTAGCGTCCCAGCGAACAATTGCACATTTTGGGTAACGTAGGAGATGTGCTGGTACCAGTGCATTGTCCCTGTTGCTTCTACCGTGCAACCACCAATTTTTACCGCTCCATAAGTGGGGATGTGGAATGCAGCAAGTAAATCTAGCAAGGTGGTTTTTCCCGCTCCACTGGTACCGATGAGCGCGATATGTTGCCCATATGGAACCTGCAAATTGATGTCTTTAAGAATGGTGTTGCCATCCAGAGTTAACTCAACCGCTTTGAATTCGATATCGTGTTGATGTGCTTGAACACCATGCACAGGTTGCTGCGGTTCTTGGCTTAGGGCATATAGACGATCGGCAGATTTAGCCATGTATCTGAGTAACGTAGAGAAAATAGTCATGCGTACAAATGGTCGGATACAAGCGACGGCAGCAATGATTGAAACTAACCACTCCCCGAGCGTAAGGTTGCCCAGGCTCATTAAGTAAGCACCGAGCGCCGCAACCATCGGAATAGAAAGCTCAAGTAACAAGCTTGCTAAAATGACGCCAATTCCACCAGCCCATTCAACCCCTAACCCTGTTTTGCGCAAGTCTACTAATTCTTGATTCAGTGGAGTCGTTAATACTTCACTGCGACCAAAGCGTTTTAGCGTTGGTAAACAAGCTATGTATTCGAGCAGTTTGTTGGTGCAAGAAGCGTTTTTATCGACATGGCGTTGTGCTTGTTTGGAAAAGTTATCTTCGAATTTCCACAGCAATAAGCTCGCGATCACCATAACAATCAGCATAAGTGAGGCTAGGTAAGGTGAGCAAAATAGCAGTACACAAAGCATCGCGAACGGAACCACCAAAGCTGCGATCAAGTCAGCAATTAGGTGACTAAAAATGTCTTCGAATGCTTTTAAATCACGAGTGATTAGCTTAATGCGCTCTCCCAGACCTTGTCCTGTGATCTTGGAAAGCGGTTGGCTACGAATGTCATGTAGTAGCACTTTTCTCAGGTGGTGAGTAATGTCATAAGCGCCTAAGAAGCTTTGTTTGGCGGATTGTCCTAACCGCCATTGAACGACAACCGTGATAAGTGAAACTGCGAATAGGGCTTCAAGAGAAAGTAACCATGTTTGGGTAAGGGCTCCGAATATCAGTAGCCAACAAAATAATGGCAGAATCTCACTGAACACTTTGCCAGCGATGCCAACCAAAAACGTTTTTGGATTGATATCGGCGTGATCGAGTAGCTTGAGAATGTTACGCACAGACGGTCTCCTCAAGATGAATTTGTTTAAGCTGCCCGTGTGATAATGAAAACGCTCGGTTAGCGATGGTTAATGCTTGTGAACCATGACTGATGACCAATTGGATTTGCTGCGGTGCATGTTGACGTATTGCTTCTAGAACACGATTTTCCGTTACCTTATCTAGATGAGAAGTCGCTTCATCTAAAACCAGAATGGCAGGGCGTACTAGCATGGCGCGAGCGATGGCTAACCGCTGTAGTTCCCCTCCACTAAAATTGCGTTCGGTTTCATCCATACTGGAATACAAACCATTCGGAAGCTGTTCGATAAGTGCAGAAAGTCCAAGCATATCGAGGAGTTTGATAATCACGGAGTCGTGTATCAATCGATCTCCTAAGACCAAGTTTTCGCGTATTGATGCGCTGAAGAAAACAGGGTGTTGGTCGACAACTGAGATAAATTGGCTTCGTTCTCTATCGGACATCGAAGACACGGCTTTTTGGTTAATAAACCAATCGCCTTCGTAAGTTGCTAATTCTCCGTAGAGCGTTGCCAGTAGACTACTTTTCCCTGAGCCTGATGCGCCTTGAATTACGATGCACTCGCCATGAGATAACTGAAGGTTCAGTCCACTGACGATATCGAGTGAGTCACGTTTGACTGCTAAGTTTTCACAACAAAGCTCGACATAAGGCGTTGCAATGGATTTGAAATGTTGATCCGACGTTGTTGAGAACAGAGGTAGTATTCGCTCTACAGAAGAAAAGGACTGCTGCACTTGCCCAAATATCTGTGTTAGATCCAACCATGGTTTAAGGATGCCGGCACAAAGAATCACGATCATCGCGAGCTCGACCGGGCTTAATGAACCTTGGGTCAATTTGACGATGGCGAATGGAATAACAAGAACCAAAGACGCCTGAGCTAAGGTAGTAAAGGTGACCCATGCCCCAACCATTTGATTGGTATAAGCGTTAACCAGCTTGTGGTGCTTAGTCATGTTATTGCTTAACTGGCGGTAAGAGTCCGCGTCAACGCCGAATAGTTTCATCACGCCGATGCTACGCAAAAACTCTAGTTGCGCTTTGTGCATATTCGCAACGACTTGATTGTACTTTTTTTGTCTATCTGAAAAGCCACGCATCATGACTGTTTGGGCAATTACAGCGAGGGGGAGAGGACTTAATGCGATTAAGCCTAGTTGCCAGTCGATGCTGACCATAAAACCAAGCAAAACAAACGGAAGTAAAGTACCAGTAATAATATCGGTCGTATGATGAGCAATAAGAGGTTCAAGGCTCTGACAATCGTCGCTGAGTCGTTTTTCTATATCTCCACGATGGTATTGCATCAGTTTAGCGGTTGGCATTTCGGACAGAGCACGAACGAGCTTCTGCCTAATGGTCTGAATAATTTGATAAGCCGCAAGGTGCGCCTGCCATACCGAAATCGTATAGAAAAAATAGCGCACACAGACTGCAATGGTCATAAGGGCTAAGTAGAAATAGAGACTTTGGGTATTTAGGTACTTGCTCAATGCGGTGTATAAGCAAATCCAAGTGGCGAGTTCTGCGAACACACACAACACAGCGCTAACACCGGTATAAGTGATGCGTTTTTTTTCCGTTTTTAATAATGAGATGAGTGCTTGAGTGACGCTCATCTTGTCCGTTAGATGCATAGATGACTCCTTAATGGGAGGTATTCTCATCTAAGCGTTATTTTAACAATAGCAATATCGGGAAATAGAAAGCGAATATCGGGAATCTTTATGTGCTAGCAATATTAACGTGGGAGTTAAAAAAGAAGAAATATAGATTGGTTGAGCTTAATAAACTGATGTTATTAAAAAAAGACTGGCTTAGTGCCAGTCCTTTTTCTTTCTTAGACGTTTAATTATTCGTAATCAGACGCGTAAGTCTCTTCGTAAGTGTGTGAGTAAAGCTCGAACAAGTTACCAAACGGGTCTTCCATGTAGATCATTTGAGCTTGTTTGCTGTCGTCTTCTGGGTGGTAGCGCATGATGTCCATGCGAGCTTTACCACCAAACTCTTCAATACGTTTGATTGTTTGTGGGAACTGCTCTTTCGCTACTTGTAGACAGAAGTGGAAGATGCCTAGGCGAGAGAAGTCTACTTCGTGACGCTCTTGACGCTCTTTCATTTCAAACAGCTCAACACCGATACCGTCAGACGTCACTAGGTGAGCGATGTTGAAGCCTTTGAAGCCTTCACCGAATACGGCGATACACATACGACCGATTGCTGATTCGCGCTCTTCGATAACTTTTGTGTTGTTCATTACAATGCGAAGACCAAGCGCTTTAGTGTAGAACTCTACTGCTTTGTCCATATCGCCAACCATGATGCCTACGTGATTCATTTTCATAATTCTGCTCCAAAAACTGTGATGATTAATTCGTGTTTCGTTTCGATGGAGGTGAGTATATGGAGAATTTCTGATTACATGAAATTATCAATAATTTTTATTATGATAATATTTTGTTATTGATGGGTAAGGAGAAGAATAAACAAATGTATTCCGCGAGCTTATCAAACGGTTATCTTATAAATTCCTTTGCTTTTTGGATTGTTTTATATCGATTGTGAATGGTTTTGTGAGGTAAACTTCAGACCGAAGTTGCTGCTAGTTATCTGTTTTTATTGATATTAACTAGTTGTGTTTGAACGTTGGTAGTTGGGTTTTAGGGGAGCCTTTAATCTGAGCTCACATATAAAAGGAATAAGGATTTGTACATTTGGAAAACATCAAAGCTGTCTGAGGAGCTAAGAGACAACAAAGTGCCAGACAGTGATTGGATTAAATACGCTTTAATATTCTTAATCTTTTATACGGTAACCCCGTACTTGATGATCTTGGCACCGTATGCAAGCAATGAAGCTATGATAACCGAGGCTATCGGTATCTTAGTTGTGTCAATTTTGGGGGTAGGTGTCACGTATAGAACGAACAATAGAGATGGTAAAACCTACATTCTTCGCTCTATCGCTTTATCTATCCCTTTGTCTTTTAGGTTTGTCGCTTTATCTGTGCTTGTTGGGATGGCTATCGTATCTTTTGATTTTGGCGATCAACATTATTTTATTATTGAATTACTTTCGACATTCTCTGTTATCGCTTTGCAAGCACTCTACTTTTGGCGCTTGAATGTTCATCTAAAGTACATCAATTCATAGCTTTGCATTTTCTACTTTGGTAACAGGCTCTGAGATTAAGCGTAAGACTGACTGACGATTAGCTCTCTTAACCATTTATGGCTTGGGTCGTTGTCGAGTTGCTTGTTCCAAAGTAGAAAGAACCCACCGGGCTCCATCTCTATCGGGAGCGGCTTGATCACAATGTCTGATTTACCTTCGAACTCGCGGATGCTTTTGTAGGGGTAGGTCAGTACCAAGTCGCTTTTTTCACATAGTTTTACCGCGCTGGAAATATCGGACATGTTGACGGCGTTATCAATGCGCAGTCGTTTTGTGTCGAGCACCTCGTGCAGTAGCCAACTAGACACGCCTCCTGTGATGACTTGTATATGGCGGTACTTTAAGAACGCATCAAGGTTCCATTCTTCCTCTAATGCAGGGTGTCCTTTTCTCAATATACATGCCGAAGTATCGCGCATCAGTTCCGCGTAATTCAGTGTGTCAGGGATGGTGTCGACATGGGTTTTCGAACGATCATCAAACTCAAAAATACCGACACCAAAATCGATTTCTCGCCTTTGTAATCGAGTAATACTGCTGTGGCTCCAATCGGCACTTTTGATGGTGATGTTCGGTGCACTGGATAACGCCTGAGGCAGAAAACGTGGGTAAATTGTGGAGTAAGCGGTTTCGATAAGATCGATACTAAAAACGCGAGTCGAGCGTTCTGGGTCAAATTCTTCTGGTTCACGAAGCTGATCAATTTGCATCAGGATTTGTTGCAGTTTGCTCTCCAATGCCAACGCTTTTGGGGTCGGCAATAAACCTTTGGATTCTCGCTCGAATAAGGGGTCATCAAACTCCTGGCGCAATTTAGTAAGTTGTTTACTGACGGCCGATTGAGATAAGAATAGCTTTTCTGCGGTTCTGCTCACGCTGCGTTCTTGCAGTAAAACGTACAGACAAATCAGCAGGTTCATATCATTTTTGATTAAGTGAGATAGATTTATCATGATATTCCTATCATTCAACTTATAAATTGAAGGGTATGAATAGAAACTATATCACTTAATTGAATTGAGCCAGAAATACTGACTCGTTGCCCATTTAATGAATCAAACTGTTGAGGTATTGACTGAGCTCTTTCCTAATCTCTAGCTCTGCTTCCGATAGGTATTTGGGTATGTGTTTATCAACCACGGTAATGTTTCGTTCGCGAACTTGATGGGTATCGCCGATGGCGTCAAATACGCAGCGCAGCAAGTTCATCGATTGTGACATCAAGGCTTCGCTTTCTTGTTGTGAGAGCAAAGGCTCTGCGTCAAAACCAAGCGCGCATAGGATGTCGTTAAAGTGCATTGTATAACCTGAGCCAGAAACATCAAATGTGGTGCTCTTGATGCCATTGGGGCTTCTCTCCCAAAGATAAGGAGGATGCTTGAGTGTGCCAAAGCCAATTGCGATGACGCGGTCTGTGTAGTGCAGTTCCAACCGTCTGTCCCAAATATCCCCCGCTTTTCCTGCCTCAATCACGACTTCAATATTGCCCTCCGGAGGTGTGAGTTCGCCTTCGATATAGAGATGGGTTTCAGCGCCTTGTGTGTACTCCAATTGCGATTCGTTAATACGTTCGGCACGGATCTGTTTTAGTTCAACTTGCGAGTCTCCTATGCCGGATTTATGCAGGTAGCGAACTAGCCCAGCAATCGCATGGATGCCCATATCAAAGCCATAACCTCCGCCGCCGCTGGTGGCTAAGTTAAGTAGCTTTCTCGCGTTGAGTAATTCAATTCGGTTTTCAAAACGAAAGTCTTGGATCGCTTCATCATTGTCGATAGGGTTGTCGGCTGCAATCGCGATGATCTTCCGCGGGGCAGAGCCAGGTAGCGCGATAGATGAATCGGCAAAGAGTGCTTCCAACGAAGGGGAAACCAAAGCGGTATCAATAAAGTAAAACTGTGCTCCGCGACGTTTAAGCTCAGGGATGACTTGGTTAAAGCCTGTGTCGATTTCAGCTAAAGAGAAGGACGGTTTCTCAACCACAAACAACAGGCTTTGAATGTCGAGGGCATTACTCACTTGTTCAATGATGGAAAGATGTGTGCTAACCGGCGTTAGAATGAAGGTGGCAGCAACGTCAGTGTGTGAATGAGCTTGTAAAAACGCATCAAGATCGGCGTAGCGAGCGGAGTAAGGGAATTGGAACTGCGATGCACAGGACTTGGGATGTTGAACTGCAGGGTCAATGGCGACGACATCAAAGCGAGAACTTAAGGTGTGCAGAAGGTTCTTATACAAACCTACCACAGACGATTTGGCGCTCCCCAATCCACCAAATACCAATACGACCTTGTTCATAAGCGGCTTCACTATTCACACGTTTCATCGTGCCAGATTAACAAATTTTAATAGCGGATTAGCTACTTTTTACCAATCAATAATCCCACATTTTGTTTTCGCAAATGCAACGCTTTGATCTTGAGACTACTCAAATTGCCAAAGGCATAGAAGGGAACGTGCAAGACGGTTTTAAAGCCCGCTTCAATGATCATATCGTGCCAAGTAGTACGACTATGGAAGCAGACACCAACGCCCGCAGTGTTCGCACCTAGTCGTTGAGTGAGCGGTGCTAGTAGCTTGGATGAGGTAGATCGATAAATCAGTGAACTGAGTAAATTGTTCACTAAAAGCCCTTCGTAGAAGTTTTCAAACATGACAATCAGCCCTCCTGGGGTTAAATGCCGGTAGGCACAATGAAGAGCCTCTTGCTGTACTTGCTTGGTGGACTGATAGGTGTCGGTAACAAAGTGATGCAAGACCCAGTTGAACTGGATGATATCAAAACTGCTTTCAAGCGCAGCATCTTGGAAAAGGTGGCAGACCAGATGTTTGTTTGGGTTGGGACGGTTTTTGGCGATGAGTGACGCTTCTGGCTCGATGAGCGTGACTTGAGCATTGGGATAATGATTCAAAATCTTATCTGCATACATTCCATTCCCGCCACCTACATCGAGTAGGTGAAAAGGTTGCTGGGTAGGATAGAGCATGTTGAGTTGTTTGGTTAGTACTTCAAACATGCCTTTATCGATGTATTCCGTGTCAAATGAGGTGGTTTGCTGCGCATCCAGTTGGCGAACTTTGTCTTGCATGTCATTTTCCTCAAAGCCAAAAGATTGAGGTAGCAAGAATCACTCCGCTGTTTTTAGTGATTATGAGTCTCAAAATGAGAAAGTATCGAAATTCATGTGCTTATGTTTTTATCTCAGCATAAAAACAAGGGCGTAATTGTTAATCAGCCAACGCTTCAATCGCTTGCTGGACCGACACAAAATGGATTTTGATGATGCAACGTTGTGCTTTGCTAAATTCGTGCTTTTGAATCAGCTCTGTCACTTGCTGCACATTCAATGTTTGTGGCAAAAGGTCCAATTCCACCGTGTTGTTGGCACTGGTTTTCAATGCAAAGCAATGACCTTGCGTATCAATCACTATGTCATCCTGACCCCAAATCAAGGCTTGGCATTCTGCATTTAGCTGCTTTGGTGAAGCTAAATACACCAGTTCATCGTCACCATCGAGTTTAAGTAAACAAGGCCATGTGATCATTGCGTTACCTTAATATTGGAGTGGGTCATTTTAAATCGTCTACGTGCTAAATAAGCGACGTAAGGCAAGTACGATACACAAAGCCTTAAGAGAGCAAAAGGCTTTCTGTCGTCGAGATGGTTTTCGGGTTTTCAGTGTTGTGCATGTTGAGGCTAAGCGTACTTACCAATGATGTCGATTAAGTCGTCTACTTGATGTGCCACATAATCTGGCTGGGCGTTCCAGTGCTGCGGTTGAGCGCCACTGTACGCTGCTGCTACGGCAATCACTTTGCAGTTGCTACCTAAATGTTGCTCGATATTGCGTGCAAAAAGCGTGTCCGCTTCGTGGTCACCAATGTACATCAGCAACTGTTTATCCGTGTGCCCAAAGATGGATTCAATGCATTTGACGCCACCAAAAGGATCCGGCTTCTGATGTCCATTGGACACGTCATCGTAGCCCACGACGGCTTTAAACGGTGTATTGATTTGGTTGGCGCGAAGTACGTTGCGAATGTTGGATTGCGAGTTCTGAGAGCAGACTCCGTGTGGCAGGTGCGCGAACGCATTCACCACATTGGCAATGCCATTGAATAGATCCACTGGTGTTTGGTTTTGTTCTTGGTGCTCTGCCCACATGGTGCCAGCTATTAGCATTTCGTCTTGGGACATACCATAGTAGTTTACGTACAGTTCTTGCCAGTTTTTCGCTGCGTGATTGGCATGATGATAATCCGCTTCACTGCGTAGGTATTTCGGTAAGTTATCCCCGGTCAGGTGCGGCGCTACAACGGACAATATCGCTTTGGTGATGTCGATATTTTTCGGAACAGAATTTACTAGGGTGCCATCGTAATCCCACAATACGGCGTCTAACTTCATGCAAAACCTTTTGATACAGCAGAGGGTGAGTAGCTTTAAATCTTGCCAGTCTTAGGGGGGAGATAATCAGATCTTGCTCATGTTTTCATAAGCTTGCTTTGAATCGCTCGGAAAGGAGGGAAAAGAGAACAAGCGAAAGAAAAACAAAAAGCCAGCAAGGTGATGGTTGCTGGCTTTCTAGTGCGTGCTGCGTAGTACAAGGCGTTAAGCGATGTGCGACATCTCGTTTAGAGTGAAGGTGTCTACCGCGCCTTCTGTTGCTTTCATGTATTGTGCTAGGTGCGCGTTGTCCATGTGCTTGCGCCATAGTTCGCGTGATTCCCAGTTTTCGTAGAAGGTGAAATGCGCTGGGTTTTCGTTATCTTGGTGAAGGTCGTAGTTGATGCAACCTTCCTCGGCACGAGTGACATCAATCAGTTTCAGTAGCTCAGCTTTTACCAATTCTACTTGGTCTGCTTTGGCAATGATGTTAGCGACGATGGTCAATTTAGCCATGGTGGAAATCCTCTGTTGATCGTGATGTATCGTGTTGACGAGGTAAAGATTAGTCGCGAATCACCAAATGATAAACAGCACAATGATTGATTTATTATCAAATATAAATTGATAATCCTGCTTCAATTTTGTGCTAGCTGTGTTTAAAAACTGGAACCAGGCTGCTGTAAGAATTCCACTTCTTCTGCGGTGCTATCACGGTCCAAAATCGCATTGCGGTGTGGGTAGCGACCAAAGCGATCAATGATCACCTTATGCTTTAGTTCGAATTCGTAGTTAGATTCTCGCCCCAGAGCTTTGAACAGCTTCTCTGCCTCTTCATGAATCCGCTTAGACTCACTGTGCATAAATGGCATATACAAAAAGCTGCGTTCAACGTCGGTCAATTCTTGGTCCAACCCTAAACGAATCGTCTCTTGTGCCAAGGCAAGTGCGAGGGCATCTTGAGCGAACGCTTTGGGCGTGTTGCGATAAACATTGCGAGAGAATTGGTCGAGCACGATGATCTCTGCGAGGCGACCTTGTGCCGTCTCTCGCCAGTCAAACAATTCAGATTGAGCGGCTTGCTCTAAGGTGGTGAGAAAGCGCGTTTCGATCTGTTTATCGACGTCTGCATTACTCACAAACCAGTCTTTTGGTTCCAGTTCTTCAAACCAGAAATTCAGGATATCTTGGTACATGGTTGCTTCCCTGATAGAAAAAGAGCTAGGAGTATACCCCCCAGCTCTTGGTTTCGCTTATCGACCGTAAGTCTCTTCGATGTAGTGCTCAAACTGCTCGCACATCTGCTCGTCTGAGATCGTATTGCTTGCAAGCTCTTTGCTGCCATCCACCACTTTGATGCTGGCATTTAAAGACGCTACCGGAGCACGTTCACGAGTTTGCAGCGAAGCAATCTTCTGCTGCTGAACTTCCCATGCTTGTTCTGGGGATAGGTTACACATGTCTGCCAGATACTTAGCGTTAAAGCCTTCACCCGTGAGACTAACAATAGTCTCGTTGTGCGATAGGTGGTTACCCGCATGCCAATAATGTTTCGCCAGTAGTGGACCAATCTCTGGGTTGTCAGTCAGGTAGCCAAACTTATCGAGGAAGTAAGCGCGAGTCTGGTAAACCGCCATATGTGCTAGCAAGTAACCGTGGTAGGCACACGCTGCTTCATCAGACAGAAGGTGTGGAATCGCCATCAATGGGCGTGGGCTGCACTCCAAACCAAGGATTTGCTTTTCGCAATCGCGTGCCAGCTTTGTGATGCGTTCTGGCGTCAGTTCTTCATCGCTTAATTGGTAAAGTGCGCGTTCAAAATACGGCACGACCAAAATGCTGCGCTCTTCGTACGCTTTGAATGGCTGACGGCTATTGATCATCGCTTGGATGATCTCATCCGGTACTGGGTTACCTTCTGCGTCCAACGCGTATTGTTTTAGCCAATCGGCATCGGTCAGCAGGCTGTCACAGAACATGGATTGAGTTTCTGCGTATGCCATGGAAGTTGGTGCGAACTCTTGAGAGAAACAAGGCGCGTTCATCTTCACGTTAGCGAAATGCGCAGCGTGCCCCCCTTCGTGGAACAGAGTATTGATGCCATCATAGCCGCTGCCCACTTGGTCTGGCTTCGCGTTACTGGTGAAGTTTATCTGCGCGGCAACCCATTCGCCTTGATTGTAGAACGATGGGATAGGACCATGACAAAAACCGTTCGGGTATTTGCCTTTACGATCAAGCAGGTCTAGCGTTAGCTCTGCGTCTGAGTATTCGATATTTAGGCGACCGAATGATTCTACCCAGCGACGTAGCGACTTTGAGAACGGCACGTACGGGTCTAAGTCACGCATGACGTCACCGGCGAACGAGTACACAAAGTTGTAGCCAGTCAGTGCGCTTTGACCTTTCTGCTCTGCAAGGTTTGCCAAGCTGCTTAGGTGGGCATCGCGCGTGCGCAGTTCAAAGTCATCTAAGATGCTGAACAGTTGCTCAGAGCTCATCTTTTCCGTCTTCTTCACTGAGTAGTCAAAGAAGGTTTCGTAGCCCAAAGAACGTGCGAATTGATTACGCAGTTTGATCAGCTCAATAAAGCCGTTTTGCAGCAACCATTGCTCAAGGTCGAGTAGCGTTTGATGTGCTGATTGACGCACTTCTTCGTGATTATTGGCGCGAATGGTCGAAGACAATACAGGCAAAGAGCCCTCGGTTTGTTCACCGTTTTCATTGGTAAACGTCAGGACGTGATTTTGCTTTTTCTCGAACAACTCGGCTTCAAATGCAATCAGAGCATTCTTTTGGGCTTGAGCTTGTTCGCCTTCAATCGCATGAGATTCAAATGTTGCCAACCATCCTTGTAAACCAATTTGCGTTTGCTGTTTCTCTTGTGGATCAGCGATCGCTTCAGCCGATTCAAGTTGCGCTTTGATGGCTGAGATTTGTTCGGCGTTGCTCAAGAAATTGGTCCAAGCGGTTTGTGCTTTTGTCGAACCATCGTGGTCGTCGCTGATGCCCATGTAGGTTTCCCAAAAGAAGTCTTCTTTGGTGCGATGGATAGCGAGGTAACGTTGGTTGAGGTCGTTTAGGTATTCCGTTGCAGTCATTTTGATCCTTCAAATGTTTGCTTTATTGAGGTTTTTATCGTCGTTGATTATGGCACGTCTAAATAGCAGAAAGGAATGCGAAATCCATTTGTCTTCTTTATGGCTTGTAAACAGTAATTTACCGCACTTTTTACATGTGCAGACGTCAGTCACAAAGTTTTTTCGTTTTTGATTAGAAATCGTGGAGCGCAGTTTATAAAATTCGGTCTTTCGCGGTGGTGCTAAAGGTAAGGAAAACAATAATGAAAACAAGAATAACAATGGGTCTAATGGGTCTAACATTAGCAGGATGCTCAACGACGCTGCCAACCAATGACCGAGTTCAGGTCATCGAAAAAAACTGCGCTGTGATACTGAGTGAATCGGCAAACGCAGAACAGCGTCAGAATGCCTACAACCAGTTAATCGAAAGCTATGGTGAGCGTTATGTGGATGCCAACAATCCAAAACAGACGGCAAATTGGAACTTGTTTCGCCAAAACGTCATTCATGATGAAAATGGTCAGTTAACGCGTGAATTTATCGAAGTGAGTGACTGGGGCTGTGCGAATGGCAACTATCTAGAAGAGGTGCGTCTGTTTGTAGAGGAAATCCAAGCAAGCGCACAGAAATAATGACGCCTAACCTGTACCGACAGCAAACTAAACCAGTTTGCATATACTCAATGTGTTAGCGAATACAACGGAAGGTGTCATGTTAACTCCTCATAGACGGATTCTTGGTGCTGTGTTGCTGTCTGCATTTAGCGCATGGGCGAATGCTGCTGAGCAAACGGCAGACATGGTGTACATCAACGCTGGTATTTATGGTCATCCGCAAGCCGATGCTGTCGCCGTGCGTGACGGGCGGATTGCTTTTATTGGCGATAAAGCCAAGGCACAAGCGTGGGTTGGTGATGGCACGGAAGTGGTGGATTTAAGCGATACCTATTTGTTACCGGGCTTTGTCGATAACCACAACCATGTGTTTGAGGCGGCTTCCGAAGCAGGCGGTACGTGCTTGTTGCAAGCTGGCGTTTTGTTGGATGAGCAAATCCCACAACTGCAAGACTGCAAAGAGTTTGTCCAAGATGGCGAGTGGTTGATGGGCTACGGTTTTACGCTTGATGCTACTTTGTCGGAAGAAAACCAACGCACACCTCTCGAAGTGATCGATGAGGTGTTTCCTGATACGCCTGTGGTGTTAATGGAGCAAACCTCTCACTCGATGTGGGTTAACTCGGCTGCGCTGAAAGCGGCGAACATTGATAAAACTACGTCCGATCCGCAAGGCGGTCGCATTCTCAAAGAGCCGGATACAGGCGAGTTGAATGGCATCTTGCTCGATAACGCGGGTGATTTAGTGATGGAGCTGGCTTGGAACAGCATGAGTGCGCAGTTTGCGGTGAGCTACCAAGGCTTGTTGACCGGATTAGAAGAAGCTGCGCTCTACGGCATTACCACAATTGGTGATGGACGAATGTACTGGAAGCGAGGTTGGTATGAAGTATGGAAAGAGAGCGAAAAACGAGGCGATTTGACCGCTCGTGTTTCTTTACGACCATGGATCTATCCGACCGACAGCATGGACTCTCAACTGACGTATTTGAAACGCATTCAGTCCGACGACACCTCTCGCTTGTTACTGGTAAACCAAGTCAAAATGTACAGCGATGGCATCTTTATAAATGGTACCGCAAAAACCCTTGCACCTTATCTTGATACTTACTTGCCTGATTCACCATATGGGTTGAATTACATCTCACCAAAAGTGATGCCTGAATGGCTAAACAAGCTCGATAAACTCGGTTACAGCGCGCACATTCATGCTATCGGAGATGGTGGCATTCGCGAATCACTCAATGCGATTGAAACAATGCGCAGCCAAGGTAACCAGCGTCGTTATACTTTGACGCATGTGGAACTGGTGAACAGCAAAGATGTACCAAGGTTTGCCAAGTTGGACGTTACGGCAGACTTTCAAGTCGGTTCCGATTATGTGGCGTATCACGAACATCAATGGGCAGAAGCCTTCTTAGGCGCTAAGCGGACTAGAGCCTTAATGAACCTGCGCGCGCTTTATAATACTAAAGCTAACGTGACGCTAAGCAGTGATTGGAATGTGCATGATTTGAACCCATTGGTTGGCATATCCAACAGTTTGGTGATGGGAGATACTGGCTTGCCAAACGTTACCGCTGCGATTGATGCATATACAATTCATCCGGCTTACAGCTTGGGTTTAGAGAAGGACATTGGCTCAATAGATGTTGGGAAATCGGCAGACTTTGCCGTATTGGATCAAGATATTACCCAATTGAAAGCACAAGACATAGCACAAGCGCGTGTCCTCATGACAGTGCTGCGCGGGGAAGTGGTGTATGAACAAATTGATGATGAATAAGCCGAGCGATGATTCACTCGGCTAAAAGGTTCTATAGATTATTCTTCAGGGTATTCGCCCATACCTTGCGTTTGTCCTTCTGCTTTCCAATGTTCGCCTGGATCAAAGGCTTCATCGCATAGATCGACGGTGTAGCCCATTTCGGTTATTTCTTTCAAGGTGAGGTTGTCAGCAATTTTGGCAATGTCGCCCGCCTTGTTCCGCAGTTCCATAGTCTCCCTCCGGTCACTGTTTGGTTGTCGGTTCAAGTCGCGCCAAGTACAAAAACTTGGGTGGCTCGACTATAAGTATAAGCAGTGATGGCTGACTTTTTGGCTTAATAGCCATAAATAATTTAAGGTTATACCCAAGCAACCTCGAGATGCTAGGTTCAGCGAGAATGACTTGGTTTGCAGACGCGGCGCCGATTTAAAGATCTAGTCATTCTAAATCAAGAATCGGCAACAAAGTATACAAGCCAAGACCCTTATATTTGCAAAGAGTGCCCTTTGGGAGCGTGTCTTTGACTCGCTTTTTTAGTCAAATAAATGGCTGCGTCAAACAACTTGGAAAGAGCTAGCTATTACACTGCGTTGTTTTCCTTACTCTCGAATCAATGACAACGCTCTGAATCCTGCATCTTGAAGTCACTTGGGTATAATTGGGTGATATTTCACTTTGGCGTTGATTCCAGTTCAATATCATGGCGATAGAAGACAAAGTGTGATTTATTGACGCCTCAATCGTTGAGATTTTAGGAACAGAAATGGTGATTCTCGACCACACACTCGCGCAGCAAATCGTCGATCGCACTATGTCGATCATTGGACACAACATCAATGTGATGAACGCGGCAGGCACTATTATTGGCAGTGGTGAAGCTGAGCGCATTGGTCAAAAGCACGATGGGGCGGTGCTAGCGCTCAACCACGGTGATTCGCTGGAGTTGGATGAGCAAAGTTGCCAATCCCTGCAAGGCGTGAAACCGGGCATCAATATGCTGCTGCACTTTAAAGGTGAAGTGGTTGGTGTGGTGGGCGTCACTGGCAAACCTGAGCAAATCCGAGCGTTTGCTCAGTTAGTTAAGGTGACAGCGGAACTGACCATTGAGCAAGCTTCGCTGGTGGAGCAGTTGCAATGGGATCGTCGCCACCAAGAAGAGTTTGTATCAGCATGGTTAAACCAACAACTCAATGATTCAGATCTGCGCGATTGGGCTCAGCGTCTTTGCATCGATTTAGTAACACAAAGAGTTGCCGTGGTGATTGAGCTTATTGCAGATAATGCTCCTGTTAGTTTGAGCAAGGTACGTGAAGTGGTGGACGTACTGTATCGTTCTGAAGATAAACCGCTGGTGGCGATCATGTCGATGAACGAAATTGTCGTTCTGAAGCCTTTGCGTTCTTCCTCTACCTCGAACAGCGACCAAAGTGTACTTGAGCGCATTCAGCGCCGATTAACTGCGAATCAGATTGACGATGTTCGCCTTGCGATTGGGCAATATTTTGATGGCGCAAAACAACTCCCTCTTTCCTACCAAAGTGCCAAGCAGGTGCTTGCGGTCGGTCGTCGTTCTCATCCAGAACAAACCACATTGAGCTTCTCTGAGTATCGCATACCTGTGTTACTCGCCCCGTTAGCCGACTCTTGGCAAGGTGAACAACTCGCTCAGGCGATGACTTCTCTTGCTTCAGCAGACAAATCTGGGCAGTTAGTGAAAACCTTAGAGGCGTATTTTCATGCCAATGGCAACGCTAATGATTGCGCTAATGCATTGTTTATTCATAGAAATACATTGAGGTACCGTCTAGATAAAATCAGTGAAGTGACGGGCATTTCAACGCATGATTTTACGGGGTTGGTTGAGCTTTATATTGCCAGTCATCTCAATAAGTTAAGTTGATTTATTGTGCAAGTGCACAAGATATAAATAAATAAGCTCAGTGTGATTTGGTTGTTTGCCTAAAGAATGCGCCGAGTTTTTGAGTGAGAATAGCTACATTGATGAGTTGCGACTTGTTCCTCGCAGCGCGCTGTTTTCAGGAGAATGAAATGAAAGTTGTGATTGCCCCAGATTCGTTTAAAGAGAGCTTGACCGCTAAACAAGTGAGTGAGGCGATCAAGGTGGGTTTGTCTCGTGTTTGGCAAGACGTAGAGTTTGTCACGGTACCTGTTGCTGACGGCGGTGAAGGTACAGTTCAATCTTTGATTGATGCGACTGAGGGGGAGCAGGTTTTCGTGACCGTAAAAGGTCCGCTCGGTAATGATGTGAAGGCGTTTTACGGTATTCTGGGGGACGGCGAAACCGCAGTGATTGAGATGGCAGAGGCAAGTGGTTTACATCTTGTGCCAAGTGATTTTCGTGACCCGAAAAACACCAGCAGCTTTGGTACCGGTCAGTTAATTTCGAATGCGCTTGATCGCGGTATTCAACGCTTGATCATCGGCTTAGGAGGTAGCGCAACCAATGACGGCGGTACGGGTATGCTGGCGGCATTAGGGGTGAAGTTCTTAGACCGTTCTGGTCGTGAAATCACCCTCAATGGTGGTGGTTTGGTTGAGCTAGCAAGCATTGACGTGTCTGGTCTCGACGCTCGCTTAGCTGATTGTGAGGTGCTGGTGGCGTGTGATGTTGATAACCCACTGTGTGGAGAGAAAGGCGCATCAGCAATTTTTGGTCCGCAAAAGGGCGCAACGTCAGCAGATGTTGAGCTATTAGATTCCGCTCTCAACAAATTCGGCGAACTGACAGAGCAAGTGACGGGCAAGCACGTTCTGACTCAAAAAGGCGCAGGTGCAGCCGGTGGTATGGGCGCGGCGTTGCTTGGTTACCTCCCAGCACGACTGAAACCGGGTATCGAGATTGTGCTAGACACCGTAAAGCTCGCAGAGCACGTAGCAGACGCTGATATTGTCTTTACTGGTGAAGGTCGTATTGACCATCAAACCGTGCATGGCAAAACACCAATGGGTGTGGCGAAAGTGGTGAAAGAATATGGTTTGCCAGTGATTGCCCTAGCAGGCTGTACAGGTGATAACTTCCAAGCAGTCTACGAATATGGCATTGATGTGGTATTCGTGTGTGTGCCACGCGCCATGAGCTTGCCTGAAGCGATGGAAGAAGCGGATACAAACCTAGCCAATTTGGCAGAAAACGTGGCGAGGTTGTGGCAGTTGCCACACTAACTCTCGCTGTGTTTAGGAGCGATGAGCTGTGGAGGTTTGTGGTTTTCGTCGTTGCGGAAAACAGGCACAAAAAAGGGGAGGTGTTACCCTCCCCAAGCTAGCACATGATTGCGCCTACTGTTTTACTTCTTAGTTACCGTTACGATTGGTGCCGCCTTGTCTGCCGCATTGAAGTGGAAGTTGTAGTTTCCTGCTTCAGCAATCGTAATTTTAAGGTTTTTGCTACCGCCACCGGCATTCATGGTGACCGCTTTACCTAGCTCCACGCTGCCGTCACCACCAAAGTTGGTCGCATCAGCCCAGTCTGCGCTTGCGATCTTCATTTCGTAGCTGCCTGCTGCTAGAGCGATGTCTAGTGAGTAAACATCAGCGGCTACGTAAGAGAATTTAGCGCTAGAGTCTTCAGCTGGCGTATCCCAAGTGGTGATAGTGCCGCGTAAGAACAGTGACGTGTCACCAAACGTTGGCGCATCTGCTGCTTTCGTTACTGAAATTACTGGTTTTTCTACACTGTCATCTTGAACGTGTGCTGCGTTGAGAGTAAATGTGTACTTGCCAGTTTCAGCTACCGATAGTTTACAATCACCTTCTTTGCCTAGGTCTAGTGAGTCAGAAGCTTGTTCCGCATAATTACAACCGACGTTTACCGTAGACCAAGTTTCTCCACCAAATTTAAACGCGTGATCACCAGCTTCAAGCACACCTGTCATCGAGTAGATGCCATTGCCAATGAAAGGCATTGTCCAATCTGATACAGGGTTCCAACCATTCATGCTGCCACGAACGAATACCTTGTTTTCACCGTAAGGAGGAATGCTTGATACGTCTTTGTTGTCCTTGTTAACCGGTAGACCGTCGCCTTGTGCACCGCCCTGAGGCTGTACAAATACCGCTGTTGTTAGCGCAGGAACTGTGAACGTCTCACCCGCGAAGCTTGCACCTTTTACGATGTCGTCTGCTGAGTTCTTCTGAATCTCATGCAGTTCGAAACCTGTTGCACCTTTCACTGTGAAAGATTGCTCTTTAGACGTTGAGTTCACCACTGCCACAACGGCATCGTAGTTGGTGTCTAGGTCTTTACCTGCTGATTTACCGTCATCGATAGACATAACGATCAAGCCTTCTACTTGGTCTTTGCCTACGTTACGGAAATCGACGCGGTTCATTACTTCTTGTGCAGTATCTAAGCGGAACAGTTCGCTAGAGCTGCGGATTTTCAGTAGTTCTAGGAATTGCTTCTTAGTTAGCTCGATATCTTCAGCACTTGGTTTCGCAGAACTGTCACCAACGATCTTCTGGATAAGCTCCCAGTTTGCGCCATCTTTATCTTGACGAGGTAGTCCGACGTTCCAGTTGTTGTCCGTACCGTTGAAGAACACACGGTTGAACCAGTCACCAGAATCGTAAGAGTCACGCTGCATCGATTTCGAACGTAGCAGCTCAGAACCCATGTGAATGAATGGAATACCTTGCCCCAACATTACCGTAGATAGAGACACGTTTTGCATACGAGCGCGTTCAGCAGAAGGGGTGCCTGTAGCAATCTTGTAAGCGTTGTTGTCCCAAAGCGTTTGGTTATCGTGCTTAGATACGTAAGAGATGTTCTCTGATGGCATCTTAGTGTAGCCCGCAGGTGCACCGTTGTAGTCTACGTTCTTACCAAGTTTAGTGTCGCCCTTGTAATCAAGAAGAACGAATTCAGCCAAGTTACCCGCCATACCTAGGCGAACAAGATCTTGGTTGTGTAGACGACCGTTTACTGAATCAGCATCTGTCTTCGTTTCTTCGTTAGCGTATGCCGCGTTACCAAAACCTTGGTTGAAGCGAAGTGGGTGGTTACCTTCAGAGTCTTTACCGCCATCGAATGGGCTGCCGCCACGAACTGCATCACGTAGACGGTCCGAGAAAGTACCGATCTCTGTGCCAGCCATGTTGACTTGCGTTGCTTGGTCGAAGCGAGCGTTTTGTGCCACTTCACCAAAGTCCCAACCTTCGCCGTAGAATAGTGTGTTAGGGTCAACTTTACGTACTTGCTCTAGCGCGTAAACCATCACGTCTTTTGGCTGGTGACCCATCAAGTCAAAACGGAAACCATCCACTTTGTAGTCGTCTGCCCATACTAACAATGAGTCAACCATCAGTTTACCCATCATTAGGTTCTCTGTTGCTGTGTTATCACAACAAGTTGAGTTCTCTACGCCACCCGTGTTTACGTTCAAGCGGTGGTAGTATCCAGGGACAATCTTATCCAGAACTGACTTATCATTTACGCCAGATGCGTTAGTGTGGTTGTACACCACGTCCATGATAAGTTTTAGCTTCATTTTGTGTGTTGCTTGAACCATTTCACGGAATTCAACAATACGCTTAGAACCATTAGGATCGGTCGCGTAGCTGCCTTCAGGCACTGTGTAATGGAATGGGTCATAGCCCCAGTTGAAGCTGTCTAGCATACGTAGGTCATTCATCAGAGCCTGAGCTGAACCCGTTGTTGGATCGTAGCTGTTTAGGACATCTTCAATAACTTTACTTTCGTTTTCTGTACCACAAACAGAAGCGGCTGGTTTAATGTCACAGAGTTTGCCAACCGTGTCAGTAATATCCACGCGGTTTGCTTCGTTTTCATCGACGGTAGCGATATCGAATGCTGGCAGAATGTGAAGCGTAGTGAGACCTGCGTCTTTCAAAGCTTGAAGGTGTGAAACCGATTCACGATCCGCTTCTGTCAGAGCAAGGTACTTACCATTGTATGCTTTGGTCCCTTTGGTATCGCTAAAGCTGAAATCACGTAGGTGCGACTCGTACAGTACGTGGTCTTCGTCTTTAGCAAGTTCAGGACGTTTGTAATCATTCCAACCTTGAGGTTTCAAGCTATCGCTGTCTAGGTCTACAACTTGTGAGTACAGAGAGTTTTGAGACAAGCTTAGCGAGTATGGGTCAGTAACAAGGCGGGTTTCTACAACGCCTGTTGTTGGGTGGTAAACCTTAACTTGGTAACGGTAGTATTTGTTTAATACGTCGCTTTGCGCTTCTGATGCCCAGATACCTGTAGCTGGATCTTCTGTCATCGCAACGGTTGCTTGTTCTTTCAAATCTGCATCGTAGATGATCAGGTCAACGTCTTGCGCTGTTGGTGCCCAAAGCTTGAATGTTGCTGCGTTGCCATCAACAATTGCGCCAAGTTCCTGACCGATTGCGTTACCTGCATCTTTGTTAGCAAATACGGCATCAAGTACGCCTGGTTTTTGTACTTCAGTTGCAGAAATAACATCGCCATCTGCGTTGTAAGCCACCATGACGATTTGCGATTTTAGAATGGTGTGAAGTACGTCAGCATCAACATCGATACCTGCTGCTTGTAGGCTAGAAAGGTGACGGAAACGTTTTTTCAGTGCTTCAGACAATTCGCCTGCTTTCGTCAGCTCAACTGCTGTACCACCAGTGATTTGCTTGTCTTCATCCATCTTGATGTCGTTAGTCAAGCTGTAGTAAAGCTTCATTGAGTCTGCATTCGCCGCCGCTTCCCAAGCGATGGTATTAGCATCTAGCCAATGCGCTTTTTGACCGTCAATTTCGACAGGACGTTCTTCAATTGGTTCGTAGTAAAGCTCGCTGCTGCCGTGGAAGCCGAACAAACCTTTCGATTCACCTAGCTTAGTCAGCTCAACTTTTGAGTTTGCACTGCCGAATGCCTTCTCATCGCCTTTGTGTAGGATGAAGTTCATACAGTTGTGTGGGTCAGATGCGTCTGGGTTCACTTTCAGAACGTAGTAAGCACCGTAAGTGTCACTGATGCCGTCGAATGGGCGAGGTGACCCCCAGTCCGTACCGCCCTCTGGGAGCCCCATTTCTTCAAGATCGGTACTTGTACAGCCTTCGCCATTCCAAAGGTGTAGACCCCAACCTTCGTAATCGCTTGCTGATGATGCAGCTGCGACATCGCGTTTGTAATAGATGACAACTTCGTTCTCTCCCGCAGGGTGTAGACCAGAGCCAGGGTTCGTTGTGTCATCGCTTGTGCTATCACTGCCACAACCGCTGATGACTGCCACAGAAAGGAGCGGCAGTACGGTTTTAGCAATCGCTGATAATTTAAATGTTTTATTGTCCACGTTTACAAATCCATTGTTATTGAATTGATAATAGATTGGCAAAATGCCGAAAAGGAAATGTTCAACAAGATGCTAATACACTGAACTATCAGCAAAATGTGAGAGCAGGCAGTTAAGTTTTTTACAAGTAAAAATTTTCTGTCACAGTAGATTTTGTTCACAAATTAAATAATAAAACGGTCTCATAGTGAGATATTCAGCACAGCCTAAAGATGTAAATTTTTATAGGAGGAGAAAGGGGGGATGATAGGGGCGGAGAATGTCTAAGCCCCAAAACTGTGACTCATTTCTATAAAATTAGGGGTGTTATTTTTTAATTAAAAATAAGTTGCGGTGATATCGAATAAAAATTCGCCATACTCGACCAGTAAACTTCAGATTTTACCTACATGGTCGTTATATAATAGAGCGGAGTATGCCAAAGATGGCGCAATTATACCCCGAGTTAGAATTTTGCAGATTTTCCCAAGCGCGGAAAGTCTCGGTGAGCACTGACCTAAAAAGAGGCGGTTTATGAGTAGTATGGGCATTGCTATTACAGCAACTGGCCTTTCACTCATCCTGATATTTGTTTGGATGATCTCGTTGTCGATGCGTAAGCAACGTCTAGAGGCAGAGAGGAAAGCGCGTGAAGTGGCGTATCGCAAGGCGATGCAAAAAGCGCGCGAACAAGAACGTAAAGAGCGTGAGTTTAAGGCGGAGACCGGTCATATTCCGACAATTCTCTATTTAGCGAAAGAATCAGAGCGAGACAATCTCAAGCGCGCTCTGTATTGGTACGACAAAGCTGCCAAACTGGATAACGTCACAGGTATGTATGGTGTGGTGCGTTTGGCTGAGCGAATGCGTGAAGATGTTATCTTAAGAGAGCAAGCGAATTTTTGGCGTACTGCGATTGCCGGTATGGAAGGTGATATCGACGCGAAATTTGCAACGGGTAAGGCACTTTTGTCTGGACGTGGTACCGAGAAGAATATTCCCAAAGGGCATCAACTCATCGAAATGGCAGCAGATGAGGGTTGTATTCCTGCCATGTTGTATATGGGAGAATGGCAGTTATCACCGGAGAATACGGCAGGGCGTAGTGCTGATGCTTTGTTCTGGTTTATGAAAGCTGCCGAGCAAGACAGTGCTGAAGGTAAAATCCAAGTGGGTTTGTGTTATCTAAGAGGCACTGGCACAGATAAAAGCATGGTGAAAGCGTGTTATTGGCTTGAAAGAGCGGCGGAGAGTGGCAGCGCAGAGGCAATGTTTCACGCGGGAGAAGCGTGGAAAGATACCGGTAAAACAGGCAATGCGATTGCTTATATTTGGCTGTTTTTATCCGCGAACATGGGCTATGAGCCAGCACGTGTCGTTCGTGATGAAGTCGCAAGCAACATCGGCGTGGATGTTGTAGTGGGGCTGCAATCTATCGCTAAACCGCTGCAGAGGAAGCTTGCATCTGGTTTTGTCAAAAAGCACTCTATCATTCGTGCGTTAAACAAGGTCTACAAACGTGAACCTTACTTCCCAGATCAAGATGAACTCAATGAGTTGCTGAGTGAAGAACATCATGAAGAAGAAAGTTTGCTTGATGGCGCACCAGAGCTGAACTTTGATGCTGAGGTTCCACCACAGCAAGAGTTTGCTTCTCCACCCAAGCAACCATCAAAAGAAGTGCTCGACTTTACTCAGAACTTCTTACAGCCACAGAATCTCAACAAGCCTCATTCGTGAGGCTTTTTTATTGCCCGTGTTATAAGAAATTCCACCAAGTGCATATACCCAAGCATCTCTTAGGTATAAAGAGGTGAGTGATCTTTATGCAATTTTTCAACAGAAATCCATCACTTAATCACCTATCGTTATATAAATCGACAAATAGAGGGAAATCCCCCCTTGTTGGAAATACACGAATTAAGCTCCAATCCAATATTATTGATTAGCCAATAAAATGGCTATGAAAATAATTTGTTAGCTTAATTTGTGTTGATCTATCTAGATTCATTACTTTAACTAATATTAGCTATTAAGTTTTATATTACTAAATCTTAATTTCTATTTTCGGTTTTCTATTATCTCTATTGATCTTTAACTTAATTGAGCGCAATATACCCAAAAATAAAATAGCGCACACTCTGCGTATAAATACAGTAAGAAGCAACCTGTTATTATCCTTTTCAACATAAAGGGGCAAACTCACGCTCTTTTTATGTCTATTAGAGATTTGTGTATGTTGAGAATCATTAGTGCAGATAAGTTCATCTCTTCAAGGTTTATCTTGGAATACAGCAAAGTGGAATTTGCATCTTTGTTGGGAGTTTCCGTTGCTAAGATAACCAATATAGAGAATGGCAAAACATCGATTCCTCCGGTGTATGATTATGCCATCAACCACTTGCTCAGTGAGCACCCGTTTAAAGACAGCGCTGTTGAGGCTCTAAGCTCGCATGAAACGCTGAACTTCGCCCGTCGTGTGGATGTAAACAGTAAGGTGCAGCGCTTGTCTTGTAAGCGCTGTGACAGTCGAAGGTTACATGTTATGGCTGGCATGAGTGGTCTGTACTTTGTGGAATGTATGGACTGTAAGCACACCATGTACTCGTCTGGAATCGCGGTGAAACGGTATCAATTGTGGTCGAATAATGGCGTGAGGCTCGATAGTCATTTGTTTGATTAAACTGGCTCTCGCTGCTATCAAAGTAAAACCACCAAAGTAAAACAATAAAGTAAAAAGCCATCAGCAGAAATGTTGATGGCTTTTTGTTATAGTTTATAAATTGTTAAATATAAGCGTAATAATTGTTTGTATTTAATCTATTAAATCAAAGTGATTAAATATAGAGTGATGAAAATCGCAAAATTTTATTTTCTTTTGATTCCTTTTTTAATAATAACTGGTGAGGTCACATAATTCTTCACCTAAATTCAATTTAAGCCAAAATCTAATATCATTGGTTTATCGAAAGGAAAGTGATAAAGATCGCGAAATTTTATTTCGAGAAAATAAGAGTTTTAATTATGAACTAATAATCACGAAATTTGTTTTTTGAATTTTAAATATTAATTTCGTTTGTAATATCTGTGCTTGTCGTCTTTACAGAACAAATAAGAGATATTTCAAATGAAACGTTTAATTATCGGTGTTAGTAATTACATGCCAGAAGACTTCAGTTTATTATCTGAATCTTTGGATGAGCAATTTAACCGAACTTTAAAACCACTAGAGCACGTCGAATTAACTGACGTTGGCGCTGCAATTATTACTTCTGCAGATATTAAGGCTGGTCTACACAAAATTATTTCTGAAACGGGTTATGGCATTCCGGTTTTCTTGGTCACAGATGAAAACCCAGTTTCAGCAGAAGATTACGTATGGTTAACCGGCGTTATCGATTTGGAAAGACAGTCAATCGAATACTACGGTCGCCAAATCAATGAGGCTGTCACCAAATACGAATGTCGCCTACTTCCACCTTTCTTCAAACAATTGACTCACTACGTGGAAATGGGCAACTCTGCATTCGACTGTCCAGGACACCAAGGCGGTCAGTTCTTCAAAAAACACCCAGCAGGTAAACAGTTCTACGATTTCTTTGGTGAAAACCTATTCCGTAGTGATTTGTGTAACGCGGACGTTGATTTAGGTGACTTGCTGATCCACGAAGGTTCTGCTCACCAAGCTCAAGCACACGCAGCAAAAGTGTTCAACTCAGACAAAACCTACTTCGTACTTAACGGCACTTCGGCTTCAAACAAAGTGGTTTGTAACGCGTTAGTGACCGAAGGTGACTTGGTGATGTTTGACCGTAACAACCACAAATCAAACCACCACGGTGCATTGATCCAAGCGGGCGGTATGCCAGTTTACCTAGAAACGGCACGTAACCCTTGGGGTTTTATCGGTGGTATGGATGAGCACTGCTTTGATGAAGAATACATCCGTGCTCAAATCGCGAAAGTGTCACCAGAGCGTGCTCGTGATGAACGTCCATTCCGTCTTGCGATCATCCAATTGGGTACTTACGACGGTACCATCTACAACGCACGTTACGTGATGGATAAGATTGGTCATCTATGTGACTACATCCTATTCGACTCGGCATGGGTGGGCTACGAGCAGTTCATTCCTATGATGAAAGACTGTTCTCCACTGCTACTGGATCTGAAACCAGAAGATGCGGGTGTGATTGTGACTCAGTCTGTTCACAAGCAACAAGCAGGCTTCTCTCAAACCTCGCAAATCCACAAAAAAGACCACCATATCAAAGGTCAGGCTCGCTACTGTAACCACAAACGCTTCAACAACGCGTTTATGATGCACGCGTCAACTTCACCATTCTACGCGCTGTTCTCAGCATTGGATGTGAACGCGAAGATCCACGATGGTGAAGCGGGTCTACGCCTATGGCGTGATGCGGTTAAGACTGGTATCGAAGCACGTAAAGAAATCCTGAAAAGTTGTGAGCTGATTCGTCCGTTCATTCCTGACCAAGTGGATGGTCAACCATGGGGCAGTTACGACACCGATCTTATCGCAACCAATAAGAAGTTCTTCATGTTCGAGCCAGACGCAAGCTGGCATAAATTTGAAGGCTACGGCGAAGGTCAGTACTTCGTTGACCCATGTAAATTGCTACTCACTACAGCCGGTATTGCTGAAGATGGTAGCTACGCAGACTTTGGTATTCCTGCAACGTTATTGGCTAACTTCCTACGTGAGAATGGCATCATCCCTGAGAAGTGTGACTTGAACTCTATCTTGTTCCTTCTCACTCCAGCAGAGGACATGGGTAAGATCCGTCATCTTGTGGCGCAAATTAACCGCTTCGAGAAATTCATTCGTGATGATGCGCCGCTAAACATCGTGCTTCCTCGTGTTTACGAAGCGAACAAAGAACGCTACCGCGGTTACACCATCCGTCAGCTATGTCAGGAAATGCATGACATGTACAAAGAGCTGAACGTGAAACAGCTACAAAAAGCGATGTTCCGTAGCGAATACTTCCCAACTATGGTGCACAAACCAGATGTGGCAACACGCAAATACTTCCGCGGCGAGTGTGATTACTTACCTCTGAAAGAAGCGGTAGGTCGTGTCGCAGCAGAAGGTGCGCTTCCTTACCCTCCAGGCATTATCTGTGTGATCACGGGCGAAATCTGGACTCAACAAGTGGTCGATTACTTCTTATCTCTAGAAGAAGGCATCAACCGATTCCCAGGCTTCGCACCAGAGATTCAAGGTGTGTACCTAGAAGACGTCAATGGTCGCACCACCGCCCATTGCTACGCCCTTAAAGATTAATCTACCCCGTTCGCATCGTGACTTGGTTGTCGCGGTGCGAACCGTTTATTCGTGGAGAATAATTTATGAGTACTGAAACCAAAAAAATGTCGGTGGTGCAGCTAACCATTCTGACATTCATTAACATGGCTGGCTCGGGCATCATTATGCTGCCAAGTAAGCTGGCGCAAGTGGGCACGATTTCGATTCTATCTTGGCTGATTACTGCGGCGGGTTCATTGGCTCTTGCCTATGTATTTGCAAAGTGTGGTCGCTTTAGTAAACGTGACGGTGGTATGAACGGTTATGCGTCGTACGCGTTTGGTAAATCGGGTGCGTTTATGGCGGGTTGGACCTACGGCTTGTCATTGTTGATCGCCAACATCGCGATTGCGATAACCTGTGTTGGCTATGGATCTGCGTTTTTTGAAGTGACCTTGTCGCCAGTAGAGACCTGTCTGTACACCATCGCTATCCTTTGGATTTGTACCTTCGCTAACTTTGGTGGTGCGAAGATTACTGGTCAAATCGGCTCGTTTACAGTCTGGGGCGTTATCCTTCCTGTATGTTCTTTGGGTATCGTTGGTTGGTTCTACTTTAGCCCAACCATGTACGTAGAAGCGTGGAACCCACACCACCTACCATTTGGTGAAGCGGTAAGTGCGTCGATCGCGATGACACTTTGGGCATTCCTAGGTCTTGAATCGGCTTGTGCGAACTCAG
Source organism: Vibrio sp. SCSIO 43155 (assembly GCF_023716605.1). Taxonomy (NCBI): domain Bacteria; kingdom Pseudomonadati; phylum Pseudomonadota; class Gammaproteobacteria; order Vibrionales; family Vibrionaceae; genus Vibrio; species Vibrio sp. SCSIO 43155. The sequence continues at coordinate 2,056,720 of NZ_CP071853.1, read as the reverse complement.
AAGCGGTAGAAAACCCAGAGAAGAACGTACCAATCGCAGTATTGGGCGGTACGCTGATTGCGGCAGTGGTTTACATTGTTTCAACCAACATCTGTTCTGGTATCGTAGCGAACTCTGAGCTTGCTGCATCTACAGCGCCATTCTCAACAGTATGGACAGTGATGCTAGGTTCTACGGCTGGTAAAGTGGTTGCAGGCATGGCAGTTCTTGCTTGTGCAGGTTCACTACTGGGTTGGCAGTTCACTATCGCGTCAGTATTCAAATCATCTTCAGATGCAGGTTTCTTCCCGAAACTGTTCTCACAAGTTGATAAACGCGGTACACCAATCAAAGGCATGGTGGCTATCACGGTTATCCAATCGGTGCTTTCTTTAATGACTATCTCGCCAACATTGAACGAGCAATTTGAAGCGCTGGTTAATCTGGCGGTAGTGACGAACGTCATTCCTTACATTCTATGTATGGGCGCAATCTTCATCATGCAGCAAGTGGCGCACGTGCCTGAGCGCGAGATGAAGACAACGAACATCATCGCTCTGATTGGTTCTCTGTACAGCTTCTATGCGTTGTACGGTTCTGGCTACGAAGCCATGATGTGGGGCTCTATCGTTACCTTCCTAGGTTGGAGTGCGTACGGTCTGATCGCTTCCAAACACGAACCTCTCGTGAACTAAGTTTTTTCAATCGAGCCTTCCCATACGCGGTGTGGAGGGCTCTTTTGCTTTTATCCATAACCTTTTGATTTGAAACACTAGGTAAGTTGAGGACACAACACCACTCATAACGTGAAAACTCATTTTCGACAATTGGGGGACGAAAGATGATTAGCCAACCTGTTAAAATCGGTGACGATACCGTCGTAGTCATTCCAAGCGTGATCCTGACTGAGCTCGGGATAAGGGAAGGGGACACCCTCGAAATTGCGCTCAATAAAGACAAAATGGAAATTAAGAAAATGGTACTGAAAACCAGCTCTCCAAGCGATTCCAGCGAAGAAGGCTAGAATTGAGTTATAGAATCTTGGTTTGTCGGATACACTACTGGTTTCGCAAATCTGGCGCTCGCCGCTGTCTTTGAACTATTGATAACAACAAGAAGAGGTCTGGTACTATGCAAGGTATCCTCTCTATACAATCTCATGTTTCTTTTGGTCACGCTGGTAACAGCAGTGCCGTTTTCCCAATGCAACGCATGGGCTTTGAAGTGTGGCCTATTCACACGGTTCAATTCTCTAACCACACCCAGTACCAAGAAGGCTGGACGGGGCGTGCGTTCTCGGCTGATGACATTAGCGAACTGGTTCGTGGTCTTGGCAACATTGGTGCGCTAGAGAAGTGCCAAGCCGTTCTGACTGGCTATCAAGGCAGTGCTGAGCAATGTCTGGCAGTCGAAGAAACCGTCTCCAAAGTAAAACAAGCAAACCCAGACGCACTTTATGTGTGTGACCCAGTGATGGGCGCGCCAGATAAAGGCTGTATTGTGGCGCCGGGTATTGCAGAAAACTTGTTAAACCGTCTGATGCCAATGGCAGATGTGATCGTGCCTAACCAGTTCGAGTTAAGCCAATTTGCAGAGATGGAAATTCATACGCTGGATGATGCGATCAACGCTTGTCAGCGTGCACTAGCAAAAGGCCCTAAAGTGGTGTTGGTGAAACACCTTTACTGTTTGTCTGACGATAGCTTCAATATGTTACTTGCGGCGCAAGAAGGCACTTATTTAGCGAAGCGCCCTCATTTTGAATTTGCTAAAGCACCCGTCGGTGCAGGTGATTTGATCTCGGCGATTTTTACCGCTGGCTTGCTGAAAGGTTGGACGCCAAAACAAGCCTTCCAACACTGCCACGACGCGTGTTACGGCGTACTTAATGCGACTTACCAAGCGGGCGAATGGGAACTGCAAACCATCGCAGCACAACAAGAGTTCGTTGAGCCGAGCAAGCACTTCCCATTGGAAGAAGTGACATTAAGTTAAGTCTTATCATTGGTAGGAAAGAGGGAGCACAGTGCTCCCTTTTTTGATCTTCATTAACAGCCAGTGGTGTCAATTCTAAAGCTGTGTCCATCAACGCCTTTGCTGTCCATTCGATAGTAGGCGTAACACTGATTTGCCATCAGTGCCTCTGGTGATTCGTCACTGCCGTAACCGACAATTGAATAACGATTGTTTTCGATAAAGACCAAGTCTGCTTGTTTCATCTCATCAGTGATGGTCAGATTGTCGAAAAATCCAACTTGCTCACCACACTCACTCTGAGTCTCTGGATAACCGTTGTAAAAATCTTGATAGCCAAGAGCTGTCAGGACGCACTGGTTTGCGCCTCGGTCCTGCTTAAACGCTTTTGCATTGTTGTGTAGGAGCGAGACGTAATACTGCATGTCAGCGAACAGAACTTGGATTGCAGCACTACGGGCAGAAGAAGTACGTTGGTTAGAATAATGGACTGTGGCTATGGTTAACCCTCCGAGTACCACGGCGGTCAACAGCCACTCTTTTGCTGAGAATCCAGACAACAATCTCATTGGTTTTTACCCTATGTACAACTCAACCATATGCGTAACTGAGCGGGATTCTACGCATCGATTTTCGAAAATTTAAGGGCAAATAGCGTGTTTCAGAAAAACCTGACAGAAACTTGAAGTACGATCAAAGTATGAAAAGAGGAGCATAGTGCTCCTCTTGATTTTTGGATTAGTTTGGTGCCGGCATGGGAATAAGGCTAGGTGATACAATCAGTTGAGCCTCCGTCGCCGCTTGTACCTCTTCAACGGAAAACTCCGGTGCGAGTTCGGTTAACATCATGCCTTTATCGGTGATTTTGAACACGCCCATTTCAGTGACAATCAAATCTACCTGACCCACAGCGGTCAGCGGTAAAGTGCAATGCTTAAGCAGTTTTGGATTGCCTTTCACCGTGTGTTCCATGGCGACAATGACTTTCTTTGCGCCGACCACAAGATCCATTGCGCCGCCCATTCCAGGCACCATTTTGCCCGGAATGATCCAGTTGGCAAGATTGCCACGTTCATCCACTTGCAGTGCTCCGAGCACGGTTGAATCCACGTGACCACCGCGAATGATGGCAAAAGAGTCCGCGCTATTAAAGTAGCAAGAGCCTGCTATAGCGGTGATGTTTTGTCCGCCGGCATTGACCAGATCAGGGTCGATTTCTGCCTCAGATGCCAGCTTATCAATGCCAATTAAGCCATTTTCCGCTTGCAGTAATAGCTCGACGTCTTTGTCTACTTCATTGGCAACCAGCGTTGGCAAGCCTATACCAAGGTTAACGATGTCGCCATCTCTCATCTCTTGAGCAACGCGCCATGCAATGCGGCGGCGAACGACTTCTTTATCTAATTGTGCAGTCATTAGTTGTCCTCCACTAAGATGTAATCGACGTACAAACTTGGGGTATGCACGGCTTCAGGCTCAATATCGCCCAATTCCACAATCTGCTCTGGTTCCACCACCACGATTTCCGCCGCAGTTGCCATTAAAGGATTAAAGTTCTGAGTGGTTTTGCTATAGAAAACGTTGCCACGACGGTCAACTTTAGATCCACGAATCAGTGCTAAATCGGCCTTCAGTGGCATTTCCAAGAGATACTGTTTGCCGTCAACTTCAATCACGCGTTTGTTCTCTGCGACGATGGTGCCAAGTCCTGTTGGTGTTAGTACGCCACCCAAACCTGCGCCAGCACTGCGAATGCGCTCTGCCAATGTACCTTGAGGAACAAGCTCCACTTCAAGTGTGCCTTCATTCATTTGCTTGCCCGTTTCGGGGTTAGTGCCGATGTGCGAGGCATACAGTTTCTTCACGCGTTTTTCCGCGATAAGTCGACTAGAACCTCGACCCGGTGAGCCTGTGTCTGTGCTGATTAAGGTAATGTTTTTGATGTCTTTTTTGATCAACAAGTCAATTAAACGTTCTGGTGCGCCTGTTGCCATAAAGCCGCCAATCATGATGGTCATGCCGTCGTGCAATAGGCTTTCAATTTGCTCTGTAGTGGCTGCTTTTTTCATGTTTTTCGTGTTCATGAGAGGCTCCTTCTAACAACGTTTCAAAATTAACGCCGTGCCCATGCCACCGCCGATGCACAGTGATGCCAAACCGTAATCACGGCGAGTGCGCTGCAGTTGATAAACCAAGGTGGTTACAATGCGGTTACCTGATGCGCCGATTGGGTGACCAAGTGCAATGGCTCCGCCACTTAAGTTACTGCGTTCTAGCAGCCACGCTTCATCGATATTGTGTTGCTCGGTAAGGGAACGAACTACGCCAAGTGCTTGCGCAGCAAAGGCTTCGTTAAGCTCAAAAACGTCGATATCTTCAATCGCCATTTCGGCTTTGGCTAAGGTATTAGCAATCGCAGACACCGGACCTAAGCCCATCACCTCTGGGGCGATAGCACCTTGTCCGTATTCGATGAGTTCAGCTATTGGTTTGAGGTTATGGCGTTTTACGGCACTTTCTGAAGCGAGCAAAATTGCGGATGCACCATCATTAATACCGGATGCATTGCCTGCGGTAACACTGCCTTCTTTATCGAATGCAGGACGCAGTGCTAGTAGACCTTCAAAGGTGCTGTCGGCTTTCGGATATTCATCGTTCTTTACTTCGAATTGGCGCTTGCGATCCACTATCGTAATTGGTGCAATTTCTGCTTCAAAATGACCATTTTCTATCGCGCTGATCGCTTTACGTTGGCTTTGTAAGGCAAAGGCATCTTGGTCTTCTCGGCTGATTTGGAATTGCTTGGCGATGTTTTCTGCCGTAACACCCATGTGGTAATTGTGGAAGGCATCTGTCAAACCATCTTTGATGATGCTGTCTTCTTGGAGTTGATGACCCATGCGATAACCGCGACGAATCTGACCGGTAGAGATGTATGGTGCGTTGGACATACTCTCCATACCACAAGTAAGCACTAGTTCTGCGTCGCCCGCTCGAATATGGCTTGCACCGTCCATGATGACTTTCATCCCACTGCCACAAATCATATTGAGTGTGTAAGCCGGAACGGATTCTGGAATGCCTGCCTTCATTGCGGCTTGGCGACCCGGTCCCATGCCTACGCCTCCAGTAAGTACGTTGCCAACAATCACTTCATCGATTTGTTCTGGGGCAATGTCCACTTGTTCCAAGGCTGCCTTGATGGCATGAGCGCCCAGTTCAACACTAGACAATGACGCTAATGAGCCATTAAAGCTGCCAATTGGGGTGCGCTTTGCCGCCACAATAAAGATTCGTTCCATACCGCTGTTTACTCCGTAATCATTCTGTCATAACCAGTGTAGGGAGTGCGATGTGGTCGCGATATAGCCAGGAATTCAAAGCCGCTTTGCGAAAATGCAAAGTACAAACGAGGCGCAAATCACGAACTTTTACCCCTACCAATCTTAAGGTGAAAAGAAATCAACTTAGGAGAAAAACACATGCTTGATCGTATTGCTTGCGCCCCATGTTGCTGGGGAGTGGAAGAGGCATCTCATGCGACCAATCCAAGCTGGGGAAAGGTGTTAATGGATGCAAGTGACAGTGGCTTTCGTGGTATTGAATTGGGACCGGATGGTTTCTTCCCTGAAGATCCTGAACTGGTGAAAAGTGCGTTTCGTGTACGTGGACTGCAGGTGTGCGCTGGCAAGGTACAAGTGCCATTTTGCGACTCTGCAAACATGTCTGCCATTTTGGAAGAAGTCGACACCGTCTGTCAGCGTTTAGATTCGCTGGGCGTAAAGAATTTACTGATCATGGAAGGCATTCATACGGAACGTTATGGCTATATCGGACAAAGCGTCACTGCACCGCGTCTGAATATGGAAAATAAACGGACCATGATTGTTAACCTTGAGCGAATTATTCGCGTGGCAAGCCAATATGGTTTGCGCTGTTTGCTTCATCCGGGCATTGGCGGCTACATCAGTTATAAAGATGAGATCGATTTTGTCATGAGTCAGATTCCCGGGACCAAACTGGGATTATGCATCGATATCGGGCATGTGTTTTTAGATGGGATGGACCCGCTAGGGATCATTCGTCAGTACGGATCACGCATCGAGCATATTCATGTTAAAGATATCTCGACGGACAAATTGAGACTAGCTATCCGTGATAAGTTGGAATGGGTTGACGCCTATAGTAAAGGATTGATCACTCCCTTAGGGGATGGCGATATCAAGCTGCAACAAGTGATGAGTGCACTTAAAGCAGCCGACTATCAAGGTTGGATCGTGGTCGAGCATGAGCACGGCACCGCAGACGTGAGTCAGGTTTCGCGTGATTTAAAACGCAGTCGCGATTATCTCGCTCAGATTGTGGCGTGATTCGAAACTAGATGATGAAAAGGCAGTAATGATGCTCAGCGATCCTTGGTTCTATCTTTTGGCGATTCCTGCGGTGCTAATTTATGGCATTGGTAAAGGTGGGCTCGGTGGAGCGCTGGGCATTTTGGCTGTTCCTATGATGGCGCTGGTGATACCGCCAACACAAGCCGCAGCGATTTTATTGCCGATTCTATTGGTGATGGACGCATTTGCGGTGCGTCATCATTATCGAAATGCCGATGGTCGAGTACTCAAAACTATGTTGCCGGGGGCTTTGCTTGGCGTGGTATTAGCGGGGTTCTTTTTGAGTATCACCCCAGAGTCGGGGTTGAAGATCACCGTTGGCGTGCTGTCTTTGCTGTTCTGTTTTCAGTATTGGCTAAGTGGTGAAACTCCATCTCAATCGGGGAAGTTAGGCGCTTGGGCTTGGAGTACTCTGAGCGGTTTTTCCAGTACCGCAATTCATGCTGGTGGAGGCCCAGCGAGTATCTATTTACTGCCGTTGAAACTGCCTAAAATCAACCTAATAGCGACCATGGCACTGTTGTTCGGCATAGTGAATGTAGCGAAACTCGTACCTTACATTTGGCTTGGCGAGTTTGATTCGACCAACTTAATGACTGCGTTGGTGTTGATTCCACTCGCGCCTGTTGGCGTTAAGATGGGTGTGTATCTTTTGCATCGCGTCAGTCAGGAAAGAATCTATCAGCTCTGTTACTTGTTCTTGTTTCTTTCAGGCGCCAAGCTGACTTTCGATGGCGTGAGCACTTTATTGTTTTAACTCCAATCCGACTTAACAAGGCTTTTCCAATAAGAACTCTTTGAACTTTATTGCCACTGGAGATGCAGTTTTGGGTGAATGGTAATACAGATTCAAACTCCAAATACTGGTCTCATACTCTTCCAATAGTGGTACCAACTCGCCTTTCTCGACTGCTTTTTCGGTGACGAACTGCGGCAAGTAGGCGACACCAGCTCCTTTTAAGGATCCACTTAGTAATAGGTCGCTGTCGTTCACCTCGATTGTTTTTGGCACTTTGAGTACCATGTTTTCCACACCTTGGCGGAAGATCCAATCATTGCTGCCCGTCAGTGTGGTTGCAATTAAGCAAGCGTGGTCTCGTAGTGCTTCTGGGTGCGTGGGCAAGCCATATTTTTCTAGGTATTGCGGCGAAGCCACGACGATAAACGGGCACTGCATCAGCTCGCGTTTCACCAATAATAAATCTTTTTCACGGTAGCCTTGGAAGCTGGCATTGGCACTGATCATTAGGTCACAAGTACTGGCGTGATCCAATGCCCAAGGAGTGACGTTGATGTTGAAGGTCACCTTTGGGTTGAGTTTGGAATACTCGGCGATTTTATCCATCAGATAGTGATTGGCATAGACGGGCGTGCACGCGATGTTGATGTGACCTTTTTCGCTGTCTTGGAAGTCTTCTAACTTGCGACTGATGCGCTCTGCGCTATCGACCAAAGGAGAAAACTCTTCGTATAAGGTTTGCCCCGCTTGAGTGGCTTCCAATAACCGATTCGATCGGCGACATAAGGTCGTACCGAAGTGTTGCTCCAGTTCTTGCAGCCAACGGCTTCCTGCGGAGACCGAAATGTTGAATTTTCGTGCTGCGGAGGAGATAGACCCAGAGCGGATCACATAGACAAAGAACGCCATTTTATCGAGCATGAGTTTTGCCTCCAAAGCAAAAAGGGAACAAGTGCGATCACCTGTTCCCTTTGTAAAACATTAAGTTATCTTATGCACGTGCTTCAGTCGCACTTCCAGATACTTTTTACCCAGTTTTTTCGCCATCGCTTCTTCCATTTTCTCTAAGCTGACGCCTTTCGTTTCAGGCACATACTTAACAACGATGACCATACAGATGAGTGACAAGACGCCGAATAGCCAGAAGCTAAATGCACCATTGAATTGCTCTTTTAGGTAAGGGTTTTCGTTTAGCATTGGGAAAGATTGCGTCACGATGAAGCCTGTAAACCATTGTGCGCCGACGGCGATGGCCATGGCACGAGAGCGAATGCTGTTCGGGAATATTTCTGAAATCATGGTCCAACATGCACAACCCCATGATGTCGCGTAAGACACTACGTACAAACACAATGCGAACAGTGCTGCGTAGCCTTCGGTTTGTTGGTAAAGCACATAGCCGACCACGAACATACCAAATGCACAACCAAAGGTGCCGTATTTCATTAATGGTAGACGACCTACTTTATCAATCAGGTACATACCAAGTGCGTTACCACCGATAAAGACAATGCCGACAAAGGTAGTTTGGAACAGCGCATTTTCTGTTGAGCCAGTGATCGGTTTTAAGATCTCAGGTGTGTAGTACATGATCACGTTGATGCCCGTTAACTGTTGAGCCGCCGCAACGAACGTACCAATCACTAAGATGGCGAACAATAATGGCGAACGCAGGCTGACTTTGTTCTTCTTCGCACCGACGGTTTCTTTCAACGACTCTTGGATCTCTTTGATCAAACGATCTGCGTGTTTCGGGTTTGAGATACGAGATAACGTCTCTTTGGCATCGTCTACTTTGCCTTTCAAAACCAGCCAACGTGGTGATTCTGGGATGAGGAACAACAACATTGCGAAAAGCGCGGCAGGAATCACTTCAGAGCCAAGCATCCAGCGCCAGCCCATATCCACTAACCAAGCCTCTGACATGCCTTTTGCGATGAGGTAGTTGACGTAAAACACACCCGTTTGACCGATAACCGCCGATTGCTGGAACATGCTCACCGCACGACCTCGGAAGTCTTTTGGTGCGACTTCTGACATATACATTGGTGATACCACACAAGCCAAACCTACAGCTACGCCACCGACGATACGTAGAACAACATAGAAAGAGAAGGTTTGAGCGAGTGCAGAGCCAATGGCGGATATGATGAAGAGAATGGCGGCGATGAAGAGGGTGTTGCGTCGACCGTATTTTAGGGCTGCCCAGCCTGCGCTGACCGCACCGATGATACTACCTAATACTACGCTGGATACGGCCCAGCCAGTTTGAGCTGGTGACAGTCCGAAGTAATCACGGATTGGACCAATTGCGCCAGAGATAACAGCAGTGTCGTAACCTAATAAGATGCCTCCGAGCGCAGCGATACAACAAATCCTAACGATGTAGGCGATATTGTGCTTTCGAGCTTCGGCCTTGGATGTAGCTTCCATTGTTTTTTCCTTTATTAGATCCCCAAGCTTTCCTTTAACCATCGAATAAGATCAAGTTGGGTAGCGGCCAATACTCTGTTTTGTAGGGTACGAGTATTGGGTATCTATATTGCCGACTTTTAATGTTTATTAGATGTATGAAAATTATTTTTCATTTGTCGGTTGCGTTTATCATATTTACTCTTTTGTTATTCGACTAGGTGTCTGTTCGTTTTTTATCCTAAAGTGTTACCCAAATCAAAAAATGAAAAACATTTTTCATTTTTAAATTTCAGTATAAGTTGTTGAAAACAAAGGTTTTAAATAAAATGAGATCTGGCGCAAGTTTGCTTGTAGGGCTTGCTGTGATTGGCTTTTTTCATGATTTAACAATTTGATGACATCGATTTCATGTTGTGAAAAATATTTTTCATTTAAAGTTTTTTTCGCTAATGTAATTTCCAGTGAAACGAAATCGGTGAAAGAAAAGCATCTATAAAAACCACGCTTTTACTTCACGACATTTATTAAATAACGGAAACATTGTCGGAGAATAAAAATGAGCAACGTGCAATATGGAATTAGCCCACTGACTTGGACAAATGATGACATGCCAGAACTGGGCGGCGATATCCCATTGGAAACGTGTCTAAGTGAAATGGCAGAAGCTGGTTTCACTGGTACAGAGCTAGGTACTAAGTACCCACGTGAGCCAGAAGTTCTAATCCCTCTACTAGAAAAACATGGCCTAGTGCTCGCTTCTGGCTGGTACAGCGGCAATCTCATGAAGCTGACTGCGGAAGAAGAAATCGCAGCGATGCAAGAGCACATCAAATTGCTTAAGGCTGCTGGCTGTAAAGCAATGGTGTTCGGTGAAGTGAGCAACACGGTTCACGGCGACATCAACACGCCACTTTCTCAACGCGTGATCCTTACTATGGACGAGTGGAAAACCTACTGCGCGAAGTTAACTCAAGTTGCGGAATACCTTCTAAACGAGCACGACATCAAACTGTCTTTCCACCATCACGTCGGCACCATCTGTGAAACGGAAGATGACATCAACATCATGATGGAATTCACTGGCGAAGCGGTTTACCTGACTCTAGATACGGGTCACATCACTTACGGTGGTGGTAACCCAGTGACCATGATCAAACGTTGGGGTCACCGCATTGGTCACATGCACTTTAAAGACCTTCGCCTAGAAGTAATGAAAGCCGCTCGTGATGCAGACAAATCATTCCTAAACGCAGTGCTTGATGGCGTATTCACTGTTCCGGGTACCGGTGACGTGGATTACGACGACGTATTCGCAGCACTGAAGGAGCGCAACTACCAAGGCTGGTTGCTGGTTGAAGCAGAGCAAGACCCAGCGAAAGCGCACCCATTGACGTACGCGAAAACCGCTTACGAGAACATCACAGGCTACGCGAAGAAATACGGCCTATAAGAGCACAAGCAAGGAAGGGGAGATTCGTCTCCCCTGTATCAAGCCGCGGAGACAACGTGGCTACAAAAATGATTGATACTACCGGGGAAGACAATGAAAACTGTACGCCTAACTGTTGCAGAAGCGCTAGCTCAGTACCTAGCCGCACAAATGATTGAAATTGATGGTAAAAAAGAACAGCTATTTGGTGCAGCATTCGCCATCTTTGGTCACGGTAACGTGACGTGCTTTGGACAGCAGCTAAAAAATATCGAAGACAAAATTCCGACTTGGCGTGGTCAAAATGAGCAGTCGATGGCAACAGCGGCAATCGCGTATGCCAAAGCGAACTTACGTCGTCGCATCGGTATCGCGACCAGTTCAATTGGTCCGGGTGCAACCAATATGGTTACCGCAGCAGGTATCGCGCACACAAACCGTTTACCAGTGCTTTTGATTTCTGGAGACGCTTACGTCAGTCGTCTGCCAGATCCTGTACTTCAACAGCCAGAGAATTTCTACGATCCTTCGATCACTTGTAACGATGCGTTCAAACCACTAACACGTTACTGGGATCGCATTATCTCGCCAACGCAATTGATGCACTCATTGCCTCAGGCAATTGACACCATGCTTGACCCAGAAACCTGTGGTCCAGCGTTTATCGGCTTACCACAAGATATTCAGGGCGTGGCTTACGATTTCCCTGAAGTCTTCTTCCAAGAAAAAGTACACCGCATTCGTCGTCCAGAGCCAGAAGTGGCAGATCTAGAGGATGCAAAAGCGGCGCTACTTAGCGCGAAACAACCTTTGGTTATCTCTGGCGGTGGCGTGCATTACTCACTAGCAACGGACGAGTTGGCTGCCTTTGCGAAAAAACACAACATCCCTGTGGTTGAGACCATTGCTGGTCGCGCCACGATGCTGCAAGACAATCCTCTAAACGCAGGTCCAATCGGCGTGACAGGTTCAGACTCTGCAAACTACATGGCAGCGCATGCGGATGTGGTGTTGGCTGTGGGTACTCGCTTACAAGACTTCACGACAGGCTCTTGGTCGGTGTTCAAGAACCCAGATATGAAGCTAGTTACCATCAATACCGCACGTTTTGATGCCATTAAACATCGTGCTATTCCAGTTAAAGCAGACGCAAAACGTGGCTTAGTTGAGCTGTCTAACCTACTGGGCGATTTCCGTAGTAGTGACGAGTGGGCGGCAACGGCGAAAGCGCAAGCGGATGAATGGAAAGCCGTGGTGCATCGTCGTACTCATCCTCAACCAGGCGACCTACTCGACGGTACGTCTTCTTATGCAGAAGTGATTGGCAAGCTCAACAAATCTATGCAGCCGGGCGACACCGTACTTACGGCAGCGGGTGGCTTACCAGCAGAGCTTGCGATGAACTGGCAGAACTACCAAATTGGTAAGTTCGACATTGAATTTGGCTTCTCTTGCATGGGTTATGAAATCGCAGGTGGCTGGGGCGCGAAAGTTGCGAACCCAGATAACGATGTGGTTGTGCTCGTCGGCGATGGCTCTTACCTGATTCAAAACTCAGACATCTACTCGTCAGTGCTGACGGGTCACAAGATGATTGTCGTGGTATGCGATAACGGTGGTTTCGCGGTGATCAACAAGCTGCAAAACAATACGGGTAACGAGTCGTTCAATAACCTATTGGAAGACTGTCGCCGTCCTGATGGCGAGGTAGCTCGCGTGGACTTTGCTAAGCATGCCGAAGCGCAAGGCGCAATCAGCGAGAAGCTGACCTCAATCGACCAGTTTGATGAAGCATTCCAACGCGCTAAAGAAGCCGACCGTACTTACGTGATTGTGGTCGACATCGACCCAGTATCGCCAATGGCTTGGTCTAAGTGTGATTGCTGGTGGGAGGTGGGACTTCCTCAAGTGACACGCAATGACGACACCGCAGAGAAAGTGGCTGCATGGGAAGAAGGCAGAGCAGCACAACGCGCCGGCGTTTAAGCCCAAACCGATTTATGTATCAAAACATCCAGCTTTAAAACAGATTTCAATAATTCGATTTATAGGCTCTTGAGCAAGAGCCTATTAAGGAGTCAAACATGTTTAATGAAGAACGTCATTTTGAGCAACCAATCCGTTGGGCAATGGTCGGCGGTGGTCGTGGCAGTCAGATCGGTTACTCGCACCGTAATGCGGCGCAGCGCGATGGTTTGTTTAAATTGGTTGCTGGTGCATTCGATTTGGACGCGGATCGTTGTCGTGATTTTGGTGAGAACTTAGGTCTCGATGGCGACCGTTGCTACGCAAATTACAAAGAGATGTTTGAGAAGGAAGCGCAACGCGAAGATGGCATTCAAGCTGTTTCGGTAGCAACGCCAAACTCAACTCACTACGAAATTTGTAAAGCAGCACTGGAAGCTAACTTGCACGTGGTGTGTGAAAAACCAATCACCTTCACGACGGAAGAAGCAGAAGAGCTCAAACAGATCGCAGCAGAGCGCAATCGCGTGATTGGCGTGATGTACGGTTACAGCGGTTTCCCAATGGTTCAGCAAGCGCGTGAAATGGTGAAGCGTGGTGATCTGGGTGAGATTCGTGTGGTGAACATGCAGTTTGCTCACGGCTTCCACAACGAAGAATACGAGAAAAACGATCCAGGTTTGAAATGGCGCGTCAGCCCAGAAGTCTCAGGTCCAACTTATGTTCTGGGTGATGTGGGTACGCACGCTTTCTACCTGTGTGAAGTGATGACGGGTCTTGAAATCGACCGTCTGTCTTGCATGCGTCAAAGCTTCATCAAGTCACGTGCTCCGCTCGAAGATAACGCTCACATCATGATGCAATTCAAAGATGGCGCAGTCGGTACGCTTTGGGCGTCGGCAGTGAATGCAGGTTCGATGCACCAACAAAAAATCCGCATCGTCGGTTCGAAAGCGTCCATCGAATGGTGGGATGAGCAACCAAACCAACTTCGTTTTGAAGTGCAAGGCGAAGCACCACGCATTCTAGAGCGTGGCATGGGCTACCTATACCAAGATGCACCGGGTGTGGCTTCTAACCGTGTTGGTGGTGGTCATGCAGAAGGTTACTTCGAGTCATGGGCGAACTTGTACCACCGTTTCGCGTTGGCATTCGATGCGGCGGACCGCGATGACCAGCAAGCGCTGTCTGAAATTTGGTTCCCAGGTATCGATGCAGGTATCGAAGGCGTGCGCTTATGCGAGAAGTGTGTGGAATCGGCAGACCAGAACGCCGCTTGGGTTGAATACAAATAATAGGAACAGACGATGACAAACATTGCACTTGAAACAAATCGACCATTGGATGCCATCGTTTTAGGACGTGCGGGCGTAGATCTCTACGCTCGCGAAGCTAAAACCGACATGGCGGATATCTCTGGCTTCAACAAATTCGTTGGTGGCTCAGCCGCGAACATTGCGGTGGGCATTGCCAAGTTAGGCGGTAAGGTCGGCTTTATTGGCTGCGTGGCTGACGATGCATTCGGTGGTTACGTTAAAGGTTACATGACGGAGCAAGGTATCAACCTTGCTGGCATGAGAACCGACGACTCTGGTTCGCGCACCTCGGTGGCATTCACGGAGATGAAGCCAAAAGATTGCACCGTGCTTATCTATCGTAACAACGCATCGGATTTGACCATCAAGCCAGAAGAGATTGATCCCGCTTACATCGCTAGCTCAAAAGTTTTGGTTGTCACGGGAACGGCATTGTCGGAAAGCCCAAGCCGTGAAGCCACTTTGATTGCGATGCAGCACGCGCGCCGCAGCAATACCTTAGTGGTGCTGGATGTTGATTACCGCCCTTACTCTTGGCGCACGGATACCGATGCTTCGATTTACTACGGCATTGCCGCGGGTCTTTCAGACATCGTGATCGGTAACCGTGAAGAGTTCGACATGATGGAAACCGTCATTGCACCGGGTAACACCGATGATGACCAAACGGCGGCTCGCTTCTTAACAGAGAACACCCAAGTGGTGGTGGTGAAAGCCGGTGAGCATGGTTCGAAAGTGTACGACCGTACGGGTCATAAGTTCGAGCAAGGCATTTTCCGAGTCGAAGCCAATAAGCCATTTGGCTCTGGTGACTCATTCGCCGGCGGTCTGATTTGGACGCTAGTTACTGGTGGTTCGTTAGAAGAAGGCGTACGCAACGGCACGGCAGCAGCGGCGATTAATGTCAGCGGTCATAGCTGCACAGAAGCCATGCCAACTAAGGAACAACTATTCGATTTTATTGAGACGCGAAGTTAAGCACGGTTTGGTGCTTTCGGGCACCACATTGCTGCGCGTTTGGTCTCCCGGGCCGGTATGTCACTTGAGGGTAACCAAACAGTGCGCGTACACACCATCGTGGCCCGGCTTTTTTGTTAAGCCACTTTCAGAAGGATAGGGCAGCCTCGTTTCACTACGAGCTGTGAGGAGAAAAGAAAAATGGGAAAACACATTCCACCATTTGATAACAAGAATGAACCAATTATTGGTGCGAACGACGAAGTAACGCCGCTATGTTACTTCAACCAAGTGTTCTTGAATCAGAACGAAACCTTTGACCATGTCATCGAAGGGTATGAGTCTGTCATCGTATTGGCTGGCGGCACTTGCAGCATCACCGTGACGAAAGACGGTGAAAGTGAAACGTTCGACAACATTGGTAAACGTAAATCAGTTTGGGACGGCAACCCAGAAGCGGTTTACGTACCACTTGGCTACCGCGCGACCATCCAATGTGTGAGCGACAAGGCTGACGTTATGATTGCGGGTGGTAAGTTTGAAGCGTCACTGGAGCCTTTCTGTGTTCGAGAAGAGAACGTAGACATGGTTCAGTACGGTTCAGATGAGACTAAAACTCACCGCAAAATCAAACACGTGCTGGGTCAATCCAACGCAGACAAACGTGGTCGCTTATTGGTGAGTGAGCTATTCACCGTTGGTGCAGGTGGTTGGTCTGGCTTTCCACCACACAAGCACGATGAAGATCGTGTTAAGCCTGATGGCAGCAAAGAAACCCTTTATGAAGAAGTGTACCAATTCCGCTTTAACCCAGATTTCGGCTTTGGTGCGCAGTTCCTATACGAGCATGAAGACGACTTTGGTCCGGTTTACCATGTGCGCACTGGCTCTGTGATCGCCATCGACAAAGGTTATCACCCAAGTGTGGCGGCGCCGGGTTATGAAATGTATTACTTCACCATCATCGTTGGCAAAACAGAGAAATCTTTGATTCAGCATTTTGATCCGCACCACGAATACCAAGTGGAGACGATCCCTGGCATCAAA
The DNA here is from genome assembly GCF_023716605.1 of Vibrio sp. SCSIO 43155. Lineage (NCBI taxonomy): Bacteria > Pseudomonadati > Pseudomonadota > Gammaproteobacteria > Vibrionales > Vibrionaceae > Vibrio > Vibrio sp. SCSIO 43155. The sequence continues at coordinate 2,040,505 of NZ_CP071853.1, read as the reverse complement.
GACATGATCGCGAAATTTAAGTAGGGGAATCATCATGTTGGTAAATTTGAATGACCTATTGCCGGAGGCTGCGGCGTCTAACTACGCTGTCCCTTGCTTTAATGTGTTCGGCTTTGAAGATGCACGTGCTGTTGTTGAAGCGGCAGAGCAAGTGAACAAACCTGTAATTCTGGCGTGTAATAAAGACGTTGTGGACTTTTATGGCGTCGAAACCGCTGCGGCGATGTTCCTAAATCTAGCGCATAAGAGTACGGTGCCTGTCGTGCTTCACCTTGACCACACTTACGAAGAAGACATCGTCTTTCGCGCGCTTAAAGCTGGGTTTAGTTCTGTGATGTTTGATGGTTCGCAACTGACGTTGGACGAGAACATTGCTCGCACTAAGAAAGTCGTTGAAGTGGCGCATGCTCTAGGAGCATCGGTAGAGGGGGAAATTGGTTCGGTGCCTTACGAAGAAGGTCGCGACCACATAAAATCTATCTACACAGAACCGGAAGATGCGGCGCGCTTTGCAGAAGAGAGTGGCGTAGATTGTGTCGCAATTTCCGTCGGTAATGTTCACCGCTTAACCGAGCCAACTTGTACTATCGATTTTGGTCGCCTAGACCGTATCGCAAATGCTGTGGCTGTGCCGTTGGTGATTCATGGTTCGAGTGGTATTCGCGATGAAGACATGCTCAAGCTGAAGCAAAGTCGTGTGTCCAAGTTCAATATTGGCACCTGTTTGCGTCAGGCTCTGGGTCATAATCTTCGCGATTACATGAATCAGGAACCGCAAAAGTTTGACCGTATTTACTTCATGCAAAAGGCGATGCCGTACGTGAAAGAAGAAGCGGTACGAAACTTTGAATTATTATCTTAAAATAGCGGCCCCTTTTGTTACTATAAGGGGCCTCTATCTCCAAGCGTTCATTGATAGGAGAGCAGTATAACTATGGATGTTGAAGTGAAAGCACCTGCAGATTTAGACACACTAAAAGAGTTAATCGCAAAGCGTTACGACAGTTTGAGCGGACGTTTGCAGCAAGTCGCGGATTTTGTAACCGACCAGCCGATGCTGGTGGCGGTAGAAACCATGGCGACCATTGCCAAGCAAGCCAACGTACCATTGTCGACCTTGAGTCGATTCTCTAATGCGATGGGCTTTGATGGCTTCACTTCTATGCAAGTACTGTTTCGCGATCAGTATTTGAATCGCCCGAGAGATTACAAAGAACGCGTTCGTAAAGCTCGTGAGATGGAGGACGTTCCACATGACTCGCCTCAAGCCATCTTCCAAGATTTCGGACACGCAAACATTGAAGCACTAGAACAGCTTCAAATGTCGGTCTCTCCACAAAAACTGGAACGTGCAGTGGCTCTGATGGATGGAGCTGAAACCATCTACATCCAGGGGACTCGTCGCGCTTACCCAGTGGCCTTCTATCTTTGGTACGCCCTCATGAAATCCGACAAGAGCGTAGTGCTCTTGGATGATCACGGTGGCATGTTGTCTCCGTTAACTCGACGAATGAACGAAAAAGACGTTCTGTTTGCTATCACCTTCAATCCATACGCGGAAGAAACCAGCCAACTGATTGATGATGCTTGCAAAAAGAACGTACCGATTGTCTGCATTACTGATAACCAAATGACGCCTCATGGCAGCAAAATGGATGTCTGTTTTGAAGTGCAAGAAGGCGAATTGATGGGCTTCCGTTCGCTCAGCAGCTCCATGTATTTGGCGCAGGCGATTGCGGTGAGTCTGATTTGTCGAGAAGTGAAGTAACTTCATCGCTCAGTAATCTCGAATAGGGACGCGATCCTGCGAGCGAACAAGCAGTAAAGCGCGCAGATTTCTCCATACCTTTGTCCACTGATTAAGTGCAACTTAGCGGTTGCGCTGCGGGTTTGCTCGAGCTGAATTCGGCTTATGTCCTGCAATGTACAGGGCAGTGAGAAGAGGTAAATCTGATGCGTTTTGCTCTACATGGCATGTGCTCTCTGCACAGCAATATCCTATCTGATGTCCGACTTGCCAAAGAAACTGGCTACCAAGGGCTCGAAATTCACACCGAAAAACTCTGGCGTTATATTCAAGCTGGCTTCTCCGCTGAGCAACTCAAACAACGTATGGATGAGTTTGGCATTGTCCCAACGGCGATCGACATCATTGGCGCGGTTGAAGTGACAGATAAAGCCAGCCAACGTCAATTGTTCCAAGATTCAGAAACGCTGTGCCGTTTTGCGCAGACCGTGGGTGCACCTACCATCCAGCTCAATGCTTTTGAGGCATTAAATGGCTTAACTAAAGAGCAAAACATCGAACTCACGGCACAGAACATTCGCCAGATTGTCGACATTGGTAAGAGCTATGGCATCCGTTTCCAATATGAAGGCGCGGCTTGGACTCCTATCGCTAAATTGGAAGATTACTTCCGCCTGTACGACGCCGTCGGCCGCGACAACTTTGGTTTTGTTCTGGATACATGGCACTTATGGGCATGTCGCGGAGCAACGTTGGAACAAGTGGCAAATATCGATGCCGAGCTGATTTACAACGTGCACCTGTCTGATGGCAAGCGTCCTGCTCCGGGTGAGGCTTGGCCTGATGAGCGCGCTCTACGAGGTTACTTGTTAGGACAAGGTGAAGTGCCATTGAAAGAGTGGGTTGATGCGATTCGACAAACGGGTTACGACGGATTCTACTCTGGTGAATTCCTCAACGACCAACTCTGGGAAGGGGATTATTACAATATCGCCGCAGATATGTTGGCGGGTATGAAGCATCAATTCGACTAGTCGACACATAAGGGATTTTCTATGTTTAATATTGCTTTATTTGGAGCGGGTCGAATTGGTCAAGTGCATGCGGTCAATATCGAACGTTCACCTGAAACCACGATTTATTCGCTTATCGAACCTTTTGAGGTCTATGCGGATCAGTTTTGTGCGCAGTATCCGCAGACAAAGCGCCAAACCGTAGAAGAGGCGATGGCGGATGACAACGTTCATGCGGTGTGCATTTGCTCTTCAACCGATACTCATGCGGATTTGATTGAGCGAGCAGCAAAAGCAGGTAAAGCGATTTTTTGTGAGAAGCCTATCGACCTTGATTTGGGGCGAGTACGTGATTGCTTGGGCGTAGTAAACCAGCATCAGGTGCCGTTCTTATTAGGCTTCAATCGCCGCTTTGACCCGCATTTCTTGAGCCTTAAGAAAGCGCTGGATGACGGTCAAATTGGCGAACCAGCAAGCGTAGTCATCACCTCTCGCGATCCTGCGACACCGCCAGCACAATACAGCAAATCGTCCGGTGGTATGTTCCGTGATATGACGATTCACGACCTCGACATGGCGCGGTTTATCTTAGGGGAAGATCCAATCACGGTTACGGCACATGGCAGCTGCAAGGTAGATCCTGCCATTGGTGAAGCGGGAGATATCGATACCAGTGTGGTGACGCTTACATTCCCTTCTGGTGCGATGGTGACGATTCACAATAGTCGCCGTTCTGGTTACGGATACGATCAGCGTCTCGAAGTGCATGGCGAGAAAGGCATGCTGCAAGTGGCGAATCTGACCGAAAATCTAGTCAGTCACAGCACAGAAATAGGGCAAGTAGGCGCAACACCGAAGTACTTCTTCTTAGAGCGTTATGAGCGTGCTTACGTGGCAGAGTGGCAACACTTTGTTGAAGTACTTAAAGGCGAAGCACCATGCTGCTCGGGTATAGATGGTGAGATTGCTCTGACGTTAGCGGATGCCGCGTTAGAGTCGATGCAAACAGGGAAGACGGTTCGTTTGTAGGTCATCCCTAGCAGGAAACAAAAAGGGGAGCCGCATTGGCTCCCCTTTCTATTATTGAGATCTTAAAGATGCTTAAGTCTTACTGAGCTTTTTGCTGTTCTGATTTGCAAACAGCGGCAGTGAAGATAACGTCTGTTGAGCTGTTTAGGGCTGTTTCAGCAGAGTCTTGAATCACACCGATGATGAAACCAACGGCTACAACCTGCATTGCTACGTCGTTTGAGATACCAAACAGACCACACGCTAGTGGGATAAGTAGTAGAGAACCACCAGCAACACCTGATGCACCACACGCTGATACTGCAGCAACAATACTTAGTAGTACCGCTGTCATTAGGTCAACGTCGATACCCATAGTGTGTACCGCTGCTAGCGTTAGGGTTGTGATAGTGATTGCTGCACCCGCCATGTTGATGGTCGCACCTAGTGGAATAGATACTGAGTACGTATCTTCGTCTAGGTCTAGTTTCTTACATAGGTTCATGTTCACTGGAATGTTCGCAGCACTTGAACGCGTAAAGAATGCCGTTACGCCACTTTCACGTAGACATTGGAACACCAACGGGTATGGGTTTTCTTTCGTTTTGAAGTATACGATCGCAGGGTTAACCACTAGCGCAATGATAAACATTGAACCTAGTAGTACCGCTAGAAGGTGAGCGTAGCTTGCTAGTGCACCAAAACCTGTTGTTGCAAACGTTGAGGCAACCAGACCAAAGATACCAAATGGCGCAAGACGAATGATGAAACGAACAATGTGGGAAACACTGTGGCTTAGATCTTCGAATACCGCTTTTGTTGTTGCTGATGCGTGGTGAAGTGCAAGACCAAGACCCACACCCCAAGCAAGAATACCGATGTAGTTTGCTTCTACTAGCGCGTTTACTGGGTTATCAACCAGTTTGAACAACAAGGTTTGGATAACTTCTGCAATACCTTGTGGTGGTGTTGCACCTTCAGCGCCCGTTACTAGCGTTAAATTGGTCGGGAAAAGGAAACTTAGTACTACTGCGGTTAGTGCCGCAAAGAAGGTACCCGCTAGGTAAAGAATTACGATTGGACGCATGTAAGTGTGTTGGTTTTTCTTTTGGTTTGCGATAGACGCAGCCACCAAGATAAATACCAATACTGGAGCAATCGCTTTTAGTGCACCAACAAACAAGCTACCCAGCATACCAACGCTTTCTGCGTGGTTTGGCGAGATAGTCGCAAGCAGAATACCTAAGACGATACCGACGAGGATTTGGAGAACGAGGTTACCGCGAGCGAATCGGGCAACGAGACTGTTGTGTTGCATTTGCATACATCATTCCTGCAATTTTTGACTCAGCAACAGCGCAATATTCAGTCATTACACGGCGTAATGTTCCCTCGCATGAAGGGGCTGAATCTTGTGGTTGTGCTGCTAAGACATCCTGATTATCAATTATCCTGTTTTTATAAATCCAGCCATTATCTTGCTGAATATCACATATCTTAACTTGGTAATATTTTGTGTCTAGTTTTAGTTTGTTCTTAGTTTAAATGTTTGCTCAATGTTATCGTTATTGGTCTTTTGTGTTGATTTGTATGGCGAAGTATGAATGATGGTTTTTCATAAAGTTATTAAAAAAGGAGGCGTTAGCCTCCTTTGTTCTATTGATTACGCAAATACAACAAACTAGTAACTCTGTTGGCGTTTGCGCTTTCCGTCAACAATACTGCGAATCATTTTGCCGAACTGTTTATTCTGCGCTCTTTGCTCTGCGAGACTCGCTCCGTTATGGGCTTGTTCACGCAATAACTTCTGATAGTTAGTAAAGCGTCGTAGCTCAAGAGAGCCATCTTCAATCGCAGCTTGAACCGCGCAACCTGGCTCGGTTTGATGTTGGCAATCATTGAATCGGCAGTTATCAGCTAAGGCTTCAACATCAGCGAAAGTTTCACTCACGCCTGCCTCGCAATCTGCCAATTGGATCTCTCGCATTCCCGGCGTATCCATTAAGATCCCACCGGATGGTAATAGGTGGATTGAGCGCGAGGTCGTAGTGTGTCGACCTTTGCTGTCATCCTCACGAATACCACCAGTCGCTTGTTCTTGCTCGCCAAGCAGGGTGTTGACTAAGGTCGATTTTCCTACCCCCGAAGAGCCAATAAATGCGACGGTTTGACCTTCGCCGCACCAACTCATTAACTTGGCAACGTCTGATTCATCCAAACCATTAACGCTTTCCACCATAAGCAACGGATCGAGCTTTTGTACCTGAGCTTTGAGCTCGTCAGCATCGTCGCATAAGTCTGCTTTCGTCAGCACAATCACGGGTTCTACATCAGCTTCATTGATGAGTGCCAAATAGCGCTCAATGCGACTGAGGTTAAAGTCGTGGTTGAGTGAACAAACGATGAAGACAGTATCCACGTTGGCGGCGATAAGTTGCTCGGCGACCTTACTACCTGCGGCTTTGCGGCTGAATAAGCTACGGCGTTCAAGTAGGCGAGAAAACTGTTGCTGACCATCCAATACTACCCAATCACCAACGGTCATGCTGGGTAACGAGGGATGGATAGGTAAGTGAGTTTCACCTTGTTCGCTAACCACAACGTAACCACTACGATGGTGAGCAATCACTCGCGCGAAAAGCGTGTCTTGGTAATCGTCTAACGTCAGTTGTTGTTGAAAAAAGGGTTTCCAACCTAATAGCTTTAATGGGTTAGGTTGAGTTAGTAGTGTTTCACAAAAAGAATGTGTTTTATTCATTGTTGAATTATCCCAGACGCAACAAAGCGCCTTAATACAAATCGCATTAGGGTCTAATTCGCATAGAGCTGACCCCGGTGAAAACCGGGCAAAGAAGGGAGGTGGTGTGGCTTAGCCACGAGAAAAAGTTGGACGTTACCCTTTCACTGCCCAGTTAGTGTTATTCATTACAATCATCATATTTCCTCTTAAGTTGGTGAGTTAACGGTCGGAGTATAGCGACTGTGCTCCGATTCTTACAACTCCTTTGCGTTTTATATGTGTTTTATTCGACGTTCTTCCATCTCTTGTGAATAGGTGTTGGCTTTTACGCCGTAGATGATTTGGATATGTCGTTCATCGATGATCACGACAGCATGCGCTCCATGTTCCTTTAGTGCTTTTTGATTCACAATGGTGGTGTCTTTTAGTGTGAGTCGTAGCCTTGTCGCACAAGCACCAGTTTCCACCAAATTACTCATGCCACCAATAGCGTCAATGATGGTGTCGACATCTTGTTCTAGGTTTGGATTTACTTGCGTCAGCATTTTAAATACGCGAGAAAGGGCTTTTAACATGGCGAGAAACTCGTTTGCAGCAAAGCCTTGTTTATATCTCAGCAGCGGCTGTTTCGCTCTGATTTAGGACACAAAATCATGCATTGATAGTTTGGCGAATACGGCTTAGAGAAAAGAGAGAGGAATAAAAAAGCTCCTCACGTTGGAGGAGCTTTGAATCGATGAAGTGAAGAGGCACTAATGATGATGTTCGTGCTTTTTCATTCCAGCCATGACTTTTTTAACTGGTGCGGTAAAGCTTTGCTTTTGGTCGTTGTCGTAAGTCACTGTCACTTCGATTTCGTCGCCTTCATTAAGCGGCTTTTTAAGGTCGAATAGCATGATATGCAGGCTGCCCGGTTTTAGCTCGGTGGTCTCTTTTGCAGCGAGTGTGATGTGGTCTACTTGACGCATCTTCATTACATCGCCTTCTTTAATCACATCGTGCAACTCGACTTTACCTGCTGCAGGGGTTTCTGCTGCGACAATATTGATGTCTTCTTGGCTTCGGTTAGCAAAGGTCACAAACACAGCGCTCGTCACAGCACCTGGCGCCATTGCTCGTGCATACGGTTCGTGTGGCATCACGTTTAGGTTTGCTTGTGCCAAAGGGCTTAGAAGTAGGGCGGAGAGGGCTAACGTTTTGATTGCATGCTTAGCTTTCATTGGTTTTTCCTTCTGCTGTTAGTTTGGTTATCGCTTCGACAATTGGCGCAGGCGTTAAGGTGTGTGGCACTTTAGTGATGAGTGCGCCGTCAGGCTTCAAGAAGTAAAAGTAAGAGCTGTGGTCGAGCGTGTATTTCAGCTCTGAGCCTTCTAGCTCCGTTTTACGGAAAATGACACCATATTTGTGGGCAAGTGGGGTGGTCACGTCGAGTGGTGCGGACAGGCCTTCAATCATCGGGTGGAAGTAGTGGGCGTACTTGGCTGATGCATCTGCCTCGTCACGTTCTGGATCAAGCGAGATGAACATTGGGCGCAACTGCGCTTTTTGCGCATCGTCGATTTGATTGAGTGCACCTGCTAGCATGGCTAATGAGGTTGGGCATACGTCTGGGCAACGCGTAAAGCCAAAGTAAACAATGCGAATGCGATCATCGCTGGTATCGAAGATATCGACAGGTTTATCGCCTTCGCCAAACAACACGCTTTGCTCGGTAGTGACTTGTTGTTTTTTCTCTACGTCTTTTTGTCCATCTAGGTACGTTTTGGTACCAAAGCCAAGGACAAACGCAACCACGAGAAAGAGAGACCAATTACGGCTCATATCAATTCCTTATCTTTGCATTTTGAGGGCCGGGTAGATGGTGTCTTTACCGTCGGAAAGTTCACCAACCCACGTCATTGAATCTTGTGTACAAACGGGCAATGTCACATCACCCACAAATTTACCTGGTGCCACTTTCTTTAGCATGAATTTTGGCTCGCCCATTTCCATTTCTCGACCAACCAAACTTAATACGAGCTGATCCGCTTCGCTGTCTTGCCATTCGACTTCGAGCTGAGCTGGGATAAGAGGTTGAGCAGTATCGACGCTAAGCGTCATCGCAACATCATGTTGGATACAAGGTTCAGTAGAGAGGAAACAGTATTCATCGAGCGACTTAGGCTCGGGCGCTGAAGAGAAGTTTTTTATTAGGGTAGGCGCGTAAAAGCCAGCGACCAGTGCCACGGCTATCCCTGCGATTTGTAACACTTTCATTAAGATTCAGTATTTATCACTTAACATTGCCTGCATCCTAGCACAGATGGGATGTACGAAAACTCGTAACTTCAACAAATTGTGCACTATCCCCATCTATTTGAAACCTATTGTTTGTAAAGCGTAAATAAAAAAAGCGGAGCCAATGGCTCCGCTTCTTAAATGATGGAATTGTGGTTCAGATTTACTTGTTTGAATCCGCAAACTTCTCTAAACCAAGTACTAACGCGATAGCGGCTAGCATCATGAGCACGGCTAACAACAGTTGTGATGGTTGAGACGTGATGTGCTCAAACTCAAACGGTGATAGGTTTTGCTCTCGCAATGGCACTTGCTCACCCTTCGAGTTAGTACGCCATGTTAGCGTTTCCTTCCAAGGCCAGATCTTTGGTAGCGTACCGATCATTAAGCCAGTTAGGAACATTAAGGTTAAATCGCGGAATTTGCGCAGTAACCAAGACAACAAGTGAGAGAAGGACAGCAGACCAGCAACACAGCCAACAAGGAACAGCGCAAGGATATCAATTTGGAAACCTTTTACCGCGCCCAATACAGGAGCATACATGCCGATCAACAGCAAAATAAAGCTGCCTGAGATACCCGGTAGAATCATCGCACAGATTGCGATAGCTCCAGCCAGAATGGTGTTGATCGCCGTTGGCTCCATATGAAGTGGTTTTAGCACCGTGATGCTGTAGGCGAAACCAATGCCGATCAATAACGCAACAAAACGGATAGCGTCACGCTTTTCTACTTGGCGAATGATGTGGTAGACAGACACCAAGATCAGACCAAAGAAGAATGACCAAATTGGAATTGGATGAGTTTCCAATAACCAACTGATTAGTTTTGCCAGCGTCGCGATGCTGGTGAAAATACCCGCAAACAAAGAGATAAGGAAGAAGCCGTTAATGTGATTAAACGCAGCTTTGAAGCCATCCTTTTTCCAAATCGAGAAAAGTGAAGGGTTAATACGTCGAATGCTTTCTAGCAGTGTGTCATAAATGCCAGTAATAAATGCAATGGTACCGCCTGATACGCCTGGGACAACATCGGCTGCACCCATCGCCATTCCTTTGAAGTAGGTGATTAGATAGTTCATTTCTCAAGTACTAAGTCATGTAGATGGTCCTGAGTATACAAACATTGATGTCAAAAAAGTATGAAATAGTGGTGAGGAAAATATCTAAATGATTGCTTATCTAGGATCTGTTGAACTTTCGTGGTTAAGTTTTGTTCTGATGGGCGCATGGTTAAAATCGTTGTAGGCAAGGAAAGGAGTGTATTGCTTAGTCATTCTAGGCAAACACTCGCTGTAAAAATCAGCTTGAAAGGCCAACAGAACCTAGCAACGTTAAGCTTTTTGGTTAGTTTAGGTGAATAAAAACAGAAAGATACGCGATAAAGAAACGGATTTGTTATCAGCTGCAAAGGGACGCGTGATTGAATAAATGTCAGCGTAAAATCGATAAATTTGTTGAATGAAGTCGTTTGGTGACTTATTTATCACTTATGCCACAGTGTTGCGACTTGCAACTGCAATTTGCATTTTGACTTTGCATATTGCAAATGTTGTAACATCTTGGCAGTTTGATATGAGATCTTGTGCCCAAAAATAATGCTTTTCAAATTGGCATGATTAATGCATAATCCTTTTCGACCCTTCTTAAGCCGAGGGTCACCTAGCCAACTGACGTTGTTAGTGAATATACATTGTTCACATCATACATAAGCCAATCGCCTTAATTGCGGTTGGCTATTTTTTTGTCTGTCGTATACCCAAGTGACTTTGAGATGCAGGATTCAGAGCGTTGTTATTGATGCGAGCGCAATGAAAACAACGCCGTGTAATAGCCAGCCCTTTCCAAGTCGTATATATGTACAACGTTTCTTACAGGCTTTGCAATTTGCATGAATGCCCACAAAAAAAGGGCTGACGCAATACGCCAACCCCTGTTTAGCTACTCTCTTTCGAGTGATCAGTAACCCATCAATTGCAACAAGTTCTCCGCCGTCACAATCGCTTCCTTACGGTTTGCAATGTTGAGCTTTTGGTACAAGTTACGAATGTGAGTCTTAATCGTTGTGCCTGCTACATCTAACTCTTGAGCGATTTGCTCATTGCTAAAGCCTGAGTAGATCAAACCAAGCACTTGCCATTCACGTTGCGTGAGTGGACTGGTTCGAACCAGCTCCGGCACGTTCGGGTGGTTCACCAGTTTCTCAATAAAGTCTTCATCAAAGTGAATCGAACGGCTGCGTTGGTTTGAAGAGATGTCTTTCATCAATTGTTGAGCACGGTGACGCTCTAAATCGCCCAGCTCATGACGAAGACTTAGCTTCTCTAGTAGACCACCAATCGTTGCACCGTCGATTAAGAAGTTGCCGACCATACCGGTTTGGTTTGTCATCACTAGTGCTTCTTTCAATAGTGCTTTTGCTTGCTCTTCGTCTTTCTGACGCGCGGCAAATACCGCTTCAACCACAAGGTTGCGATTGGTATCGGTCACCAAGTTAGTACGACGAGCTTCGCTTTGTAGGAAGTCCAAAGCTTGTCGCGCTTCGTCATATTGGCCAAGGTTGATGTGAGCACGAGCAATATTGCGCCACTGTAACTGCAAGAAGTGGTTACACGCTGAATCTGGACGAACTGCGGTGTTCAACCATTCTTGAATTGCTTCTGTGTTGCCACGAGCTTGCCAAAACAAAATCAGAGAGAGCGATGCGTTTGCCGTCCAGTCTACGTGATAAGTGGATTGTTTCATCAAGTGCTGGATGTGTTCGATAAACTTACCCGCTTTGTCTAATTCACCGCGACCAATCGCAATACGTGCCAACATTGAGTAGCTATGTAAGTGCTTACTTGGTGAGTGGTTTTCTAGAATTTGTAGCCCTTTGTATGAGCACTCTTCTGCTTCATCCAAGCGGTTCCAGCACCACAATACTTGCGCGCGAATTCGTAATAAAAACTCGTGAAGAGGAACATGCTGAAGCTGTTGATCTTCAATCAAGCGGAAGCCGGAATCTTGCAGCTCAAATGCTGCTTGGACGTAACCTTGCGCGATCATGATTTCACTTTGTTGCAAGATTGCCCATAACGCTTGGTGGTAAACCTGATATTGACGTGCCAGTTTTTCGGTTTGTTGCATCATTGGTAATGCGCGGTCAAGTTTACCCAGTACGTGGTTTACTTCACCAACGACTGACGTTGCCACGATACGGCTGCGGTACACCGTTGGGTCAAGTTGGCTCAGTGCTAACTCGGCTAACTCTAATGCACGCTCTGGTTGGTTGCTGTTGATTGCAACCTGAGCGAGTAGGGCATTAGCTTGACCTTGATAGCCAGAATCAAGTTCGATATTACGTTTCTTATGCTCTTCTTCGGCTTCTGCTAGAAGCTCACCAACCTGGTTGTAGCGGTGTTGGCTTTGCGCCAACCATGCGCGCAACATCGACAGTTTCGGGTGGCTGAAGAGTAAGTCTTTATCAAGCTGGTTGATCGCCGCTTCTAGCGTTGTTAACTCACCTTGGTTGAACATCTTCCAACCAAATTCATTCAAGATTTCTACGATTAGATCAGTGTCGTCAGATTTCTGTGCGTGGTGAATAGCTTGATGCGGTGCTTTCTGTTTTAGCCAGGCGACAGCTGCGTTGCGGTGTAGATCTTTCTCTTGTTGAGGAATACGCGCTTGACGTTCATGCGACAAAAATTCGCCAAACAGATTGTGGAATCGGAACCAGTTTTGTTCACCTTCCAGTGGATAGATAAACAAGCCGTATCGATTGAGTGACTCAATCATGCCGAGTGCATCTTCACGTTGCGTCAATGCAAAGACGAGTTCGTCGTTGAAATGGTCGAGTACCGACACTTGCATTAAGAAATGACGTGTCTCTTTGTCTAATAGATCAAAGACTTCTTCGACTAAGTAATCCCATAAGTGTGCATGATTAAACTGAGACACCGACTCTACGGTTTGTGCCAGAGTGCGGTTCTGATGCTGTGCTTGTAGGGCGATAAGTTGTAACGCTGATGGCCAACCTTCAACGTAAGTACGTAAGTTGTTCGCCATGTCTTCATCGATGCCATCGGCAATGCGTTGGTTGAAGAAGCGTGTGGTTTCTTCGGTATCGAATGCCAACATTTCGTTGCCGATTTCGATCATCAAGTCACGGACACGAAGGTTCGCAGTGCCTAATGGCGGTGCCGCACGGCTAGTAACCACTACAGTAAGGTTGTCTGGCATGTGCTTTAAGAAAAAACGCATGGACTCGTGAATTTCGTCGTTAGTGATCAAATGGTAGTCATCGAGTACGACGTAACACTCATGCTGAAAATCTGCCATTTCAGCGAAAACTTCGCTGAATAAAGAGCGTAAAGAAGAGAACTGACGCTTTTCAGCCAATTTTTGAGCGTTAGAGCAGTTGTAGTTGGTCGCTTTGTTTAAAGCTTGCAGTAGATAGTTAACGAAGCGGAAACCATCGTTATCACTGTCGTCGATACTGTACCAACCTACATTGGGTTTGTCTGACAGCCACTGTGCCGCCATGGTGGTTTTCCCGTAACCAGCCGGCGAGCGAAACAATACCAGTTTGTAGTAAGGCGCTTGTTGCAGTAAGTCCAACACTCGCGGACGGACGATTGCGTTGTGCAGGCGACCTGGGCGAGTAAGTTTAGATGGAATCCACATTATAAATTCTGTCCTTAATTTTTTGAGCTAGCGAAACTAGAAACTGACTCACACCACTAAATTCTAGTTTGTATAAAAAGTGTACAGGCTTGCGAGTCGTTTTGGATGTTACGACAACAGAATTGGTTGTTACTTTGATCCACTTCCTAATTCTCAAGAGTTGATGCAAATGCCACCAACTACGCCCTTTATTTGTGATTTTGGTCACTTAAACATCGATGGTATTGATCCCATGTAGAGAGAGTTGCACATCTATTAAGGAGAAATTATCAATGTTAAAAGACGTAATGTGATCGATAAGACAGTTTTTACATTGGAGTAGGAAGGGTGAATAAAAAACGTCATGAACAAATTTTAATCTTTCTCACAGATGGCTGTGATCCGAATCACTAAGAATAGGGTTATAGGCTGCCGTGTTGCGATTTGGATCACTAAGTTTGCAAGCTTACGCCCTCTACGCCCTACCCCCTCCTCCTTGTAGGGAGGACAAATGGGAGGATGTTTATTCACAGAGGGAAATGCACGATGTATGGCAGATGAATTACTAAAAGACGTGAGAATTTCTTAATGAAACCTACTCAACAGAAACAATTTGACAAGAAGTCGTTCCAAGAAAGCGTAAAGAAACACCTATCTGTGACTTACGCTCACACGGTTGAAAATGCAGATAGCCGCGCATGGTACCTAGCAATGGGTCGTGCATTGGCTGAGTTTACGACTTGTGATTTGCTTGCTACTGAAGCAGACGCTCGCATCCAAGAAGCGAAAAGCGTTAACTACCTTTCACTAGAATTCCTTATCGGTCGTTTGACTGGTAACAACCTAATCAGCATGGGTCTTTACGAAGAGATCACTGAAGCGATGGCTGAGCTAGGTCACAACCTAACAGACCTTCTAGAAGAAGAGCGCGACCCATCACTGGGTAACGGTGGTCTAGGCCGTCTAGCTGCATGTTTCATGGATTCATGTGCGGCTCAAGAATTCCCAACAGTAGGTTACGGCCTACACTACGAATACGGTCTATTTAAGCAGTCGTTTAAAGATGGTCGTCAACAAGAAGCACCAGACGCATGGCGTGGTGTAGAAGGCTACCCTTGGGAAGTGGCTCGTCCAGAGCTAGCGCAAGAAATCGGCTTCTACGGTCACGTTGAAGTGGTAAACGAAAACGGTAAAGAAGTTCGTAAATGGGTTCCTGGCATGTCTGTAAAAGCAATGCCTTGGGATCTGCCTATCGTAGGTTACGAATCAGATACTGTTTACCCTCTACGTCTATGGGAATGTCAGGCAATTGCGCCATTCTCACTAGAAAGTTTTAACAACGGTGATTACTTCGAAGCTCAGCACGCACTGATCGACGCAGGCAACATCACTAAAGTGCTTTACCCGAACGATAACCACGAGAAAGGTAAAACACTGCGTCTAATGCAACAGTACTTCCACTCTGCAGCATCTGTACGCGACATCCTACGTCGCCACGAAGCAGCAGGCTACTCGCTAGCGGATCTACCGAAGCAAGAGACTATCCAGCTGAACGATACGCACCCAACGATTGCTATTCCTGAGCTAATGCGCATCCTAGTGGACGAGAAAGGTCTGACTTGGGAAGCGGCTTGGGAAATCAGTTCTCAGACCTTCGCATACACTAACCATACGCTACTTCCTGAAGCACTAGAGACATGGCCAGAGTCGCTAATCCAGCGTCTACTTCCACGTCACATGGAAATCATTTTTGAAATCAACCACCGCTTCCTACAAGAAGTTCGTAAGATGTGGCCTGGTGACGGTGAGAAGCAAGCTAAGCTTTCTATCATCCAAGAAGGTTTCAACCGCATGGTTCGCATGGCAAACCTATGTGTAATCGGTTCTTACGCAGTTAACGGCGTAGCAGCACTTCACTCTGAGTTGGTTAAGAAAGACCTATTCCCAGAGTTCCACGAGATGTACCCAACTCGTCTACATAACGTAACAAACGGTATCACGCCACGTCGTTGGTTGAAGTTCTGTAACCCAGGTCTATCTAAGCTAATTACCGATAAGATCGGTCCTGAATGGCCAGCAAAACTTGAGCAACTAGAAGGTATCGCTAAGTACGCAACAGACGCGAAATTCCAAAAAGAGTTCATGGCTGTTAAGAAAGAAAACAAACAGCGTCTTGCTGATTGGGTTCTAGATAACATGGGTATCGAACTAGATACTAACGCTATCTTCGACGTTCAAATCAAGCGTCTACACGAGTACAAGCGTCAGCACCTAGATCTGCTACACATTCTGTCTCTATACCACCGCATCCTAAACGAACCTGGTTTCGAGTGTGAGCCACGCGTATGTTTCTTCGCTGCGAAAGCCGCTCCAGGTTACCACCTAGCGAAAGAAATTATGTTCGCAGTGAACAAGGTTGCAGAGAAGATCAACAACGATCCACGTATCGGCAACAAACTGAAAGTGGTCTTCATCCCTGACTACCGCGTGAGCATGGCTGAAATCATCATCCCTGCGGCAGACGTTTCACAACAAATCTCTCTAGCAGGTAAAGAAGCATCTGGTACAGGTAACATGAAGATGGCTCTTAACGGTGCCCTAACTATCGGTACGATGGATGGTGCTAACGTTGAGATTCGCGAAGAAGTGGGCGACGAGAACATCTACATCTTCGGTCTTGATGTTGAAGGCGTGAAAGCGGTTAAAGCAGCTGGTTACAACCCTTACGACTACTACAATGCTGACCACTTACTAAAAGCGTCTCTAGACCTACTAACTGGTGATGAGTTTACGCCAGGTCAACCAGGTCTACTACGCGCTACATTCGATAGCCTACTCGATGGCGGTGACCCGTACCTATGTCTTGCTGACTTCGCATCTTATGTGAAAGCGCATGAAGAAATGGGCAAACAATACAAAGACCAAGCTGGCTGGGCTAAGAAAGCCATTCTTAACACTGCCCTAGTTGGCAAGTTCACATCAGACCGCTCAATTCGTGACTATGTGAACAACATCTGGAAACTAGAAGCGGTAAAACGTTAAAAGTGATACCCAAGTAACCCCAGGATGCTTTGTTCAGCGAGATTGACTTGGTTTTCAGGCAAGGCAACGATTTGAAGATATAGTGGTTCTATATCAAAAATTGTTAACGAAGCATGTAAGACAAGGCAACTCGCCCTCTGGGAGCGTGTCATTGACCCGATTTCGGTGTCAAACAACTAGGAAAGAGGCTGCTATTCCACGGCGTTGTTTTCCTTGAACTCGAATCAATGACAACGCTCTGAACTGTGCATCTTGAGGTCACTTGGGTATAAGACCAAGGTAGCCGAGTGCTACCTTTGGTCATTTTCAAGAATTAGTTATTGATAACAATAAAACCCTACATGGAAGGTGTTGGTATTACCTTCGGAGAAAGCGATGAAAGAACAAACAGCATTAAAGAAAGTCGCAGACATGGCGCGATTAGCTGATAGCTACGTCAGCGCGTGGGGAGACGAGGCAAAAGTTTCTGAGGAGACACTACGCCGCTTGCTCACTTCACTTGGCTACGATACTAGCAGCGATGAGAAGCTATTGGCTTCTGCTGAGAAAAAACATAAGAAAGACGTACTAGCCCCTGTTCTTGTTTTACGCGACGGCGACCCAGTCGAAGTGGAACTAAACCTAGGTACGAGTGCTCGTGAGAGTGAATTTAGCTGGCGTTTAGAAACAGAACAAGGAGAGGTACTTGAAGGCTATCTTCAGTCGCAAATTGTTCGTGATGAACGAGCTGAGGGTGGCCCTCTAGTGTTTGCATTGCCAAAGAATTTGGCATGGGGTTACCACAAACTGATCATCAGCCGTAAACGCCGTAAGACACCTTACGAAATGTCGCTGATCATCACACCGAAAGCGTGTTTCAAACAAGAAGATCTAAACCAGCATAAAAAGCTATGGGGTCCAAGCATTCAGCTATACACACTGCGTACTCAGCACAACTGGGGTATCGGTGACTTTGGTGACCTTAAGCAGCTGGTCAGTGATATCGCCTCTCGTGGCGGTGACTTCATTGGTTTGAACCCAATTCATTCATTGTTCCCAGCGAACCCTGAAGGTGCGAGCCCATACAGCCCGTCTTCTCGTCGTTGGCTGAACATCATGTACATCGACGTAAGCTCTGTGCCTGAATTTGCACTAAGTGCAGAAGCACAACAACGCGTTGGCAGCGCTGAGTTCCAACAGCGTCTGCAAAAAGCTCGTGAAGCACACTGGGTGAACTACACCGAGGTTTCTGAGCTTAAGATGAACATTCTTCCGCTGCTATTTAGCGAGTTCAAAGCACGTCATCTAGACAAGAACACTGATCGTGCGCGCGCGTTCCTAGAGTTTGTAGAACTTGGCGGTGAGAGCCTACTTCACCAAGCGGCATTTGATGCTCTGCATGGTGAATTACACGCTGAAGATTCAAGTGTTTGGGGCTGGCCGGTATTCCCTGAGAAATTCCGTACGTTTGATGCTGCGGCAACTCAGAAGTACATCAAAGACAACTCTGACCGTGTTCACCTGTACATGTACCTACAGTGGATTGCAGACGATCAAATCAAAGAAGCACAGGCTCTTGCAGAAGAAAAAGGCATGGCGGTTGGTCTATACCGTGACCTTGCTGTTGGTGTTGCAGATTCAGGCAGCGAGACTTGGGCTGATGATGGCAACCTAGTACTGGATGCAAGCATCGGTGCGCCACCAGATATCCTTGGTCCTCTGGGTCAAAACTGGGGTCTGCCTCCGCTAAACCCACAAGTGTTGGAAGCGACAGGCTACGACGCGTACATCAAGTTGCTACGTGCAAACATGAAGCATTGTGGCGCACTGCGTATTGACCACGTTCTTGGTCTGCTTCGCCTTTGGTGGATTCCAAAAGGTGAGAAGGCAACAGAAGGTGCATACCTGTACTACCCAGTTGAAGATATGCTAGCAATCCTAGCGCTAGAATCTCATCGTCATCAGTGTTCTGTAATCGGTGAAGATTTGGGTACCGTGCCTGATGAAATCGTTGATATCCTTCGTGACGCAGGTGTTCACTCATACAAAGTATTCTTCTTCGAAACATCAAAAGACGACGGCGGCTTCATTTCTCCGAAGCATTACGCTGAGCAGTCAATGGCAGCGCTGTGTACACACGATATGCCAACCCTACGTGGCTTCTGGCACTGTGATGACTTGAAGATGGGTCGAGAGATCGGTCTGTACCCAGACGAGCAACAACTGGAAGGTCTGTTTGATGATCGTTTGAAGTGCAAACAAGGCATTCTAGACAGTGTTCGTTGGCATGGTTACCTACCAGAAGGTATCGGTCATGATGCGCAGTACGTACCAATGGATGGTTACCTAAGTGAAGCATTGCAACTGCATGTGGCTGCGGGTGACTCAGCACTACTGAGTGTTCAGCTTGAAGACTGGCTAGAAATGGACCAACCGGTAAACATTCCAGGTACTGTTGACGAGTATCCAAACTGGCGTCGTAAACTATCGATGAACCTTGACGAAATCTTCAGCCGTGAAGACGTTAACCGTATTTCTAAGCGCCTCACTGAAGTGCGTGCGAAAGCGAGCAAATAAGGTGGAATGGGTGATGTAGGAGTTCGCGAATTTAATTGCGCTGAGGTACGAAAGTACAGCCTAGGTCACTCATTAAATCGGCACAATCCGTTAGGATGAAGTACCGTTATTATGCCCGCAACAATAGCGGGCATTTTTGTTTTTTGACGCTATTTTATTCATCTCTTGGATAGAGTGCGGTTTTTTATAATTGTGTGAATTCACAACGTTTGGCTGAGGAAATCCGATGTTCAAAAACCATAAGGAGAATATCGGTGCTAGGGAGAAAGATTTGAAAACCAAGGTAAAGAAAAAATACGAACGCGCCTATGAATTACTAGCTGAGGCGGCTTACTCAGACCCATTTGCGTCACTTGGTCCATTCATCGATGATGGCGAAGGATCGTTACGAGTTTGGATGCCGGGTGCAGACAAAGTTGAATTGGTTGTCAGCGGTGAACCTCGTGTTGAGTTAGAACGCGAAGGCGAGAGCGGCTTCATCTTGAAAGAGAAGCATGACCTGCACCTAACTCACTACCAACTTGCTATGGATTGGGATGGCGTGGAACAGCTCATTGACGACCCTTACCAGTACCACAACATTTATCAAGAATACGAACACCTGCACACGCCAAAAGACATGTACCGCTACATGGGATCGCAGTTTGTGACCATCGAACGCGGTGGTGAAAATATCTCTGGTGTGCGCTTCCTTGTTTACGCCCCTCATGCTTCTGCCATCAGCTTAGTGGGCAGCTTCAACCAGTGGGATGGTCGTCGCCATCCAATGCAACGTCTCGACTACGGTATCTGGGGCTTGTTTATTCCTGGTTTGGAAGAGGGCGTACAATACAAATTCGAACTCAAAGGTCCAAATGGGGAAGGGCTCCCTCATAAGCAAGACCCTTGGGGCTTCTACTCTGAACAATACCCATCATTCGCGTCGATCACTTACGATCACAACCGTTACCAATGGCAAGATGCAAAATGGCAAAATCGTCCCGTCACACAGAAACGTGATGAAGCCTTATCTTTCTACGAACTGCATGCGGGTTCTTGGAAGCGTAACGCAGATGGGGATTTCCTAAATTACCGTGAACTCGCGGCTGAGTTAGTGCCTTACCTTGTGGATATGGGCTACACCCACGTTGAGCTGATGCCAGTTTCAGAACACCCGTTCTTTGGCTCTTGGGGTTACCAACCTGTAGGGTTGTTTGCGCCGACGAGTCGCTACGGCTCTCCAGATGATTTCAAATTCTTTGTTGATGCCTGTCACCAAGCTGGCTTGGGCGTGATACTGGATTGGGTACCTGCGCACTTCCCATCGGATGATCATGGTTTAGCGAACTTTGATGGCACACCACTGTTCCACGATCCAGATCCTCGCCGCGGTTGGCACCAAGACTGGAACTCTTACATCTACGATCTAGGTCGTGAGCATGTGCGCCGTTTCCTTGTGTCTAACGCACTGTACTGGTTTGAGCAATTCCATATTGATGGTATCCGTGTGGACGCTGTTGCGTCGATGCTCTACCTAGACTACTCACGCAGTCACGATCAGTGGATTCCAAATGTGGACGGCGGCAACGAGAACTACGATGCGATCGCAACGTTGAAGTGGATGAACGAAGAAGTGTACAAGCACTTCCCGAATGCAATGACCATTGCAGAAGAATCGACGGCATTCCCGGGCGTATCTGCACCGACATTTATGGGCGGTTTAGGCTTTGGCTTTAAGTGGAATATGGGTTGGATGCACGACAGTCTTTCTTACATCCAAGAAGATCCTATTCACCGCAAATACCACCACAATACCATCACGTTCCCGCTTGTTTACGCACACAGCGAGAACTATGTGCTGTCGCTATCTCATGATGAAGTGGTGTACGGCAAAGGTTCTATCCATAACAAGATGCCAGGTGATGAGTGGCAACAAACGGCGAACCTACGTGCTTACTACGGTTACATGTATGGTCAACCGGGTAAGAAGCTAAACTTCATGGGGGCAGAGCTTGGTCAAACTGCGGAGTGGAATCACGATGACCAGTTACAATGGTTCTTACTTGAGTTTGGTCGCCACCAAGGTGTGCAAGTACTGATTCGTGACTTGAACCACTTGTACCGTGACGAAGCGGCGATGCACGATCAAGATTGTGTGCCTGCTGGCTTTGAATGGCGTCTGCAAGATGAAGCGGAAGCAAGTATCCTTGCGCACGAGCGTATTAGCCAAGATGGCGAACGTGTATTGGTGATCAGTAACTTCACACCAGTGCCTCATGAGCGTTTCCGTTTGGGTGTGCCGATGGAAGGCAAGTACGAACTTTTGTTGAATACTGACGACGCGAAATACGACGGCAGCGATTTTGAGGTACTAAGTAACGTCGAAACGCAAGAAGTAGAAAGCGAGTCGTTACCTCAATCTCTTGAGCTGCGTTTACCACCTCTATCGACAGTATTCTATAAACTGACGAAATAACTTTCATTAATCAAACAGTAAGCCCGGTTTACATTGTAAATTGGGCTTTTTTTAACCAATTTTTGACCTTGTAAACTTGTTGTTCTACCTTGAATCAGGCAACCTTCGCTCCCATTTACTTGAACACCCACACGTGTAAAAGTGGCGTATTCCTTACTCTGGCTAGGCAAATAAAGCATGCTGAAAAGACTGAAGTCGTTTCTATTCAAAATTTCATTGGTTTTGTTACTGACTCCCGTTTTGCTGGTGGGCTTCGTCAAATACGTGAATCCGCCTCTATGGGGATGGAAGATCAGCCGCATGATCTCGCCACCAGAAGGCTATCCAGAGAGTAGCCAGCAAGAGTGGGTACCGCTGTCTCAGATTTCAAAAAATATCCAACTTGCGGTGATGGCTACGGAAGATCAGAAATTTCCTCATCACTATGGGGTGGATTTTGATTCACTGTTTTCTGTTATCTCACAAGCCGGCGAGAACGGACCTTCTCGTGGTGCAAGTACGATTACTCAGCAAACTGCAAAGAACGTATTTCTGTTCCCTTCACACTCTTATGTGCGCAAAGCGTACGAGCTCTACTTTGCTCTTTTAATGGAGGCAATGTGGAGTAAAGAACGCATCCTCGAAGTGTATTTGAATGTCGTGGAGTTTGGTCCCGGTATTTACGGTATCGAAGCTGCAGCACAAAACTATTACGGCATTCGGGCTAGCCAACTGACCCAATGGCAAGCGGCGAGGTTAGCGGTGGTTCTGCCGAATCCTTACAAGATCAAAGTGTATCCGCACACTAATTACACTCAACATCGCACCAATTGGGCTCTGACCCAAATGCGCAATCTTGGCAACGTCGAGTTATAAGTTTCTCTTTTCCTTAACTATCTTGTGTCCGTAAATAGAACTACGCCCCGATAAAGGCAAAATGTGAAGCGTCACAAGCTTTAGGGCGTAGCCTTATAGAATGATGTGCTCAGTTTTTCATCCATTTACTATTAGTGTGAATAAAACTACAACACGAATACTGCGTCTATGCGCAACCAATGGACTGAACGATGAAACTGAATCTGATTACGACTACCTTATTGCTTGCATCGGCAAGTGCCATCGCCGAGCCAAACATCACCATATCTACCACGACCAACAGCCGTGACTTTCCTTTAAGTGCAGAGCAGCCTTTGGTTGTGCCATTAACCAAAGACGGCTATACGCTTAAAATCACTGGCGTTGAAGGCGATTGCGTTGCGCCCGATGGTCAGAAAGTTAAATTCAACAAACCGATCGCGCTGAATTGTGGAAAGCCAACGGAATTGCCGTTAAAAATCCGTTTTACTGGCGATTACTCTTTCGCTTTTGATGCGGAAGCGAAAACACTGCGCTTCAAGCGTGAACCTAAGAAAGCTGCCAAGACAGAATTCAAACGCCCAATCCCACAAGTGCAATGTGAGGTTTACCAAGGTGGCGAAGTCACCATCGCGTTAGGTGACAGTTTCCCAGATGGCACCAAGTTGCGTGATGCTTACACTGGGCAAATGGTTGAAGTAAAAGATCAGCAAGTATCGCTGACGCCAAGCAAAGACTCCGGCGGTTTGGTGCTACTAGAGCCAGCGAAGAAAACCAAAGAAGCAGTGCCGTTTGATTATCGTAATGCCAACATTTACTTCGTGATGGTCGACCGTTTCAACAACGCCGATACGAGCAATGACAATAGCTATGGGCGCAAGAAAGACGGCAAAGAAGAGATCGGTACCTTCCACGGCGGTGATCTAAAAGGCGTGATCGAGAAACTGGATTACATCAAGAGCCTAGGTACAGATGCGATTTGGTTATCGCCAATCGTTGAGCAAGTACACGGCTTTGTGGGCGGCGGCGATAGCGGCTCATTCCCGTTCTATGCTTACCATGGTTACTGGACGCGTGATTTCACCAAGATTGATGAGAACTTTGGTAACGAAGATGACCTTAAAGTGCTGGTGGAAGAGGCGCATAAGCGTGGTCTCAAAGTCTTGATGGACGCGGTAATCAACCACACTGGCTACTCAACGTTAGCCGATTTGCAATTTGACGGTATTGAGGTGTTAAAGCCAAACGCTGACCTACCGAAGAAGTGGGGGGATTGGCAACCAAAAGCGGGCGAAAATTGGCATAGCTACCACCAGAATATTGATTACCAGAGTCCAAACTGGGCGAAATGGTGGGGCGGTGATTGGGTAAGAACCGGTTTGCCGGGCTACCCTGCTCCGGGCAGCAGCGATATCACTATGTCATTGGCGGGTTTACCTGACTTTATCACTGAATCAGACAAAGCCGTGAAGCCAGCGCAATGGCTATTGGATAACCCCGGCACGCGTGTAGAAGCGCGTGACAATTATACCGTTTCCGATTACTTGATTGAGTGGCAAACTGATTGGGTGAAACGCTTTGGTATTGATGGTTACCGTGTTGATACGGTGAAGCACGTTGAAGGTGATGTGTGGAAGCGCTTGAAAGAAGAAGCATCAAGCAGTCTAGAGCAGTGGCGCAAAGAGAACGGAAAATCGGGTCTGCCATTTTGGATGATGGGTGAAGTATGGGGGCATACCGCTTATCGCAGCCCTTACTTTGACGATGGCTTTGATGCGTTGATTAACTTCGACATGCAGAAGAAATTAGATAAAGGCGCGGCGTGTTTCAGCCAAATGGCAGACACCTACCAAAGTTACGCAGACACAATCGCCAACGAGAAAGACTTCAACCCAGTGAGCTACATGTCTTCTCACGATACCGAGCTGTTCTTCTCTCGCTTCAAAGACTACGGCATGCAGCGTAACGCCGCGAATGCACTGCTTCTAAGTCCTGGTGCTGTTCAGGTTTACTACGGTGACGAAGTGGGTCGTAACATTGGTCCTTACGCGGATGATTTCCACCAAGGCACACGCTCTGACATGGTATGGAAGCTATCTGATGAGAAGCAAGCGCTGCTCAAACACTGGCAAACTCTAGGTCAGTTCCGTAAAGCGCATCCAGCGATTGGTGCGGGTCAGCATCAAGTGATTGAACAAGAAGGCGCGTACGTGTTCTCTCGCTCGCTTGGCAATGACAAAGTCGTTGTAGCGTTTGTGGGGCGTGACAAGTAGTTAGAACTTCGTTTTAAGCCTAGATAGAAAAAGCCCTTCCTTGAGTTCTCAGGGAAGGGCTTTGTTGTTTTTGATGTTTACTTACTATTTCAATAGCTATCGATTTCGATAGTTATTTCTTTAGCTCTTGGTCGATAACTTTCTCAAGCTCTTCGAAAGGCACATAACCCGGAATGACTTGGTCATTAATGATGATCGCTGGTGTGCCTCGTAGACCTAAGCGAGTGAAGTACTCGTAGTTTTTATCCAACAATGCTTTGGTCTCTTTGTCGTCGACAAGCTGTGCTTCTGTGCCGGTCTTCTTAGCGATTTTTTGTAGTGAACTTGCATCATGTGGACCCGGCTTCTTCACCAACAAGTCGTGCACTTCTTTGTACTTGTCATGTTGGTTCTGCCAAACGTTCAATGCGTAACTTGCCGAGTTGTAACCGTTCTTTTCGTACTGTTCTTTGAACGATACCGTCATGTTCAGCACTTTTACCTGCGGGTATTCTTTCTCTACCTTCACTAGCTCACCTTCAAGACGTTTACAGAAAGGACAGCTGTAATCGGTCACGTTGATGATCGTCAGCTCTGGGTTCTCTGCACCGAAATAAGAGTGCTTGCCATCGTTAAGATAGGCGCGCGCTTCATCCAAAGTTGCGCTAAACGTCTTTTGATAAGCGACGTAGTCTTGTAGGTTTTGATGCAGTGAATCGAGGATCTGCGGGTTTTCTTTCAGCAGTTGAGTAATTTCTTGCAGCTTCTCTTCTGACGTTTTTTCTGCTGCGTGTGAAAATAGCGGAACAAGTGCGATAACCACAGTTAATAGTGTGCGAGTGAATTTCATGATTTTTCCTAAAACTCTTTTTCTTCGCGTTTCTTGTGCGAAGTGATTAAAAATAAAACAATTGATTTGGGGGTGAATAGCAATCGGGTTTTATTCTCTAAACACACATAGCTTGAGGTGCACCCGATATTTGTCGGGTATCGGTTCAGTATGATGGCGGAAAGCATTGCGCTCGCTGCCACTGATAGACAGCAAGACAAACGCAAATAGGAATAAGGGGACAATGAAGCTGTCGAGATGGTTTTGTGAAACCTGAATCAGTTTTTCAGACAATTCACACTGCTTAGTCAGTCCTTTTTCGCTTTTTTGCTGTTGCCCAGTGGCATGCTCAGTCGTCACTTGATCGCCAATGAGAGGACAAGATTGAAAGATACCTGCATTTTTACTTAAACAGATCACGACAACCCAAGCCACAAGGGCGAGTGTCCATCGAGCGATGTTGGATTGTGATCGAAGCAAAAGGCAAACCCTGAGTAAGTCTCTAAGTAATGACCGCACCACCCTAAATTAAATTGCACAGAAAATTTGTTAGTTTTCGGTCAAGAAATCTTAAATAAGCAACAAATCATGAAGCACGTCGAGAATGTGGCTAATAGCAAACTTGTTCCAAACTTTAACTTGCTTTGTTAATGGATTGAACTTGCTGATTCTCAGATAAATCTACCTTATCTTGGTCATAAATATTTATTATCTTTTAAATGTGATTCAAATCATAAAATAAAACTTCATAACTAAGCAGCATGACTGTTCGGTAAATGGATTGATTTTGATCATCTCTCTAGCACGTCGTTCAGGGGATCATCTATGCGTTCTGTTCCACATATATAGGTGAATTTATGACAAGCCCTGTTCATGCTGAACGCAAGGTGACGATCGGGTGCTACATTGCACTCGCGTTTGCGGTTGTGTTCTTTTCTGGTCTGATGCAATCCAACGAATGGTACGGTGTATTCGACTTTACAACGCTTAATGGTTCTTTCGGTAAAGTCGCTTACGGCGTGACGGAAGGTGCAGATGGCGCGGTACAAGCTGCGACCACATCTTTCCGTGGTACTGGTGGTAGCGGTGCTCGTGACGGTTTCATTTTTGCGCTTACTTTGATTCCAACCGTTATGTTCGCGTTAGGTATGATCAACGTACTTGAGCACTACGGTGCACTTGAAGCCGCTCGCAAGCTTCTTACTCCTCTTCTACGTCCTCTAATGGGCATCCCTGGTAACTCTGGTCTGGCTCTGATTGCTTCTCTACAAAGTACCGATGCAGGTGCGGCTATGACGCGTCAACTAAAAGATGAAGGTCACCTAACTAAGCGTGAAACGGACGTATTTACCATGTTCCAGTTCACTGCGGGTGCAACCATCGTGAACTTCTTCTCATCGGGTGCGGTATTGTTCACGTTGACGATGGCTGACGGCTCTCTAGCAGTAACTTCTTCTATTGGTTTGGCGGTTGTGGTGATGTTCGCGTTTAAGATCATTGGTGCGAATCTGTTCCGTATCTACCTAAACATGACGGAAGGTAAAGAAGACAAGCAAGACCAAAACAAATCAGAGAACCTAAAAGAGGAGACGGCATAATGGGTGACGTTAAAGCGAAAAAACCAATGGTGACGGATATCTTCGTCGAAGGTGCTAAGAAAGGTTGGGTGATTGCGACTACCTCTACGGTGCCTAACGTATTGATGGCTTTCGTTATCATCAAAGCGCTGCAAATCACTGGTGCGCTGGATCTGATGGGCACTGTGTTTTCTCCAATCATGGCAGTGTTTGGTCTTCCGGGTGAAGCAGCAGCGGTATTGATCGGGGCTTGGATGTCGATGGGCGGCGCGGTTGGTGTAGTGATTACGTTATTTGACCAAGGCATCCTGAACGGCACGCACATTGCGATTCTTGCGCCTGCTATCTACCTTATGGGCTCTCAAGTTCAGTACATGGGTCGTATCATGGGTCCAATTGGTACTGAAGGTCGTTACATCCCAGTTATGATTGCAATCTCAGTATTGAACGCATTTGGCGCAATGCTAGTGATGAATCTGTTTGTCTAGGAGTGAGTCATGCAATTCTCTCTAAATGAATATCTAGAAGAGCTACGTCCGCTAATCAATGTGGATTGTGGCACTTACACTACTGATGGTATCGAGTTTATCGCTTCTCAATTTGAAGAGAAGTACCAAGCGATGTCAGGTTGGAGCGTAAAACGCATCGACTGTGGCAGAGCGGGCATCGGTCTTGAAGTTCGAAACAAGCCGGAAGCTGAGCAAATCGACGTGATGCTGATTGGTCATATGGATACCGTGTTCCCTGTGGGTACCGCTGAGCTTCGTCCAATGTCTCAAGATGCAGAGAAAGCCTATGGTCCTGGCGTCTCGGACATGAAATCTGGTTTGCTGAACATCGTGTACGCGATGCGCAATCTAGACCAAGCGGTGTTGGATAAGTTATCTATCGCTATCTGCATGAACCCAGATGAAGAGACAGGCTCTCTGGATTCTGTGGATTGGATTCAATCAGTTGCGAAAAACGCTAAGAATGTACTGGTTGCAGAAGCAGCACGTGCAGACGGTGGTTTAGTCAAAGCGCGCAAAGGCATGGCTCGCTACAAAATGACCTTTAATGGCGTTGCTGCTCACGCAGGTAACGAGCCAGAAAACGGTCGCAGCGCAATCACTGAGATGGCGAATTGGATTTTGGCTGTCAATGCAATGACCAACTTTGAATCTGGTACCACGTTGAACGTCGGTATTGTCTCTGGTGGTAACGGTGCGAACATCGTCCCTGAGCACGCTGAAGCGATCGTGGATGTGCGTTTCTGGAGCAACGAAGACTACGATGATGTCGATAGCAAGCTAAATGGCATGCTGGAAACACCATTCGTTGATGGCGTGAGCATTGAGTTGGTTCGTGAAGCATATAAGCCTTCTATGGTGCCAAGCCCCCAAACAGAAAGCTTAATGACATTAGTTGAAGAAGCGGCAAGTGAACTGGTTATCGACATCAACTGGAAAGAAGTGGGTGGCGGCTCTGATGCAAACAACACGGCGATTCTTGGCGTTCCAACTTTGGATGGTCTCGGACCTATCGGCGCGGGCTTCCACAGCGATCAAGAGTACTTGTTACTTGAGTCTATCGAACCACGTATCAAAATGCTGATGCGTGTACTGGAGAAGATTGCTCAATAAGGCATTCTGCTTCTAAAGCTTGGTTCCCAAAGCTTTTGGTTTCAAAACTTTTAGTTTCCAAGGCAATAATCCCCGGACTTCGGTTTGGGGATTTTTTTATCTAGCCAATTGGCTTCCTTTCTTCATTATCATTACTCGCTATTAATCCTACGTTCAGGTTCATCGTCTTAATATCTATGCCACAGTCATAAGTTTAGGAGGCACGATGACCACAAGCATGTCTGTAAATTCGGCGTCCGATGACGTCTTAGACCAAACGATGCAAGCACCAGATGAGAAAACCTTCTGGCGTAAAATGAAAAATTCCGTCAAGAAAGCAGGCGAAGAGATTGCTGTTATGGGCATCAAATCATGGCTTGCGATGGCAGATTCCAATACCTCTGTTCGCCACAAGGCTATTTTAGGTGGTGCGCTGGCTTACTTCGTCCTGCCAACAGATATGGTACCAGACGTACTAGCAGGTGTCGGCTTTACCGATGACATGGCTGCACTTACCCTAGCGGCGAACTCGGTCGGCAATGCCATCACCGATGAGCATGAAGAGCAAGCGAGAGAAAAGCTGAGTTCGATGACGGAGTAGGCGTCAATTCTTCATATAATCTGTATCGCTCCAAAGCTAAATAATATGATTTCGAACAGCCTGAACTATGCTGTGTAATTGCCGATGGCGATATTCAAACAAAATAGTCCTATCTTTAAACCTGCTTGAGTGTAAATATTAATTCTAACAGTTTCCCTTTCAGTAAGAGTTGGTCGCATTCTAGTGAGCTTCCTATCGAATGCTTTCTCTCAAAAGTTTAATGTCAACGTAAATTAATTCTGTATGACATTATGAAGTTAATTCAATCTTTGAGTTTATCAATTCTATTATTTTTAGGGAGCAGTAGCTTGGTTGGGAAAGAAGTGTACCAGTACACTCCAGAGATTCATGGTGTGTTGACGCAAAGTGGTACTCCGATGAATGATCAGGAAGTCATTTTAAGAGTTGGAGTTCGAGGAGATATACAAGAATTTATCGCACGAACTGATGACCAAGGTCGGTTTTCATTTCAATCTGTTCAAGAAACTAAACCTACTAGTTCTAGTTTTTTAGATCAAAAATATGTACTGGTGTTCCTGAAGACATATTTGAAATCTGGTGAAGAAATAACTATTTGGGAGTCATCTATTGATGGTTACGAGATTGATGACTTTGCTAGAAAAAATATGAATGATTTAAATTGTGAAGTGAATAATGAACTTTACTACTTTGCTTTCTCTTATTCCGAAAATGGTGATGACGATACTTATGTATATAGTCAGTGTCGATTGTTTGGATATGTTGATTCTGGAATATATGAGGAATAAGTAATGAAGTCTTTATCACCACGATTAGCATCAAGAATAGCTGAAATACCATATTTAGCTTATGGCAAAGATAACAAAAGAGTACAACCTTACATCGCTAGGTCATTTTCATTTAATACTCGCCGGGATGTTTTTCAAGGAGTAACGGGAGGTTTCCTTGGACTTGGTAGCATGACTTCTGACTTTATGGTTATAGGGTATGGTAAAGGTGAGTTTTCCGATCATTTGGTACTTTCATTTAGAGGAACTGAAGACAATATAGGCGATAAGCTTGCTGATGGTAATATTGGCTTGAAGGGATCTTCTAATGGTCAGCCCGCACATGCTGGTTTTGTTAATCTATTCAACAGTCTCAGACCTCAACTCACTAACTTTTTTTCAGGAAGACAAGCTCCTAAAGTCGTGCACTGTGTAGGGCATAGTTTAGGTGGAGCTATTGCTTCTCTTACGGCTGACTGGATTAAAGCGAAATACAAGTATTGCGTTCATTTATATACGTTTGGTGCCCCAAGGGTTGGACTCAAGTCTTATGCTCTGAGGAACGTTGATAAATCTTATAGATGTACACATGGTGCAGATCCAGTGACAATGATTCCGTTGTGGCCATTTACTCACTCAGGTACTGAGTATCGACTAGATGGAAGCTCAGGAGTTTACTTTTTTACACATACTTTACCGAAGCGAGGGACCCCTGGATATATAAATACAGCGAGTCATGAAGAATGGGAAAAGCTACAACAACGCTCAACGGATTTTTTGAACAAACGTGTTAACTTAAGTTATGAGAGGAGAAAAGAAGCGACTCTCAATACGACTTGGATTGAAAGAGTATTTTCTGCAATACTAACTCTATTGAGAGATTCCGGATTTGCTCATATCTTGCAGGGAGGATTTTCCTCGGCATTAACTATGTGGGATGTATTAGCAAGAACATTAGAGAAATTATCTAGTCTCAAAGACAACTATGCCTCACGTGTTAAAGGTATATTAGGTCATATAAACATAATGTCTGGCAACCCCGCTGTTAATCTTTCCATTATAACTTACTCAGTGATCAAGTGGTCTTTTACGAGGCTGATAAATAAACTTGATTCATTAGCCAGAAGCGCACTTAAAGTTGCAGCTTGAACTTCCTCAAATAAAACAAAAGCCCCGATGTTTCCATCGGGGCTTTCATTTAGACAGGATAATTTAGTTTGGAAGGGGTTAAGCTTCCGCGCGTTTCAGATGCACTTCTTCTTCTGCGACCCCAGCTTTTGGATCGTTGAAGCGAGTTTCATCCAGTGCGCCTTCCGATTTAGCAACAATGATAGTCACTGCGCTGTCACCGGTGATGTTAACTGCGGTACGAATCATATCAAGTAGACGGTCAACACCCATGATAAGTGCAATGCCCTCTAGTGGCAGACCTACTTGGTTCAATACCATTGCTAGCATTACTAGACCAACACCAGGAACACCTGCGGTACCGATAGACGCCAATGTTGCCGTCATGATAACCATTAGGTAGTCACCCATAGTTAGGTCGATGTTGAATGCCTGCGCGATGAACGCTGTCGCCACACCTTGCATGATCGCCGTGCCGTCCATGTTCACGGTTGCACCTAGAGGTACTGTGAACGATGATACGCGGTTCTCAACCCCCATACGGTGCTTAGCCGTTTCCATTGTCACTGGAATGGTCGCGTTTGATGATGCTGTAGAGAAAGCAAACATGATTGCGTCTTCCATCTTACGTAGGAACGTAATTGGGTTTAGACCAGTGAAGCCTTTTAGCATCAGACTGTAAGTCACAAGGCCGTGCAGCAATAGCGTACCTGCTAGTACAACGAAGTATTCAGCAAGGTTGAAGATTGCGCTTAGACCAAGACCTGTAAACAGCTTCGCCATTAGGAAGAACACACCGTAAGGCGCAAGGTTCATCAGAATCGCAACCAATTTCATGATTACTTCATTCAGATCAGAGAAGAATGCTGCGATACGCTCGCCTGGCTTACCTGCTGCACTGATCGCGATACCGAATAGGACGGCGAACACGATAACTTGCAGGGTTTTACCTTCTGCCATTGCGCTGATTGGGTTAGTCGGGAACATATCAATGATCACCTGACCCAAAGATGGCGCTTCTGCTGATTTGAATGAACTTGCTGCGGTTAGGTCTGCACCAGCACCCGGCTGGAATAGCGTACCCATGGTTAGAGCAAGTGTGATTGCGATAGCGGTTGTTGCTACGTAGAAAGCAAGGGTTTTACCACCCATGCGACCCAATGTAGATAGGTCTTTTAGAGAGCTGGTACCACAAACTAGCGAAACAAATACTAGCGGTACAACAAGCATTTTTAAGCTGGCAACGAAGATCTGTCCACCAACTTCGAATAATCCATTAACAATGTACGCGTCGACAAATCCGTTGTCGGCAAAAAGTGTGCGAATTGCAAATCCTGTCAAGATACCCGCTACCATACCCAAAATTACGCGGCTGGTGAGCGACATCGGTTTCTTGGTATTCATGAGAACACTCCTTATAGTTATGCACCTTGAGTTCACTTCAAGGCGGCGTGCAGATTAGCAGCGGAGTGTGAAAATACGAAAGAATAATCCTCTGAATGGTCGATAGATGTGAAGTTAGTCACTTTAAAAAATAGAATATTAACTAAATGGCAACCAAAAGGCTGGTTGAAAAGTTTGTTAATTAACAAATTTATCGAATTTACAACCGATAGAAATGAATTCTTACATTCTTGATTGGTAGAAAACTGTTTGCATACAAGTAGAGGGCAAGATGCCAAGTGCATAACTAGGCATCTTTTATTCAGTTGTTTATTGCGGTGTTATTTCAATGGAGGGCGGGTTTGGTTATCGATGGTACGAGCAAAATCTGAAATCTGTTGATAATCTTTAGGTGTCCAAATTGATTTTGAGGTCAGAGACTTAGGCAGTGCTGAGAAGGCTTTTTCATTGTCGCTTGCTCTAAACTCTACGCTCATCCACTGGTCAATTGGTTGTTGATCGGCAAAGGTCGCGGATAACGAAAGCTCATGGTTTGCACCAGAGTAGTTGGGCGTTAAGTTCAGTGCCATATGGTAATCTCGGAATCGAACTACCCATTTATCAGGTAAGCGTCGCGAGCTATCCCACCAATCACCATCGAGTTGCTGGATTTTCTGTTTCGTTATCTCTTTCGATTGAGCTTTTAAATCCTTTAAAGCTTGTTTGAAAGCGCTGTCCATGGCTCTAGAAAAGCCTTTTTGATCGAGCTCGGGGTTGTCCAGTAATACTTGCTTGGCTAATTTTGCGCCGAGCATGTTGGAGTAGAGGTCTTCGGATGAAAAGGCAGATGCTAGCTCTTTAAATCCGCTAACGGACACCATACCGAACCACTGAGCTATTTCATGCCATTGAGCCAGTCGAAACGCGGTTAGCGCTGCTGCTTGAGCACTGCGATCTAGCTTCTCTTCTTCGCTAAGCTTCTCTTTTTGTTCATACCAACGAATACGACGAACACGAAGTTCTTCAGGCAAGTCCAGATGCGCTGCGCGACCGAGATAATGTTGATTTAGGGTGAATAAATAATAGGTGTAATCTGCTGTATCACGGACGTGGGCAGTATCAATAAACCCGCCTAGTTCGGTAAAGATAATGCCGTTAGCTTCTTCATTCAGACCTAGCAGGCTACCAGAGACAGACTCACTGCCATCGTTATAGTGGTGAGTACCCACTTCGTTGCTGGATAAGACATTCTCAAGAGAAAAGAATGGAACAGGCACGCTTCCTAGTTGCGCTTTGAGATCGACACCAAATGCACAGCACGGTCTTACGCCAACCGGTGCTTTCAGTTCTTGCGCGTGGACGAGTCCACTACAAAGGCTCAGTAGTAATAGTGCTGTTTTCTTCAAACCCTACTCCTAGAATGCTTCATTAATTTGGAAATAAAAACCAGTGCTGTCTTTGCCGACGCCCAAATCGACGCGCACGTTAATACGTGCCTTAAAGGCAAATCGATAACCAACCCCGACAGTAGGTAACCAGCTACTTTTAAAGAGGTCGTGATAAGTCGGTGCGATATTACCGGCACCTAGCCACCCAACCACACCATGACGACCTGCAATGGTATGGCGAATCTCTACTTGTGTAGAAAGCTGGTGTTTATCGCGATATTGCCCTTGGTAATAGCCACGCATACGCTGGTCATCACCTAGCTGGGCGTAATCAAACCAAGGAGCGTCACCGAAAATCGATTGTGAATATACCTCCATTGCGATAATCGTAGTGTCAGACCATTGTTGGTAAACACGATAGTTAGCAACGAGGTTGTCGTAGTCTTCATCACTACCGAGTGAATCTCGGTTCGCTATCCATTCAATATCGAGAAACTGTCCACGCATTGGGTTCGGTTCGAAATCACGCGTATCGTATTCCATTCCAATTAAGACACCACTGCTGGTGGCATCGGCAACTTCTGAAGGGAGAATATCGCCATCGACACCGTCGACCTTACTGAATGACTGCCATTGCCAGCCAAGTTTGGCGTAAGTATTTGGCGCGACTTCAACGGCGATTTTTGGGCTCAACTGTAAGCGTTGCCCTTCATACTGCACTTTATTGTTCTCGTTTTCTGCGGCTTGGCTGCCAATACCCCAATAGTAACCGGGGGTATGGCTTATCCATGCCTCACCTAAAAGACGGACTTTGTCATTTTTTAAATAGGTGCGATTGTTTAACCCCAAGCCGTAAGAACCTGAGGTTGAACCATAAGAAGTAACGGTGACGGTCGAGTAAGGATCGCCTTTTTGCCAGTCATAAGGCGTGTACAACCCCACTGCGGCAACGCCAATACCAAACCCTTGTTCTGGGTTAACAAAAGGACCTGGTAATACGCCCCAGTCGATTAACTTAGATTCATCCACGGTCTCACTTGAACCAAGCTTGGTCAGGATGTCATCCATTAAGCTACTTTCGTCTTGCTGCATAGCAAAAGCAGATGACGAACTAAGCAGCGCGGTGAGCGCAAGACTATAAGAGGTTTTCATCTTCTCGTTACCCTAGAAACGACGGTCTAAAGAGAAGAAGATGCTTTGACGATCTCCAAAACCGGCTTCACCCAAAAGGTACCAATCTTCATTAATTTGGTATTGCATGCCTGCGATGGTGTTCCATTCAGATTCTAAACGCTGTTTTACTTCAAAACGCGCGCCTGATGGGATTACGCCACCTAAAGATTGTGGTAGTCCAAGATCTTTGAGTGAACCAGAGAGTTCTTGCTCGACATCTTGATACATAGCACCAACCCAAAATCGAATTGGCACGCCATTTTGATGGAAGTCGTAACCAACACGAGGAGATACAACAAGCGCATCAATTGAACCGTCAATAACGGTTAAATTGGTTTGAGTGTAACTTGCATCGACCAGTGCGAACCATTGGTCGTAGCCGCCGGCAAGTACAAAGCCAAGACCTTTGGTGTAACCGTCAAGGTCTAGACGAAAGTTCTCAATACGTTGTGGTTTCACAAACGGCAACTTAACTTTGACGTTTACATCCGTTTCTGAATAGCCGTCGAGCGTGCCGATCAAGCCATAAACGTTTAAGAAAGGAAATAGCCAGACATCAGCACGCAATGTCATTACATCGGTGGCTTGTTTACCTGGCTCTGCTTGCATATCGACTAGTTTTTCAATCCCGCCCAAGCCTTTTAAAGCGATAGAGTCGACATTGATGCCTTGTTCCATACTCATATAGCTGAGGTTTAAACCGAAAGGTTTTGGCAAATTGTAGCCAAGCGCCTCTGCTTTCTCTTTCCAAATAGGAAGAGAAATGGAATCCGCATTCGCGACTCCGGTAAACAAGCAAGATGCAGCAACAAGCAAAGAAGGTAATTTCATAAGTCACTTCATAAATCGTGGCGATCTCAATGTAAGCGGAAGATAGGTTACTTTTAGCTTATGAGATTCAATTATCGTCACGGAAAAATCACTGCTTTCTCATAAGGAAAAAGCACCAAAACGAGAGTTAAGATCCGCGGCTTTTATGTGTTTTTAGAGAGGCTTCTTAACTTCGGCGAGCGCATCTTACTCTTAAAATTTAAAAAGTAAACTTTAAAGTGTACTTTAGATTCTTGCGCGCTATACTCTGCAGCCACTTACATGAGGTTGGTGAATCTAGAACGATGAAACTTTCGGAAAAAAAACGCATTGCGCTGATTGAAGCGGCTCAACAGGAGTTTATTGAGCACGGATTTAGTGGCGCAAATATGGATAGAGTGTGTGAGCGAGCTGGGGCATCGAAGCGTACCTTATATCGCCATTTTGAAAGTAAAGATGTGTTGTTTATCGAGTCGATACAAAGCGTGCTCGAAACTCAGCGTGCACGATTGCAACTCAATTACTCACCAGAGAGCGATATCGAAACACAACTTAGAACCTATCTGCATGCCAAGTTGGACTCTATGTATGAAGACTTTGGTTTGCCGCTCGCCAAGATGGTGATCAGTGAGTTTATGCGCACACCAGAATTGGCAGAGAACTACTTACACCAACTTCAACGCCAAGATGCATTGCTGGAAAACTGGTTTAAAGAAGCCATTGCGGATAACAAGGTCAAAGCGCTTGACCCAGTCATGATGAGTTGCATGCTAATGTGCTTATTGAAAGGAAACTGTTTGTGGCCACAATTGGTTGCTAATCAAGCGGTGCCGAGTATTGAGCAGCGCAAGAAAGTCGTTGAGGATATTCTTACGCTGTTTTTAGATGGCTACCGACGTTAGTTTGCTTATTGCTTATTGCTTATTGCTTATTGCCTCAAATGCTTAACTCATCACGACATGACGCAGTGTTGATAGAGAGGTGTGATCCCACGTCCAATAGTCTTGTTCTCGGTTATGGAGCCCTCCGACCCAATAGTCTTGAATGAAAAAGTCTTTCCCACTCAAACAAGCTTTGCCACGAGCATTAATACTGACTTGTTGTTCCCACCAATTTTTATCAAATGAATCCACAGCAAACAGTGGTTTTTCCGCTCGTGCGAGTGGTAGTAGCAATGCATAAAACATTACGTCACCGAGAGTGGGAAGGGGCTCTCTTTGCTGACTTCTTTGAAACCAATCTTTAACGGTGATGGCTGTGCTTTGCTCGCCCAATACTTGCAACGCCAAATATTGGGTGAAGCTCAATCCTGACTCCGAGTTAGGCAGTTCTTGAAGGTGTCGTTTCATCACTGCTTTGATATTCGGTAAGCAATCTAATTCATGTTGTTCTAGCAAGTTAAGGAGCGGCTGCGGTGTTTGAGCCCGCAACGCTTGCCAGCAGCTTTTGGCTTGACTGAAAAGCTTCGCTGTAACCGGCTTTCGGTGTTGCCAACATGAGCGAATAGCTTCGGCAGGGAGTTGCCCAAAGCCAATAAACCGTTCTGTTCCTGGAAACTGGTTGAATTCGATGATCTCTATCACTTTACCTACCCTGTTCTCTAACAAGGAAAGTCCTCGAAGTAGCATGAATTGATCATAGGCATCGTGTTCAACCCAAAAAACAATACGTTCATATTGATGGTTAAGTAGAGTATGGATATTGTTTTGCTCAAACTGCGCTACATTTTGAACCGAATCTTTGCGACCCATCACGGGTAGCAATGTGCCTACGACGTATTGTGCTCGAATGGCGACAAAGCCTTTTTTATCATTGGGAATAGGGCCGATGCACAGTGGATCAATCATAGGTAAGAAATCACCTTCAAACCCGCAAGTCTTTAATAGTTGCTGAATATCGTGCCCACAGCGGACATGGAGTGTTTTTAAATCTGCATCAAGCGGGTTTGCTTGGTGGTCAATAGCGTGCTTGTGCCTTTCTAATTCCTCTATATGTGCTTTTAACTTGCTCCAACTGGGTAAGCCAAGCTCTCTAGCTAGAGCGTGTTGAACGTCTGACAGCTGGATAGAGTCAGGAGTAAGCGTTTCTGGTTGAGAGTGAAACTGTTTAACCTGTTTGAGTGCAATGGTGTCTTTTTGGCGGATCGCCTTTAAGCGTTTTTTTGCTACAGACTTTTGCTGGTTAAGGTTAATGGAGAAGCTATTGTAAGATCGCATTTTTCACCTTTCTTATCTCTTCCACACTCGCTTTATTAGAAGTTAAAAAGAAGGTAAAAACAGATTGTTCCTGCTAACAAAAGCAGGGTGGTTGAGGTGCCGTGAACCGAGTCCTTTCCGCGAGTGTTGGGTGCTTTAGGCTTGAGCTGCTTCAATGGTATGTAATCGAAACAGGTATCGCAACTTTGAATAATATAAAGAAGCAAAACTGCACTTAACTTCACATAAAACAGTTCTAGAACTTAAGCGAGGAGTAAGTTGGAGAAGAGAAAGCATCCATGATGAAGGCTTAAGAATTGCGCCTGTTGAGCTTGTTTTGTGTCGCTCTATCCAACTCGCACTTTGGCACTATCAAGTAGTGTTTTATAGAGGGCAAGGGCGGCGGGTCCACTTTTCGCCCCTTTCGGCAAGGTAAGATGTAGAGCGACTTGATATTGGTTCGAATGTTCAAGATCTATCTCTTTGATGTGGTCGTTTTGACGGTACTCAACGAGATGTTTTGGGAGGCGGCAGAAGCCGACACCTTGCTCAACCGCTCTAAATGCGTGGTCAAAATTATCTACCGTGATTCTTTGACGCGCGCGTAACCAGCCTACGTCTCGCTTCTCTTTGTTTGATTCCCCTAAGTCTCGAACCACAATTTGGCTGGTGGTTGCAAAGTCCGCCAATGAAATATGTTCCTTTTTTGCTAGTGGATGTCGAGCTGCGATCACAGGGACCATAGTGGTAGTGCCGAACGCTTCAGCAGGGTAGTTGGTGATCGGAAGGTTGATGATGGCAATATCCGCAAGTTCATTGATCACCATGTCTGTGGTTTTACTCAGAGAGGTCTCTACAACTTGAACGGAAGTCGTGTTGTTATGTGTGAGAAATTCACTAAGTGGAGTATAGAGCCAACTTGGGTCGCACAAGTGATCGATCGCTACCGTTATCTGTGATTCTACACCACTATTTAGCTGCTCACTGATCATTTCAAGTTCACGAGCCTGTTCAAGCATTGATTGTGCACGGCGCAATATCGTCTGACCGTGTTCGGTTAATCCGGCCTTACGACCTTTTACTTCTATCAGCTTGATACCTAATTGGTCTTCGAGCTTTTTCACCGAATAGATAAGCGTGGTATGGCTTTTATTGAGCATCACTGCGGCTGACTGAATGCTCCCCGCCTGTTCAATTGCTTGTAGTGTTTGCCATTGCTCTAAGGTTGTTTTGAGTCTCATTAGTCAGTTTTTTCCACAGTTAATGGCAAAATTATGAACTTTTTTGTCAGTTTTATAAAGGTAATAATCTTCCCATCAAAAGCGAGTCAATAAGAAGAGGAGACTCAAGATGGCGAAACTATTGCAAGTTGATTTTGAATTTCATGGTCCGTTTGGTGAAGAGATGTCGAATGCTCTGATCGATTTAGCTAAATCAATTAACCAAGAACCGGGTATGATTTGGAAAATTTGGACGGAAAGTGAGACAGATAAACTTGGTGGTGGCATCTATCTTTTTGAAGATGAAGCCACGGCGCAAGCTTATCTCGAAATGCACACTGCTCGTCTGAAACAGATGGGGGTTGAACAAGTAAGAGGGCAGATATTTGATATCAACGCGCCACTAAGTACCATCAATCAAGGTCCAATCGGAGAGTAATATTATGACTAACCGCACCTTTCTAACCGTTCATGGCACGATTTATACGGTATTTGCTTTTGCGTTATTTTTTGTTCCGACCATGATGTGGCCGATGTATGGTGTACAAATCAATGACCAGTACGCACTGTTTTTGTCCCAGCATACGTCAATCTTTTTAGGTGGGATTGCTGCGGTAAGTTTGATGTTGCGTGATGTTGAATCTGGCAATACGGCGAAACAACTGTTTAAAGCTTTGTTGGTCACGAATGTCTTGGGCGTAGCGATCACTACTTATGCTGGCATCACGGGGGTTTTTGTTGGCTTTGGTTGGAGTGATCCCGCCTTCTTCTTGCTATTGAGTGTGCTCACTTTTCTTCAATTGAAGAAGCAATAATAGAGCTTATCTTAATTAGATCATTATTAAAAAGCCCCGCGATAATTGCGGGGCTTTGTGTTTCTATTTATGGTTTTCCCCAAGTATGCTTAAGTCACTTGGGTGTAGCGACATTACTCACTCTTATAGGCGTAGTTGTAATAACCGTAGCCGTATGAACTCGCCGCTTTCTTCTCAATTGCGTTAAGAATGACGCCTTTGACTTCTACACCCGATTGTTCAAATCGACTGCGAGCGACTTCAAGCTCTTTCGATGTCGTTTGGTCAAAGCGAGCTACCATCAGAGTGGTTCCTGCAATCGCACCAACGATACTAGGGTCAGTCACTGCCAATACTGGCGGTGTATCGATGATCACTAGGTCATACTCTTGTGATGCTTTTTCTACAAACTCAACAAATCGTGGGTGCATCAAAAGCTCAGAAGGGTTTGGTGGTACTTGACCACGAGTAATTACATCTAAGTTCTCAACTTTAGTCGGCTTGATCACCATATCTTGACTAATCTTACCGCTTAAGAAATCAGAAAGACCGTTATCAGCCGTCAGACCAAAACATTGTTGCAAGTAACCTTTACGCATGTCCGCATCGACCAACAACACTTTTTGACCTGTCTTCGCAGCTACTGCCGCAAAGTTTGTCGATACAAATGTCTTACCAATTGAAGGCGCTGGACCAGAGATCATCAGTACGTTGTTTTTCGCTTCCATCATCGCAAAATGAAGGCTAGTGCGAAGTCCACGTAGTGCTTCAATCGAAAGATCCGCAGGGTTTTCTTCTGCCAATAGAAGCAGGTCTTTGTTGCTCTTGCGCTTAAGTTTGCTCGCAACTTCTAATTGTTGTACTGACTTAGGAACACTTGCGTAAACAGAAATACCCGTTTGTTCAATCTCGTCTGGAGAAGTGACGCCGCGGTGGAAAGCGGTTTTAACCAGAACAAAAGCAACGGCAACCATACCGCCTAATAATGTTGCTAGAACAACGATAAGAGGCTTCTTAGGCTTCACTGGAATAGCGTAAGACTGTGCACTATCGATAATGCGTACGTTACCAACGGTACCAGCTTTAATAATGTTCAACTCTTGAACTTTGTTTAGAAGCTGAATGTAGATCTGTTGGTTAACTTCAACGTCACGAGTCATACGTAGGACTTCACGCTGCGTTTTTGGCAGCTTCTGAACTTGTCGGTTCAAACGAGCTTTTTCTTGCAGTAACGTCTGACGTTTATCCAATAGTGATTTATATGCTGGGTGATCCTGCGTGAACTTTTGGCTGATTTCACTTTCTTTGAATGTCAGTTCGTTCAGCTGCGCTTCAAGAGCGACCATCACTTTGAGTGTTGATTGTGCTTCAAGGTTTAAGTCGATCGATTCGTTTTCTTGTCTAAAACGATTCAGTACGTCTTCAGACCCTGTCAGTTTCTCTTTGATTTCCGGTAGGTGATCTTTTAGAAAGTTTAGGCTCTGTTCCGCTTCCGCTGAGTTTCTTCTTACATTCTGTAGGAAGTAGTTTTGCACAACGTCATTCAAAATTTGCTGGTTACGTTCAGGGTATTCGCCTTCAATACTCAGTGACACAATACCTGTTTTCGCGCCACGTTCTGAAATAGACAGTTGTGAAGCCAATCGGTTGATCGCGTCAAGCTTGCTAATTTTTCCGATTGAAAAACTGTCTTCGTTTTGCGCAACCAGTTCACGTACTTTGATGCGGTAGCCATTCATTTCAATCGTTTGACCAACAACGCCAGAAAGCACAATTTGATCTTCAATCATCAGATCAAAACTGCCTTTCTCTGCATCTGTTACCACAAGCTGATGCTTGTAACCTTGCGCGGTACGTGGCATCTCGAAAGTTGAAACTGAGATGTAATCTTGAGTGCCATTGATGCGAGCAAGACCTTTACCGATAAAAGGAAGATAGTCCGGAGTGGCAATCGTCGTTAGGTTAAATTTATCGACCGTATCACCAAGGATCATACGTGATTTGATGATCTCAATCTCAGTCGTTGCTGACGATTCTGCAGCAAAAAGCTCGCCCATATCGCCGACCATCGCCGAAATACCACCAGAGCTTTTCTGTTCGATCTGAATCAGAGCATCAGCTTTGTAGATAGGTGTCGATAGCAATGCCACGGCAATACCGATTGTTGCAAAGAGAAGCGTAATGCCAATGATGAACCATTTCGCATCTATCAATATGCCAAACAGTTTACCGAGATCGATTTCATCATCGGTTGGTGCAGATGAACTTATAGTTTGGTTAGCCATTGTTTTTTTATTTCGCCAAGTAATCTGAAGTTATAGTTTTTTTGCCCAAGCCTGAGCGGATTGCTCAATCAGAGAAAACGCATGATCAAATGCTTCTCTGCTTTGTCTGTATGGATCTGGAATGTCGACAGAATTCATCCAATGCCCAAACAGCATGGTCTTGCCTCTTGCTTCTGGAACGATCTCAGTTAATGCATCGATATGACCTTGTTCCATTACCAAGATAAGATCTTGTTTCGCACAAAGCTGCGCAGTAAGTTGTTGCGCTTGGTGATTCTCAAGAGAAAACCCTTTTTCCGAGGCAATGAGCGTTGCTGTCTCATCCGCTGGTTTCCCAGTCAGTCGACTTTTCTCAACGGCAATACCGGCTGAAGAAATGGTTTTATTCGGAAGAAGTTGTTGAAGCACTCGTTCCCCAGTCGGAGAGCGACAAATGTTACCTACGCATACGACAAGAATGTTTGAAAACATGGTTTGTTCCTTATCAATAACTATTGGAAAGGGCTTACCTCTTCACATAAGCCCTTTCAAGAACGTCTGAACTACGGCCAGTTTCTAACGCGTAGAACACCTTCTGAAAGCTCATTGAAGCCTGAAATCGTTGGTACTAGCTGTGCAATAACGCGGTTCCAACGACTGACTGGTGCAGCAGTAACATACACAATGTCGTAAGGTTCCAAATCAAATTCAGTACCAATCACTAACGCCGCTGCGTCAGAGACATCAAGTTGGTAAATGTCGCCTAATACTTGATTGTCTTGAGATTTTCTGATGACAAAAACGCCAGTTGCATCCGCAGAAAGTTGGTTGATACCACCAACATTGCTTAGAGCCTCGGTCAAGCTCATGCCTGCGCGATCCATTTTCAGTAGCTTAGGATCGTTAACTTCACCCATAACAAACACTTTTTGAGTGTCATTTCTTGGCACATGTACGATGTCGCCAGGTTGAAGTAATCGGTTTTCAGTAAGGTCACCCTCTTGCATTAGCGCATAGAGAGAAATGTTTTCGACTTTGCCTTGGCGTGTCAGTGTGACGTTACGCCAATCCGCATCCTCTGCTAGACCGCCAGCGCGGTTAACTGCATCAAGAAGCGTAAGTGGGATATTAGTGATAGGTTGCTGCCCTGGCTTGTTAACTTCGCCAGTGATGTAAGATTTCTTGGAACGAAATGCCGCAACACTCACATCCACTTGTGGACTCTCAATGTACTTCGCCAACTTGTTAGCAATAATGGTACGAATTTGGCGAACATTTTTACCCGCAACCTCAACAATACCGATGTATGGATAGAAGATGGTGCCATCAGCATGCACCCAGTTACCCGCTTCTTCAGAGCTACGGTAAGAGCCTGCTGGAATGGTAAGTTCAGGGTGATCCCAAATAGTGATATTCAGAATATCGCCAGGACCGACTTCATACTCGTAAGCCGCGAGTTGATGGTCAAGTGTTGGGTTCGCTTTGGTCTCTACATCTGAGCTTTTTAGCTGCGAGACTTCATCAAGAGTCAGTGGAAAGACGTTAAAATCTGCCGCCGTATTGGCGCTGTTGTCTTCAACGATGTGCTTTCCACTCGTGGATAAGTGACTGCCCGGTACTGTACATCCAGCGAGAAGTACAGAGGAAAGGAGTAAACTGCCTAGCTTTGTATAGTTGAAATTCATGCTTTTTCATTCATCTGACGTAAAGAGCGAGTTGCTAAGAACAACATTGTTTTTTGCCTAAACAACAACACGTCACAATTTTATTGGGCAGTATTATTTGTTTTAATTTATAAAATACTCAATAAGAAACGGGTTGCATCTGGCGAGCGCACTCTAAAGAATTTTTTGAGGAGGGGCAATAGACGATAAATTGATAAAAAGCCAGCTATATATTGCTGAATTTTATATTTCTGTGCGTTGAGTAGCGTGGATTTGACAAAAGTGTTTATTAATTAGCTCTAATTTTCCGTATCAGCTCACGAAATTTGTAATTTGACAGTTTTTCAATTAGTTATTGATGCGACCATTTTTCTAAAAAAATTTATATGCTTTGTTTTAAAATGTGATGTGTGTCTTATTTTTTG
The DNA here is from genome assembly GCF_023716605.1 of Vibrio sp. SCSIO 43155. Lineage (NCBI taxonomy): Bacteria > Pseudomonadati > Pseudomonadota > Gammaproteobacteria > Vibrionales > Vibrionaceae > Vibrio > Vibrio sp. SCSIO 43155. Next base: position 1,996,137 of record NZ_CP071853.1, on the reverse strand, counting down.
TTCTGCGTCAATAGCGCTTTGTTATGGTTTTGCCAGAAAGTTGGCAACGTATGGTCAAAATTTGATGTGGGTTCAACAAAGTGATGGTTTGATGAACGACTTCATACAACAAACCATCATTTCAATGATATTAGCGTTTTGCTAGCCCCTTACTGTTCAAGTACGGCAGAATATGAGGTCGCGACTCACCAGCAAGCTTCCCAGTGACTTCTTGAGACCATGTACTCAGTTTTTGATTGCTTGTACGGCTCGCATAATACGCTTGCATAGTTTGATCGTAGCTCTGAATATCATCTAAGTTTAGCTCTTGGTATTGATTTTCATGAACAACCACATGTGCAGGTAGGCGTGGCTTTACTTCGGGATTTTGATCGGGATGCCCTAAGCACATACCAAACAACACCGCGCTATTTTCCGGTAAGCCCAATAGCTCATCAACTTGAGCGGCGCTATTCCTTAGTCCTCCAATATATACGCCACCTAATCCCATGGACTCGGCTGCAAGCAAGCAGTTTTGTGCCATGATTCCAGAATCTACTGATCCAATCAGAGTTAGTTCTGTAAAGTCTGCCTGTACATCAGGATTGATGGTTGCATGGCGCTGATAATCAATACAAAACACTAAGAACTCAGCCGCACTTTCAACATAAGCTTGGTTACCAGCAAATTGAGCCAATTGCTTACGCTTTTCAGAGTCAGTCACTCGAACGATTGAGACGACTTGAAGCATACTAGAAGAAGACGCAGCTAAACCTGCTTGAATGATGGTTTGTCTTTGTTCATCAGTAATAGGAACTGCGGTGAATTTTCGGATAGAGCGATGAGCAAGAATGGTTTCAATCGTGTTGTTCATGATGTTCTGGCTTCCTGAAGAGTGGTTCTATTTGGCTGAATCTTCACCATAACGGCATTTATTGGGAGCGTAAACAGAGATGCACTACAAAGTGTGCCACAGGACAAAACTTGACGAAGTGCAATCGAGCAAATTGAACATAAAGTGACGTTATTTATAAACTTGGGTATATACTGATTTTTAATAATCAATAGCTTACCAAATGTGGAGAACATGAAAGAGCTAATACTTCATACGGTCACAGTGTTTATGGGCTTTTTTGCCATCATGAACCCTATCGCTAACATTCCTATCTTTTTAAGCCTAACAGCGGATGATGATAAACAAACGGTCCGCTCAATTGCATTTCGTTCGGTCTTTATCGCTTTTGTTATTGTTGCTGTGTTTGCTGTTGCGGGTAAGGTGATTTTCGACTTGTTCGGCATTACGTTATACGCGCTGCGTATTACCGGCGGCATCTTAGTCTTTTTAATTGGCTTTCACATGCTGCAAGGTGAATCAACGCACAAGAAGACCAAAGAGAAAGCCTACTCACCAGAGCAAGAACAGGCGGCTTTAAGTATTGCAGTTTCCCCACTGGCAATGCCGATTTTAGCTGGTCCGGGCACTCTCGCGACAGCAATGAACTTTGCAACAGCGGGTGGAATAACGGAAACCATTATTACTATCGCATCCTTTGCCGTGCTCTGTGCTATTACTTACGTTCTGTTTCTCTTTGGCGACAAGTTAGTGAAAGCTGTTGGTCCAAGTGCGTTAAATGTGATCACCAAAATGATGGGGCTGATCCTCGCCGTGATTGGCACACAAATGTTTATTGATGGCGCTGCAGAGGCGTATAAAACCGTTTTTGCTTAATTTCTTTAGCATCTGAATACTTTACTTTGAATCCACATTGACTAGGCAGTTGATGTGGATTTTTTGATCCTAAGTTTCCACTTAAAAAGCAAGAAACACATAGACTTCGCCTATCTCAATAATAAGAATAACCAATTGTTGCTGTAGCACGAATTTCAGTAACCTTTTCAGAGCAATTATTGGGGGGAAACATGGCAACAAAAGCAATCGTAGTCGAAGGTGGTGCAATGCGTGGTGTCTTTGCTAGCGGCGTATTGGATGCATTCTTAGAACAAGACTACAAACCATTTGATTTTGCGATTGGCGTATCGGCAGGGGCTTCAAATTTGATCGGTTATTTGACCGATTACCCGCACCGTAGCATCAACGTCATTACTAAATTAGCAACCAGCAAACGCTTTTTCGATCCTACTCGTTTTTTAAAAGGCGGTGATTTGATCGATGTGAAATGGTTGTTTGAAGAATCAAATCGTTTGTACCCAGTCGATGAAGCGAAACTGTTTGAAGGCATTCCTTTCTTAGCGGCGACAACGAACGTAAATACGGGTAAAGCGGATTATTACCGTGTAAATCGTCATAACTTCCATAATGCGATGGAAGCGACGACGGCACTGCCTATTGCGTACAAGCATACTCCTTGCTTCTCTGGTGGTTGTTATACCGATGGAGGTGTGGCGGATTCCATTCCAGTTCGAGAAGCACATCGTCGCGGCGCTCGTGATATCACGGTTATCCTTTCTCATCCTTTGGCTTATGAGAAAAAGCCGGTAAAAACGCCTTGGTTAATGAAGAAGTTGTTCGCTGAGCATCCACAGATGGCAGAGGCAATGCTGCGCCGTTCAGAGAACTACAACGAATCGTTAGATTTCATTCGTAATCCTCCAAAAGACACGCACATTCGCGTTATTGCACCGCCGGATGAATTCAGTGTACAACGTCTATCAATGCGCCAGTCGGTATTGCTAGAAGGTTACGAAATGGGATTGGAAGCAGGGCGCGCCCACCTTACCAACCTGGCCGGTGAACACGGCTTAGACAGAGAAAACTGCCACTTCTGTATTTAGCTTTTGATGTCTAAAGCGGTTAGTCCATATCAACTTCAAGTGCTCCCCAAGATGAAGGTTCTCCCTCCCTCGTCAGAGGGAATAGGCGAGCGTCTGGTTTGGCATAACTTAACCTATGCAGACGTTGCGTGACGTGGTAGCTGTCGAGCCCGGAAATGGTCACTAAGTCGAGTAGCTCTAGATCTAGGTAGCCATCGGGCATGATGGCTCTTTCAGGTGCGTGTACCATCAACACTTCACCAATCAGCATCTCCGTCTGATTGCTTTCAATCTTGATGTGTTCTCTCAACACCAACCCCATTTTGAGATTGCTCTCTAGGACAAATGGCGCAGGAAACGCATCATCATAGTAAGGAGTAAGTCCTACCGCTTCAAACTCTGATATCTGTTTTGGATAGCGGGCGGAGGTTTGATGTGCTTTTTGGACGAAATCGACGCCGACGGCATTAATGGTGAAGTGCTTGGTATCGAGGATGTTTTCTAATGTATGACGACGGCTTTTGCGTGGACGAACAATAAAACCAAACAGTGGCGGATGTGAGCCTAAGTGGATCACAGAGCTTACGATAGCCAGGTTCTCTTGTCCTTGCCTGTCTCTTGTTCCGATGAGGTTCGCGCTTTTGTATCCCGCAAGGGAGTTGACCAATCGAGTTCTTTGGCGCTGCTCCATCGTTTGTATATCATGCTTTGAGAGTTTGATGTTTTCCATGTCCTAAAAAGGGGCGAGAAACCTCGCCCTTCCATGTTGTGTCACTATTTCGGCATGATGACGGTGTCGATCACGTGTATCACACCATTCTTAGCTTTGACGTCGGTGGCAATTACGGTAGCGTTATTGATCATCACTTTATCGCCCATGGTTTTGATCATCACGTCTTGCCCTTGGACTGTCGTCGCTTTATTCATTTTGACTACGTCTGCAGCCATCACTTTTCCCGGAACCACATGGTAAGTGAGAATCGCAACCAGCTTATCTTTGTTCTCGGGCATGAGTAGCATTTCGACTGTTCCATCTGGAAGCTTAGCAAAAGCTTCATCTGTGGGTGCAAATACAGTGAATGGACCTTTACCTTTTAGCGTATCCACTAAGCCTGCGGCTTTGACTGCTGCGACCAACGTATTGAACGAGCCATTTGCTGCGGCCACATCAACGATGTCTTCTTTCATCATTCCATGTTCATGTGCTTTCGCTGGCAGTAAAAAAGTTAGGGTGGCGAACAAAACCGTGGTCGTAACCAAGATGCGTTTCAACATAATGCATTCCTTTTGTTGTTTGGGTACCGCTCTCTCCCTGATAAAGTCCCTGTTTGTACGCACGCCCTTTTCTTGGCGATCAACTGGCTTTCTTTTTATTAGAAGAACGGACGTGCTGAGCTAAAATGCGTGTACCTTCCATTTTTACGTCGGTACGTTTTCGCCAAGCCCACAATCGTTCTCTGGCTGCTTTCGCACTCGCTTCTACATCGACTATTGGGGCGAGGTATTTTGAGTCCGGTTCTAACTGGTACATCACGACTTCCATTGCGGTCATTTTCCAAGGCTCAAACAACAGTGGGATGGGTACCTTAGCGAGCTCCGGAATCCATTTATGAATGAATTCACCATCGGCATCGTGTTCTTGTGCTTGTTTCGTCGGATTGTAGATACGAATGGTATTGGTGCCAGTCACTCCAGCCTGCATTTGAAATTGTGGATAATGGATACCCGGCTCAAAGTCGAGAAATAGCTGCGCTAGGTGAGTTACGCCATCGCGCCAATCCATGTTCATGTGATGCGTTAAAAAGCTTACTAGCATCGCGCGCATTCGAAAGTTGATGTATCCCGTGTGATGAAGGCAGCGCATACAGGCATCGACGAGAGGTATGCCAGTGGTTCCCTCCTTCCAAGCATCTAGTCGGATTGGGTCGATGTTGCTCGCTTGGCGAAGCAAAGGGTCATAGGCTTGGTTCACACAGCGAAATTCCATCTCACATTCAGATTCAAATTTCTGCATAAAATGACAATGCCAATGAAGCCTTGAAGACAACGCAATTAGGCTGCGACGAAACCCCGTCACTTGCCAATGTTGCAAGAGGTACTGATACACTTCTCGAAGCGAAATGTTCCCCCATGCAAGATAGGGAGAGAGGCGAGTACAGGCTGTTCGAGATGCCGTCGGGTTGGAAATACTGCGGTAATAATCTCGTCCTCGGCGTTGAAAAAAGTCTTCCAATGTTTGCCAAGCGAGTGAGCTCCCGCCAGTTTGCATGCCTTTTACTTTTTCTAGCCAAGAAGGGGGAGGAGTAAAGGTGAAACCTAGCGCGTCGATATCGAGGGTAATAAGAGAATAGCTTTCAAGCTCAACCTCTTCGATCGGAGCTCGCATAACGGTATCCCAGTGTTTGTCCCAGCCGAATCGGTCTTTTGCGCCTCGCACAACTGCACCATGTTCAAACTCATGCCATGGAATGCCTTGTGCTTGAAGCCATGCTGATACTTGTTTATCTCGCTCAAACGTACAATTCAATCCAATTTCTTGATGAGAGAAAACGGCATTGATGTTGAATTGTTTTTGAATTGCACTCAAACAATCCCGAGCATTGCCAAACATTACTGAGATCTTTTGATCATGTTGGGCAAGCTGTACGTCCATATCTTGGAGTGACTGCCAAACAAAGCGCCAATGACGTTCGGAGTAATGTGGGTCATCTAGCAGCATGGGCTCAAAAATATAGAGCAGCACTGTTGGATTCTCAGAAGATAGAGCATGCTGCAAAGGGAGGTGATCGGTCAGGCGTAAGTCGCGTTTTAGCCATACTAAGTTGATTGTTTGCATCGGAGCCCTCACTGGTTTTCCGACTTCTACGCATGAGAGAGGCAAATTTCTCACTCGGTGATCGATTTTATTACGGTTGACGTAGAGGCACGGAGCAAGGAGGTGCTTTATGTCTATGCCACTCAGTAAACTGGAAAAATTCTTCTATATCGACAAGCTTGTCATCTACTCTCTCGATCTCGCTTTGTATCAGGTTTCAGTATTTGTCGATGGAGAAGAGCACTTTGTCACAGATGACAAAGGGAAGTTTTTAAGGGCGCATTCGATACTGGAGTTGCAAAAACAGTGTCGTAATTTGAAAGCGAACAAACAGGTGCTTCGCCAACAAAGTGCCTATGATGAAATGGTTGGGCAGCCAAGTAGGAGTGGTACTAACGAGCTGGAAGTGTTGCTGAAAGACAACGACCTCTATTGAAATTAGATTGAAAGGGGAGAAAGTGCGAGCTAGGTTTGTTAGCTCGCACCTTACTAATTACGCTTGTTTACGTTGTGCGTCTTTCTTTGCCAGTTTTTCTGCACGTCGTTGCTGACGTTGTTTGGCACTCTCACCACCGACGTGCTGCTCGCCACGAACCGCAGCTAACGATACTTGCTTTTCACGCTCGCGGAAGCGCGCTACCTGTTCGTCACTGTGCTTACCAAAACATTTCGGGCAGCTTACGCCTTGCTCAAACTGCTCTGATTGTTTGTCTTCTTCTGTGATAGGCAGTCGGCAAGCATTACACAAGTCGTAGTCCGCTTTTTCTAGCTGGTGGTTCACCGCAACGCGACCGTCGAATACGTAACAATCGCCTTCCCACAAGCTTTCTTCTTCTGGTACTTCTTCAAGGTATTTCAGAATACCGCCTTCTAGGTGGTACACCTCATCAAAGCCCTGTTCTTTCATGTAAGCGGTCGACTTCTCACAGCGAATACCACCCGTACAGAACATCGCGACTTTTTTGTGTTTCTCTGGGTCCATGTTTTGTGTTACATAGTCAGGAAATTCGCGGAACGTGTCAGTATTTGGGTTAACTGCACCTTTAAATGTTCCGATCTCGATTTCATAGTCATTACGAGTATCAACCACAAATACTTCTGGATCAGCAATCAGATCGTTCCAATCTTGCGGCTTTACGTAGGTGCCAACGACATGGCGAGGATCGATGCCTTCAACGCCCAATGTCACGATCTCTTTCTTTAGCTTTACTTTGGTGCGGTTAAACGGCTGAGTATCTGAGTACGACTCTTTGTAAACAATACCAGTAAGGCGAGGCTCGGCATTTAGCCATGCAAGCAGTGTATCAATACCTTCGCGTTTCGCTGCAATCGTACCGTTAATACCTTCACTCGCCAGTAGCAACGTTCCATGTACACCGTGGGCTTCCATTAGTGCAAGCAATGGCTCGCGTAACTCTTGGTAGTTTTCCAGTTCCACAAATTTATACAGGGCGCAGACAACATACTGACTCATGATTATTCCTTACTTTAAAAGGTTGATGGTTCGACGACTCGATACCTAACAATTTTAGCGGCTCGGAGTATACCTGAGTAATTTAGTCGGAAATACGGACAAACTATGCGGATATTTTTAGTCATGTTTCCCCGGCGTTTTTTTCAACAAATTTCAGCGCGTAGCATTGGAAGTTAAAGGGTGTGAAAATTTGAACCAGATCACATTTGTTATTCTTTTCTAAAAATGAACTAAGTTAATGAAAATTAAAGCTTTGTGGAAAACTTCATCACTTTATCACGTTTGTGGTGCTTGCCTCTGATTGCTGTTCCTATCGAGCTTGGTGTCAGTGTCAATATGTTTCCTTACCCTCTCCATGGTCAGTTCTAACTTTTAAAAAACTTTCTTGTAATGATAACCATTATCATTTAGATCTATTGCGTACATATGGTGCTCAATATTTAAACTACACACAAGATATAGATTATGGACGTTATAAAACGAGATGGACGGAAAGAAAAAGCCAGTCTAGATAAGGTGACTCGAAGAGCCGAAGCGCTGGCTGATGGACTAAAAGTCGAACCTATTGCGGTTGCACAACGCGTGGTAAGCGGTTTGTACGACGGCATTAAGGTGACGGAAATCGATGTATTCCTCGCTGAAACGGCAGCAAGCCTCGCGACGGAACACCCTGATTATGCCAAGCTTGCGGCTCGCGTGATGGTGAGTTCTCTGCAAAAAGAAACCAGCGGATACGCAACTGCAACACGTGAGCTCTCTGAAATCGGTATTCTTTCCGATATTTACGTCGACTTTGTTGCCAAGAATCAGTTTGCGCTCGAAGACATGATTGACTACAAACGCGACTATCAGTTTGATTACTTCGGCTACAAAACTCTCGAGCGTTCCTACTTGTTGAAAGTAAAAGGTGTGGTGGTTGAACGACCACAAGATATGTTCATGCGTGTAGCGGTCGCTGTCGCGGGTGACGATCTTGAAGAAATTAGAGAGCTATACGATTTGCTCAGTCTTGGCTACTACACCCACGCTACGCCAACGCTGTTTAATGCTGGCTGTAAGATGCAGCAACTGTCTTCGTGTTTCCTATTAGCGATGCAAGAAGATTCCATCAACGGCATTTACGACACCCTCAAAGATTGTGCGCTGATTTCTAAATCGGCGGGTGGCATTGGACTACACATCCACAATATTCGAGCGACTGGGGCGCCAATTATTGGTACTAACGGTGTGTCGAATGGCATCGTGCCAATGCTGAAAGTCTTCAATGAAACTGCTCGCTATGTGGATCAAGGTGGCGGCAAGCGCAAGGGCTCGTTCGCGGTTTATCTGGAACCTTGGCATGCGGATATCGAATCCTTCCTCGATTTACGTAAAAACCACGGTAAAGAAGAGTTCCGCGCACGTGATTTGTTCCTCGCGCTATGGGTGCCAGACTTGTTCATGGAACGTGTCGAAAACGACGCGGAATGGACTCTATTTAGCCCTCACAATACCAAGGGCTTGTCTGATTTATATGGTGCTGAATTTACTCAGAAGTACCAAGAATACGAGCGAATGGGCTTGGGCGTGAAGACCATCAAAGCCCGCCAATTGATGACGCAAATCATTGAGTCGCAAGCCGAGACGGGTACGCCGTACATGCTCTACAAAGACGCGTGTAATGAAAAGTCGAATCAGAAAAACCTTGGCACCATCAAATCTAGTAACTTGTGCGCAGAGATCATGGAAGTCTCAACGCCAGATGAAACGGCGGCTTGTAATTTGGCGTCTATGGCACTGCCTAAGTTCGTTACAGACACGGGGTTTGATTTCGACAAACTTCACCAAGTTACCAAAGTCGCGATTAAGAACCTCGACCGCGTTATCGATGTGAACTATCACCCAACCGATAAGATTGAAAAATCGAACCACGCGCATCGTCCTGTTGGTTTGGGTATCCAAGGTTTGGCGGATGTGTTCTTCAAAATGCACCTTCCATTCGATAGCGAAGAAGCATTGCAGCTTAACCGTGACATCGCGGAAACCATGTATCACGCCTCCCTTGAAGCGTCTTGTGAAATCGCGGCGCAAAAAGGTGCGTACTCCAGTTATGACGGCTCACCAATCAGTCATGGTCAGTTCCAATTTGATCTGTGGGATGAACAACCAAGCAGCCGCTGGGATTGGTCACAGCTCAAGCGCCAAATCGCAGAGCATGGTGTGCGCAACTCGTTACTGATTGCTCAAATGCCAACGGCGTCGACAGCGCAAATTTTAGGTAACAACGAAGCGTTTGAAGCGCAAACCAGCAATATCTATAAACGCCAAACATTGTCGGGTGAGTTCATCATCATCAACAAACACTTGGTAAGCGATCTGGAACAACGTGGTCTTTGGACGAGCAAAATCCGTGACGCCATTATTCTCAATAACGGTTCAGTACAAGGCATCGATGCTATTCCAGACGATCTTCAATCCGTGTATCGCACCGTGTGGGAAATCTCTCAGAAAGTGATCATTGATATGTCGGCAGAACGCGCCCCGTTTGTTTGCCAATCGCAGAGCCTCAACTTATGGCTTGCGTCACCAACTTTCGCCCAAATCAATGCGATGCACTTCTACGCGTGGAAACGTGGTTTGAAAACCGGCATGTACTACTTGCGTTCCAAGCCATCAACGAATGCGGTGAAAGTCACCGTTGGTCAGCAAAGCGAAGATGAAGATTGCCTAAACTGCGGCGCATAACCTATCTCGTCAATTAAAAAGATTCACATCAACCGATAGTAAGGAAACGGTATGATTGTTAAAAACAAATTTAGCTTGTTCCCCATTCAATACGAAGAGATTTGGCAAGCGTACAAAACTCACGAAGCGGCTTTCTGGACCACAGAAGAACTCGATTTTGCTCAAGATCTTGCTGATCTTGCCAAGCTGACCGAAGGCGAAAAGCACTTCATTCGACATGTGTTGGCGTTCTTTGCTCAGAGCGAAGGGATGATCAACGAGAACTTGTTGACTCGATTTTATGGCGAAATTGAAATCGCAGAAGCGCGCTGCTTCCTTGCTTTGCAGGCGTTTAATGAGGTCATTCACGCAGAGACTTATGCACTGCAACTCGAAACTTACATTCCCGATGTTGAAGAGCGTGAGCGTTTGTTCAATGCGATTGAAAACGTCCCGACCGTGAAGCGTAAGGCGGAGTGGGTAATGAAGTGGATCTCTTCCGATAAACCATTGGCAATGCGTTTGATCGCCTTTGGTCTGGTAGAAGGCTTGTTCTTCGCTGGCAGCTTCTGTGCCATTTATTACTTCCGTAAACGTGGTTTGCTGGCTGGTTTGGCAGCAAGCAATGACTTGATTGCCCGTGATGAAGGGTTGCACTTTAGCTTTTCTGCGCTGCTATTCAAAACCTTGGGGCAGGGTAAAGTGACACAACAAGAGTTTGAAGAGATTTGCCGTGAAGCGGTTTCAATTGAGAAAGAGTTTGTTACTGAAGCCCTACCAGTGGACTTGATTGGTATGAATGCTGATCTGATGTGCCAATACATTGAGCACACTGCTGATGTTATCGCTGGTTTGTTTGGTTTCACCCCGATCTTTGGTGCTGAAAACCCATTTGATTACATGCGCTTATTGGATATGGAAGGAAAGACCAACTTCTTCGAAAAACGCGTTACTGAGTACAAACGACCTCAAGATCGCCAATTGAGTTTTGATGCAGATTTCTAACGGCAAGGAATAGCAGAGAAGAGTGATGAAAATAGAAATGTACAGCAAGGAGCAGTGCTCCCAATGTGAAACCGCGGCAATGTGGTTGCAAAATCAGGGCTTTAACGTGGCAACGCTCAAGTTAGGTGTGGAGTTTGAGCGGGAAACTTTGTTCGAGTTATTCCCAACCGCAAGAAGCTACCCGCAGTTTATGCTTGATGGCGAACCCATTGGTGATTTCAGTCGCTTAAAATCGGCACTCGCTTTTGAGCAAAGCGCTGCTTTCTAAGTTATGTATGCCCAAGTAACCTCGAGATGCTAGGTTCAGCGAGACTGACTTGGTTTGTAGACGCGGCGGCGATTTAAAGGTTTAGTGGTTCTAAATCAAGAATCGGCAACAAAGTATACAAGCCAAGACCCTTACTATTTGTAAAGAATGCCCTTTGGGAGCGTGTCATTGACCCGCTTTTTTAATTAAACCAATGGCTGCGTCAAACAACTTGGAAAGAGCTGGCTATTACACTGCGTTGTTTTCCTTGCTCTCGAATCAATGACAATGCTCTGAATCCTGCATCTTGAAGTCACTTGGGTATAACCCCTTTTATTGAGAAAAGGGGATTTTTATTTCCACTTAAATTTTGTGGATGTTCAAATTATCAGTAAAAACTCATAAAACTGTTGAAAACGCACTCGACATAAATGGTCGAAATTTGTACTGTTGATTCGCTTCACATTCCTAAAACTTCTTATCCGATAATCAGTTGAAGCAAAGATCTGTGCTTGATACAGGTCGGTTGGCAAAGGAATTCAACATGCAACAGTTTCATATCAGAAGACTAAGAGAAGAAGACGTCCCTCTGTTGAAAACGCTCTTGGTCGAACTCGACACCTCTCATTATAATGCTGAGCCAGATTTCTACCGTTCTCCGGAAGAAATGGCGCAGTTAAGGGAAGATCGCAACATCTTCGATAAATATTTTGATGGCAGCATCACGGCTTTTATAGCTTGTTCGAACCGACAGGTGGTTGGTTTTATCTCTGGTACCGTGCGAGAGGTAAACTCGATTCTCTCTCCGGAAAGACGCGTTGGATATATCAATGAGTTGGTGGTGTCTGAAAGCCACCGTAACTTAGGTATTGGCTTGTCTTTGATGGATAAAATCGAGAGTGATTTGTGCAGCCAAGATATTGAAGAGCTCGGTTTAACCGTGGCGTCATTTAATCACGAAGGTGAAGATTTCTACCATAAGATGGGCTACCGAGTGATCACCAAAATGATGACCAAGCGAGTCAAAGACTAACGCCACATTATGTTGTGAGACACGCTCCCCAACCTTAAACTGAAAATGCCAAACGTTGGGGAGTGCTATATCGTTTAACCATCTAGTTTCTTCGCACTTCATTGAAGATTTCACAAGATAACTGATAATTGTGCTGTCTTGCTATTTTCTGTGAAAAAAACAATTGTGGTAGTTCATATATAATGAGTAACGCGAGGATAAGGAACGCACTAGGATGTCCAAGAACAAAGCCAACGATACTTACGATTAACAATATTAGCTCTAAAGCAAACAAAGCATATTTACCTAGGTAGCAATGGTGAAAACCGCCAAGAAAGAACCAGTTTAACGTTGCGTAGGTATCGGGGTCCTTGAGACTTTTAGACTGGCGTTCATAGAATTCTTTCTTTTGATGTTCAGGTAATGAGTTTACCTGACTTCTCAGTAATTCTTCCTGTTTCTCTAGCTGTTCAATTGGCTCAAATAAGCGCATTACGGTACCTCGTCATATATTTTTTCAATGAGGTCGGGTTGGTTACACCGCTTAATTCTTGCCAAACCAAGTTTCCAACCTTTTATTGCCCCATACTTAGCAATACATTGTTTGGTGTACTCTGAGCAAGTGGGCTCAAAATTACATTCAATATTCAATAACTGCTTTGAACCACCGCTAGCCTGGTAGCGATGGATCAATTTCAAAGAGATATATTTAAGCAAACTTATCGGCCGAGAGTGATAATTACAGCCTCACGCTTCCAAAATAGCATAAAGCGTTTTTGTTCCACTACTTGGAATACAACTTGCCAACCATCTTGTGCGTACTTGTTCAGCTCTGCTTCCATCTTTTGCACAGGCAAGCCACTTGCACCTAGTAGAATTGTGCCGCAACCACCTTCAACAATGTGAACCACTTTATATTCTGTAAACTTTGTCATTTTTATAACCAACTAATTTAATAAAAACAGGATGTTACAATAAGAAATAAAATGCATCAAGATGCATTTGTCGGGTTTGCCTAATGGTATTTATTAATATTTGATGCTGAACCAAAAAACGCCTCTCTATCTTGTGACAAAGAGGCGTTTTTCTATCTAGGTTTTTAGCAAATTCTGAGCGTTAGCCGCTTATTTCAACGTTGCTACGGTTTGTTTACCCATCGCAATTAACTTGTCGAGAATACGCTCACCATCTGCACGAAGACCGTTGTGCTCATATTCGTTGGTGATCCACGCTTTTGAGTTTGGCATTGCAGCGAGTGTTTCACGGCTAATGTCCATTTCTACAAACATATCGTCGGCATAGACGGCGCAGCTCACAGGCACCTTATTGTTTGCCAGTTGCTGCGCATCGTATAACGGCGTCCAATCGGCTTTCTCTGCCAGTAATTCCGCCGCTTCTTTCAGTGGCTTTAAGTTCACGTATTGATCGAACATCCAAGGGAAGACCATTTCTCCAGTAAAGAAGAACGGCTTACCTTGTTCGTAGTTGAACGCGTTGTGTTCTTGGCGTACTCGGTGTGCGCTCCATTGAGAAGCAAACCCTTGGCAGTAAATCGACTCGTGCAGAATCGCGTAAATTGGATTGGTCTGGAAGTTTTGCTGCGCCAGCATGTCGTTGAGGAATTCATAACGAAGCTGAGGTATTCCGTTCACTTCAATCAAGGCACTTTCTAGCCAGTAATAAGTTGGCAAGAAGGTGTCACTGACACCAAAGTTAATCCCAATTTGTTGGAACTGTTCGACAGTAAAGCGCTGACCATTTGGCAGAAACTCTTCGTGCTCCAATAAGTGATCAGCAATGTTTTGGCACAGTTGCTGCGCTTGTGGGAATTGCTGGAAGAAGGCTTGGTTCTTCTCCATGGTGCGTTTGAAGGTTGCGTGATAGACATCATCCGCATGGCGAGAAACCGAAGGTACACCGCCCGTGATGTAGCTTTGCAGAAGGCTGTTCGGGAACAGCGATAGGTAAGTTAGTGAGCAGAAACCACCAAAGCTCTGACCCAAAATCGCCCACTTCTCAACACCAAATTGTTCACGGATAAATTCCGCATCGCGAACAATGTTGTCTGCGCGGAAGTGGCTTAAGTAGTCCGCTTGTTGCTTAGGCGTGAGGTGTGCAAGCGTCTGGTGATTAATCACGCTGCTGTTGCCAGTACCGCGTTGGTCGAGTAGCAGTACACGGTACTCACTCAGTGCGCGTTTGATCCAACCATTGTTTCCGTTTGGACGAGGAGAAGGGAAGCCCGGACCGCCTTGAAAATACACTAACCACGGTTTGTCTGAGTCTTCATCGCCGACTAAACAAACGGAGCGAGCGAAGACGTTGATCGTGCCTTTGCTTAGATCTTGGTAATCCAGTGGCACGGTGAACGAGTGAGGTGTGTAATGCAGTCCTGCGTCGATAAATGATTGAGCGTTCATTGTTATGGTCTGTCCTTGTTTATAGTCGCTTTACGATATCGAATTCCTTATTAGAAACAATAGATTTGTTGTAAGAACTCGATTTCTGAAGCGGGAAAGGCAAGGAATGGCACTCAAAACAGAAACTCTTCGATCTTTCTGTGTTGGTATGCACTGAGTGAACTATGATCTGATAGGTGCAGTTTAGACATCACTGTCTTACCGTTTTTATGAAACGAGACATTTGGCGGTCATTGACCATGGAGGATGCTTGATGAACACGTCACTTACCCGAATAACGCTCACTTGTTTATTACTACAGACCATCAGTGCCCCTGCATTGGCAGTCGTAACGCCGAATCCGCCTCAGTTGCAGGCAAAAGGCTATGTGTTAATGGACTTTCAGTCCGGTGCCATCATTGCTGAGCAAAACGCACGTGCCGGATTAGCCCCTGCCAGTTTAACGAAGCTGATGACCGCTTACGTCGTAGGGCAAGAAATCAAATCCGGGCGGCTCCAATGGGACGATAAAGTGACGGTGAGTGAGAACGCATGGTCAGCCAAATTCCCAGACTCCTCAAAAATGTTTATCCAACCCAAAGATGAAATCACCGTCGCCAACCTAATGCGTGGAGTGATCATTCAATCTGGTAATGATGCTTGTGTGGCGCTCGCCGAACATGTCGCCGGTAGTGAAGGGGCGTTTGTTGCGTTGATGAACGGTTGGGCAGATAAGCTCCGCTTGAACGATACCTACTTTGTTAACTCGCACGGTCTGGATAGCGAGGGTATTCAAACTTCTCCTAATGATATGGCGACGCTGATGCAATCCATCATCAATGACGTGCCTGAAGTCTATGCGCTTTATAGTGAGAAGGTATTTAAGTGGAACAAGATCACCCAATACAACCGCAATAAACTGTTGTGGGACAAATCGATGGATGTCGATGGCGGCAAAACGGGCTACACCAGCAATGCTGGGTACAGTTTGGTCAGTTCTGCTAAGCAAGGAAAGATGCGACTTATCTCGGTAGTGATGGGGACACCAAGCAAACAGTCGCGTATCAGCCAGTCTAAGAACCTACTCAGCTATGGCTTCCGCTTTTATGACACCAAACAAGTGGCAAAACAGGGGGAAGTTCAGGCGAGAGCTAAAGTGTGGAAAGGCGATGTCAGTGAGATTGATTTGGGCTTTGCGCAAGATGCTTACCTGACGCTGCCTCGCTCTCTAACCGCTGGTTTAGACAAGAGCGTGGTCGTGAATGAACCGCTGATTGCACCCATCGCAAAAGGGGATGTGGTTGGTAAAGTCGTGTGGAAGAGTGACGATAAAACTGTGGCGAGCTATCCGTTGGTAAGTAACCAAGCGGTGGAAGAGGGCTCGTGGATTGGGAAGTTATGGGACAGTTTAGTGTTGTGGGTGAAGTCGTTGTTTAACTAGCGCAAGGGCGAGTTTCGCGATAGTGATTTCAGAATTTCGAACAAAGAAAAGCAGCTCGAAGGTGAGCTGCTTTTTGTTTTTTATAGTTGAAACGACTTTTGCGTTTATTGCGGTTTCAGTGATTATTCAGACAAGGTGATGATTGGTAAGTCATCCCAAATCTTACTTTCATCCGATGCGCCGCCAGAGAAGTTCCAAGGACCTTTGTCTTGTTCTAGTGGACGGTAAGTGGCAGACAATCCATCCAAGTCCCAAGTTGTCACATAGAATCGAATGCCATCCAGTGAATCAGGTCGACCCAGCGCATCACTCGCAAAGTCCATCGAAATGGTGTTGTTAGCTTTGTCTACCGTCACCATTGGTGCCGGTGTTACCGCTTCACCCCATGTTGTCGCGTTTGCGCCTTGAGTGCTGTAAATCGAGCTTTGCCAGCCGAAGACCACGGCATTGCGACTCCATGTTCCGCTTGGCATAGAAGCGTTGATCTTAGGCAGTTCCGTTAGGTTGGACGCCGCTTCTTCCGGTAAATCAATGAAGATGGTGAAACCAACGTGGTCAAAGCCGTTTGGCGGCAACCAAGTATCGGTGATCTTGTCCATGGTGAAGGTCAAGCGCACATTACTGCCAACGGTAAACACCTCGGCTTTGTTGATTGCGAGTTGGCTGTTGTCTTTGTCGAACGTTGGATCCGTTGGTAGCGAGTAGTTACCGTTAGGACCGCCCATGCCATCTTGCGCATCACCTGCGTCATCAATCGTGTCGTCTGGCGTGTTCGACCAGCTTAAGTCCGACACAAAGTTCACATCTTCAGTGCCTGCTTTTTTCTCAGTGGAGTAAATCGCGAAGCGGTGTTGCTGTTCGCCAATCGCGAAGTGACGGGTAGATAAAGTGACGCTAAATTGACCGTCAGCACCAACGGTAATCGCTTGTGCGGTTTCTAGATTACCGTCCACAACAAGGTTCAATTTCTCGTTTGCGTTAGCAGTACCAGTAATCACGATGTCATCAGTGATGGTTTGTCCTTCCCAATCTTGCGCCAGTTGGATGTTGAGGTCTGGGGTATTTACCGATTGGGTGTCGTTAGTTTTCGAGTAAATCACAGCAGCTTTGGCTGGTAGCTCAAGGGTGACGTGACCGTTTTCATCGGTGATTAACTGCTCCGGAGCGTCTGCCCAGTTCGACGTGATTTGTTGTTGGAAGACGGTGCCGCCTGCTTGCTCTACATCGAGTTGGTTCATCAACATCGGGGAATTCGATGTATTTATTACCACCAAGACTTCGTCGTTATCCAACGTTCGAGTAAAGGCGAACACACCGGCACCGGCTTTGTCGCTGCCAATCACTTTCATTTCGCCGCGTGTCATGACTTTGTTCTCGGTACGCAACTTAGCAAGCTCTTGGATGAACAAGTACATCTCGCTGTTTTGGTCGAATGAGTCTACGTAGTCGCCGTCTTCACGGTAACCGCCAGCAAACATCGCATCGCGCGCCGCTGACATCGCCTGTTCAGTACCTTGGTAAATCACAGGAATGCCCGGTACAGCCATCATGGTAATCAGCGCTTGCTTCATATCGTTGACACTGCCTTGCGATAGAAAACGTGGCATATCGTGGTTATCAATGAAGTTCGGCATGATGTATGGATTCGGGAACATCTCCATCATTTTCTCAAGGCGGAAGCGTAAGTAATCGGTCGGTTGTCCTGCTGCAAACACGCGCGTCATGGTGGCTTGTAATGGGAAGTTCAACACCGAGGTTAACTGCTCCGGTGAGCCGCTTTCGCCGATGTAAGTCAGCATCTTCTCTTCGCCTTCTGTGTTGTAAGGCGTAGATGTTTCGAAGACTTCACCAAAGGTTAGGAAGTTATCGCGACCAGTATCAACCGCTTGAGTCATCACACCATCATCGGCGTGCAGGAAGTCGTTCCAGAAATCGTGCTCAACAAACTTCACGGTATCGATACGGAAACCGTCAACGCCCACTTCACGGATCCATTTACGGTAGCTCTCTTTTAGATAAGCGCGTACTTCAGGATCGGATGTATTCAGGTCATCTAGGTCCGACAGTTGCCAGGTTTTTTCTTGTACTGGGTCGTTGTGGTCGGTGATGCTTGGTGTCCAGTGGTAAATGCCAGTACCATCTTCTTTACACTCATTCATGTTGAGCGGATAAGGCAGTTCTTGCCCTGCTGGCAGCGCATTTTCAATCAAACGGAAACCTTGGCAAGGTAGGCTAGGGTCGTAATTGTATGGGTCATCGTAAGTGAAGAAGTTACCAACGTGGTTGGTCACGATGTCTTGAATCAAGAACATATTACGAGCGTGCACTTCTCGCGCTAACGCTTGGTAGCTTTCCATGTCACCAAAGTGCTCATCCACTTTTTGGAAGTCACGCGCCCAGTAGCCATGGTAGCCGCCGTAGTTTTGTTCTGCGTCCCACCACTGGTTTGCCACTGGCGGCGTAATCCAGATAGAGGTTGCGCCTAGGTCTTCGATGTAACCCAGTTTGTCACTGACACCAACAAGGTCACCACCACTGAATTTTTTGTCTGAGGTAGGATCGTACTCATTCTGACCTTGATCGTTAAGCGTGTTGTCGCCGTCGTTAAAACGGTCGATCATCAAGAAGTAAATGATCTGGTCTTGCCAATCAGGAGATGCCACGTGGCTTCCTGTATCGGTTGGCGTAGTTTCATCGCTACCACAGCCAGAAAGAGCTATGGCGATCGCTAGAGGGAGTATTTTTATTTTATTCATAGGGTTAGGTAAGGTTTCAAACACGGTTTTTGTCTCCGTTATGCAGCAATGCGGAAACGATAAATCAAAGGTTTGAAATTGAGAGTGTCATTTCACGCCAAAAGAGACGTGAAATGATGTCACGAAGTGCTGAATTTGAACTGTGCTACATATTTAACTGAGTGGTTGCACAATTGGGTATTGAATCGGGTAATGGTCTTTGGCTAACTCATTACCAGAATGATCATAGAGTCGGAATCGACACTGTTTAGCCGTTTGAGTGAGGGGCAGTTGCAGCGCCCAGCATGTGTAATCTTCTGCATTCTGAGTTTGGCTCATTGTGTGTGGAGATGGCGCGTCACCCACGTAGCAATCGATCTTCGCTACGTCTTTTAATCGACACGCGAGTTCCACAAACAAGGTGTGCTGAGTGCCGAGTTGGATAAGTTGTCTTGTCGGGACAATGTATTCCGTTGCGCCAATTAAAAGCCCTTTAGAAACCACGTAATCACGCTGGTGGTTGTTATCAATGTAGCGCTCACCATCGACTTCATAACACAGTCTAAACGTAAGTGGATGAGCAACAGGAAGCTCTGTTGTTGCCCATAGTTCAGTGCCATTATTCAAAAAACGCTCGAAGAAGGCGGGGTAGCGACGCCACGCGCCATCACGGTCTCGACACTCAACGGAGACCACTTTTTCAAACGCAATATTATCCACTTCCATCCAGATTTTACCGACGGGTTGGTCAATGTCGTTATCGGCTAAAGTATTGGCTTTGGCATAGTACAAGCGGATGGGTTGGTTATTGAGATGAGTACGATTATCCAAACACTGCTGGCGATATTGCATTGGCGAAAACGGGTACCAACGGCGAAAGGTTCGGTGGAAGTTGGAAGGCTCTTCGTAACCCAGTTTATAAGCGATTTGCTGTGTCGTGAGTTGAGTGTCTGCAAGTAGGGCTAATGCGTGCTTTTTCTTGGCGAAGTCGACGCATTGCGAATAGTTCATTTGTTTTTCTTGCAGGCGACGTTGCAAGGTGCGCTTAGATACGCCCAGTTGCAGTGCGGCTTGTTCTAGTTTCAGTGCGTAATTGCTGTTTTTGACGAACAGAGCATTCAGCACGCTTAGCAATTCTGGCTGTTCAATTGGTTGGTGAGACAGCAGCAAATAAACATGTTTCACCAAGTCGAACACAACCGAGTTCTGTTTCGGGCTGCTGTCTTCTCCTAGTTCGAAATGAGCAGAATAAAGGTCATGGTTGTGAAGCTGAATGCGCACAGATGCACTCAAACCTATCTGTTCCAATTGCATCAGCAGCAAGTCATAAACCGATTCTGCCCAGCTTGGCATTTCGGTAGCTCTGCACTCTAGCCGCATCTGAACCTGGTTATCACTGTGGTCGAAAACAATGTACAAGCGACGGTCGAACATCGAAACACTTTTGCTCCACCACAGCAGACCTTCACGCAGCGTCGGTGCCTCTTGCAACATCATACATTGCAAGGCAACCAGCTTTTCAATGTGCCAATATTCGCCAGCAATTCTTAGGTGATTATGCCCAAGTTTTTTGCAGAGAAAGGGCGTGATGATGTTGTCTTGAGGCAGCATGAAAATGGTTCGGTAACAGAGCAAAGGCGACATTATTGCTTAAACCAGGTGTTGCTTCAGTGAGAGTGCTCAAAGCTTCTTACATCGGCGATTTTCAAATTTATTTTGAAGATGTTTTTAACTGAAATCGGTTTTTCCCTGTAACTCATAAGGTTAAAGTGATAACCAGCATAAACTACTCGACTGGAGACCCCGATGGACATCGTTCAAGCTGCTAAATCTCGCTACTCAACCAAAGTCTTTGACCCAACTCGTAAGCTGCCACAAGAAAAGATCGATGCAGTCAAAGAGCTGATCCGTTTTAGTCCATCGAGTGTGAACTCTCAGCCGTGGCACTTCATTCTGGCAAGCACAGAAGAGGGCAAGCAACGTATCGCAAAAGCAGCACAAGAAAACTACGCGTTTAATGCTGCGAAGATCTTGAATGCGTCACACGTGTTGGTGTTCTGTGCCAAAACGGGTATCGATAATGACTACATCGAAGCGCTATTGGCGCAGGAAGAAAAAGACGGTCGATTCCCAACCGAAGAAGCAAAAGCAGCGGTACGTGGCGGTCGTAGTTACTTTGTGAACATGCACCGTTTTGACCTGAAAGACGCCAATCATTGGATGGAGAAACAGGTCTACCTCAACGTAGGTACATTATTGCTGGGCGCTTCAACGCTAGAAATCGATGCGGTGCCAATCGAAGGTTTTGATCCGAAAGTGCTGGATGAAGAATTTGGTCTTCGCGAAAAAGGCTACACTGGTGTTGTGATTGTGCCGCTTGGCTACCACGCAGAAGATGACTTTAATGCCAAGACGCCTAAGTCACGCTGGGAAGCAGAAACTGTATTAACCGAGATCTGATCAAGATGATTCATTTAGTTGCAGAAATTAAAGCCTACCCAGATAGTATCGACAACGTAACCAACTTACTTTCTGGTCTACTAGAACCTTCTCGTGAAGAAGAGGGTTGTTGCCAATACGAACTGTATTTGGATCAAAAGATCGAAGGCTTGTTTATGTTCCAAGAAATTTGGGCATCGCAAGAAGCGTTAGATAAGCACTTACAAAGCCCACATATCGCACAGTTTATCTCGACGCTAGAAGATAACGATTGGGTTGAATATTCTCAGATTCGCCCAATGACGTTTGTCGGTTAAGCTTCTGAGCAGAATGTTGCCAGCACTTTCTTACGTTGCTGGCAGCATTTTTCATGAATGAATTCACGGAAAGTACGAATGGTTGGCGTCAGCAAACGACGATCAGCGCACACCATGTATAGCGGTACTGGACCACAATCCCACTCAGGTAATACTCTTACCAATCTTCCCTCAATCAAATCTTGGCTGATGTCCATCAGTGATTTGTTGGCGATGCCTTTGCCTTTGATTGCTAAGCGATGGGATAAGTCACTGTCGTTGCTAAGCAGCTTGCCACTTACAACAACTTGTTCTGTTTCGTCTCCGCGAGTCAGCGTCCATTTGTTGTAAACCGAATCCGCCACCATGTAACACAAACAGTTGTGTTGGTTTAGGTCTTCTGGTTTGGTCAGTACTGGATTGTTTGCGACGTATTCTGGAGAGGCGCACAGGATTCGCTCATTTGCGCCACACAATGCCAATACGACGAGATTAGAGTCAGCCGGTTCGCCGTAACGAATCGCGATATCGACGGGCTTGGTGTACATATCGGTTAAGCTGTCAGACAGCTCTAATTTGATAGAGACGTTTGGGTAAACATCAATAAATTCATCAACCCAATCAAGCAGCATGTTGCGACCAAAATCAGATGGCGCAGTGATATGCAGTTGACCAGATAACTCGCCACGCGCGCTTGATATCTGATCTAACCCCTCTTGTAGCGTTGCGAGCGCTTGAGTGGTTTTGTCTAAGAACAGCTCACCTTCCGACGTTAAGCGAAGGCTGCGAGTGGAGCGCACAAACAGCGGAAAGCCTATTTGTCCCTCAAGACGTTTGATCGATGCACTGATGGCTGCTGGTGTCATGTCCATGCTGTTGGCGGCTTTCGAAAAACTGCCTTGGCGTGCGGTTTCGACAAAGATATTCAGATCGTTGAGGGCTTTCATAATGAAAAGGGCTTTTAAGAAGTTTGGGCTACTATAGGGGAGAGTCACAGGGCAATTCAAGGTTAAAACATTAGGTTGCACGGCGAGTTTGAGTTAGATTAGCGCGCAACTTCACTTTACCGGATCAATAGCATGAGCCAACAGCAGCCGAATAACCCACTTCACGGGTTGAGTTTAGAGAAAATCCTTACCCGTTTAGTTGAGCACTTTGGGTGGAACGGAATGCATGAGCGCGTTCGTGTGAACTGCTTTAAGAAAGATCCTTCAATCAAATCGTCGTTGAAGTTCCTACGTAAGACGCAGTGGGCAAGAGATAAAGTAGAAGCGCTGTACATCGAGACGTTCTGCTAATCGGATTTGGTGCTGGTCTAAAAGAGAGATTCCGGATGGCTCGCTTAGGCTCGTCCGGAATGACGTCTGAGCTTGTATTGTAGGGTGAACACCCAAGCGAGAACCGCCATTCTGAACAGCGAGGAACGAGCGTGATTCAGAATCTACTCTCAGAATATATTGAGTTTATTTATTGCGTTATGGTCTGCAGCAAGCGGTAAGTAGATTCTTAGTCTCGCCTTGGCTCGCTAGAATGACGCAACTTTTTACCGTGTAGGCTGGAAGGACACAGCTTTTCTCATCGTATAGGCTGGAATAGTTCCTCTGCGTCATTCCCGATAGCGACGAAGGAGCGCAGTAGGGGATCTCTGTTGTGATGTTTAAAGCGAGATTCCGGATGGCTCGCTTAGGCTCGTCCGGAATGACGTTTGACCCTGTATTGTAGGGCAGAGAACCGTCATTCTGAACCGCGAGGAACGAGCGTGATTCAGAATCTACTCTCAGATTATATTGAGTTTATTCATTGCGTTATGGTTTGCAGCAAGCGGTAAGTAGATTCTTAGTCTCGCCTTGGCTCGCTAGAATGACACAACTTTTCTTATCTCTTTGGCTGGAGTAGTTCCTCTGCGTCATTCCCGATAGCGACGAAGGATCGCAGTCGGGGAGCTCTGTTGTGATGTTTACAGATGGCTCGCTTAGTCCCGTCCGGAGTGACGTCTGAGCTCGTATTGTAGGGTAGAACACCCAAGTGAGAACCGTCATTCTGAACAGCGAGAAACGAGCGTGATTCAGAATCTACTCTCAGAATATATTGAGTTTATTCATTGCGTTATGGTCTGCAGCAAGCGGTAAGTAGATTCTTAGTCTCGCCTTGGCTCGCTAGAATGACGCAACTTTTTACCGTGTAGGCTGGAAGGACACAGCTTTTCTTATCGCATAGGCTGGAATAGTTCCTCTGCGCCATTCCCGATAGCGACGAAGGAGCGCAGTCGGAGATCTCTGTTGTGATGTTTAAAGCGAGATTCCAGATGGCTCGCTTAATCCCGTCCGGAATGACGTCGGAGCTCGTATTGTAGGGCAGAGCACCCAAGTGAGAACCGTCATTCTGAACAGCGAGGAACGAGCGTGATTCAGAATCTACTTTCAGATTATATTGAGGTAATTCATCGCTTTATGGTTTGCAGCAAACGGTAAGTAGATCTTAGTCTCGCCTTGGCTCGCTAGAATGACACAACTTTTCTTATCGCATAGGCTGGAAGAGCTCCTCTGCGTCATTCCCGATAGCGACGAAGGAGCGTAGTCGGGGAGCTCTGTTGTGATGTTTAAAGCGAGATTCCAGATGGCTCGCTTAGGCTCGTCCGGAATGACGTCTGAGCTCGTATTGTAGGGTGGAGCCCCCAAGTGAGAACCGTCATTCTGAACAGCGAGGAACGAGCGTGATTCAGAATCTACTTTCAGAATATATTGAGGTAACTCATCACTCTATGGTTTGCAGCAAGCGGTAAGTAGATTCTTAGTCTCGCCTTAGCTCACTAGAATGACACAGCTTTCCTTATCGCATAGACTGGAATAGTTCCTCTGCGTCATTCCCGATAGCGACGAAGGAGCGCAGTCGGGAATCTCGATTCTAATCTCTCGCTTCTCGCCTCTTTATTATTCCAAATGATGCGTACTGCCCACGGAGCCTTCCAAGTCTAAAATCGACTGGCGAACGTGGTCTGGAATTGCAGCTTTCACGTTGTTCTTAAAATCAAACATCACACCAGTAGCGGTCGCGATGGTCGCAATCTTGCCCCACTTCTTACTCAGCACTTGGTATTCCATCGTGATGCGATCTTCTTGCATGTCGATTACGCGTGAGCCAATCAAAAGCGTATCTGGAAACGTAACGGGTAGCTTATAGCGACATTGGGTTTCACTTAGAACCGGACCGATGTTAGACGTCTGCAAATCTACCAACAGATTAATCTTGTTGAAGTAGTCCAAACGCGCAGTTTCGAAGTAACGAAAATACACCGCATTATTGACGTGTTGCAGGGCATCCATCTCTCCCCAGGCGACTTTGATTTCCGTAATCACTGGGAATTCTTTTAATAACGTATCCATTACTCATGTTCCTTTTTCATCGACGTTGCCGCAATTTGCTAAGCGACTTATCACTTTGAGTATTTATTCTAGATGGAACTGATTAAGATGTAATAAAATTGTATGTAAAATGTGAAATGAATTAGATGCTTATTTTTGTAAACTAAAAACTTTAC
Organism: Vibrio sp. SCSIO 43155; assembly: GCF_023716605.1. NCBI lineage: Bacteria > Pseudomonadati > Pseudomonadota > Gammaproteobacteria > Vibrionales > Vibrionaceae > Vibrio > Vibrio sp. SCSIO 43155. Next base: position 1,971,282 of record NZ_CP071853.1, on the reverse strand, counting down.
ATAGTCAGTTGTGAGGCGTAGGTTTAAGTAAGCGTAACCAAAAGGAGATGTCCAATGACAGAACTGAAAGGTTTCAATCTTGCCAAAGTAGAAAAACGAATCGACTGGACAGGTGAGCTGTTCAGTTTACGAGTTTCCGGTGCGCCTCTCTCCTTCAAAGCCGGACAATTTACCAAACTCGCCTTGCTCGACGAACAGGGCAATCCCATTAGCCGTGCATACTCGGTGGTGAATGCGCCCAGTGAACAGTTCGAGTGGCTCGAATTCTTAGTCGTCGCGAACCCTGAAGGGCAACTGACGCCAAGGCTGCAACAGCTTCAAACTGGCGATAGCATTTATGTTGGTGAAACGGCTCATGGCGATCTTATCCACGATACCATTCCCAAACACGCAAACGATCTATGGCTGCTTTCAACGGGGACAGGCATTGGTCCATTTCTCTCTTTGTTAGACGACATCAATCTACTTCCACACAGCGACCACATTGTGCTGGTGCATGGTGTGCGTTACGAAAGAGATTTAGTTTACAAATACCTGATTGAGCAGCTCCAACAGCGATATGAAGGTCGTCTGCGTTATGTGCCGATTGTCAGCCGTGAGAGTATTCCGGGTAAGCTTCAAGGCCGCATTCCAGAGTTGATTGCGTCGGGAGAGCTTGTTAATCGTGCTGACTTGCCGTTTTCTAAACAAAGCAGTTTTGTGATGATGTGTGGTAACCCAGAGATGATTAAAGATACCTCTCCAGTACTGCAAGGTTTAGGCTTAGAGAAGTATCGTGCCCGAACAGGTGGCAATATCATTTACGAGAGATATTGGTAAGGTTTGATTGATATTTGACCATCTCAGTTCTGAGAGAGGGTCACAAATATGGCTTCTCACAATTGAGCGCCTTACAACCCATCCCTAGAATGCATCAGCTTGCATTTCAGGGGGAAGTATGTGGTGCTCAATTGCCGATAGAAGGCGAAGATTTATTGGTGGTTTCATCGATCTGATGATCGTGACTGGTTTAGTGCTTACAATCGCTTTGACCATCAATTCTGTTGTAAATGGCTTCGAACTTTCTTTGAGTGAAAACCTTCAATTAGTTAAGGACACAAAAGCAAGCTACGTGCTAACCATTCCTATGTTGATGATGGCGAATTGGAATTTTCTCCGTGAGGGACAAACTGTTGGGATGCGTTTGGTTAGGATCAAAGTGGTGATGAAGAACGGTCACGACACGACGAAAGTGACCACGTCTTTACGATTGTGTATGAGCTATTTGATTGAAATGCTTATCCCGTTTACACCATTGGTCAACCTTGCTCTATTTTTATTTCACCCTGAGCGTCGTTTGTTACACGATTTGCTTTCAGGTACTAAAGTGGTGAATTGCTAACTCAACTGCTGATTTGACGTTGAATGATCAGTTTCATGCAGAGTTGCGATCGAATTGTCTTTCCATATCTCTCTTCCTACGACTACACTTACTTCAAACATAAATTCAATCGCTTAGGACTCAAGGATGATGAACAAAGCTGGTTGGACAGTGTGCCTCGCTACTCTCATTTCTTCCGGCGTCGTTGCTGGAGAGTGGGAGATTGAAGCGGGGGGATTTTTCTCTCGCACTGACACCAAACTTAACGCCTACGACCCTTACCTCGACCAAATACGTACCATTGATTTCGAATCTGATCTCGATTTGAAAGAGTTTACCGTGCTGCCTTATGTTGAAGTGGAGTATTACTTCAATAAAAAACATAGCGTGTATCTTGATTGGCGTAGTTTGCACCGTGAGGCAACCCGCACAGCGGTAACCAAACCTTTTGAAATTACCGTTGATGGCACCACTTATGCGGTTCAAGCTGGCTCTAAGTTGACCACAGAACTGAACATTGATATTGCACGCCTAGGTTACGGTTATCAGTTTTACACCAGTGATAAATGGGCGGTGGATGTATTGGCGGGGCTGCACGTGATGTGGCTGTCATTAGGTTTAGATGGCAAGCTTGGCGCAAAAGTGAGTGGGGTGGATGAAATTCCAGTAATTTTTGTTGATGATGCGGTTTTAAATGATGTTACTGCCCCTTTGCCTGATTTGGGGATTCGAGCAGAGTATTCACTGACGCAAGACTGGATTTTAAAAAGCCACGCACAGGTGTTCTATTTAGCTGTGGATGATATAGAAGGCTATTTGTTTGAAGTGGACATTGGCGCAAAGTACTTCTTTACCGACCAATTCAGCATGACGGGTTCATTTAACTATTACGAAGTAGGGGTTGATTACGAAAGCGACAATTCTGCGCTCGATGTTACCTACCGATTCTATGGTCCAATGCTGACCATGGCGTACAAATTCTGAATTAAAAAAGCCACACAGGAGTGTGGCTTTTTGTATTGAATATTTCGTCTACCAGACAACGAGCTATTGCTTGTTGATGTAGTCTTTAAAGCGCGCTTGTGTCTCAGCGTCTGCTTTTTGGTACCAGAAGTGCAGCATTTCTTCAGCCGTTGAATCTGCTTTCATTGTCGCAGGCTTAGTTTGCTTCATGTCTGATGGAATTGCTGCTGGAAGCGTTACAGGCTGAACGACCGCTGCAGTTGCAACGCCGATTGCCGCTACACCGCCTGCTTTATTGTAGTCTTCCACTTCGCGAACGTAGTCACGACCAATTTGCATACCTGGTTTGATTAGCTTGTCTTGCTCTACCGCAATTGCATTGCCTGAAGCATCAACCAGTTTCCAATCTAGGTCTTTGATTCTTTCTTCTGCTTGGCGAAGATCACGGTATTCAGGAAGCAGGAACGCTAGCTCAGCATCGGTTGCGTCGAAACGAGCTACGATAACGTCACTCTCAACACTTAGGCGATCATTGCCTTGGCTGAAGTAAGGTGCGTAGCGGAAAACAACTTGGTTTACACCGTCAGGCAGAGTGAATGATCTTTCAGAAGCAAAAAAGCCACCAGATAGTTTTACTTTTTCACCGTTAGCCGCATAGATTGAAACGTCGTCAGGAACGGTTACCGTCACATCCGCGAATGCCATGCCACTCATTGCCAAAGCAAGCGCGCAAGTTAAAGGCTTGATCAATTTCATTGTTTTTATCCTAAGCACTGTCATTAGTGGTCATCGAGATTGCATTGTTCATTGTCTGATTGCAACTCTCGAATGTTAGAAGATTGAAAATTTAACAAGAACGTCATTTTAATCTGATTCCAAGCGATGAAACTGTGAGCTAAATAGCTCAAACCGCTGCAAAGACAGCGGTTTGTTTCAAATGCTTGCAAGGTTAGATACCAGCGCCGTGACCAGATTCCGCTTGCGACGCTTCTTTCTCTTCGATGACCGCTTCTTCTTGCTGTTGTGCTTTCTCTATGCTCAACCACCATACGAATAGCTCATACCAAATCGCTAGGATAACGGCACCTAAGAACAGACCAACGATGCCGTAGAAGAGCATGCCGCCAATGGCACCAAGAAGAATCACAGGCATCGGTACATCAACACCGCGTCCCATTAGCATCGGTTTGAACAGGTTCTCTGACAATGCAGCAACCACAACCCACACAGTGAACATAGTCGCAGTGCTGGTGTCTTGGGTCATGTACATGTAGCCAATTACAGGCAGTACGGCAAGCAGTGCTGGAAGCTGTGCGATACACAGGATCATCAGAATAAGTGTGAGTAGACCTGCAGCAGGTACGCCGAAGATGAAGAAACCTGCACCAATCAATAGCGCTTGAATCGCAGCGACACCAACCACGCCAAGCAACACACTCTTAATAGTTGCGGCGATAAGTGTTGTCCAGCTCTTGGCGTTGTCGCCAGCGGTGCGAACGGCAATGGTGCTAAGACCTGATGCCAAAGACTCTGAGTAAGTCATAAAGCCAGCAGCAATCGCAAGCGATAGGATAGAAAGAAGCAGACTACCCAAAGCACCACCTACCATGCCAAGTAGAGACGTTAAGCCTGACTTGATTTGTGGCATAAAGGTTTGAATTGCTTTCTCTAAGTTTGTCGCGAACAGCGTCCATACTTCGTAAAGCTTGTCACCGACAAGTGGCCAATCAGCAACAGAAGGTTTTGGACCAGGGATTTTGATGTCGCCATTTTGCAATACTTCTAGTGCGTGCGTTGCGCCATCAACAATGGAGCCTGATACCATCACTAGAGGCGTGACCAGTAGGGCGATACCCAACAACGCAATTGTCGTTGCCGCGAGACCTCGTTTACCACCGTACACTCTTTCTAGTTTTTTACAGATTGGCATCAATGCAACCGCGATGATCGCACCCCAAATCACAGGAAGAATGAAAGGTTTGATAATGTCATACGTAAACATCAGCAAGACTAAGATCAAGCCGATACGTATCGCAGATTCCACCATATTACTGATGAAAATCTTACTCTCTGTTTTTTCCGATTGTTTATCCATTTTTGTTTACCTGATGTTCAATGTTGGAACTGACGAGACTTGAAACAACAATCGCCATATAAAACACGCCTACAATGGCCTCTAAATACACAACGACTTGTGCCAATGGTGTTAGAGGGCTGATGTCGCCGTAACCTAACGTGGTTAAGGTGACGAAACTGAAATACGCTGCATTAGAGAAGTTCTGACCCCAAGAGATGGCTTCCATCCCGGTGAATGAGTTTGGAGAGAACTCAAGAAGGATGAGATAGGCAATTGCCCACATCAGTCCCAGCAGCAAAAATAGGGCAACCGAACCAATGACTTTGTTGGTGTTCACATGCCCAGTGAACAGAATCTGTCTTGCGATGGATTTGAATGTCCCGAAGAAGAAGGCGAAGGTGAGGGCGAGCATCACCACGTCCATTTCTTTGATACCGAGAGCGGCTTTAATACCAATCACCAATACCCAAGTACCGAGCAAGGTATAAAGAAAACGTGACCAGTTTTTGTCAAAGCGTAAGCTCGCCATGCAGACGATAAAAGTGATGATGGTGAACCCTTGTAACAGGTGTTCCATCGCTCCTTCTCCTACAACCTGTACAAACGCACCGCCAATTAAGAGCCCGATTAACGCTAGGGTCAGATAGAAGAAGTTGTTTTCTTCATTGATGTTTTTGAGTTTTTTTCCGATAGCCATGGTTATGTCTGTTTAACTCCTATTCTTGCTCTTGTGATGAGTCCTTCATCACCATGATGGAAGCAGAAAGACCAAAGCGTAGGTCGACGCCTTCTGGTAATTCATGCAATGACACGCGAACGGGAATGCGTTGGGCTAAGCGAATCCACTGGAATACAGGGTTCACATTAGGGAGAAGGTTGTAGCCAACGGTGCCGTCTTTAGGGGCGATACCCCAACCGATGGAGTCCACCGTAGCGTCGATAGGTGTGTCTGGGTGAGACATCAAGGTGACACGAGCTTCATTGCCCGGGGCAATTTGAGCCAATTGGTTTTCGCGGAAGAAGCCAAAGACCCAGAAGCTGTTTTTGTCGATAAGTGCGACTAACGGTTGGTTTGCAACCGCCTGTGTACCGTCACGGATATCTAGGTTTGATACAAAGCCATCAACCGATGCGTACACTTTGGTGTAACCAAGGTTCAGGCGCGCAGACTTAAGCTGTTCTTCTGCTGATTTGATTTGCAGTAACGATTCTTCGTAGGTGATTTCGCGACGAATGAGATCTTTGTGAGAAACTGCGCCTCGGTCTTTGGCTCGGATGTCTTTTAAACGATCGTATTCGATCTTTTTACCGCGTGAACTGACGATGGCTTTCTCTAACGCCACTTCTGCTTGTGATAGGGCAACGTCGTAAGTGGTTGGATCGATCTCAAACAGCAGATCGCCTTTCTTCACTTCTTGGTTGTCCATCACGGCAACATGAACGATAGGACCAGATACACGAGGTGCAACCTTGATAACGTTCGCACGTACCTGACCATCGCGGGTCCATGGGTTATTAAAATACTCTTCGAACTTCTGATAGCCGAACCACGCCGCGCCACCAAGAATGACAAGATTGAGTGCAATAACGAGTAGTTTTTTCATCTTGTTGGGCACCTAAAACTGTATATAAAAACTGTCGATGGCCACCACGTAAAACACCATGATGGCAATGAATGTCAGAGACGGAAATGCAATGAAGCGTGACAAGCGTGTCTTGTTCAAGATGATCACCGTTATCCATGTGGCAGTGACGGCAAGAATCAGCACCAGTAACAAGGGAGAAAAGTAAACGTCCCCCCAAGAGAGTTCGTGTGGCATTACTGCACCTCCCCATCTTGCTCGGAACTATTTTTCTGGGTACTTAGTTGCTCGGCACTGTCTGCTTGCGCTTTGTCTGAAGATGGCTCGATGCGAATTGGTGGCAGAACACGTTCTTTTTCATCCAGCAAACCATCCCAATCGCTGCGGTCTTGCATCTGTTTAGCGACGGTTTCAGATAAAAATGGTTTACCTGTTTGAGCCTCCCATCCACCGCCGAGCGCTTTGTAAAGTGCCACAACTTGGTTTGCGACGTTACCTTTGATGGTGGCGTAGCTGTCTTCTGCGCGAGTCATCTTTTCTACTGAATTCAGAAGACGCTCAAAGGAAATCTGACCGTTTTCGTACTGCGTCATCGATATATTGAACGCGCGAATCGACGAATTGACCGATTGCAGACGCAGCGATTTTTGCTCCAAATACAAGTCATAAGCTTCCAGTGCATTAGTCACTTCATTAACCGCTTGCAGCACCTTCTTGTTGTAGTTGGTCAGCGTTTCTTGAAACTTCGCATCTTCAAATCGAATGTTGTTTTTCACTCGTCCGTATTGGAAGATATTCCAACTGAACGTTGGACCTACCACCATGGTTAGCGAGTCACTGAAACTGAAGCTGCTGCCATCTGGAACCGTGCTATCGATACCTATAGAGCCGAACAGAGAGAAGCTTGGGTACAAGGCTGTTTCGGCAACGCCAATCTGAGCACTCTGAGCACGAGCTTGCATTTCTGATACTTGAAGATCAGGTCGGCGCATCACCAAATTTGCATCCACTTTGTTATCCAGTAAAGGTGGACGAGGTACGATGGAACGTTCGTCGTTGCCTGATAGTGCGGGTTTTCTGCCTGAGGATTTAAACTGGTTTTCGTAATCAGCCATCCGCTGAGCAAAGCCATCAGATTGCAACAGCTTTTCAACGTCTTCTGGCAGCACACCCAACAGCAATGCTAATGCAGTGCGCGACTGCTTCATTGCAATTTCAAGCGAAGGTTGCGCCGCTTTAGTATTGAAGAGCTGGTTTTTCGCTTGCTGAACGTCGAGCTCAGTTACGTTACCAGAATCAAATTGCACCTGAGTAATATTCACTACGCGCTCTTGGATCTCGATGTTTCGACGAGAGAGTAAAATACGCTCTTGGAACGTGCGGTAGTTGATGTAGTTGCGTGCCACTTCCGCAGTGATGGTCACCATGATGTCGTGGTAAGACGCAATCGACGCATAGTAGCCAGCTTCAGCAGATTCAATGCCACGCGCGTATTTGCCCCAGATGTCCATTTCCCACCCTGCATCAAATGACAGCGCGGCGTTATTTACACCTTGGTCGTTCACATAAGCTCTGGCTAAGTTACCGGAGACAGTTTGCACTTGTGGGTATTGCAATCCTGTGGAGATGCCCAATAGCGAACGTGCTTGGACTATGCGCAAACCCGCCGCCTCAAGATCGAGGTTTTGTTGGCTCGCCATCTCAACCAGTTGGTTCAGTGTTGGATCGTTGAACTGCTGCCACCACTGCTGCAGTTTTTGCTCGGATTGCTGTGTGTCTTGCGCCGCTTTTTCTAATGACCAATCACTTGGCAAGGCGGTTTGCTCTGGATGGACGTAATCCGGACCCAAAGTCGTACACGCACTCAATCCGAGTACAGAGAGTATGGCGAGGCTAGGTTTAGTTAGTTTTAGAAGCATCATATCCTCACCTTTAAAACCGCTTCTGACGTAAGTTCACCCAATCGATATCCTCGTAGGTTTGCTTGCATTGGTTTATTGCTTCGAACACGTTCCGTTTTAAATTCAGCAAGATATAAAAACCGGCTATCTCTGAATAAGCGTAGTCAGATAAATCCAACTCACTAAAGAATTCTTCCAGTTTATTTTCAAAGGATTGGTAATCTTGGCTGTATTGTTCGAACACAGAATTGAGCTCGTCGGTCGTCTGATGGCTTGCTAGTGCGCCAGCCATCAGAGGTAATATGGAATCGGTATGCTTGCTGCGTAACTGTTTGATAAGTCGGTTACTTAACAGCTTTTGTTCGGCAGCAATCAAAATGTTGACGTGGTTACTTAGGGCATTGCATGACTTGCTGAATGCGCCGATGGCCTCTGGCGGCGTTTTATCAAATAACTTGTGGTTGATCTTTGAGCCCCAAACCATCAGTTTTTTAGAAGAGACGTTTAGTGTCACCAAATGCAAAGAACGTTTCAGCTTCTTAAAAGAGGACTCGGATTGTTGGTGATAGCTAGCAAATAGGTCACCAACATGCCTGAAATACCGCTCTTTCAGCGTTAAGAACAAATGCTCTGGACGTGAACTGAAAGGGAAGTAATGAGCGAAAATGATCATGAACACCACCATGTAGAACAAGGTCATGATCGTCATTAGGATGCCAAAGTGATAGGTCATATTGTTGTCGAGACCGAGCACGAACAAGCCAATCATATAGAAGATAGTCACCGGTCCTTTGAATAGATAGAAACCGATAAAGGTATAGATAAAGATGAACAAGCCCAGTTCGGCACCTAGCTCTAAACCCGGCAAAATAAAGACGTACGAAGGCACTGCAAATAGGAAGCCAAACGTAAACAAAATCAGCAACATGAATGGGTGAACAGGTACAAACGACAGCAGTGACATAAAGATGGTTGAGAAGGTAACAAATGAGTAGCCACCTGGCGGGTTGAAATAAATCCAAATTAACCCTGCCACCCAGTAGGTGGTGAAGGTTTTCACTGCGGTTTTGAAGTTCTCAGCATCCCACCAAAGGAACTTACTCTTCTGCTTCGGCAATTCTTGCTTAAACGACACATTGTTGGTCACAGAATCAATACAGCTAATGCTCTCAGCTAAGCGAGACAAGCTTTGGTGCATGAGTTTAAGTAAGTGACCAAGTGTGAGTGCTGAGCCTTTCACAAGGTGAGACGCGTCTGCTAGCGCAGCTTGGTTGTATTCGATGTTTAATTCTTGAGCTCGGTAAGCCGCTCCCTCGTTGTCCCACATCTCTTGACTGATCTTGAACAGTTGTTGGATTTCTTGAGTCGCTTGATCAAAGTTGTTGATACAGCTTCGGTCTTGCTGGTGGCTAAAGTGACTATGTGCAGCCACGCTAAGCTCTTGAGTGATTTGCTTATTGAAGTGGACCGCGAGTTGCCACTCTTTCATATAGGCCGAGACATCACTGCACTCGACACTGACGGTTGCAAAGCGTTGTTCTAGCGCGTTTTGTGCGGCGAATACTTTTTCTAACAACTCATCGATGGTTGGTGACGGTGCTTCATCGTTTTCAGTCGCTTCCACATTGGTGACCACATCCTGTTGTAGCGCTGTTTTTTGTTCGAAGTTTTGCAAAATGGCATTAAACAACGCTTGTTGAGCTTGATTCAGTTGCTCAATGAGCTGACGCAGATTTTGCTCTGTCTTGGTCGGCCATAGGAATGTGCCCACTAAGGTGTAAAGCACTACACCAAAGATCGTCATGTACGCGCGATCAACGCCATACATGAATGCGCCTTCTGCATCTCCACCATTCGACATCATTAAGACCATTACGCCAGTTAAGGCAAGTAAGGTCGGGTCTTTTTGGTACGCGTTGCGGAAATAGAAAATAAAGGAAACAACGACAGAAACGCTGAGCATATACAGCAAGCGATCTTGGGCAAACATGCCGACAAGCAACAAACCGATTACCGCACCTACTAAAGTACCCAGCACACGCAATGTGCCTTTGGCGAGAGACTCACGTCGACTACCGGTAGAAGCGATTAACATGACTGTCGTAGCCGCGGTAGATGCTTGCGGCCAACCCATTGCAAACGGGATCAGATAAGCCAGAGTTAGGCTAAGCGCTACTTTTGTGGCGAATTTGATTTTCTCGTTCATAGTGTCAACGTTAGCTCAGGCTTATGCTTGTAGGTGGATGAATTTATTCAATCAATAATCAGAATTTCGTTCTGAAAAAATTGCGGACGCGGAATATAGCGATTGAAATGAAGAGGTTTGTAAATCCTTTGTCAAAACCCAATCGGACTGAAAAGCCTAAATCGTTCTTCGAGCCCCGTTGCTCATAGCGTGGGAGGAAAAACGACCAAGAAAACGTTTAACTAGAAAGTCTCATTACTGATACAGTTTTGCAGGAATTATCAAACCAAATTTCTATTCAAGGCCCATCGCCAGCATGTTAGGTCTTGCTCACTTCCAAATTATTGTGAAAACAAGTGCCTAACAAAAAGCATAGATGATGAGGAATAAGTTGAGAGGGAAGTTTTTGTTTTTTACTGGCTTGTAGATGTGGTTTTGGATTTTTGGGAGCGAGATAAAAAGACCAATGCAATGCCGCCAAGAATGATAGCACTGGTTATTAACGAATGTAGGGTCAGGGCTTCACCTAACAATATGCTACCTAAAATCAGAGCGATGACAGGAACAGAAAGCTGGCTAACCGCTGCTTGTAACAGAGATAACTTTTGCATTACCTGATACCAAAGTACATAACCAAAACCTGAGGCGATGGCACCCGATGCAATGGCTAATAATGTACCTTTTAAGGTTACTTGAATTGAATCTAATAACAGTGGGGAAAGTAAGAGTCCTAAGATGGAAGCGGTAATGAACCCCCAAGTAATCCCACTGCTCGGAGTTGGGGCGTGTTTACCTAGAGCGGTGAAGCCTGCCCAGCAAACACCGGAAAGTACCATCAATACAGCAGACCAGACATCTGGTCGAGTTGCCGATGGCAGCATGAGCCAAGCAAACCCCGCTAACGACACCGCAATGCCTAACACTTCGAGCGATTTAAAGCGCTGCCCTTGCCACCAATAAAGGGCGAGTAAGGTCAGCTGTACAGCACCAAAAAGTAACAAGGCTCCGGTTCCAGCTGCTAGTTTTATATAGGCGAAAGAAAACAGGGCGGCATATCCAAATAAGGCTACTCCTGCAAACAGACTGAATTTGGTTGTCGGTAGCTGGCTGCGAAAGTTTCCTCTCAGAAGTAGGATGGCAACTAAGGTGACTGCACCAGAGAGTAAACGGATAAGGGTGAAGCTGCCCGCGTCTATGAGACCTGCTGCTAATGCTAAGCGACACAGCAGTGAATTGGCAGCAAACGCCAACATAGCAATCGCGGTCAGTAAAAATGTCGACATTCCTTATCCTCAATCCTAAGCAAGATACGCAGTGTAGCGCCAAACATAAGAAGCTAATTAGTTGATAAAGTGATTAGTTATAGCTGAAAACGCACACTCATGGTGCATTGAGATATCGAAGTCTTGCCAAATTGAGTGAAAATAGTAATTGTTATAACATAACAATTTGGTTCGGTAATAAATACAGAATGAGGAATTCGGGTTGAATCTATTTGTTAATGATCTCACGGTTATTGATGCATCGTATTTGTGTGAAAAACGAGGCATGGTCGGCGAGAGCTGGATTCTGGATGTCGTAATGCATGGCGATCTCAATGAGATGAGCATGGTGCTGGATTTCTCGAAAGTGAAGAAGCAAATCAAACAATTGGTCGATCAATATGTTGATCACCGTTTGCTTGTTCCCGTAGATAATGACGCGGTGGAAACGACAAGTATTCAATCAGGCTATTCCCAAGTCGACCTTATGCGTGGTGAAAAGGGCATTCATCTACATTGTCCGGATGAAGCCTTTTGCTTTGTTGATGCTAAAGAAATCTCAATAGAAAGCGTGACGAAACACATTCACCATGTTCTACAAGGTCATCTACCGAGTAATGTGGCATCGATTGATGTGACCTTACGTCATGAAAAACTCGATGGCGCTTACTATCACTACACCCACGGTTTAAAAAAACACGATGGTAATTGTCAGCGTATCGCACACGGACATCGTTCACCGATCCAAATCCTAGTGGATGGGCAGCGTGATATCGAACGCGAGCACGCTTTTGCACAGCGTTGGCAAGATATCTATCTCGCCTCCATCGAAGACTTAGTTGAAGTTGAGCATTTAGAGTTGAGTGAACACGCTAATGGCAGCAGTAGCGATACCCACTTTGGCTTTCGTTACACCACGTCTCAAGGGGACTTCCAATTAGCGATTGCACACAGTGAAACCGAAGTGCTGAACACGGATACAACGGTGGAACTGCTTGCCGTATTTATCGCTAATGAAATTGCTCCTTCATTAAATGAGGGGCAGTCACTGCAAATTATCGCCTATGAAGGTGTGGGAAAAGGAGCGATGGCGTTTCGCTAAGAGGGCGCTGCTCAATCTCAATTAAAACTCACTTTTACTCAATATTTGGAATATCACTTTTATGGACAAACTTAATCGTGTTCTGCTCGTGGCAGGTACGCATGGTAACGAGCTTTCTGGCATTTATCTTCAAAAGCTCATCAAAGATCGCCTCTATGTTGCTGACCGTTCGACGTTCAATACTCAGTGTGTGCTTGGCAACCCTGAAGCGGTAAAGCAAAACGTTCGTTATGTGGAGACCGATCTCAACCGTGAATTTGCCTTGGCGAATCAATCATCGCCTGCGACTCAGCAAGAAACTGAAATCGCGCAGCAATTCACGCAAGTACATGCTCACCAAGAGAATCAATTGATCATCGATCTGCACAACACCACCAGTAACATGGGTGCGACCTTGATTTTGGTTTCTAATGACGTGTTCTATCGCAAGATGGGGGCGTATGTGAAGCAACGCATGCCAGAAGCCAACATCTTGTTTGAAGACAGAAAAGCGTGGGATGACCAACCTTATTTGTGCACCACCGGGCAGCATGGCGTGATGATCGAAGTTGGAGCTCAAGCACATGGTTCACTGAAGTACGACACTCTAGAGCTAATGAAGAAGATGCTGACCATGGTGCTCGATTACCTTGAACAGCATAACCTTGGTCGAGTTGGTGAGTTGAATGACTACGACGCGTATTTTTACACCGAAGAAGTCATGATCCCTGTCGACTATGATGGTATGCGTGTCGCGACAGTACATCCTATGATCTGTGGACGAGATTTCGAGGTAGTCAAACCGGGCGAACCACTACTCGCGACCTTCTTTGGTTACGATATTTTCTGGGAAGGCAAACAGGATATCTATCCGCATTTCATCAACGAGAGTGCGTACAGCAAAGCCAATATCGCTATGGCACTTGCTGAGAAAAAATGCGTTCGCACGAGTGATTGAAACCGAGCTTAGCTTGAATGTTCGCCCTCAATTCTGAACTGTTTATAGTGTTCTTCGAATCGGTCGCTTATCCAGTCCATAAGCATTTTGACTCTTGGTAGTTGATATTTGACTGGCGGACAGACGAGCGAAAGTAAGGTTTTTTCTGACCATTCCGGGAGCACCTCGATAAGTCTTCCGGATGCCAAATCAGCATGGCAGTACACATCGGTTAGTCGCGTTACCCCTAGTCCAGAAACCGCCGCGTGCCGCATGGTCCTGCCAGTAGCCGCTTTAATACCTTGCCCTACATTGATAATGCGCTGTTCTTTGTGATTTTTCATAATCCAATGATCAACACTGCCATGAATCAAAGGCAAGGCTTTAAGATCTTCTGGGACGAGGATGTTCGGGTGTCGTTCCAGAAAATCTGGACTTGCGACATAGTGCGTGCGAAGTGTGGTGAGTCGGCGCGCGATGAGAGTGGAGTCTGGCATTTCGCCGACACGGAGGACTAAGTCGTAGCTATCTTCAATAAGATCAACGCGATGTTTTGAGAAATCGAGCTCTACTTCTACGTTCGGGTAGGCGGATTGAAAACTCATCACCAATGGTGCAATGAGCTCTTCGCCAATCGGTCCTCCGACAGAATTCATGTGGATCCGACCCTTAATTTCGCTGGTGGTTTGCTGTGCCCACTCTGCGGCGGCATCCAGTTGTAGCATTGCTTCTTTGCACTTGCGAAAGTAGCCATCGCCAATTTCAGTAAGGCGAAGCTGACGTGTGGTTCTATAAAGCAATTGAACACCTAGCGAGGACTCTAATTCACTCACGAGCTGACTCACGTTTGCCTTTGATGCGCCCATCGCTTCGGCTGCGGAGGTAAAGCTTCCACATTCCGCCACATAAATAAACGCTCGAATACCTCGCCAAGATAGATTGTTCATGTAAACCTAACAGTGTTTTCATAATGCTTATATATATCTGAATAATAGCGCTCCTTATACTGGTTTAAAAGAGAGGAGCAGAGTACAAATGTTTGTGAATGCTCGTCTCTATCGTCTAAAAAACCGTTAACCATAGAGAGTGAATCGAGTGACAGTAACAAGATATGAGGCTTCATTTTTCAGCAATGGCAACCGACTTGCAGCGGAAATTCATCGTCCATCCGTAGTGGAGAATCCTTTACCCGCGGTTTTGATTGCAGCGCCACAGGCGGGTGTGAAAGAGCAGACGGTAAGAATCTACGCCGAGAAAATTGCTGCCAAGGGATTTGTGGTATTAACGTTTGACCATGCCAGTTTTGGCGCGAGTGAAGGTGCACCAAGATTTCATGAGAACCCATACAGTAAAGCGGAAGATTGCCGCAATGGGGTCACTTATTTACGTTCTTTAACGTATGTGAACAACGAGCAAATCCATGGGTTAGGTGTTTGTTCTGGCGGCGGGTATTTAGCTCATGCCGTTGCGACAGATCGACGCGTAAAATCACTTGCGACTGTGAGTGCTTACTTTGACCACCGAGGTTTTTATCACAACGTAATTGGTCGAGAGGGGTTGTTAGATTTACTGCTTAAAGGTAATGAAGCGAGAGAACGTTATCTTGCTACTGGACAGATTGATTTTCTGCCTCATGCACCAACTGAAGACAGTGAGGAAATGCCACGTCTGTTTAGAGAGTTCTACCAGTACTACATGACAGAGCGCGGAGCAAAAGGTTTATACGAAAGCAAGTTTTTGCCTTGGTCTTATGAGACGTTGGCTAACTTTTCTGCGTTGGATATTGCTGCAAACCTGACACCGACACCACTGCTGATGATTGTCGGTACAGAAGCGGATTCCGCATACGAAAGTGAGCAAATGTTTGATGCGGCTTCGCAGCCTAAACAATTGATTAGAATTGAAGGTGCGAATCACATTGGGCTCTATGACGAAGACGAATACGTTGATCAAGCTGTTGAGCAGATCATTGAGTTTTTTAGCTAATCACACCATTAGAAGAAAAAGGGACGAGAATATCGCCCCTTTTGCTATTTATCGATGTCACTGGAACAACCATAAAGTGACTTAATGGTATTTCGTAACCACACCAGTTTTGGGTTGTACGCATTACGTTTGTGCCAAATCATGGTGAACGGGATCAGCAGTTTATCTTGTTGAGTTTGTTCCAATGGAATGGGTAGACACACCAAATCTGGGTGTAGCTTCTTGGTGTAACTTTCACAGTATTGCGGTGCGGTGGTCAGCATATTGTGGTGTGGCTGTGCGGCCATAAATAGAGACTGCTCAAAGCTCGACATGGTTAAGCCAATTGAGCGCTGTAAGCCCAGTTCACTCAATACTTCATCCAATGCCCATGTTTCACTCTTTTCCCAAACAATATTGATGTGTTGATAGCTCAAAAAGGTCTCAAGATTCCATTCCTGCTTCAAAGCAGGGTGATCTTTGTGCAGGTACACCATAGGTAGGTCTGAGAACAGCACTTCAAAATCGAGGAAGTAAGGGAGCAGGTCGAGTGACTCTTTCGAGCGGGGATGGCTCTCTCTTCCGGTAAAGCCGATGTCTGCTTCTCCACGCACAATCGCATCGAGTGAATCATAATCCCAATTACTGGTTTTGACTTTAGCATCCGGGTAACGCTGGTGGATTGCGATAAGAAGATCATCAAGAATCGTCAGCACTAACGGGGATTCAATGGTCAAATCAAAGCGTACGCCTTTTGGTGCTATATCGCTGCGTTTTTCCGCAATTTGGCTGCCAATTTGTAGCCATTCCGCCAGATCTTGCTCCATGCTTTGTGCTAACGGAGTCGGCGCTAATCCTTTCGGTGTTTTGACAAACAGAGGATCATCAAACCAGTCACGAAGCTTATTGAGCGATTTACTTACCGTTGACGGCGTAACGTTTAATTTCTTCGACGCTTTGGAAACACTCTGCTCTTGCAGCAGCAATTGCAGAGTGAACAATAAGTTGAGATCAAGACGGGCTAGTGATTTCTTCATAGTGGCTTTCATGAGCAGGCTTAGGAATAAATAGTATTAGAGCCAAGCTGATTACGCCACCTATTGCTAAGATAAACACCAACATATTCAGCGCATTAACGCCAATCAATCCCATGAACCAGATGTAGATCGCAGAGCAACACACTTGAGCGATGCCTAGCAATGAGCTTGCTACACCTGCACGTTGAGAGAATGGGCTGAGCGCTTGACTCATGGCCACGCCAAAGCCAATCGAGAAGCCAGCGCAAATCAGCCCAAATCCGAATAAGTAAAATGGGATTCCCCATTGGTCTAGATGCGCAAAACCAATCACCATCGCAGCACTGACAAGCACGGTTTGCGACGTCAGCATCAGTGTACGTTGTTTAAAGTAAGACAAAGCCAATGGCGCAGAAAAAGAGGTGATCATACTGACAAGTGCCGTGCCTGCCATGACAGAAGAATAGCCACCGCGATCAAAACCAAGTTCGCCCATCACCAGCATTGGAGAGACATTCACGTAGGTAAGAATGGTGGTCACGCCAATGGCAGTAATGATGAGTCGGCTAATAAAAAAGCGCTCACAGAAGGTTTCTTGGTTAGAAGCTGAAGCGGCGTTTTGTTGTGGGATTACGTTAGGTTTTGATTCTTTGAGCATCAAGGTTGAAAGCAAACAAACTATCACACCCATGCCTGCCATAGTGGTAAACAGACTTTGCCAAGGGAATTTAAGCATGATCAAGTGCCCAATCACTGGCGCGATGACCGGAATGATGCAGGTAATGCCGTTGAGCATAGATAGTACCTTCGCGCGACGTTTGTCATCCAACGTGTCGCGAAGAATGGCAAAAGCAACCACATAGCAAGAGCCAGCTCCAATACCTTGGGTAAATCGAGCAATTAAAAACGCCTCGGACTGCTCAGCCATGCTACCAAGTAGTGATGCTGCAATGAAGATCGCAGCGCCAACCATAGCAACAGGTTTTCGACCAATGGAGTCGGCGATCTTTCCTGCAAACAACATAGTCGTTGCCATACCGGCAAGGTAGATAGAGAACGCAATGTGTAACTGTGATTCACTGGCGTTTAAATCCGCGGCAATTTGAGGCAAACCTACAAGGTAAAGATCAATCGCGGTAGGATAGAGTAATACAAGGGAAAAACTACAAAGCAAAAAACGGAACATGGCAACCTCACTAACAATTGGTGAGGATCATAATGTGTGAAACGTTTGCCAGCGAGTGGGAATTGCGACCGTAGGTATTTCCATTTACGACATACCCTGTATAAATCGAACGTAAATTCAACAAGGATGACCATGATTACTATTGAAAAGTATACGCCATGTCGACACGCGCAAACCATTGAGCTGCAAGTCTTGGAAGATCAAGCTCAGTTTACGGTTGAGAATATTGGTCAGCGATTGGAAAGTCTTAAACCGACAGAGCTGCCTCATTTGATCCTTGAAGATGATCGTGTGGTCGGGTTCTTTTTATTTGATGCTGCGTACAGTGAAGATTATGACTTTTGCCCTCAAAGAAGTTTAGGTGTTCGCTCATTACTGGTGGATCATCGCCATCAAGGCAAAGGTATTGCGAAGCAAGCCATTGGTTTGTTTAGGGACTTTGTTAAGTTGCACTATCCAACATTTGAATTTCTCTACCTAACGGTTAATTGTCGAAACGTCCCCGCCTATCAGTGTTACCTAAAGGCGGGTTTTGAAGATACTAATGAGCTTTATCATGGTGGACCAGTTGGACCTCAGCACATCATGCGACAGGAATTGTAAAGAAGAACAAAGCAATAGATTGTACCTACTAAAATTTTGCAATAAATTTGATGCAACTGAATGAATAACCACGAACTCTCAAGGACGATATGTGAAAATTGAAGTCGACAATTTAGAAAGAACAGCCGTAATCGCATTACTAGAAGAACATCTACAAGACATGTATGCCACATCGCCGCCAGAGAGTGTGCATGCGTTAGATTTAGTTAAGCTCAAAGCGCCAGAAGTGACATTTTGGACCGGATGGAAGGATGAGCAACTGCTTGGGTGTGCAGCGATTAAAGAGCTGGATGATCAACATGCTGAGCTTAAATCCATGCGCACCACGCCAGCGGCAAGAAACCAAGGTGTGGCGTCTCAATTATTGATTCATGTAATTGAGCAAGCGAAGCAAAAAGGTTTGCAGCGCTTAAGTTTAGAAACTGGCTCGATGGAATTTTTTAAACCTGCGCGCCTGTTGTATGAAAAGCATGGCTTTGTGTATTGCGATCCGTTTGGTGACTACGAACTCGATCCAAATAGCCAGTTTATGACCCTAGAACTGAGCTAGGGTCATTGATTGATAGTGAGTTGAAATTAGAAGTTCAAATTGAAATTGATGGTTGGCGACAAGAGGTTTGAACGTTCGTCAGCCAATCGCTTTCTCTTCTCTTTTAAGCGTTTAGCGTTGTCTTTATCTGGGTTGTTATCCAGTTGATTATCGATGATAGAAATTTCATTATCGATCTCTTGGATACGCTGTTGGCGTTGGTACTCTTGATGGCCTAACTGATAGTTTTCAATGAACTGTTTATTGCTACACACACCATAATATTCTTTCCCTTCAATACCGACGGTATAGCCATTGTCTGGTGAACAGTAAAGAATCGTGCCTTTATCAAAGCCTTCTTTCCACTGTTCTCGATCTGGAGTGACACCCGCTTCACCACAGTCTTCAGCGTAGCTGTTAATGATGCTCGGATTGTTACCTTCCTGCCCATCTTTGTAGCCTACTCTATACCAGTCAGCTGTCTTACACTCATCTGGAGACATGCTGGCGCAACCAGAGAGCAAAGTGAGTACTGCTAGGGGGATTAGCGCTCTTTTCATCAGTTACTGTCCTTTAAACAAAATCGAATTGATATGGTTGAGTGTAAAATGAACACTGTTCATATCAATAGTTGAAATCATTGTATTCGCAATTGTAGTGAGTCATCAGTATCAGTGATAAGTTCAATTCGCTGAATGAATTCGAGTTTGATTAATATTGTTCACGGATTTTGCCTTTGTTGTATCAATTCGATAGCCTTTGCATCAAAGTAGACACGCAACAACGACATTAAAATAAATATAGTCAATGAGGTTTAGACATTGAGTGACCAATCAACCGTTGTCATTATCGAGGATGAATCTGCTATTGCCGACAACTTGATTCATGTATTGGAGATGGATGGCTACCACGTAGAGTGGTTTGCAACGGCAGGAGAAGGTTTCGCTTTTTTGCAGCACAATACCGCGGCTTTGCTTGTATTGGATGTTGGCTTGCCAGACGGCAACGGATTTGAGCTTTGCAAAGCTATCCGTGAGTTTTCTGATATTCCAATTATCTTTCTCACCGCAAGAAGCGATGAAATTGACCGTGTAGTGGGCTTGGAGATTGGCGCGGATGATTACGTGACTAAGCCATTTAGTCCGCGTGAAATGTTGGCGCGCATCAAGTTACGAATCAAATCCAAAGCACCGATGGTGGAACATAAACCAGAACCAACATTAACCATAGAGCAATCTCAATTTAGTCACGATTTGGTTGCGCAGAACTTTGATTATGGTGTCGGTGGACAAATGCTTGGGTTAACAGCGGTGGAATTTAAGATCCTCGATAAGCTGATTTCCGTCTCTTCCAATGTATTGAGTCGAGAGCAACTTATGATCGCGGCAGACATGGCGCCAGAGGCTGCATATGAGCGTAATATCGATACCCATATCAAAGCGATTCGCCATAAGTTGAAGCCGTTTGAGATGTCTGAACGCATCTGTACCAAGCGTGGCTTTGGTTACTTTTACTGCATTAAAGGTGAATGATGAATCGCTGGCCGAAGATCCCGCTTGGACTCAGACTGTTTTTTCTCTACTTCATCTTAGTCGGAATGACGGCTTACATGGTGAGCAAAACTGTCGTCCAAGAACTTAAGCCAACCGTGCGTCAAACCACCGAAGAGACGCTGGTGGATATGGCGAACTTGCTTGCGGTATTGGCGGAAGAAGACGTTGCAAACGGAAAGTTGCCTGAGAGTCGCTTCTCCAAACTACTAGCGGCTTATGGGCAGCGAGAACCTCAAGCGCGCATTTGGGAAATTGGCAAAAAAGCGATTAACCATCGAATTTACATTACCGACAAACAAGGGATTGTGATTGCGGATTCTTGGCAGCAAGACGTAGGCAAAGACTACTCGCAATGGAATGATGTGTATCTCACGTTGCGTGGTCAATACGGCGCGCGCAGTACCATCGAAGACCCGAAAGATCCGCTCTCAACCGTTATGCACGTGGCTGCGCCCATTTATCATAAAGGCGAAATCATTGGCAGCGTGACGGTGGCAAAATCCAATCGCTCAGTACAACCCTTCATAGATCTTTCTAAACGCAATGTGCTGTTTTGGATGGTGTGGATGAGTGGTTTAGTGCTTTTGGCAGGGGCATTGTTTGCTTGGCGAATTCACTCGGCACTGAACAAGCTAGAAGATTACGCAACCAAAATGGGTGAAGGCGAAAAGGTTTCTAAGCCGACATTTCGTATCTTTTATGAGTACGGCACGCTAAGCGACGCATTAGAGAAAATGCGCAACCAGCTCGATGGCAAACAGTATGTGGAAGAGTACGTACAGACGCTGACTCATGAGCTGAAAAGCCCGTTATCAGCGATTAAAGGCGCGAGTGAAATATTGCAAATGCCGTTGCCTGAAGAAAAGGTCGCGCGCTTTGCTGGCAACATTGAGCGAGAAAGCGATCGCATGCAGTCATTGATTGATAAGTTGTTAGAACTTGCTCGTCTTGAAAAGCGCCCTGAGCTAGAGCAAGTCGAAGCTATCTCGCTAAAACAAATGGTCAATGAAGTGGTTGAATCGGCGGATGCGCGTTTGAGTGCTAAGTCGGTCACTGCCAAAATCCAAATTGATGACCATCTCTCCGTGCTTGGTGATGCCTTCTTACTGAAACAAGCCGTTTTTAACTTGATGGACAATGCGCTGGATTTTGTTCATTCAGAGGGATGCATTGAATGGAAAACTGAGGTCACGAAAGAAAAGGTGTGCCTGTCGATTTTCAATTCAGGTCCTCACATTCCCGACTATGCAATGCCTCGTTTAACCGAGCGCTTCTACTCCCTCGCTCGGGAAAATGGTGTTAAGAGCACTGGGCTCGGGCTGAATTTTGTTGAGGAAGTGATCAAGCTGCACAAAGGTCAGTTGCAAGTCGAAAACGTCGATGCTGGCGTGAAAGTGACCCTGATTTTACCAACTCCATAGAAACTCCACATTAGCTCCATTCGTTCTCCAAATTGCTGATTTAGATTACTTCCATCAGCAAATGGAGAATGAAACATGAAAAAGATCCTCAATAACCAACTCGGCACGAAGTTCGCCTTCGTGCTGTTTTTGTTTGTCTTACTGCAAATCCCGCTTTCAATGGTCACAGGACTGATCTCAGAACGCTCATATCGCCAAGATGAAGTCAGAAACGACATCGCACGCAGCAGCAGCGGCGAACAGCGCATCATTGGTCCATTCATCATGGTTAACTACACCGAAACCAGTTACCGAGATGACAAAGAACAGATTAAAGAGCGTCGTAAATTTCTTTTACCTAGCACTTTTGATATGAGCGCAAATCTGGACAGTTTTGAAAAGTACCGAGGTATTTACCGCGCGCGTTTATACAAAGCACAAGTGGCGCTGAAAGGCACTTTCGATGCAGACGATCTCGCGGCATTGCAGGGGCTTGATATTGAAAACATGAGCCTAGTCGTTGGCATTGAAGACAGCCGTGGATTGATTCGTTTGGATGACATGACCATGGCGAGCTCTGATATCGAAGTCGCACCGGGAACGGGGTTAAATCAGTTACCACAAGGCTTCCACAGTGATCTGACACTTGCAGACCTAAACCCAGCACAACCTTTGGCATTCGATCTTAACTTCTTGCTACAAGGGATGGGACAGCTTCAAGTCACACCAATCGGCAGTCAAACAACAGTGGAGCTCTCTTCAACATGGGCGCATCCAAGCTTTATCGGTGATTACTTACCGGTGTCATCAGAAGTATCTGAAGATGGATTTAACGCACAATGGGCGAGCAACAACTTCTCTACCAATATCGCGCAGTTGTTCCAAAGCTGTTTGTCATCGAATCACGCTTGTCACGAGCTTGAACAGCGACAAATGGGCGTAGATTTGATTGACCCCGTTGATCACTATTTGAAGTCTCACCGAGCTGTGAACTATTCACTGTTGGTTATCACATTAGTATTTGCGAGTTTCTTCTTACTGGAGCTGTTCCAAGCGCGTCCGGTTCACCCAGTGCAATATGGCTTTATTGGTCTGGCTTTAGCGCTTTTCTATCTATTGCTGATTTCGATGAGTGAACATCTGGGCTTTAACTGGGCATATGTGGTGTCGGCAGTCGCATCGACGGGGCTTTTAAGTGTGTACGTGAGCGGTATGTTGAGCAACACCAAACACGGCGCGATATTCGGAGCGTGTTTGCTCACTCTCTACGGATTACTGTTTGGCTTGCTACAAGCAGAAAGCTACGCATTGGTCATGGGGACATTACTGTGTTTCGCGATTTTGAGTTTCACTATGGTTATTACACGCAACATCGACTGGTACGCACGAAATAAGAAAGCAGAAGAAAGTGCAAAGGCGAATCATGAAGACGTTTAAGCGAGCAGTTCTCACTGGGCAGCCAAGCGATATGGTGGAAGAGACGTCCGCTATCCGCCTGCAATTTTCTGCAGAAAATGGACTGAAAAGCTTGGTGTGTTTTATCGCATTGGTCGTTATTGCGCTCTATGTTCGAGACAGCTTTATTCGCCCGACATTTGGTGATGTTCTCGTTGTGGTTTGGCTCTACTACTTTCTTGCAAGCTTGTTTTCCATGCCCGTTAACTGGCTGGTTTCACTGGTGGTGTTGATTGCGTTTGCTGTCGAGTTGGGGCAATTGCTTCAGGTCGTAGCTTGGCTTGGTATCGAACCTTCATCGCCTCTGGCTGTAATTTTGGGCGCCACATTTGATTGGAAAGATCTGCTGGCTTATAGCATCGGAGGTCTACTGTGTTGTTGGATGGAAAAGAAATGAAAACTGAGATGAAAGCCATTGCGCTACCAAACCGACTCCGCCATTCCAAACGAGGTATTCGTAAAAGGATCAAAATCAGTTTACTCAAGCGCGTGTACCTTTGGTCACTGACTAATAGAGAACTACTGTAGCGCTACTTCTCTATCTGAAATACAAAAGGGAATCTTAAACTCACCGGCGCACAGGTGAGTTAAGATTCCCTTTATTATTCATTGAGACGTCTAGCTTCTACTTTTAATCAGCTTTCAAATGAAAGTTTATCGCCGAACGTCTCTTTCCAGTCTTTATCGAACTGTTCAACCGCCGGTTTTACTGCTGGGTGAGCGAACATTTGTGCCGCCACATCGGTAGGTAATGTAATGGCTTCGATGCCCAGTTTCATCACCTCCATCGCTTGTTGAGTGTTCTTGAAGCTGGCTGCCAAAATCTTCGCTGGTAGTTGGTTTTGATCGAGCAACAATTGAAGATCCGCGACCACTTCAACACCGTTGCCGTTCATCGCATCAATGCGGTTTACGTAAGGTGCTAGGTAGTCTGCACCGCACAGTGCCGCTAGGAAACCTTGTTGAGCTGAATAGATAGCAGTAGCAAGAACCTGAATTCCTTCTTTTTTCATTAGCTTAATTGCCGCTAAGCCGGTTTCTGTTGCTGGCACTTTTACCACCATATCGTAAGGTAATTCATTCAGTTGGCGCGCTTCTGCCAGCATACCTTCGACGGTTGAACTCACGACTTGAGCGTGAAAGCGAGGTGTACCGCCAAGTGCTTCTTGCATGCCTGCTAGGGTTTCATTCAGTCCCTGTTTTGACTTCGCCAAAATGCTTGGGTTTGTCGTCACGCCTTTTAGCGGTAGGCACTGGTTAAAGCGTTTTACTTCTGCCACATCAGCAGTATCTAAATAAAGTTCAATCATGGTTTCTACCTTAAACAAAATCTTCGTTTTGATGATGGGATCACTATAGATCTGAGAATCGAACGAGATCTTGATTTTGATCAATTGAAATTTCATTTGAAACTATAATAATTTCATTAAATGAAAGTTGGGTGAAACTTGTAAACGCTCAAATGAAGCTTTCAGTTAGAAAACAGAAAAGCCGTTCATAAGACTCAACGAGCAAAAGAAACGAATTAGGTACACAGCGGTAGCACAGACCAAGAGGCAAGCAGAGATGTATTTCAATATTCAACGATTCTCTACCCATGATGGTGATGGCATTCGTTCCATTCTTTTTCTTAAAGGATGCAGCTTGTCTTGCCCTTGGTGTCAAAACCCAGAAAGCCGCAACGAAAAGCATTCACTGCTGTTTGATCAGCGCAGCTGCATGGAAGATTGCCAGCTGTGCGTTTCTGCTTATCAAGCTACAACTCAATCTACTGCGGGTAGTGAAACGGTGAGCGATGGTATTCAACGCATCGACAACCAGATCATCATCAATCGCAAAGCCATCAAAGAGGACCAACTGATCGCGCTGCGAGACGTCTGTCCTACGCAAGCACTGACTGTCTGCGGTGAAGAGGCGAAATCAGACATGTTGTTCGACACCTTAATGAAAGACAAACCGTTCTACGACCAAAGCCAAGGTGGCGTGACATTCTCCGGTGGTGAGCCACTCATGCAAGCCGATTTGGTGGCAGAACTCGCACAACGTCTGCATGACAACCAAGTCTCTACCGCTATTGAATCGTGCATGCATGTGCCGTGGAAGAACGTCGAAAAAGCTGCGCCGCATATTGATTGCTGGTTGGCGGATTTAAAACACACCGACGAAGAAAAGTTTCTTAGCTGGGCGAAAGGTTCACTAAAACGCATCAAAGACAATTTCCGAAAACTGGCACCTATCGCGAAACGCATTGTGATTCGCGTTCCAGTGGTGCCGGGGTTCAATGACACCATCGAAGAGTTGAAAGACATCATCGATTTTGCGGCTTCACTAGAAAGCTGCCAAGAACTTCACTTGCTGCCGTACCACACGCTCGGCATCAATAAATACCGTTTGCTCGATATGCCTTACGAGTGTTCTGACAAGCCATTAAACAAACCAGAACTGCTAGAAAGCGCCATGCAATACGCAAGCGAAAACACCCAACTTAACGTGATTGTAAGAGGTTAACTATGGACCTGAATTACCTTCCTGAGCGTATCAAAGCGCACAAATTGGCACTGGTAAATATCGTAACGCCACCTGTCTGTACCGAGCGTGCAGAGGCATACACTCGTGCTTATCAAGCAAACGAAGACAAACCTGTGATTGTCCAACGTGCGCTAGCACTGCAAGAGCATTTACGCACTCGTACTATTTGGATTAAACACGATGAGTTGATCGTCGGTAACCAAGCGAGCAAAGTGCGTGCTGCGCCTATTTTCCCGGAATACACTGTACGTTGGATTGAAGCGGAAATTGATGATCTAGCCGACCGCCCAGGTGCAGGCTTTGCCGTTACCGAAGAAGATAAGCAAAGCATCCACAGCATCACACCGTATTGGCGTGGTAAAACCGTTCAAGACCGTTGTTATGGCTTGTTCACTGATGAGCAGCAAGAAATCTTAGCCAGCACCATCATTAAAGCCGAAGGCAACATGACTTCGGGTGACGCGCACCTAGCAGTGGATAACGAGAAAATCTTGAAGCTAGGCATGAACGGTTTGCTAGAGGATGTTCGTCAGCACCGTGCTAACAATGATGTTTCGACCTTTGAAGGCTTGAAGAAAGAGCAGTTCTATAAATCAGTCGAAATAGTACTGCTTGCGATTCAAGACCACATAGTGAGCTACTCTGAATTGGCGGCAAAAATGGCGTTAGAAGAGACGCGCCCGCTACGCAAAGCTGAGTTAGAAAGCATTGCTGCAAACTGTCGTCATGTCGCGAGTGATGCGCCGGAAAACTTCTGGCAAGCACTGCAATTGAGCTACTTCGTTCAATTGATGCTACAAATCGAATCGAATGGTCACTCGGTTTCTTTCGGTCGTATGGACCAATTCCTCAACGAGTTTTATGTTCGTGATATCGAAAACGGCACGCTTGAAAAAGACTTCGCACTAGAGCTTTTACAAAGCTGCTGGTTGAAGCTGCTTGAAGTAAACAAGATTCGCTCCGGTGCACATTCGAAAGCATCGGCAGGTTCTCCGCTGTATCAAAACGTGTGTATCGGCGGTCAGAAGTTGAATGAAAAGGGTGAGCCTGAAGATGCAGTAAATCCTCTTTCTTGGGCGATTCTGGAATCTTGTGGTCAGTTACGTTCGACGCAACCTAACTTGAGTGTGCGTTACCATGAAGGCTTAAACCAAGAATTCCTGATGGGCTGTGTTGAAGTGATTAAATGTGGCTTCGGCATGCCTGCTTTCAACAACGATGAGATTGTCATTCCTGAATTCATCAAGCTTGGCGTAGAGAAAGAAGACGCTTACAACTACGCATCTATCGGCTGTATCGAGACGGCGGTTCCGGGCAAATGGGGTTACCGTTGTACGGGCATGAGCTTCATTAACTTTGCTCGTATCCTGCTCGCTTCATTGAACGAAGGTGTGGATGCAACAACGGGTAAAGCTTTCTTGCCACACGATAAGTCATTAGCAAAAGGTAACTTTGAGAGCTTTGAGCAAGTGACGACGTCTTGGGCAGAGCAAATCCGCTACTACACCCGTAAATCGATTGAGATTGATACGGTAGTCGACAGCGTACTTGAACAGCAAGCACAAGACATCTTCTGTTCAACGCTGGTGGATGACTGTTTGGCTCGTGGTAAAACTGTGAAAGAAGGCGGCGCGAAATACGACTGGGTATCTGGCTTGCAAGTCGGTATCGCAAACTTGGGTAACAGCCTAGCAGCAATCAAACACCTTGTTTTCGATGACGCACAAATCACTCAGCCAGAGCTGGCAAAAGCACTAGCAGAAGATTTCGACGGCATGGAGAACGAGCAGCTTCGCCAACGTCTTATCAACTTTGCACCAAAATACGGTAACGATGATGATGCGGTAGACAAACTACTGGCAGACGCGTACCAAGTGTACATTGATGAGCTAGAGCAGTTTGTTAATACGCGTCATGGGCGTGGTCCAATTGGCGGAGGTTACTACGCAGGTACTTCAAGTATCTCGGCAAACGTCCCATTCGGTGCTTCAACCATGGCAACGCCGGACGGTCGTAAAGCGAAAACACCATTGGCAGAAGGTGCAAGCCCGTCGTCTGGCTCAGATCGTTTAGGTCCAACAGCTGTGTACAACTCGGTCGGTAAGATCCAAGCGAATAAGATCCTTGGTGGCGTGCTGCTTAACCAGAAGTTAAGCCCGGCGGCGGTTGAGTCTGAAGGGGATAAGCTCAAGCTCTCTATGCTGATTCGCACCTTTTTCAACCACCACAAAGGTTGGCACGTGCAATACAACATCGTCTCTCGTGAGACCTTGCTAGCTGCGAAGAAGAACCCGGAGCAATATCGTGATCTTGTTGTGCGAGTTGCAGGCTACTCAGCCTTCTTCACCGCGCTATCACCAGATGCGCAAGACGACATCATCGCACGTACCGAGCACGAGCTATAAGTACACTGACTAACTAAAACAAAAGGCACCGGTTGGTGCCTTTTTGCGGTTTGGTCTGAGTTTATTTAGCCATATGCTCGTGGCGCATTTTTGTTAGCATTTCTAAGCGTTTTGAATATTGTTCTTGGAAGGCTTTTGGGTCAACGCCTTCAGAAACTTGGGCGTATACTCGCATCTTGTTGCCGCCGTAAATCTTCGCCAAGTCTTCGTTGCTGTAGCCTCGTGCCCATAAGTCATCAGTAATTGCGGCTAAGATCTTGGATAGTTCGCCGTTGCCTGTTGCGCCCTTGTTGAAGGCGTCAATCATGTAGCCGCCATCGTCATACATCTTGGCATTTTTCATCGCAAAATCGACCACGCCCTTTGTTGAGAACATGTCATCGGTTGCGATACCAACATGGTCAACGCCAACCAATTTCACATAGTAATCAATCATATCTGCCGCTTGCTTTGGCGAAATGTCCTCAGGCCATAGACCATCCATCATCCACTCAGTAAAGGTTGGAGATACATAGCCGCCTGACTTCGCAGCACGAATTGCTTCATCATCAGGGATTGCACGATAACAGCCTTTTGGTGTTGCATCAGGTTCACTCTTATATAAACCCGCAGGGACTGAGTGAGAGTAGATAAATGGCGTTCCTGCATGATTCTTTTCCATGTAATCCATCGCATCATTGGCGGTCTTGGAACCGGTATGGCTCAAGTCGAGAATTACGCGGTATTTCACCATCTCATCAATCACTGATTGGCCCCAGGACGTTAAGCCAATATCGCTGCCATTATAGGCGGCTAATTGACCTGAACCGGTACGAAAAATATCGTTGTACGCCAAGATCATGCTTTTCAACCCCATGTCTTTAAGCAGAGCCATACGAGTCACGTCTTCTTCTAAAATGGTGGCAGTTTGGCTATTCCAAAGAACGGCGGTTTTGCCTTCTACGTGCGCTTTCTCAATGTCTTGGTTGGAGTGGGCAACAATAAAATTGTCTGGTTCTTTTGCCATGGCTGCACGGTGTTTGTGGTGGTGGAAAATGAAGTCATCAAAGTTATGGTCAGCCGCAGTAATCGTATATTCATGACCAGTAATGCCGTTATCGCGTGCTAACTGGAAGTAATCGAGAAGTTGTTGATCGTCTGTCCAACCAGCACCATAAGGGCTTGCTAGCATGCCAATCACAATGGTGTCTTGAACAAAGGCTTTTGCTTTGTCTGAGGCTGGCCACGTTTTGCTTTCTACGCTGGCGTAAGCGGAGCCCATTGATACGGCGATAGTGATTGCTGCCAATGACATTTTCTTGATCATAGTAACCTCTCAATAGTGAGTGTAAGTCCGTTTATTTTGATGGATGCATCTAGCGTTTAGAGATGGCTTTTGTCGTGAACGGTTTAATTCAACTAATTGAATATTAGTCAAAACTCACATTCTTGCTGCCAATCTCTAAGCGATAACGGAAACTTGATGTGAAATACGATCTATGGCTCAAATTTTTTGCCTTAGCTTCACTCAAGTGATGTGGTTATCTTAGCCAGTTAGGAATATGAAAATGTGCATTTTGCGCCACATTTCCTATCTTTTGAAAAGCCAGTCAAGTAACGTCAGAAGTCGTGTAATGAAAAGAGACGTGTTGAATTTAGGAGAAGGTGTGATTCATTCCATCCCATTGATTAGAAAAACAATCGTGTATGATTTTCTTGGTCAGTTAGCTCTGGAGCCTAAAGCATTGGCGCAACTTCAAGAGCAAGCGGACATGTCATTTGCGCTAGACACTTCAACGGCTGAGTTCATTCCTTTCCATGCTTTTTCTCGGTTGCTATCTGGGTTGAGACAGCACTTAGGTGCAACGGTATTTGTCTCTTCATTACAACGTATCGCGAAGCACGCGAGTATTAGTTTGAAGTTCAATCAAGCCACGCCAGAAAACGTCATAATGAGCTTAGGGCTAAGAGCCTTGAATGTTGAAACGTCAGCTCATGTCACTCGTGTAGAAGCTCATGCTAGTGCTTTTGAGCAAATAGAAGCCGAGCTGTTTCTGACGGTTTATCTTCATACGTATATGAAAGCTTGGTACCCAAATCTGCGAGAGCCGAGCGCTTACTATCTGCTTCACTCGCAAGACCAGCCCTTAACTGAGCTCCAAATCAGAAACGATATTCCGCAGTTTCTTGGTCAAGAACATTTGGCGTTGGAGTATCCCGCTTTAGAAGGGATCGATAGCATAAATGTGTGCGCGGAAGACAAGCCTTTTGCTTACTATATTGAGCAAGCTTTGTCTGCGTATGCAGGGCGAGTTGATATGTCTTTGGAAGTGTTTAGCGAGTTAATTGGCATTTCAAAGCGCACGGTGCAGCGCAGTTTGAAGCAAGAAGGCACCAGTTTTCGAGAGGTAAAAGAGGCGCTCAACTTTGCCTTTGCCAAACGCGTTTTGATTCAAAGAAACAGTGCCGTTGGAGATATTGCTGTGCACTTGGGATACGCTGATGCCACTCAGTTTGTGCGTGCCTTTAAACGCGCGAATGGCATCACCCCTTTGCAGTGGAAGAAAGCTAACCAGTCTTAATCTTAGCTTTCTTGTTGTTTGACGAATTGTCCCGGTGTCATACCGAAATGGTTTTTGAACGCTCGAGTAAAGTGGGATTGATCATTAAAGCCAAGCTCGTGCGCCGTTAAAGCAATATTGACTGAACCAGAAGAGAGTGCCACTCGTGCTTGCTCCAAACGCTTGTTCATCAGGTACTGATAAGGCGTAACGCCGATGAGCTTTTTGAATTCCCTCAGAAAGTAAAACTTACTGCAACCGAGCAAGTCTGCAAGATCATCGACCGCGATGTTGTCGCCGATGTTTTCTTCGATGTAATGGTCAATCTTATCGACTTGGTGTTGGTCGAACTTAGAGGCTGCAAGCTGGTTGTTCTTAAGGTCAAAGTAGTTGGAGTAGTTTTGGGTATAGTGGGTTGCCAGCAGTGAAACCAAGTTATTGAGGTAGATTCTGCCATTTCGCCCTTTGGCTTTCGCTTCCAACATAAACAGCTCAATGATGCCTTTGATAGTTTCATCCAACACGTTGTAGTTGTTCAAAAATTGCAGTTCAATTCCGTCTAAATTGAGCGGGCAGTGTGAGAAAAATTCTTGCTCTTCAATCGCTAAAATCACGAAGTAACAAGGCTCTGCCACATCATGGGTAAACGGGGTTTTAGGTGGGTTAATCCAAATGTTGCCCGGGCTGGTTTTTAGATCGGCGAACGTGCCATCTTTTTCAACACTCCAATTCAAATCTTTTTCTAGTGCCAATGCAAAGTAGAAGTAAGGGGTGTAGACATTCTTCGGATAGAAATAAGGGGACGTGCCTTTTTCTACCAATACGCCCGACCAATCTAATCCATGGTTTGAAAACTCAATATCCAGCACGTCGCCACAGCTTGATAGCGCATTAGATTCAGAGTCATAAAACTTAAGCTCGGACTTCATTTTCTTTCCTTTGCTCTCTTCCACTTGCTAGCTGAAATTAGCCGAGTTTTGCACATTTCGTCAACTCATTGAGGGGGCAATAAAGTACAAAAACTTGGGCAGGAATGTTCAATCTTCTCTCGCGGTGCAGCGCTAATCTATACCCAAGTTAGCCGGACAGCTTAGGCAAAACATAAGACAGAGAGGATGCCATGTTTAAGAAATCGCTTTTACTACTATTAGGTAGTTTGCCGTTTACCACCTTTGCTCACTCAGTTTCTGCAAATGACAACAACACGAACCTAGCTTTAGAGGACACCACCATGAAACACATCGAACTCAATACTCAAGTTGGTCAACTAGCTGCAAACCTTTACTTACCAAAAGGTGCGAAGAATGCCCCAGTTGTTATCGTGACTGGTGCGTGGACAACGGTGAAAGAGCAGATGCCGGCGGTTTATGCCCAAGCATTGGCAGAGCGAGGTTACGCGGCATTGACGTTTGATTTCCGTGGTTGGGGTGAAAGCAAAGACCAAGTGATGTACTTAGAAGACCCTGCACGTAAAACCGCAGACATTCGCGCAGTGATTGAAGCGATGAGTCAACTCGATGGCGTTGATGCATCACGCATCGGTGGTTTGGGTATCTGTGCATCGGCGGGCTACATGCTAGATGCGGTTGCCGGTAATGACAAAGTAAAAGCCGCGGCAGTGGTTGCTCCTTGGCTGCACGATAAAGCGATGGCGACTGAAATTTATGGTGGCGAAGAAAGCGCGAAAAACCTACTCGCAGCAGCGGAAGAAGCAGCACGCTCAGCGACTCCGGTTTACATCGAAGCGGCAAGCACAACCAATGAGAACGCACTGATGTTCCAAGCGCCTTACTACACGGAGACTGACCGCGGTTTGATTCCTGAATATGACAACCAATACAACGTTGCATCATGGACTGGTTGGTTGAACTACGACGCTCAAGCAAGTGCAGCAACACAAGATAAACCAGTGCTAATGGTGGCTTCTGAAGCCATGGCTCTGCCTGCTGGTGCGCATCGTT
The DNA here is from genome assembly GCF_023716605.1 of Vibrio sp. SCSIO 43155. NCBI lineage: Bacteria > Pseudomonadati > Pseudomonadota > Gammaproteobacteria > Vibrionales > Vibrionaceae > Vibrio > Vibrio sp. SCSIO 43155. The sequence goes on along the minus strand of NZ_CP071853.1, from coordinate 1,938,791 downwards.
ACATCGAGAATGCTGGTAGCAACGTTAACTCAGTATGGCTATACGACATCAATCAATTCGATTTCTATGACCAACCAGAAGCGGTAAAACTGGCTGTCGATGAAGTTGTAGAGCACTTCGAAGCGAACCTATAAGGAATGGTGTCATGAAACTTAAACAACTGTCGTTGCTGTTTATCGGTGTGATTGCCATGAATGTGAATGCTCAAACCATGTCCTTGGAAGAAGCGAAAATTCGTAGCAACATTAACAGCTTCTCGGCTTTGGCAGACCAAGGTGCATTTGAATACTTAGGTCGATTGTTCGCTCCAGAATTGACGGTGGATTACACCACGCTGTTTGGTGGTGAAGCCCAACAAGTTAAACGCCAAGATTTAATGCAGCAGTGGGCGGGATTCCTGCCTGGGTTTGATGCGACATTCCATGACTTGAGCAATCTACGCGTCTCTATTGATGGCGATAAGGCGAGTGTGACAGTGGATTTCATCGCTAGTCATTGGCTCGGTGAAGAAGGTTTCTGGGCGGTTTCGGGTGAATACGAGTTTGGTTTGCAACGGGCGGGCGATAACTGGCAAATCACTTCAGTGACACTGAATCGAAAATCAGAACAAGGTAGCCGAAATATCTTGGCAGACGCGCCTAAGCATGCAGCGCAGAACTTAAAAGCGCGCGAAGCACTGAAAGTGACGTACTAATAAACGCGTCAGAGCGTCACAAAGGCACCAATTGGTGCCTTTTTCTATTTGAGCTGTATCGTGTTTAGTTGCATAACTGATTGATTAATTAAGTGGTTTAAATAGGGTAGGAGAAAATTAAAAAGAAGGGTAGAAGAACGGATGTTTTTACTCATCGCAATACTTGCAGGGGTAGCGGCGTTAATTTGGTTTTATCGAGAAGGGCAAGTCATTGGCTTGAACCGGATCCTCGGCATACTTTATTTTATTACTTACGCTGTGGTGTATTTGTACATTCCACCATTTCTCGAAATGGGGCATCAATACATTGGCAAAACTTACGAGTTGATCCCCATTGCCTGCCTTTATGGCATTTTGCACCCAGATCCTGAGGAAGCAACGACTGAACAGAAGGCGATAAGCTTTTTTTCATGGTGTGGCTTGATCTTTATCAGCTGTTTCTTGTTGTATTTCAAAATGAATGTCTGGTGAGAAACTAAACACTAAGCTCAAGGAAGATAAATGAGTGCCAGTCACTACCTAAAAGAGCTACGCAGCAAAGTAGGTAATCAAGTATTAATGATTCCGGGCGTTGCCGCTGTGATCCTTAATGAAAGCAACCAACTTCTGTTGCAAAAGAAATCTGATGGCAGTTGGAGCTTACCAGCAGGCATGATTGAACCAGGTGAGTCACCTTCGCAAGCTGTGATTCGAGAAGTAAGAGAAGAAACCGGACTCGCGGTTGAAGTTGAACGTGTGCTCGGTGTTTTCGGTGGAGAGGGATTTGGTTTTGCTTATCCAAACGGAGACCAAGTTGAATACACAGTGATCATGTTTAAGTGTCAACAAACAGGACAGTTTGCAGAAGACTTAGATGAGGAGACTAGCGAGCTAGCTTGGTTCTCGAAATCAGATATGCCGACACTTGCTTTGCCTTATCCTCTTGAGTGCTTATTTGCAGAAAACATCGAGCCATTAGTTTCGTAATAATCATCGAACTAGAATGTATTTATCCTGTTGATTTTGTGAGAAAGATTATTGAGGCATTGAATTAAAACTGTCAGTATCCAACATTCGATGCTGATTATTCATTTGGCGTCATTGGTTGTTATTTATAAGCAGAGAAAAAATATGTTTAAAAAAGCTCTAGTTCTAGCTCTTCCTGTTGTATTAGCAGGTTGTTCCGCACCTAAATATACGGCTGAGCCGATTGCGCAGTCGAATCAAAGCAAAGAAATCACCATCGTAAAAGATAATGCGACAAGAGCAGTGTTCTTAGATTCTTTGCAAGAATGGTGCTTAGACACTGCGCGTAAATGTACAGTGGTCAGTGATGGCACTGCACCTAAGGCAGATGAACTGACGCTAACCTATGTGTCTCGCTGGAGTTGGGACTTTAGAACCTTTATTGCGGATGCAAAGATTAACGCTTATAAAAATGACCAGAAAGTTGGTCAAGTTGAATTTAAAGCACCAAACAATGGTAATTTGGACAAATTTGGTACAGATACCAAGCGTATCGAGTCGATGATTAAGATCTTATTTGGAGAGCAGACAATTAGCGATGCTCAACAGAAAATCAAATCTGGTGAAATCTAAATACACAGCTTAAGAACATAATGAAAGCTCAAAAGTAATGTCCTTCTTTTGAGCTTTATTTTTTGTGATATTTAAGCCTGAAAAGATGGTGCTATATGGAAATAGTTAAAGCCAATCTCAGCCATTTTGAAGCGTTTGAGCAGTATGTTGAAAAGTGTGCTCTGGCGGGAATGGAAATGTACATCATCGCCCAAAGCGACAGTGAAGCGTTGCTGAAAAAACGAATTGGATACGCGAAAGGCGAAGGCTTGCCGGAAGGTTGGACGCCGTCTTCGACATACTTCTGTATAGAGGAAGGGGTGATACTTGGTTCGATTCGGGTTCGTGATGGTAATAACGACTATCTTGAAAATGTGATAGGGCATATTGGTTACGAAACCGCGCCAGATGCTCAAGGCAAAGGCATCGCCACATTCATGTTGAATTGGGTGAAAGCCGAGGTTATAGAAGACAGCGCTATCGTTACTTGTGATGTGAACAATACCGCATCAAGGCGCGTGATCGAAAAGGCGGGTGGCGAGTTTCTCAATACATTTTATTCAGAACAAGACCAATACGAAGTGCGCCGCTATCGATTGTCGGCAGAGTAAATTCATTGAGATGAACAAACGCCCTCGTGAATGAGGGCGTTTGTTATTGAGAATGTTCCATTATGAAGTGAGAAATTAGAACTCATCCTCTTCAAAGCGTCCTGCGTTCTCTAGCCATAAACCATTGATGACACCAAAGGCGCAGGCGAGTAATACGCCAAGTACCCAACACATGTACCACATACTTGCCTCCTTAATAGAGCGATGAGCTGTTGCTGCGGATGTAGTTGTTATCCAAACGTCCGAACATTTTGTAGTAACACCATGCGGTGTAGCCCAGAATCACAGGCACAACGATGATGGCAACGATAGAGATAATGCCAAGCGTTTTCTCACTCGATGTGGCATCCCATAACGTTAAGCTGTGCGATGGGTTGATGCTTGACGGCATGATCATCGGAAACAAGGTGACGCCTGCCGTTAAGATGATGCAAGCAATCGCAATGCTCGACATAGTAAACGCCACCCCAGCACGGCGAGAGACGGTTGCCCAAAAGCACACGAGTAAGCTGGTTACCGCAGTGAAGGGAATCAGCCAAAGTTGTGGCATTTCGCTGAAGTTATGCAATAAATCACCAGCAATACTCACCACTTGTTTGTTGAGTGGGTTTGAAATGCCATCTTTTAGCATCGCGCCGATGATGATGTAACCGGATTGCGATGCCGCAAACAAACCACCGAACATAAATAACATCATGGTTGCGCCCGCACCCCACAACGTGATGTTTTGTGCTCGTGCACGTAGATCATGTTTTGTCTTCATTTGAAGGAAAGCAGCACCTTGCGTCACCACCATGGTCAAACTCACCAAGCCACACAGAATTGGGAATGGAGTGAGCAAGTCAAAGAACCCACCTTGATAATCGAGCATCAGCAAGTTGTTTAACTCGAACGGTACGCCAACCAACAAGTTACCGAAGCCAACCCCAAAGATAATTGGTGGAATAACACCGCTGATGAACAAGGCGATATCACACACATTGCGCCATTGCGGATTATCGATTTTAGCTCGGTAATCCATACCAATAGGACGCAACCAAAGGGATGCGAGCACCAACAGCATGGCAATATAGAATCCGGAGAACGCTGCGGCGTATACCAAGGGCCATATCGCGAAGATGGCACCGCCAGCGGTAATCAGCCAAACTTGGTTGCCGTCCCAGTGCGGCGCGATAGCGTTAAGCATTACGCGGCGCTCTAGGTTCTTTTTCCCCATAACAGGGAGCAGCGCGGCTACCCCCATATCGAATCCGTCGGTGATGGTAAAACCAATCAACAGCACACCAACGATCGCCCAAGTAAATAGGCGTAGGTTTTCGTAATCAAACATAGTGCTTCCTTAGTGCTGATCAATCAGTTTGAATGTGTCGGATTGTTTGTCTTTTTTGTTGTTTTCTTCGTGGTGATAGCGACCCGTTTTAAGCACGCTTGGTCCACGTTTGGCAAACTTCACCATCAAGAACATTTCTACAATCAAGAACGCTGTGTAGAGTACATAAACAAAGCCGAGCGAAATCCAAATGTCACTTGGTGCGAGGTTAGATACCGCCATATTGACCGGAAGTACCTCACCAATTGCCCATGGTTGACGTCCGTATTCGGCAACGAACCAACCTGCTTCACAAGCAATGAAAGGCAATGGAATCGCCCATAGTGCCGCTCTCAATAACCAAGGGCTCGAACCCAACTTTTTGCGGCAGACTTGGACGAAAGACAAACCGATAATGGCGAACATTAATACCCCACACGCCACCATGATTCGGAAGCTCCAGAACAGTGGTGCCACTTGAGGAATCGTGTCTTGCGCCGCTTGCTTGATTTGGCTTTCGGTCGCGTCGGTGACGTTCTCGGTGTATTTCTTCAATAGCAGACCGTAGCCGAGATCTTTCTTCATCTCATCGAATTGAGCGATGTTTTCAGGGCTGTCGTTACCTGCGCGAAGTTCCTCTAGCATGCGGTAAGCTTGGATACCATCGCGGATACGATCTTCGTTCTGCGCCATCAGATCGCGTAAGCCCATCACTGGTTCATCCAGCGATCGAGTCGCGATGATCCCCATTAGATATGGAATCTTAATGGCGTAGTCGGTTTCCATGGTTTCTTGGTTTGGTAAGCCAAATAGCGTGAACGAGGCAGGTGCTTCTTCGGTGTGCCACTCGGACTCAATTGCCGCGAGTTTTACTTGTTGAACATCACCAAGCTCGTAACCTGATTCATCACCCAGCATCAATGTCGACACAATCGCAGCCATGCCAAATGCTGACGCCACTGCAAACGATCGGCGAGCGAAAGAGATATCTCGACCTTTGAGTAAGTAGTAAGCACTGATGCCCATTACAAACAAAGCACCTGTGGTATAACCGGCAGCCACGGTATGAACAAACTTGACTTGCGTGACGGGGTTAAACACCACATCATCAAAGTTGATCATTTCCATTCTCATGGTCTGGTAATTGAACTCTGCGCCGACAGGGTTTTGCATCCAGCCGTTTGCCATCAAAATCCACAAGCCAGAGAAGTTAGAACCCAGAGCCGTCAGCCAAGTGACCGACAAGTGTTGGCGTTTTGATAATCGATCCCAACCGAAGAAGAACATGCCGACTAAGGTGGATTCGAGGAAGAAGGCAATCAAGGCTTCGATGGCAAGCGGTGCCCCGAAAATATCGCCCACATAGTGAGAGTAATACGCCCAGTTGGTACCAAATTGAAACTCCATGGTAAGACCGGTCGCCACGCCCACGGCAAAGTTAATCCCGAATAACTTACCCCAGAACTTGGTCATGTCCTTGTAGATGGTTTTCCCCGTCATGACGTACAAAGACTCCATAACGGCCAGCAAGAAAGACAAACCTATGGTCAGTGGGACGAATATAAAGTGATAGAGTGCGGTACTAGCGAACTGAAACCGCGACAGATCAGCGACATCTGCAAACATAAGGACTCCTTCCCGCTACCAGAGTAGCGGGTTAGATAAGGTTATTATTAGTCTGTTTAATTAAGCGTTAAAGCTTGGGCGCACTTGAATTACGCCTTTGCTGGTATGCGAGAGAAAGGTTTTCTCAACCAGTAATCCAAGCTTACATAGCGACCACCGCCGTAGAAGAACAGCACCAGCAACATCACAAAGTAGGTGGCTGCGAACTCCATACCGTTGTTGAGCATTACTGGGTCGCCCAATTCGGTGATGTAGTTGTATCGACCTGGGAAGTTGGTTGCTAACCATTCAATAAAGCCGTTCAAACGTACCGTTGCTTCCATGCCGCTGGTGGCGATGGCATCCCAACCGTGTTTCCAGTGCACCATTGCGCTCGCAACGCTCATCAAGAAAATCATCGGAATCGACATCACTCGTGTAAACAAACCCAAAGCGATACAAATACAGCCAAGCACTTCCGTACCTGCGGCAAGAAACGCTAACAACTCGGGAAATGGTAAGTTCAAACCTCCATCTGCGGTGGACGCGCCAAACCACGCGACGGTGCCAGAGAAGCCCAGCACCTTAGAGCGAGCGCCAACGAAAATGACCGGAATGAGGTAGAGACGAATCGCAAGCAACGCTAAGTAATCGTATCTTTTGCATTTCTCGACGAGACCGTCGAACCAATTGAGGGCTGACTTAATCATAATTTTTCTCCTGAAGGGCGGACGCTGACGAGTCCTAGTTCATTGAAGTGTTGAGCCCACTCCATGAAACTGAATCTGGCGAGTTGCTGAGCAATCATTTGTTGTAGTTGCGCCAGAGTCAGGTTTGGTTGCTGTTGTAATAGCTGAATCAATGCGACATCCACTTCTCTGAGCTTTTGCGATATCACATGATGTTGTGAGTTCCGAAACACGCCATAAAACACAGGGTGACGCCTGTCAGTTAGGAAAGTCACGGAGTCTTGATGCAGCAAGAAAGGCACTTCTAGCAGCCTTAATGTTGGGTTGAGTTGCAGCACTTGGTTCTCTTCTAGTATCGGATTCGATGAAGAAGTGAATGCCGCGACTAAGGTGTCAATTTCTACATTGAACGCCACCCATTCATATTCCAACAACGCCTTCTGATCGGCAGAGGTGAAGCTGGAATCTTGATGCGCTTTCTGCTGCAAAAACTGAACAAACTCGGTGGCAATATGATGAAACTCAGGCTCGGACGCGCCATGCATCACCACAAAGTCATCCACCATGCGTTCAAGTTGTTCATCAGCGAACTGCGAAGAAAATAGAGGGAACGTATTCGCAACGACACCCAAGATGTTGTCGCGGATAAATTCGCTATATCGACACAGCGCATGCTGATTCATAGGCGTGCGAATTAGAGCCGTTAGGGACTCGGTTTGCGCGCGCATTTTGCTCGGAGGATTAAGCATTGAGCACCTCCTTACACAACACTTCGAGTGTTTGACTGAAATCCAAGATCTCGCCATGAATGCTGCGAAGCTCTTCGGCCAGAACAAGCAGCGACGGCACATTGTGGTCGCGCTCAAGAAGCAAAGGCTTGCTGCCATGCACCGAGTAGGTGTAACGAGCCAGATCAATCACTTCATCAGGCACTGGTTTACCATGGGTATCGAGCAAGAAGTCATCACGCTCTTTCAAGTGACCCGCAATGTGGTAATAACGAATCGCGTCGCTTGGTAAAGTACTCAGCATGTCGTAAGGGCAGAAATGATGATTTCGGCTGTTGACGAACACATTGTTGATGTCGATAAGCAGCTCACATCCACTGCGGTCACTCACTTCAGCGATAAACTCGCCCTCTGGCATTTCATGTCCGTAATCGTGGTAGTAAGAGATATTCTCTAACGCCAATGGACGCTGAATAATGTCTTGCACGCGTTGAATGCGTTCGACCAAATACGGAATGTTCTCTTTATGTCGAGGGATCGGAAGCAGTTCATACAAATAGCCCTGATTGTCTCTAGAGAAACTCAGATGTTCGCTATAGATGTCGATATTAAATTCATCGAGAAAGCGTGCGACGTCTCGTACAAAAGACTCGTTTAACGGTTGGCAATCACCAATCGATAAGCTCAAGCCATGAGCGACAAGTGGATAATATTTCGCAATGTCTTGCAGCTGTTCACGTTTCAAGCCGCCAATATTCATCCAGTTTTCCGGTGCTAATTCGAGGAAATCGATATCTGGGTGCTCGGGCAACTGACACAGCAAATCAACGTGTTCGCTGCGCAGCCCAATCCCTTTTGATGTATCGGTTATTGTCCGCATACGCCACCTGTTACTTTGCTTTTGGTGAGTTTGATGGTTTCTTCTGAAGGGTTAATACCTTCGCCAGTCACGCCACATTTGCCGTCACGAGCGCGTACCAAGCGACCTTGTGGATCGTTCTTTAGTTCTTGTTTCTCAAAGCGTTTCTCTGTACCACATTTACCAGCCGCACACTTACCGCCATGTTGAGAGCTGGATTGAGCCTCTACGGGAGCTTCTGTGGGTGCATCGGCAAACGCCATGCCTGAGTTCAAAGTAATGACAGACGTCATCGCGATAGATAGAGCAAGTTTATTGTTCATGAGACATCTCCTTCGCTGCGCTCATTGGGTAGCTAGATAAATCGTGACCAGCAATAACTTGACCGTGGTAGTACTCTTTAACGATCTTGATGGAAGCTGGTTTAAGTTTTAGACCTAAGCCCATCCAGTGGTTAAGCACCAAAAGTTTTGGATTCACTTCTGCGGCGATCTTGCCGACAACCGATGGCTTAGCGTGCATAAACGATGAGACTTCGTCGGCTTCTTCATGAATAGCTAATGGCATCAATAAGATGTCCGCACCTTTAGCGAAGTCGATGAAGTCAGGGTTACTGCCGTTTTGGTCAGCGGAAATCACCATCACGCCTTCGGCACTTTCGATTCGAAAAGCGAGACAAGGAACGTCGCCGTGTGGGATACCCAGTGCGTAAATGGTTAATCCATCTTGCTCGTACACCTTGGTGCCTTGGGAAGTTTTGTATGGCACATCGGTAATGGTGACAGGGAACAAGCCATCGCTGCCATCAAACAAACCGTTCAAATATGCGTACGCGCCTTCATCACCGTCGAAAAGCGCTTCCATGTAACCAGTCAAGCTAGGAAATGCAGAGCCCGCTTCTGGACCCGCGATATCGAGAGGATCTTCACGATCAAAGAAGTACCCCCCTTTTAGCAGGGCTGGAACGTCGGCGACGTGGTCGGTGTGAAAGTGACTTAAACCAAGGAAATCTAAGTCTTCCAGTTTGCCGCCCGCCTGCCCAAAACGCAGATAGACACCACCACCGGCATCGATCATCACGCGTGATTTTCCTTTCCACCAAACCAGTTCACCAGACGAGGCACGAAGGTCATCAGAGATTGGTCCGCCAGAACCAAGAAGTTGCAAAGTAAAATCTTTGTCTAGCGGTTCGAGAGAGAGTGCGTAACTGTTGGTGGCTCCGAGAGATAACCCCAGAGCCAGCACTAACGCTTTTAAAGGCTGTTTCATATCAAATACCTATGAGTTTGATTTTTCTTATTTATTTCCTTTGGGTGAGCATCCAAAGAAGTGTTGAAGAGGCAGGAAAAACGATTTGTTTTTGATGTCCGTCAAAGCACGGGAATAAGATATCCAATATGAATGGTTAATTATATCTAGTAATTTTAAAGTTTCGTTCAGGTAAATTGAACGTTATTAGTTTGAGCTGAACAAGCATCGGAATGTAAAAAGGCACCGTGAAAGGTGCCTTTTATTTGTGTTTTGCAAGAACAATCAGGGCATGCATTGTCGCTTTACCATGAAACCGATAAGCTGTTTGGCACCTTGCCAAAATCGCAATGTTAGGAAGCGCATCATGGATCTCGATATCTACCAAGTGGACTCTTTCACCACCGAACCTTTTAAAGGAAACCCTGCCGGAGTTTGCCTTTCACAAGAACCTTTACCAGAAGCATTGATGTTCTCTATCGCTGAAGAAATGGCGGTATCAGAAACCGCTTTTCTCTGTTTGAAAGACATGCGACTGCGTTGGTTCACACCTAAAGTCGAAGTGGCGCTATGCGGTCATGGCACATTAGCTACAGCGCAAATCTTAAAAGAACAAGGATTCGCAAAGGTTGGCGATACCATTGCCTTTCAAACCCTCTCAGGTGAGCTACATGCAAAAGTAAACGAGTCGACGATTGAGCTCGATTTTCCTGCTACTCAGTTTAAAATGGATGTTGAACAAGACATCGCATTGCTAGCAGGACTTGGATTGAAAGCGGAGCAAGTGGTTTCTTATGCTCAATTTGACAGCAAAGGCTTTATTGAAGTCGACAATGAAAAAACCGTGTTGGAACTCGAGCCTAACTTTGACGCATTAAAGAACATTCAAGGGCGTGGTGTGGTGATCACTGCTCAATCGAATTCTCCGGATCTCGACTTTATCTCGCGTTACTTCGCCCCCTGGGTGGGCGTGAATGAAGATCCTGTCACAGGCTCAGCCCATTGCGCACTGACTCAGTTTTGGTCGCAAAAACTCGGTCAAAATCAGTTCCGCGCTTATCAAGCCTCAGCCCGTGGTGGACATTTACAAACCGAGCTGTTAGAGAACGGACGCATTAAACTGATTGGCTCTGCAAAGACGGTAATCAGCGGAAAACTAAAGGTATAACGCGATGAAACAATCCATTATCCATATTGCTTTGGTCGTAAAAGATTACGATGAAGCGATTGATTTTTATGTGAATAAGTTGAAGTTTGAGCTGGTGGAAGATACTTACCAACCAGAGCAAGATAAACGCTGGGTTGTGGTTTCTCCACCGGGTTCTAATGGTGTGACATTATTGCTAGCCAAAGCGTCTAAGCCCGAGCAGCATGACTTTGTCGGTAATCAAACCGGTGGACGTGTGTTCCTATTTTTGAATACCGATGACTTCTGGCGCGACTACAACCGAATGGTAGAGCAGGGCATTAAGTTTGTTCGTCCGCCAGCGGAGCAAGACTACGGCACAGTCGCCGTATTTGAAGATCTCTATGGCAACCTGTGGGACTTGCTAGAGATGAGCCCAAGCCACCCAATGGCGTCGCGTTCGTAGGTTCGAACTCATCGATATTAAGAGCGTCTTTCGGGGCGCTCTTTTTGTTTCAGGTGTCTGCCTCTCGCATTTCTTTCTTCTCTTCCCATTTCGCTTCACTTTGCCTATCAGCTTAATTCTCAAAATGAGAATGATATTTAAATCAATATAACTCTATGTTTTTAAATGAGGTAATTTCGGCATCATATTTGCGTTAACCCTCTACGACCAACGATTCAGTTGATGAGGGGAATAACATGAAAGCAGGGAAACTTATTGCGCTAACCAGTTGCTGCGTATCGATGTCCGGATACGCGCTCACTACCAGTGATTTATCGTTCGAATCAGGCAGTGACAATGCAAACTACACCATCAAAGGTAAACCATTAGAGACCACTTCTATTGCGGAAACCTTACCTCAGGACACGTTGACCAATGTGTACTCGATGCTTCCTGAAGGGACTTACGTTAACAGTGCGTTTATTGCACCGGAACGCTATTCAAACATTGATATCGATGACGAGCTTGATGGCGCTGAGTACGCGACGGCCTCAGTGACGTTTCTCAACGAGGGGGCTGGCTATCGAAATTCACTAGGCTATTTTGTTTACGACACCAACAACCCGCCAACCAGTAAAGATGATATCGAAACGCACATGGTGATCTTCCCAAATGCTTCGAAAGCGCCAGATGGGGATATGCAAGAAGGGGACACGATTGAACTTGATGTTCAACTGACCGCAGGACAAACCTTAGCTTTCTTTGTTATTCCAAATGGTTGGAGTGCAAGTACTTACAATAACATTCCGTATCTTGGTCCCTGGAATACGCCTTTCTACAGTCTATCCAGCTTGAATCCAGAGACGACCGCTAATTACCGCCGCCATAACGTTGCGTTCTTGGATACCGAGAATGAATTTTTGGTGCTTGGTTTTGAAGACATTCGCCGTCCGAGTGGCGATAACGATTTCAACGACTTGATTTTTACCGTGGACATTTCACCTTTCTCGGCGGTGGATGGTGTGAACACCGATGGTACTACCGACTCGAAATACGAAGTGTTGGTCCAAGAGAACAACCCAGAGGTCACAGTGACGTCGGTTTACCCAAGTTCTGATACTTATGCGACGATGGCATTCGAAGATCGCTGGCCGTTAATGGGTGACTACGACTTTAACGATGTGGTGTGGCGCTATCGTGTGACCGAACTTTTGAATGGTCAACGTGAATTGAAGACCATTACCGTCGATTACACCCTACAAGCGATGGGGGCAGGTTATTCCAATGGTTTTGCCGTGAAGCTGCCTAATGTGGATTCGTCCAACGTGGCATCGGTAACGGTGACCAAAAATGGTCAAGCAGTGGAACATACCGTGCTTCAATCTGGCAGCGAAACTGTGTTGGTGGTATCGGAGGATTTAAGAGCAGAACTGGATGCGCTTGGCGTTCTGACTTCAGGTTGTACTTATTACCGTACTCAGAGCAATTGTTTGAATCAGCAAGCGACCGATATCCTCAGCTACCAGATGGTCGTCGAACTGACCACGCCAGTCGCACGAGATCAAATCGGTTACCCGCCATATGACTCATTCATTTTTGCGGCAGAAGGTACCTACCACGGGGACTTTGTTGCGACCTTCCCGGGCATGACATGGCAAACCCACTTTAAGACATTCTCAGGCACTGGGGATATGAACAACGCATTGTTCAACTTGCATGACGATGACACAGGCGGCTCGGAATACTTCCTAACCAGCAACAACATGCCTTGGGCAATCAACATTCGTGATGAATGGGATCACCCAACCGAGAACACAGACATCAGCCATGCCTACACAGGATTCCCGACTTGGGTAACCAGCAGTGGCGAAACGGACACCAGTTGGTACAACGCGCCAGCGAGTGGCAAAGTTATCTCAGCAACGGAATAGCAAGGAGCATCACATGAATACTTCGACAAAACTTCTGACCATCATGTTTGCTTCAACCCTAGTCGCTGCTTGCGGAGGCGGTGGCGGCGGAGGGGGCGGCTCTTCAACCCCAGCTCCTGCGCCAGTGGTGGATGAGACTGATGACACACAAGACATTGTGGCACAACGTGACTTTTCGTTTGATGTTGGCGAGACCATAACGTTGTCTATGAACTACCAAGGGGCTTCTGATGGTGCATTGCATCTCTACACCAAAGAGGCATTTACGGCGGAAAACGGCGATGTGATTGCAGACCCAATGTCACGCATCACCACCATTTATCCAACCCGAACCAATCAGGTTGAGTTAGAGGTGAATGGCAATTGGACCAAGTTATACGCGCAATGGGTCCCAATGAATGCTGGTGAATCTGAGAAGAACTGGGTGATTTCGTTGAATCAATCCAACAACAATTACCATCTCGATTTTTAATCCAAGATGTCGTTAATAAGCAAAGCGTGGTTAAAGCCACGCTTTATTTTTGATAAAAATCCTTCGCAACATTAGCGTGATCTATATCACCTATTGAACGAATCAGATAGAATGGCGGCCACTTTCAATATGCCCTTTTCTAACCGTATCTCGAAAGTGAATTAACAACTTGTTATTTAAAAGAAATTTCCTTCGAGGACGCCGCTATCATTAGTACAAACAATATCACCATGCAATTTGGTGCCGAGCCACTGTTCGAAAATATCTCTGCTAAGTTTGGCAACGGCAACCGTTATGGTCTGATTGGCGCAAACGGCTGTGGTAAGTCGACATTTATGAAAATCCTGAGCGGAGCACTCGCGCCAAGCTCGGGCAACGTTTCCATTACTCCGGGGCTGAAACTGGGCGTATTGAGCCAAGATCAGTTTGCGTTCGAGCAATACAGTGTGATTGATGCTGTGATCATGGGCGACCGCAAGCTTTGGGAAGTGAAGCAGGAACGTGACCGCATTTATTCATTACCTGAAATGAGTGAAGAAGACGGCATGAAAGTCGCTGAGCTTGAAAGCGAATTCGCAGAAATGGACGGCTACACAGCAGAAAGCCGTGCTGGCGATATTCTGCTTCAAGCGGGTATTGAAGAAGAGCTGCATTTTGGTTTGATGCAACAAGTTGCTCCAGGCTGGAAACTGCGTGTGCTTTTGGCGCAAGCTCTGTTTGCTAACCCAGATATTTTGCTGCTCGACGAACCAACCAACAACTTGGACATCCACACCATCAACTGGCTGGCGGAAGAGCTGAACCAACGTAAGTGTACGATGATCATCATCTCGCACGACCGTCACTTCCTAAACTCTGTGTGTACTCACATGGCAGATATCGATTACGGTGAACTGCGCATTTACCCTGGCAACTATGAATACTTCCTTGAAGCATCTGGTCTTCGTCGTGAGCAGTTATTGGCTTCCAACGCAAAGAAAACCGCTGAAATCAACGAACTTCAAGAATTCGTAAACCGTTTTGGTGCGAATGCATCGAAAGCAAAACAAGCCAGCTCTCGCGCGAAGAAGATGGAAAAAATCCAACTCGACGAAGTGAAAGCAAGTAGCCGTGTTAGCCCGTCGATTGATTTCGGTGAGGGCAAAAAACTGCATCGTTTAGCCTTGGAACTGCAAGACCTTGGTCACTCGTTTGGTGATGAGTTGTTGTTTGAAAAAGGCAACTTGTTACTTGAAGCAGGCACTCGCCTTGCGATCATTGGTGAAAACGGTGTGGGTAAAACGACCTTGCTGCGTTGCCTAGTGAACGAGTTAGAGCAAACTCAGGGCGTAGTAAAATGGTCTGAAAACGCTTCAATTGGTTACTGCCCACAGGACAGCAGTGCGGACTTCGATAATGATCTGACCATCTTTGAGTGGATCTCACAATGGCGTACCGTGAAGCACAATGACTTAATGGTGCGTGGCATTCTAGGTCGCTTGTTGTTTACCGCTGACGATGCCAACAAAAAAGCGAAAAACTGCTCGGGTGGTGAGAAGAACCGCCTGCTGTTTGGTAAGCTAATGATGCAAGATATCAACGTTTTGGTGATGGATGAGCCAACTAACCACATGGATATGGAAGCGATTGAAGCGTTAAACAGCGCATTAAAAGACTACACGGGCACTTTGATCTTTGTTAGTCATGACCGTGAGTTTGTATCGTCATTGGCGACTTCAATCATTGATGTAAAAGACAAACAGTTGGTGAGTTTCCAAGGTACATTTGAAGAGTACATGGCACACCAACAAAAGGTGCTTAGCGCTGCGTAGCCAAGCGCCGATCATCGTGAATAATTGGACGTAAAGTTCGTCTTTGAGACGAAGAAAACAACAGATTATTCGCAATAGTGATTTAATCTAAACCTAATAGAGGTAAGGTGGTGAGTACAACGCTCGCCACCCACAATTAAGGAGCCGTTCATGAGCCATGAATTTATGACCGACGAAGAACGTATTGAACTGCAGAAGAACAACCCTCTGCACGGTCTTAAATTAGAAGACATGTTGCAGCAGCTTGTTGACCATTACGGTTGGGAAATCCTCGACACAGCAATGCGTATGAACTGTTTCAATACTAAGCCAAGCATTGCGAGCAGTGTTAAGTACCTGAAGAAAACAGAATGGGCTCGCGAGCGTGTAGAGAATTTCTACCTATACCGCTACAAGCGCATGCCAAAGGCATCTGAATACGAATACAACTTGCCACCACGTGCACGTACTTTCCGTCATGGATTGGAACCACGTGAGCCAATGGAACTGACGGTTGAATCGATTCTGGCGTCACAAGCGAAGGCTGCGTCTGCGCACAAAGAGCGTTCAGCAAAGCAACGCTCAGATCGTGCTCGCTTTAATAATCGTCGCCGATAAACTTTCAATTCTCTTGTTCTTGTAGGCTTGATGTCTAAGAGCAAGGCTGATTTTGATGAAAAGCCAAACTATCCAGTTTGGCTTTTTTATTGCCTTTTCTTTAGCTAAACCCAGTTATTAAGACCCTAGCTTGATAATCGAAGAGTACATCTGCTGCGGATCTGACTGACGGCTGAATCGCGTTTGGAAGCTCTCTACCACATAATCAATAAAGGCTCGTAACTTTTGCGATTGCTCTTTGTGGTAGGGGTAAACGATATACAGCGCGTGCTTCTCCATCTGCCATTCAGGGGTAATCTCAACCAATTCACCGGATGCTAATTGAGGCTCAACAAAGAAGTCTGGCAACAACGCAACCCCGTGTCCGGCACATGCCGCTTGGGTGAGCGCCAAACCGCTATTGACGGTGTAAACACTCGCAGGCAGATCAACTTCCAATACCTCACTGCCATTTTGAAATGTCCAACGGCGAGACGTTGAAGAGAGGCTATAGCTAAGTAGGCGATGGTTTATAACGTCACGTGGAGATTTAAACGGCTGCGACTCTTCAAGGTATTGAGGGGAAGCGCAAAGTACACGGCGGATATCCAATAGTTTGCGCGAGCGTAGGCTAGAGTTACCCAATTCGCCTCCGCCACGAATGGCAATATCAACCCCTTGCTCAATCAAATCAATATGTTCATCACTCATCACCACTTCGATGGACAGTTCTGGATGCAGCTTCATAAATTCACAGATGATGGGGTTTAGCTCAATCAAGCCTAATGACATCGGCATGCTGATTTTGAGTGTGCCCTTTAATGTGTGGGAAGACTCAATCACTGAGCGGTCTGCGTTGTTGAGTGCATCGAGAACCTGACACACTTGTTGATAATAGAGCTGACCATTATCGGTAATGTGTAAATTGCGGGTAGTACGGTTAATCAGAGGGCTTTTCAAATAGCTCTCTAATTCATTGATGTTCTTACTTATTGCGGCTTTTGAGAGATTTAAATCTTCTGCTGCCGCGACGAAGCTACCTAGCTCCACCACTCGACGAAATACGGTTAATGCTCTGATCTTATCCACGCATTAGTTTCCTCATGTTTTTATTGTTCACTCATGGTGAACTATATAGCCACTATTATAGTGTTTATTCACTGGTGGGAGTTAATTAATATCACCTCATTCACTGAGTGCCCGACATAAGTAGGGGCAAACGTAATTAGGATTCCACTATGAAAAAGATCGTCGCATTTACTGGTAGCAACAACAGTCAATCAATCCACAGCCTATTGGTTCAAGCGTTGGCAAACCAAGCTACACAAACAGAAGTAAACACCATTGACCTAAATGACTTTGAATTGCCAATGTACGGTTTGGACGTTGAAGGTCAGGGCATCCCAGAAAACGCACACAAACTGCGTGCAACGTTAAACGAATACGATGCGATCATCATTGCATCACCAGAGCACAACGGCTCAATGCCAGCATTCCTGAAAAATGCGATTGATTGGCTATCACGTGTTGCACCTCAAGGTACATCTTTCTTTGGTGACACTAAGAAACCAGTTCTACTGGTGAGCACATCGCCAGGTGCAAACGGCGGCGCAACTAACATCAAAACCATGGCTGAGTTGATGCCGTGGTGGGGTGGCGATGTAAAAGGCACATACAGCCTAGGCGGCTTCTACGACAAGTTCCAAGATGGCAAATTTGATGCTGCGACCTCAGCGGAATTGAGTGAGCTAATGACGTCTTTCGAGAAGTCTCTGTAAGTTATCTATACTCGCATAAGTAGTGATTCATCAGGGTAGCTAATCAAGAAAGGTAGGTAAGGTATGGCGGTATTAGAACAAGGCGTTTGGTATCCAAACAAAGACGCAAGTGAGCTGACAGCAGAAGATCAATTCGCGTTACCAAGTCAGATCGAAGCGGATCGCTATCACTTGTATATGTCGTTGGCTTGTCCATTTGCCCATCGCCCTTACCTAGTGATCAAGTACCTTGGTTTGGATGAGGTCATTTCCGTCTCTTCCGTTGCTGCAAAGCGTTACAGCAATGGTTGGGAGTTTGATGACGCGCATCCTGATCCTCTATACCGCGCGGATAATCTAGCGGCGTTGTATGTGAAAGCGAAAAGCGACTACACCGGACGTGTGACCGTCCCTCTACTGTGGGATAAGCAAAACCATGCGATTATGGGCAATGATTCAGCCGCCATGGCAATGGACCTCGCTACGAATTGGCTACCTTTGGCAAAACATCCGGTGGAGTTGGTACCCGCCGCATTGCGTGGAGAGATCGAAAGCCTAAATCGATGCCTTCACAGCAATGTGAATGGCAAAGTGTATCAAGTCGGCTTTGCAACCACGCAAGCGCAATATGACCAAGCGAGCAAAACCCTGTTTGATGCGCTAGAGCAATTGGATCAGCGTTTGGCACAATCGCGCTACTTGCATGGCGAAGACGTTACCCTATCTGACTTGTTCTTGTTGCCAACATTGGTGCGTTTCGAGGCGGTGTATGAAGTGCACTTCAAAGCTAACAAAAAGCCCCTAAAGGCGCACCAAAACTTGTATCGCTACATGCTGGATTTGGTTGCCGATGATCGCATTCGCAGCACCATCGATATTGATTACATGAAGCTGCATTATTTCTTCTCGCACAAGCACATCAACCCAAATGGGATTGTGCCTGCTGGACCTGAGATTGAGTGGATCTAATTCGAATCTAATAAAGAAAGCCGGAGATTACCTCCGGCTTTGTTTTTATAGCTGCGCCGTAATTTCCTCTATCTCTTGCTGCCATTGCTTTTGCATCGCTGGTTTTTGATGTTTGGGTTTCCGCCCTAAATCAGCTTCCAGCAAGCTTTCTAGCTCCAACAGTCTTTCCAGCATTTGCTCTTCGGATTGCTCATCAGGCGCGGTGTTTGTTTCCATCGACATTACTTCATTGCAATGATGCGGTATGGCAGATTTGGGAGCAGTATCAGTTACGCGTTGATACACATCTTCCGCGCTCAAATACTCCGTCAGTAAGCCATTTTCAATAAACCAGAATCGATTACAGCTTTGTTCTATCAGGCTTCGGTCATGACTCACCAATAGGGCGGCACCTTCGAAGTTTTGCAGAGTATCAATCAGCTCTTCTTTGCCTTCCATATCCAAATGGTTGGTCGGTTCATCTAAAAACAGCATGTGATAGCGAGCGAGGGTTAAGCCCACAAACAGTAGCCTTGCTCGCTCTCCACCACTTAGACTGACGACTTTCTGTTCGTGTCTTGCGTACTCGAATCCTGCACCAATTAGCGAACGTTTTGCCTGTTCACTACTGATGCTGGCAAACGACTGAAACGCATCTGTGATGGATTGATGATCGTCGAGTTGCTTTAGGGATTGATCGTAGTAACCCAAGCGACAGCGATCGTGGAAAGTCACACTCTCATGTTGGTTGCCTAGGTCGGTTTGGATGGCTTCATACTGACGATAAAGCAGATTCAACAAAGTCGATTTGCCGCAACCATTACTGCCTAGAACGGCAACTCGGTCGCCACTTTTCACGCGCATTTCTGCCATATCAAACAAGTGATAATCACTGTTTGGTGGCGTTACCGAGAAAGGCAAAACCTCTAACAGTCGATTTGCTGGCATTGATTCACCTTGAAGTTGCAGCGCCCACGGTGTGCCTTCTGTCAGTTCGGTTTGTTCTTCTTCTAAACGTTCTTTGCGCGCAAACATCGTCTTGGCTTTTCGAGCAAGATCCTCGTTGTCATAGACTTTGCCCCAAGTGGCTAGACGCTTGGCGCTTTTTTCGATTCGGTCGATCTCTTTCTGCTCGCTGGCATGGCGAAGTTGATCGGTTTCATCTTTCTCTTTCAATGCTTGTCTCGCTTGAGAACAAGGCAAAGAGAAATGATGCAGAGACCGATCTCGCATGACCCAAGTGGTATTGGTGACGCGATCGAGTAAGGTTTGATCGTGAGATACCAATACGAATGAGCCTTTCCAGTTCGATAGGAATTGCTCTAGCCAAAGGAGCGATGGCAAGTCCAAGTGGTTACTCGGCTCATCCAGAAGCAGTAAGTCAGGTTGATGGATAATCGCACGAGCAAGCAGGAGTCGCATTTGCTGACCACCACTGCAATTCTCAACCGGCATGTGTCGTTCTGTGGTCGAAAATCCGAGTTCATCCAATAAGAGTTCGGCGCGCCAAATCTCATCATCGGATAAGGATTCCGCTAACGCATCTAAGACAGAATGTGTACTTAAAGACTTAGGTAAATGCTGCTCAACATAACGCATCAAACATGAACTGGCTTTGGCAACCGTGCCTTGGCTTGGTTCAAATTGACCGCTAAGCAGTTTGAGTAGGGAGCTTTTACCACAGCCGTTATGACCGATAAGACCAATTTTGTCGCCACGATGAATCGTAAACGTTACATCTTTGAAGATTGGTGTTGCTGTGTGAGAAAGGGTTAGTGATTGTGCAGTTAAAAAAGTACTCATAGTGTTCTCAAGAATTTTAGGCGCAAGACGCCGTTGTCATAGCTGACAATAATTCTTCGAGCTTGAGGGAAAGTACTCGGGTGACGTGTTTTCGTCGAAAGGTAATTATTCGCTCAAGTCGAGATTATCGCAGCGCGAAATCTGAAACTCTTGAGCGGTCCTTCATGCCATAAAAACGTGGGTTGATTGAACACCACAAAGACATAAATTCCTCCTTAATTTCGTTGTAAGTGTTGCCACTTTTGGTTGATAGATGCGCTAGATTCTAAACCTAAAAGTGGCAATGTACAGATAGCTTGATGAAAAAATGATGAGAGGATCACCAAGGTATCACGCGCTTTTAGCGATATAAGCTGAACTTCTTGGTCAATTCTCGAAGAGTTTCAGTCTCGCCGAACAAACAAATACCCAAGTATTCTAACTCGGCTTCCGGTGTGTTTTTGGTGGTTTGCTGTTGTATTTCAGAGCCGCCTTCTACCATGGTGTGAGTAAAATCAGAGAATGGGATGCCTTTATCGAGTGCTTCTTGGCGAAGTTTTCTGATTTTGTTGGAGTTGTCCGCTCTCAAGACGATAAACAGATAGTGGGAGATATTTGGATGAACATTGCCGTCGAGATCGTGATAGTCGGTGTAGACTGCGTCGCCATCAGAAAGTTGATCCGCAAGGCTTACGCTCAAGTGTCCTAATACGTTAACGGCGCGTCCCACCTCGACTTTTTTACTGATTACGGCAACAAATCGTTTTTGGTTTTCGTCGGGAAGTTGATTCATGGAGGACCTCATTTTTCTATTGATCTGGCTATTGTTTAACTGCCTCCATTGTATTTCCTCGCACGCGCAATTTTGTTTCTAACATTGCTGTCGAAAAGCCAAGTTTGCAATAAACGAATGATTTAATTGTTTTTCATGCAATAAGATTTCCCGAGTTTTCTAATAGACAAGGCACCAACGGACTGTCGGTGCCTTAGGTCGATGATGAACCAAGTTCTATTGTTTGTTTAGCTCAGCCGCTGTATCAACAAAGATGCCTTGGATGTCTTTCGCTTCACGCTCTGTTTGACCACCGTGTTTTAGGAACGCGTCGATGATCGCTGCGGTTTTTTGCTCTTTTGCGCGCTCTAAGAAGTAACGCAACTCTAGCTCTGCACCTGCGTCTTCATCTTTGATAGAGGTTGCGATGATCTCTTTGTACATTACGATGTCACGCACTTCTAGTTGGCTAATCACGCCCAATGTTGCCGCCAAGAATCCATCCAACTCTGCTTTAGGAACAAACTGAGTAATGATGTTTAACTGCTCCGCTTGTTGTGCCGTAAAGTCGTTACCAAGTAGCAGTGCTTGAAGCGCTTTGTTTTTACCCATACGACGAGCGAACTGCACCGCACCTTGGCCACCCGTTGGGATGTTGACGTGGATCTCTGGCTGAGCAAATGCCGCGTTTTCAGTACCGTAAGCCAAGTCACACGCCATCACAAACTCATTACCGCCGCCACGAGCTACACCATCAACCACAGCAACCGATACTTGTTTCATCGCTTTGATGTTGGCAATCATGTGGTTGAATTCAATTGATGCTGCCTGACCACCTTGTGTGCCGTTGATAACGTTCAAATCTAAATGCGCCAAGAAGAAAGACTCATGAAGTGATTTGAATACCACCACTTTCGTATCGCGGTCATCTTTAAGTGATAGGACAAATTCGTTGATTTCATTAATCAAATCGATGGTCAGTACGTTCACTGGTGGGTTGTTGATTTCAACAGTAGCGATGCCGTTGTGTGTTGTGATTGATAGAGTTTTCATAGCTGTTTCCTCAGCGTTAGTAAGATCAGCAGACCTCGGTAACGCGAATTTATTGGTTTGGTATTGAAGAGGTTTGTCTCTCTCCCGTTGTGTGCAGCCACTATAGATTTGTTATAAGATGAGAAAAATAAGCTAAATGGCATATAATTGGTGCCATAAAAGCAACAATAGTTTTTTAGGTAAGACGTTATGGATTTCTCTAGTCGTTTATTGCTGTTACTTGAGGTGGTCGAGCTTGGCTCGTTCACTAAGGTATCAGAACAGAAGAATGTGGATCGTTCGGTGATCTCAAAGCAGATCAGCCGTTTGGAAGAGGAGTTGGGTGTTCGATTGCTCAACCGAACTACGCGCTCCTTATCATTGACGGCAGCAGGGAGTGAAATGGTCAACCAAGCCAAATCCCTTCGGTCACTTCTTAGTGATACTCACCGTTTGGCGCAGAATTATCACGAAGAGCCTCGCGGTGTCTTGCGCATTACCAGCTCGACCATGTTCGGGCGTCAATACGTTCAAGATGCGATTTCAGTGTTTCAACAACAATACCCAGATGTGGAGTTTGAATTGCGCTTAGAAGATCGCATGGTGGATATGGTGCAAGAGGGCTTTGATATTGGCTTCCGCATTGGGCGACCTAAAAACTCAAGCTTGATTACCCGTAAGATTGCGCGAAGTCGCCTTTTGATTGTTGCTGCCCCTGCGTTTTTAGAAAAGCATGGTGAGGTGAACAGTCTTGATAAATTGGAATCTTTACCCGCCACTATCTACGCCGCTCCTGGTTTGTTATTCGATAAATTCGGCTATCAAGATGCTCTAGGTAAACAACAGCACTTTCAGCTTAATGTCGCTTATAAAGTGAATGATGTGGAAATGTTGGCAAGAAGCGCAGCAGGAGGAAATACGCTTGCTGTGGTGACTGCACAAATGGTTCAAGACGAAATCAATCAAGGCAAGCTAGTGCCAATCATGACGCACTTGAACATTGATGATTTCGGCACATTCTACGCCGTGTATCCGCACCGAGATGCACCAATCAAAACCAAGTTGTTTATCGATACACTCAAATCCATTGTGGGAGAAGAGACGCCCATTTGGGAGAAGAACATCCCAAACTTCGACAAGATGTATGGGCGAGGGAAGTAGAGCTATTAAGCGACTAGGCTTCACCATATTAACCTAGACAAAAGAGGCTCGACGGAGCCTCTTTCACGTTGATTTTAAAGGCGAGTTTGAATCTAAACTAAAATGCGCTCAACTTGCTCAATAATAAACGCTTCTTCTAGTGCTTTACCTAACATTAACTGATGGTTTAGCAGTCCAAGCATTAGGGTATAAAGTGATTCTTTGTGTTGTGCTGAAACGTAGTTTTCTAGCATCGTCATGTACTTTTGATTCGCTAGTAACATGCATGGATCGGTAGCTACGTTTTCTTGCCCAATCACATCAATATAATCAGACACTAACTTCATCTCTTGGAAGAAACGCGGTGCCATCTGTTGGAAAATTAATACAAAGTTCTCTGCTTGTTGTTCAGGGTTAGCGCTTGTTGAGCTCGGTCTTCCTGCCAATATTTCTGCATCGAAGTTAACCATTGCCTCGGTGGCGGCTTTGAACAGCTCATCTTTACTTTTGTAGTAGTGATAGACCGCACTTTTACTCATGCCAAGCTGTTCACAAAGCTGTCTCATCCCAAGATTTTTGTAGCCAAATTCAAGAAATATACCTGTTGCTTTTAGCGCTATTTCT
Source organism: Vibrio sp. SCSIO 43155 (assembly GCF_023716605.1). Lineage (NCBI taxonomy): Bacteria > Pseudomonadati > Pseudomonadota > Gammaproteobacteria > Vibrionales > Vibrionaceae > Vibrio > Vibrio sp. SCSIO 43155. The sequence goes on along the minus strand of NZ_CP071853.1, from coordinate 1,915,075 downwards.
TCTCGTTTTTTATCGTGATCGACGATTTTAGGCATATTTTTCTCTTTTCGATGGTTAGCGTAATCACGGCAGTATATCACAAGATTCTTTTTTTAGACCAAGTGGGCAAGAAAGATCTTTACCTTGTGTTTGAATCGTACTAACTTAAAAAGACCAATTGGTCCAAATAAAGGCTAAGGGACTCTTTGTCTTGTTCCTCTACCAAGAATAGGAAACATCGATATGAAAACGCAGCCTCGAATTTTAATTGTCGGTTCAACGGGTTATTTAGGATCGAATATTGTTGAATTTCTCATGGCGCAGCACGCCGAGTTTAAAGCGTTGGCGAGAAACAAAACCAAGCTCCTTGCGATGGGCTTACAAGAGTCGCAGGCAGTAGAAGCTCAGGTGACTCACCCCGATGAGCTAAAAGGAGTTTGCGAGGGTGTGGACGTTGTTATCTCATGCTTGGGCATTACTCGTCAGCAAGATGGATTAGGTTATTTGGATGTCGACTACCAAGCAAACTTGAACTTACTCGAAGAAGCAGAGCGAGCAGGTGTTGGTAAATTCATTTATATCTCTGCGTTCAATGCTCAGAAATATCCTCAAGTTCGTCTGCTAGAGGCGAAAGAGCGCTTTGCGAGTAGACTTTTGCAATCAACAAAATTAACCCCTTGTGTGATTCGTCCGAATGGTTTTTTCTCTGATATTACCGAGGTGTACAACATGGCGAAATCGGGTCGAGTGTTTACTTTTGGCGATGGTGAAAACCTGCTTAACCCCATTCACGGAAAAGATTTGGCGAGATTTTGTGTTGAGGCTATCGATAGCACTGAAACGGAGATTAACGTAGGCGGACCGAATGTGTTTTCAGTAAACCAAATTGCTCAGCTTGCATTCAAATCTCAGAATAAGCCGGAGAAAAATACGCATTTGCCGGATTTGTTACGCAGAGCTGCTCTCGTAATAGTAAGCCACCTACCAGAGAAGTGGGGCGGTCCTGCTGAGTTCTTCCTGACCATGTTAGGTGGAGATAACATCGCGCCGACTTATGGGCATCATCGACTGGAAGACTACTTTCGCAAGCTCTCTGAAGAAGACAACAGCTGAATCAATTCATCGATTTAAACAGGACTCCACCCAAGTACTCAACCATGACTTTGGTCAGAAAGGGGGAGGTCATGTGCTTCATTGTCGATAAAGTAAACAATATCTGAATCGTTAGCAGGGAGCACTTCATGAACCAACGACAATTACAGCAGCAAGTATTTGACTTAAGTGATCAAAACTTAATTGTCGGCAATGTGGATCAATGTCCATTGCCACCAGAAATCTTGGCGTTTACGACAGCGAACTCAGAGTATGTTGTCGAAACGTTTGAAAGTGGTTTGACGGCGCAGGTATTTCATATTCGTGTCGGCGGACGAGACTATACGCTCAAGAAAAAACGCCCACAGCCGAAAGTGCAAAACCCTGATGGTCAGTACTCCTTTCTGAATGAAGTTCAACGCCGTCTTGATTTTCAAACTCAAAAAGACAATCCGAATTTAACTGAGGATTTTAAACATATTGTTGAGACTGTTTATGCTGATTATCGTTTAGGGATCATTGTTTCAGATTGGATTGAAGGTTCGCCAATTCAAGCCCTAACTGAGGACTTACTAAGGCAGTTATTCTCGACTCTATTTGTCTGTGAGCGAAGTGGATTGTTTGAGTGGGATTTGTGTTCAGGGAACTTGCTGGTGGATAAACAAGGTCAGCTAAAGTTGTTCGATTTTGGTTATATGTATCGGTTTGACCCGTTAAGAGAGTTCAACAGCAATGGTATGCATGACCCTATGTTTGATGCTTGTGAGCGATTTGAAACGCGCTTCTTCTCTGGTTGGTTATTGGAGCAAAATTATTCCCGAAAAGAGGCAATGCAGCTATTCAAAAACGTGAAACAACAAGGCGTTAAGATGCTTGAATACAAGCGGGACTGGTTAGTTCAAAACTATGCCGTGCCAGAAATCGTAGAGCGAGTGCAAACGTCGATGGAAAAGATACAAACAGCGCTAAAATCTGATGCTGAGTTGGAACATCTTTTTACGCTTGAGATGTTTCGTTCGCATGTGCTCGATATTGAAGATGATTTGGATGGTAAGAGTTGCACGCCAACCACAATTAAACGTGTGCAGTTTGTTTTAGATATGCTGCAGCAACATTATGATTTGTTGGTTGAAGGAGGTGCGTTGTTTTATCAAAATGCCGCTAAGAGTAAAGCCGAACTGATTCAAACCTACCAAGAGAAACACGAATTGGTGCTGCAGTACCAACTTTAGTTTTCGGCGTCGAGAAAACAAAAAAAGCACACGAGCGGTGTGCTTTTCCATGCCATTGTCTAGGCAGGTGTTACGTGGCATTACTTCGCTTGTTGCATCTCAACCAAGCCACCCGCGTTATGAAGGTTGGTAAATCCTTGCGATTGTAGATATTGATACGCTCGCCCTGAGCGATTACCGCTGCGGCAGTAGAGCACGATTTGCGTATCTTTATCGACATTAGCAAAGTGTTTATCCAACTCAGAAAGCGGAAAGTTAATCGCATTGTCCAAGTGACCATCGGCAAACTCTTGTGGTGTGCGCACATCGACAATCATTGCGCCTTGCTCAATCCATTGCCAACCCTGCTCTGCACGTTCAGAAGCCAATACCGGTGGAGCGGTGAAAGCTAAGCTTAAACAAGTGAATACAATCGGTAGTAGTTTTTTCATTGAGTTCCTTTCCTCAAGGTCAATTGCCCTAAACAGTATTGACGAGAATTATACGTGTGATTATCAAACTTCGATGTGGCGCCAGTCGAAATGTCGTAACTCAGCGTGTTATGACTTTAATCCTAACATGGCACCAAACACCAGTAAGCCAGCGCCACAAGCTTGGTTCAACCTGCGTTTCACGTGCAGTAATAAGCTCTGTAATCGCGGTGAGGTAAACAAGATGGCAACCATAGAAAACCAAATCCCGTGCAGCGTAATCATGTAGACACCGTAACCTAAAGCTAGGTGCTGTGATTCTGCATTCGGGTCGATGACTTGGCTAAAGATACTTAAGAAAAACAACATGGTTTTTGGGTTAAGTACGTTGCACAAAAAGCCTTGGAAAAAGAACTGCCAAATGGAGATGCTTTCTTGTGTTTCCCCCTCTATCTTCTGCTGAGAATCAGCCCCAAAAATCCCTTTCAATCCGAGATAGATCAGATAAGCCGCACCTAAGTAGCGAATCAAGCTGAACAACCATTCGTTCTGTGAAATTAAGTAACTGATGCCAAGCAATGAATAGGTAATGTGCACCGAAATCGCAAGACTGATGCCCACGGCGCTCCAAATTCCGGCTTGTCTGCCCCTGTTGAGGCTGTTTCTAAGAACCAAGACAAAATCGGCTCCGGGACTGATGACAATGAGTATGCCTAATAAGGCAAGGCTGAAAAGCTCCATGGTGTTTCCTGTTTCTTTGTTGTTATGAATGGGGCAATTGTAGGTCGAGAGTTCGGAGACTATAATCGAAACAAATTCCGCTAAGTGTGAGAAAAAGTCACAGATGAGGCATCTTAAATCCTTCCATGTTTTCCATGTCGCAGCATCGTCTGAGAGTTTTAGTGAGGCAGCAAATAAGCTCAGTATTACGCATGGCGCAGTGAGTAAGCAGATCAAAGTGTTGGAAACCTATCTGGCTCAGCCTCTGTTCTACAAACAGGGGCGCAATATGCTGCTCACTAAAGAGGGTGAGATGCTGAAAAGCTATACCGAGCAAGCATTCCAAGCGTTGGAAACTGGCGTGAACAAGCTGGTGCAGGAGAAGCATCAATACCTTGAAGTCTCTTGTGAGCCAACGCTAACCATGCGTTGGTTGATGCCGAGGCTTTCCGCGTTTAATGATGGTTGTGACGCAGACGTTCGTCTTTCGACTGCGGGAGGATCTGTAACGCTTGGCTCGACGGGGCTTGTTATGGCAATTCGTCGAGATGACTTTGAGCCTTTGTATCACTATCCAAAAACCAAGTTAGTGGAAGAGTGGGTGGGTCCTGTGTTTTCACCTGACTATTGGCAGCAAGTGAAAAGTGATTTGAACTCTGTGAAGCTATTACACAGCCAAACCAGACCTGAAGCATGGCAAGAATGGATGCAGCGCTCTGGTGAAGCGTCGATGAATGGCAAAGCAGAACAGTCTTTCGCACATTTCTATTTCTGCATTCAAGCTGCAGTCGACGGCTTAGGAGCGGCGATGGGCTCTTATCCTTTGGTGATGGACGATCTCAAACGCGGCAATCTCGTTGCACCATTTGGTTTTGTGCCGTCAGGGCATGACTATGTCTTATTGACTCAAGACAAAGCACGTTCTGAACTGGAACAAAAATTTGTCCATTGGCTGCAAACCCAAATGGCGGAGTGTGTGCCTTGCACCTAAGAAACAGAGAGAGACCCTAGTCAGGGCGCGCTGAGTTACCTAGAGTGGTTGAATACGTGCTACATAATGGAAATTTAGGAAATGGAAAACCTCAATATTGTTGAAATTAAATCTTTTGTTCCGGCGAAAAATTATGAGCTATCAAAGCGTTTTTATCAGGCGTTGGGTTTTGAGATGCCTTCGGATTTTGGTGGTGTGGCGTACTTCTTCAAGGGCAGTTGCTCATTCTTGCTGCAAGATTTTTATGAGCCGAAACATTGCAATAATTTCATGATGCATTTGTTGGTGGAAGATGTTGTCAGCTGGCATGAACATGTTTCAAGTGTAGATTTGGAATCATTCGGAGCCAAGATGACGGAACTGATTGATCAACCTTGGAAGATGCGAGAGTTCTGTTTGCACGATCCTAGTGGCGTGTTGTGGCGTATTGGTCAGAACATCGATTGATTTGTTTATGAAAAAAGGTCAGCGCTTGCGAACTGACCTTTGAAGAGGGAAGAGTGATAGAGGTTTATTGAGGCGCTTTCATCGCTTCTGATTGATCGCCCGTCATCACGAAGTGCAACTCACCACCCGGTTTGAACTCGGAATGGTCGAAGAAGAAACCGTTATCCAAAGCTTTGCCATTGATGGTGACAGACTTGATGTACATGTTGTCATCGGCGTTGTTCTCTGTGGTGATGGTGAACGTGCCGCCTTTCACCGGAATCACCGCTTTGTCGAATAGCGGACGACCCACAGTGTAAATAGGTTCTGCTGCGTTCACTTGGTAGAAGCCTAATGCAGACATCACATACCAAGCGGACATGGCGCCCACGTCTTCGTTACCAACTACGCCTTCTGGGGCAGCGAAATACATGTCATCAAGAATGTGGTCGACGACTTGTTGCGTCTTCCATGGTTCTGCGGTCCAGTTGAATAGGTAAGGAATGTGGTGTGAAGGCTCGTTACCAAACGCAACTTGACCAATCAAACCAGACATATCCGGTGTTTCTGTACCTTGGCTTTCTGCGGTGAAGGTTGCTTCTAGGTTTTTCTGGAACTCAGCATCGCCACCCATGATGGTTTTTAAGCCCGCGATGTCATGCGGTACAAACCAAGTCCACTGCCACGCGTTACCTTCGGTGTAGTTGCCTGTTTCGTGTTCTGTGCCGTATGGGTCGAATGGCGTCATGAAGGTTTCATCAATCATCACTGGGCGCATAAAGCCCGTCACGCCATGTTCTGCGTATTCTGTTGGGTTGTAATCGAAGTATTTTTTGTAGCCTTTTGAGCGTTCAAGGTATTGCTCTTCCACTTTAGTATCACCGGCTGCTTTGGCAATTTGTGCGATAGCCCAATCGTAGAACGCGTTTTCTAGACCGTAAGAAACAGACTCAACCGTGTAGTCTTCAAATACTGGTTCACCATCGACACGCTGGATAGCAGGCGTGAAGCCGTTTTTCTCAATGTAGTCGATGTGCTTGGTTAAAGTGCGATCCAATACGCCCTGATCCCAATCTGCTTGCAGTACCGGGTAGTTGTCGTAAGTCGAAGAGTCGATCGCGGCTTTCAGCGCCAGCTCTTTCTCTTGTTGAGTAAACTCTTCTGGGAACTTGGTCATTGCATCCGCAATCACTGCTACCGCTGGGTAGCCAACCATGGTGCCTGTTTCGTCACCTAAGTGCTCCCATTTCGGCAGCAAGCCGCTTTCAGTGTACTTCTGAACTAGGTTCTTCGCGTATTGCACCGCGCGAGTTGGCTCTGTGATGGTTTTTAGTGGGTGTAATGCACGTTGGGTATCCCATAGAGAGTAAACCGAGAAGTTTGGCTGTTCTTCCGTTGCTTGACCGTAAGCGATGGAGTATTCCCCTTCGCCTTCACGAATCGAGCCTTTGCCCATGCCACGGAATCGACCATCCACGTCTTGATGCACCATAGGTGCAATTTTGGTGTGGTAAAGTGCAGTGTAGAAGATCTCTTTTTGATCTTCCGTGCCCCCTTCAATTGAGAAGTTGAGTGCTTTAGCCCATTTCTCGCGTGCATTGTTACGCGCAGTATCGAAAGAGACATTCGCTTCGGCATCGTAGTTGTTTTCTGCGCCTTGTGGGTCAACCGCAGATAACGCCACTTGCGCATTCAACTCTTGTGAGCCTTCATCTTCAAATTCGATGTAGGCAGTGACGTCCGCTTTGACACGCTTAACTGGATTACCTTGGTCATCGTAAATCAATTCAGAAACGTGCTCTGCCGTTAGGTCGTCAACAGGCTTACCATTGGCAAGGATGTAGACGTCTTTGATCTTCTTATCGAAAGTCGCATAGAAGAAGATTTTTTGGTTTTTCGCCCAACCAGAGAAGTGCGCTGCATCGCGCTCGCCCGTGATGGTATGACCGTCTTCGCTCACCGTCAGTTTGTTACGCAAAGAGGTCGAACCCCAGTCACTGTTAAGGATGGAGTTGAGGTCAATTTTCAAACGTTGTGGTTGACCTTGCGGATAGGTGTAACGATGGAAGCCGACACGTTCAGACGCCGTAAGCTCGGCTTTGATACCGTTCTCGGCAATCTTCACCGAGTAGTAACCCGCTTCTGCCACTTCAGAGGTTTTGTCCATCTTGACCGAAATCGCTTCGCGGTAGTCGTCGCTGTCTTCGATGTATTTAGCTTTATCTTCGGTAAACGGCAGGAACAGAATGTCACCTAAGCCGCCCATCCCCGTGCCAGATAGGTGAGTGTGGGAGAAGCCAAATAGGGTCTTTTTATCAAAGTGGTAACCTGATGAAGAGTGCCAGCCGATCAGCTCGGTATCTGGAGAAAGTTGTACCATGCCTTCTGGCACAACAGGACCCGGGAAGGTGTGTCCGTTAAAGCCTGTTCCAATGAATGGGTCGACGTATTTTAGGTTGGAAGTATCGACGCTTGGTGAGGTGTTATCGTCGTCATCGTTGCAGCCAGCCAAACCAATAACACTTGCAATCACAGCGGTGGCGATAGCGGTTTTCGTAAAGTTCATAATCTTGATTCCTTAGGCAGGAAGCGCGTCACTTCCTGCCACTGAGTTAATCTATCTGCTTATTCTTTAAACACGAATTACATAAAACGTTACTGAGCTTGAAGCGCTTCTTGCTTGTCACCCGTCATGACGAAGTGAAGCTCGCCGCCCGCTTTGATTTCGCTGTGTTTGAAGGTGAAGTTGGCATCCAGCGGCTTGCCGTTGATGGTTACGGACTTCACGTACTTGTTGTGTGGGCTGTTGTTGTCTGCGATGACTGTGAATTCGCCGCCTTCCACTGGAATGGTGATTTCATCAAACATAGGACGACCGATGGTGTACACCGGATCCGCAGGCGTCACTTGGTAGAAGCCCATTGCTGACATCAAGTACCAAGAGCTCATCTGACCTACGTCTTCGTTACCAATCAAACCAGTTGGTTCGCTGGTGTACATCTCTGACATGATGCGGTCTAGGTACTCCTGCGCTTTCCATGGCTCATCCGTTAGCGCATATAGGTAAGGAATGTGGTGCGATGGCTCGTTACCGTGCATGTACTGACCGATATAACCCGTTAGGTCTGGCAGCTCTTCACCTGTGTTTGAAGAACGCGCGTTGAATAGTTCGTCCAAGTCTTCACGGAAGGCTTTCTCTGGTGTGGTGTCTTTGCCTTGCGCCAAGTCTGCTTGGTAGATTTCTTGTTTCAGACGGTTGAAATCGTGCATTGGTTGGAACTTCCATTGCCACGCGTTCCCTTCGGTGTAGGCAAACTCGTCCACGTAGTAAGGGTCAAATGGTAGCAGTGGGCATTTCTCTTTCATCACGCCTGAGCCTTCTGGCCATTCAACCATTTCACACTCATCCAAACGATCTTCATCAATCGGTTGGTTGAACTCCAAAGGCGGTTTGTTTGGTGATGAACTCAGCGGGTGGTTTTTCGGACGTAAGAAGCCCGTCTCTGCATCCCAATGGTTGAGCCAGTTGTCGGCACGAGTCATAAACTCTTCTTGCAGTTTTACATCGCCAGCCATGCGCGCGATTTCTGCCATTGCCCAGTCGCCATAAGCAAACTCAAGCGTGTAAGAGGCACTGTTCCAGTAGCCGTGGTGAACAAAGCCGTTTTCTTCGTACACCTTCACTTGCACAACGTTTGCTGCGCCGATGTTGTTGTCTTCCGTCCAATCTGGGAATTCAGACGCCTCGTGGTAACGCACCGTAAACTCAGCCGCTTCTTTGGCAAGTTGTGGGTCGATGTCTAAGCCTTTTGCCATCGCGTCAGCAATGATAGAGACCGCAGGGAAGCCGATCATAGTGCCCGTATAATGGCTGTGCAGTTCCCATTTCGGCAGAATGCCACCGTCTTCGTATTTACGAATCAAGTCGTTAGCAAACTCTTCGGCACGTTCTGGGTCAATAATGGTTTTCAGTGGGTGCGCAGCGCGGAAAGTATCCCACATGGAGTACACGGAGTAGTTTGGTGTGTCGCCCGCGTCTTTTTGAATGCGAGTACGCATCGCAGGGTATTGGCCGTCGACATCTTGGAAAATCATTGGCGCGATAGAAGCGTGGTAAAGCGCGGTGTAGAAGATCTCTTTCTGATCTTCCGTGCCGCCAGATACCATCATGCGGCTAAGCTCTTGGTGCCATGCGTCGTTGGCTTGAGCGCGCGCAGTATCAAATGACACGTCTTTCGCTTCTGCTTCTAGGTTTTTCTCCGCACCTTCTGTGCCTGTTGGTGACAAGCCTACTTGGATTTCTAGCGGTGTTGATGATGGTGCGAATTCTAGGTAAGCGATGGTTTTCACTGCGTCGATGTTGTCGTTGTTTACATCGATTTCGGTTTCTGCGCCGTCAACCAAAGCAATGGCTTTGACGATAGGTTGGTTGAAGGTGGCGTAGAAGTAGACGTGCTGGTTGTTCGCCCATCCGTTTGAGCTACGTAAACCGCGGATGGTGTAAGCGTCGATGAACTCTAAATCACCCTTCATGGTGCGGTTGTTGAAGTGACCTTTGTTGAGGGTGTGGTCTAAATCGAACTTGATATGTGGCGTGGTGCCTTCTTTGAAGGTGTAGCGGTGGAAGCCAACACGTTGCGTGGTAGTTAGCTCGGCTTTGATTTCGCCTTTGTTCAGTTCAACCGCGTAGTAACCCGCTTCTGCAGTTTCGTTGTCTTTATCGAAAGTGTTGAAAACGGCGTTTTCTTTTTTGGTAAAAGGCAGAACTAAGATGTCACCAAGGTCGGTAATGCCTGTGCCAGAAAGGTGAGTGTGGGAGAAGCCATACACTGGGATTTCAGTCAGCTTGCCGTGGTCGAAGTAACCGGCAGCAGAGCCCCAGCCTTCCATTTCGGTATCAGGAGAAAGTTGCACTAAACCGTAAGGCACAACCGCCCCCGGGAAGGTGTGACCATCTGCGCCTGTACCAATCAATGGATTGACGTATTGGGTTAGCGTGGTGTCGAGGGATGGTGTTCCAGATTTGCTGTTGTCGTCATCACTGTTACAGCCAGCAAGACCAAACATGGCAGCGAGTATAGCGGTAGAGATAAGGGTTCTTTTTAGTTTCATTTTTATGGTTCCACTGAAGTGAAGTTTTTTAGGGGGCTAGATGCCCCCTTTCGTTATTTGGATAGGTGTCGACTACTGCGCTTTCATCGCTTCAGATTTGTCTGAAGTCATGACGAAATGCAGCTCACCACCATCTTTCAAATCGCTGTGCGCGAAGCTGAAGTTGTCACTCAATTGTTTGCCGTTGATGGTCACCGACTTCACGTAGATGCTCTCTTGGCTGTTGTTTTCTGAGGTGATGGTGAATTTACCGTCCGCGACTGGAATCACGGCTTTGTCGAACAGAGGACGACCGATGGTGTAACTTGCTTCACCCGGTGTGACTTGGTAGAAGCCCAATGCAGACATCACGTACCACGCAGACATTTGACCGACGTCTTCGTTACCAATCAGACCTTCATGCGTTGGGTGGTAGAATTCGTTCATCGCTTGGTCGACGATTTCTTGTGTCTTCCAAGGCTCTGCCGTCCAGTTGTAGAGGTAAGGCACGTGGTGATCAGGCTCGTTACCCATCACGAACTGACCGATGTAACCCGACATGTCGTGTGATTGGCTCGTATCGGCGTTGGAGTCTGCATTAAACAGCGCATTCAAGTTGGCTAAGAATGCCGCTTTGCCTTGTTCGGTTACGTCTTCAGGAAGAGAGAAGTCAGTACGGTCGATTTGCTCACCACCCATCACGTTAGCCAGACCGTTCAAGTTGTGCGGTGCAAACCATGTCCATTGCCATGTGTTGCCTTCGGTGAAGTCTTCGCCACGGTGCTCGGCGCGGTAAGGCCAGAACACGTCACTTTCGTTGAGTGCTTTGCGGTCTTTACACGCGTTGTAGTCCATACCTTCTGGGATAGACAGCGCCATGTTCTCGTCCAAACATTCGGCTTTCAGGTTGTTTGCCCAAACCTTGCTACCGCTGTTCATGTAAGCCGGACGCATAAAGCCCGTCGCACCCAATGCGTTGCCTTTGGTGTCTTGCAGTTTGCCGTATTGCTCTGGGTTGTAATCGAAGTAGTTCTTGAACGATTCTGAGCGTGCCATGTAGCGGTCGTACTGTTGGTCGTTGCCAGCAAGTTTAGCAATCTGAGCGATACACCAGTCGTAGTATGCGTTCTCAAGACCGTAAGACACCGACTCGTTCACGAGCTCGTCGTATTTATCGACTTTTAAGCCTTCCACGTAACCCGGTTTGTCGCCAGAGTCCGGTGCCCATTTGGTGTTAGCTGGAATAAAGCCGACGTCTTCTTGGTAGTCGTTATGACGCGTCATGACCGTGAAGCGTTTGTCACCATTCCAAGCGTCTTGGTAAGGCACCCAACTTTCAGTTTTATCAAGGTTGAAGTTGACGGTTTCGTCAGCGGCTTTCAACGCCAAATCAAACTCAGCTGCGGTAAAGGCTTCTGGGTGTTTGACCATGATATCGGCGATAACCGAGACCGCAGGATGACCGACCATTTCACCGGTGTAATCCGAGTGCAGTTCCCATTTTGGCAGCACGCCGCCCGTTTGGTATTTGTTCAATAGATCGCGTGCGTGTTCAATCGCGCGGTCTTTATCGATGATGGTTTTCAGTGGGTGTGCCGCGCGGAAGGTATCCCACATTGAGTACACTGAGTAGTTCACTAAGCCATCTTCTGCTTGGTGTACTTTGCCATCCATGCCACGGTATTTGCCATCCACGTCTTGGTATAGGAATGGAGCAACAAACGTACGGTAGAGCGAGGTGTAGAACATGGTCTTGTCGGCTTTGTTGCCGCCTTCTAGTTCAAACTCGCCAAGGATGTTTTCCCAAGCCACGCGGTTTTGTTGTACGACGTTGTCGAAGTCCCAGCCGTTAGTGTCTGCTTCTAGGTTTTTCAGTGCGCCGTCAACGCCAGTGCCAGAAATCGCTACTTTGACCACCAATGGCTCATCGCTCTTACCAAAGTTCAAATGCGTCAGGACATCGTTTGCGCGTTTTGCCAAACGTTCTGGGTCAGGTTCTGGTTCGCCCGGCATTGGTTTGTGCTCTGCGTAGCCACGGTAATCTTCCAAGCCGACTTCGGTAGCGTCAGTTGGGGTGAGTTTGCTCTCAGAAGCCAGCTTGGTGTACAGGTTCTCTTCAATGATTGGATCAGAGAATTCTGCTGCGAAGAACACGGTTTGCCATTGACCCCATTCGTTTGAGGTACGCGCGCCTACGACTGTAGTGTCGTTAACGCGTTTGTAGTAGATGCTGCGAGAATGGTTGCCGTATTGCTCCAACAGTTCGTGTTGCAGGTCGATACGCACTTTGCGGTCTTCACCCGGCTTGAAGGTGTAACGCTGGAACGCCACGCGGTCGGTTGCTGACAGCTCAGCTTTTACGCCAGTTTCTACAAGATCAACCGAGTAGTAACCAACTTCTGCCACTTCCGAGCTTTTATCCATGGTCACGGCATCGGTATTGAAGCTGGTGTATGGCAAGAAAGCGAAGTCGTTTAGGTCGCCTTTACCTGCGCCAGAAATGTGCGTCATTGAGAAACCAGAAAGCAAGCTGTGCACAGGATCGTATTCAACAGGCGAGCCTTTACCATTCCAACCGTTTGGATCGAAGTTATCTGGTGAAGGTTGAATCATACCTTCTGGCATGACTGGAGAAGGGTTAACGTTGCCAAGACCTTTAGTGCCGATCAAGGTATCAACGAATTCCAAAGTAGGGGTAGAGATAACTGGAGTTTCTGGATCAGAGTCGCTGCCACAACCAGCAAGACCAAGCATGGCGGTTAACACTGCGGTAGAGAGTAGGGTTCTTTTTAGTTTCATTGTTTTATTCCACGAGAAAAGGGGACACGAGGTCCCCTCAAAATCATTATTCGCCTAGGTTGGCTTGCATTGCTTCAGACTTGTCAGCCGTCATCACGAAGTGCAGTTCGCCGCCTGCTTTGAATTCGCTGTGCTGGAAGGTGTTGTACACATCCAGAGGCTTACCGTTGATGGTTACTTCTTTGATGTACATGTTGTCTGGACCGTTGTTCTCAGCCGTTACCGTGAACGTGCCAGAACCAATGTCTACCGTCGCTTTGTCGAAGATTGGACGACCGATGCTGTAGGTTGGATCGGTTGGCGAGATTTGGTAGAAGCCCAGTGCCGACATCAAGTACCACGCCGACATTTGACCCACGTCTTCGTTACCGATGATGCCGTCTGGCGTCGGTTTGTAGAACTGGTCGTAAACTTGGTCTAGGTATTCCTGCGCCTTGTAAGATTCTTCAGTGCGGTTGTACAAGTAGATAACGTGGTGCGAAGGCTCGTTACCGTGAATGTACTGACCGATGTAGCCTGTCATGTCTTGGTGCGCTTCACCGCCATTTGGATCGGCAGTAAATAGGTTGTTCAGCTTGTCGTTCAGACCTTGCGTGCCGCCCATGATTTCAGTCAGCTTGTCTAAGTCTTGCATGAACGCCCATTGCCATTGCCACGCGTTACCTTCTGTGTAGTAGAACGCGTCAGACTTGTAAGGGTCGAAGTCAGTTGAAGCGTATTTCAGTGCACATGGGTCGCCTTCTTTCAATTCTGTTGGTACGAAGAAGCCCGTGCCGTCTGCGTTACCTGCTTTTGCATCCCAGTGTTTCAATGAGTTGTAAGAACGAGCTTTGAACTCTTCATACGCGTCCATATCGCCAGCGGCTTTTGCCATTTCTGCGATCGTCCAATCGTAGAATGAGAATTCCAATGAGTACGACACTGAGTTCCAGTTCGGGTAACGAACACACTGTTCTTTCTCGTGGTAGTTCAACTGACCTGCCATGAGTGAGCTTAGGATGTCGTCATGAATCTGTGGGTACTCATGCGGTGTGTAGCGTGCTGATTTCACTGATGCGGTGTAAGCTTGCTCTGCATCAATCAAGCCTTTGGTTACTGCATCGCCCAGAATCGCTGCCGATGGGTAGCCGATCATGGTGCCTGTCTCTGAGCCGTGACCTTCCCATTTCGGCAATAAACCAAACTCGTCGTTGGATTTACGAATCAAGTCTTTCACGTATAGCGTCGCTTGGTCTGGGTCGATGATGGTCCACATTGGGTGAACCGCGCGGAACGTATCCCACGTTGAGTAAATAGAGTAGTTTGGTGTGTCGCCATCTTTCAGTGTGCGCACCGTGCCAAGCATATCCACGTATTGACCATCCACATCGTAGAATTCGATTGGTGCGATCATCATGTGGTACATGCCAGTGTAGAAGTTGGTTTTCTCTGCGTCTGTGCCGCCTTCTACTTTGATTTTTGCTAGCTTCTCAGCCCACGCGTATTCCGCGTCTTCTTTCACTTTTGCTAGGTCGAAACTTGGTGCTTCTGCTTCTAAGTTTTTCTGTGCGCCTTGCCAGTTAACTGGAGAGATACCCACGCGGATTTCAATTGGCTCTTCGCCTGTGCCGAAGTTTAGGTAAGCGGTCAGATCATCGCCTGAGTAAACCGCACCATTACGCATTTCGCGCGTTGGTTCTAGATCTTGTTCGCCTAACAGTGCCTTGGCGATTGGTTGGTTGAATTTAGCGTAGAAGAAGATGTCTTGACCTTGGTGGTCTTGCCCTTGGAACCAGCCTGTTGATGTTTTACGACCGCGAATGGTGTATTCGTCCACCACTTCTACTTTGTTCTTCAAAGACTTGCCGTTGTTGTTCATTAGGGTATGACCCAAATCGAACTTCACGTTGCGGTCTGCGCCATCAGCAAAGGTGTATTTATGCAAACCAACGCGTTTGGTTGCGCTCAGTTCTACTTCGATTTGACCTTGGTTTAGCTTGGTTTTGTAGTAGCCTGCGCTTGCTTCTTCATTGGCTTTGTCGAAAGAGTTCAGCTGAGTGTTTGCCATGTCTGCGTATGGCAGAACCAAGATGTCGCCTAAGTCCGTTGCGCCTGTACCTGAAAGGTGAGTATGGGAGAAGCCGTACAGCGGAACGTCAGTGTTAACTACTTCGCCAGTTTCGTAGTTGGATGAATCCCAGTAGCCAGATGCTGAGTGCCAAGGGTTAAGTCCTGATTCATGGTCTGTGTTAGAACCGATGAAAGTATCTGGAGACAGTTGAACCATACCTGCCGGTACCGTCGCGCCCGGGAATGTATGACCAGAAGCTGCTGTGCCGATCATAGGATCGACGTATTTCAATACCGCAAGATCAACAATTGGATCACCCGGCAGTGAAGAGGAAGAATCGTTGTCGCTGTTACAGCCAGCTAAGCCACCCGTCAGACCAACCAGGATAGCCAAAGAGATAAGATTACGTTTAAACATGTGCATACCGTTTTGTCGTTATTCGTATATAAAAAGTGTTTATAAGAGACTGTTTATAAAGGACTGCTTATAAAATTTGCTTGTAGGGATAGCCGGGAGATGCGTTCCCCCGGCTGAGTTGTCACTATTGGGATTAACGAGAACCTGCTGGCATCTCGTCTTCATGCAAGAACTCACCGATGCCTTGTGCTGGTGGAAGATCTTGCTCTAGAGAGCCCCAACGTTGATTTGGTTTGTCGCCCATCACGAACTCCAACTCACCGCCGTACATGATTTCGTCATGAGTTAGGTAAGTGCGGTTGAAGTCTTTGCCGTTGTAGCGAGCCGATTGAATGAAGATGTTTTCGCGGCTAACGTTCTTCGCGGTCACCGTGAACTTCTGGTTGTTGCCGACATCGATAGACGCGCTTTCAAACAGCGGAGTACCGATTTCGTAGATGCCAGAAGAAGCGTTCACTGGGTAGAAGCCAAGTGCACGGAACACGAACCACGCAGAGAGCGTACCGAAGTCGTCGTTACCACAAATGCCGTCAGCGGTGTTCTTGTAGCAAATGTTGGTTGCTGCGGCGATGGCTGCCTGACCTTTCCAAGGTTGACCGACGTAGTTGTACAAGTACGGCACGTGGATATCTGGTTCGTTACCTTGAACGTGCTGACCAACGTTACCTGTGTTGAACACTGGGAATTGGTTGTCGCCTGCGTTGCGGTCTGGGTAGGTTGACCAGTACTCATCCAAGCGCGCTGCAAACAAGTCACCGCGTTCTGCTTCAGGGTTTTGTGTCTTGTCGAAGCGTGTCATCAGGTCAATCAAGCCATGAATGTCGTGCTGAACACTGAACGAGTATTGCCAGCCGTTCGATTCAGAGAATGACCAGTTGAACATGTCTGGACGCCAGTCTTTACCAACCGCACGACCGGTGATTGGGTCTACCCAACCTGCATCGATAAACTCGCCATCATAGTCACGGGCTTTGAACCAACCTTGGTATTGCTTACCACCGAAGTCGAATTGCGCTTGCCAGTTTTTAGAGCGGTTAGCGAACTCGGTGTAGCGTGGATCTTCTTCACCGAAGACTTCCTTGATCGATTGCGCGATTGCCCAGTCGTTCATTGAGTACTCAAGCGAGTAAGATGCTGTCCAAGAGTCTTTAAATGGTGAGTGACCGCCGTAAGAATCTGGTGGAGTGTCGTGCAATTGCGCTGGCACGTAACCTTGTTCTTCGTACTCTTTGATCCATGCTACGCCTTGACTCGTTGCTGCGCGTGCGTCAGTGATCATCGCTTCAACTAAGCGCTCTTTTACGTCTTTGCGCTCTGCTTCTGTAAAACCAAGGTCGATCATGCGTTTTTCTAGTGAACCTTTCGACAACACATCATGAATCACAGGCGTTGAGTGCATGCCCATCATCATGCCGGTTTCGTTGCCTTTGAATGTCCACTCAGGCAGACGACCTTTGCGCACGTTGCCTTTGTCATCCACCCATTCTTCTTCGGCGTAAGACAGCATAGACAGCACCACATCTGCTAAGCGGTCTGGCTCAAGAATCGAAGACAACGGTTGAACTGCGCGGTAGGTATCCCACAGAGAGAAAGTGTCGTAGCGCGTGAAGTCTGCTTTGCCATCTTTGTTGGCATCGGCAGTGCGGATCGACTCTTTCAGCGTATCAATCTTATCGCCCCAAGGTGTGTTGCCATCTGGGTAAGCGTTACGACCTTGGTGAACTTGGCGGTAGCGACCATCTAAGTCAGAGTGAATGGTTTGACCTAGGTACGAGTGGTACATCGCGGTGTAGAACGTCTGTTTGTAATCTTCGTCGCCAGAGACTTGGATCTTGCCGAGTTCGTCTTTCCATTTCTTCGTTGCCGCTTCGCGTACTTGGTCGAAGTTCATGCCCGCAACTTCTGTCATGTTAAGAGAAGCACCAGACTTGCCATTCTCGCCAATCTCAACGTTTGATAGCGCCAATTTCGCTTCAACCGTTAAGCCGTCTTTGGATGTGTCGAACTCTACGTAAGCGCGCGCGTATTGGTACTTGCCGCGTGTCTCGTTACCGATTTCCGTAATGCCTTCTGGCACGTCCATGTAACGACCTTGCTCTTTATCGTAGTAAGCAAAGCGAACGTTTTTGATTGGTTGGTCGAATTCCATCACGAAGAATTCTTTTTGGCTTGGTGCCCAACCATCTGAGAAACGGTGACCTTCAAGACGGTTATTGTCTTTGTCCCATTTCAAGTAAGAATCTGAAGTGTAGTCCCAGTTAATTTTGAAGCCAGTGTTAACGATGATTTCTGACTTCTCATCACGAGGGAAGGTGTAGCGGTGAACACCAACGCGATCAGACGCCGTCAATTCTGCTTTGATGTCGTAATCCAATAGATCGACTTTGTAGTAACCTGCCGTCGCTTGCTCGTCACGATGTTGGAAGCGAGACGCTTCTAGGTTTAGCGTTGCCGAACCTTCATCAATCATGTAATCCGAACGCGAGTTGATTGGCATGACGAGAATGTCGTTCAAGTCGCCAGCACCTGCTCCGGAAAGGTGGGTATGAGAGAAACCGGAAGTACGTGCGTCGTGGTAGTAGTAGCCTGAAATGTATTCCCAGCCGTTAGAACCGTTGTTTGGAGAAAGCTGCACCATGCCGTGTGGTGTGGTTGCACCTGGGTAGGTGTTGCCTAGGTTACCTGTGCCGATGAATGGGTTGACGTAGCGTGTTACGTCCATATCGGCGAAATCTACCGGGATGTGAACGCCCATGTCGATTTCAGGTGTTTCTGGGTTTGGCTTGTCATCACAGTCGCCATCGCCAACTGGAGGACATACTGGCTTGCCGCCGTCAGGAATATCCGGCAGTGCAGGGTTGGTGTCACCGCCTTCATAAATGTTGGTTGTGTCGTCGTTACAGCCAGTCAGACCGACTAGACCACTGAGAACTGCGCAAGCGAGTAGGGAAGGTTTGAATTTCATTTTTAAAGCCTTGTAAATTGTAGGGTTATATAATTAAAAAAATCAGGGGTATTACTAAAACTTAAAAACTTGAAATAGAGCCCTTTGGGGGAAAGGGCTCTTAGGGGGAGGAGCTTAAGGTTTAAGCTTTCACAAGAGTCGCTGCGTTACGCATCGCTTCTTTCGTTGAACACTCAACAACGTTTGCTTTTGCAAAGCGGTGAGCGTCTTTTACTTGGATATCATGAGCTAGAATAACCAGCTTCGCGTTTGCTACATCTAGGTCAGTGATGCGGTTCTGGATACCGTTTTGACCTTGAGTTTCTACTTTGATTTTCAGACCCGCTGCTGCACCTGCTTTCTCTAGTGCTTTCGCTGCCATGAATGTGTGTGCTACGCCAGATGGGCAACATGTTACTGCTACGATGTCGTACTCGCCTTCGCCTGCTGCTGGAGCCGCTTGAGCTTGTGCAGGTGCTGCTTCTGCGATTTCGTCTTCTGCTTCTTCTTCAGCAACTGGTTTCCAGAAGCCAACGATAACTGCTGTTGTTAGAGAGCCTAGTGCGATACCCACAACGTACATTGGGATGTTGCTTGATACAGGTGCTGTGATTAGACCGCCCCATGGTGCGTGTAGTAGTACGTCTGTTAGGAAACCGAACACACAGCCAACGATACCACCAGCAACGATTGAAGGAAGAACGCGTACAGGGTCGTTTGCTGCGAATGGGATAGCACCTTCAGAGATACCGATAGAACCCATGATTGCTGCTGCTTTACCTGCTTCTTGCTCTTGCTTAGTGAACTTCTTCTTGAATAGGAATGTTGCTAGTGCCATACCTAGAGGAGGCGTACAGATTGCGATACCAACACCACCCATTAGCCACGGTTGAGTATCAACTTGAGTTTGAGCGAATAGCGTTGCTACTTTGTTGATTGGACCGCCCATATCGAATGCAGTCATACCACCAAGAATCGTACCTAGAACCACTTTAGAAGCGCCAGCCATAGAAGCTAGGAATTCGTTCATAGAAGCCATGAAGATCTTGATTGGCTCACCGATACCCCATAGAACGATACCTGCAGAGATAAGCGTACCTAGTAGAGGGTAGATGAAGTAGGCGCCCAACGCAGTCATGTTAGCAGAAAGAGGGATCTTCTTAAGTTGGAATACCACACCACCTGCGATGAAACCCGCTACGATACAACCAAGGAAGCCGCCGCCCATGTCAGCCATGATGCCAGAAGAGATCATCGCTGGTGCTAGTGCTGGTTTGTCTGCAATTGAGTAACCAATGAAGCCACCAAGAATAATTGGGAACAGCACCAGACCTTTAATACCGATATTAGAAATATCAGCCAATAAACCGTCCGCAGGAACCGCACCTTTACCTGATGCCATTACTGCTAGCGCCAGTAGTACACCACCCGCAACGATAAATGGAAGCATGTGAGAAGTACCGAATAAAAGGTGACCTTTCATGGTACTTAGGATTTTTTTGAAATCGCTATTATTAGTAGCTTGAGCTGTGATTGTACTCATAATTTCACGCCTTATGAATTAATTAAAATATTTAGTATTTGGTTTTCGTTTTTTGCGTTATGAATATCTTCAATAAACTCTTCGCTAAATTTACCGAATAATTCTTGAAGAACATAAATATGGTGGTCGGCACCGTTATCTGGTGAGGCAATCATGAAGAATACGGTCGGTTTGACTCCCTCTTCGTCGCCATACTCGATGCCTTCGCGCTTTACGCCAACAGCGATTGCAGGCTCTGTAACCGCTTTGCTTTTTGCGTGTGGGTAAGCGATGCCGTCCATTGAAGTAACGCTTAATGCTTCACGTGCTTCGATGTCGGTTAAAAAAGCCTCTTTGCTGCTGATTCGATTATTTTCGAATAGCATCTGTGCTAGCTCTTCAAAGACTTCTTTTTTATTATTTGCTTGAAGGTTGCCTTTAATTAAATTGACGTTTGTTAGTTCTGTAATCATTTTTTGACTCATTGGTACTGAAGTAATGAGGCAAATTTAATTAATGTTACGGTTTTCTGAAATAGTAAAAAAAATCCAATAACTATATTTTTGTATCACTGAGAGCTAAGTGTGATAGAAGTCATTAATATCAATGAGCTAGAAGGGAATTAGTATTGTGACTTATATTCCATTTATTTTGAAATTAATAATGAAGCTTGAAAATAAACGAGAAGGGAATCAAATATTAATTGAAAAAGCCGGAAGAACATGACTGTTGCTTCCGGCTGTTATGTCTATGGTAATACGTTGCTATACCGTAATTACTTGAACGCCAGCTTCTTCTAGTGCTTTAAGTGTTGTTTCATCGGCACCTTGATCCGTAATTAGGGTATCAAGTTGAGAGGCAGAAGCCAGAAGCTTTCCGCCGTGTTTGCCTATCTTGCTACTATCGACTAATGCTACTAGACGATCACCGTATTCCAATAGTTTCTTCTCAGCCATGTAAACCAAGAGATCAGAAGTGTACACGCCAGCTTTCGAAACACCGGTACCTGTGAAGAAAACGTAACGACTTGAATAGTCGTCAGTATTTTCAGCATCTGGTGAGATGGTAATATGACGCTCTGGTAGATACTGCCCACCTAGAATGATCAAACTAGAATGTTTCTTCTGAATGAGTTGGTAAGCAAGTGGCATAAAGTTGGTCACCACTTGAATGTTGCTGCCAGCTAAATAGTCACCCAACAATAACGTTGTGTTACTGCCACTTACCACCACACTATCACCTTCATCACACATTTCAGCGGCGGCTTGGGCAATCCGAGATTTAGCTGCAAAATTCTCAATGTCTTTTTCTGAAGGAATGAAATGAGAAGCAACATGAGATTGTGTGGCTACTTGTTCTGATTTAATCACTTCCGCACCATTGCGGATCTTAGTGAGTTTCCCGTCTTCTGCGAGTTTTGTTATGTCGCGTCGGGCTGTTGATAGAGAAATATCAAGCATCTCAACGTAGTCGCTCGTGCTGATATACGTGTGATTTTCTAGATACTCCAAAAGCCTTCTATGACGCTGAGCTTCATTCATAGTTAAGTCCTTGATTTTTGTTTTGACCAATTTTGACCGAATTTGACGTTTTGAGCAAATAAAAAATCAAAATGACGTTTTTTGAATTGTTTGTGACCGATTTTTGTGATCTTTAGCTTGTTTTGAATCATTTTAAGTCAAAAATGACTTTACGTGACGTTATTTGACCGTTTATAGTCATTTTGCGTCATAAAGAGTCATTGGAGACCAAAATGAAGTATCAAGCAATCATTATCGATTTAGATGGCACACTGTTAAATGACCATAATCAGATCAGTAGTAACAATATCGAAGCGATCAAACTTGCGATTAGTGAAGGTTATAAAGTCACATTAGCAAGTGGTCGTCCACATAACCTGATGCTTCCTTTTGCCAAGCAGCTTGGCATTGAACTGCCGATGATTTGCTGTAATGGCGCCTACCAGTTTGACCCTGTTCAAGGCAGCATCAATGATAGCCAAGTCATTGGTTCAAATGCACTCAATGCATTACTCGACACTCTCAATATTGGTCAGTTTTACTTCACGCTTTACTGCGAAAACGGCATTTTTGCGACTCAACAATCTGAACACTTCTTAGGTCTTCAGCAACAGATGTTGGCACTGGGCGTTGAGGACAACATGAAAATTGTACCGAGTGTTCGTTCACTACTTAATGAATGTGGTGATGTATATAAAGTCTTGGTCTCTAGCGAAGACAAAGTCGCTCTCTGTGAATTACGTGATGTGCTGATTCATCATCATGTACAAGCCGATCTTTCAACGCCGAACAAGCTTGATATCACAGCGAAGGGAGCGAACAAAGGCACCGCAACTCTTCACCTACTTAATCAACTCAACCTGAATCCGAAATACACCATTGCTTTTGGTGACGGAGACAACGATGCAGAAATGTTACGCGTTGTTGGAGAACCCGTAGCAATGGAAAACGCTAGTCCAGCCATTCGTGGGTTAGCGAACTTAATTGTCACAGATAACAACGGTTGCGGCATTGGGCAGTACCTCAGATTGATCGTGTCTGAAGGTCAGCATTCATGCCAACACTCTTACTTCTATTAAGGAAACACAATGAAAAAAGTAAAAATCGCAGCAGGTCTTGCACACGTAGATTACGGCCACATCGCAGATATCGTAAAAGAAGTGTCTGACGCGGGTGCGGATTACATTCACTGTGATGCTGCTGATATGCATGATTTGAAAAACATGCAGCTTATGGGTGGTCATCAAATCGTTGAAGGTATTCGTCAGTACACGGATAAGCCAATCGAAGTCCACGCTTACTTTAAAGATTGTGATCGTCTATTTGTAGAAAAGATTGCTAAAGCTGGCGCAGACATGCTGATTCTTCCAGCAGAGAACTTCTTGGGTGCGCCATTGGCGTACATGATGAAGTACTGCCGTGACTACAACATGAAGTTTGGTCTAACCGTTGGCTGTTTTACTCCTGTCTCTTTCGTTAAAGAAGCAATTTACTACCTAGACCGACTACACATTGTTATTCATGGCGTGAACAACGATGAATGGTTATGGCGTGAGTCTGCGATTGAAATGATTCGCGAAGCGCGTCAGCTAATTAACGAGCGTAACCCTAACTGTGAATTGTGTGTTGACGGTGGTATCCGTAACCACAACCTAGAGCCGCTGTTGAAAGAAGACATTGATGTGATGGTGGCATCAACCAACATCTTCGGTCACAAAGAAGGCATTACAGCTGGCGTAAAAGATTTCCGTGCTGCACTGAATGCTGCTGAAGAAGCCGTTGCCGCTGAACTAGCTTAATTAGAGTTAATGGTGTCGGGCTGAACTTCCCCCTCGAAATGCTCCGGCTCGACACCAACCAAGGAATTGCCATGACACATTTTAATCACTACCAACCGACTAAGCTGAGCTTTGGCCCGGGCAATGTGAGCCAAATTGGTCATATGATTGCCAAATACGGTCGACGCTGTTTGATTGTCTCTGAACCGATATTTGAAGCAGTTAAACCAGCTTATGAGCGTATTTTTGCTTTGCTTGCCGAACAAGATATTCATGTAACGCACTTCGATGGCGTTGTACCTAATCCGCCAACGACGGTTGTTGAGCTTGGACGACAAGTTGGTATCGAAGCTGACTGTGACGTTGTACTTGCCATTGGCGGTGGTTCATCGATCGATACCGCGAAGATCATCGCAGCAACCATGAAGGTTGACACAATTGATTGGGCACACTGGTTTAAAAATTATGATTCGCCTTTTGGTGATATTAAGGCGCTGCCAGCATCAACTGTGCCTTTGATTGCGATACCAACAACATCTGGAACGGGCTCTCAGGTTACTCATGCAGCGGTTATTACTGATCTTGATAGCCACTCAAAACTGACATTGTTCCATCCTGATTTTTATCCATGTGAAGCCATTATTGATCCTGAATTAATGCTGACCTTACCACCTCGTATGACAGCGATGACTGGTTTTGATGCGTTTTCACATGCGTTTGAGTCGTACACCGGCACAAAACCTTCACCATTAGTTGATAGTTTGGCGCTAGAAGCCATGAAGCTGGTGGTAGAAAACTTGCCTGCGGTTGTGAAGAACGGCTCCGATATCGAAGGTCGTTGTCGATTGGCAAGCGCTGATACGTTGGCTGGGATCTCCTTGGCTAATGGTGGCGCAGGCGCACCGCATCCTCTAGGGGAAATCTTAGGTAGTAGAAAAACGAATTTACCTCATGGTTTGACACTAGCGGTGGTTTATCCCGCTTATGTTCAACTGCAATGGCGTAAACAACCAGAACGTTACGCAAAAGTTGCTGAGCTATTTGGTGCCGTGGGAAGCACTGAAGAAAAAGCGCAATCGCTAGCAACGCACTTAGTCACGTTTTTAGGGCAAATTGGTTTAGAGCACAACCTAACGCAGGTAGGAGTCACAGAGGAAGACGTAAAGGCATTAGAACCAGCGTTTTGCTTCAACCTACCTTTGACAACGGGCGAAGAGATGAAAACGATTCTGCACGCCAGCTTGGTATAGCAGAACAAAAAGGGGTTGAGAACATGGAAAACGAAGTAAAAACAATGAAATTTGCAGCGTTGAATGTGGATAGAGAGGACATCAAACGTCGTGATATTCAAGCGTTAATCTTCGATTTCGATGGTCTACTCGTCGATACAGAAACCTGTTTGTTTAGGGCCTGGGAAGCTCTAATGAAGCCATTCGGGATTGATGTTTCGCCACTCCAGGTTGCTGGTCTAGTTGGGAGCTCAGTACCAGCAACCTCTCTTTGTGACCTTTATCGATATCATTCAAAGCAAGTGTTATCTGATGATGAAATCAGACAACAAGTCTTTAGTCATGCTTATCGACTGATTGCACTTCAAACAGAACGAAAAGGTGTTCGCTGCTATCTAGACACAGCAAAGCAAATGGAGCTTAAGATGGCGTTAGCAACAAGTTCTGAATACGAGCATTACATGCCGATTCTGAAGCGCCTGAATTTAGAACATTACTTTGACTGTTTCACCGGAGCAGAAGAAATCTCGATTGAACGTCGTAAGCCATCTCCGGACGTTTATCTCACTAGCCTAGAAAAACTCGGAGTTTCTGCCAGTCAAGCCATTGCCTTTGAGGACTCTCCTCCAGGAGTTACAGCGGCTCGAGCGGCAGGTATTTCAACAGTTGCGGTAACCAATTACCTGACTCAGCACTTAGATGTCTCGCATGCAGACATTGTTTTATCGTCAATGAGTCAAATTTCGCTAGCGCAATTGATTATCAACTTATCGAGATAGAGTTATGAACAAATTAGAACAATTGAAAAAATACACAACGGTTGTTGCTGATACTGGTGACATTGATGCGATTGCTGCATTCCAGCCTCAAGATGCGACGACAAACCCTTCATTAGTGCTTAAAGCGGCAGAGATGCCTCAATACGATCACTTGATTGTAGATGCGATTGAATGGGCGAAAAAACAAAGCGCAGATAGAGCACAGCAGATCATCGATGCAAGCGATAAATTGGCGGTCAACATCGGCGTGGAAATCTTAAAAACCGTACCAGGGCGTATCTCTACTGAAGTTGATGCTCGCTTATCATTTGATAAAGAATCCAGTTTGGTGAAAGCGCGAAAATTGATCGCCATGTACCAAGAAGCTGGCATTGAGAAAGCGCGCATTTTGATCAAGCTGGCGTCAACATGGGAAGGCATTCGTGCAGCAGAAGTACTCGAAAAAGAAGGCATTAACTGTAACCTAACGCTGCTGTTTAACTTTGCTCAGGCAAAAGCGTGTGCAGAAGTGGGGGCATTCCTTATCTCTCCATTTGTTGGTCGTATCTTAGATTGGTACAAAAACAATACTGATCAAAAAGAATACCTTCCACATGAAGACCCGGGTGTTGTCTCGGTTTCTAAGATTTACAACTACTACAAAGATCATGGCTACAACACTGTGGTTATGGGCGCTAGCTTCCGTAATGCTGACGAAGTGCTCGCTCTAGCTGGCTGTGATCGTCTGACGATTGGTCCTGCAATCTTAGATCAACTTGCAGCGCAAGAAGGTGAGGTTGAACCAAAGCTTTATGCTCAACGCACGAATGTGAACCCTGCGCCAACGGCAATGACTGAAGCTGAGTTCCGTTGGGAAATGAACCAAGATCCAATGGCGACAGAGAAGTTGTCTGAGGGTATTCGTAACTTTGCCGTAGACCAAGGCAAACTAGAAGCAATGATTGAAGCACGTCTGTAAGGAGCAGTGAAGATGATCTCTCGAAATAAACTTGCAGACACGATTCGTGTATTGAGTATGGATGCGGTGCAAAAAGCTGGCTCTGGTCACCCTGGTGCACCGATGGGCATGGCGGATATTGCGGAAGTTCTGTGGCGTGATTTTCTAAAACATAATCCCACCAACCCTAATTGGCCGGATCGTGACCGTTTCATTCTTTCTAACGGTCATGGCTCTATGCTGATTTACAGCTTATTGCATTTGTCTGGCTATGATTTGACGATGGCAGATATTCAATCTTTCCGTCAGTTGCATGCTAAGACTGCGGGACATCCAGAATATGGTTATGCACCGGGGATTGAAACAACGACTGGTCCGCTAGGTCAAGGCATTACCAATGGGGTTGGTATGGCACTCGCTGAGAAGGTATTAGCTGATCAGTTTAATCGTCCTGGTCATGATATCGTTGACCACCACACCTATGTGTTTATGGGTGATGGCTGCATGATGGAAGGCATTTCCCACGAAGCTTGTTCGTTAGCTGGCACACTAGGTTTAGGCAAGCTGATTGCGTTTTGGGATGACAATGGCATTTCAATTGATGGCGAGGTTGAAGGATGGTTTTCGGATGATACGCCTAAACGTTTTGAAGCATATGGTTGGCACGTCATTGCGGATGTTGATGGTCATAACGCTCAATCAATTCGCCAAGCGATTCTAGAGGCTCAGGCAGAAACCAGTAAGCCAACGTTAATTTGCTGTAAAACCATTATTGGCTTTGGATCGCCAAACAAATCAGCAAGCCACGATTGTCATGGTGCACCGTTAGGTGAAGAAGAGGTAGCGCTAGTACGTCAAAACCTAGGTTGGGAATACGCCCCGTTTGAAATCCCGCATGAAATCTATCAAGCGTGGGATGCCAAAGTTGCAGGTAAAGATGCGGAAGCGCAATGGGCGAATCGCTTTGTGGAATATGAATCGGCATACCCAGAGCTGGCAGCAGAGTTTAATCGTCGAGTAAAGGGCGACCTACCAGAAAACTGGGCTCAAATCAGTGAAGATGTGATTAAAACTTTGCAAGCCAAACCTGCGACTATCGCGACTCGCAAAGCATCGCAAAACGCGATTGAGACCTTCGGCGCGCACTTACCTGAATTCCTAGGTGGCTCGGCAGATCTAACTCCATCAAACCTAACGAATTGGTCTGGTTCAAAAGCAATTACCGCTCAGGATGCTTCAGGTAATTACCTTAGTTACGGAGTTCGTGAATTTGCCATGTCAGCCATGATGAATGGCATTGCTCTCCACGGCGGTTTTATTCCTTATGGCGGCACATTCTTAATGTTTATGGAATACGCACGTAATGCATTGCGTATGGCCGCATTGATGAAGCAACGCAGCATCTTTGTCTACACGCATGATTCAATTGGTTTGGGTGAAGATGGTCCAACGCATCAACCTGTGGAACAAATCGCATCACTGCGTTTAACGCCAAACATGAGCACATGGCGTCCTTGTGACCAAGTCGAGACCGCAGTCGCTTGGAAAGCCGCTGTCGAGAGAACGGATGGTCCAACTTCACTGATTTTCTCGCGCCAGAATCTTGTTCAATTTGAGCGTGATGAGGAGACATTAGAAAACATCGCGAAAGGTGGTTACATCTTGTCCGACTGTGACGGTGAACCTGAGCTTATTCTCATTGCCACGGGGTCTGAAGTTGCTCTTGCTATGGACGCAAAGGCGCAGTTGAACAATGTTCGCTGTCGTGTGGTTTCGATGCCTGCAACCGACGTGTTTGACGCGCAGAGTGCACAATACCAGCAACACGTTCTCCCAACCAATGTGACCAATCGTATCGCGATTGAAGCTGGTATTCGAGATTACTGGTTTAAGTACGCGGGCTTACAAGGAGAGATCATCGGTATGACGAGCTTTGGTGAGTCTGCTCCTGCTGATCAGCTCTTTGAAATGTACGGCTTTACTGTGGCAAACGTTGTGGATACTGCCAAGCGTATGATGGAGAACGCGTAATGGAAACTTTCATCACAAATACGGTGGATGAATGTGTCAGAGTTAAGGCTGCGAAAGCAGCCTTGGACCACATTCTACAAAATGTCACTCCAGATACGGTTATTGGAATTGGTACAGGTGCAACAGCAGAAGTATTTGTCCAATTATTGGCAGCTAGTGGCGTGGCGTTTGCTCACTGTGTATCAAGTTCAGAACGCTCTTCTAAAGCCATCCAGAGTTCAGGTTTGAAAGAAATCCCTCTCGCAGACTGCTTGTACGTGGATTATTACGTTGATGGCATTGATGAAGGGTTAACAAACGGCATCACAATCAAAGGTGGGGGCGCGGCTTTAGGGCGTGAAAAAGTCATTGCCTCTATGACTAAGTGCTTTATCACCATCTCAGATGAAGGACGTTTAGTGGAGACGTTGGGGAGATTCCCTCTGCCAATTGAAGTCCTCCCAGCGGCGAAAATGCCAGTTATTCTCGCCTTAAAATCCCTTGGTGGCCGTCCTTTGCAACGCCCTGATTGCGTTACTGATAATGGCAATATTATTTTGGATGTTTCTGGTCTAGATATGAGTGAGCCAACCGAATTAGAACAGCGACTGAACTCCCTTTCAGGTGTGGTTGAGAATGGCATATTTTCTCAATGCCGTGCGCACTATATGGCGTTTTCAAATACACAAGGCGTTCGTTGGTTATCGGTAAATTGAGAGCCTGATAACAAGTTTATTAATAACCTCTTCTTGGCTAGGGATTTAAGGGATTAAACATGATGGAAAGCAAGTTTTCGACAGAAGCAATCGAGTATCTTGAACAGCATATTAATGAGTTACTTAACGATTTATCTGAGCTAGTTGCTATTCCATCAGTACGTGATTTGACGACACAAACAGAGAATGCTCCGTTTGGTTATCAAATTAGGCAAGCGTTTGATTACTTAATCAAATTTGCTGAAAGAGAAGGTTTAGAAGTGCGTGATCACCAAGGTTATGCTTTGGATATAAGCTTTGGGCAAGGTGATCAAGAAATCGCTCTGCTGCACCATGTTGATGTGGTGCCAGCAGGGGATGAGATGCTATGGCGAACGCCGCCATACCGTATGACTAAAATTGATAACATGGTTTTTGGACGAGGCGTAACAGACAACAAAGGTCCACTGATTGCTAGCTTGTACATCCTCAAGTTGTTTAAACAACTTACTGTCCCTCTCAATAAGAAAATAAGAGTCATTATTGGCGGTGCAGAAGAGACAACTTGGGAATGTGTAGAGCATTACTTTCAACACAATCCGCAGCCAGAATATGGCTTTTCTCCAGATGGCGACTTCCCAATCGTCAACGGTGAAAAGGGTATTTTGTATGCGTCATTGGGGAAGCAATTTTCTGCCAGAAGCAGTGATAGCGCATGCCAAATTAGACGCATCGAGAGTGAACGAGATAGAACATCCACTTGTCACTTTTTGGTGCTTGAATTGGCAGGCTCTAGTGCTGAAAAAGTAGCGCATCAGTTTGCTGCTTTTGCTGATGTGATTGACTGTCATTCACATTACCGCGTTGAGATTTCAACGCCGTGGGAGAAATCCCGCAACCCGCATAAAGTTGATAACTGCATGGACAAGTTCGTCAACGTTATGCGTCATGTGGAAGGATTAGATCCAAACTCTGCCAGCTTGGTCCACTTGCTTGATTCCCACTTTGCAAATGACTACGTCGGGCATAAGTTAGGTCTATACCATAACGATGATGAGATGGGATACACAACGTGTTGTGTTTCTGCCATCAACATGGATTCGCATGGCTACAATTTGGATTTTGATTTTCGGTTTCCTAAAGGACTGAGTATCGAGAGAGTTCGTTCCCAATTACTGGCTTTATCCCAACAAGCTGGTGTGAACTTTGTCGAACATCAGTACTTACCTCTATCCTACCTCTCTCCCGAAAGTGCCCTTATCCAAGCGATGGGGAAAGCTTATTCCGATGTTACTGGAACGGATGCAAATTGCTTTAGTAAAGGCGCGGCTTCGTACGCGCGTGCATTGGAGCATGGAGTAGCTTTTGGACCAACTTTCCCTGAAGAAGTGACCTTTGTGCACGAGCCAAATGAACAGCTCAACCTAGAGTCACTAATAAAAGCAATAACGATATACGTGAAAGTTCTCATATCACTTCAGGAGTAAATTATGAGAGATAAGGTTCAAGCACTTGCCGGCGGTATGATGGTTTCCATCATTGTACTGGTCATTGCAGGTATTTTTATAGGGATAGGCGCTGGCGTTGTAAACCAAATGTCAGCTCAAGACTCTGTCATTTTTGCGTTCTTCAAACTGATGCTCGATCTTGGTTTGATGGTAATGCGAAACCTACCACCATTCTTTGCGATTGGTTTAGCCTTTGCCTTGTCAAAATCTGAAAAAGGTTGGGCAGCATTTACAGGCTTTACCATGTTTATGTGTTTCAACGTCGCGATTGGTTCCATTGCCGCTTTTAACGGCTGGACACCGGAAACGACCAGTGTTGATTACCTTGTTAACAACATGGGTTACGACAAAGTTGCCGCACAAAATTTCAATTCACTATGGGGTGAAAACCTAGGCGTATTCTCATACAACATGGGGATCTTTAGCGGGATCATTGTGGGCTGTATCACAGCGGCACTGCACAACCGTTT
Organism: Vibrio sp. SCSIO 43155; assembly: GCF_023716605.1. Classification (NCBI taxonomy): domain Bacteria; kingdom Pseudomonadati; phylum Pseudomonadota; class Gammaproteobacteria; order Vibrionales; family Vibrionaceae; genus Vibrio; species Vibrio sp. SCSIO 43155. The sequence goes on along the minus strand of NZ_CP071853.1, from coordinate 1,884,476 downwards.
CTACAAATTTGAAATGCCAGCAATGTTGAGCTTCTTCTCTGGTCCACGTGCTGTCGTAATCTTTGCTTATCTTGCGATTATGCCGATCAGCTTTGTCGCTTATCATGCTTGGCCACCGATCGCGGGTGGGCTGCAATCTATCACGACGCTTATTACTAGCTCGGGTATCTTTGGCTCTTTCCTATTCGGCGTGTTTGATAAGGGGTTACTACCATTTGGTCTCCACCATCTCATCGCCTTCCCAATTGAATACACTCGTGTGGGTGGGGTAATGGAAATTGATGGCGTTGTGTACGAAGGTGTACGTAATATCATGAATGGTCAAATGAGCTCCCCTGAGGCAACTGGTTACATCACACATAACTTTACTAGTGGTCGTATTCCAATTCAGATTGGTGGTCTTACAGGTGCGGCTTATGCGATGTATGTCACCGCGAAACCACAAAACAAAAAGAAAGTCGCTGCGATTATGATCCCTGCCGTATTTACTGCAGCAGTTATCGGGATCACAGAGCCACTTGAATACACTTTCTTGTTTGTTCAACCATTCTTGTTCTTTGCTGTGCACGTGCCATTAAATGGTTTGGCTTATGTCATTACTGAGATGTTTGGCGTCTCTATTCATGGTAACCAACTGTTGTTTATGGTGCCAAATCTACTGCAGCCAGAGAAGGTACATGCTTGGGCGTTGCTATGGATTATCCCACTGTACTTCGTTGTTTACTTCTACACATTTAAGTACGTGATTCTGAAGTTCAACTCTAAAACACCAGGTCGTGAAGAGGACGATGATGCAGATATCGCTCTTTACTCAAAAGCAGACTTCAAGAAGAAAAAAGAGCAGAACTCTGCAGGTCTTCCAGTCGAAATTATTAAAGCGCTGGGTGGTGCTGAGAACATCGATAACGTTTCAAACTGCGCCACACGCTTAAGGGTTTCCCTACATGATGAAACGTTAGCGGCAGCAGATGATGTCTGGAAAAAACAACTGAATGCAATTGGCGTGGTGAGAATGCCAAAAGGAATTCAGGTCATCTACGGTGCGAACGTTATTACCATTGCGTCAGGTATTAAAGAAGCGCTGGGCGTCGACTCTTAATCATTCCCCCCTACAAATAAAAAACCAATAACAAGTGAACCCTCCTGTGGTGCGAGCACCACGGGTAGGGATTTCTGTACCCAAAATATGGAAATATAATTATGAAAAATATAACAAAAGTGTCCCTAACCTTGCTTGCAGTGAGTATTTCTGGTGCGCTACACGCAACCGAAGCCCCTACATGGTCTGAAAGAAACCCAATCGTGTTTTGGGGTGATCGTGCAAATGAAGATTGGAGCTACGTAGACAATCTTGCGGAGAGCGAAAAGAGCTTTTCAGAGAAGTTAAAACGCCTTGATATTACTGATGATGGAGAGTGGAAAGTTTCATTTAGCGGTAACATTAAAGCGGCTTTTGATAATCGTTGGAATCATATGTATGACTCTGATGTACGTAAGAAAAATGAGTTCCGTAGCCGAATGCAGTTTGCTACTGATGTGACATACCAAGATTGGGCTCGAATCTACGGTGAAATCCGCACCAACTACACCAACTTAGATAACCCTGGTCCGGTAGATGATGCTGGTACTGACTTCCACCAACTATTCACAGAGTTCAAGTTGCTCGATGATGGTGAACAGTATTTGAGTACACGTTTAGGACGCCAAGAGATCTACCTCAATGAATGGCAAATGATGAACCGAGAACCAACACCCGTGCAATCGAGTTGGAATGCGGCGAGTGCCAAATACAGAGTGAATGGCATCAACTTTGATGTTTATTACGGTGAAGAAGTCTTCCCATTGCGCAAAGATGGCAGTTGGAGTGGGAACTGGGATGACAAAACCAACGGAAAAACCTCCACTGGTATCTTTGCGAATTGGCGCACGGACTATGGCGCAATGCAGGCTTATTTCATGAGCAATGACGTGACCAACAGTTCATTCGTTAATGCTCCTGATGGGGATGTGGATATTCAAGTACTGGGCTTGCACGCACATGATTTTGTTCGTGAAGGTTTCGGGTACATGGTTGATGGTGTTTATCAGTTTGGTGACCATGCTGGCAAAGATATTTCAGCGTATATGGCTTATGCAGATCTGAACTACAACTGGAGTGCAGATTGGAATGTACGTGCAGGTTTAAACCTTCATTATGCATCGGGAACAAGCAAGGATAGCGATAAAGTGAACACGTTCAACCCACTATGGACGGGGGATCCTCTAGGTTTTGCTCATGACGGGGCTTACGGTAACGCGATGCAGGTTGGCGGTTATTCAGTTATTGAGTACATGCCAAAACAGAGCATTATCACTGGCTTTATGTCAACGTGGCGCGCCGATACAGACGATGCGATTTATACCTTAAATCAGGATATTTTGTTCGGTGAAAACTCTGATGAAAAATACGCTTACACTCAATTTTATCTGCAGTTCCACAACTACATTACGGGCAACCTAAAAACGGAGTTGAACCTGTACTATGCGTTGGATAGTGACTATACGCGTGATGTTGTCGGTCCTCAAAGCGATAACATTACTCGTGCCGAAATCGCAGTGATCTACAACTTCTAGTATTGCGATAGACGATAAATATCCAAGCATACTGCTTTTATCTGTCCTATTTGCCTTGATTAAGGCACGTCATGTTTTTTAAGCAGCAATTTTGCCCAGTCGACATGCTGGGCTTTTTTATTGGAAAATTGGGAAGTGCTCAGTGGATACCATTAGTTTTGCTTGTACTTATGCAGCAAATCTAACGGGATATGGCAGTAGTCGTTTGGAAAGCGTGTGAGTCGGTCTTGATGCTCATCATCACTTGGCACGTAGTTCGTGAGTGGCAGCACCTCTACGGCGATCTTATCGGCATCTGGTCTTGCAGCGATAAATGCTTTGGCAATCGCTAGGTGTTGTTCGTTTTGACTATAAACACCGGTACGGTACTTCTCACCTACGTCTTCACCTTGCTTGTTAACACTGTGCGGGTCGATGATCTCAAACAGATACCCCATTAAAGTTTCAACCGACACTTGTTCAGGGTCGAACTGGGTTTTCACGCATTCCGCGTAGCCATCGTATTCGGTTTGAGTGTTGTCCGTCGTGCCATTTGCTCGTCCTGCTTCGGTGCTGATTACGCCCGGAAGGTGACGCATAAATTCTTGAACGCCCCAAAGGCAGCCGCCTGCGAAGTAAATTTCTTCCATCATTCTGTCCTGAAAAACTTTGCGCCATTATGGGCATCACTTTCATTCAAACACAACTCCAACCATAAAACAGGAACAACTCAGAAGTGATTTGCTCTCTTTTTTGTGCTGTGTTTCCTCGCTAGATTGAGCGCAGTTAAGAGCTAGGGGGAATCCTAATGAAAATAGAACATATCGCGATTTGGACTGAACGTTTGGAAGAGCTAAAAGCCTTCTATGAGAAATACTTTAACGCGGTGTCTAACGACAAATACCACAATCCAACCAAGCAGTTTTCATCTTACTTTCTTTCGTTTGAAAGTGGCGCACGATTGGAGTTGATGTCGATGGAAGGTGTGACCGCCTGTGAAAAATCTCATGCAATGCAGGTCACAGGGTTGGCACACTTTGCCTTCGCCTTAGGATCAGAGCAGGCGGTGGACCAACTAACCAAAACCTTAGTAGATGATGGCTACCAATGGGTCGACGGTCCGAGACAAACAGGTGATGGTTATTATGAAAGCTGCATCTTAGATCCGGATGGCAACCGTCTTGAGCTTACGGTGTAACGCAGCTTAGCTTATTTCTATCGTTCACAGGGTGCTTTCATATGAAAGTGTTCGGGCGTATACTGCAAGCTCATCAATAAGGAGCGAGCCTGTGAACTCAAGACAAAATGAAATCCTGCAATTGGTTAATGACCGCAAACGCGTTCAAGTGACGGAGCTTTCTGACATCATTGGCGTGTCGGGCGTGACCATCAGGCAGGATTTGAACTTCCTTGAGCAACAAGGCTACTTAAAGCGCGTACACGGCGCTGCGATGGCGCTACAAAGTGACGATATTGATACGCGACTCGAAGTGCGTTTCGACATCAAACAAGCGTTAGCCAACAAAGCGGCAGACTTGGTATCACCAAACGAAACTGTATTGATCGAAGGCGGCAGTGCTAATGCGCTCTTGGCTCGCACATTGGCTGAACGTGGTGACGTCACCCTCATTACTCCATCAGCGTACATCGCCCACCTCATCCGTAACACCTCAGCTAACATCATCTTGCTTGGTGGTGTGTATCAGCATCAAGGCGAGAGCTTGGTTGGACCGCTGACTAAGCTGTGTATTGAGAACATTCATTTCAGCACGGCTTTCTTGGGTATTGACGGTTTCCATCAAGACACAGGCTTTACTAGCCGAGACATGATGCGTGCAGAAATAGCTGAAACCATCATTGCGAAAAAGCGCCGTAATATCGTGCTGACGGACTCAAGCAAGTTTGGGCAAATCTACCCATCTTCGATTGGTAAAACGAGTGAAATCTCTGTGTTGTTAACCGACAAAGCCGCTCCGAAAAGCGACCTCGAACAGTTGAGAAAGCAAGGCGTGGAAGTGGCGTTGGGTTAAGCCGACTCACGAACAATGAGTTTGGGAGGCAGGATCAAGCTGTAAGGTTCGCTGTCTTCTTGCTTGAGTTGATTGATCAATCGTTTTGCCGCTTGTCTTCCCATCTCTCGTGCATTGGAATTAACGAAGGTGAGCGGTGGTTCAATTAACTCTGCTTCTTCAACGTCATCAAAACCAATCACCGATACTTGTTCGCCGATAAACTGATCTTTACCGATGGATCGCCCTGCTCGATGTATGCCATAAACCGCGCCTAGTGCCGTCGAGGAATGGTGACAAAGAACCGCGGTAATCTGTGGATGTTCCAACAACAATTGCTGCACAGTTTGAGCGGCAGACGCTTGGCTTTTCTCACACTCGACCACCCACTCTGGTTTGAAAGGCAAACCAAACTGCATCAGGGTTGAACAATACCCACCAATACGCTCAGCACGACACAAAGAACTGCTCGCGCCACCGACATAAGCGATTCTGCGATGCCCTTGCTTAACCAGATGCTCCGTCGCTAACTTGGCTGCATACATGTTGTCTGGTCCCACGTAGTCGATTTGCTTATCCACCGAAGCGCGTGAAATGCATACCATTGGCAGATTGTGCTGCTTGAGGTTTTCGACGTTGAACTGCTGGCTTTCACCAATCGGGCAAAAGGCAATACCACCGACACCTTGGCGTGCCATGGTTAATACACACTTCTCAAACTTTTCTTGGCTATCCCCACTTTGAGCCAGAAACAGCATGTAACCTTGCTGCTCGATTTCTTCACTCAATCCTGCTGCGACTTCTGCGTAATAGGGATCACTGATGTCTTTGAGGATCAATCCAATGATTTCGCTGGAATTGGATCGTAGGTTGGCAGCGGCACGGTTACGGATATAGCCGAGCTCTTCTACCGCAGCGTTGACCTTTTCTATTGTGTCTGGAGAGATCCGCCCTTTATTCCCCAACACCATAGAGACGGTGGTAACTGACACGCCAGCATGTTTAGCGACTTCTGTAATGGTCACTTTTTTTGACGACATAGATTCACTTTATGGATTAGAAAAACGTTTTATCATCAAACTGTAACCCTATTAGGTTGATTTTAAAAGCCCTACACAGTTTGTGGAAAAAGATATCTAACTCGATCACAGAATTTTTGGTAAAACGTTTTATCAAAATTTTTAGCAGCGTATATTGAGTGCATAAAAACAACACTTCATGCGCACATAATGTGATGTGTATGAGCCCTACAAGTTCTCAATTTCCGGAGACAAACTATGTCTAAAAGCAATAAATCGACCATGTGGGAGTTCTTGCAAAGCCTCGGCAAGACCTTCATGTTGCCAGTCGCGCTGCTGGCATTCTCAGGTATTCTTCTTGGTGTCGGCAGCTCGTTTTCTAGCGCCGCAATCAAAGAAGCCATCCCATTTTTAGACAACACCCCTCTGCAATACCTGTTTATGTGGATGACCAAAATCGGTCTTGTCGCATTCATCTACTTGCCTGTGATGTTCGCAGTAGCTATCCCGCTTGGATTAGCGCGTGAAGAAAAAGGCGTGGCAGGTTTCGCGGGTTTTGTTGGTTATGCTGCCTTCAACCTTGCGATCAACTTCTTCCTAACCGTCGCTGGTGTACTAGACAGTGAAGCGGAACGTGCCGCTTACGGTGTGAAAAGCATCATCGGCATTGAATCGATTGATACTGGTATCCTTGGCGCGGTAATCGTTGGTGTGATTGTTGCGAAACTTCACCAGCGCTTTTACACCTTCAAAATGCCAGATGCGCTAGCGTTCTTTGGTGGCGCTCGTTTTGTGCCAATCATTTCTGCATTGGTACTGGGCGTTGTCGGTGTGTTTATCCCATTCGTATGGCCTTACTTTGCTGCAGGCATCAATGGTATCGGTCATGTGATTGAAGGCGCGGGTGATTTCGGTCCTATGCTGTTTGGTACAGGCGAACGTTTATTGCTGCCAATCGGTCTTCACCATATCTTGGTTGCGCTGATTCGATTCACTGAAGCAGGCGGTACTATGGACGTCTGTGGCCAAACCGTGTCTGGCGCATTAAACATCTTCTACTCTGAATTGTCTTGTCCTGACACAACGGCATTTACACCGGAAGTCACGGCATTCTTGTCTCAAGGTAAAATGCCAACTTTCCTAGGCGGTTTACCGGGTGCAGCTCTTGCGATGTACCACTGTGCTCGCCCTGAGAACCGTTCAAAAATCAAAGCACTGCTTATCTCTGGCGTCGTAGCTTGTGTGGTAGGCGGTATCACTGAGCCGCTTGAATTCTTGTTCCTATTCGTTGCGCCAGTGCTTTACTTTGTCCATGCGATTCTGACTGGTCTGGGCTTTATGGTGATGGGCTTGCTTGATGTCACCATCGGTAACACAGACGGCAACCTGATTGACTTCTTGGTGTTCGGTATCCTGCAAGGCACGGCAACGAAATGGTACTTAGTACCGCTGGTGGCGGGTGTTTGGTTCGTGGTTTATTACTCAGTATTTAAGTTTGCGATCACTAAGTTCAACCTAAAAACACCAGGTCGTGAAGTCGATACGGCGGAAGTGGACAAAGAGCTTGAAGCGGCATTCATCAACGAATCTGGCAAAGGTGCCGCAGTATTGGCAGCCCTTGGTGGCAAAGAGAACATCACGGCTTTGGATAACTGCATCACTCGTCTTCGCTTGTCTGTTAACGATATGAGTTTGGTCGACGACGCGAAGTTGAAAGCCAACGGTGCGTTGGGTGTAGTGAAGCTTGATGAGCACAACCTGCAAGTCGTGATTGGCACGCAAGTTCACCTAGTGAAGAATGAAATGCAAGCCATCATGTCTGCTAGCTAATCATTGCTTTGATAGATGCTCCCCCTCGGCACAATCTCCATCCTCCCCCCCAATGAGATTGTGACGAGGGACCTTAATATTGGAATATTCGTATGACTCAGAATTTCGACTTTGATACACCGATTGATCGCACTGGCACTTACTGCACGCAGTGGGACTACGTTCAGGATAGATTTGGTAAAGCGGGTCTACTCCCGTTTACCATTTCAGATATGGATTTTGCTGCGCCAGAGCCTGTAATGAATGTGCTTAAACAACGTTTAGAGCATCCGGTATTAGGTTATAGCCGCTGGAATCATGAGGATTTTAAGTCCGCGATTCGCTACTGGTATCAGACTCGCTTTGACTGCGAAATCGATACTCAGCAAGTGGTGTACGGACCTTCGGTTATCTACATTGTGTCAAAGTTGATTGAGCAATGGAGTCAGCCGGGGCAGGGCGTGGTGTTCCATACGCCAGCTTATGATGCGTTCGACAAAATGATTGAAGGGCAAGACCGTACGTGCGTTCGCAGTCCGCTCATCAAACAGCAGGGTCGATTTGAAATTGACTGGCAAGATCTGGAAACCAAACTCGCTGACCAGAATAACACAGTGCTGTTGTTGTGCAGCCCTCACAACCCAACAGGGCGAGTGTGGCGCCAAAGCGAGTTGGAAAAGATGGCGGAGCTTTGCAACCAACACCAAGTCAAAGTGATTTCCGATGAAATCCACATGGATGTGTGCTTTAAGCGTCACGTCCCTTACGTGGGGTTTGGTTGTTCACAAGATTGGGCTGTCGTCACATCGGCGTCTAAATCATTCAATATTCCAGCCTTGAATGGCGCGTATGCGTTGATCGCGGATTCACCAACTCGCGAACGTTATCTGCATAAACTCAAAGAGGTGGATGGTCTTTCATCGCCTTCTATTATGGGCGTGCTTGGTACGATGGCGGCTTATCGTCACGGAGAACCTTGGTTAAAGGCGCTCAACGAGTATGTGTTGGCTAACCATCAATACGTGAAAGAAGCACTGGAAAGCGCCTTTCCTGAAGTGAGTTACCTTGTCCCAGACGCGACCTATTTAGCATGGATTGACTTATCTGTTTTGAATCTAGATATGACGCTGCTTAATCAGGCGTTAATTGAGCAATTCAATATTGCCATCATGTCTGGAGATGTTTATGGCGATTCTGGGAAAGGCTATCTCAGAATCAATCTGGGTTGCCCAAGAAGCAAAGTCGAGCAGGGCGTTTCAGCTTTGATTCAAGCGATCAAATTGCAGTGTTAAAACACCGCGGGAGAGAGTGAGATGTCACTGTTCAAGTTAGATAACGTGATTCAAAACTACGCTTGGGGAAGTAAAGAGTCGATTTCTAAACTATTTGGCATCGACAATGCGAAACATCAACCTCAAGCTGAAATTTGGATGGGAGCGCACCCTAATGGTTGCTCGCGCCTCGCAGCAACTGGTGAGTTATTATCTGATGTGATTGCGAGAGACAAAGCAAGCATGTTTGGTGATTACACCATGATGCGTTTCGGTGAACTTCCGTACCTATTCAAAGTGCTTGCGGCGGATTCTCCGCTCTCGATTCAAGTTCATCCTAACAAGCGAAAAGCTGAGCTTGGTTTTGCACGAGAGAATGAACAAGGTATTCCACTTGATGCTCCTAATCGCAACTACAAAGACGCTAATCACAAGCCAGAGTTAGTCTACGCACTGACTTTCTACAAGGCGATGAATGGCTTTCGTCCGATAGAACAGATACTGACGCTGTTCCGCCAATTTGGTATTCGCAGTTTAGATGGTAAGGTGGCAGCGTTAGCCGAGCACCCAAATCAAGACGGGCTGAAAGACTTCTTCACGGCGATCATGACCTTGAGCGAAGCTCATAAAATTCAAGCCTTGGCAGAATTGGACGCGGCATTAGAGCGTGGTCCAAAGACGGCATTGGAAAGAGAAGTGCTCAGTTATGTGGCTGAGTTTCAAAAGCATTACCCGAAAGACATTGGATTGCTGTCTCCGTTGATGTTGAACACGATAGAACTTGCACCTGGTGAAGCGATGTTTCTCCATGCCGAAACGCCTCATGCGTATGTGCAAGGTACAGCGTTGGAAATCATGGCGAATTCTGACAACGTGCTTAGAGCTGGGTTAACGCCCAAGTACATTGATGTGGATGAGCTTATCTCAAATACGGCATTTCACACCACGCAACCGGAACTGATTAAGCTGCCGCCAATTCATAAAGAGGGCAAGTTGAGCTATCCAATTCCGGTAGATGATTTTGGTTTTGACATTCTCTCTTCCGATGGCGAATGCAAACAACAGTTTGTGCGTGGTGCAGAGATTGTTTTTTGTGTTGAAGGCGAAGTTGAGATCATGACACTAGAGACAAGTCTGACCCTTAAAGCCGGAGAATCTGCATTTATCACTAACGATTGTAAGTTTTACCAATATCAAGGCAGTGGCTTGCTAGCAAGAGCGTATAACTGAGTGCTTTGTCTATCTCATACACTGAGACCGCTATTCCCGCGCTCTCAAATGGTTTGATGTTACTTGGGCATAAATGAAGTGACTGTGTACTACAGCGGTCGTTATGCCACTCTTTGTTTTCGCTTTGCCAGCATTGCAGCAGGAGAGAAACCTGTCACCAACATGGTTCCGCCTAGCACCAAAATTGTCCCTATGATGGTATTAAAACCGACAGGTTCACCCAGAATCAAGTAACCCCATAAAATACCAAAAACGGGGACAAGGAAAGTGACGGTCAAGGCAGAAGCAGGACCAATATCCGAAACTAAGCGGAAGTAGAGTAAATAAGCGAGACCGGTACACACAACGCCAAGAGCGATGACGGAGCTCCATTCAAAACTGCTTGGTTCAGCGCGCATCGGTAGAAAAGGCAATAACGGTAGAACCCAAATAACCGCTGCCCACATACTGCCGTGTGCATTGTCGAAAGCTGGAACTTGCGGAGCATTTTTAGTGTAGTTGGTTGCAATCCCATAGCTGAAAGAAGCCATTAGGCTTGCCCCGATGGGGAAGATAGCCTCTCTGCCGATGGTTGAAGAATCCAAGCCGACAAGTACAGCCACACCACCAATACCAATCATCATACCTAGAATGGCTTTTGCCGTTAAAGGACTGCGATACCAAACAAAACCAATTAACGCGCCCCATATCGGTGCGGTTGAGTTGAGAATGGCTAAGGTCGACGCATTTAGTGTTTGAGCAGCGTAAGCAAAAAGCAGAAAGGGCACGGCGCTGTTAAATAAGCCAATAATGAAAAAGTGCTTAATGTGTTTTGTGAAGGCAAGTTTCTTTTTGAGATAGAAAGCTATCAAGAGCAATGCTATTGCCGCAAATGCAACACGAAACTCGATTAAGTAAGCCGGTCCGAACGTATTAGCGGCGACTCGCATAAACAGAAACGAGCCACCCCAAATAGCAGCGAGACAAAGTAAGCGAAAAAAACTGGCTGCAGTCATGATACATCCTTGATCGAGGTCTAGCGCCCCATTGATTAATTGTTGCGCTAACAGTGGATTAAACCAAGGATGAGATCAACCAGAAATGCAATGTCAGTTCCGAATCTGGCTACCACTGACTTATTTTGATTGTCTTAAATTTCTTCTTTTGGAAACAAGATTGGCAGACTGTCTCTGTAGGTGTGGTACCACATCTTCCCGTGATCTAATTTTTTGTACTCGATGAGCGGTGGCAAATTAAAACCCATGTAGCCCTTCGATTGGATATGTTTATAGAAAGCATCAACCGATGGATGATTTCCGATGTTTGTTGAGCTCAATATAGCGGTGGCTTCTAACCATGGTGAAGCCTCGTAACGTTGCTCCTCCAAAGAATAGATGGTGTCATCAATGCGCCAAAATGACCCGTCAGAGATGATGAAATTTTTGAAGAACTCGACGCCGATGTCTTCCGTTAGCATGATATAGGCAGTTTTTGCGCCTCCAAATGAATGTCCAGCCAGTGTGCGTTCATTTGGATCAATATCGTATTCGGCTTCAACAATTGGGATGAGTTCTTGGGTTAAGAAAAGGTAGAAGTCATCGACGCCTGGTGGCAAATAATCAATGTTTCTGCGTCCAGGAGGACCTTCATGAATGGCGATTAGGATGACATCGAGTTCGGCATTGGCGATGAGGTTACCAAACCCCTGACCTGTCCCATTACCGTCGGAAACGTAGATGACGGGTAAAGATGTCGTGCGCTCTTCATAGTTTTCTGGCAAGTAGATGTCGTAGGGATAACTAACGCCAGTGATATTGGAAAAAATATTGTCTTGTATTTTTTCCGCAGGAACATATGCGGAGCTGCTGTCAACAGAGGAGCCATCTCCCCCGCCACATGCCGATAATACAACCCCTATTGAAAGGGCGATGAACCAACGCTTCAAAACTTCCATGTTTTACCTTTGCTTTTGTATTTAAAGAACAAAAACAACTGTATAAGATTTAACCGCTCTAAAAGCCCCGCGTTATCAATAAATGAGAAGGCGAGGCGAGCTGGTTTGTAACTCTTCGAGTCAACTATCGAATGTAATGGTACGTTGCTGTTTTACTTGTCATTAATTATTGTTTTACCTGTCATTAATTAATGGTTTTCAGACCAGACCGCGAATTCATTGCCACCTGGTTCGGTGAAATGGAAACGACAACCGCCGGGAAATTCGAAGATCGGACGAATTACTTGCCCCCCGAACTGTTCGACTTTAGCTAACGTAGCGTGAATATCTGAGCTATAGAACACCAGTAGTGCCGCCCCATTTGTTGTTTGGCTCACTTGCTCTGCTGCAAAAAAGCCACCGTCTAAACCTTGATCTGAAAAGGCGCTGTACTCTGGACCATAATCAACGAAGCCCCATCCAAAGGCTTGCTCGAAAAACTGTTTAGTCGCATTGATGTCTCGCGTGCCAAACTCAACGTAATTTAACTTTTCATCTTGGTGCATTCTGGTGTCCTTTTCATCGCTGTGCTTTTCTGTCAGTGTATTAACTCTTCCGTCGAGTTTCTCAGCCCGAGTCTAGGTTTTATTAATCAAACCGATAAAACCTCAAAAATTTCATTGGTTCTCCCTATTAAATCTATCGTTATTTCCCATTAAACAAATGTAATTGTTGAAGATATATTCTCGGTGGGCAGAAAAGAGCTTTTGAGTATCCATTGACCACTCGACTGGTCAAATGGTTAGCACGCATTGGAGAGCAACCATGCAGATGTCAAAAAGCTTTTTATTAATTACAGTTGGCTTAGCCAGCACATCTCTACAGGCGCAACCCCTGACAAGAGACAATGGTGCACCAGTTGGTGACAACCAGAATTCAATCACAGCAGGTGAAAATGGCAGCGTATTACTGCAAGACGTTCACCTGATCCAAAAATTGCAGCGTTTTGCTAGAGAGCGAATTCCTGAGCGTGTTGTGCATGCTCGTGGTACAGGTGCTCACGGTGAGTTTGTTGCATCGGGTGATTTTAGTGACTTAACGGTTTCCGCTCCTTTTACTAACAAAGGAAAGGTAACTCCTGTTTTCGTACGTTTTTCGACCGTTATTCACTCAAAAGGATCACCAGAGACACTTCGCGATCCTCGTGGTTTCGCCACTAAATTTTATACTGAACAGGGTAACTGGGATCTGGTAGGGAACAACCTGCCTGTGTTCTTCATCCGTGATTCGATTAAGTTCCCGGATATGGTGCACTCTCTCAAACCGTCTCCAGTTAACAACGTTCAGGATCCAAACCGATTCTTTGATTTCTTCAGTCATGAGCCGAGTGCGACCAACATGCTGACTTGGGTTTATAGCAACTTAGGCACGCCAGCAAGCTATCGCACGATGGATGGCTTTGGTGTGCACGCTTACAAGTGGATCAATAAGCAAGGCGATGTGAACTACGTGAAGTTCCAATGGAAGAGCCAACAAGGTATTGAAAGCCTTCGTCCTGATGAAGTAACTGCGATGCAGGGTAAGGACTTCAACCATTTAACCAATGATCTGTACAAAGAAATTGGGCGTGGTAACTATCCTAAGTGGGATCTCTACGTGAAAGTGCTGTCACCAGAAGCTCTGAGCAAACTGGATTACAACGGGTTGGATGCAACCAAAGTATGGCTGAATGTACCGGATCAAAAAGTCGGCACTATGACGTTGAATCGCCTACCAGAAAATTTCTTTTTAGACACTGAACAGTCGGCATTTGCGCCTTCGAATCTGATTCCTGGTATCGAACCATCGGAAGACCGTTTGCTACAAGGTCGTTTGTTCGCTTATGCAGATACACAGTTGTACCGTTTGGGTGTGAACTTGTTCCAACTGCCAGTAAACCGTCCGTTAGCATCAGTGAATAACCATAACCAAGATGGATTGAGCAACAACGCGAAGCAAGGCAATGGTGATGTGAACTACGAACCAAGCCGCAAACTGGCACTGGCAGAAGACACGCAATTTAAAGCAGTTGAAACCAAGTTGGTTGGCACTGTTCAACAAAAAGCGATCAGCAATCCTCGTAACTTCTACCAAGCGGGTGTGTTGTTCCGCAGCATGAACAAGCAAGACCAGAGTGATTTGATTGCCAACTTAGCGAGTGACCTGAACAAGGTGATGGATAAAGACGTTAAGGAAACCATGGTGAGCTATTTCTACCGCGCAGACAAAGAGTACGGTACGCGTCTGGCTGAGGCGACAGATACCAATCTCAAGCAAGTGAAAAACAAAGCGATGATGTAAGCAATAAGTTTTGACCTGCGGGAGATTTATCTGCTCTTTTCTGCCCGAAAATCAGGGCTCCCGTGGGTCATTCTCCAATTCTGTTAATGAGGGTGAGTAAATGAAAACCGTGTTTTTGCTCAGTGCCGTTTTGTTCTCTTTGAGCTTTTCGCTGAGCTTATTGGCCGCCGAAGACAAGCTGGAAGAGGAATACCAATCTCTGGTTGAACTGTTCTTCGATGCTGCGCGAATTGGTAATAACGAAGTGGTCGATACATTTGTTTCTCAAGGCTTCCCAATCGACCAACGCAATAACCAAAGTTATACCGCATTGATGGTGGCCGCATATCAAGGACATAGAGAAACCGTTCGCTTGCTGCTCGACTCCGGAGCCAACGCCTGCCTACAAGATAAGCGTGGTAACACTGCATTAATGGGGGCACTCATCAAACGTGAAATAGGCATAGCTAAAGACCTGTATCAAGCGGATTGTTCACCAGAGCTGCGCAATAAAGCTGGGCTAAATTTGAAAGAATTTGCCGAGATCTATGGTCAATCCAATGTGTTGAAATCGCTTCAACACTGATAAATAACAATAAATAGGACCCACAGTATGAATAAAACAACATGGCTTGCTGCACTAACGCTTCTCTCTTCCCCAACTTTTGCCGAGACAGTAAGCGTAGAAATGATTGACCTTGGCTCTGGGCAATCAACTGGTACCGTGATGATCAGCGACAGTGATTACGGCACCGTTTTTACACCGAAACTACAGGGTTTACCCGCTGGTACGCATGGCTTCCATTTACACGCTAACGGCTCGTGTGACAGCATTACCAAAGAAGGTAAAACCATTCTTGGTGGTGCTGCTGGAGGGCATTATGACCCAGAAAAAACAGGCAAGCATGGCTTCCCTTGGACGGACGACAATCATCTTGGCGATTTACCGGCGCTTTACGTGAATGCACATGGAATGGCGGATCAGCCAGTATTGGCACCACGAGTGAAACTTGATGACGTAAAAGGTCGTGCTTTGATGGTTCATGCTGGTGGTGATAACCACTCTGACCATCCGGCGAAACTTGGCGGTGGCGGTGCTCGCATTGTGTGTGGTGTGATTAAGTAATCCCCTTCTTAGACGCCACAAACAAAAAACGGTCCAGATAAGCTGGACCGTTTTCTTTTTAAGCAAAAGCTGATGGGCTTAGATTTAAATCGACATATATTACGCGAAGTTTTCAACGATGATGTCATCCGCCTTGTCGACAAATATCGCACCTTTCTCTTTCATCTCTGCAATTACCGCATCGACGGTATCTGGCAAGACCGCACGGCTAGAAGCTAGGTTCACAATTACTTTGAAGCCTAAGTCGAGTGCTTGAGTGACGGATTTTTTTACACAAAAATCGAGCGCTAAGCCGCCGACAACAACTGTATCGATGTTGTTGAACTTGAGGAACTCATTCGCACCTGTGGTTTTGGTATCAGCCACGTCGTGGAAAAAGATACCGTAAGGATGTGCGTCTGGGTCCATGCCTTTGTTCACTTGGAAATCGTACTCCAGAACAGGAGGTAGGCCGTCCAACAGTTCAACGCCCGTAGTGCCAAGCACACAATGGCGGTTCCACTTAATATCCACGTTAGGTAAGCCTACTGGTTCAAGCATATTCGCTGGCGTTTCTGCGTCCCACGCCGCTTTTGGTGGATGCAAATCGCGGCTGACGAGCTTTAAGCGACCTTTCGCGTGGTTCTTTAGTAGTTCTGGAACGATTTCTAATGCGCCAGTGACTGGCAGTTCGTCAGGGCAAAGTTCGGTGAAACCTTTCTCAGGATCCACGTCGATCACTGCTGTGGTTTGGTAATTAACTCGAACTGTCATGGCAGACTCCTTGTCTGTCTTTATGCTTGCGTTAGCCACGCAAACAGTTTTGGAAAAAGGTTACTTCGTCGCTTGCTAGGGTGTAGACCATCGCTGGTTTGCCGCCTTTACCTTTGTTAGTGGAAGCGACTTTGTTGGTTGGCTTGAGTACACCAGAATCAATCAAGCGTCGTTTGATCGTCATGCGACTGATGTCGATACCGAACTCTTGATAGGCGGCAATGATGTCGGCAACCAGAAACTCTTTATCAAGTGCGAACAATAGGACCGAGGTGTATTCGATAGAGGCGCGCAACTTCTGCCATGCCTTTTCAATCATCTTTTGGTGATCAAAAGCGAGGGTCTCTTCGCCATCAAGGATTGCTTGTAGTGGGAACCACTTTAGATGACATTCTGGAACGCCAGCGTTGTCGATTTGCTCTTTGTTGTTACGGTCAACCAAGGCGTAGTGAGTGATGTTCAGACTCCAATCTTCAGGATCGCGTTTTGGGTCACCATCGACAAAGGCTTCACTAAAGTGACGAGGGTAGGTATGGATTTTTTCGCGGCAGATACGGCGTCGTGCTGCTTCAAAGTTCTCGTCCGCCGGGCGTCCACCTTCGTGGGTCATGTCTTTATCAAACACAAACCCGCCGGGTAGGGCCCATACACCGTGGTACGGACGTTCCGGGTTCGAACGCTTGATCAGCAACACTTCCAACCCCTTATCGGCGCAGCCAGATAGTCTGAATGGAATAATGTCGACGGTTACGATCATGATTTGGTCCTGAGAATAATTTGTAAGTAATCTAGCGCATAACAAGTAGTCAATCAATGGGTAAGTAACCGATTGTTAGAAACGTGTTCATTGTTGTCTAGCGTTCCTCTTTAAGCAAAGGTGTGCTTATCTGCTCAGGTTATCCACAATAACTGTCCGAATTTTGTGCGTAAAAACCTTATAAAAATGAGTGGTTAGTAACAAAAGTTGACAAACCCTAAGTGGGTGTTTATTGTTTACGCAATTAAGTTAGTAACAACAAGTTATATACCCAAGTTTGCCTTGTTGAGAACTTTCCCCCAACTTTGTCGGGAAAACAATAAGATGCGGTTTGTACCGTGCTGAGGGAATTTGGGTATAAACGAAAAAGGGCGTGTAGAAGGGCTCCGAATGACCACCAATTTATTTTCGTCTCGCATCATCCAAAGTGCGTTAGATTTTGACGTATACAAAGTGAACATGATGAGTGCTGTTGCAGCGCTTTATCCCGATGCGATGGTGTCTTATAAATTCATCGTGCGCAGTGAAGAAGACCTATCTGAATTGCTGCCAGAGGTGAAAGCTGAAGTACTTAAACTGCAAGATATCACCTTCTCTGCAGAAGAAATTGAGTACATGAAAGGTGTTGCGCCTTATCTAAGTCCTGAGTTTGTTGATGCACTGCATGCGTTTCGTTTTAACCCTCAACGCGATGTTTCTTTCAATACGAAAACCATGGCTGATGGCACAAGCCAATTACGCATTACCATCAATGGTCTTTGGAAAGAAACCATTCTTTACGAAACCATCATCATGAGTATTGTGTCCGAAGTGCGTAGCCGTGCACGTTGGGCAGAGATCCCAGTCGAGCAGTTCCAATCGGTTTTAGAAGAGAAGGTTCGTCTCCTTAAAGCAGAGCTGAAACGTCGTAATATCACCAACTTTAAGTTTGCTGATATGTCGACTCGTCGTCGTTTCTCGTTCCAAGCTCAGCGATCAATGTTGCAGTATCTGAGCGAAGAGTTGCCTGACAGTCTAACTGGAACCAGTAACTACCATTTGGCGAAAGAGCTCGATCTCACGCCAATCGGTACAGTGGCACACGAATGGTTTATGGGGCACCAAGCGCTCGTGAATGTTCGTGATTCACAAAAGGTAGCACTGCAGCGTTGGCAAAAGATGTTTAATGGCGCGTTAGGCATTGCATTAACGGATACCATTGGTATTGATGCGTTCTTAAAAGACTTTGATGAAGAGCTCAGTAATGCTTATGTGGGAGTGCGTCATGATAGTGGCTGCCCTTACACATGGGGCGAAAAGATGATTATGCATTATCAATCGCTTGGCATCGATCCAATGACGAAAACCTTGGTGTTTACCGATGGTTTGAACTTCGATCAAGCGCTAGATATTTGTGAGCACTTCCAAGGTCGTGTTCAAGTGAGTTTTGGCATTGGTACGTCGCTTGCGAACGATATGGGTGATTACGTGAACGCACAAGGTGTTGCGTACAAACCTTTGTCTATCGTTATTAAAATGGTGTCATGCAATGGCTCACCTGTTGCGAAAATCAGCGATGAGCCAGAGAAAGCGATGTGCGAAGACATCTTCTTTTTGATGAATTTGAAGCGTCGTTTTGAGCAGCCGCTTGATCTCGATGAGTGTCGTGTACTGATCGATCGCCTAGAAAACGAAGGCGATAACTACCTTATTGACGCGTAGTCCGGTAAGAACGGTGTTTATCGGCGGTAAAGTTGAAATACTGAGAAAAGGGTGGTGCAGAATCATCACTCTTTTTGACTGTCGCACACTTCGTTGTACTTGATTTCACACAGTGCGCCACACTTCGTTCGATATGGGAGCCTCTTACTGCCTGTATTCGCTCGTATTCTTTTAACAATAAGCCCTTCTAAGTTGGCACTCTTTAAGTGCTTTTCACGAACCTTCTTCCAATAGTCATCAAAAGCCATACGTCACCTTATTGTTGTCGTTATTTTTATAAATATGACGCCATTCTATGCAACAGAAGTTGTTTTATATTGTCAGAAAAATCCTAAAATTCGTTAAGGAAAAGGCGAATTGTTGTAAAGCTCCCGTTTCTTGATTTTTATCTTCTATGGTTTCGACAAATTAAAATCGGCAAACCGAGAAGGCGATTTGGTTATAGTACAAACAAAGGTCAACTCGGGAATGAGCGATGAATTTGGTTGTGCATTTACAGAAAAAAGCGATTAACAAACACGGTTATGAGTGGGCAACGCGCCAAGCATGGAAGTGCGGAATAAAAGCGAACCTTGTTAAACGTGTAATTGGCATTTTTAAAGGGCAAATCGTCTGTGTAGTTGAAGGATGCCGCGCTGAATTGTCGACACCAATCAATAACCCTTTGCATGATGATGAAAAGCAAGGCCGCTACGTTTTCGTGGGTGGCATCTTCTGGGAGCCAAACAACGTCATTGCTCCAGGTTTTCCTGACTTTATGTTTATGCACTTACGCAGTCTAAGCCATCGTCATAAATATCTGACAGATGATGAGCTGTTTTTGAGTTTAGCTTAGACGGTTTGATAGATATTGATGACCAGTCTTTTTCTCAAATCGTTACTCGGTGCGGTGGCAGTACTCGTCATTGCCATGCTCTCTAAATCAAAAAGCTTCTATATTGCAGGTTTGGTGCCTTTGTTTCCGACCTTCGCATTGATTGCGCACTTTATTGTGGGCAGCGAGCGAGATATGGAGGCACTGCGCCAAACCGCACTGTTCGGTATCTACTCTCTAATACCTTATGCGGCGTATCTGATGTCTGTCTTTTACTTTAGCTACCGCTTGAGCTTGGTGGGTACACTGACAGCCGCGACGCTGGTTTGGGTCATGTTCGCATCGATTTTGCTCGCCTTTTGGACTCGATGGATGGTAGTTGCTTAAAGTTTGCTCAATCTGACTTAGTAGTTGCTGGGCGATTCATAGTCAGCATTGATGTGATCTGGCTCCGATTGACCTTTTCAAGATTACCTCCTGACATTCCGTTTATAAAACGCCGTTTTTTAACCTGCTAATGACCTCGGGCTTGTTTTTACCTGATGTGAATTACAGTTCACGATTTACTATACCGCCAATCAAAGATAACTGTACTGGGAAGTAATCCATGAATATGAAATCTATCGCAATCGCGACGGCAGTGGTTGCTGTACTGGCAGGCTGTAAAGACAAAACGCCACCTGCACCAACTGAAGCAAACATTACGCTTGTTGAAGCGGTAACTGAAACCGTGAAGAACCCACATCAAGTGTGTAAAGATGTCGTAGTGACGCATCAAGTTGCACCTAAAGACAACAACAAGATCCTTGGCACGGTTGGCGGTGCGGCGGCGGGTGCTGCACTAGGTAACCAAATCGGTGGTGGTTCAGGCAAAGTGATTGCAACGGCGGCAGGAACCATCGCCGGTGCAATGGCGGGGCGTGAAATTCAAGACAATGTGCAGAAGGGCGATGTTGTGACTTCAACAGAGAAACAATGTCACACTGAATACACTACTTCAGAAAAAGTAGTAGGTTACGATGTCACTTATGAAATTGCAGGTGCACCAACGACTGTGCGCATGAAGAGCAAACCTGCAGGCAAAACTTTCCCAATTCAAGATGGTAAAGTGGTTCTACCGCAATAATCGCCAACTAGATTGAATACATAAGCCCTTTTGTTCATTGAACTTAAGGGCTTTTTTCGTTTTAGAAGATAGTGGTGAATACTACTTGTCTGCGAAATAGTCGACCAACGTTTTACGCCACTTTCGTGATTCACGGATTTGTAACAGCGCGCGGTTAATCTCTTCCTCATAACGGTTGTTCTCTGTGATGATGAAGCCATAGTTCTGTTTTTCTAGTTGGTACGGCAACACTTCTAAATCCTCAAATTGCCCAGATAGTCTGCTACTGCCAATCATGTATTTGAGCACAACATCATCCGCGACAATCGCCTCGACTTCACCTTTGTCTAAGGCAGTTAAAAGCGCCGTCATGTCTGCATAGTCTTTGTGGCGAATGCCAAAGCTAGTGAGTAACGAGGAAGAGGTGGTGGTCGTTTTGGTACCGACTTCAACATTGGCAAGATCATTGATACCTTTGATTTGTGAATAACCTTGGCTAAGGGTGAGTTTGCTAGCCAAAACAGCAGTAATACTGGCGATAAAAAGCATGCTGAAAACACCAATGAATACCGTCACAATTCGCCCAGTTAAGCTTTTAAATTCAAAGTAGTTAAACGGTCCTCGGGTAATAAACAGCAAGCCAAGAATAAAGCTTTCAACCCAGCGACCGCTTCTGTTTTTCATTGAATATAGCTTTTCGTTTTTCCCTTCTTCTAACGCATAGAAAAATGCTCCGACTAAGCCAGCTACCAATATGATGGCACCAACGATGAGCCACAAAGCCGGGTTCAAAAAGATAGATTGCAAGGTATGCAGATAGCCTTGGTTTTTTACCGCAATCGCGAGATGGGTTTCGTAGAAAGAATGAGAAAAATCAGCGAACAGTTCGCGTTCTGGAGTGATAGAAATACATGAAACACCTATATCTATTTGTTCTGTTTCTATCGCGTTGAGTAGATCGTCTAAAGGTTGGTTTTCAAAACGAAACTCGACGTTCATTTCTTTGGCAATTTGCTCCCATAATTCAATGCTGAGACCGTTCAAATCACTGTCAACAGAACCAATAACAAAAGGAGGACATGGGTAAGTCCCGACCTTAAGCGGAGAAGCGTTAGAGGAACTAGTCAGTAAAGAAAGAAGCAAACATGTTGTAATTACAAGGAATTGAAGTGTGGTTTTCAAACCAATTTGCATGCGCAGACCCTCAAAAAAGTGGCAGCGCTGAATTGAATCAAGAGCGATTTCTTGCACAAAAAAGCCCGAGTGTTGAGAGTTTCCGAGAGGTAATGATGAATTCAATACTGCCTTAATTTTGTTATTTACTGTTTTAACTATAGCAGGCAACGCTTCATTGAATTTCAAGTTCGATGACGTTAACTGCGAGACGAGCGTTGGGAGAGTCTGTAAGCGTATGTAAGCATCGATAGAAGAGGCTGTTTTTTTGTTTAAAATTTGTCTCTTTATTGAATGATGTTTTATTGGAGTAGTGATGAAAAAACAAACACTGACGATGATTATTCTGATTGCGTTGACAGGCTGTGGTATCGAAGGACAAAGCCATTCTTCTACTCCAGCTAATGCACCTAATTTGTTTGTATCACAATGTGGAGATCAACTGTTTCCAGATGAACCTAGTCTGTCCTTTGCAGTTAAGGGGGATGTGGCAGAATTACAAGGGGTCGTTTGTAAAGGGTCACCTGTTGCATTTGAACGTATGATGAAAAAGCACCCAGAGATTAAACTACTTAAGTTTATTAGTATTGATGGCTCTGCTGATGATGATGCAAACCTAGAGCTCGCTTATCAAGTACGTGCAAGCCATTTAGATTCTTACATTGCTGCTGATGGAGAAATAGCCTCTGGTGGTACAGATTTGTTTGTAGCTGGCGTGAATAGAACGATAGAAAGTGGGGCGACGATCGGAGTGCATTCTTGGGGAGCTGGGGATGACGTTGCCACAGACTTTCCTGTTGGTCACGAATATCATCAGCCATACATTGATTACTACAGAAAAATGGGATTACCCGACCCAGAAGGCTTTTACTACTTCACTATAAACGCAGCATCGGCTGACAATATCTACAATATGAATGAGCGAGAAATCACGCTGTACGGGCTAGGTAAGATCACCTCTTCTACAAGTAATTAAGGGCAACGACAATTCGGGTGTTGTGTTGATGTCTGTGCATAGACCGAATTTCAGAAGCGAGCATGAATATCGGATACTAAAATACAAAAGCCGAGCGATGAACGCTCGGCTTTTTAGATACTTACGCTGCAGGGGCTCGGTGATGTTGCTCTTCTGCGAGTTTGGCGGCTTGCGCTTGCTTTTGTTTGCGGCGTTCTCGTTTGGATAGCCAAATCAGAGGCACGACAATCATTACCGTGCCGATTGCCATAAAGATATCTGGCACTTCACCGAACCAAATCAAACCAACGATCACGGCACCAATTAAGCCGCTGTATTCTGCGCTAGCAATTTTGTTGCTATCGATAGAGCGATAAGCCAACACGCAGGTTGCTGCATAAATCATGATGAATAAGCTTGAACCTGCTGCTACAGGGAATGAGCTCCAATCCCATACTTCGCCCTCGATAAACACCAACAAGAGTGATACAGGCATACCGGCTAGATTCGTCATCAAAAGTGTGTGTGGTACGGATTGGTTCTTCGGTAACTTCCGAATTAGCAGGTTGTTGATCGCCAAAGTGACTGCGACTACCAATGCCGATAGCGCCGCCCAATCAATCTGATCAGGACGAATAATCACAAGTACACCTGCAAATCCCATCACTGCTGCCGCAATAGATTGTGCAGAAAGCTTCTCTCCAAAGAAGATGGCTGCCAGTGGCAACATGATTAAAGGTGCGGCATAGAAGATCGCATTCGCGGTCGCGAGTGGCATTGATGAGATGGCAAACACCATAAAAATCGCACCAGTTAACCAAACGTGCGCACGAACCGCATGCCATTTAAAGCCTTCCATTAATGGGGCTTGTTTAGTGAGTAGGTACACGGGTAATAACATCATCACAGCTGACAATTGTCGGTAAAACACAAACTGAAAAACCGGCACCTCATTACCGACGCTTTTGATCAAAGCGTCTGAGAGCACCGCAATTAGGTTACCAACAATTAATAGCAGCATGGCTGCGCCGACAGATGTGACTTTCACGTTATTCCTCTCCTCATTCTTTGCCAAAGAGTAGGTGATGTCATAGGATGAAGTGAAATGATATTTATTAGTTTAAGTATGAGATTTTTAGATAATGAAATTGCCACCTCTTAGAGCGGTTCACTGTTTCGAATCCGTTGCTCGTAATTTGAGCTTTTCCCTTGCAGCAGAGGAGCTCAACGTGACGCAAAGTGCGGTGAGTCATCAGATTCGTATATTAGAAGACTACCTTGGTGAAGCCCTGTTCATTCGTCAGGGGCGTAAGTTATCGCTCTCGGATACTGGCTTTCGTTATCTTGAAGATATCAGTCCTGCTATTAGTGCCATTGCGATGGCGAGTCAAAAAGTGCGTGAAGGCGAAAAGGGCAGTCTACGCTTGGCAATTTACAGCTCGCTGGCGGTGAAATGGTTAATCCCACGATTGGCGGACTTCAAGCGTCAGCATCCGGAAATTGATCTTACGCTCAACATGGTTGCAGGAGATCCAGAACAAACCGACAGCGTTGGTGACTGTTTTATCACAGTGCAGAAGCCTAAGCGTAATTACATGGCTGTGCGTTTATATGATGAGACTTTGTATCCGGTATGTAGCCTCAATATCTGGAAAGAAATTCAAGACCAACCAATGCCGAATGCACTCTGGCACTATCCGATTCTTTCGACTGATTCTATCTATCGTGAGCGCGGTAAAGATTGGTCAGAGTGGTGCAAAGCCGGTGGGTTTGAGTTGCCAAAAGATATTGATATGCAGCACTTCAGTCACATGCTGCTGGCTATCGAAGCTGCTCGCTATGACCAAGGCATTACGTTTGCCAATGACTTTATGTTGAATGAACGGGATAAGGCTCAAGACTTGGTTTATATCCCCTCTCACGGCTTAGAAACTGGGGATAGCTTTTACTTTGTACATAAGAAGAATCGTGCTCGCCAGCCTGAAATCATCAAGTTGACTAACTGGCTTAAACAGCAGTGTTTGTAAGTATTGAATTATGAAAAGTAGAAAAAAAGCGGGTAATTATTTCGTGTTTTATTGATTTTTTATTCACTAATATCGACTTGGTTTTCAAACCTAACGAAATGGATAGCATAATTTGCTTAAGGAAGGGCTGAACATAATCTACATAATTAAACAGGCAGTGAAGTAAAATGTTAAAAAAAACATGGTTAATGACCGCTCTCCTTGCAACATGTTCTGTTGCAAACGCAGCTCCATACATTGGTGCATCAGTAGGTCAAGCATCATTTGGTGATGTTCATGGATCAATCAGTGAGGGAGGACAGAATGCCAGCATGAAGCTTAAACCGGAAGATGATAGTAGTCTTTCGGGTAAGGTATTTGGCGGATACAAGTTCAACGAATACATCTCTCTGGAAGGGGCTATTGGTGGTTATGACGCATTAGACGGTAAGGTTGTGACAGTTGGTGATATGAAGTTTTTATCTATCCAACCAAAAGCGACATTACCAATTGGAGATCGTTTCAACCTTTTTGCTAAAGCGGGCCTTTCTTATTTTAACGCAGAGCTTAAAGTAAGTAATTCTGTTATTAATGGTAGCTCAGGGTACACTACCTTATCTGATAGTACTGTCACTGGTATGTATGGCTTAGGGGCTGAGTTTGCGATTACGAAAAATTTCGCATTACAGGTTGAATGGGAGTACATGAGACCAGAGCTTGAAATTGCAAAAGCTGGAAACGATAAAGCCACCGTTGAGGCCGACATTAGTGTTTTCTCTGTAGGTATGAACTACCGTTTTTAATAGTGCTTATTGTTATCGCCATTAGCGTAATGGTTAGTAATTCTAATTTTAGAAATGCATTAGCTTAGACCTAGCGTAGGAAGTTTTCTGGTTAAACTTCCTACGCTATTTTTATTTATTTTGAATAACGTTTCGGGAAGCCTTGTGGTCGATGTAAATCTTAGATATTTAGAGCTGCTTTTAAAACACTTTGAGCCATATCAACAGTATCGAGTTACGTTGGCTGAGTTGGAAGTTGTGATTTTTACCTCCAGACGCAATGTTTCAATTGTGATGAAAAAACTTGCAATGTACGGTTGGGTTGAGTGGCAGCCTGCGATTGGAAGAGGCAATCAGAATAGCTTAAATATCATTGTTTCACTTCAACAAGCAATCACCGAATTTTTGGTTGAGGAGCTTGGTAAGGGGAAGGTGAGCTCCATAACCAAACTCATTGATTGGTTTGGTCAGACTGCAGTTAGAGCGTTAACCGTAGCATCTGAAAAAGTGAACCAACTAAATGAGTCAAAGAATGCAGTTCTTATCTCTTCATACCCTTGGGTTTCAACCATCGATCCTACTCGCACATATAGACACACTGAATTGCACATCGTTAAGAGTGTTTATGATGTTTTGTTGACGCAAGACTCCGACGGTGTTGTTGAGCCTTCCTTAGCACATGCCTGGAAAATGGAAGGCACGGTGATGACGCTATGGCTGAGACCTGGTATCTATCGTCATGACGGTGAGCTTCTTAATATCCAAGATGTCGTTTGGAGCTTGAATAGGCTTAAGGAAGCCGATGGACCAGTTAAAGAACTTTGGCAATGCATTGACCGTGTGGTTGCGGAGACATCAAGTTGTTTAAAAATACACCTAAAATATCCAAACAAGCTATTTCCTTACATGCTTACCACCCCTCATGCTTCCATATTGTGTCGAGATGTTTCTTTTTTCGAGTCTGGTAAAAGTTATCACATTGGTACAGGAAGGTTTAATATCAGTGCTTGGAATAAGCAAAGTATCACTCTCCAAGTTCATAAAGAATATTTCTCAGTTCGAGCACTTTTGGATCAAATTACATTATCTCATGGTGATTCTAATACATGGAATATGTTGAGTTTTAACCAAACCTCTGATCTTGTTGAAGTTGAGAAGATCAATGCATTTTCATATTTAACTTACCGTAAGCGAGCTGATTCTAAACTTACGCAAAAAGATTGGCATCAACTCGCTGATTATATTGGCATGCAAAAGCGAATTTATGATCCTGATAGCTCTGTTGGTAGCATTTGCTTAGATGTTGAAGAGCATGAACCGATATCAAGCTCTGTAATTACACCGCCGTTGCTACAAGGAAAAGTAGTGCTTGCTGAACCGGTGTGGACAATACCCAGCTTGATTCAACATTCTAGATGGCTACACAAGGTTATTCAAACGACAGGCTTAGAGTTGGAGGTTATTGTTATCGATGATATTAGCTTTCCGGAATCAGTTTCTCACCAAGCTGATTTGCTGCTTATTGAAGAAGTTATAGAAGCGCCGTTTGAATATGGTGTATTTGAGTGGCTTTTGATAGCAACAGGTCTACGTTTTAGTTTTGATGAAAGTCAAATGTGTAGTTTGAGGAGTAAAGTTAATGAGGCTATAGCCAGTGAACAAGTTTTACAATCGCTACTAAACGTAGAAAAAGAGTTGCGCGAGCAATATGTTTGTTTGCCTCTATTTGTTGGCTACGAAGAAGTGACGAAAACGCAACAAGTGCACGGTGTGCAAGTAAAAAATACTGGTTATAGCGACTTACACAGGCTTTGGATTACTCATAGTAGCTAGCTGATAATATTAATAGTTGTTCGGAAATTAGCGAGTCATAGTGTCAATATTCTGCTGATTTAACGTGGCGTGCGTTAACAATTTCAGTCATCAATGGTAGCTTTAAAAAACAAAATCCGAGCGGGGGAGGCTCGGATTTGGTCTTTATCAGGACTAGATTAAATGGTTATACCGTATTAAGGCATCTTGCTCAGGTTGTAAAATGAAGCCAGTTCGCCAGTCGCTTTTTCGCCGTTCATATCCAACTTCATTAGCATGTTTTCACCAACGAAGTACTGGTTTGGACCAGACTCATCAACCAATGTAATGGTGTTGCCTGATTCATTCCAAGTGAACTTACCTTCTGATTTGATTGGGTCGCTTTCTTTGCCTTCATACAGCTCTACTAATGTATAAGTGCCGTCTTCGTTAAGGGTTAGCGTTGTATCGATACCCGCGCAATCTGCACAAGGAAGTTTGCCTTTGTAAATGCCGTTCCAATCCAGCGAATTTTGCGCATTGTGACCAGAATCTACAAAGGTATCTGTCGTGATCATTTGCTCTTCTTCAATCGGTGTTGCATCAACGGTGCTTTCAACTTCTGAGGCCTGAGGAATGTCAACCGCAGTTGTCTCTGCTGGTTTCTCATCCTGACAGCCTGCTAGAATAACGACCGCACCAGTGAGTGCTAATAGTGTCTTTTTCATTTTATTCCTCTCTAAATCAACAAGTTGATATACCAAAGTAATCTCGTTGCATGTATGCTAAGGTCACTTAGGTATACCGTGATAATAATAGACTTGTTTCCTAAACCTGCGTCAGAACAAAGCAAACCATTGAACGACCTCTGTAAGAAAAAATCTTTAACGTCAGTGATTTGCAAATAAAAGGGATAGGAGAAGAAAATGGAAGAATTGGTTACAGTCGTTCTTCGAGCAATTGTTCGTTCTATTATTATCGAAATTTTCCTGTGGAGATTGAGTTATTGCACCGGTTATATCGGGCTGTCGATTATCACTTTAGGCAAGCGTCCGCACAAACCAATGTCGAAAGCGATGCGAATACGCATCAGCTATTTTGGTATTTTTCTGTTGGTTGTGTTCCTTGTGTTTATGTTTTGACTTTCGTAGCGCAATTTTTAAACCGCCACCAGATAAAAAAGGCTCATCATCTGATGAGCCTTTTGCGTATTAGGATGCTTTATCCATTGCGGGTGGTGTTTTGACCTCCTTTGACGGAGACTCCTCTTCGGTATTATCAGTAAAGATTTCAGCCACGGCGCTACGTTCCAGTTCACCTTGCAGATTACCTTCGTCATCCACAACCGGCAGTGAGTAGTCACAAGACATGGTGTCTGGAAGTACTTCTTCAATTACGGAATCAGGAGAGACAACAGGCACTTCTTCGTAGATCTCTTCTGCCAGCTCTTGTGCTGCATTGGTTTTCGCAGCATCTAGCAAGCTCTCTTTGGTAACCACTCCTTGATAGCCATCATCGGTCACGTGGTACGCGTAGTCTTGTTTCACGCGTTTCATCTCAACAAGGGCTTCTTCAATGGTTGTCGCTGCAATGCGATAAGCTGGTGGCTGCATCACGGTTTCAACCGTCAGAGCGCGTGCTCGGTTTACGTCCTTCACGAAGGCCTCTACATATTCATCGGCAGGGTGGAGCAGAATCTCGTCTGGAGAACCTTGTTGTACTAATTCGCCATCTTTCAAAATAGCGATACGGTCACCCAAGCGAAGCGCTTCATCCAAATCGTGAGTGATAAAGATAATGGTCTTATGTAGCTTCTCTTGCAGTTCAATCAGCTGATCTTGCATTTCGCTACGGATCAGAGGATCGAGTGCCGAGAACGCTTCATCCATCAATAGGATCTCGGCGTCAGTCGCCAGTGCACGAGCCAAGCCTACACGTTGTTGCTGACCACCAGAAAGCTGCGCAGGGTATTGGTTCTCGTAACCTTTCAGACCAACTGTCTCCAACCATTCATTGGCTTTCGCAAGACGCGCTTCTTTTTTGATGCCTTGGATTTCCAAGCCGTAAGCTACGTTGTCAACCACAGTACGATGGGGCAAAAGACCGAAGCGTTGAAATACCATCGACATTTTATGGCGGCGAAACTCTTCTAGCTCTTTTGGTGACAGCTGCATTACGTCGACGCCTTCAACTAAGATTTGCCCCATGGTTGGGTCAATTAAACGGTTGAAGTGGCGAATCATGGTCGACTTACCAGAGCCAGATAGCCCCATAATAACGAAGATTTCGCCTTTGTTAATTTGCAGATTGATGTCTTTTAAACCAACGGTATGACCCGTATCAGCCAGAATTTGGTCTTTGCTCTGACCTTGTTTTACTCGCTCAATCACTGTTTTTGGCTTTGGTCCGAAGATCTTATACAGCCCGCTAATTTCAATAAGTGGCTTAGTCATGTTTCAGATCTCCTAAGTGTGCTTGGGTTCGCTTCGCGTAAGCTTGCGACGCTCGGTCAAACAAAATCGCCAGTGCCACAATTGCTAGGCCGTTAAGCAGACCAAGGGTGAAATACTGGTTGGTGATTGATTTTAATACTGGCTGACCTAAGCCTTTAACGCCAATCATAGAAGCGATAACAACCATAGAAAGTGCCATCATGATGGTTTGGTTGATACCGGCCATAATGGTTGGCATTGCCAAAGGTAATTGTACGCCGATTAAGCGTTGCTTGTTACTTGCACCAAAGGCGGTGGCGGCTTCAAGAACTTCCTTATCTACGAGTCGAATGCCTAAGTTGGTTAAACGAATGACTGGTGGAATCGCGTAGATCACAACAGCAATCAAACCTGGGATCTTACCGATACCAAGGAGCATAACGACCGGAATCAGATAGACGAACGCGGGCATGGTTTGCATCACGTCGAGCAGTGGTGTCACGACGGATTGCACGCGATTGGAGCGAGCCATGGCAATACCGATAGGAATGCCGAGCGCAATGGCGAGCATGGTACACACCGTGATGATGCTGAGCGTCCGCATCGTGTCTTCCCACATGCCAAAGTACCCAATCAGGATTAATGACACGAAACACGCGACAGCCAGTTTCCACGATCGGCTTGCGGCATAAACCAACGCGGTACATACACCAAGGATGATCATCCATGGTGTAGAAATGAGGAGTTTTTCGAACCAAACGAGAAATGAGAGAAGAGGATCGAAGAATGATTCAATAAGGTCGCCATATTCGCGAGAGAAATCGCGGTAGGCACCATCTAAGGTTTTGCGGATGGCTCTGAGATCTGAGCGATCCATTTCTGGGAATTCGCTAAGCCAATTCGAGTCAGACATGTTTACTTCCTTTTCTTGCCGAGACCCAAATGAGCCTCGGCATACAACAATTTTGGTATTCCTATACCATTTACGAAACGTCTAAGTCTTACAGTGCACCTTGCACTTTTTTAGCTACGTCTTGAGGAACCCATGCGGTCCAGATCTGTGGGTAGTTTTCTAGGAAATGGAACATGGTTTCTTCACCGTCCGCTTGGTTGTCTTCCATCCAAGCCAGCAATTGGTTCATGTCTGCATTGGTGAAACCACGTTTAGTGAAGTAGTTGTATGCAGCCGGAGAGCGTGAAGCAAACTCTTCAGTCGTAATGGTGTGAACCGGTGAAGGTGGGTACATGGTTGGTTTTGGATTTTCGCAATCAGCTTGTGTCGTACAGCTGACAAATTCTTTCTCATCAACGCCGCTACCGAAATCCACTTTCACCATATCGTACTTACCGAGAACCGCAGTTGGTGCCCAGTAGTAACCAAACCAGGCTTCTTCACGTTCGTAGGCTTTTGCTATTGAGCCAGACAGACCTGCACTTGACCCTGGGTCGATAATATCAAAGCCTGATCCGGCAAGGTCCATCGCTTTGAAAAGGTTACCGGCGCTGATTTGACAGTTCCAACCAGCTGGGCAGCTGTAAAATGCCGATTTTGCTTTGTCTTCTGGATGAGAGAACAGCTTCGCGTGTTTTTTCACACCTTCGATGGTTTTCATTTCAGGGTATTGTTTAACAAGGTAGGCAGGGATCCAGAAACCTTCTTCACCGCCATCGACGAGTGCTTTACCTGCATAGCGTAGGCGCTTTTCTTCAACACCTTTATCTAGTGCATCTTTAAGGCTGTTACTCCAAAGCTCTGGTGCCACATCGGGCTGTCCTTTTTCGATCATTGAGGTGCCAGTTGGCATGGTGTCGCCAGGGATGAGTTCGGCATCACAGCCGTAGCCGTGCTCAAGAATAAAACGGTCCACGTTGGCAATCAGTGTTGCAGAGTTCCAGTTCATATCTGCAATGGTAACCGTTCCACACTCACTTGCGTTTGCGTTGGTCGCTGCTAGCGCACCAATCGCTAGTAGTAAGGGAGTTTTGTACGTCATATTGAGTTTCCTTTCTCTAAATTGCTCACTTAGGGTAACTAATTAATCATTAGTGTTCAAACTAATGTGTTAGGTGAATTATAGCTTTGTTTATTAATGAGCGTGAAAGTGTTGGTGAATTTTTGATGAAAATAGCCACAGAAATGAAAGGTTTTTTATCGACTCATGTCAATGAATCGTATGGTGGTTTGTATGTACTGTTGCATTATTATTAGATGTCTAACGAATATTTCGCCATAAATACGATTTTTGCAAACTAAGATATTGGCATATGCTAAAAACTATAATTGGCATATGCCATAAACGAGCGTAAGGTTAAGGCGTTTTGTAGAGAGGATGTGATGGCGAGACCAAAAATAGAAAGACGCATATGTGGACGTGCAGCACACCATTGTTTTAAGCCCAATGGCGTACCGTTTTATGAGCTGGAGAAAGTCAACATATTGCCAGAAGAACTAGAGGCATTGCGATTAGCCGATCTGGAAGGATTGAGCCAGCAGCAAGCTGCCGACCAAATGGGAGTCTCTCGCCAGACCTTTGGTAATACGGTTAAAAGCGCGCGTTTTAAAGTCGCGAAAAGCCTAGTTGAGGGTCATGCACTTGTTTTTCCTGACCAGGAGTCAAACTCATGATTTACGCTATTCCGAATGACGGCGAACGTGTCGCCAATCATTTTGTAAAAGCCCCATACATTGCGATTTATTCCGACACGGAAGGGCTGTTGAAAAACCTAGCTAATATTGCTTCTATGCCACAAGCTGGGTGTAAAGCAAAATCTCAACTTATTCAATCTTTGCAAGAATATCATGTGGATGCAGTGTTGGTTCGCAACATTGGGGAACGTGCGCTTGGTAAGCTTTTGAGCAGTGGTAAACAAGTCTTTAAGCTATCGACTCGCAGTTCACTGGATGATGTAATGGGTGTGCCTAGATCGCCATTAACGGTTGCGACGCAAGGTCGCCCTTCGACCAATCACGTCAAAAAAGGTGGTTGCGGTGGCTGTGGTAGCAAAAAAGCGCCTTCGCTATTGATCAATCCTCAATCTCAATCAAAAAACACACTCATGACGTTGCGCCCAACTAAACTTAAAGCATTGGTTTCTTCTTACGTGAAAGAGGTGAAGTAATGGTTTGGTTGTTCACTTTTCTTGGGTTCTTAGCCATCATTTTGTTGATGTCACTGGGCGTGATCTTTCACAATAAACGCATTCAAGGCAGTTGCGGTGGCTTGAATAACGTCGGCGTTGACAAAGTGTGTAACTGTGAGACTACTTGCGCAGAGAATGAACGCCGCCTCTATCAGATCCAAGAGCCAAGTTCGAAAGGTCAATAGATCCTAATATTGTCTAGAAGATCAAATTTTTAATGATGAGTTTTTGCGCATTTTTTGTTCAGTTCTACGCTTAAGATTCGTCTTAACAAAGGAGAACCAAAATGGCATTTATGAAGCAGGATATCCCAAACCGTGTAACGGTGTACCATGACAATGTCGATCAGGAACAAGAACTCAAGAACGCGATGTTGCCAGAAAAGCCGCGCTATTTTAACGGTTCTCCTACCTATAAAGCCGACAGTGTTGAACAGTTCCAATCCAAGCTTGAACATATTGGTATGTCGTTAGACAAATAGACCTCAACTGAATACAACAACGCCCTCAAGTTTCGAGGGCGTTTTTTGTTGGTGAAGTGAAATGTGTCAAGTCTTAGCTTTGCTGCGTCGCTTCGTTGCAGACCTGTTTTTGTACTGCTGGTGGCGCTGGTTCGTAATGGCTGAGTGTCATGTTAAAACTGCCTTCACCGCCAGTAATTGAGCGCAGACGACGAGCATAATCTTGCAACTCGTTGACCGGAGACTTGGCTCTTAACATAGTGAAGTTCGCATCGATAGGTTCTGTGCCTTCAATCAGCCCACGATTACCAGATAAATCGCCGGATACATCCCCCACATTCGCGGTTGGAATATGAAGCTCCATTTGAACAATCGGTTCGAGCACAATCGGGTCTGCGTTGTTGATCGCATCTAAGAAGGCTTTCTTACCTGCGATGACAAACGCGATTTCTTTCGAGTCAACCGAATGGTATTTACCATCGTAAACGGTCACTTCGACATCTTTGATTGGGTTACCAGAAATCGCCCCTTCTTCCAATGCCTGAACAATGCCTTTTTCCACTGCTGGGATGAGTGCAGTAGGAATCGCGCCGCCAACCACTTTATTAATGAACTTGAAGCCCGCACCGCGTTCGAGTGGGCGTACTTTTAATTGCACCTCACCAAATTGACCCGCGCCGCCGCTTTGTTTCTTATGACGATAGTGGCCTTCTGCTGGTTTGGTTATGGTCTCAAAGTATTCGACGCTTGGCTGGCTGGTTTCCACTTCCAGTTTGTAGACTGCAGACATTTTCTCAAGCGCTACTTTGAGGTGGAATTCACCCTGACCGCTGATGATGGTTTCATTGGTGCGTGCACGATGTTCGATTCGAAGAGAAGGATCTTCGCTGGCGATTTTATTCAGCACATCCCCAAGCTTTTGCTCGTCGCCACGCTTAACGGGCTTGAGGCACAGTGAGTACATCGAATCTGGGAAGTTGAGGGTTTTGAGTTGTACGCCATCTTCTTCATGAGAGTCATGAACAATGGAATCAAATTCCAACTCATCCACTTTGGCGAGCACACAGAAATCGCCGGCAAGCGCCCTTGGGATCTCCGTTCTGTCTTTGCCTTGCAACTGGTAAAGATGACCAACTTTGAACGCTTTGTTGCTTTCACCAATGTAGAGTTGGCTGCCTGCGTTGATTTCACCTTGGTAAACACGCAAATAAGCGAGTTTACCCATGTAAGGATCGACGCTGATCTTGTACACATGCGCCACGCTGTGCTCAAGTGCTTCACAGTTTACTTTGACCTTCTTGCCGTTTTTCTCCAACAGCGGTGGGTTGCCTTCATTTGGCATCGGCATGATTTCCGCGAGAGTTCTCAGCAGCAGTTCTACCCCCGCGCCTGTTTCGGACGACACAAAGCAGATGGGAATTACGTGTCCGGTTCTCAATGCTTCTTCAAACGGATCATGCAGCTGTTCTGCTGTCAGTTCTGAGCCTTGTTCGAGATACAGTTCCATCAGCTCTTCATCGACTTCAATCACTTGGTCTATCAAGGTTTCATGCGCTTCTTCGACTTTAGCGAGCAAAGTGTCGCGTTCGATCTCTGGTTCGAAATAGCAATCCACCACCGATTGAGCATCGGCTGAAGGTAAGTTGATTGGTAAGCAATTATCACCAAAGTGCTCGATGATATTTTCCATCACGGCTTCAAGTTGGTTGCCGTGATTGTCGAGCTTGTTGATGATGATCATCTGGCACTTTTGCTGCTCTTTAGCAAAGGCGAACAAGCGGTCAGAAGTTTGGTTGATAGGCATTTGTGGGTCGATGATCAACGCGGAAGTTTCAACGGCAGGGAACACGCTGAGTGTGCGTCCGAGTAATTCATTTTGTCCGGGGGTGTCGATGATATTGAGTCGGTGTTTGTTCCAACTTAGTGCGACTGGTGTGGCTTCGATACTGTGTTGATATTGGATGGATTGTTGGTCGAAATCGGTCACCGTATCGCCTTTTTCCACACACCCTAAATGGCTAGTGGCTTGGCAGGTGTAGAGCAGTTTTTCTATCAGTGTGGTTTTGCCGGTACCCGTTTGACCGACAAAGGCGACGTTGCGGATCTTATTGATAGGCATAGAGCCTCCTTGCAAATGACGTGCGAAACCGAGTGAGCCGTTATCGGCAAATCAACGGTTCCAAAGCAAACCTGATATCAGGTACGAACTGCATTGGAGTAGGGCGGGTTTACCGCCTGTTCGTCTTCCATGTCATTTTTCGGATGACTCTATACATACAACCACCACCTTGCTGAAAAAGCGCATTAGAGGTTACTACCGTGTTAGCATGCCGTAATAACCTCGTAATTTATGTGACTTATTTCATGCTGATGGTGATTGTTTTTTAATCTAGGTCATGAAATCGGTGATGGGGTTATCATCGCTTCTTTACAGAACGATTTCTCCTTCTCGATATACCAAAGCGGGCTCAATATCCTGACCCAGTAAAATCGGACCATCTAAATCAACCACTTTCGATTGGACCGCGATGGGTAGCGCTGCACGCATCGCCAATGAAGTGCCTAACATGCAACCGGACATCAAGGTAAAACCAAGGTGTTTCGCTTCTTCTGCAAGCAATAAGGCTTCGGTAAGACCACCCGTCTTGTCGAGTTTGATGTTGACCATTTCGTATTTGCCTACCAATTCATGCAATTGTTGGCGTGTATGGCAACTTTCATCGGCACAAAGTGGAATTGGGTGCGAAATGTCTTTTAGCTTGTCATCGTCATTCGAGGGTAAAGGCTGCTCAATCATCGCAATATTCAGTGGCGTTAACGCGGCAAACGTGGCGTCTAAATCCAGCTCTTGCCATGCTTCGTTTGCATCCAGCACGATCATCGTATCGCCTGCCGCTTCACGAACTGTGCGAACACGTTCAATCACTTGTTCGCCATCGAGCTTCACTTTAAGTAGTTTTGCGCCTTGTTCGATGTAGTTGCGGGTCTGGTTTGCCATTGCCTCTGGCGTGTTAATCGACACGGTCATCGCAGTAACAATCGATGTTGGCAATTCAAATAGATCTTGGGCATGTTGCTTGCCTGCGAGTTTGGCTTGTAAGTTCCACATCGCGCAGTCGAGCGCATTACGTGCCGCACCGGCAGGGAGAAGAGTTTGTAGTTTTTCTCTGAGGGAGACTATGTTCGCGTCACCTTTGGCAAACAAACCTTGCAGTTCATGAGCGGCTTGAGAAATGGCTTTGATTACCGATTCCACCGACTCGCCGTAACGAGGGTAAGGCGTACATTCACCTTGGGCACTGATGCCATTTTGTTCTACGGTTACGCGCACCACGTGACATTCGGTTCGGCTGCCACGGGATATACGGAAAGGCGTCGCCATTGCAATGGTGACGGGCTCTACATGAATTTTCATCGCGTCTACAATCCTTAAATCGCAACTTAAATCGCAATAATCTGTTGAGCAATTTGCTCTACGCCAAAACGCACAGGATCGGTTACGGGCACTTGGTATTTCTCCGTCCATTCTTGGCAAAGCTGTGCGGCATCATCTTCACTGATTGCAGAGGTATTCAAGCAGATTCCAACAAGTTGTGTGTCAGGGTTTGTTAAACGTGCTGCTTGTAAATTTGCCTCGATGGTTTGTTCAATCGTTGGCAATTTCGCATGAGGAAGGTTGCGAATGTGTGGGCGACCGATCTCGTGACACAATACCAAAGCGTCCGCTTGTGCGCCGTGAAGCAAGCCTAAACTCACGCCCGCAAAAGAGGGATTGAACAGTGAACCTTGCCCTTCAATGATGTCCCATTCGTGGTCAGTAAACTCAGGGCTAATGGCTTCCACTGCACCAGAGATAAAGTCCGCGACAACCGCATCAATCGAAATACCACTGCCCGCGACTAAGATGCCCGTTTGACCTGTGGCTTTGAACTCAGCGTTACAACCAGATTGCTGTAAAGCTTTCTCAATCGCGAGGGCAGAGAACATCTTGCCAACCGAGCAGTCGGTGCCAACCGTTAGTAAGCGTTTCCCCGAGCGCGCTTTACCATTACCCACTTTGAGCGAGGCACCGTAATGGCGTACATCGTGTAACTTGGTTAAGCCACGTTGTTGTAAGTCATCTAAAGGAGCGAATTCAGAAAGACGTTGGTGCATACCTGAGGCGATTTCAAACCCCATTTCCGCCGCTTCTAGTAACGTCGCTTGCCATGATTCAGGAATAACACCACCAGGGTTTGCTGTGCCGATGACGAGCGTTTTTGCGCCTTGCTGCTGAGCCTGTTGCAGCGTCATATCGGTTAAACCTAATGAAACGGTTTCTGACGTAAGACGAAGCTGCCCTAAGCAAATCTCTGGGCGCCATTGATGGATACCGCGCGCAGTTTTTGCGGCTAATGGATCGGTGACGTCACCAAGAAAAAGTAAGTAAGGTTGAGCAATTTGCATGATGGTTCCCTCTGTCATTCTGTATGTTTTTAAACAGTACGTTTTCAAACAAGACGTTTTTAACCAATACGTTCAAGTAATGGCGTTTTCAAACAATGTAGCCAGTTTGAAGAGGGAAGCCGAATGCCTATTTGTTGTGCGTCTATAACTTGAGGTTATAGGGTAAGGTGAGTGCTAACTTACTGATTCACATGTCGCTTAAGTGAATCAATAAAAAGCTTGGTCGAAATGGATTGCGGTGTATGTTCCGCAAACATGATAGAGATTGAAAATGACAGCGCAGGAGAAAGTGAGCGCACGCTTACCGATTCATCATCTTGATACTGTTTTGCTGTCCATGGGTCGACAATCGCAAAGCCGGCATGGTGTTTGACCAGTTCAGCAGCAGCGGCGTAACTGCGTACTGTGATAGCGTGGTGATAATGTTCGTCGCGTGCCGAGAGTGTTTGATGAAGCAACAAACCGAGTGGGTCTCGACTGTCCAAGCCGATGATTGGCAATTCGTGCTGAATCAAATCATCAAACGATACCGAGTCCTCAGTTGAACTGAGCGCTTCTTTTGGCGCAATCAGAACAAGTTGTTGCTTGAGTAACACCTCACTCAAAATTGCGGGTGGCGCTTCTTCACCGAAGGCAATCGCCACATCCAATTCGTGCTTAAGTAAGCCTGAACACAGCTCATCACGGTTTGCCGTTAATAGTTCAAATGAGATGCCTTGTTGCTTCGACAGTGCAGCAACCGTTGGAGCAAGCAGTTGGGAAGCTAAGACAGGAGGTGCTCCGACTCTCAAGTGCTGAGTGCCTTGTTTCACTTTACTGGTGAGGGAACGAAATAGCCCAAGCTGTTGGTAGACTTTCTCGGCTTCTGGTAATAGGGCTTTGGCTTCTTGGGTCGGTACTAAGCGGCCTTTGACGCGCTCAAACAGGGCAAAGCTAAGTTGTTGTTCCGTGTGGGCAAGTACCCGAGTGACATTGGGTTGCGATACATGCAATAAGCGCGCGGCACCAGAAACGGTTCCGGTTTGCATGATGGCGTAAAAGACTTCCAATTGTCTTAAATTCACTGCGCTGTCCTGTTCATTCGTTTGAGCTTGAAGCTAGCTTATCCAATTCCTACGCTTTTTAACAATACTTGCTCGAACTTGTCCTATAGATAAAAAGAAAGCCCCAGCATAACGTCCGGGGCTTGGTCCTTATTCGATAAGCCATCGTTAGATGACGGCAGTCTGCATCGCTAGTAGCCTTGCTCTTCTTGAGCTTGTGCTTTCGCCATTTGAATTGGATCGAGTTTGAGCGTTTGAGTTGGGAATGCGATGTCCGCTTCGTGTTCTTTAATGATCGCCATTACTTGCAGTAACACATCTTGCTTCACTTCATGGTAACGCACCCAGTTCACCGTTTTAGTGAAGGTGTAAATGAAGAAGTTTAGTGAGGAAGCTCCAAACGAATCAAAGTTCACAATCAGAGTTTGGCGCGTATCAATATCTTTGTGGTTTTGTAGCATTTCACGTACTGCATCGATGATGACGGGTACTTTTTCTGCATCATCATAACGTAATCCTATCGTTTCAAAGATGCGTCTATTTAGCATGCGCGATGGGTTTTCTACGACGATATTGCTGAACACTGAGTTTGGTACATAGAGCGGTCTTTTATCGAAAGTACGGATACTGGTCATGCGCCATCCAATACGTTCAACAGTGCCTTCGATTTTACGATCTGGCGAGCGAATCCAATCGCCAACTTTAAATGGGCGATCGAAGTAAATCATTAAGCCGCCAAAGAAGTTGGACAGTAAGTCTTTTGCTGCTAAACCGACAATCAAACCACCGACGCCACCAAAGGTTAGCAAACCAGAAAGGCTAAGCCCGAATGCTTGCATGACGGTAAGCACACCAATCACGATGAAGAACAGGCGCGCGACTTTGGCGATCGCTTGCACCGTGGTTTCATCACGAGTTTTCTGTTCCAGTACATAGTCTTCAACATTAGTGATAAGACGCATCACTAT
The DNA here is from genome assembly GCF_023716605.1 of Vibrio sp. SCSIO 43155. Lineage (NCBI taxonomy): Bacteria > Pseudomonadati > Pseudomonadota > Gammaproteobacteria > Vibrionales > Vibrionaceae > Vibrio > Vibrio sp. SCSIO 43155. The sequence goes on along the minus strand of NZ_CP071853.1, from coordinate 1,844,862 downwards.
CCAAACTAATATGCTGATCACTAGGATGAGTTTGAGTGTGCTAAGCCAGTTGAACTCGTTGCCTAACTCACTTTGCAAAACAATGCCGATTGATACCGTAGCGGGCCAACACCAAATGAGTGTGCTGACGGGGGTTTTTAACGCTTCTAATAAAAGGTCATCCCAATGGAAGGGGGTTTTCTCTACAAGAATCGCGAGGCGCGAATGCAAGACACGCCAAGCAATCCAAGCAAAGAAGCTGGCTATCGTGATAAATAAAACGCTGCTGCTCCAATCTTGGTGGTTAGCCATGACGTAAGTTTGAAGTTCTGTAAACCACTGTGGCATAAGTAAAGTTTCTTTTTATAGAACAATGGGGGAAAGGTAGCAGAATTTACCAATTCGCCCTAGAAAAATGATGAGGCGGAACGAAAGTGACAAAGTCTCGTTGTGTTGTAACAGGGATGTTTTGCTGTTTACATTGGCATTAATGACTTTTATATTAATTCAAGATGATGATAGGTATGACGAAATGTAAAGTATGAGTAAATCAACCTATGAGATGTGATAGAACTCGTAGATTGAAAGATAAGCACTACCATACGAACCATCAATTGTAGGTTCTTTGACTCATCGCTAACATTTATCACATTTAAATATGAGACTTTAAGGTCACTTTGAAATGCGGAGATGAACCATGGAATTTACAGAGCTAGACCGAAATGCGCTCTACGACATTTGGATGTCGCAAAAAGCAAAAATGCACCTTACCCAAATGGAGATGGCAAAACGTCTAGGTTTAAGTCTACATGAGTTCTCTTCGTTGTTACGCGGTAACGCACCGTTGACTTTGGGCTTTGTTAAGCAGTTATGTGAGCAATTGCACGTTCGTCCCGGACAAGTTATCCCATCAATGACCGAACGCGATGTATCGGGTTCTGGTTCGGTTTACTTACAAAACAGAGTGACCGTAGACGGCGACATTCGTAACGTTTTTATTGAAGGCAACCAAGTGGTGATTGAATACGAACATCACGTCCGCTAATTCAAATTTCTAAAAAAAGCGAGCTCATTGAGCTCGCTTTTTTGTTAGGGGGAGAGTCGGCAAGGTCTATGGAATCTTCACCAAAGAATCACGCGACAGATCGGCGATAGTTTTTGCGCCAGTGAGTGTCATCGCTACGCGCATCTCTTTGTCATACAAATCAAGCAAGTTTTCAACACCCGCACCGCCTTGTGCCGCTAGGGCGTAAACAAAAGAGCGACCAAGCAACGTACAGTCAGCACCAAGCGCCAACATACGAACGACATCCAGACCAGTGCGGATACCGGAGTCGACGAAAATCTTTAGGTCACCTTTTACTGCATCTGCGATGCTAGGCAGAGCTTTCGCTGTCGAAAGGACACCGTCAAGTTGACGCCCACCGTGGTTGGATACAACGATACCGTCTGCACCGAAGCGAACTGCGTCTTTTGCATCTTCTTCGTCTAGGATGCCTTTGATGACCATTGGTCCGTCCCAAAAGTCACGAATCCACTCTAGATCTTTCCAAGAAATCGAAGGATCAAAGTTTGCACCGAGCCAGCCAATGTAATCTTCCAGCTTCGTTGGTTCGCCACGGTAAGTAGAAATGTTCCCTAAGTCGTGAGGTTTACCTAATACACCGACATCCAGTGCCCAGCTTGGATGGCGCATGGCTTGGAATACTCGGCGCATCGCCGCATTTGGACCACTCATACCAGAGTGCATGTCACGGTAACGAGCACCTGGAACTGGCATATCTACGGTGAAAACCAGTGTCGTTACACCTGCCGCTTTCGCGCGCTCAAGTACGTTCTTCATAAAGCCTCGGTCTTTTAGAACATACAGTTGGAACCACATTGGGCGTTCGATCGCAGGTGCGACTTCTTCAATAGGACAAACGGATACCGTTGACATGGTGAAAGGAATGCCTTTCTTTTCTGCGGCTTTCGCGGCTTGTACTTCGCCACGTCTTGCGTACATACCAGTAAGACCAACAGGAGCAAGTGCGATTGGCATAGCAAGTTTCTCACCGAAGATCTCAGTCTCTAGGCTTAGATCGCTCATGTCACGCAGAACACGTTGTCGCAACGCAACATCACCTAAATCATCGGTGTTGCGTTTCAGCGTGCGCTCGTCGTATGAACCACCATCAATGTAATGGAAAAGAAATGGAGGCAGCTTGGCTTTCGCAGCAGCGCGGTAATCTGTAGAAGCAGAGATAATCATAATAGTGTGTCCTGGCTGTTATTCTAAGATTGCGTCCTGAGTCAATGAGCACCTGCTCTGTCAGTGTTCCACTGACTGCCATCCTTTCGGCAGTCGACGTCAGAATAGAGTATAGATAAGTGATTGAGCTGTGGTGGATTCCATACACTGAACAATCAATTATCTGCACTGAAAAAGACTGGTACATCGGTCGGGGGATTGATGCAGCAAGCCACACCAAAAGTGTCGGGGTAGTAGTGCAGACCGATGTACCAGAGAAAGAGCAGGGCGGGGGAAGCCCTGCATTTATTATTAATTCATTAAAGCGTCGGTGATTTGGAAACCGTAAATTAGAATCAGACCGATGATGCCAGTTACCACGAGGTAGTAGAACGTTGGAATTACCGTCTTACGTAGCGTTGCACCTTCGCGTCCTAACAGGCCAACGGTTGCGGATGCAGCAACCACGTTGTGGATAGCAATCATGTTACCCGCAGCTGCGCCTACCGCTTGTAGAGCCACGACAATGGCACTTGAGATGGTCAGTGTCTGTGCTACTTCGAACTGGAATTGGCTGAACATCATGTTCGACACTGTGTTAGAGCCGGCGATGAATGCACCAAGGGCACCAACGGTAGCACTCAACGCCGGGAATGCTGAGCCAACTAGGTCTGCTGCGAAGTTTGCCGTGGTTACTGGCATACTTGCGAGATCTGCACCGTTGACACCTGAGTTAATGAAGATGCGAACCATAGGAATGGTGAACACAAGAACAAAACCTGCACCAATTAACGTCTTACTCGATTCGCCAAACGCTTTACCCAATGATTTCGCACCACCACCTTGTAGAAGAACCGCAAGCAATGCTACGAAGACTAGGATGCCACCAGGAAGGTATAGAGGTTGAATCGCTGTGCTGATGCCTGTCTCGCCAAGAATATTACCAAACGAAAGGCTTACGCTCTTAAGTAGACCTTTGAACTCAGGGCTCACACGGCTTGCTACGAGGATAATCGCTAGTAGTACGTATGGAGCCCATGCTTTGGTCAGACTCATTGGTTTGCCTGGGTTGTCATCCAGATTGATCTTTAGAGAGCCGAGCCATTCTGCTGGCCATTTATCTTCGCTTTCGAAATCCCATTTTGTTTTTGGAACAAGGAAGCCTTTCTTCGCCGCGGTAACCACAATGGCTAGACCCACTAGACCACCAATGAGTGATGGGAACTCTGCACCCAAGAACACGCCTGTAAGTGCGTAAGGAACGGTGAAAGCAACACCAGCAAATAGTGCAAATGGCAGAATGTCTAGACCTTCGCTCCAGCTCTTGTTTTTACCGAAGAAGCGAGTCAGCATCATTGCCATTAGTACAGGAATTAGCGTGCCAACGGTCGCGTGAATCATTGCCACACTTGCGGTGATTTGTTGCAGGTAGGCATCCCACGTTGAACCGTGTGCGACAAGTGCTTCACCAATGTTGTGTGTATCTAGACCTTTATTCACACCCACGATGATTGGTGTACCAACCGCGCCAAATGATACTGGTGTTGATTGGATCATCATGCCCATCAAGACCGCTGCAAGAGCAGGGAAACCAATCGCAACCAATAGTGGTGCTGCGATAGCTGCAGGTGTACCGAACCCCGATGCACCCTCAATGAATGAACCAAAACACCAAGCGATGATGATGGCTTGCACTCGACGGTCTGCCGAAATATCAGTAAATCCATTGCGGATAGTCGTGATTGCTCCGGTATGTTTTAAAGTGTTGAGCAAGAAGATGGCACCGAACACGATCCATAGAACAGAGACAGTAATTCCTAACCCTTGGAATACAGAGGCCAGTACGCGAGTAGCTGACATATCCCAAAACATTAGGGCGATAGCGACGGTTAGACCGAACGCAACAGGCATAGCTTTTTTAGCAGGCCAGTTGAGACCAACCAATAATATGGCGGCGACAACAATTGGCGAAAACGCCACAAGGGCAAGTAGGGTTTCACTCATTGGTACATCCTCGTACGCTGACTTCTCGAACGGCTTTATGCTGTAGAGATGATTTTTGTTGTAATGGTTTTGTTAATTTGGCGTGAATTTACCCCTTTATTTTTTATAGATATAGGGAAATAATGAAATTAATTTATTCCAAAAGTGACATAATCGATGCGTGCAGACGACCTAATCCTATTCTCTCAGGTAGTAGAAATGGGCAGCTTTAGTAAGGTGGCTGAAGAAAATAACCTTACAAATTCGGTAGTTAGTAAAAGAATTGCTCGATTGGAAGAAGAAATTGGCGCTCAGCTATTATATCGAACAACGCGTAAATTGACCCTGACCGAAGCGGGAAAGGTTTTGTTACATAGTGCTAAAAATGTGAAGCAAGCCACTCAGGAGGCTATGGATGCAGTTTCAGGCTTTGGTGAGAATGTCAGTGGTCATATTAAAATGTCGGTGCCGACTATCTCCGGTGATTTGATTCTAGCGGACGCGGTTGCAGAGTTTTGTAATATGCATCCTGGTTTAACAGTGGATATGTCGCTTGATAACCGCTTTGTCGACTTGGTTGCTGGTGGTTTTGACTTGGTAATTCGTACCGGTTACTTGGAAGATTCCAGTCTGATTGCGAGACATATTCTGGACTCTCAATGGGTAGTATGTGCTTCTCCTTCTTACATTGCTAAACATGGTAAACCGATCGAACCGATCGATCTGACGACACACAACTGCTTGCAATACGCCTATCAAACCACGGGGGCAACGGATTGGCAGTTCAAAGGCAAAGATGGCGATTACATCGTTAGAGTTTCTGGATGTTTCTCGACAGATAACGCTACCGCATTACGAAAAGCAGCTTTGGGTGGGCACGGCATTGCCTACGTACCGCGTTGCTTGGTTTATCATGACATTCGTAGTGGGGAGTTGGTGGATATCTTCCCAGAATTGGTTGGTAAAAAGCTAGGTATCTACGCGGTTTACCCTTTTACTCGTCAACCGCCTAACAAAGTGAAGCTTTTAATAGAACACATTCGAGAGCGATATCTCACTATCTCACATTACTTTTAGTCGGTTCATAAATATAAGAAATGTTTCAATCTATTGGTTGAAATTCTGTACCTGAACCCTAAGGTAGGTATTGAGAATAAATCTCAATAAAATAATAAAACTAAACACTTAACTTCAAATGGAGTAACACGGACGTTATGCATTACCCAAAAACTCGTAAAGATTCTGTCGTCGACACTTATTTTGGTCACGACATCGCAGACCCATATCGTTGGCTGGAAGACGATTTGAGCCAAGAAACCGCAGAGTGGGTTTCAGGACAAAACTCAATCACCTTCGATTACTTAGGTCAGATTCCTTTCCGTCAACAAATTCGTGAACTAGTGGCGAACAGTCAGAACTATGAAAAGTATTCTCAACCTTTTGTTCATGGTGACTATACCTACTTCTATAAAAATGACGGTTTGCAAAACCAGAGCGTTTTATACCGCCGTAAAGGGGATGAAGAAGCGGAAATCTTTCTCGATCCAAACACGTTTTCAGAGGAAGGAACGACATCGCTTGGGGAAGTGAAGTTCTCTAATGACGACACTCTTGTCGCCTATTCAATTTCTGAGGGTGGTAGTGATTGGCGTAAGATCTTTGTCATTGACGTCGAAACGAAAGAGCAACTTGAGCCTGAAATCGTAGATGCTAAGTTCACTACGATTTCTTGGCTTGGCAACAAAGGCTTTTATTATGCAAGTTATGACAAACCAAAAGGCAGTGAGCTTTCAGCGCGCACTGAGCAGCACAAGCTTTACTACCATGAGCTAGGCACATCACAATCTGAAGACAAAGTGATCTTTGGTGCATTGGAGTCACAAAAGCACCGTTATGTAGGAGGAGTGACAACCAAAGATGATCGTTTCTTGATTATCACTGGTGCAGAATCGACATCAGGAAACAGACTGTTTTATGTCGATCTTACTTCAGAAGAGCAAGCAGTTAGTACGCTTCAAGATACTGTCGAAGGTGACACTTATCTTATCGATAACCAAGATGACACATTGATCTTTTACACCAATTTGGATGCGCCAAACGGCAAGGTGGTTGGCTACAACACTCAATCTCAACAATGGACAGAGATCATAGCCGAGCAGGAACAACCACTGGATATCAGCAAAGGTGGTGGTTATTTGTTTGCCACTTACATGGTTGATGTTCTCTCCAAGGTTCAGCAGTTTACTTATCAGGGGGAGTTGGTACGCGAAGTCACTCTACCCGATCAAGGCACCGTATATGGCTTACAAGGAAAAGCAGAAGACAAGACGCTTTATTATACTTTTACTAACTACGTGACCCCTCCAACCATCTTCTCTTTTGATGTAGAAAGTGGTGGTTCAGCGCTTTACCAAGAATCAAAAGCGCCGTTTGACCGTCAAGAATACGAATCTCAACAAGTGTTCTATACCTCGAAAGATGGCACGCAAGTACCGATGATCATCTCTTACAAAAAAGGCACCAAACTCGATGGTAGCGCACCAACCATGCTGTATGGCTACGGTGGTTTTAATATCAGTTTGACGCCGATCTTCTCGGGAAATGTTGCGAACTGGCTAGAACTGGGCGGCATCTACGCGGTGGCAAACATGCGTGGTGGCGGTGAGTATGGCAAAGCTTGGCACAATGCAGGTACTCAACAACAAAAGCAAAATGTGTTTGATGACTTTATTGCCGCAGCGGAATATTTGATTGAGAAGAACTACACCAGTTCAGAGCGTCTTGCGATTCGTGGGGGCTCAAATGGCGGCTTGTTAGTTGGTGCGTGTATGACTCAACGTCCAGAGCTGTTTAAAGTCGCGATTCCTGCGGTTGGTGTATTGGATATGCTTCGCTACCACACCTTTACGTCTGGTGAAGGCTGGAAGTACGACTACGGCACGTCAGAGCAAACAGAGGCTATGTTCAAGTATCTACTCGGTTATTCACCCGTACACAACGTGAAAGAGGGTGTGTCGTACCCTGCGACGCTTGTCACGACCGCAGACCACGATGACCGTGTGGTACCTGCACACTCATACAAATTCATCGCAGAGTTGCAAGACAAGCATCAGGGAGACAATCCAGTATTGATTCGTATTGATGTTAACGCTGGACATGGCGCGGGTATGCCTTTGAGTAAACAAATCGACCTGACCACGGATGTTTACGCGTTTGCGTTACATAACATGGGCATTACTGCACTCGATATTTAAAGGCTAACGACCTGACGCTAAGTTGTTTTCCTTGGCGTCAGAGGCTAGCAGCCAGTCAGGTGGGAGATACCATCTGAAACACAATAAAAAAATGCCGCGAAATCATTCGCGGCATTTTTCATGGTTGGGGGAACTCAATTTGATAGTTAGGGTGACTAAGCCTAACTTTGAACCAACCAGTCTCGGCGGCCAAACCGAATGGCAGCTATACCATTTTCGTAGTTATGGCGAAAATTTCACCATGCTTTAATCCTAGTGTATGAATATGAAACTGTGATTAATCTAAGCAGCATCATGTTGATTTTCATTGTTTTCAAGATCAAATGAGGCATCAATCAGCTTTCTAGTGTAATCACTTTTCGGGTTATGGAAGATCTCTTCCGCAGTCCCTTGCTCCATTACCTCACCCTTTTGCATGACCAATACACGATCAGAGAGTGCTTTAACGACAGAAAGGTCATGGCTGATAAAGAGGTAGCCAATATTGTGCTTTTTCTGCAGATCTTTTAGCAAATCAATGACGGTTAACTGAACAGAGCGGTCGAGAGCTGAGGTTGGCTCGTCAAGCAAAATGAAAGAAGGCTCAAGAATCAACGCGCGCGCAATCGCAATACGTTGACGCTGACCGCCAGAAAACTCGTGTGGGTAACGGTTAATAGATGCTGGATCTAGACGCACTTCACGCAGCACATCACGCGCCTTTTGCATTCGTTCCGCTTTGTTCATTTGAGGTTGATGAACGGTTAGTCCTTCAGTAATGATTTCGCCAATGGTCATACGAGGCGAAAGCGAACCGTATGGGTCTTGGAAAACCATCTGCACGTCTTTCTTCAGCGCAAAGCGTTCTTTGTCCGTCAGAAGCGCTAGGTCTTGCCCTTTGAACTGAATTTTACCCGTTGACGGCAGTAAGCCAATCAATGCACGACCAAGGGTCGATTTGCCGGAGCCAGACTCGCCAACGATACCTAGGGTCTCTCCTTGTTTTAACGCTAAGGAGATGCCTTTCACGGCTTCAAAGTATTCATTTTTACTCGCAATGAAGTGAGGTTTAACAAGAAACTTAACGCGGATGTCATCGGCTTTTAGCAGTTCAGTCGCATCTTCTTCAATTGGGTCTTTGCTGCCTTTTGGAATCGAATTAATCAACATCTTAGTGTAATCATGTTGCGGGTCTGAGAAGAGCGCTTCAGTGATGCCCTCTTCGACGACTTCACCTTTACACATGACTAATACTCGGTCTGCAAAGTGCTTCACAACGCCTAAGTCATGAGTGATAAATAGGATCGCCATGCCCATCTTGGCTTGAATCTCTTTAATCAGATAAAGCACTTCTGCTTGGACGGTGACATCGAGCGCAGTGGTTGGCTCATCAGCAATCAGGATATCTGGTTCGTTGATCAATGCCATGGCAATCATGATGCGTTGCAACTGGCCGCCTGAAAATTCGTGCGGGTACTTATCATAAGCTTGTTGAGGATTTGGTAGATGCACCAAATCGAACAGTTCAAGTACTTTTGCTTTGGCTTGTTTTTTACTTACAGGACGATGACACATAATGGCTTCTGCCACTTGAATACCAACGCGCATGTAAGGGTTGAGTGAAGTCATCGGCTCTTGGAAGATCATGCCAATACGATCGCCGCGGATGCTCTGCATCTGACGTTCGGTTTTATCTAGTATGGACTCGCCTTCGAAGAAGATAGAAGAATCTGAGTGCAAAATGGCATTGTCTGGCAGTAGTTTCATCAACGCATTGGTTGATACTGATTTTCCTGAGCCGGATTCGCCTACGATAGACAGTGTTTCACCAGCTTTGAGATCAAAGCTCACCTTCTTTACTGCATCGACGATACCATCGTTTGTCGTAAAACTGACAGATAGGTTACTCACCGAAAGAATGGTTTGTGTGGACATCACGTTTCCTTGTGTATCGAGTTGTTATTACTTTTATGCTGTCGCCTTGCCGTGGCAAATTCCTATGCCTTATCGCTCAAATGATCAATTATCTTGAACGATCAATTATATAGCTGAGTCGCTCCGGTTTCTGCAGAACTCATGGTTTGTAAATACAAGAACTGCTCATGAGCACGAGTGACATGATCGAGTTCTATCATCCACTCTGCATTTCTCTGAGCAGAGCAAAACGCTGCCATATGAGCCAACAAATCTTCACTGTGTTTGCTGAGCATCTGGCTCACTCGACCAATTAAATCGTGGCTTTCTAGCTGTAAAAACTGGAGTAGCGCATAAGATTGATTAAGAGCCGAGAACGCTTCTTGCTGCATTCCTAGTTTGTTTAGGATTTCAGATTGCGCCACGCTGGCATCGCGTAAACCACTCACTAAACATACGAACTGGCATGGCTTAGTTTGTTCATTTTCAAGAGCGGAGTGAATGTGATTTGGCAAATGGTTGAGCACATCTTCGTACAGACGATGGGCTTCAGGCCAGTGACCTTGCTCCATCAATTGCTCTGCTTTCAAGTAGCGCATCCAGCATTGCTCAATATTCATCTTCGTCTCCACAAAATTCGATTTGGGTAGATATTAAATGAAATTAATTATCAATTGCAAGTGCGACTTATTAGCATTTTAAACTTAGAACAGCTGCTCGTAAAATGTGCAAACGAACCGGGGTGGAAGATAAATCACTTAAATTTAAACAAATAATCTCTACACTGAGGTAAAGACAATAAGAAAAGGAGGCAAGTATGGCAGTACAAAGATTGGAAGCTAAACAGCTGTATTCTGTAGCTGAGTTAGAGAATATGCCATGTAAGTCGACCAAGGAATTACCTCCGATTGACGAAATTGTTGGACAAGAGCGCGCACAAAAAGCGGTTGAGTTTGCTATGTCAATCAAGGAGAAAGGGTACAACATCTACGCCATAGGTCAGAATGGTCTAGGTAAGCGCACGATGATCCTGCGCTATTTAAACCGTCATCAACATGATGCTGCGGCACTGTTTGATTGGTGTTACGTTGCGAACTTTGAAGATACGCGTATACCGAAAGTGCTTAAGCTGCCTTGTGGCATTGGTAATAAGCTGAAAGTGGATATCGAAAAGCTGATGGGCAAATTGCTTAACGCATTGCCACTCGCCTTCGATAACGAGATGTACTATAGCCGTGCCGATCGCCTAAAAAACCAATTGGCGAATAAGCAGCAATCAGAGTTAGACAGTATCAGTAAAGAAGCCAAAGAGAAGGGCATTAGTCTAACGATTACGGCACAAGGCGACTACCAATTTGTGGCGATGAACGGTGAAGATCTGCACACCGAAGAATCTTTCGATGAGTTAAGTAAGAAAGAACAAGAGTATTTCGGCAGCAGCATTGATGAATTGGAAATCAGCCTGCGCAACATGGTTCGCGAGTTGACCGAGTGGGAAGACACGTTCAGTGAGAAGATCAAAAAGCTCAACGATGACGTGACTCTGGATGTGATCACCCATTTCATTAAGCAATTGAAATTGGATTATGCAGAGTACCCAGAAATCAAAACGTACCTGACCGATCTGCAAAAAGACATTGTTGAAAATGCAGAGATCTTCTTGGAGCAGAGTGGAGAGCAAGGTGAGATTGCAACAGCATCTTTAGATAAGAAGCTCCCACGCCGCTACAAAGTAAACGTGTTGGTGAGTCGTAAAGATTGTGAATTCCCTATTGTGGTGGAAGAAAACCCAAACTATCACTCACTGTTTGGCTCAATTGAAACGGCGACGTTCAAAGGTACCGTGTTCACGGACTTTTCTTTGATTCGAGCTGGTAGCTTACACAAAGCGAACGGTGGTGTGCTGCTGATGGATGCACAAAAGGTGCTTGAGCAACCTTATGTGTGGGATGGGTTGAAGCGCGCATTGCGTTCTCGCCAATTGAGCTTCACTTCGCTAGAGAAAGAGGTGACGTTGACTGGGGCGGTTTCGCTTGATCCTGAACCGATTCCATTGGATATCAAGATCATCTTGTTTGGTGATTACCGCACTTACCAATTGCTACAGCACTACGATCCAGAATTTGGTGAACTATTCCGTGTTACAGCTGATTTCGAAGATGAGATGAAGCGTACACCGGATTCAGAACTACAATATGCACGCTTTATTTCAAGCGTGGTGAATGACAATAATATGCTGCATTGCGATAAGAAAGCCATCGCACGCATCATTGAATACAGCTCTCGTTTGTCTGGTGACCAGACGAAGATTTCACTGCACTCTGCCAACATTGCAAACCTATTACGTGAGTCTAACTACGTGGCTCGCCAAGCGAACTCCAATATGATTCGTATCGGGCACGTAGAAGAGGCGCTGAGTAATCAGGAAATGCGAGTGAGTCGTTTGCAAGACAGCGTGATGGAAACCTTTGTCAACGGCACGACTTTGATCCATACCGAAGGTTCTGCGGTAGGGCAGGTAAATGCATTGTCAGTGCTGAGCACCAGCGATCACATGTTCGGTGCACCTAACCGAATTACAGCGACTACTTGTTATGGCGATGGCGACGTGATTGATATCGAGCGAAGCGTTGATCTTGGCGGCAGCATTCACTCGAAAGGTGTGATGATTCTGTCGGCTTATCTATCGTCTGTATTTGGTAAGACGGCACGTGTTCCACTGACAACCACGATTACTTTCGAGCAATCATATGGTGGTGTTGACGGTGACAGTGCGAGTATGGCGGAGTTCTGTGCGGTAGTATCGGCATTCTCGAAGCAGCCAAACCGTCAGGACATTGCTATCACAGGTTCGATGAACCAATTTGGTGAAGCACAGCCTATCGGTGGGGTAAATGAGAAGATCGAAGGTTTCTACGATGTGTGCGAAATTAAAGGTCGTCACGATGGACAAGGGGTGATTATTCCGCGCTCAAACGTACATAACCTGATGCTTCGTTCTGACATTGTTAAAGCGGTAGAGAAAGGGGACTTCCATATCTGGGCAATCGACCATGTTACTGAGGCTGTTGAGCTGTTCACTGGCAAAGCGGCGGGCGAAGCAACAGATGAAGGCACATACCCAATCGATACTATTTTTGGTTTGGCACAAGCTAAGCTCAATGCGTTGAGAAAATAGGCGCTTATTAACATAAAAACTGATAGAAAAGCGTACAAATTTTCATAACTTGTCATAACGACAATATCCCGTCGCACTTGACGGGATATTGTCGATAAAGTTATGAAATTGGTGGCTTTTCGTTCTGGACAAAAGTGTGATCTACCTCTAGTATTTGCCTCCTTGTTTATTCGTCTGGGAATAATCCCATCGCAAGGAAGCCAACACTCAAATACCTGAGGTTACTCATGCAGCTATCACTGAAAAACTTGTCGGTACGTACGCAAGTTTTGGTTCCAGTTTTATTCACCGCGATCACTCTGTTTATTACATTGTGGATCACTCAAAACAACCTAGAAGCAGAGCAAGAATTGGTTGCTTCTAACTCCGATTCTCTTGTGTTCTATAAAGACACATTAGCGAAAATCGATGACCAAGTTTACCCATTGCGCATAAGCGCGGTTTACGCGATCTACGATGCTTCTCGTCGTGATGCATTCCTTGCTGATCTAAAGTCAGGCGCGAAAGCGATTGATATCGATCTTGATCTTGTTGATGAGCGCGGCACGTTCAGTAAAGAAGCGCAAAAAGTACGTCAAAGCATCGATGCATACATTGATTACTCAACACGTGCTGTAGAGTTCTTCAACCGTCATGATCGTGGTCTGGTTTCTGATAGCGAATACACAAACTTCATCTCAGGTTACCGCCGTGTTGGTAACGAAATGGTGGCAACCATCAACGCACTATCACAACGTGTGAATGAGATTGCGACTGAAGCAACTGCAGCAAGCGCTCGTGAGCATACTCGCGTACAAAACAATGCAATGATCTCTGTGATTGCGGTATTTGCGTTCTCTTTGCTGGGTGCTTGGTTCCTATCTGGCATGATTGTTACGCCAATCCAAAAACTGCAAGAAGTGATGCGTAAGCTAGCAGGTGGTGACCTGTCAGTGCGTGCAGACATTGATGGCGACAACGAAATTTCTCAGCTAAGCAAAGACGTAAACCAAACAGCGAAACAGCTTCACGATACGGTTGATCAATTGATGCGCATCAGTGAAGAAGTGGCGTCTGCTTCAACAGAACTTGCAGCGGTAATGACGCAAGCTGAAGCGAATGCTCAACAAGAATTGGCTGAAATCGAGCAAGTTGCATCAGCGGTTAACGAGCTAGCAAGCACAGCAAACAATGTGAGTGATAACGCGACATCTGCAGATGCGACTGCGCGTGAAGCTGATGGTCTAGCACAGTCTGGCTTGTCGATCTTCCAAGAGAGCGCTCAAGCAAGCGAGCAGATGTCTCAAGCACTGAACGATGCAGCACAAGTGGTATTGCGCCTAAAAGAGCAGTCTGTTCAAATCAACGATGTGATTGAAGTGATTCGTGGCGTATCTGAGCAAACTAACCTTCTCGCACTGAACGCAGCGATCGAAGCTGCACGTGCTGGTGAATCTGGTCGTGGTTTTGCTGTCGTAGCAGACGAAGTTCGTATGCTGGCAGCGCGCACTCAAGACTCAACGCAAGAAATCTCATCAATTATTGAAGAGCTTCAAGCGCAGTCTGGTCTTGCAAACGACAGCATGCAGGTGAGCCTAGAAATGCTTAACCGCAATAACGAGCTGACACAACAAGCGAACGATGCGTTGATTGGCATTACAGAGTCTGTTGCAAACATTAACGATTCAAACACGCAAGTGGCGACTGCCGCAGAAGAGCAATCTCAAGTAACTCAAGACATCAACCGTAACGTGGTTAACATGTCTGAACTGGTAAACCAAAACGTAGCAGGCATCAGCCAAAGCGCGAGCGCAAGTACAGAGCTTTCTCACCTTGCCGAGAAACAGAAAGAGCAATTGAGCTTCTTTAAACTATAAGCAATCCGCGCCAATTGATATTACGAGAATCCCTAAGCGAAGGCTTGGGGATTTTTTTATCCATAATTCCAGCATTTTATTGAGCTTGCTTATCAATACGATAAACATAATTTGTTGGCTGAAAGTTACTGATATCTATAACATTCCCGCCCATTTTACAAAACTTGACGTGCCCTCACGTCTTTTATTTTTTTTATTGGTTCGGAAATGCAGAAATTATTAAAAAACCTGTCAGTCAGAATGCAGGTACTTTTGCCAGTTTTGGCAACGGCGTTAGCAGTGGTTATTGCTCTGTGGTTCACACGTAATGAGCTGCAAGTAGAGTTAAAACGCAGTACGGAGAATAGCGAGTCTGTCATTCTGTACAAAGACCTATTGTCAGAAATCGACAACTTGGTTTATCCCCTTCGAATTAACGGCATTTACGCCATGTACATCCCTGAGCGTCGTACAAATTACATCAATGAGCTCAACAACATCGCAAAAGAGATAGACAATAAGGTAAGTCAAATTGGTGCGAACCCAGCTTACCATTCGCAAACTAACGATGTGCGTGAGAAAGTAAGCGCATATATCGAGCAAGCACATCGAGTGATTGATGCTGTGACAAAATACGATCAAGGTTTACTCAGCGCAGATCAGCGTGAGGAGATGATCACTCAATACCGCCGTGCAGGTAACGACATGGTTACAGTAATGAATGCGTTGTCTAAGCGTGTTAATGAAGTTGCTGCAGAAAGCATGGCAGAAAGTGAACGTCAAAACCTACGTGTGCAAGACAATGCGACGTTCACGATTCTGTCAGTGTTTGCCCTAACGCTTATCGGTGCATGGTTACTGTCTGGCAAGATAGTGACACCAATCATCAATCTACAAGGTGTGATGCGTCAGCTTGCCCAGGGTAATCTGAACGTGCGTGCGGAAGCGGATGGTGAAAACGAAATGGCGAAACTAAGCCAAGATGTAAACCTAACCGCAGAACAATTGCGTAGCACCGTAGATCAATTGATGCGTATCAGTGAAGAGGTTGCTTCGGCGTCAACCGAACTGGCTGCTGTGATGACTCAAGCAGAAGCTAACGCGCAACAAGAGTTGATCGAGATTGAACAAGTCGCGTCGGCAGTCAATGAATTGGCAAGTACCGCAGACAATGTAAGCAGTAATGCAACAGCAGCAGACTCCACGGCACGTGAAGCTGATGGCTTGGCGAAGTCGGGCTTGTCCATTTTCAAAGAGAGTGCACACGCTAGTGAACAGATGTCAGAAGCACTGAACGATGCAGCTCAGGTGGTTCAGCGTCTTCAAACTCAGTCTGAGCAAATCAGCAACGTGGTTGAGGTGATTCGCGGTGTATCAGAACAAACGAATTTGTTAGCGCTGAATGCTGCGATTGAAGCCGCTCGTGCAGGTGAATCCGGACGTGGTTTTGCGGTCGTAGCGGATGAGGTTCGTATGCTGGCTGCTCGCACTCAGAAATCAACACAAGAGATCCAATCCATCATTGAAGAACTGCAAGCGCAATCGGGTTTGGCGAATGACAGCATGCAAGTGAGCTTAGATATGTTGTCTCGCAACAACGAGTTGGCTCATCAAGCGAACCAAGCGTTGGTGGGAATTACAGAGTCTGTTGCAGACATCAACGACTCAAATACACAAGTTGCAACGGCGGCAGAACAACAATCTCAGGTGACTCAAGACATCAACCGTAATGTGGTCAATATGTCTGAACTGGTCAACCAGAACGTTGCTGGTATTAGCCAAAGTGCAAGTGCAAGCAGCGAGCTGTCTAAATTGGCGGAAAAGCAAAAAGAGCAATTAAGCTTCTTCAAATTGTAATTTGAGCAGAAAAGCAAAAGGCACCGACTATCGGTGCCTTTTTGTTTTGGGGGCTGAGGAGGGTTATCCCTTCAGCTTCAGTTTCGTGCCATCAAATTTAAGATGGCTCAATAGGTTCTTTGCATTTGCTTTGCCGAAGTCATCAAACTCCATGCCATATCGCGCATAATGTGTGGATTTCTGTAAGTTACAGATTCGCCCTTTGAGTGGTGCGAGCATACGCCCATTCCCGGGCATCGCGATATCCAACGTGACAAGATCACCAACTTGAAGTGTTCGGCTCATCGGTGAAGTCACAAAGCGACAACCGCTTTTTGATAGATCTCGAATTTCGCACTCTGCACGGAATTGTTCAAACTGGAGTCGAGAGCGTAAGTTCACTTCATATCGCACTTCTTTTCTCAATTGGTAGACCTGCATGGTATTTGGCAAGCCTAAAACTAAGAGTGGATATGGGTCTCCAAGGCGATGTTGAAGTTGTGCTCGAAAAGGAATAACAGCGCCTTCACCACGGTGTGAATAAGCTTTCACGTTAATCCAAAATCCCTCTTGAAAATAAAACTTTAAATCGTCATCGGAGATATTTGGGATCTCAATTAGCGCGGTATTGTTGGAATGACAGCCCATAAAGGTGCTGGTGGTGATGAACTTAGTCCCCACGGGCGTCGTAACATTCAATGTCACTTCACTACCGTGCTCCACCATTGCCATTGCATCAGTGCTGTTTAATGTTGTTGCCTGACGTTCAGGTGCATTTTTGCTTGGCTGAGACGAACGATTGTCCCTTGCACTCGTCATCATATTTCTCATTATTATTGTCGTACCTAATGTGAGAAGACGTTTCGCGCTATGTTATGGTAATACTAAATTACTAGACTATTGCGTGGATATCATTCTATGCAGTCGCATAGCGAGTTTCAATAAAGCACAAGTGAAAAGTGGGGCACGGATAATGCAGAAAGTGACACAAGACACAACAAGCCAAATTTTATGGGTCGATTTGGAGGAAAACCACAAAGCGAAAGTGGTTTATAAGCTCGATGAGCAAGATATGCATATCATTTCAACGCTTATTCCTGAAGAAGTAAGAGGGAAGGGGTATGGCAAAGTGATGATGGAAGCTGTTTTACCAGAGATCGAAGCGCAAGGTTATCGCATTGTACCCGTTTGCCCATACGTGATTAAATACATGGCAACGCACCCTGAATGGGCACATTTACTCGCGTAATGGAGCCAATGAATAATCCGCTTTATCAGAACATCGGTGACGAGCTAGCGCTTGGCACTTTAGATCACATCGATGTGATTCAATCTTTATGGGGCGGTTATGGGGAGTTAGTTCGACTGACTTTTCCAGACCGTTCCGTTATCGTAAAACACGTCAAATTACCAAGACCGTCACAACATCCGAGAGGGTGGAATACAGACCGCTCGCATCAACGTAAACTGCATTCTTATCAAGTTGAAGTGAGTTGGTATCAGCACTTCAGCCAGCCTGTTGATGAACGTTGTCGAATTCCACAAGGATTGAAGTGCTTTCAGAATGAAACAGAGTGGTTGATTGTGATGGAAGATCTGGCTCTGGCGGGTTATCCAAACGTCGTCAAAGACGCGACCAAAGGTCAGTTAAAAGCTTGCTTGACGTGGTTAGCCAACTTTCATGCGCGCCATATTGGGGTTTGCCATGATGAACTTTGGCAAACCGGAACCTACTGGCATTTGCAAACGCGACCGGATGAATTGGTTGCGTTACAAGATAGTAGGCTCAAGCAACGCGCGGAGAGCATTGACCAAACGTTGCGTCAGGCTCGGTTTCAAACCTTAGTGCATGGTGATGCCAAGCTGGCAAACTTTTGCTTTAACGAACAAGGCTCAGCGGCGGCAGCGGTAGATTTCCAGTACGTGGGGCATGGCTGTGCGATGAAAGATGTTGCGTTGTTTATGAGCAGTGCAATCGAGCCGAGTCAGTGTACTGAGATGGAGTCTTGGGTGTTAGATAACTATTTTTCTGCGTTAACGAATGCGCTGAATCACTACCAGCCCGACCTTGATAACAACGTCGTCGAGCAAGAATGGCGACCATTGTTCGCACTTGCTTGGGCTGATTTTCAACGATTTGTGAAAGGATGGAGTCCAGAGCACTGGAAAATTAATCCCTATACGGAATCACTCACCAAACGCGCCCTCGATGAGCTCGATTTAGGTTCTCACCAGTAAATAAAAACTCCCAGGAAATTGCTGCGTTATACCCAAGCACCTTTAGGTTACTTGGGTATTGGTGCTTTGGGAGGTTTATCGTTAGTGTTGGTTAGTTTTTCGGTTTTTTGATGCGAGCCATACTGTAAGTATTTATAAACTCACCATCACGAAAAGATGCATCGACAAACTCGCCTTCTATCTCGAAGCCATGTTTTTTGTACAAGCCAATGGCTGCCTCATTGTCTGAGTTTACTTCAATATGTATGCGTCTTACATTCAACCAATTATCCGCCAACTCGGTGACCGTGCTGATCAATGCGCTGCCAACCCCTAAACCGTGGTACTTATCATGAACACCAATACCAAATGATGCGGTATGTGATGTTCTTGGACGCTGTGAGTGATGAAAGCCTATATTTCCGACTACTTTGCCATCGATCTCTGCGACATAGCTATACACACCTGCTGGTATCTTCGATAACCGTTCGACCCACATAGCGACAGATGGCTTAGGGAGTTGCAGGGTTTCACGTTGTGCTTTTGGTTGTGAATAAATTTCGACTAGCGCAGCAGCGTCTTCAACAGCGGTTGGACGAACGATAATTTCCATGCTTCTCTCCTTTGTAGTTTTTTGGAATTAACTTCAATCTAACGAGAGAATTCTGTTTTGAATAGCATTTTTTGAACTTTATAGGCTAAATCGCTTTTAATTTAGTGGGTTATCGAGTGCTTATTTCAACTTTTTATAGTGAATTATCATTGAAAACACCAATGAGAGTGATTTTGTGTTGAATTTTTATACTAAAGAACTTCACCTTTATGGGGAATAATGGTGAAGTTGCATACCCAAGTAACCTTGAGATGCTTGGTTCCGCGAGAATGACTTGGTTTGTAGATGCGGCGGCGATTTAAAGGTCTAGTGGGTCTAAATCAAGAATCAACAACAAAGTATATAAGCCAAGGTCCTTACTATTTGCAAAGAGTGCCCTTAGGGAGGGGGTCATTGACTCGATCTCTGCTTCAAACAACTTGGAAAGAACTCGCCGTTCCAAGTTGTTTTCCTTGACCTCGAATCAATGACAACGCTCTGAGTCCAGCATCTTGAAGTCACTTGGGTATATTGATCGAAATAAAGCCATTTCACCAAAATGTGAACTGGGTATCTGCAACGAGTTGATTTTAATCAAGACAGGTTGGAGTTACCTCTTATGGGGTATGGGGAGACCGCCTTTTTAACGCTATTTATGCTTAACTTATTTAAGAGCAATTAGAGCGTAGTTGAGGAATATAATAATGAAATCCTCTCAATCAAAAGTCTCGCAAAGTCGGCGACGATTCCTGCGTGACACCGCACGCACTGCGGCTGGTGTTGGTGCTGCGGCTTGTGTTCTTGGCTTGCAGTCAATGCAAAGCCAAGCGCGAGAAACTAAAGGCGTACCGATTCGACCTCCTGGCGCGTTACCTGAAGGTGAATTTGAATCGGCTTGCATCCGTTGCGGGTTGTGCGTTCAAGCATGCCCTTACGACACGTTAAAGCTTGCTAGTTTACTGTCTCCTGTCGCAACAGGTTCTCCTTACTTCACTGCGCGTGATATTCCATGCGAAATGTGCGAAGACATCCCTTGCGTCGTCGCTTGCCCAAGCGGGGCTTTAGACCATGATTTAACGGACATTGACGATGCAAGAATGGGAACGGCTGTGCTTATTGACCATGAAACCTGCCTCAACTGGCAAGGTTTACGCTGTGATGTTTGCTACCGCGTATGCCCGCTGATTGATGAAGCGATAACGCTAGAAAACATCCGAAATGATCGAACGGGTTATCACGCTAAATTGATTCCAACGGTTAATTCTGATGTGTGCACTGGTTGTGGTAAGTGTGAGCAAGCATGTGTGCTAGATGTTGCGGCGATTAAAGTTGTTCCAACAGATTTAGCCAAGGGCAAAGTTGGTAGTCACTACAATTTTGGCTGGCAAGAAATCGACAAGCCGCTCGAAAACGTATTGCCTGAAGAAACACCTGTGCCTAGTGGTGCTCTAGAGTCGCTTAAAGGAGGTCAGTGATGGCCAAGAATTTAGCGCAAGATGCTGGCAAAGAAGCTGTCGAGAAGCTTGGCTGGTGGCAAGCGCATCGTTTTCTTATTGTTCGCCGATTGTGCCAATTGACGATCATTGCTCTGTTTATGGCCGGTCCCACATGGGGCATTCTGCAAGGTAACTTATCTTCGAGTATGTTGCTTAATACAGTGCCGTTAAGCGATCCTCTGATTGTTCTCCAATCGCTGGCGACAGGCCATATCCCAGAGTTTAATGCTCTGCTAGGGGTTGTGATTGTCTTAGTTTTTTACGCGATTCTTGCCCCAAGAGCGTTTTGTGCTTGGGTGTGCCCTTTGAACATTGTCACAGACTTTGCGGCGTGGTTGCGCAGAAAGCTTAACCTTAAAGCGAGCTACCGTTGGTCGCCGAACATCCGTTATTGGTTGATCCCTGCTCTAATGCTTGGCAGTGCGATATCAGGTTCTGTGCTTTGGACATGGTTGGACCCCGTCGCCGCCCTTCATCGAGGCTTAGTCTTTGGCATGGGTGCTGGATGGGTATTGATACTACTTGTGTTTGTGCTGGATTTACTCTTGGTTGAGCATGGTTGGTGTGGTCATTTGTGCCCTCTGGGAGCAACGTATGGCGTAATTGGTAGTAAGAGTTTGTTGCGAGTGACGGCTGTTCGTCGAGAAGATTGTACCAAATGCATGGACTGTTTTTATGTATGTCCTGAACCAGATATTTTGCGCCAACCCCTCAAAGAAGGTGACCGACGAGTCATGGATCAAACTTGTATGAGTTGTGGTCGATGCTTAGATGTGTGCCCTGAAAAAGTGTTTGAATTCCAAAACCGACTCAAGGTGAAGAACATTGATTAGTGGTCCAGTTAAGCTGACGCTAGGAAAGATGGACCACTAAAAGAAGTGAAATCACTCTGGATTCTGGAGTGATTTCAGACGTGTTTTTTCAATATTGATGATACCAGGATTACCGACACGCACCGTTTGCAACAGATGCTTAATCCACATTGGTAGCGATGGTGAGAGACGATAATGAATCCAAAGCCCATGGCGTGTGTCTTTTAAAAACGTGGTATCACGCAGTAATGCCAAGTGGCGAGATACCTTTGGTTGGCTCTCATTTAGTGCGTTTTTAAGATCAGTCACCGTCAGATCTTGCTCATCTTCCAGCAACATCAAAATTTTCAGACGCAAGGGATCGCTCATCAGTTTGAAGAAACTGCTTGGGTCCACATGACTGGTGTTTTCTCCGCTATTTAACAACAAAAACAAGCTAATACGTTCGACCAACTCTTTTGCCGTATTCTGGAATGGTTGAATACCATCAAGCGGTTTTGGGTCGGTAAGATTCCAGTGTAGCTGGTCGATATCTTGTTCGAAGATGACACATTCGTCTTTTGCGTTATCGCACAGCGTGATAACGAAATCGTAGTGATTGTCTTCGACTTCTGCGTAATCTTTTGAGCGTAAACCTTCGCCACTCATTCCATGGCTTTGTAATACCTCAAATACTCTTTCATCGACCTCACTAGGATGAAGACCTGCGCTGTCCGCATGAAACAACTCCCCCGCCATGTGATTGAAAATTGCCTCGGCAAGTTGCGAGCGCGCGGAGTTACCTGTGCAAAGGAACAAAACTTGTTTTTTCATCATATCAAATTAGGAATTGCAGAGACTTACGTCAAAATGAACGTTGATTGGCACAGTATAACCCTGCCGGTGTGTAACAAGAAGCACGTATCTTTCCTTTATCTCATCACCTAGCTCATCATCACGATGTTGCGGTTCAATGTTGGTGTCTAGAAATACGGAATAATTTTGTAAAATATACTTTAAAAATAGTCACATAAAATCGTTTGATAAACGAGGAGATGAATCTGCTTATTAAGCTAACACGATGAAATAAAAAAGAAAGCCAAGCAAACGAGGAAATAATAATGATATTGCGAATTTGTTACATTTGGCGGTATGATGGCGGCTTCATATTCTAAGGACACATCATGAGCACGTCACCGAAAAGCTGGAGAACACCACAAAACTTTCTTCTGCTGATTTCCATTATCGTTCCTATCGCCTTCTCGACTTGGATGGCGCTGTTAAATAACTTTGTCATTGAAAAAGCTAACTTTGATGGCGCAGATATCGGGTTACTACAGAGCGTGCGAGAGATCCCTGGCTTTCTAGCCTTTACCGTCGTATTTGTATTGCTGTTTATTCGTGAGCAGCGCTTTATGTTGGTCTCGTTGGCAATGCTGACGTTAGGGACGGCAATAACAGGTTACTTCCCATCTTTATTTGGACTTCTTTTTACTACTCTGTTGATGTCGACGGGCTTCCACTATTTTGAAACATTAAAGCAATCTTTGTCGCTGCAGTGGCTCTCTAAAGAAGAGGCGCCAGAGATGCTGGGTAAATTCATCTCGGTTGGTGCGTTGGCTTCACTCTTTACTTACGGTGCGATTTGGGTGCTGTTAGAGCAACTTAAGTTCGATTTCAAAACCGTTTACTTACTTGCTGGGGGGATTGGTTTTGTCTTGATTATCGTGATGGCGTTTGCTTTCCCTGAGTTTAAAACCGAAGTACCACAAAATAAGAAGCTGGTTTTACGTAAGCGTTACTGGTTGTATTACGCTCTGACTTTTATGAGCGGGGCGCGTCGCCAAATTTTCACCGTATTTGCTGGCTTTTTGATGGTAGAGAAGTTCGGTTATTCGGCTGCGGACATTACGTTACTTTTCCTTATTAACTACGTCTTTAACTTTTTGTTTGCTAAACGTATTGGACGTTTTATCGGCGCTGTTGGTGAGCGTAAGGCTTTGATGTTCGAATACGTTGGTTTGATTTTTGTTTTTGTTGGCTATGGTTTGGTTCAAACAGCGGAATGGGCAGCTGCGCTTTACGTTATTGATCATCTGTTCTTCGCGTTAGCATTGGCGATCAAAACGTATTTTCAAAAGATTGCCGATCCTGCCGATATGGCTTCAACTGCCGGCGTGGCGTTTACGATTAACCACATTGCAGCTGTCGTCATCCCAGTTACTTTCGGGGTGATTTGGTTGGTATCGCCATCAAGCGTATTTTATATAGGCGCAGGCATGGCGGCGGTGAGCCTGTTGCTTTCGTTGAACATCCCAGCCAAGCCGCAAGAGGGTAATGAAACACGCGTGTTGAGATGGAACTGAGTTAGTGCTCACTTCTCAATAAATGAGATGTTAGATACAAGAATGGGATGCTGCGGCA
This sequence comes from Vibrio sp. SCSIO 43155, assembly GCF_023716605.1. Classification (NCBI taxonomy): domain Bacteria; kingdom Pseudomonadati; phylum Pseudomonadota; class Gammaproteobacteria; order Vibrionales; family Vibrionaceae; genus Vibrio; species Vibrio sp. SCSIO 43155. The sequence continues at coordinate 1,821,154 of NZ_CP071853.1, read as the reverse complement.
TCCCATTTTTTATTGTTAGTGTTGCGGTATTACAGCGGATACCAGAACAGTTGAGCGTCTAATACTCGTTTAGCGATTGCTGCCGCAACAATAACAGCGATGCCCGCCATACACAGCATGTCTGCTTTAGTTAGCGGTTTTAAGCTATACCAAGTGCGAGATGAGTGACGACCAAAACCACGTAATGTCATTGCATTGGAGATTTGGTCTGCGCGATCTAGGCTAGAGAAAATCAACGGCCCCAGAATCTTGGCGACATTCTTCATTCGAGTAAACAACGGTGCTTTCTTACTAAGTTCTACGCCACGAGCTTGTTGTGCATGCATGATATTTACAAAGTCTTTCTTCACCTCAGGTAAGTATCGTAAGGTCAAACTGACGGCATAAGCGATTTTGTAAGGCACTCCCAAACGGTTCAAACTTGCCGCAAACTCAGTAGGATGTGTCGTAAACACAAACACCAAAGCGATAGGGAACATACTGAAGTATTTCAGCGTTACCGTTACAAGGTAAAACAAGGTTTCCTGAGTCAGGGAGTAGTTACCTGGCAATGAGAATAAAACGGTCGTTGACCCCATGTACTCAGTGCCTTGTTGTGGGGCTAATGCAAACATAAACAATGCGTTGATAAGCAATACACTACCTGTACCAATTAACAATGGCTTGTATACGTGGAATGGCACCTTAGTCATTTTGAGCAGGGCAAGACCGACAATGATCAATAATGCGATGAAGCGTAAATCGAATGTCGTCAGCACTACTGTCACCCAAGCGATAAACATCAAGAACTTAGTGATGCCGTTCAGCTTGTGCAGTGGCGACTGTGTATCAATATAGTTGATACCAAACTTCATTTTGTTGTCTTTCATGCCACTACTTTCTCAACGTTTTCTCGTGCTTGAACGGTAATCTCAGCTTCGGTTTTGTTTGCTCGCCTCGCTTTCTCTACATCGATAAAGTGCTGCATAAAGCCGTTCGTATTCTCAATATTCAACTTAGTTGCGAGTTCATACAAACTGGTGGTCGTTAAGTTTGCTTGATCTAACAGTGCAGGGTCGCTGAAAACCGCCGTCATCGGCGCGTCAGCAATGAGTTTGCTGTCGGCAATCACGATGGAACGAGTGGTGTACTCCAAGACTAAATGCATGTCATGAGAGATTATCATCACGGTGATGCCGAGTTCTCTGTTGAGTTTCTCGATAAAGCTCAGCATCGATGTGTAGTTGCGGTAATCTTGGCCAGCTGTAGGCTCATCAAGAATCAATAGCTCAGGTTCTAGCACCAAAATAGAAGCAATGGTTACGCGTTTTTTCTGACCGTAGCTAAGAGCTTCAATTGGCCAATGACGGTATTTACTGAGACCGCATAACTTTAAGACTTCGAGTACTTTCGCTTCGACTTGTTTTTCTTCAACACCACGGTTGCGCAGTCCAAATGCCACTTCATCAAAAATCATGTGATGTGAAATCATATGATTTGGGTTTTGCATGACTACGCCAACCTTTTGGCTGCGTTCGAAGATGGAGAGTTCACTAAGGTCTTGACCATTTAGCGACATCGAGCCTTGATCAGCTTCGATAACGCCCATCACCAACTTTGTTATCGTCGATTTACCAGAACCATTTTTTCCCAAAACAGAAACGAACTCGCCACGTTTAACATCAAAGCTGACGTTTTCGAGGGCATTTTTCTCGCCGTCATAAGAATAGGTTAAGTTACGCACTTCTAGCAGTGAGTCGAGTGGGGCGGCTATTGAAGTCTCTTGTGAAGTGTTAAACCAAGAGTCGACAGCTGCTTGGTACTGAGCCAGTGGCAACGTATCTAGGCTTGATGGTTTCGCGTCACCTTCAATCGCGCAGCCCGCTTCTTTCAATGCAGAAAGATACAGAGGTTCACGAATGCCATATTCTTCCAGCAATGGGGACGCCAAAATTGCATCAGGTGTTGTATCGGCGATGATCTCACCACTTTCCATCAAAATAACGCGATCGACAGAACGGTGCAGCACATCCTCAAGACGATGCTCGATAATGATGATGGTTTTCCCTGTTTCACGGTGCAAGTCATCGATGATTTCAATGGTCTTTTTACCGGTTTTCGGGTCGAGTGCCGCTAGAGGCTCGTCAAACAGTAGGATATCGACATCGTCCACCAAAATACCAGCCAAAGAAACACGCTGCTTCTGACCACCAGATAGATCATGAGGGGAGCGGTTTAGCATTTGTTCTAGGTCGACCATTTTCGCCGTTGCTTTGACTAACGGGTACATGTCGATGTTAGAAGTGAGCTGGTTTTCTAGTGCAAACGCGATGTCTTCGCCGATGCTTAACCCAACAAATTGGCTATCTGTATCTTGTAAAACGGTGCCAACTTGCTCGGTGTATTGGTGCATGTCAAAAGGGGTTGTGTCTTGACCATTGATGGTCAGTTTGCCACTGTTCTCCCCTTTGATTGCGTGTGGGATTAGTCCGTTAAGACATTGGCCAAGGGTAGATTTACCACTACCACTTGGACCGATAATGACGATTTTCTCTCCTTTCTCTATCCTTAGATTGATATTTTTTAGCGTCGGTTTGTCCAGCGACTCATATCTAAAAGAGAAGTTAGAAAATTCGATTGTCATTCGACATTAAGCCTCTGTTAAGTTGCGGCTTTGCTTGTTACGTTTTGCGACAGACTTAAGAATGAAGAAGCCCACAATAGCAATAAGAATGGTGTTACCAGCTGCAATGATAGATAGCTGAGTAAATACCTTAGTGAACGGTTCTGCGTACAAGATGGTGTCTAGGAAGGCTGAGCAACCGTAACCAAATACGTTACCCAATAGAGCAAGTACCACGAACAACACAAAGTCTTTCATATTGAAATCACCTTTCTCCAAGCGGTTACGCGTCAGAGAAGGGAAAAGACCGATAATTAAACCGACAATACCTGAACCAAGTACCCAAGTAAGCCATACCCCCCAACCTGCGAACAGGTCAGTGACCCAGTGGCCAATAAAGCCAACCAAGAAGCCCACAAGAGGACCGAATAGTACTGAGAACAATGCTAATACCGCCATTGCTGGTTTTAGCGTCGTGTTTGCAAATACTGGAATACCGAACATTGGCAGACCACCGATGCCGTACAATGCAGCACCGATTGCAATAACCACAACGGTTTTAGCGGAAAGATTCATAGATAACCTCAGTTCAATTGTCGATTTTAAAGAACGTTCACTTGCTTTTTTGTATAGCGCTGATTGTGTAACAAAGTTAAGAAACAACCAAGCTGCTTATTGTTTGCTCTGTTTTTCTTCAAGAAATGTGTGATTGGATTCACGCACTCTATTGACTGGCTTAGTTTTTCAGCAAGCATCAAAAATAAGGCGCGCATTATACAGAATATTGATAAAAGTGGGAATGCTATCTGTCTGGATGGCTAGAATGAAATCAGGGGCTAACTGTCAGCCCCTGATTACACTTTTTAATGCGATTTTTATCGATAAATTAATGGTCTAAGTATAGGTAGTTTTGCCAGCTCTTCATTCGAATGAGAACCTTACGCATGATGGAGACATGAGTGAAGCTGTCAGAATAAACAGCAACCTCTACCGCCGTACCCATAGGCAGGTGATATTCAGCAAGGTCATCGGTAATTTTCAGCGTCACGAATACACGACCGCTGGTACGCAATGCCTCTGTACCAAGCAGGGAGCCACGAGCTTGGAATTGGCTTTCGCCGATGGCTGGCAATACATCAACAACCTCACCTTTAAAGACTTTGCCCGGTAGCGCGCGGAACATAAATTCCGCTTCAAATCCCGGTTCTAAACGCTGTAGTGAGTTTTGGCGAAACGCAGCGGTATAGAGTTTATCTTCGGTATGAACAAAGGTCATCACTGGAGCAAGAGGCAATGGTACTGCCATAACACCAGGACGCAGTGCGAGCTGGGTAACATAGCCATCAGTAGGAGCTGTAACGACGGTCTGTTCTAGGTTGAACTCTGCTTGGCGAAGTTCTGCAAGCAATGAAGCGACTTGGGTGTTTTCACCACCCACTTCAGAATCCAGCGCGATTTGCGCTTGTTGTTGCTTAGATTGTGCGACTTCCAATGCGGCTTGTGCGGCTTTGTATGCTTGGCGTCGAGTATCCAATTGCTGCTCAGTGAATGCTCCGCGATCAAAACCGCGTTGATAACGGTCAAATTCTCGCTGTGCTTTGTCACGCTCGGCAAGCGCTTTGATAACCGCTGCTTCCGCTTCTTGCACGCCAGACTCAAGCCCAAGTGCACCTTGGCTTGCCTCTTTCACTTTTGCACGTAACTTATCGACTTCTGCTTGGAATGGAATCGGGTCGATACGGAAAAGAACGTCGCCTTTTTGTAGAGGTTGGTTTGGTTGTACAGGCACTTCAATGACGCGCCCACGAACGCCTGACACCACTGGTGTGGTAGAGAATACTTGATTACCAATTTGTGTGAACGGGTGGTTATAGTTCATCAACAAGATTAGTGTGCCGACCAATACAACGCCGCCAAGCACTGCGGTTGGCACTGTCCATTTGTTAAGTGGAATGTTAAAGATTTTGAAAATGGCGATACATAATGCGGCGTAAGTCAGAACCAGTAGTAAATCCATTATTGCTCCTCCTTACCTTGTTCTTTTTGTGCAGGAACACTTTGTGCAGGTTTTTGACCTTTGAGTGTTGAGACTTCTTTTTTCAATTCATTGACTTCGTCAATTAGCTCTTCGAGGCGATGATGGATATCATGCGTTTCTTGCTCAAGTTGTTTGAAACCCCATCCGCGTTCTTTGCGCCATAAGGTTGCCCAGATCCACAGAAATGGCCAAAGAGCATGAAGTGTGAAAAGACTGACCCAGCCTGCATAGTGAATGGCGTCTTGATGAGGGTGTTCACGTTCCTTCGCTATTTCATAAGGAATATCGTGAATGACAATGATCCCGTAGAAGATAACCAGAGCAACGAAAATGAGTAACCCAAGTGCAAAATAGTCTAGAAACATCTTACTTCCCTGTGCTTGTTGCTAAATAGAAAAACTTACGTAAATTAACTGTTTAAGTATTTGATAGAACAATAGGTGGATCAAGTAATTTATAATTTGATACACAGTTATTGAGAGATACGGCATGGAATACTAAGGAGTGAGTAGTGCATTATTCTGGTGAACTTGCCGCGATAAGTGCAGCCATCGTTTGGGCGGTTGCGACTTGGATTTACAGCCAATTCAGCCACCGATTTTCAGCAATGCAGTTGAACATAGTAAAAGGTGTGATCGCCTCAATGATGATGGTGGTTGTTATTCCTTTTCTACCTCAAGGTATACCTGCGTACATTGAGCCGTTACATCTCGCGGTGTTGGCAATTTCTGGTGTGATTGGTATTGCTGTTGGTGACAGTGCCTATTTTGCTGCATTAAAGCGCATTGGTCCGAACAAAACATTACTCTTAGAATCCCTTGCACCGCCTTTATCCGGCGTGCTTGCCATGGTTTTTCTTGGGTCTGAACTCACACTACAAAGTTGGCTGGGCGTGGTAGTGACCACGGTTGCGGTTACGTTTGTGGTATTTCAACCATCAACCTCGGGAGCGGCAACAAACTGGAGCGGTATCGGATTTGGGTTACTCGCGAGTGTGTGCCAAGCCTCAGGTGTGGTGATCTCTCACTATGCGTTGGTTGCGGGCGATCTTCCACCGCTGCTCGGTGCTCTCATTCGTCTTAGTGTTGGCGTGTTGGCAGTGTGTTTGGTGGTGAAAATTGTCGAACCGGCGCCGTTTAGCAGCATTAAACAGCACCTAAAAGCAATGGGCAACAAAGCGCTAGTTTGGCTGTTGTTGGCAATTTTCGTGGGGACATTTCTGGCATTATGGTTACAACAAATCGCGTTGAAATACGCTAACCCCGCCATTGCTCAGACGTTAATTGCAACCAGCCCACTGTTTATTTTGGTGATTTATGCTCTGCGAGGAGAAAAGGTCGGCGTGAAGAGTATGCTTGGTACATTAGTCGCACTTGGCGGTATTTCTTTGTTTTTTCTTTAAGCTTGTCATTCGGCTTATCAAAACGCCCCAGTTGTTGCTGGGGCGTTTTTTATAGTTCAGTGCAGACTTGGTTTCGACCATTGGCTTTGGCGCGGTATAGGGCTTTGTCGGCGCGATAGAAGGTACGTTGCGTATTCTCTCCCTCCCGATGCAAAGTAATGCCTATCGACACGGTCAGACCTCGTTCACCAAGAATCTCATGCCACCCAAATTGGTAAATACGTTCTCGGTAGTTTTCTGCGTGCATTTCTGCCTTGTTCACTTCGGTGTTCTCTAAAATGACCAAGAACTCTTCTCCACCGAAGCGCACACACGATGAACCGCGGAACTTGAAGTAACCTGAGAGTTCTTTCGACACATTGACGATCGCCTTGTCACCAACAAGGTGGCTGAGTTCGTCATTAATCGATTTGAAGTGGTCAATGTCGATCACCATAAGTGCAAATGGCGTGTCGTGCAGCAGCAGATCTTTTAGTTTCACTTCCAACCAACGTCGGTTATGTAAAGAAGTCAGCGGATCGGTGAATACATCTTGTTGAAGCTGAGCTACGGTATTTTTGTGTTGCTTGGTGGTCTCTTTGAGTTCTTTGTTTTCAATCTCAGACAGAATGAGTTTTAGTTGCAGCTCAAAGCGAGTGAGGCGGCGCAACTGTGCTGGTCCCAACTCACTAATCGGAATATGTTTGACTAAGTCAGACTCAACTCGAAAAGCTTTCTTCTCGTAGTTTAACGCTTCTTTGAACAAGCCTTGCGACGCGCATACTTGGCTCATTGCATTGTAGAATCGGTTCGCAATAAGTGGTGAGGAGTGCTCATTAATGCGTTTGCCCGTTGATGCCAGCAGCAAGTTCGCTAAAGATTGATGACCGACCTCATTTAAGCAGTAAGCCGTTTCAATTTTTACCATGGTTGAGAGCCAGTAAGTATGTTGCTTGCCTGTCGCATACTGGATTTGCGAAATCGCAAGTAAGGCTTGTTCATATTCCTTTTGGAGACGATATAACTTCGCGCGATATAAATGAATTTGCCCAGTTAAGTTCTTATCACTTACTAGGATACTCAGTTCTTCGCATTCACTTAGTAGCTCGGTTGCTGCGCCGATGCGTTGCAGGCTGATGTAGCACGCTAGCATGTAGAGTTTGTAACGCAGTCTTAGTGAACGGCTACCGATTGCATGGTCAATCGCGTCGATTTTCTGGTAATAACGTAGGGCACGATTATGATCCCCATACGCATCACAAAGATTGCCCATACCAATGATGGCGAGAACATATTCATCGATATAGCCGTACTCAACGGCGATGTTGGTTGAGGCGATGTATTCGGTCAGTGCTGCGTTATAGTCTCCTTTTTCTACCAAGCGATCACTTAGACTCGCTTTTACCGATAGGATATCTTCTACATCCTCTGGGAGTTTTAGTAGATCAAGCGCGAGACGTAGCTCTTCAATACTCTCGGTTAACTGTTTAATCTTGCTACGATATTCAGCACTAATGATGTAGCAATGCGCTTTTTCTTTGTTGGTCGAGGCGATATGAAGGCGAATGTGCTCCCACAGAATCAATGCCTCTTCACCGGCGACAGAAGAGGGATCCATTCCCGCATCAGTGACCTTACTAAGCAGTTGTTCCATTCTTCAATACCTCAATATGGCTTTCTTCCAACTGCTCTAAGGTGAACGGGAAGGTTAGGATGTCCTGTAGATAAAGTGTCGGTTTTGGACCATCAAGACCACGACGCCTCCAAGGATAGATGTCTAACATCGAACACACGGTTTGATACAGATCTTCTGCCGCTTGGTCTTTTTCTGCGATAAGCATGGCTAAGCGATCGCTGCTTAGGCGGGAAATTAAATCACTGGAAGTGGTCAATGAGTGAACCAGTTCGGTACAAATATCGAGAAATGCGGGCTCAGCGTGGCGGATCATGATGATCGCATGATTAGAGCGTTTTAATTCGGTCTTAAACAGAACCAGTTGTTCCCACCAGTAAGTTTCTGATACTACATTTGAGAACTGCTTTTCTGGGTCATATTCATGTTGAGCACGGATACGATTGATGAGCTTTCGTGCTCGCTGTTCTAACTGGCGTTTTGAGCCTCGTGCTTTGTCCATGCTCACTCGATGCGTTTGCTCTTTCAGCATTTTGAGTGCGTGTTTGCGGTATTTCTGGAACGCTTGGAAAGCACCTTGATAGTCACCTTGCTCTTCCGCTACGCGCGATTGTTGGAAACAAATTTGACTGAGCAATTCGCCGTTATCAAACGCGAGGGCGGATTGTTCTGCTGATTGCAGTAGCTCAGATGCACTTTCGGTATTTTTACGTAGTAATTCGAGTCTTGCTCGGCTGATGAAAGAATGCGCTTTCATCCACGTAAGATCTTGTTCAATTGCGAGTTGGTGGGCTTTTTGAGTAGCTTCTTCCGCTGCGTCTAAACGTTCTAAACCCAGTAGAGCGAGACCTTTGAAATCCCAGATTTCTGCGTGCCAAGTGCTGTCTTCGTGATCTCGAAGTACTTCGGTTGCACCGTCGAGCACTGTTAGCATTTCGACAAAGTTATTCAGCAAGTAGTAATCCCAAGCAAGCAGGATTCTGGCTTTCCCTTCTAGCCAAGCTATGCGAACGTTGTTTGCCACTTTTACCGCGAGCTCATGGGTTGAGGCGGCAAGTTTGTGTTCATTGGTGATTCGCCAAACATTACCAAGACCAATCAAAGCTTCGATTTGAATCTCGATATCGTCGACTAGCGCAGACTGCTCTAGAGCATTAATCCAGTATTGCTGAGCAGAGTAGTACTTAGCTTGTCCCCAGTATTGTAGGGCAAATAAGTGAAGTATTTCAGGTAAGTGGTCGTCAGTGTCGAGTTGAATTTGAAGGTTATAGGCGTCTTTAACCAGCTTTAAGCCGTGTCGATAATCCATGCTACACCAGCAGGCATGGGACATAACAATAAGCGCACGAATCTCACCGTCAACAAACAGAATTTGTTCTGCGCGTATCCGGCATTGTTCTGCAATTCGAAATGCACGCTCAGGATCAGATTTTATCTGGCCTTCAAGCGCAGTTAGCTCAGTTTCGAGCTGAATTTGGCTTTTATCCAACGTTCACATCCATGACTATAGAACTGGAATTTACACCTAAAAACAAGTGGTTAGATGCGTTTATCATTTCGGTGTGGAAAATCGCCACACCAATAAGGGATCGGATACTGTAATGTATACCGTGTTCAGCGCTTACTTACCACTTCTAAATGAGTAAACTGTTAAATAGTCATGACAACAATTGTTTGATCGTTAGTGGTGCGTCGGTGACTTTCAGTCTCTGAGCGGCAGTGAGTCCTTGCTTATCCTGATAGCACAAATTATGCCAAGCTCTGAATATATCTAAAAGAGGCAATATACCAGCAGGTCTTAATTTGCGACGTGGCTCGTTGATGAAGCTCTCAAACAGCAGTTGGAAACGGTTTTGATAGAATTGGATGTGGCGAGTTGTTGCTACATTGAACCAAGCTTCAGGTTCATTTTTATCACCAGCTAGATAACAAATACCTTTGTTACATTCGTATTGACTAGAAATCGCCCAGCGATCTCGCCACCAACTCATATAAGCGATATCTACCTTACCAAACGGGGCATTCATATCCCAAATTGCGTCTTCTTCTACGTACATAAGATCGACATTTTTCTCTTGAATACGAGACAAACAGACGCTCAACGCCGCTGAGCGGAGCAGGGGATCTTGTGGCATGTAGATCGATACGCGTTTTTCTGGGCAACACATATCCAATACATGAAGATAGTGTGCGTAAGAGGTATAAGGTGGACGAATTAAGGCACCTTTAGACGGATAGTGGAAAATAGAGAGATTTCCCATTGGATCTTCGACGTTACCACGGGCCAAAATCGTTTGGTATTTCTGATCAATGCGCTCACGCAGCTTTTTTGATGGCTCTGGTGGTGGTTCACTTGCTTCAGCGGTGTATTCTTGTGATACAAAGCGAGAAACTTCATCGTATGGATTGTGATCCAAGGACGCCACTGGCTCATCATCAGATGAATAGTTCACATGCTGACAAAGAATGTAGCCCGAATGTGCCTCACCAGAAGCAATCCAATACACGCCATTATTACTATGGGGTTGCAATGCAACGTAGCTAGAAGCGAGCTCATAATGCTGCGCGTGGTTTACCCAGCGTGCATCAATGGTTGCAAGCTTACGGCGGCAACGACTAGCAATGTGATCAACATGATCGTAAAAGGTTTTTGGATTGATGCTCAGTTTACGGCAGATTTCTCGGACGGAATATCCCGTGAACAGCAATCCCATCAAGTTCTCTTGAAATTGAAGCTTTTTGTTGGCACCAGACCATTTATCGACAAAAGTACTTTGACACACTTTACAGCGGTAACGTTGGCGATCGCCACTGTAACCAAAAGCGTGATAGAGGTGTTTATGAGTGTGGACAGAAAGTCCGAAGTTGTCGCAGTCATCATTGCGACAAGCAGGTAGTCCATCACTGTGGACGTGTCTCAAACGATGAAGTTCGTTGACCACATCGCGGTTGTTAAGTAAGGGGGGGAAAGCTCCACATTCACGGCACACCATCGCCGGACGTTTAGGGTTAGCATGCTGCAAGACGTAACGCTTTGCATCACTCAATCCAAAGTTGTCACACGCCAATGTTTTACAAAAGTTGAGTTGTAACCCATCTGCGTCCTTTGGCAGTTCGCCGTTAGACACAATCGCCCCCTCGGGATAATTCAGGCAGCCGGTCAGGCTCCGGCTGCAAATTACTACTTACGTATTTCTTAGATGTTGATTGCAGTTTCTAGAGCAACTTTCATCATGTCGTTGAACGACTTTTGACGCTCTTCAGAGCTTAGTTTTTCACCACGGATGATGTGATCAGAAACTGTCAGGATAGTTAGAGCTTTCGCGCCTAGGTCTGCAGCTACGCCGTAGATACCTGCCGCTTCCATATCTACACCTAGGATGCCTAGTTTTTCCATCTTCTCAAAGATGTCAGCTTCTGGTGTGTAGAATAGGTCTGCAGAGAATACGTTACCTACTTTAACTGGTACTTCTTGAGCACGCGCTTGGTTAACCGCTTCTTCTAGAAGACCGTAATCAGCGATTGCTGCGAAATCGTGGTTGTTGAAACGGATACGGTTAACTTTAGAGTCTGTAGAAGCACCCATACCGATAACAACGTCCATTAGTTTCACGTCGTCACGTACTGCACCACAGCTACCTACGCGGATAACGTTTTTCACGCCGTATTCAGCGATTAGCTCGTGTACGTAGATACAGCAAGATGGGATACCCATACCGTGACCCATAACAGACACTTTCTTACCTTTGTATGTGCCAGTAAAGCCGAACATGTTGCGAACGTCACAAACTTGTTTCACATCTTCTAGGAAAGTTTCTGCGATGTATTTTGCACGCAACGGGTCGCCTGGCATTAGTACTGTTTCAGCGAAATCACCTGGTTGTGCGTTGATGTGTGGGGTTGCCATAAGTGCTCTCCAAAGTTTTGTTCAGGTAAAACGCATCAATTATAGAATGCTATTACCAATTCTGTTGAACTTGTTCGTTTTCGTTGAGGCAATAATATCGGGACAGGGTAAGGGGGCATGAGAGTTGAGTCACAAAATGGTCGGTTTTATTGTTTAAATAATCTGTTGATAACTAAATCTGTTGAAAGCAAAAAGGCAATCGATTTGCTTTTGAGCAGTTTGTCGATTGCGCGCACAAAATCTCGTCTTTCAGCACAAAATTTTTTCTTAAAAGTTTCTGATCGATATTCGAAGAGAGTGAGTAAAACGATTAAATTGTACAATTTATTTTCTTGTACAATGCTATTTGACTTGCTATAAGTTATACAACAAAACATTTTGTATAGGACGCTTCGTTATGGAATCTTCAATCAAAGTTGGTATCAGTTCTTGTGTACTAGGCGAACGAGTTCGTTTCGATTCGGGACATAAAATCAGTAACTTCGTAACGAAAGAGCTCGACGGCTACTTTAGCTTTGTTCCCGTATGTCCAGAAGTCGGTGTTGGTATGTCTGTTCCACGCCCTACCATTCGTTTGGTAAGCAATGAGGAGCGAATCGCGCTGGTAGAAACGAAAAATCCAGAAAACGACCACACTGACAACATGCTTGCGTACTCAGAAAATAAAGTGAACGAATTAGAGGGTGAAGAGCTGTGCGGCTACATCGTCTGTGCGAAGTCACCAACGTGTGGCATGGAGCGAGTGAAGGTATACAGCAAAAATAGTGCGGCGAAAGAAGGTATCGGTTTGTACACCAGAACATTAATGGAAAAAATGCCGTGGTTGCCTGTAGAAGAAGACGGTCGTCTAAACGATCCGGTTTTAAAAGAAAATTTCATTACGCGTGTTTACTGTTTGAATGACTTTTATGAGTCGATGGGCGGCGAGCCCACACGCGGCAAAATTATTGATTTTCACTCTCGCTATAAGCTGACTTTAATGGCGCACCATCCAGAGTCTTATCGTTCGCTGGGACGCTTGGTTGCAGATGTATCAAGTTACGAAATGGAACAGTTTTACAACGAATATCGTCTAGGTCTGATGAAAGCGTTACAGAATCGCGCCAGTCGAAAAAACAACACGAACGTCCTGATGCATTTGCAAGGCTATTTTAAACGCTCTTTAACCGCTAATGAAAAAGCGGAGCTGGCGACGGTGATCAGTGATTATCGTACGGGCTTGTTACCATTACTTGCCCCGTTAACGTTAATTAAGCACTATCTCAATACGTACCCCGACGCGTACTTACAGAAACAAAAATACTTAGAACCGTATCCACAGGAGATGAGACTTCGTTATGGATTGTAGCCAAGAAGACAAACTATACGCAATTCGAGATGTATCAGAGTTAACGGGAGTAAAACCCGTTACTCTGCGCGCTTGGCAAAGACGCTATAACTTGATCCAACCACAAAGAACAGAAAAGGGGCATCGCCTGTACCGACAACAGGATTTGGATACCATTCGTGAAATACAAGGCTGGCTTGCGAAAGGCGTTGCCATCGGTAAAGTTAAAGGGTTATTAGGTCAAGACTCTGAAGTACTGGTTTCACCAGAGCAGCAAAAACTTGATGAAGTAGAAGAGATGTTAAAAGCGTTATCGGATCTAAATCGTGGCAAAACCGAAACGCTGTTATCAAACGTGTTAAAAGAGTACCCACTCAACATTGTCATCGAGCAACTGATCAATCCTGTGTTTGAAGCGTTAGATTTGGTGAAAGTCTCGCTACGTTCTTTACAGCTTGGTTTGTTCCAAACTTGCTTGATTACTCGATTAGCCTTGGTTGTCGATTCGGAAAATAAGGCATCTTCCAAGGGAAAATGTTTGCTTTTGAGTTTTGAACAAGTTCGTGACTCAGAGAGCTGGATTCAGGCGGCAAAGCTGTGTGAACAGGGGTATCACATTACTCTGATTGATAAAGTCGAAGACATCTCGGGTTTAGTTGAGCATGATGTGATGTCACGTTACCAATACGTGCATTTCTTCTCGAATAAAGCGCTGCCTATCAAGCAAGTTGAAGCTTTGGCGACGTTATTAGAGCAAGCTCCGAAGCAAGTGCAGCTATCTGAAGTCATCGAAAAACTGCATTTCCCGCAATAAATCCATCCTCGTAAGGAGGCGACATGATTCTTGTATGGTTTCGACGTGACCTAAGAACGTTAGACCACACAGCACTTAAGGCTGCATTGGATACTGGGCTTCCGGTTGTTGCTTGTTTTGTTTCGACCCCTGAGCAGTGGCGAGAGCACCATATGGCACCGATGCAAGCTGATTTGATTGCTCGACGTTTATCTCACCTTAATGAAGAGCTCGCCAAACTCAACATCCCATTTTTATACAAAGAGGTGCCCGAGTTTGCCGATGTAACAGATGTCATAAATGATTGGGCTACTTCTTTAAGCGCTCAACGTGTCATGGCGAACATCCATTACGAGGTGAATGAACAAGTACTAGATAGAGAGGTTTCTCACGCACTTTCAAGTCGAGGCATTGCCTTTGATACTTTTCACGATAAGTGCGTTCATGCTCCGACTACCGTTTTAAATAAACAGGGGGAGTACTTTAAAGTGTTCACTCCGTTTAAACGTGCTTGGTTGGCAAAATTTCAAATGCCAGTTGTATCGAAACCTGAGCCGCAAGCCGAGCTGTCACCGTCTACCCTCCAGCCGATTCAGCCAGATCGCTACCATGATGGTGTCGCATTCTCTTATCCTAGAGAATCTAGCAAGCGATGGTTCGCAGCAACCAGTGATATTGTTCAGCATTTGCGAGAATTTGCTCGAGACCGTAGTGATGCCTACCAAGCTGAAAGGGATATCCCTTCTGTTGATGGTACGAGTCAATTGTCTCCGTATTTGGCTATCGGCGCTCTGTCACCAAGGCAGTGCATCGCTAGGTTGTATGCTGAAAGCCCTATGGTTGACCTATCAGATGGTAAAGCGACGTGGCTGAGCGAAATCATTTGGCGAGAATTTTATCAACACTTATTGGTATTCGAGCCAAAGTTGGTCAAGGGCAGAGGCTTCATTGCTTGGGAAGACAAGATTCAGTGGTCGTACGATGAGCAAGCCTTTGAACGCTGGAAAGCAGGAAATACTGGGTACCCTATCGTGGATGCGGCAATGCGCCAACTTAATACAACAGGTTGGATGCACAATCGACTACGTATGATAGTGGCAAGCTTCTTAACCAAAGATCTTCATATCGATTGGCGGTGGGGTGAAGCTTATTTTATGAGTAAGCTGGTGGATGGAGACTTTGCCGCCAACAATGGTGGGTGGCAATGGTCGGCATCAACAGGGTGCGACGGGCAGCCTTACTTCCGCATATTCAATCCGATCAGCCAAGGCGAGAAATTTGACTCTGACGGAACCTTTGTTCGCCATTGGGTGCCGGAAATAAAACAAGTACCAAACAAATTCATTCATAACCCTTGGCTATGGAGTGGCTTTAATTTACTGGATTATCACAAGCCGATGGTTGATCACAAGGTGGAAAGAGAGATAACCTTACGGCTCTTCAAAAATGCCAAGGAATAGAGAGAGATGCCTAGCAAGAAGCGTCCAATGAGTATCGCTAAAAGAACCCTGTTGTCTATATCGTTGTCTTTAGTGAGTAGTTTGTCATTCGCTAAAATGTACCAACTACCAGAGGACGGAGCTCGCGTTATAGGTCGCATGGAAAACCATGTGGTTGAACAAGGCGAAACTATGGCGAATATTGCGAAGCGATATGATGTTGGCATGCTCGCGCTAATGGCTGCAAACAAAGGGGTTGACCCGTTTCTCCCTCAAGATGGTCACGTTTTAACGATTCCTACTCAGCTTATTCTTCCTGATGTCCCTCATAAAGGTATTGTCATTAACCTTGCCGAATTGCGACTTTACTATTTCCCAGGAAACGAAAACGTGGTTCATGTTTTTCCTGTAGGTATAGGTCGAATTGGTCGAGACACTCCAGAAATGACTACAAGCATCAGTCAAAAGCGTCCTAATCCGACTTGGACGCCACCTGCCTCTATTCGTGCAGAGTACAAAGCAAAGGGGATTGACCTACCTGCTGTCGTTCCTGCTGGACCAGATAACCCACTAGGTATGTTTGCACTTCGTTTGGCATATGGGCATGGTGAATACTTGATCCACGGCACCAATAAAGATTTTGGTATTGGTATGCGTGTGAGTGCGGGTTGTATTCGTATGGACCCAAGAGACATCGAATGGTTATTTGATAAAGTACGTCGTGGCGAAAAAGTAAAAATCATCAATCAACCGGTTAAAGTCGCATTAGAACCAGATCGTAGTGTGTTTGTTGAAGCCCACGAGCCGTTAACTCGCAGCAATGGCGAGAAAGATCACTTAGTCATTCCAAAAGAATTGGACTGGTGGCTTGATGAGTTTGGTATGACGAATGCTAAAGCGAAAGCAGCGATTGCTGCGCAGAATGGTGTTCCAGTTGAAATAACCGCGCCTTAACGGGCGTTAAAGCGCGGAATCAAATCTTACTTAGTGTAAGACTGAGCGATGTTGTCGATACGCTCGTTAGCACGTGCAGCTTCTTCTTGAGCTGCCATAGCCGCGTCGTTAGACTTTTGAACGTCAGATTGTAGAGACTGTACGTCTTGGCTTAGTTGGCTAACTTGGTTGCTTAGTTCGTCTAGTTTAGTAGCTGTTGCTGCTTCGTCAGAAGAAGCACAACCTGCTAGTAGAAGTACTGAAGTTGCTGCAGCTGCGATCAACGTTTTGTTCATATTAGAACTCCTTGCATATAGTGAAATTCCTACGCTATAAATTCTGTGTCATATAGTCATAGGGTCAAATGTGAATACATTCTATCAGAACATGATGTAGCAAAAGTCAAAAAAATCCAAGGATTTCATAGAGTACCTGATACGGACGCTAACTTTCTTCTTACAAATGTAAGTGATTACTCACTTGCTAACGCCAGTATCAGGTAGTACAGCAGCTCTTTTGCTACTACCTGATATCAATAATTTAGACGATATTGACACAAATGAAAGTTTCTAAGCGGAAACTTTATTTTTTCTATTGGAATTAGTTTGTGTGATCTCTATCTATACTCCTATGATTTGCGGTATTATATCGAGCTTTTATTTTTTGCTGCGTTAGAGCGGAAACGACACTGAAAAAGCGCTCAAGACGCTGACTATTTATTGGAGAATACTTTGCAATTTAAAGATCTAGGCCTAGACAACCGATTGTTGAAGAACCTAAAACACTACGATTTCAAAAAAGCGACTGACATTCAGCAGCAGGCGATTCCTGTTGCGATTGCAGGCAAGGATCTATTGGCATCTTCGAAAACGGGTTCGGGTAAGACTTTGGCGTTTGTATTGCCAATGCTACATAAGTCACTAAAGAATAAGTCGTTTTCTGCAAAAGACCCACGAGCTGTGATTCTTGCGCCAACGCGTGAGCTAGCAAAACAAGTATATGGTGAGCTTCGCTCAATGCTTGGTGGTTTGTCCTACGATGCTGCATTGATTCTTGGTGGTGAAAACTTTAACGATCAGGTTAAAGCACTGCGTCGCTACCCTAAGTTTATCGTTGCCACTCCAGGTCGTTTGGCTGATCATCTGGAGCACCGTTCTTTGTTCCTTGATGGTCTGGAAACATTGGTTCTAGATGAAGCTGACCGTATGTTGGATCTGGGCTTTGCTCCAGAGTTGCGTCGCATTCATAAAGCGGCAAAACACCGTCGTCGTCAAACTTTGATGTTCTCTGCAACACTTGATCACGCAGAAGTGAATGACATCGCGGCAGAAATGCTGAATGCGCCAAAACGTATTGCAATTGGTGTTTCGAACGAAGAACACAAAGACATTACTCAGAAATTCTACCTATGTGATCACTTAGATCACAAAGAAGCGATTCTTGAACGAGTTCTAGAAGAAGCTGAATACCGTCAGGTGATCATCTTTACTGCGACTCGCGATGATACTGAGCGTCTAACAGCGAAGTTGAACGAGAAGAAACTGAAAGCTATCGCACTAAGCGGTAACTTGAACCAGACTCAACGTAATACCATCATGAGCCAGTTTGAGCGTGCGGTATTTAAGATTCTGGTGACAACGGACGTTGCTTCTCGTGGTCTTGATATCGCGACTGTGACACATGTAATTAACTTCGATATGCCGAAGCATACAGAAGAATACGTTCACCGTGTTGGTCGTACTGGTCGTGCGGGTAACAAAGGTGATGCAGTTTCATTGGTCGGCCCTAAAGATTGGGATAGCTTCAAGCGTGTAGAAACATACTTACAGCAAGATTTGAGCTTCTCTGTGTTTGAAGATCTAAAAGGTAAATTCAAAGGTCTGAAGCCACGTAAGCCAGATTTCCGCAATAAGAAAGTGGCTCCTAAGAAAGCACGTCCTCAAGCTAAGAAAACGCCGAAGAAACCAGCTCAGCGCGACAAAGGTTTCTATCAAAACGTGGCAGTGGGTGATAACGTGTTTATCCCTAAAAAGAAGCCAGCAGCACCAAGTTCTGAAGATTAATCTTTAGCGAAAGTGACAAAACTGATAGACGAAAACCGAGCTTAAGAGCTCGGTTTTTTTATGCCTTATTCTTTCAAACAAACGATACAGATATACCCAAGTGACTTCAAGATGCAGAGTTCAGAGCGTTGTTATTGATTTGACTTCAAGGAAAACGACGCAGCGTAATAGCCAGCTCTTTCCAAGTTGGTTTGACGTAGCCATTTGTTTGACTAAAAAAGCGAGTCAAAGACACTCTCCCGAAGGGCACTCTTTGTAAATAGTAAGGGCCTTGGCTTGTATACTTTGTTGTCGATTTTTGATTTAGACCCACTAAGCCTTTAAATCGCCGCCGCGTCTGCAAACCAAGTCATCCTCGCTGAACCAAGCATCTCGAGGTTACTTGGGTATAAGCTTTTTGTTTATTTATTCTAAACGTGGGTTAAAGACACTTTGATTTTTCTGAACGGATTTTTTGCTTAGCATGAGTGGGGTGTGAAGAGGAGAATACGACATGCAGCAACAAGATCTTCAGCAGCAAAAAGAGCAATGGTTAGAAGAAATAGACATGACCCTTACCGAGCAACAATGTCGAGAACTAGGGTGGGAACAAACAACTTTGTTCGTTGAGATGTTTTCGTTTCTCTGTATGGCAGTAATAAGCTGTGCTTTGGTTATGTATCGTGGAGGAACCCATGATTACTGAGAAATCACAGATGGGAGAGTTGATAAAATCCATTGTTGTTTCCTCACTTTATTTTGTTGGCTTCCTCGCTCTAATTTGGGTTGTAACGACACATCTTTTCTAATTGAGTCTTGCTTTCCTGTGACCTGATATTTGAATCGTTTTGTTGTTTATAAAAAGCTCCGCGATTGCGGAGCTTTTTGTTTTCTCGTGTGTAAATTACGCGTTGAGTCGAACGCTTAGATTTGGAACTGCTTAAGCTGGTGTTTCTGATTTTCTGCCAAACCAGACAACTCTTGCGCTGCAGCGGCTGATTGGGTGATACCCGTTACGTTCTGGCTGACCAACTCATAAATAGTGCTTAAGTTGTTGTTGATGTCAGAGGTTACTTGTTTCTGTTCTTCTGAAGCAGTCGCGACTTGAGTATTGATCGCGTTCAAGTCAGAAATCGCGCTGTTGATGTCGCTCAGAGATCGGCTTACTTCTGCAGCAAGCGCCTGGTTGTCTTCTAGCATGGCTAAGCTTGAATGCATGCTTTCGTTTGCCTGACCAGACTGTTGTTGTAGCTCTTCAATGATGGTTTGGATCTCTTTGGTCGATTCTTGAGTTCTTGCTGCAAGCATACGTACTTCATCTGCAACTACGGCAAATCCACGACCACTTTCACCTGCGCGTGCTGCTTCAATAGCGGCATTGAGTGCCAACAGGTTGGTTTGTTCAGAGATGCTTTCAATAACCTCAATCACTTTACCAATCTGTTCCGACTGGTCTTTTAGTGATGTCACTACGTGGGCAGCTTCGTTGAGTTGATCTGCCATCTTAGTACTTGCACGCGTGCTTTCCTCAAACATGCTCAAACTTTGTGAAGTTAATTTCGTCGCTTCATTAGACGCGCTATCCGCTTGTTGTGCGTTAGTTGACACTTCCGCAGCGGTAGATTCAAGTTGATTAATTGCAGAAGCGACTTGTTCTACTTCTTGTTTTTCTTGATCAGAGTTTGCGCTGCTTTGTGTCATGACTGTCGCAAGCTCAGTAGAGGCCGAAGCGACATCTTCACTGATTCGTACTAGAGAATCGACGGTGCCACGAAGCTGATGGATCGTTTGGTTAACGTCACTCGCCAATTCGGATACTTCGTTTTTACCTACTTCTTCTGCTTCTACAAGCAAGTTGCCTTTTGCTACTTCTCTCATGGTTTGTTGCAGATTACGAATAGGCGCAACAATATAGCTTGCCAGCAGCCAACTGATTAATGAAGCAATAGAAAGGATGATGACCAGCGAGATGGTGCTGTAGGTTAGCGTATTAGAGTGCAATACTCCGTTTTCTTCTACTTCATCCGTTACGATTTGATTGAGCTTTTTAGACAAGCTGTCAATGGCATTGATCATTGCCTCACCAGCGAGGCGGTATTTGCCCATAGCGGTTTCGTATTCTCGGTCAAAATCCGATGTTGTGTAGTCCGATGAATGCTTGGTATTTAACAGAGGTGTCATGGTGACTCGAGTGAAATCCACATAGTGGTTCATCGCCTCACGCATGGCATTTACCTCTGCATGAATACCTTCAATTTGATCGATTGAGTTTAAAAATTCTTGGTTTGTCGCCTGACGTCGTTGTAATTCTTGGTTAAGTGTTTTGACATCCTCAGCCCTGAAAAGACTGTAGATAGCCTTAATGCGCATGGCATAAGTGTTGTCTACGATTGAGCTCAGTTCTTCTTTGTGCACGATAAGGTTATTTGTTGAAACCGTAACTTTATCGAACGCTTGCTCTAATTTTCCTATGCCTACGCTCAAACCTACGATGAGAAGTATGACAGTGAAAAGTACGGGCACGAAAACCTGTAGCTTAATAGACAGCGCACTAAGTAATTGACGCATGATTGACCCTCTAAAGATTGTAACTATTATCATTTTTGTAAGTAAAGCGTAACGATTCTAATCATTAGTCTCGATATATCAATCATTTAACAATGTTTATTTGTTATGAAATATATTAAAAGCGATGTAGTTGGCATTTTGCTATTACAAAAAGCAGTCAAAGTATTTTGAGCTCGAAAGTAAATAAAGTTTGATTGCTGATTTATTAAGCAGAAATGACAACGTGTCATAGAGGCTTCAACTAAGTGAAACACAACTGTCATATTTGGATTCTAAAGTGAGCACCGTTCAAGTGAAACGCAACGGCAATAAGGCCACTTAAAGGAAATTGTGATGAAAAAGACAGTAATCGGTGCAATCGCACTTCTAGGCGCAATGGCAGTGACTCCTGTTTCTGCTAAAGAAACTATCTCTGCAGTGGGTTCTAGCAGCGTAACTCCACTGATGGAAGTTTTCTCTGAAACATACATGAAGACAAACCCGAACGTATTTATCGAAGTTCAAGGTCCTGGTTCATCTGCTGGTGTTAAAGCAGCGAAAAACGGTTCTGCAGACTTAGGTATGTCTTCTCGTAACCTAAAAGACTCTGAGAAAGAGCCTGCTCTAAAAGAAGAGACAGTTGCTCTAGACGGTATCGCAGTTGTTGTAAACCCACAAAACAAACTATCAGGTCTAACGGCTGAGCAAGTTACTGCTATCTACAAAGGCGAAGTGACAAACTGGAAAGATGTTGGCGGTGCAGATAAGCCAATCGTAGCAATCACTCGTGATACGGCTTCTGGTACTCGTGGCGCATTCGAAGACATCATGTCTCTAAAAATGAAAATTTCTGGTAAGAAAGTATCTGCAATCTCTCAACGCGCTCAAGTTGCTAACGGTAACGGTGCACTGAAGACTATGGTTGCTTCTAACCCATACGCAATCGGCTACATTTCTCTTGGTACTGTTGATGGCTCTGTAAATGCGCTTCCAATCGATGGTATCGAAGCATCGGTAGACAATGTGAAGAACGGTTCTTACAAAGTTGCTCGTCCTTTCCTTGTCCTTTACAAAGATGGCAAGCCATCTGCTGAAACTCAAAAATTCCTAGACTGGATGCTAACTGACGAAGCGCAAGCGCTAGTTGACCAAAAAGGTTACATCTCAGTTAACTAATCCTATCGGGACTCTAAAGTTTGCTCAGCCCAACATTTCGGGCTGAGCCTTTTCTATCCATTGTGTTCAACGGCATTGCCAAGAACCGTGAGATTTTTATGACCATCGCAACAAATAGTGAAAAGCTTATGACTACTGACGCTAAAGCGATCAGCAAGCCAGGTTTACGCGAAAAACGCCGCGTCGATTGGAGAGAACGCATCTTCCACGGCTTGTTCCTAACGAGTGCTGTTATCGGCATCGTATCATTAGCAGTTATCGCATACTTCATCGTTCGAGAGAGTATCCCAGCATTCCAAGAAGCGGGCGTCTCGGGCATTGTCCTAGGCCAAAACTGGTTACCACCTGCACTATACGGTGTTGCCACTATGATCGTCGCTTCTATCGTATCGACAGCTGGCGCGGTTTTAGTGGGTGTTCCAATTGGTGTTTTGACTGCTATCTTTATCGCGGAAATCGCACCAAAGCGCTTGGCGGACATTATTCGCCCGGCAGTAGAACTGCTCGCAGGTATCCCTTCCGTCGTTTACGGTTTCTTTGGTCTAGTTATTATCGTTCCACTGATTCAAAACGTTTTTGATGTGCCAGCGGGTAACACTATCCTTGCAGGTATCATCGTTCTTGGTGTGATGATTCTACCAACGGTAATTACGGTTTCTGAAACGTCTATCCGCGCGGTTCCTCGTACTTACAAAGAAGGTTCTTTGGCGCTAGGCGCATCTAAAATCTACACCATCTTTAAATTGCTCGTTCCAGCGGCTCGCTCAGGCATCATGACAGGTGTGATTCTGGGTATCGGTCGTGCGTTGGGTGAGACCATGGCGATCATTATGGTTATGGGTAACGCGCCAGCTATGCCAGAAGGCATCTTGGATTCGGCTCGTACGCTAACGGCAAACATCGCTATTGAAATGTCTTACGCAAGTGGTGTTCACGCAAACGCACTTTACGCTACAGGTGTGGTACTTCTTGTTTTCATCATGTCGTTGAACGCTGTACTACTTTACCTAAACCGAGAAAAAGCGAAGTAATCGCTCGTTAAAGGTGACTATTATGGATCGCGCAAAACTTAAAAAAGCACGCCAGTTCAAAGATAATGTCTTTAGCGCATTTGTCTGGATCTCGGCAGCACTGACGGTAGGTTTTTTGTTCTGGATTATCTGGTACATCCTATCAAACGGTCTACAACATGTAGATTGGAACTTCATTACTGATAACTATACGCGTACAGGTGAAGAGCAGGGCATCTTCCCAATGATTGTGGCGACAATTTACATGGTTATCGCATCTATCGCAGTGGCCGCTCCACTCGGTATCATGACAGCAATCTACTTGACCGAATACGCGAAAGTAGGCAGTCGTTTAGTGAAGATTATCCGATTTTGTACTGAGTCATTGGCGGGTATTCCGTCGATCATCTTCGGTCTATTTGGTATGACTTTCTTTGTGGCAATTCTTGGTCTTGGCTTCTCGATTCTATCAGGTGCCCTAACGCTAAGTATCCTTATCCTGCCAGTGATCATCCGTACTACGGAAGAGGCGTTGATGGCAGTACCGCAAACATACCGTGAAGGTTCTTACGGTCTGGGTGCTTCTAAGATTTACACTATCTGGCGTTTAATTCTTCCAAGCGCAATGCCAGGTATCTTAACCTCGGTCATTCTAAGTATTGGTCGTGTCATTGGTGAGTCTGCTCCAGTATTCCTGACAGCAGGCATGGTTGCACGTATTCCGGATTCTTTATTGGATTCAGGTCGTACGTTAACCGTTCACCTATACAAACTGACTACCGAACTGTTTACCATTGAAGAATGGAATCAGGCTTACGGTACCGCGACAGTTCTGATTGTTGTTGTTCTACTGATCAACATGTTTACAAAACTTATCGCACGACGTTTTAACACCGCAACTTACTAACAAAACGAATTAAGAACGCACGTTAAAAGACACGAATTCAAGATTTAAGAGATTAAGAAAATGAACAAGTTTGATATTGAAAACCTAGATCTGTTTTACGGTGACAACCAAGCACTGAAATCAATCAACTTACCAATCCCAGTACGCCAAGTGACGGCGCTTATCGGTCCTTCAGGTTGTGGTAAATCAACATTGCTACGTTGCTTGAACCGCATGAATGACCTGATTGAAGGCGTGAAGATTACGGGTAAGTTGGCAATGGACGGTGAAGATATTTACGGCAATATCGATGTTGCTGACCTTCGTATTAAGGTTGGTATGGTATTCCAGAAGCCAAACCCATTCCCAATGAGTATCTATGAAAACGTGGCGTACGGTCTGCGAGCTCAAGGCATCAAAGACAAGAAGCACATCGATGAAGTCGTGGAACGATCCCTGCGTGGTGCAGCACTTTGGGATGAAGTAAAAGACCGTCTTAAGTCTCACGCATTTGGTCTATCTGGCGGTCAGCAGCAGCGTCTATGTATTGCACGTACAATCGCGATGGAGCCTGATGTGATTCTAATGGATGAGCCAACATCAGCACTTGACCCGATTGCGACCCACAAAATCGAAGAATTGATGGAAGAGTTGAAGAAGAACTACACCATCGTGATCGTAACGCACTCAATGCAGCAGGCGCGTCGTATCTCAGATCGTACTGCGTTCTTCCTAATGGGCGAATTGGTTGAGCATGACGATACACAAGTTATCTTTAGCGATCCAAAAGACGACCGCACCCAAGGTTATGTAAACGGTGACTTTGGTTAATACAGTATTTACAAGCATATACGTTAATAACTATAAGCGATGGTACTCTTGCCCCTCCTAGTGAGGGGCTTTTTTTATTTTGGGTGTGACTGCCTATCGTTATTAGCAATGCTCATGTTGATTCATTTTTGCTCATTTTTTTGCAGTATGTAATTCTGATGAAACACCTGTCTAAAAATGTTGAAAGGTTCTCGAATGTGAAATTAAGTTAATATTTTTTGCGAAAGACTTAACAGCTCAACTTGGATTCCATTGATTGCATATCTACACCTAAGTAGTTTTTTATCGAAAATAAAAAAGTAGATTAGGTTGGTCAGGTGAGTTTAAAAAGTTTTACAAGAACAGTCTCTTCGACGAGAGATCATAGGCTCTTGGCGGAAGCCATCTTCGAGCATCTAGAACAGCACTTTTCCCCCAGCGCGATAGCGATTTTCGACGATCCGCTGACTAATCCAGCCGGGACCATTCTTTTTTCCCGTGGTGACTTATTTCCAATTCGTCAGTATCCAGAAGCTTTTTGGGATTGGGCAAGCCAGTTTGATACCTCAGAAAGTATTATTCCCCTTGCGATCAACACCTGCAATTGGGAACACATTCAAGATCTGGGTGGCGACAGCTACATCATGATGCTCGATAACACACCGATTAAGCGCACCTATCTACTAGTACAAAACGTTCAAGCCCGATCGGCTCACAATATTTACGAAGAAAGCTACGACGCTATGCAGCTCGCTGCTGCTCGTTGGCAGTGCATTCGAGCTGAAAAACACGCGTCGCTTGAGATGAAGCACCGCGATGTACGAGAAGCCCAATATGTTGATGAACTCAGCCAACGTGAACGGTTCATCGAAAATATGAAGCTCGTACAACAAGTCGCTTTAGAAATTTCCAACCCAGACTCTTTGAAAGATCTGTATATAAAAGCAGTAGAGGCACTGCGTGAGCGTCTAGGCTTTGATCGCTCAACCTTGATGCTGCTTGATATGAAAAAGCGCAGTTTCAGTGGCACGTACGGTACAGATGAGTCGGGTACTACTATTGACGAGTTCCACACTCAGTATGATCTTCACCAATTGAGTGAAGAGTATATCGCCGCTTTGTCGAGCATAGAGCGCAATCTGGTCATCGTTGAAGATGCCCCTATATATACCGCAGGCAAAGTTGTCGGGCAGGGATGGAACGCGATGTTGATTTTACGCGATGGGAATGAGCCATTTGGCTGGTTTGCGTTGGACAACTTTATTCACCGTAAACCGATTACCGCTTACCAAAAGCAAATGCTGGAGTCTTTTGGTTCGCTTTTCTCTCAAATTTTTATCCGAAAACGCCAAGAGCAAAATGTGCGTATGCTGCACTCCAGTATGGTTGAATTATCACGTTGTACGACCGTGAGTGATGTCTGTAAATCTGCGGTGACGTTTGCAATTAAGAACCTTGGCATTGACCGTATGGCCGTGTTCTTAACCGATGAAAATTGCTCTTATATGCAAGGAACGTGGGGAACCGACATTCAAGGGAATGTGGTTGATGAATCTTACTTTTTTGGTGAGACGCAAGACTTCTCTTTGATCAATCTAGCCCGCTCGATGCCAAATGAGGTCGCCTTTGAAGAATCGGTACCTATTTACCATGACTGTAACATTGTAGGGTTCGGTTGGGCTGCCATGACAGTGCTGACATCGAATAGCAGCGGTCCTATCGCTTTTATCGCCGTGGATAACCTTCTTACCCGTGCACCGTTGACATCTCAGCTACGTGAAGTGATTCGAATGTTTGCTTCAAGCCTTGCTGAAGTGTTGCAAAGAACGCAAGCACAGGAAGCGATTAGAGAGCTGAATGAAAACCTAGAGCTTGAAGTCAAGAATCGAACAAAAGAGCTGGAAGAAGCGAATCGACAATTGGAGGTTTTGTCCAAACTTGATCCGCTAACACGTTTGGGCAACCGCCGCATGTTAGAGCATGTGATGCAAAAGTACTGTTATATCGAACATAATGAGGTGATGCCTTTCGGTCTTATTCTGATCGATATTGACCATTTTGGTTTGTTTAACAACCATTATGGGCACTTAGAAGGGGATATTGCCTTAATGCGAATTGGCAATATTCTTGAGCATCATACCAAAGATGAAGACGAAGTGTTTTGTCGCATTGGTGGTGAGGAGTTTGTCCTTCTGATGATCGGGTCTGACCAAGAAGAGGTTAGGCTACGTGCGGAGTGTATTCGACGTTGTATCGAGGATGAAGGAATCAAGCATTGTCACAACCCAGAAGGTGAATTGCTTACGGTTTCTGTCGGTTATTCCTGTTATCAAACTCAAGGAAAAGATTTTAATTTTGATCACCTTTATCAACTTTCAGATAAAGCGCTTTATCAGGCGAAAAATAGCGGTCGAAATTGTGTTCGTATGTTCGACACGCCGGATCAAATCGTTGCTTAAGATCACCAAAATACAAAAATGGCAGCTCTGATTGAGCGGCCATTTTGCGTTAGTAAGATGAAGGAGATTACAACTTTTCTAGCTGGTGGCTAGATTTAGTGTGCTTCTCTTTCGCCAGTTGTTTAAGTTTGACGAGTAGAGTTTCTGCTTTCCACACTTGTTGTGTCGCACTAAAGCGAGATTGGTTCATAACGGCTAACTCCTCTTTCACCGCTCTTACTGCGTCAGATTCGCTGCTGCTATGATGGGTGTTTAGGTAGTCATTAACTGCTCTTTCAATCATCACGCTGTCACCTTGTTTGATGGTGCGCTCTAAATCTTGAATTGGCGAACCATGACGCGCGCTTACTGCCTTTTCTGTTTGTTGAGTCGCGCGTGTTTTCCATAGTCCAAACGCGATAGCAGAAGTGACAAGCCACAATACGCCGAATACGAAAGTGAGTGTTTGCCAAATTGAATCTACACCACTTGGCACAGTGGGTGCCGAAGTAGCTGCAGGTTGCGTTGGTAACGCACTTTCTGGCAAGGCAATTAAACCACTATCACTTTTTTCGACATTCAATTTGAGCTGGGTGATCTCTGCTTTTCTCTCTTGATCTCGATTGCTATCCCACCAATTTACAGAATACCCCGGGAGTGTCAGGCTGCCTGCCTCGGTAGGGATTAGCACTTGTTTGACGGTCATCGTCACTGTGCCATCGCGCGAGGTTTCAAACTGTGGTTGTTCAGGGTAAACACGTAATGTACTTGGGTAAATGATACCAATACGTGGCAAGTATTCCGCTTGAGTACCATGTGCTCGAATGCGAATCGTACGAGTGATAGAAGAACCCTGCTTCACAGTGTTTATCTTATTCACAGACAGAGGATTACCCTGATCATCTTGCCAGCTCTGTGTCATTTCTAACGCACTTGCAGGCAGCCAGTTTCCTTTGAAGTCTTTTGGAATTGGCTTGACGGTAATTGTCATTTGCTCTGTTTTTGTGTTGATTGGCATGATCTTGGTTGAGCCAGTTAAGCTGTCCCCATAGATATATGAACCAGTCAGCTTAGGGCCGTTAAGCGTGTACGTGCCTGGTTGATCCGCAGTAATGTGGAATGACTGTTCTAACACCGTAACTTCAAGTCCATCTATAACGCGACGACCTTGTTTGGCATCGCTTGCTGGCTCGATTTTCATCCCTTCAATACTTGGTGGGAGGATTTGAGGGTTATCAAGGCGACGAGGATCTGCCTTTATGACTAACTGCATTCGCACCGTCGTAGACTGCTGGGGATAAAGCGTATGGTTATCCACGTCCATGTTGAAACTAAACAGTTCATCCATGTCTGGTTCTGTTTGATCTTTGGTGACGCGCAGTTTGATAGGCTCTGTTGTCATTCCATCAGCAGAGAAGCTAGGGATGGTCACGACACCTTCTTTCATTGGAGCAATTGAAATACTCCATTCAGTGCGAACGGTTTTATGACCATTGATGTTATTACTCGAGCGACCATAACGCGGCTGACCCAAAAAGAAATCATCTTTCAGAGCATCAAAGTTAATCGCATCTGAGCCTAGCTCTGTGTCTGCCATGATCCTAAGGTTGATCACTTCGTTTTTAGCCACCTGAGTCTTATTTACGCTGGCTTGAAGGCTTTGAGCAAAAACCGAAAAGCTAGTTAGTAGGCTGGCCATTAGAACAAAGACCAGTTTTGCGCCTTTTTTCATCATGGACTTACCACTCCTTATTTGATTGTTGTGGAGGTTGTTTTTGTTGAGCTTGCAACTGCATTTGAGCACGAATCAGGAAGCTTGGGTCACGAGCACTTTCCACCGCTTCTAAGCGTCGGAACTCAGGGTCATCCTGATGCGTTTTCTCTGGTTGAGCTTGAGCCTGCATTGGCTGACCTTTCTGCTCATCCAGTTTCTCTTTTCCTTGTTTAGCGCGTTGCTGCTCGGCTTTCTGCTTTTCTTTTTTATTTTCAGATTCTTGCTGATTTTGTGACTGTTGTCCTTGCTCTTTCTTAGCCTCATTTTGAGACTTTTGTTGCTGTTGCTGTTGCTGTTGCTGTTGCTGTTGCTGTTGCTGTTGCTGTTGCTGTTGCTGTTGCTGTTGCTGTTGCTGTTGCTGTTGCTGTTGCTGTTGCTGTTGCTGTTGCTGTTGCTGTTGCTGTTGCTGTTGCTGTTGCTGTTGCTGTTGCTGTTGCTGTTGCTGTTGCTGTTGCTGTTGCTGTTGCTGTTGCTGTTGCTGTTGCTGTTGCTGTTGCTGTTGCTGTTGCTGTTGCTGTTGCTGTTGCTGTTGCTGTTGCTGTTGCTGTTGCTGTTGCTGTTGCTGTTGCTGTTTCAGTTTCTCCTCTACAACCGACAGGTTCTTTTTCGCAGCATCAAAGTCAGGTTTTTCTTTGATTAACTGTTCGTAGAGTTTTTCTGCATCTTCCAATTGCCCGTTTTGGGCAAGTGCGTTCGCAAGGTTATAACGCCCATTCAAACTTGGGTTATTTGAGAATGCTTCAATAGCGCTTTCATAGTCGCCCGCTTGATAACTTGCCGCGCCTTTCCAATTTGGATCGGTAAAGGTACTTTGCGCTTTCTCAAACTCACCTTGCTGGTAGAGTTGCTCACCTTTCTGATTTTGGTTTAGGAAGGCATTAGCTTCTGCTTTCGGCGTCCAAGTCATTGGCAATACTGTTGCGATGAGTACCCAAATCATGCCGCGTCGAAAGAGCAGAGCGGCAGGAAAAAGCAACAAAGGTAGCAACCAGAAACCACCATTCAAGCGAGAATCGGTTTTGACATCGTCACTTTGTTTCGCACCTAGGCTGTGGCTAGCGTTGTTGGTAAAGGCTGCGATGTTCTCAACATCACGGTTATTGTGCTGAATTGGCACAAACAGTCCGCCGGTTTCCTTTGCTAGCTTTTGCAAGTTTTTTAGGTTTGTTTTGGCTACCACAGTATTACCTTGTCGGTTCTTCATTAATGAACCGTCAGGCAAGGCAATAGGCGCACCTGTTGCTGTGCCGATAGCGAGTACTGACACACGGATGTTTTTGCCGTTAAGCAATGCCAATGAGCGAGAAAGCTCGGTGTCATCTAAATCGTCCGCTAATAGAACGATATCACCTTGACTCACGCCTGCTTGAGTGAACTGGTTCACTGCTGTTTCAATTGCTGATGGTAAGTTAGAGCCTTGGTAGGGCATTAACTCTGGAGACAAGTTTTCGATAATGCCTGCAAGTGTGCTGGAGTCTGTCGTGAGTGGACTAAGTGTATAAGCGTCACCAGCGTAGGCGACCAAACCAGTGGAGCCTTCTTTCCATTTCGGCAGTAAATCCAGTGCTTTATAGCGTGTTTGTGACAGTCGATTTGGCTTCACGTCCGTTGCGTACATAGAGCGTGACATGTCCAGAACTAGCACTCGATTTTGGCTCAACTCAAAGCTTGGGCGAGTGTTGGTTTGCCAACTAGGACCTGCCAAGGCGATACATGCTACTGCCCAAGCCACTCCCCATACTGCAAAGTAATGTTTGGTTTTGACTGAATGACCAAGCATCTTTGCTAAATGAGGAGCAATTAATGATGACTTTTTCGTTCTGTACTGACTATTAAGGGCAAGCGCGACGGGAACGACGAGCAAGCCTAGCAACCAATATGGGTGTAAGAAAGTAAACTCAGCCATGTTTTCTCCTTACTACAAACAAGAACACGGAAAGTGCAAGTGCTGCGCCTAGTGGATAAGGGAACCATTCCGACTGAGGACGCCAGGTTTGGGTTTCACTAGAGACTGGTTCTAGTTGGTTAATGGTGTCGTAGATCTTTTCAAGTTCTTTAGCATCACGCGCTCGGAAGTACTGACCACCTGTCATTTCTGCGATCTTTGTAAGTGTCTGCTCATCAAGATCTGAAGCCGTATTTACTTTGCGCGTCATGAAGAAGTCTTTCACCATCATTTCGCCAGCACCTACGCCAACGGTGTAAATAGTGGCATTGTATTTTTTGGCAATCTTAGCCGCTTCGATAGGATCGAGAACTCCCGATGTGTTGCTCCCGTCACTAAGCAAGATCATGACACGTTGTGGCGCATCACTATCGACAAAGGTTTTTGTTCCTAGACCGATACCATCACCAATCGCGGTGCTATTGCCCACCAAACCAATTACGGTTTGGTTGATTTGTTGCATCACGGTTTTGCGATCTGCGGTCAAAGGCGTTTGCAGATAAGCGTGGTCACCGAATAAAACCACACCTAAACGATCACCTTGGCGCTTTGCTACGAAGTCGGATAAGACTTTTTTGACTGCGGTTAGGCGGTCGATGTATTCGCCATTGTAGTTCATGTCTTCTTTCTGCATTGAGCCAGATAAGTCGACCACTAACATCATATCGCGGTACTTGGGTTGGAAGTCGACCGGATCGCCATACCAAACGGGGCGAGCACAGGCGATGACCAATAAAGCCCATACTCCAACAGACAGGGCTTTTTGTACCAGTTGCTTTGGTTTACTGTTGTGCTGACTATCTGGCAAATACGCCAGTTTAATTTCAGCTTGCTGAGTCTCTTCAGGGAAGAACTTAAAAATTATCCAAGGTAGGGGCAGTAATAGCAGTGCCCACCACCAGACAAACTCAATGTTCATCCACTGAGAAAGGCTCGAAACGAGAGTTGCCTCAGTCACGAGTTTTTGCCTTTTTCTTTGGTGGCAATGCGGTCGAAATCCAGAAAGTGCAATCATCAATCAAATCCTGATGTTGCTCTTGACCAGATTTTTGATACAGCGCCGCTTGCCACTGTTGTTGTTTGTCGACGAATCGAGTTTCTTTGGTGTAACTATCAAGAAACTCGTACCAAGCAGAGCCTGTTAATGGCGCGATGTCTTCACGAGGGAAGTAACTCAAAGCTGCTTGACGAAGAACCTCTAATGCAGAAGAAGGCGTATGTGGTGTTATTGGGTTGGTTAACAGTTTCAATGCGGTCTTCTTTGCAACAAGACGCTTTGAACGCCACCTTAAGTACAATGCGACAATTAAGATGGAAAGAATTACACCGCCCAAAACAGCCCACCATCCCCAAGCGAGTGGGAACCAATCAGGTGCATTAGGTAGGATCAAAGGTTCAAGGTTTAGGCTTTGGTTATTCGTTGTCATTATTACTACTGCTTGAATGATTTGTATGTTGTTGCTGTTATTAGCTTAATTGCTGAACCAGCGGTAACCCGCTCGATAGGCTATTAAACGGAATTGCCATAGAATGACATTGTTGTTTGATTGCTTGCTGATGTTTGACAAAGTGAGACTCTAATTCCTTACGTTGTCCCTTTGAGCCGAAGTTAAACCATTGACTACGGTGTCCATCAGACGCTTTTGCTTGTCCTCTAAAGTCAGTTTCGCCTCGCTCTAGAGGATCATAAAACTGCACTGCACGAACACTGTTGTGTTGTTTTAACCGGCGTAGTTGAACCAACTCTTTCTCTTCAACTTGAGCAAAATCACTCAGCAGAATCAGTTCACTGCCTTTCGGAGTGAGGTTGTGCAGCGTTTCAATTGCACTCATGTATGGCAACGTGCGTGTGCTGGCAGCTTGTTGATTTGTAAGTAATTGATTGTGAGTATTCACTATCGCGTCAAGAATTCTCAGCCCTTGCTTTTGTAAAGAGGAAGGGCGGAACTCAATGCACTGGGAACCATCATCAATCACCGCGCCAATGCGGTCTTTCTTGGCTAATGTTAGCCAAATCAAGACGCTAGCGAAGTGCGCCAGTTGAACCGATTTCAACACGTATTGCGATCCGAAGTGCATACTAGGACTCAAGTCGATGTACAAAATCACCGCTTGTTCTTTGTCTTCAGCAAACAACTTGGTGTGCGCTTTTCCCGTTCGAGCAGTAACTCGCCAATCGATGCTGCGGATATCATCACCCGCTTGGTATTGGCGCACTTCCATAAAGTCCATACCACGACCTTTTTGACGGCTGGTATGATTACCGCTCATTTGTGACCAAATACTCTGGGCTGGTGGCAACCAACGAACCGATTGAGTGCGATATTGAAGCAGCTCTTCTAGGGTCAATGTCACCCCATTCGCATGAGGTGGCAATGTATATGATGCAGACATGTCACCTACCTACGTTATGCGCTACCTACAAGGCTAAGAAGTTTGTCGATAACCTGATTCGCTGTAATGCCTTCTGCTTGAGCGTGGTAGCTAAGTAGAAGACGGTGGCGTAGCACAGGGTAGGCCATGGCTTGAACATCTTCTGGTGAAACGAAGTCACGACCTGCTAGCCATGCATGAGCGCGAGCACAACGGTCAAGGGCGATTGTCGCGCGTGGGCTCACCCCCATAGACAACCATTTTGCTAATTCTGAGTCGTAGTCACTTGGCTGTCGAGTTGCCATAACAAGACGAACGATGTATTGCTCAATCGCATCTGCCATATGGATATTGAGTACTTCTTTACGCGCAGTGAAGATGTCTTCTTGACTTAAGCTTGGACGCTCAACCATTGCTTCACCTTTTGCCTCCCCACGGTTGATGCGCAAGATCGCCAGTTCATGCTCTGCATCTGGGTAATCTACATCAAGGTGCAACAAGAAGCGGTCGAGCTGCGCTTCTGGAAGTGGGTAAGTACCTTCTTGTTCAATCGGGTTTTGTGTCGCCATCACCAAAAATAGCTCTGGTAGGGCATAGGTGTTTCTTCCCGCTGTCACTTGCTTCTCAGCCATTGCTTCAAGCATCGCAGCTTGCACTTTAGCCGGCGCACGGTTGATCTCATCGGCAAGGATCAATGAGTTGAAAATTGGACCAGACTGGAAGGTAAACTCGCCTGTTTCTGGACGGAAGATATCGGTGCCCGTCAAGTCTGCTGGCAGTAAGTCAGGTGTGAACTGAATTCGGTGGAAATCACCTTCTACACAATCCGACAGAGACTTAACCGCACGAGTCTTAGCCAATCCTGGAGGACCTTCAACCAAGATGTGCCCATCGGCAAGTAGAGCAATAAGAAGCTGTTTAACGAGATCATGCTGACCAATGATCTGAGACTCTAAGTAGCTTTGAAGAGTTTCGAAGTTTGTTTTGTGCATTTTTTGGACTCTCTGGGTATCCATATGATTCTTGTTTTGAGTATTGGTCACTTTCTCAAGGGGAAAAGTTCCAGTACGTCCGCGTAATTTATCTTTTCAATATTGGGGCGAGTAAAGTGATTGCAAGCCATTGAAAAGCGTGAATTACCTTACTCGACAGTCTGTTACATCGCATTTGCATAATTTTGTGAGAATTTTCTCTAGTTTTGTAGGGGGAGGTCGATATAGATTTCATGCCGTGCATACCAAGCTTATATGCACCTAGTTTTACTCTGTTCAGAATGCAGATAATAAGTGATTCTTTTAAAGGTCCAGATATGTTGAAACTTAATTCCCTGAGTATCAAACAGAAGGTTGTCATCGGTATTACTTTTGCCGTTCTTGCTTCTACAATTATTGTCGGTGTGATGGCTCAGCGCCATGCTCGTGAGGTGCTAAGTCACCGCTTAATCGACATTGAGCTGCCTGCTATGTTGCAGCAAATTAATACTGAAATTGACCGCGAAGTTGTACAGATGCAACAAGCGGCAAAACAACTTGCTACTAATGAATTTGTCGTTGAAGCCCTATCAACGACAGACCGTAACCCATCAGTAGAAGCACAACTTGTTCAACAGCTTAACAATGTTAAATCCCAATATCAGTTGAACGACGCTTCCGTTGCGAACCGACAAACGGCTTACTACTGGAACCAAAATGGTTTCCTGCGTCAACTTAACCACTCACAAGACGCATGGTTCTTTGGGTTTACTTCTTCTGGTCAAGATACGTCAGTTAGCGTATTCCAAGAAGCG
Source organism: Vibrio sp. SCSIO 43155 (assembly GCF_023716605.1). Taxonomy (NCBI): domain Bacteria; kingdom Pseudomonadati; phylum Pseudomonadota; class Gammaproteobacteria; order Vibrionales; family Vibrionaceae; genus Vibrio; species Vibrio sp. SCSIO 43155. Next base: position 1,786,314 of record NZ_CP071853.1, on the reverse strand, counting down.
AATGGCGACGTGAAAATGTTTGCCAACTACCAAGACGTAAACGGTATTTCGATGTCTGGTCTGTCTAAGTCGATGGATGACATGGTATCGCTACTTAATGGATTTAAAATTGAGAAAACGGGTTATGTGTTCCTAACAAATAGTAAAGGTGACATCCAAATCCATCGCCAACAAGGTAAGAACAAAACATCTATTAATCAATTGTTCGGCGGCGCAGCATCTCAATTGCTAAATAAAGGTCACTTTAATCTAGTTACGACTGAGTTCGAAGGGCAAGACATGTTTGTGTCGAGCCTATACGTGCCGTCAATGGACTGGTTTGTTGTTGGTGTGGTTCCTGTGAATGAAGTGTTTGCTGATCTAGATGCAACCGCAGAGAAAATGTTGTTCACAACAGCAATCGTGGCGCTGATCTTCATTGCGATGGGTGTTCTACTTGCCAACAGCATTACTAACCCAATTCGTCAAATCGCTGACCGCTTCACTGACCTCGGTGAAGGTGAGGGTGATCTTGCTCAGCGTATTGAAATCAAAGGTAACGACGAAATCGCTCAGCTATCAAAAGGCTTTAACGGCTTTATTGAGAAGATCCACGCTACCATGAAAGAAGTATCGCTAACTAGTGGTGCGCTAAGCCAAGCAGCAGACAGTGTTTCAAGTAAGGCAACATCTACGCACGATAATAGCCAAGAGCAACGCGACCAAACTATTCAGGTAGTAACAGCGATCAACCAAATGGGTGCGACGATCAGCGAGATTGCATCTAATGCGGCAACAGCGGCAGATACGGCAAACCAAGCGTCTGATAACACCCAAACAGGCCGTCAAGTCGTAACGCAAGCAAAAGAAGTGATCAGTCGCCTTGCTGGTGATGTGGAAACCACAAGCATGGTGGTCACTCAACTTGCGACAACGACCAAAGACATTGGCTCAATTTTGGATGTGATTCGTGATATCTCTGAGCAAACCAACTTACTTGCGCTTAACGCTGCGATCGAAGCTGCGCGTGCGGGTGAGCAAGGTCGAGGCTTTGCTGTGGTAGCGGATGAAGTGCGTAATCTTGCGTCACGAACTGCTGATTCTACTGAAGAGATCCAGAAGATGATTAACCAACTTCAAAGTGATGCTCAAGATGCTGTGACAGCAATGGAAGCGGGTAAAGCGGTAACGTTTGAAGGTGTGGCATCAACAGATGAAGCCGTGGATGTTCTGATGAATATCTCTGAGCGTATCGCCGATATTTCAGATCGAAATACGCAAGTCGCGACAGCAACAGAAGAGCAATCAACCGTTGTACATACCATCAACCAGAACATTGAAGGAATTAACGCTATCAATGAAATGACCACTGCGACGGCAGAAGAGTTGGCTGGCGCAAGTCGAGATCTACAAGAACTGTCATCTCGCTTGGATAAGATGGTTGGTAGCTTCAAGCTCTAGAGTTGGATAGAATAGACCTAGTTTACAAGTTTAACGACTCGATATTTAGGTAAGTACTATGAATGATTTCGAAAAAGAACTAGAACTGATCTCACAAGAAGCCGGTGACGAGCCTGAAGTGAAGCTACCATCTCTTGAAGAACAACAAGAAATCGTAGCGGAACTGAAGAAGCTAGAAGCTGAAGGAAAGCTGACACCAGAGGTTCTTGAGCAATACTTTGGTAAGTTCAATCAGAAAAATTCAGTGCCAGTTCACTAATAAAGAGGGAGTTTTATACTCCCTTTTTTAATACCCGCCATTTAACTCACCCTATTAATCTATTTATTAATCAACAGATTAATCCTTGTTACTACTTTTTTTCATACTTGACAATACTCCCGCTGTACCTAAATCTATTGCTTATTTCAATCAAAATGATTAAGGACTGCAAACGAGATGGAGCACAAAGATATAAGGAACGTAATTTTAATTACTGAGGATAGCTTGCAGTCTTCATTGTTGAGAGATGTTCTTGAAACCAAACTCGGTATTAATGTCTTTCTGATAGCCCCTGAAAAGCTCACCAAGCACACAATTCCATTGGAAGCAGTCTCCGCTATATTACTCGATTATAGTGTTATGACTGATGAAGTCTTCTCTCGTTACATGGAGTTTAAAAAAGCAGAGCTAAAAGATGCCATTGAAGTTCTGTTGAATTGTGACAAATCGATTTCAACGGAAGAGCTATTTGTATGGCAGACACTCGCGGGTATCTTCTACACATCGGACGATATCAGCACATTACAGGCTGGAATTGGCAAAGTATTACAGGGTGACATGTGGTTTAGCCGTAAGTTTTCTCAGCAATACATCACCCATCTGCGCAGACATAGCAGACCAGTTAATAAGAGCGTGTCCGCAATTTTGACCAAAAGAGAGCAACAAATCATCACCTTCCTTTCTATGGGGGCTTCGAATCAACAGATCGCTGAGCAACTATTTGTGAGCGAAAATACTGTTAAGACTCACCTCCACAATATTTTCAAGAAGATTGATGTAAAAAACAGAGTGCAAGCATTAATTTGGGCTAAAGAAAACATTTCAGGTTTATCGATTGCCGTATAAAACTTATAGGGACTCCCCTTTCTAGCCTTAGTTTGCGAGTCAGATCTTATATAGATATTTGATATGTAAAAAGTGTTTCTTTTATGAGAAACACTTTTTTTGTTTATGATTTTAACGAAATTGCAATTCAAAAAAGTAGGAAATAAACATACTCTAGCGACTAGCACTTAGATATGAGACCAAGTGCTGATTAATAATTATTAAATTTAGAATGATACGTTAGTGAAAGTATGAGAAACATTATGGAAAACAATAAGGATAAGCCTGAAATCCTAATGATCACTCAGCAAAGTTTACAGAGTGAAAACTTCAAGGAGATGCTTTCTAAGAATACCGAAACCAAGATTACGATTATTGATAACAAGAATCCTAGTTACCACGAACTTATTCCAGAGAAGTATTTTCTACTTGTTGACTTTTCTATAGATACTCCTTCTGAAACTTTAGATTATTTAAAAAATAATGAAAAAGTACTAGGAACAATAATGCTTAACCTTGGGCATGAGCTTCAAATAGAAGAGTTGGCTGCGTGGCCTTTCGTGAAAGGGATTTTTGGTCCCAATGATTCTATGAACAAGTTATGTCAGGGCTTAGAGGCAATTATAAAAGGCGAAAACTGGTTATCACGTCGACTGTTAGAACAGTTACTTACTTATTACAAAGATAAGGAAGTGAATCGAATTATTGAGCCAGCTATAGAAGTGGAGTTAACCCGACGAGAAATACAAGTGCTACAGATTTTGAAAGAAGGTGGCTCAAATATGGAAATTGCCGATTCTTTATTTATCAGTGAACATACAATTAAATCTCATCTTTATAACATTTTTAGAAAAATTGAAGTAAAGAATCGAACCCAAGCAACAAGTTGGGCAAAAAGAAATCTTTAGTACTACTAGTAACTCTTTGTATTGGATAAAGAATATTGAAGAAAGTATGAGTTAATATTTTTTTGATAATTGAGTCAGCTTTAAATCTCATCCCATATTCAAACTCGCTCCTTTGAGGTTATTTATTAGACTTTTTATGTCTGAAATTGAGTCGTAGTCCAGACGTGAAAAGGTCTATTCAAAAATAAAGCCAAGAGGGAACAATAATGAGTATAAATCATACGCACAACGGTGATTCAGGTGACAACCATAAAACTGACTTTGATGGCGGCAACGACATATTTGTTGGATTTGGTGGCAATGACTCCTTTGTTGCGGGCGGCGGCAATGACTACGTCGTAGGTGGCGCGGGAGACGATCGTCTTATTGGCGGTGCCGGAGATGATATTTTGAAGGCTGGTGAAGGCAATGATTACTTGGGCGGAGGTACAGGTAATGACAAATTGCTAGGGCTATTAGGTGACAACAAGCTTAACGGTGGTGTCGGTGACGATACGCTTCTATCTGGTTCAGGTGACAATGTGCTGATCGGTGGTACTGGCGCAGATAAGTTTATCTTCACAGATAAGTTTGGTGGTCATGGTGAGGCGAAGGTCGTTGATTTCACTATTGGTGAAGATTCACTTCATATTGTCAGTGATTCAGTAACATCATATGAAGACCTGACGTTTACTTACGATGCGAACGGCAGCGCAGTGTTCACGGACGGTGCAGACTTAACTGTGAAACTAATTGGCGTCACGCAAGAAGATATCGAGTCATACGGAAGCGACTTATTCATTATCTAAGTCATTCTATTGGGCGCTAGATTACTAGCGCCCGCGTATCAACATATGTGGATGTAATCGTGCAAAATACGGTTTTCAAAGAAGTTAAACAGAAACTGTGCACGCTCACAGGTTTGCTGATTGGCTTTAGTTTATTTATAAATTTATTAGTACTTTCAATCCCTTTGTACATGTTGCAGGTGTACAATCGTGTAATCTCTTCCTATTCCATTGATACGCTTTTCTTATTAACGGTTATCGTACTTGCAGCGCTACTAACCATGTCGTTTATCGATATTGCTCGCGCTCAAATGAGTAAATCCTTCGGTTATTGGATAGATTCAAAACTGTCGGTATTTATGCTTAAACGCAGTATTCAATACCAAGCCCACACGGGTAAAAGCTACACCTCTCAAGTGCTGAGAGACATTCAAAACATCAAAAGCTTTTTAAGTAGCCAAGCGCCATACCCTTTACTTGATGCTCCTTGGACCCCCGTTTTCATTCTATTCGTTTATCTGCTGCACCCTATGTTGGGTCACATAGCCCTAGGTGGCTCTATTGTGCTGTTTAGTTTGGGGTTAATTAATGAGCTTGTGACACGCAAAACCTTACAAGAGAGTGAAGTTCGTTCGATTTCCCATATCAATCAAGCAGAAGTCGCGACTCAAAACTCAAACTCAATCATTGCGATGGGCATGATGAACGCCTTTTTAGAGCGTTGGTATTCTAGAGTGAATGAATCCAACCAGTTGGAGCAGCGTGTGGCGGGTAAATCGATCTACCTTGCTAATTTCTCCAAGTTTGTTCGAGGCTCATTACAAATTTGTTTGTTAGGTGGTGGCGCATGGTTGGTAATCCAGCATGAGATCACTGCAGGCGCGATGATTGCGAGCTCAATTTTAATGAGTCGAGCACTATCACCGATGGAGCAAGCGATCGGCACTTGGCGCAGTGCAATGTCGGCAAAAAACGCTTACAGCCGTCTGTTTGAAATAGACAAGATTGTCAAACACGATGAGTCTGATATGCCTTTGCCTCGACCTAAGGGGCACTTCGAATTGACAGGTTTAGCCTACCGCCACCCTGGTGCAACGGAGCCAGTTTTGTCTGCCATTACGCTGTCTATCCCTCCCGGTGTGTCTGTTGGCGTAATTGGTCCTTCAGGAACTGGTAAATCGACCTTTGCTAGATTGCTCCTTGGTAATATCAAGCCTCTTGCGGGCAAAGTGACGTTAGATGGCATGGAAGTCTCTACATGGGCTTCTGAAGATCGGGGAGCACATTTCGGTTACTTAGCACAAGAAGTGGAATTGTTTCCTGGGACTATTCGGGAAAATATTGCGCGTTTCAAAGACGAAGACCCCGCTAAAGTGATTCAAGCCGCTCAGCTAGCTGGTTGTCATGAGCTCATACTAAAGAAAAACAAAGGCTATGATTTCATGGTCGGTGAAAATGGACGAGGTTTATCGGGTGGAGAACGCCAACGAATTGCTTTAGCCAGAGCCGTTTATGGTGATCCTTCGGTCGTTGTATTTGATGAAGCAAACGCAAACTTAGACGGAGAGGGGGAAGCGGCGTACCAACGCTTGATTGTTCACCTTAAATCCCAAGGTTCTACCGTGATTGTGATTGCCCATAACCCAAGCACGTTAAGGCAAATGGACCGATTGCTCTACTTGGCTGAGGGGCGTGTGAAGCTGTATGGAGCGAGAGATGAAGTTCTTAAGCGTTTAATGGGTGAAGAGAGAACAGATATACCGAGGGTGCGAAATGAGCAATCAACTGCCAACCGTTAACGAGTTAGCTGCTGAAAAGGTGGTGCGCTTTATACCATCTTCGGAGCTTCGTTTAAAAGGTCCCATTTTGCTTGGCGTACTTACACTATCACTATTTTTAGGTGGGCTTGGTTATTGGGCGGCGACGTCTAAGCTTGAGAGTGCAGCTATTGCTTATGGTGATCTTTCTGTATTGAGCAAACGACAAGAGATCCAACATCTAGAGGGGGGCATTATTGATAAGCTCTACGTTCAAGAAGGCGACTTGGTTGAAAAAGGGCAATTACTTATTCAGCTCTCGCAGCGTCAAGCTAACGCTAAGCTGGACTCTGTTGGCGGTCAGTACATCCACACTATCGCAAAAGAAAATCGTCTCAATGCAGAGTTGGATGAGCTTCCAGAGATTGTTTGGTCGCAAGATCTAACAATGTTCGTGAACAGTGAGATTGTTGCCGAAGCAAAGTCTGTTCAAAACAAGATTTTTGAGGCAAGAAAACGCTTTTTTAACAGTAAGTTAAACATCATTGCGCAGAGTGTTTCCGGCGCGAGTTTGGAATTGGATAACCTTAAGGAAACCAAAGTAATTGAGAGGGAGCGCCTCAAATTTATCGAAGAGGAAATTGCGAGCAATCAAGCTTTGGTACAGAAAGGGTTTTCAGGTAAGTCAGCTTTATTACAGCTAAAGCGCCTTGCTGCAGAAGTACGAAGCACCTTAAGTCAGCTTGATCGCCAGTCTCTCACCGTCAGCAAGCGTTTGGATGAGAACCAAGCTAAAGTTGAAGAGCTAAAACTTGAGCGGCTCAATGAAATCGTAGAAGAGTTGCGTAACACTAAGAAAGAGATCGTTTCAATTCGTGAGGAGTACCGTTCGGCGAAAGACGTCGTTGCGCGTACTGCCATTGTTGCGCCAATCTCTGGCAGAGTGGTCAACATGCAAGTATTTACCGAGCAAGGTGTTATCGGCTCTGGTGAAACCTTATTGGAATTGGTTCCTCAAGACGATAAGTTGTTGGTGGAAGCTCGAGTAAGCCCTCAAGATATTGATTTGATCAGTCCAGGGCAACATGCTCAAGTGCGTTTAACGGCTTTAAATGCAAGAACACTTGCACCGCTAGATGGCACAGTATTAACCGTCTCTGCTGATAAATTATCTGAGCAGAATCAAGATGACTTTTATCTCGCTCGTATTGCGCTGTCTCAAGACGATGTTGCGAAGCATAGGCTGACATCTGGTATGAATGCAGAAGTGTTGATTCTGTCTGAACCGAGAACACCCCTAAGTTATTTGGTTAAACCATTAACGGAGAGTATGAATCGCGCATTCCGAGAAGACTGATGGATAGCTTCTGTTTGAAATCTCATCACAGTGTTTACACAAATAAATAATCCACTACGCCAGTCACATTTTGCGACGTTGTGATGTGCTTTGATGCGCTTTTATTTAGGTGAGATGAACGATGAGAACAGAAAAAGAAAAAATGCTGGCAGGCGAGCCATACGATGCTTGGGACCAAGAGCTCTACCAAGCGCGAATTGAATGTCGAAAAGTTCTGCAAAAGATTAACAACAGCATTCCTGATACGGGTGAATGGCGAAGTGCGATTGATGAGTTGATCCCTGATTCTGAAGGGGCGTACCTTGAACCGCCATTTCGGTGCGACTACGGCTCAAACATTAAAGTGGGTAAAAACTTCTATGCCAACTTCAATTGCGTGGTGTTAGATGTCGCGGAAGTCCACATTGGGGACAATGTTTTGTTTGCTCCTAACGTGCAAATTTACACTGCGGGTCACCCTCTCGATGTCAGAGGACGCGTGGAAGAAGGCGTTGAATTTGGCACGCCAATTACGATTGGTGACAATGTATGGCTGGGGGGCGGTGTGATTGTTTGCCCTGGTGTCACTATCGGTGAGAATTCTGTTATTGGGGCGGGTAGTGTCGTGACAAAGGATGTCCCAGCGAATGTTGTAGCCGCTGGTAACCCATGCAAAGTAATTCGTTCTATTGAGCAGTAAAGGCGAAGTAAATAAACTAAAAAGCGCAAGTAGACAAAAAGTACAAATAAACAAAAAGCCGACTCTGAGTCGGCTTTTTTGGGGTTCTCATTCTGTGTTCAGATAGACACTCGAGGTCTAAAGCATACTGGAATGTACTTGTTGACCTTGTTCGGTCAGTGAATAAATACGACCGTCTTCCTTGATCACCAAACCACTATTGACCAACTGTTTTAAGTGGAAATTAAACTTGGTGTGATCCTCAATACCCACCACTCGACATAGATCCATAAACTTCATTTTACGATGGATTTTAAGTTGCTTGATTACCGAGCGGCGAATTGGGTTGGATAACGCACTAAAGATTTGGTCATGCTTTCTTTCATCAAGAGGGGATTTTGGTGAGCGTTCAGCATGGACGCGCTTTAAGGTGACCGATAGTGCAGCGAGGTTAAAAGGCTTAGTGAGAAACTCATCTGCCCCTTTTTTCATAGCGTCGACAGCAACGTCAACAGTAGCAAATGCCGTTGTGATGATAATACCAATGTTGGGATGTTGACGTCTTAAAGTGGAGAGAGCTTCAATACCTGTCATCCCAGTCATCACCACGTCGAATAGCGCTAAGTCAAAATGTTGCTCGCTAGCAATATCTAACGCATCCTCTGCATTATCACATGCGATGACTTCAAACGATTCCAAGGTTAATGCCTCAACGAGGACCTCTCTCAATTCTACATCGTCTTCTGCAAGTAAGAGTTTTAATGTCATTCAATGTTCCTTGGTAAGCGGATTTCAACTGTTAAGCCTGTTACCTGATCACTCTTCTTCGAGTTCCTCAAGTTTAGCTCGCCACCGTGTTGTAAGATAATTTGATTACTGATAGCCAGTCCCATTCCCGTACCTTCTCCCCGAGGTTTTGTGGTGTAGAACGGCGTCTTTGCTTTGGCGATTTTGTCTTGTGGCATCCCTGTTCCCCAATCCGAAATTGAGAGTGTTGCTACGAGTTTGTCTTGATAAGTTTCGATATAAATCTGTTTATGTTCTTGGCTTGCATCGATAGCGTTGCCGATGAGGTTTGTTACCACTTCTTCTAACTGGCCCGCATCGCCTCGCACACTCAATTTGTCGTCTAGTGATGTACTGACAATAAAGCCTTCTAAGCGGTATTGATTGAGAGACAAAGCATGTTCAACAACCTCTTTGAGCGAAACCACCTCACGTCGTATTGGCTTATGGTGAGCGTAGTTAAGTACTTCGTGGCTGATCTCTGCTGCGCGCTCAAGACCCTGCCGAATTCTAGCCAGTTGTCGATGAGTTGCTTCGTTATCCGGCAGCTGCTTTTCCAATAAATCGCAGCTCATGGTTGCGCTGGAGAGTGGTGTTTTAATCTCATGTGCAACCGCTGAGGTCAGTTCACCAAGTTCTTTTAATTTAGCGTCTTGTTGAGAGAGTTGGATATGACTTTCAAGCTGCTTGTTCTTTTCATCGTCAAATACTCTGAGGGCAATCCAAAGAGTGCACAAGATAGAGAGCGCACACACCATTCTAACGATCAGCACCCAAAGTCCTAAATCGACCGTCAGCGCGCCTGCGGCAATGCCATAAGCAACGAGAGAAAGCCCCGTCAGCTTAAAAGGCAGTGAAGCGCCATGACCTTCTTTTTCAAGAATATTGGCGTAGCTCATCATGGCTAGGCCAGAGATGACTCCAGAGCCTAAACCAAAAATCCAGCGTACTTGGTTAGCGGTGTTATGGACATAAATGGCGTATTCTTTGTTGCCGAAGCGGTAAACCAAGCTAACGATAAATAGAGCCAGAACCGCAATCGCGGCGTATTTGATGTACTTGACCTTCTTCCAACTGGTCAGATCTAGCATCTTCCAAGCGAAAGCCCCGAGTGCAATGAATGAGAACAAGAGCTTAAATACTTTGAAAGTCTCTATGCCTTTAGTCAGGGTAAATTCGTGTTCATACATCACCAAGTAAAGTTCGGACCATTCATGGAAGCCGTGGATGAAACCAAATAAAGCCAGAATGGGCAGAGCAGAAGCAATAGCAATGCGACTTTTGCGTAGATCTCGAAACAGAATCGCAAAAAAGATGGCGAAGAAAGCTAAGCCATAGAAGAGGTAAATTTTGAAGATGAGTAACATATCCATCATTTGAGTCTAAAGGACTCCTTACCCTTCATCAATATTTAAAATTTGCAATCTTATTATTTTGCATTGCATACATATTTCCTTAGAAACGTCCCTATCTATATAGATTTCATATGATGTTTGTGAATTTTTCTTATCATAAATTATTTGCGGGAGATAATTGTTATTCACACTGAGCTGTTTAACTTATTTCTTTAATAAAACTGTCATATTAAATTTTTAATCTCAACGCGTCGATTGATTAGTACCGATTGACTGTTTATTTATTTCAATACCTAGTTTTACTTGAACACTAAAACTAACAGGGCTAATTAAATATTGGTTTTTAATTAGCCCAAATTTCTCACTAAATTATATCGGAGATATATTGTGAAATTTATGAAATCAGCTCTAGTGTCTTCAGTTCTGGTTGCAGCATCATTTGGCGTTGCTGCTAAAACAACGATCAACGGCGCTGGTGCGACTTTCCCTCATCCAATTTATGCGAAATGGGCTGAGCAATACCAGAAGGAAACGGGTGTTCAGATTAACTACCAAGCTATTGGTTCTGGTGGTGGTATTCGCCAGATTACAGCAAACACAGTGGACTTTGGTGCGACTGACGCGCCACTGACTATCGAGGAGCTGAACAAAGAGGGCATGATTCAGTTTCCAATGGTGATGGGGGCTATTGTTCCTGTAGTGAACATTCCTGGTATTGATGCTGGAGAGGTGAAACTAACAGGTAAAGTTCTCGCAGATATTTTCCTTGGTAACATCAAAAACTGGAATGACCCTGCGATTGTCGCACTCAATAAAGGTGTCGACCTACCTAATCAACCTATCTATGTTGTCCACCGTTCAGATGGTTCTGGCACCACCTACAATTTTACGGACTACCTCGACCGTGTAAGCCCCGAATGGCATAAGTCTATTGGTGTTGGCAAAGACATTACATGGCCGAAAAAAGCAACAACCATTGGCGGGAACGGCAATGCCGGTGTAGCAAACTTTGTTAACCGTACCCGAGGAGCCATTGGGTATGTAGAGTATGCGTTTGCTAAGCAAAATGATCTCGCCTATACACAAATGCAATCTAAAGATGGCAAGTTTCTAAACCCAGGCATGGACACTTTCCAATCTGCAGCTGCCAATGCTGATTGGGATAATGCTCCGGGTTATCACTTATTGTTAAACGATCAGCCGGGTGCAAACTCATGGCCAATGACAGCAGCGACGTTTATTCTTATGCATAAAGAGCAGGCGGATGCGAACAAAGCGAAAGAAATCGTGAAATTCTTTGAATGGAGCTATAAGCAAGGTCAACTTGCAGAAGAGTTGGATTACATCCCAATGCCAAATAAAGTCGTTAACATGGTTAATGAGACTTGGAAAGAGGGTTTGAAATCTAACGGTCACACGACTATTCAATAATTAATCAAGTAGCCTGATAAGTAATATATTTATCAGGCTACTATATAAAATATTATGACTACTTTAGCTATTAAAAGTAAAGTGAACGGCGATTCGGTTTTTAATAAGCTGAGTTTTGCTAGTGCTTTATTAATTTTTGTAACTTTAATTGGTATTTTATTATCTCTTATTGAAGGTGGTTGGCCAGCCTTTAAGGAATTTGGTCCAGGCTTCATTTTTAGAGATATTTGGGATCCCATTAACGGTCAATTTGGCGCTGCCTCAGCAATTTATGGCACGCTGGTTACTTCTTTCATCGCTATTGTTATTGCTGCACCGATTGCGTTAGGTACGGCTGTATTCCTTGCTGAGTTAGCTCCTAAATGGTTGAGTCAACCAGTAAGTAAAGCCATTGAACTGCTTGCTGTTGTACCAAGTATCATCTACGGCATGTGGGGACTGTTTGTCTTCGTTCCTTGGTTTTCTGAAGGTTTCCAAATGTGGGCCGGTGTGCATTTGGTCGATATCCCTTTGGTAGGTGGTTGGTTTAATGGTCCGCCGATTGGGATAGGCTTATTGGCGGCGGGGATCATCTTGTCATTTATGATTCTGCCTATCATGACTTCTTTAACGCGTGACGCATTGAAATCCATTCCGGATGTCCTCCGTGAAGCAGCATATGGAACGGGAGCGACACCATTTGAAGTCATCACCAAGGTGCTTATCCCTAAAGTTAAGAATGCAACAGTGAGTGCTGGCATTTTAGGTCTCGGTCGCGCTCTCGGTGAAACCATGGCTGTCGCCTTTGTTATTGGTGGTGCGAGCCGTATTGAATTTTCATTCTTTATGCCAGCAAGCTCCATTTCTTCGACGATTGCTCAGCAATTTAACGAGGCAACAGATCCAATCCATATCGCATCGTTAATTGGTCTGGGAGTGGTGTTGTTTCTTATCACTTTCTTTGTGATGGGTTTTGCTCGTCGTTTGTTAAGGAAGTCATCATGAATAGCAGAAAATTAAAGAACTTTAGCTTTCTAACATTTTGCACTTTGTCGGCAGCGTTCGGTGTCTTCGTTCTCGCGAGCATCTTATACACCTTGATTGGTGAAGGAATAAAGGGCTTGAGCTTCGCTATCTTCACCGAGGTAACGCCTGGTCCGGGCAGTGAAGGTGGCTTAAAAAATGCCATTGTGGGGAGCTTAATGCTGACTGGCTTGGGCATTCTGATTGCCGCACCGATTGGGGTTCTTGCGGGCACGTGGTTGGCAGAAGCCGATAAAGAAAACACAGTGGCTGAATCGCTGCGCTTTCTTAACGGTATGTTAATGAGTGCTCCCTCTATCTTGGTCGGGTTGTTTGTCTACGCCATGATTGTGGTACCGACAGGCGGTTATTCTGGATGGGCAGGTGCCATCGCATTAGCCGTTCTCGCACTCCCAGTGATCGTTGCTTCAACGGAAGAGATGCTACGTTTGGTCCCGCCAACGTTGAAAGAAGCGGGAAGCGGTGTAGGGGCGCCTAAGTGGCGAGTGATCACCCAACTTAGTTACCGCGCCGCAGCTCCGGGGATTATCACTGCCATTCTTTTATCCATCGCTCGTATTTCTGGGGAGACGGCACCGCTTTTGTTTACTGCGTTAAACAGTAGCTTTATGACGACCGACATGAGCAAACCGATGGCAAACTTACCAGTGACGATATACCAATTTGCTATGAGCCCTTACAGCTCCTGGCAAGAGCTGGCATGGGCTGGCGCATTGATTATCACCAGTTTTATTTTGATTGTTAACGTACTGGCGACGTCGTTGCCGCAATTATTAAAAGCGAGAAGAGCATGAACACGGCAACATTAAATCCAGTCAGAGCAAGCATGAATGAATCCACTATGAATACTTTGGTACACAGTGTTAGCGCCAACGATGTCTCAGCAAGTTTGACTCATCGTATGGACATTCAAAACTTAAATTTTTACTACAACAAAGGCTCTGATGCAGCGTTGAAATCCGTATCAATGCCAATCTATAAAAACCGAGTGACGGCACTGATTGGTCCATCGGGCTGCGGTAAGTCTACACTGCTTCGTACGTTAAATCGTATATATGACTTGTATGGGCATCAGTACGCTGAAGGCGAAATCTTACTTGATGGTGAGAGCATCTTTAGCAATACGGACGTCAATGAACTGCGTTCCAAAGTGGGCATGGTTTTCCAAAAACCAACGCCATTTCCCATGTCGATATACGAAAACATGGCATTTGGATTGAAGATACAAGGTGCATTTAGCAAAGCCGAAGTTAGAGAGCGTGTCGAGTCTGCACTAAAGCGTGCGCACTTGTGGGAAGAGGTGAAAGATAAGCTAGATGCAGATGCGAATGGTTTATCAGGTGGTCAGCAGCAGCGCTTATGTATTGCTCGAACGATTGCGCTAGAGCCAGAGGTTATTTTAATGGATGAGCCGACTTCCGCGCTGGATCCTATTGCCACCGCCGCCATTGAAACTCTGATAACAGAGCTGCGTGAGAAGTACACCATCGTTATCGTAACGCACAACATGCAGCAAGCGATGCGCATCTCCGATTACACGGGTTTTATGTATCTAGGAAAGCTCGAAGAATTTGGTAAGACTGAAAACATTTTCCATCACCCAGACAACGACCGTACTAAACGTTATATCTCAGGGGACTTTGGATAACGAATAACAACAATAGCGCTGATTAGTCAGCTCGTTTTAGGCACGGTTTCGCGAGGATCGTGCCTATTTTTTTATGCCCTGACACTCTAGAATTAAGGTCATCTCAAACAATGTCATCTCAAACAATTAAGAACGCAGTATGTACAAAAACAAAGTGGTGGTTATTACAGGCGGCAGCCAAGGTATTGGTAAGTATCTCGCGCAGGCTTATTTAGACCAACAAGCGAAGGTCATTGTGTTTGATATTGCCGTAAACCAAAATCCGAGCGTCGAGTTTTATCACGTCGATCTAGGGCAGCCTACGCAGATTGAGCTCGCTTTTGATGAGATCCAACGTGCACACGGTAAGGTTGATATTCTGATCAACAACGGTGCAATCGCTAACTTTAACAAACCAGTTGAACAACTGACTTTTGAAGAATTCTCTCGAGTCATTGATGTCAATCTCAAAGGGGCGTTTGCGTGTTCACGTCGATTTATTGCATTAAACCGTGCTCAATCTTTTGGAAGAATTGTCAACATTGCCTCGACACGTTGGAATCAAAATGAAGCTGGTTGGGATGCATATGGTGCATCTAAAGGAGGCTTAGTTTCGATGACTCAATCCATGGCGATTTCTCTGTCTGATACTCCCATTACCGTTAATGCTGTAAGCCCTGGTTGGATACAAGTTGAAGGGTATGAAGATTTAGATAGCTTTGACCATCAGCAGCATCCATCGGGTCGAGTAGGTAAGGCAAAAGATATTGTAAATGCGTGTTTGTTCTTAACTCATCCAGAGAATGACTTTATTAATGGACACAACTTGGTTGTCGATGGTGGAATGAGCAAGAAAATGATCTATCAAGACAGTTTGATTGATTAAGCTTACTTTCTTGGGTACAGAAGTGCTCTTCAGTAGAGTACTTCTTATTATTTTATCGGTAGTCGTTTACTTTCCTCTTTATTCTCCTCCCTGTTTTTTGGGTACATTCATTTTCACCGTTTGAAATAGGCATTTAAAAAACTCTTTGCGCAAAAGATGCCGAATGATAATTCCTCTGCTTCGATACACTCTAAAACCAGTGGCGACGATATCTATTTTTCGTGCTTCGGGTTAGGACTCATATATTAAAAAACAGTGACATACTTTTTAAAAAGGCTATGGGTTGGGGAAATTATCACCGAAATTGTGATATTGCCCTTAAAACTATATAGGAAATTTCTGAGTTTGTAGTAATGCTCTGTTTTAAATGGATTTATGAACTAACTTTGATATTGACGTCTTGTTAGTTAAAGCTAGGTATAACGATGAAATGGATTTTATTGCTTGTGAGCCACATCTTGTTTGCAGTGGCGGGTTTTGCTGCGGGTATTTATGCACTGCCTATTCTTATCCAACCTGATTCACCAGATGTTTCGGTTGTGTCTAACTCTTCGGAAGGTGTTCTCTACCGTGGCATGTTCGAGCGAAATCGAACAGATAGTGACTTTCTTCATTGGGGAGAAGGGGATCTATGGGTCACTGAAGATACGATTGCTTTTCAAGGAGAATTGGCTCCTGGACCGGATTATAAGCTGTATCTCTCACCAACGTTTGTTGAAACCGAGGCGGATTTTAATCGCTTGAAGTCACAAATGGTGAAGGTGGGAGAGGTGAAAACATTTGACCGTTTTATGGTCACTCTTCCTCAAGATCTGCCCTTAGATAACTACACGTCAGTCATTGTTTGGTGTGAAACCTTTGGTGAATTTATTACGTCTGCACAGCTCAAATCTGTCGCAAAAATGAATCAGAGCTAATACCCAAACAATTTTAACTCATGTCGAATAATAACTGACAGAAACGTGATAGCAGTGCTGAGCATTTCTATTTCAACAAGTGGTTCATTTGTGAACCCGATTCAACCTGCCTAAACGCGATCAATCACGAAATTCTGAGCTCGAGTGAAGGCGTTACGATTGTTAGCCATACCGACCAAGTGGGCTCGCTCTCTTATAATGAACAACTGGCAGAGCGAAGAGCGTAAACCGTAGTGGCGTATCTCAAGACGAAACTCGATCCATCGCAGTTTGTGTGGGAGGTAAAAGCCTTTGGTGAGCTTCAACCTGTGATCAACGAAGAATCTCCAGAAGCCAATGCTTTAAACCGCCGTGCGTTTATCGTATTTAAAGAGAGCGAACTGGGGCAACCGACGGAATAATTTGGTAAGGTTGTCCTCTCGCAAGCTAGCTACCTGTTTTCATAGCGGTAGTTAGCATACAAAGGTCAACCTATCCAAACCAAACAGGGAGTCGGGTAATGGAGAAAGTGCAGTTAGTCGTCGATTTTCTTCTCACTCACAAAATTTTATTTTCCGCATTAATCCTGCTGTTCATCATTGTTCTGCGTCGTTTGATTCTGTCTCGAATTCGTGGCGACGATGCCTTCATTACGGAAGAACAACGCAGTTGGATGTCGAGAACCAAAAACGGTACGTTCGCTCTTACGCTGATCCTGTTGTTCATCTTATGGCAATCAGAAATCAGCGAGTTCGCCCTAAGCGTTACCGCGATTGCAGTAGCGATTGTTGTCGCATCTAAAGAGATTATTCTTTGTTTTACTGGTTCGATTCAACGAGCCAGTTCTCGTTCATTTCGCATTGGTGACTGGATTGAAGTCGGTAAGCTATGTGGCGAAGTGATTGAGCACAACATGATGGCGACAGTGATTCAAGAAATCGACCTGCATCATGGGCAATACCACTTCACAGGAAAAACCGCGACGTTGCCTAACAGCATGTTTTTCACCTACCCAGTGAAGAACCTCAACTTTATGAAGCGTTACGTTTACCATGACTTTTCTGTTGTGGTGAAAGACTTCGTCAACCTATACCCAATTTTGCCATTACTGACCGATAAGATTGACGAACATTGCAGTTACTTTGCTGATGTCGCGCATCGCTACAACGCGATGATTGAAAAACACGCCGGTGTCGATCTGCCGGGTGCAGAGCCGCATATCCATATCTCAAGCAACATCAATGGTGAGCAAATCGTGCATATCATGATTTTCTGTCCAACGGACAAAGCCAACCACTTAGAACACCTGATTCGCAAAGACTTTATGGAGCTGTATGAGCAACGATTCCCGATGAATCCGGAACACTGAGTTCTCGCTCAATAATCATCACCTCAATGTTAACCCTCACCAATCAAAGGTGAGGGTTATTTTTATTGCCCATTTGTCGTTACGACAAAATATCTTAATGGATCGGGGCGCATATAATCGTTAAATTACGCCCGCAATCTGTCCTCAGACAACTTCCGCTTGTTGCTCAAAATACACAATAAAAACATCAATTAAGACTACTCAGATAGTCCGTACCGTAATGGTTGGCTCCCCACGGGCTCGACGACATAACGGTAAAGGTTGCACGCATGGCTGTTTATTAAACCGCTGAATCTCTTCATAACATTACTATTAAGATGCTTCATGCAAACTGGCTTTAAAATCAAATTTTCGCCTTCTCAACGTCTATTCGCATTGATGGGGCAGTGGCAGTCAGCGTCGAAATCCTATTTAACGGATTTGGCGTCAATCGCATTGCTGCTGTTACCTTTGATTCTGTCTAATGCGTTGGCAGTTTTTTTTGGACACGTATTCCGTTTTACTGGCTTAGCGGATTTTTCCCAACTGCTGTTTCATGTATCAGATATCCTGATCAACTTATATCCAAGTGCATTCTGCGTGGTGGCGGGTTACTACCTTTCCCATAAAACCAACGTTTCGAGTGCCGTGTTCATCATCTATTCGTTGATCATGTTCTACTTGATCTCAATAGAGAATGGCAGTCTTTCACAGACTTACATGTTACCGAACAACCCATTGTTGGCGTTATTGAGCGCGACAATGACGTACGTTTACTGCAGCATTTTCAAGATACGTCTGTTAGAACCCCAAGCCCTCGACTTTTCATCACGACTGCTTAAGCACGTGGTGCACTTTTTCTTATTTGTGCTCATCGCGTTGGTGATGTCCCATTTCACGGCGATCTTTATGGCGTTGTCAGGTGGCATGGTTCGTGAGCTCGGCGTAGACCCGCTGACATTCAAAGGTGGTTTGATCTATCAAACTGTGCTGGGTTTACTTGGCTCGATTGGCATCAATGGACACAACCTGTTGTTTGCGATTAAGCAGCAGATCTTTGCCGCAACCGAAGCCAATGTAATGGCGTGGCAGGCCGGAGAGGCGTCACTGAATGTGATTAGCCAAGGCTTTTACGACGCATTTATGTCGATGGGCGGATCTGGCAACTCGATCAGTTTGCTTTTCTGTGTGCTGATGTTTGCTAAAGAGCGCAATCATTTGATGCTTGCTCTGGCAGCGATGCCTCTGGTGATCTTTAACATCAACGAGGTTTTGTTGTTTGGTTTGCCAATCATCTTCAACCCGATTTTGATCATTCCTTTTGTGCTCGTGCCGCTAGTGAGCTTTGTCATCACCTTTTTGTGCATTTCATCGGGGTTGGTACCGCCGGTAGAGAATATTGTGAACTGGATGACACCACCCTTGTTCAGTGGCTATATGGCGATGGGGAATCAAATAGAAGGTTCGATTCTTCAAGCCTTCATCATTGTATTGGGCATCTTCATCTATCGACCGTACTATTTGGCGTACGCAGGAAAATACTCAGCACAGTTTCGTGCGAATACGGCTTATACCGGTATCGAAAGCTCGATATTTAAATCACTGCTAAGTAACGTAAAGGCGTCGAACAACTCCAGTATCAGTAAGTCGACGGCGCAGAAACGCTTAACCACGATTTTGCGTGAAGGTGAGTTAGTGATGTTCTATCAAAAGCTCCAGTCGACCAAAAACGTCAGTGAGTTTTCTTATGAAGCGCTACTTCGTTACATCGATAAAGATGGCACGTTATGCCCGCCGACGTTTGTGAGTGATTTTCAGATGCTCAACTCGATGCCATTGCTGGATAAGTTGGTGATAGAGAAAGTCTTGGCAGACATGCAGAAAATGCACTTATCGAAAGATCGTCGTATTGCCATCAACATCGCGGTGGCGACGATAGAACAAGAAGAGTTTGTGCCGCATTTGCTTTCGCGTTTAGCCCATTACGGTATTTCTCCTGAGTGGTTGGAAATTGAAATCACAGAAGAAGCGATTCTCAGCAATAAGGTTTTTTTGATCAAAACAATGGAAGCGCTTCAGGCACAGGGTATTCGTATTGCAATGGATGATTTTGGTACAGGCTATGCGTCGTTTCCACACCTGCTGAAATACCCATTCGACAAGATCAAACTAGACCGTTCACTTTTGTTGGATGCAAACAATCAAAAGGGCAAAGATCTCTACAAGTTGGTTGCGAAACTGGGTCACATCACCCATTGTGAAGTCGTGGCAGAAGGGGTGGAGACGCAAGCAGAATATGACTTTGTTAAACGCTGCGGCGTGGACAAGGTGCAAGGTTATTTCTTTGCTCGTCCATCGCCTTTATTAGACATTCTTGGTGAACAGCAAGAAAAACCATTTCTATCGTCACAATTACAAAGTCGAGTGGAAATATAGACTTGCTGGCGCTAATGTGCGCCTCCTTGCTTAAATAGCAGGCGAATTAACGAACGACGTTGACCTTAGAAGCAACGCGTTTCTATCAAACGAGAGAGTACCGAGGGGCTTAAAAGGTGCTCTTTCTGTTTGGTCGATTACAACAAGTTGGCTGTGGCTACCCTTGTTGAGTGACTATTCGCAACGTTGAACGATCAACGCTTTGTTACTCGAATGATACCGTCCTCGACGTGTTTGTCGAAACTCTCCCTCATTGCGAAACAAATTAAATGGATTTAATTGCGGCGAATTTCTTGAGCGGCTCTTTGAGTCGTACTTTGATGGATTAACTGAGCCAAATGAACAATCGATACATTAATCGGCTTTTTACTGTAATTTCTTCCAACTTATACATTAATGGTTTGTGTAACGTCTTAGTGATGTTGCTGCCTGTTTCATTGATTTCTGCATTCAGTACATTGTTAAGCAATCTACTGATGATCGCAGGCTATGAACAACTTGGTATGACTGTTGGGGCAGCAAGCGCCATTATTTGGAAGCTATTTCCCATTTTGCTTCTAGTGTACTTCTCGCAGTTCCTTTCCTCTTTGCTAAAAGTCTCGCGAGTAAACGTGATAACGCCTTCGTTGATGATTTACTTTATCGTCTGTAACGAATGGGGCTTATTGCAAGATGGTACTGTTGTTCCGAGTAACTACCCATTAGCGATTCTGGTTCCGACAGTCGTCGCTTGGTCTGTACGCTTCATGCAAAACCGCAGATGGTTTATGCGTTCTGATTTACCAAATGTGGTGGATCAATCATACAACCTCATCATGGCGACCGTAGTCTTGGTGGTTGGTTACACTGTGTTGGGCTATGCACTTGGACAGGCATTCTGTGCCGCTGATATTGCAGATCTGTTACTGCCGAAATTAGACCCAAACTCGTTGCTTGATGGGATCATTTATGAGTTTGTGCGTAACCTATTTTGGTCGATTGGCATCAATGGTCACATCATTTTTGCCCCTTACAAGTCAGAGCTTTATGAGGTAACTCGTGTCGCGATAGAAAACCACGAAGCGCTGGGCACACCACTGCCAATTTTAACCACAAACTTCTTTGATTTTTATGCAGGAATGGGTGGTGCAGGGAACACCATTTCGTTGGTGCTGTGTATGCTGTTTCTGACTAAAAATCGCAGTTATAAAGCCTTGGCGGCAACAGCACTGGTGTTGAGCTTGTTTAATATTAACGAGCCCATTATTTATGGCTTACCCATCATGTTCAACCCAGTCATGATTGTGCCATTTTTAATCGCACCGGTTGTGGGGTTAGTCATCGCGTATATTGCAACAGCAATGGGGTTGGTGGCACCGATTACCGAGATCGTTAGCTGGATGACTCCGCCGCTCGCCAGTGGTTACATCGGGACTGGTTACACATGGACTGGCGTGGTATTACAACTGATCATCATCTTAGTCGGTGTGCTGATTTACTATCCATTCTTCAAGCAAATGGACAAGATTGGGAATGCGAATACGTTGTTTGCAAAGTCAGTCTCTGATGATTTTTTCAATTACGAGGGATTAGACAATGGCAAAGTCGCTGGGGCATTTTTCCCTGAAATTACCAATAAGTTCGCGGCACAAAAACGTATCAGTGATCTGAAAAAGCATGGCGAGTTCGTGTTGTTCTACCAACCGCAGGTTAATGCTCGCACAGGGGAGATTCGGTCGCTTGAAGTACTGATTCGTCACCGCTCAGAAACGGGCGAGATCACGCCTCCAACGTTTCTTGAGGACTTTGCCAAAGTCGGCTTAATGAGTGAGTTGGATTTATGGGTGGTTGAGACCACACTGCGTGAAGTGGCGCCTTTGGCGAATCGACCAAATTTTAAGGTCTCGATTAACTTATCTCCAGAAACTTGCTTGGTGCCAGACTTCACCGAAAAAGTATTGACGATGATTAACGAAAGCGCGTTGTCTTGCTCGCAAGTTGAGTTTGAAATTACTGAAGATATGTTGATTCAAGATGAGCATCGTACACACCGTGTGTTGAGCACACTGCGAGAAGCGGGGGTGAGGATTGCCTTGGACGATTTTGGTTCTGGTTATTCGTCAATTGGTTACTTGTCGAAATACGATTTTGATAAAGTGAAAATAGATCGTTCGTTGGTGCTTAATCTCAACAACAAAAATGGTCGTGAGCTGTTTAGGTTAACGGCGAAACTCGTAAAAATTACTGGTGCTGTTACGGTGGCAGAAGGCGTAGAGACAGAAAGCGAACTGGAGTTTATGGCAGAGCTCGGTATCGATCTGATCCAAGGCTTCTATTTCTATCAACCAATGCCCTTCGACGATGTTGTAAAGCTTGAATACAGTCAGCGAGAAGAGAGCCTGGATTACGATCACTTTGCATTTTAAGGCCGAAGTGAGCAGATACAAAAAAGGGAAGCGCTCAGCTTCCCTTTTCTTTTAGGTTCAATTTATGTCGCTCTAAGAATCTCAAACTAGAATACTTAGATGAAGGCGTGATTATTTGAACTCGAATTTACCCTGCATGATTGCCCAGTGACCAGGGAAAGAACAGAAGAACGAGTAATCGCCTCCCGGAGTCATCTTCTCAGTGCTGAACGTGATAGTAGTGCTTTCACCACCGCCAACCACTTTAGTGAAGGCATAAACACGGTCATCGTTTGGTTTCACGTAGTTGTTTTCTAGACCAGCAGACATGCCTTCTGTACCCACTGCTTGAAGGTTTGCCGTATCAGTAATCACCACGTTATGACCCATTGATTGCGCAGGCATTTTACCAGTGTGGTTCAGCGTCAGTTTCACTTCTTTACACGTCGCTGGCACGCTCAGTGTTTTGGTCGAAAACTGCATCATATCGTTAGCATCGATGGACACTTCACACTCTGCGCTTGCTTGCGCGCCAAAGCTTAATCCAACTAGTGCAAAGGTTGCTGCTACTAAACGTAAAGACATATAACACTCTCCATATTTTATTTTTGGGCTGACTTGGATTCAAACCGATCCAATGCATCTCATTATCATCGAATATTCCAATTGAAACCGTGCTTCAATCCGGATATTGACGTTTTGTTGCAAAGTTATACTTATCGTTTTCACTGGATGATCATTCATATGCCTTATTTTGAACGCTTCATTTAAGAAGTGTGAAGACGATCTTTATAACCACCTCAGATGCCTATTTGTGTCTTCAGAACGCCCTGATTTTGGCGTTTTTTTCGCTAACATGTAACTAATTATTTCAAGTGTTTTTATTCTGTAACTTATTGATTTTAAGATGCATAAAAGCAAAGTGAAGACAAATTCTTATCTCGATTGTCACCAGAAAATAGATTTGTTTTATCCAGTGCACACTTTCTGAATTTTGAACTAGAGTCCCAGTTTTTTGTTTGCTTACCGATTGCGTACGAAATGTCGTCAAATTGACGCGAAAAGACGCTTTATTTTTGGCACTTTTACACCTGTAAGTTGGGTTACATTTAGTTACATCTGTCCGCTGCGACGCGAAAAAAGTCCCCCTCTATAATGCCTTTCCTTTTTATTGTTGTTTGTATAAGTCCTTAATTATGAGAAAGAATACGCTAGCGATCATGCCAAGTGTTTTAGCACTGGCGATCGGTATGGGGTTGCCTGCTGCACACGCAGGAGTGATCTCAGACGCAACTATCGTCGGCTCAGAAAGCCAGTGGTGGAACACTTACAAAGTGATCCTAACGAACGACGGTTCAAAGCCAGTTGAACTTCGTGATGCGAAAGTGACGTTTGATTCAAACCTATCAATGTCGACACCCTCTTGGTCTGCGACTGGCATCAGCTACCCGGGCATGAAGTTCACCAGCGACGCACAAGGCAACGTCTTCAAGAACACGCTCGCGTTGGCTTTTGATCGTGGTAGCTGGGTGAAATCACAACTTCCGGCAGGTGAGCGTATTGAGCTAACTCTGGGTGTGAGTGGTGTATTGGATCTGACTCTTCTTCAAAATACCATTCGTCTGATCGCTGATGACGAAGGTGAAGTAGGTGAACCAGAAATTTCTCTTCAATTAGCTTCGCCAGTGAACGGTGCTGAGTTTGAAGAAGGTCAAGCGGTTGCCATGCTAGCGAACGTTACGGCAACCAACACCAGCGTTAAAGCTGTGACTTTCTTTGTCGACAACAAACAAGTTGCTCGTGTAACGCAAGCCCCATTCCAAGCAACTTGGACTTCTGTTGGCGCAGGCACTCACACGATCAAAGCTGTAGTAGAAGACACCTCTGGTTTAACCCAACAACAAGCGGTCAGCATTTCGGTAAAAGAGAAGCCAGTTGAGCCACCAGTGGTACCTGAAGTCCATGAGCTAACATTCGTCGCGCCTACACAGGGTCAAGCATTGATGGTGGGTCAGGCAACGACGATTAAAGCCCGTGTTGATGGTGAATTGATCTCTAAACTGGAGTTTTGGGCGAATGACCGCAAGTTAGGTCAACGTAACATCGCTGCAGGTCAAACGACGTATTCTCAATCTTGGACGCCAAATGAAGTGGGCAATGCGACACTTAAAGTGGTGGTTCTCGATCAGAACAACCAAATGGTCGAGCAACGCAGCATCGCAGTTGCAGTTGAAGCAGCCCCAAGCTTTGTTAAGCCAGAAGTGAGCTTCTCTTCGCCTTCGAACGGTTCTAAGTTTGAAAAAGGTGAAGCGGTATCCATTTCTGTTCGTGCAACGGATGCTGATGACGATTTGTCTCGCGTTATCGTGAAAGCAAACAACAAGCAAATCTGTGATTTCAACGCATCAACTACAAACCAGTTCTCTTGTAACTGGACGGCGTCAGAAGTCGGTGCAGTTAAGCTAGAAGCGATCGCAACAGATGCTGAGAATCTAACGGCGACAGCACGTGTAAACATCACAGTTGAAAAAGTAGAAACACCGACGCCTCCGCCAACAGGTGGACTGTGTGCTGATTTTAATGTGTACCCAGACTGGACTCGTGGTGATCACGCAACAGGCGGCGACATTATGGTTCATAAGAACATTGCTTACTCAGCGGTGTACTGGACTCAATCTGTTCCTGGCAGCGATAGCTCATGGTCATTACATCTAAACTGTGATGGTACTGAGCCGGGTACAGCGCCAGCGCTATCATTACGTAACCCAATGGACCCAGTGCGTCTAGAAGTGGCAGGTTGGCCAAACACATTCGTAGTGGCGAGCCCATCCACTCAAGCACCAAGCACACTGACTATTGCAGCAAGCAGCAGTGATGCGCTCACAAACCTAGAGCAACTGACACGTTCGTTTGTGTCGGCTATCGAACAAGCAGAGAACGCGGGTACTGCATCTGTCGTGATTCGATCGGATGTTCTGGATCTCGCTACGCAAGACAAAGGTGCATCGTTTGGTGCCGTTGCGGTTAAACAAGCACTGACGAATGCCATTGATATTACGGGTAGCCGTATTGATATCGATGCGATCAACGCACTGAGCGATGACGTGAAAGGCTGGGCACATGCTTACAACTTGATCTTCACAACCCTTGCGCCACAAGCGACATTTGGTTGGTCATTAAGCATTGGCGAGTTTGCTTACGATACCCACTCTGGTCGTCAGTCTGTATGGGATGAAGCGTCCGTTTTCACGGCAGATCTACTTGATAGTTTCGAGCTTTACAAAGCAGATGCTGCGAACAAAGCTGACTTTGTGGTGTTTACTAAATCGAATGCAACCACGGCACTAACCAGCGAGCAGTGGCATCACGCACTAGAATACGTAAAACAGGTAACAGATTACGTTGATGCGCCTGCAATGTTAGCGAACATGCCAACAGAGCAAACCGCAAATTACTTCATGGGCAATACTCAAACCGATCAGCAAATCCGTAAAGCCGCGTACAGCAACGTATTTGCATTGATGTTTGATCAAGACTCTCAAGCTCTAACCAGCAAAATTGAGCTTTACCAAACGGCGAAAGTGCCACTGTACTACGTAGGTGAAGAGTTAGAGAAAGGTTCGTTGACTCGCATTGAAGCGCTAAACCAAGAGTTAGCAAATGCTGAAAGCGTGATGGATAACGAAGCCTTCCTATACGAAACGCCACAGTCTCAGTGGGTTCCGTCAACGGTTTACAAGTGGAACGACTTCTTAGATGGCTTGAACGCAATGCACAACATTGGTGTGGCGGGCAATAAGTTCTGGTTGATGAACGATGAAGTTGATGATGCAACCAACATCAAATACGCGAAAGTCGCGATTGCTGCGTTCCTTGCGCAAAGTATGCAAGAGACCATCCGCTACAACGCGTGTGATGAAAACAACTGGTCTGAAGTGAAATACGGCGCGCCTGCGGATTACCCAATGACAGCAAGTTGTGGTCAACTGGGTCAGAAATACGCAGATTACGGTGTAAACCCAGTTTCAGGTTTAGATCATGCGTACTCTTGTCCTCGTGATGACAAGATGGAAGTCAGTGCGTTGACTCATGCGAAATGGTATGGTGCTCCAGCTCCAGTCTTTGCAGCACCTGATGCAGTACTTGAAGAGCGCGGTCTATTGGTGAACGGTGCAGCAGGTCGTTGGACAAACAACGGTCACTGTAACGATGTTCCAGAAAGCGTAGATACGTCTAAGCAAGTGTGGGAACGCGACGAGTGTAAGACGTACGTTGGTCAGAAAGCAGGTAAGTTCATTTGGGACGGCAGCAGCCAAGAAAGCGTTGAAGGCTGTGGTTGGTGGGGGCGTGGTGTAATCCAAACCACAGGTCGTCAGAACTTTGGTACGCTTAACCACTACCTAGGTCGCTCGCACGTTGATCCATCAACCATTGGTAAGACAATTGATGGCGTAACGGTAGAAGCGCCACCGGCGAACCCACTTTATGCTGAGCTGGACTTCTGTTCTAACCCAGGTCTGATTTGTAGCTCGGAAGAGAACAAAGAGATCAAGTGGATCGCAGGTCTGTTCTACTGGGTAACGTCAGTTCAGGCATACAACGATGAAGGCGGTCAGTACGCGGATTGGAACTACCACAATGAGCTGAAGAAGTATGTAGATAGTGGTCTGCAAGGTTCTCAATTTATCGATGACGTTTCAGGCATCGTTAACCGTGGTTGTCCGGACCTGACGTGTTCGACAGGTGATGTTCACAATGTGAAAGAGCGCCGCGAGAACTTCAAACTGGTACTACAAAAGCTAGGTCTTGATCCTCGCTAATTAAGACAAAGCAACATCAATGAAGAAAAGCCATCACCGAAAAGTGGTGGCTTTTTTGTTTTTAGCATTTGGCTCAGATGCTTAGTTTTTATTATTACTAATTCGTAATAGTCATTTTCTTTTTCCGCTTATTATCATTTATTTTCAACCCAATATAATGCCCGCCATTCCAAACGTATTTGCTGCGTTTTTGATTTTTATCTTTCGATGGATGGTTTCCGGGAGGGGAGTATGTCGAACTTTGTTGTTGTCGGTGGTGGTGCTGCGGGTCTAGAAATGGTCACGCGTTTAGCGAGCAGTTTTGCAGGCAAACCTGACCATACCGTTACTTTGGTTGAGCCATCTTCTCATCACTTATGGAAACCAAGGCTGCATGAGATTGCGGCGGGCACGTTTGATAATGAGCTCGATTCGGTTGCGTTTCGTCTTCATGCTGCTTGTCACGGTTACCAATATGTTCAAGCGCGCATGTCAGGCTTAGACCGTGCGAACAAAACCATCACTGTGAGTACTGAGTTTTCACCAGAGCAGACCGGGCTATCGCAGCAGTTAACACTGGATTACGATTACCTCGTGATTGCTGTTGGTGCGATCAGTAACGATTTCAAAATTCCGGGCGTGAGCGATCATTGCTTATTCTTAGATTCCGCTTCTCAAGCAGAAAAAGCGTGGGAACAGATGAAGCAAATGCTAGCAAATGGTGGTTCACATCGTGTTTCTATCGTGGGTGCCGGCGCAACTGGTGTTGAGTTAGCGGCTGAATGGGCGAAAGTCAGCAAGCAATTAAACCGCTACCAAAATGGTACTCAACTTTCCATTACGCTCA
Organism: Vibrio sp. SCSIO 43155; assembly: GCF_023716605.1. NCBI lineage: Bacteria > Pseudomonadati > Pseudomonadota > Gammaproteobacteria > Vibrionales > Vibrionaceae > Vibrio > Vibrio sp. SCSIO 43155. The sequence continues at coordinate 1,758,525 of NZ_CP071853.1, read as the reverse complement.
TCGAAGCGGCGGATCGTGTGTTACCTGCAAGTGCTGAGTGCATGTCTGCCAAGGTACTGAAGAAACTACAAAAGCAAGGCGTTAATGTTCGCTTAAACACCAAAGTTCAACGTGCAGAAGCAGACCGTATCGTGACGGAAAATGAAGTCATTCTTGCCGATCTACAAATTTGGGCAGCAGGGATTCGATGTCCGGATTGGATAGCGAATCTCGATGGTCTAGAAAGTAACCGCATTAACCAACTTAAAGTGCAGCCAACACTGCAAACTACTCTCGATGATAGCGTGTTTGTTATTGGTGATAGTGCTGAATGCCCACAAGAAGATGGAAGCATTGTGCCGCCACGAGCGCAAGCTGCCAATCAAGCTGCCACACATTTGGCGAAGCAATTTAAACGCTTAGTAAAAGGCAAAGAGTTAAAGCCGTTTGTGTTCAAAGACGGTGGGATGGTCGTCGCGCTTGGGCATGACTACGCGGTTGGCGCATTGATGAATGACAAAGTCGTATTGCGTGGACGCTACGTTCGCCGCTTGTACGACACGATCTTTAGGCTGCATCAGCGCGTTATTTTCGGTTGGTTCCGCGTGTCGGCTTTGGTAGTGCTTAAACGCGTAAAAGGTTTATTGAACCCATATTACAAAGGCTCTTGGTCTTAATTCAAGCCGTGACTCTTCGATTCCATTTTTTCATTTTTATCGAGCGCCCAAATCATCAGGATTTGTGGCGCTAGGTGTTTTTTATGCGTCATTTGCAACTCTCTTTGCCCGTTCAACTTCTTGTTTCTGCCCTACTTGCGTGGAGTGGGGCTCAAGCCATCCTTCTTCTTATGGACCATGGGCTGGTCGAAAAATCGCTTTTACTGTCGGGTGATTACTACCAAATTTTAATGTTGGGCAAAACGGTCTATCTCGGCTTACTGAAAATGGTAGTGGGTTTGATGGTGCTGTTTTCTCTTGTCGAAGGCATCACCAATATTGGTTCAACTGTTCGTCTTAAAGCTCTGGGTGGGCGAACACTGCTTTTCTACAGTTTCACCACCTTAATTGCCATTAGTTTAGGGCTTGGTGCGTCGTTAGCTTTGCCTGCATGGGAGCCACTTAATCAAAGCGTTTCTGTGGGTAGTGATGTTCATTTGATTGACGAGCAAGGTGCTGGTGGTGCCGCCATACTCACCAACCTTGTCAAGATGGCGATGGTGAATCCATTTGCTGCACTGGTGAATGGTAACTTGCTGGCGATCGTGGTTTTCTCCTTTATGGCAGGCGTTGCGATTTTGCTTTCTGTTCCATCGGGTCATCCGTTGCTAGCGGTGATCTCGGGGCTGAACAAAAGTGTTAACACCATGATTCGAGGCATCGTTAAGCTGTCTCCGATTGCTATTTTTGCGATCGTGTTTGATATTACGCTGACCTCAAGTGGGAATCTGATTCAGCAACTTGCGTTGTTTGCGTTACTGGTGTTTGTGCTCACGATGGTGCACGGGCTAGTGGTATTACCGACGATTGCTAAGGTAATGACCGGGATTTCTCCAGTTGCACTGTTTAAAGCGATTTCAGCCCCATTAGCCATGGCGTTCGCAACGTCATCAAGTGCGGCGGCGCTGCCTTTGGCAAAACAAAGTGCGGAAGATAATTTAGATGTCGCACCCGAAGTCAGCAGTATGGTGCTGCCGCTCGGCTCTGTAATGAATATGGACGGCACCGCGTTATTTGAGGGTGTCGCTGCAATTTTCCTAGCACAGTTGTTCGGGGTGGATTTGAGTACCACAGGGTTGGTGATGATCTTTATCATGGCCATGGTCTCTTCCGTTGGTGCGCCAGGCATGCCTTCGGGCTCCATGTCGGGTATGCAGTTAGTACTACTAGCTGCGGGTATTCCATTGGAAGCGATAGCCATTTTATTAGTGATAGAAAGGCCGTTGGATACGTTCCGCACCGCCGTCAATGTGGAAGGGGATTTGATTGCGACGCTTGTCATCGACCGTTGGCAAAAGAAACAAGCTGGTGATGTTTTTGACCAACATACAGCGGCTTCGGTGAGTTAACCCTAACGCCAAGTCGGTTCTTCTTTAATATCGAGCTTGAAAAAAGGAGTGACATTGTGCGTCACTCCTTAGTTCCTATTAGGGATTTGGTGTTTTATCTGAACCCGTCATCATTACCACGAAAAGGTTTGGATGACGTTGTCTTTTGCCATTGGGTTAGACGCAATCGCGTGATTGATGTTTCTTAGAAAATCGTCGCGAGAATCCAACAGCCAGCCTTTTTGAGGAACGATGTTGTTGCCATGGTCGCCCCAGTAAAAAGTATCAATGTTCAGGTTTTCAAGCAGGTATTTTTCCTCTTCCAACACCTGCAGTTGTGTCGGCATAATGAACTCACCATTCTTCACTTCTTGCTCCATCACCGTTCCCGGTTGAATCGCAAGTGCCATTGGGGCAATTTGCTCAGGATTCATTTGGTTCAAAATATCGGTTGTGGCGATGATGTGCTCTTTTGAACGCTCACGCCCACCAAGTCCAAAGATGAAAGAGAGCAATACTTCGATGCCAGCTTCTTTCGCCATTGCCATGCCTTCAATGGCTTGTTCTGGTGACATGCGCTTTTTGATGCGCTCTAGAACAATTCGATCACCCGATTCAAGACCGGAATACGCCATATCAAGTCCAGCATCTTTGAGCTCTTTTAGCTCTGCAATGGTTTTACGGCGGAAATCGTTCATGCCACTGTAAAGTGAAGTCTTTTTGCACTCGGGGAACGTGGAGCGCAGTTTGTCGAAGATCTTGAGCAAGTAATCTGTACGTGCTGCCATGACGTTACCGTCGATTAGAAAGATTGACTCTACGTGTGGGTAGATAAGGCGCGCTTCCTCAATATCTTTAAACACATCCTCAATGGGACGCACTTTAAAGCGCTTATCATCAAACATGCTACAAAACGTGCACGTATTGATGCTACAGCCCAGTGTAGTTTGGATAAGAATGCTGCGGTATTCCGGCCATGGTCGGTAAACTTTGCCCTCATAGTTCATAAATGGATCTCCAGTTAAAGGCGGGATGATTCAGTGCCATCGCTCGCTAAAGACAGTGGGGATAAGCGCAATATAACGTCGCCTTATTCCCGATGACCGAAGATTAACAATATTAGTAATTGTTGATAATTGGTGTTTTTATCGAATTAGTTTTTAGATTTTATTGATAATTAGGGGCAGGGATTTTGTTGGAATGCAGATAAAAAACACCCAGCCGAAGCTAGGTGCTTGAACAAAAATAGCAATATTTATTTTGGCTTGAGTTAGACAAGCTTCGCAATCACAGTTTCAATGGCATCAACCACTTGCTGTGACTTTGGCTCGTTTAAGGCGTCACGATGAGGTGCCGCAAAAGCTTCAATGTCGTTATCGAAGTAAGCGCCATGTGCTTGTGCAAACTCATCCGATAGTGCGGCACGAATTAAAATGTCAGCACCCAAGCGAATATCGCCGCCAGCAATGCCGTAAGCGTCTTTTACCATCTTGCTACCAAGTAGAGACTTTGGATTGACTGATACAACCATAGGACCGACGTTTTTCAACTGTAATCCCATCACGCGTGACCACATGGTAAGTGCCAGTTTGCTTTGTGCATAAGCTTCACCGTCTGACAACGGTTTGTCACCCATTAATGCCTCAATGCTAACAGGAGCTTGCGCAGCAGAAGACAAGTTCACTACACGCCCTGTATTGCCAAGCAACGGAAGTAACTCTTTTGTCAGTAGGTAAGGCGCAATGGTGTTGACTGCAAAACGCACATCTAGGTTATCTTGAGTTCTTGCGTTTGGTGTTGCGTATACGCCAGCGTTATTGATGATGACGTCCAGCTTGCCAAAGCGCTCTGCTATTTCTGCAACCATCTGTTTCACGGCGCGTGGAGAAGACAAATCCGCAACAATACTTTCGACTTTACCTGCGTTTATCTCAATCAAGCTCTGTTCTACGTTTTGGACTTTTTCTTGGTTACGACCGTGCACGATCACATGATGCCCGTCAGCCACTAACATTTTCGCTGTTTCTAAACCAATGCCGTCTGTAGAGCCTGTGATCAGGATGATTTTTTGCATAGCTGAGATTCCTTATGAATTCGATATGAAACAATCATAGTGGTATCTTCCGCATTAGACTATTGAGGGCGTTGGGGAAACACTTTATAGGAAAAATTGAAAATCAATCTATTGGTGTTTTTGTGGGCGAATCGACGAATTCACCCCCTTTGAAATGCTATGGTTATTTTAAGCGTTGCTTAAGATTTGAGCAGCTTGTTTAACTTAAAATATACTCAGCCAAAGAGGTCTCTATGTTAGGTGAAAATCACTCATTAACTCATGAATTCCCAGAACATTTGGATACCATCACTCAACTGACAGCTAACGACTCCGCGTTTGCTGAAAACGCTAAAAACTACAACACGCTCGACAAAGAAATCCGTGAACTCGAATTGCGAGGAAACCCAATCGACGACCATGAAATGAACACTTTAAAACACAACCGTGCAGAACTAAAAGACTGGCTTTACTCAAAAATAATGAGCGCATAATCCTTCAAGTGCTTCATCAATGGCGGCTCGAATCTTCGAGCCGTTTTCGTATCTGCAAGATGGGTTGTTAGCTTAAGCACGCTATTTAACGGGTAGATGCCCAGTCTTCACCCAGATCACCGTTTCTTGTTCCACAAAAGGAAAGTGCTCACTCATGTGCGGACTGCGCAACCATGTGTGAGTTGGATACTCACCAAATTCGTCTCTAAACTCGCCCGATAATACAAAGATCTCTTCGCCACCAAAGTGACGGTGTGGCTGGAATCTTTCGCCTTTTGGCCACTTTACCAGCGCCACATGTTCGTGTTCGAAATCGTGCAATGGCATCACCTGCAATCCGCCAATACCCGGTAGCCAACCTGCTTGATGAGTATGAATTCGTACCGTTTCAATATCGCTTGGATCAAACTGGTTGAGTTTTACCAAGATTACACAGCCTTCACGACTAAAAGGCGCGTGTTGGCTGCCCGGAGGGTTGCGTATATAAGTTCCGGCAGGGTAGTCGCCATGTTCATCGGAAAACACCCCCTCAAGCACTAGGATTTCTTCCCCATACGGATGAGGGTGGGTAGCAAACGCTGAGTTTGGCTCGTACTTCACTATGCTGGTGGTATGTCCTGACTCTTTAGCTTCACGCTCTAACGGTTTACGCCACACGCCAACAGCAGGGCTAGCGATCCATTCCTGTTCTGCGGTTTTAATCACCAAGCGTTGTGAAAAATCCATGTTTAACATAGTTGCTTCCAGTATTTGTTTATGTCTAGTACGTATATCCAAGCATCTTGGCGTCATCTGGGTAATAGAGCGATTCTAGTCGCTTTCGCGTGTTTGCCAACCAGGAGTTTTCACAAGGTTAGGTATGGATTTTTCGAGTGATACGGAGGGCTTGCCGGTTAACCTTATGATTATTATTGATAATTTACACATAAGTTAATTTTACAAATTGTTACATGCTTCGCTTTTTTTACTCTTTGTTATGTTATAACATCCGCGAAATATTGAATGGTGTTATAACATAACAAAATAAGGAAAAACGTAGTGAATAAGAAATTGGTCTCTTTAGCGGTTGGTAGCTTGTTTGTTTCCCCAGTTTTTGCCGATACGCTTTCGAACCCTCAGATTGGCGTAGTGCTAGACGGTTACTATCAAGATGGCCAACGTCATAACTCAGAGCGTGAAGAAGGTTTTGGTCTTGGTCACACTGAGTTGAACATGTCTGCAAACATTGATGACAAATTCCACGGTGCGCTAACAGCAGTATTAGAAAGCCATGGCGATGAAACAGAATTGATGCTTGAAGAAGCTTTTGTCGAGACACTGGCACTTCCATACGGTCTCAATGTTCGTGCTGGTCGATTCCTGTCTGATTTTGGTTACCTGAACAATCAACACATGCACACCGACAGTTTTGTGGAGCGTCCGATTGCTTACCGCACATTCCTAGGCTCGCACTACTACGATGATGGTGTACGCGCAAACATTGTGTTGCCAACGGATCTGTACGTGAAATTTGGCGTTGAAGCATTAAGTGGTAGCAAGATGTCTTCTGTTGAAGAAGGCTCCAAAGTAGGCGTTTACACCTCTACGCTGAAACTAGGTAATGATTTCTCTGAGTCGTCTAGCTGGCTGTTTGGTTTAAGCTACCTGCGTAACGAAAACGGGAAAGTGAAAGAGTTCGAAGATCACGACCACGGTCATGGTCACGAAGAGGAGCATGGTCACGACCATAATCATAGTGCAGCAGTTACTGGTGCAAACCTTTACGGTGCAGATTTCGTATGGAAATGGGCTCCAGATGGTAATTACAAATACAGCAACTTGACACTATCAGCGGAATACATGTTGTTGGACGGCGTGGTAGACAGCAAGTTTAAAGATGATGCGGAGTCGCCAGATAACCTAAGCGCATACTACGTATCAGGTGTTTACCGATTTAACCCAAGCTGGTCAGCAGGTCTACGTTACGGTGAAGCAGAAAGCTACGATGGTCATGCTCACGGCGATCATATGCACTTCACTGCATTGAATGATAAAGAGATGGATGCGATGATCGCGTGGGATTCTTCTCACTTTGGTACTATCCGTGCGCAATACACTCGTATCGATAACCAAGACAGCGAAACAGATAACGTATTTACTCTGCAATACGTTATGACATTTGGAGCGCACGGTGCACATGCGTTCTAAGCTGACACTGACTCAATGCAGTTTAGCGATGATGGCGGCGGGGGCTGCCATCATCTCTTCGCCTGCTTTGGCTCTCAACATCTTCGTTTGTGAGCCAGAATGGAAAGCCTTGCTCGAAAGCCACGCACCAGAAGCTACCATCTATTCTGCGACCACAGCAAAGCAAGATCCGCATTACGTCCAAGCTCGCCCTTCTCTAATTGCTAAGATGCGCCAAGCTGATATGGCAATGTGTTCCGGCGCCGAGTTGGAAGTAGGGTGGCTACCCATGTTGCAAGTACGCAGTAGCAATGCTGCGGTACAAAACGGCGCACCGAGTATGATTTACGCAACGGATTTCGTTCGAATGTTAGATACTCATGACCACGTCGACCGTAGCATGGGGGACGTTCACGCCCATGGCAACCCGCACGTGCAGTTTGCAGCCAACGATATGATTCCACTCTCACATGCGATCACCGAGCATTTGAAAACCATCGATCCAGATAATGCGCAAACGTACCAGTTTAATGGCATGAAGTTTCGTGCGCATTGGCGTAAAAAACTCAATGAATGGAATGAAAAAGCCGCGCCATTAAAAGGGAAGCAAGTGGTGGGATATCATGCGACTTATCGTTATTTGTACGATTGGCTTGGCATGGAGCAAATTGCTGACTTAGAACCAAAACCGGGTATCTCGCCAACCACATCTCACCTGCAATCACTCACCAAGTTAGATGCCAATAGTTTTGATGCGATTGTTTACTCATCTCACCAAGACCAGCGTCCAGCAAATTGGTTACAGCAGCATACAAACAAACCTGTGATTCAACTGCCACTGACGGTTTCTAAAGGTGAAAGCTTGGATGAAATGTACGATCAAGTTATCGACGATTTATTGGACGTGCTCGTGCAACCCATTCCGGTGAAGATCTAAACCATGGCTGAGTATGCATGGTTATTGCCAGCGGTGTTGTGCGGCTTAATTGCTCTGGTTGGCAATGTGGTTCTTGGGCAACAAGTTCTCAATCGACAGATCATCTTTATTGATTTGGCGGTGGCACAAGTTGCCGCTTTGGGAGCTGCGCTCAGCCATTATTGGTTGAACCAATACGCACTGTTTTCAGGCTCCTTCTTTGGTGAGATGGTTGGTCCTTGGGTGATGTCGTTATTGCTTTGTGGTCTGATCGCTGTAATGGAGAAGCGATACCAACAGCATTTAGAGCCGATGATCGGCAGCCTGTTTGTAGTATCCGCATCGCTGGCGATTTTGCTCGTGAGCAAAGACCCACATGGCGGTGACTTCATTCAAGGCATCCTTAATGGTCAGTTGTTGTGGGCAACGTGGGCGGACGTTTGGCCTTTGGCTTTGATAACCGCGGCGATGCTGCTGTTGGTATGGTTCAAGCCTGAGTTTATGCTGGGCAGTGGCTTCTATCTTATCTTTGCTATCTTGATGCCGATTACGGTCAAGCTCACGGGGATTTACTTAGAATTTGCGTTGTTGGTGATTCCGGCTTTGTGCGCCGCAGCATTGAAAGGGATTCGGTTCTTTATTGCGAGTATCAGCATTGGTATTGTCGGAATACTATCGGGCATTGCTGTTTCGGCTCGTTACGATTTACCAAGCGGGGCGAGTATTGTCATCACCTTGTTTATCGCAGGTATGTTGTTCAATCTTTTGCTGCAACCTTGGTTGCTCAAATCGCAATCTGCTTGCAAAGGTCAAGAGCATATCGCGCAATGATAAAAAGGCTCCGCATTCACGGAGCCTTTTGTTTAACACTGCTTTTTCTTATTAGTAACGCTTGATCAGTCTTCGTTTATAGACCAATTAGCCACTCTATCTGTTTCTATTTTAGCAAGATTTGAAAATAGGGAGAATTTGAGGCTGAATCGAATCTGTCAAAGTGTTATCCAACGCAGGGAATAATTGATTGATTCCGGTTTCCGATAAGCCCAACCACGCCATCAAACTTGCATGCAATTGATCTGAAGAAATAGTGGGAATAACACGCCCACGAGAAAGCAAATACGGACTATGTTCAGATAAATCTGGGTACTCACCCACAATTGCTTTTCCTGCTACACCACCGCCCATGACTAAAGCGTGACTTGCCCAGCCGTGATCCGTGCCATCGGTGCCGTTTGGAATCAGAGTTCGACCAAACTCAGAGTGAGTAAATGTCGTCACTTGCTCAAACAACCCATTGTTTTGTAATGCTAATTGGAACGCTGCCATTGCTTCTGCCAACTCTTGCAACAAGCCAGTTTGACGGCTGATTTGTGCTGAGTGAGTATCAAACCCTCCCAACTTACAACTGAAGTACTGAGCAGGATGTTGGAATTGATCTTTATGCAGAATCAGCTTGAACACCGCTTTCAATTGCTTACCGATTCGTGTCTCAGGGAAAGCATCGGTGATCTCGGAATTCAGAATCGAACTAAATTGCTCATACATTCTGGTGGAATCTACCGCGACACCTGCGTAATGCGATTGAAAAATATTGTTGTAACTGCCGGTACTTTGCAGTTGATCGAACAAGTCGCGTGAACGTTGATCATTAAAAATATCGCTTGGAGGTTGAGATCCCACCGAGTTGGATTGTGCTTCAATACAATTTGTCCACACCTGTGTACCGCCAATATCAAACATTGGCGATAGTTCGTTTAGATTGCGCAGCATGGTACCTAGCTCGGTGGATGTCTTTGCACCAAAGCCTTCTTTCGATAAAGACTTGGTCGCATGAGACTGAACCATGGTGGATTGGTGCGAGTGGCTGAACAGATGCGCTGGTCGCGTACTTTCGCCATATATCACGTTGTTTACGCGTTGAGTCAGTGGTCCTAGGTTAATCACAGGTACAAGGTTCGCGCTGTCCCAGTAAGGTTTGAGCGCCGCCATGGCAGGGTTGAGCGCCAGCTTTGCGGTGTCGTTCACGGCATCTAGGTAAATACACGTAGTTTCATCCAAAGCCAAATTGCCACGTAGGGCGCGATATTGAGCGTTGGCATTGGCTGCCGTTGGAATAAGCATGTTGTAGCCATCATTACCGCCTGCAAGGTCAATGCCGACAACGGCGCGATATCCGTTTTGGCATTGATTAAACGAGTCAGCAAAGGCTGGAAATGCCGCTAGGTTCAGCGCAGAAATACCCACACCAGCGGAACTTGCTTGTAAAAATCGACGTCGAGTTAAGTTCATGATGTTTACCCCTGTGTGATGAATTCTGGTGAAAGCAGTGCGTTCATGACGAGATTCTTAATCTCTTTGCGCCATTCCGGTTTGCGTCCCGGGCACTGAGCGAGGTAATCGAGATAGCATTGGCGCGCTTGCTCACTCATTTGGAAAGCGAACAAATGCTCGTTGAGGTAATCAACAACCCCTTCATCATCAAACGCAAGGTAACGGATGAACAAGGTTTCATCCATGTACCAATCTTTGTTTTCCTGTTCGAAGCGAGCAATCAACTCACGGAACTGAATCCCGTATTGGTAAATGTCATGCCATTGATACACATTAAACTCGGGTGCCACCAAACCATTAAAATCAGGATGATTTGGCGCGTCATCAGGTTGATAGTAATAAAACACAGATGGGGCAGATAAAGGCAGCGTTCGACTATACCAATTGAATTGTTTTGGCCACATCATCGCACCGTCACGACGCTTCACTTGCAGAGCGCGCATCGCATGAGTAAAGACAGATAGCGGGTCACGCAATTTGCCCACTGAGTTACCAGAACGCAGGGCGTCTTTGTCAGTTAAAATCGCAACTACTAGAGTTTGCATGTCGCCATCAGAGTGTTTAAATGCCCGGCGGACACGGCGAATGTAGCCCGCTCTCGGGTTACTGGTCACAAGCTTATTGATGAAGAACTTGGTTACAAAAGTGTAGAGTGTGTTCTGCTTCATCAAATGCTCAATCACTGCTTCCAGCTCATCCTCTGCACCCACACCGGCGGGGAAGGTTTTACCAAGAATACGTTTTTCGCCCATGTCATGCTCGCCGCGTGGCAACATCGGTTGGCTGTATTTGTCATTACCGCGGATATCAATGAACTTCCAGCCGGTAAACACGCGGGCCAGTTGTTCAATATCTTCTTGGGTGTAAGATGCCATTTCGTTACCTTCGGCATCCAAACGGACTTCACCGTTATTACGCAGCTTGACAGGACCAAGAGTGAATAACTGCAACAGCTCTCGCGCGTAGTTTTCATCTGGTGCAGTGAGCTCATTAGAAACGTTGTTTACGAAGGTTAGGTATTCGCCCATGATTGGCGATTTCGATACAAAGCGAATCACATCACGGAAGTTCGCAAAAGCGTTATCGAGCAGCCCATCGAAGTAATTACACATGTAACGACGCTTAGACGCTGCACTAAATGCTGGGTCTTTTACGCTCACGACAAACAGTTGAGAAAGGGTATAACCGATGCGTTGACGCAGAATATCGTTGCCTTCCACCGTCATGCGCGTCCAACTGCTGGCGTAATACAAGCCCTGTCCTAAGTCGGGAACATTCAACTCATCTTGTTCAAAGTGAGTAAGCCAAGATGAAGAAGGGATAAGTGTTTGTTGAGCGACCCAGTTTTCAATGCTTCCTGATTGAACGAGGTCATTAATGTCACGTTGGGATGCCCCAAATGTGCACTGTTGCAGCGTTCTTGCTGCATCTATGTAAGCCTGATTCATTTTATCTCCCGTAGGTATTGTTATCTTTGTCAGGTGAGGCGTCTTTCTCGCATCCATGTTTAAAAGCACGCTGTATCTTTAAAATCGTAATCCAGATTTTTAATAACAAGAATGTAATACCCACAGGTTTATTGTGACTTTGCTGCATAATCTAAGAATTAAATGGGTGAGCTTTAAGTGAAAGGCTGCTTATTCAACAAAAAGCGCATTTGTTACGCAGCAGCATCGATAGAACAGTGACGGAAACGCATTATTTGGCAAATCATCATCAAGATGTCTTGATTAGTTCACATCCGACTCCCAGACTGTTTCTATAGTTTATGAAAGACCCTGCGTACGAGAAGCGCAGCTATAACGCGACTAAGCATAAAAACAACAAACGCTAGGGATAACAGCGAATTTGTAATCTCAACATTTAAGGAAGACCAAGATGAAACCGGAAAAAGTAGCAGTAGTCACTGGTGCGGCTCGTGGTATTGGCCAAGCTATTTGTGAGCAATTACTGGAGGATGGATTCCACGTAGTCGGGCTGGATATATCGCCTGTGGAATGGAGCCAGTCAGCGCAGTTAAGCAGTTATCAAGTCAATTTGTGCGATGCCGCAACCGTTAGCGAAGTGGTAGATAGTATCGTAAAACAGCATGGCAGAATTGATGCGCTGGTTAATAACGCCGGCATTACTCGTGATGCATTGCTGCCAGACATGCTAGAGCAAGATTGGGACAGCGTTATCGACGTGAACTTAAAAGCCGTATTCTTACTAACTCAACGTGTTGCCCCTGTCATGCTAGAGCAGGGGGAGGGCAGTATTGTAAGCATTTCTTCTATCGTGGGAACGGATGGCAATATCGGTCAGAGCAACTATGGCGCAAGTAAAGGCGGCGTTATTTCAATGAGCAAAGGCTGGGCGAAAGAGCTATCGAGAAAGGGGGCACAGATCCGCGTCAATTGTGTCGCGCCAGGGTTTATCGCCACCGACATGACCAAAAACCTACCAGAAAAAGTCATTGAAATGATGGAAGGCAAAACCCCATTAGGTCGAATGGGGTCAGTACAAGACATCGCTAATGGTGTGTCCTTCCTCACCTCCGACAAGAGCGCTTACATTACAGGACAAGTGCTCAAGATTGACGGTGGTTTAGTGCTTTAACCAACGAACTAAACCTCAAATAACAAACGCCCTTCATCTGAGTGAAGGGCGTTTTTGTTGGATAGAGTCAACTTAGTTATTGGAACCCGTTTTCCATAAAAACAGGTTGAAGCTGTTAATCATAAAAACGCTTAACAGCCTCATTGGCGCCTCGATATAAACGATTGAGCATTTTATTGAAGTTATGGCCAAGACTTTTCTAATTTCCCTATTTTGAGTTTAGAAATGTTTTTGTATGTGAAGTAAGAGCGCAATTCTTAGTTTCTTATTCAATAATAGAATGGAAAAAATTAGTTGGATCAGAGGTTAACCTTGGAGGAAGTATTATCACTTTTATTCCCTAAATTAATCCATTAATATTTCCGTACTTATCCAAATTTTTAAGCTCACCAAACTCTTCAATGTCTGCGGCTTTTCTTTTTTCAATCCTCATTGTCAGTTGTCGTGTAATCATGTATTTCATCATCGGTAACATCGATAAATTCATAGCTTCTTTTTAATTTAACACCAGGTAAGGGGGAACCATTGTTGGTAAGTTTTCCAGTCACTGGAGGGAACAGCTGAACCGTTTTCTTTCTAAACATTTTGTTCTCCAAGCCAAAATCTGAAAGTGTAAAAACTAACAGAAAACTGAGGTGTGTTAACGATAGTAAACCTCTAAGCATAGCCAAACTATTGATATGCATATGGTTTGTCTCTGGCATGTTATATGCCGAAAACAGAACTGGCAATATTGTCTAAGACAAGATAGTGATCAATTTGGATTTGTTGTCAAAAATGAGACGTCAGTTCATTGGAGCGGCTTTCTATTATATTTACCGTTAACAGGAACCTTCATTTTTTCAATCGTTTATTAGACTGAAACCTCCTTAGATGCGTTATGCGACAGCCTCTGGACAGAAGTTATTTGTTGTTAATGTCCTCAAATGATTATGTCCAACAATGAGTTTAGAAATGTTTTTGTATGTGAAGTAAGAGCTCAATTCTTCGTTTTTTATTCAAGAATAGAATAGGAAAATTAGTTAGCTCAGAGGTCAACCTTGGAGGAAGTATTGTCACTTTTATCCCCTAAATTAATCCATTAATATTTCCGTACTTATCCAAATTTTTAAGCTCATCAAACTCTTCAATGTCTGCGGCTTTTCTTTTTTCAATTTCAGATCGTTTAGGCCATCTACAAATGCTGACTATAGGGTATACAATTACGCCACTGGGGTATTTTGAGTTATACACATAAATCACTTCTTCACGATTCAATAGATCGCAATTTAGAGCAGATAACATCTCGACAAAGTAAGCATTATGTTTAACCCCTCGAGAGTTCGCATCCCATAGGTAGACTTCATCATCTTCAGCATTGCTTGGATCATCACTTTCAATACGAATACCTTGCCAGATAACATTGGTAGCAAAGGGATTGTCGGCATGGCGTGATTGCATGGTTAACTCAGGAAAACTAAAGCGTCCCTCACTGTCAGTTGTCGTGTAGTCATGTATTTCACCATCGGTAACATCGATAAATTCATAGCTTCTTTTTACTTTAACACCATGTAAGGGAGAGCCATTGTTGGTAAGTTTTCCAGTCACTGGAGGGAACAGCTGAACCGTTTTCTTTCTAAACATTTTGTTCTCCAAGCCAAAAGCTGAAAGTGTAAAAACTAACAGAAAACTGAGGTGTGTTAACGATAGTAAACCTCTAAGCATATCCAAATCATTGATATGCATATAGTTTGTCTCTGGCATGCTATATGCCGAAAACAGAACTGACAATATTGTCTAAGGCAAGATAGTGCTCAATTTGGATTTGTTGTCAAAAATGAGACGTCAGTTCATTGGAGCGAGAGCTTCCTTTAGTATTTTGATTTTTATAATACCCCTTTACTGTTACTGAAATGATTAGTTTATTGGAGTAATTATTTTTTGACCAATCTAATATAATTTCACTTTTAAATACTTACAAAAGTTGTAAGAGATAATAACTAATAAGTTTATGGTGTGTTATTTTTAAAGTTAAAACTGATTCTCCATGGATAAGCGTAATATTATTAAAAATTATAAGGTTTATAGCTATTGAAACAAGAAAGCTAGGTTTTGAATAAAATAAAAATAAGAATTTTTAGACAAAAATTATTTTCAATTTTGAAAAATAGTTAGGGTTTGTAGCTAAATAAAATCATTATCCGAATCTTGTTTTAACTTTAAATGTCATTTTTGGATTTATAAAATACGGCTTTTGCAAACCTCACAAATCTGCAACAACCATTTTTATTTTTAAAACTCTTGGAGTTAGTTTATTTGAGCTCTATGAGTATTGCATAAGTGTTTAAAAAACCTCGATAGAATGTCTATCTCTAGTCTGTGGAAAAGGATATTAGCTATGGGCTAATCAATTAATCCCAATATCCCGCTAAATCTATCACCCATAGATTTGATACCCGAAGATATCTAAAACCCTATTATTTAAAGAATATGCTGTGCTCTATTTAGGTAATAATCTCAAAAAGTCAACCTAAATGTGTGATCTATAGCTCATATCTATAGTTTTAATTTGTAACATATCTTGTGGTTGTATTGATTGTCATTTAGTTTTGTTATGCCAACTGAGGCATACTTTTCAAAAAAAGGCAAAAAAATGAAAGAGTTATCTATTAAAGAAATTTCGCTAGTAGTAGGAGCCGGACGCGGTGAAAGTTCACATAGAGATAGACAAATGGATGGAGCACCGACCGGAGATAAAGTTAGAGCTGGGCTTTCACTAGGAGGCTTTTTTGCAACCCGTACTCCTTGGGGTTTAGCGGGCTATGCTACAAGTTTAAATGTAGGGGAAGATGAGTTTTTAGATAACATGAGAAGAAATGATGATAGCCGTCATCGTCATGGACACAATGATAGAGATGGTAACTACCGTCGTGAAGGTGGTGGTAGAGCGATAGAACATTAAAAATTAAAACCAGTAAGTTAAAGCTTACTGGTTCTATTCATTATGAAAATTATTTTAATTATATTTAATGCTATATCATTAGGTCTGTATGATTTAATTTCTAGAAAGAAAGTATATTATATTTGGTTGTTGATCATTTCAGCTTTTCTAGTATTAAAACTAATGTCGTATTTAAATGACTCTTTAGTGTATATAGTAAGTAATATTGTATTGTTAGTATTTTTTGTTTGTTGTTTTATTTCTCCCATAGTATGTAAGGATAAATTTAATTCAAGAATATGTCGGAAATTCCTAATAATACTGCATCTTTTTTTAGTTTTTAATATTTTGTTCTTGGAGGAAAATGTAGTGTTAGCTACTAATATAGGAAGTAGCATGCAACCGACTCTTAAAGATGGTCAGATTCTTATATTAAAGAAATATAATGGAGATACCAAATTAAATAGAGGGGATATTGTATTATTTAGAATGGGGTCGAAGCTATATACTAAAAGGATATTTGCAATACCAAATGATGAGATAAACGTTGATTACAAGAAAATATGTAATGGTAACAATTGTTTGGTCGATGAAAATTCTAATCTGATAAATAGTATCAATTTTATTGTTCCAGACTTTTCGTATTTTGTTCTTGGTGATAACTTGAAAAATTCAAGAGACTCAAGATACTTTAAAGAAACTTTTGTAAATGTAAAAGATATTGAATATGTCTATCTTGGTATTTTGTATTAAATTTCAATAATTTTTTCATTAAAATATATTTTATTATATAGGTTAAATTTGTTTAGAGAAGAAGTTTTTGAGTCGAAAAAAAAACGGCTGTATGGCAATGTGATAATGACACAACCATTTTCTTTCTATTTTAAGGTTGCTTTTGTATTCATGTCTTTTTTTTTGATTTTTATTTATTTAAATCAATACTCCTATACAAGAAAAGAATCTGTAAAGGGATATTTAACTCCTAAAAAAGGACTAGTTAAAGTCTATCTAAATAGAGAGGGGATAATTGAAGAATTAATGGTTTCGGAAGGTAAGGAAGTGAAAATTGGAGATGGTCTTGCAAAAATAAAAAATAGTCAAAGCCTTTCTAGTGGAGAAGAGCTCTCAGAATCTATCAGTAATGAATTGAAAAAACAAAAAATCGTTCTTACAAATGAAATTAGTATTCTTAAAGAAATTAAATACAAAGATAATTTAAAATTAGAAAATCAGTTAATAAAATTATACAAGAGTTACTCTTCTGCTAAAAAACTAAGAGAAACTAGCTTAAAAAAACTTAAAATTAAGAAAGATAATTATCTGATTAATAGAGATTTGAAAGACAAAGGTTTTTTATCTAGGAATGAATTTTTAGTTTCACTAGAGGAGTATTTAAATGCTCAAGAAAATGTCGACCGCTTAGATCAAAACCTCGTTTCAATAGAGCTTGAAATATCGATTAAAGAAAGTGAGAAAAATTCTTTGCCAGAAAATTTACAGTTAAAGTTAACTACTATTGAACGTCAAATATCAAGTATCAATACTCAATTGTATGAACTAAACAATCAATATGAATTTATTAAGAAAGCACCAGAGTCAGGTATTGTTACCGCGATACAAAGTTATGTTGGTTCAAATATTAACTTAAAAACACCTCTTTTAAGCATTATTCCCAAAGATTCGCCTCTAGAATTAGAAATGTTGTTACCAACGAGGTCTTCTGGATTTGTACAAGTAGGAGATCATGTGAATATAAGATTTGATGCATTTCCTTATCAAAAATTTGGCATGGTGAAAGGGACAATAATCAGTGTTGATAAAGCGTTATTATTGCCATCTGATAAGGCTTTACCCTTTGCTGTGAATGAGGCGATGTATCAAGTCAGAGCTGAACTAGATAATCAAACGGTCTTAGCATATGGTAAGTCATACCCACTAAAAGTCGGGATGATTGCAGACGCGGATATAATTTTAGAAAAACGTAGCTTATTAGATTGGTTGTTAGAGCCTTTATATTCAGTAAAAGGAAGATTTTAATGGCTAATTCGAATGTAGGATACTCTTCTAGCTCTAATTTTAACGCTAAGACGTTGTTAAATTTCAATGGAGTAAAAAAAGTACCTTTGGTTTTACAATCAGAGAATACAGAATGTGGTTTAGCATGTATTGCTATGATTTCTTCTTTTTATGGACATAAAATAAATCTATTACCATTACGTCATCATACTAACTTGGGTGATCAAGGGGTAGAGCTTCTCCGGTTAATGGATATAGCTAACGATTTAAGTTTGGTACCGAGGGCATTACAATGTAGTTTGGAGGAAGTAACACACCTAGCACTTCCGTGCATTTTACATTGGAATTTGGATCACTACGTAGTTCTTACAAAAATTAAAAAAGGTAGATATTATATAAATGATCCAGCTGGGGGGGAGAGAATTGTTAATAAAAAACAATTCAGTGATGCGTTCACTGGAATTGCTCTAGAGTTAACTCCTAATAGAAATTTTAAAAAGGAAGACTCTAGAGTTTTGATGAAGATAGAACAACTATGGGGACGAATAATAGGAATTAAGCGCTCTCTTATAGCTCTCTTTTCTTTAAGTATACTAATCCAAATCTTAGCATTATTATCACCATATTACATGCAATGGATTATAGATAATGTGCTTTTAAGCCATGATAAACCATTGCTTTTAGTGTTAGCTATCGGATTTTCATTTTTAAAAATAATACAAGTTTTTATTAGTTCTTTCCGTTCATGGTTCATGATAAGACTGAATTGTGAAATTAGTATTCAATTGGCTTCTAATATATTTGATCATCTGATAAGGCTACCTATTTCTTTTTTCGAGAAGCGCCATGTGGGAGATATTGTATCTAGGTTCGGATCTTTTAACGCAATTAAAGAAATGATGACAACAGGATTGGTTGAAGCGATTATTGATGGATTAATGGCAGTTATAATACTTTTCATGATGTATATTTATAGTCCGATTCTTTCTAGTGTTGTACTAGTTTTTATTTCTGTATCTCTTATTGTGCAATATGCATTTTTTTATCCTTCAAAAAGACTTGAAGAAGAAAGTATAGTATTTGAAGCTAAGGAGGATACTATGTTTTTGGAATCTGTGCGTAGCATACAAACACTAAAACTTTTTGGTCAGGAAACTAATCGATTAAATGGCTGGCTGAATAAATATGCAGATGTGACAAATATAGGTATTAGAAAAAGTAGACTAAACTTAACCGAAAATATTATAACTACTTTATTGAATGGATTTGAATCCATTTTGATCCTATATCTAGGGGCTCTAATTGTCATTGATGGAGAATTAACAATAGGGATGCTTCTTGCTTTCATCGCATATAAAAGTCAGTTTACGTCAAATATATCAGCACTAGTAGGGAAATGGTTATCCTTTAAAATGTTGAGTTTACATCTAGAACGATTGTCAGATATTACTCTTGAAGATAAAGAAAAATTAAATTTTTCATCAGAAAAAATTAAAACTTCTGGCAGTACAATTAGGGTTGAAGGATTAGGATTTCGATATTCAGAATCATCAGAATGGATATTTCGTGATGTATCTTTTGAAGTAGAATCCGGGAGTAGTATCGCAATTGTTGGTCCCTCAGGATGTGGCAAGTCGACATTAATGAAGGTAATACTCGGTCTTTTAGAACCGACTGAGGGTAAAATTTTTTTTAATGATATCGATATCAGCCAATTGTCATTAAGTAGCTATAGGCAGCAATTTTCTGCGGTTATGCAAAATGACTCACTTTTATCTGGAACGATAGCAGAAAACATCACTATGTTTGACTTGAATTTTGAACAAAGTAAATTGGAAGAGTGCTGCAAAAAAGCTTGCATTTTTGATGAGATTATTAATCTTCCAATGCGATTTAACTCCTTGGTTGGCGATATGGGAAGTGTTTTTTCCGGCGGACAGTTACAAAGAATATACTTGGCAAGAGCTTTGTATAGGGATCCTAAGGTACTGTGTTTAGATGAATCAAGTAGTCATTTGGATAAAGCTAACGAAAAGAAAGTAAACCAAAGTTTGAGGGAGTTGGACATAACTAAAATAATAATAGCACATAGTGCAGAGACCATTAACATGGCGGACAGAGTTATAAACCTTGATGGTTATTACCACTAGCGTTAGAGATTTTTAACTAATTATCTTAAGTTTATTATTAATTTGCGATAAAATATAATTCTACATCAAAAATTGTCGCTTGATCTTCAATAAAAGTAGTTAGTATGTCTGGGCTATGTATAATTAAATTTTCTTATCTTAAGGATATGACTGAAAATAACTTGTTGACTATTAACTATTAACAATAGAGTAAGTATATAGATACCTCTAAAAGAGGGCGAGTTTCCTCCATAGCGAGTTGTTGTCCAGCAAATCTGTGGGAGGTAGTTGTTTCAAAACCCTTTCAAGCTATTCGGTTTGAAAGGGTTTCGCGGAAAGGGAGTTATATTAACCTTATTATCGAACGAAATATACATAACCTAATCTAATACCGCAATGAAGAATAGGGTGGCATTTCGTTTAAAAGTGTAACCAAGTTTCCTAGTCAAGTTATGTGTAACTTTTTTATAATGACATGCTCTTTGTTGTTGATAAACCCTATAATCTCGCAGTGTCTTTTGGTTGTGACCTTGTCCTGCTGACATAGCTTTTGAGAGGGAAGGTATAAACTATCATAAAACATCTTAATGTTTTTTATCCTTTGATATATATGTTTTCGCATTATCGAAGTATATAGATTGTTTTGGTTTCAAGATAAAGGCATAAATATTTAGAGAATTAAGTTGCCAGTTGTTTACTCGGTATAACAAAACGCAATTGGTCTATCCGTAAAGCACAGATGTAATATCCATAAAAAACATGGATTATGCATATGAAAAAATTATCGCTACTCGCTCTGCTTGTTCTCTCTGGCTGTAACCAGCAAAACACCACGCCTTCAGCGCCAAATCACAATAGCCAATATCAGAGTTTTAAAAAAACACCGGAGCTTGCTGAAGAACTTAAAGCTCAGCCTACAATTGATGACCAATTTGCTCTGCTATATCGAAAATTTGATTACACACTAGACAGAAGCGACTCCCTGACTGGTCGTGATGAAAACAAGGACGGAATACGCGACGATATTGAGGCATTCATCAATGCGTTAGAAGTGTCAGAGCCGGTGCGCAGTGCGCTTAAGCAAAACGCGCGTTACTCTCAAAAGAATCTATATCATGATTGGAGTGAGAAGACTGAGGCTAATATTGACAAAGCCATGGCGATTGGTGACGAATACGATAAAGTCATCGCTTGCAAAGATTTTGTGGGTATCCCAGTAGATGATTTAATCGAAACTTCTAAAACAATCAGAGCATTAACATACAATACAAAAGCCAGAACTATGGCTTATCTGGCTTATAATCATTTGCAAGATGGTGCAGTCAGTACATCGCTTCCAGCTGAGGAAAAGTACTGTGAATAAGCTAACAAATGCTTTTTTACTTTGCATGGTGCTTCCCGTGCATGTTAGTGCGAACTCCTGTGATATAGAAGGATACACAATAAGTTTTTTTAATGGTGTCGCTACATCGCGAGACTCGGCTAAGGAGGGGAAGTACAAAATAGAGTCGACTCTTGGTATCGAACAGTTCAACGGTGAGCCCGTTGAATACCAACTGTTCTATAATGACTCTTACATTGAAAGTAACGGGTTGAATGTTTTAGCTGATTTTGCTGAAACTTTTGACCAAAGAACAGAAGAGTTGGGTCAAAAGCAGTTTGACCGATGGGAAGCGTTTTGGGAAATTGTTAGCGGACGTCAGGACAGTTCCATTATCCAAAAAATTAGCGCGACTTTTTCATGGTTTAAAGGGTTTGTTTCTGATCTTGTCAGCCAAGGTATGAATACGATGATTCGTGAGTTTTTACAACTCTTGAGTGCTTCGATTGATTCACCTGATACTGAAAAAACTCAGATGCAGCATAAACTCATCAATGATTCCAATACATGGAAAGGCAAAAAGCTAATTTATATTGCTCACTCGCAAGGAAACTTATGGGTGAATCAATCTTACGAGTATGTCGTTTCTCAATTAGGATACGACGCAGATAATATTCACGTGGTTCATATTGCGCCGGCCTCGCCAACATTAACCCCCGATAGTGACTATATTTTATCAACGTCTGACCTTGTTATTAATGGCTTGCAACTAACAGGAATCGGCTCTGTCCCTGTACCAAATACCGTTATAGCACCGAGTACGGCAGATATTGCAGGGCACGGTTTAATTGAAATCTATCTAACTCATCCTGACTCGATTAGCAAAATCAAGAAATCCGTGGGACGAGCGTTTGATTCACTGACCAACCCAGACATGGAAGAGCATCTTTTTGAAGTGACCTATCAATACACGCCTTCTTTTGTCGAAAGTCACGCTGCACCAGAGATTAAATTTGTCGATAATCCAAGTGGGGATTGGTTTGAAAAGGCTATGTATCCACATTACGATGACTCGTACTTTGAATATGATTCTGCCAACTACAACTATAAACTCAAACCGGTTGCAGGCTTGAAATACTTATCTCACCAACACGACAAGAAAGACAGAGAAAACCAAACGTTTACCGTTGTTCAATGCTCAGATATCCCAAACGATGACCCATTTATACTGGGTGAAAAATCCCAGGCATTAATATGGTACGGATATGATTAGCAGCCGGAAAATACAAAAGTTATTGTGACAGTCAGAGATAGGTATGGAAGAAAGCTACAAAGTGGAGAGCAATCAGTGAGTAAGTTGCGTCGTAAAGGGTGGAGTTATCAAGGTATTTTCCTTGATTTGGAGGCGAAAAAACCTTACTCGCAGAAAGAAAAGAATTTCATAGAGAAACAAAACCTAGAGAGTAAGTACGAGCTTTATTCTTACGCAATTCTACTGCCGACTACATCATGAATAGACATTAGGCTCAATGCACGGGATGACTTTGTGGCGTTGACCTCGTCCAAAAACGAGCTCCGCCAAGCTAGAACAATACGAATAAAAAACGCCCTTCCTATCTCTAGGAAGGGCGTTTTTCTTTTGTTTAAATTATCTAGGTAGATTACCTTTCACGCACGTAAGTGGTTTGTACTAAGGTATCCAAAACAACTTCGCAATTGGTCACTTTAAAATTGAGTGGCTGTTGCAAATCACCAAACAAAGGTGCGCCGCCGCCAAGTAGAATAGGGAAGCGCGTGATCACCATTTCATCGATAAGATCTTCTTTTAAAAAGTTCTGAATCGTCACACCGCCGTCGATGTATAGCTCGTTAAAGCCTTTTGCGTTTAGC
The DNA here is from genome assembly GCF_023716605.1 of Vibrio sp. SCSIO 43155. NCBI lineage: Bacteria > Pseudomonadati > Pseudomonadota > Gammaproteobacteria > Vibrionales > Vibrionaceae > Vibrio > Vibrio sp. SCSIO 43155. The sequence goes on along the minus strand of NZ_CP071853.1, from coordinate 1,735,668 downwards.
TCCGCAAGCACATCTTTTAGCTCGCCTTTTACTAAAAAGACTTTGTCTTCGTAGCCCTGTGGGACTTCTGTCATGGTATTGCTGAGTACGAACACGGGTTTACTGTACGGCCAATCACAATCAAAACTCAGCACAACATCTAAGGTATTACGCCCCATGACTAAGCCGTCAATACGTTCCATTAATGGGAAGAAGCCAGTATCAATATTGTCGGGATTTGGTACGGATTGTAGCCAGTCGAGTTTGCCTTGTTTATCTGCGATGTAACCGTCCAGGCTGGTTGCAATAAATACGATATTTGCCATGAGTACCTCATCAAAGTAGTGATGCTTGAGCCAAGCTAAAGTATGGGTTAAAATTAATTCTACAATGTAGAATAATGCTGAGTTTATCGAGAAGATCAAATGTCTGTCAACGAAAAGAAACGTGGAAGACCGACCGCAAAGCAGTCACAACTGAGTGCAGAAAGCATTTTGGAGTCGGCTAAGTTATTGATGAAAAAGGAAGGAAAGGTACCAAGTATTCGCCTGCTAGCGACCCAATTGAATGTGGACCCTATGGCGATCTATTACTACTTCAAAAACAAAAATGCTTTGCTTGAAGCGTTAACAACATCGCTGGTGGAAGACATTTATCAACCGCAAGCAAATGAAGATTGGCAAAGCGAACTCAAACACCTGTGCGCTAGTTATATTGAGCTGTTGCGTGAATATAACGGGCTGTTGCAAACCATGTTGAGCATGACATCCCACGGACCGGCTCAAGTGTTTACTGAGCGCTATCAATTGATTGTTCAACCCTTGGATTTATCCCAGCAAGTAGAGAAAGACAGTTTGGATCTGCTGGCGGATTACTTACACGGTTTTGCGCTGTCGATTAGCTGTTGCCATGATGCGAGCTTGATTAAGACTGATATGTTGGATGGACCGTTAAGTCTGATCTGCTCATCATTGTTGGTATCTCGAACCTAGCTCACATTAACGCGGTGTTTGGGTATATACCCTGAAAGAAATTCCCATAACCAAAGGTTCTAACTAAAAGAGATTACAGGACTTTTATTTGGTTAATTAGACCTAATATCTTGGTTATGCCCGAAGCGAAAGGCGAAGGGATACTTTCAATAATGCTTGCTGGCGTGCTAGAGCCGTCAGTTTGAAGATGCATTCAAACACAATAAGGGATAACAATGGCTAACGAATACATTCCACCAAAAGTTTGGACAAACGATAATGAAAATGGCGGTCAGTGGGCGAGCATTAACCGTCCGGATTCTGGCGCGCGTCATGAGCAAGAGCTTCCAGTTGGTGAGCACCCATTTCAGCTTTACTCAATGGGTACGCCAAATGGTCAGAAAGTGACGATCATGTTTGAGGAGCTTTTGGCAGCAGGCGTAACAGCAGCTGAATACGACGCATACCTGATCAAGATCGGCGATGGTGACCAATTTGGTTCAGGCTTTGTGTCAGTAAACCCGAACTCGAAGATTCCGGCTTTGATTGACCGTTCAGGTGCTGAACCGGTGAATGTTTTTGAGTCTGGCAACATCTTGTTTTACCTAGCAGAGAAGTTTGGTCACTTCCTACCAACAGAAGGCGCGAAGCGCGCTGAGGTAATGAACTGGTTGTTCTGGTTGCAAGGTTCTGCGCCATACCTAGGCGGTGGTTTTGGGCATTTCTACGCGTATGCACCAGAGAAGTTCGAGTACCCAATCAACCGCTTCACTATGGAAGCTAAGCGTCAGCTAGACGTGCTGGATAAGCGCCTTGCGAACAACGAATTCCTAGGTGGTGACGAGTACAGCATTGCCGATATTGCAACATGGCCATGGTACGGTAACCTTGTTCTGGGTCGTGCGTATGATGCGGCAGAGTTCTTAGATGTGGCGAGCTACAAGAATGTTGTGCGTTGGGCGAAAGCGATTGATGAACGCGAAGCAGTACAACGTGGTCGTATTGTTAACCGTTCATGGGGTGAAGAGTGGGAACAAGTACCTGAGCGTCACAGCGCTGCAGACATTGATTCCGCACTAGCGAAAAAGTCTGCGTAATCGTTTCATCGTACTAAACGAAAAAGGAATGCCTGTGCATTCCTTTTTTTGATCCCTAGTGGTGTGTTTTCTCGATTAAGAAGTCGATAAGCACTCGAACCCGCTTGGCTTTTTGGGTGTTCTTGTGAAAGTAAACATATAAGCCAGAATAGGGCTGCCAATATTCTTCAAGCACAGGCACCAACTCTCCAGTGCGAAAGCCCTCTTGTACGATAGGCGTCACAATACGACCAATGCCTAACCCGTTGATGGCAGCGTCAACCATGAGATCGGTGTCGTTGACGATCAGCGCGCTTGGCATGTCGACGGTGATGGCTTCCCCTTTGTTGTTTAACTTCAGCGGTGCGATTTGATTAGAAGAAATAAAGCGGTATTGAATCAACTTATGCTTTTTTAAGTCTTCTGGCGTATTGGGTAAGCCGAACTGCGCGACATAGCTTGGTGATGCAAATAACGCTTCTTTCACTGGGTGAGTGAGCTGACGAGCAATCATTCCTTCTTCCACTTTATCGCCAAAGCGGATACCCATATCGAACCCTTCACGAATGATATCGACAGTTTTATCGGAAACAGAAATTTCCAACTGGATATCGGGATAACGTTGGCAAAACTCAATGTAGATGGGTTTGAGCAAAGATTGATAAACAAAGCGTGGCACCGTGATACGAACTTTGCCCGATGGCACTCGGCTCAAATCACTTACACTCTCGACTGCGAGGTTAAGATCAGACATGGTAGTCAGTGTTCGATCGTATAAGCGTTGCCCTGCTTCTGTCAGCTCAATGCGACGAGTGGTGCGGGTAAATAATGGCAAGCCGAGTTGTTCTTCCAGCATTTTTAATGCCTGACTCACCGATGGTGGTGCGATTTCTAACTTACGTGCTGCGGCGGTGATGCTGCCTTCTTGTGCAATAGTATGGAACATCATTAATTGATTGTAGGTGGTGCCGTTCATGTTTCATCCTAGTGTTGCGTTTATTGTTAGTTTCTACCTAATAATAATTTAAGTAAAGAGCATCTAAAACTAAAGGTTACTTCAGCGTATTCTCTCTTCATCGGTTAACGCTTCGAAACAGAGGAATCACGATGAGCAAAGTACTGGTAATTTCAGGTCACCCAAACCTAGATGAGTCATACACCAACACAGTTATCCTAGACGAGCTAAAAGCAGGGCTTAGCGATATTGAAGTTCGTCGTTTAGACACTCTGTATCCGAACTACCAAATTGATGTTGAGACAGAGCAAACTGCGCTTATGAGTGCTGATGTGGTTGTGTTGCAATTCCCATTTTACTGGTACTCAGCACCGGCGTTGTTGAAAAAGTGGGTAGATGATGTATTCAGTTTTAACTTCGCTTACGGTCCTGAAGGCGACAAGCTAAAAGGCAAAGACTTCATTCTGTCATTTACGATTGGTGGACCTGCAGAGTCTTACGATCCACTTGGTTACAACCACTTTACTATCGAGCAGTTTGTTTACCCATTCCAACAAACGGCTTATTTGGCGGGTATGAACTATCGTAAGCCAGTTTATACCCATCGTATGGTGTACATTCCAAATGTGTATAACAAGTTGGAAGAAGTGCAAGCACGTGCAAAAGATCATGCGAGCCGCTTAGCTGCACAGATTGAAGAAATCACCGCTTCACCAGAGAGCCGTATGCAGACATTTGTTGCTGAGTGGTTCGCCAAATTTGATGTTTTAGAAGAAGGGACGGAGTTCTTCACAGACAAGCTAGCGCAAGACGTGAAATGGTCGATGCCAGAAGGTGAATTTTTAGGTCATGATGGCTTTCGTGATTGGTATGCGATTGCCCGTTCGACTTTTAAACCAAACTGTGACCACGACGTTCAGCAGATCGAAGTGAAACCTAATGGTGATCGTTTTCAAGTGGAACTGCGTATTCGATTAACAGCAGACAGTTATGATGATTCGATGATGAAAGGTGAAGCAGTCAACTTAAACGTTAATGAGACATGGCAAGTGTCGATTGATGAGAGTGGACGAGTCATCATTCATGAATACAGCGTTGTTCCAGTGGTGAGTTAACGGCCCTTAGCTAGCAATTCATTGCTTTCGCCCTAAGCCCAGATGCTTAGGGCTTTTTTATTTGTTTAATATCTAAAAAACGAGCGCCATATTGACGCTCGTTTTCTCTAGATTATGTGCAGCTTAAATTAAGCAACAGATTGTTCCCGCGCGGTGTTCTGATAGGCAGGTAATTCCGACCTCAAGCCTTTGATCAAGCTGACACACATCAGCAATAGAACAAAAGTGAAAGGTAAACCTGTTGCCACCACCCCGGATTGAAGCGCTTGCAAGGCCTCTTTACCACCAATCCACAGCATTACCGCAGCGATAGAGCCTTCGATACATGCCCAGAAAATACGTTGTGGTACCGGCGCATCAATTTTACCACCAGCAGTGATGCTATCGATAACCAGTGAACCGGAGTCTGAAGAAGTGATAAAGAACACTAAAATCAGAACAATAGATAATACCGAGATGACCGAGCTAAACGGCATTGCATCGTAAACGTGGAAAAGGGTTAGTGAGATATCTGTAAGACCATTCGCACCCAGCTCGCCGACTTTGTTGACCACTTGATCAAGCGCGATACCGCCGAATACTGCCATCCAAATCAGTGTTACTGTGGTTGGAATAACGATAACAGCGAATAGGAATTCACGAACCGTACGACCTTTCGAAACTCGAGCGATAAACATACCGACGAATGGTGACCAAGATACCCACCACGCCCAGTAGAAGACCGTCCAACCATGCATCCATTCGGTATCATCTCGACCGTGAGGGTTACTCAGTGCGAAGATGTCTTTTGCGTATGCGACTGTGGTATCCCAGATCGACGTTGTTGCTACATCAAAGCTGATGAATAGCACAAAAGCCAATAGAGCGAATGCCACCGCCATGTTGATGTTACTCAGTAGCTTAACGCCACCGTCGATGCCTCGAACAACAGAAAGTACGGCAATAAAGGTTACGAATGCGATAACGATCATTTGCATGCCAATGCCGCCATCCAGACCAAATACATGGTTGATGCCGCTCGTTGCTTGCTGTGCACCCAGACCAAGCGAAGTCGCAAGACCAAACAGGGTTGAAAGTACCGCAAGAATATCAATGACGTGACCTAACCAGCCCCAAGCTCTATCACCAAATAGCGGGTAGAACGCAGAGCGTAATGAAAGTGGTAAGCCTTTGTTGAAGGCGAAGAAAGCCAGCGAAAGTGCCACGATGGCGTAAATTGCCCAACCGTGAATACCCCAGTGGAACATGGTTGCACCCATAGCCAGGGATTTCGCTTCCTCTGTGTAAGGCTCAACATTCAGGGGCGTGCCATACCAGTCAGTGAAATAAGCCGTTGGCTCAGAGACACTCCAAAACAAAAGACCGATACCCATACCTGCGGCAAAGAGCATTGATAACCAAGAAACGGTTGAGTGTTCTGCTTGTGCATCTTTACCACCAATGCGGATTTTACCTAGTGGTGACAGTAAGACTGCGATAGCAAATACGATGAAGAAGTTTGTTGACCACATGAAGAACACATCGAAGTCAGAAATGATGCTGTTCTTTACGCCATTTAAGGCATCACGGGCTGTTGAAGGATCAACGATTAATAGAGAAGCAAGACAGAGAAGAACAAGACCAGCACTAATCCCAAATACTGGATTGTGGATATCAAATCCCCATTTTTGAACGTTATCTTGACCAACCTGATAGTCGGTAGTGTCGATACTATATTTTTTTAGTGCATTATCCATAAATACAACATGTACGCTTTATTAAATGTGCCCTTCTTGAGTAAGAAAAACACTAAAACCGCCCTCCAATTGTTTTGAGTTCAAATTAAAAAATGCGACGCAATCATAATGTTTTGTGTAAAATAATGCAAATTGATGGTTTATTTAAAGGCGTTAACTACGTTTTAATGTGATTTTTGGTTGAAAATGCAATGAGGTGTAATGTTTTGATGTGTAAATATTTGCTTTTTGTTGTAGAGGAAGGTTTGTTCAAAAGGGAGGGGCAAAGCACGTGAGTGGTCACAAATTCGCGTGATTCTCGATAGACACGTTTGGCTAACTTATAAGCACAAACTCCAACCGACTTCGCATTCTTTTCGACAAATATCGAGTAAACGTAACCAATCGTAACAGAGCTGCTGTAACTGAACAGCGTTTCCATATACTCGACTTAATTTGTAAGCCACAGAATGCTGCTATGAGAAAAAACACTTTAATCAATGCTACGTTAGCGACCACCTTGACCGCTGTTTCTGCGTTTAGTTTTGCTGCTCCTACCGTTGTTCCTAATGCCCCAGAGTTAAGCTCTCGAGGCTATGTTTTAATGGATTACCACACTGGCACTGTGCTGGTGGAACGTGATGCCGACAAACGCCTAAACCCGGCGAGTTTGACTAAGTTGATGACCGCTTATGTCGCGGGGCAAGAGGTGAAGTCAGGCAACATTAGCCTAGACGATGAAGTGGTGATCAGCCGCAATGCGTGGGCGAAGAACTTCCCTGATTCTTCAAAAATGTTTATCGAAGTTGGTACCTCGGTTTCGCTTTCCGATCTTTACCGCGGTTTAATTGTGCAATCAGGTAACGACGCCAGTGTCGCGATTGCTGAGCACGTCGCCGGAAGTGAAGCAGGCTTTGTTGGCTTGATGAATAGCTGGGCGAACCAGCTTGGTTTATCGAACTCTGCCTTTACCAACCCACATGGTCTAGACAGTGATGGTTTGTACTCGACCCCGCGTGACATCGCAACGCTAGGTCGTGCCATCATCCGTGATCTTCCTGATATCTACCCGCTGTACAGTGAAACGTCGTTTACCTACAACGGCATTACTCAATACAACCGTAATGGTTTGCTGCGTGACCGTAGTATGAGCGTTGACGGTATGAAGACGGGTTACACCAGCGGTGCCGGTTACAGCCTTGCAACGTCTGCTACCAATGGCGACATGCGTTTAGTCGCGGTTGTTATGGGAGCAAAAAGCCCAAGTGTACGTGAATCAGAGAGCAAACAGCTTCTGAGTTACGGTTTCCGTTTCTTCGATACTGTTGTGCCAACGCAAGCGGGTAAAGAAGTCGCAACAGCACGTGTTTGGATGGGTAACCAAGACGAACTTAAAGTTGGCGTTGAACGCGATATTTACCTAACGCTACCGAAAGGTGACGTGAACAAGTTGGAAGCAGAAGTGGAATACAACGGCGACCTAATGGCTCCGATTCAACAAGATCAAATTGTTGGTAAAGTCCTATATAAAGTGGATGGTGATGCAGTGAAAGAAGCGGATCTCGTCGCACTTGAGCCAGTAGAAGAAGGCGGTATCTTTAAGCGCCTAGTGGATTGGTTCAAGCGTTTGGTTGCAAGCTGGTTCTAACCTTCTTTTTTCTCTGATTTTATTTGAAGCCGCATCTTAGTTTTAAGTTGCGGCTTTTTGTTTATTTAAAGCTCAGTTTTTTCTCCCAATGGTTTCCCACAACGCCAATACAAGGATGACAGGAAATCTTCCCATTAGAGCAACATTTATATGACCGTGACATTTATATAAAAATCGATTCTTATGCGCACTTGGGAATGTATCGGATTGATGTTATTGTTCGCTTATAAATCAGATGCTTCTAAAAAGAAAATTCTTAATACAATCGAGATGGAATGTAATACTTCGTGAGAAAAAGCTATGTTGTCACTTTGCTAGCGGCACTGCTTTGGGTAGTGGTCGCTTTTGCTTTACACGATTACTGGCGTAAGGATTCGCCAAGTGAAAATATTCAACAAATCATCAGCCAAGATCCTCAGGTTTTGCTTGCTAAATCAGCTCAAGGTGAGGCATTGCTGGATGTCAGTGCATTGGCGTACAGTGATCCGGAACGCGCACAACAAGCACTGGCTGCAATCGGCAACACCTTTTCGACTGAGCTTGAAAAATCCTACGCCTTGTATCAGCAATATCGTGTTGCTCGTGCGAACGATGAGCCACAACTGGCGGCAGAGTATCGTGGGCAGCTCCAGACCATCGCTCGTGAAACTGAACAACCTTGGCTTGATGCAGTACTTTTGGCAGACAGTGCCATGCAGCACACCTTGCACGGGCGTAATGATGTTGGTTTGACTGAAATAAAACTTGCCATTGATATCGCTAAAAAAGAGCAAATTAACTCTCTATTGCCACGGTTCTACAATATCGCGGGGGCGCTAAATAATGCGACCAATCAATTAGTCGATGCCCAGCGCTATTTCCTTGATGCAATAGATATCGCCAATAAAGTGGGGCAAGAGGCGTACAAAGGGACAATCTATAACAACCTAGGGCTGCTTTATCTGCATATTGAAAGCTGGGATAGGGCGTTAGAGTTCATCCAAAAAGCGCAGCAGATTTATCTAAAGCGTCACGCTCAAGGGCATAAAGCGCGAGGGCTACAGATTCTGTATCTCAACGAAGCGCATGTTTATAACCGACAGGGTAACGTTAAGCTCGCTCGTGCTGCTTATGAGAAATCTCAAGAGTTCTACAAGGCAACCTCAACGAACCTTCGCCATCATCTAATCCAGTTGAAAGGCAAAGCTGACATGCTGTTGCTGGAAAAGCAGTTTACTAAGGCGCTTGAAACTACACAGCAGTGCGTTATGTTGCCTTCTGCTGCTGACTTTCCAATTGAATATGGACAGTGTTATTTGATTATGTCGAAGTCTCAATTGGCGCTCGGAGACTTAGATAAGGCGATGCAAAGTGCGGCATTGAGTGCGGCTGCGTTTCGTTCGATAGAGCATCAACGTTGGCTGATTCGAGTTGAAGAACAGAAGGCAAAGATATTCGAACAACTTGGCGAGTATGAGAACGCTTTGAATTCCTTTAAGCATTTTTCTGCTAACAGTAAGAAGCAGTTACTCGGCAAAGTGTATGATTTAGAACAGGCGTTTGCGACAGAGCACATCCAGCGTGAAAGAGACGTATTGGAAGTAGAAAAACGTTTGGCGGAATCGGAGCTGGATCAAGAGAAGCTGCGCTTTCAGATTGCTATTATCTGGATAGCGGTTTGTGCTGTCGTACTGGCGCTTACGGTGTCTAAAGTCTTAGCAACGCAGCGCAAAAACCAAGAGCTTCATCAGCTTTCTTTGCTTGACCCACTGACTCAATTACATAACAGACGCTTTTACTATGATCAGATTGATCACCCTGCACAGTTAGATGCAAAAACAGAGTATCGCGTTGTGTTGTTTGATATTGATAACTTCAAAGACGTTAACGATATTCACGGACATGAGGCAGGCGACCGCGTTTTGGAAGGTTTTGCAGAACGATTGAGGCTTCATGTTCATGCCCAAGAGTTGTTGATTCGTTGGGGCGGTGAAGAGTTCTTGATGCTATTAAGAGCAACCGATGACCTAGCGAAACGTCTTGAAGAAATTCGTCAGCACATTGATGACGCGTTGTTCGAAACCGAAGAGGGAAGTTTGCACATCACTACCTCAGTTGGGGTAAGTCATGGTGGGCAGATTGATACCTTCACGTACAACGACGAATATTTCCGCCGCGCAGATAAAAGCCTCTATGAAGCGAAGCAAAACGGTAAGAATCAGGTGGTATTTCCTGACGGACGATAAAGAAGATTGGCAACATTGCTTGTAAACGAATCGGCAGATTGAAGCGTTCAATCTGCCGTTTTTGTTTTGTGCTTCATTTTTCTGTCGTTGCGGTCGCCTACTCAGCGTAGAGCACTCTTAAAGAGAACCATTCAGAACAAAAACGGAGTTACGCGTGCGCAAGATTCTATCTTTGACCTTGGCTATGTCACTTACTGGCTGTGTTATGCCTCAGCATCAACCTGTAGAAACGGGGCAATGTGTGGGGGTCATGTCATCACAAGATGCTTACGGCTACCTCAACCCAAACCATTACACCATGCAAGTGTTGGCATTGAAGAAAGAAAAAGATGTCAAAGAGTACATTCGTTACATTGACCCGAAACATCCGGTATGGGTGAACTGGAAAAACAGCCGCGGCACTCGTTGGTACACAGTGACGGTGGGTGACTTCAAGACCAAGCAAGATGCCTATAGTGCACTCTCTTCTTTACCAAGTCGAGTTAAGCAATCTTCTCCTTTCGTCATGACGTTTGCTGAAATGCAACGCAAGCAAGAAACCAGTGTAGTACGTATGCGCTAGTACTGTTCTTGTCATTCCAATAAACACTTTGTTGTTACACATCGAGCCTTTGCAATCGGTTGGAAAGGCTCAATTGAACCATCAGTCACCGCTCTTCTCCAATGTACACGCAAGATCACGCTTCTAACGCGCTTTTGACTTTACTTGTTATCGGGTATTTTTTAGTCTTCGCATCCCACTTTTTCTGTTGGAGTCACCATGAAGCAAGAAATGTACACCACCTACGCAAAGCAATACGATGTGGCAGCACAAGATAACCTGTACAACGCGCACTTTGAGCGTCCAAATACCTTTGAACTTATCGGTGATGTTACAGGTAAAAGGGTGCTGGATTTAGGCTGCGGTTCGGGTATTTACGCACAGCTTCTATTGGCGCGAGGCGCAAGCTCTGTGACTTGTATTGATGCTGCGCAAGAGATGATTGATATCGTTAAGGGTAAGTTGGGTGATTCAGTTACAGCTTATGCGCAAAACTTGGCGTTAGGCTTACCAGAAGAGCGAGATGCGCAATATGATCTTGTTATTTGTCCGCTCATGGTTCATTACATCGAAGATCTTCGCCCTTTGTTTAATGATATCCAACGTGTGTTAACAGCAGGTGGTCAGTTCGTATTTTCGACTCATCATCCATTTGCGGATTTTGAGTGTTCTGCTTCAGGCCATTATTACGACAAAGAGCTTGTAGAAGATATGTGGAACACCGTTGGTGAGCCAGTTCCTGTGGCATTCTATCGTCGCTCTTTGCAAGACATTACCGATGCGATCAGTGGGGCTGGCATGGCGATGTTGGCGATCTCAGAAGGTAAGGTGAATGAGAAGATTCGTGAAATCTCAGAAGAACATTACCAACGCTTGGCGACATTCCCGAACTTCATCTTCATTAAATGTGTGGCGCTGAGCTAGTAAAATCAGTGAGTTAAGATAGAAAAAACGGAAGCGCAGAGGCTTCCGTTTTGTGATCTTAGCGCTGAGCTTAAAGTGCTGCGAGAATGGTTTCCGCTTTGCTTGCTTCAAATGTCTTTGGCTCTTCAACGTTTAATGTGGTGACCACACCGTTGTCGATGATCATTGCGTAACGCTGTGAACGAACGCCGCCAAAACCGCCGGTGTCCATTTCTAGGCCCAGTGCTTTGGTAAAGCTTGCGTCGCCATCGCCAAGCATTAATAACTCAGACGCGTTTTGCGCTTCACCCCAAGCTTGCATCACGAATGCATCGTTAACAGAAACACAAGCAATCAGGTCCACACCTTTCGCTTTAAGTTGGTCTGCCAATACGACATAACCTGGCAAGTGCGCTTCTGAACACGTTGGCGTAAATGCTCCAGGAACCGCAAACAGAACCACTTTCTTATCCGCAAACAGTTCTGTCACTTGGTGGTTAACCATACCATCGGCAGTCAGTTCGCTTAGCGTTGCCGCTGGCAGTGCTTGACCTTGTTGAATCATGATTTTCTTCCTTTTGGGTAGCTTTATTTAGCTCACTCAGTCTAGCGCTAAAACCACGGGCTAACCACGGAAGAAATGTAAGGTCTTAATTGGCATCATAAAAACAAACCGCCTCAGTGGACGGTTTGTTTATTTTTTACATTGCGTTTAGATAAGACTTGTAAGAATGAAGTCGGACGGTTGCTGCGCCGATAACATCAATGAAACCGAACAAACTGTGTGGCTTATTCGCTGCAATCCATGCTGAACCAGTGGCTCCGATCGGGATGGTTTTGCCTTCCGGTTCGAAGATCTCCAGAATCACGGTACGACCATGGCTACTGGTATTTGCGCCGACATGCTGACGGACGCTTTGTGGTCCTTGCAATGGTGAGACAGAGGATTCCCCAGTGCCTGCCGTAATGCTGTGTACACGAGCGCGGAATACTTCGCCTGGGTAAGCATCGACGTAAAATTCGGCAAACTGTCCTTTTTCAACATAGCGGTAGGTTTGGTCAGGTATACGCATTTCTAAGAACTTACGTGACGTATCGTAGATGTGCATATTGCCGACACGGCTTCCATCCGCGATATTCACTACCGCAACTTGCCCATCATAAGGCGCTCGAACTGTCTTACGCTCTTGCTCAAATTGGGTCTTTTGCAGGTCGGCATGCAGGGATTTTAACGAGGCTTCTGCAACGCGCAGTTGAGACTCGTAGTATTCGATGTCTCGACCTTTAAAGATCTCTGGTGATGTTTTGCCGCGAATGATGTCGCGCTTCAACTGCGCCACATTTTCTTCTTGCTGAACAATGCCTGCTTTGATTTTTTCTACATCTGCCAAGGAGGTGGTATCGACAAGGGTATAAATAACATCGCCTTTCTTCACGACTTGGTTGTGTTCGACATAGATGTGGTCAATCTGTTCTCTAAATAGGGGAGAAAGAACCGAATGAGGTGCTTTTACGGTGGATGAGTAGGTCAAATCAACCGGAGCCCAAAGGCGTGAGAGTATCCCTAATACCACCAGAATAAAAGCGCCGCCAGAGATAATCCAAAGTGCGCTTTTGAACGTCCATTTTATCGCGCCTGTCGAGACCAAAATCCACATGATCAGAATGTACGGAATCATTACCTCTTTCATGGACTATTCCCCTGCTGTTTTGGTCGTTTTTTGTGGCTGTGAAGCCAATCGACTATTGCGAATGATGTTACTCAGTGAGCTGCCGATGTGTTCCCAGTTGGCGAACGCAATGATTAACGCCAGCACCCACCACGCTTTATGGATGAACAAACCGCATAGAGAAAGCGCAAATACCAATTGGATATGAGAGCTTTTCTTCTCTTGAGCTCGATGTACCGCAACTTCGTGGATCTGCCATAGCAAATAGATGACAAAAAGGGCAAGCGCTATGGTGACGGAAAATAGATAACCGCTGAAGTACTCGGAGTTGAAGATCACCATCATGGTGTCGTTAGGGGTATTGGTAAACAAGCTCATATCAATATCTTTCGAATTGATCGTACCCATAGGCGCAAGTAAGTAAGCTCCACCGAGCATTAGAGCCATGAAAAGTGAGAACTTTAATAGCACCATAAAAATCGCAAAAATGACACGACCTATGGCTTTTATGACGTTCATAGTTATACCTTTTGTCAATGTGTGAGGGTAAAACGTTGAGCGCGTGATTATTGTTTTGTCTTTTGTAATCACATGCGCGGAATTGTATGAAAAAACGCCATAAGTTGAGTGATATATGATATAAGTTAAGCTCATGTCAGCATGGAAATATTAGAGAACACATAATCTATGAAGCACTCAGATTACAGTCTTATCCCGACTTTTGTGGCGATTGTGGAAGAGAAGAGTTACACCAAAGCGGCGCAACGTCTGGGTGTGAGTCAATCTGCGGTCAGCCAAGCGGTAGTCAGGCTTCGTGAGGTGTTTAAGGATGCGTTATTCATTCGTGAAAGCCATGGCGTTGCACCAACGGCGTTTGCAGTTGATATCTACCCGACATTAGCGAGTGCAGTAGAGAGCATCGCATATATGCTGCCAGAGCACTCGCGATTTAATCCTGCCGAGTGCGATAAGCGTTTTGTGATCTCTTCACTCAGTGTGTTCAGTTTTACTTTGCTGCCAGAGCTTTCAGCCTTACTTAACGAAAAAGCACCGAAAGCAAACACGCGGATTGAGCCGCTTTTCACTATGGACTTAACTAGCTTGCTGAGGTCACAGCAGTGCGATTTGGTGATTGAAGCTCAGACGAACTTACACCCACATTTGCGTTCACAGATTTTGATGTCCGATAAACTCACTGTGGTGTGCCGAGAGGATCATCCTCGGTTACAAGGCAACACCATCAGCGTAGAAGAGTACCTTAACGAGAAGCATGTGACGCTTTCTCAGTTTGACCAACAAAACGGTTATTTGATTGGTCGTGGCATCAAGAATGAGCAGATCCTAGGGAAGCGCCAAGTGGCATGGCAGGCGGGAAGTATTATCGAGATACTGCCAGTGGTACAACGCTGTGATTATCTTGCTTTGATGCCACAAACCTTACTGGAGCAATATCGAGATTTGTATCACCTCAGAGAACTTGAAGCTGAGTTCATGAAAGATCCGATCGATGTAGCGATGTATTGGCACCCCTCTCGCACTAATGACCCAAGCCATCAATGGTTACGTGAGCAGTGTTTATTAGCTGCTGAGAAATTCGTAATAAATCATTCAATTTAAGCCAATTTTTGCGCTAAACCACATAGCAGACTCTTTATTAACAAACTAGACTATATGCATATCCATACACTTGATAAGGACATTTGTGTATATCGCGGGGTTTGCTTTCCGAAGTGTGAGAACCAAGTTTGTCGTTACGTACTCAGTAATGACGATTTGTTTCGTCCTGATTCTTTTCTCCGTGTTGTACTTTAAAGAGCGGCAACGGATCTTTAGTGTCGCCCTAGAAAACTCCATCCAATTATCCAACCTTCATTCAGACGTCATCAGTCAAGAACTGCAACGACATGTGGCGTCATTGCAAACCATCAGTGGCCATCAACGTGTGCAAGAAGGGGATATCGACTTTATTGTCGAAGAGCTTAAATGGCTCAAAAGCATGTCTAAGAAGTCCGTGATTAATACGCTTTTCGTCGATGAGCATTGGAATCTAATTGATCACAAAAGCAGAACCATCAAAATTGAGTGGTCAGAATTTGTAGAAGACGCTCGATGGAAGAGCGCGGACTATCACATCACGGCACCGCACGTTGGCTTACTGGTCAAAACGCCCGTTGTGGCCCTTGGTGTGCCCGTGTATGACGAAGCGGATAACTGGAAAGGGATTGTCGGTGTTTCTATCTCCGTAGACTACCTCGCACAGCGTTTGTCGAAAGTGAAGTTAGGCAACAGCAGTTATGCTTGGATCTCTGATAGCAGTGGAACGGTGGTTTCTCACCCCGACAGCTCTCTGATTTTGCACGCCAATATATTTGAAGGTGAGCGAGTTGGGTTTGAAGGTTTTGCGGACATTGCAGTGCAAACCAATTGGGAAAATGTCGGACACGGCCACTACTACGACAGAAAGGTGAATGAAGCCAAGATCGTGACCTTTGCTAAAATCGACACCTTACCTAATTGGACGCTCTTCGTGACTACGGAAGAGTCCGATATTTTCCTCGATATCAATGAGCTACTGGAAGACGTTGCGATTACTTCATCGGTGGTGATTGTTGTCTTTATGCCGATCGTGTTTTATCTCACCAATTCCATCACAAGACCGATTTTGGAGTTGACGTACGACGTTGAAAACGCGGTCAACAACCATTACACCACGTTTTCTGGCTACGATTCGAAAGATGAAATCGGCCAGCTTTCCAATGTCTTTAAAAACACCTTTGATGAAATCCATCAGCACAATAGAAAGCTAGAAGAAGTGGTCGCACTCAGAACGCAAGAGCTCAACACAGCGAACCAAGAGTTGGCGTATTCGGTCAATCTGCTCAATGCAAACAACCACAAGCTTACATGGTTGGCGATGCATGATCCGCTCACCAACTTATTTAACCGCCGTGCACTGATCACCAAAGTCCACGAGCAGCTTCAGAAGGCCAGAGCGCACAGTTGGCCTGTGTCATTGATTTTACTCGACCTCGACCATTTTAAAGAGGTCAACGACACCTTTGGACATGATGTTGGAGATGATGTACTAAAGCATATTGCTGACTTTCTCGCTCAAGACCCTTTGGAAGAAGGGATGTTGGCACGCTGGGGTGGGGAGGAGTTTGTCATCGTCGCTTCAAAGGTATCTTTAGAGAAGGCACAGCAATGGGCGCAAAGCCGGTTAGAGGCGCTTAAGGATGAGGATTTCAGCCCCGTTTCGAAAGTGACTTTCAGTGCAGGTATTGCGACATTAGAGTTAGAAGACAGTTTTGATGAACTGGTCGCAAGAGCAGACAAGGCGCTCTATGTTGCGAAAAATGCGGGAAGAAACTGTATTAAAACCGAGCGAGACGCATCATGAGGTGAGTAGCGAAATAGGTATAGCAAACAACAAAATAAGGGCTAGCAATCTAGCCCTTATTGGTTTGTATTTATAATCAGTGATTCGCTAAGTAATCAGCGACTTGAGCACGGTATTTCGCTTTAAGCGCTTCATCAATGAAACTGGCGTTGATTGCATTAACCGTAAACTGAGCCAGTTCTGATTTCGTCATTGGATGAGCATCGCTGACCGCTTTAAAGTTATCCGTCATGTAGCCGCCAAAGTACGCCGGATCATCCGAGTTAATCGTCACCGCGACACCTTTACGTAGCAAATCGACAATGTTGTGCTGCTCCATTTGATCAAACACGCAAAGCTTAATGTTCGACAACGGGCACACCGTTAGTGGCATTTTACTTTCGATAAGCGCATCTACCAATGAAGCATCTTCAACACAGCGAACGCCATGGTCCACACGACTAACGCTAAGCATCTCAACAGAGTCAATGATGTTTTGCGCTGGACCTTCCTCTCCTGCGTGTGCCACGGTGAGTAAACCTGCTGCTTTTGCTTGTTGGAAAGCGCGTTTGAATTTCTCTGGCGGGTGACCGAGTTCTGAAGAGTCCAAACCTACACCGATGATTTTGTCTTGATGTTTGATGATTGATTGCAGCGTTTCAATGGCGCTTTCTTCCGATAGGTGACGCAAAAAGCATGCGATAATTTGAGACGTAATCCCTAACTGCTCGTTACCATCTTGCATTGCTCGGTGAATACCGTTAATGACCGTTTCAAACTCAATGCCACGGTCGGTGTGGGTTTGCGGGTCAAAGAAGATCTCAGTATGGATGACGTTGTCGGCTTTGCAGCGCTCTAAGTATGCCCAAGTCAAATCATAGAAATCTTGTTCTGTACGCAGCGCGTTAGCACCTTGATAATAGATATCTAGGAAAGACTGTAAATCTTCGAATTCGTACGCTTTGCGCAGTGCCTGTGGCGATTCGTATGGAATGTCTATGTTGTTACGTTGTGCCAGTTCAAACAACAGTTCTGGCTCTAGCGAACCTTCGATATGTAAGTGTAACTCTACCTTTGGAAGACCTTGAATAAATGCGTTCATAATAAACTCCCACTTTTTCTTATGGTTGTTGTGGATGCAATTACTCTAAGGATAGGTATAGATTGAGAAAAATCGAACGCCATTACAAAGAGTAAGATCCACAGTGATCTCGACTCTTCGTAATCAGCACTTTGCGGGAGCTGGTAGAGACCCCCAAACCATATCATTGGGGTTATACGAAGCAAACGGTTGCGATTATACGCAAAAATTGAAGCTTGGCTAGAGTCGTTGATGAAATTGTTATTTGTGGAGAACGGAGAACGGAGAACGGAGAACGGAGAACGGAGAACGGAAAGGCAAAAAAGTGTTGGTTTAATTGAGCGATGGAGATCTGTATCGAGGCTGTGATTCATCGCATGATGGCTTCGTTGTCAGCACACACCTTGCTGAGCGTCGAATATTCAGTAGCTAATACTGAACCACACCATGCGAGAAACATTGGGAGTCATATCGAGTTTAATGTGCGTTGCTCATTGTGAACTGAGAAGAGGGGTGGCGATACCTTGCACGTCGATATTTTAGATTGAGAAGAGTAGAGAAAAGGAAATGGAATGTATTTATAGTTCGAACATTTTATCAAATTCTCTTTGCTCCATGATGTCCTCAATTCGGCGGCGCGTTTGTTGTTTAATCGCTGCGGCGTTTTGTTCGGACTCTTTCTTTTCTTGCTCAATTTGCTTCTTGCTTTTCTTTGCCATGATTTTTCCTTTGGAAATTCTTCCTAAATATCCGCATTATTCATTAATGCACGAAAATTGATTTATTTAATAATAAAACTTCCTAGCTTTGAACCTGAGTCACACAGAATGTCTCCGGAGTAGGTTTTCTCACAGTATTTAAAATCAATGAGATAACAAGCAGATTGGAGTTTTGGCAATATATGGCGCCTTAAAATATCACTATTGAGTTGATGAATTTTGGCGTTCCAAGAGATGTCGGGTTGTTTTAAACGGAATTCAATCTCTATCATTTATTCTCCTGTTTTTTGGTGATTTTTTCTTTATTCAATAATTGGTACCAGTGTCTTTGACGACCTGTTCTTCTAGACATAATTTTTCCTAATTTTAAGTAAGTGAAATACCAACGATGGCTATCGGGTTCGATAGATCTAGTGTTCCAACGATGGATATCGTATCCGCCGCGTCTACAAACCAAGTCATTCTCGCTGAACTTAGCATCTCGAGGTTACTTGGGTATATTTTAGGCAGCAGAAAACCAAGCAAAATTTAATTGCTAAATATTAAGTTTGAGGAATTTTTTGAAGGGGGAGAGAGTTTGGTGCAGCGAGGAAATGCTGCACCAAGAAAAGCTATCTTATAGAGGAGTAACTTCAGTCGCTTGAGGACCTTTTTTACCTTCTTCTACATTGAAGCTTACTTTCTGACCTTCAGTCAAAGTTTTGAAACCGTCAGCAACGATTGCGTTGAAGTGTACGAATACATCTTGACCGCCGTTGTCTTGAGTTAGGAAACCAAAGCCTTTAGTTTCGTTAAACCATTTTACTGAACCAGTTACTTTACCAGACATAAAAACCTCTGAAATTAAACAATAATATACGAATTGTGATGGATCTTTTTTAAGCTATTGAATGTGCAATCAAGAGGAAGTTTTACGCAGGAGTCTGAATCAAGGATTCAGGGTGTTACTGAGAGGGAACTTAAACTAAATGTAGCATTAACAGCTCTTTTCTAGAGCCAGCCGCCACTATACAGGGTGTTTAAAAAATAGCTACATTTATTTTTCAAATTCTTTTCGTTCGAAAAAACTGATGGAGTAGAACAATTTCATCCCCTCATGATTTGGCATCCCCCTTCCTACAATGAGTCCATACCAATAAGGGAGGCAATATTATGAGCACAGTGAGAGAGATTCGTCAGATCATTCCATCGCATGCAACCGCAGATGGTGATGGGGTTAAAATTCGTCGCGTAGCCGGATTCAATAACACGAGCTTTTCACCATTCTTGATGGTCGATGAGCTTAAATCAGACCAACGTGCAGATTATGTGGGTGGTTTCCCTCCACATCCACATCGGGGCATTGAAACACTAACTTATATGCTCACCGGTCATTTCCAACATCGGGACCATATGGACAACATTGGTGAGCTTCGTTCTGGCGGTGCGCAATGGATGGCTGCTGGTCGTGGTGTGATTCACAGTGAAATGCCAATCATGGAAGACGGCGAGCTGCACGGTTTCCAAATTTGGATTAACCAACCTGCACGAGACAAGATGTCTCCGGCGCAATATCACGACTTCCAACCGGAAACTATTACCGAACATCGCGCAGAGTCCCATGGTTTGGTTCGTGTTATTTCTGGCGAGTTAAGCATCGGCGATGAGGTTGTCAAAGGACCGCTAAGTAAAACGGGTGTACCAGTGACGGTTGCTGATTGGCAATCGCATCCAGGTGCGACAATGACATTAATGACACCGAAACATCACAATATGATGACCTATGCTTATAAAGGAAGTATTAAGGTGGGCGAGCGCGTGGTCATGCAAGGTGAGATGGCACTGCTTTCGCAAGGTGAGTGGGTAGAGCTGCAAGCCAATGACGCTAGCGGAGTACTGCTCTTTATTGGCGAACCGATTAATGAACCTGTTGTGCATTATGGTCCATTTGTGATGAACAGCATCGACGAAATTGAACAAGCGATTCAAGACTACAATTCTGGTGTATTTGAAACTTATTAAGGCACCCAATACCGTTGCTTGGCACCAAGTCTTGACGCCAACTCTTGGAGTTACAGTTCGAGAGAAAAACACTAAGTGATTTGGAGTCCGTTTATTGGGCTCATACGCAAGCAAAGACGATATCCACTGCCATCGAATTTGCATCAGCCACACCAATTGGGTGTGGCTTTTTTTGTCTTTCACGAGGGCAGTGAGCTTTTTTGTACTCTGTTTAGCTTTGCTCCCAGCGCTCAATGGCTTGTGGACCACATTCCACACCCAGCTCATAAGCTTGACGTAAAGGTTCTGGCGAGCGGCTTAAACGCTTTAACTTAAAGCCTTCTGGTGGACAGATTTGGATGATCTCAACGCCAACTGGCGGGTTCTCTATCAGTTCCAGACTCTGGTTGTAACGAATATGGCGCGTGAGCATTGGCTCGATTAACGCTGGATGATCTTTCAGTAAACGTGAAGTTAGCTTTTCAAACTTAGGCTTGGATTTGCGATAGCTGGCAGGGCGGCTTCGTAGCACCATGATTTTGGTTGCACCGCGTTTGATGGCTTCGGCAATAGGGATTGCATCCGCTACACCACCATCCACATACCTTACGCCATCTAATGGCACACCATTGCGGTACATGATTGGTAAGGCGCTGCTGGCTTTCATGGTTTCCGCCAACATTTCTACGGAAGGTGTTAGGTATTCTGGTTGTCCGTTGTCTTGTCGTGTGACACCTAAAAAGAATGGTCGAGGATCGGCAGAGAGTACGGCTCGATCAATGCCCAACTCTTTAAGCGTGACGTCCCACATCCAATCTAAATCCATCATATCGCCACCGCGTACGAGTTGAGTGGGGGAGATAAATTCTTTTCGTAGACTGTAGTCGAGATAGATTTTGAGGTTTCTGCCCGGCATTTTAGCAAGGTAAGCCGCTAAGTTACTTGCGCCCGCCGAGACACCCCAAAAGCTGTCAAAAGGGGAGAAATCTTGTGCCATAAAGTGATCGAGTATGCCGCAGGAGAACACCCCACGCATCGCGCCGCCTTCTACAATCAACGCTCGAGAGCCAACATGTTCCATCCTAGCCATCCGTTTCGATTATTCTGATTTGGATACGAACTAATTAGAGTAACGGATCTAATGCGTATACCCAAGTCGCGTTCACTTTGACCTTACCTTGATGAATCTATTTTTTATGTTATAACATAACAATAACCTAAATTATTATAAGGTAGCGTGTGTCTTGTGTGAGGTGAAAGTGAGCGATATTGACGCCATTATTAAGCATGTAGAGGTGAGCTTTAAAGCTCAAGGAAAGCAATTAACTTCCAAGAGAAAACTGGTGTTGAAAGCGTTGGTCCATGCCGATAGAGCCTTGTCAGCTTATGAGTTGGTGGATTATTGCAAAGCCCATTTTGAACAAAATATTCAGGCAATGTCGGTGTATCGAATCTTGGATTTTCTTGAAGGTGAGCACTTGGCTCACAAGCTTAAAGTTTCTAATAAATACATCGTCTGCTCCCATATCCTCTGCGAACACGAACATGGCGTTCCTCAATTTCTCATCTGCTCCAAATGCAACAAAATTAGCGAGCAAACCATCGACCCAAACTTGATTCACGGTCTGCAATCCCATGCAAAAGAAGAAGGCTTCACCGTTGTCAGCCCTCAACTAGAGATCAATTGTGTTTGTGATGACTGTGCGAAATCCCAGTAAGTGTTTTTGAGTGTCCACTTATTGTCGTCTTCATCACTGCCACTTTACGACGTTTATCCTTTCCCATTATTAGCATCATCAGCAAGGAGTTCTGAACCGCTATGCCTGCAACACTGATTAAAAACGCCCTTGTCGTCAACGAAGGAACCATTACCGAGACCGATTTACGAATTGTCGATCAGCGAATTGAAGCTATCTCGACCGATATCGCCTCAAAACCGGAAGACACGGTGATTGATGCTAAAGGGTGTCATCTAATCCCCGGTATGATAGACGACCAAGTACACTTTCGTGAGCCGGGTTTAACGCACAAAGGTTCGATTGCAACAGAATCCCGTGCAGCGGTTGCAGGTGGTATCACAAGCTATATGGAAATGCCGAACGTAAACCCTGCCACGACGACCATCGAAGCGTTAGAAAGCAAATTCTCCATTGCCGAGCAGAGCTCCCTCGCGAACTACTCTTTCTATCTTGGTGCGACCGAAGACAACCTTGAGCAAATCAAACAGCTTGATCCAAAGAGACATTGTGGCGTGAAAGTGTTTATGGGGGCTTCGACGGGGGATTTGTTGGTGGAAGCACCTCAAGCCTTGGAGGAAATTTTCCGTGATTCACCAGTGCTCATCGTAACGCACTGTGAAAGTGGACCTGTGATTGCGCAAAACAAACAGCGACTACTCAAAGAGAAGTCGGAATTCACCATTGAAGATCATCCGATACTGCGTGATGACGAAGCGTGTTATGCGTCCTCTTCTTATGCGGTAGAACTGGCTAAGAAGTACAACAGTCAGTTGCATGTTCTGCACATCACAACGGCAAAAGAGTTAGCACTGTTTGATGCAGGTCCAATCGAGAACAAAAACATTACCGCTGAAGCTTGCGTTCATCACCTGTGGTTTAGCAATGAAGATTACGCAGAGCGTGGTAACCAAATCAAATGTAACCCAGCGGTGAAATACCCAAGTGACCGTGAGGCTATTCTAAAAGCACTTAATACAGGTCAAATTGACATTATCGCGACAGACCACGCCCCCCACACGTGGGAAGAAAAACAGGTGCCTTACGAACAAGCGCCAGCGGGGTTACCTTTGGTACAGCACGCACTATTGTCTTTATTTGATCAAGTCGCTCGCGGACATATGACGATGGAGCAAGTGGTTCAAAAGACGGCACATAACCCAGCCATCCGCTACGGTATTGAGCAACGTGGCTTTATCCGTGAAGGGTATTTCGCTGATTTGGTGCTGGTGGATACAAAAATGCCGACCTTAGTCACCAATGACAATAGCTTGTACCACTGTGGTTGGTCGCCTTTTGCTGGCCATCAGTTCTCCTCACAAATCAAGAAAACTTGGGTCAACGGTGGGTTGGTGTATGTCGACCAACAAGTCGATGAGCAGGCAGCACATGCTATGCGATTGGTATTTGATCGCTAAGACTCACGTTTTTCAAAAACTTAGATTATTTGAAAGCTCAGTTTATTTTCGAAAGCTTACATTTATCCGCTTTCCTCGAGCTTTATTTGTAGAAGTATAGTTGTCGTAACTTGAGTGTCTTTTCGGCACCAAATAAAGAGAATTCAATATGTTAAGAAGAAATCCCACAGGTCACATGCCCGAAGTGTCGGAAACAGCCTTCATCGATCCGACGGCAATCATCTGTGGCAAAGTGATCATTGAAGATAACGTTTTTATTGGTCCTTACGCGGTGATTCGTGCTGATGAGGTGAACGAGCAAGGCGATATGGAAGCCATTGTCATCAAGCGTGATACCAACATTCAAGATGGCGTGGTCATTCACTCAAAGGCAGGCGCTGCCGTGACCATTGGTGAGCGCTCTTCCATTGCACACCGATCAATTATTCATGGTCCGTGTGAAGTTAGCGATGATGTGTTCATTGGTTTTAACTCGGTGGTGTTTAATGCTGTGATTGGGAAGGGTTGTGTTATTCGCCATAACTGTGTGGTAGATGGTCTAGACTTGCCAGAGAATTTCCATGTTCCGCCAATGACGAATATTGGTGCTGACTTTGATTTGAATAGCATCTCGAAAGTGCCACCTGAGTACTCGGCGTTTTCAGAGTCTGTGGTTTCAGCAAACCACGAACTGGTGCAAGGTTACAGGAGAATTGCCAATGAGCTCTGAGAGCCAACCCATACTTGGTGTTCCTACCAACATCATTACGGGGTTTCTTGGTGTAGGAAAGACCTCAGCGATTTTGAATTTAATGGCGAATAAGCCAGAGAACGAGCGCTGGGCGGTATTAGTGAATGAGTTTGGTGAAATCGGCGTTGATGGTAGCTTGGTTCAGGGGCAACAAAGCGAAGAGCAACAAGTGTTTATTCGCGAAGTACCCGGCGGCTGCATGTGCTGCGCGGCGGGGTTGCCAATGCAAATCGCCTTAAACCAACTGCTTAATGAAGCAAAGCCAGACCGTCTGCTGATTGAGCCTACTGGGCTTGGCCACCCGAAAGAAGTGCTGCAAGTGTTGTCGACAGATCATTATCGCCAAGTGCTTTCGCTACAAAAGAACATCACTTTGGTCGACGCGCGTAAGCTTGCGGATGAGCGCTATACACAGCATGACACGTTCAACCAACAAATTGCGATTGCCGATACAGTGGTGGGTAACAAGCTCGATTTGTATCAAGAGGGAGACACCCAGAAGCTAGAAGCTTACGTGGCGCAAGTTGGGCGCCCAAATACCAAAGTGGTTTTTGCTCAGCATGGTGTGATTCCGTTTGCCGAATTTGAAGGTGAGACCACCATTCATGAACATCCCCCGCATCACCACCATCATGCGAGTGACAAGCCTTTGGCTTCAGACATGCCAATGCCTGAGAGTGGTATGCTCAAAGCGACCAATTCAGGCGAAGGTTTCCAGAGTGTCGGTTGGCGCTTTTCACCTGAGAAAGTGTTCGATCGCCGCAAGCTGATTCCTCTGTTGGTTGAGCTGGAAGTGGAGCGCATGAAAGCGGTGTTTATTACTGGTGATGGCATTTATGGCTACAACCTAACGCCAGATGGGCTACAGGAAGTGGAGTTGGATGACTGTGCTGAAAGCCGAATTGAACTGATTGCAGACAGCATTGATGAGCACTTTGAAGCCAAACTGTTTTCTTGCGAATTGGCGTGATCTATAGGCTCAGGCATTCTCAATATGAGTGTCTGAGTCTTCTTCTATGTTTCTAATCACTTCCTGTTTTCTCCCTGTCGTTTGTGCTTTTCCGATTCAGCCCGATCCGTTACTCTTCTTGAAAACATTGAAACATGAGCACTGATATGATCGACAAGCTACCTGGCATTCTTACTTTTTTGCGCGAGGCTGAGCAGCTCAAAAGCACCTTACGCACCGCATGGACGTCTTCTGGTCGCCATGAAAGTACTGCTGAGCACACGTGGCGATTATGCTTACTTGCCATGCTGGTAGCAGAACATTATCCACATTTGGATAGCTTGAAAGTGCTAAAACTCTGTGTTGTTCATGACTTGGCAGAAGCGGTCAGCGGTGACATTTCGGCGTTGGAGCAACACGATGGGCTGGATAAAAGCGCACTAGAACTGGCGGATTTGAAGCAACTCATCGCTCCGTTAGACGCTTCTCTGCAAAAGGATCTGCTGGAGCTATGGTTGGAATACGACAGTGCTACTACCGCAGAAGCTCGACTCACCAAAGCGTTGGATAAATTGGAAACCATTCTGCAGCACACTCAAGGTGATAACCCTGCCGATTTCAATTACGCCTTTAATCTGGAATACGGCAAAAAGCACACGGACTTTGATGATCTGACCAAAGCGCTTCGAGCGATCATCGATGAAGATACCCGTCGATTAGCTGAACGCTAGTTCTCTCGCTCAACTTAAAAACATCACTTTCTGCAAAATCACTTAGGCTTCTCTGGTGAACCTATACCCAAGTAACCTCGAGATGCTAGGTTCAGCGAGACTGACTTGGTTTGTAGACGCGGCGGCGATTTAAAGGTTTAGTGGGTCTAAATCAAGAATCGGCAACAAAGTATACAAGCCAAGGCAGCTCGCCCTTTGGGAGCGTGTCATTGACCCGATTGCTGCGTCAAACAACTTGGAAAGAGCTGGCTATTACGCTGTGTTGTTTTCCTTGAACTCGAATCAATGACAACGCTCTGAATCCTGCATCTTGAAGTCACTTGGGTATAAGTGCTTTAGCTCGTTTGTGTTTTTTATACTGAGTAAGACTCTTTTTAAAACTTCCCTTTGATCAAATTCCCTTCCTAGGTTGACATTGTTTGATAGTCAAACTAAATTAAAATCAAATAATTTGATAATCAAACTAAAATTGGAAGGTAAGTGTCGCAATGGCTGTATCGCAACATTCACATGATTTCGTTTCTCACAACCAAAAGGGTGAAAAACGCACGCTCTACGTATTGATCCTAACCGTGACCACCATGGTGGTGGAGATTGCTGCAGGGACCATGTTTGGTTCAATGGCATTGCTCGCAGATGGTTGGCATATGGGTACACACGCAGCGGCATTTTGTATCACCTTGTTTGCTTACCGCTACGCGAAACAAAATGCCCATAATGACCGCTTCTCATTTGGTACGGGTAAGGTGAGTGTGCTCGGCGGTTTTACCAGTGCCATTGCGTTGGGGATTGTGGCATTGATGATGATGGTCGAGTCGATTCATCGTCTCTTCAACCCAGAAAGCATTCAGTTTAACGAAGCTATTATGGTGGCGGTGATTGGTTTAGTGGTGAACCTTGCGAGCATGCTGCTTCTGCAAGATCACCATCATCATGGGCATGACCATCATGATCACCATTCTCACGATCATGAGCACGAACATCATCACGACCACAACCTAACTGCTGCGTACTTCCACGTGTTAGCGGATACGCTGACCTCTCTACTTGCGATTGTCGCGTTGATTGTCGGTAAGTTTTACGGCTGGGTTTGGTTAGATGCCATGATGGGGATTGTTGGTGCCGTTGTGATTGGTAAGTGGACCTTGGGTTTAATGAAACAAACCGCACCAGTCTTGTTGGATGAGAGCATCAGCAAGTCATACCGAGATGAGATTACTGAAACACTTACTCCTTATGCCGAGATTGTTGATTTACACATCTGGAAGGTGAGTGGTCATCATTATTCTGCGGCTATCGCGCTTAAAAATCATAGCAACAAAACGCTGGATGAATTTAAGCAATTATTGAGTAAATTTGATAAGATTCACCACCTAACTTTGGAAGTTCAAACGACTGAGTGATGCGCGAATTAGAAAAGCTGAATCAAACGCTTACCGAGTTCTATGACAAAATGTCTTCTTGGGAGCAATCTGTAGTAAAAGGCACGGGTTACTCACTGGCTCAAATCCACACGATTGAAGTACTGGGTGGGCATGGTGCGTTGCGTATGAAAGAACTGGCGGAAAAGCTTGGGATTACGACAGGCACGTTAACGGTTCAAATTGAGAAACTGGTGAAAGCGGAGCTTATTGAGCGCTGTCCGCATCCAGAAGATCGTCGCGCTATCGTAGTAAAGCTTACGCCAGCGGGTGAAGAGATTCACCGTCATCACAATCAGCTGCATTTAGATTTGGTTCAAGACTTAACGCGCAATATCGAACCTGAGCATCAAGCGATCTTGTTTGCTTGCTTACAGAAGATGAATAAAGAGTTCTGATTGCGCTTTTCGTTTCTCAACTCAAATATTGAGTCTCAAACAGCAAAAAAGTAGAGCACCGAAGTGCTCTACTTTTTTATAAGCTCGATAGAATTTGTTCGATTGGCAGTTGTGTGAACGCATACGTAATGCCAACACAGAATGCAGCACCGGTAACGCCAATACCGACAGTCGTTGCGAGTAGCAGAAGGGTAATCTTAGGCATCAGAGATTAAACTCCTTCTTAAAGGTTGGGTAAATGACACCATTCGCTTCTTGATAGGATTTAAAGCCATAACCAAACGCAAATGCTGCCACCACAATGGCAAATGCCGCAATGTTTCTTCCTTTCATCCTTAAACTCTCAACTGTTTGTATTGAACAAAGGTAATAAACACCCTGCCAATAGTTTATCTATTGCTTATTTAATTCGGTTATTCAATTACTGGGTAAAACACACGAACAGTACCCATGCTGTTGTTAGCACAAGTAACGGAGTGAACACTTTCTGAATTGAAGCGCCATCGGTTAGGTCATAAATCACGATCGATTCTTTATAGAATGCGCGTTTGAATGAACCAAAGCTGATTTCATTTTTAACGTCAGATTGCTCATAGTGATGACGAGCAGAGTCTGCCATTTGAGACTCTAGATCTTGCATCTCGTATTCTTTGTTAAAAAATGCATCCCACGCCGAAATACGTGCAATAGTTTTTGGCGAACGATTGCCCTTCAGTTTTTCTAGACGCTTAGCGTATGCAGCTTGATATTTATCCACGATGATTTCCTACATGAATAGACTGTAATGCAGAACACAGCTTTAAATGCTCTGCGCAGTGGTTGTAAAAATTTGAAAATGGGAATCAAAAGGGAATTTTTACATCAGTAGGAAAGTTGTCAGATGAAGAAGTACGGCATTTGATTGTTAAAGAGCGTAAGGAATGTCATCCCTTGTGCTGCGGATAATATGGGCTGCTTTTGAATGCGACAAACAAAAATAATTAGTTAGGACAACAATCAATTTTTGTTGCGGATTGCTTCGTTCTGAGCATGGTAAGTAGTAAGAAATGAAAAAACGCCATATATAGCAAGGGATTGAGAGCAAATTAGTAACGAGAGTTTTTTGAACGTTTTTGGTAGATAACAAAACGATAATTGCGAATGATAAATAGAGATTTTATGTATCAGAGACAAAAATAATGTCCATTCACCGACTTAAGAAAAGCGGAAGGGCGAATGGACATGCTGTTGAATTACAGGCTTTTTGCGTGAATGATCAAGCTTGCCAATTGAGCAAACCCGTAGCCGCCGTTCTCTTGTGTGACATAGTTAGGTTGATGGTTCAGTTTCGCTAATAAAGGGCGAATGTTGTTCACGCCAAAGGTCATTGGCAACCACTCAAACATGCCTTCATCATTGAGTGAATCTCCCACATACGTGATGCGCTCTAAGCTCGGTAATTCGCCGTTATTGAACTGCCTAATGTACGCTTCACCACTTGTACGCTTGCTGTGACTACCGACCCAAGCATTGATGTGAATCGAACTCAATGTTGCATTGACGGGATTAGACTCCACATTCAAATTCATAATGTGGTTAAGAATTTCCATTGTCGTGGAAGGGGAAACAGGCGTTCTATCTTGCGCTATGTTCACCGCAACGTCACAGTAGCGAAAACTCTGATCTTGGCTGAACTCGACATTGGGATAGCCTGCCAAAATGCCGGTAATACTTTCTTGTAATGCGCGTTGTTCTTTGCGCATTGCTTCGGCTGGGCGAGCAAAGGTGGTGTGGAATCCTGCCGCGTCTTTTCTCATCCAAAACGCGCCATTTTCACCAATCACACCATGCAGTGACCACATCTTTGCCATTTGGTCACACCAACCGGCACATGCGCCTGTTACTGCCACCACTTTTACGCCCACATGCTCTAGCTCGGCTAACGCAATGAGTGTTTCAGGTGGCAGCTTGCCTTGCCAAGTCAATGTGTCATCCACGTCGGTTAGCAGCCATTCGATCTGTTTCAGACTCTCTAACTTGAGCTCTGATAACGGGTTAGGCATTCACCACTCCTTGCTTGTTTACTCTAGGGTTGATTGCTTGAGTTTCGTCACTGACGCCTTGCAGTGATACCGCGGAAGCCAGTGTACTCTCGATACGCTTTTCTGTGTTGGCATCAAATAGATGAACATGTTTTGGCTTTATGTCTAGACCAAGCTTGTCGCCAATTTGAATTGGCGTATGTCCCTCTACACGAACAACAAGCTTTTGTGAGTCACCACCTTCTGTGCGGCAGTAAAGCAACAGATCGGCACCGAGCGATTCAATCAATTCGACTTCTACTTGCAACCATGGGTTATCTTGGCTGATTTGTAAATGCTCTGGACGAAGTCCTAGCTTTATTTCGCCAAGAGCCAAGTTTGCTGTGGAGACAGGAAGCAGCGCGTCACCGATAGTGATGCCGTCAACGCTAACATTGCCATCTAAGATGTTCATGGATGGTGAACCAATAAAGGTCGCGACGAACAAAGATGCAGGGTTGTCGTATATCTCTAGCGGTGTGCCAACTTGTTCGACATTACCTTTGTTCAAAACAACAAGTTTGTCCGCCAGCGTCATTGCTTCAACTTGGTCGTGGGTAACGTAAACCGATGTCGTCCCGAGGCGACGCTGAAGCTTCTTGATTTCCAAACGCATTTGAACACGCAGTTTGGCGTCTAGATTGGACAATGGCTCGTCAAACAGAAACACCTTTGGTTCACGTACAATTGCGCGCCCCATCGCCACACGTTGACGTTGTCCGCCAGAAAGCTGTCCTGGTTTGCGGTCGAGTAGGTGATCCAACTCCAGCATCTTTGCCGCTTCGTGAACCAATCGTTCGATTTCCGCTTTCGGTGTTCTGCGGTTGCGCAGACCGTAAGCCATGTTGTTGTACACCGTCATGTGTGGGTACAAGGCGTAGTTCTGGAATACCATGGCAATGTCTCGCTCGCCAGGTTCGAGATCGTTGACGGTTGTGGTGTCGATCTTAAGCTCTCCTGAGCTGATTTCCTCTAGCCCTGCAATCATGCGAAGTAAGGTGGATTTACCGCAACCACTCGGGCCAACCAACACGACCATTTCGCCGTCGCAGATATTGAGATTAAGTTTTTGGATCGCCTGATAGCCGTTCGGATAACATTTAGCGATATTAGAAAGAGTTAACGTGGACATTTATTTCTCCGAATCTACCAGACCTTTAACAAAGGCTTTTTGCATTGCAATTACCACAATCACGGGTGGCAACATGGCGATAATGGTGGTGGCCATAATTTTGTTCCATTCGATCACGCCATCAACCACTCCAAGCATCTGTTTAATGCCCATCACGATGGTGTAGTACTGCACGTCTGTGGTGATCAAAAGCGGCCACAAATATTGGTTCCAGCCGTAAATGAAGGTGATGACGAACAGTGCGGCGATGTTGGTGCGAGATAGAGGCAACAAGATATCGAAGAAGAACTTGATTGGTCCTGCGCCATCAATTCGCGCTGCTTCCACCAACTCATTTGGTACCGTTAAGAAGAACTGACGGAACAAGAAAGTAGCCGTTGCACTGGCGATCAATGGAATGGTTAAGCCGTAAAATGAGTTCAGCATGTTGAGGTTCGTAATCACCTCAAATGTCGGCATGATGCGCACTTCTACTGGTAACATAAGTGTGAAGAAGATCATCCAGAACGCCAGCATTCGTCCCGGAAAACGGAAGAACACCACTGCATACGCTGACAGAATGGAAATGCTCAACTTGCCGATGGTAATGCACATCGCCATGATGAAGGAGTTCAGCAGCATGTTGCCAATTGGCAAAGTATTGTTGTTGTATTGGGTGTCGTTACTCAACAAGTCAGTGAAAACGCTAAAGCCCAAATCGCCAAACCACAGCGGCGTACCAGTAGCGAACGCGCTGTTCTCATGTGTGGTTGCTACGATCGCAATCCAAACGGGAAGCGCAATCGAAATAATGCCAAGAATTAAAATGACATGACAAAACAGATTAAAAAACGGTCTTCTTTCTACCATTAGTACGCCACCTTCTTCTCAACATACTTAAATTGAATCACGGTTAGGGAAGCCACCAAGATCATCAGGATGACGGATTGCGCTGCTGATGAGCCTAAGTCCAGACCAATAAAACCATCGTTATAGACTTTATAAACCAAGGTGGAAGTGCTGTTACTCGGACCGCCTTGTGTCATCGCATGGATGATGGCGAAGGTATCGAAGAACGCGTAAACGAAGTTCACGACCAACAAAAAGAAACTGGTTGGTGAAATCAGCGGGAAGCTAATGGTGATAAAGCGTTTGATTGGACCACTGCCGTCAATGGCCGCGGCTTCGTGCAGAGACTTGGGTACTGATTGAAGCGCCGCAAGGAAGAACAGAAAGTTGTAGCTGATTTGCTTCCATGTCGAGGTGATGATCACCATCCACATAGCATGGGTGCCATTGAGCGTTGGATTCCAGTCTACGCCAAACAGATTCAACAGTTCGGTCATCACACCGATGGTTGGATCGAATAGAAATAGCCATAGTGAACCTGCGACAACCGGAGCCACCGCATAAGGCCAAATCAAGAAAGTGCGATACATGGTCGCGCCACGGATGATTTGCTCGGCAAAAGCGGAAAGGATCAGCGCACTGACCAGAGCAAGCACCGCAACGCTGATGCTAAATTGCAGCGTGGTCATTAACGAATCTAGGTAAAGTGGATCATGGAAGAGTGTTTCAAAGTTCTCTAAACCCACAAACTCACGGCTCATACCGAAAGCATCTTCAAGTTGTGAAGATTGGAAAATGGCTTGTCCTGCCGGCCAGATGAAGAACACCAAGGTGATCACCAACTGAGGCGCAATCAGCGCAACCGGAAGCCATTTGTGTTTAAAAACAACAGGTGAGGACATACAAATACCAAAATAAAACAGGCAAGGTGTGTAAACGAATTCCCCACCCATGATGGGCGGGGAGAGTGCATCTCTGAGTACCTACTTGAATAAGACTCGGTGCATCATTGTTCGTTATTAAGGTTCGTTACTTCTGTGTGCGCTCAAAGCGACGTAGCTGCTCGTCACCACGACGAACCGCATTATTTAGCGCAGCTTGTGCTGTTGCTTTTCCTGCCCAAACCGCTTCCAGCTCTTCGTTGATAATGTCGCGAGTTTGCAGGAAGTTACCAAAGCGAATGCCTTTCGAGTTTTCCGTTGGCTTTGTCGATGTCATTTGCAGAACGGCTGTGTCGGTGCCTGGGTTCTTAGTGTAGAAGCCTTGCTCTTTCGTTAGCTCATAAGCCGCTTTAGTGATTGGTAAGTAACCAGTGAATTGGTGCCAATCTGCTTGAACTTCAGGGCTTGAAAGGTAAGAGAAAAACTTCGCCACGCCTTTGTATTCTTCGCTTGAGTGACCACGAAGCACCCAAAGAGAGGCTCCTCCGATAATGGTGTTTTGTGGCTTAGATACTAGCTCTGAATCGTATGGCAATTGTGCTACGCCGATATCAATGCCTTTCATGTTCTCTTTGATGCCCGCCAGACCTGCGGAAGAGCCCATGGTCATTGCACACTCTTGGGTGTAAAACAGTGGCATACCATCAGACTGACGACCACCGTACTTAAAGATGCCTTCTTTCGACCATTTACCCATCTGTTCGATATGATGCACGAACGCTGAGTCATTGAACTTGAATTTTGTGTCTAAGCCAGCAAAGCCGTTGTTGTTATTGGCAACAGGAACGTTGTTACGCGCACCAAAGTTTTCGATTTGAGTCCATGATTGCCAGGTTGTGCTGAAACCACATTTCGCACCAGACGCCAGTAGTTTACGAGACACTTCTTCCATCTCTTTCCACGTCTTAGGTGGATTTACTACGCCTGCCTTCTTAAACATGTCTTTGTTGTAATAAAGCACAGGAGTGGAGCTGTTGAATGGCAGTGAAAGCATGTTGCCTTCATTGGTGGTGTAGTAACCCGTTACTGCCGCAAGATAATCATCTGGATTAAACGACTCTTTGGTGTCTTTCATCAATTGATAAACGGGATAAATCGCTTTATCTGCCCCCATCATTGTCGCCGTGCCCACTTCGAACACTTGCACGATAGCTGGTTGCTCTTTCGCTCTGAATGCGGCGATTGCACTGGTCATGGTTTCTGCGTAGCTGCCTTTGTAAACTGGCTTGATCTCGTATTCTGATTGGCTTGCGTTAAAGTCTGCGGCAATTTCGTTGACCTTTTTACCTAGTGCGCCACCCATTGCGTGCCACCACTCAACCTCTGTTTTTGCTTGTGCTTGCGTGCTGATGAATGCCGCTGCAATTGCAAGTCCGGCGAGGTGTTTAATAGCCATAATGATTCCTTTTCATAGATGATTTGAACAGGTTGTTCCCTTGCAGGTTTTCATTTTGATAATGAATCCACTTCAAAAAATTCAAATGAACATTAAATGAGCCAAATGACGTTCTAGTTACAGAAAAATGAACTTATTTGAGCATTATTTTCGTCACGATCTTGTAATTAAACCGTCATTGAGGGCTGAGATAGTTCATTTGAAAACAAATGAAAAAGACGGAATAAAAAATGACAATAACGGCACACCGTGGCTTATCCAGTTTGGCTCCAGAAAACACCTTATCGGCAATGCAACGCGCTATTGAGTTTGGCTGTGAATGGATTGAAATTGACGTTCAACTCTGCGCAGACAACATCCCTGTGGTTATCCATGACAAAACCGTAAACCGCTGCACAAATGGTCGCGGTAAAGTGAAAGAGCTGACTTGGCACGAGCTAAGGTTACTTGATGCTGGCTTATGGTTCGGAGATGACTTCGCTGGCGAGCATATCCCGAGCTTAGAAGAGACGCTTGAATTCACCGCAAAGGCTGGCGTGAAGCTCAATATTGAATTGAAGATCTACTCAGGCGATGAAATTGATTTGTTGTGTGAAAAGGTGGCACAGGTAATTGAGCGCTTGGATGTGGATACGGACATGATTCTGTTTTCTAGCTTTAATACGGAAGCTTTGGTGACGATGAGAAACTATCTGCCAGAAGTGAGAAGAGGACAGTTGTGGCAAGAGATTCCTGATGATTTTGCTATCGTGCTACAACACATTGATGCTTACAGCGTGCATTGTGATTACCGTTTCCTGACCGAATCGCAGGCTAAGCAAATCAAGCAGTTTGGCTACCAACTATTTTGTTATACACCGAACTTCCCTCAATTAGTTGAAGCGCATTGGCTGTGGGGTGTGGACATGATGATCACAGACACACCACAGAGTTATAAAGTTGAAGCGACTGCAGTCAGACGAGAAGCAGCATTGAATGAATAACCTCAACGTCCGTCAGCAAAGCATCATTGAACTGGTTCATCAGCAAGAATATTGTGCGATAGAAGAACTTGCTCAGCGCTTCGAAGTCACGACGCAAACCATTCGACGTGACATTAATCAGCTTTGCCAATTAGGACTGACCCGACGCCATCATGGTGGTGTCGGATTGCCTGCTACCTTGAGTAATCGCAGCTATGCTTCTCGCCAAGTCACCAATCAACAAGAAAAGCAGATCATTGCAGATGAAGTGGTCAAAGCCATCCCGAACGGCGCGACTTTGTTTTTGGGTATCGGTACTACCATCGCATTGATTGCAGAGCGTTTAGTCCACCACAGTGAGCTTCGCGTGGTGACGAATAACTTCGAAGCGGCGCACATTCTTTCTCATTTTGAGAACATTGAAACTTGGATTCCGGGTGGGCGTATTCGTACCAATGACCGCGATGTAGTAGATGGTGCGGCGGAGCACTTTTTCGCTCAGTTTTCCGCAGATATTGGCATTATCGGTTGCGCAGGTGTAACCGAAATCGCCGAACTTCATTCCGCGCAGATCAATCTTGGTAGCACTAAAGGTGATACTCATGCTTTTGCGATGGAACATGAGTTGCGAGAAGCCAGAGTGAGCCAAGCGATTTTAGCCAACTCAGAACAAAAGTGGCTGGTGGCGAACAGCAGCAAGTGGCAACGAAGAGCCAATACCAAGGTGGCGCCACTCAGTTATTTTGACCGCGTTTTCAGTAACTAAGCTTTTACTTTCCTTGTTTGTCTAGCCCTTAGGAAAATCCGTTACCTATTCAAGTTGGCATGGTGCTTTCTCATCGCGATTCGCTATGCTTAGATAATTGAAATTAAAGAGGTCATGTCATGTTTGAATCGGATAAAACCAAAGTGAAAAACTTGCTAATTGCAACGCGTTTTGGTGTCTCTGCCTCTGAAATGCCGACCATTATTGGTGTGAAGCAAGATAAAGCGCTCAAACTGATTAATGAGCTCAAACAAGAAGGGGAAGACATTCACTCGTTAGGGGAAGGGAATAACCCACAAGAGTTGGTGCTGTATTCGATTGGTGAAATAGAGCCTTAATTGAGCCAAC
This sequence comes from Vibrio sp. SCSIO 43155, assembly GCF_023716605.1. Taxonomy (NCBI): domain Bacteria; kingdom Pseudomonadati; phylum Pseudomonadota; class Gammaproteobacteria; order Vibrionales; family Vibrionaceae; genus Vibrio; species Vibrio sp. SCSIO 43155. The sequence goes on along the minus strand of NZ_CP071853.1, from coordinate 1,699,895 downwards.
AAGAAACTCAAAAAAGCCGCCCATCGTTGGCGGCTTTTGGGATGGTTCATTCACGCTATTCGTGAATTGGTACAACTAGAATATCAACCGGAGACTTGTTGATCAGATGTCTTGAGTAAGAAATGATCTTGCTCCAGAAGTCTTGATGGTGACCACAAATCAGCAGATCAACTTCTTGTTCTTTGATAGTCACTTCCAGTTTGTCCGCTAAATCACCAGTGCCTACGAAGAAGTGCTTCAATGGTTGCTCCATGTAATCGCTAAAGGACTTCAAGCACTCCATTGAATGTTCATTCAACGGTCTTTGGTCTGGGTTTGCTTTAATATCGACAAGCTCACGATAAATTTCGCCATGAGTACCATCGATATGAATAAAAGAAATCTCGGCACCGAGATAACTCGCCATAGATACCGCTCGGTCAATCAACACAGTACTCTCATCAGACAGTTCCAGTGCGACTAGGATATGTTTGTATTTCATAACCACGCCCTCTTGTGGAATACACTACCAATAGCATAGTACGCCTTTAACAAAAAATGTGTTGATAAGATCCCGAAATAGCTCAAAGTTTTGGCAAATTATCACCAACCTAAGAGCGAGAGGAAGCTGAGGGGAGGGCGAAAAAAGAGCCGGTACTAATACCAGCTCAATTCAATCTCTAATGGCATGTCACAGCGTATTCTTTCTCCACACATTTCGTCGGATGCGTTGAGGTGAACCAGTTTTGCAGAGGAGTATCCTTCTCCTCGAAAATGGTCCCTTGCCTCGCAAAGGCTGGCAAATTTGAGCGGGCTTTTGTGCTCGTTCAATATCAATGACTTTGTATGGTTTTCTACATTGTAAGCGAGGTAGATACCACCCTCGACCGATTCAATCAAAAGATTCATAGCCGTTTCCCATTGGTGTTTTCACTCTTTGGGTATTACGGCGAGTAATGGATTTTAGTTCACTTCTGATGCTCGATCGCTGCCAACAAAAACTCAGTCACTTCTTGCACGTGCTTCTTAATCTCAGCTTGCGTTGGCTTTTCCATTCCCATTAAAACGCCAGAGCGAATCGACAGTAGCATGCCTGTCCAGAGGCGAATCTGTGTTTCTGGTTCCTTAATATCGAAACGATCTTGGAAGAACTGAGTGAGCTTAGCATCGGTATCGTCCGGACCGACTTCGCGGAAGATCGTCGTGATCTCGGGCGCTTTGGCACTTTCTGCAATCAACAGGCGGAAGGTCGCCAAGTGCTCATCAGAAAGGTGGAAAGAAACGAAGTGTTCACCAAATGAGTTCAACGCTTCTCGCAGGTCATCCTTTTGTAGGTGAGTAATGAAGCCACCATCCATGTTTTCACCTATCTGGCGCAATGTTGCTTCAAATAGCGCTGCTTTAGATGGGAAGTAACGATACACGGTTTGCTTTGTCATACCTGCTTGGGCAGAGATTTTATCCATGTTCGCTAATACATATCCCTCGGACAAGAAGTTCTCTTTCGCGGCTTCCAAAATAGCTCGGCGTTTCTTCTCTCGGTTTTGCTCGATCTTGCTCATGCTCAGATTCTCTTGATTTGACAATCATACTATACGGTATGATTTTTGTTGACACAACTCTGAAATTAGAAAATCATACTGGCAAGTATGATTTGTTTCTTGAGGAGAAAGACGATGACAACGGCATTTATGAACAATCTAAACGCCAAAGGGGCTCGCTTTGCCGGGGTGATGATTACCTTGGTTGGTGCACTGCTGATGAGCCTAGACCCAATTTTTATTCGTTTCTCGGGCGTGAGTGGGGTGGATACCGCATTTCTATTTGGCTTGTTTACCGCGATTTCGATGCCAATATTTATCCAGCTTCGCGATGAGCGCGGTCTGGTTCGAGCGGTGAAAGAGAGCGGCTGGCATGTCTTGTTGTCTGGCTTATTGATGCTCGGCAGTGCCGCTGGTTTGGTGATGAGCATTAAGCTCACCACGGTTGCGAATACCTTTGTGATTCTGAGTGCAGCACCAGCTTTGGCTGCATTGTTTAGCTGGTGGTTTTTGGGTGAAGTGACCCAGCGTTCGACGTGGATTGCGATTGTTGCTGTGATGGTAGGTATTGCGATTGTGGTCTCTGGTTCTTTTAAATCGGGTAACTGGATTGGCGATGGCTTAGCAGTGTTTGCTGTGGTGTGTTTGTCGCTCAACCAGGTGCAATTGCGTAAGCATCAGCACGTAAGCCGCATGGCAAGCGTTGGTTTTGGTGGGCTGTTCTTAGCGATGGCAATGCTGTTTTGGGCAACGCCTTCAACTTACAGCGCGAACACTTGGCTGATTATGGGCTTGATGGGGCTGTTTACTGCGCCGTTTGGGCGTGTGCTTTCACAAGTTGCGACTCGTTACATCACTGCACCTGAAGTTGGCATGATTCTGATGATTGAAACCGTGCTAGCACCACTTTGGGCATTAATCTTCTTTGATGAAATTCCTGCAATGGCAAGCATTCTTGGCGGTTCAATCATCTTGGTCACCATTTCCATTTACGCTTTTTCAGCGATGAAGTCAGAACAAAAATAGAGGTTGATATGAACACAATTCAAACCCCACAACTTGAGTTTATTGGGCAAATTCGTACGCCATATACTGAGGTTTCTCAGTGCCCAAATAACATTCAGCCACAAGATGGACCTGTGTGTGAAATTCAACTTAAATCTCAGTATTACCAAGGGCTCGTAGGGCTTGAAGTCGGGCAGAAAATACTGGTTCTGTATTGGCTTTCTGGTGCTAACCGCCAACCTGAAATGATGCAAGGAAAGAAGGGCACATTTGCTTTACGTTCGCCGAACAGACCAAACCCTATTGGTGCGGCGGTATTACCGATTGAGTCTATCGGCGAGGGAGCAATTAAAGTGCGTGGTTTGGACTGCTTAGATGGTACGCCTTTGGTTGATATCAAACCTGCAATTTACTTTGAAGCACAGTCCTAGGTTTGTGCCTTTGTAAGCTAGGGCCCCCAAACGAGCTCTCGGTCTGAAAGCGGCTTGTGACAGAAGTCGCTTGCTTTTTATACAAGAAAACCTTTAGACTTTGCCCATCACTTCTTTAGGAGATTACGCCAACATGAACAACTAAACCTGTCATCCAACTCTCATTTTATTTTTTGGATTTACAGGGTTAGTAGGCGTAGCTCACTTTCCGATATTTCTTTGCAATTACCATTTTTCTATTTGAAGCGCTTCTATGCACGCGTGTATTTGCATCGATCTCATCTCTAGATTTATCTCAAGCTACGGCTGTTGTCCCTGTCATACAGGAGGCAAATTATGCCAGTCTTACAGGCTTACAATATCAGTCATCAATTTGGTAACGGCGAAACGTTGTTTCAGCAAATCTCATGTTCAGTGACCAAACGTCGTGTTGGGTTAGTCGGACGTAACGGTGTCGGAAAATCGGTGTTTGCATCGATACTCAGCGGTGAGCAAACCTCAACCAGCGGTACAGTCACCTTACCAAGGTCCTTTGCGGTGTATCGCCAGCAACCATCTCACTTGTTGGGGGGAGAGCTGTCGATTGCCCAGTTTTTAGCAAAGGACAAAGTGCTAAGCGCACTCAAGCAGATCGAAACGGGCGATTGCTCTGAGCATTTGTTTGAGGTGGTGGGTGAACAATGGGATTTGCCCATCCAACTTGCTAAGCAGTTAGAAACCATGGGCTTGCCGCCACAGCCAGACTTCCCGTGCTCGCAATTAAGTGGCGGACAGTTAGCGCGTTTGCAACTGTGGCAGTTGTTCGACAGCGAAGTGGAATTGCTGATCCTTGATGAACCGTCGAACCATCTTGATACACATGCCAAGCAGTGGTTGATTAATTCGATGCGCAGCTTCTCAGGCGCGATTCTGCTTATAAGTCACGACCGAGAATTGTTGCGCGAGATGGAGGAAATCTGGGAACTATCCGGTTTGGGCTTACAAGTGTTTGGTGGTAATTACGACGTGTATGCCGAGCAAAAGCGCACCGAACTGCAAGCGGTTGAGCGTCAATTAGCTGCTGTCGATAAACAAAAAAAGCAATTGGAAGAACAAGCTCAGCGCAATCGGGAGAGAGCAGAACAAAGGGCGGCTCAAGGGAACAAGCTGAGAAAGGATGGCAGCCAGCCGAAAATCTTACTGGATGGTATGAAGGATAAAGCCACAGCCCGAGCCGCTAGTCGTAATAAAAACGAGCAACTTCGTCAAGCGCACCTGCAAGAGAAAGAGCAAAGCTTGCGAGTGCGCAAAGAGCAAATCAAAGGGCAAAAACTGTATTTGGCAGACAGTCAAAGTCGCTCGCGAAAAGTCGTGTCGCTCTTAGAAGGTGTGTTGCCATTTGGGTCGGCTCAACCCATCACTGCGCAAGTTCATGCGGATGATAAATTGCATTTGTTGGGCAAAAACGGATGCGGTAAATCGACTTTACTGAAAACACTCTTGGGGGAGTTCTTACTGCAAAGTGGTGAGCTTCAAATCAATACGCAGCTTTATTATCTCGACCAACACTTTGGTGCGATACAGCCTGAACTCTCCATGTTGGAAAACCTAATGCAACATTGTGAGGGGATGAAAGAAAGCGATGCCAGAACATTACTAGCAGGCATTGGCTTTCGCCGAGACAGTGTCTTTCGTTTGGGCAGCGTATTGAGTGGCGGCGAGAAAATGAAGCTTGCGATGCTGATTGTTAGCCATCAACCAACTCAGCCTTTGTTGCTCTTGGATGAGCCAGATAATCACCTCGATTTGGATTCGAAAATCATGCTCGCTCAGGCGCTAAGCGCGTATCGAGGAGGCTTTGTTCTTATCAGTCATGACCAAGATTTTGCCGCGGAGTCGGGTGTGTCTCGAAGCATTGAACTGAGTTAATGCAAGTCGGTCTATAAACCGAGGTTTGTCTATCTCACGGAGGCAAAGTGAGTCACTTTGTCTCCGTGGATTCACAGCTTTATTCAGACGATTAGAATCATTTCTCTAATATAGGTAAGATGCTTGGTGCATTACATAAAACAAAAACAGAAAAGGAAGTCTATGAAAAAGAAAACCTTAGCACTGGTGACCGCGTTTGCGATGACGGGCATATTGCCGAGTGCTTATGCCGAAGACTCAACAAAGGAGTTGGTTGAACACGTACACAAAATGGCGGTGAAGTACCCAACAACAAAGAAAGTCGATGTAGTGGACGAGTATTTTGGTACCAAAGTCAGTGACCCATATCGCTGGTTAGAGGACGACCGCAGTAAAGAAACGGCGGATTGGGTCAAAGCGCAGAACCAAGTCACGTTCGATTACTTGGCGCAAATTCCTTATCGTCACCAGATTGAAGAACGCTTAACTCAGTTGATGGATTACGAGAAGTTAGGGCGTCCATTCAAAGAAGGTAAATACACCTATTTCTACAAGAACGACGGTTTGCAAAACCAAGACGTGCTTTACCGCCAACTTGATGATGGCAAGCCTGAGGTTTTTCTCGATCCAAATACCTTTAGCGAAGATGGCACGACCTCGTTGGCGAACGTGAGCTTCACCAAAGATGGTTCTTTAGTCGCTTACAGCATTTCAGAAGGCGGTAGCGACTGGCGCAAAGTGATTGTGCTTGATGCCGAAACCAAAAAGCCTGTCGGTGAGACGCTAGTGGATATTAAGTTCAGCGGCGTAAACTGGCTGGGGAACAAAGGTTTCTACTACTCAAGTTACGACAAGCCAGAAGGCAGCGAGCTTTCGGCAAAAACCGACCAACACAAGCTTTACTATCACGAGCTAGGCACTAAGCAGAGTGAGGATAAGCTTATCTTCGGCGGTACAGAGGAAGAGAAGCACCGATACGTTCGTGGTTACACTTCGGACGACCAACGTTACCTGTTTATTTCGGCAAGCACTTCAACGTCTGGCAATAAACTGTTCTTCAAAGATTTGACCAAGCCAGACAGTCCGCTGCAAACCATTTTGGATGACACCAATTCTGATACTTGGGTGATTGATAGCAAAGGCACCAAGCTGTATTTGGTCACCAACTTAGATGCACCAAACAAACGCGTGGTGACGGTGGATGCGGGCAACCTTGAGCCGAAGAATTGGAAAGATTTAATACCTGAAACTGACAACGTGCTTAGCCCATCAACCGCGGGCGGTTATCTATTCGCAAGCTACATTGTTGATGCCCTTTCTATGGTCAAACAATACGACATGGACGGCAAGTTCATTCGTGAAATCAAGCTACCAGACATCGGCAGTGCTTACGGCTTTTGGGGTAAGAAAGAAGACGCTGAAGTCTACTACTCTTTCACCAATTACAAGACACCAAGCACGACCTATCGCTTAGACATCAAAGAGGGTGACAGCGAGGTTTACCACAAATCGAACGCGCCATTCGACTCTGCTCAATTTGAATCTCGTCAGGTGTTCTACAAATCGAAAGACGGTACTAAGATTCCAATGATCATCACTTACAAGAAAGGCACGCCGATGGACGGCAGCGCACCAACAATCTTGTATGGTTACGGTGGTTTTAACATCAGTCTAAAGCCTTACTTTAGTCCAAGCCGAGCAGCATGGTTAGAAATGGGTGGTATCTACGCTGTCGCGAACATTCGTGGCGGTGGCGAGTACGGTAAAGAGTGGCACAATGCCGGCACCAAGTTAGAGAAGCAGAACTCATTTGATGACTTTATTGCCGGAGCGGAGTTCCTTATTGACCAAGACTACACCTCGTCAGACAAACTCGCGATTAACGGTGGATCTAATGGCGGCTTACTTGTTGGTGCGGTGATGACGCAACGCCCAGAGCTGTTCAAAGTGGCACTGCCAGCAGTGGGTGTATTGGATATGCTTCGCTACCACACTTTTACGGCAGGAGCGGGCTGGGCTTATGACTACGGTACAGCAGAGCAAAGTAAAGAGATGTTTGATTACCTCAAAGGATACTCGCCAGTTCATAACGTAAAAGCCGGCGTTAAATACCCGGCAACCATGGTGACAACGGGTGACCACGATGACCGAGTGGTGCCTGCGCACTCTTACAAATTTGCGGCTGAGCTACAGTCTAAACAAGCGGGTACAAACCCAACTTTGATTCGAATCGAAACCAATGCAGGTCACGGTGCAGGCACACCGACTAGTAAGGTTATCGAGAAAACCGCCGATGTTTACAGCTTTACGTTGTTCAATATGGGTGTTGAAAATCTGTAAGTGAAAGGGCGAAATAAACAAAGGGCTTAAGCTCATTCACATTGGGATTAAAACGCAGTCTTCGGGCTGCGTTTTTTTGTTTCTCTCAGCCAAATAAAAATAAGGTTATAACGCATATAACCATAGGTGATAGAACTTCCTATTATGCTTCCACTTAGTTTTATACAACGTTGAATAGTCCGTCCTTACTTATCCAAAGTTTGTTTACTTACCTGTTCTTTGAAGGGGATTGGATGACGTATGTACACCCAAGTTACCTCATCCTTCGGGAGTGCACTACCTTGAAGTCACTTGGGTATCGTTAGCTTAAGTGGAATAAATATAATATGAAAAATCTTACCAAATTCGTTGCTGTGGGGTCCCTCCTTTCATGTGCAGCAGCTCAGGCTGGAGGCTTGTACTTGTACGAGACTTCTACCACAGATATTGGTTTAGCTTCTGCTGGTATGGCAGCGCGAGCGCATGATGCCTCAGTAATGGCGGCTAACCCCGCAGGTTTATCCAATGTAGCGGGTCAATCTTTCTCTGGTCATCTGATTAGCTTGTATGGCGATGCAACGCTAGACACCATCGATGGTGGAGATGCCGGTAATATCATAGGTTACGTGCCTCTTGGCTCAGCCTTCTATAGCCAACAGGTAAACGACAAGTGGACTTTAGGCATTGGTATGTATGGGAATTATGGTCTGGGATTGGAATATGACCAGCTTTTTAACCGTATCGATATTCCTAATGCCATCACTCAAGCCGTAACGGTTCAGCCTTCTGCTTCTTACCGTATCAACGAACAGTGGTCTGTGGGTGCTGCGCTTGGCATTCACTACGGGATTCTTGATATGGATGTAAAAGTGGACGGAACTTCGCTAGCCGGCGGTATTGAAGATACCGATGTCCAAGTGAATGGTCGTGTTGGCGCGCTTTATGAGCTGAACTCGGGCACACGTTTAGGTTTATCTTATTCTAGTGAAGCAGAATTCGACTTCGCAGATAAAGACCTGACAACCAGCGCAGTGTTACCTCAACAGGTAGTATTTAGTGCTTATCATGAGCTAAACGACAAACTTGCCCTTATGGGTAACTTGAACTGGCAAGATTGGAGCGCGTACGACACCTTGATGGGAGTGGAAACACAAGATACTTATCAAGTCGCGATTGGATCCCAATACAAGATCAACAGTAAGGTGACATGGAATGCGGGTTTTGCGTTTGATACGAGTATGTACGCAGATCAGTCAAACGGTGACCTTACGATTCCTGCTGGTAAATCTTATCGTTTAGGTACTGGTTTTGATTACAAGATTGATGAAGCAAGCTCGGTATCTGTAGCATTTGAAGCAATGCTAATTGATTCATCTGAAATCAAATTGGCGGGCATTCCCGTTGCGAACTTTGATGACCCAGCGTTGTATTTCCTAAGTGTCGGTTACAACTGGAAAAACCAATAAATCAGTTTAAAACAACGGTAAGCAGGTGTTCGCTTACCGTTGTTTTATTGTTATTGATTGTTCTCGAGTTTTTCGCGGTATTGTTCTTGTAGAATGTACATGCGTTTTACGTCACGGTAGCTGCCGTTGATAAAGAACTCTTGCACCAAATGCCCCTCTTCAATAAAGCCGCACTTTTGATATAGGTGAACGGCTTTTTCGTTGTCTAAAGCAACCAAAAGATAGATTTTGTGCAGGTTAAGAATCGAGAACGAATAATCCAAAGCTCGATTGATCACCTCTTCCGCGTAGCCACGTCCTTGATGGTCTGGTGCAATGATGATTTGAAATTCTGCACTACGGTGAATGTAATTAATCTCTATTAACTCTACCAGACCAATTAATACACCATGTTCATCTTCTACGACAAAGCGGCGCTCAGCATCATCGTGAATGTGCTTGCGGTAAAGTTCCTCTAATTCATCATGGGATTCGTACGGCTCTTCAAACCAATATGTCATAATATTGCGGTTGTTGTTGAGGTCGTGAATAAAGCGCAGGTCTGAACGTTCTAAAGCACGAATAGTGAGACCATTTTTCATCGTTTATCTCCAGAGAGCAAAAGCATAATCAAAGGTAATTATGATTCCTCCATCTTAGCTCATTAGGGGGAAATCTCCCCTTTACTTCTCTGAGTTTAAGACGGTAAAAGCGATCTTCGTCATACCCTTACAATCCCTTTAAATATAAGGACTTTGGTAATAATAAAAGTTAATCATAACGACAAAAAACCTGATTAGTTTAAGGGTGCGATTTCAGATTAAATACCGCCAACGACTTAAGGTCATAATCTACATACACAAGGTATTAAATATGTTTTCAATCGGTGACGTAGTAGTAGCTACTAAAGGTATCGAGCTAGGCGAAATGGTTGTTACAGGTCTAAGCAGCGGCGGTTTTTACGCGCACGTTAAAGCTGGCGAAAAAACGCTAACTTACCCAGCTAAAGATCTTAAGAAAGCATAATTTAATTTGCTGACTTGCGAAAAAGGTAGCTCACGAGCTGCCTTTTTTTGTGCCTACAATTCCTTCCTAAATTCCTACTTTATTTCCCTCTGATTTATTTTTATTCAACTTTGATTCATTGTGGTTATACCCAAGTAACCTCGAGATGCTAGGTTCAGCGAGAATGACTTGGTTTGTAGACGCGGCGGCGATTTAAAGATCTAGTCATTCTAAATCAAGAATCGGCAACAAAGTATACAAGCCAAGGCAGCTCGCCCTTTGGGAGCGTGTCATTGACCCGATTGCTGCGTCAAACAACTTGGAAAGAGCTAGCTATTACACTGCGTTGTTTTCCTTACTCTCGAATCAATGACAGCGCTCTGAATCCTGCATCTTGAAGTCACTTGGGTATATATACCATTTTTGACTCATATCAATAAAAGCTTTGGTTTTAAGTTGTTGTTCTTATGTTGTATTTTTTACTTATCTCCACAAGTGTCTGTTTTTATAAACTTTAGATGTTAAATTAGTTGCTCATCTAAATATTCGATTAATATCAATTCCTTTTTCCCATTTTTAAATATTTGGGCATTTCAATAACTTTCGCCTTAACTGATTTAGGGGAACAGTTATGAATAAAAAGAAAATAGCACTAGGGATCGTGGGAGTTGGTTTGGTGGCTTACTTCGGTACCGTTTACATGGTGAACCAAGACGATAAAAAGGTAGCTCAACAGAATCTGACGCAATTTAGCTCGTTAGATCAATCTACGTTGGATTACCAAGCAATGAAAGTACTGGCAGACAAAGGCTGCGGTTACTGCCATACACCAAATAGCGAAATGCCTTTCTACTCAGAAATGCCAGTCGCGAAACAGATAATGGAAGCGGACGTCAAAGTCGCGATGCGCCACTTTGATATGACCAATTTGTTTGATGACGTGAAGCAAAGTGACCCAGTGTCTGAGGTTGCGCTTGCTCGACTTGAGAAAGTGCTTTACGACGATTCCATGCCGCCAGCGATTTACCTGACCATGCACTGGTCAGCAAGCATGTCAAAAGATGAAAAGCACACGCTGTTAAAGTGGATTCGCGAAAAACGATCAGAGCGTCATGCGCAATCGCCTGTATCTGAAGAGCGTAAAGGCAAAGTCCTACAGCCAATTTACACCACGTTTGAAACTGATGCAGATAAAGCTGAGTTAGGTAAGGTGCTTTATCATGACACGCGATTGTCAGGAGACAATAGTGTCTCATGTGCATCATGCCATAGCCTTGATACAGGCGGCGTGGACCGACTAGTAACCTCTGTTGGCATTCATGGTCAAGTCGGCGGTATTAACGCGCCAACCGTTTTCAATGCCGTGTACAACAAACTGCAATTCTGGGATGGTCGTGCTGCAGATCTGCAAGATCAGGCTGGTGGTCCTCCATTTAACCCAATTGAAATGGGCTCTGTGGATTGGGATGAAATTGTCGACAAGTTAAGCCAAGACCCAGAAATGGTCGCGATGTTCAAAAAGGTTTATTCAGGTGACATCAATGGCAACAACATTACGGACGCGATCGCCGAGTTTGAGAAAACGCTTACCACACCAAACAGCCGTTTCGACCAGTATTTGATGGGTAATACGGATGCACTGGACTCACATGAGAAATATGGTTTGATGTTGTTCAAGAAATACGACTGCCAAACCTGTCACGCAGGTGAAGCCATGGGTGGTGAAACGTTTGAAACCATGGGTATGAAAGCCGATTACTTCGCAGACCGTGGCACAGAAATGACCGATGCAGATCTTGGCCGCTACAACTTCACTGGCAATAAAGAAGATAAGCATAAGTTCAAAGTGCCAACATTACGCAACATTGAACTGACGCCGCCATACTTCCATGATGGTCATGCGGATACGTTAAACAAAGCCATCTACGACATGGGTAAGTACCAAGTCGGTGTGGAGATGTCAGAACAAGAAGTTGACGCTATCAAAGCCTTCCTCAAAACCTTGACGGGTGACTATGAAGGTCGCCCATTGAGTTAAGCTTAAGTAATATGCCAAAGCGAATCTTTGATAAAAGATAGCTCCCACACTTAAGACCACCTTGAACTGAGGTGGTCTTTTTTATGCTCCGAACTCAACCAAATCAGCACTTTAGTGATTGGTTTGTCGACCCTTCTAGATGATAATGACGCCTTAATTTCATCCATATAAAAAGAACGAAAAATATTATGAAAGTGATAGTTAAGAACGCACAAAAACAACACGCTCAAGGCATTACCGAAGTGTTGAACCCAATTATCGAAGAGGGCTTATATACGATTCTCGATACCACCTTTACGACAGAAGAGGAAGAAAGCTTTATTGAGAGCTTTCCTGAAATGGGCGTATTTAATGTGGCATTGAACCCAATCGATGAGAGTGAAGAAGAGGGCACTGTGCTGGGTTTCCAAAACGTAGAGCCTTTCGCGAGTTATACCAAGGCGTTTGCGCACGTTGGTATTATCGGTACCTTCGTTGATGCAAAATATCGTCGCCAGGGTGTGGCTTCGGCTCTGTTTACCGCTACCTTTGCTGATGCGAAATCGAAAGGTTATGAAAAGCTGTTTGCGTATGTGAGAGAAGACAACCCTAACGCACTTGCCACGTATCTAAAACATGGTTTTGAAGTAGTGGGTACGGCAAAGAAGCACGCCAAGATTAACGGTCAGTATATCAATGAAGTTCTGATTGAGAAGTTTCTCTAACGCTTAGAAGGAAAGCAAGATGCACAATATGCATAAGTCAGCAGGTATCATCATTAAAAACGGCGCACTTCTGGTGTTACGTTCAAAAGGCAAAGACACCTTCTACGCGCCAGGTGGCAAACTTGATAGTGGCGAAACTTCAGAGCAAGCATTATGTCGCGAGCTACATGAAGAAGTGGGGATTAAGGTAACGGAAGAGAACTTGGTATTGTTTGGGCGATTTGAAGCACCAGCGCACGATAAAGACGGCATTACTTTGGTCATGGATGTGTTCTTCGTTAGCGATTACTCGGGCGAGGTGGTTGCCAGTAACGAAATCGAAGAGTGCCAATGGGTAGATTCTTCAAACGTGGATGACATCGCGATAAGCACGATTTTTCGCAATAACGTATTCCCTCAGTTGGTGGAACAAGGACTGGTGAAATAGCGCACCCTTGAGTCACTGATAGAAAGTAACACGCCCGTAATGTGAGAGCATTACGGGCGTTGTCTTTCGAGCTTTGTTCTAATCGCTATTCAGATAATCGATTTGAATCAGCCATTGTTTGGCAGAGCTGTCAAACTTGCCTCCAAGTAAAGATTCCAATAATGGTTTTGCTTGTCGGTACTGATGCAATTCAAAATGAGCAATTGCCTTAAGCAGTTGCCACCTCTGGTTCTCTGGTTGCTGCTTAATTTGTTGCTTTAATAGCGGGACGGCTTGCTCCCAGCGTTGTTCTGAATAAGCCAGCTGTGCTTTGATGGCTAATGAACTTGCTTGAGATAACGAGTCTAACAACTTAATTGCCTGGTCACGCTGACGGGATTTTAGCAGCGCGTGAAGTTTCAACTTGTTGACCTTCTCTTGGTATTCTGAAGAAGGCGTATATTCACTCAAAGTGTGATAAGCAAGAGCCGGAGTTTTAGCTTCAAGTTGCAGCTGCGCAAGAAGAATTCGTTGCGGCTCGGTGAGTTTATGTAAATCTTTAACGACGAGAAGTGAGGCAACTGCCTTCGCATTCTGCCCATAGTGAATGTGTGATTGAGCCAAACGCGACCAGAATTTATCTTGGTTTGGATAGAGCTCGGTTACTTTCAACAGCAAGGCATACTCTTTTTCAAATGCTTCTAATCGTTGATAGCTTGCTAAAAGTAATTGATAACGTTGCTGTGTAGCGTCGAGCTTTACTGCAGCTTTCATAATGGTTGCAGTTTCTTGCCACTTCTCAAGCTGATAAGCACTATGTCCTGCGATGGTGCTAACCTCAGCAATTAGTGCGTCCGTCAGTTTGACTTGTCCTTTTTCCAACTCTGATTGGTAGAGTTTTTGCCATACTGCGAATTGGCTCAATACATCGAGGTAACGTTGGTTTTGATAATTGAGCTGCACCGCGAGACGAAGGAGTTGTTCACGATTAGCGGAATTCCTTGTTAGTGTCAGCAATTCGTTTGTTCTGTCGAGGGCACACGACAACATTTCTAGCTTTAAGCAAGCTTGTAAATAAAGGCTTTTTGTCAGTTCTTGAGTTTCCGCATTACTACCTTGGTGGTTATCGTGAAATCGTGCAAAGGCATTTATCTCGAAGTCGTCACGCTCCAAAAAACGGCTTAATTTCTGGTATTGCTCAAATGTCTCAATGTCCACTTGTGCATGCGTTGTAAAGCTGAGAAAGGCTAAGCAGAGCAGGGCTGTAAATCTCATTATTTAGTCCTCTAAGCTGTAGTTCAATGTAACTTGTTGCCATTGTTCTCCAGATTGTGGAGGAACAAACTTCCAGCGCATTACGGAGCGCAATGATGAGCGAAGAAAAACGCCTTTCGGAGACTCTTCAACCACTTTGTACTGTATTGCTTCACCTTGTTGGCTTATTAACAAAGAGAAAGTGATGTGCCCTTCAATACCGTTTCGTTTGGCTTTCGTCGGGTATTTTGGGGGAATCTGATAAGTGGGTTTTGCCATCACAACCTGAGATTGAAATTGACTGCCTTGATGAACACCCGCTCCCGAAAAAGAAAAATCAAAAGTTAAATGGACATCTATTTCATCACTGGGTTTAAAAGTAACCTCCGGCAACGTGACCATGCTGTCCATATCTGGGATGGTAAAGTCAACCAACGCAGGACGAGCAGGAGCTGAAGTAGGCGCGCTTGCAACCACGACAGGCTTAGTAACCTCAAGCTCCTTGGGCTTTTTGTGCGACGTGATTGTTTGGACATAGATCTGGTTTGAACTGCGTTCTGGTTTTGCCCTAGGCGTTGATATCAAAAGGTGCAGGAGAGCAACCAATAGCAAGTTGATGAATACAGCAGCTGCCAATATACCTAGCAGTTTTGATTTACTGCTCTTTGGTAGCGATAGCAACATTGTTTAGCCCTGATAAGCGTAAAGTGTCAATGACGGAAATGAGCGTTCCCGTATCTAAGCTGCGGTCAGCATTTACGATCGCATTGATTGGCTTCTTATCGACCAAGTAAGCTTTTACTTGGAATTGAAGCTGGCTGAGGTTGACGTTTTGTCCGTTAAACCAAATATTATGATCGCGATCGACACTCACCGAAATGGTCTCAGCTTTTGGTTTCAATGATGAGCTGGATGCACTGGGTCTATCGACTTCCATCGTCGACTCTTTTTGAAAGTTCGCCGATAGAATAAAAAAGATCAACAGAATAAAGACCACGTCGATCAAAGGAGTAAGGTCAACTTGAGGTGACTCTTCTTTATCTGTGAAGGATTTAATTTTCATAGGACTTCCATTGATTGGCGAAGTGGACTAAAAGTTTTTCCTGCTGTCTCTTGAGGTTGTAAGCTAGGTACATACCAGACAGTGCTGCGAGCAATCCTGCTAGTGTGGTGAGCATCGCTTGGCTGATGCCTTCTGACACTGCGTTTAGAACATCATCGCTATTCAATTGCTCAAAACAGGTCATCATGCCATCCACTGTGCCGAGTAACCCAAGCATTGGCAGAATTCGGACAAAAAGACGTATCTCATTAAGTCCAACACTGAGGTGTTGCCTAATCTCGCTTAACCACCCATTTTCAAGGTAGAGGCGCTCGTTGTCCTGAATACCGGAGTATTGCTTGATCTTTTGCGAGAACTGAGTGTTTAAGCCCGTGCTCTTTAAGGTATGAAAACGCAAGTAACAATGTAGGATGAGACCCCACATAACAAGTGAAACTAAGCCGATAGACCACATAATTGGGTGATCCATCGGTAAGCGTGCAGCGAGCACTTGCTCTAGCATGTCCCTTGGTTCCCATAACGAATATCTACAACCAAACTGGTTACTTGATGCTCTATGATTTCTGCAAGTTGCTGAGCTTGAGTTTTAACTAAGCAATGCAAGATGAGCAGAGGAACGGCAACCAGAAGTCCCAGCTTGGTCGTGAGTAGTGCCTCAGCAATACCGCCAGAAAGCAGTTCTCCATCTGTGACCCCTTGAGAGGTGATCACTGAAAAGGTCTCAATCATGCCGCCAACGGTTCCGAGCAGTCCCATTAACGGAGCAATGGCTGCTAGTACGGCCAAGGTACCTATACCTCTGTGCAGCCAAGGCATTTCTCGACTCACGTTTGCATCTACTACATCTTCCATTTGCTGATGAGCATTGCAGTTTTTCAGTTGCATGAGTACACGACCTAACATGTTGTTTTCTGAAAGTTCATCCAACTGACTCGCTTGTTTTTTTACCGCCTGCTTTTCTTTCGTCAAAGTAATCAAGCGAGCAATTCCGATAGAAAAGCCAATTATGGCTAGAACAACAATAAGCGCACCAACCATGCCTGCAGCCAAGTAGCTCTCGTACCATTTCGGTTGATTCGCTAAAACATCAAAACCAAATCCAAAGCTTGGATCGACTGCCCATTGTCCTTGTGTGATATCAAGCTGCGGTTGTGGTGAGACTTGTCGCCATTGTTGACGAGCTCCATCAAATTTCAACCAACCATAATCTTGCGAAAACTGACTAAATGCCCCCACTAGTTGAACTGGTGCTTTTTCAATGTTTCCGTTGGAAAGCAGTATCTCTCCCTTTACAACGTTTACTCGGCTGGAGGCAGAGATTTGTTGAACCATCGCAAGCCAGAGGTTATTGATAGAAGCAATGCTGAAATTATTTTTCTGAACAGGTAAGAGTGTTTGGCTATCAAACCATGTAGCGAGAGGTTTATTGTTAGAGATAAAGTTGTTTTGTTGCGCGGATGTCAGCTCTATAACCTCTTCAATATCCGCCTGTGCAAGCTGCACTTGTTTTTGTTTGTCACTTAGCTTTTCTTGAAATGCGATAATGGCTTCTTCAAGCTTCGCATTGCTTGAATTCAACTCTTGCAGCTTGAGTTGTAGGGATTCAACCTGCCCATTAACCTCTTGAAGCTGATGACTTTTTTGTGATTTCAATTGCTTGTAACGTTGAATGTCTTCTTTGCTGCTTTGTTCTACACGCTTAAAAATTTCTTGAAGAGTGTCACTTCCACTACGTTCTTCGATGGTATTGGCACCTACTGCTGGAGCAATATTAAAAATAACCAGTAAAATGGCACTCAACAGGTGTGAATAGTTTGGTTTCCAGAGGAAGTTTTTCATGGTTACTGCGCCTTTGGAAGGGTAAGAACAGGGTAGGTCATGCCGCTGTTGAACGCGGTAAGTGCTCGCTCAACCTGCTTGGTCTCATCCATTGATAATGTCATCCATTGTTGGCTTTCTGATTGCCATACGCCAGCAGTTGCAGCATCAAGTGATAGGTAGTAATAACCTAGACGGCCAACTCTCAGGTATTGAACTTCTTGATTAGGCGTTAATCGACCAAACCAAGCTTTTACTTGAGACCCGTATTGGAGCTCGGTTTGATAAGCGATAAGGATGCGTTCGAGTTTTTCCGCATCGGTCAGTTGAGGGTTATCTAGCTCTGACGTCAGTTGCTGTACCCGTTCAAGTCTTGAATCTCTATCAAAAGGGATATCCGCTAAAACCAGTTCCTTGAGCGTCGTCGTCATTTGCTCTAATAACGGATACAAGTTCACTTTAGTTTGGCGGATGTTCTCCATCTTGCCATCTAAGTTTTGAATCGCATTTTCCAGTTGTTGAAGCTGTTTGGTGAGCTGCTGCTGGTAGCGAGACTGTAACCGGATTTCGTGGTCGAGGTTTCTTACTACTTCACGTTGCAATTGTGTTTGGTCATCAATACTCTCGACCTTTTTTTGCTCCGAAGATGATAATTCGATATTACCAACTTGCTCTTGAAGGTGCTGGATAGTGTTTGATTCTGCAAAAGCTGTGTTTTGCAGACAAAGTGAGAGTATTGCTAAGGGTGTAAAACGAGGTTGAATCATCAGTTTGAGTACTGTTTTTGGTTGGTTTTATTCTAACGAATAATCTTAAAGTCTTGGGAATGATAATTGTTTTTAATTGGAAGTGAAGCGTTATTTTTTACTCTACTCTTGGTTTTTTGAGTTAAGTTACTGAATTTTAATTAATTAAAAAATAAATGAACTCAGATGGAAAATGAGTTGTCAGAAATTATTGTTATAACTACGCGTTTTCAATTTTATCGATTGCGTTAACAAAAATGAATTTTTTATAAAAAACTCATGTTAACGGAATGTTTGCGTATTTGTTTGTTTTCGACATTTTATTCCAAATGAGATTTAGTTTCATTTGGCTCTTTTCGCATAAGGGATTTGAGAGAGTTAGACTTGTTTTTATAGGCTGAGTGAATGTTATCTATTTATTAATGGAACAAGGTATCTAACACATTATTCTGTGCTTATCACAGCTGTTAGTGGGATTTACTTGTTGAATGACTTGTTGATAGCATTAATGATAACAATTATCACTTACAAGCTTTTACAATGCACCCTTTCAATAAAACTTTGCTTGCAGCGACCATTGCGTCGCTATGTTCCGTATCTAACGTTTATGCAGAAACGGAAACGCCGTCCGAAACTCCATCTGATCTAACTGTAAATGTGACAGACACAAGAGATGATGAGCTTTCAACTAAACAAACACTTGATGCTGATGGCATTAAAGACACTCCTTCATCTAACGGCAACTTAACTGACTACCTAAAAGACAACCCAAATGTTCGTTTTGCTGGTGGTGATTTAGATGGTTTTCAAGGTGGTGAGATCAAACCTGTTTCAGTATCCATACTTGGTGCAGACCCTGACCAAACCGCTTATATGATCGACGGAGTCAATGTTAATAATGATCTCGATCCAAATGGCAGTTTATTCGACGGCACCGTTGGCACTGTTCCGAGCAAAAGTTCTGAGCAAGCATATTATATTGACGCGAACTTACTTTCGGGTGTCGAAGTATATACATCAAATGTTCCAGCCAGCCTAGGTGGTTTCACTGGAGGTGCAGTTGTTGCTGAAACTCGTCAATACAACGGTGAAGATAGAGTAAAACTGAGTTATAGAACCACCCAGTCAGAGTGGGCGGAGATGCAGGTCGATCGCAATATAAAGGAAAAAGTGAATAATGTTGTGCCAAATGGATATGGCGCTGATTTTCAACCTGATTACAAAAAGAACTTCTTTAGTGTAATGGCTGAGCAATCACTGACAGAAGATATCGGTATGGTTGTAGGCTTTAGTCGACGAGAGTCAGACATTAAGCAAAAACGTTTAATTAATAAAAATGGGGATACCGATCACCGAAATCACAATCGATTATCAGATAACTTCCTTGCAAACTTTAATTGGACACCAAGTGTTGAACGCTCACTAGAGCTTGGCTTCCGTTTGTCTAATTATGAGGAAGGTAAGTACTTTGCCACTAACTTAGATAACAATGTTACGGATACGCATCTGGCTTATGGTTCGACTGTAAAATGGACCCAGCGATTAGGCTCTGGTCAATTATCCGCAACTGCTGCATATGACCAATTTACTGATGAACGTAAATCAAACGCAACATATGCGTTAGTTACTAGTGATTTAGATAATGGTATGGATTATGAGGAAGGCGGTTATGGTAATAGTCAGCTTACACAGCAGAACGTTCAACTGAAGCTTCATTATGAATTTGATCGTCTGGAATTAGCGGGCACATCTCATTTACCTTCTATTGGTGCAGGTTACAAGAAAACAAGCTTTGACTTTAATCGCGACAATGACGTGACTCAGAAAACGGTAATGTACTTTTTTGGAAGTATATTTGATGAGCGTACGAGTACAACCCGAAAGGGCTCAGTGTCTACCGATTACCAAGATTATTCGTTTTATGCTGAAGATGTTATTCATTGGAATAACTTTACTATTCGACCAGGAATTCGAGTTGAGAGAGACGACTATCTCGAGAACACAAATATAGCTCCTCGCTTTAGTGCTTCTTGGTTTGCAACGGATCAAACAACATTGAATGTCGGTCTAAACCGCTACTATGGACGTTCGTTTGCGTCGATGAAATTGGCGGGAGAGGTCTTGAAGCTTAATGATAGTGAAACTCGTGATTACAAATCAGTAGAAGGTTTAGATACTGAGTACTCAGATGAAGTGAGTTTAAGGGCTGATCAGATTGCAGGTAACTTCTTAATTTCAGCTGGCTATGTATACCGTGATTATAAGAAAAGTATTGATACCAAAGTGACCGATACTGGCGGTAAAAAAATATACAGCTACTACAATGGCTCTAGCTTCTCTGTCGATACTTACACACTGCAAGTTAGCAATATAACCCCTTGGGTTTTAGGCCCAACAAACTGGACAACAAGTCTAGCTGCTGATTACATGATTTCAGATAGGGCTGAAATTAGCGAACCAAATCAGGCGGTTATCTATGATGGCAAGCTAATGACAAAGGCTCAAATGGAGCAAGAGGTTAATAGCAACACAGAAGAGTGGGTTGCTCGCGTTGGCATTAATATGGATATCCCTCGTTACAACTTAACGTGGGCCAACAAAGTATATATCAAAGCGCCAGTCGATAAGCATGAGTATCAAGACACTGTCGATGGGATCGAAATCTATCGAGGTTACAACTTTGGCACACATACTCAATGGGATACTCGACTTCGTTATCAGCCAAGCTTATTTGGTACACACTCTGCGTACGTTCAAGTGGATGTTCTAAACGTCTTAGATCAAGTTAGACAAGATGAACTCAAGGCGGACCGTCAAGGTGATTACGGATTGTACTCTCCAGGTCGTGAGTTCTGGCTAGAGCTAGGTTACGAATTCTAATCTATTTTCTTTTGTTTGATTAAGGGTAACCAGTAGTTTTGGCTGCTGGTTGCCTTGTCGTTTTGGTGCAACATGTCTAACCATTCTCCCCTGTCTTTAAAAGACAAACCTTTCCTCGCGCAAGTATGGTCACTTGCACACCCTTATTGGCGTAGTGATGAAAAGCGCATTGCTTGGCTGCTTTTGGGCTTAGTCGTCGGTTTAAATTATCTGATCGTTGAGGTAGCGGTTCTTTACAGTAACTGGAACCGTGACTTCTTCAATCTTATGCAAAACGAAGAATGGAATAACTTTTGGAATATGCTGGGTCAATTTGTGTTGATCATGGCGGTTTACACGGTTGTTGATTTGGCCGAGGAGTATTTACGCAGAACATTGCGGATCCGTTGGCGTCGGTGGTTAACCCATGCATTTTTACAAAAATGGTTGGGTGGAAAGCGTTTATACCGACATCAACTGACCTATCCAGACAGTGATAACCCAGATCAGCGTATCTCTCAGGATGTGAAGGATTTTTGCGATAATACTTTAAAGATGGGACTTGGTTTACTTCGAACTGTGACAAGTCTGTTCTCGTTTGTGGTCATCTTGTGGAACCTGTCTGGCAGCTTTACGTTTGAGTTTGCTGGGAGCGAATGGGTGCTTCCGGGCTACATGGTTTGGGTTGCTATCATTTACTCTATCGTCGGTACTTGGTTAACGCACAAGATCGCAAAACGTTTGGTGCCACTTAACTTTGAACAAGAAAAAAGTGAAGCAGACTTTCGTTTTCATTTGATGCGAGTGCGTGAACATGCTGAATCCATTGCATTACAGCGTGGTGAACTTGCTGAAAACCATCGCACACAAAATCTGTTTAGCAAGGTTTGGGACAACTGGCAGCAACTTACAGGTATGAAGCTAAAATACGGCGCGTTCACGAGTGGCTATAACGAAGTTGCGCGTATTTTTCCATATTTGGTCGCTTCGCCGCGCTTGATGAGCGGCGCACTTCAATTGGGCGATATGATGCAAACTGCGACTGGCTTCTACCGAGTACAAGAAGCCTTCAGTTGGTTTGTTGACTCTTATGAAGAGGTCGCAGATTGGCGTGCAGTCACTGATCGTCTTATTACTTTCCACACTCAGTTAGAGATGTTACCGACTACTAACGCTCTACCATTATCAAAACAACCGGAGTGGCGCGATCTCAACTTGTTCTCTCCGAACCAGCAGACTTTGTTGTCTGAACAAAGCGGATCTATTCATCAAAGCATCACTATTAAAGGTGTTTCTGGCGGTGGTAAAAGTACCTTTATTCGCTCGCTTGCGGGTTTATGGCCATATCAAAGTGGCGACATCAGCATGCCTGACGACAGCGAGTGTATGTTTATTCCTCAGAAACCGTATTTGCCGAACGCAACATTACGCGAAATCTTATTGTATCCAAGCGGCGGTTTAGTCTCTGACGATGTGCTCATTGATGCATTAAATCAAGCCGGTATTGCGAAGTTTGCTGAACAAATGGATCGGCAAAGTAACTGGCAACAAAGCGTTTCTGGCGGCGAGCTTCAGAAAATCATGTTAGCGAGAAGCCTAGTTCAAAAACCGCAGTGGTTGTTCTTAGATGAGGCAATGTCAGCACTTGATCCTGAAAGTTATCGTTCTATTCGCGCGGTTATGGCAGAGCAGTTACCAGAGACACATGTTGTAGAAGTCTCTCATCGTGAAGGTGGGGCAGAAGAACAAAATCAGATCACCTTATGTACTCAAACTCAATCGTTCAAATATTCATGAAGATTAATAAATTACTGATCCTGACAAGCGGCGTCTTTTTAAGTGCTTGTCAGGTACTTGCGCCAAATAAAACGGTGGAGTCGTCCCTCGATCTTACACAAGCACTGACTTTTGATCGTCGTGCAGACGTTGGGCAACTAGAAAATGGGCTGAGCTATTACATAGCAGAAAACACCAATCCTGAATCGCGGGTCTACGTTCGTCTGGTTGTGAATGCTGGCTCAATGAACGAGGAAGATGACCAGCGTGGTGTTGCTCATATTGTTGAACATATGGCGTTTAATGGCACCAAGCATTACCCCGAGAACGAAGTAATCAAGGTTTTGGAAGAAGCGGGCATGAAGTTTGGCGTGGACATCAACGCTTTTACGGACTTTGAGAACACCGTCTACACATTGAATCTTCCAAACAACAACCCAGAAACTCTCGAGTTGGTGATGGATGTTGTGTCAGATTGGGCAAGTAATGTCACCATGCTGAAAGGCGACTTAGACGCAGAGCGTGGCATCGTATTGGAGGAATGGCGCGCTCGATTGGGACCAATGTTACGTTTAGGGGATAAGAAGAGTGCGATTGAGATGGCCGGTTCCCGATACGTAACTCGTGACCCAATTGGTGATCCTTATACCATCCAACATGTCTCGAAATATCGTGTTGCTGATTTCTATAACAAGTGGTATCGCCCGGACAATATGTCGATTGTCATCGTGGGTGACGTCAACACTGAGCAAATGAAACAGCTCATTTCGCGTAAGTTAGGTCATGACCGCGCGCCAGATACGTCGCTGGAAGCAGTAGATTATAGTATTCCGCTCATCGATGGTTGGCGCAGTGACACGGTTTCTGAAGAGGGATATTCATCACCTTCCGTTGAAGTCAGTTTCTTTTCTGAGTTCAAGCCTGATCTCAGCTACGCACGCTACCAAGATGATCTTGCACATCAAATCGCGACTCGTTTGCTCAATGTGCGTTTGCAACGTTGGGAACAAGATGAAGACAACGTAGTTAATGCGGCAAACTTCTATTCATCAAATGTTGGAAGAGAAACGACGCAAGCAGTGTTCTCTCTACAGTTGGTTGACGGTGAGTATGAGCAAGCAACTCAGGGCTTATTTAAGTTTGTTTCTCAGCTAGCTCAACATGGCTTTTCTGAGCAAGAGATTAACGGTGAAATCAGCCGCTTGAAAGGTGTGATTGAAAGAGGGAAAGGCAAAAAAGACTATAGCATCGATCTTGCTGGCGACTTAATGGTATCAGCGGCAAGTGGACAAACCTTGATCGACAAGGAACAAGCTTATCAGCTTAACAAGTACTTCTTAGAGCGCATTACGCCGCAACAAGTGAATGATGCTTTCAAGCAGATCATCGCACCTAAGTCACGATTGATTCTGTTAACCCAACCTTCTGATAAGCGTAAGCCAAAACTAGATGAGAAATGGGTAGAAGGAGTATGGCAAACCACGATGCAAGAGCAGCAACCACCGTGGTTTATTGATGAAAGCCAAGCCGTATTGCCTGTGGTCGATCCGAAAGTGGGGAGCGTAAAGCAAGAACGAAAGTGGGCGGAGCACCGAATCACTGAGTATCGCCTAAGTAACGGGAGCAAATTGGTTTACCGTTATAGTGATAGCAATCCGGGTCAGGTGCACTTTAAAGCGCTTACTGCTGGTGGGACGCGCTCAATTCCTCAACAAGATTATCATGCGTTAAAAACGGCGGTTAGCTTAGTGGATGATACCGGAGTGGGCGTTGTACCTCAGGCGGATATTCAAACTATTTTCCGCGGCAATCCAGTGGTGATGTCTACACTCGTCGATGAGTACCAACAAGGATTCTCTGGTTGGGCGAAGACTGAGAGCTTCGAAAAAATGTTGAAGCTTTTTCATCTTAAATTAGCCGCAAGTCCTATTTCGGAGAAGTCGTTGAAAGAGT
This sequence comes from Vibrio sp. SCSIO 43155, assembly GCF_023716605.1. Lineage (NCBI taxonomy): Bacteria > Pseudomonadati > Pseudomonadota > Gammaproteobacteria > Vibrionales > Vibrionaceae > Vibrio > Vibrio sp. SCSIO 43155. The sequence goes on along the minus strand of NZ_CP071853.1, from coordinate 1,675,666 downwards.
ATCAAGTTGAGATGGCGCAAAAACTTAATGGTGCTCGATTTGATGGTGCAGATCGATTTGTTCGCAAAGTCTCAGAGTTACGTTTCCCTGATATTCCTACGGTTTATAGCGACAATGGGGAACATGCTGCAAGCTATAAAGCTCAAGGTCTGAGCGAGGTGTATCAGAAGTATGTTGCGGGCAAAACGGACTATACCTATTTCGTTGTGGGTGACGTATCTGCGGCTCAAATTGAATCGCTGGCTGCGCGCTACCTTGCTTCAATCAAGGTAAAAGAAGTTTCTCGTGAGTACTATGAAGTGAAAGCGTCTTCACCAAAAGTACGTTACAGCACGCCAGATTCAAAAGAGCCGAGGGCAGAAGTTGAAATCTACCTAACTCAAGATTCACAGTGGCGACCTGACAATGCTTACTATTTGGAGCTCAGTGGCGAACTGGTTCAGGAGCAACTTCGCCTTAAACTTCGTGAGCAGGCCTCAGGTGTTTATGGTGTAGCGAGTTGGTTCTGGCAAGATGTTCATAGCCCTCAAGCGGAAGGGCGAATCCTATTCACCTGTGCACCTGAGCGCGTGGATGAATTGATCTCTCTGACTCATTCGGTGTTGAGCTCTGTGGCTGAAACAGGGGCTGATGAACAAGTATTAGAAAACAAACTGCTGCAACGTGATGATCAGATTGATCGTTATCTACGTTCTGATTTAGGGATGTTAAATGCGATGGAGCAATCGTACCTTCTTACCGATAGCCCACGATTGATTCAAGCACAACATAGAGCAAACAGCGAAGCAAGCAAACAGAAAGTGGATGCAATTATGCGTCAGTTCTTGAATCAAGCGACACGTTTTGAAGCAGTGTTATTACCAGAAAACACTGCTAAATAATCGTGTTACCAATTAAGTAAAGGCTTCAACCACGTGATAGTAGAAGTCAGAGCGTGGTTGAGGTTTAGGTTAAAGAGATGAAAAAACAACGACTAATAGGATTATTAGCAGCGGTCGCATTTAGCGTAAATGCAGGTTTGGAACTGACTAACACCTATCAAGATTGGGAACACTACGAATCTAAGAGTTTTGATACCGGCGAAGCTGTCATCCTTGGGGTTTCAAGTGTCAAAAGTGACGCTAACGTTGATACTGTTGCATTGCGATGCACGACAGAAGGTGTGAACTTACTCTTTTTCAACGGCTTGTTACGAGAAGAGTTGGGCTACGCAGCGAAAGCATCATTAGACAATGGACAAGTGTTTACTATGGATGTTTGGATCAAAGGAAAGACACATTGGGCTACAGTGCCAGTCGAGCAACTTAATGATTTTTACCAAGCAAATTCGCTGAAGGTTGAGTTGAAAGGCGATGCACCAAAAGTTGAAAAGGTAAACGTGTCTTTGCGAGGTTTTAAAACCATGTATCAGACCTTGATACCAAGCTGTAAGTAAATACATAGATAGGCGTATCGAAGTGAACGATATGCCTATCTCGCGAGTCTTCAACCTTACTGTCCTAACTTCTCCGCATACTCTGTTAGGATTTGTTTATACACTTCCACTGGTTGTGCGCCTGTCACGGCACTTTCCATATTGAAGACTACCGTTGGCACTGAGCTTACGCCAAGTTGATGCCATTGGCTTTCTTGATACTCGATAGAGTCAGCATTACTTGCATCGTCTAGGGTGGCGATGCCCATATTTGCATCTAAACCAATCTCAGTCAGAATTGCTGCCAGTGTGCTTCGGTCAGAGACATCTTTGCGTTGACCAAAGAACGCCGTAAATAGGGCTAACTTCAGTTCAGTTTGCTTATCAAATTGCTCCGCCCATTGCAGCAGTACGTGCGCATCTCGCGTATTGACCATCTTCATGTCATCAAAGTAATCAAAGTCGAACCCCACTTCTTTGCCTAGATTAGTCAGGTTATCACGTGCACGAACACTGTCTTCCGGTGTTGTGCCGTATTTATTCGCTAGGTGCTGGCGTAGGTTTTCTCCTTCTGCTGGCATGTTTGGGTTCAATTCGAACGGTTGCCATTCCAACTCAATTTTGTCTTCCAATCCTAGCTCTTGAATTGCTTGTTGTAAGCGTTTGTAGCCGATGATGCACCAAGGGCAAACCACATCTGAAACTACGTCGATTTTGATTACTGATTCCATAAAGCAGACCTTACTTTTTCGAGTTATAAAATGGATATGGAGACCAAGAGTGTTAATTCAACCAGTTACCTTTTAGTAACCTGATGCTTTTCTCTCCGCGTTTTATCTTTGATCGTATCTTTTCCTACAATTCATGTTGACCTGTCTATAACTCTACAGTTTAAGATGATTTCATCAGCGCTGAGGAAAATTACATGTATCGGATATCGGAACTGGCAGAGATGCTGGGTTTGTCTCGCACCACATTGCTCTATTACGAGAAGATTGAGCTCATCAAAGGGCAACGGTTAAGCAACGGCTATCGCGCTTACAGCGATGCGGATCTGCAACGCTTGCGTTTGATCCAGCAACTGCAAAGCGGCGGACTGACGCTCAAGGAGTGTAAAGCCTGTCTGGAAGCTAAAGTAGATCGCCAATTGATGCTAGAAAGGCTCAGGCTCCTCGATGAAGAGATTGAGCAAAAGCAGAAATCACGTCAGCTTTTGGCGGCGCTGCTGGGCGAAACACCGTTAACCGATTGGCATGAATCGTTGGATGAAGTTGCACCGGATGCGCACTTGAAATGGCTTATGACGCAAGGTTTTAGCGAGAAAGAAGCCCTTCACTTACGTTGGTTATCAAAAGATATGAACACTCATGAAGATTACATGGCGGACTTCTTCCGCGTATATGAAGCCTTGGAATTTTGGGGACCGGGAGCAGAGCAAGACACCTTGAAGGCATTGAGTATGCTACCTACGCAACCTGATGAAATTCTGGAAATCGGCTGTGGACAAGGTATCGCGACTCGCACGCTGGCTCAACACGCACATGTTACTGCTGTTGATAATGACGAACCATCGTTGCAGCGCCTGAAAGGCAAAGCTCAAACTCTCGGTTTAAGGGACAAGATCACAACAGTGTGTGCCAGCATGACAGAGCTCCCGTTTGCAGAAGGCTCGGCCGATGTCATTTGGGCAGAAGGCAGTGCATACATCATGGGCGTGGAGAACGCATTCAAAGCATGGCGTCCATTGCTTAAAGAAGGTGGTATCTTAGTGCTGAGCGATTTGGTTTGGAACACCGAGACTCCAAGTGAAGATACGGTGGCGTTCTGGAAGAAAGAGTACCCAGATGTGGGCAGTGTCGAGAAGCGAATTAAGCAAGCAAATGCAGCGGGATACCATGCGCTAGAGACGTTCCCAATTAGCCAACAGGCATGGGATAACTACTACGTTCCTTTAGATGAGCGTGTGCAAAGTTTGAAAGCTGAGATGCTGGAATCGCAAGCATTAAAAGACATACAAGTTGAATTAGATATCGTTAAACGCCGTCGTAACGAAGTGGCGTATCAGATGTATATCTTACAAAAAGATTGATAGAAAAATGAACGAAACAACAAATCAAAACACACAAAAAACAAACTACACATTTTCTCCTTACGAGAGAGTAATGAGCAGCGAGATGATCGCTTTATTTACTCAAACCTTTTCTGATTCTGAAGGCGAAGTAGAAGGCAAAACCATCGGCTCGCTCGTCGGTGACTTACTGACAACAACCCCAGAACAGGAGCTAAAAGGCTTTGTGGCTAAACAAGGTGAACGTTTAATTGCAGGTGTGTTGTTTACGCCACTACGCTTTGAGAGTGGTGAAGTAGGTTATCTGTTATCACCAATGGCAACTCTGACAGAATGCCAAGGAAAAGGCGTAGGACAAGCCTTGATCAACTTTGGTCTGGAACACTTAAAACAGCAAGGCATTGAGTTGGTATTTACCTACGGCGATCCTAACTTCTATTCGCGCGTTGGGTTCCAACAAGTCTCCGAGGAACAGTTCAAAGCGCCACATGCCTTGAGCTTTCCACATGGTTGGCTGGCGCAATCACTTACAGGTGAGTTGACGCCAACTCAAGGCACATCTTCTTGCGTGCAAGGTTTGGATAGTCCTGCTTACTGGTAAAAGAGATAAGGCAATCTGGTGTTGCCGCGCTCCATCCACAAATAAGTAACGCCCAATCACGCGGGCGTTACTTATGCTAAGTCTATACCCAAGTCATTCTCGCTGAAGCTAGCATCTCAAGGTTATTTGGGTGTATTTACACTGAGATCATATGCGGTCGGATATTTGTTGGCTGAGTGTTTTCTGGGGTTGGATCCACATCAGAAATCGCAGCCTGTTTTTCGATAAGGTCCTGAATAAAGCACTCTACCCATGCTTCTAATGCTGCCACATTAAGCATCGCAATAGGTTGTTGAGACCATAAAACCGCGGTGTTTTCTTGATGAGAAACAACGTGAGAAGGCCAATATTCACCAAAGATATTGCTCTTTGCCAGTTGCTCTGATATTGGGTTCATCTCACCCAGCTCTGCATATAGGACCATCCACTCTTCATTCTGATGCGTGAAGTGAAGTTGATATTTTTCGTTGATCAGCAGACTGTAAATGCCATCTTTTACGATTGGGCTCTCTAGACCATTCTTTTCAAAAAAGCTGCTAACTAGGTACTCGAATGTGGTTGTCATTAATGGTTAGCCTCCAAGTTGACGATGCTAAACTCTCCGGATAAACCAAATTTTGGTAGGTCGTAGCCTGATTTATGCCAGAAATCCTGAGTAAACCAGTTGGTGAAATCTTCTTTGCTTGAGAAAGAAAACTCGCCGAAGTTAGGGTCAAAGAACGTCACGTTATCCCCATCTACAGCCGCAGCAACGGCATGTGCATTACTTGGTCCTTCCAGACCAATCTTCTTAAATAGTGATGTTTTAGGACCATTATCAACGATCTTCGCAGCGAGTTCTGCCGCTCCATTTTTGCCACGGCTTGTTTGCCCACTCACGCGTGATAATGAACCGAGTTCTCTATAAGGCGATTCGATGTTATTGCTTCTTAACCAACCTTCTGTGATAGTTTCTTGGTGATTGCCAAGCATGCCATCGGTTTGCAGTTGCGCGACGGACTGCATTGTCTCTTTATTCAACTTGCCTTTATCGCTTGCTGTTCCTGATTGAAATAACTGCTCCCCTAAATTAGAACCTTCCGCTCTTGCCTTCATCCAATGTGCGCTGAGTGCTTCACAGCATCCGCCAGAGGTATTGGTGTCTTTCAAAATGGCGTTTTTGATGCTGCCCGTTACTTGGGAGAGCTGCATGGTTACCTCGCCGTTATGTTTTGCTACTGAATTGCGTAACGAAGCGGTTTTCGTACTGACCAGAGCATGCAAAATACGATCGCCTAGAGTTTGTACTGCTGTTTTAAAGTTTTGTAGCCTTGATCTAGGTTCTGCACTTTGTTCTGGTGTCGCGCTTTTCAGAGATAATGAACTGATCGGTGCTGGGTTGGCTGCTACAACGTTATTAAGACGTTCTAGCATCATATTGCGGATCGCATCTGACGGTGTTTGTGTGCTCACACTCAAACCACCGAGTTGACCTTGATTTTGTGCTTGTGTAACTGGTGTAGAGATGATTGGTCGACTGATAGGAGAAACATTAGTAACACCTTGCATAACTACCTGCTTTTCGTTATTTGTTTTGTGTGTAGCAAGATTAACCAAAACCTATCAAGGTGGCCTGTTAGCCATGGTCGTTGTTTTGTTGATTTGAGCGGGGTACTGCTTTGAATTGATAAAGGGGGAGTTGACGTTAATCAGTTAATTGATTGGAGATTTCGGGGTCAATACATGCGCCAATCACCTTATCAGCATTTGTTTTTGCTCTAAAAATTCATTGCAGATAAGCGGGAACTTAAAAACGGTAGTACGTGTTTGAGTTGCATCGCCAAACAAAACCTACCGTTTTCATGTTGGAGTCTACTTTCCGATCTTCATCCTGAGATAGCTTACATATATGATATATCTTCAGGTTTCGTCATAAGTACTGCTTCATCATCAGTATTATTTCACGGTAAGGACCATCTTGCCTATGTGCCCCTTCTCTTGGAATGCCGCTTGCGCTTGGTTGATGTCTTCAAGTGGGAAAGTCTGCGCGACCAATGGTTTGATGTTGCCTTGTTCAATGTGATGAACCAAGTTTCCAAACACTTCAGGCTCAAGGACGGTACAACCAAAGAAGCTGAGATCTTTGAGATACAGAGTGCGCACATCTAACTCAACCATCGCGCCGCCAATGGCACCTGAGACCGCGTAGTGACCTTTCGGGCGTAATACATCGAGAAACTGTGACCACTGGTCGCCAGCAACTAAATCAATCACCACATCGACGCTGTTGTTGCCAAGTGCTTCAACAAGATTTGCGTTGCGTGGCACGACTTCATCTGCGCCCAGTTCTAGCACTTGTTCATTTTTGCTTGGACTTGTGATGGCAATAACGATGGCACCGCGTGCTTTGGCAAGTTGAATCGCTGCAGAACCGACCCCGCCGGAAGCACCAGAAATCAAGACACGATCTCCCTTGGCAACACGAGAGCGCGTGAGCATGTTTTCTGCCGTTGAGTACGAACATGGGAAAGACGCAAGCTCTACATCGCTCAAATTCGTGTTTAGTTTGTATGCGTGCGTAGCTGAAACCACGGTGTATTCAGCAAATCCACCGTCGCATTCTGAGCCAAAGTACCAAGGTGGATTAATGGTTTCGCCATTTACATCGCTTAAGCAAGGCTCAATTAGAACGCGTTCACCTATGCGGCGTTCATCTACCATACTACCCACGGCAACGATCTCGCCACAGACGTCAGCGCCTTGAATGCGTGGAAGAACCAGTGCATTGCCGCTCCAACTTGCATCCTCGCTGTTGTTGTCGCCTTTTGAATACCAGCCAATACGCGTATTGATATCGGTATTGTTCACGCTCGCTGCGGATACACGAATCAGCACTTCGTTCTCTTTTGGCGTTGGGACAGGAATATCTTGGCGGTATTCCAACATTTCTGGTCCGCCGTGACCGGTCAATAGAACACCTTTCATTGTGGTTGGTAGTGTTGTCATGATTAATCTTCCTTTAGCAATCTTAAAACAGCTTGTTGCGCAGAGTTCAGAGCCTCGTTACCCAGTACCGGCCAAGCGCTGGATACCCCTTCGTGTAATAAGAACAGCTGTGTGGCGAGGTCTTGGCGAAGGCTCTGTTTACCCAAAAAATGTCGAACGTCTTCTTTATGTGCTTTCACGGTTTGGTTGATGATGTCGTGTTCGGGAAATGCCGCAACCGCGTTCATCGACATGCAACCATGCGGTGCGTAGTCTTCCATCCATTGTTTGAGCTTACTGAAGATATGCTGAGTCGCCTCTACCCCTGTTTGTGGAGAGTTATCCAACAGGAAATTCAGGTAGCGTTGGTGACGGTGTTCTAGTGCGGCAACGATCATTTCTTCTTTCGAAGGATAATGCTTGTACAAAGTTCGCAAGCTCACGCCACAAGCGGCTTTGAGCTGCGCGACACTCGGCTCTGCAAACCCAAGTTCGCTAAAAGCTTGTTCTAAATTGGCGGCGATCTGTTCTTTCAACATAGCGTTTTCTTAAGGTAGAATGAATGTTCTACTTTAGGGTAGAGCGATCGTTCTACCTATGTCAACTAAGATCGTAGATATAAAAAAACGGAGCCTGAGAGCTCCGTTGTTAATCATAAAGTTAGTGTTAAATATTTTTGTATTCGTCCAACACCAGTTGGCTAATCTGAGCAATCACTTGGTCACGAGCTTGCAGTGACAGATCGGTGCCGGTGATATAGATACTGATGTAAACAGGCTTGTGATTTTCTTTCCAGATCATCGCGGTGATACCACGTGAGCCAAAACCGCCTGCGCCAGAACGATCTGCAATTGACCAGCCTTTAGGCAACACAGAACGCATTAGAGAGTCAGATACCTTGTTGTCTTGCATCCAGATCTTTAATTGAATGCGAGATTCATACGATAGCGCGTCGCCTTCTAGTAGGGTGTGTAGGGTGTTTACCATGGCGTTAGGTGTTGTCGTGTCTTGCTTGTCGCCCGGTTTCGCTTCATTCAATCTCGGCTCAAAACGGTCAAGTCGGGTTGCTTTGTCTCCAATGGTACGCAAGAACATTGTCACACCACGAGGTCCACCCACACTGCGCAAAACAATGTTGGCTGCGGTGTTGTCACTCATCAGCATCGCGGCTTCACAAGCATGCTCAATGCGAGTCGTTTGACCAGCCATGCGGTCCATCACCGGAGACCACACCACCATGTTGCGTTCTTCTACTTTAGCGGTCGCGTTCTTATCGAGCTTTTCATTATCCATGTCATTTAGCATGGTCGCACATGCGAGTGTTTTGAAGGTGCTCATCATGGGAAAGCGCTCATCGCCACGATAATCCCAATGCTCATCGGTTTGTGTATCCCAAACCGAAACACCGATGCGACCTGAGATATGTTCTTCTATTGCAGCGAGGTCTTCATTGATTTTGGCGGCGTAAGTTGCACTTGAACAGGCTAACAATCCGAGCAGCAGAAATAGCTTTTTCATCGTTGATTTTCTTAGTGTTATTAATACCAGTTCTTACTCTGGTGACATTACCCGGAACTATAACGAGTGAATACTCTAATAACTGTTAGATTCATGTCTTTTTTCTGTAGGAATCTTTGCATATGCCAAGCTTTACCCGTTTTTACGCTTATTGACGTTGTTTTACATGTGAAGGACTAAAGTAAAGTTGTCGATTAACCGAGTAACCAATCATGAAAACAATCCGCAATATCATCTGGGCAATGATCGCCGTGATGTCCGTATTATGGTTTGCGATGGAGCCGCAGCTTTTCTCTTCCAGCAATGTCTTTGAATGGCGATCTGCCATGATCCAATATTCAGGCATTTTGTCTTTGATGTTGATGTCGGTCACCATGGTGTTGGCAATGCGTCTGCCTGTGGTTGAAAACTGGCTACATGGCATGGACAAAGCGTATCGAGTGCATAAATGGTTAGGTATTAGCGGTGTTGCATTGGGTATTGTGCACTGGCTTTGGTATCAAGTGCCGAAATGGTTGGTTATGTCGGGAGTATTGGCGAGACCAGTAAAACACTCAGGAGCAGGACCTGCTGGTAATTTGTCTGGTATTGAAGCTTGGGTTAGTGGTCTACGTGAATTTGGGCAGAGCCTTGGTGAGTGGGGCTTCTACTTACTGTTGGTGTTGTTGGTGGTTTCTTTGTGGAGTGCGATAAAATACAAACCGTTCAAACTCTCTCACCGTTTGATGTCGGCTGCTTATCTATTGATTGCTATCCATTCCGTGCTGTTGTTAAAACGCGCGTACTGGGGTGAGCCTGTTTACTACGTTACGGTCGCCTTTGCAGTCGTTGGCTCGATCGCCGCACTTTACAGTTTGTTTGGCTTGGTTGGACGTCGGAATAAACACTCCGCTATGGTGACTTCTACACGTTACTTCCCACAAGCAGAGGTGATGGAGTTAGTTTTAAAACCAGACGCGTCTTGGCAAGGGCACAATGTGGGGCAATTTGCCTACTTGCGTTTTGGTGACGAAGATGCGCATCCATTTACCATCGTATCCGGTAGTGAAAGTAACGAACTGCGTTTCTTAATCAAGGAGCTGGGCGACTTTACCACTGGGCTTTATGAACGAGTGCGAAATGGGGACGCAGTCACGATAGAAGGTCCTTACGGTCGTTTAGCATTTGATTTAGATAAACCGCAAATTTGGGTTGCTGGTGGGGTAGGTATTGCTTCTTTCTTTGCTGCTTTGGAAGCATTAAAAACGAAAGCGAGTAACAATAACGTGCACTTGTTTTATTGTACACGTGGTGTGGATAGCCATTTAGTTGATGAGCTATGGCACCTTGCTCACCAAGCCAACGTCAACTTGCATGTGATAGACACACTGAAAGCACCACGTTTAAATGCTGAGCGTATCATCGTGCAATGTGGTCATTTAAATCAGTATGAAATGTACTTCTGTGGACCTGAAGCGTTCTCAAAAACATTGAAAAAAGAGCTCGAGGCGTGTCAATTTAATATTGAAAGAAGCTATCACGAAGAGCTGTTTGTAATGAGATAAAAATCGTTATTGAATGAGAAAGGAGCTGAATGAACAGCTCCTTTTGTATATCTGATTTGATACTACAGCTCGATACTTTTAACCATGCCAGCTTCCGCATGACCCGGAATGTTGCACGCGAACTCAACGTTGTTGTCACCGTGGAAATGCCACAGCAACTGCTTCGCTTTACCCGGTTCTACCGTCACAGAATTGCCTGAGTCGTGCATGTGCCCACCAGTCATTGTCTTCATCATTTCACGATGTTCTAGCTGCTCTTTGGCAGAACCGATAGTGAACTCGTGGTCGATTTTACCCGTGTTCATGACTACAAACTGCACCACATCGTTTGGCTCAATCTTAACGTCCTTCTTGAACTTGATTGTCATGTCATCACCTAAGATAACGTGTACCACTTTGTCTGGCTTTGCCCCTTTTGCAGGCATACCAACTGCCGACATGCCCGGCATATCCATCATGTTTGAATGGTCCATTTTACTGTGGTCCATCTTCATGCTGCCGTGGTCCATATTTTCATGCTTCATGTTGCTATGATCCATGTTCGCGTGGTCCATGTTTGAATGATCCATTTGGGCAAACGCAGTCGTTGTTGTTAGGGCTAGAGCAAGAGTGATTAGTGTCTTTTTCATTTTTATATCCTTGTTTTAATTCATTAATAACTTGGTTGCTTCCCCCCAAACGAATTGATTGAGGGGAAGGTAGGGATTAAGCCTTGTTGCCAGTGCGACCTGTGCTGTCGGCGTTTTCGATTTGGTTGCCAGTTTGCGTGCTTGTTTGGCTCGGAGTTGAGTTGTTTGGGCGCAACTCACGTTGTTTCCACAGCTTGAAGATGGCTGGAAGCACTAACAGCGTCAGCAGCAGTGCTGATGCCATACCGCCAATCATTGGTGCGGCGATGCGTTGCATCACTTCTGACCCTGTGCCTTCGCCGTACATGATCGGAATCAGACCAATAATGACCGTCAGTACCGTCATCATTACTGGGCGAACACGCAGGCCTGCACCTTCACGAATAGCATCAGTTAGGTCTTTCGCTTCAAGCTTCTGTTGACTCTCTTCCGCATCCAGCTTTTTGTAGTGCCATGCTTGGTTGAGGTAGACGAGCATGATGACCCCAATTTCAACCGCGACACCTGCTAGGGCAATAAAGCCGACCCCAACGGCAATCGAGAAGTTGTAGTTGAGGATATGCATGAGCCATAAACCACCGACCATAGCGAGCGGTAGGGTAAGCATGATGATCATTACTTCGCCAACGCGACGGAAGCTAAAGTAAAGCAGCAGCATAATGATGGCGATGGTGATTGGTACCACGACACTCAAGCGATCTTTCGCACGCTCCATGTATTCGTATTGACCAGACCAAGCCAGCGAGTAACCCGCAGGAAGTTCCAATTGATCAGCCACGACTTGCTGTGCTTCCACGACGTAAGAGCCAAGGTCACGCCCATCAATGTCGACAAATACCCAGCCGTTTGGACGCGCATTTTCTGTCTTGATCATCGGAGGGCCGTCTTCGTAACGAATGTCCGCTACATCAGCCAGCGCAATACGGGCGCCATTTGGTGTCACTAACGGCAGGTTTTGCAGTTTAACCACTGAATCACGGTAGTCTTGTGGGTAACGAACGTTGATTGGGTAACGCTCCAAGCCTTCGATGGTTTCACCTACATTCATGCCGCCCACCGCGGTCGAGATCACCTGCTGAACGTCTTTGATGCTCAAGCCGTAACGCGCCGCTGCACGACGTTTAATGTCGATCGTGACATAACGACCACCTGCTACACGTTCTGCGTAAACCGATGCCGTGCCTTGTACGCCATTAAGAATTGGCTCCAACTGAGAACCGATCTTCTCAATCACTTTCAGATCGGGTCCGGCGATCTTAATGCCGATAGGGGTTTTGATACCCGTTGCCAGCATGTCGATACGGGTCTTGATCGGCATTACCCAAGCGTTAGTAAGACCAGGGAACTGAACCAGCTTGTCGAACTCTTTGCGCAGTGACTCGGTTGTTACCCCTTCACGCCATTGATCGCGTGGCTTCAACTGAATCACGGTTTCAATCATGGTGAGTGGTGCTGGATCGGTTGCGGTCTCAGCTCGGCCAATTTTGCCCCATACGGTTTTCACTTCTGGAACGGTTTTGATCAGCTTGTTGGTTTGTTGCAGAAGCTCGCGCGCTTTACCAATCGAGATACCCGGATAGGTCGTTGGCATGTACATCAAGTCGCCTTCATCCAGCGGTGGGATGAACTCGCTACCCAGTTTACTGGTTGGGTAGTAAGCCGACGCCATTAGACCTAATGCAATAACAATCATGGTCTTAGGGTATTTTAAGCTGGTATTCAACAGCGGGCGGTACAACGCGACCAAGCTGCGGTTAACCGGGTTTTTGTGTTCCGGTAACACCTTACCGCGAATGAAGTAGCCCATAAGAACAGGGACGAGTGTGATTGCCAAACCTGCTGCCGCTGCCATGGCGTAAGTCTTAGTGAACGCAAGCGGCGAGAACATCTTGCCTTCCTGACCTTCTAAGGCGAACACCGGTACGAAGCTAAGTGTAATGATCAGCAACGAGAAGAACAGCGGTGCGCCGACCTCTTCTGCGGCTTTGCCAATTACTTGCCAGCGGTTTTTTTCGGTCAGTGGCGTTCGTTCAATGTGCTTGTGAACGTTTTCAATCATCACGATTGCACCATCTACCATGGCACCGATGGCAATCGCGATACCACCAAGGGACATGATGTTGGCGTTGATGCCTTGCCAATGCATTACGATAAACGCAGTGAGAATGCCGACCGGTAGGCTCAGAGCGATAACCAACGAAGAACGAATGTGGAACAGGAACAACGCACACACAATCGCGACGACGATGAACTCTTCTGCAAGCTTCTTCCAGAGGTTTTCTACCGCTGAATCGATAAGGGTAGAACGGTCGTAGGTTGCAACAATTTCCACGCCTTCTGGTAGGCTGCGTTGTAAGTCTGCGAGTTTGTCTTTGACTTTCGCAATCACTTCACTGGCGTTTTCACCAAAGCGCATCACGATAACACCACCCACAGCTTCACCTTCGCCATTCAGCTCTGAGATACCACGGCGCATTTGTGGGCCAAGGTTAATGTCTGCGATATCACCTAATAGCAACGGCGTGCCTTTCTCAGTGACTTTTAGCGGCAGTGACTTGATGTCTTCAATGCTGGTTAGGTAACCCGTGGTACGAACCATGTGTTCGGCTTCCGCAACTTCGATAACGGACGCGCCGGTTTCTTGGTTGCCGTTTTGGATTGCCATGTTCACTTGTTGCAAAGTGAGGTTGTACGCACGCAGCTTAGCAGGATCAATCTGCACTTGATACTGCTTCACCATACCGCCCACGGTAGCGACTTCAGAAACGCCATCCACGGTTTGCAATTCGTACTTCAAGAACCAGTCTTGCAGGCTGCGAAGATCCGCCAAATCATGCTTGCCGGTTTTGTCTTGTAATACGTAGCTGTAAACCCAGCCCACGCCCGTTGCATCAGGACCTAGGGTTGGTTTTGCGTTCGGTGGCAGCTTTGGTGCTACTTGGCTTAAGTACTCCAACACGCGTGAACGTGCCCAGTACATGTCGGTATCATCGTTGAAAATGATATAAACGTAAGAATCACCAAAGAAGGAGTAGCCACGAACTGTCTCAGCACCCGGCACGGCAAGCATGGCGGTGGTGAGTGGGTAAGTAACTTGATCCTCAACGACTTGAGGAGCTTGCCCCGGATAGCTTGTCTTGATGATCACTTGCACATCAGAAAGATCCGGAATCGCATCAACAGGCGTATTCTTTACACTGTAAAGTCCGCCTAATACAAGGGCTAAGGTCGCGACCAACACTAGGAATCGGTTGCTCAGTGACCAACGAATAATAGCATTGATCATAATTAACCCTCGACGGCTATTGTTGCAGGAATTAGCTGTTTAAGAACGTAGTCAGATCCTTGTTTTTCAACTAGAAACCGAACTTTCTGTCCTTCTTCAAAACCCGATAGATCAACGTCTTCACCCACAGAGAAGTTCATCTCGCCAGCATCCCAGTTCCATTCTGCAACCGGTAGGTGGTTTAAGGTGATCATGCCAAAATCAGCCATCAGCATGCTAATGTCACCAGTTAGCCAAACTTCTGCGGCAATGACGCTGTTGTCTGCCTTATAGTCGATGATTTGGTACTGACCGGACTCCGTCTTTTGCATTTCAAATTCGATAGCCTGACCTTTTTTCAAGTCACCCATTTCAACGCCATCTGCGAAAGTGAAGTTCATTACCATGCCCGGCCAATCCCATTCTGGTACAGGCTGGTGGTTGATGGTCAGCATGCGGTGATCTTTCATCACATCCGTGATCTCACCTTTGGCCCATGCTGTTTCTGCCGCTGCTTCTACACCATTGATGCGAGACAGATCCGCCGACTGGCTTGATTCAGAATCGAGCATGAAGTGAGATGAAGTAACGATCTTGTCGCCCTGTTTAAGTCCTTGTAATACTTCGATTTGTTCGCCAGCTTCGCGGCCAACTCCAATTCGAGCTGAGCGGTATTTGCCGTCGCCTTCAGCCAGAACAACGCGAGTCATACCGCCAGAGCGGATAACAGATGATTTAGGAATCGTTAACACTGCGTCGTCAGTGACAGGTTGTAAGGCAATATTGGCGAACATGTTTGGCTTCAATGCGCCATCTGGGTTAGGGAATTTAAGACGTACACGCAACGTACGTGTTTTCGGATCGAGGATTGGGTACACGTAATCCACGACACCTTGCCATTCATTGCCCGGAATCGCGTCAAGGGTCATCGTGGCTTGAGAACCCGCTTTCATCCAGTGCGCTTGACGCTCAAAGACTTCTGCATCAACCCAAACATTGTCCAAAGGACCTGCACTGATCACCGCTTGAGCAGGGGATAAATAGCCACCTTCACGCACGTTTAAGCTCGCGATAACGCCATCAGCAGGCGCTTTTATTTCAATGGTTTGCGATGCTTTACCACTACGAGTAATGGATTTGATTTGAGCGCGGTCAACACCAAGCGTTACCAAGCGTTCGGTCGCGCCTTTTACAAGACCTTTGCGGCCAGTGCGGTACGCATTCAGCAATTCTTCTTGTGCTTTAACCAGTTCAGGAGAGTAGAGCGTGAAAAGCACATCGCCTTTCTTCACTTTCTCACCCACGGCATTGATGTAGAGTTTTTCTACCCAACCCGCCACACGAACGTTGGTTTGCCATAACAGACTTTCATCAAAGGCAATATAGCCAACCGTTTCGATGCGTGGTGATAGCTGTTGTAGTGTTGCGTTTGCGGTTTTAACCCCGAGGTTGTTTTCTATTGAAGGGTCGATAGTCACAGTACCTGATGCGTCTTGTTCACCGGATAGGTCTTCTGCGTAAACCGGGATCAAATCCATGCCCATTGGGGATTTACCCGGTTTGTCGCGTTTGTAATTCGGATCCATTGGGGCAACCCAGTAAAGCGGGTCATTAGAGTTTGCAGCAGACTCGCCACCCATCGCACTCATGTCGTGAGCCGAGCTCGTAAGAAAATGATTAGCACCAAACCCTAAAGCACCACCAACAATCAGCGCGATGGTTGCAATCTTAAATGTTTTCATTGTTTTACCTTATTTTCCCCTTCACATTTGACGCTACAGCGTTGTTGCCTGCTCTCGTTCACCCAAATCACATAGAAGATCCCTTGGTTTATAAGGGAAAGTGCTCATGGGATTCTCTCGTTTGCCGCCTAGCTGTAGCCCCAACTGTCTTGGGGAATCACAAATTAATATGTCGAAATAGAGCGAGCTTCCGGTGAAGCCACTTGGTAGTCGAAACCACCGAGTAGGGTGGCTAAATTGCTGTTTGCGATGTTGAGATCGGTCAGCAGACGTTGTTGCTCTAATTGCAGAGCCAACTCGTCAGTCGTGGCAGAAATCACATCGTTAAACTGCGCTGTGTTGTTTTGATAACCCCGCTCGACGGCTTGAATGCGCGCTTTCGCTTGAGGCAATAAGGTGGATTGATAACGTTCTAAGCGTTGGGTTAAGTTGCCGCGATCAACCAGCAAAGTGTTCACCTTGGCATTCATCTGCGTTAGTAAGGTGTCTTTTTGCGATTGTGCCGCGCCAACTTGGTATTGAGCGGCCGCGAGATTGCGATCTTGGCGGTCACCTGTGAACAGTGGAATGTCCATGGTGAGGTAAGCGCTAACCAAATCAGAGGCGGGCTCACCCATCATGTTTTCGGCTTGGCGGTAGGCGTACATTACTTCGACGCCAAACTGCGGGTTGTAGGCTTGCTCAGCAATTTCCACCTGCGTTTTATTTGCAGAAATGCTGACGTCGGCCATCTTAACCATCGGGTGTTGGCTGAGTTGCTGATAATGCTTGGTGGAATTCTGACTCGCAGCAAGTTTGCTGTTCAGTGTGTCCCAGTTCAATTGGTTGCTCGCGTGCAAAGCCTGTTCGTTTGCCAACCAATCTGACCCCAACCATTCGGAGAGTTGAGAGATAAGACGACGTTGCATTTGTGCGTTGGCTTGCAGTTTCTCATCCAACTTGCTGACTTGTAATTGAGCGTTGAGTAGGTCTTGCGCTTCACTCTTACCAATCGAATAGTTGGTTTGAATAAAGCTTTCCATCTCCTTCATCAACTTGCGGTTCTCAAGCATGATTTGCTCCGCGCGTTGCTGGTAACCAAGCTCTAACCAAAGTTGAGTCATGCTGTTGGCTACCTCAAGCTCACGAGCATGAACTTGAAGCCCAAGGCCGTCGGCTTGTTGATTAGCTTTCTTCTGCTGTAAATCAAGCGTAGAGCCACGCTCAAACTGTTGCATTAAACCAACGGAGATGTTGGTCATTGGGTCTTCATCGAATTTGAAGCTGTCGACAGGCAAGCCACCAAAACCCACTTTCAGTTTTGGGTCCATCAAGGTCGCGCTCGCGACGCCCGTTTCACGCATGGCTGCAGATTGCGCTGAGTATTGCTTACGATTGCCATCGTTACTCAAAGCGACGTTGATCAGTTGGGCAAGCTTGGTCGTTGAAGCTCGCTCACTTGATGCGGAATTTTGCGCTGCGTGCGTCTCTTTACCTGCGGCGTTAACCAAGGTTGGCGCAGCGACCAGAGCCACCATAAAAATAGGTGCAGCTAAGCGGTATGGTTTGATATCCATAATCTAAATCCAGTGTTCGCCGGATCGATGGAGGTGCGGATTTTATTGCGGGAACAGTAAAGCCTTGTTACCTCATCGTTCAGGCGCATTAAAACAACCTGCGATACACGCGCAGGGTCGAATGCTAGGACGGATTTAGGCTATAGGAGGTCGGTATAGGTCGCGGCTGACGTGTACGACTGGGGAAGCAACTTCAGGAGTAATAGTTGCGCGATAGACGACGGGCATCGGGCTATTGACAGGATTCGGTAGGGGGACGAAAACTATCGTACACGCGGCAGTACAGCAGGTATGAACCATGCCAGAGCCTCCACCACAGTTCATGCTGGTTTCTCTTGCATCTCCATCTTCGGACATAGAAGCGTCAGTCATGGAGACGTCCATCATGCCAGGCATACCGCAGTGTTCGCTGTCACTCATCATAGAAGGATGGTGAGCCATGCCAGTAGACATCATTTGAATATTCATCAACGGCTCACTGTTCGCCACACTAGATACCAATAGTACTAGCGTCGTGAAGAGAGTTAACCAGATTGTATGCAGCGATTTTAAGTGCATACCCTTTCCCATGTGTTTGATGAAAATGATGAAAACCCTTCGATTCTAAAGGTTAACCTAAGGGTAAGGTCAATCATTTATTACTCTTATTATCAAAATAGTCCAACCCTTCAGTTTCCGCACTTTCGAGGGAGTAAAACGTTTGTTAAACACCGAGTGTTGAAAGTTAGCGAAAGAAGCCCTCGCTTTTTATGACACGTGAAAAATGTGGTTTATAAGTTTTACATCACACTAACTTGTCTTACAAATGATTATCCTTATAGAATGCATGGTTTTACTTGTGCAGATTTGGATTTGCTTTGCTGCGGGGGTTGCATGATAGAAATTGTCATCGATGGAAAATATAGAATTGTAGAAGAGGGTCTAACCCTTTTAGAAGCAGCAAAAGTGTGTGGGGTCGAAATCCCATCGCTGTGCGGAATGAACAAAAGTAATGAAAAAGTACCGTGTGACTTGTGTGTAGTTGAAGTCGAAAGCGGCGGTACTAAGCGTGCGTGTGAACTCGAAATTTACCGCGGCCTTAATGTGGTCACGCAATCAGAACAATTAAGCGAGCACCGCAGAAATGCACTCAACCGCATCATGACGGACCATTACGCCGATTGTGAAGCGCCATGTAAAACCGCGTGTCCAGCAGGCGTAGATATACAATCGTACCTTTATCACATCGCACAGAACGATCATCAAAAAGCGATTGAAGTGATTAAGCGTACGCTTCCTATGCCGTTATCGATTGGTCGTGTGTGCCCTGCATTTTGTGAGAGCGAATGTCGCCGTTCGTTAGTCGATGAGCCTATTGCAATTCGTCAGCTAAAACGTCATGCCGCGGATGCGGATTTGTCTGCGCATGAAGCCTACGTACCAGAAAAGAAACCAAGCAAAGGTTTGAACATTGCCGTCGTCGGCAGTGGCCCTGGTGGTCTAACGGCTGGCTATTACTTATCGAACGAAGGCTACGACGTTACGGTCTTTGAATCCATGCCAAAAGCGGGCGGTTGGTTGCGTTACGGTATTCCTGAATACCGTTTGCCAAAAGACATTCTCGATAAAGAAATCGAACTGATGTGCCGTAATGGCATGCAAGTTCACACTAATCAAAAGCTGGGTGTGGATTTCACGCTTTCTCAATTGAGCGAAGAATACGACGCAGTGTGTTTGGCTGTCGGCGCGTCTCAAGCGGTTGAAATGCATTACACTGGTAGCGAACTTGAAGGTTGCTACTTAGGCGTTGATTACCTAAAAGATTACGTTACCGAGCAAAACTATGTAACGGGTCAGAAAGTCGCGGTGATCGGTGGTGGTAACACGGCAATTGACTGTGCTCGTACTGCGCGTCGCGCTGGTGCAGACACCACGTTGATTTACCGTCGTACCCGTGACGAAATGCCGGCAGAAGACTACGAGATTGTCGAAGCGGAACACGAAGGGGTGAAATTCCACTTCTTGACCAACCCCGCAGAAAACCTTGCCGATGAAACCGGACGCGTGAGTGCGATTCGTCTAGAGCGCATGGCGTTGGGTGAGCCGGATGCATCTGGTCGTCGCAGCCCTAAACCAACTGGCGAGTTCTTTACCGAAGAGTTCGACACCGTGATTGCAGCAGTATCGCAAAAGCCAGATCTGAGCTTCCTCGAAGGTGAAGATTTGTCGATTCCACTTACGCGCTGGAACACCTCTGATGCAGATGAAAAGACCATGCACACCGGCACGGGCAATATCTTCAGTATTGGTGATTTCCGCCGTGGTCCAGCAACGGCAGTTGAAGCGGTGGGTGATGGTCGTGTTGCGGCAAAAGCCATTGATCTGTTTTTGAATGGCGATATGGCAGATATGCCAAAGGCGGCGTTCAACTCGCGCAAAGAGAAGAAACTCTCTCAAGTCGATCCGCTTCACTTCGAGAACATCCAGAAAGTCGCTCGATCTATCATGCCTGAACTGACTCCAGCACAACGCGAGCAAAGCTTCGCTGAAGTGGAGTTGGGCTTTGATAACGAAGAAGCGATGAAAGAAGCAGCACGCTGCCTTGAATGTGGCTGTCAGGCAAATACCGATTGTGCGTTGCGAGATTACTCCACCGAATATGAAGCTGAGCAGAGCTTTGACTTCTCCTTGCAGATTAAATCACATCAAGATTGGTTAGATCTTCGTGCGAAAGACTTGCGTCATAAGTACGAAGTTGACCGCAGCTCTGAGTTTATTGAGTTTGATGCTAACCGCTGTATTAGCTGTGGTCAGTGCATCCAAGCGTGTCGCGACAAAGCCGTGCACGGTGTACTGAACTTCGTGTGCGATAAACAAGGTCGTCCCGCATTACGTCCTGATGATCGTCCACACTTTGGAAGTAACAAGAATGGCTTAACCCTAATGGGTGATTCGAACTGCGTGCAATGTGGCGCGTGCGTTCAAGTGTGTCCAACGGGTGCGATGGTCGATAGTCGTGACCGTTCGCAAGGTCGTACTGAAGATCTGAAAGCGGTCGACACCATTTGTACATACTGTGGTGTGGGCTGTAAGTTGACTATGTTCGTGGACGAAGCAACCAATACGATTCGTTACGTGAAAGGCGGTGACTCGCCGGTGAACCAAGGCATGCTGTGTGTGAAAGGGCGCTTTGGTTTTGATTTCATTGGCAGTGAAGAGCGTCTTACCACGCCATTGATTCGTAAAGATGGTTGGTTGCAGCCTGCAAGTTGGGAAGAGGCGATTCAACTGATTGCGAGCAAGTTCTCTGGCATCAAGCAAGATTTTGGCAGCAACGCATTAGCGGGTTTCTCTTCAGCGAAAACCACCAACGAAGACAACTACGCGTTCCAAAAATTTGTCCGTCGTGAACTAGGCACTAACAACGTCGACCACTGTGCGCGTTTGTGTCACGCATCGAGTGTAACTGGTCTTGAGGCGTCACTGGGTAGTGGTGCAATGACCAACGACATTCCAAGCATTAAGCACTCTGATGTGATCTTTATTATTGGTTCGGATACCACATCGGCGCACCCGATTATCGCTTCACATATCAAACAAGCAATTCGTCACCACGGCGCTCGTTTGATTGTGGCTGACCCGAAACGTGTCGATATGGCAGAGCATGCAGAGCTGTATATGGCGCACCGTCCGGGCACGGATGTGATGCTCCTGAACGGCGTCATGCAGCAGATCATCAAGAACGGTTGGTACGATCAAGAGTACATCGAAGAACGTGTCGACGGCTTTGATACCTTGTTGCAAGAAGTAATGTCACCAGCTTACAACCTCGATAAAGTGGAGTTGGTTACGGGCGTAAAAGCCGAAGACATTCAAGCAATGGCGCGCATGATCGGTACGGCAGATCGTACGGCTGTTTACTACTCGATGGGTATCACTCAGCACACGACAGGTCATGACAACGTGCGTTCTATCGCTAACCTGCAATTGCTGTGTGGCAACATCGGTATTGAAGGTGGTGGTATTAACCCGCTACGTGGTCAATCTAACGTGCAAGGCGCGTGTGATATGGGCGCTTTGCCAAACAGCTTCCCGGGCTATCAAAAGGTATACAACCCAATTGTGCGTCAGAAGTTTGCGATTGAATGGAACGCACCAAATCTGCCTTCTGAGCAAGGTCTAACCCTGACAGAAATCATTGATGCGGCTTGCCATCGTGACGTTCGTGGTATGTACATCATGGGTGAGAACCCAGTGTTGAGTGACCCGAACCAAGCGCATGTGATTGAAGGTTTAGAAGCGCTCGATTTCTTGGTGGTTCAAGACATCTTCTTAACGGAAACCGCGCAATACGCGGATGTGGTTCTGCCTTCTTGCTCGTTTGCAGAGAAAGCGGGTCACTTCACCAATACGGAGCGTCGTGTTCAGCGTGTGAATCCTGTCGTAACGGCGCCGGGTGAAGCGAAAGAAGATTGGTGGATTATCCAAGAAATCGCCAATGCCATGGGCAGTGATTGGGATTACCATTGCGTGTCTGATATCACCAATGAAATCGCACGAGTGACGCCTCAATACGCGGGTCTTCGTTGGGATGCCATTACGCCAAACGGTGTGCAGTGGCCGAGCAACAAGAACAACCCTGCCGGTACTCGCATCATGCACCAAACTCAGTTTACTCGTGGTAAAGGGCAAATGGTGGGCGTACCGTTCCGTTATGCGGCTGAGCTGCCAGATGAAGAGTACCCACTGGTGCTTACTACAGGTCGTGTACTTGAGCAGTTCCACACTGGCACCATGACGCGCAAAACCAAAGGGTTGGATAACCTTGCTGGTCCACGTGCGATGGTGAGCGTGGAAGACGCAGAAGCGCTTGGCATCAGTAATGGTCAGCGTCTGACGGTGTCTACACGTCGCGGCAGCATTGAGATTGATGCCTTTGTGACCAAGCGGATTCAAAAAGGTGTGGTGTTCATTCCTTTCCACTTTGTTGAATCGCCAGTCAACCGCCTAACGACAACGGCAACTGACCCGCATGCGAAGATCCCTGAGTTCAAGGTCGCTGCGGTTAAAGTCGAAGTGAGCGAAAAAGCGCTGCTTACATAGCCTGCAACGGAAGCGGTTCATTCCATTTAAACCAATCTGTTTAGATACAGTTCAGCAGCGCACTGGCGAGTTGGGCGATTACATATAAGCTTATGATATGTAATCGCTAAATGAGCCGTGCGTGTGCTGAGAGTTATTAAATGGATTGTGTTGTTTTTACCTGCTTCAATTTGGCTGGTGGCAAGGCAATATCATGATATTTGGTGGGCGGAGAATCTAACCTCGATTCCCGCTCTCCTTTTATTCGTCTACCTAGGTTTTGCTCTGGTACTTTTGGTTTGTCGTCACTGGGCGAAAGCCATTTTCTCTGCTTTAATCGGCTTCGCTTCTATTGCGTTTCCCTTACCCTCTCAAATCACAAACAACCAAACCTGCGAAAATCCGCTGACAATAGTCCAATTCAACCTGTTCTACGAAAATCCGGACATCAATCAGTTCATCAATTACTTGCTTAAACACCCTGCAGATTTGGTGGTGATGCAAGAGCTCTCGCCTCAAGTGGGGGAGAAACTTCATCTTCTCGACGATGTTTATCCTTTCTATTACGGCGGCCAGCGCGGTGTTGGTTATCCATCAAATCAGATGATTTTGAGCCGTTATCCTTTGGAGCCAGTTTCGGTTTATCACACCCCAGATGGTCAAGAGGTGATTCGAGCAACATGGCAAGTGGACAACCCTATTACCCTGTTGCCGGCGCATCCTCCTTCGCCAAGAACTGAGCCGTTATGGCAACGCCGTAATGCCCTGATTCGAACCATAGAAACCCTTACTGATTTGTACCCAACACCGGAAATGATCGTGATAGGGGATTTCAATCTTTCTGCTGCAAGCCCGAGGTTTAATGGGCTGTTTTCTCGTTTCCAAACTCAACCCGTAGCCAGTTGGCCAACATCAGTGAAAGGCTTGCCGGTTCCTGCTTTCGCCATGATAGGGATTGATCACCTCTGGCTTAAGTCAGAAAACTCAAATCGGATGATCTGCTCAAGAGCATCGACAAATCAACCGAATGGTTCTGATCACAGGTTGGTGACGACTCTAATCGGGCAATGAGTTAGTACTTTTTATTGGCAAAGTGTCTAGTTATTTAGAATTAGGTTAAATCGCGGTGTGGCTTGTCATGGAATTGACGGACTCTGACCTTAAGTTGTTATTTGGGTGAATTCTTTAACCTAAACTCCATCCGCTTCCTATACTGAGAATATAGAGAAAAGCAGAAATTCATAATGATAAGAGGCAACTTGTATGACAAGAACTACCTCAGCAGTGTTAATACTTATTTTAATGAGCGCCTATTTTGCCTATAACCGTTTTTACGTTTATCCGCAAAAGCTAGAAACACAGGCGGAATCGATGCTGATCCAAATGGCCAATCGTGAAGAGTGGCTTGACGTACATGAGATGATGGCGCGTGTAGAAGAGCACAAAGCTCATCTAGAACTCAATGCCGACATTACCTCGACCAACGGTAAGCGGGCTTACAGTGAAGGTTATATCACTTACAGCGACCGCAGCCGAAATGTCTGCAAGCAAGTAGTCTTCAATTTTAAAATCAACTCACTAAGAAGCTACATAATCTCTGATTTGCATGATTGCTCTTGGGGCGAATACTACTGAATGCTGCATCTTGAAGTCAC
This sequence comes from Vibrio sp. SCSIO 43155, assembly GCF_023716605.1. Taxonomy (NCBI): domain Bacteria; kingdom Pseudomonadati; phylum Pseudomonadota; class Gammaproteobacteria; order Vibrionales; family Vibrionaceae; genus Vibrio; species Vibrio sp. SCSIO 43155. The sequence goes on along the minus strand of NZ_CP071853.1, from coordinate 1,651,649 downwards.
TTGTATATAGCATGGTGAGTCGTTGATATCTTTCAATCGTCCCTTTACCAAGTAGCGAATAAACAAAAGCCCGATGTTGAATATCGGGCTTTGTCGTTTCCGGATTCGACTGTCATCGATATGAGTTACCTCGGTTTAATCCCCGAGAGGCTGTCTTTCCAAACCGCCACGGTAAGAGTCAAGGGCAACTTTGAGTCGACGAAGTTTATCGCGTGAGCGTCGCTTATGATTAACGGCTAATGCCATCGAAAGTACATCAACCAAAGCCAACATCGCGTAGCGAGAAGCGGATGGCTTGTAGATGAAGTCCGTCTCTTGGTGTTCAATAGGCAGAACCAAATCGGCTTGCTCAGTCAAAGGCGTGTCTTTTGGAGTAATCACAATGACTTTTACGCCGTACTGCTTGGCTAATTGCGCGGTTTCTATGATGGCAGGGGTATAGCCAGTGGCTGAGATCATCACCAACACATCATTCGCGTCTGCCGTCGCCGCAATCATGCGCGATAACAAGCCATCGTTGTACGCCACAACAGGGTAGCCGAGACGGAATAAGCGATGCTGCATCTCCTGTGCTGCAATGGTTGAGCCGCCACCCATACCAATACAGATTACTTGCCTTGCGTTGTGCAACCAGTTCACAGCAGTGTCGATATCTTCTTCAACAATCAAACTGCGGTTTACATCAAGGGATTGCTTGATCGACTCATAAATGCCTTGGTAGCCACTTTGATCAGGTGGCTCAAGGATGAATCGTTGTCCAACCGTTAAGGTTTGTGCCAGTTTGATCTTCATATCACGTACGTTTTTACAGCCAATAGCTTTGGCAAAACGGGTGATAGTGGCTTCACTCACTTCTGCGCTTTCTGCCAGTTCAGTAATGCTGGCATTGGCGGCAGTTTGAATGTCGTCCATGATCAACTTCGCGACCTTCTTTTCGGCATCGCGCAGCGCACTGAAACGTTCAGTGATTTGAGAGATAATATCGACTTCTAAACTCAAGCTGTGTTCCTATCTTTTGCATGGAGGCGATTGTGCCGCCTCCACTGGTTTGGCATGAAGTATAACGAAAAGCCTCACTAAGCTCATCATCAGAAACGGGTTTTCACCCAATGAGTGACTTGATACTCATCATCACAAACCGCCACGGCACGCCACTTATCAAAGGTTAAACATGGATGAGAGGTTGAGAAGGCAATCATATCACCCACTTGAAGGTCGCTGTTTGCGTCTACTTCGATGAACGCATGCTGATCCATCACCGCGGTCGTTACCGCACTTTCAATAGAGATTGACTCACCTTCGCGGTATGCGCGCTCAGGGATTGGCAATCCAGCATCAAACGCCACGTCACGTTTACCGAAGCCGGCAACTAGCTTGGTTGGCTCAGGGCGAGAAATCACATAAGCCCAAAGCTCTAGTGCTGATTCCAGATCACCACCTAAGTCACACGCGGCACCTTGGTTGTTTTCAGCGCGCTGCATGACTTTGTTTTGTGCGTCTAGGTAAATGCCTGTGTCATGAATTGCGTAGCAACCTGGGCGAATGATGGCGTCAAAATCTTCTAGGTTGGCAAAGCATTCAGAAACTACGTCATACCAAGCAGAGCCGGCACCTGTGACCAGAGGTTTAGACTCAATCAACTTGTCGTTTTGTAGTTGGGCTGCGATTTCTAATGTGGTGTTGAGGAAGTTACGGATGTCCTGCTCAGCATTGTCACCATGAATGACACCTTCGTAAACCTCGATACCTTTGAGTGTAAGGTGAGGTTGCTGGTGGATGAGTGTGGCGAGCTCAACCACATCTTGTTGATTACGGCATCCACAGCGACCGCCTTCGACACCAAACTCAATCAGTACATTAAGCGGCAATTGATGTTCAGCGAAGGCACGCTCTAGCGCTTTGACGTTTCGGCTTGAATCCACACAGCAATAGAAGTTGACCCCGTGGGATTCAACCAAGTTGGCGATGATGGTCATGTTAGCACGACCGACTAGTTGGTTCGCCATGATGATGTTTTTCGCTCCGCCTAGTGCCGCAACCTCTGCCTGAGCTGGCGTTGCGACGGTAATGCCCCAAGCGCCGTTTTCTAATTGTTGCTGGAAGAAAGCGGGAGTCATGGTGGTTTTACCGTGCGGTGACAGTTTCACTTTGTGCTGATTGGCGAAACGCTGCATCCAATCGAGGTTGTTCTTCAATGAAGAAGATTTGATCACCGCTGCGGGCAGGGTGATCTCTTCACGGATCAAACTGTGTAACCCATCGGAATTGCACGCAACAGGTTGAGCCTTCTCTCCGTAACCTGGCGTGGTAACACACTCATTATGATAGTTTTTATCACACTTTTGGCGATTGTCTTTCATGGCGTACCTACTTCTAACATGGTCTAAGTGATTGATATTAAGTGTTTGTTGCTAACTACCATAAATAATATGTTAGAAAGTATCAAACAAATCTGAGTCTTTTGTGTGTTTCTTCACTGTTTAAGTTTCAAGAATTATTAAGATGGAATCATGTTAACGACGGACGAAGAGAGTGAAGTATGTTGTTCGATACCATTATCAAAAGCGTAGAGGTATTTGACGGTACGGGTGCAGCACCATTCATTGCTGATGTTGCGATTCGTCAAGATCGTATTGAGCAAGTAGGGCAGCTAGACGAGCTTTCTGCAAAGAAGGTTATCAACGGTCAGGGTCTTGCGTTGGCTCCGGGATTTATTGATGTGCACACGCACGATGACACCAATGTGATTCGTTACCCTGACTGCTTGCCAAAGATCAGCCAAGGCGTGACGACGGTAATCGTAGGCAATTGCGGAATTAGCGCGAGCCCTGCGGTACTCAGTGATACTCCGCCAGATCCAATGAACCTATTGGGCAAGCAGGAAGATTTCAAATACCCAACCTTTGCGGAGTATGCGAAGGCGGTGCAAGCAGCGAACCCTGCGGTCAACGTTGCAGCGTTAGTCGGTCACACAACTTTACGTAACAACGTGATGGACGACTTACTGCGCACGGCAACCGATGAAGAAATCGAGCAAATGCGCCAAACACTGGCACAAGCGATGGAAGAGGGCGTACTGGGTTTGAGCTCGGGTCTTGCTTATGCGAGTGCCAAGCAAGCCAACGCGGATGAAGTGATGCGCTTAGCGGAAATTCTCGGTCATCACGGTGGTATCTACACCACACACATGCGCACTGAGTTTGAAGAAATCATCAGCGCAATGGAAGAAGCCTTTGAAACTGGGCAGTACGCCAAAGTGCCCGTGGTGATTTCTCATCTGAAATGTGCAGGCGCAGGCAACTGGGGACGCACGGTAGAAGTGCTGGATTTGATGGATAAGGTTTCTGAGCATCAAGACGTGTCTTGCGATTGCTACCCATATTCCGCCAGTTCTTCAACGCTGGATTTAAAACAGGTGACGGATGAAATCGACATCTTCATCACTTGGTCTGAAAGCAAACCTGAACACGCTGGCAAGATGCTGAAAGACATTGCTGACGAGATGCAACTGCCTCTTATGGAAGCAGCAAAAGCGTTGCAACCTGCGGGTGCGGTTTATCACTGCATGGATGAAAACGACGTCAAACGTGTCCTTAAGTATAAGTTGACCATGGTGGGCTCGGATGGATTACCAAATGACCCGCATCCTCATCCACGTTTGTGGGGCACATTCCCGAAAGTCTTGGGGCATTACTGCCGTGAAGAACAGCTTTTCCCATTGGCAGAAGCGATTCACAAGATGACGGGGATGTCAGCAACACGCTACCAATTGAAAGATCGTGGGGAAATAAAAACAGGCGCTTACGCAGACTTGGTTTTATTTAACCCAAATACAATTAAAGATACTGCAACGTTCGAAAATCCAATTTCCGTCGCGCAAGGTATTGAATCTGTATTTGTAAATGGCGAGTTATCTTATTTAAAAGATAAAGTCACCGAAAATAGAAATGGCGTATTTATTTATAGAAATAATACCCATCAATAACTTATTAAATTAATTAATTTTATAGATTAAGCATTATCACTGGAGAATATTATGTCAATTAAACGTTATGGTGTAGAAGGCGGCGTAGGTACTGGCGGTCAACATTTACCATTTGCACGTGCAACAGAAGCGGGCGGCTTCTTATACGTATCGGGTCAAACACCAATGACTGACGGCGAAGTGGTAGAAGGTGGTATCGTTGACCAGTCTCGCCTAGCGATTCAAAACTGTGTCGATATTATGGAAGAAGCAGGCTACACGCTAGCTGATGTGGTGCACGTAAAAGTGGTACTAACGGATTCTCGTTACTTCCAATCGTTCAATAAAGTGTTCAGAGAGTTCTTTGGTGATCACCCACCTGCACGTATTTGCATGGTGTGTGATCTCGTGGTGGACGTGAAAGTCGAAGTCGATGTGACTTGCTACCGCGAAGATCGCCGATAAAGTTCACATTTTACTTAATGAGTGCCAAATATAATTACTTTCCTGTTATTATCTTTTTGGCACTCTCACTCCCTACATAAATATAATTTCATAAAGCAGTAGTGCCTAATATATTTAGCAAAAGCTATAAAAATAAAATTAGATAATTTCTGGAATAAAATCTAATACTTGCTGCTGGAATTATATCAATCTGAAAGATGGATTTTGATATGAGAGGTGTTCAATGAACAGTACACTTTTTCTTACCGGCTTCGGTGCGTATGTCTTATTTTTAATTTGGTTGGGATGGTTTGTCTCTCGCAATCAAAAATCAGGTGAAGACTTTCTACTCGGTGGTCGAGGCTTACCTCTGTTCCTCGTATTAGGTACCACGGTAGCAACCATGGTTGGCACGGGCTCAAGTATGGGCGCGGTTGGCTTTGGTTATTCAAACGGTTGGGCTGGTGCGCTTTACGGCATTGGCGGCGCAATTGGTATCTTGTTATTGGCGCTGTGGTTCGCGCCAGTTCGTAAACTCAACTTTATGACCATGAGTGAAGAGCTCGCATACTACGTAGGTGCAAACCGCATCGTGAAGAACGTGGTTGGTCTGCTTATCTTTATCGCTTCTATTGGCTGGTTGGGCGCACACATCCTTGGTGGTGGTATGTACCTAGCGTGGATTGCTGATATTGAGCTGAGCACTGCGAAGATGATCATCGCAGCAGCGTTTACTATTTACGTGGTTATTGGCGGCTACACTGCGGTGGTTTGGACGGACACCATTCAAGCTATCATCTTGTTTGTTGGCTTCATCCTAATGGCGGTACTGTCTGTGCAACACATTGGCGGCTTGGATAACCTGTACTCTGCCATGGACCCAGAAGCGGTTAGCTTCCTTGCGATTGATAAGCTTGGTCTAATCCCTGCGGTTTCTCTTGCTGTTGTTATTGGTGTGGGTGTACTTGCAACGCCTTCATTCCGCCAACGCATCTACTCAGGCAAAGATGTATCAACCATCCGCCGTTCGTTCGTGGCTTCTGGTGTGCTGTACTTGTTCTTCTCCATCATCCCTGCAGTTATTGGTATGGCAGCGCATGCAATTGACCCTGAGTTGAACAACGCGAACTTTGCTTTCCCATACATCGCGGCAACAGTATTGCCAGTAGGCGTTGGTCTTATCGTTCTTATTGCAGGTCTATCGGCAACCATGTCGAGTGCAAGTTCCGATGCGATTGCGGGCGTGTCTATCCTACTGCGTGATGTTTACGTCATGTTCACCGGTCGCGTGCCAAACAAAGAATCTATGTTGAATTATTCTCGCTTGGCTTTGGTTGTGGTGATCGGTTGTGCATTGCTGTTCGCGCTAACTTCGAACGACATCATCGGCTACATCACTAAGATGATCTCGACAGTTATGTCTGGCATGTTCGTGTGCGGTATGTTGGGTCGCTTCTGGAAGCGTTACAACTGGCAAGGTGCATTGGCAACATTGGCAGGTGCGTCTATCGCTTCATTTGCTGTAATGATGAGCCCAGACCTAACCGCTTTCTGGGGCAACCCAGTCATTCCATCTTGTTTGTTTGCCCTAACAGCGGGCGTAGCAGTGAGCCTAGTGACTCCAGCTAACCAAGTATCACCAGAAATGGCACGAGCAATCCTTGATGATGAGCGCGCGCTGATGGAAATGGAACTGTCTGACAAAGGTGTTCTGGAAGAAGACGCTTCTCTACAAAACCGCGCAACGGCGGCAAATCAAAATGCTTAACAGCAGAGAGTTTCCGGCTCGAACAGAAACTCGCTCATAAGCTCCTGACAAACTGGTGGCTCCCCCGAGCCACCATTCTAAATTTATCCAAAGTAGGTGAACGATGACCGATTCATCCCAGACTAAAATTGCTTTCTTTGGCGAATGCATGATTGAACTGAGCGGCGACCCTATTCGCAAAGGCTTTGGTGGAGACACGCTCAATACCGCACTTTACCTCTCTCGACTCACTGCTCAGCAGCCTGTCCAAGTGTCTTATGCGACCGGTCTTGGGGAGGACGTACTTTCTCAAGAGCTTCTGGAAAACTGGCAACAAGAAGGCATTGCGACTGATCTTGTCGAGATATTCCCAGCTCAGCTTCCGGGTTTGTACATGGTGAAGACCGACCAAGAAGGCGAACGCAGCTTTCTATACTGGCGTGACAGCTCAGCCGTTAAAAGTTACTTCTCTACCTCTTCGTTCAACAAATTAGAAGCCGCGATTGCGAACCGAGAGCTGGATTATCTCTATTTGAGTGGCATCAGCATTGCGATTCTAAATGACGATAGCAAAGTAAGGCTTAAAAAGGCGTTAAGTCAGTTCTCGCAAGCTGGAGGCAAGGTTATCTTCGATAACAACTTCCGTCCTCAACTTTGGTCTGCAACAGAGGCAAAGCATTGGTACAGCCAAATTTTGCCTTTAGTCGACATTGCACTTATCACTGAAGACGATGATGTCTTGGTATGGGGTGAAGAGGAAAGTACCGAGCAGCGTTGCCTTCGCTTCGGTTGCCAAGAAATCGTGATTAAACGTGGCTGTGAGCCCTGCAAACTGGTTTGGTCGCAAGGTGACGACAAGCAAAGTGCTTACGTAGCTGCCGAGAAGGTCATCAAAGTAATCGACACCTGTGCCGCCGGCGATTCATTTGCTGCTGGTTACCTTGCAGGACGATTGACCGGACAAAGCTGTGAGCAGTCTGCCCAACTCGGTCACGCACTAGCAGCAACCGTTATTCAATATCCTGGCGCGATCATTCCAAACGACGCCATGACTCATCTAATTCGATAATTTCCGAGAACGTATTATGTCCCAAGCAATGATTCAGCAACTTCAGCAATTCAAAGTTATTCCTGTTATTCAAATCAATAAGGTTGAGCACGCGATTCCACTGGCGAAAGTGTTAGTAGAAAACGGTTTGCCAGTTGCGGAAGTGACGTTTCGAACAGAAGCCGCTGCCGATGCGATTAAAGCCATGCGTGATGCTTATCCGCAAATGTGCATCGGTGCTGGCACGGTATTGACGCCAGAGCAAATTACCCAAGCGAAAGACGCGGGTGCAGAGTTTATTGTCGCGCCGGGGTTGAACCCAAATACCGTGCGTCGCTGCCAAGAAATTAACATGCCAATCGTGCCGGGTGTGAATAACCCAAGTCAGGTTGAGCAAGCACTAGAGTTGGGGTTGAACTTCCTCAAACTCTTCCCGGCAGAAGCGAGCGGTGGTATCGCGATGGTGAAGTCGCTACTGGCTCCATACGTTGATGTGAGTCTGATGCCGACAGGCGGTATCGGTAAAAGCAACGTCAATGATTACCTAGCCATCGACCGTGTGGTTTGTTGCGGTGGCACTTGGATGGTTGCACCGAGCTTAATTGAAAACGAACAATGGGACGAAATTGGCAAGCTGGTTCGTGAAGCAGTAGAGCTGGTTGCGTAACTCAAACTGAGCTCTTTTACCCAAGTCACCAGACCCCATTAAATAGCGTGACTTGGGTTGAACAATAATAACGGCGATAGGATGGCGCGGATGAACAAAGGTACATTAGCACTACTCATTTCAGGCTTAATCACAATTCCAACGGCAGCGATGGCGATGACTCCCAACACCGATCTTAACCTAATGCCTTACCCACAAAATGTAGAGTTGGGGCAGGGTAAAATCACACTGGATAAATCCTTCAGTATTTACATCAAAGGCTACGATTCACCGCGCGTGCAGTTCAACGCCAAGCGCAGCATGGATCGTCTATATCGTCAAACCGGCTTACCGATGTTGAACTGGCATGCCGAGTCGGAAAAAGACGCGACCTTGGTGATTGATATTCGTAATGCGCCCAAGTCCGAGGTGCAAGGCATTAACAGTGATGAATCATACCAACTTGAATCGCGTAACGGTCAGATCATCATTCGCTCCGAGCGCCCTTACGGTGCTTTCCATGGTTTAGAAACCTTCTTGCAGTTGGTGACTACGGACGCGACTGGCTACTTTGTGCCTGCGGTGTCGATTCAAGATCAGCCGCGCTTTCCTTGGCGTGGCGTTTCTTACGACACTTCCCGTCACTTTATCGAACTTGATGTGATTCTTCGCCAACTCGATGCGATGGCATCAGCAAAAATGAACGTTTTCCATTGGCATATTTGGGATGACCAAGCGATTCGTATCCAGCTCGATAATTACCAAAAGCTGTGGCAAGACACCGCAGATGGTGATTACTACACCAAAGATGAAATTCGCTATGTGGTGAATTACGCGCATAACCTTGGCATTCGAGTTATCCCTGAAATCTCTCTGCCGGGACATGCTTCGGCCGTAGCGCACGCTTACCCTGAATTAATGTCTGGTATGGGTGAGCAGTCTTATCCGCATCAACGTGGCTGGGGTGTGTTTGAGCCGTTAATGGACCCGACCAACCCTGAACTCTACAAGATGCTGGCGAGCGTGTTCGACGAAGTGGTTGAGCTCTTCCCTGATGAGTACTTCCATATCGGCGGCGATGAACCAAATTACCAACAGTGGAAAGACAACCCGAAGATTCAGCAATTCATCAAAGACAACAATCTGGATGGTGAGCGTGGTCTGCAATCGTATCTGAACACCAAGGTTGAACAGATGCTGGAACAGCGCGGTAAGAAGATGACTGGCTGGGATGAAATCTGGCACAAAGACCTTCCAACCTCGATTGTGATTCAAAGCTGGCAAGGGCACGACAGTATAGGTCGAGCAGCAAAAGAGGGCTACCAAGGTATTCTCTCAACAGGCTATTACCTAGATCAGCCGCAGCCAACCAGTTACCACTATCGCAATGACCCAATGCCGAAAGGAATCACCGTTGATGATCAACTTCATCAAGGTGAGAAATTCGCGACTTACGATTGGGTGAAACCGCGCAACAAAGGCGGTCCGCGCACTGGCAATCTAACCATTATAGAAGCGAAAGATGGCAGCTATCGTGCGTTTACCGATTACAATGGTAAGTCCCGCGAAGAGGTGTTCATCATTGAGTATGTGCCGGGTGTGAAGTTTAAAGGGCACTTCGATAACTTTATGTCTTACACCGAATTCAACTATGACTTCGCGGATGGCAAGTTGAAAGACACTAGTTACCAGTTGATAGGCAATGTTCGTTGGCCTGCGACTGGAGAGTTGGTCGCGAGCAGTGACATGGCAGGGAGTGTCATTCCTGAGCCAAACGGTGGCTATCCGGCTGAGCTGACCGAGAAAGAACAGCAGCTAATCTTAGGTGGAGAAATTACCATTTGGGGTGAGAACCTCGATTCAATGACCATCGAGCAACGTTTATGGCCCAGAAGCTACGCGATTGCTGAGCGCCTATGGTCGAGCCAAGACCTGACCGATGAGCGCAGCATGTACAAGCGCATGAAGGTGATGGATACATGGTCTGAGATTTCGCTTGGTCTGCGCCATCATGCCGATGCCAATATGATGTTGAAACGTCTTGCTAATGGTGCGGACGAAGCACCGCTACAAACGTTAGCGAAGTACATCGAGCCGGCTCAATACTACGCTCGTCACTGGGAGAAGTGGATCTCTACGCCAAACGAGGGTGATTTGTACAACCAGTATGAGCGACTAAACCGCTTTGCGGATGCATTGCCAGTAGAAAGCCTAGCAGTGTACGAGATGAAAGATTTGGTCGCAGTTTATGCTCAAGGTGATAAAACCGCGTTGGATGCGTTAGCGATGCATTATCAAAGCGTTAAGTTAGCGGCGCAGCAAGCCAAACCTATTTTCGCGACCAACGTGGCGTCAGTAGAAACGGTGCCAGTTGCAGAGTCTGCCATCAAAGTTGCCGACTTAAGTTTAACCTTGATTGAGCTCGCCAAGCAGGGCCGTGGTATTAGTCAATCTGACGCTAAAGCGTATCAACAAATCATCAATGAAAATGCGATTATCTTTGATGAAACCATTGTCGCTATTGTCGTACCAACTGAGCGGTTGCTTCACACTTTAACCGATTGATAACTAAAAGGGATTGCCGTCTGGTAACGCAGGCGGCATCTTATCGTTTAAGCACTCTTATATCTCCCAAAGGTTTTCTCATGACAGTAAATGGTCACTTACATTTTTATGTAGGCACCTATACCGATTCACCAAGCCAAAGTCAGGGCATCGCGTGTGTTTCTCTCGATATTGCTACTGGCGCATTAACGCTCACCAATGAACTTGTTCCTGAAGCGGTGAAAACGGTTCGTAACCCTTCTTACCTTGCGCTCAAAGGAGAGGGGTTATATACCTTTAATGAAGTAGAACGCTTGGAAGGTGCAGAACTGATTTTTGCTGAAAAAACAGACAGCTATGCATTACCAATTGAAGGCGACTATCCTTGCCATATTGATATCAAAGCCTCGCTGCTTGCTGTGGCAAACTACGGTTCCGGTAATGTAAGTGTTTACCAACTTTATGAGCAAGGTAAGCCCCTGAAATCCATCGCAGAATTATATGTGGGAGGCAGTGGTTCCAATGCTGATCGTCAAGCCTCGCCTCATGCGCATCAAGCAACGTTTCTCAACCACTCCGAGCAACTTGCTGTGGTCGATTTAGGCACAGACAGTGTTCATTTCTATGACTATAAAAAAGATGGTGAGACAGTTAAGTTTTCACTTTCTCAAAGCATCGCGATGCCTCCTGGTTCTGGTCCTCGTCATTTGGTCTTCGATAGTGATGAGTCTGTCGCGTACGTTGTTTGCGAACTGTCCGAAACGCTAGCGGTACTTCACAAGCAAAGGGGGCAATGGAATCTGGCTCAGCAAGTTAAGTTGCTAACCGACGAGGAGAACAAAGAAGCGGCGTCTGCTATTCGTCTCTCTGCGGATGAGCGCTTTGTCTATGTCTCATGCCGTGCGCAAAATCTGATCAGTACATTTGATGTAACGAGTGATATTCCGGTTCAAATTGCCGCGTCCGATTGTGGTGGCGCGTTCCCAAGAGATTTTGTTTTATCCCGTGATGGGCAGTGGATGCTCGTTGCCAATCAACATTCACATAATGTCGCTAGCTTCCATAGGAATCCGGAAACTGGCGTTATCACTCCAACCGGATACTCATGCGACATCGGTGCGCCTGTGTGTTTGGTTGAGAAGCCGTAATTAAGAGAAATAACATGACAATTCATCGTATTAATCCATGCAAACGTTGGTCTGATGTAACGGTATTCAACGGTATTGCCAACTTTGTTGAGGTGGCAGAAGCAGATACAACTGCGGATATGAAAGGACAAGTACAACAGATTTTCGACCAAGCTGAGCAAATGCTAGCAAGTGTTGACAGCGATAAGTCGCGCATTCTATCTGTGACGATTTACGTGACAGATTTTGCTAACTTCGATGCCCTTAACGAAGTGTGGGATGCGTGGTTCCCTGAGGGCTGCGCACCGAGCCGTGCTTGCGTCAAAGTTGAATTGGCGAATCCTGAACTCTTAGTAGAAATGGCGTTCGTTGCAGCTGCGGGTGAAAAGTACCAGTAACGGCTCATCGTTAGGTTTTATCGAGATAATATACCCAAGTGACTTCAAGATGCAGGATTCAGAGCGTTGTCATTGATTCGAGAGTAAGGAAAACAACGCAGTGTAATAGCGAGCTCTTTCCAAGTTGTTTGACGCAGCCATTTGTTTGACTAAAAAAGCGAGTCAATGACACGCTCCCAAAGGGCACTCTTTGCAAATAGTAAGGGTCTTGGCTTGTATACTTTGTTGCCGATTGTTGATTTAGAATGACTAGATCTTTAAGTCGCCGCCGCGTCTACAAACCAAGTCATTCTCGCTGAACCCAGCATCTCGAGGTTACTTAGGGATAAAGTGCCACTCGTATTGAACGGAGTGGCATTTTTGTTTCTGCTCTAATCGAGTGATTTCTTAAAGCGCAAAGAAGCGACGACTAAGCCCACCACGGTAAAACCAAGCAACCATATTGTGTCTCGCCATAACTCCATTAAATCGGCACCACGAAGCACCACACCACGAATGATGCGCATAAAGTGGGTCGCGGGCAGAGCCTCTGATATCCATTGAGCTGCGACTGGCATCCCTTCATAAGGGAACATAAAACCAGACAGAAGGATAGACGGGAGGAGAATAAATACCGTCATCTGCATGGCTTGAAGCTGTGTTGTGGCGATGGTGGATATCACCAAACCGAGCGTTAAACTGGCGGCTATAAACAACAAGGTGCCAAATAATATTTGGCTAATGGCTCCATTTATCGGCACGCCAAAGATCCAATGCCCCAAGCCAAGAATAATAAATACCTGAATTAAACCGACAAAGATGTACGGAATAATTTTCGCGACCATGAGCTCAATAGAGTGAATTGGTGTGGTGATGAGTAATTCCAAGTTGCCTCGTTCTCTTTCTCTCACAATGGCAGCACTGGTAAACAGGATCATCGTCATTGTAAGTATGACCCCAAGTAAACCGGGTACGATGTTCACTGCTGAGCGCCGGCTCGGGTTGTAATACAACGCGACTTCAAAAGTTTTGGTGGGAGCAGGGCGGATCTCAAAGTCGAAATCAGTCAATGGCATGGTCTGCAGCGAGAGAATGGCTGAACTGATCATGGTATCAGAGCCGTCTACAATCCACTGTCCCAGCTCTCGACCTTGCACCATACGCTGAGTTAAATCGCTTGGCAGAATGAGTGCCGCGCGCACGAGACCGTCTTGTATCGCTTGTTCCGCCTCTGAAGCGGTGGCAAAGGTTTCGACCACATCGACAACTTGGGTCACTTTTACCGATTCAGTAATAACGCGACCTGCGGTGCTACCGCTTTGGTCAACAACGCCGACGGGAATATTGCGAATATCGGTATTGATGGCGAATCCAAATAACAATAATTGGATCAGAGGAATCATGACTACCATGCCAAAGGTGATTCGGTCACGAGAAAGCTGTCGAATCTCTTTGATCATCACCGCCTTCATTCGAGCAATGGACTTCATCATTGGCGACCTTCCCCCGTTACACTAACGAATACATCTTCTAAGCTAGGACGCGCGATGTTCATCTCGCAGCCTTCAAGCTCTGGGAAGGTTTGTATTAACCAATTAATCGGTTGTTCGATATGTTGATGAATTAGGATGCGTAAGCGGATACCTAACTGGGCAGCAGAACGGACTTCTTCACGTTTTATGACTTTCTCTTTCAGTTCACGCAAGTTATCCGCTTTGACCTCGACAATATTCACACCCATTTGCGCCATGAGTTGCTCCGGCTCACCATCAGCACGGATTTCTCCAGCCTCCATAATAGCAAGTCGATGGCAGCGTTCTGCCTCGTCCATATAGTGAGTGGTGACCAAAATTGTGGTGCCTTGATCGGAGAGATCAAATAATTGCTCCCAGAAGTCACGACGGTTCTCCGGGTCTACGGCGGAGGTTGGCTCATCGAGAAACAACAGTTCAGGTTTGTGCATGGTCGCTGCCGCAAGAGAAAGTCGCTGCTTTTGTCCACCACTCATGCCACCAACGCGTTGCTTACGTAATTGATCAAGTCCATATGTCGCTAATTGTTCTTCGATGCGAACTTTAAGTGCTTTAGTATCCATGCCAAAGATCTGCCCAATAAACTCGAGGTTTTCTTGAACGGAAAGATCATCGTAGAGGGAGAATTTTTGCGTCATGTAACCAATTTTGAGTCGCAATAGCTCAGATTGTCTTGGGATCTCTAACCCTAAAACATCAACATTGCCTTCACTTGGGCTGAGTAGACCCGTTAACACACGAATGGTGGTCGATTTACCGCAACCATTTGGACCCAGAAAGCCATAAATACTGCCTTTGGGCACATTGAGCGTGATGTTATTGATGGCAGTAAAGTCACCGAACTTCTTTACCACATTCTCTGCTTGAATTGCGTATTCAGTCATCGTTTACTCCACTAAATCCACTTGTGCAGGAATGCCTGAAGGTAGAGATTCAGCAGAGTCTTGTAAATCGACTTCTGCAAGGTACATCAAGCGTGAACGCTCTTCCTCTGTTAGGGCGAAGTAGGGGGTAAATGATGGTTCAGTAGCAACCCAGCGCACGGTTCCTTCTAAAGGTTTTTCGACGCCATCCACATGGACTTGTACGGCTTTACCGGGAATAAAGTTAACTCGATAAGTCGCAGGGACATAAACACGTGCATAAGGGACACGGCTTGCTTGAATCACGGCAACGATGCCATTGACTGGAACGCGCTCGCCTAAGTTAAAAGGTAGATTGTCGAGCAAACCATCACGGGTAGCGGTAATGGTTAGCTCTGCTAGTTTTTGCTGTTGAAGAGCCACATCTGCTTTTGCTGCCATCAGTTCGGCTTTGGCTTGTTCAATGTCTTCTGGACGTGAGCCTGCGGTTAGTTTGCTGAACTCTTCTTGTGACGAGTCTAACTCGGCACGCGCAGAATCTCTTGCTGCCAATGCGGTGTCTTTTTCCGATTGGCTGATGAGCTTCTTACGTACCAATTCTGCTTTACGTTGGTAGTTCTTTTGAGCTTCGGTTAATTGCGCTTCTGCTCTTGCAACTCTTGCTTGGGCTGCTGCAATATCTTCAGGACGTTCGCCATTGGTCAGCTTTAATAGGTAAGCATCTGCTTTAGCTTGCTCAGCTACGGCGCGGGCTAATATCGCTTCTTGGTTCTTAGTATCGAGTTGAACTAGCACCTCACCTTCAGTTACTTGGCTGCCTTCTTTAATGGGTAGAGCACGAATGATTTCGCTTGAGGTGGTTGTAAAGGTGACGCGGTCACGTTCTAGTGTGCCAAGAGCTTGCTGACCATCGTCTTTTGAGCAAGCGGTCAAAAGGGTGATAACAAAGGTGCCAAGAATGATTCGCTTCATCATGCGATGCTTCCTCAAGAAGTTGAGCCTGATCGTAGGTCAGGTTGCAGAAGAATGTGGGACTGTATTCAGTGTAACGTGGACAAGTTTTAGTCGGCTAGGGCGATAATTCCCTCAATATTCATCAATTGATTAATTATTATGCCCAAGTGACTTCAAGATGCAGGATTCAGAGCGTTGTCATTGATTCGAGAGTAAGGAAAACAATGCAGTGTAATAGCTAGCTCTTTCCAAGTTGTTTGACGCAGCCATTTGTTTGACTAAAAAAGCGAGTCAAAGACACGCTCCCAAAGGGCACTCTTTACAAATATAAGGGCCTTGGCTTGTATACTTTGTTGCCGATTCTTGATTTAGAATGACTAGATCTTTAAATCGCCGCCGCGTCTACAAACCAAGTCATTCTCGCCGAACCTAGCATCTCGAGGTTACTTGGGTATAGCAATAGTTTTTACACTTTATACGCCACAAAGAATAATCATAGTGGGTTACCCTGATGCTGGTGGGTTTCGGTGGGATAAATTGGAGAATCGAGACGGCGATCGGGTTTTCTCTGAAGCGATAAAAGAAACAGAGCCCAATGAATGAACATTGGGCTTTGGATATGCGAGTAAAGGTAGGCTAGAAGCCTTTAATGATTGGCTAAGCCGTTTTAAATTGACTTACAATTTCTTGTAGACCAACAGCCAGCTCACTTAAGTCACGACAAGCAACCGCGGTTTGGCGAGAGCCCGTTGCCACTTCACTAGAGAACTGATTGATGTGTTCTACGTTACGATGCAATTCTTCAGTGACTGAGCTCTGCTCGCTACATGCGCTTGCAATTTGAATGCTTTTCTCTGCAATGTTGTCCACGCTTTGCTCGATTTGACCAATGGTTGCACCTGCGTTTTGTGCTTGTTCAACACACACTTGAATCAAATCATTGCTGTTGTTTGTCGCAGACACTGCGGTTTTAGAGCAGTTTTGTAGCTTGCTAATGATGGAGACGATCTCTTCTGTAGATGATTGCGTGCGACTTGCTAGTGTACGTACCTCGTCTGCAACAACCGCGAAGCCTCGACCTTGTTCGCCAGCGCGTGCTGCCTCGATCGCTGCATTGAGAGCCAGAAGGTTGGTCTGCTCAGCAATATCTTGAATCACGTCGACGACAACGCTGATGTTTGATGCGTCTTGCTCAAGCTCGCTGACCATGGTGCCAACAGATTGGATCGCAACAGATGCTTCATTGATTTGCGAGATACACTCTTGAACGACTTCTAAACCTTGTTTCGCATCGTTCGACGCACCATTCGCGGTTTCAGATGCGGCTTCGGTATTGTTGGCGACATCGTTAACTGTTGCTTGCATCTCGTTCATTGCGGTTGCAATCAGATTAAGCTGTTGTTGCTGCTCGTCCATACCAGATGAAGTTTGTTCCGAAATCGCGCTCACTTCTTCTGTTGCTGTACTTACTTGTGCGGTAGTTGAAGAAATGCTGTCAACCAGACTTAAAAGCTTCGCCTGCATATCGATACATGCATCGGCAAGGATACCAAGTTCATCATTACCAATCTTATTGCGTGGGAGTTGGTAAGTAAGATCACCAGAGGCAATCTTAGACGCCATTTCAACAACATAGTTAAGTGGCGAGCAAATTTGCTTGGTAAGGAATAGCCCTAGAGAAAAACCCAAAGCTAACAAGGCTACAATAGCAATGATGCCATAAGTAATCGCATCGGTTACCACGATATGCGTGCTGTCGATGTCTTCTTTAATGAAGGTTTGGTTTAGCTCAACAAGAGCGATGATAGCGTTTTGTAGCTCTTGGAAAGCAGGGAAGCCATCAAGCAGCATTGCGTTGGCTTCATCAACTTGCTTGGTTAGAAGCAGTGCGGAGTATTTTTCATTGAAGCTACGGTATTTTTCCCATGCATCGTTGACACGGTTGAAGGCATCACGGTCACGTTGATCCCATAACGACTGACCATACTTTTTAATATAGTTGTCAACTTTACTTTCTGATTCATCTAGACCTTTCAACCATGTTTTAAACTCAGCATGGTTTACATTCGTCAATAAAGAAAATTCATCTTTTCTTAAAATGCCGACTTCGATTTCAATGTTTTTAACTAACAAAATACTCGGAACTGTGGTGTCAGAAAATTCCGACATCTTTCCGTCGATTAATTTAATTTGAGAGTTAAAGAAGAAAGAGAGTGCAATTACGGCGGCGGAGATAATTAATATCAACGCACTAATTTTACTTTTAATACTTAAGTTAGAAAGCTTCATAGACTCACTGCAAATTTGGGGGGCTTGAAAAGTCCGGAGTCTAAGGGGGAGAATAGATATATTGTGTGATGAATGTCGCAAAAAATTTTATCGCAACCTGAATTAAGTTGGAAACTTAATGTTCATCTTTCGTTTGAAAATAAGTTAATAATTAATCGATATTGATGCGGGTGATTATTAATTAAATGATAAATTATTCTAATTCCCAATATGTATTATTGTTGATAACTAAATGGCAATTCAGAATTTACCTATTGTTCAATTTAGTTATTTGTGTATCCAAAACATTATTGAATGATTAAAACAGATTAGACTCGAAAATTTGAGTGTTATTTAGGCAAAATAAAAGCCCAATATTGAACATTGGGCTTTGTTGGACATGAATCGTTTGGTTAATCGATAAAGGTTATGCCGCAGCGTGAACTTGTGGGAAATCCAACGTAGGGTGTTTGGTCACAATGGAGTGATAGCCGTAAACCTGTTCTATGCGTTCCGGTGTTAATGCGTTCCATGGCGTATCGTCACAGACAAGTTTACCGTCGTGCAGTAGTACAAGGCGATCTGCATACTGGGAGGCCAAATTAAGATCGTGTAATACGACTACAACCGCTGCGTTGTGCTCTTTTGCCGCTTGACGAGCGATTTTTAATGTATTGTGCTGGTGAGCTAAATCCAATGCAGAGGTAGGCTCGTCCAGCATTAAGATCTTCTTATCACCGGATAGATGAAGTTGTGTTAACACGCGAGCCAAATGCAAACGTTGTTTCTCACCACCAGAGAGAGCAGGGTAGAGGTTATCAGCCAAATGCAAAACATCGGTTTGCTTCATGTATTGCAGAGCAAGCTCCGTGGTCTCTTTATTAGAAATGGACAGAGGAATCGCACCTAGTTCGACCACTTCTCTCGCTAAGAACGGGAAGGTCAGCGTGCTGTGCTGCGGCAACATCGCCACGTGTTTGGCGCTCTCTGAAGGCTCCCAGTCGTTTTTTTGTTTACCAAAGAACTGGATATCATTCTGAGACGGAATCTCGCCACACAATAACTTCAGCAGCGTACTCTTACCCGCGCCATTAGGACCTAATAATGCGGTGACCTCGCCTGCACGAATATCAATACTGATGTCGTCTAGTACCACTCGGCTCCCATATCTCATGGAGATGTTTCTGCCAGACAGAACGATGTCATTCATTACAGAATCTTCCCTTTTTGTTGGAACAGTAAGTAGATAAAGAATGGCGCGCCAATCAATGCGGTTACAATGCCTACAGGCAACTCTGCGGGTGCAACAAAGACTCGTGCAAACATATCAGCAGCGGTAAGAAGTAGTGCGCCCATAAGCGCTGAAATAGGCAGCAGCGTGCGATGGTCTGGACCGGCAAGCATACGACCTAAATGCGGAATCACCAGACCGATAAATCCAATTGCACCACAGATACTCACCGTAATACCCACACCAACTGCAGACAACAGGATAAGTTGGCGTTTGAGCTTCTGTACTGGCACACCTAGGTGTTTGGCTTCGGATTCTCCCAAAAGCAACGCATTTAATGACATGGCTTTTCTCTGGAACCAGAACATCAAGATGATGAGAGTCACCGCAGCTAAACCAATCCCTGACCAGTTTGCCCCAGCCAGCGATCCCATCGACCAAAGAGTTAAGTCTCGCAGCATTTGATCATCGGCGATGAAGTTCATAAAACCAATCGCAGCGCCCGAGAGTGCGCTGATTGCAACCCCCGCAAGCAACATGATGGTGACTGAAGTACCAAACTTATTCGTACCTAACCAGTAAACTAATACCGTGGTAATTGCACCGCCGAGGAAGGCGAAAAATGGCAAGGCAGCTAAGTTCATTAGTGTCGGGTAGTTTTGACTGAAATCGGCAAATACGACGATTGCAAATGCGCCACCAAGCGCCGCGCCAGCGGAAACACCGATGATGCCTGGCTCGGCTAGAGGGTTTCGGAATAACCCCTGCATCACAACACCACAGATAGCGAGGATCGCACCAATAAACATACAAAGAATGGTGCGTGGAAGGCGGATTTCGTTGATGACTAACTGAATATGAGGAGCAAGGTCTGAACCTGCTCCTGTTAAGCTTCTCAGACTGTCTGAGAAGCTAATATTCATTGGACCTACTGTAATGGACGCTACTGCGATAAAAGCTAAAATGCCAGATAACGCGAGTAGGGTAGTAGATAAAGGAATTCGTCTTAACAGCATTGAATCTCTCTACGGGTAAAGCAGCTCGTTTAGGCGCTTCGCCTCTGAAAGGCTCTTAAGTCCTAAACCACCAACAAGCGCATGACCGTCAATTGTCACGATGTTTTTGTTCATACCTGCTGGAGTCGCGGCAAGGAGAGGCATTGCTTTCAGAATGGCATCTGCACCGCCCATTGTTTGATAGCTACGCCCACTCACAAGAATCACGTCTGGTTGCATCTCGACCATAGCTTCTGTTGACAGTGGCTTGTATGAAGAGAGTTTGCTTGCTGCTGGGTTTTCTCCACCTGCAAGTTGAATGATTGCATCTGGTGTTGTTTCTGACCCCGCTACGTTTGCTGGACGACCTTCGTGAATCAGTAGGAAAAGTACTTTCTTTTTATCAGCTTTTGCTGGTTGGTTGCCTTCCAGTGCTTTCACTTGTGCTTCAACTTCAGTTTTTAGTGCTGTCGCTTGAGTTTCGCGATGCATGATGGTCGCAATTTGGTCGATACGATCAACCAAACCTTCCACGTTTGCTTCTGTATTGACGACTTCAACATCAACACCTGCTGATTTCAATTGGTCTAGCGTGGTGTTTGGTCCCATTTCATCTGATCCAATCAATTTAGTCGGGCTTAATCCCAGTAGACCTTCAGCAGAAAGACGACGGTGGTAACCAACTTTTGGCAACTCCATACCTTCCGGTAGTTGGCTTGTTACGTCGACAGCAACAAGGCTATCTTTTGCATCAAGAGCAAGTAACAGTTCAGTGACAGCGCTGCCGGCACTGACCACGCGTTCATTTGATGGAGCTTCGTTGGCAAATAGGCTCGCACTAGCAAGCATAGTAATGGCTGCAGTCAATGCGGTACGAACGGGCGAAAGTGTTTTATTCATTAGTGTGTTCTCAATCTTATGTTCTTCTATTGCGACTCTTCAGTGAGCAGTTGAGTCGCTTGAATTCCGTTTTCTTGTAAAAAGCCAAGAAGCTTAACCAGTGACTGAATGTCTGCGGTTTTTTCCGCACCAATCACAATAGGTTTGTCGGTTGATTTGCTCTCTTCTAACAGAGCCATCGTAAAGTTTTCCCAATCGATGTACGCCTTACCGTTGATCGCCCAGTGTGGTTCTTCTTTAAGGATGTTCACCGTGATTGATTGTTTGTCCACCTCAGCCACAGCTTGGGAATCGGTGCTTGGTAGGCTCACATCTAGGGAATCTAACTTCACTGCTGCAGTTAGCATCAAAAACACCATTACGATGAAAATGATGTCGAGCACTGGCGTTAAGTCTGGTGTTAAGCCATGACTGTTGCTGTCTTGTGGTGCCTTAATCATGAACTTCTCGCTTCAACATGATTTGCAACAGTCGCGACTTCTTTGCTGTTTTCCGGAGATACATGCTGTAGAGAAATGCCTTCGAGCCACAGATTTACATAGTTCAGAGTGTGTTCAAGCTTAGCGATAACACGATCTGCCCAAAGACCAATCAGTTGCGCGCCAGAAATAGCAGGTAACGCAATGATCAAACCAGCTGCAGTCGTACGCATCGCAAGACCCAAGCCATCTGCCAAGTCGTTTGGCGTAATGTTACCGGTAGAAGAAGCAATACCTTTAAACATGTCGATAAGACCAAGAACTGTACCTAATAGACCAATCAGGGGGCTGATCACGCCAATCAAGGTCAACAGACGCAGACCTGAGTGCAACTGATGACGTTTTTCTTGAAGCCAAATACCAGCCGCATCTTCACGCAGTGATTTAGAAAAAGAGTGATGCGCAAGCAGCATTGCAACACCACGATATAAAAGAGGTCGTTTACCCGAAAACTCATCCGCTAGTGCTTCGATGTCTTTGTTGTTGGTTGGGTCAAGCTTGGTCAGCTTTTGGCGAATCGCGCGTTTACCGACTCCTAGGCTAATGAATACTTGAAAGAGTCTTTCCGCAATGATCATGACTGTAAGTGCAGAGCAAATAACTAAAGGCCAAGTCATAAGACCAAATTGGGTTTGTAAATGTTGTAGCTGTTCCATTATCCATCCAACTTAAAACGAACTGGGATTTGAACTCGGTGAGCGACTTTGTGCCCGCCAGAAATATGAGGTGAAAACTGCCATTGTTTAATGGCACGTAGAGCAGAAAGATCGAGCATTTCTGCACCAGATGATTCGATAAGTACTTGTTTAATTTGGTTGCCGTTTTCGTCAAGCCAAATTTCATACAGCGCAACCCCTTCAATACCACGCTTTTGCGCTGAACGTGGGTAACGAGGTTGTACTGGTTGAGAAACAAACGTCGGTTGGTCAATCATTACAGGCTGTGATGTCGCCCCTTTCGATTGATCAGTAGGAGCCGCTTGTTGTGGTTGAGGTTCTTTTGCGATTTTCTCTTCCACTTTTTCTTTTGGTTGCGGATCTTTCTTTGCAACGGGTTTTGGTGGTTGAGGTTTTTTAACCGGTTCAGGTTTCTTTTGGACTGGTTTTTTCTTCACCGCTTCTTTTTTTACGATCGGCTTTTCTACCGTCTTTTTAATCGGCTCAGGCTTTGGTTTTGGCTTCGGAGGCTCAGGTTGTTTCTTTGGCTCCGGGTGCTTCTCTTCCACCACTTCTTGTGGCGTAGGAGCCGCTTGTACCGGTTTTGGCGCTGAGACTAAATTCAAGCTTACCGAGCTGGTGGGATTGCCTGCTGGCATTGCAAACACTTTTGTCTCTTGGGAGACAAAAAGAAGCGCTGCGTGCACCACTAAAGAGGCGCCACCGGCAATGGCATATCTTTTTACGTTCACGGGTAAATCTCGGTAGTAGGAATCATTATCAAGTGGGAAGATTATTGCTCGAAAAGGAAATAAGATCAATTATCAATTGCATTATCATTACGTGCAAATTATGATCTTTACAGTTTTTTTGAAATGAGCCTCAATCCTTTGTGTGGTGGGCTTTAAGTGAGTAAATATGAGCGTCGACATTTATAAATTTGACGAATCAATTCTCGGGAGTGACAGCCCCGATCCGCTGCGTTTTGCGTTTGTAAAAAAACACTCTGCGCACGCGGGTGGTAGCAGTATGCCTGTGCCACCACCACAACAAGGTGAAATCCTGTCACGGATCACTTCTGAAACAACGCAAAAGAACAATAAGCGTTGCTTGTACATTCATGTGCCATTTTGTCGTGTGCGCTGCACTTTTTGTAACTTCTTCCAAAATGCTGCGAGCCGTAAGCTTGTTGATGAGTACTTTGAAGCGCTGATGAAAGAGCTGAAAGAGAAAGCAGCACTGCCATGGACACAAAGTGGCATTTTTCATGCGGTCTATATCGGTGGGGGCACGCCTACAGATTTATCTGCAGATCAGGTTCGTATTCTTGGTCAGGCAATTCATGACTATTTCCCTTTAGCCGCCGATTGTGAAATTACCCTAGAAGGACGTATTAACCGATTCTCGGACGAGCTGTATCAGGGAGCGCTAGACGGAGGTTTCAACCGTTTTTCATTTGGTGTGCAAAGCTTCAATACCAAAGTACGTCGTAGTGCTAAGCGTTTAGATGATCGTGAAGATGTCTTGAACCGCGTTGCTGAGCTCGCTAAAGAAGACAAAATTCCCGTCATTATAGATCTGCTATATGGCTTGCCTTATCAGACAAAGGAAGTGCTCGAACAAGATTTGCACGACTTTATGTCTACTGGCGCGCACGGTTTGGACCTATATCAACTGGTTGTTGGTGGGACAGCCCCAATGTTGAACCTAGTTGAGAAGGGTAAGATGCCGCCACCGGCAACCACGCCTGAAAAAGCTGGTATGTACGAGCTCGGTGCGAAATTCATGTCGAAACACCATATGAAGCAGCTCAGTGTAAACCATTGGGCGATCGATAACCGTGAACGCAGCTTATACAACAGCTTAGCGAAAACGTATGCAGAAGTGCTTCCGGTTGGTTGTGGTGCCGGCGGTAACATCGGTGGTTACGGCATGATGCAACATCGCACGCTAGACACTTATGTCAAAGCCGTCAATGAAGGGCAAAGCACCATCGCGATGATGATGAAACAGAGCCCGCTAGAGCCACTCTTTGCTGCGCTAAAGTCAGGTTTCGACCGTGGCATTGTTCAAGGGAACAAACTGCCAAACTTCATGGGTGAAGACACCTTTAACTTCCTAATGCCGTTGTTCAAAGTATGGCACGACAAGGGCTTGGTCGAGCTTCAAGAGCGTAGCTTAGTGCTAACCCTTGCAGGGAGCTTCTGGGCTGTTTCTCTCGCACAGGCATGTATTCAGGTACTAACGTCGGAAATGAACGAAAACGTACCAAAAGTATCTAACATCTAAAAGAAATGGAAAAACCAATGGAATCAATTAAGCAACAGGTTGAAAGCCTACTAGAACAAGAACCGCAACTGCTACCTGCGGCGATGGCAGAGCGCCTTGGCGTATCGGAATTTGATGTGGTTGCAGCACTACCTCAAGAAATGGTAGCGGTGGCTCCGGGAGAGCAAGCTCAAAGCATTTTAGAAGGTCTTGTAGGCTTTGGTCCTGTAACGACGATTGTTCATTCTTTCGGCTCAATCTTTGAAGTGAAAGCACCCTTCCCGAAAGGCAAAGTGGCACGTGGTTACTACAACTTAATGGGCAAAGAAGGGGAGCTTCACGGTCACCTTAAACTGGATAACGTGAAAAACATCGCGTTAGTAAGTAAGCCGTTTATGGGGCGTGAAAGCCACTACTTTGGTTTCTTCTCAGAGTGCGGTAGCACCATCTTTAAGATCTACCTCGGTCGTAATGAAAAGCGCGAACTGATTGAAGAGCAAGTAACGGCATTTCGCGCAATGCAAGCTGAGTTCAATCAGTAGTTCCAACATAGAATTAATAATGTTAAATGCATACGACGCTTGCTCCATCCGCCAACAGGTGGGGTGGCGTCGTTTATCAAAGAATAACCGAGTTTAAATTCGGAAACACAAAACAAGTAAAGTTAGGTATCAAAATGGATCAGCAAGTTAAACAAGAGCGTTTACAAGGTCGTCTAGGACCAGAAATTAAGGAATTTCGTCAGGAGCGCCGTACGATTCAACTAGCAACAGTTGATGCGGAAGGTCGTCCAAACGTAAGTTACGCCCCATACGTACAAAACCAGGAAGGTTACTTCGTTCTTATTTCTCAGATTGCTCGTCACGCGCGCAATCTGCTTGAGAATCCAAACGTATCTTTGATGATGATTGAAGATGAGGATTCATCTAAGCAGTTGTTTGCTCGCAAGCGTCTAACGTTTGATGCGGTTGCGACAGTTGTAGAACGTGACTCTGAAATGTGGCAGCAAGTTGTTGGTCAAATGAAAGATCGTTTTGGTGAAATCATCGACGGTCTAAGCCAACTAGAAGACTTTGTTCTATTTAACCTAAAAGCAGAGCAAGGTCTATTCGTAAAAGGTTTTGGTCAGGCTTACCAAGTGTCTGGTGATGATTTGGTTGATTTTGTTCACCTTCAAGAAGGTCACAAGAGAGTCGAAAAAGCGTAAGCTGGCTTTCTAACTTATGAGCGTCTAAACGGGTGTGAATGCCCAAAGGGAGTTAGGTTATAATAACTCCCTTTTTATTAGACCAAAAGTACAGAGAAAGAGCATGAGACCAGTAAGTAAGGAACTTGGCGAGATTTGTTACCCATTCATTTATGAAGACAGTCCGGTCTGCGATTTTGAAATTACGGCAGACGAGTTGTGCAGTCGAATTGGGCTTGTGCTATCGATGGAGTTAGATGATTTTAGTCGCGACGTCCTAACTCGCATGCAGCCAAACGTGTACCATGTGAACGGCTCTATCCGCGGCAAGCTCGCAATCACAGAAGCGGAAGTTGATGAGTTAAAAGCTGACTACGACGCAATCAAAGCGCGCATTGACGGTGGTTTTAAGGGGTTTGTACTTCCCGGTGGTCACCCAACTTCCAGCCAATTACATTTGTGTCGCTGCCAAGCCAAGAAGGTCGTTCGCGCATTGGTTGCGGTAGAGCATTCAGGTAAGAAGCAACCCGCCCCAATTTTGTTCCGCTATTCAAACCTGCTAGCTAACGTGCTTTATAGCTTGGCTTCCTATATCAATCACATTTATCAAGTGGAAGAAACGGAGTTTGTGTCTCGCAGCTACACGATGCCAAGTAAATAACGAGACAAACTAAAGTCGTTATGATGCCATCGCTTTTGCTTCTAGCTCTTTTGCGCCGCGCAGCATAGCTTCAATCAATTCTCCTGCATTGAACTTCTCTAGTGCTTCATGAGCGCCAACTTGGTGAGCTCGGTCAACACAAATCTCGCTAGAGAGAGAGGTGTGAAGAATACGGTAAGAGTTGTTCAGTGCGGAATCGTTTTGAACTTCAAATGCAAGTTCATAACCGTCCAATCCTGGCATTTCGATATCACTTACTAGAAGATCAATAGGGCGGTTTTCTTCTGCTTCTCGCTTCATTAAATCGAGTGCATCAGAGCCATTTTTGCAAATTTGATAAGGGATATTGATGCGATCCAACGCGTCACTTAACTGTTTGCGCGCAATCGAAGAGTCGTCAACTAAAAGGATACTCAAGGCTTTCAGGCGTTCACGCTCAATGTCTGTCAGCATAGGAATCTTAGTGTTTTCATATTGAGGGTAGATCTTCGAAAGCAGAAGCTCGACATCTAACATTTGGACGATTTTCTCTTCATAGCGAGTAATGCCAGTAACAAAGATGTTGTGACCTGCACTTTCTGGTGGCGTTTCAATTGCTTTCCAGTCACATTCGATGATTTTCTCGATACTTCGTACCATGAACGCAACCACCGTGCGCAAGCAATCTGTCACGATCAGATAGCAGTTTTTGTATTCCTCTTCTTGAATCGGACGGAATCCAATCGCTGCTGCCATATCAATCACTGGTACCGTTAAGTCACGAATCGTGACGGTCCCAATCACGTGGTGATGAGAATATGGAATCTTGGTCGTTGGCATGTAAGGAACAATTTCACGGACTTTAAGTGTGCCAATTGCGAAGTTCTGTTGCAGGGTGAGTTTAAACACCAACATGCCCTGAGATTGGTTCGCTTTACTTGCGACTTTTGCCATGAAAATAACCTTATCAATATCACTGATTTATGTAACTAATCTAATCTTATAAGGCGACAGCTTCAACCGTAGAGCGTGGAAAAATGAGCTTTTTAGGAAATAGAACAAATAAAGAGAGAAATAACGTTCAATAATGGGTAACTTTTCATCAACTTGTCCGCGAGTTCCGATCATTAATGGATGAAGATAGAGCCTGAATTTGAGAAATCATTGCGATATTGAAGCGTTTCGGTAAACTTGCGCCACCCGAACAGTGAGAGACAAACACATGGCAAATACAGCAGCCGCTTTACACATTCTGGTAAAGCACAAAGAACAAGCTGAAGACATCATTAAGCAACTTAAGAAAGGTGCTAAATTCCAGACGTTGGCAAAGAAATACTCAACTTGTCCATCTGGTAAACGTGGTGGCGACCTAGGTGAGTTTCGCCGTGGTCAAATGGTGCCACAGTTCGACAAAGTTTGCTTTTCAGGTGAGGTTCTAACTCCGCACCTAGTAAAAACTAAATTCGGCTGGCACGTTGTGAAGGTTCTTTACCGTACTTAGTTTGAATCGCATTTAAAAAGCACCTTGTTAGGTGCTTTTTTTGTGCCTAAAACGACTCGTTTTGTTACCTCTCTAACAATTAACCGTCATTCATATTGAATGTTGAACTGTCAATGATGTATTAAGTATGCATCTAGTTGTTTATTTTGGTGAAGAGCATGACTGTAAAAGACTTGAAGCACTTGGATGACCACGCACAACCGCAAAGCATTGCCTTTAATTATAAAAGAAATAAAGCAAAAGCTATTTTGACTCTAAAAGGGATTCTAGATGGAATTCATGCTGATAAGCACTTAAACCCTATTGAAGAAATCTATTTGAGAGCGTGGAAAGACAATGACATTTTCAACTTCAGAGATGGGGACTTCGTTGATATTCATGAGCAAATTGAAGACATTTTAGAAGATGGCGTGATATCAGCTTCCGAGTTGAAAGACATACAACAAATGCTTCAAGATATTCTCGACTATGGAGATTTAGAGGATGGAGGCTACGAGAGTACCGTTAATCATCTTCTTGGCTTTTTAAGTGGAATTAGCGCGGATGACACCATTTGTGATATGGAAATTGAACGCCTTTCGAGTTTACTTGAAAAAGATAAAACTCTATCAAGTATCTGGCCCGCTAATGCGATTAAAAAGAGATTAGATGCTATTTTAGCTGATGACTTGGTTGATGAAGACGAAAGGAAAGAACTGTTAGATCTAATAAAAGCAGTCTCTGGTCAATCAATGCTTGATACTGGCTTAGCTTATGGAATGACTGCCGATTTTTCCACTACGCAAGATGGTCGTTTGTGTATCAACGGTAAGCGAGTCTGTTTTACAGGTAAATTCTTGAGTGGTACTCGTAAAGTTCAAGAACAGCGAGCTAATGCTCTTGGTGCTGAAATAAAAGGGACCGTTTCAAAAAGTATAGATATTCTCGTATTAGGATCTATTGCTAGTAGGGATTGGCGCTTTACTAGTTACGGAAGAAAGATCGAATCCGCTCTCTCATTGCGAGACGAAGGAGTAAGCGTGGAAATTATTAACGAGGAACTATGGAATGCGTTAGTAGGCTGTTCAAATTAAGCTTTTACTGCATTCATAACGCTAGTGCTATATCTGACATGGTCTACTTTTACTAAAAGCCAAGCATCACTTGGCTTTTTCTTTAGCTAGTACTCATTGCATACTGAGTTCCTGAATTGAAGTCCTCTAACCGTAGCGATGATTGTTCTGGCTCTTCGACAAAGACAAAGATTTCACCGTCTTTTTTGAGGACCTTCACGCCCATTTGCGATAACTCTAGTGCTAATTGGAATGGGTTAACGTGATAAAAGTGCTCTACATAAGTCCATAGTACATAGTTCGTCAGTATTTCCTGCTCACCAAATAACCCTTCTAATGCATATTGCAAAAAGATGTGCGCATCGATCATTGTCTCGCCCGCGTTGTTGGATATCGTGACGACGGCAATTTCATTTAGAGCATCCAGTACTTTCGACACTTCGTCTTCAAGGTCTGGGTAGGTATCTTTGTTCCCTCTACGGACATTACGTTGAAAGGAGTGAAATTCGTCATTCTTGAACCCAAACGCATGACTTGCTTTGTATGAGAGGCGATACACTGTTGAAACAGAGGCTTCGAACTCTTTTAGCTTATTGAGCACCGTCTGGTCGTCTGCTGGTACTTTGGTTACCGCCAGTGCTTTTGCTTGTTGAACCCGCTGATAGACCTCTTCTCCTGCAGGTAAAATATCGAGACAAGAGGCTTGCTTTTCTGAGCTTGCTTTCCAAGCGCCAAATCGAATGACATCGTCAAGTTTGAACTTAGATAAATCCTCATCGGTTTCTATTTCTAACGTCTCATACCAGTGCTCACGCCACATTTGCATTTCCTTCATGCGGTATGCTTTGCTGTACCTTAAATGGCAGTATATGTGGTACGAAAAACCAGTCAGAGCAAAAAACCAAGGCAGCCCTAGATATTGATAGTAATGAGATGAGTCACTAAAAATAAGACCGTAGATTAATAACCCGACAGAGGCAAATAGCGCTAGGATAAAGCAGATAAAATTAACGAGGAAAAACATATGTTGGTAATCGTTTTTATCATAAGTTTCTGCTTTAAAAGCAATCCAAGCCGCTACGACCATTCCAAAAATGCCTGCAGTAACCAGCTGAATGCAGATCGCGAATGTAACTCCCCAAAAAGACATGTTTTTCCTCATGCACTCAAAAATAAGCACAAATTGTTGCATATGTAGTTTTAAAAGGTGACCACCCTATAGTTAGGTGACGACGCGCTTCATAGTTTCATTGCTCTATGTATTGCTGTGTGGTTCTAAAGTGTTGAACTTGATGGATTCTTTATCCATCTAAAGGGTGATTAAAGGGATAGGTTTCATTTTGAACGTTTTATTATTCGCACCAACTGTGACGTAAGCAGCAGTTTCACTTTCTTAAATATTTGTTACATATGGTCTTGTTGCGCTCTTTTCTCTCATTCTTATTGAGAAAAGGCGTATTAGCTCGATTAAGCATGGGTTATGATGAGTTCAATAAAGTATTTATAAAACAGATGCTTAGTGGTTCATGTTTTCATGTCTAGTTATCTCCATGGTGTTAAAGTGCTTTTAAACACACGTTTAACCCTTAACAAGGGATGAGCTACGCCTTGTTTTTCCCCCTAGCAGAAACACAAAAGGGGTGAGGGCGACGCGTCAATAGTTCTTATAATTTCGGCTATTGGATTCGCTCACGACGAATTTGAGTAACAATGGGTGAGCGAACGCGACGAGGAGAGAAACATGAGTGGCTTACAGGAAACACTATCAACAGGTGCAAATGTTATCTTGCACGCTTTTGATTGGAAGTATGCTGACATTGCCCAACGCGCATCGGAAATCAGCGAGCTAGGTTATGGCTCGGTGTTGGTTTCTCCACCGATGAAAAGCGCACAAGACGAACGCTGGTGGCAGCGTTACCAACCTCAAGATTATCGGATTATCGACAATGCACTCGGTAACACAGTAGATTTCAAAAACATGATTGAAGCACTCAATCATGTAGGCGTACTGGTTTATGCCGATGTCGTTTTTAATCATATGGCGAACGAAGCGCACCTTCGTCCGGATCTACAGTATCCACGTCAAGGCGTGATGGACGACTACCAACAAAATGCGAGCAAGTATCAAGATCTGATTCTATTTGGCGATTTATCTGAGCCGCTATTTGACGAAAATGACTTTGTTGAAGCCTTTGGGATCAAAGACTGGAAAGACAAATGGCAAGTGCAAAACGGTCGAATCACTGGTGGTCCTACCGATCCTGGCTTACCAACTTTGCGTGTATGCAAGCACGTTGTTGAGCAGCAAAGAGCGTATTTAAAGGCGCTTAAGTCAATGGGTGTGAAAGGTTTCCGTATCGATGCTGCGAAGCATATGACCCTAGAGCACCTAAAGCTGGTTTGGACAGAAGAGATCACGCGAGATGTGCATATCTTTGGTGAGATCATCACCGATGGTGGCGCAACAGAAGAAGAGTATGAGCTGTTCTTGGAACCGTATTTGAAAGAGACACGATTGGGTGCATATGACTTTCCGTTGTTCTCAACCATCTTTAAGGCGTTCTCAAAGAAAGGCAGCTTTAAGTCTTTGATCGACCCGTACTGTTTTGGTCAAGCGTTGTCGAACCGTCGAGCCATTACTTTTGCCATCACTCACGATATTCCAAATAACGATGTATTCTTGGATTTAGTCATGGATGAAGAGAACGAGTGGCTAGCGTATGCCTACATCCTAGGTCGTGATGGAGGTGTACCACTTGTTTACACAGATTTGGATACCAGTGGCATAAAGGGCGCAGATGGTCGACCAAGATGGCAAAATGCGTGGAAAGATGCGCGTATGGCGAAGATGGTAGCATTCCATAACCTAGTGCATGGTGAACCGATGACGGTGCTTGAAGGTAACGACGATATGTTGGTGTTGCAACGTGGTGAAAAGGGCATCTTAGTGCTGAATAAATCTTCACGAGCGCAATCACTACAACTTACCTTGAATAAAGCCTTGGTAGACATGATGACAGGCGAAGAGATGCCTTGTACTGAAGAGATTAAAGTGGCAGCAAAATCGGCGATGCTGCTTGTAGAGAAATAATACCCCTTGAAGCGCAAACTGCTTTAGAGTTTGCGCTTTCTTTTCCTTTTTGTCGCTTGGGATTGAGTGCTTAGTCGATGAGCTTCGCGACGATTTTTCCGACCGTTCGTTGCTGACGAATAAAGACTAGAGCTTGAGCGACGTTTTTTAGTTCTACCACTTCCAATTTTGGCACCATAACCTCTCCGCGTTCTAACATATGCGAGAATTCCACCCCAGCGTTAACCATAGAAGCAAAGCCTTGTTCACCATGAACATGCCCTGAGCCTAGACTCAACTGATGAAAAGTAAGTCCTTGCAGGAAAGCGCCTGGGTATTCTGTTGCGCGAGTTGTTCTTACTAGTTCAACCATTTCACCTTCAAAGCCAAGCACAGAGGCGCATAAGATGTCGTTGTCGCCACCAACGCAATCCAAAGAAACTTCCACTCCTAAGTCTTCAGTAATTGACATAACTTGCTCACGTACATTCTCTTGTTTGTAGTCAATTACGTGTGTTGCACCCAACGAACGTACGAACTCATGGTTTGCAGCAGAGCTTGTGGTTATGATGGTTTCTACGCCAAAGAAGCGAGCTAACTGAATAGCAAAACTACCAACACCACCAGAGCCGCCCGCAATAAAGATACTCTTACGGGTAGAAATGTTCAGCTTGTCGACAAGGGCTCGATAAGCCGTCCAACCTGCACATGGAGAAGCGGCTGCGATTTCTGGATCAACATCAGGATGCGTAACCAGCGTGCGCGAGTCCTGAATTGCGTATTCGGCAAAGCCACCGCTCATTCGACGCATGTTGCCATGGTAGAGTACGCGATCGCCCACCTGCCAACCTGATACCTTGTCGCCAATGGCAACGATTTCCCCCGAAACATCGAGACCACCAACGAATGTATCATCTATCCCGTCGACCATCTCGTGCCAAAGGTTTACTTTTGCATCGACAGGATTGAGCCCAACGGCATGAACTTTCACTAGTACATCGAAGCTGCCGTTTATCTCTGGCGTATCGATGTCAGTATAGGTAAAGGTATCTTGATCTTTTTGATAGGTGATTGCTTTCATTCGTTTCCCCAGAGGGTTTGGAACCCAGATTTATGCAGCCCAACAAAGTTAGAATAGTTGGAAATTTCCATGTTGTTCGATGCGTATTCCCACGCACCTTGAAGTCATTTCGATATGTTAGCCATCACATAAGTGAGCTAAAAATTATCATTTGTTTTGAATGTAATAAATTTCTGTAATCAGAGGTCTCTTAATGAGTGGCACGATTGGCGAGCAAGATGGCATCTTTTGCCAATGTGTGGCGTGATTGGATTGCATAAACTGTGTCCATACCAACTACGCTGTGACCAACAGCGAATCAGTCAGAGCATTAAGAGGACAGGCACATGGCAAATACAGCACTTATTACGGGCGCATCAGGTGGTATCGGTGAAGAATTAGCGCGTATACACGCCGAAAAGGGTGGAGACTTAGTGCTTGTAGCCCGCTCTAAAGACAAGCTAGAGGCACTGGCATCAGAGCTTCGCGACAAACATAAGGTACAAGTTTTTGTCATTGCAGAAGATTTGACTGAAGCTGAATCTGCTTCACGTGTGTTTGAACAAACCGAAGCGCAAGGGTTGCAAATTGATATGCTCATTAACAACGCTGGCTTTGGTGGTCACGGAAAATTCCATGAACGTGATCTCGTGGCGGACCAAGCCATGATGCAACTTAATATGGTGACGTTAACCAATCTGACTCACTTGTACCTGCAAGGCATGGTGGCACGCAATCGCGGTAAGATTTTAAATGTGTCATCAACGGCGTCGTTTATGCCAGGTCCATTGCAAGCGGTGTACTACGCAACTAAGGCTTATGTTACTTCGTTTACCCAAGCGATAGCAGAAGAGCTTAGAGACACCAACGTAACTGCCACAGCTTTGTGTCCGGGTGCGGTAGCGACGGGTTTTGTTGCCGCAGGGGATCTACAAGGAGTGGAAGTCTTCAAAAATGCTAAGTCTCCTCGTTCTGTTGCTGAGTGTGGCTATAGCGCGATGGAACAAGGCAAGTTGGTGGCGTTCAACGAAGGCGGTTTGAAGTTCATCCTTGAGTGGATCGTCCCTTTTCTACCAAGAAAATTGGTGCTAAAAATATCGCGTCAAACTATGGAGAAAAGTGCTTAGGAATCAGATATGATCAAGCGAGCGAGTCAGTTCAGCGTACCTCAGAGTTGGAAAGTGCTGCTTGACGATATGGATATCGACCCGCAATTGGTGCTGGCATACGCCAAGTTACCTGCCGACTCATTCATTCGAGCGTATAGCACTTGGAGGGGAGTCTCCCCTGGGCATTATCGAGAGCAGCGTCATTGAGTACAAAACGAATAGAAAGGAAAAGCGCCGAGCATGTCGGCGCTTTTTTGAATGGTGCTTTTGTCCACACACCTTTCAAGTTCTGTTTTTTTACATAATCAGAGCTATTTCACTAAGTGCTGACCCATTACACCGTCGCCTTTTTCTAAGCGAGATGAAATGTCACCAAACAGATCCGGTAAGTCGGCTTTGATCGTGTAGTTATGACCGTCATTCAACTTATTAAAGTCCACTGAGTACTGTGTGTAGCTGTCATCATACTGATAGCGTACGTTCATCACTTTTTGGTCTAAGTTGTACACCAAACCATAGATGGTCGCGTAGCCGCGCATTTCACCATTCACAGGGCGGTTTGCTGCATCCAATGGGATTTTGTAGGTCACACTGTCGAGTTTCGCAATGCCATTGGTGTAGCTACTTGGCTCTTTAAGCTGATCCTTCATATAGCTGTTCCAGATAAAGCGCTGAGCAGAGTTGATGTTACCCGGAATTGGGAACTCACCATTCACATCACTCTTCGCTTTTGGTTGCGCTTCTTGCCAGTTTTTCAAGTGTTGCGCGTACTCTGGGCTGTTAGTCATCACGTCATATTGTTTGCCATGATGCACTTGCCAAGCACCATTAATGTATTCCAATACGGCAGAATCGCCACTTGCATCTTCTAGTGAGTAATGTCCCTTCATTTCAATGCCATTGTGACTGAACTGTTGTATTTGGATTGAATCTAGGTGCTTCAATGCTTCATCAACGGATGCAAAACTATCGATCAGGTAAGCGACAAAGCGCGAGTTTTCAACTTGTTGTTTTCCCGCTTGTGGCGCGCCAGGGTTCTCTTCATCCAAGAACAATGCATTAGCCGCAAAGCCTTTCTCGTTAAAGCCGTCAATAATGCCCACGCCGTAGATACTCACACCGATAGAAGCGTATTTCGATGTCCACGTAAGCGCATCGCCTTTATCGTATCCACGGTAGGTTTGACCTGCGTGGCGAACGTCAATAGTTGGCTGATTGGCTTCCATCCAATCCATGGTACGAGAGACAAATACACCGTGGTCTTGAGTCTCCCAAACCAAACGTGAACACGCATTTGCTGCGGTAGAGATGCTGCCGACTGCCATTGCGACTGATGCTGCTAGAAGTACTTTTTTGCTAAAACCTTTCATTGAATTGCCCTCGTAACGTTTCAATACGAGGTCATTATTACGTGGAATATTCACCATGTAATCTCAGTTATGTTGCAAACTTTGCAACAAAAGAATGTCGGTTGAGCTAAGATAAACGGGTTTATTATTTGAGGATCTTCTAATGCCCAGAGCCAGTTTTGACCAACTTACTGCATTTGTTGCTGTCGCGGAGCATGGATCGTTTAGCCAAGCCGCAAGGGTAATCGGGAAAGACAGGGCGACGCTGCATCACCAAGTCAGCGATCTCGAAATTGATTGGGATGTGATCTTGTTTGAACGCAAAGGAAGAACACCAGTCTTGACGGAAGTAGGGGCGACGTTAGTTACTCAAGCCAAGCACATCCTTTACCAAATGCAGTCTTTAGAACTTTCTTGTGATAGCTACTCTCAAGGGGATGTTCCGGAAATAACGATTTGTCACGACATGTCGGTGCCGTGTGATGCCATCGCAGACATCGACCTGTCTCTGCGCAAGCAATACAAAAATACGGCGATTCATTGGTTACATCGCAGCCGAGATGAAGCGCTAGACATGCTTATGGCGAAACACGCGGATTTTGCGGTGGTACTTAACAGTGGTAAAGCGTTCCCAACTGAAGGGATGTCTTTTATAAACTTGGGCTATCCGAGGTTTACCTTCTATGCACATCGGAAAAGCTCGATAGCGCAGAACCCCGTTGTGACTCTGCAGGACCTCGCATCACATCACCAATACATTGCAGAGAATTTCAGTACCAGTGCACTTGGCAATCAACAGGTGATGTCACCAAATATCTCCCGAATCAGCAACATTGATGTGTTGATGCGACTATTGAAAAATGATGGCTTTGCCTTGCTTCCTCATCATTTAGTGCAAGCTCATGATGAAAAGAGCGAATTTGTCCCTTTAAACATAGACTTTATGGCGAACGAAGGTCGTGCAGGTTATGTATTATTAAAGCGAGGCAATACGTTAAGCCCTGTGCATCAAAAGCTGGTGGCGTTGGTGACCGAATGGTTTGATAAGCAGGTTTAAAAACTGCTTAGCATTTATCGCAAGAAGAACCGTTTTGGTTGCAATCTGTCATGCGACCTTGTTTATCGAATGAGAAGCTACAACATTCCTCAAACAGCTTTTTCAATTCTACCCGTCCTTTTTGAACACGTGATTTGAGAGTCGAGTAGCTGATGCCTTGCTGTTCTGCGAGCTTCTTTTGGCTCATACCTTCAAGCTCAATAGAAGAGAGCAGTTGCGATTGCTCTTCTGGTAGCGCCTGCACAAACGGTGCAATGCACTTTGACAACTCTTGTTTAAGACTCGCTGCTTGTTCTTCAAACCACAGATCTTCAGCGATGAGGTCATTATCACGCTGGTTTCGTGCACGTTTGCGGTAGAAATCGATGATGGCGTTATTAGCGATTTGGAATAGCCATGACTTGATGCTCGATACATCACGAATATCCCCAAGATTCTGATAAGTCTTAAGTAAGATCTCTTGTTTGAGGTCGTCTACGTCATCTTCATTACTGACTTTAGAGCGCAAGAAGGCGTGAATAGCGTGTTCGTATTCGCTCCAAATCGA
Source organism: Vibrio sp. SCSIO 43155 (assembly GCF_023716605.1). Taxonomy (NCBI): domain Bacteria; kingdom Pseudomonadati; phylum Pseudomonadota; class Gammaproteobacteria; order Vibrionales; family Vibrionaceae; genus Vibrio; species Vibrio sp. SCSIO 43155. The sequence goes on along the minus strand of NZ_CP071853.1, from coordinate 1,615,035 downwards.
TTCAAGGTTAGCAGTTTTCATTGATACAACACTCGTCACGCAGGAAGCCAATAACCGTATCTAAACATTCATACTCAGCAACACAATACAAAGTACGACCTTCACGACGCTGACTGATTAAGCCAGCTGAGGCAAGGCTCGAGATGTGATGAGAAAGAGTAGAAGCTGGAATGCCAAGTTTATCTTGTACGCCACCAACTGCGATACCTTCATAGCCCGCTTTAACCACCTCTTTATAGATACATAGACGGGTAGGGTGTCCTAGCTCTTTGAGCGCTTTTGCTACAGCTTCGAGTTCCATACTGACCTCTTGGAATGACTGACGATAAATACATTTCGATGATAGTGAAAGTGTAGATGAATAGCAAACAAGAAAATTTCAATATCTAATTTATTGATTAGTAAGGGTTAAATTTATATTTCGATATTTATCGAAATATAATGGTTGACGCATCGATTTTTAATTCTATAATTCGAGAAAAATAGAAATGAAGAATTCAGCTTCATTAGGAAATTTACAGTTACTGATGTGACATCAGTAGGAGATAAAATATGAATCCAGAAATCATGACAATGGCCAAAGAAGCGCTTGATATGTTTGCGTTTCTTGCAACCGAACTAATCATTCTATTCCTAGCAATTAGCTATATCGTAGGTGTGTTGCAAGACTTTCTAACACCAGAAAAAATTCAGTCTATCCTGAGCTCTAAAAAGGGTAAGGGCTACTTTATTGCAGCGTTGCTAGGCTCGATTACGCCTTTCTGTTCATGTTCAACGATTCCTTTCCTAAAAGGATTGTTGCGTGCAAGGGCGGGTTTTGGACCAATGATGGTGTTCCTATTTGCAAGTCCACTGCTTAATCCAGTGATCATTGGCTTGTTTGTGGTGACCTTTGGTTGGAAAGTGGCAGTATTCTACTTTGCTATTGCGATGACAGTATCAGTAGTAGCAGGTTATGTACTTGAAAAACTTGGGTTTGAGCGCTACGTAAAACCAGAAGCATACGAAGCAGTAGGTTCTTCTTCATGCGGTACTTCTTGCGGTGACTCAAGCAAGAAAAAAGAAGAAGCGAAACCAGCATCTAGCTGTGGTACCAGCGCTTGTGGTGAACCAGCTCCAGTTGTGGCGAAAACATCTTGTTGTGGTGAAGCGCCAAAAGCTGAACCTAAAGTGGAAGTATCTTGCTGTTCATCAGACGGTACTGCAACAGCGACGATTGTCGAAGAGAAGCAACCAAGCCGTTGGGTTCGTATTTGGCACTCAACTTGGAAAGACTTTAAACAAGTGTTCCCTTACCTAATGATGGGGATTGCGATTGGTTCATTCATTTATGGTTTCATCCCAACGGATCTGATTGCAGAATACGCAGGTGAAGCGAAGTGGTACGCGATTCCGGTAGCAGCAATCATTGGTATTCCATTGTACATCCGTGCAGAGGCAGTGATTCCACTAAGTGCGGCGTTAGTACAAAAAGGTATGGCATTGGGCTCAGTTATGGCATTGATCATTGGTAGCGCTGGCGCAAGTCTTACAGAAGTGATTTTGTTGAAATCTATCTTTAAGAACCAAATGATTGCAGCTTTCCTATTTGTCATCCTAAGTATGGCAATGGGCGCGGGTTACTTATACAGCTTTATCTTTGCTTAATAAAAGTTAGACGGGATAAGCACGATTACTTAATAACAAAAATCCCCAAGTCATTCAGACTTGGGGATTTTTTATGTTTACCGGATGCGCCTGTCAGGGATAAGGAAACAAAAAGAGCCCATTTAAATACAGCGAAATGGGCTCTTTGTTTTCGGAAGAATGTTCATGGTCGAGGCTTAATTACTATAAGACAATGACTACGGGTTCTTCTGATTCTGCGATTGGCTCTCGCGTAGGATGTGAATATTCCGAGTTTTGAGTAAAGTCATCAGGACTGTTGCCATTTAAAGCGGCACACTCTTCGTCGGTAAGCCATCCAATAAACTCCGAATCTTGATCGAAGCACACTTCTTTGGGCGTAAACGCCGCAGACTGAAATGATAAAAGCATCAAAAGTGACGCAAAAAAGAGTTTTGACATGATTAAATATTCAACCAATTGTTTATTAATAGACGGATAATTATAATTATTGTGATGTTCGTTCACATTTTTCCGGCTGAAATGATATTGATTGGTTATTTTATTGTCAATGTAACTGAATAAATATTTGCGATAACTATCAATAACTTTTATCGTTCGCCAAGTACTTCGAACTCGTCATAGGTCAGACGAGAAAGACCGTCAGCTTGGATCTCCCATAGTTCTTTATGCACCACACCAAACGCTTTGTTCATCGTCCAATCGGACGTCAGAATGTAACCTTGTTCGCTATCTTGTTCCCATTTCGTGTTGGTGTAGTCCACGTTGTTAAAACCTTGGTCCATGATGTTTTGCCAGAATGCTTGAATTGCTTCACGACCTTCAAATGTACCAAAAGGTTTGGCAACCATGATTGCATCTTCGGCGTATTGTGCTGCGCATCCTGCAGCGTCCTGATTATTAAAAGCGATTTGCCATGCTGAAATGCCTGCTTGAGCGCGTTCTAAAACTGATTGAGTCATCCTGAAATTCCTGTGTTTGGTGTTTGTTTATGTGGCAATCATAGAGGTAGAATTGAATTAGAAAAACAAACGAATAAGAACAGAATGTTCTGCTAAATAGAACAGTGAGGAAAAGTGATGAATAAGCTGCGTTTGATGTCTCTATTCGTTCATATTGTAGAGTGTGGGTCGATCTCCAAAGCCGCAGAGAAGTTAGAACTTTCTAAATCTGTACTGAGCTCTGCACTCAAACAACTTGAGGGGGAGTTGGATACGTGTTTACTTAAACGCACGACCAGAAAGCAAACGTTGACACCCTCTGGTGAGCGCTTTTATCAGCAGTGCGCGCAAATGACGAAGCAAGCGGAAGAGGCATGGCTAGAAGCAGCAGAGTTGAAGCAAATCCCAGTGGGAGTGATCACCGTGACGGCTCCCAACGCATTAATGCGCTCGATCGTATTACCTGCCTTAACGGCTGCTTTTGCCGATTACCCCGATGTGCATTTAAATTTGATCAGTGATGATAAACATGTCGATATCATTCAGCAGAATATTGACCTTGCGATCCGAGTTGGAGCGTCTGGTGATTCAAACATTAAACAGCGGAAAGTTGGGCAGTTTTGTGACGTATTGTGCCGCGCGAGAGGGGAGCAATCTGACATTGAAGATGCTTCTTATATCGCTCAACATTGGCAGGTCGAACCCATTGTTCATACGTTCTTTTTGGAGAAACAAGACCACCAAGTTCAATACCCAGTGAAGCATCGAGCGAACAGCGTGTTTGATGTGGTGAGTCTTTTAGAGATGGGATTGGGCTTTGGGGTTGTTCCTGATTTTATTCTGGACTCGAATCCACTCCTTGAACCAGTACCTAATGCACAAGCCTCAAAAGTGAATCCAATTTACGTATTACATCCTTATCATGCTCATGTGCCGATGTCTGTGACATTAGCGATTCAAGCAATTGAAGAACGTATTGAGCAAGTGATTACATGCAGAAGCTAAGAGTTTGACTCCATCAAAATTGAGAATGTAACGAGCATTAATCCGCTGCATTTTTATTTGGGATCAATCTTCATCATTATTTCACCCCACGTTCAAACTCCCTCGGCTACACTGTTTGATGAGTTGTCAGTTGGCAGACCAAGGAGGCAGCCATGATTGCAGTTCATCGAGAGTATTGTTTATCGAATAGCCCAGATTTACACGCCCATGTTGAAGTCAATCCCGTCGGCAAATTGGAAGTCGAAATTGTCGAACTTCAAGAGCACCATACTACCGAGTTTGATGATCTTTCTTTTGAAAGTAGCGGTGCTCAAACTCGTATTTGTGGTAAAGAAGATACGGTCCCATGGCAGTTTAATCTTGCTAAGACCGATGCGTTAGAGCTTTCCCATTTAGTGGATGAAGCGAATGAAGAGTACGAGATCTTAATGAGTGATCTTATGTAACGCGGTTGTTTTTGGGGCAATAAAAAACCTCCCAGTGGGAGGTTTTCGCGTTTATTGAGCGTCTTCTTTCGGAAGGTGAAGTTCTTGAACATTTTCTTCGTTGAAGTCGTCCGCGTACCCTTTTGGTGGTGGAGTCCAACCACGTTCGGAACGCGAAAGCTTATCGTGACGATCCTTCTGCATTTCCTCTGCCATTTTTTCTTCTAGATGAATAAATAACTGACGGAAGTTATTGTCGTAACGTTCGCCTTCCGAATCATCTGCCCACGCTTCATAAAGCATGTCGGACTTACGATCTTCTACTCGTTTGTAAGTCGCTTTTTGTTGCTCAACGAAGAACGGATGAATCCCTAAAGACTTCATCACATGACCGCCCATTTCTAAAGCGGAGTGGTATGTTTCGGATTCAATGATGTCAGCACCCGCCTGTCGAAGCAGATAACCGTGACCACGGTCGAAAGCGCGCGCGATCACTTTCACTTTCGGATAGGTGTGCTTAACGTATTTGACCAATTCAACACTCGCTTCTTGGTTATCTATGGCAACCACAAGTGCTGCTGCGTGCTCAATGCCTGCTGTGTGCAACATATCTGGGCGCATAGCATCACCAAAGTAAGCGCGTGTGCCGATTTGGCGCATGTTATCTACTTGGCTTGCTTGGTGGTCTAATACGACCGTTTGAACGCCGTTAGAAACCAACAAGCGATTGATGATCTGACCAAAACGACCGATGCCCGCAATGATGACTGTGCCTTGTTCTTCAATGGTGTCACTTTCACGCTCATTCGATTCACTCTCGAAGCGAGGAAGAATAACCTTGTCGAATAGGATAAATAAGCCGGGTGTTAGGAACATAGAGATCGCAACGACTAATGCCAGTGTTTGCGAAAGTTCGAACGGAATGACGTGGTTTTGAACTGAGAAGCTCAGCAATACGAAGCCAAATTCACCCGCTTGCGCCAAGCTCAAGGTAAACAACCAACGGTTGCTGCCTTTGATACGGAAGATAAAAGCAAGGATAAAGAGAATCGCCGCTTTCAGGACCATTACGCCAAGCGTCAAGCCGATGATCAAACCAAAGTCGCTGAACAGCACAGAGAAGTCGATGCCAGCACCGACGGTAATGAAAAACAGACCAAGCAAGAGCCCTTTGAATGGCTCTATGTTTGATTCTAACTCGTGGCGGAATTCACTGTTCGCCAATACTACGCCTGCTAGGAAAGTACCTAGAGCAGGGGAGAGACCGACTAAGCTCATTAACGCAGCGATACCGATCACTAGCATCAATGCTGTAGCAGTAAAGATTTCACGTAATCCAGAGCTTGCGACGTAGCGGAATAGTGGACGACTTAAAAAATGCCCACCAACGACTACGATAGCGATGGAAGCCGTAATGACCATGCCGTACGCCCAGCCAGGAAGTCCAGCAACTAAGCTGAGCTCTTCGTGATGCTCCGCCGCAGATTGCGCTGCAGACTGTGCCTGCTCAACAAGTTCAGGGAGTGCCAATAGTGGAATGAATGCCAACATTGGAATAACGGCAATATCTTGGAAAAGCAGTACCGAGAATGCGTTTTGACCCCCTTCGGTTTTAGTTAACCCTTTTTCGCTAAAGGTTTGCAAAACAATCGCCGTGGATGAAAGCGCAAAAATCAGACCGATCGCTAATGCAATCGTCCATGGCTGACCAAAGTAAAGCGCAATCGCCATGATCAGTGCTGCTGTACCACCAACTTGGAGTCCACCTAAGCCCATTAAGCGATTACGCATCGCCCAGAGCATTTTGGGTTCAAGCTCCAAACCAACTAGGAACAGCATCATCACTACGCCAAATTCAGCAAAGTGTTGAATTGTCGTTGTTTCTTCACCAACTAAACCAATGATTGGACCAATAACCACTCCGGCGATGAGATACCCAAGCACCGAGCCTAAGCCTAAACGTTTTGCTAAAGGAACGGCTATGACGGCGGCAATAAGATAAACAAAGGCTTGTAAGAATATCCCTGTCATGACGCTTCCTTAATTAGTTGTGGTAGTGCGCTGTTTAGCTTGATAAGCGAAGCAGCGGCTTCAATGTCTAGCGTGTCGCTAACTAACGCATTGAGCAGTGTTTTGTAGCGTTCAACATGCTGATCGATTCGGTTTTCTTCTTGTGCAGTACGAGAACCAAATAGCGCGAGTGGTGCGATGTAATTCATCCCCGTGAGTGCTGACATTTGCTCGATTGGAGCAAGCAGCTCTCGAATGGTGAAATGGTTATAACCTTCAGCTTTGTACGCTTCCTCTTTACCGCCAGCAGATAACACGCAAAGTAGGGTTTTGCCATGAAGCTCTGTGCCTTCAGAGCCATAAGCAAAGCCATATTCCAACACGAGATCTTGCCACTCTTTTAAAATGGCTGGTGTGGAGTACCAGTACAATGGGAATTGAAAGATCACCACATCGTGGTCACGCAATCGCTGCTGTTCGCGGTCAATGTTGATATTGAAGTGCGGGTATTCTGCGTAGAGATCGACACAGGTCACGCCTTCAACGGTATTAGCTGCTTTAAAAAGAGGAGCATTCACTTCAGAGCGATGCTGGGAAGGATGCGCAAAGAGAATGAGGACTTTTTTATTTATCATGAGGATCCTTGCTAAGCGTCTAAACTATTTTTGCTATAAGAATGAAAGACTTTTAATTGCTGTAACAAACTGTAACTCATAAACCTTATCCTATCTACTTTAGGGATAGAACATCGAAAAGTTTAAAATCACTTTCAACGAAATGAAGATAATCTTAATTCGCGAAAGTGATACTTTTTCTATATGCAGTAAAGCGATTACACGAATATTTTTCCCTGCATGTAAAGCACACCATCGCCCGAGACTTTTACCTGCTCTGCTTTAACCTCACAATGAAGAATGCCTCCGCGTGTGGAAGCTTGATACGCCACGAGAGAGGTTTTTCCTAGTTCTTCTGCCCACAAAGGTGCCAAGCCGGCATGAATTGATCCAGTTACTGGATCTTCATCACCGCCGTTAGCTGGCCAAAAGTAGCGTGAAACGAAATCATGCTCTTCTCCTTTTGCTGTGACGACAACATCATAAGGAGCAAGTGTTTTAAGCTGTTCGGATTGATATTGAACCTCGAGTATTTCGTCTTGGTTTTCGAGCACTACAAAGTACGCTTGTGAGCTCAATAACACGCGCTCTACTTTGCAGCTTAAGCCTTCAATCAGTGCTTGTGGAATATCGGAAATAGGTTGAGGGATTCGTAAAGGGAAGGTCATTTCGATCTTACCCAATGCGTTTTTTTCTACGCTGAGTGTTCCCACTTCTAACGTATGAAACTCGATTTTTTCCTGTACGCCTAATTTCTCAAACAACACCAGTGAAGCGGCGAGAGTGGCGTGACCGCAGAAATCGATTTCTGTCATTGGCGAGAACCAGCGAATCTCATATTGGTTTTCACCGACGGACTTGAGAAAAGCAGTTTCAGAAAGGTTATTTTCAGTAGCAATGCTCTGCATGAGGTCTGGGGTTAACCATTCTTTTAATGGGACGACTGCAGCAGAGTTACCTTTAAACTGAGTGTCAGTAAATGCGTCGACGATATAAATATCTAATTCCATCTGTTCTTCCTTGTTCATTGGTAATGAGCTAACCAGATCAGTCTGTACTCGGTGTCGAGAAGCATTTAAGTGATGCTTTAACTTAAAGTGTCAAAAATTGGCTTAAACTGATTTAGTGTGATACTTATTGAAAGGTTGCTATCTCTATTCGGGAATACACTAACTCCGAACTTAAGAAATAGGAACATTATCATGAAAGCAATGACTAAATCCGTATTGGCACTCAGTTTACTTACCATTGGTTCGGCTCAAGCGTTTGAGCTGTCGAGTAAAGATATTCAAGAAGGTCACCCAATGGCGAAGACTTTTGAATACAACAGTTGGGGATGTGATGGTGGAAACCATTCACCACAATTGATGTGGAAAGATGCACCGGCTGGTACAAAGAGCTTTGCTATCACGGCGTACGACCCAGATGCGCCAACAGGTAGTGGCTTTTGGCATTGGATTGCATTCAATATCCCGGCGTCAGTAAGTGAGTTACCTCGTGATGTTAATATTGCTAAATTGGGTGGTAAAGAATCTCGCATCGATTATGGAACTGTTGGTTTCGGTGGCGCATGCCCTCCAGAAGCTGACGGTATGCACCGTTACCAATTTACGGTTTGGGCACTGCCAACAGATAAACTGAATTTAGATGAAAATACACCAGCAGCTGTGGTTGGTTTCACACTGAATAGCATGGCGTTAGACAAAGCTAAGCTGACGGCGACTTACACCCGCTAAAGTGCAGCAGAAATTAGGGCGAGGGGAATCGATGAGCCACCAATATCAAGTCACGTTGTTTCGTGCAGAGCAGTTACAAAAACTGCGTAATGTGAGGATTCATTCCCCTAGTATTGTGCAGATCATCACGGGCAGTAAGCGTTTATTTTGGAAAGAGTCGGCACTGGATCTCTCTCATTCTGAATTACTGTTGTGTGAAGCCTCTGCATCGCTGAGCTTTGAGAACTTGCCACAGAAAGGAAAGTTCCTTTCGCGAATGTTCAGTTTCCACTGTTTGCCAACAGAGACCATGCTTGAACTTAGTATGAGCATTGGTGGAGAAGGCGAACAACCGACACTGTTGGCGGATAAAGCATTGGAAGATACGTTAAACGCCCTGTTTTCATTTGACCAGCAGTCGATGAGTCAAGAAACCCAGACCTTCTGGGTGATGGGGTTGTATCAACAACTCGCGGAACGAGGTGTTTTGCACCACTTGTTTGCCAGCGCCAATACTACGTTCAGTCAAAAATTAAGCCGTTACTTATCACATTCACCTGGTGAAGAGCACTCACTAGAAGGGGTCGCTGAGCGTTTTGCAATGAGCCGAGCAACCATGATCAGAAAGCTCAAGCAAGAGGGAACGCAATACCGAGAAGTTCTCGCGGAAGTACGCTTAAATCATGCTCTGTATTTAATGCAAAACGGTCACTACAACGTTGCCATGTTGGCACAATTGTGTGGTTACCAATCCGAAGGACGCTTTAGCCAACGCTTCAAAGGGAAGTTTGGACTTACTCCAAGCGATTACATCAAAACGGTTGTTGTGAACTAAATCCGACGACAACATTCAGGTCACTTGAACCCTTGTTGCGGTGGGAGCGGGGTTAAATCGGTTGTAGCGAGTTCTGTTAAGAGTTGCTGAAGTAACTGTGCTGCGTGAACGTTCGCCCTGACTTTATCGGTGTCATTCAGCTTGCTGCTGTTTTCTTCATTCAAGTATTTAATCGTTTCTTGGGAAAGCTTGAGAACAGCATGCCACTTCAGTTTTTTATATTCTAAATTCATACCCAAACTCCTTTTGAATCTTCAATTTAGAACATTGTTTAACCCTCAAGTTAGCATATTAGAATTTGTTGAGCGCGTTATGCCTATTAACACAAACAAAAAACGCCTTTCACATTTATGAAAGGCGTTTTTGAGCGATGATTACGAGTTGTTATTTATAGTATTTCTGCTTCATTTTAAGCGCAACGTTCACCAGAGCAATCAATACGGGGACCTCGATAAGCGGACCAATTACACCTGCAAACGCTTGATCTGAGTTCAGACCGAATACTGCAATGGAAACTGCAATAGCAAGTTCGAAGTTGTTACCCGTTGCGGTGAAGGCAATTGATGCGTTCTTGTCGTAATCGATACCCATTTTCTTACCAACGAAGAAACTCACGAAGAACATCAATACGAAGTAGATTGCGAGCGGAATGGCCACTCGGAATACGTCCATTGGCAGTTCTAGAATCATTTCGCCTTTCAAGCTGAACATCAGCACGATCGTCGCCAGAAGGGCAATCAAAGTAATTGGTGAAATGCGCGGAATAAATACCTCGTTGTACCATTGTTCACCTTTTGCTGCGACCAGCCATTTACGGCTTAGGAAGCCTGCTAAAAATGGAATACCAAGGTAAATTAGCACGCTTTCAGCGATGTCCATCATTGAGATATCAACCACGAAACCTTCGTAACCAAAGACAGGTGGCAAGACAGTAATGAATAGCCATGCCATCACACTGTAAGTCACGATTTGGAATGCACTGTTCAACGCAACCAACGCTGCACCGTATTCTTTGTTACCGCCGCCAATGTCGTTCCACACCAATACCATCGCGATACAGCGAGCAAGACCGATAAGAATAATGCCGACCATGTACCCCGGATGATCACCTAGGAAAGTCAATGCAAGGATGAACATCAAAATAGGGCCGACAATCCAGTTCATGACCAAGGACAGCGTTATGGCTTTTTTGTCTTTAGTCACCGTGCCTAGTAGGTTGTAGTTCACTTTTGCGAGTGGTGGGTACATCATCAAAATCAAACCAATCGCTAACGGTACGTTTGTACTGCCAACAGACATTGACTCGTTCCATTCTGCAACTTGAGGGAATGTAGCGCCAATACCTACACCGATTGCCATTGCCACAAAAATCCAAACCGTTAGGTAACGGTCCAAGAAGCTCATTTTGTCGCTGGCACTATTTAAAACTTGAGTAGTCATAGTGTTCTCTTATTCGTTTATCGTCGAAAGGCGATAGTTAAAGGTATAGTTTATCTTTGTGCGCCGTACCAGCACACAAAGACAATTAGTTAAATAGTTTGGAAAAATCTAGATTGAATTGATCAAACGCGTCGCGCTGAATGCGGTAGCAAACCTTAGGAGGATTTGGCTCTGCACTGATAAAGCCAGCCTGCTTAAGAATACGTAAATGCTCTGAAACGGTAGATTGTGCAAGACCAAGCTCAGAGACCAAATCACTGTTTAGGCAACCGCCCATGGTATCAAGCGTATGCAGAATATGAAGGATGCGCAAACGAGCGGGATGTGACAGCGCCTTAGCTTGAGCCGCTAACGCTTGTTCCTTCTCAAGTTGCTGCTGTGTGGTCTCAAAAGCTACGCCGCAAGTTGTGTTGCATTTATCACTCATTGACAAGCCTTAATAGTTAATCGTCGAATTGCGATAAAGTGTACGCCTGCTCTATGTAAGATGCAACAATTCAATGGAAATTTAATCGGGAAATCACGATAAAGAAAAAGTTTAAGAAATATTTCTTTCAAAAACAAAGTCATATGAAAAATCTTAGTAGGTTACTAAAAGTTAACTAATTGCATTGTAGCTCTAGGTTACCATAATAAACCACATGAGGCGCACCACGGTTATCGCGTCATCTTGTGAACTTATTTAAAGGTAATCCCATGAGCAATGTACTGATCATCAATGCACACGAGCCATCTCCATACTCTGAAGGTCGTCTAAACGCTTCTCTTGTCGACAAAGCACAGACGCTTCTACAAGCAAAAGACCATGAGGTTCGTGTTGTGACAATGCAAGATGAAATCAACGTAGAGGAGCAACTCGCGCACTTTGAATGGGCTGATCGAGTGATCATCCAAAGCCCAATAAACTGGATGTCTGTGCCTTGGTCATTCAAAAAATACATGGATGACGTGTTTACTGCTGGCATGGGGGGCGCGCTATGTGCTTTCGATGGACGTAGTGCAGAGGACCCAAAGAAAAACTATGGTACGGGTGGTACTCAAACAAACAGCAAATACATGCTGTCACTGACATTCAATGCACCAAAAGAATCGTTTGATGATGAGAACGAATACTTATTCCAAGGTAAAAGTGTGGACGATTTAATGCTTCATATGCACGCTAACTTCCGCTTCTTTGGTATGGGTGCACTACCGACTTTTGCTTGCTATGACGTAATGAAGAATGGCGACATTGAAAATGATTTTGCTCGTTTCGAAGCGCATATAAACGAAAACTTCTAATTATCCTAGAGTAATTGATGAATTAAGGTGGACTGCTGTATGCGGTCCATTTTTATTTGTTTGCGGCGAGGGAATGTTTTTATTACTCTAAAGCACGAAATGTAACTAACGTACTTTTCGTTACCTAGATTAGGTGCGTATCTTGAGGTGAATCGTGGAAAGTAGAATCAGTGTGGATAACAAAGGTCGCAAGTCTGTGGCGAATGTGTGCTCAGAGCCGTGTGCTATTGAAAAAGGAATGCGCTTAATTGGTGGCAAATGGAAAGGTTCTCTGATTTATCACTTGAAAGATGGTCCAGTTCGTTTCAATGATTTAGCGCGAATGCTTGGCGGTGCCAGTAAGAAGATGATTGACCAACGTTTAAAAGAGTTGGAAGCCGAAGGCATGGTAGTACGCCAAGTTATCAGTGACCGCCCAATAGCAGTCAGTTACGAGCTGACCGAATTTGGGCGTACGGCACTTAAGATCCTTGATGATTTGCGAATTTGGTCTGAAACACACCAAATTGAGTTACGAAAGTAATAGCCGAATAGTGGTTTAGCACTACGAATTCACCGTTTAAGCCAATAAAAATGCCAGCGTATTGCTGGCATTTTTTATGTCTGATTGTTGTCTAGCGAGAGGTGTTTAGTAATCTAACGTACCTCGGATAGGGTAGTTATTATCTGGATTACGGATCCAAGCTAAACCACGTGATAACGCCCCAAGTTCTGGTCGAACAAACGGGTTGTTTGAGATATCGACGACATGCAAGTTGCCATGTTCATTCACCACAAACAACCCGGGTTCTGCGAAATTGTGGTCGGTCTCTTGTTCTGAACGCGGTATGGAAATGTACAAACCCAACGTTTTCATTTGCTCTTCGGTGAGTCCGTAAGCAATAGGGAAGCTGATTTCGAGTTTCTCTAGGTGTCCTTCTAGCTGCTCTTTTGAATCGCCTGAAACTGCAAGAATATCAACGCCCGCTTCCGCGAAAGCTTGTTTGTATCCCTCTAACTCGTTGAGGTATTTGGTACACAGAGGACAGTGCTTACCACGATAAACGAATACAGCTTGCCAAGTCGCATCACCTTGCGGCTGACCTAATGTCACGCTTGAACCATCTAGCAAAGTTGCTTGAAGAGAAGGGAAATTGTCGCCCGCTTTAAGTTTTACTGAAGTTGCCATATTGACTCCTGAATCGGTCATTATCCATGAACCTCCTTTCTCAATAGCAGCTATTGGGTTGGAGATTTAAGCTTCAATGTAGACCCTGTTTCGAAGCATTTCAACTAGTTAACTTTTAGTAACCTAGTCGGAAATGGCAAGAATAAAAGATGGGAAAAGAAAAAGCAGAACTTAAAGATACAACGAAGTGGGGGTGTGGTATCAGGAGCTAAGTTCTGCTTGGTGTTGTTCTTTCCGTTATGACCAATTAAACAATTCGATCATGTAAGTCAGAGCTAAAACTTCAAGTTTGTTTTCTGATTGCGCTACGCGCTTTTGGAAATAAGCTGCCATGGTAGGCAACGTTTCAGTCGATTGAGTTGTGCTTCTACATCGCATGACATTTCCTCCTTGTTGCTGATGAATTCAGTATGCAAAGAAAAGAGGAGCTGAAAAAGAGAGTAGATTTCTGGTGTTTATTCCTAATTAGGTGCGGGAAGTGCGCTAAATCACCAATTTTTATTATCAGGGGAGCAAAAAGAGGAACAAAGTGATAGGAAGTTTTCTTATTTTCTACGGATGAAGTTGAGTAAAATAAACTTATACCCACTTATTGAGGGCGCTCGGTGTCTGATCTCAACTTGTTTCGTTATTACCAACGGCTTACTCCACTTGGCATTGGTGGTGAAGTCAAAACCACATTGCAGGAAGTTGCTGACTTGCTGTTTACTTCTCCTCGCCATGCACGCAGCTTGCTGTCTCAAATGCAGGAGCAAGAATGGTTGAGTTGGCAACCAAAAGCAGGGCGAAATCAACGTTCGACGCTTCTGTTAAATATTGAGCTGAGCGCACTAAAGGAAAGCCTCGCACTGGAGCGGATCAAACGAGGGAAATATGAAAAAGCGCTAGCGATCCTTGATGAAGACGAGGCGGCATTTGGTCGACTACTCAAGAGCACATCGGGTGCATCCGTTCAAGAAGGTCGACTCAATATTCAGCTCACTTATAAACGCATGTTTGAACGTATTGTCCCGCACCAATTGCACCGCAGCAGTGAACGCTTTTTCTTGCGCCAAATTTATTGCTGCTTGGTATCGAGTGACTACTACGGTGTGGTGAAGCCAGAGCTGGCACACCATTGGCGATATGATGAGAAAAGCTATGAGTGGACGTTTTATCTTCGTCCGGGGCTAACATTCCACAATGGTACACCGATAAATGCCGATACAGTCGTTAGTCTTTTTGCCAAACTCAGTTCACTCGAACTGTATGAAAAAGAACTTGCCCATGTGGCAAACATTACTGCGCCAAATCCTCTAAAAGTGGTCTTTACCCTTAGTAAACCAGACTTGGGGTTTGCAGGGCTAATCTCTGGTGTGAAATATGGCATTCAACCCGTTAGCCAAGTCAACGTTGCCAACAACAACTTGGTCGTTGGTAGTGGTCCGTTCTCTGTGATTGAGCACAGTGCTCATCGGTTAAAGCTGCAGGCGTTCGATGGTTATTACGCATGTCGAGTACTGACCGACATGGTCACGATCTGGATCGTCAATGACGAGAGGATGGAAAACCCATCCTTAGCCGCAAATCCCCCTCAAAAGCAGGTGGAAAAAGTCAGAGATGAGCTTTCTGAGAGCATGTGTGGGCATTATATGTCGACCCAAGATGCAGAGTCTGCACCTGCAAGCCAACATAGTCGCACTGAGGATGGATGTTTGTTCGCTCTGTTTAATCAGCATGCTAGGCATCCGCTTTCTCAGAGTCAACGTCGCTATATTGCCGAGTTAATCCAACCGGAGCGACTTACGGAGGTCATGCGCAAAGAAAATATTGTGTTTGGAAGCGTGCCTGCTTACAACTTGCTACCAAACTGGAAGCCTGTATTACGTCCGTTTGGTGAAGAGAGCAAACTACCAAAAAACATCACCATTGCCGGCTATAACTATACGGCATTGCGTCGATGCGCGCGTGCAATCGCGAGTCGTTTAGAGGGAACGGGAAGTAAGGTTGATATCGTCATGTACACCTACCGAGAGTTAAGTGAAAAAGCTCGAAATGGTACCCTTGATGAGACGTTAGTGATCACCAATATCAACTTGGATGACAATCGCCACGCTTCGGCGTTTACTAACTTTTTCAGCAACGTCGTATTACATCACACCTTGGGAGAAGAGAATGCCGAATGGTTGAATGAGCAACTAGAGAATGTACGTGGCTATACGGCGTTAGAGGATTATCTCAAAGCGTTAGAGCCGATCGCCTCAACATTGGTCAGTGAGTATTGGATAGCGCCTATGTTCCATCATACGCAAACTTTACGCTTTCAAGGTGTTCTAGAAGACGTTGCCCTAACCAACTGGGGCTGGCCGGATATTCGCTCGGTGTGGTCGGCAGATTAAAGTAAAAAAATCCCACCAATGTGCTTCGCTCGACACTGGTGGGTATGGTCAAAAGTCTTGGTGATGGAGTGGACCATGAATATTAACGGTAACGGTCTGCTCGTCTTCGAAAAGCGTCATCGAAGTGGAGCGTGACAAGGTGGTTATTGCTGACCACTGACAAAATCAGCGCAAACCTAGGTTAGGAGCGTGCTTACTGGATAACAGAAAGCGGCTATCCAATAAGCTGTCAGTTCATTTCGCCAATCAGTTAAAGGCGCGAGCTAAGGTGCCCTGACCTTGGCAAACGTATTTCACTGAGTTGCTGCAGACGAATACCGATTCACCCGCTTTCAAAGTGATGTGATCGTCTTGGCTAGAAACCGAGATTTCCCCTTCAATACAAAATAAAATCTCTGCGCTACGCACGAATTGAGTCGTTGCAGTGCCTTCAACTGCCATCACTTCAAAACCGAAATCATCCACCGGAATTGGGTAACTAAGCTTGCCTTGTTTATGTACGGGCGCGAGCTTGATTTGTTCTGGGTCAATCGCGTTGAAGATGGTGTTGTCGATAAGCTCAGGAACGTCGATGTACTTCGGTGTTAAGCCAGCGCGCAGCACGTTGTCTGAGTTCGCCATGATCTCCAAACCTGTCCCTTGAACGTAGGCGTGTGGTGTTTCTGCATGGAGGAACATCGCTTCGCCCGGAGCCAGTTCAATCGTGTTCAACATCAATGGCGAAAACAGACCAATATCGTCCGCGTAATGCTGACGGAAGTCTTGAATATAGCCATAGGCTTCTCGTGCCATAGCGGTTTTCGCCGGGCGCTCTAGGATTGCGTAAAGCTCATTCAACGCCTGTTGTTTGCGCTCGCCTTCTAACGACATAATTGCAGAGAAGAACACTTTAAGACCTTCACTGTTTGGTGTCGCTTTCAGTGCGTTGATTTCAGTCTCTAGAGCAGTGATGTTCGCTTGTTCAAACAGAGATAAGATCTGCTCAATTGGGCGGAAGCCGTTCATCGCTTTGTAAAATGTCAGCGCGTAAACCAGCTCCGGTTTATGGTTTGGATCTTTGTAGTTACGGTTTGCAGCATTAAGTGGAATGCCTTGTTCGTTTTCACGAGCAAAGCCCATTTCTGCTTTGTGCTTACTAGGGTGTACTTGGATAGACAGCGGTGTTTCAGCTGCCAGTACTTTGAATAGGAACGGCAGTTCACCAAAACGTGCTGCGGTGTAATCACCCAGCGATTGCGTTTTGTTTTGGTTGATGACTTCTGACAGCAGTTGTTTGGTGTCAGCAAGCTTTGAACAACCGTTTGGATGAGCACCCATCCAGATTTCTGCTTGTGGCTCGTTCGCTGGATTGTCGATGCCGAATAAATCATGAATCGACGTGTGGCTACCCCAAGCGTAGTTTTGAATCACATTGTCCAGTTTGAATAGAGCATGTTGCATGGCGATATTCTCTTGATTGGAACGAAAGAAGAGGAGAGGCTTGCTCCACAATTAGAGCAAGCCTGAGTCGGTTTGGACGGGTTATCTAGTTGATGACCTTATCCTGATAGCCGGATTAGAACTTCACTTGGAAAGACTTAACCTGACACGGTTTCAGCGTGCCGAACGATGCTGCGTCTACCTCATTTGGTAGCACTTTCTCGTCTAGCTGTGTTTCTTTCCATGACGTTACTTCTGAAGCAAACGTCACTGTGTCCTTAATCACTTCGCTCTCTGATGGGTTGTAGACGCGCAGGATGAGTGCATCCTCGTCTTCCGCCTTCTTCAGTACGCTCAGTACCGCGCCTTCAAGCGATTTGTTTAGCAAGCTGTGCGTTAGCGGTAGGTTTTGCTCGCCTACGTTCAGCTTCATCGCGTTGTAAGGGATCTTGTTATAGCACTGGATTGGAGTCACGTTGTCACGCGCCGCCGCCATTACGTTTGCTTCGATGTGGTTGCCCGCGAAACCGAATAGTGCGAACTCACAAACGATCTTGCCGCGTACTTGTGAATCTGGCGTCGGGATCTTGATACCAGATGGACGACCCGGACGAAGCAACAACTCTTCTTTACCCAACACGCCGATACCACGCAGAAGGGTTAGGGCGAATGTGTCACGCTCTTCATTGCCTTGGCTTGAAATTACTTCAAACTCACGCAGACCGTTGCTCATCAGCGCCATACCACCTTGTGCGTTCTCAACCGCAGCAAAGTTCATTAGCTGGTAAACTGGCACTGGTGCTTCTTTCCAGCCGTCTGCTTCCCAGTTCGCCATTTCTGGATCGTTCGTTGGGCGAGTGATCAAACCGAACTGGTTGTCCGCTACTACGGTCTCAGACACAAACGGCGTTGGCACCAATACGCGAACGCGGTGGTCGTCAGCTTGGTTATCCAGCTCCATGCGAACTTCAATACGGCGTGTACCTTGTTTTAGAACCACTTGGCAGTTCACGTCTAGGTAACCGTTTTGACCTGTGCGCTCTTCACGTTGTTGTAGATCCTCAGGCAAGTTCATGCGCAGTTTGATGGTTGCCACAGATTGGAAACCTTCGTGCTTCACATTCACTTCCGCGTCGAATTCGTCTGAGTACAGTAGCCACTCTTTACGCGAAGGTGAGTAGTCGTATTCGTCGCCATCGTCAGAGCCGTCTTCAATGCGCAGCGCTTGTTCGTAAAGGTGCTCTGTCTCTTTGTCGAAGATGTTCAGAGTGCCGTTTGCGTTTACGTTGATGCGGTAGAATTCGTTCTCAAGAAGGAACTCTTTCTGCTCAGCCACTTTTTGTGTGCCTTTCTCATTCGCTTGAATGTGTAGGGTAGTGAAGCCCATTGCTGGCACAGTGTGCTTGATTTGAATATCGTATTCGATGAACGGGTCGTAGTTACCGTAGTGAACGATTTGACGGTCAATCTTACCTGGGTCGATTACGCGTTGATCTTGGATGAAGTACTCAACTGGCGTGCCGTTTTCATCAAACAGGTTGAACTGTTCTGCACGGATAGTGATGGTGGTGTTTACCACTTCTTCACGAGCGTATGGCGATAGGTTGAATAGTGCTAGCTTGTCGCAACCTTCGCGTGCAGGCATGTGGTCAACAATCTTACGTTTGTAGAAGTTGATCAGGTTGGTCGCCATGTCGTCCGCAAGAATGTAACGGTTCAAGATCTCTGCGTGTACTTTGTCTGAACAGCAGCAGCCAATCGAGTCGTGAGCGTGGTTCTTCATGCTCTCTTTCCACATCTTCTCGATTAGACCGTGGTGGTATTCGAAACCTAGTGTCCATGCGATAGACGCTAATGGCTCAAGAATGTTTACGATCTTGTTTTCTACTTCTGCGTGGATCAGTTTGATGTCCATACGCGTTGAAGAAATAGTACGGTGAACACGCATGTATTTACCGTCGTTGAACTCGCCTTTGATGGTATCAAGCTGAGCGCGCTCGGCTTCAATACGCTCGAACACTTCTTCAAAGCGGCTCATTTTGAATTCTTTGTCTGGGTAGATTTCACGTAGCTTATCCATCACCTCGAAGATGTCTTTTTGGATAGGCATTTGGTCGTGACCGTTTGGTAGTAAGATGTCTTTTGTTACCGACGGTTTTTCTAGCACTGGGAAGTATTTATCTAGACGCGCGCGCAGACCTTCTTCGTCTTGCGGTAGGTATTTACCAATCGCGTAGCCCAGTGGCAGTACTTGCGCAGAGACTTCACTGCCATCATTTGATTGCCACAAGAATTCGGTTTTATCTGTGCCGTGACGCTCTGAACAACCACGCCAGAACATCGCGCGATTGATGCCAAAACCGTTGTAGATTGCTGGCAGCTGAGAGCTCATAGAGAATGAATCTGGCAGGTAACCAATCTTCATTGGCTCACCTAGCGCTAGACAGTCGCGCAATCCGTAAAGCATGTTACGTACGATAGATTCGCCAGATACTTGCATCGTATCCGTTTGAGAGTACCAAGGGCCAACAATCAGTTTACCAGCTTGTACTAGCTCACGTACGCGCTCTTTGTTTTCTGGCTTGATTGCGAAGTAATCTTCCAGAACTGCGGTTTGACCGTCTAGAACGTAGTATTTGTAGTCTGGATCGTTTTCCAGACGAGTCATGATTTCTTCCATGTTGTTCACTAGCAGAATGCGAGACTCTTCTGTAGTGAAGTACCATTCACGATCCCAGTGCATGTGAGGAGTAATATGAACGCGAGATGTAGTCATAACTTTTACCGTCTTAGGCAATAATTGCCGTTAATTTGTTTTAAATTTGATTGTTTTCTATTCGTTTTTGCGGCGTTTATGTTTGCCGACGAATATTTAGGGCGCAGAAATCCCACGCCCAAAGGGCGAGTTGCCTTGGCATGTATACTTTGTTGCCGATTTTTGATTTAGACCCACTAGACCTTCAAATCACCGCCGCGTCTACAAACCAAGTCATTCTCGCTGAACCAAGCAGCTTGAAGTTACTTGGGTATAAATAATTCGAATTAATGTTGAGCGGCAGCCTCAGTGACAAATTTGCCCTTTTTTACTGCGTGTGCTCGCCACATGATGAGAGTGATGGTCGAGATAGTTGCACCAATCAGCGCAGCGCCAAACCAGATTGCCGCAGCAGTGAATGCGCCCAGACCTGCATCGTGTAGTAGGAAGATTGAGAAGATACCAGCCCCCGGAGTCGATAGACCTACGCCAGCAGCACCCACCATTGCGCCTGTTACGACAGAGCCAAGTAGGAATGAGCCAATAACGCGGATTGGGTCTTCGATAGCCATCGGAATCGCACCTTCAGTGATGCCCGCTAGACCAAGCAACCACGTTGATTTACCTGTCTCGATTTCGAAATCTTTGAACAGGCGAGGTGCAAGCATGGTTGAAGCCGTTACCGTGAACGCAGAGACCATTTTCACCGAACCGAAGATAGCGTATGGGCCGTAAACGCCGTTCGCCATTGCACCCAGACAGAATGCGTAAGCGGCTTTGTTGACTGGACCACCAAGGTCAAACGATACGAATAAACCAATTACTGCGCCTAGAAGTAGGGCGTTGGTGCCAGACATGCCGTTTAGCCAGTCTGTCAAACCTTGGTTTAGCCAAGCAACAGGTTTACCGATAACGAACAGCATCAACGAACCAGCAACCAAAGTACCGATAACCGGGTATAGGTAGAAGGTTAGGAAGCCGTTGAACGCAGGGTTTAGACGTACGTTTTCTTTTACCCAACGCATGACGTAACCGGCAATCAAGCCACCGACAACACCACCAAGGAAGCCAGAGCCGATAAGGTTCGCAGCGATACCTGCGGCAAAACCTGGACCAAGTGCTGGTTTATCTGCCAATGAGTAAGCGGTGTATGCCGCCAGTACAGGAACCATCAATGTACCCAGTAGACCACCACCTAGCTTGCGGTACATCCACAGCCAAGAGCCTTCTTCTGCATACAAATCTTGTAGGTTGAACATTTGTGCCAATAGCACGGCAACAGCAAGTACGGTACCGCCTGCAACGATAAGAGGAACTGCGTAAGAGATACCTGATAGCAGTGCTTGTTTTAGTTCAGTTTTAAGTGGTAGCTTCTTCGGTTTGTCGTTGGTTGCAACTGCAGCACCAGCGCTTCGACCTGCTTCAACCGCTTCGTTAAGAATGCGCTCAGAGTGTTTGATTGGCTCAGCAACTGGTACTTCTACACGAGGAATACCGTCAAAACGCTCTAACTCTTTGATTGCCACTTCTGCCGCGAAAACGACTGCTGTTGCACTGTTGAGCTGTTCAGCAGTCAGACGATCTTCAATACCGTTTGCGCCTTGCTTTTCAACATGCACGTTGTAACCCAGCTTCTTACCTGTCTTCTCTAGGTATTCTGCTGCCATGTAAGTGTGCGCAATACCCGCAGGGCAAGCCGTCACACAAACGATGGTTGGTGCATTTGTATCTAATTGGTCTTGTTTTTCTTCTTGCTCTGCTTGACCATCAAGCAAAGCGAAAATTTGTTCTACATTTGTAGCATTGAGCACTGCTTCACGAACATCGTCATCCACTAACGTTGTGGTCAGTTCGGTCAACAGGTGCATGTGTGTTGAACCTGCTTCCGCATTTGGAATTGCGATTAGGAAGATCAGGTTTACGTCTTCGTCTTCATCCAGACCTTGCCACTTTAAGTCTTGTTTTAGTGTGGCTACGGCAAACGCCGCCTCTTTTACTGCATCTGTCTTACCGTGCGGTACTGCTAAGCCTTCGCCTAGTGCCGTCGGGCCTTGCTCTTCACGAGCAAACACTGCTTGTAGGTATTCTTCCTTGTTATGCAGTTTGCCTTGCTGGTCTAGCTGGTCGGCAAGTGCACGAATCGCTGCGTCACGACTTTCGAACGTCGTTTGTAGGTTTATCAGCGATGGGTTTGTAAGAGAGGTTAATTTCATAACTTTTGTCCCATTGTCACATTCGACATTGTTGTGCATTCAACAATGATGTGAATAATACCTTTTAAATACAAATGATCCGTGATCAGGATCGCAGTTGAATTAAAATATGTATTATTGTTGTATTGTTTTGGCTTGTTTTTGTATGCCGATATGCGAACAAGTGCTTGTCATGTTGACCTGAATTCGTATTATAGAGCCCATAAACCAAGTCTTTTTTGCAATGATAGTTCACTCCAGTGTGCTCGGTTCTTGAGTTGTCTCAAACAAGTTCACTTGAATGGTCATTTGTATTGTTTTTATAGAGGTAAACATGGCAAGACTGCCAATGTATCGCCAGATTGCGGACGCGATTCGCGAGAAGATCAGCGATGGCGAATACAAAGTAGGAACCGCTCTTCCTACCGAAGCTCAGTTACGCGAAGAATTTTCTTGTAGCCGAGTCACGGTTCGCCAAGCGTTAAAATTGCTGATTGAAAATGGTGAACTGGAGAGTGTGCAGGGTAGTGGTACCTATGTGAAAGAGAACAAGGTTAACTACGACATTTACCAGCAGACCAGTTTTGCAGAGAAGTGGGCGCACCTAAATGCAGTGACGCACAGCGATGTGGTCGCGTTCGAGATTACTAAAGCATCGCTCACGATGGCTGATGCGCTGAACATTAATGAAGATGACAAAGTCTTTTACGTGAAACGCGTTCGTTACCTTGACGACAACCCAATCACAGTAGAAGAAACTTGGCTGCCGACAGACATGTTCCCTGATCTCACCTACCAAGTGATGCAAGGTTCTAAGTACCACTTTATTGAGAAAGAGAAGGGCATGGTGATTGATCGCAGTGAGCAAGAAATCATCCCGGTATTGCCACCGCAAGACATTGCAGAGTTGCTAGATATTGACCCGGCTGAGCCGATCATCGAAAAGCGCACGCGCGGTTTCTTGCAGGGGGATGTGGTTTTTGAATACAGCCGCAACTACTTCAAATCGACTGACTACAAGTTTACGCTGGTGGCAAAACGTCATAAGTCGTAAGCGCGATATTACGCATTTCTTCTCAAACCCGCCACTCGGCGGGTTTTTTGTGTCTTTTCTCTTCCGACCTTCAGCTCGCTCTATGTTGAAACTAAGCAACGTTTCGATTTCTTTTAGCAAACAAGTGTGATGATTATCCCTGTTTGAAACTCACTAGCGCCGAATTAGTGGAAAATGAAGTTTGAATTTAATCACGATAAATAGTGAGTCAAGAGTCGTAATGTGATCAAGTTATATTATTGGTAAATTTTAGAAATGTTTGGATTGGTGCGTGGGTTCAAACTATGCCTATTGACATGTTGCTTAAAGAAAATTTGTTGCTAATTTTCTTTGTCTATTTTTGAACTACGTTGATTAAAACAAATTGACAGCTATTTAATTGTGATTTGTTGCACAAAAGGAGCGTGGTTGCGTGGTTTAGCTACTCTTATTGATAATTAACCCATCGAAACCGAACTGTTGATAGGGTTTAAAAATGCTGTATGAATTAATCGACCACGAACTAGTAGATGTTATTAATGACCGCGCTTACCAATGGCAAGACGCAGTTAAAAAGACAACGCAATACCTAGAAGACAAAGGTTACGTTTCTCAGCAATACGCGGATGCCATCATCCAATCGACCGAAGAAAATGGTCCTTACTATGTGTTGTGCCCAGGACTGGCAATGCCACATGCTCGTCCAGAAACCGGTGTGCTAAAAACGGGCTTGGGCATTCATATCTTCCCTTCACCAGTTGATTTTGGTTCGGACCTTGGTCCTGCCAACATTCTTATTACCCTAGCTGCAAAAGACTCTGATACCCACATTGAGGTGATTCAAGCGTTAAGCGAGATGTTTGTGGACGAAGAGAACATTGCAAAGCTGGCACAAGCCTCATCTAAGGAGCAAGTGCTAGACATAATAAAAGCATACTAAAAAGGAATATAACGTGAAACCAAACATGCGAGCCAATGTGCAAGCCTTCGGGGGTCATTTGACCGCCATGGTGCTGCCAAATATCGGAGCCTTTATCGCTTGGGGCTTTATTACTGCACTCTTTATTCCAACGGGTTGGATGCCAAACGAAGCATTTGGTGAACTTGTTGGTCCAATGATCACTTACTTATTGCCGCTGTTAATTGGATATACGGGCGGTCAGATTGTTGGTGACAAACGCGGAGCGGTTGCTGGTGCCATCGGTACCATGGGCGTTATTGTTGGTGCTGACATTCCAATGTTTGTCGGCGCAATGATTATGGGTCCGCTCAGTGCTTGGGTTGTGGTGCAAATGGATAAACGAATCCAACACCGCATCCCTTCGGGCTTTGAGATGGTGGTGAACAACTTCTCATTAGGTATTGTGGGCATGATCCTGTGTCTGTTCGCCTACGAGATTGTTGGCCCTGCAGTAACAGCGGCTAACTTATTCGTAAAATCGGGCATTGAAGCTTTGGTGGCAACGGGATTCCTTCCTTTGCTTGCGATCATCAATGAACCAGCGAAAGTGCTATTCCTTAACAATGCCATCGACCAAGGTATTTACTACCCACTAGGTCTGCAGGCGGCAGCTGAAACAGGTAAATCTATCTTCTTTATGGTGGCATCTAACCCAGGTCCGGGTCTTGGTATGCTGTTGGCTTACGCGAAGTTTGGTCAAGGTCTGTCTAAACGTTCTGCGCCAAGTGCCATCATCATTCACTTCTTTGGTGGTATTCACGAGCTGTACTTCCCGTACGTGCTAATGAAGCCAATTATGATTGTGGCAATGATTGCAGGTGCGGCGACTGGTATCGCAACCTTCAACCTACTGGATGCAGGTTTGGTAGCAGGTCCAAGTCCAGGCTCAATCTTCTCTTACCTAGCTCTTACTCCAAAAGGCAGTTTCCTAGCGACCATCGCAGGTGTCACAACAGCAACAATAGTTTCCTTTCTTGTCGCAAGTGCGATTCTGAAGATGAGCAAAGCAGAAAACAAAGAAGACGAGTTTGAACAGTCTGTCTCTGAGATGAAAGACATGAAAGCGGAAGGTGCAATTAAACCTGCAACGCAACAAGTAAACAAACCAATTTCATTTGTCGCATTTGCTTGTGACGCTGGTATGGGCTCAAGCGCGATGGGGGCTTCAACCTTCAAGCGCAAGTTAGTACAAGCCGGGATTGATATTGAAGTGAAGAACTTTGCCATCGAAAAAGTGCCTAGTGAGGCCGACATTGTCGTGACACACGAAAGTTTAGAAAGCCGCGCAGTAAACGCAACAGGCTTGCCTGTCGTGACAATTAAGAACTTCCTTAATGACCCAGCGCTTGACGAGCTGATGGATAAGATTAAGCAACAAACGGTCGCGACTGAGCAACCAGCCTAACAATGCAGTATGGGGTGGAACATTCCGCCCCATGTAGGAGAGAAATCATGGTACAAACAACGGCAGCAGTTATCTGTGGCGAGAAAGACGTTCAACTAAGAACTTTTGATTTGCCAAACATTTCAGCCGATGAACTTCTGGTTAAAAACATTTCAAACAGCATCTGCCTTTCCACTTACAAAGCGGCATTGCTAGGCAGCAAACACAAACGCGTACCTGAGAACATTGATGAAGTACCGGTGATGACGGGCCATGAGTACGCCGGTGTGATTGTTGAAGTCGGTGAGAACCTAAAAGACCGATACAGAGCAGGCGATTACTTTGTTCTGCAACCTGCAATGGGTTTGCCTACTGGTTACTCGGCAGGCTACAGCTATGAGACTTTTGGCGGCAACGCAACGTATTCTATCATTCCTAAAATCGCTATCGACTTAGGTTGCGTTTTGCCTTACCACGGTGACTACTTTGCAGATGCGTCTTTGGCTGAGCCAATGTCATGCATCATCGGCGCTTACCATGCTAGTTACCACACTAAACAATACGTGTACGAGCACGATATGGGTATCAAAGAGGGTGGTGCGTTAGCGCTGTTAGCTTGTGCTGGTCCAATGGGGATTGGCGCGATTGATTACGCGATTAACGGACCAGTGAAGCCAAAATTGATCGTGGTGACGGACATCGACGCCGCACGTTTAGACCGAGCAGAGTGCTTAATTCCGGTTGAGAAAGCAAAAGAGCAAGGCGTTGAGCTGCATTACGTGAATACAGCCCAAGTTGATGATCCTGTCACTTATTTGAAAGCGCTTAACGACGGCAAAGGCTACGATGACGTGATGGTATACGCAGCAGTATCGCAAGTATTAGAGCAAGCCGACGAGCTGTTGGGTAACGACGGCTGCTTGAACTTCTTCGCAGGACCTACCGATAAGAAATTTAAAGTACCGTTTAACTTCTACAATGTGCATTACGAGTCAACGCATATTGTGGGCACGTCTGGTGGCTCAACTGGCGACATGGTGGAGTCTATCGACTTGTCTTCACAAGGTAAGATCAATCCATCGTTCATGATCACACACGTTGGTGGTCTGCAAGCTGCGCCACATACGATTTTGAATCAGTTGGATATTCCGGGTGGTAAAAAGTTGATTTACCCGCATATTGACCTGCCGTTGACCGCGATTGATGACTTTTTATCGTTGGCAGACCAAGACCCGTTCTTCGTCGAATTAGACGCAATTTTGAACGCAAACAACTATGTGTGGAATGCTCATGCAGAAAAAGCGTTACTTGAGTTTTATGACGTGAGCTTAACGGTTTAGTTGCAACGAATTTGTGTGGTAGCCTCTGTGCTGCCACATAATGGAGAGGTCATAAGACGTTGTCACGTGAAGATGAATTACTGGAGAAGCTGGACGAGTGCGAAAATGCCACTGCGTTTCTTCAGGTTTCTAACAAAATAATTAACCTCAAGTTAAAAGCACTGCTTCCGAAAGTGTTCGTTCAAGACGACCTCGTGAAGGAGTATGCTGTGGATCCTTTATTGAAAGAAGATGGTCCGTTAGCAACAACCGATGTGGTGTCTAAGTTGATGTTTGCAATGGGCAAGATCTCACTGGAAACTTACGCTGACATTGGGTTGTACGATCAGGTGTTGGAGTTCGCGGTCACTCAGTCGGAAAAGGTCGAGTTTGCCGATGACGTGATTTACGACTTCATCAAAAACCAATCAGTACTCTCTTCCCAGCAAGACAGCTTTTATCTTGAGTCGATCAATCAGCTTAAGTTCTCTTCGTTTGAGTCCTTTTCACAAATGAGATACGAAGCCCTCATTAAAACAGTATTAAAGCTGTCGTGTGAAATGTTGATAGAAAGAATCGAAGGGGAGATAAATCAATAAGGGTTCACCATGAAAGTGAATTTAAACGTCAGTGGTTTTGAGACCGAAGCTAACTTTCCTGAAGCCGACGTAAAGCGAATCCATCAACCTCTTATCGAAAAGTTTACCCGCCTTTATCACGAGAAGCAGGAGCGTATTGTTGTGTTCTTGTGCGCCCCTCCGGGTAGTGGAAAGTCTACGCTAGCAGCCTTTTGGGAATATTTATCAGAACAAGATGAAAACCAAGAGCCACTTCAGGTTCTGCCTTTTGATGGTTTTCACTACCCGAATGAAATCCTCGACAGCAACACCATTGAGCGTAATGGTGAACGTGTTCCACTGCGCAGCATTAAAGGCTCTTACGAGACGTTCAATCTCACGGAGCTTATCGACAAACTGAAACAACTGAAAGTGAAAGACAGTAAGTGGCCTTACTACGACCGCAACTTACATGACCCAGTTGATGATGCCATTCAAGTTAATCGCAATATTGTCGTTGTTGAAGGTAACTGGCTGCTGCTTGATGAACCAGTATGGAAAGAACTGCATCGTTTGGCAGATTTTACGGTGTTTATTGATACCCAAGCGGAGTTTCTACAAGATCGTTTGGTCAATCGTAAAATCCGCGGCGGTACAGACCCAGAAGCGGCATTGGAGTTCTATTTACGTTCTGATGCGGTCAACGTTGATAAAGTTCTGAATCATTCGGTTCCTGCTGACTTATCTTTGTTCCTTAATCAAAACGGCTCGTTCGAAATTCGATAGTTCGTCCACAATCTCAGGAGGTTACCATGGATATCGTGATTGATAGCCACACCCATACTATTGCCAGTGGACACGCTTATAGCACAATTTTAGAGAATGCGTTGGCTGCTAAGAATAAGGGGCTAAAACTTCTTTGTACCACCGATCATGCTCCCGAGATGCCAGGCGCCCCTCACTACTGGCATTTCAATAATCAAAGAATTTTGCCCCGCTTTTTACATGAGGTTGGTATTCTTCGTGGCGTCGAAGCCAACACGCTGAATGTGAAGGGGGAGATCGATTTACCGCCTTCTTCTGATCAACATCTTGATTGGGTGATAGCGAGCTTTCATGAACCCGTGTTTAAGCCTGCATCGGAAGTTGAGCATACCGCCGCTCTGATTAATGCAATCAAAAGTGGCAGAGTGGATGTTCTCGGTCACTTAGGTAACCCGAATTACCCATTCGATATGGAGCAGGTTCTGCGTTGTGCAAAAGAGCACAATGTCGCGGTAGAAGTAAACAATACGTCTTTGACAGGTAAAAGCCGTAAGGGCAGTGATAGTCGCTGTGACCGTATTGTGGAGCTAGGTAAAGAAATTGGCGTTTACTTCACCACGGGATCGGATGCTCACTTCAGTGAAGAGATTTCCAAGTTAGAGTTGGCCATTGCTTTGCTGGAAAAACATGGTGTTGAAGAAGAGAAAATACTCACTACATCCACGAGCCGGTTCTTGAACTTCTTACTGCTGAGGGGCAAGGCGAAAATTCCAGAGTTCGAAGCGCTGTATTGAGAAGCGATTGATCCAAATGGTTATCGGCTAAGAGACATAAACCCGCAGCGTGCGGGTTTTGTTTGTTTAGGATGAAACAAAAAGCACTACAACGGAGGCTCTACCACAACAAATTTGCGCTCGGCTCTGAGTGGTGCAAACCAAGTATTTTTATATTTGAAATAACTTTGCCCGTTAACGACGACAGTTTCTTTAGTGTGAGGCAGCGAGTCTACGATTTCACCAAGTTTATAGGGGCTTGGCTCAGGCTTTGGCGCTGGTGGTATTGGACTCACTCTTGCTGTGTTTGAGCTTAATGATGGCGAAACGATCTGCCTTGAAGGCGGAGCATCATTGGTCGTCGATGACGTTATCACACGGTCATCGCGCAATATGGTGTAGTTACCACTTGGTGGATAACGAACGTACACATAGCGGACACCATCACGACGGTAATAGGAATCTTGAACAATGGCATAAGTAATACCAGCGAAGACAGCAAAGGTCGCAATGTCTACTAAATCACTGTGATAATAATAGTAACGTCCACGATAAGGTGGATACCAATACCCCGGTCTTACATAGATAAACGACGAATGATAACGAGGTGGTCTCACGACATAATGAGGCCGATGGTAGTAGGGTGGTCGGTAGTAAGGCGGACGGTAATGGTGCGGTGGCTTAATGGAACGGTAAGGGCGGTTTACTGGGCGTAAATCGTGTTTGTTACCCGGTTGAGTTATCGGTTTTACTGCTGGTTTCACCTGTGATTGTGCAGAAAGGTTTGTTGACCCAATCAAGCAGAGAATGGTGGTGGCGATTACCCAGATGCTTCTCATAGTACATTCCCCCATAATTTGGAGTATCGAAGCGTTAATCTTTAAGTTTAGCTCACCATAACTGTGTTTGATTCATGCGTCTAGAGCACTACTTTTGGGATGTCTTAGTTTTTTGCTCTAGCACTAAGAAGATAAGCTTGGTCAGCATAGACTGTGCTTCTGGGGGAAGTAATCTTGCCGCAGACGCAACGTCTTCTGCAGAAATGTTATCAACACCTCTTGCATCCAATGCGATGTCTAAATCGGTCAGGTTTAATGCACGCAAAATTGAACGGTATTGTGAGAGTTTTAAATCAGATTCGCCTCGCTCTATTCGCTGATACGTCTTTTCACTCATTCCGGCAATTTTTGCCATTTGTTCGCGTGACACGCCTTTCATTTTGCGTCGCCTAATCAGAACTTCAATCAACGGGTCTACTTGCATCGCTCCTCCTTAGTGGACAGTTTTGTCCTGAAGCACGCAATAACCGGACCAGTTTAACCACCCCATATTTACCCGAATGGATATAGTGATAAGAATGACGTTCCACAAAAAAATAACGTGAATTCAGTCAGTTTCAGAAAATGGAAAAATATCAGTTTTATAAATCAATTTCTGGCGAAGTCAATATTCGCAAAATGCAACGCATTTTAGATCAACTGCTTGATGAAATTCGCAATCGTAGCCGGGATACAAGATTAGATGTTACTTGGCTAACGCGAGAATCCCAAAAGCGATTGATGAACTATAAAGAGCTGTTTTTACATCGCAGTGATATTGAGCAACAGGAGTTAGTTCAATCATATGAACACTTGAGTTTGATGGAACGTTCGGTTGCTGATTTGGGGATTGCTGTGCTGACATACATTATTGATGCGCTAGACAAGGAGATGTAATACGTTGAAGGTTTGGTTCGTTTAACAAAATACGAATGAGCGAAACTCCACAAAGGCAATTGTGTGAAATAAAAGCACTTGGAATAACTAACGAAAGGATACAAATGCTGGGGAACCAAACCCAGCATTCGGAACACTCATTTACCTATATTTTCGAACCGTAAATCAGTGTTTAGAGGTATGTGAACCGAAACATGTCGGTACGGAGCGAATAATAACGATATTGCTGAATCTAGGCTATGTTCCGGGTTTCTAACACCTCCCAACAAAGTGTACATTTTCATGTACACCTCAAAAATTGAGTGCCATCGCTCACTTTCTATTCTTTATGACGACAAAAGGCTAAATAAACGGCGGTTTTACAACATATCTGTTGCATCAAATGATAGTTGTTAAAATATATGGCTATAAGATGGAGCTTTTGCTTTTCAATCGTCCTATTTATGCCTTACAATCCTTTCGAACCAAATCCATTCAGCAGAGAATGGGATTGACGAAAAAGGATGCGCTGATTTTGCTTCGAACCCAAAGTGAGACGTTCCGTTAATCGAACTCTGCCCGGAAATGATTCCCTACACCCTTTATATGCTCAGACAGGATAGATCCGTCTTGAGTCTAAGCTTTTTGCATCCTGAATTCCGGCTTCGCGCTGAGTTCTGGGGCTGTAAGGTAGGGCGTTTCCGTAGATCGTACTTCGAACCAAAGTACGATAAGTCACAATAAAACGGATTAAATTTAGAGGTATTAACCGTGAACCTAAAACTTGTCGGCAGCTCCCTGATCGTAGCAGGTACTGCTCTTGGCGCTGGTATGCTTGCCATACCAATGGTGCTTGCTCAATTTGGCCTTCTTTGGGGCACTCTCCTTATGCTGTTCATTTGGGCAGGTACAACTTACGCTGCACTTCTTCTATTAGAAGCAAGCTGCAAAGTAGGTGGTGGTGTCAGCATGAATGCAATCGCTCGCGAAACCCTTGGTAAAGGTGGTCAGCTTGTTACTAATGGTCTTTTGTATGCACTACTTGTTTGTCTGCTAATGGCTTACATTATTGGTGCGGGTGACTTGGTACAAAAAGTCACCACGTCAATGGGACTACCACTTTCTACGATTTCTAGCCAAGTTGGCTTTACTGTGCTGGTTGGTCTTATCGTATCTGCGGGTACTGGTGTGGTGGATAAGCTAAACCGTGGCTTGTTCATCGGTATGATTGTCGCGCTCATTCTAACGCTATTCTCTCTTGCGCCAAATGTGTCGTTTGAAGGTCTAAGTGAAGTGGTAAACGCAGACAAAATGGCATTGATTAAACAGAGCTCAGTTCTATTCACCAGCTTCGGCTTTATGGTGGTGATTCCTTCTTTGGTGACCTACAACAAAGAAGCAAGTAAGAATCAACTGCGCAACATGATCATTGTTGGCTCTACGATTCCTCTTGTGTGCTACCTACTTTGGTTGTTTGCAGTCGTGGGTAACCTACCTCCACACGAGCTTATTCAATTCTCTAACGTATCTGAGTTGATCTCTGTGCTTGGTCAACAATACTCGGGTCTAGAATTCATTCTATCGATGTTCACTGGTCTGGCGCTTCTAACGTCTTTCTTGGGTGTGGCAATGGCGTTGTATGACCAAAATGCGGACCTTCTTAAAGCTAGCAAGCCTGTGGTATTTGTGACAACGTTCATCCTACCGCTGCTTGGTGCCGTGTTTGCTCCAGAACACTTTCTCGCAATCCTAAGCTACGCAGGTATTATCCTCGTGTTCTTAGCAGTTTTTGTCCCACTATCAATGACGATGAAAGTACGTCGTGTGCCTGTGGATGATGACAATGTGTACGAAGCAGGTGGCGGTGCGATGGGCATGAGCGTGATCTTCCTATTTGGTTGTTTCCTGTTGTTTGCACAAGCGGTGTAGTATCCACTGATTGATTGACGCTTAAGCGACTCAAATTTTAAAAAGCCGTTTGCCTCGTGGGGTAAACGGCTTTTTTATGCCTTTTGGCGAGTGATACATCTGTAGCTCTTATCGGATTGGCCTTGGCTTGATAAATCGTGATGATATTTGACCATGGGATGAAATTGTCTCGCTAGCGCCTGACAAGAGCGATTGCCTCTCTTTTTATCATAACGCCCAAGTTATTAAGAAAAGGGGAATTGAGTGTCGAAGCGACTTTCTCTTACCATGATTGGAATGATGCTTTCGTTAGGAGTGTTCAGCGCTGATGTTTCCGCGCATCCAAAGCATCATCATAATAAACACGGTCATCATCACCATAAACATAAACACAAGCATAAAAAGGTCGTCGTGGTGAAACACAAACGACCAAAACATTATTATTATCACTACAAGCGTATTCCACCGCGCAGTACGTATATCCAGATCGGGAACTTTACCTACCTGAAGGTGGATGAGCATTATTACAAGCGTTCAAAAGATCGTTATGTTCATGTGGTGTTGTAATCGATAAAAAAACAGCGAGCACTGTGCTCGCTGTTTTGCATTTGTAAGTAAGAGAAGTGTTACACCGTAAAGCGGTTAAGGATTTCGTCTTGTTTACGAACGTCTTCATTCTGCGCTTGCATTGCATCGTTGGTGCGGTTTGCAGAGTCAGCAACTTGAGTCGATAGATCTTTGATGTTGACCGTGTTGTTGTTGATCTCTTCTGCTACCAAGCTTTGCTCTTCAGCTGCCGAAGCAATCTGCAAGTTCATGTCCGAGATACGTTGAATTGCATCGCGGATGCGTTGTAGAGCGTCATTTGCGTGTCCTGCTTTTTCTACCGCTTCTACTGCGCTGCCTTTGCTTTGGTGCATTGCGCTTGCAACAGAAGATGCGCCTGATTGCAATTGCTCAATCATGCTGCGAATTTCGGTCGTAGACTCTTGAGTACGTTGTGCAAGAGTACGTACTTCATCGGCTACCACTGCGAAGCCACGACCAGATTCACCTGCACGCGCCGCTTCGATTGCCGCATTCAGTGCAAGTAGGTTCGTTTGGTCTGCAATATCGTTGATAACTTTAAGAATAGTCTCAATGTTAGCTGTCGCAGACTCTAAACCTTGAACTTCTTCAACCGCTTGATCGATGCTGTCAGAAAGTAGGTTAATCGTTTCTGTCGACTCATTTACGATAGAGGAGCCTTGCATGGTCGCTTCATCCGCTTCTTTCGCTGCACTTGCTGCGCCTTGCGCGTTGTTAGCTACTTCGGTTGCCGTTACTGACATTTCGTGCATAGCTGTTGCAAGTTGCTCTAGCTCTTGAAGTTGAGTCTGAATCGCAGACGCAGAGTCACGTGCACCTTCAGCAGTAATTTGCGTTCCGCTGAGGATCTGATCAGAGATACTCTTCGATTCGATGATCTGGTGCTGCAAGTTCTCCATAAAGGTATTGAAACCTTTTGCTAGTTCAGAGAATTCTTGATCGGTATTGGTGTCCAAACGCTGCGTTAAATCGCCTTTGCCTGATGCGACGGCTTGGATTGCTGTGTTTAGCTCATCAAGAGGGCGCATCAAGGTACGGATAAGGATAGTCAGTGCGATGATAGAGGCAATCACGGCAATCAATGAGTAGATGATTGCACTATTACGCAGCTTACCTACTGCAGAATACGCAATGCTTTCGTCGACAAGCGCGCCTACATACCAATTTTCACCCGCAATGTGCGACAGGCTCGCCATGTATTTGTTGCCGTTAATCTCAATGTGTTGAGCGCCAGGTTTGATCTCGACTTGTGGCAAGTAGCTCGATAGCTTCTCACCATTGTATTTCGCTTCTGGGTGAGCAATCGTCGTGCCGTCTGCAGTAACGAGGAAGAGGTAGCCGGCATCAAATAGATTGACTTGGTTTACCAAGTCAGAAAGGGTGGTCAGCTCCATATCGTAGAACATCGCTGCTAGGAATCGACCGGCTTCGCGAACTGGCGTACCGATAGAAATAATGACCTTCTTAGAAGAGACATCAACATAAGGGTCAGTGACGATAAGTTTGCCCTGTGCTTTTGCAGAGACAAACCAAGGGCGAACACGAGGATCATAGTCGGCACCAGCTTCCCAGCCGTCATCGTTTTCGATTAAGGAACCATCGTGGTCGTATGCGTACCCGATTGCCAAGAAGCTTGATTTTGGCATTGGCTTTTCTAGTACATCTTTTACGTAATCGTGATCGCTTGGATTAATTTCCAAGATCTCGGTCATCGATTGAGCAAGATCTTTCTTCGCGTTCATTTCGGACTCTACAGTGTTCCCCACACTGGAGAGAATTTCGTTCACACTCGTATCAATGTTTTCTTCGATCTGCGAACGGATAGTCATAACCTGTTGTGTCGACAGCAATGCCACAGTAACAAGCAGTAAAATAGAAGAGGCAGTTACAACCTTATGTCTGAATTTCATACTTTTCCCTCTCGAGTCTCCCGGCTGGTTTACTCTGCTTTCACCTCTTCTTCCCTGGGTGATTTCGGCAGATGTGAACACAGAATTGTGTTTGTTATTTTGTTTATCGACAGATTTATCAGAAACCTGAAGGCTATTTACGGCTTTTATTGTCGAAACGGGATAAAAAGCCTAGATGAATTTAAAAGTTGTGACTTTGATCTGAATTGTTGGACTTCGTCATTAAACTGTTAAAAACATAAGAATGGTATCACTGAGCCTTATAGAAACAAGTCTTATCTTGGGTGTCTAACTAATTTAAATAGATGAATTTGAAATGATATTTATAAGTTATGTATCAAAAATGAGACGTAAAGAAAGCGAGGGTAGAACCAAAGAATATGGTAAATATGAGCTAAGAAAACAAACTGATGTTACAAATACAAAAAAGGCCCCGACAGAGCGGAGCCTTTATTAATTGCATCAAATTTAGAAAATAAGATGAGCTACACCTGCAATGACTGGTAGCGTAATCAGCGTGCGTAGAATGAAGATTACGAACAGTTCTACGATGTTCACTGGAATCTTACTACCTAGAAGCAGAGCGCCCACTTCTGACATGTAGATAAGCTGAGTTACTGACATTGCTGCAATTACAAAGCGAGTCATTTCGTTATCGATAGATGCCGCTAGGATTGCTGGGATAAACATATCTGCAAAACCAACAACGATAGTTTGAGACGCTGCTGCTGCCTCAGGGATTTGTAGCAACTCTAGGTAAGGGATAAATGGTTGACCTAGGATCTCAAATACAGACGTGTATTCTGCAATGATTAATGCCACGGTACCAAGGCCCATAACCACAGGAAGTACGCCAAACACCATGTCGATTGCGTTATGTACGCCTTCTTTAAATACCGACTGTACAGAAGTCACTTGACCAGCGCGTTTTAGCGCAAGATCCATACCCCAAGAAAAAGTCGTGTGACCAGCAGGTACTGCGTCCGCATCTTTTTTCGGTTCACTGCCATCCATGTAACGGTCTTTCTTTAGGCTCAATGGTGGTAGGCGAGGGATGATAATTGCTGCAATAACGCCAGCTAGACAGATTGCGCCGTAGAAAGGCAGGAATAGGTGCTCTAGTTGAACCTGAGCAAGGACAACCAAACTAAAGGTAATCGATACTGCTGAGAAAGTCGTACCTACAACCGCAGCTTCACGTTGAGTGTAGAAGTTGTTTTCGTATTGTTTACTGGTTAGTAGGATACCCACACTACCATCACCCAACCAAGAAGCCATACAGTCGATCGCGCTACGACCTGGCAAGTTGAAGACTGGGCGCATTACTTTACTTAGTAGGGCACCGAACAGTTCTAATAGACCAAAGTTAAGTAATAAAGGCAGCAATAGACCTGCAAAAATAAATACCGCGAATAGCGTTGGCAGCAGACCAGTAAGAACAAGACCGCCTGTGTTTTCTTCCCAAATTGCTTTTGGACCCACTTGGAAGAACGTCATCAGCACCGCTGCACCACCAATTAGGCGAACCAACAACCAAAGTGGAGATGGATTAAATAGACCGTTCAAGAAACCGTTACGTAGGATTGCTGCTGGCTTGAAAATTTTGCAAAGAACAGAAGCTAGCGCCATGAAAGCAACAATAGCGGTTACGATAGCAATTAAAGTATCGCCAAGAACTGCAGGAATGACTTTTGCCATTACCGCGACAGGGATTGTCAGACCACCATCGTAAGAGATTGGTGCCATGAAAAGTAGAAGACCGATTAGGGATGGGATGAAGAACATCCAAAAGTTGCCCTTAGGCGCTTCAGCAGCATTAGTGTTGTTATGCATTGTTTGTCTCGTGTTACTACTAGTCAATACTCGCCATATTCCATGACATAAATATTCACTAAACATCCGTATTTAATCACAGTGTGCGGAGATTACCCGCAAACTGCATCCATTGCAATACTATTCATTAAATACATCTAGTTATTCAGCCGTTTTTTCGGCTAAAAGTACTAAACCTAGAATCTTGTATATGAATTTGTTGCTCGTGTTAGAAAATTGTAGCACGTAAGCTGCTCAGTGCAGAGTGTTAAGGGGTACAGTGTGACTAGAGCAATAAAAAGCCTAGCAAATGTGATTGGGATCTCAAGCCAATGACAGCGTTTTCTGCCAGTAGATAGGGTTTATAGGCTAACCGAGTGACAAGAGAGATAAGACGGTTTAAGTCGAATGCTTAAACCGTCATTAAAAACTAGACGGTTTGGTTGCGGCTCTGCAAGTAGAGGTAACTCCAGTATGCAATGGCAATTATAAAAGCTAACAGAGCCGGGAAGGCTAATGCGTACAGCTCGTAAACGTTAAATAAACCTGCACCAGCTGTACCGCCTAATAAGAAGCCAAGGAAGATAAAGATAAACAGCTTGGCTTTACGTCGGTCAAACTGACGTCCTCGCAAGCTCTCTCCAATCATAATACCGAGGTCAGTAATAATACCGGTCATGTGAGTGGTTCGGACGACAGCTCCGCTGAATGTTGTGATCATCGCATTTTGTAAGCCGCAAGCGGCAGAGGCAAGGTATTGACCATAAACATTACCCTGTACCAGAAAGCCCAAGCTGAGCAACAGCAGGCTACCCTCTATGCAAAGAGCTACACCATAGCGACGACCAAGCTTGAGCGCGCTGCTTTCGATAAAGAATCCACTAAATGCAGAGCCAATCAAAAAGCTAAATACAATAAGGAGCAGGTGAATGGTTGTATCCACACCTGTTAGCAAGCTGTTCCCTAGCTGAGTTACGGTTCCGGAAAGATGCGTTATCGCTTGATGTTGAAAGCCGAGAAGACCCACGGCATTGACGCAACCTGCGAGAAGAGCAAGCAGAAAAGCGCCATATTCCACCCAACGAGGAAGTCTGGAAATCACAATAAAGCCTCACCAAATGTTAGGAGCAGATTATAGCGCTCGTGGCGCGGAACGAAAGTACTTACGCGATTACTTGGTTGATCATTCTCAATAAAGTCTCAACTATTGTTGAGCAAACTCAAATGTTGAGAGAGTTCAAATTCTGCATAACAAATATTTATCTAACGTGTTCCATGGTGCAATCAAAGCTGACCCATCCCTGTTTTCTTTGCTCATAAATGGAAATAGTGGGTTGTGGAAACTCTTTATTGTTAAACAATCCCATTGGGATCACCACGTAGTCTGGGACGTCTGAAAGCAGTAAGCGCATTGTTGTACCGCATGCCGGGCAAAATTCGTAATGCACTTGATTTCCTGAATCGGCGATACGAGTATAACTGGTGGTATCGCCATCTAATATTACTTGGTCTTTGTGAAACCGAGCTTGAACACCAAACACACTCCCCGTGCGCTTTTGACATTCGAAACAGTGGCAAATAGAAGTGCGAATGGGCTCCGCCGTGCAACGCAGTTGGACTAAGCCACAGGCACACTCGCATGTGTGGGTGATTTTTGTCATCGTTATTACCTATTGGTTGCCCACCAAACAGTTTAGTTTAATTTTGAAACACTTGAGTCAAAATGAACGGATAGGCAGAGCGGTCTTCGCTCTGTAAATGGTATATACTCCGAACATAATTCAGAGAACAAGAACACAAGGAAGTCTTCATGACTCGTAAGAGAATCCTACCTATTCCCCTCATTCTCCTGATCCCAATCGTACTGTTAGCTGTGGTTATTATTGCGGGCATTTACCGGTTTAGCCTTTCTGATGATGAGATCATGGCAAAGTTTCCTCAAGCGCAGGCACAATCTAATTCAATCGTAGCGGAAGTGCTGGGTATTCAGTCACGAAATCCGTGGACTGTTCAAGTTCCAGAGCAGGGTGCGGTGACTTTTCTTGATGAGTGGGATAAAGAGCATGGTTTTTTAAAAGGTCAGTATGATGCTGGTGCAACAAAAGGCGAGGTACTGCTACCTACCGAGTTTATTGCGCAGCGTAACGTAAGTGAGACCCCTTGGATTGTGGCTCCTGTGATCGTGACAACACAAGGCTCTGGGGCGTTTTACTACATCGGTTTATTTAAGTTTGATGCTGTACCAAGCCGTGTTGTATTGCTTAACAGCGTTTTCATTGGTGATCGAATCAAGATGTCTTCATTGAAATGGAACAGCGATACACAAATTTCGCTTTCATATCTTCAACATGGAGAAGATCAAGCGATGGCAGAACAACCAAATCAATTGATTACAACCACTCTTAAACGTGTAGGTAATAACTTACATATGCAACAGTAATGAATTTTTTTGTCTTCTGTAAAAAATAAGTGTTTTCTGCGCTAGATCTCGTAATTTCATAGTGATTTCTTATGCGGGAATGCATAAGCTATGAGCCTTGTTATAAAGGAGATAGTAATTCCCGTGTCTACAAATGAAATTACAACAAGACGGTTGCCGAATCTGACAAGTCGTAAAGCGCTACTGTTGTACTCCTTGCCAGTATTAGTTGCGATTGGTGTTTCCAACTCTCTCAAAGAGTCTTCCCTTACTAAAACCATCGCCCTTAACTTGCCTGAATCGCGAGTTGTAGAAAATATTCTTGAGGCGACAACAGCAGAAGTTGTCTCTCCCCCAAATTTTGAATACCAAATCCAAGCAGGTGACAACCTGAGCTCCATTTTTAGCCAACTGGGCTTCGGCTACAGTTCGTTGATGAAAGTGATGGAGACGGATTTGAACTTCCTTGCTCTTGATACTTTAAAACCCGGCAACACATTGCGTTTTTGGCGTGATGAGTCGACGGGTGAATTGGAAAAGATGGAGCTTCAATTTTCTATCGCCGACAAAGTCGTTTATCGTCGTAATGCTGATGGCAGCTACGATTTCTCGGACATCTCAATCCCAGGTGTTTGGCATCAAGAACCTTTAGTTGGCGTGATTCATGGTAGTTTCTCGTCATCAGCAAATCGTTTGGGCTTGAGCTCAGCGGAAATCAGCCAAGTGGTGAACCTACTAAAAGAGCAGGTTAACTTCGGTAAAGACTTACGCGCAGGTGACCGATTCGAAGTGGTTCGTCGTTCTCAAAGTATTGATGGCGTGCCGACTGGCAAGAACGAAATCGAAGCAATTAAGATCTACAACCGTGGTCGTGAAGTGACTGCTTATCTTCATACCGACGGTCAATTCTATAATGCGAAAGGTGAGAGCCTACAGCGTGCCTTCCAACGTTACCCTGTTAGTCGAGGCTGGCGTATCAGCTCAGGCTTTAACCCGAAACGTCTTCATCCTGTAACGGGTCGAGTTGCACCTCATAACGGTACTGACTGGGCTGTGCCTATCGGTACACCAGTAGAAGCAACGGGGGATGGCACGGTTATCATGACACGTAAACACCCATATGCGGGTAACTACGTAGTGATTGAGCACGGCAGTAAGTACAAGACGCGCTATCTGCACCTAAGTAAGATCCTCGTGAAGAAAGGTCAGAAAGTTTCTCGTGGTCAACGTATTGGCTTATCGGGTAAAACGGGACGTGTAACAGGTCCGCACCTTCACTACGAATTGATCGAATACGGTCGTCCTGTTAATGCAATGCGAGCGAAGATCCCGATGGCAAGCTCTGTGCCTAAAAAGGAAATGGCGAGCTTTATTGCTACTCGAGACGAGATGGACAAACTGCTTAAAGACAAAGAACAAGCCGTTTTATAAATCACAAAAAAGACCAAACATTGTTTGGTCTTTTTTTAAGCGCTTTTCATCTGCTTTTCGTTGATGATGCCAATTAGCTCGTCAACATTGTGTGGTCTCGAATAAAAATAACCTTGAATATGGTGGCAACCCATTTCAATGAGCTTTTGTAAGGCTCTGTCATCCTCAACCCCCTCAGCAATAAGATCAACCTCAAGCAACTGAGCCAGTTGAGCGATCAACAAAACGACTTGTTCTGACGTCGTATTTGAGAGCATGTTGCGTACAAATGTCGCGTCGATTTTGATGCTATCGATAGGGTAGTTGTGAATGTAGTTTAAGCTTGAGTAGCCTGTGCCGAAATCATCTAATGCGACCTTAAAGCCTAGATAGCGTAACGAATTCAATACCATCTGTTCTCGACCACTTTGTGACAGCAAGACTGTCTCTGTAAGCTCGATAACAAAGTCTGTAGCTTGGTGATGGTATTTTTCTAGAATCCGAGTAAGGAAGTTCATGTAGCGATTAGAATCAATAAGTTCATGAGCTGAACAGTTAATTGAAAGCTTGACGGTGTAACCCAGTTGTCGTTCTAAGTTTTGTTTTGCGCGGCAGGCGAGTTCCACGATGCGCTCGCCTAGCTCAATGATTAACCCCGATTGTTCGGCGGCTTCAATAAATTCCACTGGCGAGACGTTGCCATAAACGCTGCTGTTCCAACGCGCGAGGATTTCAAAGTAGTCCCAACGGTCACTGGTGATGTCAACAATTGGCTGGACTACGACATAAAGCTCTTCATTTTCATCAATGCTTAAACGAAGCTGCTCACGCAGTGCTTCAATCAGTTGTGTCTGGCGATGGTAAAGTGCACTTAAGTGGGTGTCGTAATGTTGAATACGGGTATCTCGGCGTTTTTTACAGTCTTTTAGCGCAAGGCTCGCATTCAGTATTAAGTCATCACTATTCAGCATATGCACAGGCGCTCTCGCGATCCCGATACTGACAGTGAAAGAAATACGATTGGATTTGTCTGAATAGCCTGCTTCGATTTTATCGAGGATTTCTTGGCAGACGCTAACAGGATCTTCGTCATAGGTAATAAAAGCAAACTCGTCACCTGCGACTCGAAACGCATTGTTGGGCGAGGTTAAGCTTTGTTGAATCGCATTTGCAGTGAACTTAATGATTTGGTCACCGATGTAGTTACCGTTGATGTCATTGATGGATTTAAAGTTGTCGATATCTAGATACGCAAGACTAAAAGGGCGAGTTGCCTGCTGAGTTAAGGTCTCCAACGTATCAGCTAAACAACTGCGATTGAGCAGCCCTGTTAGATTGTCATGAGAGACTTCGTAACTGAGTTGGTTGAGAAGTTTGTCTGAGCGTTCACTGATCCACTTTTCTCGCAAACTATGGATGATGATGTTTGCATAAAAACGGTGATGGAAGATGATTTCTTCGGCTTCAGCTTCACTGATGGAGTGAGTAAATGTTGACACTAAGATGCCTAACACTTCACCTGTATGTGTTTTTAAAGGAAGTC
The DNA here is from genome assembly GCF_023716605.1 of Vibrio sp. SCSIO 43155. Lineage (NCBI taxonomy): Bacteria > Pseudomonadati > Pseudomonadota > Gammaproteobacteria > Vibrionales > Vibrionaceae > Vibrio > Vibrio sp. SCSIO 43155. The sequence continues at coordinate 1,573,155 of NZ_CP071853.1, read as the reverse complement.
CGATATACGCTTGAATGCCAGCGTCCTGAAACATTTGGTCTTCAGGAAATAGCTTGTAAACTTCATCTTGATAGAAGATGAGTTCGCCAATGTCTTGTGCGACTTGCTCACAAGGAGTGCCTTCTAATCCGTAACACATGCTGTCTGCGATGGTTCCGCCACTAGAGTTGGAAAGTGTCACCGCACAATGTTGTAGGTGTGCTATCTCAACTACGCAAGTACAGTAGCTTTGAAATTGCTGATGGAGCTCAAGCGTTACTCTGTCGAGTAGTGCGCTACCATTGAGCTTTAGAATTTCATCAAGTAACTGGATACTTTTTTGTTCATGATCCATTGAACATTTCACCCGACGTTGTGTTTACCCATATCGTGTTTGTGTTGGCTTTATTACACGATCTTTTCTCATTTAATCGATATGCATCACGTTAACTATTGTTTACTTCAGGTGATTTTTCAAACTCAAGATACGTTTTATTGGTGATTTTCAACCATAGGGTGAGGTGCTAGGGGAGCTAACTCTCATCAAAGTGGTAGTCGCTTTGGAGAAGGCTAGTTACTCTCTAGTACTTGAAGCACCAGAGAGTCAAAAGTTTAGGCACGTTTCTCTTCTTCTAAGCGCGTTTTTAGATAGTCGAGAAACAGTTGAGTTCGGGTGTGTTGATAGTCCAGCTTTGGGTAGTAGGCATATACAGTCGCTTCATCAGCGGTCACTTCCGGAAGAATGGGTACTAAAGCGCCGGATTTTAGGTCTTCTTTGATCATCACGTTATTAGACAGCAAGATTCCCATGCCTCGTTTAGCACCATGGAAGAGGGCTTCTGGGTTCGTCGTGGCGAAATTTCCCGATAGGCTGACACGTTTTCCACGATTGGTCTTGATTTCTCGTACTGGTTTCTCACCCCAGATTAAAACGTTATGCTGCGACAATTCTTCGATTGTTTTTGGTGTACCGTGTTTCTCTAGATAACTCGGCGCAGCATAAAACTGAGCTTTGTGCTCGAACAATGGGCTGGCTTTAAAGCTGAGGGAATTGAGTTGCTCCAACTCACGGCTGATAAACAAATCTAGGCTAAGTTCTGGTATCTGACCTGGTAGCGTGGTGATCAACTGAAGTTTAATATCAGGGTATTTTTCAAGAAAATCATCAAGATAATGTACTAAAAATTTAGAGCCTACCGCCAAAGTCGCACCAATTTTAAGTAGTCCTGCTGGTGACTGGTTAACAGAGCGGGTTTCATCTAAAACGGATTGCCAAGAGTCGAGTTGGACTTTGGCTCGTTCATAAAACAAAGCGCCTGCTTCAGTTTGGCTGATCGAGCGAGTGGTTCGCTTTAATAATTGAACACCAATCTTGTCCTCTAACCATTGGATACGTTTACTGATGGCGGAGCTGGTGGTGTTGAGTTTTCTCGCTGCTGCGTTAAAGCTACCTTCCTCGACTACGCGAATATAGCTATTAACGCTCTGAATCCAATCCATCTTATTCCATCCTCAGGGGAAATAATCCCTTTCCATTTTGGTTTATTATCATCTTTGAGTATCAAATATACACTGTCTGTCGTGAAACTGTCATGATGTAAGGAGGGTATATTGCGTAAAACACCATTATTGTTGGCGATGATGATCATCGCGACTGGTCAAGTAGGCGTCAGTATCTATCTTCCCTCTTTGCCTTTGATTGGTCACGATTTGAATCTTCCTCAGCATACGATTCAAAACTTGGTTACGCTGTTTCTTGTCGGATTTGGTGTCTCACAGCTAATTTATGGTCCTTTATCCGACGCAATTGGTCGCCGTCCTGTATTTATCTTGGGACAAAGTGTGTATCTCGCCGGAACCATCATCTGTATTGCCTTTGCGGACCACATTTTTGCACTTGAGACCGGACGTCTACTACAAGGTCTTGGGGCAGGGAGCGCCTCTGTTCTTGGGCGCTCTGTGTTGCGAGATAGCTATGATGGAGCGCAGCTCACCAAGGCGTTGTCATACATCTCGGTGACCGCTTCTGTGATGCCGATTGTTGCGCCTTTGTTTGGTGGATGGATTGCTTATCACATTAGTTGGCATGCGGTTTTTGTCTTCGTTCTTATTTATCTTACGGCGATCTTTACCCTTGGCTTTATTGTGCTGCATGAAACGTTGCCATACCCCAAACGCCGCTTTGAGCCAAAACGTGTGATGCGCAATTACTTTGAGTTGTTGACCAACAAACAAGTAATAGGTAGCGCAAGCTACAACTGGTTGAGTTACTTATCGGCTTTGGTGACACTGTCTCTCTATCCGTTCTTAATGCAACGAGAGCTTGGTCTCACTGCTGCCGATTACGGTACCTTGATGATTGTGCCTTCGGCAGGTTTATTGATGGGGAGTTTAGTTCTCAACATCATCAATGCTCGATACAAAGAGCAACAGATCCTTTTGATGAGTTTTGTCATTGTTGCCTTTTCAGGAGTGATGCTTCTTATATTGCCGTTTACAGCGACATCTTTGCTCATTGCCTTTACGTGTTTGAGCTTCGCGCAAGGCATGTCTTTCCCTGTTTCGATCAGTTTACTGCTATCGCCTCATAAACAACAGGCAGGTGCGGTATCTGCATTGTCGGGTTCTATTCAGATGTGTTTAGCAGGGTTATTTGGCGGCTATTTGGTAGAAACTTGGGTAACAACTCAACATCAACTCGGCGTCTTTTATATTTCGATTGCAGTGATTTCTTGTTTGGTGCTGGTGGTTGGACAGTTCCGTACCCCTTCTGGTGGTTTAGTCCAACCAGAGCGTTCTTAGTTGAATGTGGTTGCAAGGGCATGTTGTCCTCTCTAAAATGCGCAACCAATTATTGTGTCGTTATCTACACTCGGTTAATAGTGGCATATCGACAACACCCGTTCATTGTTAGGTGAAATCATGCAACAAAACGAATTTGAAGCTCTACTGAAAGAAATCGGTCAACAAGAAAACCTACCTCAAGCGCTAGAGCTATTAAAAGCATCTGAGGAAGAAGAAGTCGCTCAGGCTGCTGAATCGCTAACAGGTCAATTCGGTCTTGCTGAAGTAGAAGGTGAAAAACGCATTTACCACATTACGGTTCAAGCAGATGAGTCTGGTGAAGAGAAAGAGTTCGTTGAGCATGTAATGAATGAAGGTGACCACCTGATCAAGTTTGCGGCTTGGTTCTTCGAGACTTTCTTTGAAATTAAACCGAAAGACACCTACAAAGCAGCAGGTAAAACATACCAGCAACCTAAACGTTAATTACGTTTCTTATTCGCTAGGATAAAAATCTTTGTAATTAAATTACAAAATAAATGTGACCTATGTCTTGTTTTGTGGTTTGTGTGGTGTAAAATTACAACATAAACCAGTTAATTGCTTCTTAGGAGAAGGTCATGGGTTACGAACTTGGTGGTGTTTACTTTGGTCAAATGATGGCTAAAGACGCGATGCACAAAGCGCTTTACGGTAAAGCGAAGAAGAAAAAGCCTTCTATGTTTGCTCGCGTAATGAAAAAACTAGCGAATTAATAAGAAAAGCCCCGATGTTATATCGGGGCTTTTTACATTCTGGCTCTGGGTATCTCAATCGATATATTTAGGCCGTTTGACTTGGGATCTCGACAACGTTATCTGGCACGCTATCTAATCCTTTCTCAGCCAACCACTTTTCCAGATTATCCGCGCCTCCAATGTACTTACCGTCTAACCATATTTGTGGCACGGTCACTGGTGTTTTTTCACCAATGATGGCTTTCACTTCAGGGATCATACGATATAGGGCTGCGCTGTCTTTCACTACATCGTGATATTTGTAGTCAACGCCAGCTTCATCAAGCAACTTTTTCGCTTTAACACAGTAAGGGCATGTCGCCTTACCGTAAACGATGTTGCCTTTAAGCTGATCTCGCTTGGTCCATTCAGCAATGACAGATTGAACAAGCACGCCTCGGTTTAGCGCTTCCCCTTGGCTGACGACTTTGCCTTCAACGACTAGGATAGGGGCATGCCATGCTCCAAGTTTTAATGGCTCCCACCAATGAGACAACCAATCTTTCACTTCTAGCTCGACTGGCACATCTGCTAATTCATTTTCAAATGTGTCAGCAAGAATATCTTTGGTTAATGTACATTCCCCGCATGGGATATTGACTTTGAATGGTCCCCAACTGCCGGCCCAACGATACAATGTAATTTTGATTGGCTGTGTCATAAGATGCTCCTCATTTCCTTTCCTGAAAATATAGAACTCAAAACCGAGAAATTTCTTTCAAATTACTTTCTTTTTTTCGCTTCCCAATGAGTAATGAAAGCAATGGAGCCGATAATGATTGCAGCACCAAGCCATAGTCGACCTGGTGGCACCCAGTTGAATACTAGCCAGCCTGCAAAGACATTTAAGGGCAGTTTCGCGTGGTCGAATGGTTGTACAAACGATGCATCAGCGACAGCGTAAGCTTTGACTACTGCCCACTGGGCTAGTGCCGTAAGTATGCCTGCGGCGATTAAGATTCCCCAAATGTTCCAGCCTTCAGGCATTGCAAATGTAGGTGCCGCCAGCAAAATATTAAAGGGCGTGATCAAGAGCAGTAAGTAAACCACCATGGTTGATGGTGGATCGTTCACCGACAGCTTTTTCACCATTAAAGAATAAGATGCCCAGAAAAAAGCCGCGCCGACAGGCAGTAACGTTGCCCAGGTAAAAGAGTCTGACCAAGGCTCAAGAATGATCATTGCGCCAATAAAGCCAGTAAGCGTTGCGATCCAACGAGCAACACCTACTTTTTCCTTCAGAATTAAACCTGAACCTACCGTTGCAAACAACGGTGAAGTCATAAGCAAAGCGATGCCTTGCCAGATAGGAACCGGATAAGCGAGAGCCCATAACCAAAGCTGGATACCGATAACCGCCAAGAAGATGCGCAATGCATGCCACCCAAAGTGGTTAGTACGTAGAGACTGACGAATTCCTAATGTTCGCAGATACGGCAAGATAGCGAAAAAGGCGATAGCGTATTGGAAGAGTGCAAATGTCGTGGATGACACACCAAAGTGAATACTTGCGATTTGAGCAAAGCTATTAACGATGGCAAAAGCCAAGCCTGCGGTAAGCATCCAAGATGCTCCTTGGACAGGATGATGATTCAATTGGATATTTCCGGTTTTAAACAATAGATAGGATCATACGTTCTAATGTTGGGGTAGCCAATAAAAAAATGCCTCCCAGAGGGAGGCGACATTACCAATTCAAAGGACGTGCCTACCGAAGTAGGTACAAAGAACGAGAAGCACAAACGCTGCCATGCATTTGCTCGTTTTTAATATTGCAGCTAGTGTGCCAACTTTTAACGTGTTGATTTTTAAAGGGTGAGAAGGGCGTGTCTAACGGCTACTAGAGGAATTGCACTAACTTCGGGAGTAAATGCATTAAAAGAGGGCAGTTAGGTTTAAGTAGAAAAGCTGTCGGTCTTATCTCAATAAATAGAAAATGACCGACACGAAGTGCCGGTCAAAAACTTGCTGCGATGCTGGCTTGGGCAGAAGCCGCAGTTAGAAGTCGTAGCGTACGCCAAGACGAAGTGTATCTTCGCCTTCGGTTACTTTACCTTCCGCGTCTTTCGCTTCATCAAGTTGGTTCATGTAGTAAGAAAGGTAAGTGCGGAAGTTGCTATTCAGTTTGTAGTATCCCACAAGCTCAAAACCTTCAACTGCATCGTACTTTGCAGCGCCATTTGGATCGTTTTCTTGGAAAGTGTAAAGACCAGCGACGGTAAACTTACTTGCGATCTTGTAGCTTGCAACTAGTTCATAAGCGGTAAAGTCTTCAGAATCTGTCAGTGCACCTTGTGAGTACGTACCTGCAAGGTAGAGGTTATCCAGTGAGTAAGCGATACCACCAAGGATTTGGTCTTCTGAATTGTCTTTGTCTACATCACCGCCTGAGTATGCAAGACCTAGGTCAAGACCGATTGGTAGAGAGTAAAGACCAGAAATGCCGTATTTATCTTGGCTATCCTCGGAGTTAGCTTGGTAAGTGGCTTGAACTTGTAGAGCATCGAATTCACCACGGTAAGCGAAAACGCTATCTTGCTTATCCGAAGATGAGTCAATGACTTGCTGAACGCCAGAAAACTCGGTGATATCCGTCATGTCTGAGATGATAACGGCAGCCATGTCTTGACGACCTACAGAGAAGCTACCTGCATCTGCACTTACTCCTGCGTACATGTAGCGGTTTTTAAATTCGCTCTTACCGGTTTTTTGTTCCGCTTCGTAAACACCAAATGCAGACAGACCGTTACCGATGTCAGCCTTACCTTTTAGGTTTAGACGCGCACGTGACTTATCTTCCATAGAACCGTCTACTTCAGCACCGCCTGAACCAATAAAGTCACCACGAAACTCGACGCGACCGCCAACCTTCAATTCAGTGCCGCCATCTTTGTACACTGTCGCCGCAAAAGATGGTGCTGATACCAATGCTGTTAACACTGCAGTAGTTAGTGCTGCCTTTTTCATTTTCTTATTACCCTAGTTGTAATCGATGAGCTTTCTTGCTCGATGTATTGATGACGCTAAGGTAAACCGAGAAAATTAAAGATAGATTTCTATTAAGTTATGATTTGTTTGCATATTTATTTCAAATGTATGAATGCCTTCTTATTTATGAAAATAAGAGAAAAAGGGGGTTTTATGTTTTTTTATGTTTTTCTAATGACTACCGAACGACATATTTTTAAAAAAGATCCTAATCATTTTTTTCTTCTCGAATTGTAATTCAAGATTTCATGTTTAAATTTTCATTGTTTGTTTTAACAATGATTTAGCTGGATTTTTTGTTGTTACATGTAAGCATTTGTTTCCAATTTGGGTGTATTTTTCAGAATTTGTATAAAGAAAAAAGGTAAACGTTTGCGATTTTTCTTTTTTATTACATCTTTTCACTCTGCTCTGGGGAACTTCTGAAATACATTGATTGGCAGTTGTTAATCAAAAGTGACGCACATTGGTGGAGAAGATGCCCCAATCTACTTTTGTATAAAACTGACTTATAAACTAATGAATAAATACATGGATTTTATAATGAACAAAAAATTCCTAGCAGCAGCGATCGCAGCAGCAACATTCGGTACACAAGCAGTAGCAGTGGAGCTTTACAACAACGATGGCACAACGTTCTCTGTTGGCGGTCACGTATCTATTAACGTGAACGGTTCAGAGCAAGGTGACACTGATGTAGGTACTAACTCTCCACGTATCAACTTCACAGCAACTCAGGATCTAGGCAACGGCTTTACTGCTGACGCTCGCGGTGAATGGGCTCTTAACTACCTAGATGGTGGTGACGAAACATTTACTACTCGTCTTGGTTACCTAGGTCTAACTCACGATGTTTACGGTCGTGCAGTTGGTGGTACTCAGTGGGCACCTTACTACGATGTAGCTGGCGTTGCTGATATGCCTATCGCGTTTGCGAACGACTTTATCTACGACGATCACGGTAACCTAGGTACAGGTCGTGCGGACAAGATGCTTTCTTACCGTAACGCGATTGAGCTGGGCGAAGCTGGTGCAATCAACTTCGGTCTAGGTTGGCAAGGTTCTCAAACAGACGCTGATACCTCTCTAAACTACGATGACCGTGTTCAAGCAGCTCTTTCTTACGAAATCATGGGTGCTAAGATCGGTTACACATACACTGGCGGCGACATTAAAGATGGCGTGAGCAAAGAATCTGCTGAATCTCACCTAGTATCTGCAGCGTACGGCTCATACGGTCAAGGTCTATACATTGCAGCAGTTTACGGCTCAAACGAGAACATGAACTTCAGCACTACTGGTGATCGCTTAGTTGATAGCGATGCGTACGAAGCGCTCCTAGCTTACGCACTACCAAGCAGCCTTAACCTAAGCATTAACTACGAAATGGTTGAAGGTAAAACATTTAAGAACTCTAAAACTGAAACTGCTCGTGAAGAGATGGCTGTACAGGCTGAATACAACTTCACTCCTAAGTTTGTTGGTTACGCTGGCTACCAGTTCGACCTAAACGATGCAAACGATCGTAAAACAGATGACAAATGGGCACTTGGTGCTCGTTACTACCTATAATAGTAACCTGTCCTAGTTACTATGGAAGCCAGCTTCGTGCTGGCTTTTTTTTGTCTGTGGTTCTTACCTTATCGAAGTTCAATTTAGTGATGATTCACTCAAAACGGGCTGAATGTCTTGTTTTTAACACCTCGAAACGAGAACTAGTGTCAACAACGTAACGTGTTGGATTATTATGCGTTTTTTGTTTTGCAGGGAAGAGCAATGAGCGTCGTTCAGGTTGAAGAGAAGAAAATCAAAGTCGGCAAAGTTCTGTGCGTCGGGCGTAATTACGTTGAGCATATTCAAGAGCTAGATAATGCCGTACCAGAGCAAATGGTAGTGTTCAATAAACCGGCGACTTCCGTTTCAACCAAACTCACCTCATTCCATCAAGAGCCTTTGCATTACGAAGCCGAAATCTGCTTTGTGATCAAAAACGGTCAATACTGCGCGGTTGGGCTCGGCTTAGATCTGACCAAACGCGGTTTACAATCTAACCTCAAAGAAAAAGGATTACCTTGGGAACGTGCCAAAGCGTTTGATGGCTCAGCGGTATTCAGCCGTTTCCGTTCTCTTCAAGGTGTCGATATTGACGATCTCAACTTAGAGCTTTTGATTAACTGTGTTCATGTTCAAAAAGGGCATGTTAAGCAAATGCTTTACCCACCGATGAACATTCTCGATGAGTTGAAGAGCTACACAACGCTAGAAGATGGCGATATCGTGATGACAGGGACACCAAAGGGCGTGGGTGAAGTGCATCAAGGCGATGTCTTCCTTGGACGTTTGAAGTGTGGAGACATCACCTTATTAGAGATTGAATGGTTGGCTGTTTAGTCGCGAGCTTATAGCCAAATTCGAAGCAGTAAAAACGCGACCATACTTACGATGGTGGTGAGCAATACATTCTTTGTGAGGTATGCAATCGCAGCAGCTAATAGGGCAGCCAATAGAAATGGGTTTTGCCATGTGACGCTCAGTTCACCTTCTGGCATAAACACGATAGGAGCCCAGATCGCGGTGAGCACTGCAGGGCTTGCGTAGCTTAATATCTTTTGAGTTCTTAGCCCTAATTTAAGCGGCAATTTGGGTTCGAGAAATAGATAACGGCTAGTGAATACCAAGGCTGTCATGGCTAAGATAGACAAAAAGATCATTGGCGTTCCTCCGGTGTATTCTCAATGTTTGGGGCTTTCGTCGTAAACTGTTCAACCAAATAGCCCGTCAACATGGCGAGAATACTCGCGAACATCAAGCTTCCTTCCACTTGGTAATAATTCAGCGTCACTGAGCTAACTAATGCTACCAATACACTGCATAGCACGGGAATGCTTTTTATCGTTGGCACCACAATCGCGATAAAGGTGGCAGCAACGGCAAATTCTAAGCCGAGCTCATTCAATTCAGGTATCAAACTGCCAGCGGCGATGCCAGCAAGTGTTGCGAAGTTCCAAAATAGGTAGAAGCTTAATCCAGCGCCAAGGGCGTACCATCGTTCAAATTGTTTATCGGATTGGTGCCCGACGATGGCAAACAGTTCATCAGTGAGTAAGAAGCCAAGTGAAAGACGCCACTTTAAGGGCAATGGCGAAATTTTACTGCGCATCGAAACACTATAAAGAAAATGGCGAGAGGTAATGAAAAAGGTCGTCAGCAACATGGTGGTTAAGCCTGCACCAGCTTTAATCATGCCCATGGCAACAAGTTGTGCGGAGCCAGCAAACAGAATGGCGGAAAGCGCCTGACCTTCCAGCGGGTGTAAGCCAGTATCGATGGCAAATGAGCCCGCAAGTAATCCCCAAGGCAGTACGGCGATGCTTAATGGCATCATTGCGATGGTACCTTGTAAAAAGAGTGAGAATTTTGAGTCTTGATGAGTTGGCAAAGTAGTATCCATAACTTCAACTTGAATAGAAAAACATGCTGTTAAGGTAGGCTGACCTAAGCATGCTGCCTTGTACAAAATTGCTAACAGTGCTTGATGTACTGCCCAGGCGTTACCCCCATGGCTTTTTTAAAATGACGATGCAAGTGGCTTTGGTCGTGAAAACCACATTCTTGAGCAACATCGGAAATCTTTTGTCCTAGCTTGAGCAGCTTTTTCGCCATTCTTAGCCTTTGTTGAATCTGAAACGCGTGCGGCGGAAAGCCAAACTGCTTTTGAAACTCACGCAACAGGTGGAAGGGGCTCAACCCTGCTAACTTCGCAAGTTCTTCTAAAGAGACATCGGTTTGAGGAAAGTCTTCAAGAAATTCTTTGACCAGGTGCACTTGCCTTTGCGCTTTTGTCGTATCTTTAAGGGGAGCTCGATGTGTACTGTGCTTGCTGGCAAGTTTGATCAGTGTGCCGTAGACAAGTGTCTCTCTTAATAAGCGGTTATCGGATTTCTCTAGAGTATCGAACACTAATCGCAGTTGATTCGCGAGCTCTGGATCGTAAACGACGGGCTGCGGGAAGTAGGGCTGAGCGACATTGGGCGCGCCAAGTTCTTCCCCAAGCGTTTGAAACTGCTCAGGTACGGGATACATGGCTTTGTATTCCCAGCCACCTTCTGACGCTGAGTGACCATTATGCACCTCATCAGCGTTTACAAGAATGATACTGTCTTGCGGTGCAATGTGGTTGCCACCGGTACGAAAGAATTGCTGCGCGCCTTTTTCAATCACACCAATGGTGTAGCCTTCATGGCTATGGCGAGAGAAGTTTTGTTTTTCGTATTTTGCATCGAGCAGCTCTAACCCGCCCAACTCTTGAGCAATCTTAAAAGTCGCGATTTCCTTATTCTTTTCTTTCATCTCGGTCCAAATAGCTCAAGCGTAAACAGTAGCACCACATCATTTGGAGTCTACCGGATCCATCCTGCTTATTTTTGTACAAAATTGCTATTGGTATTAAAAATAAACATCAAAAAGGTTAATTGTTTTTAAATTGAGCATTAAACCTTTTGTATTTTCTGAATATTGCTTCGTATAGAGATATTTGGTCTGGTTGTTATCTATTCATTGGTATAAGATCCGCCGCCTGTTTTAGAAAGCCAGTTCCACCATGATCGATTTATCTGTACTCCCTGTTTATCTCACCGCTGTTATTGCACTTCTTTTGTTGCCTGGACCTGACATGTTGTTGATTGCCAGCTCTAGCATGAGTTATGGCAAAAAAGTTGGTCTGTTTGCGAGCTTGGGCAACGCGACATCCGGTGTGATCTTAACCTTATTGGCAGCAATGGGCGTGTCGACCTTGATTGCAATGAGTCCAATCGCATTAAAAGTGCTTCATCTACTGGGGGGCGCGTACTTGCTCAAAATGGGCTGGGACTGTCTACGAGCGGACGCTTCTGTTGCACCAGAACTTGACCAGAAAAACAAGATGGCATCGACTTACTATCAACGCGCTTTGATGAGTAACCTGCTGAACCCGAAAGCCTTGGTGTTTTTCGTGATGTTTTTGCCTCAGTTTGTCTCTAGCAACATTACCGCATCGTCGGGTGAGCAAATGCTCGCGCTTGGTTTGCTGCTAAACGTATTAGGCTTGCTATTCAATATTTTGTTAGTTGCATTGGCGGGGACATTAGGCAAAGGGTTGCTGGAAAACGATAAATTCCGCATGTACCAAGGTAAGCTAATGGGCTTAGTGTTCGTTATCCTTGCGGTGTGGATGCTCAGTAGCTTCGCGATGTAATGTGTAGGAACAATCAGATTTTTGAACAAAAGCCAGCACTCGCTGGCTTTTTGTTTTAGTATCACACTGATTTTCCAAGGAGTGGCAGTATGAAACTTGAATTTAAACTCAATCCAGAACAAAACGATCTCGATTTTATCCGTGATGGCATCCGAGCTTATAACAACATGCATCTACCGGATGGGGACGTAGACGCCATTGGCTGTTTTGCTCGTAATGACGAGGGTAAGGTTGTTGGCGGACTCACGGGAGAAATGTTTAATAACACCGTGTTTGTTGAATACCTATGGGTTGATGCAGAGGCACGCACTTCGGGATTAGGAAGCAAGCTGATCGCTCTACTGGAAGAGCAAGTGAAACCGCGTGGAGTCACGCATTTGTATCTCGATACTTATAGCTTTCAAGCGCTCGATTTTTACTTGAAATTGGGTTTTGAAAAAGTTGGGCAATATTCAGGCTACCCAGCAGCAGGCATTGATAAACATTTTCTGCAAAAACAGATTGCTTGATTTGGTTTGAATTGCATAAAAAAGAGGCGCTCGATGCGCCTCTTTTGCTATTTGTAGCTGTCACAGAATCGATGTTTCAAACTCGAATTACAAGCTTTGTTGATGCGCTTCGATAAGTGCGTTCATTTTCGCTTCCGCAGCTTGGTTAGCTTGCGCGTAATCCATCTCAGCCGGGAAGTCGCTGATTACCTCGTAGTAACACTTCAACTTAGGCTCAGTACCAGAAGGGCGAACAATCACACGTGATTTGTCTTCTAAGTGGTAAACCAGTACGTCACTTGCTGGCAAGTTAATCGCTTCTGTTGGACCATCGGTCACGAAGCGAAGTGATGACTTCAGATCTTCAATGACTTCGATACGTTTACCCGCGATCTCTGTCGGTGGGTTTGCGCGAAGTTTGTCACCGATTGGTGGTGATTTAGGGTCAAGTGCAATGCTGCGCTGCGCGTTGAAGTAGAAACCGTGTTGGCGGTATAGCTCTTCTAACTTATCCCACAGCGTTTTGCCTTGTGCTTTCAATTTACCTGTCAATTGAGAGAAAGCGACCAGTGCTGACAAACCATCTTTATCCCATACCTTATTACCTACTGTGTAGCCTAGTGCTTCTTCGTAAGCGAATAGGAATGGGTTCGCTTCAGTTTCTTGTGTCATTGCTACGTTAGTTAGCCATTTAAAGCCAGTTAACGTTTGGTAGTATTCTGCGCCGTGTGCTTTCGCAATACTGCTCAATAGACGAGAAGACACAATGGTATTCCCAACAAGCGCATTTGGTTGACCTTGCAGTAAGTAGTCACCAAACAATGAACCCACTTGGTCACCTGTTAGCATCTGATATTCGCCATCTGGGCGTTTTACAGCCACAGCAAAACGGTCTGCATCAGGATCGTTCGCGCAAGCAATGTCCGCATCGACAGATTTACCCAGTGCCATCACCATGTCCATTGCGCCTGCTTCTTCAGGATTCGGGAAGTTTACGGTAGGGAACGTACCGTCCGGTTCACGCTGTTCTGGAACGCTTGCGACTTTTTTAAAGCCAGCGTCTGCGAGCAACGTTTCTGCCATGTCCGCACCGACACCGTGCATTGCCGTGTAAACAATCGAGATATCTGTGTTGCTGTCCGGTGTTAGCAGGGCATTGTCGTTCATTGTTTTGCGATAAGTTTGGTAGTACTCGTCTTCAAGCCAAACTAACAAACCTTTTTGTTTTGCATCGTCCAGTGACATCAGAGGAAGCGGTTTTGTTGTTGCTTCATCGATTTTTGCAGCAATACCAGAATCGTGAGGTGGAATAATCTGTGCGCCATTTTCCCAGTACACTTTAAAGCCATTGTATTCTGGTGGGTTGTGGCTTGCGGTAACAACCACAGCAGCGGCTGCATTTAACTCACGAACACCAAAAGCAACAATTGGCGTTGCTGCTACTTTATAGGTTAGGTAAACCTTGATGCCCAAAGCAGTAAGTACAGAAGCTGTATCGTGTGCGAACTGTTTAGAATCTGGGCGACCATCGTAGCCAATAACAACACCGCGAGACGATGCGTCTTTCACTTGTTCAATCAGATAGTGACCGAGACCTGTTGCTGTCTCTTGAATCACTAAACGGTTCATGCGATTTGGACCCGCACCGACTTTACCGCGCAGACCTGCGGTACCAAATGCTAAGCGTGAACCAAATCGATCTGTCAGTTCTTGTTCGTTATTTATATCGACTAGGTGTTGAAGCTCTTCACGAGTTTTTGGATCTGGGTCTCGTGCTAGCCATTGAGTAATTTGTACTGTCATATTCGTCTTTCCTTAGTAGGGGGAGCCTACTTGTTTAGACACTTCTTTGCTTAAAAGCGTCCCAATGTTTTCTTTTAATTAATGTAAATGGTTCTCAATTACATTTCAAAGAGGGCAATCGATAAACCGAATTTATTTTTCAGTCTGTACGGAATTTATTCACAGTTAATTTCTTGAAGAACTATTGAACTATAACTAGCCTTTTAACATAAATATAACAAAGAGTGCTGAAATCGTAGTTTTTGTGATTTTTCGTAAATTTGTTCGATATTTGCATCGGGAAGCAAGGAAGCTCGCGCAAGCGCAGCGGCTGAGCAGAGGAGAGATCTTTTGAAAAGATTAGCAACTACTCTAGCCTTATTAACGAATGTGATTTTTATCACGTTTTCTTCGTCCAGTTGGTCAGAGCAGAGTGATTACAACATGACGCGAGGTGTTACGGGGATCAGTGAGCAAGTGTATGAATTACATATGCTGATCTTCTACATTTGTTGCGCTATCGCTTTTGTTGTATTCGGTGTGATGTTCTATTCCATCTTCAAACATCGCAAGTCAAAAGGGGCAGTTGCCGCTAATTTCCACGAAAGCACTAAAGTGGAGCTCATCTGGACCGTTATTCCGGTCATTATTCTTATCGCTATGGCAATTCCTGCGACCAAAACGCTGGTGGCGATGGAAGACACCAGCCAATCTGACCTTACTGTGAAGATCACCGGCTCTCAATGGAAGTGGCACTACAGTTATTTCGGCGAGGATGTCGAATTTTTCAGCCTACTTGCTACCAGCCAGAAAGAAATCGATGGCATCGAAGCGAAAGGGGCGCACTACTTGCTCGAAGTGGATAACCCGCTCGTTTTGCCCATCAACCGTAAAGTTCGCTTCTTAATGACTTCTGATGACGTAATTCACTCTTGGTGGGTACCTGATTTCGCTGTTAAGAAAGATACGATCCCTGGTTTCATTAATGAGGCTTGGACCAAGATTGATGAACCGGGCGTATATCGTGGTCAGTGCGCGGAGCTTTGTGGTCGAGCGCATGGTTTCATGCCAGTTGTTGTTCATGCGATGGCGGAAGATGATTTCGACCAGTGGATGGCAGACAAGAAACAAGAAATTGCCTTACAAAAGGCGGCTGCCCAAGAAGCATTGACGCAAGACCTTTCAATGGAAGATTTGATGGGACAAGGCGAGTCGGTTTACACCGCGCGCTGTGCTGTGTGTCATCAAGCGAACGGCGAAGGCATTCCGGGCGCGTTCCCGGCAATCAAAGGCAGCGAGATAGCCAAAGGTCCGGTTGTTGCTCACATCGATGTATTGGTGAACGGTCGAGCTGGCACCGCCATGCAAGCTTTTGCTAACCAACTAAGCGATCAAGAAATTGCCGCTGTAATTACCTATCAACGTAATGCTTGGGGAAATGATACTGGCGATACCGTTCAAGCATCCGATGTTAACGCCTTTAAGGCACAAGACAGTGCCAAGGAGGAAATATGAGTAAGCCAATTGAAAAAGCGGTGAAGTCTGCTCCTGCTGAAGCGCAAACTACTGCAAACACGACCATTGCGATTGAAGACGACCACGATCATCATCACGCACCAAAAGGGCTAGCGCGTTGGCTTTATTCCACCAGCCATAAAGACATCGGTACGCTTTATTTATGGTTTAGCTTTGCTATGTTCCTCACTGGCGGTGCGATGGCGATGATCATCCGTGCTGAGCTATTCCAACCGGGTCTGCAATTGGTGGACCCTCAGTTCTTTAACCAAATGACGACCGTACATGGACTAGTGATGGTGTTTGGTGCCGTCATGCCAGCGTTTACTGGTTTAGCCAACTGGATGATTCCAATGATGATTGGCGCCCCGGATATGGCTTTACCACGGATGAACAACTTGAGTTTTTGGATCTTACCTTTTGCGTTCCTCATTTTGATCGGCTCTTTGTTCTTACCGGGTGGTGGTCCTGATTTCGGTTGGACTTTTTATGCGCCGCTTTCCACAACTTATGGTCCTGATAGTACGGCGTTGTTTGTGTTCTCAGTCCATATCATGGGTATCAGTTCCATCATGGGTGCCATCAACGTTATCGTGACTATCGTAAACATGCGTGCACCAGGCATGACTTGGTTCAAGCTACCAATGTTTGTTTGGACTTGGTTAATCACGGCGTTCTTGTTGATCGCGGTTATGCCCGTATTAGCCGGTGCGGTCACCATGGTTCTGACCGACAAATACTTTGGTACAAGTTTCTTTGATGCCGCTGGTGGCGGTGATCCTGTGATGTTCCAGCACATCTTCTGGTTCTTTGGTCACCCTGAGGTATACATCATGATCCTGCCTTCGTTCGGGATTATCTCGGCAATCATTCCGGCTTTCAGTGGCAAGAAACTGTTCGGCTATCATTCGATGGTTTACGCAACCTGCAGTATTGCATTGCTGTCATTCCTAGTGTGGGCACACCATATGTTTACGACGGGGATGCCAGTATTCGCCGAACTCTTCTTTATGTACTGCACCATGTTGATTGCAGTGCCAACTGGCGTGAAAGTGTTTAACTGGGTGGCGACTATGTGGCGGGGCGCAATGACGTTTGAGACGCCGATGTTGTTTGCCATTGCTTTTATTGTCTTATTTACAATAGGTGGCTTCTCAGGCTTGATGTTGGCGATTGTACCTGCGGATTTCCAATACCATGACACTTACTTTGTTGTTGCGCATTTCCATTATGTCTTGGTATCCGGTGCGGTGTTCTCGATTATGGCCGCGGCGTATTACTGGCTACCGAAGTGGACAGGCAATATGTATGACCACAAGCTGAGTCTATGGCACTTCTGGTGTTCAATCATCTCGGTCAATGTGTTGTTCTTCCCAATGCATTTCTTGGGCTTAGCAGGGATGCCAAGACGTATTCCTGATTACGCTATCCAGTTTGCCGACGTTAACCAAATCGTATCGATAGGTGGCTTTGCCTTCGGTCTGTCTCAATTGATCTTTCTGTGGCTAGTCATCAAATGTATTCGTGGTGGTGAAAAAGCAACGGCAAAACCTTGGGAACGTGCAGAGGGTTTAGAGTGGACGGTACCTAGCCCAGCCCCACATCATACATTCACAACTCCGCCAAAAGTCGATTAACCGAAGAGTGAGGTGAGTGAGATGCCAAGTAATTCATCCAATAAGAGACTCACTATCAAGTTGCTGCTAGCGACAGTGCTGATGTTCGGCTTCGGTTTTGCTCTTGTGCCACTCTACGACATCATGTGTGATGCATTGGGCATTAACGGTAAAACCAGTGATGTGGCCGCAATTCAACCGACGGGTATGCAGGCGGATATTACCAGAACGATTCGTGTGGAATTTATGGCGCACGTTAGCCCGGACATGCCTTGGGAGTTCAAACCAAAAGTCGTTTTTATGGATGTTCACCCTGGTGAAGTGATTCAAACCGAATATCTTGCTTTTAATCAGAGCGGTGAAGATTTGGTAGGGCAAGCTGTGCCATCCGTATCGCCGGGTACTGGTGCAGCTTACTTCAATAAAATCGAGTGTTTTTGCTTTAATCAACAGCCATTGGAAGGTAAGCAGCAAGCGAGTATGCCTTTGATTTTCTACATTGAGCCGGATGTGCCGGATTCAATTCATACGTTGACCTTGTCTTACACACTCTACAAATTTCCTCCTCAATCGGGCGAGTCTTCAACAGCTAGCCTCTCAGGGAGCGAGAAACAGACCTTAACGCCGCAAACCAAAGCGCGTCTGTAAGGAGAGAACTTATGAGTAACAAGCCTGAGACCTATTATGTTCCCGCACAAAGCAGTTGGCCAATCGTAGGAGCTTTTGCGCTGTTCCTCGTTGCTGTCGGTGCCGGAATGACCGTTCAAGGTACTCAAAGTGATGGTGCGGTTGGTACGTTAGGCGGCATCATTCTCGCCATTGGTATGTTGTTTTTGCTCTATATGCTGGCAGGGTGGTTCAGCAACGTCATCACAGAATCTCTTACTGGAAAGTACAGTGCGCAAATCACGCGTTCATTTCGACAAGGGATGAGCTGGTTCATCTTTTCGGAAGTGATGTTCTTTGGTGCTTTTTTTGGTGCTCTTTTCTACGCAAGAATGATTTCCGTGCCTTGGTTAGGTGGTGCAGATAATAACTTAATGACACATGAGGTATTGTGGCCGAGTTTCGAAGCAATCTGGCCACTCACCACCACGCCGGGTGGTGATACGACCCAAGCAATGCCTTGGCAGGGTATCCCATTAACCAACACCATCTTGCTGCTATTGTCATCGATTACATTACATATGGCACACATCAGTTTAGAGCAAGATAAACGAACTGCACTGATTGTCTGGTTGGAAATCACCATCGTTTTGGCGGGCTTCTTCCTCTATTACCAAGCCGTTGAATATGCACACGCTTATCAAGATATTGGGCTGACGTTGCAGTCCGGTATTTACGGTAATACCTTCTTTATGCTCACGGGCTTTCACGGTTTGCACGTTTGTCTCGGTACCATTTTCCTCATTGTGCTGTTATTCCGCATCGCCAAGGACCACTTTTCTCCGAAAGACCATTTCGCATTCCAAGCTGGCAGTTGGTATTGGCACTTCGTTGACGTGGTTTGGCTATGCTTATTTGTTTTCGTTTATGTGCTGTAAAGCTAGTAAGGACGAGGATTTGGGGCTATCCATCCTGCCCCTAACGCTACGAGAAGGAGAATCACGACTAACGCAGAAAACATGACACGACGACCGAGATAGTGGCTCATTGGTTTGCCTTTCTTCGATGAATCCTCTGGGTCTTCGCGAACCATTTCGATAAGCGCTTTTGCGAGGTTAAAGATGATGAAAAGCAGCAAAAGGACAAGCGTTAACTTAAACAGAAATACGGTGGACATGGCACCTCCGGTTTCGTCGTCGATATTATCGAAATGGGTTTGGGTTGCTGTCTTTTTAACTGTGGCTGTGTTTTCTCTGTTGGTCAAACTGGGCTTTTGGCAATTGGAACGTGGTAATGAAAAGCAGCGTTTGGAACAAGCGATTTTAGCAAGGGAAAATACCTCTTATCAGGACATATCTGAAGTACTGGAAAAGAACGATTGGCGAGAAGAAAGTGTTATAGGGATTAAAGTAAAAGCAAATGTGGCGCCTGAATCACTCCCAATTATTTTATTAGATAACCAGACCTATCAGGGTGAAGTGGGTTACCTAGCGTTTCAAATCGTATCGATGTCTCATGATCCTGCGACTCTGACGCTGCTTGAACTTGGATTTGTGAAGGGGAAAAGATCCAGAGCCGTACTTCCGAAGGTTGAATATCTGACAACGCCATATGACATCACAGGGCGTTTGTATCGTAAATCTACTAATCCACTAAGTTCAGACCTAATGGCTGAAATGGGCGATACGATAAGAGTGCAAAACCTCAACATTAATCAACTTAGCCAACTGCTTAATATTGAGTTAATGCCTACGGTCATTCAACCTGACAATCTAACGCAATGGTCGTACCCATTTCCTTGGAATCCCTTACCGTTAACCAGTGCAAAGCACTTTGGTTATTCTTTTCAATGGTTTGCTATGTCTGGCGTATTTTTGTTTATCACAATCCTGATTTTTATTCGTTGGATTCGACAACCACGCTCACAAGGAGGTGAGAAATGACAAATGCAGTCACGAAAGGACGAATTGTATTGGTGTCTCTGATTTGTCTATTTGCGCTCCCCGCGATTATTGCCAAGGTTGTATTGAGTCAAGGTTGGTACGAAACGGGGGTAACCAATCGAGGTGAATTGGTTGAGCCATATATCACGCTCGAACAATTAGGTCAGCCATCACCATTAGACGAAAAAGGTTGGCAATTAGCGTATGTGTTGCCGTCGGAGTGTAAAAAACAGTGCCAACAACAAATACATTTGATGCAACAAAGCCACATTGCATTAGGTAAATATCAGGAGCGTGTGGTGCCAGTTATCTGGACTTCGGAAGAGACCAATAATGTTGCCCAGAGCATTGTGGTGATGCAAATGAATGATTCGTTGTCATCGAGAGTGAAAGCAGGGCAGATGTTGATCGTCGACCCTCTCGGGCAGCTAGTTATGTCCTATACGCCAGAAGCCAACGAGGATTTGGTGCGGTTAAGTAAAGATGTATTGGCGGACTTACGAAAGCTATTGAAGTTATCACGCGTAGGCTAGGGAGAGTGCAATATGACGTTAAGTCGTTTGGTTAAGTTCAGCCTGTGTCTTACTCTTGTAGTCATTATGTTGGGAGCATATACACGCTTGGCTGATGCGGGGTTGGGATGTCCAGATTGGCCTGGTTGCTATGGTCAGTTATTTGTACCCCAAACTGAAGCTGAAGTTACTAAGGCAAATGCTCTGTTTCCGGAGCGAGCAGTGGAGCAAGGAAAAGCGTGGTTAGAGATGATTCATCGTTACTTCGCTGGAACTTTAGGCTTAGTCATTCTGATGATGGCAATCATGGCGGTGAGAGCAGAGCGAGTTGATCCGACAATTCCGGTTTTGCTTTGCGTTCTTGTTTTGGGCCAAGCGGCACTAGGAATGTGGACGGTAACGTTAAAGCTGATGCCAGTGATCGTTATGCTTCATCTACTTGGCGGCTTTACGTTGCTTGCACTTCAAGCGCTGTTCTACTGCCAATTACAATCTAAAAACAGCCTCTACTTTTCTCCTTCTTCCAAGAGCGTGAGAACGTTCTCTTTGATGGCTTTTGGTGTGGTGGTGTTGCAGGTGTTGCTTGGCGGATGGACATCATCAAATTATGCCGCATTAATGTGTACCACTTTGCCAATATGTGAAGGTAACTGGACAAGCTATTTGTCTTGGAAAGAGGCATTTTCGTTTTGGCAGACAGGTTTTGATAACTATGAGTTCGGTGTCCTAGATTACCCTGCCAGAATGACTATTCATGTTAGCCACCGTATTGGTGCCATTATTACCGCATGCGTGGTGTTGATTTACTGCATCTTACTATTAAAACAAGATTCACATCATTCCCAACGCCTCGGTATCTGGATTGGATTCACCTTGGTGTGTCAGATCTTATTGGGCGTGAGTAACGTTGTGTTCCAGCTCCCTATTTATGTTGCGGTGGCACACAACCTCGGCGCTGCCATTATGCTTACACTTATTTGCGTTAGTCAGTTCTACCTATGGCAGGGTAAAGCTCGTTGGGGTCATCAAGCGAAAGGAGTTCGCTATGAGTAAAGAGATCGCGCTACCTCTAGAAAGTGGTAAGAGAAAGATTGGGTCAACCTATTTAAAACTAACAAAGCCAAAAGTCGTCGCTCTTATGTTAATTACGGCTATTGTTGGGATGAGCTTAGCTCCGGTTGCTGACTTTCCTTGGTTACAAGCTGCCATTGGTCTTACTGGTATCGGCCTAATGGCAGGCTCTGCTGCAGCGTTTAATCATCTGATTGATCGTCGTATTGATGCGCGAATGGCTCGCACGCACAAGCGACCTTTGCCTTCAGGTGATACTAACCCTTTGTCTGTTGCGATTTTTGCTACTGCTCTGGGGGGAATTGGGTTTGTGTTGCTTCATGCATTGGTCAACCCACTGACGGCATGGATGACCTTCTTAAGCTTGTTAGGTTATGCGGTGGTTTATACCATGTATCTTAAGCGAGCAACCCCGCAGAATATTGTGATTGCAGGGATTGCAGGCGCAATGCCGCCACTACTCGGTTGGACGGCGGTAACTGGAGAGTTACACGCGTATGCTTGGCTATTGGTAATGATTATTTTTATTTGGACGCCGCCACATTTCTGGGCGCTCGCAATTCACCGTGTCGAAGACTATCGCAAAGTGGATATCCCAATGCTTCCAGTCACTCATGGCATTGAGTACACCAAGACATCAATTCTTTTGTATACGATTCTACTCACGCTTGTCTGTATTTTGCCTGTGCTGGTGGGGATGGTCGGCTCTGTATATTTATTCTCTTCATTGCTCCTCAATGCTGGCTTTATGTATCACGCGTGGAAGTTAAAGTTTTCACCGGAATTAAATAGCGCAATGGAAACGTTTAAATTCTCCATCTATCACTTATTGGCGCTGTTTGTTGCGTTATTGGTGGATCACTATATTGGTGTGTTTTTATGATCTAGAGCCACACAAGGGCAAGCTCACAACTGCACCGAACTCCGGTGCAGTTTTTGTTTGTACGGCGCAATACTAGGGTCTGCTGCTGTAGTTCTCACCCCAGTCAACTCGTCCTTCGGGAGCGTGTGATTGACCCGATTACTGTGTCAAACAACATGGAAAGAACCGGCTATGACACGACCTTGTTTTCCTTACTTACTTTCGGTAATCAAGGGAGCGATGACAATACTCTGAATTCGGCGTCGTGGAATCATTTGGGTATATTGGTTTTGGAACCAAGAGCGATGAACTATGAGTCTTTGAGAAAACTGCTACTTTTCACCAAACTTGAAATCAAATATTTAATCGAGCGTACCATCAGGTCGCCTTTAGTATAAGAGTCGGAACCAGATAGGATGGAGAAGGGCGACCAGAGAAACTGAATGAGTTTGATAAAGAGTGAAGGGTAAAGCTGAAGCAAACAAAAAGGGATGCCGAAGCACCCCTTAGACTAGATTAGAGCGGGAACTCTTATTCTGGTTGTACCAATTCTTCGTATTGGAACTCAGGTACGACAACTTCAACACGACGGTTCTTCTCGCGACCTTCGTGAGTGCTGTTGTCTGCAACTGGGTTTTCTTCACCCATACCAGTAACTGTGAAGCGGTCTGCATCGATGCCTGCTGCAATTAGGTAATCCGCAACAGATTGAGCACGACGCTCAGACAGTTTTTGGTTGTAAGCTGCTGGACCAGAGCTATCTGTGTAACCAGTGATTTCAACTTGAGCTTGTGGGTACTCGTTCAAGAAGTTTACGAAGTTGTCTAGACGCTCAGATACTGAATCAGTTAGCTTCGCACTGTCGAATTCAAACGTACCTGTACCGTACTCTTCTTTGTGCGTCTTCGTCATCATTACTGGTTCTGGCTCTGCAACCACTTCTTCTGTTACTACTGCTGCAACAACAGGTGCTGCTGCGAACTTGTAGTTAACACCGATACCAAAGAAGTTTGCATCCATATCATCTAGGACATCATCAGAGATATCTTGGTAACGTTGGTATTCAGCACGAACACTCCAGTTTCTATCGATAGTGTATTCAGCACCAAGCGAGCCTGTAGGAACGAAATCTTTTTCGTCACCCGAAATCATGTAAGCACCACCGATTTTCGCGAATAGGTTCCACGTATCGTTTAGATGCCAGTTGAATTTAGGCGCAAGCGTTAATGCCCAAAGATCACCGTCGATCGTATTTACTGTATTAGCCCCTGACTTGAAATTAGCTTCGTAGTCACCTAAGTAATCAACACCGTACTCAAGGCCAATGATATCGGTAAAGTCGTAACCGATGTGCATTCCGGCACCGAAAGCATCATCATCACAAGGGCTGTTTAAATAGCAAGCATCATCTAGCGTAGTCATGCCCACTTTGCCCCCGATATACATTTCAGCTTGAGCAGAGTTAATTAAACCACCAGCTACCACTGCTGCTACTGCAATTGCTACTTTGTTCATAATGTTTCCTTGTATTGATTGCATATTAGTTTCTACTTTGTTTTTACAACTTGAGTAAAACTAGGTAGTTATAAGAAATTAGTTTAATAAGAAATAAGTTTAATATTCATTTAAATTAACATCAAGCAACAATATCTTAGATCTTGCTACACTTTTCGTCGCCAAATACCTCACAAACTTCTGATATTTCTTACATTGTAGACAAGATTTTCAAAGTTACAGGAAAATATATGATAATTTTGAACTTTCCGTGTACATAAAAATTTACGCTGTGTTTTGTTTTGAACATTAGTTGTTAATTTGCATTTTTTTGAAAAAAGTGATTGCAAGCGGTCGGCGAAGTCGATAAGTTACTTGCATTGACACGATTAAATGAGCCCACAGCCCTTACTATTGCTTGCTTTGTGAACAATGTTGCAGTGAGTAAAGTTTGAGCAAAATAGTGGGACTTGGATAGTAATTAGGAAGTAGAAGTAATGTTTCAAACTGATGATGTAAGAATTAATAAAGTAAAAGAGCTATTGCCACCTGTTGCAGTGCTTGAAAAATTTCCGGCGACCGAAACTGCTTCCACAACTACTTTTGAATGTCGTAACGCCATCCACAATATTCTTGAAGGTAAAGACGATCGCCTACTAGTGATTGTTGGTCCATGTTCTATTCATGACCCAGAGGCGGCGGTAGAGTACGGTAAAAAACTGAAAGTACTTCGTGATGAACTCGGTGAGCAACTAGAAGTTGTGATGCGCGTTTACTTTGAAAAACCACGTACTACGGTAGGTTGGAAAGGTCTGATTAATGACCCGTACCTAAACGATACTTACAAACTTAACGACGGTCTTCGCATCGGACGTAAGCTTCTGCTTGATTTAACTGATATGGGGCTTCCAACGGCAAGCGAGTTTCTAGATATGATCACGCCGCAATACGTTGCCGACCTGATCAGTTGGGGGGCGATTGGTGCTCGTACAACAGAGTCTCAGGTTCACCGTGAGCTTGCGTCTGGTCTGTCTTGCCCTGTTGGCTTTAAAAACGGTACAGATGGCAACATCAAGATCGCAAGTGATGCAATCCGTTCGGCAAGCGCATCTCACCATTTCTTGTCAGTCACTAAGTACGGTCATTCTGCTATCGTTGAAACGGCAGGTAACCCTGATTGCCACATTATTCTGCGTGGTGGTAAGGAGCCAAACTATAGCGCATCTCATGTAGGTCAAATTAAGGATGAGCTGGATGCTGCCGGTCTGCCTAAGAAAGTGATGATCGACTTCAGCCACGCGAACAGCTCTAAGCAATTTAAACGCCAAATGTTAGTTTCTGATGATGTGTCAGAGCAAATTTCCGGCGGTGAAGATGCTATTTTCGGTGTGATGATTGAGTCGCATCTTGTTGAAGGCCGTCAAGACTTGGTTGATGGCAAAGTTTCAACTTACGGTCAATCGATTACTGATGCGTGTATCGGCTGGGAAGATACGGAAACAGTGCTACGTCAGCTATCCGACGCAGTAAAAGCGCGTCGTGCCAAATAAAAATTGAGCGAATAACACTCACAAAAAGCCAGCTTCTCGCTGGCTTTTTTAGTTTAAGTAGAGAGTAGTTAGCTATGTCATGGCTTAACCTGTCGCACATAACCCATGTGTTTTAGCCTTAAATCCGTTAAGGTGTCTGGGTAGATTAAAAAACACTCAAGGAATGAGATGAATAGAAACGTCTGGCTATTATCACTTTGCCAAGCCTTATTGATGACGGGAAACATACTTCTGATTTCTGTCATTGCGCTTATCGGTAAACAAATTGCGCCTTCTTCAAGCATGATCACTTTGCCAGTAGCGTTGCAGTTTCTCGGATTAATGTCTGCGACGATCCCGGCGTCCTTAATTATGGGAAAACTGGGACGCCGTCTGGGTTTTAGCTTAGGTAACATCATAGGTATAGCTGGAGCGTCGTTGGCAACCTATGCGCTATCTCTGCAAAACTTTACTTTGTTTTGTGCTTCCACCTTTTTGCTAGGGGTAGGGATTGGCTTTGGTACTTTATATCGATTTGCTGCGATAGAAGTGTGTGATGAATCAGCACGGCATCGAGCGATCTCGATTTCTATGGCAGGTGGCGTGCTAGCTGCCGTTTTGGGACCAAACCTCGCTATCTATTCGCAAAAGTGGTCGACAGATGGGCTTTATATTAGTGCTTTTGCTGTACTCATTGTCTTGTATATAACGGCATTAGTTTTACTACAGACGATACGATTTCCAGCGGCGCATACGCAAAATTGCTATGCAAAACCAGACTCTCTCAAGGACATTATTTATCGTCCTAACTTTATGATTGCGGTGTTAGCAGCGATGGTTGCCTATGCCGTGATGAATATACTAATGACAGCGACACCGTTAGCCATGATTGGCTGTGGGTTTGATTTCACAAGAGCTGCTGGGGTTATTGAATGGCATGTATTGGGCATGTTTGTGCCTGCTTTTTTTACTGGTCGATTAATTGAACTATTCGGTGCAAAGAAAATGATTTTAGCTGGTGGTGTGCTGTTCATCGCGTGCATAGCAATTAACATGCATGGGTTATCTCTATGGCACTTCAGTACGGCGTTGATCTTACTTGGTGTTGGATGGAATTTTATGTTCATTGCCGCAACCAGTTTGTTTAGTCAGAGCTATGAAGTGAAAAATAAAAGCAAAGCGCAGGCGTTCAACGAGTTCTTCGTATTTAGTTGCGTCACCATTACTGCACTTTTGTCTGGTTGGTTGGAGTCGACAGTAGGGTGGCAAAATTTGAATTTGTACGTCTTACCTTTTGTCTTATTGGTGATGGCAATCTTTATTGTTAAAACGAATAATAATTCTGAATCTCAAATTGCATAAACTGAGTTCAAAATTTTATAAGACCCAACTATTAAGGCCGGGTCTTTTTTGTCTATCAGCTCACAACCCGTAACATTATTGATTAATTATTGTTATCTAAGTGAGTTTTTTGGGCTTTAAATGTCGCATCGGTAAGATTTTTTCTCTAGCATTTTGTAATAAATATAACAATCGTGTATATATCCTGTCGCAATTTAATAAAAACTATAGAAGTCTCATCTATGTCAGCCTCAACTTTCAATAAAGCTCAAGAAAACCTCGTAGGAGATTCTGACGAACTGGTCTCCACCACCGATCTCAAAGGTGTTATCACTTATTGCAATGATGCGTTTTGCAGAATTGCTGAATACAGTCACGATGAACTGCTCGGACAAAACCACAATATCGTTCGCCACGGAGATATGCCCAAAGCCGCTTTTGGTGATATGTGGGCTCGCCTAAAACAAGGTAAAGCGTGGCGCGGAATTGTAAAAAACAGTACGAAGTCGGGTGGTTACTATTGGGTCGATGCTTACGTAACCCCAATTTATGAAGGGCATCAAGTTGTGGGTTATCAATCGGTTCGTGTTAAGCCCAAGCGAGAGTGGGTGGATATCGCTTCTAAAGCGTACCAAGGGCTTCTAAAAGCAGAGAAATCCGGTCGAGCGTGGGCGTTGAAGTTAAATGACACCTTGCGCTATGCAATTCTTCTTGGTGCGTTAGTAGCACCAGTAACGAGCTTGGCTCTGTCACTTGAAGGTCCTCTTGCTTGGTTAACGGCATTGTTACCGGCAGGTGTTTTAGCTGTTCTCTTCCGCCAGGAACTTGTTGATACGCCTCTGCAATTTAAAAGGTTACAAGCGCAGTACGACAGTGTAAGTCGTCTGGTGTATTCCGGAAATAAACCATTCTCGATTGCAGATTTCCATATCAAGATGCTCTCTGCCCGTATTCGCACCGTGTTAGGACGTATGACGGACTCAGCTCTGCCTTTACAAAGTTGCGCAGAAGAGCTTAGCAGCACGACGGCAGAAGTTTCATCAGCGCTAACTCAGCAGAACATAGACATTCGGCAAGTTCGCGATGCGACAGAGTCGATGGAAGCGTCTGCAAATTCAGTTTCATCCAGTACTAACGACGCGCATCTACTGATAGACGATACGTTGCAGTCATGTCTGATGGCGAAAAAGACCATCGACCAAACTCATACCAACTTAGCGCAACTTAGCTTACAAGCTGAGAAAGCGACAGAAACGACTTATCAATTGAGCGATCAAGCGCAAAAGGTAAGCCAATTAATGGAAGAGATTGGCGGGATTGCCGACCAAACTAATCTGCTAGCACTTAATGCTGCAATTGAAGCTGCGCGAGCGGGTGAACAAGGTCGTGGTTTTGCTGTTGTTGCTGATGAAGTAAGAGCGCTCTCAGGGCGTACTTCGAATGCGACTGAGCAAATTAAAGCATCCATTGAAACCATGCTTACAACGATTCAAGGTTGGCAGAAAGACATTATTGCCAACAAAGAACAAACGGACACTTGTTCAAATGTCGCAGAGCAAAGTGCATTGCGATTATCTGAAGTCGAGCAGATGATGCAAACCATGAGTGGTTTGATGGTGAATGTCGCGGACTCTGCTAATAAGCAGTTGCAGCTTTCTAGCGACGTAAATCAGCACATTCATTCTATTGCTTCGACAGCAGAGCAGAACTTAGCGGCAACACATTCTGTAGAGCAAAACAGTAAGCAGTTGAAAGAGCAAGTCCAAGATTTCTATCGACTAGCCATTCAGTTTGAAGAGAAGTGATTCCAACCAGTTAGCTGAATCGTTGTTGAAAAATGATTAGATAAAATAAAGCCCCGCCGAAGCGGGGCTTTTCAGTTTTCAAATTCGCAATAGAGAAAACTGATAATACTAAGCGATTAAGCTAGCAGTTCTTTTGCTGTGTTCACTACGTTTTCTACAGTGAAACCAAACATTTCGAACAGTTGGTCAGCCGGTGCAGATTCACCGAATGTTGTCATACCGATGATACGACCGTCGAAACCAACGTACTTGTACCAGAAGTCTGCAATGCCAGCTTCTACAGCGATACGTGCAGTTACGTCAGATGGCAGTACTGATTCACGGTAAGCTGCGTCTTGCTTGTCGAATGCATCTGTTGATGGCATTGAAACAACGCGCACTTTCTTACCTTCAGCGGTTAGTTGCTCAGCCGCTTTCACTGCTAGTTCAACTTCAGAACCAGTTGCAATTAGGATTAGCTCAGGCTTGCTATCACTGTCTTTCAGGATGTAAGCACCTTTCGCGATGTCCGCTACTTGCTCAGCCGTACGCTCTTGTTGTGCTAGGTTTTGACGAGAGAAGATAAGTGCAGATGGTGCATCTTTACGTTCAATCGCCAGTTTCCATGCTACTGCAGACTCAACTTGGTCACATGGACGCCATGTGCTCATGTTTGGAGTCAGACGTAGAGACGCGATTTGCTCAACTGGTTGGTGAGTTGGACCATCTTCGCCAAGACCGATAGAGTCGTGCGTGTAAACTTGGATGTTCTGAACTTTCATCAGAGCAGCCATACGCATAGCGTTACGAGCGTATTCCATGAACATTAGGAATGTTGCACCGTAAGGAACAAAACCGCCGTGTAGTGCGATACCGTTCATGATCGCTGTCATACCGAATTCACGTACACCGTAGTGGATGTAGTTACCAGAGAAGTCGTTCGCTTCTAGAGACTTAGAACCAGACCACATAGTTAGGTTAGAAGGTGCTAGGTCAGCAGAGCCGCCCATGAATTCTGGAAGCATTTGACCAAACGCTTCTAGTGCGTTTTGAGATGCTTTACGTGATGCGATGTTCGCAGGGTTTGCTTGAAGGTCTGCAATGATTTGGTTTGCTTTTGCTTCCCATTCAGCCGGTAGATCACCGTTTACGCGGCGTTTGAATTCAGCTGCCAGCTCAGGGTACGCTGCTTCATAAGCTGCAAATTTCTCGTCCCACGCTGCTTCCTTAGCTGCGCCTGCTTCTTTCGCTGACCATTCTGCGTAGACTTCCTGCGGAATTTCAAAAGGACCGTGCTCCCAACCTAGTTCTTTACGTGTCGCTGCAATTTCTTCAGCACCTAGTGGTGCACCGTGACAGTCGTGTGAACCAGATTTGTTTGGTGAACCAAAACCGATGATAGTTTTAGTACAGATAAGTGTAGGGCGTGGATCTGCTTTTGCCGCTTCGATTGCTGCGTTGATCGCTTCAGAGTCGTGACCATCTACAGCAGGGATTACGTGCCAGCCGTAAGATTCAAAACGCTTAGGCGTGTCGTCAGAGAACCAACCTTCAACGTGACCGTCGATAGAGATGCCGTTGTCATCCCAGAATGCGATCAGTTTGCCAAGACCTAGCGTACCAGCAAGAGAACAAGCCTCGTGCGAGATACCTTCCATCAGACAGCCGTCGCCCATAAACACGTAAGTGAAGTGGTCAACGATGTCGTGGCCTTCTTTGTTGAACTGAGCCGCTAGTGCTTTCTCAGCCATTGCCATACCAACAGCGTTAGTGATGCCTTGACCTAGAGGACCCGTTGTAGTCTCGATACCAGGTGCGTAGCCGTACTCTGGGTGACCAGGAGTCTTAGAGTGAAGCTGACGGAAGTTCTTAAGATCGTCGATAGATAGCTCGTAGCCTGCAAGGTGCAGTAGAGAATAGATAAGCATAGAGCCGTGACCGTTAGACAGTACGAAACGGTCACGGTCAGCCCACTCTGGGTTTGATGGGTTGTGGTTTAGGTGAGAGCGCCAAAGAACTTCAGCGATGTCAGCCATACCCATAGGTGCGCCTGGGTGGCCAGAGTTAGCTTGTTGAACACCGTCCATGCTTAGTGCACGGATTGCATTTGCAAGGTATTTACGATCCATAGTAGTTACTTCTCGATATTTGATTTAAATAGAGGGAACTCGTCGGAACAAGTTCAAATAGAATTTTTTGAATAAAGCGCTGATGCTAAAAGCGAGTAGGCTGGCTACTCGCTTTTGGTAAGCAATTAAAGCTTAGCTGCGATCATGTCTTCTAGTTTGCCTTGGTCAACCGCGAAGTTACGGATACCTTCAGCTACTTTCTCAACAGCCATTGCGTCTAGGTTGTGCTCCCATAGGAACTCAGCGTGAGACATTGGAGCTGGACGCTCTTTAGAACCTTTAGAATCAACCAGTTTCTCTACAACTTCGCCTTCAGCAGCTTCTAGCTCAGCAAGAAGAGCAGGAGCGATAGTTAGACGGTCACAGCCAGCAAGTTCTAGGATCTCGCCGATGTTACGGAAGCTTGCGCCCATAACAACTGTGTTGTAACCGTAGTCTTTGTAGTAGTTGTAGATGTCTGTTACTGAGATTACACCTGGATCTTCTGAAGCTTCGAAGTCACGACCTTCTTTCGCTTTGTACCAGTCCATGATGCGACCAACGAATGGCGAGATTAGGAATACACCTGCTTCAGCACATGCACGAGCTTGTGCGAAAGAGAATAGAAGCGTTAGGTTACAGTTGATGCCTTCTTTTTCAAGGATCTCTGCAGCGCGAATACCTTCCCAAGTAGAAGCCAGTTTGATTAGGATACGGTCGTTAGTGATGCCTGCATCGTTGTACATTTTTACAAGTTGACGCGCTTTAGCAACACTGCCTTCTGTGTCGTAAGAAAGACGAGCATCTACTTCTGTAGAGATACGACCAGGAATAGTTTTTAAGATCTCTTTACCGATGTTTACTGCAAGCATGTCACAAGTGTCTTGTACTTGTTGTGCTTTGTCGTTGCTTTGTGCTTTTGCGTATTCGATAGAAGCGTCGATTAGAGGTGCGTACTCTTCGATTTGAGCCGCTTTTAGGATAAGAGATGGGTTCGTTGTTGCATCTTCAGGTTGGTACTTTTTGATTGCGTCAATTTCACCAGTGTCCGCTACTACAGTTGTTAGTTTACGAAGTTGCTCTAACTTGTTGCTCATAATCGATCATCCTATATAAATGGGCTTAAGTGTGGTTTTGAGTACCACAGCTTGTGCATTTGCAAGCGTGTCGGCTAATCGTCTCATCATAATTAACGAGACATCTGCTCAGCCAACTACGGAAAATTTCGGTACCGAACATTTGCTTTGAACATTTGATCGGTAGCTGAGTAAATGATGAATCCATATTTATCCTATCCATGCTGAAAGTCAATCGTCGAAACCGACTTTAAGTGAAGTTCATCAACGTTTTTTTGCTGTGTGTTCAGAGCGTGACCCAAATAAACGTTTGCCCTTATTGTTCAAGGCTTGAGCAGCAGTAAGATTAATAAAATGACATAGTGAGAAAATGTCGTTGCAGTGAGCAAATGTCGCAGTAAAATTGGTAGGTAACATATGCTAAGTCAATGAGCAGATGCTCACTAATGCATACAATGTCGATCCTCTAAAAGGGCGAGAAAAATCATGAGCAGTTCTAACCAAGATATTTCTATTGAAAGTACAGACTTGTTGACGGAGATCTCCGTTGCTTATTATCAAGATGGTGCGACACAAGAAGAGATATCGAAAAAATTTTCCATATCACGTGCCAAAGTTGGGCGAATGCTGAAACAGGCTCGTGACGAAGGCATTGTTGAGATTACCGTAAAATATCACCCTGTGTTCAGTGCCAAGATAGAGCAGCGCCTCATCGAGCGCTTTGGTGTGAAGCGAGCGCTGGTTGCTTTGGACCAACCTAATGAAGAAGCACAACGCCTGCAAGTTTCTGGTTTAGTCTCTAATTACCTGACGAGTACTCTTAAGAACGGCATGGTGGTGACGGTAGGGCAAGGGCGTAACGTATCTTCTGTGGCGCACCACATTGGTGTTATTACGCCGCGCGATTGTAAGTTTGTGTGCGGTATCGGCGGGATTCACCCTCGTGGCGGTATGTTCAACGCCGACCATATATGTCGACAATTTGCCAAGAAATACGGCGGCACATCGGAAACCCTATACGCGCCTGCCTATGCTGAAAACCGCGAGCAGAAGGTTGCCTTTATGCAAAATGCCACGGTTAAGCAAACCCTAGATTTGGCGCGCAAAGCGGATGTCGCTCTTGTTGGTATCGGTGATATGAGTGAAAACAGCTACATGGTTGACCTTGGTTGGTTCACTCCAGATGAAGTGGTTCAATCTCGCTTGATGCAAGGTGTCGTAGGGGACTTTGCCGGTTATGACTTCTTTGACATTCACGGCAACGTAGCAAATACGGTGATGAGTGACCGTGTCATAGGCTTGGGTATTGAAGAATTTAGACCTATTGCAGAAGTGATTGCGATTGCAGCTGAAAACAGTAAGCCATTGGCGCTACTTGGAGCGTTAAGAACCGGAGCCATTGATGTGATTGCAACCAGCGTAAGTAACGCACTGACGGTTCTTAACTTGGATGAGCAGATGCACGGCAACAGTGCATCAGAGGTTTAGCACAAATAATATGCAAACTATGTAATCAGGTGATGAGGATTTATAAATGACTCGCAACCTGATTTCGTTTCCAAGTTAAAAATAATCCTCAGGAGTAATTTGTAGTTAATTACTCTGGAGGAAACGATGAAAAAGACACTTCTCGCAGCTGCTTTATTTACGGGGTTAACGGGCATAGCGCACGCCGAGCAAAAAGTCGTCGCAGGCTATTTTGCTGACTGGCAGTATGCAAACGCAGACAACCCTTATACGGTTAAAGATATTCCGGCTGATAACCTGACTCATATTATCTATGCGTTTTTGAGCATGTGTGGTCCTCACACTGGTGCCTCAGAAACCGTACAAAAACTGGTCGCAAAACAGTGTGAAGGTAAAGAGCCGTATACCGCGATTCTGGTTGATACCGAGGCGGCACTTGAAAAAGATTTTGGTCCGGTCTCTGTCGGCGTTCCATATAAAGGGCACTTCGCTCAATTAGCCGAACTTAAGAAGCAACACCCTGATCTGAAAATTCTCCCTTCTTTTGGCGGTTGGACCATGTCTGAACCTTTCCACGCGATGGCAAAAAACCAGCAAGCGATGGATCAGTTCTCTAAAACAGCAGTCGAGCTGGTTGCTCAATACGATTTCTTTGATGGTATTGACTTGGATTGGGAGTATCCAGGAGGTGGCGGCTTGACTACGTCTCCTTGGAACCCAGATACCAAGCTGACGGATGAGCAAAAAGCACAAGAGCGTGACGCCTTCACTTACCTAGTTAAGACTATGCGTGGTGATTTAGACGCGTTAGCGAAAAAGACCAAGCGCGAGTACGAGCTTTCAACAGCAGTGGGTGTTGGTCCAAAAGCCGCGGGCATTGATTGGAAAGCGGCGCAGCCCTACTTAACCAATATGTTTGCCATGACGTATGACTTCCTTGGTGGTTGGGGACAACAAACAGGGCACACAACAAACTTGCATGCCACTGACCGCAGTTGGTGGGGCATGGGCGCTGACGTGTTCATTAATCAAATGATTGAGCTGGGTATTCCTAGTGAGAAGTTGGTGATTGGTGCCGCGTTTTATGGTCGCGGTTGGCAAGGAACCAAAGATTTCTCCGGTGGTTTACCAACTCAAGATTTATTGTCAGAGAAAGGCGCGCAGTTTGGTACTGGTGAGAATGGCTACTTCATGTTTTGGGACCTTATGAAGAACTACAGCGCAAAACAAGGTTACGAATATAAGTACGATGAACAATCTCAAGCCCCTTATTTATGGAACCCTGAAAAAAAAGTGTTCATTTCATTCGAAGATCAACGCTCTATCAAAGCCAAAGCGGATTGGGCAAAGCAAACGAATCTTGGTGGCATCTTTACGTGGGAGCTATCAGGTGATCCGAAAGGCGAGCTTGTTGAAGTGATGTATAAGGAAATGCAGAATTAATCTGTAAAACGTCAAATTATTGTTTGTTCTTAAAGCCGTCGTTATTCTGCGACGGCTTTTTCATTTTGGTTTTGCTCAGAGAATTCGATTAATTGTTTGAAAGGTAATGGCTTTGAGTAGAAATATCCTTGAATCAAGTCACAGCCACACGCGGCTAACTGATCACGTTGCTGACGAGTTTCTACGCCTTCCGCGAGAACTTTCATGCCAAAGTTCTTACCAATCGCAATGATGTTTTGCACCATGTTAAGTGCTTTTTCATCATCTTCGATATTATCAATAAAGCTCTTGTCAATTTTGACTTCATCAATCGGAAGTGCTCTTAGCATCGAGAGGGAAGAGTACCCGGTACCGAAATCGTCGAGAGAGATTTTAAAACCGAGCGCATGCAAGCGCTCACAAATAGGTGCGAACTTATCGAGGTCTTCAATGAATAAGTTCTCAGTGATTTCAAGCGTGATGCGGTGTTGATCGACTTTATATTTGTCTATTAACGCCACTAAGTCATCAATGAAGTTTATTTGAATAAACTGTTTTACCGAGATATTAATCGACATCTGAATTGGCTGCGCTGCCATTTCCGTAAGGCGAGCCATGTCGATCAAGCTTTTCTCGATAATCAACTCCCCCAATCTCACCATCAGACCTGAACTCTCCGCTACTGGGATAAACTCATTGGGTGGGACGAACCCAAGCTCTTCATCTTGCCAACGCACCAAGGCTTCAACACCATAAATTTTGCCATTAACGTTCAATTGCGGTTGATAAACTAAGAATAGATTTTGTCGTTCTATCGCTAGCCTTAAACGTTGTTCCATCTTCATCTTGTGAAGGTGTTTTGCCTGCATTTGTTGGTCAAAAATACTGTATGCATTGCGCTCTTTTTTTGCTTGATACATAGCGATATCTGCAGAACGAAGCAAGGCATCTAAGTTTTGACCGTGAGAAGGGTAAAGAGCAATACCGACGCTGCAACTCAACAGAAATTGGTTTTCTTGAACTAAGTAGGGTTCGGATAGGTAATTGATCAGCTCTTTTGCCAACGCTCTCACCGTACCTTCGTCGGTTTGGTTAACAAGCAGTATAAACTCGTCACTTGCTTCTCGAACGATCAGACGACCATCACAACCAAAGGTCTTTAAGCGTTGTGCGATCAGCTTCAATACCTCATCCCCAAATTCGTGACCATGGGTGTCATTCACGGATTTAAAGTTATCGATGTCGATAAACATCAGGCTAAATGGCGTGGCTGAGCCATTCACCCAGTGTCCAATATGTGCGCGCAGATATTCTCGATTTGGGAGTAGCGTGAGGTGGTCATGATGCGCTTGATATAAGAGTTTTCGTCGGGTACCCAATTCATTATTCGCAATGGAACGAACCAGCGCATAGAACCCACCTTGAATAAATAGGAACACGAGCGAGTATAGTGCGAACTGATCGAAAAAACCGCTCTGGATATACCGAAGATCCGTCGAAGACGATGCCCAAAGTTTATAATCTGGTAGGTATTTCAATGTGACCAGTTGATTAATTCTTGGGTCATCAGCAACAATGTTTACTGCGCTTGCAAGTGTTCTGACTGTATCTCGGCTCCATCCATACTTGTTTTCGATCTGTTCGAAAACGATAGCCTTGGTATGCCCGTCAGCAGGATGGCTGTAACTGTTAAGGTTTGCTTGTTCAGCCGAAGTAAAGGTTAGATAACCATCTTCACGATTTAATGACACTCGATTGTGTTCATTTGCGTGAACGTCGCTTCGAAAAACCAAAGAGGAGTTCATGTTGAAACCCGCCGTCATCACCGCGAGAACCTTACCATTTTTATCTCGAATAGCTTTTCGGATGGGGATAACAAGAGAGTCGAGCGCAGGCATAAAGTAAGTTCTACCAACCACCATGTGATCAGACTGTAGTGCGGCTTCAAACGTTCCTCTTGTTTGAGGATCTTGCTTCAAGTTACGCAGTTTTTGTAGGTCCAGATTCGAGCTTATCGCTAAATAATCGCCTTGTGGGTTTGTAAGACCAAATGCGGCGATCGCTGGGTGGATATCCATCAGCTCATCCAGAAGAGGTCGCATTTGCAATGAGGCGGTTCGAGTAAAGTCGTTCTGTTCAATCAATTGGTGACCGACAACTTCCAGTAAGGTTTCTTGTCCTTTAAACAGTGACTGTACAGATGAAGCAAACAGCTCTAATTGCAAGAGCTGCTTGTCTTTGTATTTATCGAGTATGGATTGATAATGATAATGACCAAACAGAGAGAACAAACCGACACTGATGGTAAAAAGTGTCAGATATAGCGTCCAAATGTTCTTCTTTAAGCCGATCATATCGTATTACTGCTCCTGATATTAATGCTCGATTGGTAGGGATTCATCGGCACCCCACTCAGTCCAAGAGCCGTCATAGACTGATAAATTCTGCAGACCAATTTGATAGGCGGCGAGCAACAAAATGCACGCGGTCACGCCGGAACCACAGCTAAAAATGATTGAACTATCACTGTCTAATGTTAATCGGCTAAATATCTGTTGCAACTCGGAATTTGGCTTAATGTGACCGTCCGTTAAGAGTTCTTGAAACGGCAAGCAAACTGAATTAGGAATGTGTCCACTGCGTAACCCTTCTCTTGGCTCAGGAACTTCACCTAGGAAGCGGGCTTTAGCTCTAGCATCGACAATATTTGCACTGCAGTTATTAGAATGGGTTAACACGGTATGCGCGCTTAAGAATGCATCTGGGTTTAGTTTACCTGTGAAGTTGCCAATCTCTGTTGGTTGAGACAAGGTATCGACAATAGGTAATCCTGCTTCAACCCAAGCCGGAAGCCCCCCATTTAGAATGCATACGTTGTGATGACCCATCGCTCTGAACATCCACCAAGCTCTTGGTGCGGCAAGAGTGCCGGAATTGTCATACACCACAATCACATCTTCGTTATTTAACCCAAGTTGTTGAGCACTGCTATTAAAGCCTTGCTCTGTTGGCATCATGTGAGGCAGGTTGGAGTTAGGTAGGCAGAAGTCGTTGTCGTAGTCAAAGCGCAAAGTGTTAGGTATCCATTTATCTTTGATCTTTTTGCCTTCTGATGGGATCTGAAAAGCAATGCTGGCGTCTAGGAGTTTGACATTGGGTTGGCTGATGAGCTCTTTGAGTTCATCTGTTGTGATCAGTGCTTGCATCGTCTTTAGTTTCCTCACAGTAGTATGGAATGTTTTGGCGTGAACAGCTTAAGCTCATTCGCAGTTTATAAACGTGAGCGGTTGCTCGAAGAGAGAATCAGTCGCTTGGCTAAATGTGACGATGGCACCTTCTGAACACTGAACATTTGTGGGTACTGCGACTCGTTTGAGCCCCAAAACGTCAGATTCTACTGTTAAGTAACGTCTTTGACCGTCCAGTGATTGCGTTAAGGTGTTCGATATAACTTCCGCTGTAATTAACTGTTTTTCTTCTGAGGACGTTAGCCATAGAGCCAAACACAACAGAACAATGGCACTAACAAAAGCCAAGATGTAGGTTTTGGGGTTGTCCAACGTATTTTTCCCGCCGCATTAATAATCTTACTGTTTTACAACAAAAAAATCGCATGTTCAAAAGAACGATGCGATTTTTAAGTGTGAGTTGTTTTCTATCTTCACGTTTTCAGTTTGTTTTGGCTAAAGAATCCAACTGCTATCACCTGAAGAAATCACTTTCTGTATTGGATCCGAGCCATCATAAAACCAGATTTCTACTAGAAGATTCCCTTGGCTGTCTGAGACGTTGAAGTCAAAGTTTGCGGTTCCGTTATTCAGAGGTACAGAGACCACTTTGCTCGGATATTTTGCGTCGTATTTTCCAGAACCACTCTCTTTGAAATCTTTGTAAACGCTTAGGTGTGCACGCTGTGAAGAGAAACCGCTGATATCCACATTTAATGAGCCTTGTACTACAGGGTTGTAGTTAAAGCCATCGGGCACTTCAAGATCTTGCATTGTAGGATCTTCATCTGGCACTGCAGTCTGTGTCGGTGGAGGGGGCGCACTCGTACCGCCTCCACCACCGCCGCCGCCACATGCTGTTAAAGCTAATCCCATGATGATTGTAATTAAAGTTCTCATAATGTTCTCTCCCTATGGAATGTAGCACTTGTTTGGTGTTGGAGCGGTATGCCAATCTGTACCTAACTCGCCAGCAGATTCAGCCCATGTTTTGAACTGAGGATAAGCCTCAACC
Source organism: Vibrio sp. SCSIO 43155 (assembly GCF_023716605.1). Taxonomy (NCBI): domain Bacteria; kingdom Pseudomonadati; phylum Pseudomonadota; class Gammaproteobacteria; order Vibrionales; family Vibrionaceae; genus Vibrio; species Vibrio sp. SCSIO 43155. Next base: position 1,534,537 of record NZ_CP071853.1, on the reverse strand, counting down.
ATATCGATACGTTCGAGTGGCCAATCCCAATCCTCAACGATTAATAGTGCCCAAGGTAGGTTGTTCGCAGTTTTAAAGTACACACCTTGTGAAGGGTTACTTGCGTCCACACCAACACCGAAGAGGTTTTGGTCATCAAATTGCTCTGTTGGCGCTTGGTCGGCTAAGTGAACTTCCCACTTACGTCCTGGTTGGAAAGTAATGCCGTCACCATGGTAAGTTCCTGGAGTCGCGAAGATGAACGGGTCGTAAGGCATCGCTTGTATGGATGAACGGTCAGAGCCTTCAGTAAAGTAGACGTTTAGAGTAAAGGTGAGAGACACGCTGTCGTCGCACCCAGCTTCTGTTCTAAAGAAGTTACAACCGCTCGAGGCATGTTGGCTCAAGTCTTCACTAATGATGAATATTGCTTCGTCAGAAATGCTTTCTAGCCCGTTGGACGCCTGCTCAATGCCATTAAAAGAGAGTGTTGTGAGACCATTTTCAATCGCGCTTCTCGAGATACCCGGTAAGCGGATGGCGAACCCATTTTTGTAGTCTGCACCGTACGCAGCCAAGTCACCAGTGATTTGGATGTTCTCTACATGACCATCTAAGCTAGTTTCCGTGATTTGGAAGGTCACGACAACGTCATTCATGTCGTAGTCTGCTGTGTAGGGCCAGTTATCTTCATAAGCAACGGTGGCGAAGCTTTCTGCACTTGGGAAGTATTCAACAGAATACCCATTTCCCGTGATCGCAATAGGGTAATCTTCGACCTCACCAGATGTCGAACCACCGTCGTAATTCAACCCAGTTTGTTGGCTGAAGCGGAATCGACTCCAACTCGAACCTTCTGTTGCCGCAGTAGAAACAACGAATGGCAGTGGATTATTTCCGGCTGAAAGCAGTTCATCGGTAAAGACCTGTTCGCCTTCATCATCAAAGTCACCATCGCGGTTCCAGTCAAACCACGCAGACAGATAACCAGAAGTGGAGGCGGTGACATTCACAATGGAGCTTAAGCCAGGATCAAGCGCGGATACAAAACCAACACCATCCTCATCTGCTGTGCCCACGGAGTTATCATTTGCTTGACCGTCAGCGTCACCATCTGGGGCGACAGAACCAAGCCAAGTTACGTCGTCGACTTCGTGACGAGGTCCGTTAGAAGCTAGAGTTGTACTGTAACTATCGGGTGCATCGCCAAAATCGATAGGATCGTCTTCATCAATAACAGGTGCATTTGCACAACGTGCACCATCATTCTGACTTGAGCTTGGTCCGTTTGAGACAAACTCAACTGCCGGAACAATCCCTGCTGCAATGTTAGCGGCGTTTTCTGAAGACAAGTTGATACGATAGATCTTACCGTCTTGGTTACGTGATACATAATAGTTGCCGTTTACATCGAAATAACCAGCGCCGAATGTGCCTGTCTCGCCAGTATCACCGATTGCAGTTGCATTGCCATTTGATGGATTGAACTGGTATAGGACACCAGAGTTGTTGTCGATACCATAAAGAGAACCGTCACCGGGATGGAACGCAAAGTCGGTAAGGTTGACAGTCGCCGTCGAGCTAATCTTTACGATGTTTAATGTTGCGTTTGGATCCGAGTCTAGTGGGGAGAGGTCAATGGAGAATAGACCTTTCCCTTTACGGTACAAATAGTAAACGTGATTGTAGACGTCACCCACAAAGAAGGTGTGATCGGTAGGTAGACCGGAAACGTTCAGTGTTTCTGCTTGAAAGTCTTTCCCTAATCGAACTATCTTTTTGTTCGTAGTGTCGTAGCCATAAATGTAACGGTCAGTGAAGTCAAAGCCCACGCCGTTAATACCCGAAGCTAAACCCGTGTCGTCCTCCAAAAGAGTAGTAGAACCTGTAACCAAATTGACGCCATAGATTTGAACTGGGGTTGATTGAAATAGGTATGCTTTGCTTGGGCAGGTGTCGAACGGCGTGGCTTGAGCATACGCACTTGCCATTAAAGTCCCAAGTAACAGTGATGTCCTTTTCATAATTCGCCCTCTCATTGGTTCGTGATATATGCAATGAAAGGAATGTGCCATATTTTAAGGTTATGATTTTTAATGAATTATGATTATTAGATAGGCAGGTTTTAATTCTGATTGTCAAAATGAAAAAAAGCCCAACATTGAGTTGGGCTTTTTGGGAATGATTGAGTAGAGAGCTAACTACAAACCGGACAGGTTGGCATTTTCATCAGATTCATTTCTCGCCAAGACATGCTTAGCGCATCCAAAATAAGAATTTTTCCTTTCTTTGGCTGCCCGTAGTTAGCAATCACCTTGATGGCTTCCATTGCTTGGACTGCACCGACAATACCGACGACAGGTGCCATTACACCGGCTTCAACACAGCTTAACGTGCCACTGCCGAAGAGGGCGCTTAAGCACTGGTAACATGGTTGAGTAGGATCATCGTAAGTGAACACGCTTACTTGCCCTTCCATGCGAATTGCGGCACCCGAAACCAATGGTGTTTTTGTTTCAAAACACAAGCGGTTGAGTTGGTTGCGTGTATCTACGTTATCTGATGCATCTACAACGATAGTGTGTTGTTCGATGAGTTCTTTGAGCTCAGTATCACCAAGGCGTTTTGCAATGGTGTCCACGGCAATATGTGGGTTTAGCTCCCTTAGTGCCTCAGCCGCTGACGCGACCTTCTTACGACCAATATCTGCATCGTGGTGCAGCACTTGACGCTGTAGGTTAGATAGCTCAACGATATCATCATCAATCAATGTGATTTTACCTACACCGGCAGTCGCTAAGTATTGGCTTGAGGCGCAGCCTAAACCGCCAGCACCAAGCATCAATACCGATGCTTGCTTAAGTGCTTCTTGCCCATCAAAGTCAAATTGACGAAGAATGATTTGGCGGTTGTAACGCAACATTTCCTGATCGGAAAGAATATCCACAACGACTTCCTAGTAAAGGGTTGAGTTGAATAGTTGAATCTGAACCGTTTCGCCTACTTCGACGCGGCCGCGCTCACGCTCCAATACAACAAAACAGTTCGCTAGGCTCATTGATCGGAATGCACCAGAGCTTTGGTTACCTGTTGTTTCAACCACAAACTTGCCATCTTCTAAGGTATAGATGCCACGTTGGTAATCGGTACGCCCCGGTGCTTTCTTAAATGCTGTTTTGGTTGTCGCTGGAATAGACTCCGGAGCCTTCCACTCTGTATGTCCTGCGAGTTTTGCCAACATCGGTTGAACAAGCACGTACATGGTTAGCACCGCAGAAACAGGGTTGCCCGGCAGACCACAGAACCAAGCAGTACTCAGCTTACCAAAGGCGAAAGGCTTACCTGGCTTGATTGCCAGCTTCCAGAAACCGATCTCACCAAGTTCTTCAAGAATGTCTTTTGTGTAATCCGCTTCGCCAACGCTGACGCCACCAGAGGTAACAACGACATCAGCCAACGTTTGTGCTTTTTCAAAGGTCGCTTTGAGTGTTTCTGGGCAGTCGGGGATGATGCCTAAATCGACGGCTTCACAACCAAAGTTTTCAATCAACGGTTTGATGCCGTAACGGTTGCTGTCGTAGATTTGACCTTCTTCTAGCGATTCACCCAGTGGTTTTAGCTCATCACCAGTAGAGAAAAACGCCACTTTTGGTTTACGAACGACGGTCACATGGCTGACGCCAAGAGACGCAATCATTGGAATATCACGCGGCGTTAAACGAGCACCTTGCGCAAGTACAATGTCGCCTTGCTTGATGTCGTCACCTGTTGGGCGGATGTTGTTTTGTGGCTTCACGTCCGTTTGGTTGAACTGAACACCTGCATCCGTTACTTCGGTGTTCTCTTGCATGATAACGGCGTCACAACCCTCAGGGATTTTTGCGCCAGTCATAATGCGAACACAGGTACCTTGAGGCCATTCACCTTCAAAAGGTTGCCCTGCGAATGATTTGCCCGCCAAAGGCAGTACCGAAGACGACTCAAGATCTTGAATGCGAATTGCGTAACCGTCCATTGCTGAGTTATCGAATGGTGGCACATGGATAGGAGACAAGATGTCTTCTGCCAGTACAAAGCCAAGAGCATCAGCAAGTGGAAGAGAAAGAGTGGTTTGGATAGGTTTGATTCGCGATAGCATTTTATCCATCGCTTCTTCAATTGGCATCAAGCCAGGTGCGTCGCAGCAGCCCATTGAGAAAATCCTGTGTTCTTTTGTTTTGTGGCAACTTTACCATAAAAAGGGGACTGAGTAGGGTCTGTTAATCTTTCATGGTTAAATTTTGTTCGGATGGGGCGCCTAGACGAACCCTTTGGGCAGCGTTTGTTGGTCATTTCTACTTCGTTATCGACTTCTCATGAAGACTAACTACACATCAAAGTCTCTGCCTAGTATAAATGCCCAACAATTCGCTGCAAAAATCAGCTCGAAAGATCAACAGACCCTAAGAATGTCCACCTATAAAATATGGGTGTAATTATTCAAAAATCCGAGTATCCTTGTCAGCCATCCGAAAGGGGTAAAAAACCTGCGGAGCTCAAGAAAATCAGCTCAGTACCTTCATTTGATGTGACTTGGTGTAAAGACACGAACTGAGCAACTCAAAGCGAAAAGTATGAATGCAATTTTGGTTGGATTTGTACAATCGGCTGAAGTAACAAAAGAGGAAGTGGAATGTCAGGTCTTAGCGAGTCAGCGAAGTTAGTAAAAGAAGCGCTAGAGCAACGTGGTTTGGAAACGCCAATGTGCCCAAACAACGTAAGCCGTGAAGAGAAGAAAGAGAAGATCGAACACCACATGCGTGAGATCTTAAGTTTGCTTCAACTTGACCTAACTGACGATAGTCTAGAGGAAACGCCGCATCGTATCGCTAAGATGTACGTGGACGAAATCTTCTCCGGTCTGGATTACGCCAATTTCCCGAAAATCACTGTGATTGAAAACAAGATGAATGTAAGTGAGATGGTTCGCGTGAAAGACATCACAGTGACCAGTACTTGTGAGCACCACCTTGTTACGATCGATGGCAAAGCTGCCGTTGCTTACATCCCACGTGGCAAAATCATTGGTCTGTCTAAGATCAACCGTATTGTCCGCTTCTTTGCACAGCGCCCTCAAGTTCAAGAGCGTATGACACAGCAAATTCTTGTAGCACTTCAAACGTTGCTAGGTTCAGATGATGTGGCGGTGACTATTGATGCAACGCACTACTGCGTGAAATCTCGTGGTGTTATGGATGCAACCAGCGAAACGACGACAACAGCATTGGGTGGTATTTTCAAAAGCAACCCAGCGACACGTGCCGAGTTTCTCCACGGTTTACGCTAAGTAATCAAGCAAGTTTCTAAGAGGATGGTAAATGCCATCCTTTTTTTATCTATCTGAAAGTCATAGATAAGATGGATTTGAGACGACAAAAATCATTTATCGAACTTCGTGTTGACAGTTATTTGAGTTGCCCTTAATATCCGCGCCCAGCAAACGGTTGCGAGGGTTTTCTCTCTTATTTGATTTGCTTATCTGATTCTTCAAGTTCAGCTGATCTCGGTCAGTTGTCTTTCTTTTTTCTAATAATAGAAAGGCAACAATATTGAGACTTGGCATGACCACACAAACTACCGTTCACTCTTCTATTCCGACTTCTGCACAAGCCTCGGAAAATAGCTGGCAAAAGAAAGCTATTCTTAGTGTCGCATTCCTAATGGCGACTACCTCTGTTGGTCCTGGCTTTTTAACTCAGACAGCAGTCTTCACCAATATCTACAAAATCGACATGGCGTTTCCAGTCTTTGCATCCATGTTCATTACTTTCGGTATCGTGATGAACTTATGGCGCATTGTGGGTGTATCTGGCATGCGTATTCAAGACATTGCCAATAAAGTAGCTCCGGGCATGGGCTACGTGGTGGGTATTCTCCTTGCTCTTGGTGCGGTAGCGTTCAACTTTGGCAACGTGAGTGGAGCTGCACTTGGCATCAATGTGCTAACAGGGGTTGATACTACCTGGGGGGCTTTGTTTACCGGGGTTGTGGGATGCCTGCTGTTTGTGGTGCACAATGCATCTAAACGTATGGATCAGATGGCGCGCTATCTTGGTCTGTTTATGATCATTCTGATTGCTTACGTTGCAATGACCAGTTTGCCACCAATGGGTGAAACCATGAACGCAGCGGTGATGCCGACAGATATTGGTAGCTTACTGCTCCCAACACTGACCATTGTGGGTGGTGCCGTCGGTGGTTACTATACGGGCGCACAACGCTTGGTTGATATCGGCTTACAAGGCAAAGACAAGGTTCCGGCGATTAAAACCGCGGCTTGGGCGGGCATTTCTATTGCAGTGGTGATTCGTATTCTGCTGTTCTTAGCCGTGTTTGGTGTGATTGCGACAGGCGCAACGTTGGATTCTGCAAACCCGGCTGCTGATGCCTTCCGTCAAGGTGCTGGCGAAGTGGGTTACTTCATTTTTGGCTTGGTATTATTTGTCGCGTCGATTACCTCGGTTGTGGGGAACTCGTACATGGCCATCTCCCTGATCAAAACTCTATTCCCAATCGTGGCTCGTAACGAGAAAGTGTGGTGCGTTGGCTTTATCATTATCACATCACTTGGCACAGTGACCATGAACATGCCGATTCTACTTCTTATGCTTGCAGGTTTGGTTAACAGCATTATTTTGCCAATTGTACTAGGCATGATGTTGGTAGCGACACGCAGAAAAGATATTGTGGGTGACTACAAGCATCCGGTCTATTTAACCTTTACGGGTATTGCGATTGTGGTGGTAATGGCGGCATCAAGTATGACCAACATCAGCAATTTTGTGTCGAAGTTCATCGGGTAACGTTGCTCGTTGAAGACAAAAGAAAACGGCCTCACAATGAGGCCGTTTTTTATGTTTGTTTCGATGGTGTCCTAACAAGCTCTGGCCAGTACATTTTGACATAACCAGCAGACACCCAAACCACGAGCACGGTTGCGATGCTTAGTTCTAGAAATCCAAAATCGTGTAACCAATGCCAATGCGGGTGAGATTCCGCGAAGAATGTGGTGAGACGATGCATTGCAATCGCACTGATCACGGAAGGAAAGGTGACCGCTGCGATAGATGGTTGAAATTTCAAACGCATCAAACGGAAATAACACAGATAAATTAACAAGGTCATCGTAATGGCGATGCCTGCCAGTGCGCCCGTCAGGATCGGATCTGGTTGCGCAAAGTTGACTAGGTACGCAGCCAGAGAAAGATTCACAGGCGCAGCCATGATCGCGAGTGTTGGTCGTGCTCGACGCGGCAGAGAGCCAAAGAATACCAAGCGATACAACACCAAAGGCAACATGAAGAAGTAAATGCCGATACACATCATCGCCAAAGTTTCAGAAAACACATTGTGTCCAAACTGAGAGCCAGCAAGAGAAGAGCTGATCAAGCCCACAGGGTAAAGAAACCAGCTTGGCACTATGTTCGACATCTTGAAGTTAATGATCTGAAAAGCAAAGAACAGCACCATCATCGTGAAGTGCAGTAACACCGCCATAAACCACAGCGGGTAGGCAATGATTGGCGTTACCACGGCAAGATAGTCACACAGCATGAGTAACGCCATGCTCATTGGCGCCATTAAACTACCGCTCAGTGGGTGCTTGATGTCCGCCATAAACAGTCGAGGGCTGGTGGCGTATTTAAGTAGAACCGGGGTAAGAAGAAGAGCTCCGAGTGCAGCAAGGAATGGTCTTATTGGTTCTCCAATCTGTGGAATGTACAAAGCCCAAGCTTGTCCAAGCCCTATCATGCCTAGTGCTAACGCCGCTTGTGACGGTGGAACACTATAAAACTGCACAAGTCTTTTCCAGTTCAAAACGACTCCAGAAATGGGTTAATTGCTCTAATTTGAGGCGCAAATACTAACAAGTTTAACGTCTTCTTACCTTTCATTATGATAGGTAAATTCCAGAGAATGGGAATTTTGTGAGTTTGGTAGGAGATTTATGTAGAGACTTGCAAAAAAGTAGAATTACTGGCTCCAAAAGAATCTTAATGGCGAAAGATAATTTGGAGCCGGTATACCCAAGTACGTTGAAGTCCCTTGGGTATATTAGGTTAAGCTTGGTTTTCAGGCAGGTCTTGTTGACGTAGCTTGTCATTCTTAAGCGTACGATGTAACAACTGGCTGTAAATTGGTTGTCCACCAAGTAATTGCGCCACTATTACTGCGCCTAAGCTGGTAATAATAAGTGGTAGGATCAGGTAGTAGTTATTGGTCATCTCGATAACCAGTAAGATACCTGTGATTGGCGCACGTACTGTTGCGGCAAATAGAGCCCCCATGCCTGCAATTGCGAAGACACCTGGTTCGATAGTCAATGAAGGTAACAGCATGTCTGCACTTGCTCCAAATGCATAGCCAAACAATGTGCCCAAAGCCAGCATTGGAGCGAAGATACCACCAGGTGCACCAGAACCAAAACAAAGTAGGGTAGTGATCACACGACCAACGAACAGCATAACTAAAATAGAAATTGAGTAGTTGCCGTTGGTAATGTCTGGAATCAAGCCAATACCGCCGCCGGTTAGCTGAGGAACATAAAGCAGTAGCAAGCCAAACACACCGCCCAAAATAGTACCTGTGATCAAGTAACGTTTACGGTCGTTTTTATGTAGGGCAACAAAGCTGTCTTGCGCGATGGTGATCAGCTTATTGAAAATCACACCAAATACGCCAAACAAAGAACCGAGTAGCAAGAACAACCATAATGATTGTAATTCCGGTGATTGGTATTGCGGCATGGTGATTACCGCTTCTTGACCGTTAATCGCGCGAAACACAATGTTTGCCATGATCGCCGAAATGATCACTGCTCGAATAGAAATTAAAGAGTAGCGAAATTGAGGACGCATTTCCTCAACAACAAACATGATGCCTGCTAACGGTGCATTAAACGCCGCGGCTAAACCACCGGCAGCACCGGATGCTAATAGAGAGTGGCGAGTATCATCGTCTTTAATACGAAAGATATCGGTAACCATGCGACCAACCGCGCCACCCATTTGTACAGTTGGACCTTCACGACCTAAAACCATACCTGAGCCAAGTGCGCCCATGCCGCCAAAGAACTTCACCGGGATGACACGCCACCAACGTACCGGGCGAATATTGTCCATTGCACCTTCTATCTCAGGAATGCCGGAGCCAGAGGCTTCTGGTGCGAAACGGTGCACAAGGTAGTAACCGATGAATGCTAATGCACCACTGATTAAGATTGCGGCCAGCCACAAAGGCAGCACGCTACCGATTTCGCTTTTTAACCACTCAGTACGGGTTTCAGAAACAAAGTGAACAGCAATCTCAAAGTAAGTGCCGACAAGACCTGCTAGCGTACCAACGATGGCCGCCATAAAGAGGACGGAAAATGAAGTTGGCGTTGACCCTCGAGAGACAAACTGGTTAATCGCATCTTTAGGTACGTGCGCTAACACAGATTTCACAATTCTCTCGCGTTTGGTCATTAACAGATTCTCCTGACTACAGATTGGAAGGGACGGAAGAAATTATACGCTCAGGAGAGTCTAGACCTAATCAATAAAGATGCAATTTAGCTTTCCACTATTGAGCGGTTCAAGTGTCGATTGTCTAAATATTGATAAACTTTGTGCTATTGATCCCATATATGGCACTATTTTTTTATCGGTAAAACTTGTTTTCTGAGCAAAATGAACCATGCTTTAAGTGTAAAGCAACATGACTGCTTCAGAAGGAGGGATGTGAGGTTTTACACACAATTTGGATGGATTCAAACCCTACAGAAATTCCTCGTTATTTGTTCGGGATGCATCAATAGACTTCCCGATTCGCATACTCACGATTGAGTCACGAGGCAGAGGCGCACGCATAGGTGCGCCTTTTTAATGCCTATAATCTTCCCCTTTACTTATTTTAAATAACCGTACGAAGTGTTGATAATCCCAACTTGGTATGGCATTCTGTTTTCTCGTAATGGTTCTCGGCGTGATGGATTACGCGGTTTAGGCTTTATACAAAGATTGATGCGGGCTAGAAGGTCCGCTTTTTTGTGTCTGAAATTCGAGCTGAGTACTTGCTTATCTTAGGTATAGGGGCAAAGATAGCGTTTTCGATAACATCAAATTCAATCGTCAAGTAATACCATGTCGCGCTTTTCTCTTTGTTTGCTCATTTTCTCCGGGTTATTTTCTCAAACTACATCGGCTCAAGATCTATGGTGGCAGGCGATATTATCGAGTGCTCCTGTTGAACAAATCCAACAAGCGATAACGACAGGTGGAGCTTGGTATCGATGTGAGACACAAGATAGTACCGAAGCGTTTTGTTTGGATGATTTTCACTACTACCATCAGCATCTCTACGGAGAGTCAACAATAGAAGATCGTGAGGTCTATTTGTCTTTTCTTACCGAGTACCAACCCCAGAGTTTGAGCGAGCTGATTTTAAATTTGAGGAAAGATGGGCTGGTGATGCAGAAGGTGGAGATTGATGGGCAACAATATGATATTTCTGAAGCGATGAGGCACGCCACGCCTGAAGAGGTAGATAAAGATCTGATTGTCTTTATTAATCGCTATCCACAGCAAGCGCCACGTAGTATCGATTGGGTGTTAGCACAAGAGTTTGGCACGCCAACGCCAAGATTAAACGTCATGTTAAACAGCGATGGCGAGATGATTGAACTAAAGGTGATTCGTTTCTAAAGTGTTATGCTTTAGATGTCTGAAGCCTCAGTTTTGTTTTCGTGATGGAGAGCCAAAAATGTCGCCATCGCAGATTCATCCAAAAACCCATCCGACTTTTTATGCGCGCGTAGATACTGATAACCCGCAACCAATTTGCGGTGCTGCGCTTCTTCTTCCCCAGAAATTACACCATTCATGACATGTTGATAGGCGAGTTTGTAAGCCTCCATATCCACTACTTCGGCTTGGCGATATAAGTAACCACAACCCGTCGCTAGCCATTCTAGTGAGCAGTTTGCTCGCATCGCTATTTGGTTCGCTTTGGTTAAACTTGGCTCACTTCCTTTGAGATATTTCCTGATCAAAGCTTCAGATACATCGACGCGTCGAGCGAAGCCGCTGACACTTTCTTCGCCTATAAGGGTGGCGAGTCGTTGGGCAAAAGACATATTTCGTACTCCAGTTCGAATTGCGAAAGTTTACCCGTTGAGCGAACGGTAAAACAAGACTAGGATGAAAGCAGATTAAGAAAAGGAGAGAAACCCATGGTTGCAAAAGTAGTGACTGCACCAAACGGTCCAGAGTTTTCTGAGCTGGTTCAAGGATATTGGCGTGCAGTAGATTGGGGCATGACAGCGCAAGAACGTTTGTCATTCCTAAAGCAACATATTGAGTTAGGTATTACGACTGTCGACCATGCTGACATCTACGGTAACTACGAATGTGAAGCGCTGTTTGGTGAAGCATTGGCGTTGGATAAAAGTGTTCGTGAGCAAATCCAGATCGTGACCAAATGCGACATTAACTTGTGTGGTGATAAAACACCTGAGCGTAAGATCAATCATTATGATACTAGCGCGGCGCATATCTACCAATCCGTCAACAACTCACTTGAGCGTTTAAATGTTGATGAGATTGACGTGCTCTTGATTCATCGTCCTGACGTTTTGATGGATGCAGATGAAGTGGCAGAAGCGTTTTCGGAGCTTCATAAAGTCGGTAAGGTGAAGCACTTTGGTGTTTCTAACTTCACACCTCGTCAATTTGAACTTTTGCAATCGCGCTTAAGCAAGCCACTTGTGACTAACCAAGTGGAAATCAACCCCCTTAACTTTGAAGTTGCACACGATGGTACGTTAGACCAGATGCAAACTTTACGAGTGCGCCCGATGGCATGGTCGTGTCTAGGTGGTGGTTCAATCTTTACGGGTGATACGGAGCAAGCGGTTCGTGTTCGCAACGAGTTAGAAATGATTCGTGAAGAAGTCGGTGCGAACAGTATTGATGAAGTGATTTACGCTTGGGTTCGTCGTTTACCATCGAAGCCAATGCCTATTATTGGTTCGGGTAAAATTGAGCGAGTTCACTCGGCGGTTAATGCACTGAATATTGAATTGACGCGTGAGCAGTGGTACCGAGTTTGGGTCGCTTCAAAAGGTCACGGTGTGCCATAGAAAGACCGAACAGTTTTATCTTCTTAGGCACTCTTGATATCCAAGTAACCACGCATTTCGAGGTTATAGGATATATTGGGTGCCTTTTTGCCTTCTAGATTATCTTTTTCATTCTAATTGCTAAGAGCAACCCTTTGCGTATCAGGCTTTGTCGAAGTTTTAATCACACTTGCGCAACATCACTAAATGTATAGGGAATTGCGTTTTTTATTGGTTCACTGGTTCACTCATCTATTCATATTGCGTATGCTAGTCCGGTAAACAAGAAATAATAAAAACTCCTCGTCAGTTTTCTCGTACTTTGTGCTGCGACAATCTGTTAGACTCCTGCGCAGATTGTTGAATATATAAAGGTGGTAGAATGTCTTTTCCTGTACTCATCTGTGATGACTCTGCGTTAGCACGCAAACAGATGGCAAGATCACTGCCGGCAACATTAAATGCAGACGTGACATTTGCCATTCATGGTAAAAACGCGCTAGAAGAACTAGCGCAGAAAGAATTTAAACTGATGTTTCTTGATTTGACCATGCCAGAGATGGATGGTTTTGAAACATTGGAAAACATGAAACGCTTAGGCATTCAAACGCCAGTTGTGGTTGTGTCTGGTGATATTCAACCCAAAGCAAAAGAGCGTGTATTTGCACTCGGTGCGAAAGCGTTTATTCAAAAGCCAATTGGTAAAGACGAGCTTAAATCGACGTTAAAAGAGCTGATTGAGCCTAATGATCGTCCACAGGTCATCACTCCTACAACGATTGAGCTGCCTATTCTGCGTCGTCGTGATATTTACATGGAAGTGGCTAACGTGTCGATTGGTCGAGCGGCAGATGCCTTGGCGCGTCACTTTGATGTTTTTGTTCAGCTTCCACTTCCAAACGTAAATATCTTCGAAGTCAGTGAGCTTCATATGGCATTGAGAGATTTAGCATCTCATGACAACGTCTCAGGTGTTTGTCAGGGGTTTTGTGGAGAAGGCATTGCGGGCGAAGCACTGGTTATCCTAAGTGACTCAAGTGTCTCTGACTTGAAAAAGCTAATGAAGGTGCCTGCAGATAGCGAAGAGTTAGAAGAGCTCGAACTGCTGATGGATATCTCTAACATCTTGGTAGGCGCATTCTTGAATGGTTTAGGTGAGCAATCTGAGGTGCGATTCTTCCAAAGTTCTCCTGTATTGCTCGGGCAGCATATCTCCATCGATTCAATTATTGAATCAACCACGGGGGCATTTAGTCGAACCATGACATTTGAAGTGAGCTACAACATTGAAGGCACATCAATTCGTTGTGATCTTCTGTTTATGTTCGTTGACGAGTCGCTGCCTTTGCTAGACAACAAATTGTCATATTTAATGGAGGACTTCTAATGCTGAATCTACCTGCAGAATTTGAACAATTCCATTGGATGGTCGACATGGTTCAGAATGTCGACATGGGTTTGGTTGTGATCGATAAAGATTACAACGTACAAGTATGGAATGGGTTTATGACCCACCACAGTGGCTTGCAATCTCACGAGGCAATTGGTCGCTCCATTTTTGATATTTTCCCAGAGATCCCACAAGAGTGGTTCAAGCTAAAAACCAAGCCGGTTTATGATTTGGGCTGCCGAAGCTTTATTACTTGGCGTCAGCGTCCGTATTTGTTCCGCTGCCGTAACGTGCGTCCTGTGACACAACAAGCGGAGTTTATGTACCAGAACGTAACGTTGAACCCAATGCGTACACCTACAGGAAAAATCAATTCCTTGTTCTTGTCTATTCAAGATGCGACGGCTGAAGCGTTGATGTCTCAGCAACACAACTAAAGGTTGATTAAATAACGATATTAAAAGCCGAGGTTCGCCTCGGCTTTTTTGTATACTTAAATCGTGTCTTCAAATGCGCAGAATAATCATATGGACTTTAATCTCGCTCTCAAGCTCTACACCGCTGAACAAGTCAGAAATGGAGAAGTAATGGCAGCTCAATTGGCGGGGGTATCAATGTATAGCCTTATGCAACGCGCTGGAATGGCTGTGTATGAGCGTTTTCTTCATCTTTATCCCAGAGCACGAAATGTGTTGGTGGTGTGCGGTAAAGGCAATAATGGTGGTGATGGTTATGTGTTTGCCACTCTAGCAAAGCAGGCACAGCTGAATGTACGCGTGTTTCAGTTGGGTGACCCTTTAACCTTGAAAGGTGATGCTCTGAGAGCGTTCGAAGATTGGCAAGCTAGCGATGGAGAGAACAGTGCTTGGGATGATTGGCATAGTGCATTGTTAGAAGCTGATGTGATTATCGATGGCATGTTAGGGACAGGGTTAATGGGAGAAGTCAGAGCCGACTCTCGTCGCTATATAGAGCAAATCAATCAAGTCCATTGTCCTGTAATCGCTATTGATGTGCCATCGGGTCTAAGTGCTGATACTGGCGCCGTTTTGGGAGAGGCTATTCGTGCAGACCATACCGTGACATTTATTGGTGTAAAGCAAGGTTTGTGCACGGGGCAAGCAAGAGATTACGTTGGAGACCTACATTTTTCCGGCTTAGGTGTGAACGTCGAGTTCGAGTCGATTGAAGAAGAAAGCGCGTTAGGTATTGATCATCAGATTATCGGTAGACTGCTACCGGAAAGGAAAGCCACTGCCCATAAAGGCGATAACGGGAAACTCCTCTGTGTAGGAGGTAATCAAGGTATGGCAGGCGCGATTCGATTATGTGCTTCTGCCGCAGCGAGAACAGGGGCGGGTTTAACTGCAGCGATTACCTATCCAAGCTCGCTACTACCGTTACAAGTGGGAGCTCCAGAAATAATGAGTCGAGGCATTACACTTGATGAGCTCAAAGACACCGATAACGAGCTGGTTAAGTGTAGTCGTTGGGCTGATGTTCTTGTCTTTGGTCCTGGTTTTGGGCAAGATGAATGGGCACATCAGGCATATCAATTCTTATCTCAGAAAAACAAACTCAAAGTGGTGGACGCTGACGGACTAAACATCCTTGCTATGCTCAATCAGAGAAATGATGTCGTGTTTTTACGAGACGAGCAACGCGTTATGACACCGCACCCCGGAGAAGCTGCACGCTTGCTCCATGTTTCAACAAAAGAGGTAGAGCAGGACCGTTTTGCAGCGGCGAGGCAGCTTCATGAACGCTACGGTGGAGTTGTTGTACTCAAAGGCGCGGGCACTCTTATCTATGACGGTGTCAGAATGTATATTTGTCTCGCGGGTAACCCTGGGATGGCGAGTGGGGGAATGGGAGACGTCTTGTCTGGTGTGATTGCTGCGCTACTTGCAAAAGGACTTCCTATTGCTGTGGCGGCTCGTTTAGGCGTGATACTTCATAGTCATGCAGCCGATATTAATGTCCAGCAAAGTGGTGAAGTTGGCTTGTTGGCGAGTGACGTTATCGAATCTCTTCGATGTGCCATCAACACACCAAAGAACTGAACAGAGCTTTTTTAGCTCATTCGCTTTCAAGAAGAGGCAAAAAAGTGATGTTGGGCATGAAAAATTTGAAGAAATATTTTTTGAAGAATCGCACTAACTGGGTTCGTTTGACGTTATTTTGAGCGTTTATGAGAAGTTAAACGGTAACCTACGATGAAAATGACGCAAAGGTTTGCGCAAAGGATAAAATAATCGAGCGTTTTAACTGTTTGATATTGTTAATTAAGTTGCGATTTTTGGAAGAGGGGAGGTGTTTTTGATATGCGATTTCCAAGATGGTATCACAAAAAAAAATCAAATATCAGACTTGTAGGAAATAAATCACAGCCTATAATGCTGAAAACCGGAGCGTCTGCCAACGCTCCGGTTTTTTTGTGTCCGAAGAACAGTGAACTCGTCTGCCAACGATTTCACTACGCACTCTGAGATGACACATATACTTATGAATCAAGGAATTACACAATGCGTATCGAACAAGAACTTAAGTTAGGTTTTAAAGATGTACTGTTTCGCCCGAAACGATCTACCCTTAAGAGCCGTTCTCAAGTAAATTTAACCCGCGATTTTACATTCAAGCATAGTGGTCGTCAATGGTCTGGCGTACCAGTAATTGCGGCTAACATGGATTCGGTTGGTAGCTTTGCAATGGCTAAAGCGCTAGCAGAGCATGGTGTAATGACCGCTGTTCACAAACACTACACAGTTGAAGACTGGGCAGAGTTTGCGAAAACAGCAGACAAAACAACGCTAAACAACGTGATGGTGTCAACGGGAACGTCTGATGCAGACTTCCAAAAAACTAAAGACATCATGGCGATTTCTGATGAGTTCATCTTCATCTGTATCGACATCGCGAACGGCTACTCAGAGCATTTGGTGGAGTACGTACAACGTGTTCGTGCTGAATTCCCAGACAAGGTTATTTCTGCTGGTAACGTCGTAACTGGTGACATGTGTGAAGAGTTGATTCTTGCTGGTGCAGACATCGTGAAAGTAGGTATCGGTCCTGGTTCTGTATGTACAACTCGCGTCAAAACCGGTGTTGGTTACCCACAACTTTCTGCAATCATCGAATGTGGCGACGCAGCTCACGGTCTTGGCGGTATGATCATCGGTGATGGTGGCTGTTCATGTGCGGGTGATGTTGCGAAAGCATTCGGCGGTGGTGCTGATTTCGTCATGCTAGGTGGTATGCTTGCTGGTCACGAAGAGTCAGGCGGCGAAGTCATCGAGAAAGACGGCGAGAAGTTCATGAAGTTCTACGGTATGTCGTCGAAGAGCGCGATGGACAAGCACTCTGGTGGTGTTGCTGGCTACCGCGCAGCTGAAGGTAAAACCGTATTATTGCCATACCGTGGCAGTGTTCACGGCACTATCCAAGACATCCTTGGCGGTGTTCGCTCAACATGTACTTATGTAGGTGCAGCAAAGCTTAAAGAGCTAACCAAGCGTACGACGTTCATCCGTGTGCAAGAGCAAGAAAACAACGTATTCGGTAAAGAGTAAGTCGACTGAATATCGGAAATTGTTGAAACATCCATAAATTGATATTTACAACCATATATTGATTTTTGGTACAGCCATAATTTGATATTGCCTCTTCATGGTCTAAACTTGTGAAAGTTTACGACAAAATCGTGAAGAGGCTATATTATGTCTGCTCTACCTTCCTCTTCTATAGCCGCCCTGTTTGAACTTGAAACTGCGTTAACCAGAGACTGATTAAGAATGGCGAGTATTGGACGTATCATTCCACAATGCCAATGCAGCCGACTAATATAAAATGCCCACAACGTGAGTCTCCGGTTTAAGAAGTTGTCTTTTGAAAGACTAGCTAGTATTTGAAAATAAAGAGCCGCTTTCCAGCGGCTCTTTTTTGTCTGAAATTTAGCAAGTGGCGATAGAGACGATAGAGACGATAGATTAATGCTCTAAATACGGTTATTGGGAATCGCTTCAGACAGATAATCAGGTACGAAGTCTACATAGCGTATTGTTATGCTCATATCTGTGAGGCTTAGAATGTCCCTTTTCATTAGATATAAGTATTTGTTGTATCAGTAAAGACATTTAAATCTATAAATGCTGATGCATATCACCCAAAGAGAAAAATGGAAATGTCATAATAAAGGGAAATGACTATATAAAATAACAACATAGCCTAACTCTTATGTTGAATACCATTTCGACCACGAGGGCAATTGTGCTTATAAACATGTCTCGCTTTTCAGAATAACAAAAAAGGAATTTATTGTGACAACGACAGTATGTACAGCAACGATGAACAGAAAAGACAAGCTCCAAACCCTAATGGCTCAGATGAGCGATGGATTATTGGAAAGGGAGCACCAAGTTCGACTTATGATGTTAGCTGCACTTTCTGGTGAGCATGTCTTACTCGTTGGACCTCCTGGAACGGCTAAAAGTGAACTGGCAAAGCGATTGAAAAGTGTCTTTGTTGAGGCTAATTACTTTGAACGTTTAGTTACGCGTTTCTCTGTTCCAGAAGAGCTGTTTGGACCGCTTTCGATAAAAGCGTTGGAAGAAGATCGTTACAACAGACTTACCAGTGGATATTTGCCTGAAGCATCGGTGGCTTTTATTGATGAAATCTTCAAAGCAAATAGCGCAATATTGAATAGCCTTTTGACGCTGCTAAATGAACGTCAGTTCGACAATGGCAATCGAAGAGTCAACGTTCCTTTAATCTCTGTTGTAGCAGCAAGCAACGAGTTACCGGATAGTGAGGAGCTCAGCGCGTTATACGATCGATTCATTCTTCGTTCTTATGTGTCGCCTGTGTCTACGGAATCGTTTGATGCATTACTTTGTGGGGCATTAGAGGGTTTTGACCCAGACCTCAATGTACGTTTGAAAGTGGAAGACCTAAATGAGGTTCAGCGCTTAGCTGAGAAAGTTGAGTTGACTGTGGCAACGAGAGAAGTATGTAAAGAATTTCGTAATTACTTAATGTCACAAGAGATTTACGTATCTGATCGCCGTTGGCGTAAGCTGGTGAAATTAATGAAAGTGTCAGCTTTCACTTCAGGCTTTAATGAAACCAGTATTTACGACACTTGGATTCTTCCACATTGTTTATGGGAACAACCAGAGCAATTTGAGGGCCTTCAAGATCTTTACAAGCGCTTGGTGACAGTCGATGGAAAAACTCCACCATCACGCCTATTACAAGTTTTGAGTGTATGGGAAAGTAGGTTAACAGAAGAAAGCAGCCCGCATAAAAAAGATACTCAAGGAAAACTACTCTATATCGATTGTGATGGTAATGAAACGACTAAAAAGTCTAGTGAACGTCAAGCGAAGGATAAAAATGGTAGATTGCTCTTTAAAGACGCTTACGATGGAACTAAAACTACGAGCCACGATTACAATCGCAATCCCCCTTGGATGGAAAAAGTGGAGAACGACCCATTGATTGGTAGTGCTCAGTTTTCCAAGGCTCATATCGAGAGCCGAGTATTAAGCGTTCAAGAAATAGCAAGTAACATCGATCAATACATTGGTGCCGTGAAGCAAGAATTACAGACAGTTGAACAATACTTTAATAACCACCTTTGGTTAGATTGTAACTTGTTACCCGGAATTGTCGACTCACTTAATGAGTCACTCAAACAGGCAGAAAAACTGTTAAATAGAGCTAATAAACTAGTAGATGGATTTAGTCGTTTGCCGTTGGAGGAAGACCCGCGTATTGAGATTGCAGAGTTAGTATCTTCTGATAGCCCGTTGGGAGGAGAGTTGTGTGATTAAAGTACCGTATCAGATTCGCTCTCCCTTATTGAACTTGGATAGCCAATTAACATGCCTAGATAATGTGCCGGAGAAGTTTCTTCCGGCAGTTATTTCAAGTGCTAATGGTGAGTTAGTAGCGCGGTGCGAGTCCTTAGTGAATTCCAGAAATGAACTTCTACAAGGAGAAAGTCCAGCAAGTCTATTTCCCTTAACACCACAGCCACTTACCAATGTGATTTGCAAAGAGATAGAAGAGTCTGGATTAAGACAATATTGCGCACAGAATGAAGAGGTCACTGATGCCTTGCTATCTGACATTCTCACGGCAATAGACCAGCTTCAATCTAAGGCATCGCCTATGATAAGTGACTTGATTAAGCAGCTAGAAGATGAAGCGTTAAATCAAATCAAGCAAGCTTTAGAGAAGAGAAAGAACAAGCGCAAACAAACTAAACCTATTTCTCTCACTAATGCGCAGCAAACAAGAATTGCCGAAACAGCCTCGGAGGAGATCTGGCAGCAACTGCTCTCTGAACGGGATGTTGATGGCATCTTGCCTGTTATATGGCAAGAGAGGCTAACGGTATGGGCTCAATTAGAAGAGGTATTTACTGAACTTGGGTTGATTACTGGTTTAGGCTTTGACTTATCAAAAGGCATTTTTCAAAGCCATGGTTGGCTAGATATTGTTCGGTTAAACAAGCTTGTTAAAAAGCTTCCCAAGCTACAAAGCTTGATTCGAGACTTAGGGCGTGAAGATCAAGCTGAAGGGGCTGTACTTGAAGAAATCGTCATCAAAATGAGTGTCGCGACTAGACATGAGAAGTATGTAGCAACACCTCTTGTTCCAATGGAGACTAAAGGCATTACTCGGTCAGATTCGATCTCTAGAATGTTACCCCAAGAAGCGTCACGGTTAACCAATCCTGTGCTTAAAAAACTGTGGCATGCTAAGCGAGCCGAGCATTCTTTACTTTCTTACTCAGTGGAAGGGACCGAGGTGCTGGAAACAGTAGAGCAACTAGATCAAGAATCCGTTAGTGAAAAGCAGGGCAATAAAAGCAATAAGAACCGAGGTCCGATGGTGATTTGTTTGGACACTTCAGGCTCAATGAAGGGATTACCAGAAAACATTGCCAAAGCGACCGTTTTGGAATGCTTGAAAGCGGCCTACAAAGATCAACGGCGTTGCTACGTTTATCTCTTTGGAAGTAAGAAGGAGGTTAGTGAGCTTGATTTGACGTTAGATGCTTCGGGGTTTAATGACCTACTTAACTTCCTCACGATGTCTTTTGGAGGTGGTACAGATGCTGAAGGGCCACTCAACAAAGCGCTGGAAAAGTGTGATTCAGAAGAATGGCATAAAGCCGATGTTTTGTTAGTGAGTGATGGTGGGTTCCCAGTGACTTCGGGGTTAAGTCGGAAAATTAGCAACCGAAGAGAGAAGCAGGGGCTACAGGTACACGGTATACAAATCGGTAATTCTCACTACACATCAATGAGCAAAATTTGTGACCCTATTCATTACTTTTCGGAGTGGGTTGATTTAAAGCGTTAGCCTCTCTTTGGTGATGCCAGTCTGCTTTCAGCGCGATTAGCAACCAAAAGTCATTAGCTTATTGAAGTAACTCAACTTTATTGAACCTAGTTGTCATTGATTTAGTCCTAGATATGGTAAATTCCACTTTATGCATATAGTCATGATAACTAGGAAAAAGGATGTCACAAGCGAAAGCCAATTTTGAGTACGCGATCTCAGACGCTGAGCAATTATTAGAGTGTTACGATCAGTTAAACGGATGTCACTCCAACTCTCAGCCTCCAGAGGTGCTTAAGAGAGCTACTTTGATAATGACCCTTACCGCATGGGAAACCTATGTAGAAGACATAGCAAAAGAGCTTGTTGATGCCAAGTATGGGGTAGTTATGGGCTCTCAACTAGGGCAAATTATAGAGAATCGTTTAGAGGAGCAGCTTAAGTATTTTCATAATCCTGGCTCTAGAAAAACGAAAGCATTATTTGAAGAATTTTTCGGTATTGATGTTACTGAAGCCTGGGTTTGGAACAATTTTCAAACCGCTGATGAAGCTAGAGCACAACTCAACAAATGGTTAAAAAAACGAGGAGAGGCAGTTCACCGCGCTCAAACTGATATAACTGAAGCTCACATCGTTAAGCGTGAAGAACTGAACAAGTGTATCCGATTCTTTAGAGAGTTGGTGAACGTGACTGATGCAAGGTTATCGGAACTGTAATGATTAGATCTTTTCTAATCTTAAGGTGGTTCTTTTGATGAGTCTTACTAGCTAGCTGGAAGTAACTTTCTTACTGTGGTAGTTTCGCTGAAATACTAGTTTCACAAAAATATCAATTTATGGTTGTTTTACGCGATATCAAGATATGGTTGTTTTTATTTAAGTGTATGATTTTAAATGATTCATTATTATCATTTAATGGTTGTTTCAACAGAAATTTCTAATAGTTAAGAGCCGCTAGCTAATAGCGGCTCTTTTTTTTTGCGTAAATTGTGTTGTTAAACAAAGAAGTAACAGATCTGGTGGTTTGAAGATCATGCTGTCCAAGTTGATGTTGATAAATAGACTAGAGAAGAGCATAAC
This sequence comes from Vibrio sp. SCSIO 43155, assembly GCF_023716605.1. Classification (NCBI taxonomy): domain Bacteria; kingdom Pseudomonadati; phylum Pseudomonadota; class Gammaproteobacteria; order Vibrionales; family Vibrionaceae; genus Vibrio; species Vibrio sp. SCSIO 43155. Next base: position 1,512,594 of record NZ_CP071853.1, on the reverse strand, counting down.
GACACGTTTTTGGGGGGAAGTGGTCAAAGCTGGTAACCCCACGAGATTGGAAGGTGTGGCAAATTTATACTGTACCGATCATCTCAAGTCTTTATGCGAACAAAACCAGCTCGATGGCATCGTATTCTCTTCCGAGTTAACTGACTATTTTAATTGAGTTCTTTTCATCAAAATTTGGTTAGTGGTGAAACTTATAGTTTGCTCGCTGTTGCACCTCGACGCATTTATTGACTTCATTAAGATGAGGGGTGAGGGCGGCGGTTAGCACCTAACCAAACTTTCTCGCCATGCTTTAAGTTATCTCTCTAACTTATCAAGTCACACCTTACTTAGGGTCTTATGGTGACTACTTCTGTATATATCCTTATATTGTTGTTGAGTGGCAACAGTGATTTGATTTAATTGCTATATATCAACATCGGTGCTTTTTCATAACATACCTCTGTTGCAACGGGGAACGTTGTAAACCTCAGAAATCAATGGAGTAAGATATGAAAACTACAAAGTTATTTGCCCTTTCATTAGTTGCTAGTGCTGTTTTAGGTACAACATCTGTAGCAGCAGAAACCTTCTTAGGGGCTGACTATCATGATGGTAAGAATAAAGTTGCTTTCCTTAGTGAAAATGTTCGTATTGCTGGCAATGTGTTTCTACCGCCAAATTATGATAAGAGCAAAAACTATCCAGCATTAGTGGTCATTACGCCAGCTAGCGGTGTGAAAGAGCAAACGGCAGGTATTTATGCCGAAAAAATGGCAAAGAAAGGTTACATTACCTTAGCTTTTGACCATCGTACTTATGGTGAAAGCGGCGGCTATCCACGTGGTATGGAAAATGCGCCAATGAAAGTTGAAGATATCAAAAATGCCATTACATTTTTGAGTCATTTCCCAGGTGTTGACTCTCAGCGTATCGGTGAACTGGGGATCTGTTCAGGTGCTGGTTACAGCTTGCAAGTTGCGATGCAGGATACCCGCTTAGATTCAGTCGCGACAGTTAGCGGTTTTGTTGACTTTACTGACTACGGCATGGGTGGTGCAACACAATATATGGACCAACTTACCGGTGATCCTGTTGAACAATATCGCCAACAAATTCAAATGGCTAGTGATGCGCGCCAGAAGTATTACGAAACCGGCGAGGTTGTGCTTGTTGATGGAATCCCATCGGCAGAAAAAGCCAAATCGATGAATGAGTTTTGGGTGCGTGCTGCAGATTACTATCGTAACCCTGCACGTGGTGGTGGTGCGGAAAACTACTCACCTATGCGCGCTGCAATGTCACTAGATACGCGCTATGCCTATAATCCATCAGAAAATATGGCATTACTGGGAGATACACCTTTCTTAGCCATTGTTGGTACAGAGGCGCTATCAGCATACTTCAGCGAAGTTGCAGTAAAACGTGGCAAAGATGCTGGTATTGACGCTGAATTGTTTAAGATTGAAGGTGCGCAACATTTCGACTTATATGATCAAACCAAGTATGTTGATCAAGCTGTCATTAAGCTTGATAAGTTCTTCTCAACAACGTTGCTATAACTTACTTGATGCTTTTATAGAGGCGAGTGGACATCACTTTTGTAGATGATCATCAACGAATAAGAGAAGACAGTCTTTAGTAAAAATTAACTCTTTGTTTTTAAGAGATTAAAAAGACTAAGAGCCGCGATGAGCGGCTCTTTTTTTATCCTGTTTTTAGAACAGCAGCTTGTACAATGAGGTCGCTTTTACTACTGCGCTAAGTCAGCAATAAAAGTCTGTTTTTTGCTTACGCAAGTCTGCAGTTCACCTTTGATCCATTGGTTAAACAAACCAAAGTCAGAATGCACCGGCCAGAAAAGGGAGGCGACAACTCTCTTGCCAAAAAAGTCGGGATGGTCGGTAATGATCTTTAGCTTATTCTCTTTCATGTTCTTCTCAATAAGAAATTCTGGCAAAAATGCCATGCCTCTTTGAGCTTTGCATAAATCGAGAATCGTGCCTAAATCGTCCAATCTCCACAAGTTATATGAGGCAATGTTCGATAAGTTGAGCAACTCTTCGCATCCATCCATAAGAAGAACACGCTGAGAAGGGTTACTGGTCACTGAGGCTAAATCTTCATGTGCAACCCACCAACAGTTAACGTGAAACAATTCGTCAATGTTAAAGTCGTTGTTTGTTTTGTGGTATGGGTTCCCCAAGGCAAGATCTATTTTTCCCTCGTTGATGTAATTTCCCAAAATAAAGCTTGGCTTGGTGACTACTACCAAATCGACATTTGGAAAGGCTTCCGAGAAATCCAACAGTGTTTTTTTTACATCTTTATTGAATACCAATGGATCGATCCCGACACGGTAAACAATTTGTTCTGAAATATTCATTTGTATCGCTGTTGTAATCAATTCTCGGTACCTTGATACAACAGGTGCGGATAAATGAAATAGACGCTTCCCTTTCTCAGTCAACCAGACTTTTGAATTTTGCCTATTAAATAAATTGAAGCCTAAGTCTGACTCAAGATTCTGAACAGCAGTGCTAACAGTAGATTGGGATTTTCCAAGCTTACGAGCAGCGGAGCTAAATGAACCTTCCTCAACTACAGCTACGAACGAAACAATATTTTCGAATTGTAGTTTCATGATTCGACCAACCTTTTAAAAGCAAGCAAATTATAGGTTTTTGATTTGTAATTTGTATATTTGCAACACAATAGCGTGATGAAACTCGTATTTCAACTCGTTTTATAAAGCAAAATTAATTATTGGTGCTAAATTCAACGTAAGTATATTCCTACATTGCATAAACAATCATCACATTTATCTATCTTTTTGATAAAAATAATTTTTGAAAATAATAAAGTAATGACTCTATTGATGATCTATGTCTCACCGTGTGAATTAATTACCTTATAGCGAGTATTGTAAATAATACTCGATATATGTCTGTAAGCTATTGTAATTTAAGTGCTTGTTGGTTCTTTATGATTTTTTCAGCATAACTTGATGTGCCGGTCTTTGCCAAATCTATCGATTCTATCGATAGGGGCTATTTTTCCATACCTTTTGGTATTCAATAGAATGGCAAAGCTTTTGTAAATCAACTTCATAGGAACTAAACATGATTACTAAACTGTACGTAAAAACAAGCCTGTTTTTGTCACAATTTAAAAACGACGAGCGCGGTGTAACTGCAATCGAATACGGTCTAATTGCTGTTGCAATGGCTGTATTAGTAACTACAGCAGTAGGCTCAGACGGTTTCATCGGCAAGCTAGAAGGTGCATTCGCTCAAGTTGCGACTGCTATCGATACTGCGAGCAAATAAGCCAAGTAATTACCTTACTGGTTTATGTAGATAATATCGCTAGATATTTGTGCCAGACCTCTGTTTCTCATTGGTCTGGCTCAGTTAATTTAGAATATCTAATAAATGTTATTTGAAGCTAATCTCGATAAATTCAGGCAAGAGTCTTAATTTTGAGTCATGAATTGTATTTATTAGTATTGGCAATCGCGTGTTTGTATGTATCTATTACCGATTTTCTTCATCGTAAAATACAAAATAACGCTTTGCTTTTACTCCTCTTGTTGCAGAGTTTTCTTTCACCATTAGATCTTCAGATTACAACCTTTTTGCTGGTGCTAGGGATAGGGTTAATACTTTATGCTCTGATTTGGATTGGAGCTGGTGATATTAAATATGCCGCAGTGTTGTCACTGACAATCCCTCTCAATGACCTACCATGGGCCTATATTATGACGGCGTTTGCTGGTGGTTTTTTAGCGATTATTTATTTAATTACTAGAAAATTAATAAGCAACACGTCGAGTAGCCAAGAAGGCATTCCGTATGGGATAGCAATTAGTGTTGGATTTTATTTAATAATTTTAACTCAAAATACGCCACATATTTAAACCTCCAAGAATGGGCACATTATGAGATCTCGACTGGTTTTACTTGTTGCTATTGTTGCCTTGATCGTAGGCGCGCTTGGCGTTGTCGACTTGTTCAAGAGTCAACCTCAACCCGAAGCTGTCGCTGAAGTGGTCGATAACAAAGATGAACAGCATGTTGCTGTATGGATGACCACCGAAGCTTATGAAAAAGGACATGCGATTAGTGCACAAGGAGTTATCAAACAACAGCTCCCACTTAGTGAAGCACTAACGCTTGGCGTCAGAGAAGACGCACAAATCAGTTTTTCACCATCCGTTTTATTAAACCGAAGCCTAAATCCAGGCGATGTTGTGTTACCAGAGTACCAAGTTTCTCCCGGTCAACCAGGGTATATCGATCTACTGGTAACGGAAGGCATGACCTTGTATCCACTGAAAGTGAGTGATCAGAACTTAATCAAAGATTACATTCGTCCTGGCTCATATATCGACATTCTTACCGTGAGCTCTCCAAACGCTAATCTTGCTGAAAATATGGATAAGCCGAAGCGCTTTCGAGGTGTAAAAGCGTCCATGTTCTTAAAACATGTCAAAGTACTCAATATTGGTGATGGCGAGGGTGAAAATAGCAACATTACCGCTCGAACACCAAATAAAGAAGACGGTATGACGACGGTGGTTATCGAAGTGAAGCCAGATGAGTTGGCAAAACTAGCGTTGGCTCAACGAACTATGCATATCGAAATTTATCGAAGCCAAACCTATACGCAGCCGGAATACGCGGAAGTACGCAATGTTATCGACAATTATACCGGAATCGAAGAGTTACGCGGTAACGTTAATGATCCTAGAGAGGCTTTGTAATGATGATACACCATCGAATTAAGCAAGTACTGTGCGTCTCCTTTACCTCTCTTTTGATTGGCTTGCTTTCTATAACAAACACTTTTGCTGCTGACCGATCTATCACACTTAATGACGGTCAGCACATTCAATTAAAGATGCCGATTGGAAAGGTGTTTATCAGTAACCCTGATATCGCCGACTACAAAATCATTAATGACAACACGCTAGTGGTTTTTGCCAATGGCATTGGTCAGTCTCGCTTGATTGTCTATGGAACAGACGATGATGTGTTGCTTTCTGACCGCATCATCGTTGATTTGGATCTAAGCGAGGTTAGACGTCAACTCAAGTTCCATTTTCCTGATGCCAAAGTCAAGGTTCAATCGGTGGGCGAGCAAGTCGCAGTGAGTGGTGTTGTTGATTCTGAAGAAACTCGTGATGACATTTATCGCATGGTGGCAACCTTACTCGGACGAGAAAAAACCGAGAAGTGGGAGAAAGTCGAAAAGCTGGAGTTCAAATCTGACTATTCAGATTATGAAGAGCCAGAGAGCATGGTTTTCGCTCGCAATATGACTTGGAAAGGAATCATTGAACGCATTAAGGTTGCAACGACACAACAGGTAAACGTCAAAATCTCAGTCGCTCAAGTTAATGAATCTTTTAGTAAAACAGTTGGGGTCGACTGGAGTTCTATTGGTTCTAAAGCGGGTGAGTTCGTATTTGACCAATTTGATGCGGCAAACCTAAGTACCTTGATCACTGCATTGGGTGACGATCAGGTTGCAGAAGTCTTGGCTGAGCCAAACCTGACGGTACTTTCCGGTGAATCGGCGAGCTTCCTTGTCGGTGGCGAAGTGCCCGTTATTGTGTCGAACAACAACAACGTGAATATTTCGTTTAAAGAGTTTGGTATTAAGCTCGACCTTACAGCAAAAGTACTTAGTCAAGACAAAATCCGAATGCAGCTAGCTCCGGAAGTGAGCGAAGTAGAAAGCTACGTCGAAGCTGCAGGCATTAAAGTGCCACAGTTGTCATCACGACGTGCAATGACAACCGTTGAACTGGCAGACGGAGACAGCTTCATCCTTGGCGGGTTAATGAGCAGTGCTGATTTAGAGAAAATGCAAAAGATTCCTTTCATTGGAGACATTCCTGTACTTGGTGCTGCATTTCGTAAAGCAACGACAGAAAGAAAGCGAACTGAGTTGATCATCGTGGCAACAGTAAACCTCGTGGAACCAATCAAACCGAAAGATATTCAGTTGCCACACATCAAGAAAACCTCAACGTTAGCGCGTTGGTTGAATATTGATTCTGACGATAATTCTAACACGTCATCGGATGCGACGATTCGTCTGCTATCTGAAGGAGGGTTTATTCAATGAAGAAGCTAGTACTTATTGCTCTATTGACATCGTCACTCTTTGGTTGCGCAACAGAGCGATATTTTGGCGGAAATGGCGCTGAAGCCGTGGTGTATAAAGAGCATCATAGCTTTGAGTTTGCAGTAAAGAATCGTGCAGAAACAGAAAAGCAGATTAAGCAACTGATTCAAAAAATCGAATCGATGGATAAAGAAGCCACTTACGTGATCGATTACAAATCCGCGCGCAGTAAAACGATGTTAAAGAAGGCATTTGAGCAGTATCCGTCACACATTATTGCCCCGCAAAGAGTGGAATATCGTTATACGCCAGCTTTACCAAGTGATCTGAATATCCAAGTGACGTTAACGCGTTTGCAAACCCAGCAATGCTCGCCTGCACAGATTCAAGTTCAGTTAGGTGAACCAGACTGTTTTGTTGAATCGATGCGTCTTAAACAAGTGTCCTACAAGTCTAGATTAGTAGGAGAATAATAATGTTTGATTTAACTAAAGCATTAACAACGAAAGCAAAACCGGCACAGTCTTCGACGACAGGTGTTGCTGGATGTACGTTGTTTTATCAATCACAAGAGTGTTTAAACCTTGTTCAGGAAGTGTTTCGATTCGAAGGTTGGAATGACCCAGAATGTGTAAGAGCTAACGCAGGCTTAACCAAGCTGACGGAACAACATAGCAGTCATATTGTTATCCTTGAACTGAACGAATCGAACAACGTCGTTGAAGATGCTAAGTCTTTCGCTAGCAAACTACCAACACACAAAGGTGTCGTGGTCATTGGTAAAGAAGATGCAATTTCGACGCTTCGTTCCCTCAAAGACATGGGCTTTTACTACGTCTTTTGGCCGGTGAACAAACAAGAGTTCGCAGACTTCTTAAACCATGTTAGTAAGAACTTGAAGACGTTCTCCGGTGTTAGCCAGAAGCGTAAGGCGAAGCGTGTAGCAGTGGTGGGTTCAAAAGGTGGTGTTGGTGCATCATTCATTACTACTGAATTGAGTTCGTTACTATCCACTCAAGGTTCCGATACCATTTTGGTTGATCACCAATACGCAGATACCAACATCGATGTTTTATTGGGACTGAAAGATTTTAAACCGCGCGGTATCGATGAGTTTACTGCTCCCTTGCATGAAATGGATGAAGAGGGAGCACTTAGCTACCTGTTTAACGCACGAAAAAATCTGCGTCTGTTGGCTATCGATGGCGACATGAGTCAAAGCGATATTCTCAACTATAACCAGACGCTCTGTGATCTTTTAGCTCGAAACACGAACTTCATTATTGAAGACTTCTCGGGCGGTGTGGACTTCAAAGTTGAACCTCAACTCTTGGTAGAAAACTTTGATGTGGTAGTGCTGGTTTTGGATGCGTCGGTTTCTTCCGTAAGAAGTGCCAAACGACTGTTTGAGAAAATTTCCAATTTACAGCTCACATTATCGTCCCGAACTCGTGTGATTACGTTGGTGAATTATCACCGTCCGGAAAACGCGTATGTATTACAACGTCCTGACCTTACCAAATACTTAGGTGCGGATGTTGATCTCGAAGTGGGGTACTGCAAGTCGTTGTCGCACATCATTATTGATGGCAAACGAGGTCATAAGCACGATCGTCATATTAACCGTTCTATGGAACTACTGGTCAAGCTGATTAATGGTCAACCTGTTGATCAAAAAGGCATGGGATCTTGGTTGAAGAGGGTGCGTGCTAAATGAGTTCGAATAAAGACTTATACCTCGCGTTTCGCGGGCAAATATTTGAAGCACTAGATGCTGAAGCGGTTCAGAAAATGAGCCGCCGAGACTTAGAGGCTCAAATCCAAGCCGCTGTTGATCTTCTTGCAAACAGCTACCAACGTCCGATCACTTCGATGATGAAGTCAGGCTTGGTGAAAAGCTTAATTGATGAACTGTTTGGCTTAGGTCCATTGCAGCCTTTGGTTGAAGACCAGTCTATTTCCGACATCATGGTAAATGGACCTAACAACATCTTTTTTGAAAGACACGGTAAAGTCCAAAAGTCAGAGGTGTCTTTTGTCAACGAAGAGCAGTTGTTAGCAATTGCTAAACGCATTGCTTCGCGTGTTGGACGACGTGTTGATGAACTGTCTCCAACGGTTGATGCCAGACTTGAAGATGGCAGCCGTGTGAATATCGTTATCCCACCCATTGCGTTGGATGGGACCTCGATTTCAATACGTAAATTCAGAGAGCAGAACATCGGCTTTGAAGATTTGATTGGTTTTGGTTCTATGTCTCCTGACATGGCGAGAGTGCTGATGATTGCGTCTCGTTGTCGAATGAATGTGCTGATTTCTGGCGGTACGGGTTCAGGTAAGACGACGCTGCTTAACGCATTGTCTCAATACATCGCTGAAGATGAGCGCATTGTCACCATAGAGGATGCGGCGGAATTACGCTTGCAACAACCTAACTTGGTTCGATTGGAAACGCGAACTTCGAGCGTTGAGCAGACTGGGGCGGTGACGCAGCGTGATTTGGTGATTAACGCACTTCGTATGCGTCCAGACCGAATCATTCTTGGTGAGTGTCGTGGCTCTGAAGCGTTTGAAATGTTGCAGGCCATGAACACGGGACACGATGGTTCTATGTCTACACTGCACGCCAACACACCGAGAGATGCGATCGCGCGTGTGGAATCGATGGTCATGATGGCGAACTTAAACCAGCCGCTTGATGCGATTCGAAGAACCATCGTCAGCGCTGTGCAAATGATTGTCCAAGTTAACCGACTGCGCGATGGGTCTCGTAAGATCACCAGTATCTCTGAAATCGTCGGTTTGGAAGGCGATAGTGTGGTGATGGAAGAGATCTACCGTTTCCGTTATGACGATGCACATTTTGGAGAAACCGTTAAAGGTGACTTCGTAACCAGCGGCATCATGCAACGATCTGAGCTTGTAAAGAAAGCCCAATTCTTCGGGCTGTATGACGAGCTGATGGCATCGTTTAAGGGGATATAACATGCTTTGGCTCTCACTTATCCTCTTTGCGTTCGTACTGCTTTTGGTCAGAGACTCAAAGGTCAAAAAGGTCGATCAGTTTTTCAACATTGAAGAAGCTGAAGCGGAAAACTTCAATGCTATCAACGTAAAATCACTGGTACGAAAACAAAGTTGGCAAAAGTTCAAAGAGTCTATTTCTCCAACACTAAAAGTACTTGGACCACGTTCATCGCTGTATATCGCTTTGTATATCACGGCGAGTCTCATCGCCTCTTGGTACGTCGTGGTTAAGCTGTTGTTGATGACGAATACCGGGTTGATCGTAGGCTTGTCTTTGGTGTTTACCATTATGGGTTACCGCTACCTAGTGACAAGAAGGCGACGTGATTTTGAAAACACTTTCCCTGATGCGCTAAACATTCTGATGAGTGCGGTAACCGCGGGTGACAGCTTAATGCAAGCCATCAGTTATGTTGGCGAGGTGATGGATAACTCGATTGGGCGCGAGTTTAAACTGATGGGGGACCGACTTAAGTTGGGTGAGTCTCCGGAAGTGGTACTTCAACGTTCGTGTAAAAACTACCCTTACCCAGAGTTTCTGTTTTTCACTGTAACCCTTAGAGCAAATATTGCGCGAGGCGGTCAGCTGAAAGGCGTACTAGCAAGACTTATTCGAGTTTTGGTGGACGCAAGAACCCTAGAGAAAAAGAAGATGGCCATGACGTCTGAAGCGCGAATTTCTGCCAAGATTGTTGCGGCAATTCCGTTGATTTTCATGATCATTCTTAACTATGTAAACCCTGACAACGTCAATTTCGTCTTGTATGACCCTTCTGGTCGTATCGTGTTGTTTTATGTACTTGGCAGTGAGTTATTTGGCTTGTTCATTGTTTGGTTGTTAGTCAGAGGAGTACGCGCATGATGCTATTGATTGCCCTTATAGTACTGTTTGTTTCGTTGCTTTTCTTGATTTTCGATTCGCTTCGTACAGAACAACGACGCAAAAAAGTCGCCCTTTATATTGGCGGTGATGCTATACGTGCGCCTTCCCGTGTTAACCGCTTTTTTGTTCGTTTCGGTAAAGAGCATCGACATGAGCTGGAACAAAAACTCATCGAGGCCGGCTATTACAACACAGAGTGGGCGAAGTTCTACTTCCCTGCCAAATTAGCGGTGCTCGTGGTTGTTACAGGATTGGTGTTGTTGTCGGATATGACAGCAAATAATCAGCTAATCATCATTATTTTTACGCTTATTGCTGTGATTGTCTTGCCGGATACTTTGCTTCAAATGCGACGCAAAATGTTGATCTTTAAGACATCATCTCAGTTACCGTACTTGCTGGACATGATGTCAGTTTGCGTGCAAACCGGTATGACGATTGAGGCGGCATTGGTTTATCTGGGCAAAGAGTTGGCTGAGTTTGACTCTGACCTTTGTTATCAAATTAAACGCACCTCAGATTCGGCAAAAATCCACGGGCTAGAAAAAGCGCTAAATGACCTCAGTGATCGTATTCCAACGCCGCCAATACGAAGCTTCGTGCTGACTATCATTCAAAACTTGCAATACGGTACATCAGTGGCTCAGGTGTTGAGCGATCTCGCTGAAGACATGCGAAAAGTGCAAATCCTGACCGTTGAGGAAAAGGTAGGCAAACTCTCCGCTAAGATGAGTGTCCCGCTGATCCTCTTCATCATGTTCCCGATCGTTATTCTGATTCTCGCACCGGGAATCATGCAAATGACATTAAATATTTAGGAGAGTAACCAGTGATTGGAAAACGCATTTCTCTCGTTTTGTTAGCGGTGGGCGTGTTGGCAGGTTGTCAATCGACACCTTCGCAACAGAGTCAGCTACAAGATGACGTCGCGAGCATGGAAAAAGTGAAAAACTACGATGGCTTAATCTCTTACTACAAATCTCAGTTAGAGCAGGGTTCGCAAGATCCAGAAGTGAAAGAAAAGCTGGCATGGGCGTATTTCCATAAAGGGGATATCGAGTCGGCAAACTTTTATGTTCAGCATTTGCAAAAAGAGGGGGTAGAGAGCCCTGACTTGTACCAGTTAGAAGGGCAAGTGTTTGATGCAAAAAATGACACTGATAGCGCGGTAGAAGCGTATTTATCTTCCATTAAAACGGGTAATGAATCGGGACAAATCCATGTATTACTGGGTGTGTCGTACGCCAAGTTAGGTAAATACGAAGATGCCTACCAAGAGCTGAACAATGCACGTTTGCGTGGTTATGATGATGTCGCGATCAAGAACAACATCGCGATGATTCATATGGCAAATGGTGAATACGAGCAAGCCATCGAAACACTGATGCCAGTACTAAAAGATAACCCGGAAAATAAAGTAGTGAAGGCGAACCTAGCGATTGCCCTTATGAAAGCGCAGCAGATGGATGCGGCGAAGAAACTACTCAAAGGTGATTTTTCGGATCAAGAGCTCCACAGTATCGCCGTCGAATTAACTCAATATAGGAGTTAATGATGAAATTGCTTTCTAAACAAAAAGGGGTAACGGCGATCGAGTTCGTAATGGGCGCGCTCGTTTTATTCTTTGCCACTTTTGCCATCTTTGAGTCGAGTTACCAAATCTATGTTGTGAACATGACGGAATATTCTCTTCGAGAAACTATACGAAACACCAAGATTTACGAGGGCAAAGGCATAAATCAGCAGTACGAGGACAAGTTTAAATCTCTGATCGAAGCTGATGGTAACTTGTGGCATTTCTTAATCGATAGCTCGCGATTTTCTATCAAAGGTCGTTACTACAAAACCTATGATGACTTCATTGCGAATAGAGGATATTCGGATGAGGGCTTGAACTTCAACTACAACTTAGCGGAGATAACGGTCACTTATCGTTACTCTCCGATCATAAAACTTGCCGGTGCAGCAGATCGAGATATCTCAAGCACAATGGTACTGAACTTAGAGCATGAGGGGTGGAAAGATGACGCTCCGTAAACAAGGTGTATGTTCTCCAAAACGCCAAAAAGGCTCATTTATGGTTGAGCTTGTGTTTATTCTTACTGCGTTATGGGGTGTTTACCTTTTTGCCGCGGATTTGAGCTATCAGTTGCTTTTGCGAGCCAAGCTTGATCGTTCTAGCTTTGCGTTGGTGAACGTAATCAAAGAGCGTTCGCGTTACTTTGAGGGCGACGTGTTAGGTGGAAAAAATCTAGCGGTAACCAATGCCGATTTAGAAGACTTATCCAAAGTCGCGAGTCGAATGCTCGGCACGCCCCCAAACGATGTAGCTATCAAAATCGAGTCATTGACCAATAAAGTGAATGTGGCGGTATTTACCAGCAGTAAATACAACAGACTAAATTGCAAAACGGATTCAATACTCGCACACGCAGATTTGGCTCCGGTGGAAAAGGGCGTGGTGTATCCATTGTACCGCGTCAGCCTTTGTGAGGAGCAAAGCTCTTGGTTCAAGCCGTTCTTTAATGGCGGTACCGGCACAACCGTGAAAGTTGGCTCTTCTTCAATAATGCCAGGGAGATAGTGAAATGAGAATGCAGCAATATCAGCATCGAAGTCTCCAACAACAAAAGGGCGTCGCCGCTGTATGGATGGGCTTGTTGCTTGTGCCTATTATGGGCGTCACTTTTTGGGCTGTTGAGGGCACCCGTTATGTGCAGGAGTCGAGCCGACTAAGGGATTCAGCGGAAGCTGCGGCAATGGCCGTAACGATTGAAGACCAACCGGGTGCAGCCCGTGCGCTGGCAACGAAGTATGTCGAAAACTATGTGAGAGACATCAAGTCAACCAACCTTTCTGCTCAACGTTTTTATCAAGCGGAAGACAAGGATACTGGTGCTCTTGAGTATATCCAATACACAGTGAACGCCAGAACAACGCATGACTCTTGGTTTGCAAGCAGCTTTATCCCATCGTTTGATAAGCAGCAGGAATTAGCCGGACGATCGCTGGCAAGAAAGTACCCTGCTTATCTTGGGGATAACAACATTGATATCGTTTTCGTCTCGGACTTTTCTGGCTCGATGAATGATAAGTGGGGCTCAAGTCGGAGCAAAAAAATTGACGATTTGAAAACCGCGATCGATCAGATATCAAACAAGATTCTTTGTAAAAAAATCCGCCAAGACTTCGTCGACGGAGAGTGGAAAGACGTTTGTGATGAGCCAGGAGAAGACACCACCGGGGACAAACTGCTTAACCGAGTTGGTTTTGTGCCGTTTAACGTTCGCACCAGAGAAATTGTGGCAGGCAATAGAGCCAATGCGACAAGCCAACTAAGTTACAAGAACGGGTACAAGGCTTACTTGTCACCTTATAGCTACAACGATGTCGATTGGGACTACTGGCGCACGTACACAGCAAGCGAAGTGAAGAATTGTGCTTATTGGCAGTCGAGCTGTCGAAGCCCTCGGGCAGAAAATCACAATTATGCCAAGCGTATTCGTGATGTTATCGACGCAGATCGCTACGCCGTAGCTGATGTCTACAACTATGTTGATTTACCGACTTCAGTATCGACCATGTTTACTGATAAATCAGGATTAAAGCCTAATTTCTATGGTGTGAGCGGCACCCGACTGTTTAATGCTCATGGTTCTTCAAATTCATCGCAGTTTTATAACATTCAATTGTCGAACAAACTTTCAGATTTGGACTCGATTAAGTCGATGTGGGCAGACGGTGGTACCGCAGCGTTTCAAGGCATATTAAGAGGGTCTCAGGTTCTTCATGATGGAGACCCAAACAGTACCGATGAAGAAGAGCAGCAAGCTTACAACAAGAAAATCAAGATGTTGCTGATTTTGAGTGACGGGCAAGAAAGCCCTAACAACGGCATTCTAAAGGGGCTAGTAGACAACGGTATGTGTGATAAAGCCAGAGCAGAGATTCCGGGCTTATACATCGGTGTTATTGGTATCGATTTCCGTGCATCTCAACAAAGTGGTTTTCAAGACTGTGTTGTTAATCCAAGTGAAGACATCATTGATGTATCTAACTTAGATGAATTGATTGAAAAGATAGAAGAACTCATCCGCAAAGGCTCAAAAACAAGCGGAATAACTAAGTTGTACTAGAGGAAAATATGAAAAAGTTAGTCATTGGTGCATTCGCTATCTCGACGTTGCCGTTTAGCCTGATAGTTAAGGCAGAAGAGGGGATCAGCGTTTATTGCGACAATACCTTCAGCGAGTACCAACATAGTATCAAAGTGGATGACGTTGTCGGAATTGCTCAACATCGACAGGGCTTTTTGCAAATAGAGCAGAAGTCTAACAATGGTGAGCTCAAACAAGCATTGGCAGGTAAATCAAAGTTAGGGTTGGATCAAACAGGCTGTACGACATGGATTAGCAATCAAAATAACAATCATCAAGGTGATGGCTTGGTTGCGCGTCTGCATTTTGGTTTTGATAAATCCAACTTAACACCAATGGGCAGCAAAGCTCTGAATCAACTCGCAGGTTCGCTTAAAAATAGCGATAGTGCTATTGCGGTAGATGGTCATACCGACAGCAAGGGCTCTGAAGGCTATAACCAATCGTTAGGCTTGCAACGTGCGTTGACAACGTCTAACGGTTTGATTGCGCAAGGCGTGGATAAAAGCCGTATTGTCGTTCGTTCATTTGGTGAAACTCAGCCGATTGCGTCGAATTCAACCGCTGAGGGGCGAGCACAAAACAGACGCTCAGAAATATGGGCTTCTAAGAATGATCAGGCAAAACCAGATCAAATAAAACCAGACGAAGTAAAGCCAACGGAATAGGTTTTAATCGTAGAGCGTTCACCTTGCCTAAAACGCAAGGTGAAGCATTAACAACAATGGTGTCGTGGTGGGTCAATTTGGAGTGGCAGTGGGTAAATCTAAAACAATAATAGCCATTATGGTGGGGGTAGCGTGGAGTGGTACGATCGCTGCCTCAGAGCTCATTAACTTTAACGAGCAAGATACATTAAACAGCATTAATACTGCTTACGACCAGCAGTACAGTGCGCTGAGAATTGATGAAAACATCTCGCACTACAATAAATTGAATGCTGAAATAGAGTCCACCAAGATCAAATTGGCGACCAATGTCGAGATGATCAAATCTGACTCTAATCGCTTGAAAGACAAGTTGGTTGATGGTGTATATGACGAATCCTTAATTCTGACTTTGCGCAATATGTCTGCCAAAGTGAATTCAATGAAAAAGGAAATTGAAACCGCAGGGAAGTTGTTGGTCGAAACTAAGCAGCAATTGTCACAAGACCAACAAGAGGCAAGTCAAATCGAGCGAGTGAAGAATGACGCACTCCTTGCTCTGTACGAAAAGATAAAAGCGCGTCATTTGAATGAATCAAAACGTGTGATAAACGATACTTATTCTGGTCAATTGCAGTGTAACGTTGCGGAAAGTTTATCAACGTGCGTAAACCGAAATCTCCCTTCTATCAAGAACGCTTTTGTATTAAGCAAAGGTGGTTTATCTCGAATCAAACTCACGAGCTTTAAAGTCGTGGATGCAAACCAAAAATTAAACGGCGACCTTTCTTTCACTGCGGACGCAAGCTACAAGCACAATTACAGTGCGAATACAGAGGTTGAACTGAGACAAGCACTTGATCTTGATAACGTGCGCTTTGTGTTCCGTTCAAACTCACCACAAACGGTTTTTTACATCAATGACCAGGAAGTCGGCTCTGGCGAGCGAGTGGATGTAACGGGCAACTATGTGGGTATTTATAGTGTGCGAGCCGTGAACAATCATAAAACCCAGTCGCTAAAGCTAAATCTTAAAAATGGTGGCGACTACTTTTTCCCGTTTGCGAGTAAAGCCAGTGCTCCGAAGGCGGTTCCTACGCGTTTAGCGGTAGAAGACAAGACTGATGCGAACAGTGAAAAGGCTCAACCCAAAGATACAGTAAGGTTCTCTGAGAGTTTGTTACCGCCTAAAGTCGTCGCTGAGGTGGAGTCTGCAGAAGAGCCCGATCTTCAGCGTTACACCAATAAGGTACTGTACAAAGATGAAGCCTTTACTTACCTATTGCCAAGATTCAGAGGTAACAAAAAGTCTCATGACATCTTCTTAAGCCAGGCTGACGCACAGAAATATTGTGAGCGTCTATCGTCTCGTTTGCCAAACAAAGCCGCTTATGAATACTTGCGCCTCTACACCTATCTATCTCCGGGAGATTACTGGACGAAAGATGGCAAAGTGTATTCATCGGAGAAGCATGAAGAATTGGATCAAGCATTTGATACAAATAAGTTCATTTGTATGGTGAACATGAACTAAGACATCGTTCCCCCTTTAAATCTTATTAGTATACCCAAGTGACTTCAAGATGCAGGATTCAGAGCGTTGTCATTGATTCGAGAGCAAGGAAAACAACGCGGTGTAATAGCTAGCTCTTTCCAAGTTGTTTGACGCAGCAATCGGGTCAATGACACGCTCCCAAAGGGCACTCTTTGCAAATAGTAAGGGCCTTGGCTTGTATACTTTGTTGTCGATTCTTGATTTAGACCCACTAAACCTTTAAATCGCCGCCGCGTCTACAAACCAAGTCAGTCTCGCTGAACCTAGCATCTCGAGGTTACTTGGGTATAAACAAGCACATTTAAGAGCCGCATTTCGCGGCTCTTTTTGTTCCTGTTACTGGAAACTTCCTGAATTCGACTGACGCAACAACGTTGGGCGTTATCGACTTTCTCTGTATTGCAGTGAAATTTTGTTACTGATTATCCTGTCTTTAACCATAGCCTCTAGTTATTTCTGTTCATCAATATGGATCGAAAAATCATCTCGTAGAGGCCTTGAATGACGAGTGAATAGCAATGGGACAGAGAATATGAGTGAAGTGGCAACGTTAGAAGCTTGGCTGTATCAAGGCAATGTGCCTTTGTCGATGCTATTTCTCGGAGTCGTATTGTTGTCATACTTACTTGAAGATTTGGCTATCGTTACTGCCGCTACTTTAGCGGTAGAGCAAGTGATGCCAACACCTCTTGCGTTATTGGCGATTTTTACAGGTATCGCCACAGGAGACATAGGGCTTTATTGGCTGGGGAAATTGGCACAAAAGGTACGTTTTTTCCGCTATCGCTTGCTTCGATATCAACGTGCTAGGCGCGTGCGACGCACACTTCATCATAAAGCTTTCATTACGTTATTCATCGTCCGGTTTATTCCCGGATTAAGAACTGTAGGATTTACGCTTAGCGGATTTTTGGATGTGCCCAAAATGAAGTTTCTCATCGCCGTGTTAAGCGCGACGAGTTTATGGACTGCGTTGATTTTTGGCTCATTCTTCCAACTAGGCAGCATGCAATGGCTTCAACAACATCAAATAAACAGTTTGTTGATTCCGATTGGATTGGTCGTGATGTTGCTGCTCAACAAACTGATTTCAAGAACATTGTTAAGGAACACATATGGTGAAACTCGCCCACGTTGAAATGATCCCAAACGGAATGGTTAATGCCGGTATGCCCATTCTTCAAGAACCAAAGCGAGTAGTCTCTCCGTTTGAGTTTTTACCAGCTTGGTTTTTTTATACACCCGTGGTGATTCAAAGCGCGGTCCTCAGCGCTATCCACCGAGATTGGGCATTACCTTTGATCGCAAACCCTTCAATCAAGTTAAGCGGTATGGTGGGGGAGTCCAAGCATGACATTTTCGCTTCTTCGGGAGACAAAACTAAGCAGTGGATATTGCCTTTTATCACATTAACTAAGACGCATGAACAGCTTGAAACTGCTTTAGAAGACGCAACACAGCAGCTAAAACGATCGAGTTTAGAGTATCCATTGGTGGCGAAACCTGATCTTGGTTGCCGTGGTGCTGGCGTGAAGTTATTGCGTTCGGATGAACAGCTAAGAAGCTACATTAAAACGTTTCCCGTTGATGGACGT
This sequence comes from Vibrio sp. SCSIO 43155, assembly GCF_023716605.1. Classification (NCBI taxonomy): domain Bacteria; kingdom Pseudomonadati; phylum Pseudomonadota; class Gammaproteobacteria; order Vibrionales; family Vibrionaceae; genus Vibrio; species Vibrio sp. SCSIO 43155. Next base: position 1,494,616 of record NZ_CP071853.1, on the reverse strand, counting down.
TTCCTGTTACAGAAGAAATCAGAGTACAGCGCTGAAGCTGGGGTATTTTACGTCAGGCAGCCAGGCGAAACCCGAGGGAAAATCATCTCACTGACATTAAAATATTCCCCTCGAGTGATTGGTGATGGGCAGTCTACGCTTAAGCAGCTTATCGAGAAGTGTCCAAGGGCTGGTAAGTTACAGCACCTTTATTTACCAAGGCACAGTGAGCAATTAGAAGTGATCGTCGCGAAAGGTGAAGAATTTCAACTAGCCTTTGCGGGAAGCCATTCACGTGGTGCCATTTTTCGCGATGGTAACCGATTCATTACGCAAGAGCTAGAAAAGAAGCTCGATCAAGTGCTAGGGGATTTTAATGGATTCCACTACGGGCGATTGGATATCAAGTTTAAAGATATTCATGCTCTAATGAATGGTGAACATTTTGATATCTTAGAGATTAATGGTGCGAGCAGTGAAGCGGCACATATCTGGGATAGCGATACACCACTAACTCATATCTTCGCCACATTGCTAAAGCAGTACCGATTACTTTATCAAATCGGATCAAAGCAGAAGCTGCGAGGGTATCAAACGCCGACACTGGGTGCTCTCATTCAAGCATGGCGAGAAGAGAAAGTCCTGACGCAGCTGTACCCGATGACAGACTAAAAGCATTGATCTATACCCAAGTATCTTGAGGTTATTTGGGTATGGATACCCCAACAACGGGTGATGAATGGGGACATCTGTTATTCAACTTCACGCCGTAAAACAGTTATTCAGTACTTTTCTTATTTAATTTTCAATTCTTTGTAATTTTTATCTCATTTGTCCTGTCTTTTTATTAGCACCAAAGAAATCACGCAGTGAATATGCCTTCTTAGTGAGGGCAATACCTCGATAGAACGTATTTCCGAATAAGGAATTTAATGATGAGAAAATTATTCGCATTACTGATGGTATTAATCAGCTTCTCTTCTTTTGCGGAAGATGAAATTTATACCGGATTTTTTAGTAATAAGGCATTAAGCGGTTATGACACGGTCTCCTATTTTACAGAAGGTCAGCCTGTGAAAGGAAACAGTAACTGGAAAACTGAATACAAAGGGGCAGACTGGTATTTTTCTTCTCAAGATAATTTAAATAAATTTATAGAAAATCCAGAAGCTTATGCGCCACAGTATGGTGGCTATTGTGCATGGGCGGTATCCGCTAAAAATGATTTTGCCCCTGCGGATCCTAAACAATGGGCAATTGTTGATGGCAAGCTGTATCTAAATTACGACGCAGAAGTGAAGCAGTGGTGGGATGATGACCGCGCAGGACATATTGCTGCAGCCGATAAAAACTGGCCAACATTGATTCAGCAGTAATAAGACTCAGAAATAATAAGGTTCATCTCATGACATTTATTCCAAAGAAACATCTACCTTCGATTTTTATTGCTTTCGTTTTTATTCAATCATTATTTTTTAAGTTTACTGGTTCATATGAAACCGATCATATTTTTGGCACGTTAGGAGAATGGTCAGGGATTCATTGGTTTGGTGTTTATGGCGGGTATTTAATTGGGACTGCTGAGTTAATTGCAGCCATTTTACTGTTTACTCGTTTCCATGGTGTTGGTTCAACAATGGCCGTTGGGATTATGACAGGAGCCATTTTATTCCACTTGTTTACGCCGCTAGGTGTTGTCATGCCTGAATTTAGCGCTACGGGCGAAGTGATAGGTAATGATGGTGGATTGCTATTTGGTATGGCTTGCCTTGTTTGGCTATCCGCTATTTTCTTAACCATTCGCGATATTAGAGCTCAGGGCTCTTTTACAAACACCTTGCTAATGAAAGGAGCCTAATATGGTTGAAAGTCCTTTCCGGTTATCAAGAAAAACGCCATTTGGAATAGGTGAGTCTGTTGTCGAGTGGGCTACTGGGCTTTCCAAGTTAGATTCCTTGTACAAGCAAGAACCGTTACCTGAAGATAGTCATTCATTTATGCATGAAGCGCTTGCTCGAATTGGTACTCAATATCGAGTTCAACATGGCAGCTTAGAGAATATTCCCAGTGACGGCTCGGTTTTGGTTGTTGCTAACCATCCGTTTGGTGGAATTGAAGGGATCATTTTAGCTTCCTTGATTTCCCAAGTGCGCAAGGATGTCAAAGTGCTTGCTAACGAACTGTTAAAGCGAATTCCTGAGCTGGATGAATTGTTTATTGGTGTTAATGTGTTTGGTGGTGAAAAGGCAAAGCAAACCAATCGACGAGCAATTAAAGCGGCGAACCAACATCTCAAAGAAGGTGGGGTGTTGATTATCTTCCCTGCTGGAGAAGTCTCTTCTTGGCAAGCCAGTGAAAATAAAATCACTGATAAAACATGGAGTCACTCAGTAGCAAAATTTGTTAAGCATGCTCAAGCGACGACTGTGCCTTTGTTTATAAGTGGTATGAACAGCAAATTATTTTATCAAGCAGGGAGAATTCATCCGCTTCTTAGAACGGCACTGCTGGGACGAGAACTTCTCAATAAGTCGGGTGAGATCATTTCTGTTTCAGTCGGCAATCCAATCCCTTATCGCGAGATACAAGGGTTTGAAAATGATGAAGATATTACCCAGTACTTCCGTTTGAACACCTATTTAATGGGAAGTATGGACAGTCGCAAGGAGCTCACTCAACAAACTCTTCATGCAGAACCAATAATTGCGCCTATTCTTACAGAGACTTTAGAAAATGAACTTCTGGATCTGTCTGAGTTTAAATTATTAGAGCAGGCTGATTTTGAAGTGTACTGTGCGCCTACACCAAAAATGCCGCAAATGATGCGTGAGATTGGGCGCGTACGAGAAGAAAGCTTTAGAGATGTTGGAGAAGGCAGCGGCTTGAGCTGTGATGTCGACCTCTTTGATCCCAACTACCATCAGCTCTTTGTTTGGCATAAAACCAACCGAGAACTTGTGGGTGCTTATCGTTTAGGTCTGGTTGATGAGCTGATTGAACAAGGCGGAATTCATGCCCTCTATTCAACCAGTTTGTTCAAATATGATGAGGCGTTTATCAAAACTCTAGGTTGCTCGATTGAGCTGGGGCGCTCGGTGGTTGCGAAGCAATACCAACGCAACATGCACTCATTGCTCTTATTGTGGAAGGGCATTGCCTCTTTTGTTCAGCGCAACCCAAAGTACACCCATCTCTTTGGTCCCGTAAGCATCAGCAACGATTATAGCCCAGTGGCAAGGCAGCTCATCGCCTCCGTTATGTCGGTTCATTATTACGATAATGACAAAGCCAAATTGGTTTCGCCAACAACGCCTTTAGAGAGAAACGATCAAGAATTTTGGCGACCGGATATGTTGAGCTCACTCTCTCAGTTGCCTTTGTTATCCAAAGTGCTCAGTCGTCTTGAACGTGGTATGGGAATTCCGGTGCTTCTCAAACAGTACCTGAGCATGAATGGCAAGTTAGTCTGCTTTAATGTCGACCCAGCGTTTAACTATACGCTAGATGGTTTGATTGTCGTGGATCTGACTTCGGTGCCGGAGAAAAAGCTTGGTAAATACATGGGTTACGACAATGCCGTGAAGTATCAGTTAGCCCATAAGAAAACGGATTTAAGTGAATAGCTATCTATAGGAGTAAGAAATACGATGCCTTTTATCAAATTAGCCAATTATCGTGATGAGCTGACAGCTCAACTCGAAAATATCGCCCATCAGTTTCAACTGCATTCCTTATTGATTATGGAATCTAAGCCGGATCAAATGGTGGTGTTTGCGGCGAATGAGCAACCTATTTACCACGTTGGTGATGCTGGTCCTAAAAGTAATCAACAAGGCTGTCATGAGCTGTACTGCGAACGCGTCGTTGATACTGCACAGCCGTTGCTGGTGGCGGATGCAAGTATGGATGAAGAGTGGAAGGGCAATGAAGACTTAGTGAAATTTGGTCTCGGTGTGTATTACGGTGTGCCAATCACCTTTAAAGGTGAAGTTATTGGGACGGTGTGCGCACTGAATAATGAGCCTTTCGATTTCGCGAAAGGTACGCCTAGTGCGATTGATCAAATCCATCAACTTCAACTCAACGTAGAGCAGCATCTCCAAGCCACTCACTGATTACTGTGAACTAAAGAAACTCTGACAATTCTTGGTCAGAGTTTCTTTGTTTGTCTGCTTCCTTGGTATTTAACACTCATACTCCGACACTTTTTCTGGTTGTTGTTGATTCACTGCTTAGACCAAGAATGTGCACTTGTCGTGAAATGGCAATTCTATCTCTCAACCGCTCGATATGATGCACCTGTATTGAGACAACTGACTCGGAGATAGAAACCATGAGTATCGTAATTAAAAATGCAAACGTGTTTAACGGTGTGGATGAGCAACTTCTGAAGAACGTGGACCTTCTGATTGAAAACAACTTAATCACACAAATCGGGAAAGTGGATGACTCGAATGCTGAGCAAATCATCGATGCAGAAGGCAAAACGGTGATGCCAGGCTTGATTGATGCGCACGTACACATCACGCTTTCAGCAGGCTTTAATGAGCTAGATGGTATGACGAGAGAAGAGATTGCGATTCGTTCTGCGAGAATTTCTGAAGAGATGTTGATGCGTGGCTTTACGACCATTCGCGATGTTGCTGGCAACACACTGGGCTTGAAAAACAGCATCGATAAAGGTTACGCCAAAGGTCCTCGAATTTTGCCTTGTATGGCGGCGATTTCGCAAACTTGTGGTCACTCAGACTACCGCCAAAACCAAGCGCAAGAACGTCTAGCGAGCGGTCATGAAGACTCGCCACTGATGAAAACGGGCGCGTTTAAAGTCGCGGATGGTCGTGCTGAAGTATTAAAAGCTGTTCGTGAGCAACTGTTTATGGGTGCTTCCCAAATCAAGGTGATGGCAGGTGGTGGTGCATCCTCTACCTTCGACCCGCTGGATACGTTGCAATACACGTTAGATGAAATGAAAGCAGCGGTGGAAGCGGCAAGCGACTATGGTACCTATGTCGCGGCTCATATTCACACAGCACCAGCGATGAAACGTGCAGCAGAAGCAGGTGTAATGTCCTTTGAGCACGCTACTATTATGGATGATGAAATCGCTCAAATTGTAAAAGAGAAAGGCATTTGGCTTGTTCCGTCATACTTCACGTCATCACTGATTGCGGAGCGTAAGATCCCGCTGCCAAACGAAGAGACTTACCGCAAGACAGAACGCGTTGGTAAGGCAATGTTTAAGTCTGCTGAGCTTATCAAGAAATACGATATTCAAAACCTAGCGTTTGGTACTGACTGTGTCGGTAAAGCAAACGTTCATGAAAGTCAGATGCAAGAGCTTGGTGCGATTGAAAAAACGTTCGACACCATCACTGCACTGCGCATGGCAACTTCAAACTGTGGCCGTTTGTTTGAATTGTCGACTTACAAACACCCTTATCAAGAAGGCAAATTAGGTCAAATTGTGGAAGGTGCGTATGCAGATTTACTTATCGTCGACGGGAATCCACTTGAGGGTGTTGATTGTGTAATGAAAGACGAAACTAAGAAAGTCATCATGAAAGATGGTGTGGTTTATAAGAACACATTATAAACAAGTTATCCTGTTTTCAAAGGCGCTCATCGAGCGCCTTTTTTGCGTCTTGGGATTAGAGTGTATGTCACTTTTCAAAAACCTTCTCGGCTAATCTATTGTTGGCTTCATCCATTTGGTTCTTACTGCCAACATCTACTCGTGTTAAACCATCGTGCCCATTTTAAACTCATCCGTATTGGCTATCGAGTGCGCCTTTGTGTTCTTCTAGCATTGAGTTTAGTTATGTTCTACCACGGGAGTGTCGAAGGGAGAACACCATAAATTAAGCGGTATAGGAGAAGACAGAGGCAGAGATTTCATCTCTTAGCGCGACATCGTTACTGGTTGGTTATTAGCTGGCGTGCGTAAAGAAAAAAGATAGGGGAAGGAGATGTCCCAAGCATCTCAAGGCTACTTGGATAAAGCATAAAAGGGTTGATGAAATACAAACAAGGCAAACAAAAAACCGCGCCTTAAATAAGGCGCGGTTCGGACTAAAAAGGTTTTGGTGAAAGGGCTTGTAGGGCTTACTTCATCACATAACGATAGGTTTTGATTACCAACCAGCCAAAGGCTTTGCTTAGAATTTTTACGGCTTTAAAAGCAACTTTACCAATCGTTACAATCAATTCGCCAGTAACAGTAAGGCACGTGTGTAAATCAGTTTGTTTGAACTCTGCGTAAGTCATGTTGGTCTCTCATTTTTAAGTGGGGGACTCCTGTCGCTCAATGCATACCCTGTAGCGATATAGTAGGAATAAGTGAGATTAGGGACTTACCATTTGGCGCCACCTCGCACGTAAAGATAGAAAATGAGTATTGCTTGGAATGGTTATAAATAACCAAGGTGAATTTATGATGAGTGGATTACAGATACAAAAAAGCCACCACTAAACAGTGATGGCTTTGTCGGGCACTTGATCGACTAATATTTTACGAACAACATTTTTCTTAAGCTGTTACAGCGAGATTTATCTAACGGGTCACCAAGGTATTCGCCATCTTCAGCGGCTTTCTTCATTACTAAGGCTCTTGCTCGGTCACCGCTGTCTAGGTCTTGATACTCTTCCAGTGTTTTCAGCTTCAACAAACGGTATTTCGATTTGTCTTTGCCAGAGGCGACGTGGTCGTAGCAATAACTCATTGCTCCTGCATTCGCACCGATCTTGCTGGCGTCTGTAATCGCGTAAGCGTTAAAGCCAATTGTGCTCGTCAATAAGATTAAAAGGGCATTGCGTGCTTTCATTTCTGTTTCCTAATTCAAATAAGTTGACGAATAAGGTAGGGAGAAATGGATAACAAAAATTGCCATTAAGCGACATTTGCGAACAATCAATCACTTTGTCTGTTTTGTCAGAGCGAGGTTAGCGATAAACCAGTGGCGCGAATTGGTAAATTTCTATTCTCCGAATTGAATAACCTCTGCTCATTGAATTATTCGGAGCATACGTCATGAATGCGAGACAATTTACTAACGACAATAAACGGAAGTTGCTGCCCATTGTTTATCTGTTGACGATAACCGGCTGGGGTATTTACACACTTACGTATGATTACAGTTGGCAGGCACTGATGCTTTTTGCCATCGGGTTATTGATGGTTATTCGTAATTATTATCTTGAGAGCGAACGCATTGACGAAAAGATCGCGAGTATTGCCGCGCACTCGGTGATTGGTGTCGTCATTCTTGACCAAGATTTACGAGTCGATTTTGCGAACAAGAGTTTTTCTAAGCTGACAGGTTATACACGCGAACAACTGAATGGTGAAAACCTGCGACAGTATGGCTTCAATTGTTTAAACAAAGCGATGACCAAGTTAGGCGCGAAAGCCAACTGGAAAGGTGAAATCAAAGTGACCAACCGTTTTGGTGACCATCTAACGCTAGATACGCACATTACTCATTATAAAATGGGGATGGGAATGAGCGACCGTTATGTGCTTAGTTTCCGAGACATCAGCCATCGAGTGCGGTTGGAGAATAAACTGAAGAACCTTGCCGAAAAAGATCCACTAACGGGTTGTTGGAATCGCCGTCGTTTCGATAAGGAGTTGGCGCGTCATGCGAGTATTGCTGATCGTTACGCGGTGTCTAATACCGCACTGGTTATTATCGATATAGACCACTTCAAGCAGATTAATGATAAACACGGTCATGATGTTGGGGATGAGGTGATTAAAGACCTCGGGAACTTGATGAAAGCGCAGTGCCGAGAGACAGACATTGTTGCACGTGTTGGCGGTGAGGAGTTTGCTATCATCATGCCAGAGACTAATACTCGCAATGCATTTGAAGCGATTTATCGTCTTAAAGAAATTATTCAATCGAAAAGTGTATTGGGTATTACGATCAGTGGCGGAATTACGACGATCAGCCGTTCTGTAGAGCAAAGCTATCGCCGAGCAGACAAAGCGCTTTATCGTGCTAAGACATTGGGTCGAAACCGAGTGTGTAGCTCTGAAGATGAATCGATACAACAAGTAAGTGTCAAGGCTGAACTGAGCGAGAAACATAGCTCACATCAATGCAATGTGCTTTGACTATCTTCTCAGCATTGACGCTCTATACTTCTATCAGTACTCTCGCTTAAAAGGAAATACCTGAATCAGGAAGTTATGGTTTATGCATAAGTGCATGATTGCATTAAAATTCAAACTCGTAAGCCTTGTTCACCTACAGAGACACTTATGAGATCGATAACCAGCGTACGATTGATTTGTGATACCGCACAGAAGCGAGGTATTCCTTTAGAGGAATGCTTAGCGGGCACAGGGCTGACAGAGCAAGATCTTGTCAAAGACGATCTTAAACTCACCATGCCGCAAGAAGTTGCGGTGATAGAAAACTACGTCAAACTGGCGCCAAGTGAAGTGGGGCTCGGTGCTGAAATAGGTCAGCAAATGCATGTGAATGTGTTCGGCATTTGGGGGTTTGCGATACTAACCAGTCCGACGATGCGTGCGGCGTTCAACACAGCAATCGACTATGTCGCGCTCTCTTTGGTGATTGCCAAACTGACTTTCAAAGAGACGCAAGAAGGTGGTGAGCTGAGCTTTGGCATGTCTGGTTTGTCTGAGCGAGTAACGCCTTTCATCTTAGAGAGGCATACCGCCGTTACGCTTAACTTTATGCGTGAAGCATTACCTTTGTCCGCACTGGAAGACCTTTATCTGAAAACCACGCTAGATAACCCGGAACACATCGACAAACTTAGTCAGGTTCTTGGTATTCATGTTAAAGGCGGGCAATCACACCACGCGTTGGTGATTCCTCATTCTATGCTCAATCAGCCACTGCCAAAAAGCGATCCGGTTACCTTGAAGTTTTGTCTGGAGCAGTGTGATGCCATTGTGGCTCAGGGAGAAGGTGAAGAGAAACAGTGGACCGAGCGCGTGAAAGAAGTGGTTCTCGAAGATATCGCAGAAGAGAAGACGCTCAGTGCGGTCGCGGACAAGCTCTCAATGACAGAGCGAACCTTAAGAAGGCGTTTGAGTGATGAAGGGACAACTTATCGAGAACTGTATGCCAACACGCGTTTGATCATTGCTCGACAGTTACTTGAAGCTTCTTGTTTGAACGTAGAAACCGTCGCATGGCGAGTAGGGTATGCCGAGCCAGCGAGCTTTATTCGAGCCTTTGTAAAGCAGTTCGGTTTCTCACCTGGCAGCATTAAGAAAACGTGTTGATAACAAATAGCCCTAATGACTTTGAGCGTCATTAGGGCTGTTTGGTTCTAGAATTTCTTCAGACGATTCAACTGGAAGTTGGTGAAGAAGTTGAACATCTTATTTCCCCAAGGTGCAGAGATGTACTGGCTCGCATCAAAGCGACCTTTGATCACAATCGATTTTGCTTTCGAGAAGTTCAAGAAGCCTTCTTTACCGTGGTAGTGTCCCATGCCCGAAGGTCCTACACCGCCGAATGGCATATCATCGACCATGGTATGGGTCATCACTTCATTGATACACACGCCGCCTGAATGTGTGTTGTCTACCACTTTCTCAATGCGGCCCTGATCCCAGTCGAAGTAGTACAGGGCAAGCGGTCTATCTTTGCTTTGGACGTATTGAATGGCGTCATCAAGCGTTTCGTAAGGTACTAGCGGCAGAATTGGACCAAAGATCTCTTCACGCATCACTCGCATGTCGTGAGTGACATTCTTAACCACATGCATAGGCAGTTTACGAGTCCCAGAGAAGTCTTCGTTTGCTGGGTTTATCACCATCACTTCTGCGCCTTTTTGATTCGCGTCAGCAATGTTTTCAGCCAGTCTATCGCGCTGCCTCTCTGTAATAATGGAGGTGTAATCTGGGTTGTCACGCATGGTTGGATAATGCTTGGAGATGGCGTTTTTGAATGCTTCTGCAAACTCATCCACCTTGCCATTTGGCACTAAAATGTAGTCGGGTGAAACGCAAACTTGCCCAGCGTTGATACCTTTACCAAAAGCGATGCGTTTAGCCGCTTCTTCAATAGGGAAGTCTTCGTGGATGATGGCAGGAGATTTGCCGCCCAATTCGAGAGTCACAGGAGTCAGGTTCTGTGCTGCCGCCTGCATTACAATGCTACCAACCTGAGTTGAGCCAGTGAAAACAATATGATCAAACGGCAATTTGGTGAATTCAGTCGCGACTTCAACGCCACCATTGACCACGACAACCTCGTCAGAGGTGAAATATTCGGAGATCATTTGCTTCATCACTTCACCCGTCTTTGGGGCAAATTCAGAAGTTTTGATCATTGCCAAATTACCCGCCGCCAGCGCGCCAGCCAAAGGTGATAAACCTAAGAAAATAGGGAAGTTCCAAGGTACAACAATGCCGACGACACCGAGTGGTTGGTAATGCACTTTGGTTTTCGCGCCGAACAACATCAAAGGCGTTTTGCGACGAGATGGTTTCATCCACTTACGCAGGTTTTTCTTGTTGTAATGAATTCCTTCAAGAATAGGCAGAAGCTCGATCATCAAGGTTTCAGCACTTGAGCGCCCATTGAAATCTTGATCTACCGCGTCTATGAGACGGTCTTGATAGGCTAACAAAGCTGAGTGCAGTCTTTGAAGACGTTCAATACGCATGCCAGCGCTTGGATTTGGAATGGTTAAGAAAGCACTTTTCAATGTTTCTAACGTTGGACGAAGCGCCGCTTCTGGTTGGTCAATGTCGTAAAGTGGTTGAGCTGACATATCTGACTCCTCATTAGTATCTGCGTTTATGGGATTCAGTATGTCTTTGGCAAAGTGAACTTCACATGTTGATAGCGGACATTTTATTGTCCAAACCGGACAACAAAAACAAAGAATGTCATCAAACTGAATGATCTTGACTGCCACAAGGTGTTTACATCCTAGTGCAATGAACTTGATGTGATGAAGTGGTATGCCATTCCTTGGTCAATTAACAAACTTAAAAATAAAATGTGTAGAAAATATTTGAGCTCATTGTATTTGTCTTTGTTTGTACTTTTGATAAGAACGGGGTCTTCATGAGTCTTTGTATCTATAATTTGCGTTATAAAAATTCTAATTGTTGATTTTAAAGGTTTTTATTTTTCTGTTTTTACGTATTAAATCTTCGTAAGCTCTATCTTTTCTCAAGTTTTAGTAATGATTGTAGTCGAAATGATTCGGCTGTACCTGTCATTTTTTCTAGATAATTAGTTTGAGTTCGAACTAAATTTAAGGCATTTTATATTTAACTAACCGTTCAATTAAAAATAACAAGGATGCAAAATGCCCAAGGTTGGGATGCCTGAAATCAGAAAACCGCAGCTAGTCAAAGCGACGATGTCGGTCATCGACAGAGTAGGTTTGCACGCCGCGAGTATCTCGTTGATCAGCAAAGAAGCAGGGGTATCAACAGGGATCATTAATCACTATTTCGGTGGAAAGCACGGCTTGTTAGAAGAGACCATGCGTGAAATCCTGCGCCAGCTTTCTGCCACCATCAAAGAGAACTTAAGCCAGCTGCCAGCTGATGCGCATCATCAACGTATTAATGCCATCATCGACGGCAACTTTGTGGGTTTCCAAGCCGAGAACCAAGTGGCAAAAACTTGGTTGGCATTCTGGTCGTACTCCATGCATGACGTGCAACTCAAACGTCTGCAACGAGTGAATGAACGACGACTCCTTTCTCATCTAAAAAAAGAATTAAAAGCTTTGCTGGATAAAGACCAAGCAGAGCTCGTAGCGCATGGTATTGCGTCACTGATTGATGGCATTTGGCTGCGCGGAACGCTCAACCCGCAAGGCATCGATGCCGAGAAAGCGCGCGTCATCATCAACGACTATCTCGATAAACAGCTCACCTTCTACTCAAAACTAAAATAAAGAGTCAAACCTTCAAATGGATATGAAAGCACACTACATCGATGGTGCCATGCACCTAGGATGCTCAGAAGAACACTTCACCACATACAATCCAGCCAATGGTGAACCGCTTGCAAATGTGAAGCAGGCTAACCAGCAAGACATGCAAGCGGCAATTGAATCTGCCAAACGTGGTTTTGCGATTTGGTCTGCAATGACGGCGACAGAACGAAGCCGCATTTTGCTTAAAGCGGTGGCGCTACTTCGTGAAAGAAACGATGAACTGGCGGCACTAGAAGTCGCGGATACGGGCAAGCCAATTCAGGAAGCGAATTGCGTAGACATTGCAACGGGCGCGGATGTCATTGAATACTACGCAGGCCTTGCGCCTAGCATGCATGGCGAACAGCAACCGCTGAATGAATCGCAGTTTTTCTACACTCGCCGCGAGCCTCTGGGCATTTGTGCAGGTATTGGTGCGTGGAACTACCCAATTCAAATCGCGATGTGGAAATCTGCCCCTGCGCTTGCTGCGGGTAATGCGATGATCTTTAAGCCATCAGAAGAAACACCGTTAACCGCGCTCAAACTGGCAGAAATCTACAGCGAAGCAGGGTTGCCAGATGGCGTGTTCAACGTCATTCAAGGTGATTACCGAGTAGGGCAGATGCTCACTGCACATCCAGACATCGCTAAAGTCTCTTTCACAGGTGAATCCGGTACGGGCAAAGTCGTGATGGGTGACAGCGCCAATACGCTAAAGCAAGTGACCATGGAGCTTGGCGGTAAATCTCCAATGATCATTTTTGATGATGCCAAGCTAGACGATGCGGTTTCTGCAGCAATGGTCGCAAACTTCTACACCCAAGGTGAGGTTTGTACACACGGTACTCGCGTGTTCGTTCATGAAGGTATTTATGACGATTTCGTCGCTCAACTTAAGAAGCGTACTGAACTGCTGGTGGTTGGCGATCCGCTTGATGAGCAAACCCAAATTGGCGCACTAATTTCCAAAGAGCACGAATCAAAAGTACTTTCCGCAATTGAACAAGCGAAAGCAAGCAAAGCAACGCTACTAACCGGCGGCTACAAAGTCACAGAAAACGGTTTGGCGAGCGGCAATTTTGTTGTGCCAACGGTTTTCATTGATTGCGAAGACGACATGCCGCACGTGCAGCAAGAGATCTTTGGTCCTGTGATGTCAGTGCTTAAGTTCAGTGATGAAGACGACGTGATTGCACGCGCTAACAACACCGATTACGGACTTGCAGCTGGTGTGTTCACGCAAAATCTCTCTCGTGCACACCGCGTCATTCATCAAATCCAAGCTGGCATTTGTTGGATTAATACCTGGGGTGACTCTCCAGCTGAAATGCCCGTTGGCGGTTACAAACTGTCTGGCATTGGACGTGAAAACGGCGTTGAGACCCTTAAGCATTACACCCAAACCAAGAGCGTGTTAGTGCATTTGGGCGATTTTGACAGCCCTTACGCGTAATCAGTCTGGAGGATTTGTAATGCAACAACACTACGATTACATCATCGTCGGTGCTGGCTCGGCAGGCTGTGTTTTGGCGGATCGCCTGAGTGAAAGCGGTCAGCACCAAGTCCTACTGCTGGAAGCAGGTGGCTCAGACAAGAGCATCTTCATCCAAATGCCAACGGCGCTGTCTTACCCAATGAACACCGAAAAGTACGCATGGCAGTTCGAAACTGTTGCGGAAGAGGGACTAGACGGACGCCAACTGCATTGTCCACGCGGCAAAGTGTTAGGCGGTAGCTCTTCGATCAACGGCATGGTTTATGTTCGTGGTCATGCTTGTGACTTTGACGAATGGGAAGCGGAAGGTGCAAAAGGCTGGAACTACCAAGCTTGTCTGCCTTACTTTCGTAAAGCGGAAACATGGACAGGCGGCGCAGACGAATACCGTGGCGACAGCGGTCCAGTAGGGACGTGTAACGGCAACGACATGAAGCTGAATCCACTCTACCAAGCATTTATCGAAGCGGGTAAAGATGCAGGTTACCCAGAAACGCAAGATTACAACGGTTACCAGCAAGAGGGCTTCGGCCCTATGCACATGACAGTAGACAAAGGCGTGCGCGCTTCTACCTCTAACGCTTACTTAAGCCGTGCAAAAAAGCGCAGCAACTTCACCTTGATGAAAGGCGTAACTGCTCATCGCATTTTACTTGAAGGTAAGAAAGCGGTCGGCATTGAGTTCGAGCAATCCGGCAAGATCAAACAGTGTTTCGCCAACAAAGAAGTGGTGTCGAGCGCAGGTTCTATCGGTTCGGTACAACTGCTGCAACTTTCGGGTATTGGTCCTAAGACTGTGCTTGAAAAAGCGGGCATTGAAGTGAAACACGCTCTAGAAGGCGTGGGTAAGAACTTGCAAGACCACCTCGAAGTGTACTTCCAGTATCACTGTAAACAGCCGATAACGCTTAACAGCAAGTTAGGTTTGATCAGCAAAGGTTTGATTGGTACGGAGTGGATTTTGACGCGCAAAGGTCTGGGCGCAACCAACCACTTTGAATCGTGTGCGTTCATCCGTTCTCGTGAAGGATTGAAATCGCCAAACATTCAATATCACTTCCTACCAGCAGCAATGCGCTATGACGGGCGTGCGGCATTTGATGGTCACGGCTTCCAAGTACATGTTGGTCCAAACAAGCCAGAGAGTCGCGGTAGCGTTGAAGTGGTTTCTGCCAACCCAAATGACAAGCCAAAAATCGAGTTCAATTACATCTCGACGGAACAAGATAAGCAGGATTGGCGAGACTGTATTCGTCTAACGCGTGAAATCCTCAACCAACCTGCAATGGATGCGTTCCGCGGTGAAGAGATCCAACCGGGTCTTAACATCACCAACGATGAAGCGATTGATGAATGGGTGAAGCAAAACGTGGAAAGTGCTTACCACCCTTCGTGTAGTTGCAAAATGGGTGCAGACGATGACCCAATGGCAGTTCTGAATGAAGCCTGCCAGGTGCGCGGCATTGAAGGCTTGCGCGTGGTGGATTCATCCATCTTCCCAACCATTCCGAATGGCAACTTAAACGCTCCAACCATCATGGTCGCAGAGCGTGCCGCGGACATGATCTTGGGGAACGTACTCGAAGAATCGAATAACACACCGGTTTGGATTGCTCCGAACTGGCAAGAGACGCAAAGAATGCGTCCGCCGAAAAGAGACTTAAGCTCAATCTCATAAAGTCAGTAATCATTACAAGGAATTTAAACATGTCTACGATGACAAAAATCTTTTCATCTATCGCGCTGAGTGCAGTAGCGACAGGTGCTTACGCTAACCAATGTGAAACTGTTCGATTTGCCGATGTAGGCTGGACAGACATTACTGCAACCACAGCGGTTACCTCTGAACTGCTCAAAGGCTTGGGCTACAAAACCAAGACCGACCTTCTGTCTGTACCTGTGACGTACTCTTCAATGGCAAACGGCGACATCGACGTATTCCTAGGTAACTGGATGCCAACCATGGAAGGCGATATCGCCAAATACCGTGAAGCTGGCACAGTGGAAACCGTTCGCGCAAACCTTGAAGGCGCGAAATACACACTAGCTGTGCCAAAGTACGTGTATGACGCAGGCGTGAAAAGCTTTGCAGACTTGGCAAAAAATGCCGACAAATTTAAAGATCGTATCTACGGCATCGAGCCGGGTAACGATGGTAACCGTTTGATCCAAGATATGATCGACAGCGATGCATTTGGCTTGAAAGACTTTAGCCTAGTGGAATCAAGCGAAGCGGGCATGGTGTCTCAAGTGTCTCGTGCTGTGCGTCGTAACCAATGGATCGTTTACCTAGGTTGGGCACCACACCCAATGAACAGCAATGTTGAGATGGAATACCTATCTGGCGGTGACGACTTCTTTGGTCCTAACTATGGTGGTGCAAATGTTTACACTAACGTGCGCCAAGATTACCTATCTGAGTGCCAAAACGTGGGTCAACTGCTTAAGAATCTAGAGTTCAGCCTAGAGATGGAAAACCAGTTGATGGAAGCGATTCTAAACCAAAAACAAAAGCCAGCGAAAGCGGCGCAAGAATGGTTGAATGCTAACCCACAACAATTTGAAGCGTGGCTAGAAGGCGTGAAGACGCTAGACGGCAAAGATGCAAAACAAGCGATTACTTCTTACCTAAAAACAAACGCTTAATCATTCCTCTCTTTAGGAAAAGGTGGGCAGCGATGCCCGCCTATTAACACAAAGGTTTTATTGTGAATTTTATTACGGACAACAAACTTCCGTTGGGCGAATGGATGGAAACAGGCGTGGATTGGTTAACCATGAACGCGTCGGGTTTCTTTGATGCTATCTCTATTTTTCTCGAAACCATCATTCTATTCGTGGTGGATATTTTCAAATGGATGCCACCGGCAGCACCTATCATCATGACCGCAGCGATTGCGTGGTTCCTACACCGCAGCATTCCTTTAGTTGTGTTTATCGTGCTGGCGCTACTGACTATTCTTAACCTCGGCTACTGGCAAGAAATGCTGGAAACCTTTGTTCTCGTCTTCGCTGCGACAACGATTTCCGTATTAATTGGCGTGCCGCTTGGCATTATGGCGGCGCATCGCCCGTGGTTGTACACCTTATTGCGCCCGATACTCGATTTAATGCAGACCGTACCAACGTTTGTGTATCTGATCCCAACATTGGTTCTGTTTGGTTTAGGCATCGTTCCGGGGCTGATTTCTACTATTATCTTTGCCATCGCCGCGCCGATTCGTCTCACTTACCTTGGCATCACAAAAGTGCCAGAAGAGCTGATTGAAGCGGGTAAAGCTTTTGGTGCCAGCCGCATGAAATTGTTATTCAAAGTCGAACTTCCAGCGGCTCTGCCAAGTATTATGGCGGGTATTACCCAGTGCATTATGTTGTCGCTTTCTATGGTGGTGATTGCTGCGCTAGTCGGTGCCGATGGTCTGGGTAAACCAGTCGTACGAGCACTGAACACCGTGAACATTTCTCAAGGTTTTGAAGCGGGTTTAGCGATTGTTTTGGTCGCGATAATTCTCGACCGTTTGTGCAAAGCACCAAACCAAAAGGAGGCATAACATGGATGCAATTACAATTGAAAACCTCGACGTTGTGTTTGGTCAGCAGCAAGAGCAAGCATTAGCGCTTTTAGACCAAGGTAAGTCGCGCCAAGAGATCATTGATCAAACCGGACAAGTGGTTGGTGTTGATAAGGTCTCAATGAGCGTCAAACAAGGTGAGATCTGTGTATTGATGGGACTTTCCGGTTCGGGTAAATCCAGCTTACTTCGTGCCGTTAATGGTTTGAATGAGATCTCTCGCGGCTCCCTCAAAATCAAAGATGGTGAAGATATGGTAGAGCTTGCCAATTGTGACGAGCATACTCTACGTAACTTGCGTACTCATCGCGTGTCGATGGTGTTCCAAAAGTTTGCGCTGATGCCGTGGTTGACTGTATTGGATAACGTGGCGTTTGGTCTTGAGATGCAGGGCATTGGCAAAGCGGAACGTCGAAAAAAAGCGCGTGAACAACTAGAAATGGTTGGGCTAAGCGAGTGGGAGAGTAAGTTCCCGCATGAGCTTTCTGGCGGTATGCAGCAGCGTGTTGGCTTGGCTCGCGCTTTTGCTATGGATACCGATATCTTACTAATGGATGAACCGTTTTCTGCGCTCGACCCACTGATTCGCGCTCAGCTTCAAGATGAATTGATTCAACTGCAAGAAAAGCTCAACAAGACGATTTTGTTTGTGAGCCATGACTTAGATGAAGCGCTGAAAATCGGTAACAACATTGCCATTATGGAGTCGGGCAAACTGATTCAACACGGCAAGCCTGAGCAAATCATCCTTGCGCCAGAAAACGACTATGTGGCGGACTTTGTGGCTCACACTAATCCGCTTAACGTGTTGAAAGGTCGTTCATTGATGCAAGCCAGCACCGAGCTTAAGCAGCAAAATGACCGCGTATTGGTGTGTGCAGATAAGCAGATTTGGGTCGAGCAAGAGCTGAAAGGTGTCACGCTAGTGGATTCCGATAAGTCATTGGTGAATTGGGAAAGCGATTCAACCACGCTCGATGACATCGGCGAAAGCACGGTCGTTCAAGCTAACCCAGACATCAGCATGCGTGAGGCGATTGAACTGAAGCAACGCAGCAACCAGCCGATATTGCTAGTAGAAGAGAACAAGCTAGTGGGTGTGTTGAGTGATAATGAGTTGTACGACGCGCTGCTTGGTAACTTTAAGTCCAAGCAAGTAGCGTAGGCCGATTACACTTTGGAACAATAAAGAGCCGCTATCATGGCTCTTTTTTGTTTGTGAAGCCTAAATACTTTAGTAAAACCACCTCGAGCCCAAATATTACAACAAGAGCGATACAAAACCATGTAAATGCCATCGAGGAGTCGACGCCAGGCATGCCTCCAATATTGATTCCTAGTAGGCCAGTTAAAAAGCTAGTAGGTAGGAAGATGGTAGCGACCAAGGTGAAGAGATAACTATTTTTGTTTGTCTTTTGATCCCGTAGGTGCCTAATTTCTTCTTGAAACAGCTCGATCTCTCCAAGAAAGAAATCGATGGTTTCGTTAATTCGAATGATATTGTTATGAGCAAACCGATACTGGTGTGGCCTTGTTGTCACTAATGGGACTTCAGACTCAATCAAATCTCGAATCGCGTATTGCTGCGGCCGTATGAATCGCTTTATTGAAATCAGTGCTTTTTGCGCTGAAATATGGTTGTAAGTTGACTCATCACTTACGTCGAATTCGTTCAATGTATTCTCGATAAAATCCAAGTACGTATCAATCTTGCCGTTTAACCCATCAATAATATAGTTCAACAGGCTAGCAAGGCTTTGCGGTCCCTTCCTTTCCGCTAGAGCCTCTCTAATATCCATGATCGCTCGGGATGGTGTTTTACGTGTTGAGATTAGTGCGCCGTTGTAATAGAGAATTCGGATACTAAGCATGTCTTCTGGTGACGCGTTAGCGTTCATATTGACACCGCGTAAGATGAGCAAAAAGTTTTCTCCATCCAGTTGATGGAAAGAAGGGCGGCTCTCGTCTGCAAGCAAGTTATCTATCGTCGATCTTGGTATTGCGTTGAACTCTAGCCAGCCTCGGATAGCGAGGTGACCTCTTTCACAGTGATACCAATGATCAGCTTCTATGACTTCAGTTGAGTTCTCCTTTTTTATCGGTTTTTCACTCGAAAAGTCCCAATGTTCGATTATGAAACTCATAATTGCGTCCTTGTAATAGGAGGGAGAGGTAGCTTTTAATGCTCAGCTACGAGCAGCATATCACATGGAGGAGATTGTAATAGGCTATCTACGGTACTTCCCATCCAGTAACGAGATGCGCTGCTTCTTCGGCATGCACCAAGCACTAACAGCGTTCCTTTGTGTATTTTCACTGCTTCAACAAGGGCGAAGTCAGGGTTTCCTCTGATGAAGGTTAAGGGAACCGAGTTAAGTTTTTTATCTTTGAGGAAGTCCAATACCCCTTCTTTCTGGCTTTGTAATATTTCTCGACTGAATTCTGTCAAATATTCCGCGACGTATTGGCAATAAACAAGCTTGAAACTTTGTGCCAGTGTGTCAGAAAGACGCAATCCTGCTTTGATTATTGCCCGATCTATAGTGCCGCTTTCGTCGTCCCTGTGTAATGGATCTATCGCTCCGAGCACTAGGGTTGATGTTGACCACGACTTGTCAGTGAGTAAGAACAAGTTTTTGTTCTCGGTTATCAAAGCTGACATCAGCTCGTGCGATATATTGATACTCTTTGCGTCAACAAAGAGCGTGTTGTTATTACCTGACTCTCTGATCAGCTGTGAGATCCATTTCCGTCCGTCCAAATGTATAAAATCTAGCTCGTATTTTAAGTCTTCTTCTTTCGCTATAAGAGCAACTTTTTCAAGTACTTGTATAGTCCAATTTAAGTATCTATCGTTTGTACGCTTGGCATCTCGCGCTTTATCACTAATGAAATCAAAAAAGGTGTGATCTTCGCTTCTACGATAATCCTCTCCATAAATCTTGATAGGCGAATTTGTCTTAGAGGCGTAAACAAGAGTCTTTATCAGCACCTTTCTTGATGGAATAATTGAAGTTTTCAGAAGCAAGTCCACAGTCGGCATGAGCATCTCCTATTTATGTTTATGACTTTTACCGTTTCTACTGTATTCACAAATCAAACGTTTGAAGCGTGTATCGCGTGACTTGTTTTAGTTTAGGAGAGAAAGAGTAAGAGTGGTGCGGAAGGTGCATGAGGTTATCTTCTCGTAAGCGTTTGTAGGTAATCATCCTACATACACGATTAACGTGATTTCTGTAGTACGTTTAGCCTAGTTGAGTGTCAAACTCACTTAGGCAGATCTGTGGCTTCTCTTGTCCAAAAACTTGTTGGAATTTCTGTATTCGCTTCTCTTCCTTTTGGTGACGCTTTGGCAGCAGAATTTGCTATACAAGGCTTATCAAAACCACTGGAGAAGAACCTAGAATATTACCTCTCGCCATTAGCTGAAGTGCCGGCTGAAAACCTTTCTATTAGCCAACTCAATAAGCTGGTTAGGTCAGCGTTAAATCCTTTTGGTTACTACCATTCCAAGCTCAGAGTTCAGAGATCAGAGAATGATCTCATCACGCTTGAGGTTGACGCGGGGGAGGTGATGTTGGTCAAAAAATCTAATATTGCTGTGTCGGGGGAGGCCAGTAACGATCAAGATTTCATCGAACTAATCAATCAAGCTCAACTTAAACAAGGGCAGCCGTTGCTTCATTCTGAGTACGATACGCTAAAGCGAAACTTGATTTCTTTGGCTCAGCAAAAAGGTTACTTGGATGGACGTTTTATCGAATCGTCTTTGGAAGTCATTCCAAGTTTGAATCAAGCTCATGTGAATCTGCATTTCTCTAGTGGTTTTCGTTACCAATTTGGAGAGCTGTCTGTCCTTACGTCGGGTATCGAAGCTGCACGAATAGAAGCGATGAGAACGTTTGAGCGGGGCGACGATTTTGATACTTTGAAATTGAGTCAATATCAGGCCGACCTCTCCAGTACTGATTGGTTTCGCAGTGTGATTGTGAAAGCGGATTTCGAGGAGATATCCGATGGTCATAAGGTGCCGATAGAAGTGCTCGCAGAGCCGAATTCACGCAATATTGTGCAAGTCGGTGGTGGGTATTCGACAGACTTAGGATTACGCGCTTCGCTGAACTGGACCAAGCCTTGGTACAACTCACGTGGACACAGTTTTGAGGCACAAGCGTACGCTTCCAAACCGGAACAATCACTATTACTTGGTTACAAAATTCCCACCCAAAATGTTCTAACGGATTACTACGGGATTCAGTTTGAATCTAAGCATGTCGACTATCGAGATACATCGAGTTTTTCTAATGATTTATCGTTTGAGAAGCACTGGCAGTTAGACAGTGATTGGCAAAGCACCATGCACGTTCGTTATTTGCAAGAGAGTTATCGACAAGCGTCGGAGAATAACGAATCACAGTTGTTATTACCGGGGGTGACATTTTCACTGCTTGATCGCAAGAACGATCAATTAGAAGTAAAGCACCGTCACGTTTACTCATTGGAATACTCAGACCCTAATTTTTTCTCCGATTCTCGTTTGCTGCGTATTGAGGGCAATAGTGTGCTGTCTTGGGATATTAGTGAAAAACACAAGTTTCACTCTCGTTCCAATGTTGGCATTAATGTCGCTGACACTTTGAGCGATATCCCATCATCATTACGCTTCTTTGCGGGAGGTGATGGCAATCTTCGTGGTTATGGTTATGAGTCTATCTCTCCGAGAGATGAAAATGGCGATTTAACCGGTGCTCGTTACATGTTTACTGCTGGGCTGGAATATCAATATCAGGTCTACCGCCAACTGTGGCTTGGGGCATTCTATGATGTCGGTGATGCCTTCAACGATAAGGTGGATTGGAAAAGTGGTACAGGGTTGAGTTTGATATGGAATTCAAAATACGTGCCCGTCAAAGTGGATTTTGCTTACGGGTTAGATGCTCCTCAAGGAGACCAATTCCGCGTTCACTTCTCACTAGGCACGCAGTTTTAGCGGGCATTAAAAAGGCTCTCATCCTTGCAGATAGAGAGCCTTTTTAAGTCTTGATTGTTTAGAGTTCGAACTCACCATTCAGTTTCTTGAATATCCAGTTAGGCGCCTTATGCCATCCACCATAGTTTGGATTCTTAGTATGGATTTCATTCATTGATTGCCACTGAGTTTGGTCTTGTCCATCTCGAGATACTCGCCAAAACAGTTCATCTTGTTGTCGAGTTAAGTAGTGCATGACATGTTCTGCAAAGGCTTCGCTTTGGACCAACACACCAAATTCCACATTGAGGAAATCCGATCTTGGGTCGAAGTTTGATGAGCCGATATAAGTCAGCCGATCATCGAGTATCACCGTCTTGTTGTGATAATAAGTATCCGCGCGGAAGTAATGGTCGTCATTTTTCGCTTGGTTTTTGTACTCAAGTATATAAACGCCCTTATCCAACAGGGTTTGGCGGTGCTCCTCGTAATAAGCCGGAATAAAGCCAGAATCATTAGAGGCAGACGAGTTCGTCATTAACGTGATGTCCGCTTTTTGCTCCATCAAGGTATCAATAAAGGCAAATTCACCATCACTCGGTACCACGTAAGGCGTTGAGATCACTGCTTTGGACGCAGAGGTTATTTGTTGCCAAACTTGGTGTTCGGCCCGCTTTCTAAAGTAGGGCTTGTTGTTTTCTAACTTGTTTAATGAGTCGAAAACGGGGGTGACTTGCGCGTTGATGAAGTCGGGACTGGTCAGTTGTTTTACCTGCTTTTCAATTTCAGCCAGAATGATGCTTTTGTCTTTCTCACCTTTATTAAGCGCTTTAGTAAACGCGGAATAGTTTGGGGTAACTTTAACGATGTTTTCTATTGGCGTGACATGCTCGCT
The DNA here is from genome assembly GCF_023716605.1 of Vibrio sp. SCSIO 43155. Lineage (NCBI taxonomy): Bacteria > Pseudomonadati > Pseudomonadota > Gammaproteobacteria > Vibrionales > Vibrionaceae > Vibrio > Vibrio sp. SCSIO 43155. The sequence continues at coordinate 1,471,772 of NZ_CP071853.1, read as the reverse complement.
GTCCCAAAGTTGTTGGTAGTTCTGGTCGAACGCTCGAATAATGCTGCCTTTGAACAAGACATCCATATCAAAGAAGTTGGCTTTGCGGCTGTAACCAAAATAGTCGTCACCAATGTTGCGTCCACCTACAATCATCCATTGATGGTCGACGTTGAAGTACTTCTCGTGTAGACGGTTGTCCAAACGTTGTTGGTGAGTAGAGAAGTTGACGGCGCGACCAATCCAGCCTGACTTACGTGAATCAAACGGATTGAATAAACGGATTTGAATGTTGTCGTGAGCGCTGAGATCAGCAAGCCATTTCTCGTTAAACACCAATAAATCATCGAGAGTGAGTCGAACTTGCACACCTCTATCTGCTGCTTGTTTGAGTTCATTGAGTAGCATCAAACCAAGCGTGTCATTCTCCCAAGAAAAGTATGTCATATCGATACTTTGCTGAGCATTTCTTACCAGCTCAACGCGACGCGCAAAGGCTTCCGGAGCGGTAGGAATTAAGTAAACTTCGGCTTGATGCTGAGTCGTTTGCCAATTGGCTTCAAAATCCGGTTCAACTTGAGGGTAGGGCTGGGCACAGCCAACCAATAGCACGCTGAAGGTAAAGATCAGCAGAGCGCGAAAGGCGTTAGGAAACATGAGTAAACCTTCCTAATTATGTTCAAGGAATAAGGATGAAAAAAGCCAGCGAACTGGCTTTTAGGTATTTGGTAACGAGTTTTTAGTAACTGAAGATAACGTTACATGTAACTCAGAATCAGCCCAAGTTCCTCTAGACCGTTGAGGCGACCTTGGCGCAGTTTTGGATCGATGCCTGAGTGATGAGCATTGTCCCAGTCTTGTGTGGATTGAATACCGCCATCGTTATCGATCAGCAATACTCGATCAGTCGCGCTGTTGTATTGGAAGTCTTCAAATAAACGCTCGCTAAACCACATACGAGAGAGCTCGTTCATCATTGCTTTGTCTTTGCTACCTGGGCGAACACTTGAACCATCAAGCTTTAATGCCTTATTAAACACAAATGGTAATTCCGATGCATTACAAACGCCCACAATACAACTGATGCTTTTGAGTAAATCACCCACGTCGAGATCGCCATTTTCACCTTTGGTGTTGTAAGTCCATACGTTGAATCCAGGTGTGTAGTCAAAGTAGTAGAAGCTTGGCGTTGATCCTGTTGCTTCTTCAGTTGAAACTTTATGACGGTTTGGACCCGTGAAGAGCAAATCATGCAACGTGGTTTTGAATTGCTGCATGTTTTTGGCCGCGCCATTCAGTTCACTTTCATCGTTAGGGAAGAAGTCAGCCAGAGCAAGTAACTCAGTGGTTGAGTCGGAGTTCCCCAAACCGAAGAACAACTTAGTCATCGCCTCATAAGCGGTGCTAGGCAGCAGTTCCAATAAGTCAGAAATATCGAGTTCAATCGAAGCTGAATCGCTGAGTAATGAACGATATTCAGCGCGTAAACGGTTTAAGTTCGTTTCCGATTCTAGCCACTCCACCATGTATTCGACGATTAAGTTTTCGTCACCACTTTCAATGATTTCTGGCGCCTCTTGGCTCAAGATTTCAATAATAGTTGGGATCAAAAATGTCAGGCTCGGTAGCATGCCCAGAGTATTGCTTTCTGCGCTGTTAGAGCCAATTACCGTCGGTACGATCCATTCACTCTCAATCGCTTGTTCAGTAAAGTGATAGCCTGGTACTTCTTTCACTAGAAACGCTGGTGGGCGATGCTCGATGTAAGGCGCAAATGGCATCAACGTAGCTAATGGGCTGTTGTCGCGTGTTGGACTGATAACCGGAATATTCGCGGCGGTCAGTACCCAGTTCTTAAGACGTTGAATAGGATCAAGCATCTCGCTCTGTACCTTCATAACCTCTTCAAGTGGCAGTAACGCAAGATCTTCAACGCTTTGTTCTGGTTTTTGGCTCTTGGCAACATCGTAACTTTTATATTCAAAGCCGTAAGCGTTGCTTTGCATGATGGCACGTTGAAAGTGCTCACCTGCGATTGCAGCATTGCCTTTTGATTGCTGTAAAATTCCCACCGACATAGCACCTGCACCTTGACCCATGAGTGTCACGTTTTGCGGATTGCCGCCGAATGCCTCTATGTTTTGTTGAACCCATTCAAGCGCGTGTTTTTGATCGCCTAGGCCAAAGTTACCGCCCTCAGGGTTGTCCAAACCATCGACCCAAACACTGCCCAGCAAGCCCAAACGATAGTTAAAAGTAACAGCAATAAACGGGTTACCATCGTCAGCACCTTGTGCAACCACCATATCACCATGAATCAGCGGTTCTGAGCCTGCGCCGTATTCAAAGTCTCCACCGTGAATAAAGACATAAACTGGCAAATCTGCGTACGCTTCTGTCCCGGCAGGTCGCCAAATGTTTAGGTTCAAACAATTTTCTGACTGCGTTTGTGTGGTGGTTTTTAACTGCGGACACGCATCACCGAACTGAGTCGCATCAACATCGCCTTCAAGTGGAGCAACAATGCTGTGCTGAAAGCGGTCTGCTTGCGCAAATTGGATACCTTTGAACGTCTCTACCGCTGCCAGCTTTTCATCCTCATCAAGAGGCGTGATGACAAGGGACTCTTTAGTGGTCTGAATGGTCGCATCACCAATTTCCAAAGAGATTTGTTCTGGTGGTAACGGTTGTAATGGCTCCGGTTCGTAAGGAACGCTAGGTTTGCTTGAATCATCACTACAGGCAGCTAAGGCAAGAGTGATGGTAATGGCTAAAGTTGAACGATTGAGTAAAGTCATTGTTATGTCCAAAAAGTCATTTGGTGCGTACACCGAAAATGTTAAACGGCATCTAACAAGCGACGTCCTGACGCTTTGGTATTAATCCGTGAATGGTTGGATGGCTTGTTGTATTGATGGCTCAAATGGTAGGGCATCGGTGACAGTTTCAATAATCGCCTTTGTAGGATGCAGTCCTACCATCCAATGGCCTACCAATGTGTTATTTCTAAGTGTGTTATCTCTTTGTGCGATTAGAAGCGGTAACCCAAGTTCAAGGTCAGTGAGTCACGTGTTTCGCCTTTGTTGTAAAGCATGGTCAGGTTGTAGTTCTTACCGATTTGCTTATTAAAACCTGTTAGGAATGCCCACTCGTTAAGCTCGACACCGATGTCGTAATCGAACTCGATATCACCGGTTTTTACTCGGCCATCCATACGAGAGTCCAAGCCTTGATATTCAGCACCGACAAAGAACTGGGTACGGTAGTCGACCAACTGATAACCAAGCATCGGTTGAACGGTAACAATGCCGTCACCCCAATCATCCAAGCCTTTTAAACGTGTCTGAGAGTACGTGCCAGTTACAGAAGCAAAGAACTCTTTGTAACCAACCGAGAGTGTTGTGCCGACACCGCGCAAATCGTATTCAAGGTGAATGGGTACGTTCAGTCGCCCGCGATTACATAGGGCAGACAAACCATCACAAAACTTGTCGCCTAAGCCCGGTAGACGATCATTAAGCTTGTCTTTTAGATACTGGCCACCTTCGCCTGTGTATCCCGCATCCACGTTCGCATCGACATTGATTTTGCCGACGTAACCAAACACGTTCCAAAAAGGAAGGATGTTCACGTCACCACGAACACTGAAACTCTCTGCGTTCACAATCCCGACGGTGTCTTCTGGGTCGAATAGGTCGTTTAGACGCACGCCATCAATAGTGAAGTCATTGAATGGGATGTTCATATCTTGGTTACGGTAGGCCATTGACACACCAAACGGCAGAGGCAGATCAATGCCTTGTCGACGCACCATATCGCCCATTAACGGGAAGATACGATCAAGTTTTACACTGGCTTCTTGCATGCGTGGGTCAGAAACTTCGTTCAAGCGTTTCTCATCCAGCACTTGCACACCAAGGTCATCCTCATAGATTGCGACAGGTTTAAGGGTGCTGACCATTTTCAATGGCTTGTTTTTGCTTGAGCCAACAATTTCAGTGTGTTTGCTCGCAATCACAAGTTTGCCAGAATCCAGCTTTTGAAAGCGGATCTCTTGATGGTACGTATCCACCTTGTATTTGTGGTGTGTGAAAGGCTTGTCGTTAGTGATGACCATGCGTTTTGGCTCACCGTTAACGAGTTCAATATCGACGCTTAAGAAACGAAAATAGGCGATGTCTTGTGGAAGCCCGTATTTTGAGTAATTGAAGCTGACAATGACATTGCCGTTTTGATCTTCTTTTGCTCGTACCGATGAAGAATCAAAGCTCTCTGCGTAATTACGCAGACGATATTCTGTGCGTGTGAAGGCTTCGATTTCATCCAACACTTTTTCGTTCTTATCCAGCTCTTCAGGGTTGTATTTGATGCGTAGATCAATATTGCCCTTGCTGTCGGTGTTTTTTACAAGGAACACCGAAGAATCACGTACCTCGTTGCCGATTTGAACGGTTCGGTGAGCATGCTCTACCAAGTGCTCGCCTTGCACTAGTGAACTGATGGCCAGTTTCGGTAGATCATGGCTGATACCGTATTTGTCGAAGAGCTGGCGACCTTGTTCCATGACTTCGTTGTAAGTTGTCTCTTCTGCGGCGAAGCTAAAAGTGGGGGTAGTAAGCATTAGTGCGCTCGCTAGCACAGTAAGAGAAGATGTCTTGCTAGCGCGTATTTCAAAAAAACTCATGACGATTTCCACTCTGAATAGCCTCAAACCTTCGAGACTCAGACAGTTAATGTGTCACTGAACTTCTTGTTCAGTTAGATAGATGTGTTTGCTGTGATTGATGTTGTGAATGCAGCGTTTTTAATTGCATTTCGTAAATCAATGAGAGGATTTTATGGGGGGGAGAGAAATCCCGTTAATCGCTTTTGATGGATACTATCCTCGCTTTATGAATGAGGCAGGAATAGGGCAGCGAACAAAGCAAAAAGCCCCGCAGAGCAAAAGCAATGCAGGGCTTTAGTTTCAAGAACGGAGGTGACACTTAGGCCGTGACGCGAACACGGAACAGATCGGTAAACAACTTGGCAATCATCAAAATGATCATAATGTTTACCAGCATCAGCAATGGCGTTTCAATTCGATACGCTGGGGTTAAGTTGAGCGCACCCGATGTCAAAACAACCAATAAGTTAATGCCTAGAATTCTATGTACCATCAGTTTTGGTGTGGAAAAGACCTTCCAAATCACGATGATGTTGATGAAGTAGAATAAGGCAAGTTGCCATAGCTCGGTCATCATTGGCATTAAGAAAATGTATTGCAGAAGGATTACCGTCCCCGTGCCTATTACTCCAAAAAAAGCATCCTTAATAATGCTCGGAGGCATGGTAGGAACGAGAGATGAGAATACACCGGCCAGCATAGGGAAAATGAACCCTCCGGGCACAGGAAGGTAAATCCAGATCAACAGCGACGTCACGAACATGGAGACACCTTGCAGTACCTTTCTTCTGTCTTCATTCAAATGCTGGATGAAGGTTCGATGCTCATGATGCCAAATAGTATTGTTATCGCCTAGCATGACAAAAGGGACGTCGCCAATTAACGATGTACTTGGCTTTTTAATATCAAAGCTTTGAAGTTGCTGTGCTAACGTCGGCCAATCAAGCTCATTACGTTGCGTCTTATCGGCTTGTTCTAGCAATCGGTCTTGGAGCTGTGCCATCTCATTTAAACGCGCGCGCCATAGCTGACGATGCTCTTTTAAATGGTAGCTACCAGTGAGCGGCAAGCTGATCAGTTGGAACAGTTTCTCTATGTTAGTCGTATTGGTTTCCAGTGCTTCGATATCAATGTGGTGAGGGTTATTCATGGCGTTAAGCATTGCCTCACGGCTTGTCTCAAAACGCTGGACGAAGTTTTGTTCCGTGTTTACTGGCCACACTAAGCGATACACAACCGAAAAGGTGATCACACCAAGAATCGTCTCCTGCATACGAAGGACGGCGAAGTGAAATGTTGCTTGATTATCAAAGCCCCCCATACAGGCGACAATTGAGCACACGGCAAAACCGATCGTAAACACATAGCCGTACTTCTCGTCGCTCGACATAAATATGCACACACCCAAAAACAAGGTGAAGAAGGTGAGGAACAAAAAGCGGTCTTGAGAGAACATCGCGATAAGAAAGAAGGCATAACCGATGCCCAATAAGGTTCCCAGCAATCGGTTATTACCTTTGTTTATCGAGTGTGCGAAGCTTTCGTTCAATGCCATCACCGCGACCGCAATTGCCGCCCAGTAAGGTTTCTCCCATTGAAACCATAAGGCAAGGCAGATCGCGATAACGATAGAGAGCGCAGCTTTGATCGCTTCTTTGGTAGAGGCGCTGAACATAACAATCACCGAATTATTTAATGATTTTGATAGAAGCCGTCATACCCACGCGAAGTTGCAGATCGTCTGGCAGTTCATCCAGTTTTACTTTGATGGGAATACGTTGAGCCAATCGAATCCACTGGAAGTTCGGATTGACGTTTGGCAGGAGATCGTTGCCTGTGCTGCCATCTTGCTTTGCAATACCGTAGCCGATGCTTTTGATTTCACCTTTTAGTTGCACATCGTTGTGCATCATCAAGGTTACGTAAGCGGTATCTTCAGGATTGACGCCTACCAGATCTGTCTCTTTGAAGTAACCTTCTATCCAGAAGCTGTCTTCATCAATTAAGGCAACGACCGGAGAGTTGGCGACCACTTGAGAACCGACGCGTAAGTTCAAATTAGTGATGTAACCATTCGTTGGTGCATAAACCTTGGTGTAATCAAGGTTCAGTTTGGCTTCCTCTACATTGGCTTTCGCAAGTTCCACGTTGGCAACCGCCGTTTCTACCGCATTGTTTAGGTTGTTCAATGTCAGTACTGGTACCGCGCCTGGGGTGCGTTTTTCTAACTTAAGTGCTCGCTGCTCTTCGTTTTTTGCTTTTGCTAACAGAGCGACCGCTTGCTTTTGAGTCGCCAACGCTTTGTGGTATGCCGCTTTATAGATGCTTGGGTCGATCTCAAACAGTAAATCGCCTTGTTTCACTTGAGAGTTGTCTTCAACATACACGTTAATGACTTGTCCTGTCACACGCGGCGTGATTGAGACAATGTATGCACTGACTTGACCGTCTCGTGTCCAAGGGCTGCTTGAGTACGACTGGTAATAGCTGAAAATCACACTGCCAGCGGCACAAAGCAGTAGCAATGTGATGAGATAACGTTTAATCACGGGGTTTGCCTCAAAAGATGGTAATGAATTGACCAATAACGCCAGTAAAAATCACAATTAGACTCAGCTCTGCGAGTGCAGGAAATGCAACGTATTTGTGGATACCCAGTTTTGTAGCAACGGTTCCGACCAAAATGGTGAGCATGTAAGCCAATGCAATAACCAGCAACAAGGGTGGGAAGTAAACTTCGCCCCACACAAGTTCATGTGGCATTGAGTTCATGGTGTTTTTCTCTATTAACTTGATGAATGGAAAGATAAGGCAAATGATGGCATCCGTGATAATCGCTTTTGGAGGATCTAATCCATCAAACGAAAGGTGCTATGCGCTATATAGAGGGAATGATGCAACCAAATCGTTTTTTGGAGAGCGAAAACAAAAATAAAATTATTTTGCGATTTATTTGATGTTCATTGCAGAACGCTAAGTTATTAAATTTTCGACAATTATTTTTCAATGTTTGCGTTTGAATATGCGAAGTGATGGTTTCGTCCTTCAAATGGGATTACGAGTTGTGAGTTTTTGTTCCTAATATTCGCTTCGAAGCAAACGAGATGCTTTTTAAATTAAATAATCCAACAAATATGAGTGACAGATTATTCGTTAGATTATTTGAGTTTTATATTTATTAATAAGAGTAAAATTGTCATGGAAATTATTTCTAACCTTTTTGACATGGCACCATTTGTTGCTCTCTTTATTACGCTCTCTCTCGGTTATATGGTTGGTAAAATTACCATTGGTCGATTTGTTCTTGGCGGTGTTGCCGGAACATTATTAATGGGTGTAATTATTGGGCAATTTGGTGTTCATATTGATCCCGGCGTAAAAAGCATTTTCTTTGCGCTCTTTATTTACGCAGTAGGGTATCAAGGTGGTGCGCAGTTCTTCAAAGCATTGAACTTTAGAACCATCAACATTCTACTTTCTGCCGTGGTTATGACGGTTTCAGGTCTGCTTTGTGTGTTAGCGGCAGCTTGGATGTTTGATCTAGACAGAGGTACGGCAGCAGGTCTTGCAGCTGGTGGTTTGACTCAATCGGCAATTATCGGTACAGCGGGTGATGCGATCGCACGTCTTGGTGGTGTGACAGAAGAAGCGAAACACCTAATGCAGACCAACGTCGCAGTAGGCTACGCAGTTACGTACATCTTTGGTTCGCTTGGTCCAATTCTTATGGTGACATGGGTATTCCCAACACTGATGAAGTGGGATATCCGAGCAGAAGCGATTGCTCTAGAAGAGAAAAACTCAAATGGTAAGCGCGATCTAGCGCCGGGTGAATTCAACGCAGTAACCGCGCTGGTTACACGAGCATTTAAAGTGAGCAAAGATGGCGGGCTAGCAGGCAAAACCCTAGCTCAGTTAAACCAACACGCTCTAGCTGCTTGTATTGAATTGATTCAACGTGATGGCAAAGTGCTAGAAGTGGACAAATTCACAGCACTGAAAGAAGGGGATGTCATTGTTGTAACAGGTCGTCGTAATGCGGTACATCAGCTGCAAGATGGTTTGGCTGACAATGAGATTGCACTTCCAGAAGGCTATGAAGTTATTGAAGAAAACCGTCAACTGATCGCAGACAACCGCAAACTGATTGGTAAGTCGCTGCAAGAGATCAAAGAGGCTTCGAATCAAGGTTCAATGCGCGGTATTTATGTGACGGATTACATTCGTGAAGGCAGCTCTATCGAAATGACACCGGATCTTGTGGTGAAGAAAAACGACGTCATCCAGCTTACAGGTACAGCAAAAGACATTAATCGCGTTGAGAAAAACATCGGTCAACGCATGGGCTCTGCAACCATGACGGACTTTATTGTGCTTGGTATGGGTATGGTGCTTGGTCTATTGATTGGTCTCATCAGCTTTAAGATTGCAGGTATTCCCGTCACCATCGGTTCTGGTGCAGGTTGTTTGATCTCAGGTTTGATCGTCGGTTGGTTGCGTAGCCGCAATCCCCACGTTGCTCAGTTCCCAGAAGGTGCGGCGAACTTCATTCGAGATTTCGGTTTGGCAGCATTTGTGGGCATTGTTGGCCTAGAGGCAGGCCCTCAAGCGGTCGACACCATCAAAGAACACGGTATGTCTCTGTTGTTCCTTGGTATGGCTGTGACCATTATTCCTCAGTTTATTTCGTTCTTCTTCTCATACTTTGTATTGAAGATTAAGAACCCAGTTGAAGCACTAGGTTGTGTTACAGGTGGACGAAGTGCGAACCCAGCATTCGCGGCTTTAATGGAAAAAACAGGCAACGCAACGCCAGTATTCTCATTCACAGTGACTTATGCAGTGGCTAATGTACTGCTTACCCTATGGGGTCCAATTATTGTCGGCATTATTACTTTAAACGCAGGCATGTAATTTAAATAAATTCGAACACGCTTATCGCCTAATTAAATAGGCGATAGGGGAAGTATTATCCAAATTTCATTAAATAATAGATTCAGGTAAATATTATGACTACGCAAAACACAACAATTGATTTTTCAAAATTTGCAGATTTAAGCCCATTTGAATTAAAAGATAAACTTATTGAAGTGGCACAAACTGTTCCTGACCGCGCCTTATTAGATGCTGGTCGTGGTAACCCTAACTTTCTAGCGACGCTACCACGTAAAGCGTTCATTCGTTTGGGTGAATTCGCAGTATTGGAAGCTGAGCGCACTTACTCATACCTAGATGGTGGCTTCGGTGGCATTCCTGATGGTGTGGGCATTGTTGAGCGCTTCGACACGTTTGCAAACGACAATAAGAAAGACCAAGGCGTGCAGTTCTTGGAAAAGTCGTTGAGCTACGCAAAAGACCGTTTGGGTCTAGAGAAACAAGCATTCTTGAATGAACTGGTTAACGCATACCTTGCATGTAACTACCCAGTGCCACCACGTATGTTGACGAACATCGAAACCGTTGTGAAGCAATACATTGCAGAAGAGATGTACGGCCCAATGCCAATGACAACAGACTTCGATCTGTTTGCAACTGAAGGCGGTACAGCGTCTATGACGTACACCTTCCAAACTATGTTCAACAACGGTCTATTAAAGAAAGGTGACAAGGTTGCGCTAATCACTCCAATCTTTACGCCGTACCTAGAGATCCCAGAGCTTAGTGAATACGAACTGGAAATCGTTGAGCTACGTCTGGATGAGACAACATGGCAACTGCCGATGTCTGAAATCGAAAAACTTGCAGATACAGACATCAAACTGCTTTGTGTCGTGAACCCAGCAAACCCAGCGTCGGTGAAGTTCTCGGACGAAACTCTGGATAACCTATCAAACTTCGTAAACAACGAACGTAGCGACCTGTTCATTGTGACTGACGATGTATACGGCACATTTGCGGACGACTTTGTCTCACTGTTCGCGAAATTGCCATACAACACGCTTTGTGTTTACTCGTTCTCTAAGTACTTCGGTGCAACAGGCTGGCGTTTAGGCTCGATTGCGATTCAACACAACAACGTGTTTGACGATGCAATGCGCAGCCTTCCTGAAGCGCGTCAACTTGAGTTGGACGATCGTTACAAAACGCTGACTCCGGAACCTCGTGAGATTAAGTTTATTGACCGTATCGTAGCAGACAGCCGCAGCGTAGCGCTTAACCACACAGCAGGTTTGTCTCTTCCTCAACAAGTTCAAATGGCGTTGTTCTCATTGAACTGCTTGATGGACTCAGAACAAAACTACAAAGAAGCATGTAAACGCATCATCCGCGAGCGTTACAAAACTCTGTACAAAAACATGGGTGTAGAAATTGAAGAAAACAAAGATCGTGTGGACTACTACACACTGCTTGAGCTCGACACTTTGGGCGGCAAATTGTACGGACCAGCCTTCGTTGAATGGTTCAAAGCGAGCGAGAAGGGCAAAGACTTCCTGTTCCGCCTTGCACATGAAACCGGCGTTATCCTACTTCCAGGCCAAGGCTTCGATGTAGTGCACGCATCAGTTCGAGTTTCATTAGCAAACCTTACTCACCACGAATACGAGCTTATCGGTCGTGCAACACGCAAAGTGTTGGATGAGTACTTTGCTGAGTTCCAAGGCTAATTAATCCAGCCTGACTAAGAATAAGCCTCGGCGTTGTCGAGGCTATTCCGACCAAATAAGCACAGTGCGCGGCATTGTGTTTATTTAGTCGCCAAGCTAACAAACTTCCCAATTAAGAGTGACTTATGAAAAGCATTATTTCTATTCAATCTCATGTGGTTTATGGCCACGCAGGAAACAGTTCTGCAGTCTTCCCAATGCAGAGAATGGGGCTTGAAGTCTGGCCAATTCACACGGTTCAGTTCTCAAATCATACGCAATACCAACAAGGCTGGACGGGACAACGATTCGGCTCTGACGATATTCGTTCATTAATGCGCGGTTTGGACAATATTGAAAAGCTCAGTGAATGCGGTGCGGTACTATCCGGTTATCAAGGCAGCGCAGAGCAATGCCGCGCCGTCGCTGAAGCCGTCAGTTTAGTTAAATCGCGTAACCACAGCGCGCTTTACGTGTGCGACCCAGTGATGGGTGATCCAGATAAAGGCTGCATTGTAGAGGATGGCGTCAAAGAAGCGATCAGCCATAGTTTGTTGCCCATCGCTGATGTGATTGTTCCAAACCAGTTTGAACTGAGTGAGCTAACGGGCGTGAAAATTGACTCCCTTTATGATGCGGTCACTGCATGCAAAAAAGCCCTAGAGCTGGGACCAAAGATGGTATTGGTGAAACACCTGCATGCGCTAACAGATGATGCCTTCAGTATGATCTTAGCGACACCGAAAGCGTGTTATTTAGCTCAGCGTCCAAGTATTGATTTTGACCAGCAACCAGTGGGCGTTGGGGATTTGATTTCTGCAATTTTCACTTCTTGTTTGGTGAAGAAGATGTCTCCTGTCGCAGCATTTCGTCATGCACACAATGCGGTTTATGGCGTATTAGAGATCACCAAAGGCTATGGCACATGGGAACTGCAGACGATCAACGGCCAATATGAATTTGTCGAACCCACTCATGAGTTCAATGTCGTGAAAATCGCCTAGTACTAAGGCGCAGATGGATGCGTACAGTGACGACTAGAAGTTAGGCACGGCGTTACAAAATCTGTGCGTTATTGCATTGATGGATAGCGTCCTACATCTGCGATTAACGCGTTTTGATGCGTCTAGCTATAGTAACTCCACACAACGAAACGGACTTCATTTTGACCCAATTAACTTCAAACTGAGTCTCTGGTCATACGCCAGAGAACATTAAATGAGACTGACTATGAATCGTTTAATTTCCTCTGGTGTAACGATAGCACTCTCGCTTTTGATAGCGGCTTGCAGTTCACCTCATACGCTGGATGTCCGCGTTTCTCCAAGCAACTACAAAGACGTTGAAATCGCAAATTCAACACCGAAAGAACCGCTTCGAATGTGGGCCAATGAAGCGCCTGATTTCCTTTATTCGGCACACAATCAAACCACACCAATCAAAGTAGAAGGTGAACAGCTCAATATTTTGGCCTTATCGGGTGGTGGCGTAAACGGCGCGTATGGTGCTGGCGTTTTGATGGGCTTACAGGAAAAGAGTGAGCTGAAAGACTACGCCATCATTACCGGCATCAGCGCAGGTGCGTTAATTGCGCCATTTGTTTTCATCGGTGGTGATGCAATGCCAAAGATGAAAGAGGTCATGCTCAACATCAACGACAAAAGCGTTCTGGGTAAAAAGAACTTTTTAAACACACTGTTTAAGGATGCGTTTACTGATGGCGAGAACCTTTATGACTTCATTGCGGATGCTTACCCTGAGCCAATGATTGAGGCGATGGCACAGCAACATCGCAATGGTAAACGCCTCTTTATCGGCAGTACCCATTTTGATTCAGGTGAATTAGTAATTTGGAACATCGGCGCGATTGCGAACAGCGACTTAGCGGACAAATCAGAATTGATCTACAAAGTGCTTGCCGCAAGTGCATCGATCCCAGGTGTTTTCCCTCCACAATTTATCGATGTTGAACATGATGGGGAGACACTTGAAGAGTTACACGTAGATGGTGGTCTCGCAGCGCAGGTGTTCTTTAATCCGTCTAACTTCAACTATCAACAAATTTCAGAGGCTCTGGGGTTAGAAAAAGCACCTCAGTTGGATGTGATTCGCAATGGTGCTTTGAAAGCACCGTACCGACCACTAAAAGACAAAGGTTTGGACTTGGTATCGAAAAGTGTCTCAAGCCTTACGTTAGCGCAAACTCGTGGTGATCTCTATCGAATGAAATACATCAGTGAAATCAACGATATTGAGATGCAGTTTACTTACATCGACCAAGACTTCGGATACGCCAAAGTGACGAAAGACATGTTCGACCAACATTACTTGCTAACGATTTACGAATATGGATTCAAAAAAGCCACCCAAGGACAACTTTGGGTGACTGAACTCCCTTAATACAGGAAAAAACACAATGAAAAAAGCCGTTCTAACGTTAATGATGCTCACTGCTTCTGCGACTGCATTTGCACAAAGTGGTGCTCACCTTGACCAGCAAAAAGTCGACAGCGACATGCAGCAACTGTCTGCCATTAAAGAAGAAGGTGCAGCCTTCATCATGATTGATGAGAACTCGAGTTACGTGGCGGTCGAGTACGTGGGTAAGTGGGAAGAGATCAACAACTATGTCTCACACAAAGAAGCAAAGCAACGCAAATTGGAAAAAGTGAACAAGCAGTTTGTGTATTCGCAAACGGGTGAAACGCTAACGTCATTAGAACAGAAGATCGTTGACCATATTCAAGCCGATCAACCCAAGTATTTTAGTGTGGATGTTTACCGCGATTATCATGGTGACTCGGGTGAATTTAACTATTTGGCTCGCGTTGTTGAGTACAACTAAGATGGAAGAAACCTACTGACTTTAGTAGGTTTTTTTATGTCGTCGAGAAGGAATTCAAACGCAGCTTGTTACCGTTACCGAGTAGCAATTCTACTATCTTGTGATAATTTAATTAGATAACTCTAAAAAGTAAGCACAACCTATGAATTTTAGCTTTGAACAACTTCTCGCGTTCGTGACCGTTTATGAACAGCTTTCATTTAGTAAGGCGGCGGTCAAACTCAATAAGCACCGAACCACAATAGGGCAGGTAATTACCAATCTTGAAGACCAACTTGCGGTTAACTTGTTTGAACGAGTCGGTCGTTCGGTAGAGCCAACAGAAGATGGTCACCATCTGTACCACTATGCTAAACAAACCATCGAACAGGCTCGTACTTTCGATAAAGTCGCACTGAGTCTTTCTTACGGTGGATTAGAAAGCGTTAATATCGCCTATTCTAGTGTGATTCCGCATCGTGCTTTGGTTGAAATTCGCCAGCAGTTGTTACGTGACTTTCCGTTAATGCGAGTGAACTTCTTTGTCCGGAATAAACAGGACATCAAAAAAGGGATCGCTAGTGGTGAGTTCCACTTCGGTATCGTGAATGTTCATGATAGTCAGGCGATGCACAGTTTTGATGCCACCTTCCTTGGGCATTTCGAGTTTTTCCCTTTTGCACAAAAAGGTGGAGAGTTGTCTAAGTTGAAGAAAGATGAAGTCTTAACCGCATTGAAAAGCAGCAAGCAATTTGTCTTACGCTCATTTATCGAAGAAGGCATGGCGGAGAAGATCATCGTTAGCTCTGATAACGAAGAAGTTGATCAGCTTGCCCTCGTGATAAAAATGGTCGAAGCGGGCTTGGGGTGGGCGTTACTGCCTAAAACCTTTGCTAACACTGAGTTTGCCAACCATTCAATTGAACCTGTCGAATCTGCCGAGATGCTTGAAGGGTTCAAGTTTGGTTTTGCACTATGGTGTCCACACTCCAAACAGATTGGTGATATCAAGCAATCGCTGATGACCGTGATAAATAACTATCGCCAGCGATTCGAAGACAGCCATCGTCGTTGATTCCAAAGACTCATTTCATTCCAACAAGGCTCATTTCGAGCCTTGTTTTCGTTTTATCTGACTCGAAATATCCGGCTAGAAGTTTTGAAGGATCACACCCTCTATACGAGAGTATGGGATATCACTATTTTGCCTTAATCTAGCCTTGCGAATGGGGTCACCCAGAGCAAAAAGTGTTTTATCTATATGTCTGCTGCACGGATGCAGAATTTTCAGCCGGGTCGTTACTGCCCGGCTTTTTTTATCTGAGGATTTATTATGAATCGCCAACGCCAAGGTGCGTTACTTTCTACATCCGTTTTATTGGCATTTCCATCTTTCGCCTCATTCTATGACCCAATTGACGGACAATTTGATATGGGGCATTACATCGCAGAAAACGCCCACGGATTTTTGCCTATTCCCATTTTGATTACTGAACCTGCCGTTGGTTATGGTGGTGGAGTTGCAGGACTGTTTCTCCATGAAACCGAAGAAGAGAAAAACAAGCGCAAGCAAGCGGCACTAGATGCGATTGATGGTGGTGCACAACTTGTTCCTGCTGCAATGACCGTTGCTGGCGCTTTAGGGACAGAAAATGGCACATGGTTTGTCTTTGGGGGACATCGTCATTCATGGCTCAATGATCGTGTTCGTTACATCGGTGTTGGTGGCTTTGGGGTTGCAAATCTGGACTTGTATAAACAGTTATCGTTTGGCCCAATTCAAAAAGACTTAAGATTTGGCACCACCACCTCGGTTGCCGCACTCTCACAAAAGGTGCAAGTGCGCATTGCAGACACGCCTATCATGGTTGGCGTAAAACAGTTATTGGCAAAGTCTAAGGTTGAGTCGGACATCAAACTCGTTGAAACCATCATGGAACTGACATTAGGGGACGAGAATTTCACATCGGGTTTGGGATTAGAGCTGGAATACGACACAAGAGATAACCTCTTTTTTCCAACCAAAGGCGCTAGGATCAGTGCCGATTATATGTTCTACGATGATGCCATCGGCAGTGATTACAACTATCGTAATCTCAATCTCGAAGGGGAAGGTTTCATTCCTTTGACTGAGAAATGGACACTTGGTTTAGCAGGAAACTATCAGCGCTTCGAACAAGATGACTTATTTGTGTCTCCAACGGCAAAGCCTTATGTTTCGCTTCGCGGTGTCTCTTCTTACCGCTATCAAGGGGATGAAATCGAAACGCTACAAGGTCAGCTCACCTACAGCATTACTCATCGTTGGAAAGTCTCTGCTTTTTATGGCGAAGGCAAAGCGATTCAAAAAGAGTCTGAAGAAAAGGAAAACAGAGTAAAAGCGGGTGGCGTCGGTTTTCGTTATCAGATCGCTCGTCGCTATGGGTTGCACTTAGGAATGGACTACGCGATAAGCGATGAAGAAAGCGCAATCTACGTCAATGTAGGCAGTGGATTTTAGACAAAAAAAGAGCCGTACTCTTAGACTTAGAAACTAAGAAGTACGGCTCTTTCAATTTGAACAATGATTTAGATAGCTAAGCTCTAGGCTAGGAACCAAGGAGCTAGGAGACGAGACTCATTAAAGAGTAGTAATTACGTCATCCATGTTTAGACGCGCTTTTGGTAGACCGTGGTTGTAGTCTTCGCCGTCTTTGTGGTAGCCGATTGCTAGTGCAACCTCACATACGTGACCGTCTAGTTCTGCTTTGAACTCTTCGCCGATCAGCGTTGGGTCAACACCTTCCATTGGAGTAGAGTCGATACCTAGACGCGCTAGTGTGTGCAGTAGGTTACCAAGCGCGATGTAAACTTGCGCTTTCGTCCAACCGCCGTTGTAGCCGTTCTCATCTGTGTTTGCTTCAGCAAATGCGTAAGCACCCATGAACATGTCGTACATGTCTGCTGGTAGGTGACCAGAAGTCACTTCAGCATCAACACGCTTCGCGAATTTCTCTTTAGTGAATTGTGGATCGTACGCTAGCAGAATAGTGTGAGATGCTGCTTTAGCGTGCGGTTGGTTGAACTGGTGCATGTTAGCAAACGTGTCGTGGAAACGCTGTTTCGCTTCGTCGCTCTCAATTACGATGAATTTCCAAGGCTGAGAGTTGATAGAAGACGCAGATAGGCGGATTGCTTCTTTGATGATTGCCATATCTTCTTGAGAGATGCGTTTCTCTTCGTCGTATTTTTTAGCTGTGTAACGATTGTTTAGGTCTGTAATGATTTGATGAGACACGTTTATATCCTCTTAATATTATTAGACAAATGAGGATGCGCTTAGCATCGACAACCATGCGTACCTCGAAAGTGAGTCCATAATATCGACTTTTATCGAATTGATAATACGTGTTTCGTTTAAATCACTTTCTATTTTTTATTGAAAATCGAATTTGAACGGCTGAAGGGCAGGTTGGCATTCTTCGTATGCCGACGTTCAGAAACCACAAAACCGTCCCAACGAGCTTGGTAGGATTATCAAATTACATTCATAATGAAAATAGATAAGTTGGTTGGAGGCTAGGGGATGAACGTAATCGAAGTTTTTAACGACAGCTACGAACGCTGCGTAATCCATGAGGACTTCTTTGATTTGTTCTATGAGAACTTTTGGTCGAAAGGTGAAAACTTCAGACAAAAGTTCGATGGCGTGGACATGAAAAAGCAAATCCGGATGCTTAAAGGATCTATCGTGTTTGTGATGATGGCGGATACCTCTGTAGATGCTCGTGATATGATGCGGAAATACGGGCACAAGCACGGGCATAACAATATTGGCGTCGCCCCTGAAGATATCGATGTCTGGTTTGAAAGCCTGTTAGAAACCGTCGCCCAATGTGATCCTGACTTTGATGAAAGGGTCGAGTATGCATGGCGTCACTGCTTTGAAACTGGATTGGCAATTATGAAGAAAGAGTGCACCGACGCATAAGTTCAATCAATGTTGAACTCGTAAAGGGAGTAGAACACAGCTACTCCCTTTTTCTACTTCCCTGTTCAGTGACCACCAGGTTTACTCTTTTTCTTGTTCCGACTCTCTCTGATTTTTCTTCACAGCCTTGGCGATATCGGAAACTGCTTCGACGAGATTAATCGGCATCGGGAAGATGATGGTCGATGTCTTGTCTGTGGTGATTTCAGTGAGCGTCTGCATGTATCGAAGTTGCAACGCATTTGGTGCTTCGTTAAGCATTTCTGCCGCTTCTTTTAGCTTGTTGGAAGCTTCTAATTCACCGGTTGCGTGGATGATCTTCGCACGGCGGTTACGCTCTGCTTCGGCTTGGCGGGCAAGGGCGCGCACCATGCTGTCGTTAAGATCGACATGTTTCACTTCAACCGTTGCGATCTTGATACCCCAATCGTCGGTCTGTTGGTCGAGTATGGATTGCAGATCTTTGTTGAGGCGTTCACGTTCAGAAAGCAACTCATCCAGTTCATGCTGACCAAGTACCGAGCGCAACGTTGTCTGTGCTAACTGGCTGGTGGCATCGCTGTAGCTTTCGATGTTATTGATCGCCATTTGTGGGTCAACAACTCGGAAGTAAACCACGGCGTTGACTCGGACCGATACGTTGTCACGGGTGATTAGATCTTGGGTTGGGACATCTAGCACAATGGTACGTAAGTCAACGCGAACCATTTGTTGAATGAAAGGGATCAAGATGATCAAGCCCGGTCCTTTTACTTCTTGGAAGCGACCGAGGAAGAACACCACGCCGCGCTCGTACTCACGCAGCACCTTGAACATTTGCGTTGCCAGTGCAACCAATAAAACAATGATAACGGCAACAGTGTAGAGCATCATACGCGCCTCCTATTCCTTAGGGCGGTCACTGGGTTTCACGGTTAAGGTCAACCCTTTAATTGTTACCACGGTGACGTGGTCTCCTTGTTTGAGCTGGGCGTCAGCCTTGGCTTGCCACAAAGCACCATCCAGCTGGACAAGCCCTGTTCCATCAACAAAATCATCGCTCACAACTGCGAGCTTGCCCGGGTAAGTTTCTAGTCCAGTAGTGGCTTTTTTGCTGCGAATTTTAAGCAGCAAGCCAACGGTAATCACGATTAACCCAACAGAGAAAATAGCGATACCAATGATCAATGGCAGAGCGATTTGGAAGCCGGGGATGTCGCTGTCCATTAGGAAGATCGAGCCGAGAACAAACGCAACGACACCACCTAAGCCGAGTATGCCAAAGCTCGGGTTAAAGGCTTCAGTAATCATCAGAGCAATACCGAGCAGCAGTAACCCTAAACCAACGTAATTCACTGGCATCATTTGTAGGGCATACATGGCGAGTAACAAGCATATCCCACCGAGCACACCTGGTAAGCCGATGCCAGGGTTGTAGAACTCTAATAACAGACCGTAAATACCAATCAGCATCAGGATATAAGCCACGTTGGGATTGGTGATCACCGCCAACATTTCTGCACGCCAGTCGGGGACGCGTTCCACCCACGTTGGGTTATCTAACGTCAGCTGATACGGCTTGCCGTTCACTTTGACCTCTGTGCCATTGATGGCAGTGACCAAGTCTTCGGGCGAGTTAGCAATGTAATCAATAACGTTTAACTCTAGCGCTTCTGAAGCGTCTATGTTTGCAGCTTCGCTGACGGCTTTCTCTGCCCACTCTGCGTTTCTGCCATGCAAGCGAGCCAAACCTTTGATATATGCTCTGGCGTCGTTGATAACTTTCTTTTCCATTGCGGTTTTGGCAGGTACTTCGTCGGAGTTTTTGCCTGATGATTCATCATTCGATTCGTCATTGTCTTTGTCGTCGGCACTAGAAGGCTGTTGCGGTGCACCTCCTAGAGAAACGGGCGTAGCTGAGCCTAGATTGGTGGCTTCTGCCATGGCGGCGACATGACTAGCGAGCAGAATGTAGGTGCCTGCGCTGGCTGCCCTAGAGCTTGAAGGACCGACCCAAGTCGCGATAGGGATAGTGGATGTAGTGATGGCGTGAATGATGTCTCTCATTGAGCTATCAAGCCCGCCCGGTGTGTCCATTTTTAGTATGACGAGGTCAACGCCGTTTTGCTGAGCCTCTTCAATTTCTCGCGACAGATAATCACTCAGGGCAGGACCAATCGCGCCTTTGACAGGCAATACCCAAACGGTGCTCGCTAGCGCTTGGCTGGCAAACAAGAGTAGGGGAAGAAGCCACAATCGTATCTGTTTCATACAGCCCTCCTTGTGTTACCACTGGGACTTATTGAAAACGCTATTTAAAGTATATACCCAAGTGACTTCAAGATGCAGGATTCAGAGCGTTGTCATTGATTCGAGAGCAAGGAAAACAACGCGGTGTAATAGCTAGCTCTTTCCAAGTTGTTTGACGCAGCAATCGGGTCAATGACACGCTCCCAAAGGGCACTCTTTGCAAATAGTAAGGGCCTTGGCTTGTATACTTTGTTGTCGATTCTTGATTTAGACCCACTAAACCTTTAAATCGCCGCCGCGTCTACAAACCAAGTCAGTCTCGCTGAACCTAGCATCTCGAGGTTACTTGGGTATAGATACGCGTGGACAAGAGAATGGATTTATCCGTCGCCTCCAAATGTATAAGCAAATGTACAAGGGGGAGGTGCTTAGGCTGTGATACACACTTTCTCACGTAATCTGGGTTTTCATGCGTTGTGGATCGTAAGAAAACCAGTAAACTGCGAGGAATCAACGACACTCAGACAAGAAGGTAAGTGGGAAGTTATGATGTTAATTGCGATTCGATTGGTGAAGCTTGCCGTTATCTGTGCGGTGTTCTTCACTATCTACGATTTGATTGCGTTTGGTGAGGTGACTTGGATTAACCGTTTCTTCAACCTGTAATCCGAAATGAAAGGGGCATTGAGCCCCTTTTTACTGTCTAGTTTGCCAGTTCTGGTTGCGTAGGTGGGGTGTTCACCACAGACATCTGTTGACATCGATCTTGAGCCAGAAAAAGAAACTTGTCGTAGCCGCTTTTCTCAAGCTCTTCACTAGAAACCAATTGTTTCACAATGTTGTCGCAGCGCTTAATTAGCAGTTCGACTTCCAATGACGATTTGTTGCTCGGGAAAGCACGCGTTAGCACTTTGATGATGTTAATACACACCGTTCTCAGCAACGGGCAACGTGCTTGAAGCTCAATTAAGGCATCGATCAAGGCTTGGTAATCTTGCTCAGCTGCACGAATCTTCTTGTATTGCTCCTGCATCCAAGCTTGGCGCTCCGCGTTGTCGGTTTCTAAAGAGCGACCGAGGGCAATTTTACTCGATAGAATGGTATCGCTTGAGTCGGTTTGTAGGTTTTCAAAACACCAAGTGATGGCTTGAGAAAACTCAGATTCGAAGTTCATCTCATGCAATAACCAAGCGAGGTGAAATTGTGCATAAAAGTGAGCGAAAGGTTTACGGCGATACAAATCGCTGAGCACTTTAAATGCGGCAACGTACTGATTTTCTTCAATGGCGATATGCGCTGCAATCAAATCGAGTTCATCTTGAATTGCCTTGTTTTCAGGTCCGCTTGTGATCGACTTAAACAAGTTTTTCGCCTGAGCCAGCAAATCCTCACGACCTTCTAATTTTCGCACGCAGTAAAGCAAATTACGGATCAAATTTAGCTTAGAGAAGGTGTTGTTGCGATAGGTATCTTTGTTGATATCCATGTACGCATGATAGTGCTGCAATGCTGAGTGGTAATCGTGCTCTGCAAGGCATAAGTTTACAATCACCAGTTCACGTTCTGAATTTCCTTCAACCAAGCTGTTTGCTAGCTCCAAGTGTTTGATAGCTCGTGGCACTTCGCGGTTCAGCATATTGAAGTTCGCGGCACATTCACGTACTTCTACGTTGTTCGGAGACTCTTCTAGCAGAGTACGCACTAGGCGTTGTGCTTCGTCGTTTTCCCCCAGAGAAACCAATGTGTTCGCCAAGCCGATTTTTGCCCAGTTAACGTCTTTTCGCTCGATAACTTGTTCGTAGACGATTTTGGCTTCGTGATGCAACTTTAGGCGCGTTAAGAAATCAGCGCGGAACTTCTCAATGATGAAAAAATACTCGGGATGAAAAGGCATCAGCTCTTCACATGCTTCTAAACCGACGTGAGAGTCGTTATTGAGTTCTGCTTGATAGATAGCCTGCAACACGTTCTTGCGTTTCACCGCTGCTGAGATGCGTTCTCGCAACGTAATGGAATTAAAAGGCTTGAGTAGGTACTCGTCTGGTTTTAGCTCGATAATAGCGCGTACGATGGTCGCAGAGCTTTCACCGGTCACTAGAATAAACACCGTGTCATGGTTGAGTAATTTGAGATGTTTTAGTTCTTCAAACAGCTGCTTGCCATTCATACCTCGACCGAAGTTATAGTCACAAATGATCAGATCGATACGCTCTTGGTGAGCAATGGAAACCGCCCCCTTGGCTAAGCGAGCGGTGAAGATGCGTTTGTCAGAAAAGCCAAGCTTGGTCAGCATGTTACGTAATGTCAGTACCACGATAGGTGCATCGTCGACGATTAACACATTGTACTGTGAGAAAGATTTGGTATTCATTTCAAAGAGACTCATCATATGAACCATGTGACCGCGAATGAACAGCCACTGGCTAGAATTAGATCAAAGCTTCCAACTGCTCAAAGGGAATAGGGCGACAGCGAACAAATCCTTGGTACAGTTCCACACCAAGTTCGCGCAAATAACTTAACGTTTCAGTGTCTTCCACACCCTCTGCCACTGACTTAAGCCCCAAAGACTTAGCTAGATGTAGGCTCGATATGGTGATCTGCTGGCTTTTGAAGTTCGTCAACGCATCTTTGATGAACTGACGGTCAATTTTCAACTCGGTGTATGGCAGTGTTGCCAGTTGGCTGAGTGATGAGTAACCCGTACCAAAATCGTCAATCGCTAAGCCAACGCCTGTTAAACGTAAGTTAGCGAGATTCGCCAAGGACGTGACGCTGCAGTCGTATACTTCGTCCTCTGTGAGTTCAAGCGTGATGCGTTCAGGTGCGATTTGGTATTGATCGCACAACGCAAACAAGCGAGCACTCATAGGTTGCTTGAGTGTTTTTTGATTCATGTTTACCGATAAATTGATATTTGCCTTCAGTTGAGACATGTCTTGCAGCGCGTTCTCTAATACAATCCAGAACAGCTTATCTAACTCGTTACGAGCCTGAATCTCAGTAATAAACTGTGCGGGTGCAATAATGCCGTGTTGTGGATGTCGACAACGCACCAATGCTTCGACGCCGATCAGGCGGTTATCTTTCGCGGAGTATTGAGGTTGGTAATAGTTGAGAAACCAACCTTGCTCAAAAGCAGTGCTAATTTCATCCCTACCCATCAAAATGGGCAAGGACACCACTTGTTCTTCCAATGTGTATTGTTTGAACTCATTAAAGATCTGATTCAACTGCTGATGAGAGATCGGCTTAGTTAACGCTCGAACAAAGCCATAACCCGCAGACAAACACATGTTGTAGGTGATTTCGACCACATCTTGGCTCATTGCACTTAAAATCACGACACCTTTAGGGCGAGCGCTTTCTGCTAGGTTGGACAACAGGTTCACCCCGTTAATGTCTGGCAAATCAATATCGCAGAACATCAGATCGACAGGCTGAGTCTCGCAAATGGTCGTGACTTCAGCACCTCGATGGACGATAGTAATCGTGCCCTCAAACAGACGATTGAGCAAAATCTTAAGATTAGTTGCTTGTAGTCGATCGTCTTCAACAATCAAAATATTCAATTAATTGCTCTCACTCATTTCCAGCCACTGTTGTGTGGTACTGACTATGGTTGCTAATTCGTTAATAAGCGCGGTGCGAGCCTGAGTTTCTTGCTCACTGCCTACTGAAGACTCACATTGCATTGCCACATATCCAAGCTGGACTAAGTTGAGGGCGGCGGCTGATCCTTTGATGCGGTGCGCGATGGACTTGAGGCTTTCTTCTCCAGATTGAATCAACGCAATATCATTGCTCAAAGCCTCACAAATCACCTGTGCCATTTCGAGCTTTTCTTCGTAGCTGTAGTCTTCAAGCCAGCCTTCTTGACGCTCACTGTTAAACGCTCTCGATAAGTATTGCTCGCATAAGGCTTGTAGATCGCCCAAGTTGTATGGCTTAAACAGTACTGCTTCCATGCCATTGTGTTCCGCTTTTTCAATCACATTACGTGAGTTTTCTGCGGTACACGCTACAACGGGAATAGAGGCAAACTTACTATCTGCTTTGAGTGCCTTAGTCAGTTGGTAGCCGTCCATATCAGGCATGTGGCAGTCAGTAATCACCAAACTAAAAGAGGTGATCGTATTGTCGCCTTGCGCTTGTTCTAACACCTCAATGGCTTCGATGCCACTGGCTGCAAGCTGGCAATTAACCCCCAGCTTTTCAAACTGACGCTTAAATAGCAGTCGATTGATAGCATCATCATCGACGACTAACACACGACCATCCCAATGATACGCTTCTGTTAGTTCCAAAGGGCTTTGCGTGGTCGTATTACGGTTCAATTTCTGCAAAATCAAATCGGGATACACATTAGAGTAATGCGGATCTACCTCGACAACATGATGCTTGCTCTCAAATTCATCTAGCGTGACTTGCCATGTATTCAGCCAACGCTGGACTTGGTTGCTTTCTGTATAAACCGGAACCAAAGCAGTCAAATCAAGCGGTTGACTGGTCATCGGAAGTTGCACCTTGATGGTTGTGCCTTGCTCTTTTTGGCTTTCAACCTTAATGCTGCCCTCCATGATGTCGACCAAGCTTTTGACGATAGACATACCAAGCCCAGTTCCCCCAAAGCGGCGACTGATACTTTTATCCCCTTGGACAAAAGGTTGGAAAAGAGCAGCCAATTGCGCCGTGCTCATGCCGCACCCAGTGTCTTGTACACTAAATTCAAGCTGATTTTTGCTGACATGGACGCTCACAATGACTTTACCGTGTTCGGTGAACTTAACGGCATTGCTCAATAAGTTATTGATGATCTGGTTGACTCGCAACCAATCAAGAACCACCAACGCATGCGGCGTCGGAGTCCAGTTCAACTCAAACGCTAACGATTTTTGCTCTATGGCTTTCTCAAAGCTTCTTAATGTTGAACCAAGCTCTTGATAAACATTGCCTGCATGAACATCCAACTGAAGTTGGTTCGCATCAATCTTCGAAAAATCTAGAATGTCGTTGACGTGCAGCTGTAATCGCTCTGCAGATTGCATTGCGCTTTTTAGCAGCTCTTTGCTTTCTGAACGTTCTAAATCTTGTTCTAACAACTCCATTAAGCCCAACATTGCAGCGATTGGGGTGCGGAGTTCGTGACTAACCACGGCTAGAAAATGCTCGCGAGCCTCGATCGCTTGCATTGCCTTTAAGTTGGATGCTTTCAGTGCGGTTTCTTTCTGTTTAAGTTCACTGATGTCATCAAAAACCGTCATGCAATATTGAGCCCCTTCTTCCGGGTGGAGTAGGGTCTGCTTACGAACGCGGTAGTGTTTGTCTCCCAAAGAGCATAAAGACGTTTCTGAGCTTTCTGAATCTGTGTTTACGCACTCTCGGGTCAACTTGAGCACTTGCTCTCGTTCATCATCTGGAATGCTCTTATCGACATTGCAGCGCGAAAGCATGTTAATAAACGGCTTGTTTGCCAGAATCTGCTTGTTATTGTCATCCGATATCAGAATTTTATTGGGCAGTTGATCCAGTACGGACGACAACCACTTGTTTTGCTTTTGGCGAATCTGAGTTTCGTATTCTTTGCGTTTGATGGTTCGAGTCAGATGTCCGGTTCTAACGATGTAAATCAGTACTGCAACCAATAAAAGGCAGACGCCACCCAACGCCCAAATGACGACGGTTTCTTTGTCGACACCGTATTGAACCGTTACTTTATTGTGGCGATCCATTAACTGTTTTAGTTCAGCGTCGGTCGTGATCTTAAGTACCGTGTTTAGTACTCTGCGCAGAAACTCCGAGTCTTTTCTTAACTCCATACCCAATTTGATTTTCAACGGCATATCGTTGGGTGGTGTCGCTGGCTTAAACTTCACCCCTTGACCACCGTAGTAATGATTGTCAATCAGGCTTTGGTTGACGAATGCGTGAGAAATGTCGCCGTCTTCAAACGCTTTCATCAAACAGTCAAACTCTCTATAGACCGCAGCAAACTCATATTCTGGATGCTCGAGAAAATGAGGGTAGAAGTTCCCTGAACGATCCAGAATCGCGACGGATTTCTTCGCTCGTTCGTTGAGTGACTCAATAAAACCATATTGAAGGAACCCAAGTGTGCGAGTGGTAATAAAGCGCTTTTTATCTGTTAGGTTGATGTTTCTTGCAGGCAGTAAATCGACCATCTTTTCTTGAAGCATCAAATCGACATCACGCCCATTTGTTGGCACGTATTCGAATTTGATCATGCTCTTTTGTTCCATAAGCTTTAATAAGTCATGGACATAGCCTTTTAGCTCACCTGTTTCTCGGTCGAGGTAAGACAATGGGTATACGTTATCTTGAATCGTATAACGAACTGTTTTGTGCCCTTGTTGCTGCTTCAAAATATCCAACATCAACTCGTTGTGAAGAATGTTGATGTTGGCTTCAATGTGTAAACGACTATGTTTAGACTCTTTCGAGTGCTTAATGTACTTGTCGATGATGCTCATCAGCTTTGGTGAGTTCTTGCCAGTAAACACCGTGACCTCTCCCGGTTTAAGAGATCGGTTGTAAACCACCTTACCAACAAGTTCACCATTCGGATTTTTAAAGCCGTAAGAACTCAGTGTAGAGAGACCCACGACAGCAGCATCAGCAGCGCCACTGTTGAGTGATGCTGTCATCATTAAGTTGTTCTTAACAGCATGAACGTGTTTGAACCCCAGAGCGTGAACTTGGTCGCACGCGCTGGAATCTTTAACACAAACCCATTTCAGCTCATCAAGAGGTTTGTCTGCGAGGCTGTCATCTCGAAGCCATATCAGTCTTAGCGTATTGAAAATAGGTTGAGAATACAGAAAGCGTTGCGCACGTTTTTGAGTCGCAACAAAGCCGACGGTTAAGTCGATTTCGCCGCTTTCCAAGCCATCAAATAAAGTGTTGAGGCTTTTATATGGCACGTACTCAGCACCAACATGCAAGTCGTGCAACATAGATTCCGCGTATTCGATGTTGATGCCTTCTTTTGATGCTAGGTCTCCCCAATAGGGTAGCCAGTCACCTTCGAGAACACCGACTTTTAGTGATTCTTTGTTGTTTAGAAACTCTCTCTCTTCAAAGCTCAGAAAGTCTTGAGCAAAGGCGTTGAATGAAAGAGTAGTAAGTAATGCGGTGATGAAAGCGAAAAGTTTCACTAGGTTCAAATTTCCAGCCAAGGACGGAATCCAAAAAAGGGGGCGGAATCGTATAGCTTTTCGCCACTTTCCGCCAATCAAGGATGTTTGTCCTGTCGACAAGTTCTGCTTGATATTAAAGAGGGGGATTTGTGCAAACTTGCGCACGATTAATCAATAAGTTATGGGAGGGTGCTCAATATCCATACGGGCAGTAATGGAAAAAAAATCAAAAGCAACTAAGTTCATATTAAGAGGTTAGGTAAGGATACCCAGAACTATGAACAAAAGGCTTACCACAAAAGGGTTATGTGGATGTTTGATGATAGGTTTTTGCGCTTTCGCTATTGCTGGTACTACGCATGATGACGAAGTGAATTTTCAGTTGGTGCAACCAATTGATGGCAAACCTACGATCGACATGGATCTAGCTCGAGTTGGTTGGCACTTGTTCCGAGACCCAAAGCTTTCATCTAATGGCACGATCAGTTGTGAGACTTGCCATGATCTCTCGACGAATGGGGCAGAATTGACACCTGTTTCTACTGGGGTGCATGGCGTTGGCACTCGCAATTCAATCTCCGTTTTTAATGCCGCCTTAAATTATCGATTTCTATGGGATGGTACAGCAAACTCGCTAATGGCTCAGATCGATGGTCCAGTTCAAAACCCATTGGAGATGGACTCTAATTGGGAAGAGATAGAAAAATATGTTCAGACCAAGCCGTCATATCAGGCGCTTTTTAAGCAAGCGGATAACCGAAGTATTGATGTGAACAACATTAAGCGTGCAATTGTGGAGTTTGTTAAAGGGCTCCAGACACCAAGTTCTCCATTTGATGCTTATTTGCTTGGTGAGACAGATGCTATGAATGAACAGGCAATACGAGGCTGGGAGACTTTTCAGCAAGTGGGTTGTGTTCAATGTCATCAAGGACGAAATATTGGTGGGGCGATGATTCAACGGTTTGGCTATTTTCAAGTACCTGATGACAACCTCGACACAGGACGGCATTTAAGAACCTCTGATGGAGAAGACAAGTTCTACTTTCGAGTGGCAAGCTTACGGAATGTAGGACAAACCAGCCCTTACTTTCACAATGGGCAAATTGATAAGTTATCGGATGCCATACAAATCATGTCGCAGACTCAATTGGGTGTAACGATGAGCGACGATAACGTGGCAGATATCGAAGCCTTCCTTAAGACCTTGAGCGCCCCAAGACCTGCAATTTTGGAGGTGTTTGAAAATGAATAAATTCCGTTTAGTGAACGCCGCCTTATTCGTCGTTATTGCCGTAATGGCGGTGTTAGCGTGCATGAGCCATGTGAATTCAAAAAATACTCAAGGGTTGCACGCATCGCTTTCTGAAATTGGTCACCATTTGATAGAAGCCCGAGACAGAGTCGTCAATCGCTATTCAATGGAAGAGAGAAAAACGTACGAAATTACCGAAAGTTTGGTTGAGCTTGAACTTGCCGCCGAGAATCTATGTACGGTTTTCAAACAGTCAATTTGGTTTGAATTTACGCCTACGAAAAATCGTGTAAAAAATATCGTAGCTCAATTTGATGGTAAGGTTCGCGATGCGACGCAAACCCTGGACATGTTAATTGGTGTTCAAGTTGCAAACCAGTACGAGTCACTCACTCTACACAATATTTATCAACGTCAGTTTGCGGCGCAAAATGATGACTCTTGGTTAGAGAAGCACTATTTTAACTTTCTAACCAATGCCGCATTACAAGGCGATAACCCTCAAAGTCAAAACATCTCATTGTTCTTGAATCGACTGCGCCAAAGTGAGCGAAAGATAGAGTTGCTTACTAACAAGATTTTAGAAAGCCATTATTTTGAGTTTGTTGAGTATTCTGAACACCAGTTACTTGAGATCGCACAGCGTGAAGCTCGACTCACATGGGTGTTTGTTCTTTTGTCCATCATCTTATTGGTAACCGTATTTGTGCTGCAAACTCAACATCGTGTGAATAAGCTCAAACATCTCAATGACGAATTAACTGAAGCGACAGAAAAGGCGGAACGTGCGGCAAAAGCCAAGTCACAATTCTTAGCAACCATGAGCCATGAGTTAAGAACGCCAATGAATGGTGTATTGGGCATTTCGCAAATCATCGCCAGCGAAACTCAAGAAAAGACAACCAAAGAGCATGTAAAAGTGATCTTGGACTCTGGTCAACACCTCATGACGATTCTCAATGACATTTTGGACTTTTCTAAAGTTGAAGAGAACAAGTTGGAACTAGAAGCCGCACCATTCAATTTACCTCAAGTGCTAACCCCAGTTTGTAGTGCGATTCAGCCTTTAATCGAAGAGAAAAACATTCAGCTTTACGTCGAGAACGAAGTGCCAGAAAACATCGAGTTTAACGGTGACTGCGCGCGTATTCGACAGATCTTGTTCAATCTCGCAGGCAATGCCGTGAAGTTTACGGGTGATGGGCATGTATTGATCCGCGCTGAGCTTGATGAACAAAGAAAACGTCTTCTCCTCTCGGTGAACGACACTGGTATTGGTATTCCGGAAGATAAACAAGGTCGCATTTTTAACTCGTTCGAACAGGCTGATACCTCTACCACGCGTAAGTTTGGAGGTACAGGGCTTGGTCTCGCGATTGTCAAAAAGCTCACTGAATTGATGAGTGGAGAGATTAAGCTCAAGAGTGTTGAGAGCATTGGGACTCAGTTCTTAGTGGATCTTCCTATCCCTTGGGTAGAGAAAGAACAGCCGGCAATGCCAAACACCAAAGCCGAGCAACAGCAGGAAAATAAACGCAATCTGCACATTCTCCTTGCCGAAGACAACCGTGTGAATGCGATTGTAGCGAAAGGTTTCTGTGAAAAGTTAGGGCATACGGTCGAGATTGCTGAGAATGGTTTGATTGCGACTAAGAAAGCACAAGAGAACCAATATGACTTGATACTGATGGACAATCACATGCCGGAGATGAATGGGGTTGAGGCGACGCGATTTATCCGAGAGAAGCTTGGTGTGAAGACCTTATTGTTTGCTTACACCGCCGATGTGTTTAGAGAAGCGCACGATAACTTTATCGACGCGGGTGCTGACCATGTACTGACCAAACCATTGCAGCGAGAGAGCTTTGCTGATGCGCTCAAGCAGTTTGCCTCTCGTTTACCTGTGCAAAATGACGTATCGGATCAAGCTGAAAACGTGGTTGAGTTACATCGTGAACCAATTGAGAGGCTGAGACTGACAGAAGAAGAGCTGACTCATTCTGAGACGGTAGAAATGCTCAAAGAGGAGCCTGATGCACTGTTAGATCTGCTTGAAAGCATAGTGAATGATTTCGAAAAATCGGTTGATGAGTTGATTGAGTATTTCATGGCAGAAGACTTATCGTCACTTTACAGCACCTTGCACACCGCTAAAGGGATGGCGTTGAATCTTGGGTTAGACACACTGGCGAATCAGGCGCTAGAAATCGAAACTCAAGTTAAGAACAAGCAGATTCCTGATATTGAACAATTGCAAAAGTTGATCAACCGACTGCAAGTTAATATTCATCAAGGGCAGCGTTTGATTGACCGTTGCCGAAAGCAACAAACAGATTCAAACCAAGTGATTTGATCGCTCTATACCCGCATTTTCTGCCTTGTGAGTGGGAGTAAGCCCTAGGTTGTGGTCTACTTAGCTCTCTTTTGAAATCATCTCCTTTTGGAGTGCGAAACGACAGGGCAGGGAATTGCAATGAGTCAACATACCGCAGTGATTAAATGGCAACGTCAAACCGACGAAATTTTCAGTGATAATCAATACAGCCGAGCGCACGTTTGGCAGTTTGATGGTGGGCTTTGTGTTCCTGCTTCGCCATCTCCTCATGTTGTTCCATTGCCTTTATCTGTAGCTGAGAATGTGGACCCAGAAGAAGCGTTTATTGCGGCACTTTCAAGCTGTCATATGCTGGTCTTTCTCTCTATTGCTGCTAAACGCCGTTATGTGATCGACTCCTACGTAGATGAAGCGGTTGGCGAACTTACAACGGGAGAAAATGGTAAAGAGTGGGTTTCAAAAGTGACACTTAGACCAAACATTGTCTTTTCAGGAGACAAACAGCCGACACGTGAACAGTTAGAAAAAATGCATCATATGGCACATGAAAACTGCTTTATCGCTAACTCTGTAAAGACCGACGTCGTGACAGAGTTATTGGATTAGGAGAATGAGCCATTAAAAGCGTTAGTGAGGTGAAGCTTTCATAATCTTGCTTGTTGTGTAACCTAAGTTATACCCAAGTGACTTCAAGATGCAGGATTCAGAGTGTTGTCATTGATTCGAGAGCAAGGAAAACAACGCAGTGTAATAGCCAGCTCTTTCCAAGTTGTTTGACGCAGCAATCGGGTCAATGACACGCTCCCAAAGGGCGAGCTGCCTTGGCTTGTATACTTTGTTGCCGATTCTTGATTTAGACCCACTAAACCTTTAAATCGCCGCCGCGTCTACAAACCAAGTCAGTCTCGCTGAACCTAGCATCTCGAGGTTACTTGGGTATAAAGCTCTAATTAACCGTTTAATAGTTTGAATATGGGTGACTGGTTTCACATTTTGGTTCATTTTAAGTCGGTATGTGAATCAATGTTGTGCAGTGGCGCAAACTGTTTGTTGTTAAATTAATGTTAATATCGAATGGTGTGTCATTGATTAATAGCGAGCATGGATGTGCAAACGCCTTTGAATCCCTTTATTCAAGCGAATGGATTACCTCAATTTGGTCATTTAGCATCGATTCCCGAATCGCTTCAGTTGGATGCGTTTCAGTATCTTAATGAGATGGACCAGCCTGCATCGAGTTGGCGTAAGCGATTCGACTATAAGCAATTCCAGTTCATCTCGATCGTGACAGAGAAATACATCATTGGTGTCGCGATTGCTGATATTCGCTATTTGGCGTCTGGCTTTTGCTATGTGTTTGATATCGAAACTCATGAACTTGTTGAGCAGCAGTGGCTAAAGCCGCTCAATATGGGCTATCAAACACAACCTTCTAGTTGGAACAGCCCAAGCCTATCTCGCCAGTGACACCATCCAGTTCAACATTGAAAATGGACTCTGGCACATACAGCTTTCAACAGACCTTATTCAAGCTGACATAAGGTTAACGCCTGAGCCAGAAAGTTTGCCTTTGATGCTCTGCACGCCAACAGCATATTCGGGCTGGACCCTACACTCAAAAACACAACGCGCTCGCTATACAAGGTCAAATGAGTGTGAAAGGGCAGCCACAAGATCTCACCAACGCAGTCGCTGGGTATGATTTCTCTGCTGGTTACATGCGCAGAGAGACCAGTTGGCGATGGGCGAGCATCAATCACCAAAGGGAAGACAAACGGATAGGACTGAACCTTGCGGCTGGTGTGAATGAAACTGGGTATTGTGAAAACGTCATATGGATTGATGGCGAACGCCACTTGATGCCGCCTGTACAGTTCGAGTTTTCTCGCATGCATCAAGAAGCGTCATGGCGAATTACCTCACAAGACAAGCGCATCGACTTGATCTTCAAGCCTAAAAATCAACGATCAGAGAAAAAGAACTTCTGGTTTTTGAAGAGTAACTTTCGTCAGTTTGTCGGTTACTTTTCTGGTTATTTGATTGATGACAATGGCATTAAACACGAACTCGATGAGGTGATGGGGCTCACCGAAGATCATTACGCGAAATGGTAGGAACGGACTATGGAATGGTCACAGATTACGGAACATCCTGATTTATTGTTGATGTTGCTCGCACCAATATTCTTTCTTTGTATTGCGGCAGAATATTGGTTTGGGCAACGTGGTGGTCGATTACCTGAGAGTGCGCGATATTACTTGCCAGAAGTCGTGTGTAACTTTGTATTGGCTGGGCTTCATCAAGCGACAGATATCTTAACAGGACTGCTGATCGCTAAACTGTATTTGTGGTGGTTTGGTTGGCGCTTGTTTGATATCGAGATGACGGTTTCTACCTTCCTGTTACTCATGGTCTTGCAAGATTTCTTCTATTATTGGTTCCACCGAGCAAGCCATCGTATCCGTTGGATGTGGGCAGCGCACGTGGTGCACCACAGTTCAGAGCGTATGAACTTCAGTACCGCATTTCGCCAAAGCCTGATGTACCCACTAGCGGGTATGTGGTTATTCTGGTTGCCACTGGTCATTATTGGATTTGATCCTAAATGGGTGGTGTTTGTTGTACTGCTCAATCTTGGTCTGCAATTCTTTGTTCATACTCAGTCGATTCGGTCCCTTGGCCCTTTGGAGTGGGTCTTCAATACACCATCCCATCACCGAGTTCATCATGGTGTGAATCGTCAATACATTGATAAAAATTACGCTGGTGTATTGATTATCTGGGATCGCATGTTCGGGACGTTCGAGCCTGAAGTAGAAACCGTCCGTTATGGCATCTCAAAGCCCGTTAACAGCTTTAATCCTATTACCGTGACGTTTGCAGAATGGAAAGACATGTTCAAAGAGGTGACCCGTCCCAATTTGTCTTGGCGTCAGCGCTGGCGGTGCTTGTTTGCTCCACCGTCCGATACAATTGAGTAACTGTTCTGAATGATTAACTAAACGCCATACCATTAATGCTTGACAGTGTTCGGTGATGTTGTTTTAATGCGTACGTTGTTTTGTAAGTTTTAAGGAACGGACGATGACATTTAATCGAGTTTTCTCAATTGTAACGATGACCGCCGCTATGCTCAGCTCTGGGTACGCATACGCAGCACCTGCTTTTAGTGCAGATCAGTTGTGTAAAGCAGGGTTGGCACTGGCTATTGATAAGCAGCCTCGCGGGATTAAATCAGCGGGAACATCGGGTCAACGTATTTTGCTGGCTTTGAAAAATGGCAAAAACGATTGGGATTACCGCTGCACGGTGAATCGTCAGAATCGTACGTTAAAGATTGATGCTAGGGACTTCAAGCGAAATGATAAATATCTCGCTCAAGCCATACGTTATCGCATCAATGAAGGGAAGCGATCGGTTGAGGTCACCATGAAGAAACGCGCTGGTGGCGGGCTGAAAAACGACACGTTCACGACACTTCAGTTGGATTAACCCCAAAGATATGGGGAACACAATAACGAAGACGCGCCCCTGCACTCTGCAGGGGCTTTTTTATGCCTGCAGTTAGAGGTAGCAAATACAGAGATCGATTACAGCCACAGCATGATAGCAATGAAGTACGAGTTTAAAGGGTATTTTAGGGAACTGATAAAAAGTTAGCTTAGGGAAAGCTTGGAGCGGGCAGCGGGAATCGAACCCGCATCATCAGCTTGGAAGGCTGAGGTAATAGCCATTATACGATGCCCGCGCATCGATAGGACTCATTCAATATGCCAGATTGAGTGCAAAAGAAAAGTCTTTTTTGCTCAATAAGTTGCTTAGTGAGTAAATAAATACCGATTCGTTCAAAAAGCGCACAGCACTGTTGGCAATATGTCGCTCTGAATACGATTTCACTCTCTTTCTCAACCAGTGTTTTACTCTGTTCTTAGTCTCTATTACGTCTTGAATTTGAACACTTGGCATTCATGGTCAAGACTAAATGTTGAAATGATTCAATATTTTCTCAGGTTCGTAAGATTGAATACCACAACTTGCCGAGAGACCGGCTCGATAGAGAGAGGAGAAAGAGTATGTGGAAAGGTTTATTGGCAATGTTGTTTGCTATCTCGGTGGTTGCTTGTACCACGGTAACCACTGATGTTGACAAGCAAGCGGATTTCTCATCCTACAAGACGTTTGATTTTGGTGAACAATCAGACACCCCAACCAGTTTGGATGCTCGTCGCATTGAGCAAGGGTTAGCAGCTCAACTGGAATCAAAAGGAATGTCGCGCGTGAAAAGCGGCGGTGATCTGTATGTGCACCACGACATTATCAAAGAATCGGAGATCGTATCTTCTGGTTCAAGTTTTAGTGTCGGTTACGGTTGGAACAGTTTTGGTGTGGTGACGTCCAGTCCTGAGCGTTACAAAGAGAAGAAGTACGGCAAATTGGTCGTTGAGCTTGTCGATACTAAAGCCAATCAAGTGGTGTGGAAGGGGGTTTCTAGCCGTAAGCTCACCGAGTCAATGAGTACTGAAAAGCGCGAAGAGTTGATCTCGGAAGAAGTCACGAAAATGTTTGAAAACTACCCTTATGCTAAAGAGTAAATTGAAGGTTAAATCATCGCCTAATCGCGCCAACAATCATTTGCAAAACGCTCTTTTTATTATCGATTAAGAATTTGAATTGCAAATTTGCACGCACGGAGTTACAACAGCGTATCGTTGTGGTTTAGGTGAATTCTGTGCGTGCTTACTTAGTCTCTGTATTAGGACTCTTTGTTGCGCTGATGGCTTTTGGGTTGAGTCAGGCTTCACCGTCACCAAAAATCTCCTACGCCGTCAGTTACACCTCTTCATTGATTGATGGTGAGGCGCATCTAGAGAAAGCACCGTTTTCTCCTTCACGTAAAGTCGCTGTGAGTTTATTCAGCCGCAATGCACTCCGCGTCAACCATTCCAATACGTCGCCAGATTCGGATGATTTCGATGTGCTGCCTGCACGTTGGCTAAATG
Organism: Vibrio sp. SCSIO 43155; assembly: GCF_023716605.1. Taxonomy (NCBI): domain Bacteria; kingdom Pseudomonadati; phylum Pseudomonadota; class Gammaproteobacteria; order Vibrionales; family Vibrionaceae; genus Vibrio; species Vibrio sp. SCSIO 43155. The sequence goes on along the minus strand of NZ_CP071853.1, from coordinate 1,435,773 downwards.
ACGTGCAGGATTTCAACAAACGCGAGTTTACTGACGTAGCGTTGCCTGTCATTCAAATCTTTTATTCGCACTCCAAATATCGGCTGGGGGCAGGGCAAGAGTCCAACCTGATCTATCGCTTTATTCATGCGCGGTAATTCCTATTCATTAATTTTCGAAGTTTGATTGTGATGTTTAGGAGTTTGTTATGTTTGATTCAATTGCGCAGGTGCTGTTTGCTTTGTGGCACCAGGATTTTACTGCACTGATGGCACCCGGTAGTGCAGGACTTATCTACTTTGTTGTGGGTGCGCTTATTTTTCTTGAGAGTGGTTTTATTCCTGCGGCGCCTTTCCCTTGTGATAGTGTTGTTGTGCTTTCAGGCACTTTAGCGGCGGTGGGTGTATTGGACCCAGTGATGATCATGTTAGTGATCGTAGTGAGTGCGGCAATGGGAAGCTGGGCTGCTTACCTACAAGGCAAATGGTTAAACCGTTTACCAAAGGTGCAGGGTTGGGTAAATGCAGTTCCCGCAAAACGCTTGGAGCAAGTTGACATGTTACTTGGTAAGCATGGCTTGATTGCATTGTTTTGTGCGCGCTTTATTCCGGTTGTGCGTTCTTTGCTGCCTTTAATGATGGGTTTGCGCGTTAATCGCGTGAGTAAGTTCCATTACTTCGCATGGTTGAGTGCGATTCTATGGACGCTGCTGCTGTGTGGTTTAGGCTTATTATTGCCTCTACTGCCAGAGAAGCTTAACAAGATTGTGACCATGGGATTGATGGCTGCACCGGTGATTACCCTGACCATTGCCATTATGAGCTTTGTATTGGTGAAGGTGCGTAAGGCTTGGAGTAAATCGAAAACCACGCCGCAATTGCCATAGTCTTATAAACCTGAAGCTCGAAAAGCAAAAAAGGCGCGATGATCGCGCCTTTTTGGTTCTCTACGTAAATTGAAATGAGCTGGAATCAGTAACCATTGTTATAAAGGTATTCGCCTGCTTCTTTGCACTCAGTTTTGTAGAGCTGTTCCATTTTGGTTTCATCCATGCCTTTTGCTTTGAATTCGGTCTCTGCCGAAGAAAGCTGGCTGAATGTGTACCCACGTTCTGCCATTAAGTAATGACGAAACATTGCACGGTGCTCAGGAACCGCTGTTCGTGCGTTAGAAGCATTGGCACACTCCATCAGAACGCTGTTGCTCATTTCTTCTGGTTTTGCTGCGTGCGTAGTTGTTGTGAATAAAGTAATAAGCGCCAAAGTGGCAATAGTCGCGATTTTTTTCATAATCAGGATCTCGAGTTAATTCGGTGTTCAGATGAGATCATCCATGGCTGGTACTGACGGTTTCCATATTGTGTCAGTACAGTCAATGTGCGAGCTAAGCGTCGCGACTGTGTGCAAACACGTACAGTAAATTGGCTTGCTTCCATCTAGCTAGATGATACGAGCGACGGTATGCAAATACATCGGCAGCATCGGGTAATGGCGTTGCTTTGAGCGCTATGTCCAACAGTGATGGAGACAAAAACGCGACTAACAGGTGATAGTCGGGCGTTATATTTAGTGGTAAATCACCATCGTTACCGGATGTACGGCGACAAGGGAGTAAACCAAGCAAATCACGTTTTAGGTGACGAAAGTAACCGTCTGGACTCCAAGAGTCGCGAGTATTCCATGCACGATAAGGCGCTTTTATTGCGTGATAATCGTATTGAGTGAGCTTATAAAGCTTTTCTGAATGCGTGTAGTGGAATTCTGAGGATGGCTGATTTTGCGCTGCAAGCATTTGCCCTGAGAACAGGGAGAGTGACAACAAAAGCAAAAGGCGAAATACGTGAACCAAAACTAACCCTAAAACACTATGGAATCGATATTCGTTTGCTGCCTGAAGGTGGCGCTTGCGTATACTAACGACTTGCTGAAAGGATGAACAGTTTTTTGTCGCATTAAAAAAGGGAGCGTATCAGCTCCCTTTTCAACATTAGGTCAAGAAACTTCAAGCGCTAGCGTAGATAACACTGCCACCTTTAATGGTGTCGATGATTTCTCGTGATAGCTTCTGTGGTAGAGCGGGGCAACCCCAACTGCGACCAAGATAACCATTCTTCTTAATGAAAGAAGGATTCGCGTAGTCTGCACCATGAACCACGATGTAACGCTCTCGTGCTTTATCGTTAACGCCGGATGTCAGTCCATCCAAGCGAAGTGAATAACCGTTAGAACCATAGTATGTGGTATCGGTTAAGAATGTTCCTAGAGAAGTTTTACGAGAGTTCACAACATTAGAAAACTTCGTTGCGGTCTTCTTGCCGCTGTTTACGCCGTGAGAGACATAAGTATTAAAAATGAGCTTCTTCTTGTCCAAGTCGACCACATAAAAGCGTTTTTCAGTAGATGGTTTACTGTAATCGATGATAGTCAAAAGTGGCTTTTTGCGGTCTGAGGTTTTCTTATAAGCTAAGAACGCATCATTGAATAAACTGAAGTCAATGACGCCTTCCAACTTGGCTTCTTTATATGTCTTTTCAACAAGTTGTTTAGTGGCTTTTGTTTCTGTCGCTTTGCCTGAATGATGAGCAAAGGCAAAAGGAGAAACTGCCAGCGATGTCCATATCAATAATAAAAATAGCTTTTTCATTTGTACTAAATAAAACTCTTGGTGCAACAAATTTAGCGATTGCTTCGTGCAGTCGTTAATACAGCATGCTCATCAATTTAACTCTATTCCCAATGTTGCTTATTATGCGTAGCGACGCCTATTACTCAAATATTTTTAGTATTTGGTAAAGACTATCCAACTAACTTACTGAATTTAATCAATATTGAGAGGTTAATTGATGACTTTAAAAATCTTCAGAACAAATACTAGCCGATTTGGCTAATTAATAAAACTGTGTTTACCAATATTTACTGAGATGGATACTCAATAAAACATCGTTTAATTATACTTTTAATAAAAATATTGTTTGAATTCAATGAACTTATTTCTAACTGGTCATTCGGAGAAAAGTTTTTAGACTGTGATCCTAGTCGTAACAAATCATGACTGAATAAAGGTGAATGTATTGATAGCTACTATGGGTTGCGGGGCATATTCAACCAAACGGCCAGCTAGATTGTTGTATATCGTTAAGTTATTCGTGTTCACCATCCACATCATCCAAACTTTTTATGTTAGCGTGCTATAAAACTGTTAGCAGAAGGCATTGAAGATGGAAGTTCATGAGTGTGTCTCATTTATCCTAGTTAAGGATGATGAAGTGTTATTAGAAACAAGATCGAAGGACAAGGACTCTGACCCAGGTATGATCGCGATACCCGGTGGGCACATGGAACAAGGCGAAAGTCAGTCCATGACATTGCTGAGAGAATTAGACGAGGAGCTAAACATCAGACCGCAAAGGTGCGGGTATTTGTGTTCTTTATATCACCCAACCACCGAACTTCAATTGCTTCATTATTATGTAGTCACTGATTGGGTGGGAGATATTCAGAGCCTAGAAGCAGAATCTGTCAATTGGTATCCAATAATAAATGCGCCTGTTGCTACAGAAGTGGATCGCATAGCTTTAAGTGAATATCAAAGATTAAGGCATGTATTAAAAATCGGTATTTAATGATGACTTCTCAATAAATAATGTTTGTGGATAGTCATAATATTTTTAATTAATGATTAAATGACGAGTACATTTGAAATAAAGTTTTTCTGATAAATAGTTTAAATGAATTGTATACCCAAGTGACTTCAAGATGCAGGATTCAGAGCATTGTCATTGATTCGAGTTCAAGGAAAACAACACCGTGTAATAGCCAGCTCTTTCCAAGTTGTTTGACGCAGCCATTGGTTTAATTAAAAAAGCGGGGCAATGACACGCTCCCGAAGGGCACTCTTTGCAAATAGTAAGGGTCTTGGCTTGTATACTTTGTTGCCGATTCTTGATTTAGAGTGACTAGATCTTTAAATCGTCGCCGCGTCTACAAACCAAGTCATTCTCGCTGAACCTAGCATCTCGAGGTTACTTGGGTATAAAACATTGATCAAAAATAAACCTTTCTTTCAGTAAGTTATGCTAGTTTCTGTAAAAGTTGAACAAAAGCTAAATATACAAGGAAGAAAATGAAAACGATAGGTCTGATTGGTGGCATGTCATGGGAGTCTACCGCAAACTATTACCAAATTATTAACCGAGAAGTGAAAGCGCGCTTAGGTGGTTTGCATTCAGGTAAAGTCTGCTTGTACAGCGTCGATTTCGCCGAAATTGAAACGCTGCAACACCAAAGCCGTTGGGATGATACTGCAATCATTCTCGCGCAGGCAGCAAAATCAGTGGAAGCGGGCGGTGCAGATTTTATTTTGATTTGTACAAACACGATGCACAAAGTCGCAGACCAAATTCAGCAGGCTGTTAATGTACCGCTTGTTCATATTGCCGATGCGACCGCAGAGCAGCTTGTGGTGGATGGCATTAAGAAGGTTGGTTTACTTGGTACGCGTTTTACCATGGAACAAGACTTCTATAAGCAGCGACTTATCGATAAATTTGGTGTTGATGTCGTCGTACCCAGTTCAGATGACCAGACGATTGTTCATGACGTTATCTACAACGAATTGTGTAAAGGCGAAGTGCATGATGATTCGCGCCAACACTACCTTACTATTATTGAGAAACTCGTGGAACAGGGGGCTGAAGCAGTCATTCTGGGTTGTACTGAAATCGCGATGTTAGTTGAATCTCAGCACACTGACGTCAAGCTTTATGACACAACTGAAATCCACGCGAAAGCAGCGGTAGAAAAAGCCCTCGACTCAAAGTGAGACTTCGCTTAACAGGCTTAATCAGATCAACGAACTCAAGGAAGAGTGATGAACTATCGATGCGGGCAATGCCGCCAGTTTACTCGTCAAAAAGGTAGCGCAGATATTTGCGGTGCATGGGGGCATCCCACTGATGCAAAACGTCCAGCGTGTGACTATTTTATGCCAACCGTTAGCGCAAAAGAGCGTGTAGCTTCTTCAATGAAAACCAAAAATGGCTAAGTCTTTCTCATTAATTGAGAATTTCTTAGCCAATCAGTATGCATTGACCAATGCAAACGATTGCTTGGTTTGGGATGTGTTGTATAATCTGCGTCGCGTCACACTTTGGTGACACGTATTACATTTCAGGACTCCCATGTTGAAGAAATCTCTTGCTCTCATGCTTGCTGCGTACTCACTTCCTTCCGTTGCAGGTTCTACCATCGGTATCGTTGGTGCGATGGATGTTGAAGTTGAAGCGCTATTACCAAAAATCCAAAATCAACAAGTAAAGAAAATCGGTAGCCATCGCTTTTATATGGGTGAGTTAGAGGGAAAAACGGTCGTTGTGACTCAATCGGGTGTTGGTAAAGTCAATGCAGCGATGACGACAACCCTTCTGATTGAATCTTTCGGTGTTGACCAACTTATTTTTACAGGAATTGCGGGCGCAAGTGATCCGAAATTGGATCCGCTAGACGTGGTCGTCTCTACGCGTTTGGTGCAACACGATGTGGACCTAACCGCATTTAACATGCCGAAAGGCTTGCTGCCTGATTATGAAGAGCGTTACTTCTACGCCGATAAAACACTGCAAAAGTATGCATTCGATGCTGCCGTTGACACACTTGGGAAAGAGAGTGTTTATCGAGGCATTATCGCATCAGGTGACCAGTTCATTGCGAGCAAAGTGAAGGTAACCGGTATTTACCAAGAATACAACGCGATGGCGGTAGAAATGGAAGGCGCAGCGCTAGGTCAAGTCGCAGATGCATTCAACGTACCTTACGTGGTTATCCGTACGATCTCTGATAAAGCGGATGGCTCAGCAGATGTTGTTTACTCAGACCTGAAGAAGGCAACTGCAGACAATTCTGCAAACATTACTCTGAATATGCTGAAACGCATGTAATTGAAAATAGGTTCGGCAAACTTTTGCAAGCCGTAATAAGACGAAAAAGCAGCACTTAGAATGCTGCTTTTTTCTTGAAGATTTGCTTCACCCACTAAGCGATGTGCGTGCTCTTGAACGGCTGATCGTTTGCAGATTTCCACCAATGATCGAGTTGCTCTTTGTTCATTGGCTTGCCAAACAAATAGCCCTGCATAAAGTCGCAGCGGTAAGAAGAAAGCCACTCGTGCATCACGTTATGCTCAATGCCCTCAGCCGTAACGGTCTTATTCTGTGCATGACACAATTCTATAATTGGTTTGATGACATGCCCATTATCGGTGTTCATCAGGGTTAACAAAAACTCCCGGTCAAATTTGATTTTCTGTACCGGGTACTGCACTAACTGCGTCAAAGAAGTATAACCAGAACCAAAGTCGTCTATTGCCAGTTTGTAACCTAGTCTCGATAGCTCATCGAGTAGGGCTGTACCTTGTTTATCAGACGCAAAAGTTTCGGTAATTTCTAGCTCAATACAATGCGCAGGAACACCATTTTGTGATGCTTTATCATGGATGAATTCCGCCATAGACAGTGAGTTCAGTTCTGCAGACGATAAGTTGATGGACAAAATAATGTCTTTCCCAAAGATATTTTTGAGCTGGTGGTATTCCGCCATGGCATTCGCGAATACCCAGCGGTCAATCTTTTCGAACAAACCGGTTTGTTCAGCAATAGGAATGAACTCTTTTGGTGGTACTGAACCGATCCCTTCAGCTTCCCAACGTAATAGGACTTCCAAGCCTTCTATCTCGTTGGCATTACTGTTCATGTATGGTTGGAAAACAAGATGAAACTCTTCTTCAACGTTAGCTTTGCGCAATGCGCGTTCAATTTGGCTACGACGTTGAGCCTCGATATTGAGTGCTGCAGAATAGTAAGCGTATTGGTTTTTACCAGCACGCTTAGCTTGGTACATTGCTGCGTCTGCACTCGATAAGAGCTTGGCGATATCACCACCGTCTGTTGGGTATTGAGCGATACCCACGCTGGCTGTTACTGGAAATGAGTTTTTCGCTGACTGAGTTAAGTTGTTAATTGGCTTTAGCAACTCCGCGGCAAACAGATCGGGTATATCGCTATTCTCTTGATTAGAACTGAGTAAGATTGCGAACTCATCACCGGACAAACGCGCACCGAAACATGGGCTATTGTATTGTTGAGTGAACTTCTGACACGCATTTTTGATGTGTCTGGAGAAGACTTGCAGCAACTTATCGCCCAGTTCGTGACCGTATTTGTCGTTGACGTATTTGAAGTTATCTAGGTCAATATAAATTACCCAAAGCTGATCTGAAGGATCCGCCAGTTCACGGCTTGCAAGTTCGTGGAAGCGATGACGATTAGCAAGTTGAGTTAAGTGGTCGGTTTCTGCCAAACGCTTGGTCTTGTGGTAGACGTTGTTCAGCTCTTCATACATATCAAAGAAGCGAGAAGAAAGGCGTCCAATCTCGTCATCAGTGTCTAGTTTTTCAATGTTAGCACGCTTGTTGGACTCAATTTCTCTAAGCTGTTTGTCTAAGTGGGATACCGGGCTAAGTACGTAACGATACAGCACCAAGACAATTAATGTGATGGTACAAAACGAGGCAATGCCAAACGACAATGCCAGTTCTAGCCAGACCTTATCGACCTTATTCCACATCAGATATTCTGCTGGCGATAAAATGGCATAGAAATGGGGTAGAAGTTCAATCGTCTGGGCGAGGGGAATATCTAAGATAATCGGCTTGTCAGAAAAGGTAATCACGCTGTGCGTATCAAATTCGATCTCATGTTTGATGTCATTGAACGCTTCGAGTGACACAGACACGATAACAAAGAAAACGTTTTGTGGGTCAAAGCTTAACGGGGGTTCTCCGGTACGTTTATCAAACAACTCATATTGCAATAGAATGCTTTGCCCGCTGCTGTTGTAAATAAAACCGGTATGGCTGACATCCCCATTGGCTTTATAGCTTTTGTCGACATACTCAAGGATCTTAGGGTCCACTCGACCATTTGATTCGTAATATTGATTTTCGGTGTAGTAGAGAAGGTCTTGTCTACCATCGAGGATCGCCATGTTGGCATCCCCTCGGTACCCGTGGCTGAGCACCTCTATGGTTTCATCTAAACGTTTGAACAGTTGCCTCTCACGATAGCGGTTATCATGATTTACAAAATAATCTTGCAGTACCTCGCTTTTACCCAAGGTATAGGCATAACTGTTGAGAAAAATGTTGGCTTGGCGAAACTGTCCAGCGAGCTTTTCCATTTGCAGCTGGATATAGCTGTCTTCCCTTTTGATTAGCGTGACTTTTTGAATGCTATAGATGATGTAACTCGACACCAGCGCGCTAATTAGAATGACAGGGGCGACAAGCAAAACGACTCTGTTGCTTAATTTCATGTATTTCTTACTTTCCGTTTGTGTCCCTACAAACGCTTCTAACCTGAGAGTATTACCTATTGGTGCCTACCTGAGGTATCGAACGGATGATGATACTTTCCTTGTATTCGAGGAAATTGTAAGTGTGTGTTTTTCGAAAGTCAGTCAGGTTTCCGATATTTGTGATGCTGTGTGAGGTTTTTTCATGTTCACAGGTGTCACCGTCTCATAAATTGAACAGATTTATTCCAGCGAAAAGGTCTTCAACTCATTCGTCCGACTTATGAATTCAGATTAATACCGATTGAATGGAAGTCTCTCTCCCGTTCAATAGATATCATCGAAACGTTTCGATGGCGAAGTGTGACCTCAATATCTTTTTCTTAATCAGTTAGCACTCAATTACGGATCATTCTCACACCTTATCGATCTGCGACTGGTCAATTCTCCTTGGCGTTCTATTATTGCATCGAAACGTTTCGATGAGTGTTTTGTCAATATAGAAATTAGTCCAAGAGAGACACTCACAGTTGTATGAACGTGTAACCGAAAGGTCGATGAGATGAAAAAAAGTACCCTAATTAACTCAGAAATTTCTTACTTGGTGGCGACGCTGGGTCATACCGACGAAATCACCATTTGTGACGCGGGCTTGCCAATTCCTGATCATGTACAACGTATTGATTTAGCGTTGACTCATGGCGTACCTGGTTTCCTTGATACCGTTCGCGTGATTCTGTCTGAGTCCCAAATTGAAGGGGTCATCATTGCTGAAGAATTCGCAACAGTTAGCCCAGTTCACCACGATGCGCTGATCTCTGAACTAACCAAAGAGAGTGAGCAAACAGGTAAGCAAATCGCGATTAACTATGTATCGCATGAAGATTTTAAAGTTCGTACAGAACAAAGCCGCGCTGTTGTTAGAACAGGCGAGTGCACACCGTATGCGAACGTGATTTTCCAAGCTGGCGTGGTGTTTTAAGCCACAACTAATTGAGGACAAATTATGACTCAAGCCATTCTACAACTAAGCGACATTGAGAAAGCCTTCCCGGGTGTTAAGGCGTTGGATAAAGCCAGCCTTAATGTATACCCGGGTCGAGTGATGGCGCTGATGGGCGAGAACGGGGCAGGTAAGTCGACCTTGATGAAAGTGCTTACAGGCATCTACCACATGGATGCAGGAAGCATCAAATATCAAGGTCAGCCAGCGGCGTTTAAAGGTCCGCGTGATTCTCAAGAAGCGGGCATCAGTATCATTCACCAAGAATTGAACTTGATCCCTGAGCTGACGATTGCTGAAAACATCTATTTAGGTCGTGAATTTACCGGCACGATGGGACGTATTCAGTGGAGCAGAATGTACGAAGAAGCAGATAAGTTGCTTCAACGCCTTAACGTAAAGCACTCTTCAAAAACATTGCTTGGTGATTTAAGTCTTGGTGAGCAGCAAATGGTGGAGATTGCCAAAGCGCTGTCTTTCGAATCCAAAGTCATCATCATGGATGAACCAACGGATGCGTTGACCGACAAAGAGACGGAATCGCTGTTTAAAGTGATTAACGAACTTCGCGACCAAGGTTGCGGCATCGTTTACATCTCACACCGTCTGAAAGAAATCTTCGAAATCTGTGATGACATTACTGTGTTACGTGACGGCAAGTTCATTGGCGAATGCCAAGTTAAAGACACCAACGAAGATGGACTCATCGAAATGATGGTTGGTCGTAAGTTGGAAGAGCAATACCCGCGTATCGATGTGACGCATGGTGATGTTTGTCTTGAAGTGATTGGTTTGACGGGCTCGGGTGTTCATGACATTAGCTTCACGCTTCAACGTGGTGAAATCCTTGGTGTGTCAGGCTTGATGGGCGCGGGGCGTACAGAGTTGATGAAAGTGATTTACGGCGCGCTACCAAGTGAGCGTGGCGTCATCAACTTAGACAATAAGACCATTAACCCGGTTAGCCCACAAGATGGCTTGGCGAATGGTATTGCTTACATCTCTGAAGACCGTAAAGGCGATGGCTTGGTGCTTGGCTTATCCGTGAAGGAGAACATGTCTCTGTGTGCACTGGATAAACTTACCAAAGGCTTCCAAATCCAACATGGCGAAGAAGTCGTGGCGGTAGAAGACTTCATCAAACTGTTCAACATCAAAACGCCAACCCGAGACCAAATCATTGGCAACCTGTCTGGTGGTAACCAGCAGAAAGTGGCAATCGCAAAAGGGCTGATGACCAAACCCAAAGTTCTGATTCTGGATGAGCCAACTCGCGGCGTCGACGTGGGTGCGAAGAAAGAAATCTACCAGCTAATCAACAAATTTAAAGCCGATGGCATGAGCATCATCTTGGTTTCTTCTGAGATGCCTGAAGTGCTAGGCATGAGTGACCGCATAATGGTGATGCACGAAGGTCGAATCACGGGCGAATTTGATGCGAAAGACGCCGACCAAGAAACACTACTCGCTTGTGCCGTAGGCAAGAAGATCAATGAGGAAGCAGCATGAGTACTAATACCATGAGCAAACCAAACGAAACGGGCAGCAAGAAGCTGTTCACTAAAGAGTGGCTGATTGAACAAAAGTCACTGATTGCACTGTTATTTTTGATTGTTGTCGTGTCATTTTTGAACCCGAACTTTTTTACGGTAGACAATATTCTTAATATCCTTCGTCAAACCTCAGTTAACGCAATCATCGCGGTAGGTATGACGTTGGTTATCCTGACCGCAGGCATCGACCTAAGCGTAGGTTCTGTACTCGCACTATGTGGTGCGTTTGCCGCGAGCATGATTGCATTAGAAGTGCCTGTGCTTATCGCAGTTCCGACTGCATTGTTCGCTGGTGCAGCTTTGGGGGCGATCAGCGGTATCATCATTGCCAAAGGTAAGGTTCAAGCCTTTATCGCAACACTGGTTACCATGACGTTACTACGCGGCGTAACCATGGTTTACACCGACGGCCGTCCTATCTCTACGGGCTTTACTGACACAGCAGATGCATTTGCATGGTTTGGTACAGGTTACGCACTTGGTATCCCGGTTCCAGTTTGGTTGATGGTGATTGTCTTTGCGGCAGCTTGGTACCTACTGAACCACACTCGTTTTGGTCGCTACGTGTACGCACTTGGTGGCAACGAATCAGCAACGCGCCTTTCTGGTATCAACGTTGACCGTGTAAAAATTGGTGTATACGCCATCTGCGGTATGTTGGCAGCGCTTGCTGGCATTATCGTGACGTCTCGTCTGTCTTCGGCACAACCAACAGCGGGTATGGGCTACGAGCTAGACGCTATCGCAGCGGTTGTTCTTGGCGGTACCAGCTTGATGGGTGGTAAAGGTCGCATAATGGGAACATTGATTGGTGCTCTAATCATCGGCTTCCTAAACAACGCGCTGAACCTACTCGATGTTTCTTCTTACTACCAAATGATTGCGAAAGCAGTGGTTATCTTGCTAGCAGTACTGGTAGACAACAAAAACAAGTAATTGATATTTAAAATAAAGAGCTCCATTACATCCTGAATACAAACCGAGCCAGAGGACGTGTGCTGGCTCACCCTACACAAAGGACTAGAACGATGAAAAAACTCGCAACTCTTATCTCTGCTGCACTTCTTTCTTCAACCGTATCGGTAGCGGCGCACGCTCAAGATACAATGGCGATTGTAGTTTCTACATTGAATAACCCGTTCTTCGTAACGATGAAAGACGGTGCAGAAGCGAAAGCGAAAGAACTGGGATACGACTTGATTGTACTGGACTCGCAAAATGACCCGAGTAAAGAACTGTCAAACATCGAAGACCTAACGATTCGTGGCGTAAAAGCGATTCTGATTAACCCAACAGATTCAGACGCTGTGTCAAACGCAATTCGTATGGCGAACCGTTCTAAGATCCCTGTGTTGACACTAGACCGTGGTGCAAGCCGTGGTGACGTAGTGAGCCACATCGCTTCTGACAACGTAGTTGGTGGCGAAATGGCTGGTCACTACATCATGGAAAAAGTAGGTGAGAAAGCGAAAGTTATCCAGCTAGAAGGTATTGCCGGTACGTCTGCGGCGCGTGAGCGTGGTGAAGGCTTCATGACAGCAGTGAAGGGCAGCAACATGGAGCTACTAGCAAGCCAACCTGCTGATTTTGACCGTACTAAAGGTCTGAACGTAATGGAAAACTTGCTTGCAGCGAACCCTGACGTTCAAGCAGTATTTGCTCAGAACGATGAGATGGCACTGGGTGCGCTTCGCGCAGTTCAAGCGTCTGGTAAAGATGTACTCATCGTTGGCTTCGACGGCACTGACGACGGCATTGCAGCAGTTAATCGTGGCAAGCTAGCAGCAACTATCGCGCAGCAGCCAGATCTTATTGGTGCTTTGGGTGTAGAAACGGCCGACAAAGTATTGAAAGGTGAGAAGGTTGAGGAGTACATTCCTGTTCCGCTTAAAGTCGTGACTAAGTAAGTTTAACTCCCAACTCAGTGATTCTTCTTTGTTGAAGATAATGGAATGACCCAATGAATGTGTTGGGTCATACCAAACAACAAAATGGTACGTTAGAAAACTGAATCTATTTGAATCGTAATACGCTTACGTTTTTTCAAAGAGCGTAAACCTATTACTCCTGTTCAAATATAAAGGGTTCATTCAGAACCGAGGATAACCGTATGAATAAGTTAGTGGTGTTAGGTAGTGTAAACGCTGACCATGTTCTTCAAGTGCCTTCTTTCCCTCGTCCAGGCGAGACGCTGCATGGTCGCAACTATCAAGTTATCCCAGGTGGCAAGGGTGCCAACCAAGCTGTTGCGGCAGCTCGATTAAACGCAGATATCGGTTTTATTGCGTGTGTGGGTGATGATTCATTCGGCATCAACATTCGTGAGAACTTCAAAATGGATGGCATCGATATTGCTGGCGTGAAAATGCAGCCGAACTGCCCAACGGGCATTGCCATGATTCAAGTGGCGGACAGCGGCGAGAACAGCATTTGTATCTCCGCAGAAGCCAACGCCAAGCTGACTGCAGAGGCGATTGAGCCAGATCTAGAGCGCATTCGTCAGGCTGATTACTTGTTGATGCAACTAGAAACGCCAATGTGCGGCATCGAGAAAGCTGCGCGAATCGCGAAAGATGCCAAAACCAACGTCATTCTGAACCCAGCGCCGGCGCGTGAATTGTCTGATGAGTTACTGTCTTGCATTGATGTCATCACACCAAATGAAACGGAAGCGGAAGTACTAACAGGTGTGACGGTAACGGACGATGACAGCGCACAAGAAGCGGCAAACATCCTGCATTCGAAAGGCATTGAAATTGTAATGATCACGCTCGGTGCGAAAGGGGTGTGGTTGAGTCAAAACGGTCGCGGTGAAATCATTCCTGGTTTCCGCGTAGAAGCAACAGATACCACAGCGGCGGGCGATACGTTTAATGGGGCATTAGTCACTGGTTTATTGGAAGACTTGCCTTTAGAATCAGCGATTAAGTTTGCCCACGCAGCAGCAGCGATCTCAGTAACTCGCTTTGGCGCGCAAACCTCCATTCCAACCCGAAAAGAGGTTGAGGAGTTTCTGGTTAAAAACTAATTAAGGAGTAATAACATGGCAACGATGAAAGACATCGCAAAACTGGCAGGGGTTTCCACCTCAACTGTGAGCCATGTTATTAACAAAACTCGCTTTGTCAGCGAAGAGATCTCGGAACGAGTCAACAACGCTGCCAAAGAGCTCAATTACTACGCGCCTTCAGCTTTGGCGCGTAGCCTCAAAGTCAATCGCACCAAAACCATTGGTATGCTGGTGACTACCTCAACCAACCCATTTTTCGGTGAAGTCGTAAAAGGTGTTGAGCGCAGTTGCTACCATAAAGGCTATAGCCTGATCCTGTGTAACACTGAAGGCGATAACGAACGCATGCGTGATTCCATCAATACGTTGCTACAAAAGCGAGTTGATGGTCTGATTCTAATGTGTTCATCGTTAGAAGGGGAGCGCATTGATGTATTCGAACGTTACCCTGATATTCCAGTTGTAGTGATGGATTGGGGACCAATGCTGTTCACAAGCGATAAGATCCAAGATAACTCACTTCGTGGTGGTTACTTGGCAGCCAAATACCTTATCGATTGTGGTCACAAAGAGATTGGTTGTATCACTGGACCATTAATTAAGCATCAAGCGCAAATGCGTTACGAAGGCTACAAACGCGCGATGATCGAAGCAGAGCTTGAGTTCAACGCCAACTGGATTGTTGAATCGGACTTTGAATGCGAAGGTGGTTATCAAGCCTTCAAAAAAATGGCGGAACGTGGACCGTTACCAAGTTCTATTTTTGTTTCCAACGACATGATGGCCATGGGCGCAATTAACGCGGCAAATGAGTTGGGTATTCAAGTACCAGAGCAGCTTTCTATCATTGGTTACGATGATATCCACATCGCTAAGTTTATGTCGCCATCCCTCACCACAATTCATCAGCCTAAGTACCGTCTTGGACAAGCTGCTGTAGAGACATTGTTGCGTAAATTGGATGATAAGTCTGACGAAGCTCAGGTTGTGCAACTTGAGCCGACACTGATTGAACGTAAAAGTGTGAAGCGTCTCTCTTAGCTCAAAATTTATTCATTCTCAATAAGTTATAAACCTATACTTTTATTGAAGGTGCTTTTTATAAGGATTTAGGAAGCAACCCCACGCCTTTTGAACAATAAGCCCAACAAAATGTGATTTTTTGCGCGTAAAGTAAAAGATTTCGTGTAGAAATATTCCAAAAAGCTTATTATTAAAAGGGTCTATAAATAGATTTATAAATTATTGTAGCAAATGGAAAATTTTTATGTTCGTCAAGAGATACGCACTGCATTCAGTTAAGAGACCGTGGTTTCACCGTATCAATATTCTCTTAGTCTTATTCGTGTTTTCTTTGAGTGTTTATGAGTTGCTTGCCAATGAAGAATTCATTTACTTATTGGGTATCGCATTTACGTTCATAGCTACAGCACTATTTGCTGCGGCATCATCTTTCAAGAAGCGTTACTTGGGACATGAATCCTAAATAGTGGCGAAGGAATAAGTGTGGTTCAGGCACTTTAAAGCAAGTATTGATCTGATTTATGATCGGGTACATCGAAGGGAGGACAAATGTCCTCCTTTTTGTTTGCTGCGAGGCAATAAGATGAGCACATCCCAAGCACAATAATAAAGGACATCTTCATGGACCTATTTGCCCTGTTAGACATCAATAACACCCTTGTTAATATTCCTATTGGTGGTGGCTATGCGATGAGTTGGATCGAAGCTTTTGGTACGGTTTTCGGTCTGCTTTGTATTTGGTTTGCGAGCCAAGAAAAAACCATTAACTACTTGTTCGGTTTGCTGAACGTAACACTTTTCGCCGTTATCTTTTTCCAGATTCAGCTTTACGGATTGCTTCTGCTTCAATTGTTCTTCTTCTGCGCCAACATTTATGGTTGGTATGCGTGGACAAGACCAAATGCACAAGGTGAGACACTAGAGGTGCGCTGGTTAAGCAAGCAGAAGCTCATCGCGACAGGTTCAGTAAGCATTGTTGCGATTGCGCTGTTAACCATCTATATCGACCCATTCTTTTTCGCGTTGGCTAACATTGCCGTTGATACGTTAAATGTGTTCGGTGCAGGTTTGTCTGAACCTGTGTTGGAGCCAGATGCTTTCCCATTCTGGGATGCAACTATGACCGTTCTGTCTATCGTGGCGCAGATCTTAATGACACGTAAGTACGTTGAGAACTGGATTCTTTGGGTCGTAATCAACATCATCAGCGTTGGTATTTACGCAACACAAGGCGTGTACGCAATGTCGGTTCAATACGCGATTCTAATGTTCATCGCAGCAAACGGCACAAGAGAATGGGCACGTAGTGCGCAACGCAATGGTGACAAGACCTTAACTCAAGCGACAGCGCAAGGTTAAGCCAATGATGAAACAACCTCATATTGGCGTAGACAACACCCAGATAGCATCGCGAGTGATCGTCTGTGGTGAGCCAGATCGAGCAAACCGTATTGCCGCGTTGTTTGATAACGCAGAATTGGTCTCTGAAAACCGTGAATATAGAGTGTTTACTGGCACATACCAAGGTAAGCAAATCTCAGTATGCAGTACAGGCATAGGCGCCCCTTCGATGATCATTGCGGTGGAAGAGCTAAAACAGTGTGGTGTGACAGACGTGATTCGTGTGGGATCGGCTGGTGCGATGCAATCAGGCATTCAACTCGGTGAGTTGATAGTGGCTGAAGGCGCAGTAAGAGACGAAGGTGGTTCGAAAGCATACGTTCGCTCTTCGTATCCGGCTTACGCAAGCTTTTCGTTACTGAAAGCGCTGGATAGCTATTTAGCCGAAAAAGAGGCGCACTATCATTTAGGTGTGGTTCGCTCCCATGACAGCTTCTACACCGACGACGAAGAAGCGATTTGTGAATACTGGAACAAGAAAGGTATTCTCGGCGCGGATATGGAAACCTCGGCTCTGTTTACCGTCGGTCGCCTGCGTGGTCTAAACGTTGCTTCTATCTTGAACAATGTGGTTTTGTATCAGCAGGATGTGAAAGAAGGTGTAGGACAGTACGTAGACGAAGCGCAAGTGATGATGGAAGGGGAGCGTTTAGCGTCTTACGCTGCTCTTGAAGCCTTAATTGCGCAGAGTTAACTGGATCACAGCTTAGTTAATTTTTAAAGCGGCACTTTGGTGTCGCTTTTTTATTGGCTGTCATCAAACGATTCTAGCGAGTACAATCTATTTGAGATTGTTGTCATTAAAGAGAAACTCACGTGAAAATCAGCCCTTACTCAACCGGACGTTTCAAAAGCTTTCTAGAACAGAAAAGTGCCGAGTTTCGTGACTTAATCTATCAATGCCAAATCGGCAGTCGATACTTTGACTCTGGTGAAGAGATCCTTCGCCAAGGTGAGCAGCTTCAATATCTGTATGTTGTGCCAGTCGGTCGAGTTTCAATGAGTATTATTGCTGTCAACGGTCGTCGTTTTCAATTGGGTGAAGCCAATTGCGATTATCATATCTATGGTGAAATGGAGTACTTCACGCAAACGCCTTGTCAGTGGAACGTCGTCGCCGATGAACATATGCAAGTAGATATTATCTGCATCCAAAAACTGACTGAGGCATTGCATCAGCAACCTGACATGATGTTTTTCTTTGCTTCTGCTTTGGCGGAGGATTATCAAGATTCAATGGATATCTATACCAATCGCTTGTTGCACCCAATTACTTACAACATTGCTTATGATTTGCTAGTACAAAAGCAGACCAACACCTTGTTGGGTGGGTTTGACAAAGTAAACCAAGAAGCGGAAAGATTTGGCACGTCAGGACGCGTTTATCGTCGAGCGGTAAAAGATCTGATGGACAAAGGTTTGATCAGAAAAGGCGAGCAGGGGCTTGAGATTGTTGATGAAGCGGCACTAAAAACATTTCTTGATGCTTACGAATAACCCACAACGTTAGAATTCCGAAATACAATGTTGTGGGTCATCATGAGCACTTTTTACTAAGAGCTATAAGCGCTTATTTCTGAATTAGAAAACACAGTGCTTAGCAAAATCAGAAGCTTCGTTAGCAGTCCAATCGCCTTTTGGTTTCTCTTTCATATCGTTACACCACGCTTCACTGCCAACTTCCGTACATGCCATTAGCTGTGCTGCTACAAATAAAACCAATGCTAACTTCTTCATTATCTAGTCCTTTTTAGTGAGTCATTTAAAAGAAGTATAAACATTCATTAAAGTGATAAATATTAATTTGATAACTTTGCGCTTACCGTCTCAAATTCGATATTGGTGAGGTGTAATTCGTTGTTAGAC
The DNA here is from genome assembly GCF_023716605.1 of Vibrio sp. SCSIO 43155. NCBI lineage: Bacteria > Pseudomonadati > Pseudomonadota > Gammaproteobacteria > Vibrionales > Vibrionaceae > Vibrio > Vibrio sp. SCSIO 43155. The sequence continues at coordinate 1,417,593 of NZ_CP071853.1, read as the reverse complement.
CCACTAAACCTTTAAATCGCCGCGCGTCTACAAACCAAGTCATTCTCGCTGAACCTAGCATCTCGAGGTTACTTGGGTATAAAGTTATTAAAGAATCGGTTGAATGCCTGATTGAGTAACGATATATTGCGAATGCGCATGATAATGGATCTCATTTAAGGCTTAGGATAATGGAAAAACTCGTCAGTGCGGCTCTTGTTTCGCTGCTAACAATCTCACCTGCTTTTGCTGCAACCGTCAAAATCGATCACTACATGGGAACGACAGAAGTCGAACAATCGCCAAAACGTGTGGTTGTGATTGGCTTTGGTCCACTCGATACACTCGATCGTTTTGGTATTGACCCTGTAGCAGTATCGAACGCCTCCCATCTTCCAAAGTACTTATCTAAGTACAGTAAAGCTCATTACAAATCGGCAGGTAGTCTGTTCGAACCAGACTTCGAAACCATCTACATGCAAAAACCAGATTTGATTTTGGTTGGTCCTCGCGGTTCGTCAAAATACGATGAGTTAAGTGAAATTGCCCCAACGGTAGTATTTGCTTCAGGCGAGAATGAAGATTACTGGCAAGGGACCAAAGCACAATGGCGAAATATTGGCAAAATCTTCAATATCGAGAATAAGGTCGAGCAAAAAATTACAAAGTTAGACGCTCAATTCAAAGCAATTCGTGATTATAACCAAGCTCATAATAATGATGCGCTTACGATTCTAAGTATTGGTGACAACATCAGTGCATTTGGTGCGAAATCTCGTTTTGGGGCGATTTACACAGATTTTGGCTTTACAGAAACAGTGAAGAACCTCAAAACAGGCACGCACGGTGATGTAATCTCTTATGAGTTTATTCGCGAAGCTAATCCGAAAAATATTCTAGTTATTGATAGAAATTCACTTCACGCAAAGTCTGATCATGACCTCGCTAAAGCGCTGGATAACGATTTGGTTAAAGCGACTTCGGCTTACAAGAACAAGAAAATTACTTTTCTAGATGTTGACGCATGGTATTTAGCAATGTCCGGCGTGACCGCAACGGAAAAGATGGTGAGTGAAATTAAACACACGATCGATCTGTAAGCGAAGCTAGCTGAGGTTAACTTTGAAAAAGTTATTGCTTGTTCTTGTTGTTCTAAGCGTTGCATCGTTGTTTGTTGGGGTGGCAAATATGACACCCCAACAGTTGTTTTCGGGCAATGCAAAAGCACTAGAACTTTTCTTTACTAGCCGGGTTCCGCGTTTATTTGCCATCCTTCTTGCGGGAGCAGGGCTAAGCATCGCTGGATTAGTGATGCAGCAAATTAGCCAAAACCGATTCGCCGCGCCTTCAACAACAGGTACGATTGAGTGTGCCATGCTTGGTTACGTAATGAGTGTGGTGTTTTTTGGTAATGGCGAACAGCTTTGGCTTGTCTTTGCTGTCTCTATCCTGGGTACCTTGATGTTCGTCCAGTTCATTCAACGTATTCAATTCAAAAGCGTCGTGTTTGTGCCACTCGTGGGCATCATCTTTGGTAACGTTGTTGACGCTGTTACTACTTTCATTGCCTACAAATACGATGCACTACAAAGCCTGTCAGCATGGAGCGTGGCAAACTTTGCAAACATTTTGCGTGGTGATTTTGAGCTGCTTTATATTGCTGTTCCCGTCGCTCTTTTAAGTTACCTATTTGCGGCACGCATTTCTGCGGTTGGCATTGGTAAAGACTTTGCAGTAAACCTTGGGCTGAACTATCAGCAAGTGGTGACGTTAGGCGTACTTTTGGTGTCGGTAATGTCAGCCAGTGTGGTGATGATCGTAGGTCAACTGCCATTTCTTGGGCTTATCGTGCCAAACTTAGTCAGTTACTTCTACGGTGATAATCTCAAACGCAATATCCCGCTTACCGCTATGTACGGGGCAATACTTGTTTTAGCTTGTGACTTGGTTAGCCGATTGATCATCTTCCCTCATGAAATGCCGATTTCAATCGTGATCAGCATCTTGGGCGGAGTGGTGTTTATCGCGATGTTGTTGCGAGGTAAGCAAAGTGCGTGATTCCAAGAAACTGTTCTTATTGGCAGCTGTCGCGCTGCTTTTTGCTTTTTTGTTTATTGGTATTGGCTTAACAGCAGATAACTACCAGTACTTTTTGTCGCGACGTGTGCCTAAAGTGTTAGCTATGGTATTGGCGGGTATTGCGATTGCTCAATCTTCGTTGGTGTTCCAAACCATTACCCACAACCGGATTCTTACTCCAAGCATCATGGGGTTTGATGCGTTGTATGTGTTAACGCAAGTGCTGATTGTTTTGTTGTTTGGTGGTTTAAGCGCTCTCGTTCTGAATGTCTACATCAACTTCTCGATTGCTGTGCTGGTCATGGTGGGATTTTCGCTATTGCTGTTTGGGTTTTATTTTTCAAAAGGCGGGCGCAATCTCATCACTTTGCTATTGGTTGGGCTGATCTTTGGGCAGTTGTTTAACAACATTGCGGTGTTCTTTTCCCTTCTTATGGACCCAAATACTTTTGCGTTTGTGCAATCTAAACTGTACGCGAGTTTCAATAATGTGAAGGTGAACTTGGTGTATCTCAGTTCACCAATATTGCTCATCGCTTGCTGGTTGTTGTATCGCATGCATCGTACTTTAGATGTTTTTTGGCTAGACCAAGACAATGCTAAGAGTCTTGGGGTTGATGTCCCTAATGTGACGCGCAATGTCTTTATTCTCTCTGCGGTTCTCATTGCCATTTCGACGGCTTTAGTCGGACCAATCATGTTCTTTGGTTTATTGGTGACAAACTTGAGCCGTGAGATGTTCCGCTCTTACCAGCATCGTACCTTGTTAATAGGTTGTTCTTTGATGGCAATTTGTGCCTTATTGTCGGGGCAATGGATTATAGAAAACGTCTTTTCATTTGAAACGACGCTGAGCGTAGTGATTAACTTTATTGGTGGTATCTACTTCTTGTATCTACTGCTGAGAAACAAAGTCGTATAAACATGATCGTTATAGATAAATTAACCAAAGCATTTGGTTCCAACAAAGTGGTTGATGGCGCGGATACCCAATTTGAGAAAGGGAAGGTGACATCGATTATTGGTCCAAACGGAGCAGGAAAGAGTACCTTGCTGTCCATGGCGTCACGATTGACCGAGCGAGATGGTGGTAGTGTCATGATCGACTGCAAAGAGATTGCAGATTGGGACACCAAAGAACTTGCGAAAAAGCTGGCGGTATTACGTCAAGCTAACACGATTACGATGCGTTTTACCGTAAAAGAATTGGTATCGTTTGGGCGCTTCCCTTATTCAAAAGGCAACTTGTCCAAAGATGACCATGCGATTATCGACCAAGCAATCGACTACTTAGATCTGAAAGAAATTAAAGATAAGTTCTTAGATGAATTGAGTGGTGGTCAACGACAGTTGGCGTTTATTGCGATGGTGATAGCCCAAGATACGGATTATGTTTTCCTCGATGAACCATTGAATAACCTTGATATCAAGCATTCGCTTCAAATCATGAGAGTCGTTCAACGTCTTGCGCATGATATGAATAAAGCTATGGTGGTGGTGATCCACGATATTAATTTTGCAGCTTGTTATTCCGATGAGATCCTTGCTCTGAAGAAGGGTAAAGTGGTTGCCAGTGGCAAGGTAGATGAGGTAATTCAGGCGTCCACGCTAGAAGATATCTACGAGACACCTTTTAATATCATTGAGCTTAATGGCAAGCGTATGTGTACTTACCATTAAAGCTATATTTACTAAAACAGAATTACGTTAAAACAGTACCTTACTAGAACAATAGCCCTGTAAACCGAAATAGAAATGTTGATGAGCTTACTTGGTGAGCTCATCAATGATTGGACATCGGCTCTCGGCATCGCCCGGACAAGATGAAACCCAACCTTCTAATTGCTTTTTAATTTCCAACAAGTGAGCGATTTTTTGCTCCACTTCATGAAGCTTATCCATCGTACGCGCTTTCACTTCGCTACTTTTGCGATTTGGATTATGCGCCAGTTGCACAAATTCTTTGCATTCTTGCAGTGAGAATCCCGCATTTTTTGCCCGGGAAACAAGGTTGAGCTCTTGGATGTGTTTGTCAGAATATTCGCGATAACCTGAATCGCTACGAGCTGGTGATGAAATGATGCCTTTGTCTTCATACATACGAATCGATTTAGAAGACAACCCCGTTAGTTTCGCAACTGCACCAATATTCATGATGACCTCTGTATTTCAGATAACCTTTCTCGCGAGTATAACGCCAAGTGTTTGTCTTCCCAAATAGCTTTGAGAGCAAATTTATATGGATATATACCCAAGTGACTTCAAGATGCAGGATTCAGAGCGTTGTCATTGATTCGAGAGTAAGGAAAACAACGCAGTGTAATAGCCAGCTCTTTCCAAGTTGTTTGACGCAGCAATCGGGTCAATGACACGCTCCCAAAGGGCGAGCTGCCTTGGCTTGTATACTTTGTTGCCGATTCTTGATTTAGACCCACTAAACCTTTAAATCGCCGCCGCGTCTACAAACCAAGTCATTCTCGCTGAACCTAGCATCTCGAGGTTACTTGGGTATACTCAATGGCTGTTGACGACTTCATGTGGGGGAACTCCAAATACTTTCTTGAAGGCGTTGGTAAAGTTTGATGGATGATGATAGCCCGCTTCGTATGCCGCTTCTGTGATAGTCACTAATCCGCGTTCTAAATGCTGGCGAGCGATCTCTAAGCGGCGATGGCGGATGTAACCATTAATGGTCATATTAAAAGCCTGTTTGAAACGTCGTTGGAGGTTTGAAACGCTCATTGAAAACTCTTTTGCTAGACGCTCTAAGGTTAAACCTTCATCGAGATGTGTTTCTATGTAACTGACCACATTTTCTACGCGAGTGTCAGCGGAGCGATGCTGTTTTTCACATACCGCGCAGTAATCGTCAGGCATTTGCCCGATTGAGTGGGAAAGCACTTGGTAAATCAAGCTTTCGACCTCTATACGATCTTTCATATTTGTCGGAGATTCACGTTGAGTGAGAGAGCGTGCAAGCTCAATTAACGTCTCATTAAGCTCCAGTGTGTAAAAAGCTTGGTGAGTTTCAATGAAGCGCTTGTGTCCACAATTTCCCGCCATTCTCGATTCTAACCAAGGTGGTTTAATAAGAATGTTGATCTTATTCATTCTGTTATTTTGAATAAGTGAGCGGCGGAAGTTAGCGGGTTTTGCTAGGTTAACAACCACACCTTGTGGTGCTTTGTTAGCGTCAAAGTCGAATTGAAGATCGTCATAGCCAAAAGATAGCTTTCCCTCAAGAAGGATAGTAATCAGTAGGGCTGAATGGGCAGTAGAGACTATATTGGAATCGACTAATTCGATGCATCGTCCGCCATGGACAAAGATCTGGTCGTTGTATTGGTAGGAGAGAAATTTCCCTTCAGCAAGCTGAGTTTGGCTGCTTTGACCTTGCGTAACAATTATTTGTTTTTCCGTCTGCTCAAGCTTTTTGGTGAGAGCTACTTTGGCAATTTTAGTTCTTTTTTTGGTCTCTGCCGCCATTTGACGTTTCCTCATAACACCTATGCGATTTTGCATAAGTGATTCGTCTTTGTATTTATGAATTGAGATCCTATCATGCGTGAGAATTATTATCATTTATATTTAGGAAGACGTTTATGGAAAGCCCAGTTTGCTCACCAATTAAGCTCTCAAGCCTATACCTAGCAGTGGGGATGGCGCTTGCCCATCCAGCTTTAGCTCAAGATCAAGACTCTCACTTCGAAGAGGTAGTTGTATGGGGGACGAAAGTATCCAGCAACACCGAATCAATGTTTGCTGACGATATGTCGCTCAAGCAAGCCGATCACATGTCGGATTTACTTCGTGATATTCCGGGCGTTGATGTGGGTGGTACGCACTCTGTCAACCAACGCATTACGATTCGCGGTCTTGGTGAAACCGACCTTGATATCCGTTTGGACGGAGCCTCTCAGCACGCCAACATGTTCCACCATATTGGTAATCTTACGCTTAACCCGGACATTTTGAAGTCAGCGGATATCCAAGTGGGTAATAACTCGGTAACTCAAAGTGGTCTTGGTGGGGCGGTGTACTTTGAAACCAAAGATGCACGTGATCTGCTGCGTTACGATGAAAACTTTGGTGCGCGTGTTTACGGTGGTTATGCGTCTAATGATAACCAACAGGGCTCTTTAACGCTTTATGGGCTGTTGTCTGAAAGCGTGGACGCTATGGTCTACGGTCACTATGTGACGCGTGATGACTTTAAAGATGGTGACGGAAATAAAACCTTTGGCTCGGAAGGTGACGTTTACAATATCCTGGGTAAACTAGGGTACGAATTTGGTGATATCCATCGCATTGAAATCTCTTACGACATGTACCGTGACAGTGGTGATTACAATCCACGACCTGATATGTCTGGTGGCGCGAACAATGGTCTATCCAACAACTTATTGATTCCGACTGATTATGATCGTGACACGGTCACTCTTAGTTATGAATTGCGAGGCGATCAACACCAAGGTGACGTAACACTTTACAACACCGAGACTGAAATTGTTCGTGATGAATCCGTAATGGCACCGCGTTGGCCGGCAAATCGTTTGTCGAAAAACACGGCGAAAAACCAGAACTTTGGTTTGAGTGCAAAATTCCAATCACTGCTGACATTGGGTGATTTTGATCATCGTGCGACGTACGGTCTTGATTACATGGATAAGACTTCGGAGAGTTACTACGGCAGCAGTAAGTTCATGGATGAATCCGCGGTCTCTACAGCGTTATTCGTTGAAGACCAATTCTTCATTTCTGATGCTCTCTCCATCACAGCGGGGCTGCGTTTTGACGATTACCAGCGCAAAGCAGAAACAGGTAACAACGATTACGATGAAGTGACATGGGCACTGGCAGCAGAGTGGGCAATAACACAAGACTGGACGCTATTTGCAAGCTCTCGTTCACTCTTTAAAGGTCCAGAATTAATGGAAACCTTTATCGCTTACCAAGATGTGGCTTACCTACAAGATGGTTTGAAACCAGAAACGGGGCAAAACACACAAGGTGGCGTGCGCTTTGACAAAACCATGGATGCGCATTCATTTGGTGCAAATTTAACCTTCTTCCAAACTGATATTGATAACTACATTGCTGAAGAGTACCAACGTACTACGAAAACTTATCTTATTTACAATTTGGGTGATGTGGAAATCAAGGGCTTCGAAGCAAGTGCCTTCTATGGTTATGAAAGCTTCGGTAGCAAACTGTCATACTCTAAATCAGATACAGAGAACAAAGATACTGGTGGTCCTGTCGCGGGCGGCAATGGTCGCAGTATTGATATGGGTGACAGCATCTCGCTGACGTTGGATTACCAATCTGATTCGCTAGAAACCATCTTTGGTTGGAACTCAATGTTTGTTCTTGAAGAAGACAATGTGTTTGATGGTCAACCTAAGAAAGACAGCTACGATGTACATAACTTGTACGCACAATGGGTGCCTTCTGACATCGATGGTCTATCGGTAACGTTTGGTATCGATAACGTCTTTGACGAGCTATATACGTCTCATGCATCTCGTTCGGGGACGGCCCGAGGTATTACTTTGGATGATTACGAGCCAGGGCGTAACTATAAGTTATCGGCGGCTTATCAATTCTAATATACCCAAGTAACCTCGAGATGCTAGGTTCAGCGAGACTGACTTGGTTTGTAGACGCGGCGGCGATTTAAAGGTTTAGTGGGTCTAAATCAAGAATCGACAACAAATTATACAAGCCAAGGCAGCTCGCCCTTTGGGAGCGTGTCATTGACCCGATTGCTGCGTCAAACAACTTGGAAAGAGCTAGCTATTACACTGCGTTGTTTTCCTTACTCTCGAATCAATGACAGCGCTCTGAATCCTGCATCTTGAAGTCACTTGGGTATAACAACCTTAGCTATTTGGCTCTCATCAGAGAGCCATTTTTTATTCTGGAGAGCTCGAAAGGTACAGCCTAGCGAGAGAGATTTGTTTATGAAGGGAAGTGTAAACCAATGATCAAAGAAACGACGAAAATCGAAAGCGAGCATGCGAGTAAATACCTCGTCACCTTATGTCGCCATTTTGCTCGCAAGGTACCTGCGACTTGGAATGACGAAAAGGGCTTAGTGACGTTTCCTGTCGGAAGCACGGAATTTAGGTTGGAAGGGGAGTGCCTCTTGGTTATCTGTGAAGCGGAATCTGAAGAATTGTTGGTAAAAGTGAAGGCTGTTGTGGCTTCTCATATCGAGATGTTCTCACGAAGAGAAACAATCGAGCTCACTTGGGTTCGCTAATTAGCCGTTATCTTTTCGTTGATGCCAGAAAAAAGCCCCGCTTAGTCCAAGGCTGTCAAGCGGACTAAACGAGGCAAACAGAGCAACTAGGAACACTGCTCTGCGATGGTGTCCGGAAACGAACATTAGAATCGCTTCCGAGATAAATTCTAGGAGTTTCTTTCGCAGTTTTGTCAGCGAAATGTCACGAGTTAAGTCGTTGGTGGCAAGCTTATTTTTTATTTTTGAACAATAGCTTAGAAACCAAACAGGGCTTGTAGGAATTACCTTAAACCTCTGACAGTAGACATAAAAAAGCTCGCTGTTTAAGCGAGCTTTACTGTTTTAGAATCCTCTAAGATTAGAGGTAAAAACATTCGATTAGTGTTTACGCTGTGGACCGTTACGAACGATGTCTTTACCGTTATCGTAAACGTGCTGAGAAACCCAACGACCAAGGATCAATTGGTGTTTGTCACCCAATACTGCCACAAATGGACGACCATCTGTGTTCGTTGTCGCAAGTGCCACACCGGTTACGCCCTCAAGACCCAGTGCGCCACTTTCAATAAGGTGTAAGAAGGCTTCAAGCTCTTCTAGTGTTTCGATAACTTGATTATCAATGTTCATCGTATTCAATCTCTTCGAATTGTAGATACTTAATGGTCGCGTACTCTACCTAAGTTACGGACAGAAACCAAGAAAGGATTTGTACTAACCAAATGGCTCAAGAGACGAGGAGCAGGGGCATGCGCGTGGTTTGAATTCAAGCAAGCAATGGTGAAATCAGGGTGGATCTCAGATTTTCAATCCGAAGCGCAGCGTAATCTTTGGTGGGTGGGAAAAGCGATGTAATAATGCTTCACGTTCTAAAGCTAAGCTGTTGTAAATTCATCATCAACAATTCGTTAAGACCACTACTATGAGACCCGCCACTATGAAGAAAGTTTTGATTACTGGTTTTGACCCCTTTGGTGGGGAATCTATCAACCCTGCCTTAGAGGCCGTAAAGCGCTTAAACGGTAGAAAACTCGACGGGGGTGAAGTGGTAATGTGCCAAGTGCCTGTTACTCGATATGAATCCATTGAAGCAGTGATTGAATCAATAGAACTGCATCAGCCCGATATTGTTATCACAGTTGGTCAAGCGGCAGGACGTACTGCGATTACTCCTGAGCGCGTTGCAATTAATGTGGATGACTTTCGTATTCCGGATAATGGTGGTCATCAACCGATAGATGAACCAGTGATCCCTGATGGTCCGGATGCTTATTTTACGACGTTACCGATTAAGGCGATAACAAGAGCACTGCAACAAGAAAACATTCCATGCCAAGTCTCAAACACGGCAGGGACCTTCGTATGTAATCATCTCTTTTATGGTGTTCAACATTATTTACGCGATAAATCGGTACGTCATGGTTTTGTGCATATCCCACTTTTGCCAGAACAAGATAGCTCGGGCAACCAGCCTACGATGTCACTGGACGTCATTGTTGAAGGGTTGGCGCGATTGGCTCAAGTAGCCATAGATAATGAATCAGATATCGCCGTGACCGCAGGGCAGATTTGCTGATGAGATATCATCGAGCATCTGCCATTAGGCGCATCACTCGGTGTTCTTGTATCTGTTAAGTTGCTCAAATTTTGTGGGCTATGAAAGGAGTAGCATTGAGGTGACAGATGAAAGAGTTTAACTCATTCATTTTGCTCTCTCGTTTCAATAAAAAAGGCGAACTATCATGAAAAGCAATAGAAGTAAGATCATTGCGCTTTCCTCTGCGGTTGTTTTCGCTTTGGCTATTGCGGCCCTAAAATTCGAAAACACTCTCGGACTGCTTCCTATACTCGTTGCCATTGTGGCGTTCTTTACTTGTGTCATTCATACCAGCATGCATCTATCTGGCGTAGGCAATGCAGATGCGTTTGGTTATTACGAACGATCACAGCAAACTAAAGCAAAAGCGCTTCATCAGGGCTTAAACTCCCGAGATAAAAAGCGTTGAAGCATGTCACATTCTCCGTATACTTTGGCTAAGCATTAAAGCACAAGCTTGTCGGAGAAAAGCATGTCAAATCGAGTACCTACCAACATACTGACGGGATTTCTTGGCGTCGGTAAAACCACGACTATTCTGAACTTATTGAAAAACAAACCAGAAAACGAAAACTGGGCAGTGTTAGTGAATGAGTTCGGCGAGATTGGTATCGATGGCGCGATGATGACTGACCAGGGCGCAATGATCAAAGAAGTTCCTGGTGGCTGTATGTGTTGTACGGCTGGTGTGCCGATGTCTGTTGGTATTACAGCATTGTTACGCCAAAAACCTGATCGTCTTCTTATTGAACCAACGGGCTTGGGGCATCCAAAGCAAGTCATTGCAACGCTGACTTCTGATCAGTACCTGCCGTATGTTGATTTAAAAGCGACCATCGCGCTGGTGGACCCTCGTAACCTCAGCGTTGAGAAGTACCTATCAAATAAGAACTTCGTCGATCAGCTAGATAGCGCGGATGTGGTTATTGGCAGCAAAGTTGATCTGTGTACCAGCCATGACATTGATGTTTTCAACGATTGGGTGACGGACCAATCGCCTTCAAAAGTGTTCAGCAAACTGATTCATGATGGTGATCTTCCTATTGAAGTGTTGGATATTGAACGCGTGCACGGTAGTGCTTCTTCTCATATCGAAGCTCATCATCATGATCACGCGCATCAAGAGCCACAATTTCAGTTGCCTCCTGGCGAAGCGTTCATCCGTAAAGAAAACAAAGGACAGGGCTATTACAGCTGTGGTTGGTTGTTTGGTGCCGAATACCACTTTAATTTTGATCAACTGTTCTCCATGTTATCGGATCTGACAGCAGAACGTGTTAAAGCGGTTGTTAACACAGACCAAGGTTGTTTCGCGTTTAACGTGGCAAATGGCGTGGTGTCGGTAAACCAAATGAGCCTAGAAGGTTTCGAATCTCGTCTTGAGGTGATCGACTCACAACTAATGCCATGGGACCAGCTAGAAGCGATTCTACTTAAGCTTTGTGGCATCGATAACTGAGCGTTAAGTGCTCAAAATTAAGACCTGAGTATCGACTTGGGTCTTTTTCGATAGAATCTTGTTATTGAGACGATAGAAATTTATTATCGCCGTTGCTCTATATATATGCGACGCGTATCACTATAATCGCCGGTTTTCTCGCGCTATAAGAAACCGGAGATCTCTTGAATCCTACCTTTACCCTCTCGGAACTGAAGTTCTTTTGTTTACGCTTTGTCGCGATTTTCTTTTTGTTAGTTGCCGTATTTGGCGCCATCATTCATTACGACAAATCAGCATCGGAAGAAGCGGCTAAAAGCAATATTCGTGTGCAGCAACAAGCGCTATTAAAAGGCAAGAAACAGTACATTGAGTGGGTGATGGGGTCGGTAGTGAGAGAGACGGCTCTGTTGGCGGATATCATGGCAGCGAGACGAGTTTATGAAACCCTTGAGCTTCCTTCTGAACAAGCGCAACGTGCTGAATTATCTCGCTTGAATTCGATTCTAGAGGCTGTGAGTCAACGTAAAGAAGTGTATGACCAGCTCCGCTATCTTGATATGCAGGGTAATGAAGTTATCCGAATCAACTTTAATGGTGGTCATTCTGAAGTCGTACCTAAGAAAGAATTACAGAATAAAGCGAAACGCTACTATTTTTCAAAAGCCCTTAAACTTGGATGCCGTAAAATCTATGTATCTCCTCTGGACCTAAATATAGAACACGGACAGATCGAAGTTCCTCTCAAACCAATGATCCGCTTGGCGACGCCAGTATTTGATAAGCAAGGAAACAAGCGCGGGATCGTGGTGGTTAACTACTTAGCCAAGTACTTGATGGAAGGTATGGCGTTGTTCAATCTCGACATGGGTACTAACTACATGCTTTTGAATAAAGACGGCTATTTCCTTTTTAACAAGCAAAACCGAGACGCAGAATTTGCGTTTATGTATTCCGATAGGCAACAAGAGACCGTCTACAATGCTTACCCTGAATTAGCTGCTCAAATCAAGCAAACGCAATCCGGTCAGATTGAGACTGAACATGGCATCATGACCATAGAGTCTGTTGGCGCTGTGGACAGAATTAACCCCTATTGTTTCCAGAATTACCATGTGAGCGAAAACAGCTCAACAGCATGGAAGTTGGTGTCTTATGTTGATTTTGCGAAACGCAAAGAGATCAGTACTGGCATTTACGAACGTCAATGGTTAATACAAGTGGGTATGGTTTTGGCTGTCGCTCTGGCGTATTTTATCGCTCGATTCCAGCTACGTGCTTTCTCCGATAATCAACGCATTCATTACCTTGCACACCACGATAGCTTAACAGGATTAGTGAACCGAGCTGCATTTCAAGAACAAGCGACGCTAACCCTAGCGCGTTGTTTTAAAGAGGGCAAAAAGGCGTGTTTGATCTATCTCGATTTGGATGGCTTTAAGTTCATTAATGATGAATATGGGCATGCTGCAGGGGACAAAACACTGGTTCACATTGCATCGGTAATGCGTCGTGTATTCGGTTCTAGAGCGTTGCTCGCTCGCTTAGGTGGCGATGAGTTCGCCATCCTTTTGAGCAATACCGAACATATGGAAAATCCTGAGCATTACGCGGCGTCTCTTATTCATTTAATTCAAGACCCAATCGAAGTGGTAGAGGGCAAGTTCCATCAAGTGACCAGTTCAATAGGTGGCTGCTATTCCTGCGAGCCGGAATGCACGTTTGATGACCTCATGCACCAAGCCGATATGGCGATGTACGAAGCGAAGAAATCGGGGAAAAATCGTTATTTCTTCATTCAGTAAACGAAAGTTGGGCATAAAATAAAGAGTACCGAATCGAAACTCGCGTGATTCCATGAGTTTTTACGTGAACGCATGAGAAAAGTGAGATAAATCACTCGAATTCGGGTATAGTGCACCGCTAAAATTTTTAAAGCTATTTAGTGATTTGTTTAAGGAATACGCTCAATGTCATTTTCATCTCAAGGTTTTGCGCCAGAAGTGGTAAAAGCACTGGCAGAATGCGGTTATGAGAAGTTAACGCCAATTCAACAGAAGGCGATTCCAATGGCTCGTAAAGGTCATGATATTTTTGCCACTGCACAGACGGGTACGGGCAAAACTGCCGCGTTCTCGCTACCTATGATTCAACAGTTGTTGGAATCTGGTCGTAGTGCATCTCGTAAAACGGCACGTGCGCTTATCATGGCTCCAACTCGCGAGCTAGCAGAGCAAATCGCAGATAACATTAAAGCGTACACTAAGTATACTGAGCTATCGGTTGCTGCGATCTTTGGTGGTCGCAAGATGTCTTCTCAAATTTCTGCATTAGAGCGCGGTGTTGACATTCTAGTGGCGACGCCAGGTCGTCTTGAAGAGCACATTGAACAAGGTAATGTGTCAGTGGCGAACATCGAGTTTCTTGTGTTTGATGAAGCAGACCGTATCTTGGACATGGGCTTTATCCATGCGGTACGTAAGATCATGCTGGATGTGGATACTGACCCACAAATCATGATGTTCTCAGCAACGACGTCTAGCCAGCTAAACCTATTGGCGAGAGACATTCTGCGCAAGCCAAAACGTATCGAAGTAGAGCGTGCGAACACGACTGCACAGACGGTTGCGCACGTCCTTTACCCAGTGGATCAAGAACGTAAAACAGAACTGCTTTCTGAGTTAATTGGTCGTAAAAACTGGAAGCAAGTATTGGTGTTCGTGAACTACAAAGAAACAGCGAACGATGTAGTAAAAGAGCTTAAGCTTGATGGCATTAAAGCGGTTGTTTGTCATGGTGACCGTGCGCAAAGTGCTCGTCGTCGTGCGCTAGAAGAATTCAAAACGGGCAAAGCTCGTGTAATGGTCGCAACGGATGTTGCAGCGCGTGGGTTGGATATTGAAGATCTACCACACGTTGTGAACTACGATATGCCATTCCTAGCGGAAGATTACGTTCATCGCATCGGTCGTACAGGTCGTGCTGGTAAGCAAGGTCACGCCGTTTCGTTTGTTAACCGCGAAGAAGAGCTAACGGTAGTACAGGTTGAAAACCTTATTCAACAGCGTATTCGCCGTATCGAACTTGCAGGTTACGAACCAAAACAACGTGAAACGTACATTGAGAAGCTAAACTCAAAACCAGCTTTCAAGAACCGCCAAGGTCGTCGTAACAACCCGAACCAATCGGCAACAGACCAAGGTTCAGCTGAACGTCGCCTAGCAATGGTAAAACGTTTGAAAGCACGTCGCTCTTCTAACTAACTTCAGAATATAAAAAACGCCCCTCATGACGAGGGGCGTTTTTGTTTGTGTTTATACTTACGATACCTAACCATCACCTCGGTGATCTGGGGAAATACAAACGGTTTAATTCATACCAATGAAGTTCGGTTCTCCGCGGTAGATAATGCGGTCATTCCCTCTATGAATCCCGAAGGTGACCACAGTGGGTGGGTTGTCTTCGGCTTTGCTCTTCTTATCCCAATTGTATTTAAGCCAAGGTAAGTTGTTTCCCTTGTCGCTTAAGTCTAAGTGGAATCGAACTTGCTCTCGTGCGGAATCGACTTGGCTGGCTACGATATCGTAGGTTCTGCCAGCCAACATGGTGCCTTCACCAGATAACTTAGTGTTGTCAGGAGCAGAGTTGGACCAAATTGGCGTGCGTGAATGATGCTGTCCATTTGCCGTGGTCGCGCTGTCGTCAAAGTGGGTAACAAAGCGTCCGTTGTGCCAAACTTCGACATCCAGTGGGACTTTTATGGTCATGCCTTGGTTGCCCCCGACATCTTTAAAGTTGAGTCTACCAAAGCGAATATCTGGCTGCTCTTTCAGAATATGAGTGTCGTCAATGAAGTGAATTTCGTCGACTGGCTTGATGAAAGCCAAACCTATTTTTGTCTTGGTTGTTGTATTGTCTTTTACTTTGTTGAATGGTCCGTCTGGATAGCGTCCATCGGTTTCATCTTTCTTCCAGCAAGGACTGTTCTCGCAAGTCGCATGGTTTGCTGGTTTAACAATAGTGAAAGTTCCAACGCTTGCTCCTGCCTCTAGGTTCCATACCGCGCTGTTTGCTGCTGGTGGAATAAATCGGTTCGTATAGTCACTGAGTTCCCCAAGGTAAAAACTCTCGCGCAAAGCGGGATTAAAATGCACGTAGTTTTCGATGTTTTTCTCCTTGGCGTTAAGGGCCACAACATCATAGGTAACTTGCTCAAATGGCTGGTTCATATAGATGAAGTCTTGCTTCTCAGGGTATTGCCATTCTGCATCTTTTGCCTCGAAGTATTTGGCATAGAAGCGACCGATATTTCGGTAGCCTGTGTTCACTGTCATTCCCAGATAGGTAGTATCGAGCTGCGCTTTAATTTTTAAGCTGCCGACTTCGTCCCAAACTAGCTGAGAGAAGTAATAGCGTGAGTTTTCACTCTCGGTATGGCTCAGTTTTAGGGTATTTGAACTGCGCAGTAAGGTATGAGTCTGCTCGGCAGTTGCCTTTGGTGTGTGCTGTGAACTGGTAAGGACGATGCTGGCCGCAGGAGCATCCTCCATCATAAAGTTACTCGTTACTCTGGCGTTACAGTAATTCGAGGTATTTACTTCATCCGTATGCAGCGCTTTGTTTTGCCAAACGATGGGTTTTACTGAAAGAGAAAAGTAGTCTCCCGCCGCGATGAAACCCTCTCCACTTTCTGATGTGCCTGAGGCAAGTGGGGTAGAGCCGTCACAGATAGCCAAAGTCCAAGGACGAGAACTAACGTTGAAATGCCCTGTGACCGGGACTGAGCCACTACTTGGACAGTCTTTATAATCAGCGCATTGAAAACTATCCGATAATTCGACTCTAAATTGCCCTGATTCATAGGTTTTCAACTTCGACTCTTCTGATTCACCATTCTTAAAGTCGTTTAAAAGCTTAAAATCACCGAACTTGCCACTTTTAGGTTGTGTAATTGTTGGATTAACTGTGGGTGACCCATTGTAATTGGAAGCGATAACGGGTTGATCTCCAGAGGTACACGCGAGCAATCTCATGTGTACATCTTTCTCCTTACCCGCAATGACTTTGATATCATCCAGAGACTCCCCAGACATGACCGAGTAAGCTTCAAACATGAAAGGCGTAAACATGAACTTTACGTCTTGAGTTTTGTTAGTGTCGTCGAGCAGAGAGAAGGTTAGGCTATAGCTTGCATCCAGTGCGATTGAGTCTATGTCTTTCGGGATGACCTTAATGATCAGTGTTCCTTCATCGTTTGAAATAAAGGTGTTTTCGTCAACTTCGGTTTTGCCTTCGACCATTTGCAGCGAAAACAATTTTGGATCAGATAACGCAGCGACAACTTTTGCACTCGCAGCTTCCCCTTTGTTTGTTGTTTTTACGGTAAAAACCGGTAAATCGTCACCGCACATTAATGCCATATCATCTGTCGGTGAGACGATAAGGTCATAATCGTCATCAGTTGGTGGTGTAATATCGCAGATTGGTATCTCTTCTGGTATCGGACACAACTTTGATACTTGGTTGCTGTATGTACAATCTGCATCGTCAAAGCCGCAGTAGTTTGCAGGAACCGTATCAATCGCAACTGCAGAGTAAACAAAGCCACATATTGAGGTATCTTGCAGCGTGGCTTTTTGAAATGAGTTTATTGCTAATTTAGGTGCGTAAACGTTACTTATGGCATCGATGGTGACTTTGTTACCTTTAACGCTATTGGTTAGGTTGTTGGTACCAAAGATATCGATATTCTTAAAGTCGACTGTTGCAAATGCACTCGTATTGCCAACAATTTGGCTCCGACCGCCTTCTGAAAAGATGTGTTGACCTTTTGAGTTTAAATCTCCGCAGACTTTTGCTTGAACTAGCTTGATATTGCCGGCGCTCTTCAGGTTGCCATTGACCACGCTGTCTTTCGCCAATAGAGATGTGTCTAACATGTTCGAGCTCGAAGAATCGGCATAGACGTCACCATCTACCTGAGTTTGTTCAAGTTCTACTTTTCGAAGAGCATGAATGTCGCCAAACACAAAGTTGGATCGTCCTTTGATTAAAATACTGCCACCTGCACTTTTGACATGACCAAAAACAATCGTGTCTTTGATAGAAAGCAGACCATGCGAGGTTAAATTACCGACTATCTTGCTTGGTTCTCCAGTATTTTCGACGATGATCTCAAAGTCCCCACCTTCGGTCTTGATATTAATGGGCGTTGCTTCAGAGCCAATATTGTTTTTCCCTTTGAGCTCAACATTGCCGTAAGCAACGATCGTTGCAGTTTGAGGGGTGGGTTTTGAGTTGGTGATGTGAGCACCTTCAGGGATGCTAATGGAACTAGAGCAGGTGTAGAGGTTTCCTTGCACTGTGAATCCATCACCCGCACAAATTTCGTTCAACGTTGGAATATCGGCAAGATCATAAACTTTTGCCTCAGCCATCGCGGGTAAGAGTAATGCTGTACTTAAAATGCTAATAAAGCGCATCATCAAGTGTCCTAAATTTAGTGGAACTTAATGGCACCAAGCGAGAGTGAGCAATGGACTCACAGAGAATGATTCAACGACTTGTACTATTTTTTATTTAACGCTTACTTATTGAACTGTGGTTATTTTTTATTTCGTATGTTGTTCCAAGTTCATATGATGAGTATTAAAACTTGAATGTGATCTTAGTTCAAGATGTGGAGCTGAACTGTGTCGCACTTTTGACGTAATAAATTGTTAAAAAATAATAAGAAAGGGTGATTTTTGTACGAAGTGCAGCAGAGCCAACGAATGGTCATTGGCTCTCAGTTTCAGTAGGCAAAGATATTAGGCTGCGTGATCAATTAAAGGTGCCATTTGGTACAGCTCTTCAAGGATCGCTTTGGTTTGTTTTGAGTATACAAGTCTATCTCGATCGCCGACTAACTGAATGGCTTTTACTTTGCCAGATACCAAGCACAAACGAATGGTGCGTAACACCATTTGAATATCGAGAGCTGGTGTTCCATCAAGGCTGTTTTTGGTCAGTAGTGATGCCAAATCAATCGAGACAATCACTTGATTGCAGTGATCTAAGTAGTTACCCATTTGTTGTTTTAGATGGTTGCGGTGACGAAAGCAGAACTCTCGGTCGGTTACCCAGTCACAGCCTTGGTCTTCTGCGTATTCCCATACTTCTTGTTTGGTATCTTGCTCACTAGAGCCTGCAAAGAACAATCGCACGTTTTGGTAACGGGATAACGCAAAATGGAACGCAGACCCAACACGAGGCTCAAGTGTTGGGTTTAAATTCATTTTATGACCAATGTGAATAATGCCCACTTCGTCATCATCACAAACGACAACGGGCAGCATAGATAGCACTGCTTCTGTGCAATTGGACAACACAACGGGAACGGAATGACGAGAAAGAGATAAGCTCAGTGCTTCTTGAAAATCACCAGTCTCGATTTGATGATGGGAAAAGTGCCCAAGGTTGGCTGCTGAGCCTTGATCATGTTGCTGATATAGCCAATCGCTGGCATTTTCTAAGCTTTGATCAGCTAATTCAAACGTTCCGCGGCTCATTGGGGCTAAATGCTCACATACCGTCATAAATGAAAAAGGGTAGTGATGAATTGGCTTGTCAGCTCGATGAAATTTGTAACGTTTGAAAAAGCTCAACATGATGAATTACCTTTCTGGCGGCAACGCCCTCGCTGCCTGCAACACATGCAAAATGATACGCTGCTTATCCTTTTCGACTCGGTGAGCCGGAGCCATGACCGAGACGGCGCCAATCAGTTTACTTCCTTTCATGACTGGTGCACTGATGCCAGATACACCAGGATCGATTTCTGATGTACTGACAGCGTATCCGTTCTTACGAATGGTGCTGAGTTCCTGTTCCCACTCGTTGAGACGATGATCTTGACCAAAGTGGCGTAAGATCTTTTCACAACGACTTTGAGGCATGAAAGCCAGCATCACCTTAGATGAGGCGCCACGAAGCAATGGTTGACTTTGACCCTGGACGTAGCTGCATCGAAGCGCCTGCATACTCTCTTTTTGTCTGACACAAAGCGCACGATAACCAGATGGCACCATATAAGCTGCCATTTCGCCGGTTTGCTGAACCAAACGAGCAAGGATGGTTTCTACCATGTCCAAACCGTGTTGAGCGGTCTCATAGCTGTGCATTAACAGCAAGGCGGCAGGACCAACCACAAATGTTTTGTCGTGCACGCTTTCCTCTATCAAGTTCCACTCTTTGAGGAGCTTTAAGTGTCTATAAAGACTGCTTAAAGGCACATTCAGTTGTTCACTGAGTGTTTTCGCAGACACTGGGAATGGACTAACTGCGACTTGCATTAGCAATTGCAGCGCCTTTTCGTTGACTTGGTTAGCGTTGGCTTTGTTTGTCGTCATGAGTGTGTTGTAACGTGATAATGAGTATGCAACAACTATAATTCTTAGTTGCTGAGAAAAGGAAAATAATTAGAAGTGGATATTCTCATACAGTGAGAAAATGGCATATTAATATTTTAGAGGTAAATTGGCAGCCCTCGTTTGATGGTTACTGTTCTTTAGAGATAGCGAAAGCCAACCAGATTTTGAGTGACCAACCAAACGCAAATTTTATGTGAATTCCTCTTCACGCATCGTACCTGAGTAAAGAAACCTGATAACCTCTGTCTCGCAAATGAGCTACATATCAATAAGTTATTGTTATATTTGCCACTTTGAGTCTTGTTAACCATACTCAATCAGTGGAAGTGCTTTCAGTGGGGTGAATGAAACGTTGTTTCTAACTTGCTGATAAATGAAGAGTAATCGTTTGATATTACTAATTCGGATTGAAAAAAGGCATCTTTTTGATGATAAATAAAGAGCTTTTGAAAAAAGCCGTTATCTACATGCTCCCGCTGCCATTGATTGTTGCGGAGGTGTTTTATTTAGCAAACCAAAGCATTCAGAGAAACCTCGATCATATATTGGATAAAAATGTCCAAGTGGCGGACGAGATCCTCTCTCAGATCAAGACCGAAAATAGGACAGCACTGATTAACCCTGAGCGTTGTGAAGCCCTGCAACAGAACCTGATGTTCGAACGTGACATTGATGAAATGCTCATTGTGAAGGGGGATCAAATAGTGTGCTCGTCAAAACAAGGCGCGATGTCTCGACCTTTGACCGATTACACGCATATTTATAGCAACGGGCAATTGTCTTTCGGTCATCTTAAAGGTTACGAAGAACAGGTTCTTTTTCTGATCACCAAAAGTGAAAAGCGTCCGGAATATAAAGCGATTACTGTCGTTGATCGCGATTATTTTGGCGTCACTGTTGGTTATCGTAACGATGTACGTCTGAAGCGGTCTGCGATGTTTGTTGGCGGAGCGTCGGCACCTAAAAACGCTTCAAAGCACGGACAGAATGCGGTGTCATTAGCCCATTCAAACGAGTTTAATTACGACGCACTGATAGAGGCGAGTGATATCTATGTCGATCAAAAACTGCTTTCCTACGCAATCTCTGCGGTACCTATTTTGTTGGTGTTCTACTTACTCATTGTCGTTATTCATCGTTTTGTTGACCCACAACGTAGTCTGGTTTCCGAACTAAGAAAGGCATTAAAACGCCAAGATCTTTTGCTTTATTACCAACCACAATATGACGCGACAACAGGGCATGCATTTGGTTATGAAGCGTTGATTCGTTGGCCTCACAAATTAAGAGGCTTTATATCACCCGATGAGTTCATTCCTGCGGCAGAAAGCAATGGGTTAGTCGAATCGCTGACCGATTACGTTCTCGAAAAAGTGTCGAACGATTTCTCTAAAGTTAAGTTTGAAACGCCAATTCATTTGGGAGTGAATGTGCCTCCTGGATACCTCGTTGGTTCTCAGGTAATAAGAAAGATCGAGAACATTCATCGCAAGCTCAAAACAAACAATGTCGAATTGAGCATAGAAATCACTGAAAGGCAGTTGATTGATGACAGTGCGAGAAAACACATTGCTGCGCTGCGAGTGCATGGTATACCAGTCCTGATAGATGATTTTGGTACTGGTCAGACAGCTTTAGCAGTCCTTCAGCATATGAAGGTAGACTATCTAAAAATAGATAAGTGTTTTATTGATACTATTGGCATCGAGAGCGTGAACTCGACAGTGCTCAACGCTATCGTCAGGCTTGCGGGTGATCTGAACGTAGATCTTATTGCTGAAGGGGTAGAAACAGAGGAACAAGCTGCCCACTTAAGATCGCTAGGCGTAACTCTTCATCAAGGGTACTTGTATGCCAAACCACTCCCTTACGCAGAAGTGGTCGGCAATGCGAAGTAGGCGTCTTATTCGATGTGCCCTTTGTAACATTGAGCCCTTTGATCAAACTTAAACTCGAGATAATTCTGAATGCTGTCTAAGCCATCTTCTTGATAATGGGAAACGTAGAGAAGCTGGCTTAGGTGCTCTTTGGCGATCAGCTCTAAGGTGTTCTTTACTAGCACTCGTCCTAAGTAGTCCAGACCTTGGTAGGGTTCGTCCAAAATCAGCAGGGTAGGCTGTTTTACAATCGCTCTAGCAATCAAAAGTAAGCGTTGTTGTCCGTATTCCAATTGTTTAAACGACGTTTTCTCATACTGCGTCATGTGGAGAATCGTTAGCCATTCTTTGGCTATGCTGATTTCTTTTTTACTTGGTTGTGAATAAAGACCTATTGAGTCATAGAAGCCGGACAGAATCACCTCCAAGGCACTGCAGTTGACTCGGTACTGAAGATGTAACGCCGAAGAAACCATGCCAATGTGTTGTTTGATTTCCCAAATAGTTTCTCCGGTGCCACGCTTCTTACCAAAGATATGGATATCGTTGCTATAGCATTGCGGATGGTCGCCAAATATCAGCCCTAACAACGTGCTTTTACCGCAGCCATTTGGTCCCTTTACTTGCCAATGCTGACCTTTATCTATACGCCAGTTTAAATCAGTAAAAATGGTCTTTTCGGTGTATTCCACCTTACCGTTTTTTAGCTCGAAGATTGGATTATCGAAGTGCGTTGAATGCTGGTGTTGGCGAATCAACGTCATCATCTCTTCGCTTTGCTTCTCGGACTGGGATTTTATTTGCGCGATGATAGGGTGCTGATCCCAACTTTGTTTGCCCATGGTGCTGTCAAGTTTGCCTCCGTTGAACAGCGCAATGCGTTCTATCCAGTCAGGCATGTCAGATTCACGGGAGAAGGTAATCAGCATTTGTACTGATTGAGACAATGTTTGAAGATAAGCCGCTAGTGAAGCACGGTGCGCGACGTCTAAACCAGTGAATGGGTTATCTAACAACACCAAGTCAGGCTTTGCTGCAAGCGCTCTAGCAAGCATTACGCGTCGTGTTTCACCCGTTGAAAGCACTCGAAATCCGCTTTCGGTTAAATGAGATAGGTCGAGGTCTTCAATGAGTGCTCGAGTTAAGTTGTCATCTTGGCTGATCTCAAAAATCAATCGATAAACTGAACTACCTTGGTCAATACGATCAAGAAAGTCTGTATCGTCTTTTTCGATCTCTAACTCCAACAACCTTTGCTGTTCAGAAAGAGATACTTGCGCGATATGGTAACCTTCGAGCTTCAATTCGCCTGTTTCTGGCTTGATTTCTCCGCACAGTAGGTCGCCAAGCATTGAGCCAATATCGCCTTCAGAGCTAAAAATTCCCCAAGATTGTCCGGCGTCAATCTGCCAATCGTCGATAGAGAGAGTAGAAGTGTTTTCCTTTGCAGTAAGCTGATGAAATTGAATCGGCATTGTGTCTTTCTTCCATGATTTATTGTCGTTTTGTTTGTTATACCAAGCTTACTCTTTCTAATGCCAATGTTTTGCTACGAGACAAGCCCGTTTATTGGGTGAAATGTGACCTCAAAAGTAGATGCGTATTATTAGTCTTGTTGAGTATTGAGGCTGACAATTCCTTACCCGCACTTACACACCCCGGATTGAATGTTAAAAATGTTATCACTATGGTGACCCTCATTCGGAACCTGGAAGCCAACGTGGACGCTAATGTGCTCCTCAAACCTGACAGTTCTGATAAACGTTACCGAAGTTCTCCTAGATAGGCGGCGATATTTAGTGACGAAAATTTCTTTTCAAGTTTATATAACGAGTTTCAAGATGTTCAAAAACAAATTAACAATATTATTGTTTTTTTCGGTTTGCATAATTTGGGGTACGACCTGGTTTGCTATGGAAGTAGCCGTATCGACGATTCCTCCTTTATTTGCGACGGGAATGCGCTTTCTTATTGCTTGCCCCATTCTAATTTTCTTGGCAAGACTATTAAACCAACCATTGTTATTTCCAAGAGGTAAAGAACACTGGGTTATTGTGGTCTCTATTTTTTATTTTGCTATCCCATTTACCTTAATGATTGCGGGCGAGATGTTTATCTCCTCTGGATTAGCTTCTATTATCTTTGCCAACATGCCTATTGCGGTCATGATGACATCAATGATATTTCTTGGACTTCGCTTAGCAGCGCATCAGATATTTGGTGTATTTGCAGCAGTTGTGAGTTTGTGTGTGATTTTGTCGAATGAACTTGCTATCGGAGGAGAGACAATCATTCTTGGTTCCGTTGCGCTGATCACTGCGGTACTGATTCATGCAGTGATGTATGTGGTGGTGCAAAAGTATTGTGCTGATATTCAAGTCATTACCTACAACGCCACACCAAGTTTTATTGCTGCGCTGCTGCTTTTAATCAGCTCATTCCTGTTTGAAAAGCCAAATACCTTGGTGTTTTCTACCCAATCTATGTTGGCTGTTGGCTACCTTGGCGTGTTTGCAAGTGTCGGTGGTATTGTGGCTTACTTTAAACTAGGTAAAGTATCTTCTCCTTTCGTCGCTTCACTGTGTTTTCTAATATTTCCTTTAGTAGCCCTTTCTATCAACGCTCATATGACCGGTAAAGTAATATCGGACCATTCTTTATTCATGTTAATTCCGTTGCTCATTGGTGTTCTATTAACCAAGTTGGAATTAAAGGGTCGTGCCCTAAACGCACAGATTCAATCTAATAGTTAGTCTATCACTTACATTTGCTTAGTTTGATTTGTTTTGAACGAGAGTATTATTTCTCCGCGATAAAAATATCGCTCACATAATTAAAATTATTAAATACGTAAAGAGGAAATCATGTCGGTAACTTTTCAAGGAAATCCAGTTTGTATCACAGGCTCTTTCCCGCAAGTCGGTCAGAAAGCGCCTAGCTTTACTTTATGCTCAGCAGAACTTAACGATTTTCCGTTAGAAAGCTTAAGCGGTAAAAAAGTTGTACTCAATATTTTCCCGAGTATTGATACACCAGTATGTGCGACTAGTGTTCGTACTTTTAACCAGAAGCTAGCGAAAAAGGAAATTGAGATTCTTAACATCTCAGCGGATTTACCTTTTGCAACAGGGCGTTTTTGTGGTGCAGAAGGCATCGATATTGCGCAAACTGCTTCTTTCTTCCGCTCCCCTTCGTTCACTCAGAGCTACGGCGTGAACATTAGCGAAGGTGCCCTTAAAGGCTTGGCATCTCGTGCGGTTGTCGTCATTGATGAGTCGGGAGTCGTACTTTATAGCGAGTTGGTTAAAGAAATCACTGAGGAACCAAACTACGACGCAGTGATGAAGGCTTTGGGGTACTAGGATGAAATTGGCTACATTATTACTTACCGCTTTAGCTTCTGGTTCCGCGTTGGCTCAATTTATGACAAGCACTGACCACGCAAAGTTGGGGGCAGGCGAGATTGTCACACTTGAGAAAGAGAACACATTCAACCTGATTGGTGAGTCAGTAAAAGTTGGGCAATATATGCCTTCTGCTACTTTACTGACGTCAGAACTGAATTCATACGATACCAGTGCTAAATCTGACAAAGTTAAGATTTATAGCGTGCTTGCTTCTGTCGATACACCAGTTTGCGTTCAACAAGCAATAGAGTTGTCAAAATACATCTCTGCGCACCAAAGTGAGCTTCAGGGTATTGAGTTTTATGCAGTGAGTGCAGATACGCCTTTTGCTCAGCAACGCTTTATCAAAGCCCATTCTCTTAAGAATGCTACTTACCTTTCAGACGCGGCTGAGCATGAGTTTGGTTTAAAAACGGGCTCTCAAATTAAAGAGCTAGGTTTGCTAACCCGAAGCATTGTAGTCACGGATAAAGACAATAAAATATTATTCGTACAACGCGTTCCTGAACTAACGACCATTCCAGATCTAGAAGCAGCGATCAACATCGCGAAACAACACATCTAGTTTTTACTCTTCT
Organism: Vibrio sp. SCSIO 43155; assembly: GCF_023716605.1. Classification (NCBI taxonomy): domain Bacteria; kingdom Pseudomonadati; phylum Pseudomonadota; class Gammaproteobacteria; order Vibrionales; family Vibrionaceae; genus Vibrio; species Vibrio sp. SCSIO 43155. The sequence continues at coordinate 1,391,983 of NZ_CP071853.1, read as the reverse complement.
GTTGGTTACTTGGCAAAGGAATGCCAAGTTTCTTTAAAACTCTCAAATTAATTTTTCTGTTAATTCAGTATCTTCTCTCAATATCGAGCGCTTTTTCGTCGTGTGCTTACATTCGCTTAAAGAAAGTGAAACCTCACCTCTATACACTGCGCGGCAACCGCTGTTAGTCAATACAAGTAACAAATATGGCTTATACCCAAGCTACCTTGAGATGCTAGGTTCAGCGAGAATGACTTGGTTTGTAGACGCGGCAGTGATTCAAAGGTTTAGTGAGCCTAAATCAAGAATCGGCAATAAAGTATCCAAGCCAATACTCTGAATCCTCATCTTGAAGTCACGTAGGTATATATACTTTAAGTCATGACTTTTGAGTTTTAACCGAACGATAAATTTGGAGAACCATTCCATGCCAAACGTCATTATCGTAGAAGATGATCAGCAGTTGAGAGACATGCTGTGTTACTTTCTTTCTACTGTAGAGGGCTATGAGGTCAGTTGCCTTACGTCTGGTGAGAATGCCGTAGAACACATTGTGGAATTAAATCCTGAGCTAGTGTTACTCGATATTCAACTCCCTCATACGTCGGGGCTTTGCGTACTCAAGTCGTTGAGAGAGCAGGGGCATCACTACCCAGTAATTATGATGACTGCCAATGACAATGAAATCACAGAAACCAATGCTTTAGCACTAGGGGCGAATGATTACATTACCAAACCCATACGCACTAATGCTTTGCGAGAGCGAATCAAAAGACAAATCACACTAGCGAGGCACTATTCTCACGAGGTGCCAAGTATCGATGAACGCCCTTTTATACTTGAAAGAAAGGCGACATGTTTGCTCTACGAGCAGGTAAAGATTCCTTTAACACCTTCAGAGTTTGAGCTGTTAGAAATTCTGTCTAAAGAGAGCCGACCGATTCCAGTACATGAATTATTTGAACAAATTCATGGCTTTTCTTATCACTGTGAAGATCGTTCGGTCTACATGCGAATTTCTTCTATCCGCAAAAAGCTAGCGTCGTTTCTTCCAGATATAGACTTGGTTAAAAACCGCCGCACGAAAGGTTTCTATTTGAACTATCCGGTTGTTGTAAGATGAAAACTTTTATCCTACAAATCTTTGCATCACTGCTGTTGGGGTATGCAATCAGTGCCAGTCTATCTAAACTGTTTATTCAAGATTACAAAAATGCATTAGAAGAGGCGTTTAACTTTCATCGTGTGGAGTTGGTTCTGAATGGTTTTGAGTCTCGCCCTCCCTTGGAAGAACAGAAAGATGCGATTTGGTTGTTTCAATGTGATGTCGCGACCGGTGAGCTACAACGCGTAGATGAAGATGAATACTCGCTGACGAGAAAATATCAAGATCGCCATATTCGAGCGACCTTTAATAGTACCGCTTATCAGAATGATCCCATCATCAAAAAGCTGATGTGGGTTGAGTTGGCTGAAGACTTAATTCAGATTCTATGCACTTTACTGGTACTGGTTGTTTCACTGAGAACGTGGACGAATGGCATTCAGTCTCTCCAGTACCTATCGAGTCGTTATGCCAAAGGTGATTTTAAGGCAAGAACCGATGTCGTTGGTCCGGAGGCGATCAAAACACTTATCAATAATCAACATCAGATGGCACAAGCTATCGACTCTTTGATGACAAGGCAAAAAATGATCTTTGCCGCTCTGCCTCATGATATACGAACTCCACTTTCTGCTATTCAACTTACTAGCGACATGATGGAAGAGGGAGGTGTGGACAATACCTTCTTGGTGAATCGTTTAGGGGCTCAGGTAAACAGCCTAAATACTCTGTGTGAATCGAGCTTACATCTACTTAAAATCTTGAACAAAGAAGTCCCTTTACAACGAGAGTTCATCAGTTTTCAAGCTATTTTAGATCTTGCGTTAGAGGCTCAGGGGTGTGAGCGACAAATCAAACGTGTGAACACACAGCAACTTGTATTTACCGACAAGAGGGTACTTAAAGTATTGCTACTCAACATTCTCTCGAACGCGAGTCGTTACAGTCATTCTGAAATCGAAGTTGTATTTATGGCTTATCCAAACGTTGACGTTGTAAAGATCAGTGATGATGGCGATGGTTTTGAACCAGCCACGATTGAGGCTTTCAATAGTGGCAAGGTTAACGACGTTTCACCCAAAGATGGCTTTGGTATTGGTATGTTACTTATTTACGAGCTAGCGAATTACCTGAATGGGCGAGTTCTACTCTCTAACACCAACGCAGGTGGGCAAGTCATATTGATCATGAATCGCTGAATCGCAGGGAGTCTCGAATCTCTTCCCTAGCTGTCACACGGCGAATATGCCGGAGTTCGGGGACGCCTAGTCTGGGCTTGCATTTAAGGAGGGATTTGGGCTAATCCCTTTAAATCATTGAAATACGGAAAGCCCGCTAATCTCTTAGCGGGCTTTTTACCGGAATGTGGGGAAGTGCTGGGGGCGCACACGATTAGGGATATAGAAATCCCGTAATTTTCCAAATGCTAAAACGACGAAAGCTCGTTGATTTCTCAACGAGCTTTCTAAATATGGCGGAGAGATAGGGATTTGAACCCTAGATACGCTATTAACGTATGCCGGTTTTCAAGACCGGTGCTTTCAACCACTCAGCCATCTCTCCGTTGCGGGACGTATGATAGGGGGAGGCATAAACGTTGTAAAGCATTGTTTTAATGAAAAAGAACTGTTTGCTTGTTTTGTGGTCACACCTATAGACGGATGAAGTCTGATGGAATGCTCAAAAGGGCGCTTGTTACAGTATTTTGTAGAGTATTTACTTTATGTTGTGGTTACTTAATAAAATAGTGTTTTATTGCTATCTTAATGAAAAGTAAGAATAAAATGACTTTGAGTAAACATGTGTTCGCCCGAAAGTGTTTGCAACATATTGTGAACTAATTCAAAATTAACTGGTATAGCCAGTTGTGCTGAATTTATCTAAGGGTTTTTATGAAAGTCACGAATCTATTTAAAGACAAAGTTGGTGCGATTTCTGCTCACCAATCAGAGTTTATGAATTGGATGTCTCCAACGCTACGCGATTACTGGAGTGACTTCTTAGGTCGAGCACAAAGCAGCTTCCTATTTTCTAAAGTTCGCGATCACCAGCAACCAGCGGTGAACGAAGAGGTGATCCCCCAACCTGAGCCAATCGTGCTAAAGCCTGAAGCGCAAGTTCTATTTAATGAGCTAAGCGAGAAGGTGGGTGAAGTGATCCATGTAGGTGATTGGGTTCACGTATCTCAAGAGCGCATTAATCAATTTGGTTCTGTAACCGAAGATATGCAATGGATTCATACAGATCCAGAGCGTGCGGCTTCTGAATCTCCATTCAAAACAACGATTGCACATGGCTTCCTAACGCTAGCGCTGTTGCCTAAGTTGACAGATTCTGTGGATCCAGAAAAACCAATGTTCCCAACAGCAAAACTAGTGGTGAACCTAGGTTTGAACCAAGTACGTTTCCCTTACCCAGTAAAAGCGGGCAACAACGTACGTGCATCAAGTACGCTAACTAAAATTACGCCAATTAAGAAAGGTCTTGAGATTGAGCGTGAAATCAAAGTAGAAATTGAAGGCGTACGTCGACCTGGTGCTGTAGTTGTTTCAGTGATTCAATTGCACTTCTAATCGAATTCAAAGATTCAAACGAAAAAGAGAGCCGAAATTGGCTCTCTTTTTTGTGTCTGCGTTTTATTGATTAAAGCTTTTTACAGGGGTGTAGCCGTAATCTGCAATCGCTTTTTGACCTTGCTCCGATTTCAGGAACTTCACGAAGTCTTTACCTGCTTTATCTAAACCATCCACTTTGTACAAAACTAAGAATGGACGAGCGAGTTTGTAGCTGTGGTTAGCGATGTTAGTTGCGGTTGGGTCTGTACCTTCAAACTGAATGGCTTTTACAGAGCGATCAACTGAGCCTACCGAGATAAAACCAATAGCGTGTGGGTTATGGTTCACAATGGTTTTTACCATACTGTTGCTGTTTACCACCAAGTTGTTCGGATTGATGTCTGATACCAAACGGTCGTTGATGATCTTAGTGAGACCTAGCAAGCTTTCAAAGCTATAACGAGAGCCAGAAGAGGCTTCTCGCGTTACAACGGCGATAGGTTGGTCTAAGCCACCCACCTGTTTCCAGTTGTCGATTTTACCTTTGTAGATATCAAACAGTTGTTGTTCCGAAAGGTTAGTTACAGAGTTAGTGCGGTTAACGACAACAGCAAGACCATCATAAGCGATAGGGAATACGTTGAGATCTTCGCCTTTCTCGCTTTCTGTTAGATAACGTGAGCTCATTCCAATTTCAACCACGCCCTTGTTCACCATAGTGATACCAGCGCTTGATCCAATGCCCTGTACTGCAATGTAATCGTCAGGGTGCGTTTTATTATATTCTTCAGCCAGTACATCCATTACGCGTGCCACAGAGGTAGAACCTGAAATGTTGACTTCTTTTGCCATAGCAGAAGGAAGAGACAAAGCCATGGCTAGTAAGGTCGCCACAGAAAGACGTAACATATTTAACTCCAAATACGGTATAAAGCAGCGCTCATCATATTTCGTTCAGGTTACACTTTTGTGAATGGTCGTTGATATCCATAGCGAAAGATCGATTGCACTCACTTTAAGTTGATAACTATCAGTAATGTAGGATGAGTGGATTTTACTGATTTGAAACGAAAGAGGTGACACAGTTAGCTTTTCGGCATCAGATGGGGTGTTATTCTAGGTTTGAGCGGGCGCATGCCCCGATGGTGATTTCTGCCTCTCTCAGGCACTTGGGTATATACTAAGAACAACATATCAGGAGTACGCTCATGTCCGTGTCTCAAATGGCGACCAGTCGCTTGCACAAGTTGGTTCAAACGCTCTGCGCTAGGCGTAATGTCAATTTGCCAGTAGAAGCGATAGGGAAGTGTTTATACGAGCCCATAGAGAACGGTGTAGAGCTTTATCACGCACACTTCTTACTTGATTCACAACACAGTGAATACACGTCTCCCATCGCTAAAATTCTATTTGATGCCAACACTCAACTTTGGTGTTTCTATGTGCCTACATATCGTGGAGAGGAGTTGATGTGGGTGCCTTATGAAAAGCTACCAAGTAGTGAAACGCTTGAGGTGCTTCTCGCCGAATTAGAAAGCGATCCTCAAGCGTGTTTCTGGGATTAACAGATTTCTCTATCTGCTAATGCGTAACGTACCAAGCGTTACTTTGCGATTTGGCTACGAAATTCTTTTGGTGTAATGCTATAAATCGATTTAAACGCAGTACTAAAGTGTGCGGCGCTCTTAAAGCCGGATTCAAATGCAATTTGAGTAATCGACTTTTGTGACACTCGCAGTTGTGTTGCTGCGTGGTTGATGCGTTTCACCTTCAAAATGTGCGAGAACGAAAGGTTTTCTGCTGCTAGTCTGCGTTTCAATGTCGCGATAGACATGCTCATGTGTGTTGCTAGCGCTTCCAACGTGATGTCTTTCTCGATGTTCTTTTCAATGTACTTAATTGCCTTCTGAGAGGCAGTGAGACTGCTTGCGTCATCAATGATCGATAAGATGTCCGGCTGTACTTCAACCATCAGTGATAACAAGGAAAGCGCAATATGACCTTGGGCGTATTGTGGCGCTTTATTGTCTGCTAACTGAATTAACGTGTCTTTAAGCTTTACAATTGATGATTGGCTTTCTGAAGAGAAAGGGTAGAAGCGACGCTCTTCTGTCTCTGACTGTACGCCTGGATGCGTAGATTTAAACTCGCTAAACAAGCCAATATCAAACACAAGCGCGAGTGCTTTAAACACTCCGGGCTTAGCTTCAGCGCTGCGTAGGTCTGCAGAATTATATAGAGTGAAGTCTCCTGCATTTAATTCAATTTGCTCACCACTTGGTTGGTTAATGATGAGTGAGCCTTCTTCAACAACATATAAGCCATTGTGAGTGGCGGTGTAGCGTTCACTTTTGCGGGCAGTGAAGTGATTAAAGCGAATGATCTCAATGTTCGGCATATTCGTTCTTATCTTTTTGCATGACATATAAAAAAGGCGCTCCATTGAGCGCCTTTAAACTTCAATCGGTATTACTCACTCACAGTTTCTTCTGTTTGTGGTGCTGGTTTATCAGCGAATACCTGGGTTGGCTTTGCAACGATGCTGCGGTTCTCTTGGTTCACGTCTGCTAGAACGATTTCCAATGTATCACCTAACTTGTATACCACTTCTTTATCGATAGAAATGGTACCGTTGTCGCCGTTACACTCAATTCTTTCTTTATTATCAAGAATCAAGCTACCAGGAATAAAGGCTGCTGCACCATTTTCGAGAAGTCGAACACGTGCTCCGGCACGATTAATATCGAAAATCTCACCTGTGAAACACGTTTGCTTGTTCGGCTCGTCTGCAAGAGTGCGTGCGTATAGCCAATCAGACACGTTTCGCTCGGCAATTTTGTGGTGTTTACGGTGTAGAGCTAGCTCTTCGCCCACTTCATCGTCTGGCTTTTGAACCGGTTCTTTGTTCAAAATCACAGCTTTCAGCATGCGGTGGTTGATCATGTCACCGTATTTACGAATTGGTGAAGTCCAAGTTGCGTAGATATCAAGACCCATTGCGTAGTGAGGAAGAGGTTGATTGCCCACTTCGCTGTACGTTTGGAACTTACGGATACGGTTATCTAGGTAAGAAGTCTCTTGCTCACCCAACCAACGGCGAAGCGCTGCGAAGCCTTCTAGTGTCGCGATAGATTCAGCAGTGAACTCTAGTGCGCCTTCTGGGTTTACCAGTTCAACTACTTCTTCAATCTTCTCAGCTTTGAAGCCAGCATGCGTATTGAATACACCCGTTTCGAACTTTTCACGTAGCGTACGACCCGCACAGATGTTTGCCGTGATCATAGATTCTTCAACTAGGCGGTTTGCGCTGCGACGCATGTCAGCATGGATTGCAACAACGTCGTTGTCTTCGCTTAGCTCGAAGCGGTAGTCAGGGCGATCTGGGAATACCACGGCATTCTTTTCACGCCATTCAGCACGAGCGCGAGAGAAGTCGAATAGGTCGCGTACGATAGTCGCGATCTCTTCCGACGGTTGCCATACGTCTGAACTGCCGTTTTCTAGCCAGTCTGATACGTGATCGTAAGCTAGACGAGCGTGTGATTTAATGTTCGCTGCAAAGAAGTTGATGTCATCACCAATCACGCCCTCTTTATTTACTGTCACTGTGCAGCAGATAGCAGGGCGGATTTCCCCTTCAATTAGAGAACATAGGTTGTCCGCTAGATCACGAGGTAGCATTGGGATGTTACGACCTGGTAAGTAGATAGTGTAGCCACGTTCACGCGCCACTTTATCCATATCATCTTCAGGTGTGATGTACGCTGTTGGGTCTGCGATTGCGATAGTCAGTTCGAAATCACCAGATTCTGTTTTCTTCGCGTAAAGTGCATCGTCCATATCTTTGGTTGATTCACCATCGATAGTTACGAAAGGAACATGTGTCATGTCTACGCGTTCTAGATCGGCGTCGTCTTTCAGTTCCCAGTTCTCGATGCCTGCTGGCTCAGAGTTTGGTAGATCATTCTGAGCAAGCGTTACCCACCAAGGCGCGATCTTGTCGTTTGAATCGGTAATCTTCTCCGAAATTTCTACAAAGAAAGTGTTATCACCTTTAAGTGGGTGACGAATAAGATGCGCGACAACCCAGTCACCTTCAGCAAATTCGTCAGGTTTTAGACCTTTCTTTAGTTTTGCTTTAAGAGAAAGCTTTTTAAGCTGTGGGTGATCAGGAGCTACGTTTAGCTTGCCTTTGAACATTTTTACTCGGCCAATAAAGCGAGTTACGGCTTGTTCTAGCAGTTCTTGTGGTTCTGCGACTTCACGTTCGTTTTCAGTGCGGATGATGGCAACGACTTTGTCGCCGTGCATGCACTTTTTCATGTACGCAGGTGGGATGAAGAAGCTGGTTTTGCTGTCCACTTCCAGGAAGCCAAAGCCTTTATCGGTTGCTTTGATTGAGCCTTCTTTTTTAGGCAGGTTTTCTTGGATTTGCTGCTTAAGCTGAGCTAATAGCGGGTTATCTTGAAACATCTTTTCTTAACTTACCGTTGGAATTGGGCACACTATAATCATTGCGCACTATTATTACTACCTAAAGCACAGAAATTCGCTGTGAATTATTGATGAATTGAACAGCTTGTTGGTGCTTTTCTCTCCGGAGAATGGGGGGAGAGGTGGAAATTTATGCGAATAATACCATTAGTGAGAATAAATTGTGATGTAATTCAATTTTTTCTAGCTTTTTTTATGCATTTAAGGAATAATCCGCCTCCCTTAGTCGTCCCTAATGGCTTATCGCGGTTGTGTACTGTACTAGCTCCTGTCTGAACGGATTTAGTAATTGGATGGATCAGTATCGAATTGGAAGAGCATATGGGACTGTTTTTTTGTTTAATTAAGTAGGATCCCAATGCAAGATTCTGTTATTCAATTCAGCGATTTATCTCTGAATGATTCTATCCTTTCTGCTCTAGACGGAATGGGTTTCGTGTCACCAACTCCAATTCAGGCTGCGGCAATCCCACACCTGTTGGAAGGTGCTGACGCGCTGGGTAAAGCACAGACGGGTACAGGTAAAACGGCAGCATTCTCTCTGCCTCTTCTAAACAAGCTTGATCTTGACCAACGTAAACCACAAGCAATCGTACTTGCTCCAACACGTGAGCTAGCGATTCAGGTTGCGGCTGAGATGAAGAACCTTGGTAAAAACATCAAGGGTCTTAAAGTTTTAGAAATCTACGGTGGTGCATCTATCGTAGATCAAATGCGTGCACTTAAAAACGGTGCACACGTAGTAGTTGGTACTCCTGGTCGTGTACAAGACCTTATCAACCGTGAACGTCTGCATCTAGACGAAGTTAGCACTTTCGTACTTGATGAAGCGGACGAAATGCTAAACATGGGTTTCGTGGACGACGTAACTGCAATCATGGAGCACGCTCCAGAATCTGCACAGCGCGTTCTTTTCTCTGCAACTATGCCTCCAATGCTTAAAAACATTGTTGAGCGTTTCCTACGTGATCCTGTAACTATCGACGTTGCTGGTAAAAACCACACTGTAGACAAAGTTCAACAACAGTTCTGGGTAGTGAAGGGTGTAGAGAAAGATGAAGCTATGTCTCGTCTTCTTGAAACTGAAGAAACTGACGCGTCAATCGTATTCGTACGTACTCGTCAAGACACTGAGCGTCTAGCTGATTGGCTATCTGCACGTGGCTTTAAAGCTGCTGCACTACACGGTGATATTCCTCAGTCTCTACGTGAACGTACTGTTGATCACATCAAACAAGGTGTTATCGATATCCTAGTTGCAACTGACGTTGTTGCACGTGGTCTTGATGTTCCACGTATTACTCACGTATTTAACTACGACATCCCATTCGATGTTGAGTCTTACATCCACCGCATCGGTCGTACTGGTCGTGCTGGACGTAAAGGTAAAGCGATCCTTCTAGTTCGCACTAACCAAATCCGTATGCTTCGCACTATCGAGCGCGTAACTAAGTCATCTATGGAAGAAATCCAACTTCCTCTACGTGACCAAGTTGCAGAAGCTCGTCTAAACAAGCTAGCGGCTGAACTGGAAGCAGAGAAAGAGCACAAAGCTCTAGACAAGTTCGCAGAGCTTGTTGAGAAGCTACAAACTTCTCTAGAAATCGACCCAACAATGCTTGCTGCAATGCTTCTTAAGCGTCAGCAAGGTAAACGCCCGCTATTCTACATTGGCGAAGACCCAATGATTGAAGCGATTGAGCGTGACAAGCAACGTCGTAAAGAGCGCCGTGAAGGTGGTCGTGACGGTGGTCGCAACTTCAACAACCAAGACTGGGATACTTACCAGCTTCAAGTTGGTCGCGAGCAAGGCGTTCAAGTTAAAGACATCGTTGGTGCTCTTGCAAACGAACTAGGTCTAGGTAAAGGCTCTATCGGTGCAATCAAGCTAGCACAAGGTCACACATTCGTTCAGCTACCTAAAGCAATGACTTCAGATGCTGCGAACAAGCTAAGCAAGCTACGTATCCGTCAACAAGATGTTGGTGCTGTAGTATGTGACTTCGATGACTTCCGTGAGTCTCGTGGTGGTCGCCGTGACGGTGGTCGTCGCGATGGCGGTCGTCGTGATGGCGGCGGTTACCGTGGCAACCGTGATGGCAACCGCGAAGGTGGTCGTCGTGAAGGCGGTCGTCGCGAAGGTGGCTTCCGTGGTAACCGTGACGGCAACCGCGATGGTAACCGTGAAGGTGGCGAACGTCGTTTCGATCGTAACCGTGGTGGTGACCACCGTGGTGCACACCGTGGTGAACGTGGTCACGGTCGTGGTCGTCGCTCACAAGAAGCATAATTGCTTAATCACTAGATAAATTTAAAAACCGAGCTAAGTGCTCGGTTTTTTTATGCGCGTCGAATGCGGCTTTGTTCTTCGTCATGGGTGTTTACCCAACTTATCACTTCGTTTAACGGTAGTGCAGGGCAGAATAAGTAGCCTTGGATGATGTCACAGCCTCGACTACGTAAGAAGTGAAGCGTATCCATGTCTTGGACTCCCTCTGCAACCACTGAATACCCAAGACCGTGTGCGAGCGCAATGGTGTTCTCCACAATCGAACGAGTGCCTTCAGTCTTACTTGCTGTACAAAGGAAAGAGCGGTCAATCTTAATTTGATCGACAGGCAAGTCGCGCAGTAAAGACAAGGAAGAGTAGCCTGTACCAAAATCATCCAAGCTGATTTTTATACCCAGTCCTTTGATTTGGTGAATGAGAGGGTTGAGTTCCCGAACTCTGTCAATAGCCATGGTCTCTGTGATTTCAAGACTGATCATATCGGCGAAGTGCGGATTGTCTGACAGCATCTTATCTAGTCTAGAAAACAAGCGGTTAGAAGAGAGATCCTTAGCCGATAAGTTAACGTGTACAGGTAGGTTTATTCCTTGTTCGCTCATAGTGTGCAAATCTTTTTCAACTTGGTTGAGCACCCACATGGTGATGCTATGCACTTGATTACTTCTTTCGGCAATAGGAATAAAATCATTTGGGGATATATTTTTTCCATTACTATCGCGCCAGCGGATGACGGCTTCAAAGCCCACAGCAAGGTTAGAGCGCGCATCAATTAATGGCTGGTAGTACAGCTGGAACTCTTCTTTGTCTAATGCACACTGGATGCGTGAGGAGATTTCGAGCTGGTACTTCGCGCCAACGTTCATGTCTTCATTGTAGAACGCCATCAATTGCCCATTGCGTTTTGCGTGATACATGGCGATATCCGCAAATTTGATGAGAAGATCGTTTGATTCTGCATCGCTCGGATAAGTGCTTAAGCCGAATACAACACGTGATGACACTTGAAACTCATCAAGATGGAAGCGTTGAGCCATCGCATGGTCTAACTTTTCTATCAATGCAGTGCCAGTGTGATCACAAGCGCATGAAGTGAGGATCACAAATTCGTCACCGCCTACACGAAAGAGGCGGTCTTCTCCTGCCAGTTCTTCTTGTAACCTTTGACCGATTTGAATCAATAGTTGATCACCGCAGAAGTGTCCCATGGCGTCGTTAATTTGTTTGAAGTTAACGACATCAAATAAGATGACAGAGAAGGGGATTCCTTGTTGAACTCGGTTGTCTATCGATTCTAAGCAGTATTTGCGATTGGGCAGACCAGTTAATGAATCATGAACAGCATTGTGCTTCTCGCGTTCAGCGATTTCGTGAAGTTCTAAAATCGAATCGTTGCTCCATTTAATCATCAAAACGATGAATATGCTGCCGCCAAGCAACAGTAGAGCGACTCCCGTTTCGAGTAAAGAAGCGGCAGGTTTATGGATGATTTCGTTAAGAAAAGCCGCATAAGCAAATATGAACCCGGTGATCAAAATCAACAGAACTATCCAACCAGGAACGTCTGTTTTCGAGCAAATATTTCTTGTCATCTGCCATCCCCAGCAGAGTAACATGAGACCTATGATGACCAATACAAAGGCAAAAGTAGGCACGTTATCATTCTGACCTATTGATAGGTTTGTTAATTTTCATTCCCCAATAAACAACGTAGCTCATACTTTAGGTTTTGTACAAATATGAGTATTCATACATTTGTTGTAACAACACATATTTTTTAGTCTTCAAATAAAATTCAAACTTGTCGTAGATCAACAAAAAATGTTCAACTAATTAAGTAATGCTAAAAGATAGTTGAAAGATTAAAAAATTATTGAATAATAGAAAGCACAAACAAGAAGTACGCAGCGCGGAAGCGCAATTACAACCTCTGCTCCACAACAGGAAACTATTTCATGTCTAATTCGTTTGTACTGGTGATCAACTCTGGTAGCTCATCACTAAAATTTGCAGTAATCGACTCTCAATCTGGCGATGCTGTGCTAAGTGGTCTGGGCGAATGCTTTGGTCTATCAGACGCTCGTATGAGCTGGAAATTCAACGGTGAGAAATTTGAGTACGCTATTCAAGGCGATGAGAATCACCATCAACTTGCAGTAGCAAAACTAGTTGAGTTAGTAAAAGAGTACAAATTAATTGAAGATGTTGTTGCTGTTGGTCACCGAGTGGTTCACGGCGGTGAGAAGTTTACCAAAACGGTCCGTTTAGATGAGTCTGTTATTGCAGACGTAGAAGCGCTAAGTGATTTGGCTCCTCTACATAACCTTGCTCATGCGATTGGTATGCGTGCTTCAATGGCGGCATTCCCTGAGCTACCTCAGTTTGCTGTGTTTGATACTGCTTTCCACCAAACAATGCCTGCAAAAGCTTACACTGGTGCAATCGCGAAAGAGCTTTACTCAGACTTCGGCATCCGTCGTTACGGCTTCCACGGCACTAGCCACTACTTTGTAAGTCGCGAAGCTGCGAAGATGATTAACAAGCCGGTTGAAGAATCGAGCTTCATCTCTGTTCACCTTGGTAACGGTGCTTCTGTTTGTGCAATCAACAACGGCGAATCTGTAGATACGTCTATGGGTTTCACGCCACTGTCTGGTCTAATGATGGGTACACGTTGTGGTGACCTTGACCCAGGCATCATTGAGTACCTACTGAAGAAAGGTTGGTCTCAAGAGAAAGTGTTCAACTCATTGAACAAAGCTTCTGGCTTCTTAGGTGTTTCAGGTCTAACAAGCGATGCACGCGGTATTTTGGAAGCGATGGAAGAAGGTCACGAAGGCGCTGCTCTAGCATTCCAAGTATTCACATACCGTGTGTCTAAATACATCGCGTCTTACCTTGCTGCTCTTGATTCATTCGACGGCATCATCTTCACTGGCGGTATTGGCGAAAACTCTATGCCAATTCGTCGCGAAATCCTAAACAACCTAAAACTTCTAGGTTTTGTTGAAGATGTGAAAGGTAATGAAGATGCACGATTTGGTAACGCAGGTGTTGTTGCTACATCTGAGTTACTTGGTGCGAAAGCGCTAGTTATTCCTACCAATGAAGAGTGGGTTATCGCTCAACAGTCGGTGGAACTGCTGTAAAACGGCAAAAATTTTGGGAACTAAGTCAAAGCCCTTTCCGGTTGGAAAGGGCTTTTTTTCGTCTTGGAGAGAGGCGAGTAACGATTTTATCGATACTGTTACTCCTCATTCCCTTGGTAGTTTAAGTATTGAATGCACAGCTCATGGAAAGCTTTAGCTTGAGGCGATATTGTTCGGTCCGTTAAGGTAAAGATTCCTACCTGCCTTTTCAAAGGTGGATCAATAAGCGGAATCCAAACTAATCGAGTTTCATTGGTTGGGAACGCTAATTTTGGCAAGGTGGTGACACCAATACCGAGCTCAAGGACTGAGAACAAAGAGGTGATGTTTTCAACAGAATACAAAGCTTGTTCACTCAACGCGCGCGCAGGAGTGGGATCGAGTAGGGTGCAAGTTCCGTTGCGAATAAAAGGTTGTTCCAACAGCGTTTGCCACTCAATACCTTCCGGATGCTGAGCGATAGGGTTATCCTTCAAACACACCACACCAATGGGGTCAGAGATTAACGGAGTAAACTCGATACCGCCTTCGTCCAAGTGTGATGGGTTACCCAACGCTAAATCCACTTCGCCTGATAACAAACGCGCTTCGACGCCAGCGGCGTTATCATCAATTAGGCTGACTTCTACATTCGGGTATCGTTCACAAAATGCGCCGAGCACACTGGGAATCAGCTTGGCAGCAACAGAAGGAACGCTGGCGATGCGTACCCGCCCTTGCTGCCCTGCGGCGGCGGCTTTCAAGTCATTATCCAGTGCGTTATAGATGTTGAGAAACTGAATGATCTTAGGCAGGCAGATCTCGCCGAAAGGTGTGAGTTTGGATTTATTTCCAGATTCAAATAGGCTCTGACCAAGTATCTTTTCTAGTTCTTTTATGGATGTCGACAGTGCTGCTTGAGAGCGATTTGCTCTATGTGAAGCGGCTCGAAAGCCACCTTCCTCGACCACCATCACAAAATGCTTTAATTGTTGAAGCTTGATACTCACGGCGAAACCTCTGCAATCCCTTTATTTACCTTAGTTTTAATAAGGTGATAGATTTTTCTTATCAAATGTAAAAAATTTACCGTTCGATTTATCGCCTGTCAATGTGCAGTATTTAACTATCTTGAAACAAGGTTGTTACAAAGGTTGAAAGGCACGTGAATACTTCTACGAAAAAATACCCAGTCAAAACTGCATTGTTTGCCTCTAAAGCGCCGCTTGAATGGGCAATCGTCAACAATGGTACTTTATACACCGCGCAAATCCCGATTGATGATACTGGTGCTGTCGTGGAAGGCGGTATCGAAGCGCAAACTCGTCAAACCTTTAATAATCTCGTTCACACGCTGGAGTGTGCAGGGGAGTCTTTAGATTCTGTTCTGCAAGTGCTGATTTATGTGACGGATCGTGAGTACTTAAAAACGGTTAACCAAGTCTACGCTGAGTATTTTGACGCACCTTACCCTAATCGTGCCGCTATGGTTGTGGCAGGACTAGCGCGTGAAGAGATGCTGGTGGAGTTTGTGGTGTACGCATCAGCGAGTCAACCAGAGTAAAGAATAATAATCAAAGCCTCATCACCGGGCTTTGTCAGTGAGATCAGTGAGCTGGTGGCGATCACCAGACGTCAGGAAGAATAAGGACAGAGCAATGACTTTTATCAATAATGTTCAAGCAGAGAAATCTCTCTACATTGCAGGCGAATGGCAATCCGGTATTAATACGGTTGCGAACATTAACCCTTCAGACATCAGTGAGAGTTTAGGCGATTTTGCTCAAGCGAGTGAAGGTCAAGTAGAACAAGCCATTCAAGCCGCGAAAGTTGCGCAGCCAGAGTGGGAAAAAACGCCGATTGAGCGCAAACAAGCGGTTTTGCAGGCGATTGGTGATGAGCTGATTGCTCGTTGTGATGAGCTTGGTACGCTGCTTTCACGTGAAGAAGGCAAGCCTTTTGCTGAAGGTCGCGGTGAAATCTACCGTGCTGGTCAATTCTTCCAATATTTCGCGGCGGAAGTGCTGCGTCAAATTGGCGATAACGCAGCTTCTGTCCGTCCAGGCGTTTCCGTAGAGGTCACTCGTGAAGCCGTCGGCGTTATCGCCATTATCTCTCCTTGGAATTTCCCAACCGCAACGGCTGCATGGAAAATCGCACCAGCGCTTGCTTTCGGCAACAGCGTTGTGTGGAAGCCCGCTAACCTAACGCCTGCTAGTGCAGTTGCACTGACAGAGATTATCCATCGTCAAGGCTTACCAGCAGGCACGTTCAACCTTGTGTTGGGCAGCGGCTCGCAAGTGGGTAACACGCTTATCAACTCGAAAGATGTAAATGGTGTGAGCTTTACTGGCTCTGTGGATACCGGACGTAAAGTAGCGGCAGCAACGGCACCGAATTTTGTGCGCTGTCAGTTAGAAATGGGCAGTAAGAACGCACTTGTGGTAGCCGATGATGCAGACATTCAAATTGCCGTTGAAGCAACCATTGCAGGCTCTTTCTCTGGAGCAGGTCAGAAGTGTACCGCGTCTTCTCGCCTTGTCGTCATGGATGGTATTCACGATGCCTACGTGGAAGCACTGATCAAACGTATGAGTGAACTTAAAGTCGGTCACGCTTTAGAAGACGGTGTGTTCATGGGACCTGTTGTTGATGGAAACCAATTGAATGCCAACTTCGAATGGATCGAGAAAGCACGTCAAAGCGGTGCCGAGTTAGCGTTCGGTGGCGAGCGCTTGAACTTAGAGCATGACGGTTTCTACATGTCGCCAACTCTTTTCCTCAATACGCAAAACAGTTGGGAAGTGAACCAAGAAGAAGTGTTTGCGCCAATGGCAAGCGTGATTCGAGTTTCTGACTTGGACGAAGCCATTGCTGTAGCAAACGATACTCGCTTTGGGTTGACGGGCGGCATCATCACGCAAAGCCTTCGTAATAGCGCCATCTTCAAACAACAAGTGCAAACCGGCTGTGTCATGGTCAACCTACCAACCGCAGGAACGGATTACCACGTGCCGTTTGGTGGTCGTAAAGAGTCGAGCTTTGGTCCACGCGAGCAAGGTCAATACGCAAAAGAATTCTACACCGTGGTGAAAACCGCTTATCAACGTCCTTACTAAGTGAAATAGGGCAGCCGAGCATTCCGCTGCCCAACCTTAAAGGCTTATTAACGTTTAAGGAGTGGTTATGTACCAACAACGGATTGTGATTGATGGATTGCAGTACTGCAATTGGGATCGAGAATACTTCCAAACGCTGAAGGCGAGTGGTATTACGGCTGTGCATGCGACGATTGTTTATCATGAAAATGCACGAGAAACCTTAACTCGCTTTGCCGAATGGAACCTGAGATTCGAACAAAATACAGACCTGATTATGCCTATTTACTCGATGGCTGACGTCGAGAAAGCAAAAGCTGAGGGAAAGGTTGGCGTCTTTTTTGGTGCACAGAATTGCTCCCCAATTGACGATGAAATCGGCTTAATAGAAGTCATGCGTCGTCAAGGCTTGCTGATTATGCAGTTGACGTACAACAACCAAAGCTTGCTGGCGACAGGATGCTATGAGCAGAACGACTCTGGTGTCACGCGTTTTGGTAAACAAGCCATCGAAGAGATGAATCGTGTCGGGATGATCATCGATATGTCCCACAGTGCTGAGCGTTCAACGTTGGAAGCGATTGACCTTTCTTCACGTCCCATTTGTATTAGTCACGCGAACCCAACGTTTGCTCATGATGCTCTGCGCAACAAATCGAACAAGGTCATTAAAGCGCTCACCGAACGTGGCGGCTTGATTGGCTTTAGTCTTTACCCATTCCATCTTCCAAACGGAAGCCAATGCACGCTAGAAGATTTCTGCCAAATGGTCGCGAAAACTGCCGATCAGTTCGGTGTGGATCACTTAGGCATCGGCAGTGATCTTTGTTTAAACCAACCACAACAAGTGCTTGAGTGGATGCGCAACGGTCGTTGGTCCAAAGCAATGGACTATGGTGAAGGCTCCGCTAGTAATGCGGGGTGGCCTGATGCTTTGCCTTGGTTTAGTGGCAGTAAAGGGATGGAGAACATTTACAACGGCTTAATGCGTCATGGATTCAGTGAATCCGAGGCAGGAAAAATCCTGGGTGAGAACTGGTTTAACTTTCTTAAAGAAGGGCTGGAGGCGAGCTAGGTCGTAACCCAAATAAACATGGAATAGCTCGCTCAAAAAATAATAACAAGGCGAGTGTTAAAGTCACTTTTTGTAGCCGTTATGGCAGCTGCAATAAACCTCTGGAGTCAGAGTATGTCTGATCTAACCAATAGCATGAAAGCTTCAACGATGAGCGTGTCATCAAAGAAGCAACAAGCAAAACACAACGACACTTCAGCAACGGAAAATTCACCGGATAAGTTAGGGTTAAGTAACCCGGCACTTTGGTATAGCGGTGGCTTTATTGCCTTGTTCGTCGCTATCGCGCTTTACGATGGAGAGTTGCTATCAACGTTAGTTAATACGGGATTTGCGTGGTCAGTAAAAGTCTTCGGCCCGTACTGGCAGATACTGCTTCTTCTCACTTTTCTTATTGGTCTTGGCTTGGCTGCAGGGCGAACAGGCAAGGTGATTTTAGGCGGAACAACGAAGCCTGAAATGGATGGTTTTCGTTGGATGGCAATCATCTTCTGTACGCTTTTAGCTGGCGGCGGCGTATTTTGGGCGGCGGCAGAGCCTATCGCGCACTACGTGAGTCCTCCACCTTTGTATGGTCCGCAAGACAATCCTCAGCAAGGTGCCATTAATGCGTTGTCACAGTCGTTTATGCACTGGGGTTTTCTCGCGTGGGCTATTGTTGGCAGCTTAACGTCTATCGTGGTCATGCATTTACACTACGATAAAGGACTGCCGTTAAAACCTCGTATCTTGCTTTATCCAGTGCTGGGTGAGCGAGCGCTAAAAGGTCAAACGGGTGCGCTGATTGACGCATGTTGCATCATCGCCGTAGCGGCTGGAACCATTGGACCGATTGGGTTCCTAGGTTTACAGGTTAGCTACGCGTTAAATGCATTGTTTGATATCCCTGATGGCTTTACCACACAGTTGATCATCATCTTATTTGCGATTGTGTTGTACACCGTATCA
The DNA here is from genome assembly GCF_023716605.1 of Vibrio sp. SCSIO 43155. Classification (NCBI taxonomy): domain Bacteria; kingdom Pseudomonadati; phylum Pseudomonadota; class Gammaproteobacteria; order Vibrionales; family Vibrionaceae; genus Vibrio; species Vibrio sp. SCSIO 43155. Next base: position 1,373,314 of record NZ_CP071853.1, on the reverse strand, counting down.
GCTTTAAGTGGCTTAAACCGCGGCATGCAAATGCTGAGCCGATACAACGTGATTCTCGCGTTGGTGTTGATGGTTTATATCCTTCTATTTGGTCCAACAGATTTTATCTTTAATGGCTATATTCAAGGCGTGGGTACCATGCTGGATAACTTTATCCCAATGGCAACTTACCGTGGTGATGAAGGTTGGTTGAGCTGGTGGACAGTATTCTTCTGGGGCTGGTTCTTGGGCTACGGACCGATGATGGCGATCTTCATTGCACGTATCTCTCGTGGTCGCAGTATTCGTCAAATTATCTCGACGATCAGCATTGTTGCTCCGCTTACTACATGTTTTTGGTTCACCATTGTTGGTGGCTCTGGCTTAGCGTTTGAAATTGCGAACCCAGGCAGTGTGAGTGCAGCATTTGAAGGCTTCAATTTACCGGGCGCGTTACTCGCAGTGACTCAACAACTGCCAATGCCACTACTTGTTTCAATCTTGTTCTTGATTTTGACCACGATCTTCATCGTTACTACCGGTGACTCAATGACGTACACCATCAGTGTTGTGATCAGTGGTGAGACAGAACCAAATGCGATTATTCGTACTTTCTGGGGCGTGGCTATGGGTATCACGGCGTTGATTCTCATCTCACTTGGCTCTGGTGGTATATCAGCCCTGCAATCCTTCATCGTGATTACAGCCGTTCCAGTGTCATTAATTCTGTTACCGTCACTTTGGAATGCACCGCAGATCGCTATGAAGATGGCGAAAGAGCAAGGGCTATAACAACGGTTATAACAAAAAGATCAAACCCAATAACGTGGCGCTTGTGTGGGTGAAGCCTCCCCACACCCGCACAAGCCCTTATTCTTACAATAAAAAATAGGTGGTGAGCAAAATGGATGCACATCGTTCTACTTACACTGAAACAACACTTCGCAACGCTGCAATTGTGATGGCGCCAGACAGGCTAGGGGCTATGCACCAAAATCGAATCAGCTTTGTACGAAGCTTGATCCGAAAAATGGCGAGTCAGGAATGGCGAGTGAGCAAGCATGAGTGGCAATTGTGTCCACGCGGTTTTGGTCATGTGATTTACAAATTAGCGACGCCGGAACACGTTTATCACTTGGTTGTTTTTTGCGATGAAATTGCTGATGAAGAGCGTAACGACCGAGTCATTGCTGAAAAATGGGACGTAACCTTTGCGCTGGTCAAAGGTGAAGTTAATGTTGAGTTGTTAGAGCAACTTCGAGCCAATGTGCCTTTGCAAGAAGCGGGGCGCAATCCAAACAACGTGCTTGTTCTTGCTCGTGCGAATAAGAGTGTTCGTGTGTTTGAACACATTGTGAATGCGCTTTCTAAAGGTGAGCAGCCAGAGCCTTCGGAACTAGCAGAAGTGGGTTACATCCTAAGAACCACCGCCGTTTATGGTAACGGTAAATTTGGTATTGCCGATTTTAAACTGCTGGAGAACAACCCTGATTTCAACCAATCGTTCAGTGCACAAATGTGTGCCGTTTATATGCTGCGTGAATTCAGTTTAGATTGGGTTCATTACCTTGCTGCGAAAAAAGGCGGAGATAATGCAGTTGCACTTCACAAAGGCCTGCAGCGCTATCTTGGTGTGGGGAATGCAACTGGTTTGGGTATGGCGCCATATTTAATCAACCATCCATGTATTGTCGACCAATGGATGACATCACGTGAGCGTGCTATTGCCAATGTGCTTGCCATGCCATGTGAATCTACCGAGTTAGAGCTGCCGTTAAAAGCCCTGCTTAAAAAAGCACAGCGACACTTAGAGCAAGTGATAACAATCAATGAACATCAAGATCAGCTTAATTATCAAGCGATTGCGGATCTCCAAGCGCTACAAATTAACTTAAATGCTTTGATGGCAGAGCACTCGAATTGGGCAAGCTTGATCAAACAAACCACAACCATGAGTTTGGAAGCCCAAGAAATCCTAACTTCATGTTTGATCGAGCTTTACCCGTCTTTGGTTGATGAATTTGAAAACCAAATGAACACCGATGAGTCACTCTCTATTCCTGGTGGTAAAAGCGTTCAAGATGTTTTGCAAATACTAGAGAGCAAATACCATTGGTCAATCGATGCCGACTACACGTTACCAGAGAACAACTATTGGTTCTGGTATCGCTCACAAGACAAAGAAGAACCGAGACTAGGCATTCGTGGGGAAGAAATCGGTGAAGAACGTGAGTTGCCACTCGATATAGGGCGACAAGTAAACCGCCTCTACCATGCGCTGCAAACGTGCCAGCCAGAAACATCGTTGGCGGAGTTCTTACTGCAGCATCCGCAGTATCGTGCAATCACTCGTCGTGTATGGACGCTCGGCAATCGAGAAATGGGCGATATCCAGATGAATGTACTACGTGAAGACGCACTACCGATGCATCTACTACGCTGTAAATTAGCAATCTTTGGTGCGACTAAATTTGATCCGCGTTCAGACCGATGGGTGCGCGTGACCTTTTTCCAAGGCGCACCATTGCTTGATGAGATTCAGGACCCGCGTTTCAGCGATACGTGGATTTTCCCAACCATGCCAGAGCATGAAGAAATCGCGCAAAGCGACAATCAAAAAATCACTGGAGGTTTTGCATTATGATCGTTTCGCATAACGAGCTGGTAGCAGCGGTAAACAAAGCTTTTCTTGGTATGCGCCGTCATTGCGGTGAAGCTGATGTGATTGCCAATATGGTTGCGGATCTGCAAATGGTGGGTTTGCACGGCGTGCGTCACTTCAACAACGCCAGCCTGTTTCTCAACTTAGATTCAGATTGCGCGGTCACTATTACGAGTAACACCGACTCTCATATCGAAGTCGAGTTACACAATGGCAGTATCGCCTGTCATTTACCGGCGGTGTTGGATTTTGCGCTTGAGAAAATGGTCAACAGCAAGAGCGTCACCATCACACTCAAACAATGCCACAATCGTTGGTTAGCGTTTAGTGAGCTAGTTAGGCTATCTGCCAAAGGCATTGCGTGCCGTGCTCAGTGGGTTAATGGCACTAGCCCAAAGCGAACCTTGTATGTGTTAAACCGTGGGCGGATTGCACCAGAGGTATTCTTTTCTGATCAGATTGAAGACAACAGTACCGATTATCACAGTATGACGATAGAGCTTGCCGTAACGGATTTTGATATCGAAGCAAGTTCACAAGGTTACGCAATTCATATTGATGGAGATGAACTGAATCGTGCGCAGAAAACGTCGTGGGAAGAGGGTATCTTTGTTGAAGACGCAGAATGGGAAGCTCTTAAACAAACTGCCACAGTCTTCCTTGTTGAGAACAGTGAACGCTCGGAGCAAGGCGCGGGCGAGTTAGTGTAGCGCAACCAAAACGGCATCATTGGGAATAGACAGAGAGGTAGCTGAATGCTGCCTCTTTTCGTTTAATATACCCAAGTAACCTCGATATGCTAGGTTCAGCGAGACTGATTTGGTTTGTAGACGCGGCGGCGATTTAAAGATCTAGTCATTCTAAATCAAGAATCGGCAACAAAGTATACAAGCCAACGCAGCTCGCCCTTTGGGAGCGTGTCATTGACCCGATTGCTGCGTCAAACAACTTGGAAAGAGCTAGCTATTACACTGCGTTGTTTTCCTTACTCTCGAATCAATGACAACGCTCTGAATCCTGCATCTTGAAGTCACTTGGGTATATAAAGCAGGATTATGATTCTCAACTACGCTAATGACAGGTTGTTTGCATGACGAAGGAGAATCAAATGAGCACCATGCAAATCGATATAGAAGAGAATAAGCGCAATGCCATAGCTTTCTATGAGATGGCGTATCGAGGAGAACCGAGAAAAGCGGTCGAGCTGTACGTGGGGGATGAATACATTCAGCACAATCCGTTAGTGGGTAACGGTACCGAGCCATTTATCGCTTATTTCGAGCGAATGCAGGAAGAGTATCCCAACAAAGATATTACGTTTGTTCGCGCAGTTGCAGAGGGGAATTTGGTGGCACTGCATACTCATCAGACGTGGCCTGATGATGTGGACTATGTAACGATGGATTTCTTCCGCTTTGATCTAAACGGTAAGATTGTCGAGCATTGGGATGCGTTGCAGGAAATACCGAAAGAGACAGCAAACGGGAATGCCATGTACTAGCGCACCGAGCCTTGCCATACGCGTTAAGCACGGCAAGGCACTGAGATTGTATTTAAGTCTATTGCGCTTGGTTATCCAACCACTCACGTGTCACCGTGTCTAAATCTCGCCCTTCACGACTGATTTTGTAATCCAATTCCGCAATGATATCGTTTGAGAAACGGAGCGCGTCCAGTTGGTTTAACTCGTCTTGAGTAAATTTATCTGATTTGTCCTTACGCAGTAGTAAAACGGCTTTATCAATAATGCCTAACAAACCTTTCGGTTCGGTGAGCTCTCTAATTGCGTATTTATAGTGAAGAAATTGAGGTTTCCAAAGTGGCACAACAACCCATCGTTTCTCTTTCACCGCTTGTTCAAATGCAGTAAAGCAATCTTCTTCCGTCCCTGTGTGGAAACGATAACCTGCTTCGGTCAGCGAGTATTCGTCCATCATCTTGATCGAAAAGCGCGTAATGCCTGCGCCAGGGTTGATGCCTTGAATATCGGATTTCATTTTCGCTACAACTTCAGGTTTAGTCAGGTCGCTCACTTCTGATACGAGTGCTTCTGGAACGTAATCTGGTACACCCCAAAGTGCGTAAGGTTCGTAGTGTAAGCCGAGCTCCAGTAGGGGTTGTACTTCTTCTACCGATGCTTTGTAAATGCCGTGACTTGATGGTAACCAAGCCGAAGAAAGCATGTCGATTTCACCAGATTTGAGCTTTGAGAAGTTCTCTTCATGGGGTGAATAAATACGCTCGACCTTAAAACCCATATCATTGAGTATATGGCTGACAAGAGAAGCAGTGACACGATGAAATGAGAGGTTAGTGACACCGAGTTTTATAGCTTTTGACGTGTTAGTTTGAGTCATACTGAATTCCTTATTTTTATTCGTGCGAAGTTGAGTCGTGCACTGTGTTTTCGAAGTGATAGTAGGCTCAAGATAGGAAGGGATAAATAGCGAACGCTTTGAGTCACTGTCAAAAATGATTTGATAATCAAGTGCGATAATTACATGAAGGATGTTGAGCAAGGTTGCGGGAAAGGGGGCTTAAGTCGCGGATCAATACAGTAAGAACAGTCCTTCGTATCCACCAATATGAATGTCGGAAACATAGTCTCCGACATTGCCATCCTTGTCGACAGGTCGCATTGGTTTGTCTAGCGTGATGGTGATTTTGGGCGCAGTAAAATAGTCCGCGCTTTTGCCAAAAAAATCTGTGCGATATAACACGCGCCCTTTGCTAAATTCTCTTGCTAACACCATCTCAATTGGACCATCGGAAACTATGGACTCCTCTGAGCGAAAGGCAAAATAGGTATATGTCGGTAGGACGTGAGCAAGACCATCGGGCAGATCTGCGTGCACCACTTCATTCATGGAAGAGTCACCAACCACGGTGTAATCAGCGGCTGAAGGAGTGCTGGTAGACATCATCAAAGGTATTGCTGTAAAGCCTTCTGGGATTTGATTTACTGGTTCGCCTAGATCAACGGCAAGTAATGCACTTGGTTGATAAGCGATGTTTTTGGGTACTCCGGCTTTCCAGAAGTTGTCGACAGTGGTGTTGTTGCTGCCGTACAGATAACCGCTGTTCCATTGATTAAAATAGCTGTATCCCGAGTGGTGATTTAAGTAGAACGCTGCTAGTGCAGAGTATTGATCCTGCTTCCAATTGTCTTCAGTGTTACCGAAGTACTGAACTCGACCATAACGTGTTGTTGCTTGGTAAATCACTTTCTGACCTACTTTGGCGAGAGCGGCGTTATCCCAGAATTTAGCCAAACCTGCATAGCCACTAAAGCCAATAGAAGGGAATAGATAGTGCTCCCGTAAGTACAGGGAACCTGCTTTAACTAAATGACTCTGTCCATTGCGACCATATAAGTTTGCCGTGCCTATGTTGAGACCAATTAGCACATCCGGATCCAGCGTTGCCAGTTTGTTTAAAAATGTCGAAAACTGAGCTTTGTACGCATCATCAGCGGCTTGGCTTCCTGCAACCAAACCAAGTTCATCTACCATACCACCGGAATAGATGTAGAACTGATTTGCACCAAGCAGTTTGTTTGTATCGTCATTGTATGCACCGTTTAAGCCTTGTTTCGCCCATTCTGCTTGGTAATAGTGGTGAACTGCGTTGGCAAAGTTGGGATTGCCGAGATTGGTTAATGCCCACGAGGAGGTTTGGTTCCACATTCGCCCAAATGGAATGACTCGAGACTCCCAACGGAAACGAGCGGTCGCATTTTTGTTTGAGCGGTTTTTATATTCATTCCAAGAGAGATAACTGTCTTGGTTAAGATCCGCAGATTTATCAAAGCCACGAATTTTGCGCCAACGTTGAATCGTTTTTCCGTCAGGTGTTGCCGTTGGTGCATTCGTCAACTTAACGGTTGGAAAACTGTTCTTGAGCTTCACTTCTTTTAGGTGAGGGCGATTCTTAATATTGTCATCATGCCAAGTCACTCTCGCGACATACAAGCGACCACCATCTCGCAAGAAGGTCGAACCAAAGTACTGACCGCCGCCATAGGTTTGTCCACTGCCATCGTGCGTTGTGGCACGAACCCAATCTGAAGGAACAGACCAGTTTACAGTCTGGTTTTTGGTCATGCTCTCGGTTTTGTCTTTCTTAATATCGAAGCTTGTCCATTCTGTTACCTGACCGAACGAATCGACAGAGGAAGGGTATTCAATGGTGAAGCTGCCACCTTGAGCAAATTGGGTGAACTTAAAAGCTAAGCGGTCGAACTTTTCTGAGTGATAAACATAGAGCGCCCCGCCATTATGAGCTTGACCGAATACGTCAGCGTCCCATGGCGGTGATTGATATAGCCAAAAACCGGCGTGGTCGGCGCTAGCGGTATAGCCAACGATCATCGGTTTTCGATTAAGCAGGGTATTTTCGCCATGAGTTTTGTCTACCTCGGCGATGATGGTGTCTTCGGCAAAATGGAGAAAGTAATCCTCGTAATCAATCCCATTCAGCTCTGCCTCGTTGCGAATATCGTTTTCTACCCAACCTGTATTGAGTTCAAGTTTTTGGCTGTACATGTAGCCAATGGCTTTGACGCGCTCGTTATCGGCTTTGTTTGGATACGTTCCAAAAACAACATCGGCATTCTCTAGCTCCCATTCAATAGCAGCAGCGGCTGAGATTGGGGTATCTTGCATATCAACGCCTTGTTCATGTAACCCCGGTAGAATGATCGCTGTCGCTGCCCATGTCATAGGCGCAGAAAGTAAGCTCAGAGCGCCCAAACCTGAGAGCATAAAATGCATTGGCTTCATCATTGAGTTGTCCCAATCAAAAATGTTGATTACTCAAATTGCGAATCAAATTAAGAAGAAGTATTAGCGATAGGTATGACCAATTCAAGGAAGGGTGAGTGTGTCTTTTGGTTTATCACTTTTATATCGAATCAATAGTTGTCGCTATTCAGTAATTTATAAAATTAATATTTACTGTCTCAAAAATGAAACTTGAAGAATAAAAGTTTCGATATTTCTAGTTCTTTTCAAAATGAAAATTTACGTATTTACGATGGTATTTCATGAAGAGCTAAAATAAGCATCAGATTTTATATTTTAAAAGTGATCTTTGTTGAGTTATTCATCAAAATGATTATCAAAATAAACTCATAAAGGTAAAATAGAGTGGCAATATAGTTCGCCTCGCTGGGGTTCTTTCAGTTTTGGCATATAGAGCGTATAAATCCGAAGTTGTGCTAGATAGTCCTCACACGGCTAGCCGCCTTTTGTTTATTCAGTTCATTGCCACTTTCTTATATTGAAAGTGCATATGAAACTAACTTTTTTTGTCTATATACACTTATAAAAGTCAGATAGAAAAAATATAAGTATTTTATTTAATCGCTTGTTTACAATAAGTAAACATTTGACCCTTTTGGATAAATGTCGCATGAATGCAAAGAATAAACTTTTAGCATCAATAGGTATTTTAATAATTACGATCGTAACTATTATTTCAGTGTTGAGTTACAACCAAATTAACTCTTCTTCCACAAACTCTTACCAAACTAACCTTTCTACCAGTACACATTTAATAACGTCAGCTGTTGAACAAAAGATCCAAACTTACTTTACGAGCTTAGAAGCGACAGCGTCTGCCATTGAAGTCAACAACCAAACTGCATCTATTGATAACCGTATGGTGGAGATGTTGGTTCAAGGTACAAAGAGCCTAGGGGTTTCCAACTACTTTATCGCGCTTCCTGACGGAACTCTTTACGATTCAGATTCAAAAGGTCTGCATCCAACTTTTAATGCTAAAAAGCTGCAAAGGGAGTGGTATGTAAAGGCGATGTCTGGGCAGGACCAAGTCGTAACTAAGCCGTTTAAAGCGAGCACGGGACAGATGTCTATTTCTCTCGTTATTCCGGTAAAACGAAACGGTGAGGTCGTGGCGATTGTTGGTTTGAGTCTGCTGATGAACGATTTGACTCGCTTCATTAATGGGTTGGCGGAAGACAGCAATGTTTTTGTTGCTCGTGAAGATGGTTACTTGATGGCGGCGTATGAAGAGCAGCTTGTCGGCGAAGATTTGTTTGAGTTACGACCTTCATACAAGCAGTACGCGAGTGATGCATCTAGCTCACACTCTTACACGGTTCCAGACCGTGGTGAGTTTTACGTTGTATCTGAACGTTCGAAAGCGCTTGGTTGGACCGTTTGGGCTTTCGCGAGCTGGGAAGACATTAAAGCGACGTCTCGTGAAGCAGTGATCACCAACTTAGTTTCTGGTCTCGTGTTCATTATTATTGGCACGCTAGGTGCGTCATTGTTAATTCAAAAGTTGTTATACAACCCAATTGGTGGTGAGCCGAAAGAGATTGAACGTCTAGTCGACAAGATTGCGAATGGTGATCTGACCGATATTCCAGCTGCAAAAGGCAGTGACATTGGTGTGTATCGTTCAACACTGTTAATGGCAGATAAGTTGAAGACTATGATCACCGACATCAATTTGTCTTCGGAAGAGCTTATTGAAGCGTCGAGCAAGCTGGAGCGTTCATCTATCAAAGTGGATGGCTCATCTAAATCTCAAATGATGCAGCTGGAGCAAGTTGCAACCGCAATGAACGAGATGACAGCAACGGTGGCCGAGGTTGCCCAGAGTGCGGTTGAGGCATCAAGCTCATCAAGCGATGCACATAACAGCTCAGAGCAAGGTTTGACGGTTGTTGCTCAAATGAACTCTGATATTACGACGCTTGTAAACGACATCAACCAGGTCCAACAGGTGATACGTAACGTTCATACTGAAACGGAAAATGTCGGCGGTATTCTGGATGTGATTCGTGGCATTGCTGATCAAACGAACCTGCTTGCACTGAATGCTGCTATTGAAGCTGCACGTGCTGGTGAGCATGGTCGCGGTTTTGCTGTAGTAGCGGATGAAGTTCGCTCTCTTGCGACGAAAACGCAACAAAGCACCAATGAGATCCAATCGATGATTGAAGTTCTGCAAGAGCAAGCGAACAAGTCGGTATTGCTGATGCAAGACAACTCGGACAGTGCAAAACGCACGCTTGATAAGGCAGAAGAGGCGACGTTATCTCTAGACCAGATTCGCCATGAAATCCAACGAATCCAAGATATGAACCACCAAATTGCCACTGCGGCTGAAGAGCAATCTCAGGTGGCGCATGAGATCAACGAAAGCGTGATTAACGTGAATGATCTTGCACGCGATACGACGGTAGATGTTCAAGACAATGTGGATACATCAGAAGCCTTGATTGCGATGTCGAATAAGCTTCGTGATAGTGTCAGCATGTTTAAGTTGAACTAAGTTATATCGTTCAAGATTAAGACTTAACACCAACGAAAGAGAGGCGCATGCCTCTCTTTTTATTGCCTTTCATTGACTTCCTTTCCATTAGGTTTTTCAACAAATCTCGTTAAAACCTAAACTCATTGCACCAGTCATATACTCTGCTATGTTGGTTGTTTATTATACAAAAAATTAACAATCTAAATTTTTATACATTTTTATTGCATAAAATCTCTTTCTTGCTAGTATAACTCCCAGATGACAATTAATGCAGTATGGCAGCATGAGTATTCAAGTTGAAAGTATCAATAAATCTTACGGCGATACCCAAGTTTTACACGATGTCAGTTTTAATTGTGAAAGCGGTGAAACGCTGGTGTTACTCGGTCCAAGTGGTGCAGGGAAGAGCTCTCTACTACGTGTTCTTAACCTTCTTGAAGGCGCGGATAACGGGCAATTAAACATCGCTGATGACGCATTCGACTTTTCAACTGAAATCAAAGAGAAACAAGGTTTAGCGCTTCGTCGTAAAGTGGGCATGGTTTTCCAACAGTACAATCTATGGCCACACATGACAGTGATGGAGAACCTGATTGAGGCTCCGGTCAAAGTCTCTGGCATGGATAAAGAAGAAGCGAAGAAGCAGGCAATGCAAATTCTCGCAACGCTGCATTTGGCAGACAAAGCGGATGCATGGCCGATGCAACTTTCTGGTGGTCAGCAACAACGTGTGGCGATAGCCCGTGCGCTGATGATGAAACCAGAAGTCTTACTTTTTGATGAGCCTACCGCAGCGCTTGACCCTGAAATTACGAATCAAGTGGTCAAGATCATTAATGATTTAAGCGAAACGGGAATTACACAAGTTGTTGTGACCCATGAGGTGGATTTCGCCAAGAAAATCGCTAGCCATGTTCTATACCTAGAAAAAGGGCACATCGTAGAGCACGGTACGCACGACGCATTTGTTAATCCGCAAACCATTCAGTTTGCCGATTACCTAAATCACTAAATTACGTTTTTAAAGTTCAGTCTATTTAACAGATAAGCTCGGCTGTCATTGCGAGTGTCAGCCCACTAAGTACACACGGAGTATTGCAATGAAAAAGATTCTACTAGCTTCACTAATCGGCCTTGTCTCAGCGAACGCAGCAGCACAAGAAGAGATCAAATTTGCGATGGAAGCGACTTACGCACCGTTCGAATACATGGATGAAAACAACCAAATCCAAGGTTTTGATGTGGATCTGGCGAACGCACTATGTAAAGAAATGGAAGCAAAATGTACCTTCCACAACCAGTCTTTTGACAGCCTGATCCCTGCATTAAAATTCAAGCGTTATGATGCGGCTATCTCTGCAATGGATATTACTGATGCACGTTTGGAGCAAGTGAACTTTTCTGACCCTTACTACGACAACTCAGCAGCGTTTGTTTCTATCAAAGAAAAAGTGGCTGATCAAAAAGCACTAGAAGGTAAGCGTGTTGGTGTTCAAAACGGTTCAACACACCAAAGCTACCTGATTGAGCAAATGCCGGGCGTAACCGCGGTTCCTTACTCAAGCTACCAAGACGCGTTCATCGATATGAAAAATGGCCGTATTGATTCTGTATTCGGTGACACAGCAGTCGTAGCAGAATGGTTCAAGAAAGAAGATAACCTAGCTTACGTGGGTGAGCACGTCACTAACCCTAAATACTTCGGTAACGGTTTCGGTATCGCAGTAAACAAAGGTAACGACGAGCTAGTGAACAAGCTGAACACAGCACTGAAAACAGTGAAAGCAAACGGCGAATACGACGTAATCTACAACAAGTACTTCGGTAAGTAATATGGCACTAACGGGTTACTCTTTATCGCTTGTTCAAGCTAGTTGGATGACTGTCCAGCTAGCCTTCACAAGCCTATTAGTCGGTTTGATTCTGGCAGTGGTATTCGCCAGTGGTGAAATGTCTCGCCGCGTTTTCGTTAAATGGCCAATGACGGCGTTTGTGACGATTGTACGTGGCTTGCCAGAAATCCTTGTCGTGTTGTTCATCTATTTTGGTTCGACGCAGGTTCTGTTTTTAATCACCGGAGACTTTATAGAGGTTAGCCCGTTCTTGTCTGGCGTGGTGGCGTTGTCGTTAATCTTCGCTTCTTATGCTTCTCAAACTCTACGTGGCGCATTGAAAGCCGTTGGAAGAGGGCAAAGAGAGGCAGCAAGTGCACTCGGCATCAGTCAAGCACACGCTTTTGTTCGCATTGTTTTGCCACAAGCGGTAAGACACGCGCTACCAGGTTTAACTAACCAATGGTTGGTTTTGCTGAAAGATACCGCGCTTGTATCACTGATTGGCGTAACGGATTTATTGAAGCAAGCACAGCTAACATCTGCAGCGACGCATGAAGCGTTTACATGGTACGCAACTGCTGCGGCGATTTACTTAGGCATTACTTTGATTACGCAACGTGCCGTAAAACTGATTGATAAGAAGTTCTCAATTCAAGGCATGAGTATGGGACAGGAGGCTACCGCATGAACGAACAACACGTTTGGCAAATGCTGGATGGCTTAGGCACTAGCCTTCAATTGACCGCCGCTTCTTTGGTGGTGGGCTGTCTCTTAGCTTTGATGATGACGCTGACTCTGATCTTACGTACTCCGGGTTTGAATTGGTTAAGTCGTGGCATCATCACCTTGTTTACTGGTACACCTTTGTTGGTGCAGATCTTCTTGGTGTATTACGGTCCAGGTCAGTTTGATGTCGTAAGAGAAAGCGTATTCTGGACATGGTTAAGCCAACCTTGGTTCTGTGCGATGCTAGCACTAGCACTCAATACCGCTGCTTACAGCACTCAGTTGTTCAAAGGAGCGTTTAACGCGATTCCTTCCGGTCAATGGCAAGCGTGTCGTGCATTAGGCATGAACAAAACAGCAACACTGAAAGTGCTTCTGCCATACGCTATTCGCCGTGCTGTTCCGGCTTACTCGAACGAAGTGATTTTGGTCTTCAAAGGCACGTCACTAGCAAGCACGATTACGATCATGGATCTGATGGGTTATGCGCAGCGCATTAACGCACAAACCTACGATACGTTGACGGTATTTGGTATTGCAGGCGCATTTTATTTAACGGTAAATGGTGTGCTGACTCTCATTTTCCGTCAGGTAGAGAAGAAAGCATTGGCGTTCGAAGCCGCATAATCCTTCAATCAACACTCATCGTTTAGTTCCACAGTGCCTCTGCGAATGACTCTCTTGCAGGGGCATTTTTTATATTTGTCATGGCAAATTCCTCGAGTTCCACCAAACTTAATTCAACCCAATTGCATTGGTGGCATCATGGAAAGAAGACACTTTTTAGCACTGTGGACATTGTTGTTCGCCCCCTCTTTAAAAGCGAAAACACCAATGCGGTCGACGCCAGCACAAACAGAAGGACCATTTTATCCAGTAGTGGATATTCCTCTTCGTCAAAACTTGATTCTGCAATCAGAAGGCTTGGCCGGTGAACCTATCGTGTTGCAAGGCAGAGTATTAGATACATCGGGAAACCCTGCCTCAGGCATCAAAGTAGAAATCTGGCAATGCGATGGGCAGGGGATTTACGATCATCCTAAGCAACCAAATAACGATAAGTTTGATGCTCACTTTGCTGGCTTTGGCGCAGTCGAAACTCAATCGGATGGTCGCTACTTGTTTCAGACCTTATACCCTGTACGTTATGCTTCTCGCCCACCGCATATTCACGTTAAGTTGTGGCGAGATAATCAAGAACTTCTGACCACTCAGTTGTACTTGAAAGGCAATACTGGCGATGAATGGTGGGGAGGTAAAGCCCGTGATTATCTGCAGTTTGAAACTATACGAATCGACGGGCGGTTAACAGGCGAATTTAACTTTGTGATTGGCTAGCTAATCCGGTTAAGCCATTAACTCAACCAATTGCGCCAAGCATTCTTTATCCAGTATTGGATGAGGCTCAACACCCGTGACTAAAACGATATCCACGGAAGGCAGCGATGGCATATCGTTTAAGATCTCGAGATCATCGCTAACGCTAATACTGCCCATAGCACCGATAGCCATGCCTGAACGTACAATCGCTCTTTGTGCCGATGCTGTATTGCAACACGCCAGTAGTTGATAAGGGATACCACGTTTGGTTAATCCGTCTACCGCTGCCGCATGGTATTTGCAGTCGGTTTGGAAAAGGGCAAGAGGGAGAGGTTGGGCGGTCTCGATGCTAAAATCAGGGTGAGCAATCCACACGCCTTTGTCGCTTGCTAGCCAATAACCTTCTTCACTGTCCGGTGCTCTAGTCACAATAGCGGCGTCTAGCTTTCCTTCATCCAGCTTTTCTCTCAAGGTGATGCTGGGCTCACTGAAGACTTGAATCGAACACGTGGGTTCAGATTGTTGTAATACACGAATGACTTTAGGCAGGATATTGTCGTTGTAATCTTCTGGACAACCTAAGCGAAGAGGACGCTTATTTTCATAGCGTTTCACCTGTTTCAGCGCTTGATTATGCAAGCTGACTAGTTGCTCTGCATGAGAGCGTAGTGCCAATCCCGCTTCACTTAAGACAAGATTGCGACCTTCTTTTTCAAATAAGCTGACACTGAGCTCGTCTTCCAACTTACGCATTTGTGCACTAAACGCTGATTGGGTGCGATTGATCTGCTTGGCAGCACGAGTGAAACTTCCCGTTTCTACAAAAGCAAGAAAGCTGCGCAACGCATCGATATCCATATCTAAAACTCATCCATCGTTTTTGTTGAAGTGTTCTATCAAAACTATCCGTTAGTCCCCTTAAATACAATCAGATATTGTGAATGGGTAATCAAAACACGAACCGCATGGAGGCGTCATGAAACTGTTTATTGCTAACCAAAACTACTCAAGCTGGTCACTGCGCGCATGGCTGATCTTTTCTCAATTCAAACTGGATGTGAAAGTCACCAAGCTCAAGTTATTCACGGAAGATTTTTATAAGACCTTGGAAGATATTACACCAACGGCGAAAGTACCGGTCTTGATGAATGGCGATGCAACAGTGTGGGATTCATTAGCGATTTTGGAATACGTAAACGAGCAATACTTGCAAGGTAGAGCATGGCCAAGCAACTCTGCAGAAAGAGCTAAAGCACGCGCCATCGCTTCAGAAATGCATTCGGGTTTCTTTGATTTAAGAAACGAACTCCCAATGAATATCCGCGCGCGCAGAAAAGTCGATTTAACTGAAGGTGCACGTAAAGATATTGCTCGCATTGACGCTATTTGGGCAGAACAAGCCAAGCTGCATCCGAACGGCTGGTTATTTGGAGAATGGTCGATTGCAGATGCTATGTATGCACCTGTGGCATTGCGTTTCCAAACTTATGGCATCGAGTTATCGGAAGGTGCCAAAGCTTACCAACAGAAGGCGCTAGCAAGTGAATCTCTAAAGCAATGGTTGGAAGAGGCGAGTCAAGAAACGGATATCGTAGAAGAAGATGAAGCTGGGGTAGAGGTTTAAAGTCACCCCTCTACAGTGGTTGCTTAGTCTACGTCTAAGTAACCACTGTAGAGAAAGTGTCAGTAGAAATTAGATTGTTCCCTTTGGATTATTGCGCCTGACTGCACCAATTTATCTTTTGCCCATTACTTAGTTGTGCATAAATGCAACCTGCTTGTACGGCGATATTATTGTTGTCATAAGGAGAAGATGAGAAGTTAGCAATGATTTGGCTGCCATTCTCAAAGGTTGTCTGCTGGACCTTACCCTCAGAATCTAACCAAGAAAAATCCACTAACGCTTGGTTCCACAACTGTTGATGAATAGGAGCGAAGCCATCCTGATAGTGCTTTAGCGCTTGTATTCGTTTGCTTTGACCTGTCAGAGCTTCATCTCGAGTGAGATGTACCATCGCTGGGGTGTTGTACAACATCGCAGTTAGATCGCGCTCCATTTTTACATTGCTGAATTTTAGACTGTCAGTATGCCAATGATGAGAGTTAATCACTTCATCATGAAATACCGTTTGATAAAGGGGAACACGATATTGAGGTGCAAAGAGTAGTGAACGATAGGGCTCTTTTACTTTTGCAGATTTAAAGAAATACTCTGGTTTTTGGTCTGGGTACCAACGACCGAGGTAATACTCAGATTGGCGATGTTTCGTCATGTCGGCGTCAATCCAACCAAAGCCAACCGTTTCTAAGCCGTGAGCAAATGCAATGCCTTTAGTGGTTAACCCGTTGCCGTCTTCAGAGCCCAAAACAAGGTCGCTTTGTTTTGCCAACCAACCTAATCTTTGATTAAACGCGTCAAGCATGTCATTTTCGCCACTGTTGTCGCGGTAATCCTCTCTTGCCATTGCGGTCGCATCGACATCCAAGAAAAGACTATTAAAGTGACCATATTTAACAATATCTAACATCCGACGCTTTACATAGTCCAAGTGACAGTTCGGGTTGAGATAATATCCATTCCCTCGAAAGCCAGATTTCTTTTTTCCGCTAGCGAGTTCAATTGCGCACCCTAGGCGCATTTCTTCAGGCAAGTTTGCCGTTAACCAACCGTCGTTACTGCCTTTGTGAATCGCAGTGTTATAAGAATCGTATACGCCAACTAAATAGCCTTGTTGTTTCGCGGTATCTATAAGTTGTGGGTTATAGAAGCTTGGCATCCAATTATCAAAACCAAGCCAAAGATGAGCTAATCCCGCTTTGTGAAAGTTATCGAGCATGCCAGATGAAAGCGCTTGTCCCCAAGTATTTGTGCCATTCAAATAGCGACCAGCATGCGTTGCTAAGTAGGTCTTAATAGATTGAGCCGCGCGGTACTGATCTTGGATAGTATTGTTGTCTAAGGTTGGATAAGAGACAGGGAACTTTGTCGTTAACGAGTCAATAATTGAATCGAGCAGCAGTTGCTTGTGATACTGGCTAAACCATTTTTGCTGTTTTTTTAGTGCGTCTAGCTCTTGTTTTGCGGAGCTTGGTACTGTCAAATTGGATTGTGTCAAATACCAACTCTTCAGACCCCACCAGTCTTTTATATCACTAATGCTAAGCGGACCTTTACCAAACAAATACACGTGGCTTGCTCCAATGAGTTTCTTTACATTGGCATTGCGTTTTGCTTTTGCACTGAGAGGATCGCTGAATCCTTCATGTTGGCGCCATAGACGATATGCTTTTGCTCCGCTCAACTGCGTGTCATCAATCGATACTTGCAACTTAAAGGGTTCATCTTTATTAAGTTGCGTAAAGTGATGGCTCGCAGACATATTAATTCGTCCATTGACGCGTTCGAAGTTGAGTAGGTTATTGGTTGGCGTTGTAATGAGATAGTTGATGTACTTGCCGTTTTGTTCGACTGTCCAAAATGGCATTTTGAGATCTTGTGTCGTGTTTGAACCCGAATAGTTATCTTCGAGGAACGCAGCCCATTGCGCGTTAGAGATAGGAATTCGCATTCCCTCGCTAAGGGGTAATAGAAGCGTTTGGCTTCGATTTTCATTGAGATCAAACCAATTCAGAGACATTGGTTTTTGGCGAGAAACGGTCGTGTTTGATCCAGAGTCAAAGGAAAGGTCGAGCCTCGAGTCTGATAATCTTGCTGTGACTTCTATTTGGCTAGGAATAAGCTTCCAAGAAACAAGATTCTTTGCCATTTTAAGAATCTCATAACTTTGTTGCTTCTGTTTGTCGACGGTTAATGAGGCTTCGTTTATGGATAATGTATTCCAACGAATTTCCAGTGTTTGCGGTGCAATATAGATTTGGTTGTTTTGATCGTGAAGGTGTATAGGTCGGGCAAAACTTGGTCTGATTGCGATAAGACTAATACTACTAAGAAAAAGAAACAGTAAAACTTTTTTGGGTGACATAATTAAACTCCAATTAACGATAACGTCATTTAATCGAAGTGCGATATTGCGCGTGTCACCTATATGTCTCTATTCATCGATAGGGGATGGCTAATCGCTGGATATACTCAATTTGCACGCCATTTTGAAACTCAACTAATTCAACACTTGCAGTCAAATGTTCTGCTTTGTCCTCGGTGAACGGTTGTTTAGGAATGCCTTCAAGAGAATGGGTAAATGGGATCGTACTGCCTAGCAAATTGTAGTTCTTATCAAACCATTGCCACGTTGCCATGGCTTTTGGGCAAGATGAGACGCTACTTGGCAAAGTTGTTTCGACTGTTCTGTGCCCTTCTTTATTTTCCAGAGATAACCATGGTGCACCTTCCGGAATTGCAATCAGTAAATCTATTTTCTGGTTTCCAAGAGATAAGGTGTAAATTCCCGAGACTGGTTTTTGCAGCAGGTCAATGCTCTCGATTTCTTGATACTGTGGGTTGGCAATCAAGTTACCTTTAAGTAATGCAACACCATTTGGCGATGTGAGTGTAACGGATTGATTTTTCGTGTATTGCTCAACAGAAAGGCGGATTTGATAACCTTGAGAGGTGAGCCCAAATCGCCTAATCACACCAAGCGTGAGTTGTGACGTCAATTTCTTCCCTGAACTCAGCTCCGTTCCACAAGCGGTTTGGGATAGGAGTTCATTCTTGATAGGAACCCAGTATTTGCTACTGATTTCATTCTGACGTAGAGCGAGAAAAAGCTCTTGCCAAGCCAACTGAGGCTGATGAGTCAACGTGGCTTGATAAGTATGTTCCAGCGGAGAGGCTGTAAATAGGTTTGCGTGAGCATAAGTCGACAAAACCGTCCCCGCACCGGCTAAAGCGAATAGGAGCCTTTTGCATACTCGTGTCATTTTTGTTCCTCACGAAGTCGATAACCTACACCGCGATGTGTTTCAATGTTCAAGCTTGGCAGTTTTTGTCTCAAGTGCAATATGTGGTTGTCTACGGTACGAGTGCTGGGAAAGGCTTCATACCCCCAAATTTTGTTCAGCAATTCATCTCGGTGAAAAACTCGCCCTTGGTTTTGAACTAACAGCAATAGTAACTGGAATTCTTTCGGTTTTAGCGCAATGTTCAGCTGTTTAACTCGCGCTACTCTTTGCCCTAAATCCAATTCGATATTCTCGTATGTCAACAAACTAGAACCAAGAGGGCGCAATTGAGTGAGTACTCTTGCAAGTAACTCCTCGCTAGAAAATGGTTTAGTAACGTAATCTTTTGCGCCAGCCATTAGTCCTTCAATACGTTGCTCAACCTCTATTTTTGCCGTTAAAACGATAACAGGTACCGCTTTCAGCAATAGCCACTGAGCTAAGTGTTGTAAACTATCTCCGTCATTTAGCTGACGATCTAAAATTATCACATCCGCTTTATACCAGAGTTTGTTGGCTTGTTCGGCATTGGTCGCCCACAAACACTTGAACTGATGAGATGTGAAAAAGGCAACCAAGCCTTGACCGAGTAGTTCATCATCTTCAATCAGCAGAATGGTCTTCATAAGGTAGCTCCAATATACAACGAGTAGGGTTACGAAGAATGATGAGTTTTCCATTCGCCATCTTCATTAAATGTTTCACAATATCTAAACCAATCCCCATGTTGTTTGAATGAGCCGCTTTTGAAGGAAATAACCGTTGCCAATAAGAAGGGAACTGACCTTCATCTTGCACTTCTATCGTCAGTGTTTGGGAAACTTGAACATGCACAGTGATGGCTCCGGCTCCATGCTGTTGAGCGTTTTTGACTAAGTTTTCAAGACAAATGGTTAACCAGTAATAAGGTAAGCTGAGTTGCTTATCTTGGTTGAGTTGATATCTCACATTATTTTTCTCACAGCAGTAGGTTAGCCATTCTTCTAATGATGCGGTTTGATACAACAACTTATCTGATGTTGAGGTGCTCAAATAGGTCTTACTGTTCTCAGTAAGTTGCGAAAGGCGCTGATAATCTGAAACCAAACGCCAAAACGTATCTTGTAATGTCTCGTCCATATCATCAAATTGATGGCGAAATATATCTACAGTTAGCCCTAAGCTAGTGATAGGGGTTCGAAGTTCATGAGTGAGCAACTGTAAAATAAAACGTTTTTCTCGACGTTGTTTATGCTTTATAAAGCTCACTCGAGCAATAAAAGCTAAGCAAATGCCTCCTAAAAGAGTAAGCACGATCTGCCATGAAATTGTCGATGTGTTTCTTTCTGCGATGCATAAATTACTGTAAGTAAAAGCGCAATTCTCACCTTGTAAAGACAGATTGGCTTTTTGAGCTAGCGGCTGCCAAACCGAAGCAGACACCGCTTTTAAGCCACTTTCATTCCCAAGCCATAGGGTATCAGCCTCTAACCATGCTCGATAACCATTTAGCAGGGCATCTCGTCCTTGCGGAGAAAGGGAACCCAGCTTCCGATGTAAGGGGTTAATTGGGTTGGAAATTGTGGTGAATGGTGCAATTGCCATTAATGATTGTGGCTCAATGTTATTATATTTTTTGAGGT
The DNA here is from genome assembly GCF_023716605.1 of Vibrio sp. SCSIO 43155. Classification (NCBI taxonomy): domain Bacteria; kingdom Pseudomonadati; phylum Pseudomonadota; class Gammaproteobacteria; order Vibrionales; family Vibrionaceae; genus Vibrio; species Vibrio sp. SCSIO 43155. Next base: position 1,352,981 of record NZ_CP071853.1, on the reverse strand, counting down.
ATCGATCGGCATAACTACCGCCTGCTGGGTGCATGACATTGTTTGAGCTAAACCAGTCCGGCTTTAATTGTTTTCCTCTACAAAGTGCCAGTTCAAACTCTATCGCTCGGTTAAGTTTGGCGTTATCTGACTTTATGCTTTGGCATTGGGTCGCGGCGGCGTTTAAGAGTCGTAAATCATGCCAAGTAAACGTTTTGAAGTCGGGATAGAGTGCACTACTTTTTAATAAGGCTGGTGGATAACGACTCAATTCGTTCTGTGTAAGGGCATATGGAGTGTTTTGCCATGTATTTTGGTAGAGCTCTTGCCAGCGATTTTGCAAGGTTTCTCCATGCGCCAAGCATGACAGTAAACTGCCAAACAATAAGAAAGATATGCGCTCAAACATGACAAACCTTGGTTTCAAATAGACCCTCGAATTCTAGAGCTATTTCACTGAGTTTTGTAACCCTACTGTCAACAATAGTACCGAAACATAAAAATACGGGGTACAGATAACGGCGATAATATCCGTACCTCGTAGGCTTGTTGAGTCGCTGAGTACTCGTCTAGTTACCCCATTCGCTTTTACCTTTTCTTCGCAAGTTAGCACTTAAATTACTCGTTATATTCCAGTTTGGAAAAGGTTTAACGCCTAACTAAACATTAAGGCATTGCACTTCATTTCCTGAAATTTTTACCATTCAAATCAAACCACTTAGCCTTTAATTAATGCGCATCATTCATAGCTAAAATGCAAAGTATTCATTTTACTCATACGGTCAAATCAATAATATTTTTGTGGTTATCGAATGAGGGCGTTGGTTTTCATATCAAAAACACTTGTGGTGCGTTGGTCGAATTGGAGGTGCCTTTGATATGAGAATTAATCTGTTAAAGGAAACTATTTATGGCTCAGTTAGTCGATGAAATTGTATTTCAATCAGGGGTCAAACTGCACAATCGTATCGTGATGGCACCGATGACGATTCAGTCTGCATTCTTTGATGGCGGCGTAACGCAAGAGATGATCAACTACTACGCGGCACGTTCTGGTGATGCAGGGGCAATCATTGTCGAGAGTGCGTTTGTAGAAAATTACGGTCGTGCTTTCCCTGGTGCGCTTGGTATTGATACCGACAGCAAAATCGCAGGTTTAACCAAACTTGCCGATGCGATTAAAGCAAAAGGCTCCAAAGCGATTCTGCAGATCTACCATGCGGGTCGTATGGCAAATCCTGAGTTCAATGGCGGACACCAACCGATTTCTGCAAGCCCTGTCGCTGCGCTACGTGACAACGCTGAAACACCACTTGAGATGACCAAAGAACAAATCGAAGAGATGATCGAGCGCTTTGGTGATGCAGTAAACCGTGCAATCCTTGCTGGCTTCGATGGCGTTGAAATCCACGGCGCAAACACATACCTGATTCAGCAATTCTTCTCGCCACACTCAAACCGTCGTAACGACAAATGGGGTGGCAACATTGAAAGACGTGCTTCTTTCCCACTGGCTGTACTTGCAAAAACTAAGCAAGTGGCTGAGCAACATAACAAATCTGATTTCATCATCGGTTACCGCTTCTCTCCTGAAGAGATTGAACAGCCGGGCATCCGCTTTGATGACACCATGTTCCTACTAGATAAGCTTGCGACTCACGGCTTGGATTACTTCCATTTCTCAATGGGTAGCTGGTTACGTAACTCGATCGTTACGCCTGAGGACCAAGAGCCGCTAATCGACAAATACCGTAAGCTTCAATCTGAAAGTGTGGCGAAAGTGCCAGTGATTGGTGTTGGTGGCATTGCTCAACGCAAAGATGCAGAAAACGCACTTGAGCAAGGTTACGACATGGTTAGTGTCGGTAAAGGTTATTTGGTTGAACCTACTTGGGCAAACAAAGCGCTTAACGATGAGATCTGTGCTGAGTTCGCGGACATCGCGCAACAAGAAGCGCTGCAAATCCCAACACCACTTTGGGAAATTATGGATTACATGATTGTGGACAGCGCAGCAGAAGCATTGAAGCACCAACGCATCAAAGAGCTGCAGAACGTTCCAATCAAGTTTAACTCCGGTGAATACACGGCGTATGGTCGTGGTCACAATGGTGACTTGCCGGTTACCGTTACTTTCTCTGAAGATAAAATCCTCAACATTGTGGTGGACTCTTCAAAAGAATCGGACGGCATCGCAAACCCAGCGTTTGAACGTATTCCTCAACAAATTCTTGATGGACAAACACTGAACATCGATGTGATTTCAGGCGCGACAGTCAGCAGCCAAGCGGTACTGGACGGCGTATCGAACGCGGTTGATCTGGCGGGCGGTAACTCAGAAGCACTGCGCTGCAAAGCCAAAGAAGCGGTGGCATGGTCATCGAAAACCATCGAAGAAACCGTGGATATCGTGGTTGTTGGTGGCGGCGGTGCTGGCTTGAGTGCAACCTTGACGGCACTAGACAAAGGTAAGTCGGTTATTTTGCTTGAGAAGTTCCCTGCAATCGGTGGTAACACGGTGCGTACTGGCGGTTGGGTGAACGCGGCAGAACCAAAATGGCAAGGTGATTTCCCAGCACTCCCTGGCGAAAAAGAAACCTTGATGCTGCTAGCGAAAACAGCGGAATCCGAGTTTGCGGGTGAGTACCTTGAAGATTTCAAAGTACTTAAAGCACAACTAGACGGTTACTTTACAGACCTTGAAAACGGCAAGCAGTACTTGTTTGATTCTGTCGAGTTACACCGCATTCAAACCTACCTTGGCGGTAAACGTACCGACCTAAACGGTGAATCGATTTATGGTCAATACGATTTGGTTGAAACCCTAACATCTCGCTCTATGGAATCCATTGATTGGTTGAGTGAGAAGGGCATTGATTTTGACCGTAGCGTTGTTGAGATTCCTGTTGGTGCCTTGTGGCGTCGTGCACACAAACCTAAACGTCCAAAAGGCGTAGAGTTTGTCGACAAACTATCAAAACGCATTCAAGAACAAAACGGTCGCATCATCACAGATACACGTGCAACGGATTTGATGGTTGATAACGGTAAAGTGGTTGGCATCAAAGCGGTTCAAGCGGACGGTACTGAGCTTATCCTTCATGTGAATCATGGCGTGGTATTGGCTTCTGGTGGTTTCGGCGCAAACACTCAGATGATCAAAAAGTACAACACCTACTGGAAAGAAATCGCGGACGACATCAAGACCACAAACTCACCAGCATTGGTTGGTGACGGCATCGAAATTGGTGAGAAAGCGGGCGCAGAATTAGTCGGCATGGGCTTTGTGCAATTAATGCCAGTTGGTGACCCTAAATCAGGTGCGCTGCTAACCGGTCTGATTGTGCCACCAGAGAACTTTGTATTCGTGAACAAGCAAGGTAAGCGCTTTGTTGATGAGTGTGGTAGCCGTGACGTGCTTTCTGAGGCGTTCTTCGATAACGGTGGTCTGATCTACATGATTGCGGATGAGAACATTCGTCAAACCGCAGCGAATACATCAGATGAAACCATCGAGCGCGAAATCAAAGAAGGCATCATTATTCAAGCTGATACGCTAGAAGAGTTGGCTGAGAAAATTGGCGTTCCGACGCAAGAGCTAACGAACACCATCGCACAATACAACGCTTGTGTGGATGCAGGACAGGATCCTGAGTTCCATAAGAGTGCATTCGGTTTGAAAGTGGAAAAAGCACCTTTCTACGCGACGCCACGTCAGCCTTCAGTTCACCATACAATGGGCGGCTTGAAGATTGATACTAAGGCGCGAGTGATTGGTAAAGATGGCGAAGTTATTCAAGGTCTGTACGCAGCAGGCGAAGTAACGGGTGGCATCCACGCGGGTAACCGTCTCGGAGGTAACGCGCTGATCGATATCTTCACTTATGGTCGTATCGCTGGTGAAAGTGTTTCTGATCTTGTTTAAGCACTCATTCAAGAGAGAAACAGAGCAAGATAGGTAATAAATAAGAGGGGAGTGATGCTTCCCTCTTTTTCCGTATTTAGCGTTTGGAGAAATCGATGAGCATCAATAAATACAGCTCCAGATTTCAGATGATGGGCACCTTTATCGATGTGGTGGTGTATCACTCGAATGGTGAGCAACTGATCAGAGAAGCCTATGCCCAACTCGCCGATTATGCAGAGCGATTTACGGTCAATCAATCCCACTCTGAGCTGATGTGCGTCAACCAAAATGCGGGCATTGCGCCTGTGGTGGTAGCAGATGACCTATTTGACCTGATTAAGCTTGCTAAACAATACAGTGAAGACACAAGAAACCCGTTTAACGTTGCAGTTGGTCCGCTTGTAAAAGCGTGGCGAATTGGTTTTAAGGATGCCAAAGTGCCGTCTCATGATGTGATTACCGACAAGTTATCCTTGGTCGATCCTACCAAGATCATTTTGAACGAAGATGACCACTCGGTGTTCTTAGCTCAAAGGGGGGTGGAGATAGACTTGGGCGCGATTGCTAAAGGTTACTTCGCCGATCAGGTAAAGAACAAACTGGTTGAAGCAGGCGTGCAAAGCGGTTTTATCAGTTTGGGTGGGAACGTACTGACCATCGGTCATTCGCCAGATAACAGTAACAAAGCATGGAATGTGGGCATTCAGAACCCATTATCAGAGCGTGGTGACGTCCTTCGCGTCGTACCTTTACAAGGCATGTCGATGGTGACATCGGGTATCAATGAGCGATTTTTTGAATCCAACGGGCAGCGTTATCATCACTTGTTGGATACCAAAACGGGAATGCCAATCTCAACCGATATCGCCAGTTTGACGATTATCTCTCGCCTGTCTGTCGATGGTGAAATTTGGAGTACCGCCGGCTTTTTATCAAGCGTAGAAGAATCGATGTCGTACCTAAATCAGCAACAGGGTATCGAGGCAGTGGTTGTTTCAAAACAAGGTGAAGTGCACGTCACACAAGGGCTGATGGATTATAAAGGCTGTGTTTTATTGCGCGAAGAGTCAGTTCTGGAAGAGTAAGATGAGGCAGAGATTCAAACCTGCCTCGTATCATTAACTTATCGCGTTAGCGTTAATCGTCCGCACCGCATTTAGCGCACTCTTCGTACGTGCGTTCGCCTTCACTGATCACAACATAGCTACCCACACATTGGTCACATAGCGCCAGTTTTGGGTAGGCAATTTTCTCTTTCTTAGACGTCGTGTCGCCTTCAGTTACGTAGTATTTTCGCATTGTCATGATTCATCAGCTGGAACAAGGGCGGCATTATATCCGGAATTGATGAGGAATGGCGATAATATCGCATTACGCCACCGACTCTATCTGACTCGGATATTGGTTGTTCAGCCAAGCTAGAGCATCTAACCAGAGATCGTCTTCATGTTTCTTACGGAAGAAGCCAAAGTGTCCAACTTTGGTGCCCAGTTGTTTTGTTTTTACTGTCTCTATTTCGACGTTCGCGTTGCAGTAAAAGCTGGCAAGCTGATGGACGGATTTCGGCGGTGCAAAGTCCATATCATCATCGATCAGTTTGAACTTAATATCACAGATCATTTGCTCGAAATTAATGCGGATTGGTGTGCCGTTCTCATCAATGATGTAGTGCGGATCGCGTCCCCAGTATGCCCATTGTTTGGCAATGCATTCTGGTAGAGCTTCGCCACCAAGAAAGACTCCGGGAACTTTGCCAAACAGCGTTGATAACACTGGAACGGCGAAATACCACATAGCAAACATGCGCGGTTTAGCAATGCCTTCCCAATTTGCCCAATATCCGCTTTGAGAGGAAACACAGTAAACGCTTTTAAATACCGTGTTGTTTGCCGCTAAACCTATGATCTGACCGCCAACGCTGTGCCCAATACAATGCCAATCGAGTGCAGGGTGATGGGTTGTCGCCCAATCAATGACGGTAGCCAAGTCCTTTTCTCCCCATGCTTGCATTGTTAAGCGAGGATCGCGCGTATCTTGAATGGCGGATTGACCAATACCGCGATAGTCATAGGTCACCACCAAATAACCATTTTGCGCGAGGAATTGAGCAAAACGTTGATAATAACTTTGCTTAACTGCGGTAGCTGCGTTGATGATGATGCCAGCTTTTACCTCGCTTTCAGGATGGAAAACTCTGGCATGGATGGAGAGCACATCAGGTGTTTTTAGTACTAATTCATTATTCATTGTCGTCCTGACTTGTTGTTATTGAATTGTTAACTTACCTTGATTCAATCTTTGGTGAGTTTCAATGAATCAAAGAAATACAAGTAGATGAGTTTGAAGTAACTCAAGTTTTGCGAGGTATCACTCGTTATTGTATTGGGAAGGGGCGAGGGAACTGAACGGTCTTGGCTGAATAGTGAAATAGACGACAAACAAAAAGGAAAGCGACATGAATGCGGCTTTCCTTTGCTCTTCGTGGGCAGAGTGTCTAGGGACTAGCTCAATAGATCCACGATTGCTTTACCTACGCCATGTGCGCTCGTTGGGTTTTGACCTGTGATGACTCGGTCATCCACGACCACAAGCTCTTGCCATGGTTGCACTTTGGAATAACGCGCTGCGCCGCGTGCAAGGGACTCTTCCAATAGGAATGGGATATCGTTGATAGTGCCGAAGTCAATCTCTTCTTCGCGAGTGAAACCTGTCACTGATTTAGACGCAAGCAGTTTTTCTCCATTGCTAAGCGTGATAGGGAGAAGAGCGCCCGGACCATGACAAACTGCTGCCACAATACCGCCATCTTCATAGTGTTTCGCAGAAATTTTGGCAAAGTCTTCGTTGCTCGCCAGGTCTGAAAGAAGACCAAAACCACCCGGATAGAAGATCGCATCGTAGTTGTCACCGTTGATTTGTGACACTGGAATCGTGTTGTTGATGCGGTTCTGGAAATCATCATCTGCCAAGATTTTCTCGTTCACTGCGTCACCTTCGATGTCGGTTCCGTACAGTGGTGCTTGCCCGCCATTGATAGAGGCAATGTCGTAATCGAATCCTACACCTAGTAGTTCGCTAAGGGCATGAGTGAGCTCTGGCGCGTAAGTTCCGTTTGCTTGGTCAGTTTCACCAAGAGTCGCATGGTTCGTCACAATGATGAGTACTTTCTTCATGATGGTTTCCTTTTTGGCTTACGTGTATTTGTTGAACACCTTCATACTAATTGCTAAACAAATAAGTGATAATACGATTAATTGGCAAAACATTATTGCTATATAGCAAAGGTAAGTATGGACAGTTTTGAAGGCATCAATGAGTTTGTTACGGTTGCTGAGAGCTTAGGGTTTTCTGCAGCGGCAAAACAGTTAGGTTGCAGTACTAGTCACGTCAGCCGCCAAGTCACAAGATTAGAAGAGCGACTAGGTGTCGCTTTGTTAGCGCGTTCGACAAGAATGGTGAGTCTAACGGAAGCGGGACAAGCGTATTATCAACAGTGCAAAGAGTTGGTGATTGGGCTTCAGCAAGCCAATGAACAGCTCACCACGCAGCAAACTCAATTGAGCGGTACGTTACGCGTGAGCGCCGCTGGTGCGTTTTCTGAGAACCATGTAGCGCCTGCCTTGATGACGTTTGCCAAGCAACATCCTAACCTCACGGTAGAGATCAACTTCAATACCAGCATGGTCAACTTTATTGAAGATGGCTTCGATTTTGCCATTCGTTATGGCAGGTTGAGTGATTCAGGCTTGGTTGCGAGAAAGCTGGTGGATCGTCCCATGGCAGCGGCAGCCAGTCAGCGTTATCTCGATGAACATGGTTTACCAACGCACCCCGAGCAACTCAAGCGCCATAGCTGCATCATCGCCAACAAAGACGTTTGGTTGTTTGAAAAAGACGGCAAGCCTTTAGATGGCGTAAAAGTGCAGGGCAGATGGAAGAGCAATAATGCAAACACGGTCTTGCAAGCCTGTGCAGAAGGATTAGGTGTGGCGTACTTACCGAAGAGCAGTTTCAACGATGCTATTTCGTCTGGTCGTTTGGTGCCAATCCTAGAGCCGTATTGGGGAAGCGGCAACAGCAGCTGGATTGTGTATCAGAATCGTCACTTTTTGCCTCTACGAGCGCGATTGGCTATTGATTTTCTACTTGATCATTTTGCCGATTGGCAGGAGTAATGATGCTCTGCCAATCGGTTTGTTTATCCATTTGTTAGATCGTAAACATACTAACGTTTCTACATGTTTTGATAGCTTGGTCCGCCGCCACCTTCTGGTGCTTTCCATGTGATGTTTTGCGATGGATCTTTGATGTCACAGGTTTTGCAATGCACACAGTTTGCGGCATTAATTTGAAATGTTCGCTCGCCTTCTACTTCTACCACTTCATACACACCAGCAGGGCAGTAACGTTGGCTCGGCTCATCAAACTTCTTCAAATGGACTTGAATCGGAATATGAGGATAGGTGAGTTGCAAGTGGCAAGGCTGATTTTCTTCGTGTTGTGTACCGGACAAAAATACTGATGAAGGTTTATCGAAGCTGATTACACCATCTGGTTTCGAGTATTGAATAGGTTGGCACTCATCAATTGGTTTCAGCTGCTCATGATCGTGCGAAGGATCTGTGATTGTCCATGGTATTGGTTTTTTCACCAGAGGCTGCCACAAATTGTGTTCGAAGGTGGAAAGTGCGCCGCCGAGTACGCTGCCGAATTTGTGAATGTTCGCACCAAAGTTGCGTGTGTCACTAAGTTCTTCATACAACCATGAACCTTCAAACTTGGTTTGGTAATCCGGTTCCGAATTGGATTGTATAAATGCTTCGGCAATGACTTCTGCAGCTAACAAACCGGATTTCATCGCTGTATGGCTGCCTTTGATCTTAGCGACGTTTAAGGTACCTGCATCACAACCAATCAATAAACCGCCGGGGAATTGCTGTTTCGGTAGAGAAGACAACCCACCTTTTGCAATGGCTCTTGCACCGTAAGCGATACGTTGAGCGCCTTTCAAATGTTGTTCGATAGCAGGGTGGTGCTTAAAGCGTTGAAATTCGTCAAACGGACTTAAGTAAGGATTGCTGTAATTCAAGTCGACAATAAGCCCGACGGCGATTTGGTTGTTCTCCATGTGATAGAGAAAACCGCCACCCGTGGTGTTGGACTCACTCAGAGGATACCCTGCAGAATGAATCACGCTGCCTGATTGGTCTTTGGCATCGGCAGGTAACTCCCAAATCTCCTTGAGCCCGAGCGCATAATGTTGCGGTTGTTTATCATCGTCTAAACCAAATCGTTGAATGAGCTCTTTGCCAAGATGACCTCGGCACCCCTCGGCGAATACGGTGTATTTGGCTTTTAACTCAATACCTGCCTCAAAGTTGGGTTTGGCTTCCGCTTTCTTGTCCAAACCCATGTCGCTGGTGTTTACCCCTGTAACAGCACCAAACGCATCGTAGTTAATCGTGGATGCGGCGAAACCGGGATAGACCTCGACACCAAGTGATTCTGCTTGTTCTGCTAACCAACGACATAAGTTCGCCAAGCTGATGATGTAGTTGCTTTCGTCATTGTGCATTGGGTTGGGGGTAAGAAAGTGGGGAACACGAACGTGATTAAGCTCTGTGGTTAGGTACAAGAAGGCATCGTTTTTTACCGCGGCGGAAAGCGGTGCGCCCATGTTTTGCCAATCAGGAAAGAGTTCGTCTAATGCACGCGTTTCGAATACCGCGCCAGATAAGATATGTGCACCAACCTCTGAGCCTTTTTCTACCACACAAATAGACAGCGGCTCACCTTCACGTTCTTGGTTGAGTTGCGCTAAGCGGCATGCTGCACTCAAACCTGCAGGTCCGGCGCCGACAATCACCACATCAAATTCCATGCATTCTCTTTCCATCTTCTTGCTTCCTTTATGCGAAACCTTTCTCTGTGTTTCAGGTGCTTCTTCTATTACGCAGTGCTCGTATAAAGAACTATAGTCCAGTTGACGTAAACGTAAACTAAACTAAGCTCAAATGGTAACGTAATAGGGCGTGATAGAGATTTTTAGTGACAATGTCACAATGCATTTTTTGTTAGCAAGATAATGAAAAAACTGAGCTTTAACAAAAATCTTTGTCACGCATGACCCAATTGCTAGGACGCGTATCGCTTTGCGATCTGCTAGGAGGGAATGTGAAAGTACTGGTTGCGATTAAACGTGTAATTGACCCTTACGTTAAAGTAAGAGTGAAATCTGATGGTTCCGGTGTGGAAACTAACAACGTGAAAATGACGATGAACCCATTCTGTGAAATAGCGGTGGAAGAGGCAGTACGCCTCAAAGAAGCTGGGGTAGCAGAGGAGGTGTTAGTGGTGTCGATTGGTGACACCAGTTGTCAGGAACAATTGCGCTCAGCGCTCGCATTAGGTGCGGATCGTGCGATTCATATTGATGTTGAACAGTCACCAGAACCGCTTGCGGTCGCGAAGTTACTCAAAGCTGTGATGGAGCAAGAGCAGGCTCAATTGGTGCTTCTGGGTAAACAGTCAATCGATACGGATAACAACCAAGTCGCGCAAATGATGGCGGCACTGACGAATCGTCCGCAGGGGACATTTGCTTCGGAAGTGAAAGTAGAAGGGGAAGCGGTTCTGGTTACGCGAGAGATCGACGGTGGCTTAGAGACGCTCAAACTGGATTTGCCTGCGATCATCAGTACGGATTTACGTTTGAATGAACCGCGTTACGCCTCGCTACCGAATATCATGAAAGCGAAGAAGAAGCCGCTATCGGTAATGACGCCAGACTTCTTTGGTGTGAGTGTTGAGCGCTCTCAGCAAGTGCTGGAAGTCATGACGCCGCCTGCCCGTAAAGCCGGTGAGATGGTTGGCAGTGTGAGCGAGTTAGTCGACAAGCTCAAAAATGAAGCGAAAGTGATTTAGGAGGCATAACCATGGAAAACAAACCGTTAGCAACCTTGGTCGTGGTGGAGCACGACAACCAATCACTTTCTGTGGATACGTTACGTGCGCTGAGCGCAGCTTCTCAAATTCAACAAAACGGTGCCTCTTTGCCTGTCACCGCCTTGTTAGTTGGGCATCAGTGCGGCTCAGTATTGAATGAGTTGAAGTGTGTGCAAGGTATCTCACAGGTCATTGCGATTGATGCTTCCGAATATCAACATGCATTGGCAGAAAACCTGTCTACTTTGATTGCCGAAGTTGGTCGGGATTATTCGCATATCCTTGCCCCTGCGAGTACCTTCGGCAAGAACCTGATGCCCCGTGTCGCTGCCTCACTGGATGTTGGGCAACTGTCAGATGTGATTGCAATTGAATCGCTCGATACGGTTGTTCGCCCTATCTATGCCGGTAATGCGTTAGCCAGAGTTCGTTCGGACGATGCTACCAAAGTGATGACGATTCGAAGTTCAGCGTTTGACGCAATTGCGGTGTCTGACTCACCAGTAATAGAGAATGTCGTGACGTTAGAAACGGTCATTAAGGCTGAGTACAGCGAATTTGTTTCACAGCAAAAAGCGGAAAGTGAAAGACCAGAACTACCTGCGGCAAACGTTGTTGTCTCGGGTGGTCGAGGGTTAGGCAGTAAAGAGAATTTCGCGCTGGTGGAACAGCTTGCCGACAAGCTTGGTGGTGCAATTGGTGCATCACGTGCTGCGGTAGATGCAGGCTTTGTTTCTAACGATTTGCAAGTTGGGCAAACGGGTAAGATTGTCGCGCCTCAACTGTACATTGCCGTGGGTATTTCCGGAGCCATTCAGCATTTGGCAGGGATGAAAGATTCCAAGGTAATTGTGGCGATCAACAGTGATCCTGAAGCACCAATCTTCCAAGTCGCAGATTATGGTTTGGTTGGTGATCTGTTTGAGATTATGCCGGAATTATTGGAGAAGGTTTAAGTTAGGTATTTGTCGGGCGCCGTTCCCTACAGCGAAGAATGAGCGAGTAGGGAATCTCTTCTTGCTCACTACTTTAAGTCGTCATTCTGAACAGCGAGGAACGAGTGTGATTCAGAATCTATTGTCAAAGTGCGCGGTTAGTTTATTGCTATAAAGGTGCTTCAGCTTTCGTTGTCATTAGATTCCTAGTCGCGCCTAGGCTTGCTGGAATGACGCGCTAGAGTTTCCTTATGAAAATCAGATTTTTGAGGCGATTTTTGCAGAGTGCAAACCAAACAGCGTCATTCCCTAGAGCGAAGAATGAGCGAGTAGGGAATCTTTTTTTTGCTCGCTACTTTAAGTCGTCATTCTGAACAGCGAGGAACGAGCGTGATTCAGAATCTGCTATCAAAGTGCGCTGTGGGTTCATTGCTACGAAAGACCCTCGGTGTTCGTTGTTCTTAGATTCCTAGTCGCGCTTAGGTTTGCTGGAATGACGCGCTAGAGTTTCCTTCTAAGTATCAGATTGTTACGGTGCTTCTTTTTGAGTACACACCTCACAGCGTCATTCGCCAGAACGAAGAATGACCGATCAGGGAATCTCTTCCTTACTCACTACTTTAAGTCGTCATTTTGAACAGTGAGGAACGAGCGTGATTCAGAATCTGCTATCAAAGTGCGCTGTGGGTTTATGTCTATGAAGTTGCTTCAGCTTTGGTTGCCATTAGATTCCTAGTCGTGCTTAGGCTTGCTGGAATGACGCGCTAGAGTTTCCTTCTAAGTATCAGATTGTTACGGTGCTTCTTTTTGAGTACACACCACACAGCGTCATTCGCCAGAACGAAGAATGAGCGAGTAGGGAACTCTCTTTAAATTCACCCTCAAAACAAAGGGCTTCCAATCGGAAGCCCTTTATTATTCATGACAAACGTTCTCTAAACACTCGGTTTTCTCAAGTGCTCTGCCAGTACTTTTGTGAACCTTGCTGCTTCGCCGCCGGTACATGCACGGTGGTCAAACGTAATCGACAGCGGCATGGCTTTGACTGCTACAGCTTGTCCGTCTCGAATTACGACTTTCTCAATGATTCGACCTGCACCGACAATCGCGACTTGTGGCGGCGTGACTACAGGCGTTGCGTAAATGCCTGCAATTGCGCCAAAGTTCGAAAGCGTAATGGTCGCATGTTGCAACTGCTCACGACCAATCTTGCGTTCACGTATGCCTTGTACAGTTTGGTCCAACCAACGGCGTACCTCTTGAGGTTCGTATTCATCAGCATGTCGAAGAACAGGCACGTACAAACCGTGTCGGCTGTCTACTGCGATACCGATGTTCACCGTGCTGTGGACACAACGCGTCATGGTCTCAGCATCAAACCATGCATTCATAGCAGGCTCTTCCTGACACGCATGCACGATCGCTTGGACCAGACGAATACTAATGTCTTCACATTGCTTCCAGCCTTCCAACACCGCTTCTTCAGTAATGGTGACCGCTGCGACATTATGGTGAGATTCCGCCATCGTCGACACCATGGTTCGGCGTGCGCCTTTGAGTACTTCTGTACCTGGACGTTGTTTGCCCGCTTCATCGTAGATATCGGCATCGACGATCAAACCATCCGGACCACTACCTTTGACCAAATCTAAATCCACACCCAGTTTCTTCGCCAATAGGCGAGCAGAAGGAAGCGCAGTAATGAGGTTATCAGGTGATGGATTGTGTTCGCCACCAATCCAGAAATCATCCACATTCACGCTGTGTGCATGTTGGGAGACATTACCGACCACGGTTGCTGCATCGGCAGTTTGTTTCTGTTCGGAGGCGGTTTGCTCTGCACCCGTTTCATCGATTTCCAGAAGTAGAGCACCAATGTTGATTACGTCGCCTTCTTCGCCATGACGACTCACGATACGACCACCATAAGGCGCGGGGACGTCCACGGTCGCTTTTGCTGTTTCGACAGTAAGCACCACTTGATCGAGCTTGACCATATCGCCAACACTAATATGCCATTTCACAATTTCTGACTCAGCGAGACCTTCGCCGAGATCGGGTAAGTTAAACGTCTTCATTTCCAATCCTCCACGAGTTCGCGCGCGGCGAGCACAATGTCTTCTTCCTGAATCATGTAATAATCTTCGTTGCGGTAGTACGGCATGATGGTATCCATACCTGTGACACGTTTTGGTGGCGCTTTGAGTAGGCACATGGCATGTTCTGCGGTTCTGGCTAGCAGTTCTGAGCCGACACCACAGGTTTTGCTGGCTTCATGTACCACCAATAGGCGTCCGGTTTTCTCAAGCGAACGGAAGATGGTCGCGGTATCAATGGGTTTGATGCTGGCTAAATCAATCACCTCAACTTCGATACCTTGATTGGACAGCGTTTGAGCCGCTTGCAGTGATTCGACCACGCATGCCCCCCAAGTCACTAACGTAATGTCGCGACCTTTGCGTAGGGTAAAGCATGTGTCGAGAGGTAGCGCTTCGCCGTTATCCACCACTTCAGATTTCACTGTGCGATAGATACGTTTTGGCTCAAAGAACATCACTGGATCGTTGCTTCGAATGGCTGCAAGCAGCAAACCATAAGCGCGTTGCGGTGATGAAGGAATCACAACCTTAAAGCCTGCGGTGTGAGCAAACAACGCTTCGACACTTTCAGAATGGTGCTCTGGTGCATGAATACCGCCACCAAAGGGCGCTCGGAATACCGCAGGGCAGGTGAGTCGACCACGAGTACGGTTACGCATTCGCGCCGCATGACACATTAAATGTTCCAAGGCAGGAAAGACAAAGCCTTGGAATTGAAACTCTGCCACAGGTCGTAAACCTTGCGTTGCCATGCCCACAGTGACACCGCCAATAAGCGCTTCAGCTAAAGGTGTGTCAATAACACGCTTAAGACCGTATTTTTGTTTGAGTCCTACAGTGGCGCGGAATACACCACCGTTGTCACCCACATCTTCACCTAGGACGATGACATTCGGATCGTGTTCCATTTCATGGTGCAGTGCGAGGTTCACTGCTTCAACTAACGTGAGTTCAGCCATGTTTCCCTCCCTGCATTCGCATTGCTTTGTTGATTAGCTCATCCCTTTGCGCATGAAGCTCTTGGGGTAGGGATTCATAAAGGAAATCGAAGCCCGTTTCAGGCGCTTGATTCGGCATGTTGAGATAACGTTCAACGGCGAGTTCAACTTGTTCTTTACACTGGGCTTGCCACTCTTGCTCTTTCTCGTTACTCCAAACACCTTGATTGGTGAGGAAGGCTTTAAGTCGACGAACGGGTTCATATTGCCAAGCAGTTTGAACCTCGTCCTCGTTTCGATAACGGGTCGCGTCGTCGGCGGTGGTGTGGTCGCTCAGGCGGTAACTTATTGCTTCAATTAACGTTGCACCTTTGCCTTTTCTGGCTCGTTCGAGGGCAGTCATTGTTGCATCAAACACCGCGACGACATCGTTGCCATCCACCGTAATACCGGGGATGCCAGCACCTTTGGCTTTCTCTGAGAGAAATTCCGCAGCACATTGCAAACTGCGCGGTACGGAGATCGCCCATTGGTTATTGTTCACCACAAAGACTAATGGGATGTTCCATGCGCCCGCACAGTTAATGGATTCAAGGAAGTCGCCTTTGGAAGTGCCGCCATCGCCGCACATCACCAAAGCCGCATCGTGATTGCCTTGGATTTTCAGTGCTGCTGCAACACCAACGGCATGGGTACACTGGGTTGCGATTGGGACACAGAAGGGCAGATCTTTGCTAGGAAAAGGGCTACCTTCAGGAGCGAAGTCGCTGCCGCGTTCATCGCCTCCCCAGTATTGCAGGTTCTTTTCCATTCCTATGCCACGACACCACATGGCGGGCATGTCGCGATAATAAGGAACAAACACATCACTGGCTTTTAGCGCTCTGCCTACCGCTATCCCAACGGCTTCCGAGCCAAGGTGTGATGGATAGGTGCCTAATTTACCAGTGCGTTGCAGGGCAACGGCTTTGTTATCGTAGGTGCGAGTTAATACCATGTCTTGGTAAAACCCGACCAGTGTTTCGAGATCAGCCCAGTTGGGTAGTTGGCTGACGAGGTTCCCATCATGGTCGATAAACCGATGCATGGGTAATGCCTGAACGTTCATCTCAAGCTCCTTTTGACGCTGCGGGTCTTTTGGACTGCAGCTGCTCATTATTTCGATCTCAGCCTGTATGGGTACTCAGGCTTTGATATCAGCGCAAAAGGTCATACCTAGGATTGCAGTTGTTTTGATAGTTATCGATGCTTTTGGTGCTCGTCTCTCTAACAAAAGTGTGTTCTGGTAAAACACAAGGCGTCATTTATTACTGCTGTTTACACCGCCTAATCCAGTGATGAATCTTGGTATAACCAGATACAGTAAGTGTAAACAAAATGTTAAATTATGCTTTAATTTGAGTTGTAACCCACAGTAAAGTTTCGCTTACACCGTACTTTTCTAGGATAAAACACTGCTTTTTTGAATTGTACGTTTTCGAAGTTGAAGGGAATCACTGAGTTTGACAGGAAATTTGTAATAAAATTATGCTGTAAAATTCGACAGGTTGAGTGATTTATCAACCATATCCGCGCAGATCCAGTAACACGTTAATCTCTCCGTCACGCTTTGACGATAGATTTGAATTTGTCGCTTCCCTCGATAGTTGAATGCAGGTAGTGTGGCGACTAATGAAAGTCAGTGATACGCATGGAGAAGTTATGTACCACATTCATGTTTACTTCCCGCTTCAGCAGCAGGATAAAGCTCAAGCCTTGAATGAGATCATTCGTCAAGAACGCCAAGATGTTTTGCGCGTTTTCCCTTTAGTGTGCAAGTTGGTTGGTCCACATAAGATGCCGATGTTTGAGCTGCATGTTGAATCGATAAGTGATGAGTTTATCGCATGGCTTGATACTATTCGTGGCGGTTTTTCGGTTTTGATTCATCCAGTCAGTGACAACGAGCTGCGTGATCATACCGAGCGTGCGATTTGGTTAGGTCGTGAGCTTGGCGTGTTTGAAGAAAAGCTCGAAGCATAATTCGTTTGGGTAGACCGTTTCTTTCCCTCCTATTTGGTCTATCCAGATTCAGCAATTCCGTCCATCGTGTGCTAAACCTTAATAACGGTAGTGATAAAGTCGTCACTGCCGTTTTGAGTACGTTTATGATGTTTAACAATGCATTAAAACAAGATTAAGCACAAAAACAGGGAAGTGCAGTTTACGACCCCAACGCCATTGGCAGTGGAAAAGGACATTTCTGGAGGGGAAAGGGTATGCTTACAATACTCTTAGTCGCACTTGCGCTGTATATTTTCTGGTTGTTGTTTCGTAATGGTCCTGCGTTTGCAGAGCGAGTGCCGAACAAAAAACGTAACTGGGTCGGACCAACGTCAAATCAAAAAGAATGGCAGGGCTATTGCTCCGAGGTCTTTCAGCCATTCAGTTCTCAAACTACCTTCTATGCCATCGCTTATTTCGCCAATTTTGTCGCTGCGGCAAACGCCATATCATGGTCGATAGTGTACGAGGGCGATTACTCCGTCATCATCAGTCGCTTTGGCAGCTACTTCATTCTCAACACGCACGATGCCTTGGTAATATCTGGGTTCGTCGCACTGGCGTGTTTCATCATTAATTGGCAAATGGCGGTGCACTGCGCGGGGATCATGAGTCAGTATTTGGTGCGAATCTTAATCATCAATCGTACTCGCTTCGTTGCGATCAGTTTGGTGTTCTGCAGTTACTTTGCCTACCTGCTGACTGTCGGCATTTTCTGGTTGTTCCACGACGGATACTCCATTTGGCATGGGCTTACGCTCACTCCGGTATTTCTGCTGTTGGCTTTGTTGCTTGCGGTTGTGTTGCCATCAATGAAGAAAGAACCTGTCGAGAAAGAGTAAGCGCCACTTATTTCATTGAGTTGCGGTAGTAATTCCACTGAGGTTGAGGTAGGATTGCCGACCTTTTTTTCGTCAGTGGGAGGACTTATGTATATCGGCTTTGACTACGGCACCGCGAACTGTTCGGTGGCGAAAATGGAACAAGGTGAACCGCAACTTTTAAACCTTGAAGGGAATAGCCCTTACATTCCTTCCACCCTTGCTGCACCAACGCGTGAATCGGTGTCTGAACACTTGTTCCGTCATCGCAGCATCAAACCTTTCGATCAGGTTGGTGAGCAGGTTTTGCGTCGCGCGATTAACCTTAATCGTGAGGAAAGTATTGAACTTGAGCCAGAAGACATGGCGTTTGGTCAAGCGGCATTGAATCGCTACTTGGAAGATCCTCGCGATATCTATTACGTGAAGTCACCAAAGTCTTTCCTCGGTGCTTCTGGTCTGCGTGATGTTCAGCTGAGTTTCTTTGAAGATCTGGTTTGCGCCATGATGGACAACATCAAATCGCAAGCAGAGAACAGCGCGCAGCAAATTATTACTGATGCAGTGATTGGTCGTCCGATCAACTTCCACGGTCGTGGCGGTGAGACGGCGAACATTCAAGCGGAAGGCATTCTTTTAAGAGCAGCAAAACGTGCTGGTTTTCAGAACATCGAATTCCAATTTGAACCGGTAGCGGCAGGTCTGGAATACGAAGCAACGCTAACCGAAGATAAAACCATACTAGTGGTCGATATCGGTGGTGGTACGACTGACTGTTCTTTGATTCAGATGGGACCATCTTGGCGAGGTAAAGCCGACCGTACCGCAAGTCTGTTGGCGCACAGTGGTCAGCGTATTGGTGGTAACGATTTGGATATCGCCTTGGCATTCAAACAACTGATGTTCCCATTCGGTATGGAGAGCAAGATGGAATCGGGCATCATGATGCCAACCACGCAGTTCTGGAATCCAATTGCGATCAACAATGTGGAAGCGCAGAGCGATTTCTACTCACGTGAAAACTTAGCGGCGTTGAAACTGCTGCACAAGCAAGCACAAGAGCCTGAGAAACTGGCTCGTTTGTTAGAGGTTTACCATGAGTCGCTAGGCTACAACATCGTGCGTCGCGCAGAAGAAGCCAAAGTCGCGTTGTCTGACCAAGCGTCTTACCGTGCGGGCATTAACTTGTTGTCTGAGTTGATTGAAGTCGATGTTCAACGTGATGAGATGATTGAAGCGATTGAATCACCGAAGAATAAGATGACGGCTTTGGTTACTGAAGCAGTAGAGCAAGCGGGCGTAAAACCGGATGCGATCTTTATGACTGGTGGTTCGGCACGTTCACCTATTTTGCGTGATGCAGTGCAGATAGTATTGCCAAACATTCCAGTGGTGAGTGGCAACTACTTTGGTTCGGTCACCGCAGGTCTAGCGCGCTGGGCAGAGGTTTGCTTTAAGTAAGACTGAGTTAGCTGCTATTAGATTCCTGATCTCGCCTAGGCTCGTAGGAATGACGAGGGGAGTTTGGCTAATGTGCTGAGCACTGAGCCACTCAAACTTTGACAGAAGACTAAATAGGGTCATTCCCTAGAGCGAGGAACGAGCGAGTAGGGAATCTCTAAAGTGCACATCAGCACAACCAAAGGTGCACACGGCTAGAATCATAGGCACCAAAAGAAAAACAGCCCGCTGAAGTAGCGGGCTGTTTTCGTTTAAGCGATTAATGGTGGTGCTTGTGCTTTTCCATGTGGTCTTTCTTCTCAACCGCCATTTCGACTTCCACTTTACCTGCTTTTTTGAACGTCAAAGTCACAGGGAAACGGTCGCCTTCTTTTAGCGTTTGGGTTGGGTTGAAGATCATGAGATGGAAGCTGCCTGGCTTGAATTCCACTTTTTGCTGAGGCTCTACCACAACTTCATCAATCTTAATCATCTTCATCATGCCGTCTTCTTTCGTGTGAGTATGAATCTCAACACGGTCAGCAATCGGTGTTGAAGCCGCAATCAGCGCGTCATCAGCGTCACCTAGGTTACTTAGCTGGAAGAAACCGCCAATTACTGGTGCATTTGGTGGCGCTTCGCGGCTCCAAGGATGATCGATGTGAATCTTGCCTGCTTCGTATTCGTGAGCAAGGCTGAGTGGGCTTGCCAATAAAGCGACAAGAGCGATGGCTGTGGTTTTCATCAGTTTGATCATTTGTGTTTTCCTTTTTAAATCTGGCTGTTCTCTATCGGTTCTTTGATAGGATTAATACGTTATGTTTATTTACCGACTACTTCGTTGAGTATTTAGGTGTGGAAAACACAAGGCGGAGATTGCTTGGGCGCTACGTATTTGTAAACTTTTCTTCCGCAAGCTGCGAAATGATAGGGAGTGAAAACGTGCTTGGTGCGTCTTAACCAAGAGAGCGTAGTCAGATACAGACCGAACGCGATAGCGATAAAGAATTGCGCCGCTTGTAATAATGGACATTCAAACTGAAAGCCATCGTGCAGGTTAAGATCTTGAACAAATTCAGAATTGGGCAGTGCGTTGGCTTCAATCAGTTCGTTAATATCCACCCATTTAAAGCCATCAGCGGTACACAGCAACACCTTTTCATCTTGAACTTGGTTTAGCCAATTCTCGCTGTGGATTTGCGTAGGGTTCAGTGCCGCAGTAGACGTTAGGTACAGCTGAAACAGCACAGCGATGATGATCATGACTGCGCTTATCGCTTTCTTTCCATGCTGTGTTCTGAGTGTGTCCATACGACTTTTTATTATGAAGCGGAGATACGCTAATTGGCTGTAAGACTATGTTTCGGCGCAGGATAGTAACAAACGAACATCAAATTGTAATCGCGAGTTTATAAAAAGGTGATGTGAGTGTGTTTTATTTGTTTTGCGGTTTTTTATTCTGAGAACACATATCGCAAAGATTTATCGTTCGGAAAGCTATCAAACCTATTGGTGCGCTGAATGTCGCAAATTGAGCTGGTGATTTTGCGTGCTAGAATCGCACTGATTCAATTCAAACTGATTATCTATTCCTCACTTGTTTTCCATTAACGGAATTATGACAGTAATTTAATAAAGGATACGGTATTCTCCGCACCTTTGTAGTTGCTTGAAGCGCCCGTCATATAAGGGCTGCGGAATCTTAAGAAATTTCTCCAATGAAATACGAACAACAGATCGGATATCGATATCCTAAAGGTCGATTTGCAATGGTGAGCGTATACGCGTTTACCGGCGCTGCGATTTTAGCATCGACTATTTTTTCTCTTTTACTGTTTTTGTCGATTGACGAAAACCCAATGATGCAGGCGCTATTTGGCGGTCTGGCGATCATCTTTGAAGCGGGTAAGTTTTACGCTTGGTATGAATACGGTGAGCGTCGTGCACACAGAAACTACACCGGAGCCATAACGGCGTTAGTGTTCTATTTGGTGCTTGCCGCTATCTCTATTGGCGGCAGTATCGGTGGCATCAACAGCGCGACCAACAGCGCCCAAAGTCATATCTCTGTAGAACAAGCGAAAGTGGAAGCGTACAACCGTCAGATCGCGTCAATCGATAAGCAGATTGAACTGAACAACATGGCGGCGCAAAAGTACATCGAGATGGAGCGTATCGCGACTGGCGTAACGCGCATTCAAGAGCAGAACAAGAAGCTACGTGAAGAGCAGCAACGTTTAGCAACAGAGCGTGATAGCTTACCGCCAGTGGCGCAAGGTTCGGTGATTGGTCTTATCGACAGCTTAGCGAAAGCGTTTGGAACGACATCTTCTCAGGCGCAGCTGGGCTTGGTGGTGTTCTTATCTATCTTGTTGGATTTCTTTGCTGCTTTCTTTGTGGGTTTGATTGGTGAAGAGAATCGCTTCCGCCATTTCTTCCGTCGTAACGACGGGATAACGTTAGCAAACATCCGAGATATTGACCCAGAGCCAGCGGGATACTTGCCTCATATCAAAGAGGAAGCCGAGCCTGAAGCGCAACAAGAGCTTGAACCAGAAGAGTCAAAAACGTTATTAGAGCAGGTGAGTGACGCATTAAAAGGTCACCAAATTACTTGCACCAAAAAAGCGGTGGCGAAGCAGTTTAGGCTCTCGGCAGAAGAAGTCGACAAAGTATTTGAAGAACTAGCTAAACTTGGTTTAGTAGGTAAGAAAGCCAACCATCATTACCACTGGATTGGTCAGACCGAAGTGGCTTAAGCATCGCGAACGAAAAACAAAGGAGCGTCCAGATGGACGCTCTTTTCATTTACTCTAAACCCATATTTCACCAATCGACTCACTTCAGGCTGACGATTAATCAGTGATGATCTTCTTGGTTGTGTTTTTAATAGGTTTCTTCTCTTTCTCTGGCATTGCAGCGTCGACGGCCTTACCTGCAAGTCCTTCCTCGGGTAGCGCGTCTTTACCGGCTTCCACCGTGCTGTCTTTTAAGGCTTCTTTTGGTGCGCATCGACCACCGACTCCCACTACCGCTTTAGTGGCTGTTGCTTTGGCTGCTTTTTCTGCGTCACAGTCTGGGTCCAATACGCCAGCGTCCGCAGAGGTTGCGCCAAATAGGAGGAGAAGTAGGGCAAGGTTACGTTTGCTCATTACAGTTACCGTCTTCATGTCAACATGGATTAAGTGTAACTGAGTGATATGAGTTTGCAGGAAAAGAAAAGTGCCGCAGACGCGACACTTGTGAGTTTCTGTTGTAATTTCGGAGCCTTAGTCGTTCGCGACCTCGATTTCTCTTGCGATATTTTGATCGTTTACAACTACACCATCAACTTCAATAGTCGCACCGTCTAAGTTCGCTTCTTGTACGCCATTAAGCTGAGTATTGGTATCAATCACAACCGTTTTGGTTTGGAATTCTGGTCCATGATCGTTTTGGCAAGCAAGCACGAAAGTTCGGGAGTTTGCGTCGTAACTGTTTACTAAGCCTGTGCACTCAAAAGACTCTAATCGCTCTGATGTATTATCGTTGTTTGTTGCCGCGAAACTGCTTGCTGAAATACAAGCACCGAAAAGCATAATTAGAGGTAGTGTCATTTTACGCATTGTTAATCCCTCATTTGGTCATACGTATCTGTTGTAAAAATTGAAAAGAAAAGACGATACGAGAGAGGGAAGAAGCACCACAAAGGCGGTGCTTCTTAGTTGTGTTTGTTGTATTTATATTGACTTAGTCGTCAGATTCCCAAGGCTCAATCTCAAGTGCAACATTTGTGTTATTGATGATAGTACCTTCCACTTCTACATGTTTATTAGCGATGTTTGAAAATGACAGACCATCTTCAAACATTGTTTTGCTATTTACGACCACGCTAGAGTTATCGATAGTTTGGTTTAAATCATTCCAACAATGATCGATGTCGAAAGTTGCGGTGTCCACGCCGTTAATTTTGTGGTTTGCTACCCAGCCAGAACATTCGAACTCATTAACGTTCCAATCTTCTTCGTTATCATCTGCCCAGTCTGGCTTTTCAAACTCGACATGAGTTGCAACCGGGGTGTTCAATGTTCCCATGACAGAAGTCACTTCAACTTCAGAGCCGACGGCTAGATTGGCGATCAACGCTGGGTTACAAGGTGCGTCATCATCATTTTGGAAGCAAGTTTTGCCATCAATGATAAATGTTCCGCGGTAGTTAAGCTCGAAGGCGCTCTGGTCTTGGTTTACCCAAGTGACGATACCTTCAACATCATTTTCTCCTTGTAGTTGGTTGTAGCTTTCAACTTCAACTAACGAGGCATGAAAAACGTTGCCATTGAAAGAGCCTTCTGCTTCCACCCATTGACCCACTTGTAGATCCGCAATGCGGTCATAAGCGACAGTCACATTTGCACCAAGTTTGAATTCTTTCTTATTAAGGTCAATGCTTGAAATTCGACCTTCAACTTCATCTTGATCAGACAAGCTGATTTCAAATTTTACGACTGAAAGTACTTTGTATTGGTTGTTCGCCGCAGGTAGAGACGACACCATTACCCAGTCACCACTGTCAATATCTGAGTTAATGAGTTCTGGATAGACAAGTTCAAAACCATTGATGGTGAACTTGCCCGCGTTTTTGTCGATGATCTTAATGTGACCAGTCATGGTTGGTTCTAGTGTTACAACAACGGGTGCACTAGACGATTTTTCCTGACCAGAACCAACTTGAACCATCATGTTAGGCTTCACAGAAGCAAGGTTGGTTTGTTTACCACCATACATAACTTCTGATACGCGGTAAGTGTAGCCATTTACTGTGATTGAACTGTTTTCACTACTTACAGACTCTACGGTACCGATAGCCGCACTTGGTTTCGCTACAGGTTGAGTTGACTCTCCTTCCGTAGGATGTGTAGAAGGGTTATCGCTACCTCCAGACCCACCACAACCTGATAATGCCAAACCCACTGCCGCTACAAGCGCTAATTTTTTCATGATATCGACCTATTTTGAAAGCTTATTTATGAATTTGGTTGTATCTTATGGCGCTTATCGTGAAGTGTTCGTGAAGAAACGTGAGCCTATGAAAATATTAATTGTCGATGATAATCACAATGTTTCAGAAACTATTGCGGATTATCTAGAGCTCGAAGGAATGACGATAGATTGCGCTTACCATGGAGAGGCTGCGCTAAATTTAATTCAAGAAAATCATTATGATGTCATCATTATGGACATCATGATGCCAAAACTTGATGGCATCAGTACAGTCGAGAAACTCCGTCGTGAGCAACTTTGTGGTACCCCAATTTTGTTCTTGACTGCCAAAGATACTCTCGATGATAAAGTCGCGGCATTCAATGCTGGTGGTGATGACTATTTGATGAAGCCATTTGCCATGCAAGAACTTAGCTTGAGAGTACATGCATTAGCCAATCGAGGTCCAAGGCAAGATATTGGCACGTTAAAGTTTGCAGACATAAGCTTAGATGTGAGAACCGATGAAGTGACTCGCAATGGTAAACACATCAAACTCAGCCGTATTCAAACAAAAATTCTAAAGCTGCTTTTAAAGCGCGCGCCTGCAGCGGTGTCTCGTACCGAAGTAATTGATAATGTATGGGGTGATGAGCCTCCAGGCAGCGATGCATTGAGAAGCCATATCTATGGTTTAAGAACGGCGCTCGACAAGGGTTTTGATGATTCCAGACTAGAGACGATTCATGGACAAGGTTACCGACTCAAAGCATAAAGAATACCCAAGTATTTATCGCAAGATCCGCTGGGGATTTGGTTTAATGACCTTTGCGATGTTTACCTTATTTTGGTCGTTAATTTATGTAGCGGAGAACAAACTCGAAGTACTGAGCTTACACCACTGGTTAGATACAGAGGTAGAGCTGTACCAAGAGAACTTCCAAAACATGGGGTGGGATGCGCCGCTTCCTAACGTTCTAGAATTTGATTCTTATTGGAGTGAAGCACCAACACCAGAGTGGCTGTTGTCTTTCAAGTTTCCCGGTTTCTATGAATACCTTTTAGGCGAGGAGGATAAGCATTTTGTCGTGTTTGATCACCCGTCTGGTAAAGGCTTGATGTACATTGTCTTTCAAGATGACTCGGATGACTACTTGGATGAATACGAAAGCTCGCTGCACCAATTTACATTCTTTTTAGGTGGATTGTTTTCTTTGATCATGGTTGGCTACGGTGTCTATATGGTGCGCATTTTGTCGCGTCCACTTGCCAAGATTGAAGACAAAATAGGGCGAATGCCACCTGACCAACCGGGTTTCGATGTGGATACCAAATTCAGCGAGACTCGTCATATTGAACAGACTCTGTTAGATAGTAAAAATGAAATCGCAGGGTATTTTCGTCGTGAGCAAGAGTTTAGTCGCTTTGCTTCTCACGAACTGCGCACACCCATTATGGTTATTAAAGGCTCAACAGACATTTTGGCTCGCGTACCGGATCAACCGCCCATTGCTCACAAAGCTATCACACGTATGCAATCGGCTTGTGAGGAAATGAGAGTGTTAACGGAAGCCTTCTTACTATTGGGTAAAGAGAAGGTAGAGCCGCAACACTATGCCGATCATGCGTTAACCACATGCTTAAAACAGCAGTTAGCTGAGCTTGCACCTCTATTTGCTAAACAGGGAGCAGAATACAACCTGAGCGAAAATGAGAGTGGGCTCGTTCATGCCCCAGAGAGTTTTGTGACGATTGTAATTAATAACCTGATCAAAAACGCGTTTAGCTACAGTATTGGCGATATTGAAATCGTGTTGATAGGCACGCAACTTACTATTGTTAATCGACACGATGGTAATGAAACCTACAATGCAGGTTATGGTTGTGGCTTAGTTATTGTCGAACGTATTTGTGAGCGCATGAGTTGGCCATTTGAACTGGATGATGATGGCGTAAGGTTTACCGCTACGGTTGATTTTCGATCGTAAAGTCATCAGATTATTAAATTCTGGTAACACACTCATAAACGGTTAGTTGTAAAGCCAGAGCCTCGACTCTGGCTTTTTTGTTCCTAACTGCCAGTGAAACAAGAAAAAATCTCGATTTGAATTAGACTCATAAGAGTAAAAATGAAACCCAAGGAATGGTTATGCTCTCTTATCAGGTCAGCCGAAGTATCGAAATCGAAAAGACGCAAAGTGAAATCATCGATTATCTGAAAGATTTTACCCATTGGCCCGAATGGTCACCATGGATAATTTTGGAACCGGATTGCGAACTTACGTACAGCGAAGAACAAGGAAAAGTTGGCTCAGGATATCAATGGAATGGTAAACGTATAGGTACAGGGGCAGTGGTACTGGAAAGTACACAAGAGCATCGCCTTGATATGGAGTTACACTTCTTTCGACCATTTAAAAGTCAGGCGAAAGTGACATTGGTTGTGACGCCGTCACAGAAGGGGTGTGCAGTAGAATGGATGATGCAATCCCGTGTACCTTGGTTTTTATTCTTCCTTAAGGGGATGTTTAAGTCCATGATTGAAATGGATTATGACCGCGGTTTACGTATGCTAAAAAGCCAGTTGGAAACCGGGCAAGTCTTATCTCAACTTAAAGACCTCGGTTCCCGGAAACAAAACGAAGTCAGCTACATTGGCTTGGCTGGGGCAGGAACTATTTCAGAGATTGGTCCTATTATGCAGCAGCATGTCGAACGCTTGTTTGAAATGGCAGAAAAAGAAAACCTCCCCGTTACTGGAGAGTTGTTTTGCTACTACCTTTCGATGGACATGAAGCGTGGTTATTTTGAGTTTATCACGTGCTTGCCAGTACAAGCAGGAGTCGTGGCGACTGGCGAGTTTGTTGCTGGAACTATCCCCGCCAGTGATACTTATGTCGTTGAACATAAGGGCGAATACTGGTTCTTAGGTAACGCGTGGTCATTGGTGATGAACCTAACGCGACAAAATGGCATTAAAGTGAAAACCAAGCCGTTAGGGATCGAACGCTATATGAACAACCCCAATGAGACAGAGAAAGCAGATTTGTTGACCGAGGTAATTGTCTTCAAGAAATGATGTGCGTTGTAAAAGTATGAAGAAACACCATGTTTCAATCCAACTGCATGATAATATTGATTAATCAATTAGAACGATAACCAAGTTGATGAGTGCGATGCTCAAGTACCTCTCAGTTACTTGGATAAATAGCACCATCGCATTATGTCATGGATGAGATATGAAACTTAAATATTCCCTAATTACTGCCTGCTTATTTGCGTCTACTTCTTATGCGGATGAAGCCCCTAAAAACATCATCTACATGATTGGTGATGGCATGGGACCTGCTTTTACGACTGCATATCGTTACTACCACGATGATCCAAGTACAGAAGAAATAGAACCAACAGTATTTGACTCAATTTTAGTCGGTATGGCGAAAACCTATCCAGACGATGCTACTTATGTCACTGACAGCGCTGCGAGTGCAACGGCATTGAGCACAGGGGTCAAAAGCTACAATGGTGCGATTGCGGTTGATGCTGAGAAGAAGCCAATTAAGACAATGTTAGAGATGGCAAAAGAGCAGGGTATGACGACGGGGCTTGTCGCAACCTCGCAGATCAATCACGCTACCCCAGCGAGTTTTGCCGCACATAACGAATCACGCCGAAACTATGATGAAATCGCCAATGATTACGTCGACAATAAAGTGGATGATCAATTGCCAGTCGACTTGTTACTCGGAGGTGGTGTCCGTTATTTCGAACGAGATGATCGTAACTTAGTTGAAGAGTTTAAAGAGCAAGGGTATCAGTATATTACGGACTTCAAACAACTTCCGGCGTTGCAAACCTTGCCTGCTCTTGGCTTGTTTGCAGATAAAGCATTTCCGTTCGCATTGGATGAAAACCCAACTCGATTGCAAGTGATGACCAACAAGGCGTTGTCCTTACTTCAACGCCAAGATAACGGCTTTTTCGTCATGATTGAAGGCAGTCAAATAGACTGGTGTGCTCATGCGAACGACATTGCATGTGCGATGGCAGAAATGGATGACTTTGCAAAATCAATTGAACTGGCAAAAGCTTATGTTGATGCTCACCCAGATACGCTTTTAGTCGTTACGGCGGACCACTCCACGGGTGGTTTAACCCTCGGCGCTAATGGTCAGTATTTATGGGATACAGAAGCTATTAAGGGCGTTCATACTACAGCGTGGCCGTTGGCGATGTCTTTGGCCAAATCTCACGATATGACCGCGACGTGGAATGAGTCCGTAGATTGGGCATTAACTAAAGATCAAAGTCGACAACTAGCATACGCAAAGTTGAGTGAAGAGCCAGCTAAAGCGCTTTACAAAGAAGTGAAGGATATTATCAATAAGAAGAGTTATACCGGCTGGACGACGAAAGGACATACCGCAGTCGATGTTCAGGTCTTCGCTTATGGTAAAGGCTCTGAGCAGTTTATTGGTTCGCAAAACAATACGGATATCGCTAAGAAACTAATCAACTTTATTCAATAATGAATGGGTGTCGATTGATAGCTTCTCGGGAGCGAGCTTGTTGTAAAGTCGTTAGTTTTACGTGTTTCTTCATTTCTTAAAAAAATACCTCAGCGATTGCTGAGGTATTTTTGATTAAAAGCCAACTTCTCTTGCTAGAGAATTATTGTGCACGGTATTTACCGCTGTTTAATTCAATTTTAGACGCTTTTACGCGACTGTCAGCATTCAGATAGTCACTGATGCCCAAAAGGTCTTGTCCTTCAGAGGCTTTGAATACTGCTGATTCGCCCTGAGCGAAAACAACTTCAAGTTTGAGTTCTTTTGCTACTGCTTTAGCGTCTGCTGGATTTTTTACCGTGACAAAGATAAGGCCGGTTGCTTTTGATACATTGCTAAATGCATTCTTAAACACCTCGTCACCTGCATGCAATTCAGCGGCTTCTGAAAGGTTGTCGGCAGACAGTTTACGGTAATCTTGACCGTTAATTTCTACTGCATCAGACGCGATGAACAAGTCTGGTGTTGGTTGCTCCGCTAATTGTTGCTCTGCTTGTACGGCAGTTGCCAACGTTGATAGAGCCAAAATCGAAAATGCCATAAATTTCATGTGAATGACTCCTTAGTGACCAAAGATACGCATAGACCAGTTCTTGATAACGCCTGGCTTAGCATTGTTCGCCATCGGTACATCATAGATAGCTGAAGAATTGAAATATGCAATGAATGAGAACACTTCATCACCATTAGTATCGATAGCGCGTAGCGTCCATTCACCTTTCGCGTTTTCACCATAGAAGTGGTTCGAAAGCATCAGTTGGTTCTCGTAACCCGCAATGCTTGGATCCAGTGATTGTCCAACCAGACCGTTGCGAGGCGTTTGTAGAACAGAGCGAGTGCCTGATGGAGAGATCAGCTCGATTGCTAAATCTGGTAGACGTGAATGGTCCAGTGTTAGCTTCACTTGAACCGATTCAACCGTAATGTCATCAGTAATAGCGATGGCTGATGATCCGCCCGCTAGACTTGCGTCTGGAACACTGACTTCTGTCGAGTTGCTTGCCCAAGGCGTAATGATTTGTGCTGGCAGAACATTGTTTGTCATGCGTGCACGTTTCATTGCTTCGTCTAGGTTTACAGCACCAAAGCCATAGAACGTATGGAAATTAACGCCAGCTGCGTTCGTCTGCCATGGAGAAATCGCTTCATAGCTAACAACTTCGCCTTGATTATTAACGAACTCAAGTGGCACTCCTGGGTGATCTTCGTCTGTCACACTTGCTGTTTCTGCAAGTAACGCACGAACGTCACGAGCAGTCAGTGCGTGGTTAGTTGACATGATGGCAGCAATGGCACCTGAAGTGTTTGGCGCTGCAGATGAGGTGCCATTCATTGTGCTGGTGTAGTTACAGTTTGGATCTTGCTCTGTACCACCATGGAGACCGTTAATACCAAGATCAGCACTGGTGTTTTGACCTTGTTCACAACCCATCAAGTCGGTGGTGACCATTGCTGGGAAATCTTGACCGTATTCACCAGCAGGCGCTGCAACCCAAACGTTTGAACCCACTGAAGAGTAACTTGCGCGGGTACCATCAGCACGCAAAGCGCTGGTTACTAAGTTGTAGTAATTTGAGTTGTCATAAGACTGCACTGCGTTGTGCATAGGTAGCCCTTTGTTGCCACCGCCAGCAAAGAAGTCACCCGGTAATACAAAGAATCGACCCGTATTGAAGTAACGATAGCCGTTACCTGCTGATTTTACGAACACGGCTCCGCGACCCCAAGCGTTATTCTCGCTGACGTCTTTCATCACATCCACTTCCAATTTGAACTGTGGATCGTTTTCATCGAAAGCAATTGGGGAAAGAGGGCTAAAGCCGTAGCTTTGGTTGAATACACGAACATCGCTTGTTGACGCATCTGCACCGTGAGAAATCAACCAACCTTCAAGAGTTTGGTTTGCGAGCCAGTTAAAGCCCATAAGAGAAGAGCGAGAAGCGACACCGCGAACCCCTTCGCCATTGTTACCAACGGCACTGATCAAACCGGCAACCGCGGTACCGTGACCATTTGCGTCTACCGGATAATCTGATGGGAAAGGAGAGTCTTCGATGAAGTTTCGGCTACCTGTGACTACGTTACCTGCAAGATCTGGGTGATCGATCTGTACGCCTGAATCAATGACCGCAACCTTAACGCCAACACCAGCAATGCCCATTGCTTGAGTGAGTGTTGTGTTTAGGTCGTTACCGGCAACAGCAGGGTTCGCTGCAAACGCAGTTTGTCCGGTGTTGTTTAGGTGCCATTGCTCAGAATAGAGCGGATCGTATGCCGAGACGGCAGGTGAAATGCCTACTGCTAACATCGCAGCGAATAGGCGATTAATGCGTGTTTCCATTTGTGACCTCATGTCTTTGTTTGGAATTTTTCTTCCTGTTCGATACTCCTTTAAACAGGTCTAAACAAAGCTAGCGGTTAAAAATGGAGACGAAAACTGTTTACATCTTATTTACTTTTGTTTTTCGACGCACGACAGTATCTTAGTGTTAACCACTTGAAGGTACGTAAGATTCTAGATATTTGGTGAAAATATAGCGTGTTTGAAAAGCAGGAATATTAGTGTAATTTCCTGCTTTTTATGGAATGGGGTGATTTATATGGCAGGTTGTATGGTTGCCTCAGGTTCTGTAGGGGCTTTCTCTTTACGAGACAACAGACCGTCGACCACTTTCTCAATGTAGAGTTGCTTATATTGTTGGTCACACCAACGCTTGTTTAAACCTCGACGGTTGAACTCAGCACCAATCGCAACACGAGTTTGGTTTGAAGCGCGATTGTAATACAAGGTCTCACACAACTGCATGTTACTCATCTGTTGAGCGTATACGTTGACGCTGCTGCTTCTCATCCCAAGTTGTGCAGCTTGTTGATTGCTGCATGCTGCTAAAAACAAAGGCGCAATCGCAGCAAAAATCCATGTTTTCTTCATTGTTCTGCTCTATGACGTCGAGTGAATCTTGTACTGGTTACGACCAGCTTGCTTTGCATCATACAGAGCTTGGTCAGCAGCGAAAAACCACTTATCCCACTCTTGTTTGATGGTTTGCGCGCTTAATTCATTAACCGCGCCAAGAGAGATTGTCGCGCCCATGGAGTCAGAGTCAACCGATAGGTTGTTGTTTTCAACCGCAAGTCTCAAACGGTCCAATGTTTTTGCACAGTCGTCGGCATGGCTAATTTCGAAGAGAAGCACAAACTCTTCACCGCCCCAGCGAACCAGCAAGTCGCCAGAACGTGTGGCTTCATCGAGTATTCGTGCCACATGCATCAACATTTTGTCGCCCAAATCATGACCATATTGGTCGTTGAACACTTTAAAGTAATCAATATCGATGATCGCGAGAGCAAATCGACGACTTGGGCTTCTGCGCGCCATATTATCGAGCCAGTTCGGTAAGAAGCGGCGATTGTGTACCTTAGTTAATGGGTCCGTTGTGTTCTCTTGTGCAAGTACTTCATTGATTCGGTTCATCTGCCTGATATAACGGAACAACCAAAAACCAATGACGGCGACAACAAAGAAGTAGAAGATTTCGCGATAACGCTGCGACTCAAGTTCAGAAGCTTGCAAAGCATTCTTAGCCTCTAAAAGAGTCAGTTCTTTTTGTGCCAGTTTTGCTTCCAAATCGAGTTTGATATTAATCATCTCGTCGCCATGAATATGATTTTCAAAGCTCTTTTCTAGATTGCGTAGAAGCTCTAATGCGTTGAATGCTTCTTCGAAATGCTTAAG
The DNA here is from genome assembly GCF_023716605.1 of Vibrio sp. SCSIO 43155. NCBI lineage: Bacteria > Pseudomonadati > Pseudomonadota > Gammaproteobacteria > Vibrionales > Vibrionaceae > Vibrio > Vibrio sp. SCSIO 43155. The sequence continues at coordinate 1,320,611 of NZ_CP071853.1, read as the reverse complement.
CTGTTGGTTTGCTCGGATAAGAACTAAATACAGATCCATTTTTTGTTTGGTCTCTGCACTTGCTGTTTCACTTAACCCTTCTAAGGCGAGATTTGCACTCTTTATCGCTTGCTCGAACTTACCATCTTGAAGATAAGCTTCTGAAAATGCTTCATAGCATGCTGCTTTCATGCCTTTTAGGTTTTGTGGATTGGGTAAATCTAAACAAGCTTGCGCCAACTGATAGGATTCTTCCATTTTCCCAAGCGTGCTGAGTAGCTGGGATAGGTTAGATACCGAGTTATGCTTAATTCTAACTGACCCTGTCGCCATTGATAGTTTGGCTGCTTCTTCGAAGTAACGCTCAGATTCCTCGTACTTTTCCATCCCAAAGTTAATGACACTCAAGTTTGCGTACATAATGGCTAAGAAAAGGCTATTGTCGTACTTCTCTTGGCTGTTTAAATAGCCTTTTAATGCTTGGTCTAGATAAGTCTTTGCACGATCCCAATCTGATAATTCCATATACAGAGAGGCAATGTTGTTGAGCGTCATCGCGATTTGAATTTCGAACTCTGAATTTTCCAACAAGTCATAAGCAGTTAGATAGTGCTTTAGACTTGTTTGGACCTGAGAGCGTTGAACTTCGGCATTTCCCAACCAACGGTAGGCGCGTCCCTGAAGGGAGTTATAGCCAATTTTTCGAGAGATATTAATAACGTCATGAAGAAGAAGTTCACCTTGCCAGACTTCATCGGCCTCCACCAATTCTACTGCTTGATTCAGTTTTGCCTCGGCAATAACCCACTGCAAATTATGAATGGTACCGAATTCGACTAGGTTTGGGATTTTAGGTAGAGGAACACCTTCATAACGCTCAAGATAAATACGAGCAAAATAATACAGAGCTTGGGATTCTGGTGAGGCGTCTTTAGGTAGTGAAAGTTCACTGGATTTAATTGATCGCGGTTTGCCGATGGAGTCAAAGTAGAACTCAAGCATCGGATAATCGTCTTTAGCGATATGGTGCCTTAGGTAACTCTCTTTGTTTGGTTGTTCAGAGGCAAAGCTAGAAGACAGACAAAGTGTACTTAGGACAATCGGAAAAATAGTTCGTAACGTTTTAAGCGGGAAAAGCATTAGTTTGGTGATAAGAGCTGACTCTTATAATTGAAACACATGTGAAGTCTATCACTTATTCTGAGTGATTACCCATAGATTTAGGCAGTCTATCTATGCTTGTAAAACCTTTATCAGATCAATGTTTGTAGAGGGTTGACATTACGGGAATTTAAAAAACGAAGGACTTTGGAGAAAGGAGAGAGTCGGCTGATGAACCCTAACCAGATATAAACGAACTGAAGTTGTTAGAAGCTTAAAAGAGGAGAGTGAGTTAGCAAACAAAGAGAGGGATCTGCCTTAAAAAAACGGTTGATCTCTAAAATTTCATCTCGTTGTCATAAATATTTAATATTGCTATGTCTTGTGGAAAAAGGCGTTTTTAGACATAGTGTTATTAAGCCATGAAAAACTGGCTGTTCCCATCAAAAAGGAGATTGCCTATGCACAACGAAATGATTCAACCTTCTCGCTTCGGTATTATCGGTCGTACTTGTATTGCTTCAGTACTGATGATCGCAGGTGTTTTCACTCTCATTCAATGAGACAGTAACGAATCATCACTGATAAGAAAACCATAGCAAAATTCAGGGAATTACCTTAATAAAAAATAAGGTATTCCCCTGAAAATCTCGCCTAAATCTCTTTTCTTAACTCAACAAGCTAAAAACCAACGCACTTACTGCAACAATACCTGTCATTAGTACAAAGTATGTAGATGCTTTCCCACGATACTTCTGCAGCCCTTTCACTTTATATACCGCTAACATCGGCATAATAAATAAGATCATGGCAATGACTGGACCTGATAGAGCTTCCATCATGCCTAGTATGCTTGGGTTCATGATTGCTGCAATCCAAATAGACACAAACAGTACGACTACACTGATGTGATCAACACGTCGTTTTGGCATATCAGAATGCTTAGTGATCAAACCATTCAGGCTTTCGCGCGCGCCAAGGAAGTGACCAAGGAATGAAGAAGTAATGGCAACGAAGGCGACAAGTGGCCCCAAAGTTGCAATGAATGGGTTTTCTGTTGCGTTAGCTAAGTAAGACAATACCGATACGTTTTGTGCTTTTGCTTCTGCCAATTGCTCCGGGGAAAGAGCAAGCACGCATGAGAAGACAAAAAGCAGCACAAATGCGATCAGCATAATGCTTGTGCGGCGCAAGATCAGCTCTGATTTTACATCGGCACCTTCTTCATAGTGTCGGCGTTGTACATTCGCAAAACTTGAGATCGCCGCAGCGTGGCTAAATGAGAAGATGACGACTGGAATCGCCAGCCACATTGTGCTTGCGAAAGATGACATTTCTGGTGCATCCATCACTGGCATGCTCCAGTTTGGCATTAGATAAAATGAAAGAAACGCCAGAATCGCAACCAACGGGTAAACCATGATAGCGAACGCACGTAGCATCACTTTTTCACCCGCCATCATGATAGCAATCAAACTGAATACTAATACGCCAGATAGTAGGGCACGTGGCAGTGGCTCCATACCCGCTTGGTTGACCATAAAGCTGTCAACGGTGTTGGTAATACCTACGCCATAGATAAGTAGAATCGGGAAGATAGAAAGAAAATACAGCAGCGAAATCGAACGACCAGCTTTCGCTCCGAAGTGCTCTTCTACAACATCTGTAAAGTCTGCATTTTTGATTTTGGATGACAGCACAAAGCGAGCAAGACCTCGGTGCGCTAAGTAAGTCATTGGATAAGCGAGGATCGCCATAACAACTAAGGGCCAGAAACCACCGATGCCTAGGTTAATAGGAAGAAATAGAATGCCTGCACCCACGGCAGTACCAAACAAGCTTAATACCCAGTGAGTATCATGTTTTGTCCAATTATTTGTTGTGTTTAATTCACTAAAATTTAACGTTTCTCGAGATTCTTTCACTTAAAACTCGCCTTTATAAAAATAATAATCGCGCGGATGTTATATGTTTTAGTGATTGTTATCACATTGGTGGAGTGGTGAATCATGCTGGTGAAAAGGCAGTGGTGTAAATTATCGAACCATGAAAATTTGCAAAAAGCGATATATAGTTTCAATTTTACATATTAAAACTGAAACTATATCGTGAAATTTAACGATTTTTTGGTTTTAGATGTTGTGGTTAAGCTTTGTTCGATAACTTTGTAAGGTAATCATGTAAGGGAAGTGGCTTAGCAACACCAAACCCTTGAGCAAACTGAATATTTAGCGACTCTAGGGTGTCAATATGTGCTTGTGACTCCACAAATTCGGCAACGGTTACTAATTTCATGCTGGTGGCAACTTGGCTGATGGCTTGAACGATAATTCGGTCGTTTTCACTATCAACGATATTTTTTACAAAAGAGCCATCAACTTTGAGCACATCCAGTGGGAGGCGACGTAAATAGTCAAAACTGGCGTATCCGGTACCAAAGTCGTCCAATGCGATAGTCGACCCCGATGCGCGAAGAAGGTCGAGATTGTGAATAGCGATGGGTTCATTGCGCAGCGCATCCGACTCGGTTATCTCAAAGCACAGTTTATCCATTGGTATATGATGCAACCTAGCTTCTGCCTGTATGTCTTCCGCCATCCCTTCATAATTGAGTGCCTTAGCGGTCAAGTTGATGGCACAGCGTCCAACAAGATTCCAATCTTCCACTTGCGCCTTTAGTGCGCTGAACGTGTATTCAATAACCCACTGATCTAATTCTAATTCGAGTCCAAACTCATTGATCAACGGGAAGAACTCAGCAGGTGACATGAGCTCACCTTGGCTTGGCTTTAACCTCAGAAGGATTTCGAAATGCGCGGCTTGAGGTGTTAGCGTCAGGGCGCGATACGGCTGACAATAGAGCTCAAACTGATTCTCACGAAAGCACTGTTGGATAAAGCTGAGTTGATTGAGTGTGTTAGATTGCTGGTGGTTGTGGGTTACCCAACTCACACAGCTTTGCTGATGAGCTTGTTGCTCACACAGTTTAGAGATAAGTGGATCAAGGTTACTATTGCCAAAGATTGAAGCGCACTGAATCGTTCGTTTTACGAGACTAATAGCTTTGTCGTCGAAGTAAAAATAGAAGCTATCTAGTAGGCTAATCAGAGTATCGAGCTCTTTTTCCATGTTTGGTAAGCGGGGCGCGATGCAGAGTAAACCACTCGCAAAAGGAGGCAGGTAGGCGCGCTGTAAGTGCTCAGTATTTGATGCGAGATATTGACTGAGCTGTTTCATTAATTGCGCTCTACCATGATGCCCTAGACCACTTAGCTTCGACAACGTAGGCTCAAGGTCTATGTAAATCAAAGTAGCATTCGTGTGCTTTGCGACATCGTCTTTAAGTTGCGCGAGATTGTACAACCCCGTGAAGCTGTCGATACGCTCTTTACGAATGGCATTGCGTGTGGTGACGTAGTTTTTAATCGTGTGAGCGCCAAGCATAAACGTAAGCATGGTGAGAACAAACAACACCAAAAGCATGGCGTAAACTTGCTCTCTAGAGAGAATATCGGCGTTGAAGCGTTTTATGATGCTTTCGATACAAATCAATAAAGTGGCGGCGCCTACCAACATTGGTCGTACCAAGCCAAACTTGCCTAACGCCATGCCTACCAGACAAAGCAAAATTAAACTCAAGGTGTTGAGTGTTAGTGGGTTAGTCGTTGATATAGCCGCCACAAGGAAAAGCGCACAAATCATCAGCCATAGTCTGAAATGCAAAGGACTGGAATGGGCGTCCATCATGGCGCGGTCGAGCTTTAAATAGGGCGCATTATCACCATCTAACACGTAGCTCAGTCCTAGGCTTAATAAAGGGGTCAGTACCATTTGCGTTAAAATCGCGCTCAAAACTGAATAGGCGATAAACTCAAAAGAAAAATCTGGCGCTCCTCCAAGCAGTGTACTGATCAGAAGCAAAAGTACGGTGTTCGCTATTGGGTAAAGAATGCCGATTAAAATGGCGAAGTAACCTAACTTTAGTGTGAAGTTGTAAGCCAGTACACGCTTCAATGCAGCGCGATAAAGTTGGCAAAATAGTAATGGCAGGGTGGGCAAAAAGAAGGCAAATAATAGCGCCATCTCCCAAGGACGCTGGGAGAAAACGGTATAGTAAAATAGCAGGCTCGCGACAATGGTCGGCAATACTCGCCAACTGTATCTTAAGGTCACAGCAACGACAAAAGCGGCTGTGAAAGAGAGTACATGGACACGATCTTGCGAGATAACATAGAAATTAGACAGGCTATAACTGACTTGTATCGCGCAAAAAATTAGGGTTTGAATGCCTAAAGACTGCCACCACTTTTTATTTTTATAATCGAGCAAAGGGTTGATTTGCTCGAATCCAGACATCGACATTATTCAACTCTAATTATGACAACTTAATTGAAGCGCTGACGTACACGCTAGCGGTACATTTTCGTAATCACTCGCTTGCTAATGAGCCTGATTGCTCAATAAGGACGACTGCTTTCGTCTCGTTATTATTATTTTTGTATATAAGAGCGGCGATTATTCAACAAAAAACGACCAACAATCAAATAAAAACTGGTATGACGTTCCATTAGTTAAAACTGGCTCTCATCATCAAGAATTGGTCTGACCAAAGCAAAAGGAAGTATACCCAAGGAGACTCGCCCTTCGGGAGCATGTCATTGAGTTGAGTTCTGCGTCACCCAACTTGATGATAACGCTCTGAACCCTGCATCTTGAAGTCACTTGGGTATATCAATGTGAACTGCATGAAATCGTTAGGTTTTATCGCGCTTTGCAACTATATTCACTCGGAGAGTTTTATAAGGAAACATTGCCAATGCAGATCACCTCAGCAGATAAAAATGATTTAGCAGCTCTATATACACTGGAGCACAAGTTATTTGGTCATCACGCTTACCCTCAATTTTTCTTTCGACAAGCATTTGATTGTTGGTCTCAAGGTTTGTTGGTGGCCAAAGAAGAAGGGCAAATAGCTGGTTATGTGCTGATGGCGACAAGTGATGAACAAAACACGCAATGGATTCTGTCATTAGCGGTAGATGCGACACACAGAGGCAAGCGGGTTGCGCGTTTGCTAGTGGATAAGGTGCTAAGTAAAGTTGAAACAGGCTCAGTAGTGAAGCTGACCGTTGATCCTGACAATATACCTGCCTTCAAACTGTACTCATCGCTTGGCTTTGTTGTGGTCGCGGAAGAGGATAACTATTTTGGCGATCAAGAACCGCGCTTGGTGATGCAATTCGCTCGCTAGTGCTGCACTTCTGTGAAACAAATCCGCACCTAATCAGTGCACAACCAAATATAAAGAGAAAACGGATCTTTATAAGTTATTGAAAATGAATGGTATTCATAGTTGGCATTGGGATTGCAAATTAGATTGTGTTCATCGTTAACTCGATGCGCCGCTTTCCCTTAGCAGGCGGTTAAGCGGATAGGGTATTACTTTTTTGAGCTTTTATAGGCAATGCAGCCTCTCTCGTTTCGGGAGAGGTTTTTTTTCGCTTTTAGCTCGCCATTGGAAGCAAAAATCAGGGGGCTTAATGTCGCAAGGATGCAAGAAAACCACTTGTCCCTATTGTGGTGTTGGATGTGGTGTTGAGGTTAATGCCAAAGGAATTGTTGGGGATGCGTGTCATCCGGCGAATGCGGGTTCATTGTGCGTAAAGGGTGTGGCATTGGCAGAAAGTTTAAATATGCCGTCACGGTTGTTGTATCCAAAGCTTGTTACCAAGCAGCGACCTCAAGGGCAAGAAGTGCAATGGCAACAAGCCACGGATCTGATTGCCGAAAAGATTCATCAAGCGAAAGCGGAGTTTGGACCGGATTCGGTCGCGATGTACGTTTCTGGTCAGTTGCTGACAGAGGACTACTATATCGCCAACAAATTGATGAAAGGTTACGTCGGCAGCGCGAATATTGATACTAACTCGCGTTTGTGTATGTCTTCGGCGGTTGCGGCTCATGTACGAGCATTTGGTGAAGATGTCGTTCCTGTCAATTACGATGACATAGATAAGACTGAGCTATTGATAATTTGCGGTGCTAATACCGCTTGGACGCACCCTGTTTTATTTCGACGTATTCAACAAGCGAGAGAGAACAATCCTAATCTCAAGCTGGTGGTCATTGACCCGCGTGAAACGGTCACAGCACAGCAAGCCGATTTGCATCTACCGATTAAAAACGATGGGGATGTATCACTTTTTAACGGGCTGCTTAAGTTTCTTATTGAGCAGCAATACGTTGATTCTCAATACATAAATTCCTATACCGACGGGTTTGAGGCGCTTGCAGAAGAAGTTTCTGATTTGCGTTACGATGTCACTAATCTCTCGTCTTCCATTGGTATATCAGAAGAAAAACTCACGACATTCTTCCAATGGTTCGCACAAAGCCCAACCGCAATCACGCTGTTTTGCCAAGGGGTTAACCAAGCTGAAAATGGTGTCGATAAAGGCAATGCCATTATTAATACACACTTGGCGACAGGTAAGATTGGGAAAGCTGGTTGCGGTCCTTTTTCTATAACTGGTCAGCCGAATGCGATGGGTGGGCGAGAAGTCGGTGGATTGGCAAACCAGTTAGCGGTTCATCGCGCTTTTGACGCAGAGTCTATCAAGCAAGTGCAGGCGTTTTGGGATTCACCGGAGATTGCCACTAAGCCCGGATTAAAAGCCGTCGAGCTGTTTGAGGCGGTAGAGCGCGGTGAGATTAAAGTTCTTTGGATCATGGCAACCAATCCAGTTGTGTCTTTGCCAGACAACCAATTGGTAAAACGTGCGCTAGAGATTTGTCCATTTGTGGTTGTTTCCGATATCACAGCGGATTCGGATGTAGCGCATTACGCGAACCTGTTGTTGCCCGTCGCCGGGTGGGGGGAAAAGCAAGGCATGGTGACCAACTCTGAGCGTCGACTTTCAAGGCAGCGTCAGTTTCAAACACCTCCCGGTGAAGCAAAATCGGATTGGTGGGCGATAAACCAAGTTGGGCAAGCTTTGTGTGAACTAGAGAAGACCAAGAGTGGTTTTGCATTTACCTCAGAACACGCGGTATTCAGGGAGTATGCGGCGATGACAGGCATGAATGCAGATTCGCCATTGAAGCTAGATCTTTCTCAACACGCGAACTTAACCGAGCAAGAATACGAAGCTTGGAAGCCTACTCAATGGGGAGGAGTACGCCCTTTTTCTGATGGCGTCTATTCACACCCAGATGGAAAAGCGCGTTTTGTCGTGACCAGCGAATTGCCTCAACGCTTAGAGAGAACAAAAGGCTGGTGGCTAAATACGGGCAGACAACGCGATCAATGGCATACCATGACGCGCACAGGGCATATCGCACACCTTGCCGCCTCTGAATTAGAACCAACCGTGTACATGAACACACTCTCTGCTACTCAAAGTCGCTTAAAAGCAGGACAACTCACCAAGCTGTTCCAGCCCACTTCAAACACCAGTATTTATGCCAAAGTTGCCATTGATGAAGGTTTAGGTTTTCAAGAGCTGTTTATGTCAATGCACTGGGCAGGTCGATATGGCGGTGAAAGCGGTGTTAACGCAATAGTAAACAGCGCAAAAGACCCTATTTCTGGGCAACCTGCGTTTAAGTCATCTTATGTTGAAGTGCAAGACGCGGCGGTAAAAACCTACGGTATGTTCATCGGTACACAGTTTGATTCCGGCAAATTTCTTTACAGCGCATTTCAAGCAGAAAGCAATTTGGGCATTTGGCGCTTTGCACACGATAAAAGACCAAAGAAGCAGAGTTTTTGTCGAACGCAAAAGAGCCGCAGGATTACGATAGATATTGCCCAGGGTTGGCTAGCGGTGGATTACGACCTTGTTGGAGACGCTCGTATCATTCGCTCTGTTTTAGTGGTGTCTAGTGAACCAATTCAAACCGACTACACCAACTTTACTGGCTTGATTGGCAAACCTATGGAGCTATCGCAACTGCTTACCATCACTCAATCGCAAAGCAGTGCCAAACTGGTCTGTAGTTGTTTCCGCGTCACCGATAAACAAATACATGACGCGATGGAGAAACAAGACTGCACGTCAGTGACCCAACTTCAAAACAAACTCAAATGCGGTACTAACTGTGGCTCGTGCGTCTCTCAAATCAAACAAATGGTCGACAGCCATCAGCATCAAAAGGGCAAGCAGCAAGCGAACCAGCAAAGTCTGGCTATTCAAATAAAGTAAGTCACAAAGAGGATAAGCACATGGAAGCGCCTTATCAAAAGTCTTGGTTTAAGAGAGGACAAGCGAGTCAGAAACAAGAACGCTCGTCTCGCTTTTCTAAGCATGATCAAGCAAGCAAACTGAACCAACTTTTAGAAAATAACAACGCAACTCTAGATGCGAACCAAAAAGGTTTTGTGTCGATTGTTGGAGCAGGGCCGCACGATCCTGACTTGTTAACCGTGAAGGCTGTGAAAGCGATTATGTCGGCAGAGGTTCTGCTGTACGACCGTTTGGTTAACAGAGATATTTTGGAGTTGGCTTCGCCACAAGCCGATTGGATTTACGTGGGCAAAAGATGCGGACAACCTAGTATTGGTCAGGAAGAAATTTGTGATTTGATGGTGTCGCTCGCTCAACAAGGAAAGCGAGTTGTACGCTTAAAAGGGGGAGACCCATTCGTATTTGGTCGTGGAGGCGAAGAGGCGTTAGCGCTCGTTAAACACTCAATCGCGTACGAAGTTATCCCCGGCATTACCGCTGCGATTGGTTGTTCAGCAAACAGCTTGATTCCGCTGACTCATCGTGGCGTTGCTCGCAGCGTTACCTTTGTTACGGGGCAAGTGGTAACAGGCGCATTTGAAGCGTGGAGCCAACTGATGCAAAGCGGACAAACGTTAGTTTTCTATATGGGGTTAGAAAAAGCAACGCAAATACAAACGGGTTTAATAGGCTCTGGTTTGAGAGAAGATTTCCCTGTCGCGATCATCACTCATGGTTGTAGTCCACAGCAACAAGTACACGCTACACAACTCAATCAGCTCAATGATTTATCGATTACACTTAAAGGCGTGAGCCCAGCATTGATTGTGATGGGAGAAGTTGTCAAACTGCGCGAACAACTAATAGAAACCGTACAGTCAGTGACGGAATACGAGGGAATATGAGCAGCATTTTGGAATGTATCAGAACAGTCGGTCGTGGCGAGCGTGGCAGAAAACCACTGAACTTTGACCAAGCGTTTCGAGTTATGGATGAATACCTAAACGGTGAGTGCGACGACGATCAGATGGCGATGTTATTGATGCTGATCCGCGTACAGAACGAGACTCAACAAGAAATCGCTGGTTTTGTGAAAGCATTCCAATCCCGCATGCCAGCTATTGGTGCAGACATTGATTGGCCATGTTATGCAGGCAAACGTGAAGCAGCAGGTCAGCCTTGGCACCTGTTGGCAGCGAAGATCCTTGCCGATAATGGTCATAAAGTGTTAATGCATGGCTATCACGACCGTCAATCTGGTCGTTTACACGCCGAAGATTACCTCGACACTTTTGCTATTACGAAAGCGGAATCAGCAGAAGACGCAAAGCGTGTGTTAGAAACACAAAACATTGTGTATCTGCCGCTGAGTGCGTTTGCGGCTCAAGCAGAAACCATGATCGGTTGGAAGAATCGTTATGGGCTTAGAACGCCGATCAATACCGTGGTTCGTGCATTGAACCCGGGGCAAGCAACGATTGGTATTCGTGGTAGCTTCCATCCTGGATTCCAACAACTTCATGCTGAAGTCGAATACGAGATTGGTCAAACCGCTCATGCCGTTGTGTCATTCAAAGGACAATCAGGTGAGTCAGAATACAACCCAAAAGTAAGCCAAACAGTGTGGTTAAGCCAAACAAGCGGTGTGACATCGCATTACTGGACGGAGCAAATGCTATCTGAGGTGCCAATGCCTGCGAACTGCCCGTTTGGGACGTCAGAAGATGACATGAACCAAATGGCGAATACGGTTCTCGCCACAATGACAGTGGTCTTGTTTGCACAAATGCATGATCGAGAAAAAGCCTTTGAACGTGCCTTTAGTTATTGGCAGACGTACTGTCATTACGAGTAATTTTGAGTTGACTGGCTAAACCAAAGTATTGGTTTTAGACAAATCCACTCAAAACAAACAACGCAAAGTTGTTGAATCTGAATCCATTATCTATTGTTTGAAGAAGGTTAAAGATCCTAGCTCACCAGTGATGTGTTTCACCACCTTGCTCCGTATCAGAGAGGTGAAACTGCAGTTTTGACCTCAATTGCGCTCATTCTTTACTTCGCGTTTGAGAATTAGAAATTCCCATATGGTAAGACACAGAGGACATGGATAATGGTTCTAAAACATACCACTCCCACTAAAAAGGCTTCTCATCCTATCCCGCAAGAAGCCTTCGATTGGTACGACGAATACGCCCACGGAAAAATCACGCGCCGTGAGTTTCTTAACAGGCTCGGTGGCCTTGCGGTGCTTGGCTTTAGCATGACAGCCCTGGTCGATGCGTTAACCCCGAATTACGCACTTGCAGAACAAGTTTCATTTAACGATCCTGACATCAAAGCAACTTACGAAACCTTTCCATCTCCAAATGGGCATGGAGTAGGGCGTGGTTATTTGGTGATGCCACAGAAGAAGACCTTAAAATCGCCGACCGTGTTGGTGATCCATGAAAACCGAGGTCTGAACCCTTATATCAAAGATGTCGCAAGACGACTTGCAAAAGATGGCTTTATTGCTTTCGCTCCAGACGCACTTTATCCACTCGGCGGCTATCCGGGGAACGACGATGAGGGGCGCGCCATGCAGAAAGAGATGGACAGAGCCAAGATCGAACAAGACTTTATTGCAGCCGCGAACTTCCTCAAACAATACGAGGGTGGCAACGGTAAATTGGGCGCGGTTGGATTCTGCTTCGGTGGATACATTGTCAACATGCTTGCCGCGGTAATGCCAGAAGAGCTCGATGCAGGTGTGCCTTTCTATGGAACACCAGCGGCGCAAGAGATCCAAAAGCAAGTCAAAGGACCGTTGATGATTCACTTTGCAGGGCTCGATAAGCGTGTTAACGACACATGGCCTGCTTATGAGCAGCAATTGATCGCAACCGACGCACAGTATCAAGCGTTAATGTATGAGAACGTCAACCACGGCTTCCATAACGACTCAACAGCACGCTACGCACCGGAAGAAGCAGCACTCGCTTGGGAACGCACACTCGGCTTCTTCAAAGAACATCTCGCCTCTAGTTAAAACGCTTCAACTTTAGTTGGCACATTCCTTGTTATGTCTCTCTTAGTGAGTGAGATATAAACAAGGAATGTGCATGACTCAATCAACGTCAAAAACACCCATCATAGTATGCTGCGATAGCCTCGAAGAGCAGGCTCGATTGTCCGGCTTATTGAGCAAAGATTACGACAACATCATCGGTTGCCAATTGGCACAACTAGAAACGTTAATGCAACGAGAACCGTCAGCAAGCGTTGTGGTTGGATGGCAGCAACCAACCGCGGAACTGCGTTTGATCGTCGATTTCTGCCGCAGAAAATCGGCACCACTTCTTATCGTCTTAAAGCAATTATCATCCAATGATATCAATCGGTTATCAGAAAAAATGGACTATGTGCTCATGCCCCACGATAGTGAGTTTGCGCTTCAACCTTGGATTGAACATGCGACATTAGTGAGAGCGAAATTCGAAAGTATGCAATCGGAAATTGAATCGCTGACCCATAAGATCGAAGAGCGCAAGCTGGTGGAAAAAGCCAAAGGTCTGCTTATGAAGATGCACAGCGTTGATGAAGATCAGGCTTATAAAGCGCTTAGAAAATCTGCCATGCAATCGAGCCAAACGCTCGCACAGGTTGCCAAGAATTTGATAACTACTTTGGAAGTGTTGGATTAGTTGTTCTACCACTTTGGGGGTAGGGTGCGTTTTCTAACGTGGTGCGTGTTGCACTATCAGCAAGCAATAACAGGGAATAACAAACGACAAGATATACTAATCTATTGTATTTACTGTAAAAAATAAGTTGGCACAGTAATTGGATTAGAAGAATTGGGTTTATTGTTGAATCGCTTATCTCAATTATCAACGGCGGTAATTGTAGACTTAGCAACGGCGCTACTGCTCTTCGGAGTAGTGGCGCTTTTTTTATGGGAGCAAACCAATGAAATGGAGTTCGATGCTGAAAGTGTCAGCAATTTCGTTATCGGTATTCACCACGGTCAGCGTAAAGGCAGAGTTGGGTGAGCCAGAAATTGAAGACCTGAAGTTTGGTTTTATTAAGTTAACCGATATGGCACCGCTGGCGGTTGCTTATGAGAAAGGCTTTTTTGAAGACGAAGGCTTGTACGTCACTTTAGAAGCGCAAGCAAACTGGAAGGTGCTATTAGACCGAGTCATCGATGGTGAGCTTGCGGGCGCGCACATGCTTGCTGGTCAGCCATTGGGCGCGACGATTGGTGTCGGCACAAAAGCAGAAGTGATTACCGCGTTCAGTATGGATTTGAACGGCAACGCAATCACGGTTTCCAATGATACTTGGGAGCAGATGAAGCAATACATTCCAAAGCAACCAGATGGCAAGCCAGTTCACCCAATCAAAGCGGATGCACTGAAGCCTGTGGTCGACAGCTATCTGGATAAAGGCAAACCGTTCAACATGGGGATGGTGTTCCCTGTATCGACGCACAACTATGAGTTGCGATACTGGTTAGCGGCAGGGGGGATTCATCCAGGCTTTTACGCACCAGACTCAGGCGATAACAGTGGCCAGTTGGATGCTGATGTTCTTTTGAGTGTTACACCGCCACCACAAATGCCAGCGACGATGGAAGCGGGCACGATCAAAGGGTACTGCGTGGGCGAACCATGGAACCAGCAAGCCGTATTCAAAGGCATTGGCACACCAGTCGTGACCGACTACGAAATCTGGAAGAACAACCCAGAGAAAGTGTTTGGTGTTTCCAAAGCTTGGGCTGAGAAGTATCCAAACACGCACATTCGCGTAGTGAAAGCCTTGATTCGAGCGGCACATTGGTTGGATGAAAACGACAATGCCAACCGCCAAGAGGCAGTGAAGATGCTATCAAAAAGCGAATACGTCGGAGCCGATGCCGAAGTTATCGCCAACTCAATGACGGGCACATTTGAATATGAGAAAGGCGACAAACGAGACGTGCCAGACTTCAACGTGTTCTTCCGTCATAACGCCACGTATCCGTATTACAGCGATGCGATTTGGTACCTGACCCAAATGCGTCGCTGGGGACAGATCTCAAGCGAGAAATCCGATGATTGGTACATGGATGTGGCAAAAGAGGTTTACCGTCCAGATATCTACCAACAAGCAGCTCAAGCGCTAATTGAAGATGGTGTGTTGAGCAAAAAAGACTTCCCAGATTTCAGTGCTGAAGATGGTTTCCGTGCACCGCAAACACACTTTATCGACAACATCGTTTATGACGGTCGCGAGCCAAATAAATATCTAGAGAAGTTCTCTATCGGGCTTAAAGGAAAAGACAAGGTTTAACCATAACGATAAACGCCACAGGCGAGGGAATTCGCTTGTGGCAACAAGGATGTAAATTTCTTAGGAGTGAGTATGTCTAGTAATGTCATTTCCCTTTTTCCTGCTAAGCAGGTAGTGAACCGAAGTCGGTTGGTGCTTTTGCCCGTTATTGGCTTGCTGATCTTTTTGGCAATGTGGCACTTAGCAGCGAGAGAAGTGCAAACCTCATTAGGTACGCTACCGGGACCGGTGCAAACTTTTCAGCAGTTCAGCAACCTTGTCGATGACCATTGGCAAGAGCGAGAAAAGGAACAAGCGTTTATCGAGCGTCAGGAAAAGCGCAATGCTGCAAAATTAGCCAAAAATCCAGATGCGACAGTGAAGATTCGTCCCTACACAGGTAAGCCGACGTTCTTCGACCAAATCATAACAAGCCTAGTGACTGTAACTGCCGGCTTTCTGTTGGCGACTGTCATTGCGATTCCACTTGGCATCGTGCTTGGTCTGAATCAAGGGCTGTATCAAGCGTTCAACCCAATCATTCAACTGCTCAAACCCGTATCACCTTTAGCTTGGCTGCCTATCGTCACTATGGTGGTGAGTGCCACTTATGTGAGTGATGATCCGATGTTTGCTAAGTCGTTCATCAACTCTCTGATCACTGTGGCGCTGTGTAGCTTATGGCCGACGCTGATTAACACCGCTGTGGGCGTAACGAGCGTTGATAAAGACTTAATCAACGTGAGTAAAGTGCTTCAACTTTCGTGGTGGCAGCACATTCGCACTATCGTTTTACCTTCTGCCATTCCAATGATCTTCACCGGTTTACGTCTCTCTTTAGGTATCGCTTGGATGGTGTTGATTGCGGCAGAAATGCTCGCTCAGAACCCGGGGTTAGGCAAGTTCGTTTGGGATGAATTCCAGAACGGCAGCTCGGCATCATTGGGGCGCATCATGGTGGCAGTCATCACCATTGGTTTTATCGGTTTGATGCTCGATAGAGGCATGCTGCAACTTCAAAAGTGGCTGTCTTGGAATAAACAACAAGCGTTGAGATAAGGGAAACGATCATGGAAAAAGCATTATTAGATCTAACGCGTTTAGGGATGCGATTCCCAACGCCAGATGGCGAGTTCATCGCGCTTAAGAACGTCGATTTACAAATCAATAAAGGCGAGTTTGTATCCCTAATTGGTCACTCTGGCTGTGGTAAATCAACGGTATTGAACTTAGTTGCAGGGCTACACATGCCAACAGATGGCGGCGTGATCGTCGATGGACGAGAAGTAGCTGGACCAGGACCTGACCGCGCAGTGGTGTTCCAAAACCATTCATTGTTGCCTTGGCTCACCGTATATCAAAACGTTGAGCTAGCTGTAAAACAAATTGCCGGCAAAAAGGGCAAAGCGTGGATTCAGGAGCAAGTGAATCACTATTTGGAGTTGATTCAAATGCAGCATGCCGCGCACAAAAAGCCGGATGAAATCTCTGGTGGTATGAAGCAGCGAGTCGGCATTGCGAGAGCACTGGCACTTCAACCAAAGGTTTTGCTGATGGATGAACCATTTGGCGCGTTGGATGCGTTAACTCGTGCGCATTTGCAGGATGCACTGATGAAGATTCAAGCCGAGCTAAACAACACCGTCATCATGATTACCCACGATGTGGATGAGGCGGTGTTGCTATCCGACAAAATCGTGATGATGACTAACGGACCGGCAGCAACCATTGGAGAAGTGTTAGAAGTGAATCTACCTCGCCCTCGTGAGCGTGTCGCACTGGCAGATGATGCGCAGTATCAGAAGTGTCGACAAGCAGTGCTGAAGTTCCTTTACGAGAAGCAATCCAAAGTCGAGATTCCTGCTTCGAAAGAAGACAAACCCAAAACCGCAGCGCAAACGGCATAAGGAGGCAGCAATGAACAGTCCTTTAACGATCCCAGTAAAGAACGCATTGAGCCACATCGTTGTGGTAGGTAATGGTATGGTCGGGCAACACCTTGTCGAGCAATTGGTACAGAAAAACGCGCATTTGGAGCACCGAATTACCGTGATTGGTGCAGAGCGCTTTATCGCGTATGACCGTGTACAGTTGTCCTCTTTGTTTGCGGGCAAATCTCATGATGATTTGATGCTGAGTAACCAAGAATGGTACGACATGCATGGCATCCAACTCGTACTTGGCAGCCAAGTAACAGGCATCGACAGAGAACAAAAGCGCCTTCTGCTTGATGGTGAAGATGTGCTGGGTTACGACCAACTCGTGCTCGCGACCGGTTCTTACCCGTTTGTGCCTCCAATTGAAGGTAAAGACCGAGACAACGTGTTTGTCTACCGCACGCTTGATGACCTTTCACAAATCAAAAAAGCATGTGAAGGCGCAAGAACGGGCGCAGTGATTGGCGGCGGCTTGTTGGGTTTAGAAGCGGCAAACGCACTTAAACTATTGGGGTTAGAAACTCATGTTATTGAATTTGCTCCTCGCCTGATGCCCGTGCAGTTAGACGATGGTGCTGGCTTAGTGCTAAAAGAGAAGATTGAAGCGCTAGGGTTAACCGTTCACACCTCAACGGGTACGGAGCGAATCTGCGATGGTGAAACGGCTAAGCATCGTATGGTGTTTAAAGACAAAGATCCTCTCGAAGTGGATGTGATTGTCTTTTCCGCAGGTATTCGCCCTCAAGATGAGTTGGCAAGGCTGGCTGAGCTAGAAATAGGCGAGCGAGGCGGCATTGTGATTAATAACCAATGCCAAACCAGCGATGAGAACATTTACGCGATTGGCGAATGTGCCCTTTGGGAGCAGAAGATCTTTGGTTTAGTCGCACCCGGTTACACCATGGCGAGAACCACTGCCGATGTCTTGACTGGGATGCCAAGCGAAGGTTTCAAAGGTGCAGACATGAGCACTAAACTTAAGCTGCTTGGGGTAGATGTGGCGTCTATCGGCGATGCACAAATGCAAACCGAAGGCGCACAAGAAATGGTATTGCAAGATGCGGTTGCAGGCATCTACAAAAAGCTGGTGGTAGATGCGAGTGGTACCCAATTGCTTGGTGCGATTCTCGTTGGTGACAACAGTGACTACGATGCGCTCTTACAGTGTTATTTGAACAAAACGGTCCTGCCAGACCACGCAGCGAACCTGCTGTTTGATACCGGAATGCTTGATGGAGAGATGCCAGACAGCGCCATTATCTGTTCTTGTCACAACGTCACAAAAGGCGACTTAGTTGCCGAGATTCAAGCCGGAACCACCAACCTCACAGACCTTAAAGCTAACACCAAAGCCGGTACAGGCTGTGGTGGCTGTAGCAATATGGTCAAGTCGGTATTGGATACTCAATTGGCAGCCATGGGGGTAGAGGTTAACAACTACCTTTGTGAGCACTTTGAGCTTAGTCGCCAAGAGATGTTCCATATTTGCCAAGTGGAACAAATCAAAGACTTCGACACCTTAATTGCACTGTATGGCAAAGGGCATGGGTGTGATATCTGTAAGCCAACGGCGGCATCTGTGTTCGCTTCTTTGTGGAATGAACACATCATGGAGCCTCAACATCAATCTCTGCAAGATTCTAATGATGCCTTTATGGCAAACCTGCAAAAAGACGGCTCTTACTCGATTGTACCTCGTGTTCCGGGCGGCGAAATCACACCAGACAAACTTATCGTGCTAGGCGAAGTTGCTCAGCAATACGATCTATACACCAAGATCACTGGCGGTCAGCGCGTGGATTTATTTGGCGCGCAGTTAGAACAGCTTCCTGAAATCTGGCAAACCTTAATCGATGCCGGTTTTGAAACAGGGCACGCCTACGGGAAATCGGTGCGCACCGTGAAATCTTGCGTGGGTTCTACTTGGTGTCGTTATGGTGTTGATGATTCAGTTGGATTAGCCATTGAGTTAGAGAACCGCTACAAAGGATTGCGAGCGCCCCATAAGCTTAAGTTTGCCGTATCGGGCTGTACTCGCGAGTGTGCGGAAGCGCAAAGTAAAGACATTGGGGTGATCGCCACTGAAAACGGCTGGAATCTATACGTTTGCGGTAATGGCGGCATGAGACCAAGACACGCGGATTTGTTTGCATCCGACTTATCCAAATCAGAGTTGATCACCATGATCGACCGAGTATTGATGTTCTACGTCAGCACCGCAGATCGCTTGCAGCGTACGTCGGTGTGGATGGAGAACATGGAAGGGGGCTTAGATTACCTTAAGCAAGTGATTTTGGATGACTCTCTGAATCTATGTGATTCATTGGATGAGCAAATGGCACGAGTCGTAGATACCTATCAATGTGAGTGGAAGAGTACGTTGGATAATCCTCAAAAACTGCAACGCTTCCGTCCTTTCTTGAACAGCACGTCAGGCAGCAAAGTCTTGCCGTACCAGCGCGTGCGCGGTCAGCGTATTCCAGTGAAACAGGAGGTGTAAATGGCAGCTTTAACCAAAGTGAAATTGTGTCAGCTTGATGACTTAATGCCGTTCATCGGTGCCACTGTATTGATTGAAGGCGAGCATGTCGCGTTATTCTACATTCCAGATAGCGGTGTGTACGCTGTTCAGGATTGGGACCCAATTGGTAAGGCTTATGTGATGAGTCGAGGGATTGTCGGTGATATTGATGGTGAGATGTGTGTTGCATCACCACTGTACAAACAGCATTTCAGTTTAAAGAGCGGGCAGTGTTTGGAAGACGAAGCGCACTGTCTAAAAACGTGGCAAGTAACGGTTGACGATAATCAGGTTTGTTATTTAGTCGAAGAATGATCTCCGAAGTTAGCTTGCTCGATATGAGTGAATTCTTCGCGTGAGAGACATGCGAATAAAGCTCCAGAGACACCACAGTATGGTTCTGGAGCTGTTTACTATTTGGAAGGATTCACTTGTAGTTCGGTATAGCCAGTCGAGTCGTCCATCGTTCTGGTGAACTCAAGTTCTGAGTAAGAATGGATGATCAATTCTGCGGTAGTATCAATCACTGTGCCTTCCAGCAAATGCCCACCCCAGACTCGTCCTTCACGATCAGACACCGAGATATGAACGTGCTGATGTTCAGCCGTTAGGGTTCCCATCACAGAGACGATTTCAAATGGCTCTTGTTTGGTTAACGTACTCTCTGCACCTGCCAAACGAAGGTTGAGGTCAGAGACACAACCAACGCATGAAGCAATCGAGCCTGCTTTGATACCATACTGCTCGACCAATTTCGCTAGGTTCAGCTTTAAGTCCATGCCTTTGGTAAGACGTACCGCTATCACTTCAATCGACATGTCACTTCCTAATCAAAACCAGCAAGCAGGCAAGCGCCGTATCCAAATCGGCATAACGTTTGGCTTTGCCAAGTACGCGCATGCCTTGCATGTTGTTGAGAACAAAACGAGCAAGCTCTTCTGGTTTCAGCGTTTTCGGCACTAAGGTTTCTTTTTGTGCATTGGTCAGCGCATCCGCAATGATGTCAATAAGATGGTCAAACAAAAAATGCCCTTTGCGCAGTACATCATCGTCTTCACCAGCGTGCTCAATCAACGCATTTTGGATAAAACACCCACAGTTGCGTTTACGTTGCAGATCAGCAAAAGATTTAAGGAACGATTCCAACTCAGGTAAGGACGCGTCGTCTTTTTCCAAATCATTCAGTGACGGTAGCGAGACCTTTTTCAAGTAGGTATCGAGCGCTTCGTAGTAGAGCTGTTGCTTGTCACCATAGGTGTTGTAAAGACTGAAGCGGTTGATGTTCAACTCGTCGGTGAGATCCGAGATAGACGTGTTCGCAAAGCCCTTGCGCCAAAACACATCCATAGCCACGAGAAGCTTTTCATCTCGGTCGAAGTTGGCTTTTCTTGCCATAAATTACCTGCCTGGGTCTGCTTATCGGGTAATTAAATTGCTTTGGAGGGATGGTACAGAGAACCTCTAGCGTTCGAACTGAACCAATATGATGAATACCCATCTATTCTTGGGTATCAGCCTCCAAATTCATGTGAACTCACAAACGGCATCAAAAATCTCGCTCAGCAAACAGACCCACAACTGTTTGAAAATTTTTGATAGTGAAGTTCTTGACTGATCGTTTATAAACTGGCTACAGTATATCCTAACCAATCGGTTAGAAAAAGATAAAAGGATGTGAAATGAAGCTCTATGAAACCGCAATGACTCCAAGTTGTAAGCGAGTTAGCATTTTTCTAAAGGAAATCGGTGGCGAGGTTGAGCGAATTGCGCTGAACGTTCGTGAGGGCGATAACCTATCTGAACCGTTTAAATCGAAAAGCGTGAACGGTAAAGTGCCTCTACTAGAACTGGATGATGGCACAGCGATCTGCGAAAGCGTGGCGATTTGTCGCTACCTAGATGAAGCGTTTGAAAATGATCTGGCGCTGTTTGGTGCTAACCAGCTTGAACGTGCTCAGGTGGAAATGTGGCATCGTGTTGTCGAATTCCAAGGTTTGTACACGGCTTTTCAGGCGTTTCGCAATATCACAGCAATTTACCAAGACCGTGAAAACTGTGTGGCTGCGTGGGGTGATGAGTCGAAGTCCCGCGTATTAGAATTCTTACCAATTCTCGACAAACGCTTGTCAGAAAGTGAGCACATCGCCACGGACAACTTCACCATCGTAGACATTACCGGCTACATTTTTGTTGGTTTTGCCGTAAATGGTTTGAGTATTGAAGTGTTCGAAACCTATCCAAATATTGCTCGTTGGTTTGAACAAGTATCGGTGCGTGAAGCGTTTCAAGGTTAACTTCTAGCGTGATTTTTCTAAGCAGCAAGGCTTTTGTAGACTTGCTGCTTTTTGTCGTTTTAAGCGCAAAGATCTTCAATTTGTTCAGGTTTTCTCTTCTTTTTCTGCCTTTCTCCTATAATTAACTCTGTTAATGAAACAACATCAATTGGCTCTCACGGCGTTTTGGAACCTTGAGTTCTTAGTTTGTAGACGTCCCAATCATTATTGGACTTCACCAAGTAATGAAGGACACCAAGCGACAAGGAGAGGTTATGCGTGTTCGAAGTAAAACCATCAATGGCGTGTTGTGTACGCTGCTCGTAGCGTCTGTGTGCGGACTCGTTGCCATGTATCAAAACCACAGTCAGCAGCATCAACAAATCGAGTTGCTGCGTGGGCAATTGATGGAAAAAGAAAACCAAATCGTCATCTCGAATGAGGCGTTGTCTTACACTCGTTATCAACATCAACTTTTAGCGGAAGATTACAGCCGTTTCAGAGATGCACAATCCATGAGTAGCGTGCCGCAATAAAGCAAACAGGCAAGGAGAGGTATGAAGTCCATATTGTTGGTTGACGACAGCAAAACGGTCCTGCTCTACATGACCAGTGCATTGCAAAAGCAAGGGTACGAGGTCATTGCCGTTGAAGATGGTGAGTCTGCGTTAGAAGTGCTGACTCACCGAATTGACATTCAGTTTGTCCTCAGTGATTTGATGATGCCAGGCATCAGTGGCATTGAGCTTTGCCGTGAGCTTAAATCGTCGGCGTTTTCTCGTTATATCTTCTTTGTGCTTCTCTCTTCCCGTAACGATCAAGAATCCATCATCAAAGGCATGGATGCAGGCGCCGATGACTTTGTCGACAAGAAGACGTCTGTAGAGGAACTACAAGCGCGTATCCGTGCGGGCTTTCGTACCTTAGAACTGCACAACACGCTCACGACAAAAAACCAAGAGCTCGATTTAGCGTATCAGACCATTCAGCAGGATTTGGATTCTGCCGGAGAGTTAATGGAACAACTCTTGCCCGTTGAAGAACAGATTCACACGGCACAATTTAGCTTCACTTATGTTCCTTGTACCAAGATCGGTGGGGATATGTTGGGCTATGTCGAGCTCGATGAGTCCCACGTTGCGTTTTATGTCTTCGATGTTTCCGGGCACGGTATTTCTTCGGCGTTAATGGCATTCTCGATTCAACAAACTTTGTCACAACGTAACAAATCGGAGTCGATAACGTTAGACTGGAGCGACAACGAGTACCGCATCAGTGAGCCTGCAGCTGTGATTGAAAGGCTTAATCGACGCTACCAGCAAACGCAAAACAGCAAACTCTATTTCACTATCGAATATGCCGTGTTGAACACCGAAACCGGTGAACTGAATTATTGCACAGCAGGGCACCCTAAATTTGTTTGGCAACAGACGGAACACAACTGCTTGGAACTTGTTGGCGACAACAACTTCATCGTCGGGGCATTGGAGCCGATGATGTACCAAGGTGGAAGTATCCAACTCAAGCCCAATGACGCGCTCTGGTTCTTCTCCGATGGCTTATTGGAAGCCAAGCAAGGCGAGAAGCTTTACGGCATTGACCGGCTGCTATCCAACATCGAAGAGAGTAAAGCGATGCCAGAAAAGGCACAGACCAATGCCGTTTTGGAGCAAGTGCAAAACTGGCAAGGAAAACCAGAAATCGACGATGATGTGAGCTTGTTGAAAGTGCAATGGTTGGGCTGTGCACAATCGCAAGCCGTTAAGTCGACAAGTTCGGTATTCCAGAAATCCTATCAAGCGTCTTTAGAAGTTTCACGCCAAGCGAGTCTCGAATTGGTTGAATTCCTTCAACAACATTCGGTTTCTTCTCATGTCGCGCAAACCCTTGAGCTGTGTGTGGTTGAGTTGATGAACAATGCTTTCATCCATGCCTATCAAGAACAAACCGGAAAAACGGTTGAGTTAGAATGCGAACTAACACAAGGTGAGCAGCACAACATAGAAGTGCGTGTATTTGATTATGGCAATCGCATTTCTGATGAAACCTTCCAAAGTTACATCTCAAAGCAAATTGAGACGCCAAATCTATTCGATGAAGAGAGTTGGATGCCTTCAGGGCGAGGTTTGATGCTCATAGCCCAAATGACAAACGCGTTTTCTGTATCACATCAAGGGGAGCGCAATTGCTTTACGGTGGTGATAACTCCCGACGAAAAGACAAAGTCTATAATTCTTTAAAGACTTTATCTGAGGAAACCAAACATGTCGCAAATAGAAATCAAACGAGATCGGCCACGCGTCGAATTGCTGTTTGCCAAATACAAAGATCAAATCGGAGATGACTTTCCGGGCTATCGTAATCATGTTTATCGAACCATCACTTATGCGATGCATTTCCTCGGCAATGATGAGCAGTACGAGCAGTTAGTTGAAACGGCATTTGTTTATCACGACATTGGTTTGTGGACTGACCATGAATTGGCTTATCTCGAGCCTTCTGAAGCGGTTGCTTTGGCAGATAATGAACACTTTGAGTGGGGGTTAGATCCTGATGCTTTGTGCGGTGCGATTCATTGGCACCATAAGATTTCGCCGTATAAAGGGCCGCACCAGAAAGTCATCGAAGCATGCCGAAAAGCAGACTGGATTGATGCAACCAAAGGCAGCGTTCGTAAGGGTTTGAGTAAAGAAGTTATTGCAGAAGTGGAAGCGGCATTTCCAAACTTGGGCTTTCATGACACTTTGCTGCGCCTAGCAAAAGACTATGGTGGTTCAACGTTAGTCGGCGGTGTTAAAGTCACGCTGGGTATCGTGAAGTGGTAGCCTGAATAATCTTATAGATCGAATGTAAAAAGAGGACTCCATTTGTGAGCCCTCACATTTACGTAACAGCATTGGTTATTGTGTGATCGTTAACCCAAGTTGAGTTGCCATGCTTAACTCGTTGCGCTCTACGATTTCTTCAATCACTTTACCTTCTTGGTTAAAGCGAAAGTAGGTGAGGCTTGTCCATGTAACGTCTTTACCTGATACATCGAACTCCATCCACGTATTTGCATTTTTGGCTTTGTGAGTCAGGGCGACAACCACTTGATCTTCTGCTTCTACAATGCGTTGAAAGCTTGTCTCAAGGCTCTCATAACGTTCAGTTACGCAAGATTTCAACTTGGCTTCAAATTCGACTAACCCTTTTAAGGTTTTTCCACAATCAGGGCGGTGAATAAGAGCATCTTCAGCGAAAAATTCCCCCACACGTTCTGTTGCCTTACCGTCAACACAAATCTTAAAGTAATTTCTTATGGTTTGGACTTGTTTACTTTCCATTTATTTATCTTCTCTTTGTTTGTTGAATTGCTGGGATTTTTAATCAAAAAATGAAGCTTGAATAGATCAGATAAGGTCGATAGTCTGTCAACAAATAGTAAACAATGAATGTTTTGATGAACTTAATCACGCTAATTAAATCGTTTATTTGCACCGTAGAGGAAGGCAGTTTTACGGGCGCATCTAAGAAACTAGAAGTGTCTAAATCTCTCGTGAGTCGCAATGTTAGAGATCTAGAAACGTATCTTGGAACGCGATTAATGAATCGCTCAACCAAGGCGCTGTCTCTTACGGACGCTGGTCATCAGTATTATCAAGAAGCACATGTTCTGATTTTGCAACTTGAAGCGCTGAATGACACGATGAGGTTTGATAGTAATGAAATCTCTGGCACCTTGAATGTTCTCGCGCCAAATGGTTTGACAGAAATCTTGCTCATGCCGTTTATTTGCGGTTTCAGTGATAAATATCCGGAGCTAAGAGTGAATTTGCTGCTTGATGATGGTTTAGATGATATCTCCTCACAAGGGTATGACGTAGCAATTCGATCTGGTCGTTTGGTTAGGCAAGATTCAGATTTGATCGCAACAAAGATCACTGAAAACAGGAATATCATATGTGCCTCGCCGCAATACTTAGAAGCCTCTTCTTCACTTTTGCAACCGAGAGATCTGCATTCTCATCGAATTATCGAAGACCCAAATTTAAAGAATTATAAGGTGTGGCGATTTAACAAAGCGGGAAAAGAGCTGGATGTGCAGGTGTCACCATCTCTTTCCGTTAACAGCGTACAGGCAGTGAAAACGGCGCTAAAACAAAACTATGGAGTTGCGATGCTTCCAAGAGCATTGGCGGAAGATGAGTTGTGTAAGGGCGAATTGATAGAAGTACTGAAAGACTACCAATTACCAACAAGAACGGTCTACGCGCTTTATCGAGCACGCTCTAACACACCGAGAAAGGTCAAAGTCTTTATCGAAGAGCTAAAAGCGTACTTTGTACCTTAACTTCAGCTCATTTCTGAGTATCCGTTGCTCTATGTTGATCGGTGCTGAAATCAGGTATGTGCGTTTAGTTTGTTTACTTTTCAATTCATCAAAGAGGATGGAACTTCAAAACGATTTAGTAATCATAGGGAAGGGTAAGATAATTTTCCCTTTTTTGTTGTAAGGTTTATCTAAGCAAAATAGACGTTTAGTGAGAATAGCAAAGCTTAGAAACAAAGTTCTCAAATACGTAACGTTTAAATTGTTCCTGCATGATGTTATAACATAACAATTACTATTCTCAGTTAACCCTAGTACTATGAAGTTTGTTCGTTATTCCTTAATTGCTGTCGCTGCTACCGCATTCTCTCTTGCAGCTTATCTCACCTATCAAGCAGAAACGAAACCAGAAGAAATCACCATTAAGGTCACGCCTTATTCAGAACTAAAGAGCGCTCAAAAAAACGAGACTCAAACAAATGAAACACCTCAAAATCCCGAACGTGAAGTCAAAAAGCATGACAACATCGCGCGTATTCACTACTTCGTTAAAGTTGGTGACACGCTCAGCACGATCTTTTCCTCATGGGGGGTATCATACGACACCACTCAAAAGCTTCTTGAAGCTGACTTAACGTCACTGAAGCTCGATACCATCAAACCAGGCGACCACCTTGAGCTCGTGGTAGATAGAGATACTAAGACCCTAAAACAAGTGATTTTCCATGAAAGCCTTGTCGAACGCGCGGTCTATACGCAAAACGACGATGGCACGTTTGCTTATGACTTTATTGAGGAGCCGGGAGAGTGGCGTGAAGAAATGTACTCAGGCACGATCAATGGCAGTTTTTCTTCTTCTGCGCATAAGCAAGGATTGACCACAACGCAGATTGCTAACATCACTCGCGTATTACGTGACAAAGTAAATTTTGCTCGTGAGCTTCGTGCTGGTGATAGCTTTCATGTATTGGTGAATCGACAATATCTTGATGATCACTTTACTGGTAATGCAGAAGTGCAGGGCATCGCGATCAAAATGCGAGCTAAAGACGTTGAAGCATTCTTAGCGGAGGACGGTCGTTTTTATGACAGAGCAGGTAACAGCCTTGAACAAGCATTTAACCGTTATCCGATCGACAAACAGTTCCGTCGTATTACCTCTCCATTCAACCCTTACCGAAAACACCCTGTTACGGGACGAATCTCTCCGCATAACGGTACGGACTTCGCAACACCAGTTGGTTCCCCGGTTTACTCAACTGGCGATGGCAAGGTGATAGCGGTTCGTAACCATCCTTATGCGGGTAAATACTTAGTGATAGAGCACAATAGTGTCTATAAAACGCGTTATTTGCATCTAAGCCGTTTTCTCGTCAAAAAGGGCGACCATGTTAAGCGTGGGCAGAAGATTGCATTGTCGGGAGCGACAGGACGATTAACTGGACCACACCTTCATTTCGAAGTGTTGGTACGTAATCGTGCAGTGGATGCTATGAAAGCGGATTTACCATTAGCGAGTTCCATTTCTACTAAAGACAAGCCAGCTTTTTTAGCAAGAGTCTCTGAATTTGATGATTTGGTTGCTCGTGAGCAAAGTGCCAGTAGTGCGCAAACAATGCAGAACAAACAATCCTCTTAGTGGGTATAGCAGCATCAAGGCAAGCATTTTCGCTTGCCTTTTTTGTTTTTAGCGAACTAGGTATTAGGTTCTTAAAATAGATGAAAAATAAAGCATATCAGAAGAATAAGCCTATGGGATGAGTCGGTTAATTATTGCATTTAAATGACAGTAAAAATAGAATTTATACTCTATTTTTATAGGAGCATAACTCATTTTACGCGATATAAATATGTGATATTTATTCCATAAAGTTCCATTGTCTTTGCTTACTACTATTTCCTATTTTACCAAGTGTATTTATTTTAAATCATTATTGTTTGATTTAATTTATAACTCCAATCAATGGGTGGATAATATATCTTCATTGTTGATTTTAAATCGCTGACTTTTAGTTCATTGTTTTTGGTGCGAGCAAAGTGCTTTAAGAAAGGGTGGTGGCTCTATCTTTTTGTTTTTAAAGGCTTTTACTCTCTTTTTGGTTGCTTTTATAGTGTGTGGTGACCGGTGATTAGTGCTAGCTTTTGATTAAATTAATATAATCTAATTAAGTTTATTCTTTTTCTTTTATTTTGATGTTTCATTTATAACTTATTGGTTTATAAATTGAACAATAAATAGTTATAGAGAAATAAATTTTGATATTTATCCCAGAAACAATAATGAATTTTTGCCTTGGTTATTTTTATTTATAAATTAAGTGTGCTTGCAAAACACAAATGAAACATTAATTGCAGGTCTTTGTGCAGTACCTAAATAATTAATATAAGACTAAGGACTTTATTATGTATCTAAGAAAGAGCAGTGCTACGCAGACAAACTCCATTGGTTATCGCACGCTAGGGCTAACAATGCTTTGCTCCGGTTTATTACTGAATCCTATTTCACAAGCCATGGCTGCGGAGTTTAGTACTGATGCGGTTGCTCAATCAGAAAGTGAATACTGGAGCACTTATAAGCTAGATATCAAGAACACAGGTTCTGAAACGGCAGACATGCGTGAAGCTGTCATTGAGTTCGTATTGCCTGTAGCAATCAATGACATCGGTTGGGCGTCAAATCACCTTTCGTATCCGTCATGGGAAATCTCTCATACGACACAATCTAACGGTGTACTGAACTCTGTCGCGCTGAAGTTTCCGCAAGGATCTTGGGTAGATAGCGAGCTTGCTTCTGGAGAATCTGCGGTACTGACGATTTCTTTCGGTGGAGAGTTGACGGATCTGAATGCGTTTGAAAATTCAGTGGTAGTGAAAGTCGATGGTGAAGTCGTTCCTCCACCTGAGTTCTCGCTCGATATTTTGGCTCCTGCACAAAACTCAGTGGTTTATACTGGCACAAATGTAGACATCATCACGGATATTGCGGGTGAAGGTGCAACCAAACTAGAGTTCTGGGTAAACAACATCAAATTGGGAGAGCAACCTGTTGTAGAAGGCACGACAGAGTATCAACAGGCCTGGCTCCCTGACACTATTGGCGCAGCATCGATTGCGGTCATGGCATTCGATGAGAGTGGAAAGAAACTGACAGAACAAACGGTTCAAGTAACGGTTGAATCGGAATCTACTGCACCAAATCCACCTGTGATTGAGTTTATCTCACCAGACGCTGGCTCTTCTCACCAAAAAGGTGACACCATTACAATCTCGGCCAATGTCTCTGATGCAGATGATGATTTAACAACCGTCAAATTCTTCGCCAACGATGCTGAAGTATGTCAGTTAGACGCGAAAGCGACTCAAGATTTCTCATGTGATTGGACGGCACACACTGCGGGGTCAACAACGCTTCGCGCTGAAGCTCAGGATGACGAGCAGCATAATTCACGCAAGAGCCTAACCATTACGGTCACAGACACGGGCACAAGTTGTGGCGATATTCCTCAGTACGAAGATGGTGTGCCATACAAAGTAGGCGATGAAGTCACGAATATTGGCAATATTTACTCATGTACCGTCGCGGGTTGGTGTGGTAATCCGGTTTGGACACCGGGCACCGGCCACCCTGATTATCCTGATGCGTGGAAAGACGCATGGAATGAAGTAGGGCAATGTGATCCGAACCCTGTGCCAGTTGTTAAGGTTCAGTCCCCTCAAGATGGACAAAAAATCGCACCAAACCAAGCATTCGATGTGGTAGTTGATGCAACGGATGATACCGAAGTTGCTCGCGTTGACGTTCAGTTGAATGGACAAGTGGTAGCAACCTCAGGCACACCTTCACAGGGCGATACTTATACCATCACGGTTCCTGCTCAAGTTGAAGGTCAATATACATTGACGGTTATTGCATACGATGATCAAGGTGCGAGTGCAGAAGCTGCGCCAATTTCTTTGGCTATCACTGACAAGGACTTGGTGGTTTCGCTTTCATCTCCTGTCGATGGTTCTAGCTACTTCGAAGGTCGTGCGATTTCTATCAAAGCGGATGCAAAGAGCTACGAAGGTGATATTACTTCTGTAAGCTTTATCGCCAATGGTAATGAACTGTTCAAAGATACCGAAGCGCCATACGAGTATGAATGGCTAGGTGCGCAGAAGGGGGCTTATGCCATCACGGCAAAAGCGGTAAACACAGCAAGCCAAGAGCAAACCTCAGCGACATCTAACATTACAGTTAAAGAAAGCACGGGCGGTGGCGGTTTAGTTGATAACCCAGATCGCTCTATCAGTTACCTAACATCTTGGGGTCTAAATGACTACGAGCAGTTGTTCAACTCAGAAGGAGACGGTTACCTATTGTCATTTGGTAAGTGGGATTCAAGCGGTAATATCACGATCTCTGACGGCATGCTCACACCGCCGGATTACAACCCAGATTGGATGCCAACGCAGTACCTCGCTTGGTCAACGCTTAAGCATGACAATGAAAACGTCACGATGATGGTAGCGTTCGGGGGCCAAACTTACGAAAGTATTTGGTCGGCGATCAGCACCCCACAAAGCCGTGAAGCGGTCGCGACTGGATTGGTTGAATTGGTCCACACGCCATTCCCTGTGTACAAGAAGAACCTGAAACCTGAAGAGATGGAAGGTGAGTGTCTTGCATCAAAACCAGATGGCAGCTGTGATTACAGCAAGTATCAGTTAGCTGGTTATGTGCATATTGATGGGTTGGATTTCGACTTCGAAAAAGCCGCTCGAATCACAGACGAAGAGAACCAAGACTTAACGGCATTGATCAAACTGATCCGTGAGAAAGTCGGCAACACCAAAGTGCTGTCCCTGACCACTTATCATGTAGGTGCCGACCCTGTCGAGTGTATGAATGCAAACGTATTCGAAAACTGTTCTTATGTTGAGCCATCTGGTCGCTCATCGCATCATGGTGAAGTCATTGATCTACTCAAAGCGACTAAAAATGACTTTGATTTCTTCAACGTCATGACATACGACGCTGGTCGAAACTTCCTATACGATGTCGCGATGGCGAACTATGCTGAATATATTGGAGACAAGTCGAAGATTGTTTTAGGTAACACGATCAACAGTCAGTGGGCACCAGGTGGTAACTTTGTTGAAACGCGTCAGAACAACCTAGACCGTGCTAAATGGCAGAAAGATAACGGTTATGGTGGTTTCTTCATGTGGACGTTGGGTTCAAACAACCAAGGTTTGAGTATGGCAGAACAAGTTGACTACTTTAACGACATGATCAATGTAAGTAAGTAGTACCTACCTCATCTTGTAATCTACTTGAACGACGGAAGGCTCAATGCCTTCCGTTATTTCTTCAATCTTCATCATGGGAAAGCCTTCTCTCGTCGTATTCCCATGCAAATCTCAAACTAATTAAGTGGTGACAATATGTCGAGATTAGATTCTGGTCAGCACCAGAAAGCGATTCCGTGCGTCCAAAATACCTCCACTCAACACTACGATGCGTTCAGTAAATGGCTACATTGGGCTATGGCGGTGATTATCATTTATGCAACGCTTGCAGGCTACGGCATGTTATTCGTTATGGATATGCCGCAGGTGTTCCATGTTCTATCTACGCTCAATATGTCGTTTGCAACCATCGCCTCCGTGTTATTGATTGTACGTTGGGGGTGGTCATTCTTTCGTAAAGCCCCAGAGTTACCAAAATCGGTTTCTAATACCCAGAAAAGCATCGCTAAACTCACACATGGCGCTATCTATTTGGTGATGTTTGTAGTGTTTGTTAGTGGCTTTCTAATGCTTAAACATGAGTATCCATTCTTTTGGCTGTTTACCATTCCAAACCCAATTTCTAATGCCGAAGTGAATGCGTTCTTTTTTATGGTTCACCGTTTTGGCTGTGCCACACTCGCGAGCTTGGTGTTGCTACATGC
Source organism: Vibrio sp. SCSIO 43155 (assembly GCF_023716605.1). Classification (NCBI taxonomy): domain Bacteria; kingdom Pseudomonadati; phylum Pseudomonadota; class Gammaproteobacteria; order Vibrionales; family Vibrionaceae; genus Vibrio; species Vibrio sp. SCSIO 43155. The sequence continues at coordinate 1,289,032 of NZ_CP071853.1, read as the reverse complement.
GTTAGCAGCGTTGAAACATCACTTTGTGAATAAGAACGACGTATTGCGGAGTATGGCATTTAATGTGACTAAGCAAAGTCAGTCGTCGTAAGCCGCACAGTACGGTTGGTTGAAGGCGTGTAGAAAGAAAAAAGGCTTGGTGAGCCTCCAAGCCTTTGTGTCCACTTAATCTAACTATTTTTTAAAGGTTAGATTCAAAGTGAGTGGAACTCGATCAGAAATCTTAATCCCGCCAACTGTTGCCGCGAGGTCAGTTAAGTTCTTACTAGGAATACCAAAGTCAGCAGCGCCAATAATCACAGGTGCACTTGAGCTCACCATTACCGTATCGCCAGCGTTTAGGATAACAACCGGAAACTCAACGGATTTTGTCTTACCAAACAGCGTTACTTCAGCAGGTACTTTTACCTTGTGTGAGCCTTCACCCAGAGAAGCCCAATCAACTTTTCCTGTCACTTTTACTGGTGCGTGTTTCGCAGATTCAAAGAAGATTTCATTAAGACGGGTGTTACGAATAGGGATACCTGTCTCAATGCTATTTAGATCGATAGCAACATCAAATTTGCCATTGCTGTCTAATGTGCCGGAAAGAGTATTGATGGTCGCTGGCTCGACAACAAACTGGTTCTTGATGGTAGCAAAGCTTACTGAAGAAAAGTTTGAATCTAATGTGTAGTTGTCAGCAGCAAATGAAGCACTTGAAAACAGCGCCAGCGCAATGCTTAGGGTGGATAAAGTCTTTTTCATTATTATTAGCCTTATATACGTTGAACGGTTGTTCCCCTTGATACTAGTCCGGATTTATAAAAGTTAATAAGGAATTAAATCGATTAATTTTGGTGATTTTTTCGATGTGATTAACTGTGCATTAATGATGTTCGAATATCAATTTGAATGATTATGAGAGCGTATTGTTTGTCAGAAACTTGCTAATTAGCAATGACTTATTTAGGTGTTGATAAATCTACACGGCTTACATGGTTATTCTATAAAAGTGTGATACTGATATAAAAATGGTTCATTTTATTAAAGTTGTTGCATTTGATGCGGATAACGTAACTGAATAGTTAAAACCAGTGTCGCGGGAGAATGGGTTGGCAAAGAGAGTAATGCCAAGTCATCGGCTTAATTAACCCCGTTGATAGAAATTAATCGCTTGCGTTGAGACAACCATAATGAAAAGAATCATCCTATTAGCCGTTTGTGCCATGTTTGGCATTGCTGTCATGGCGAGTATGGCGTCTACCTACTTTATCTCCAGTCAGAAAATCGATGACATCATCTTGAACAAATCTCAGGTTCAGGCTGAGTTCTTAGCTGAGAATGCAAGTTACATTTTAGAGAACTCAAACCATCCGGTCCAAGATCTCCAAGCGTTAGTTGACCAGTTAAAGCAACGCTCAGATGTTAGTTATGCCATTGTAATCGATAGCAATGTTTCGGCGGTTGCACACAGTGATAAACAAAAGCTAAACAAGAAGTACGAAGATGACTATACAGTGGCGGGTGCAACCAAAGGTGTGCAGCAATACTCGAAGTGGTACGCGGATGTGCAGCAAGTGTGGGTGTTCGATATCATGGCTCCAATCTACGTGAATGGTCAACTCTACGGCACGTTCGATATCGGTATTCCAATTACGGAAGTGAGCCAAGCAACGAACGGTATTATTAGTTACCAACTTGGTTCAATGATCGTGATATTTGTACTCTGCGTGCTACTACTTTCACTTCTGCTAAGCCACTTAATGCAGCCGTTATCTGTATTGAAAAATGCACTGCATGACATTTCCCAAGGGGAAGGCGATCTGACTGTTCGTTTGCCAACAAAAGGTAATGATGAAGTGGCTCAGATTTCATCAGCATTTAATGTCTTTGTCGAAAAGGTTTATGGCATTATTTCGCAAGTGGTGAGCACTGGTGTTGCATTGAATGGCTCTGCAACTGCCTTACGTGAGCAATCTCAACAGGCGTTGACTCGTGGGCAGGAGCAAAACGAGCAAACCATGCTGGTGGTGACGTCAATGAATGAAATGATTGCGACGGTTAACGAAATTGCATCGAATGCAGCAGGTGCAGCGAGTGCGGCAAGTACTGCAACGGATGAAACGCAAGAAGGCTACAAGATGCTGCAAAAGACCACTACGGCAATCACAAACCTTGAAACCGAGATGAACAGCACGTCCAGCATCATCGTAAGTTTGGCAGATAATACTCAATCGATCGGTTCAATCCTTGAGGTGATTCGAGGTATCTCAGAACAGACGAACTTATTGGCACTTAATGCTGCAATTGAGGCCGCTCGTGCTGGTGATGCAGGCCGTGGTTTTGCTGTGGTAGCCGACGAAGTGCGTAACCTTGCGACGAAAACCGCGCAGTCAACCGATGAGATTGACCTGATGATCAAACGCTTGCAAGACGAAGCGCAAAATGCCGTGAATTCGATGGGGAACAGTAAAGCTCTGATCGAAGAAGGAACTACGGAGACGGAGCTAGCTCGACAAGCACTAGAAGCGATTTCTAAACAGGTAATGACCATACTGGATATTAATACTCAGGTTGCAACGGCAACAGAACAACAATCGACAGTAGCCAACGAGATCAACATGAACATGGATACGGTGAGCAATTCAGTGAAGCTCGGTCTAAATGCAAGTGAGCAATTAGAGCAATCGAGTCAACAACTGGCTGAGCTCTCGCAAACGCTTGATCATTACGTCGGCTCGTTCAGAATCTAACCCACAACAAGCATGCAAAAGGCGACCATTGAGTCGCCTTTTTGTTTGCCGATATGTATCCAAAGTGTGGTTATGGGGTGATGTTACTATAGGTCACAGCTTGAATTTCGCCTTGCGCCGTTCGTTCGACGTTATCCACTTTGCCTTGGAAATAATAAGGCGTGAAATCGGATTGCCCTTTGCTCGCATTTGCATAATACAAAGTTACTGGCTGATGGTTTAGTGCACCAGACGTTAAGGTGCCAATCAATGCGTGCTCGAATTGATGATAACCATTGCCCCAATGAAACGCTTTGGTTGACTTTGGATCGAGACCGACGCCCCCATATTGATGATCAACCCATGCATCCATAAAAGTACGTGTGGTGTATGGCAGTACATTTCCCACCTTGTTATCTAATATGGCAAGTGTCATTGCTGATTGGTCAAGCTCTGCCCATTCCCAAGAAGAGCTGCCGTTAGAATAAGGGCGGCTTTGCCAAGCAGGGATGGATTGATTCGCCCATTCGCTTTGCAGTTCGGGAGAAAAAAAAGCGCTAACTGGTTCAAACTGTTGTTGATATTGCGCTCGCTCTAATGTCGTTCGCATGCCTTGTTTCGCAAATTGTTTCCAATCGGCATTGTTTATTTGTTCTGCGACAAGGTAAGTCATCCAATACGCTTTAATGGTGTGACCGAAATCGTTATGTTTGGCGTTTGGCTGCATGACGGCTTTATGATGAATTGCACCGTAGAAGCGTTGCTCTTTATCTGAGTGATAATGTTGGACTAATGTATTTGTTAACCAGGTCAGGTCACTGAGCCACTTCGTTCGATGTGGCTCAGGCAATAGGGGAGCGACCAAAAGCATATAGCCGTTAATTTGGTCTAATTGTGCAACCAACTCATGCTGTTTTGCACTTTGCTCATCTCCATCTTGTAAAACCCAAGCAAGCCCTACTTCATCGTTTAGTCTGTAGTTATCGAAGATAAATTTTTGCTGATCAATAAGCACTTTTTCTACCAGAGGATCGCCCGTTAGGTAGTAATACATTGCAAGCCCAACGAGTGCGTAAGCTTGGTCTTGCGAAGTTCTCTGTGTCCACTTTAAACCAGCTTGTTTGTTTTGCGTGAACGAAATAAAGCCGCCATGCTCTTTGTCTTGCAATTCATTTATTAGGTAATAAGCCCCTTGCTTCGCTAGTTCAAGGGCTTGAGTGTCTCCAGTTAGGTGGAAAAGCACCCCATAGGCGTAGGTTTGGCGCGACTTCATCCGCGTATATTCACGACCAAAATAAGGAGTAATCCAACCTCGATCTAACTCAGGACAAACATTGGCTGTATTCAGTTTGCGACCATCGTTGCAGCGGAAAGTGGGGAAGTTTCCAACAGGTTCTCCGTAAGCTTTCTCATCCTTCCAGTAAGGGGCTAAGCCTGTTGTGATGTGGTTTAGCCATGTCTGTGTAGATGGAAAGGTCGTTGATGCTGCATTATTTGCAATCGCGTCTTGGGAAACTGTTTCGTTTGAAGCTGAGTTTTCAATTGTCGCCGCCAGTGACACCGAACTGGTGGCGAGAGAGAACGCTATTATTAACGACTTTGTCGAAAAAGACATAAAGCAAGTCCTTGAAAGAAAAGAAAGAGTATATCGGTTGGTGACCTCTACAAACCGTTGAATCTCTCCGGTTTTCCATTCCCTCTGCTGACAAGCTTGTCAGTCTTTTTTGATGGAGCGAGCGGGGTTACCAGCAACGCGGTCTCTCGGAGCCACATCTTTCGTTACGACAGATCCAGCACCAATGACAGCTTCTTCTCCAATCGTCACGCCCGGCATAATGATCGCACCACCACCAATCCATACTTTATCTTTTATGGTTACAGGTTTTGCAGTTTCATCACCAGCAAGGCGTTGCTCTGTCTCTAAAGCATGCGCAGCGGTGTAGATTTGAACTCGCGGACCAATCATCACGTTCGCGCCAATGGTTACCTGTCCGTTGTCTATGATGATGGCATCCCAATTAATGTAAGTATGCGAGCCCACTGAAAGGTTGCATCCATACGTCAATTGCAACGGGGCTTGGATATAAGCACCTTCACCAAGATTGACGCCTATTTCAACGAGAAGTGCATGACGCTTTGCTGCGTTGGGTTCATGGTTGAAGTTGAAAATGAGCTCACATGTGCGCTCCCGCATGAGCTGAAGTTCTTCGTCTAGACAGTTATAAACCTTTCCTGAACGCATAAGTTCGAGTGCTGACATCTTTTTGCCCTTACTGCTTAAATAGTGCAACAAAGTGAGCAATATAAAGTGCGCGTTATACAAGTGGAAATAGAGAACCGCAAAATCAGAATATGGTCACTTAATAACGCTTCTTAACATCGACTTCATAAACAACTCAACATTAAACCGTTGAATGTACGGGAGGTTGTACTAGGTTTTATAAGTGAGCTTTGCGTTACAGAGTGGGGCTCTAAAACATCCACTTGTGTAATGCGCGGACAATGACTGTGCTTGGACAAATTGACACGTTATCCATCATCAGATGATGGGGATATGACGTGAAACCAAAGGGATAAACAGTGAATAATTCAAATGAAAATCTTGAGAAAATACTGGCGAAAGCGTTCACCACATCTTTGATACGATTCTCAATCACGACGCTTATCGTTATTGTGTGCTGGTGGGCATTCTTACCTTTTTTACCTATTTTGCTCTGGGCGTTAGTCCTTGCTATTGCGCTTTATCCAGTCAAACTTGTTATTGAAAGAAAACTCGGATTAAGCTCCGCGCGCTCGGCAACATTGATCGCGATTATTGGTGTGCTGATTCTCGGCACGCCAACAGCAATGGTGGGCAACTCTTTTGCTTCTAAAACCTTAGGTGCGTTTGAGTCTTACCGAGATGGCACTTTGGTAATCACCAAGCCAGCAGACAGTGTGAAAACCTGGCCGTTGGTCGGTGAAAAAGTTCATGCGGTTTGGTATGAAGCGGCGGACGATCTACCAACTTTTATTGAAAAGCGTCAGCCACAAATTAAAGGGTTCTTTAGTTGGTTTGTTGACAGTGCGACAGGTGCGGCGAAAAGTGTGTTTATGCTGATTGGTGCGATTATTATTGCGGGGATCATGCTTGCTTGGGCACAACCTGCGGCTAGGTCGATACGTAAGATCTTCATTAGTTTTACCGATGAAGTAAGAGGTCCGGATTTGCACCAACTTACCACTGCAACTATCAGGCAAGTCGCCGTGGGCATCATTGGTATTGCTTTCTTAACAGCAATGGCATTTGGCGGTGTCGTTGCATTATCCGGCGTACCTGCCGCAGCCTTGTTTACACTTATCGCACTAGTCTTCGCTATCGTTCAACTTCCGGTCACTATTATTGCTTTAGTCGCCGTTGGTTTGTTGTGGGCGGGGGACAGCGGAACGGTTCATAACGTGATCTTTACCATCTTACTGATCGCCGCTAGCTTGATTGATAACTTCTTAAAACCATTGATTCTCGGGCGAGGGTTAGAAGTCCCGATGCCTATTGTCCTTATTGGTGCCGTTGGCGGCATGATGTCTGGCGGTATACTGGGTATGTTTATTGGCGCTGCATTCTTAGCTGCTGGTTATCAGGTGTTTATGAAGTGGGTCGATACGGAAACTCAGGACGTTGTTGATGTCGTAGAGAGTGAAGAGTTTCAGGAAGAGAAAACAGAAGCTAAAGAGTCCAAGGATTAAGTTAGTTATGAATAGGCAGTTAGACCGTGGGATCGCACAAGCCCATGTGAAGTGCGCTTGTTGATAGTCATTCGAGCAACTAGAAGGTCGCTGTTCTAGTTGCTTGTGAATGCAAATAATCAGTGCTGGAAACTTAACGATTAGTCGTAAACGGACAAACAACCTTTTAGTTTTCGTAAATACTGTTTCAATTTATAAATCATTGTTTGATGTTTTTCAGAGGCGTAACGTTAATTGCGTTGCTTAAGTAAATCGCAACGTTATGTTTTTATTGGAAAAAGGAAATGGATATGGCTTACGAAGGCTACAAAACATTTACTGCAAAACAAGAAGAAGCCGTTCTTTATGTTACGTTTGATTTTGGAACGGTAAACGTACAAGGGCAGGAAATGTTGACGGATTTGAACGGTTTAGCGCTACGTCTGGAACGTGACCGTAACGTGAAAGTGGTTGTATTCCAATCTGCTAATCCAGAAATTTGGGTTTGTCATTACGACACCGAATTGCTGAAAGAAATGTCGACAGAAGCTGTTTCTCGTGAAGAAGCGAAATTGCTTGACCTTCAATCAGTGTTAGAAAGGATCAGCAAGCTACCACAAGCAACGATTGCTAAGTTGGAGGGATTTGCCCGTGGTGGTGGTCATGAATTTGCATTGGCATGTGATATGCGCTTTGCCGCACGCGGTAAATACAAATTTATGCAGATGGAAGTTGGCATGGGCATCTTACCGTGCGGTGGTGGCGCATCTCGGATGGCACGCCAGGTTGGTTTAGGACGTGCTCTAGAAATCATCTTGAGTGCTCGCGACTTCGATGCGGACGAAGCAGAAGCGTACGGCACCATAAACAAAGCGTTGGAGCCTGATGAGATTGGTCCTTATGTTGATGAGTTAGCGCAGCGAATTTCCAAGTTCCCAACTGAATCTATTAATGCGTGTAAGCAAATGGTGTACGAGTCAATCGATAAGCCAATCGATGAAGCGTTGAAAGCCGAAGCTTACTGGCTTTACCAAGCAACCAGTAAAACGCCAGCGGTTAAGCGCTTCCAAATTGCCGATGACCAAGGTTTAGAGCACGATATCGAAAACCAAAGAAACTGGGAAGAACTGGTTATGAAGGTGCAAGACATTAACTGATCATTCATAGCTTGATTGTCGATATAAGATTAAAGGCGAGTTTTTAGCTCGCCTTTAATTGACGAGTAAATTTGGCTCTGTTTGCTGTCGCTCATGTAAACCAGACGATTATCAGTGACAATTCTAGAAAATGGCTAGATTTGTTTGAAAATTCATCAGTTTAGGCATTAAGTTTTTGCCGTGTCGGTCAATATTTTTAATTAATAGAATCGATTGTGTCGATCAATCAAATCGATCGATAGAAATTTACTGTTGATTGATAAAAATATTTATCCGTAACGACACCTTTTGATCATCGAACAGTATACAATTATGCGTATAATCGCCGCTTCTTAAATGCATCAAGTTCAAATCTTGATCAGAATTGCAGTGAATGAAAGCTAAACGGATTTTAGTTGTTGAATTAGGGATAGGGAGAGTGGGTTAATCTAGGACAGTTGTAATGAGTTGGGGCATCAAAGTAGTATTTTTAATTTCGGTATTATTGCTAACGGAATTACTCGCCACAAAACTAACCGCCATCAATAACGAAAAAGAATCTGAACAAGTTATCAGTGCTATCAATAAAGAGATGAAAGTCATCTTTAATGACGCATTGATTACGGCTGAAGTATTGAAAGAAGTTGTGGTGCTTTCTAAGAACCATGACATGTCATCAGCAGAGTTTAATAAACTTAGTCGTAAGCTTTTATCCACTTATACCAATGTGGATGCCTTGTTATACCTTCCAAAAGGGGTCGTGCAATATGCTTATCCCTACGACGAGCATAAAGCGGCAATTGGTCACAACGTTCTTGAAGACCAAACACGAAAACTTGGGGCAAACCAGTCTGTAAACTGTAAGAAAAACACGATTATAGGTCCCGTCACCTTAGTTCAAAATGGTAAGCAAGCATTCATCCTCAGAAAAGGTATCTCAGACGATGCGAATTTCATTGGTTTTTCTTCTTCCGTTATCTATTTAGAATCAATCGTTAGCAAACTAGAGCAAGTATTAAACCAAAACCACGTGAATCGTTACTCTGTTGTTGGCTATGATCCTGATAACAGCAACTATTATGACAAAGTGATCAGCTCTAAAGGTGAGATTGATTGTGACATTCATACTGGCATCGTGACGATTTTTAACACCAATTGGCAAATCTCAATATCGCCAGAGGACAGTGGCTTGATCCCACGAGTGGTTATTTTTGCCACTTTGTTGACGCTACTAATATTGGTGACAACACCGGTGAGGTACTTCAACAAGTTTCGTCATTCAGAAATGCAGCGAGATAGCCTGCAAAATGAAGCGCATACCGATTACTTAACTGGACTCCTAAACCGTCGTGGTCTTGAGACTAAGTTTGAGGTGTTAAGAAAAGAGAATACGGCAGGCTCAATTGCTGTGTTTGATATCGATTTTTTTAAGAGCATTAATGATACTTATGGTCATGAGGTGGGGGACATCGTATTAGCTCAGTTCTCTAAGCTATGCGAAGCAAACACGAGCCATGATTTCACTCTTTCTCGCACTGGTGGTGAGGAATTTATGTTGTTGATGCCAAACACTAACGCTCGACAAGCATACCTATACTGCGAGCGAGTAAGAAAAACAGTGGCGAATACGCCCGTGTTTATCAATGATATGTACATTGATATCACGGTAAGTATTGGGGTCGCCTATTTTGACGGCACAGACTCTCTAAAAGACGCATTAAGAGAAGCGGACCGAGCGTTATACAAAGCGAAAAACTCAGGGCGAAATCAAGTGTGTTGGACTCGTTAAGAATGAAGTCTCAAATAGTATGCCTATAGCTTTACTTGATGTCTGAGAAGACTCACAGATATTAGGTTATCAGCTTGTAAACAAGGCCTTGTTTTTGTTTAACTTTAAGAGCGGATCGAAGTGAATTGAAGGTGCAATACAATGCTATGGATAGTGACCAAGTACTTAACCACGGCGGCAATCGTCGTATTAATTTCTGAAGTGGCGAAAAGAAGTGACAAACTTGGTGCCTTGGTAGCAGCCTTACCAACGGTGACTATTTTGGCGCTGGTATGGATGTATATTGAAGGTCAAGGCACAGAAAAACTGTCCAACCACGCTTTCTACACGTTTTGGTTTGTCGTGCCGACGTTGCCAATGTTTTTACTCTTCCCGTATTTGCTAACCAAATACTCCTTTTGGCTGACGCTATTAATTAGCTGCGTAGTATCGGTAGCTTGTTTTGCTTTGACAAACTTAGTAGCAAAGCAATTCGGAATCAATTTGCTGTGACAAGGTTTTTCTGGCTCCCAACCTGACATACCAGCGTTTACCTTAATAGATTCGCTATCTGCTGTGGTAAAGCGTGAAACAAATGCAACGCTTACTGATAACAACACAAGCGCATCGCACTTCAATCATCGACTTCAACAATGACCCGAAACATACGGTATTTATTGGCTCCGTTGTTAGCGGTTAGGTCGCCGGATTACTTATATTAGGTTGAACGCCACAGAATAGGGTCGTTGAGAAAAATGAACAACACTTGTCAAAATAAGAGTTTTAGTGTTTTACATCCTGGTGTTCGCTACCGAGTCAAAAAAGAATTTTATGATTATAACGGTGAGCGGTATCAAGTTGATGAGGAAATGGTGTTTATTGACCATAACTTCGTTCCTTATGAAAGTGGTTTATCACTCTTTTTCCGAACACATAACCGAGACCTTCAGATCATGCTTTGCAATCGGGAGGGCTTACAACAACACATCGTTCATGAGCTAGGTACTTATTTTGAACGACAGCAATAAATTTAGTTAAAGGTGAACTGGAAAACCAAAATGAGTTGTGAAGATTGTTCAGATGCTGTGAGAAAAATAAACAACCCTAAAGATTTGGCGAATGCAATGTGCTTTCTCAATGAAAGAACGGAGGCTAAAACGCTTAAATACTTGGGTTACGGCAGTTGGGGTGAGCCATTTTCTCAGATGGTAAATCGGAAAGGGTGGAATGATTTAATCTGTAACTACTTTGCCTGTCGAACCTGTGGTCAAGTATTCAATCTATATGCTGAAACCTACCACGGTTCGGGAGGAGCCATCGCCGCGATTGATTCGATTGCAGGAAAGCTGTTCATCGATGAATTTGTTACTTCTCAGATTGACGAGGATTGAAAGCATAAGATGCTGTTGTTTGTCCTTATCTTGCTCTTTACGGCTTTATCAGTGCTTGGCTCGGTGGTAGGGACTTGTACGCAGGGAGACGATAGCCGTTTTTTCAGCTCTGGTAGTTATACCCAAGTAACCTCGAGATGCTAGGTTCAGCGAGAATGACTTGGTTTGTAGACGCGGCGGTGATTTAAAGGTTTAGTGGGTCTAAATCAAGAATTGGCAACAAAGTATACAAGCCAAGGCCCTTATATTTGCAAAGAGTGCCCTTTGGGAGCATGTCTTTGACTCGCTTTTTTAGTCAAACAAATGGCTGCGTCAAACAACTTCATCCTTTTGCTCTTGTAACCAGCGACGTGGTGACATTCCTGAGACATTTTGAAAAGCGCGGGAGAAGCCAGAATAGCTACTGTAGCCGACTTCATCAGAGACCCAATTCAACGGCTTATTTTGCAATAACATCGATTGCGCGACCGATACTCGCCACTTTTGTACATAATCCCCCGGAGTTTCACCAACCACTTGTTTAAAGGTCTCGATAAATTGAGTCCGAGACATCGCAGCGATGGACGCCATTTCATTGATATGAAAGTGACGAGGTGGTAATTGATGCACTTCAGTAATGACCTTGGCAAGGCGAGGGTGGGAAAGGGCGGCAAATAGACCGTGCTCGATTTTCTGCTCTTGAATTAAGTGACGGAAGATCAAAGCCATCAGAGTGTCGCTTAGCTTGTCCATCAAAAACTCCTGTCCTACGGAGTTCTTGCTGGCTTCTTGAGACAACATATCTAATACCGGTGTTAAGTTTGGCGCAGCTTCAAAGGGGATGACTATCACGTCTGGTAATACGGACAACAAAGGATTTATCTGACCACCTCTATAATCCACGTTTGCACACACCAATTTACTGTCTTCACCTCCTTCCAATCGATGAGGGGTATTATTCGGCAGATAAATAACGCAAGGTTGTGTGAGCCGTTTTGGATTTTCTCCTGCAGGCGTCAAGATTAAATCACCCGCATTGAGTACATGAAGGTGACCTCTGTTGTGGTGGTCTGATTGAAATGAAGAAATGCCACACAAATGCCCGGAATAGAAAACACCAGTCCGTATTGAGAAGTGTTCCATCAGCTGTGATAACAAGTCCATTTTACCTCCGAACGATTTGCGTATTTTTTTGGTCATTAGTCCCTCTTTAGACCGGAAGAGTCCGCTAATTTATTCACACAAGGTAAACAAACAGACAAGGAGCTTACTATGTCACGCATTAAATCAACTGGTCGAAAACTCACTTTAATGACCGCTTTACTCGGAACCAGTTTTTCATTAATGGCTGCGGATGTAGGCATGAGCGTTGATGCTAATGATCTTGCGATCAAGGGATATGACCCAGTTGCGTACTTTACAGATAATGGCGCAGTGCAAGGCAAGCCTGAATATTCAGCCACTTACAACAATGCTATCTACCACTTTGCTAATGCGGCAAACCGTGATCAATTCAAAACGGATCCACAAGCTTACGCACCACAATACGGTGGTTACTGTGCATTTGGTGTAGCGATGGGTAAAAAGTTCGAAACTGACCCTCAAGCGTGGAAAATTGAAGACGGCAAACTATATCTGAATCTTGATAAATCGGTGCAAAAGCGCTGGTTGGAAGATACACAAGGCTTCATCCAAGATGCCAACTCTAATTGGACAACCATAAAAGTCGTTGACGCTGATAAGCTGTAACTGTCTTCGATAAATTCCTTTCCTACTGTCCGCCCAAGGCGAATCATTTGGTTCGCCTTTTTTCGATGGGCTATTAGAAGGGCGGAATACACAAAGTGAGATTAATAGGAGCGGTTTATGTTGCCCTTAACTCACTCGTTATTTATCGACATCGCCAATCACGCCTTCATGTGAAAGATCGCCAGAAAGTTCTGCTTGAACTTCGGCTAGACTTTCCTCTTCCGCCGCAACAATCTTACCTGTGAGAGCATCAACCTCGACTTCGTACGCTTTATCTCCACGTTTAATAAACACATCCCACTGGGTATCAGGTTCATCGTGACGAATGCCTAGCACCTCAACATCTAACGCCCCTAGCGCTGCTTTAATGGCATCTTCTTGACTGATGATTTCTGCATCGGCGGCAGCATAACTTGGCAGACTTAACACACCAAAAGCGGTTAGGGCGATACATAATATGAGTTTTTTCATTGAGTTCTCCTTAAGCGCTAATTTCATCTGAGAGAGGTCTTTTATTGTCGTCTCCATAGTGTAGGTGACGGTGTAAAAGAAATGTGAATACGGCATTGAACAAGCTCGTCCCGATAGAATTGTCGTACTGCGTCTATCGCTGCGTTAACGAACTTTAGCGTTCAACCCATCCCTGATGGTCTGGAGGGTTCGAGCTATACAAGTTTTTCACACTTCTATTGATAGCTTAGTGACGATTAAAGTCATGATTGGATTGAACTCGTTGTATGAATAGAAATTTGATGCTCAATTTTGGTGTTGTACTCATTACGTTACTTGTCCCTTATGTTGTGTTGCAAATTGGAACTCCAACTCTTGAATGGTCCCTATTTTGGCAGGTGCGCACTTATTTGGTTAACTACAGCGGCATTGTGTCAATGTTGCTTATGTCGTTGTGCGTGATTTTATCTGTTAAACATTGGCCATTGGAACGCTGGTTAGGCGGATTAGATAAGCAATACCGTCTGCACAAATACTTAGGGATCTCGGCAGTCTTTTCAGCTCTGTTTCACTGGGGGGCATTTCTAAGCGATGATTTCGCGATGGATTTTGGTTACATCGAGCCAAAGAATGAAACCTTTCCGTTTTGGAAACTAATAGATGCAATGGGCGACCCTGCTCAGCTTATTGGTGAGTATGGCTTTTACCTTTCCGCTGCGTTTGTTCTGATCGCATGGATTAAAAAGTTTAAGCACAACGTCTTCCAACTCACCCACAAAGTGCTTCCGTATTTATACTTATTTTTAGTTTTACACATGGTGATGTTTTTTGAGGCGAGTCTATGGATAACCCCTTCCGGAGCCATTCTCTTATGTATGAGTGGGTTAGCAACGGTAGGGTGCTTCATGACCATCTTTAATTTGAATGGTAAGAAGAAATGCCATGATGCCAAAGTACAAAGTATCAAGCCGATCAGTAATGGCATTGAAGTCATGCTCAAAGTTGATTCAGCGGAGTTTGTTTATCAACCAGGTCAATTTGCCTTTGTCGATTTTGGTGATAACGAGCGCCCACATCCTTTTAGTTTAGCTTCCGCTTACCATCAAAATGGTGAAGTAAGGCTCATGATCAAAGCGAATGGCGATTACACCTCTGCGTTGAAAGGTTCTTTAAAGGTTGGACAAGCTGCGCGTATTGAAGGACCGTATGGACGGTTCAATTTTCAAGATAATGCAGAACGACAAGTTTGGTTTGCCGCAGGCATTGGTATTGCGCCATTTTTAACTGCGATAGAGACAGTTGGTACGAGCAAAACGGTGTACTTGTTTTACAGCTATCGAGAAGAAGATAAGCCACTTTTGGAGGAGCTAAAACAAAGAGCAAAGAAGGCTGGTGTTACGCTATATACGAAGAACACAAGTGTACAAGGTCGATTCAGAAATGCAGAAGTCACAGAGTGTGTAGAAGGTACTAGACATTGCAGTGTGTGGTACTGTGGACCATCAGAATTAGGCAAGACACTTGAGAAAGCATTTGTAAGGTTAGGTTTACCGGCGAAGTCATTTCATCGAGAGTTGTTTGAATTGAGGTAGTTAGAAATCGCTATCTGTTTACACAAAGGCGAACCGTTTGGTTCGCCTTATTTGGTATCTTTAGATGGGGTTGAATCGCCAATATCTGCGGTTAGAAAATGGTCTGCTTCTTATCTTTAAAGTAGAAAAATACGCTGATGGCGATAAACAAGAACGTAAAGTAATAAAAGAATGAAGATAGCGAAGCGATGAAATCGATGTGCTGTGCGATCTGTTCTTGCGTATAGTTTTGCGAGATTAACTTGTAGTAATAGGCATAAAGAATACCAATTGAGCCGTAGCCTAGGTTAAACATTAAACCTTTAAAGCTAAGTACCGTCGCTCGGTTGTGAGATTCCGTTTTCTTGTTGAGATGATAACTAATGAAAATGTTCATCGTCATAATGATGAAGATAAGGATCAACGCCGGAATGACGCCGTAAATAGACCATCCAAGGCTAATCCAATAATACGTCGCCATACTCGCAAACCCCATTATTGCAATGAACGTTTTCGGAGCCATGCTTTCTGCTAAACGACGACTTTGTCCTGCCAACATAATCTGCAACACACTGATGCCTGCACCAATAAAACCAAAGTAAATAATCGGAATATCAATGGCACGGTAGTACTGGCTATTCATGGTTAAAAACATACGTGATGTATGCTCAAACAAGCTGTAGTAGAGAAGAATGAACAATACATAAGGCGTCGACAATACCCATTTTGCCGTGTTGAGGGTCAGCTTCATACTCTCCATCGTGGACGCTAACTTACTGCTGTTGCTCGGGATGACTTTTTTCGCTTCTCTCATGCTGAATGCCGAGTAGATAGCAATCATTGCTACAAACAAGGTCGCATAGACGGGGATTCTCATGATGTCTTGTGTAGACTCTGGCTCTGCGAATCCTAAGAAATGATAAACGCTTGCCATAAAGTTGACGTCGTACATGGCTGCACCCAAAAGGGTGACGACTATACCGATACTCGAAGACAGTCGAAGTTGGATTTGCAGCACTCGTGGCCACAAATCTTCTTTGCCTTGCTCTTTTAGCGTGTCGTAAGCCAGCGCTTCATCTGCGCCGCTTGCCAATGCCATAGCTAAGCCACTCAACACTCGGTTAATCAAAAATACAATGAAAACAAAAGTGGGATTTCCTGTAGGGACAAAGGCGATCATTGCAATTTCGATGAACATCACTATCGAAGATAGCACCACTAGTCGTTTGCGTCCTAATGTGTCGGCAAATGCACCGGAAGGGACTTCAGCTAGCACGATGGTTGCAGCCCAAACCACGTTGAGCATCGCAAATTGAGACAGTGTTAAGCCGTAATCTAAATAGAGTAGAGTGAACACTGGATAGTAGAATCGCGCAAAGTAGCTGCTTCGGAACATTAAGAAGCAGCGGACATTACGGATTTGCAGAATTTGTTTTAGCGTCATGAAATATCAGCACTTTGAATAATATAAGTTTATGTATAAACCTTTTTTAGTTCTGTGGTAAAGGTCTGTACTGGGAAATCATGATATCTCGTGGCGCATAGTCGCTATTCTTTGCTATCGGCTCAATGCCTCACCAAGCGGTCTGAAATAAGCTTGCAGTGCCTGGTGAATGACTTGGCGATGAGCAATGTCTGGATAGACGATAATGGTGTCCGCCTTAGTTGTGCCGGAAACCAAATAAGAGTTTTCGATGCCCGAGCAAGATTCGACGACGGCTTCAAATGCTCTTGCCATCATCTCCGTAGGTTGAGAAAAGTAACTAGCGCCCATTGCTTTATCCGCTTTAACGCTTCGAGTCACGTAATCGTGCTTATCTTGTCCGTCGGCACTGAGCAAAGTTGTATCGAAAATCTTAAGCAGTCGCTCGTTTAATGGGTGAGGGAAATGCTCTGCGTTATGCAGCCAGCAATCACTGGCAAATATCGTCTTACGTTGTGGACCTGATCTATCACCAATATCAAACGCTTTTTCTGCGATGTAATGGTCGAACGCATGCCAGAACTCATGAGCAAGTGCACCAGCACCTGCATTCTTAGCTAAAGCAAGTTCGCGTTGATTCGGTGCATAATGCGCTTGAACACCTTTACTTCCACCTGTACCGAAGGCGAGGTTCAAATTGCCTCTTAGCCCTATGGCGGAAGGTGGCAACGCTAAGAGATAAGCTAAGTCAGCCAAAGAATCAAAGATCAAGTTTGCAGCGAGATCTTTTTCCTCCGTATTAACCCATTTGCCAATCCGGATACCACCAATGCCAAAGGTCTCTTTAATATCGATGAACGACACTTGCTCCCCATGACGATAGTCAGGACCTTTTCGCGTTTTGTATTTAAAGCTGGTTAATTGCAAGGCATTCCTCGGAATTGGCGTTGATTGAGTTTCCTCAAACTTATACTCAAAAGGTAAGGTGTCAGATTATAGCGTAATAGAGGCGGAAGTAACGGACTCCTTCTACACTAAAGGTAGTGCTCTTGTGCAAATAACTCAGAGGTTCAATCACTTTGATGCGCTATGTCGTTCCTTTCTCGAGTTCACTAAATACGGATATTTTATGCAGCCAACCTTTTTGGTTTTTAGACAAAATAAAGAACATAGCCGATGGACCCGTTAACTCAAGGACTCGTTGGGGCATCTTTGTCTCAGTCGGCAAGTAAAAAACAGCATTTAGTGGCGGCAGGTGTGCTTGGAATGCTTGCGGGCATGGCGCCAGATTTAGACATTCTGATTCAGTCTTCGAGCGACCCGCTGTTGTTTCTTGAATACCACCGACAATTCACCCATTCATTGGTGTTCATTCCTATTGGTAGTTTGCTCTGTGCATTGGCTTTATACCCAATGCTCGGCAAAAGGTTTGGGTTATCGTTCAAACAAAGCTGGTGGTATTGCGCACTTGGTTACGCGACACATGGTTTACTGGATGCGTGCACCAGTTACGGCACTCAACTGTTCTGGCCGCTAACCAATGCTCGTTATTCGTGGAATACGGTTTCTGTTATCGATCTTCTCTTTACGCTTCCAATTTTAATTGGTGTTCTGTTTGCGTTCTGGAAACGTAACCCTTGGTACGGGCGAATCGCTTTAATTTGGACTCTCGCTTATCTCTCCTTCGGAGTGATTCAAAGAGAAAGAGCAGAAGAGGCTGGATGGAAGGTGGCTAAAGCAAGACAACATGTGCCGTTGCGATTAGAAGCTAAACCCACGTTCGCAAACATTCTGGTTTGGAAAGTCATCTACGAAGCTGATGGTAACTACTATGTGGACGCCATAAGAGTAGGGACGTACATAAAAATCTATACTGGTGAATCTGTGACTAAATTAGATGTCAGCAAAGATTTTCCTTGGTTAAGCCGTACATCACAGCAAGCCGCAGATATTGAGCGATTCCGATGGTTTTCTGATGGCTTTGTCGTACGAGATCCCAACAATGAACGGCGTATCATTGACGTACGTTACTCACTAGTGCCAAACCAGATAAATGCCTTGTGGAGCATTGAGCTTACGAAAGCTGCTAAGGAAAGTGCTCATGTGGCATACACGACACATCGTGATATGTCTGCTGAATCAAGACGAGCATTTATCGATATGCTAAAAGGCGACGACTAGGCGCATTGAAAGTCTTTAACGAGCGTGGGCTTTTTGGAGAAGAAAAGTTTGCTAAACAAGGATTTGTATTCCCACCCAAGGGACAGTAACCTTTTCGCTAAATTTTGGTTTTCGATGATTGCAACTTCAACGCCTTGGTAGTGATGTGGATTGCTTTTGATGTAGTTGATAAAAGCCGTTAGCACACCTTGACCTCGTACCGAAGGATCAAACTTGATCGACACTATTGAAAAACGTTGACTGCCGATAGAGCAACGAACAAAGCAATAACCGAGTGGGTGACGGATGGTTTCCGATAGCTCAGGAAAAGGGCGAGTAGCTAAGTCTTGAGACAGCTCGTCGTATTGATGACACAGATGGTGAAAAAGTTGTTTTGCCTCGTTGTTCATAGGTGAGCCTACTGAGTGTTACGTTTGAAAGCTGTTGATTTCATAAATATTGTAAACACAGGAAGCCGTACTAAATGCGGTGAACTTTGATGGAGGCAAGTTCCTCTTTTTGAAAGTGGTGGAATTTCAAATGAAAATTCGTGATCTCTATAAAGCCCTTACCCAAAGTTAAAAGCGAGGTTGCACGGGTACATTCAAAGCTCCCAGTTCTCCAAAGTCATGAAAAACTACGATTTATGGTCAAATAAGGGACAGGATGTGTTCTTCGGGGGTTAAGGTTGGCAGCCAGAGAGTAATTGATTGGCATCACTTGGCGCTTCCTCAAATATGCAATATTAGCTTACCGACTTTCAGACCTCGGCGGTGTTGACGACGACAATCATGGCGCGCATTCTTTTAAGTTAACTCAGGGCTAAGGCTCTTATTTAGCAAATAACTCGATAACTGCGTTTGGTGCGTGGGACTCGACTTTGAAAGGTAGCGCGTATGAACAAGGTTATTATGTTGGTGATGGGGCTGCTTTTTGCCAGTAGGTTGTTTGCAAGCATTGTCCCTCACGCAACCCAACTCGAACACGATGCGCCCATTCTCCTTCGCTCTGCATTGATCGTTGGCGTGGCAGCGTTCGCTGTTTGGAAAGTGTTCCAGTATTTTAAGAAGAGCAAATCTACCGACTAAGGCGACGTGAACAAGATTCGTTGGACATCCAACAAAAGAAACACTGGCAATTGAAATCACAGCCCTTAGAATGCTCACTCTAAAAGTTATAACTGATATAGAGTGATTTTATGCTTCGTGATTACACGTTCGATTGTCTTGTGACTATGCCTCGCCATGAACTGGAAGAGTTCAGTGCTCGCATGATCAGTAAAATGGTGCCAGAAGATGTGATGAACGAGCTGTTTACCTTTGATCAAGAAGAAGTAGACAGCGAAGACCGTATGTTATCGGCGCGCCTAGATGCAATGTTACGTATGACTGCAATCGCGCTAAGCGAAATTCAGCAAGCATTTGATGAATCCGATAATGCGAAGCAGAACAGTGAGCGAATGACTCGGCTTGTGCTGTGGCATTTCTACGCGATTTCATTCCGTTTAGAAGAAGCGATCACACTTGAAACGCACTGCGCGCAAGTTGAAAAGCTATTAGAAAATACACCAAACGATGTTTTTGCATGGGTGAAAACGCTAACTGAGCTTCTTCACACCTACGCAGAAATCAACGCGAAAGAGAATCCACAAGACTAAATCAATTTGGATTAAGCATAAAACCGCAAAAAGTCTCCGGCATAGCTGGAGACTTTTCATATGCTCTTCTATTTCGTTTGCCTTTAATACGGCTAGTTGAAGTAAGTTAATGGTTACTTAAACACTTGGTAGCCATTGATATTATTACTCTACACAGCTCCAGCCCGTGGTATCAATTGAGTTAATCCAATCGGCAATTAACTGAACACCTTCATCGTGAACAACGTGTCTGCCTAGTTCTGGCATCATATTTCCGTTGTCGACATTGATGCGGTAGTGCAGCACAGAGTTTTCTGGATTACCCGGTACAATCACATACGGAGATGGGCCTTTGTGGAAGGTGATACCACGAGCGCAAATACCCATTTCACTGATCCCTTCACGCCAGTATTCAAACTTGAATGGATTACTCGCCGCTTTACCTTCGGTGCGATGGCAGTGCGCACAGTTCACATCAAGGTACGCTTTGGCGTAATCCAGTAGCTCAGTATCCGTTAGATTACTTGCTCCCGCTTCGGTATCAAAGACAGGGGTCTTAGGTAAGTTCTCTGGTGTATCTGGTAAAGCTTCTGTAAATAGCCCCAGCGTTTCCCAATGTACAAGTTGGTTGACTGGCGAGCCATCAGAGACATCTTGAGCACTGTTTAGGTTACGAGCTTTAGGACCAATAGGAGAGAAACCTTTTGGCTGTGTGTTACCAGTAGGATCGGAGACATCAGATTCTACTTTGTGACACAAGGTACACTCATTTCGGCTTGGTACTTCATAAGTGAAATTAAGCGTTTCGCCGTTATGTTCTACGCTGCGCTCAAAGGGTACCGATACGGCAGTCAGGTAAGCGTCGGTTTTGTCTTCATTCCATACGTAAGGCAAGGCAATCCAACCGCTGTCACGACGAATCAATAGGCGAGTCTCAATGAGCTCTTCGTTTTCACCACGAGCATTCTCAGTACTCGAAGGTAGCGCAAAGGTTTTGATCAATACGGTACCGACTGGGAAGTCGAACACCTCTTGCTCACGATAGCCTGCAGAGGCTTCGTTCGGCATCACAACAAAGCGGTATTTGCGTGCGTAGTCAGTAAAGAGTTCAACGTTCATCTCATACAAAGTACCTTTCGCAGATGCCGCTAAGTTAAGATTTTGTGTTGGATCTTTGGCATCTTCAAACAGATTGTATTGCGACAAGCTCACACAGTTTTCACCGTATGTCGCGCTTTCACGAGTAATCGCATCCCAGTTAATACCCGTCACGTCATCTAGGGCGCAGCTTGCGTTGCCGACGATACCGTTTGGTGTATCTGGATTATCAGGATCCGTCGCTCCGTCTTCGGTTTGATTGTAGCCATACACCACGCCATTAATTGTGACGGTATTGATGTCTAATGGCGTCTTAGAATCACAACCAGCGGTAAGTAGCGTTGTTTGCTCTTTCTCGTATAAGAAATCTGCATTGGCTGGGTTTTCCGCATAACGACCAATGGCGGTTGGGTCCATGTTATCAACCAATACACCGACACTTGCGCCATTGTTCACTAAACAGTTGCTGTCTGCATCGGTAAACTCGGTAAGGTAATTCCAGTTGGTTGTTCCTGTCATACCGTTGAGCGCATCACGCAATGGTGCAAACATCTGTGAACGAATCAGTGACTCACCAGCGCCATCATAAAACAGAGCAGGGAAGGCTTGATGATTCAATGTGTACGCTAAAATCATATCCTCAATCAGAGAACCATTTGGATTGGCGCCCGTGTTGGTAATGGTGTTGTCGTGGAAATACATGTTGGTCGGAACAGGGTTCCAGCCCTGCATAACGGCATTGCCTTCAGATGTCCCATTGAGAGGGCTGTAAGCGTTGGGATCGCCGTTCACCAACAAGTAACTCGTCATAGCAAGTGCCATTGAGTCGTGGTTAGTAATCGCGTTGTTGAAGAACTCACTATTACGTCCGGACAGAATGACGACGCCAGTACCAGGAGGGACGATGCCTACCACGCCACAGCCGCCAAGCCCATTTTGACACGTGGTATCAACATAGTTCTCTAAGTTGTTGTCACGAATGACGTTATCAAAGATACGTACATCATCAATTAAGCGACCAATAGTGGTAGCGCCCGGTAGGTCAAACAGCAGCACACCGCCCGTGTTTCCTAGCGCTAAGTTGTCGTAGACATCCACATTCGAACTGTTTTCAATCTCGATACCGGCAATGTTCTTTTCCGCTACGTTGTCACGGATAACTGCACCGATGGTTTGACCCACATAGATACCCGCATCGGCACTGCCGTAACTCCATGTATCTTCAATCAAGACGTTTTGAGATTTTACTGGATAGATGCCGTAAGTGCCGCGTAGGTTGCCATCTTCGTCACGTGCACGAGGCACTTCGAGCCAAACCGCTGCGACATCACGAATAATGATGCCTTCAACCCCGTCGGCTTTAAGACCGTTCTTAGAGGCTTCTGCAATTTGGAGATCGGATACGGTGATGTTCGAACCACCACTGATGGCAATACCGTCTTTGCCATCCACGCCACTGAAGTCGAGGTAGGTTTGGTCGATACCAGCACCACGTAAGACGAGGTTATTCTTCGAATCGACCGTCAATTGATTGTTCATTTTGAAACAACCAGCGGGCAGTGTTACCACGCTGTTGTCTTCGGCAAGTTCGACCAGGTTTTCAATTGCGGTGACTTGTTCTGCGCTCGCCCATTCCTGACCGTTGCCACATAATTCTGGTGTACCGTATTCAGATAATTCATAACCGCTAGAGGTTTGCGGTTCATCATAATCGTCACTGTTACAACCCATCAAAAGACCAGAACTGATGAGTGCAGCGACAACCGTTTTGTTTATTCCGTGCATGATTTGCTTCCCTGTAATTAGTGTTATTGACTCAGTCAGGAATAATTAGAAAGAGTGGTTGTATTGGATTCCGTATATGTAGGCGTCCCCTTCGGAGCGATAAGCGATATCAACACCCGGTAGAGCGTGCGGCTCAAGCGGTTCAGTGAACGTGACTTCTTCGGCATCAATAAAGGTGAATCCAAAGTCGATTCGGCTGTTTTGATTGAAGGCGTACGTGGCACCAAAGCTGTAATTGATTCGGTCGGAATCTGGCAAGCTAATGCTCTTGTCGTTCACATTAGGCGTTTCGTCATAAGCAATACCGGCGCGCAGAGTGAAGGAAGGGTTGAGTTGGTAAGTTGCCCCAAACGCATATTTGAAGGCATTTTCGAAGTTCTCATCCTTTTGCAGAACTTCTTGCCCATCAACGGTGGCGCGGATTTCTTCAAACACATCCCAACCCGTCATCATTACACTGTGGTGAATAGCCAGTGGGTCAGTGATCTGATGGAAACCAGAGAGCTCAGTAATGCTCGGCAGGTTTAGGGTTAGGTCACCCGTCACGGTTTGACCCGGCATCGAAATCGCACTTGGGATGTCTGAGTAATAATCGCCTTCGAAATTCACATCCACTTTAGATCGATAGCTTAATCCGAAACGGTGCCTCTCGTTGATCTCCCAAAGTGCGCCGAGGTTAAAACCGTAACCCCAGCCATCACCATCGAGTGATTTTGCAATATCTGTGCGTGCAAAGTTTGCACCCGTATCGGCATTGATGGCATCGGCAAGAATACCCAATGTACGTGTGAGCTTGGCTTTACCATAAACAATGCTAGCGCCAACACCAACACTGAACTCGTCGTTGATTCGGTAGGCGATGGTAGGGTTAAAATTAATCGTTTCTAAACTGGTTTCCCCACCAATCGGTCCGGCTAAGTAGTCATCAGGGTATTCGGTTGCCAAACCAAAGTCTGTGAAGATACCAAGCCCCCATGACCACGAGTCATTGATTGGGGCTGCGATATAAAAAGATGGCACAACCACATTGTCGACGACGTCATTATTGGTTAGCTGATTATTAAAGGATTCTGAAGGTCCGTTACCGGTTACGCGAACTTCTGGCATGATGTAAGCAGCACCTACGGACAATTGGTAAGAATCGAACATCGTAATGGCAGCAGGGTTATGGGCAACCACCGATGCGCCGTCTGCTATGGCGGCTTCGCCTGCATTGGCGCGCCCTAGACCAGCGGCAGAATGTTCGGATAATTGAAATCCAGCGGCGTATAACTTAGGGGAGCTGAGCGCTATACCTATTGCAAGCGCGAGTTTTGCATTCCTTGTCTTCATATCACTCTGAAACTCCATGTGTTTTTAGGATGCGTTTTAAATAAAAGTGCCTAATAACCTATACAGGGGATGAGTAGGTTATTTGCTAAACACTCAACTCAAGCATAAAAATAATTAACATAGTTGTAACATTGAGTTTCAGGATTTGTTATTACCATCTCATATAACTAATGGTTTGTAGTTTTGGGTATAAATATCTGTAAATGTTATAGTTAAGCTCTATTTATACATCGTGGATGTTTCACGAAAAAGCCCTGTGGTGTTTGATGTCCACTCAAAAAGTGCGGCTTAAGTGTTATAGAATAGTGAATGGTAATTAGTGTGTTTTGGTACGCTTGTTTTAAACGGATGTTTAATTGATATTTAAAGCTTAGTGTTAAAATCGGTCAGAATCATGCAATTTATCACTGAATCGAATGCTAAACTTTATGAGTGATTAGAGCTTTTACTTAAGGAATGAGAAGTCATATGGAGCTGTATTTCTTAGGAACGTCCTCTGGGGTTCCAACTAAATCCCGTAATGTTTCTGCGATTGCTTTGCTGGAGAGCAAGGGGAAAGGGTGGTTTCTGATTGACTGTGGAGAGGCGACTCAACACCAATTGCTACACACTCCGTTATCACTGAATTACTTGCGAGCTATCTGTATTACTCACATTCACGGTGACCATTGCTATGGTTTACCGGGCTTGCTCGCCAGTGCAGGCATGAATAACCGCAAAGATCCTCTGACGATCATTGCGCCAGAGGGGATTAAACAGTGGTTTGAAGCGACTCAGGCGTTCACCAAACTCTATCTACCATTTGAACTTCACTTCATTGAAGTAGAGCAGTTTGATTCGATTGAAATTGGTCAGTTTACGATTACCGCAACTGCACTTTCCCATCGTGTTCCTAGCTTTGCTTACTGTTTTGAAGAGTCAACCATTCGTATGTATCCAGACATCGATAAGCTTGAGCAATTGAACATACCGAGGGGACCTATCTGGGGAGAACTTGTGCGGGGTAATGATGTGGAGTACCAAGGTCAAACCTTAATGAGTAAGGCGTTTACTAAGCTTGCACATCCACCGAGAAAAGTGATTATTTGTGGTGATAACGACAAACCAGAAACGCTCGATAGTCTAATTGAAGGCGCGCACCTGTTGGTACATGAATCAACGTACTCAGAAGCGATGAAAGAGCGAGCAGGAGAAGTCGGTCACGCCTATTCCTCACAAGTCGCCAGTTATGCGCAGGCAAAACAAGTCCCGAACTTGATTCTCACTCACTTTAGTCCTCGTTATCAATTTAGCCCTGAAGCGGAAGTCTCGATCGAGCAGATTCGGCAAGAAGCTCAAACAGCTTACTCTGGTCATCTCTTTCTTGCTCACGATCTCGCGCATTATCGAATTGACAGGGCGGGTTTGGTTGAGGAGATTAAAGACGCTGAAGATAAGGACGAATAAAGGCTCTTGTCGCGAAAGCAATTCAAAATGAAATCGTCACAACAAGAGCCAACTTGTTCTAGGCACTGCATTCATTGCAGCTTAAGACTAATGAAATACCTGACTACTAAAACGTAGAAAACGACTTTCTCCCATCAGTTCACGGAACGCTTCTTTATCCAACTTAATCAAGGTTTCGTGATCGCCTGCTTCCAAATACACATGCTCTAAATTGGCGAGCATTTCATCGCAAATGGTTGCCATGTGATAAGCGCTACCCACCGGAGGTATCGCGCCGTTATCGCAATCGGTAAACAAACGATAGACTTCTCTTTCTTTGATTAAATGGAAAGAGGCGTTGAGCTCGTCATTCAATCGAGACAAGCTGATTTTATTATTCGCAGGCAAGACAGCCATCATATGACGACCTTGGTGATCTTCCAAAATCACGCCTTTTGCCAAGTTATTGAGAGGGATACCCGCTGCAACACCGCTTTGCAGCGAACTATTACTATGACTGTGATTCACGGTTTGAAAGTGAATATGATGCTCAGTCAAATAGTGGTCGAGCCGGGTTGACATGGTCATGTTAGCCTCCAGAGTGTTGAGACCCACATAAAGTATAGGTAAATCTCTATTCCCCTGACGCTTTACTTGAGCTGTTCTACGCTTACTGAAAGCCAACCACAGAGTATGGCATTGAAAAAGGGAAGCAAAATGAGCAAACCAGTAATAGCGGATAACAAACCCATCAAAGTTGAGCTTGTGCAAGGACAAGAATATTACTTTTGTCGATGCGGGCGATCTAAGAACCAACCTTATTGTGATGGCTCCCACGCCGGAACCGATTTTAAACCCATGAGCTTTGTCGCTGAGAAGGATGAAGATGCGTATCTGTGTCAGTGTAAACACACCGCAAATGCGCCTTTCTGCGATGGGACGCATAAGCAGTTCACCTCTGAGCAAGTGGGACAAGAAGGTCCGGGTATCCAAGCTGGACATAACGAGATCCCAATTGCAGTGGCGACGCAAGAAGAACCCACAGTTGAGTTTATTCACCAACTGGCAAGAGAAGGGCTATCAAAGTTAGGGCACCATGGACCGATGACGGCGATGGGTGTGCCGAGAGACCAATTGCCACATTGGGATGACCTGCAAATGATGGTCGCACAAATGGCAACCAAACCTCTGATGGAGGATGTGCCAGTCAAAACCGAATTGGTGATTGGTCCAAAAGCGAAGAAGCCGCTGGTACTAAAAATCCCATTGTTTGTCTCTGACATGAGCTTTGGCGCGCTATCAGAAGAAGCCAAAATCTCACTTGCGAAAGGTGCGGAGTTAGCCGGAACCGGAATCTGTTCCGGAGAAGGTGGCATGCTGCCAGAAGAGCAAGCAGCGAACTCGCGTTATTTCTATGAGTTGGCGAGTGCGCAATTTGGTTACGACGAATCTAAGTTGCTCAATGTTCAAGCCTTCCACTTTAAAGGTGGGCAGGGAGCAAAAACAGGGACTGGTGGTCATCTACCAGCCAATAAAAATGTGGGTAAAATATCGCAAGTGCGTGGCATTCCCGAAGGGCAATCTGCGATTTCACCCCCGACGTTTAAAGATCTGCATACCGCAGAAGATTTTAAAAAGTTTGCAGATCGGGTAAGGGAAGTGACAGGTGGTATCCCGATAGGCTTCAAGCTCAGTGCAAACCATATCGAAGAAGATATTCAATTCGCACTCGATGCCAGTGCGGATTACATCATTTTGGATGGTCGTGGAGGAGGTACGGGCGCAGCGCCTGCTATGTTCCGTGATCACATCAGCGTGCCAACTATTCCCGCTCTCGCTAGAGCAAGACGTTATCTGGATGCACAAGGTATGAGTGACCGTGTCACGTTAATTGTCACGGGTGGACTGCGTGTTCCAATGGACTTTGTAAAAGCGATGGCGCTCGGTGCAGATGGCGTTGCGATTTCTAACAGTGCGATGCAGTCGATAGGTTGTGTAGCCGCGAGAATGTGTAATACCAACAATTGTCCAGCAGGCATTGCGACACAAAAAGTCGACTTAAGACAGCGGTTGAATGTGGATAAAGCCTCGGTTCAATTGAAGAACTTCTTTGAAGCCTCGGCTGAGTTGATGCAAGTGATGGCAAGAGCGTGTGGACACGATGATCTCAGCAAGTTTAATCAACACGACCTCGCCACTTGGAATCGCGATATGGCGTTGCTTTCTGGAGTGAAATACGTAGGCGTAGACAAGCCTTAACGTTTCTCTTGCTCTGATTAGCGCCTGTTTTACTGTGGCTGCAATTTGTGCGATTGATAATTGAGCTCATATGGACCATAATAATAAGACCATTTGGTCTATAGGAGCTCAGTATGGCAACGGCAACATTAAAAAGCTTTAAACCGAAGCTGCCTCACAAGGCAAACTTCTGGTTTATGCTGGGCATTGAAGATGCCGAAACCGGTCGTACCGATGCGGTTCATAAAGGCTTTGAGCCAAAGGTATACCGTAATATCGTCGAGCGTGTGAAGCTTTCTCAAAGCGAATTCCAACACGTCACATTGATCCCAGTGAGCACCATCAAACGTCGACTCAAAAACGAAGAACGCTTCAACACGCAAGAGAGTGATGCCATCTATCGTTTAGCGATGCTACTTAAGCTAGCAACAGAACTGTTTGATGATGAAGAACGCGCACTAGGTTGGATGCGGGAAAATGTTTACGGTTTGGGCGGCAAGCGCCCATTAGACATGGTTTCAACCACGGTTGATTTTGAAATCGTCAAAGATTTGATTGGAAGACTAGAGCACGGGGTATTCTCGTAATATGAAGCTCTATCGACTGACTCAAAAGAAGTTCTCTGAGTCTCCATTTAGCCCAATCGGTGCCAAGTTATACGGTGGGCGATGGAACTCCAAAGGAACCGAAGCACTGTACTTTTCTCAATCCGAATCTCTCTGCTCGCTAGAAGTTTTCGTTCATGTAAACAACGATCCGGCGATAACCAAGCTTTACGATTTGTATCGTATCGAGATGCCGGAATACTTAATTGCTGCACTGGATGAAGAAGACTTACCAGTCGCTTGGCGCTCCATTCCTGCTAGTGAATCCACACAATACATTGGCGACCAGTTTCTCAACGATCCACATCCTGAGTTTGCTGCACTGCAAGTGCCTTCAACGATTTCGCCTCGTGACAACAACTACGTCGTCAATCCAAACCATCCCAAGATGAAAGAGATCCTGAAGAAAGCAGAGAAGCTTGATTTTGCTTTCGACCCAAGAATCTTTAAATAAAAAAGCTCAGCGTTTGGGTTAGCGCTGAGCTCTCTTCCTTTTGTCATTGGGTTAATGTTGAGCAGTGAGTTGTTGATTGTCACTCAACTCCTTTTGATAGCTACTCAATACAATTTCTGCGCCTTTGTAAGAGAGGTGGCTTGAATCGGTGTACATGGCATTGTTGCTGCCCACTTTCATTGCGCATTTACCCTCTTGGCAGATGTAGTTAGTAAGGTCGACAAACTCCACATGTTCAAATTGGTCAAAGTACGCTGCCAGCGTCGCTACATGATGCGGGTGTGACTGCTTCGGCGAAAAGTCACATTCATTGCCTGTGTTGTCACCAAACAATTGCGCTTTCCATAAGCATTCGCCAATAGCATGCGGTGCAGAAGGTGTTGGACCAAAGACAACGATTTCTCTGTCTTCTAACTCGTTCAATAGATGGGTGAGCGAAGCTTGGTAGTCTTGCTTAGAGAGCTCTTTATTGAAGTTAGAAGAAATCACCACGCGTCGAATTGAAGGCGTATTCTGAATGGTTTCTACTGCATCGGTGAAGAAGCTTCGACACGATAGATTATTGACTCCTGCAATCATGTCGACATAACCCACCGCACAAGAATCTTGCGTAAGCTGGACAACTCCCGTTGGTGTGTCATTCGAGAGTTGCTGAACAAAGACCATGCTGTGGCTGTTACCCAATACTGCGACAGTAGGCTCTGAAGATGATGAACAAGTGTCGTTGATGGTTGTATTACCATTACATGCAATGCCATAGCCATTGTTTACACGCATAGCTTCGAAAAACGCACTACGGTCTGGAAAGCCCCCATTTTTATGACCGACGACACCAAAAGCAAGCAGCGGCAGGGTGACTAACACAAGTGATGCAGCAAGTGTGCTCATGCCGATTTTCTTGCGGCTACGGAAAGGTTTTTCAACAAAGCGCCAAGTTAAGTAAGAAAAGGCAAATAGAGCGACAAGATAAAACGCTAGGCTGAACTCTTGTCCGGCAGTAAGTACGTAGCGATAAAAAACCAGCAATGGTATATGCCATAAATAAAGGCTATAGCTGATCAACCCAACAAAAACCACTGATTTGAGGCTTAGAGCTTTACCCAGCGTGTTGTCTTTGGATGAGAACAAGATGATAAGTGCGGTGCCAATCACAGGGATTAACAGCATGAGCCCAGCGCCATCTTTTGATTTATCAAACAACAAAGCAGAGGCGAGAACTAGCGTTAAACCAATCATTGCTAAGGTGTTGTTGGGTTTGATGACGGTTTTGCGCATCACTAGGGCAATCAGAGAGCCCGCCGCCAGTTCCCACGCACGAGAGAAAATCATGTAAAAGGCGAAATCAGGATCGCCACTGGCGTACCAAATAGTCATCAGGCTTAGTGCAAACACCGCAATGAAGAAGGTGAGGTAAGACATGAGTTTGCCACGTGCCAGAAGCATAAGCAGAAGAGGGATGACAATGTAGTATTGTTCTTCTACACCTAAGCTCCAAGTATGAAAGAGCGGATTGGCTTGTTCTTCCAGCCCAAAATAATTGTGCCCTTTGAGGTAAAGCAAAACATTAGAAGCGGACAGAATGGAAGACACAGAAAACTCGCCCACCTCTTTGTGTGCATGTGGAAGGAACAGCCACCAAGAGAGTAGATAACACACTGCAATAACCAACAGCAGTAAGGGTAGAATCCTGCGAATGCGGCGCTCGTAGAAATCAGCAAGGCTGAATTGGTTCTTATCCAAATCGTTTATCACAATTGTGGTAATTAAGTAGCCACTGATCACGAAAAACACATCTACGCCAATAAAGCCACCAGCAAACGCTTCGATGTCTGCGTGGAAAAAGATCACTAATAGGACGGCAATCGCTCGTAATCCATCTATTTCTGCTCGGTAAGTCATCATCATCTCTCCCTAGTCAACAAACTCACTAACGCAAAATGCGCACCAAAAATTAGGCTCATAAAATCAGTGAGTTAAAAAGCATTCTGAAGATGAGAAGAGTTTTGCAGGATGACTTCTTATATTGATTTTCATTTTGAAAATTTAAAACTCAGCGGTTTCTAGCAAAATGACGTGCTACGGATGTAAATCAAAGAACGGTTGAACGGAAGTTTTTATACTGAAAGCCAAGTGAACAAACTCAGAAACGAGGCTATGAGCCAAAACGATATTCAAGCCAAGATTGCCAGCTTTACTTGTATCGAAGAAGCTTTGGATTACTTCGATATTGGTTTTGACAGCCGCTTTATTGATAAACACAGAGTGGAGTTAGTGAAGCGCTTCAATGGCTATTTGATTCTGACTAAGCCTGAAGATTGGTTTGCGGCTCGCCGTGCATTAAAGAACGCATACTGCAAAGTGCAGCGAAGTTTGTTGGATAAAACCACACGCTCGGCTTGTCGTGGTTGCACTTCTTGTCAGCGTCGTTAGAGAAAACTCTAATGCCAAAACCATAATGTCAGACAACACCGGACGCTAAAAAGAAACCCCGCAGATGCACTCAAACGCATCTGCGGGGTTTTTGTCTATTCAACTTGCCTATTTAAATAAGTCGGCTGAACTAGGCAAGCGAAGCAATTTAGTTTGCTTGGTAAGTTGGGTAATCCAACAGACCTTTTTCGTTACCACCAAACAGCGTCGCAGGATCGTGAGCCGCTAATGGGTAATCGTTCTTGATACGGTTCGGTAGGTCAGGGTTAGCGATGAACGGACGACCAAAGCCAACCATATCTGCCAGGCCACTTTCTAGAGCTTCAGCCGCTTTCTCTGTGTTGTAGCGACCAGCATAGATGATAGTGCCTTTGTAAGCTTCACGAACGGCTGTTTTGAACTCAGCAGGCGTATCTGGTGCGTCATCCCAGTCTACTTCTGCAATGTGCATGTAAACAACGTTTAGCTTATCAAGCAGCGCCGCAGCAGCTGTGTAAGTTTCTACTGGTGTTTTATCTACAGTACCGTTTAGTGACGTAAACGGAGCAAGACGAACACCAACGCGCTCAGCACCGATCGCTTGAGTCATCGCTTCAACCACTTCACCCAAGAAACGTAGACGGTTTTCAACTGAACCACCGTATTCATCTGTACGGTTGTTTGCTTCAGAATCGATGAACTGGTTTACAAGGTAGCCGTTTGCTGCGTGCAGCTCGATGCCATCAAAGCCCGCTTCAATCGCATTTAATGCCGCTTGACGGTACTCTTCAATAACCACTTTGATGTCTTCTTTCGTCATCTCACGTGGTTCTACCACGTCAACGAAACCAGGCTCATCCGTGCCGTTATCGATAAACACTTTCACGTTTTCTGCTTTTAGTGCAGAAGAAGAAATTGGTTGCTCACCGCCGATGTTGTCAGGGTGGGTCACACGGCCTACGTGCCAAAGCTGAGCGAAGATCGCACCGCCTTTTGCGTGTACTGCGTCAGTGACTTTTTTCCAGCCTGCGATTTGTTCTTGGCTGTAAATACCCGGTGTCCAAGCGTAACCTTGACCCATAGGTGAAATCTGTGTGCCTTCTGCAACAATCAAGCCCGCAGATGCGCGCTGTGCATAGTACTCAGCCATCATGTCGTTTGCGACGTTACCAGGTTGGCTTGCACGAGAGCGAGTCATTGGCGGCATAACGATACGGTTCTGAAGCGTTAGAGAACCAAGTTGTACAGGTTGAAACAATGTATCTTTCATGACTAACCTCGTTATTTGCTTGTTTGAATCAATTCGATTTGGTAACCGTCAGGGTCTTTGATGAATGCGATATGAGTTTCACCGCCTTTCATTGGGCCGGGTTCACGAGCGACATTGCCACCAAGTGCTTTGATTTTGTCGCATGCAGCGTAAATATCTTCACAACCTAATGCCATGTGACCGAACGCATTACCTAGGTCATAACTGTCTGTGTCCCAGTTGTAAGTCAGCTCAATCGTCGCGCTGTCTGGTTGGTCTGCGTTGCCCACAAATACGAGCGTGTAGCGGTATTCCGTGTTTTCGAAGCGATCAAGCTCGCTCATACCAAGAACTTTGGTGTAAAACTCAATGGACTTATCTAGATCAGCAACGCGGATCATAGTGTGAAGAAATTTCATATTTAACCTTCTTATCTCGGCTTGTTAGGTGTTGTTCGAACAACAACCGTGCCCCAACAAACAACGTCATTGGGATTAAGATAATGGCTAACATTGAAAACATGAAATTATCATTGGTTATTGATTGCATAACATATTGTTATTAATGAGAGGCTTTAAGTTCACTTTGTTTGTGATGATACTGAAAAAAATGAGGTGAATAACGGATGCTTTCTTTTTGAATTTAAATTACTTAGAGTGAGTGACTATCTAATTGAAAGCACAAATCTTGGTGTAAAGAGGAGAAAGCAATGGAGAGCTTTAAAGCCTTGTTTGACATTGCTCAGCGCAAAGCTGAATACGACAAGAACAACACTTGGTATAGAGGCTCAGAAACGTATTTTGATGCGCTACACAAAGAGCTTGAAGAAGTCAGCGAAGAGATCGCTAAAGAGCGTCAGTGTTATCTAGAAGATGAACTTGGCGATGTGTTGTGGAACTACTTAAATATCCTGATGGCGTTAGAAAAAGAGCAGGGCGTTGACCCTTATTCTGTTTTAAATCGAGCAGTAGAGAAATACCAAGCTCGGGTGACAGCGATTGAAAACAACGGAAGCTGGGCGGAAGTAAAAGCAGATCAAAAGGAAAAGTTACAGCAAGAATACCAAGGCAAGATGAATGAAAATTAAGCCTATACCCAAGTAACCTCAAGATGGGTGTCTATTTGATAAAAACTAGGGGTAAGGCTCGCTTACCCCTAGTTAGAAATCAAAGTGAACTAGAGCATTAAAGTAAACTAATGAGTAGGTTAGCTTCTAACGTCTCGCTTTCACTTCGCGTTTGTCACTGCAAGCAAAAGCTCAAGCTCTTCGGGTGTAAGTAAGTCCTTGTTTTTAAGAAGTTCGCTTTCGTCCAAAGAGAGTTGAGTTTGACTTATTAAGTATTTTTTTTGAGTTGGAGTCAGATCCTTAAGTGAATCTATCAACTCTTTAAAATTCGTGTTATTCATAGCCTAGCATTCCAATTAACGTATATTTTTTATAGTGTTGTTACTGATCCATGTTAGATAAGTAATCTGTTATTTGCTGGTTTATCGTCACCAGCTCTTTATTAACTATAGCTAGATCCCCGCTATCCGGTGCGATATTGTCTCTTGTGTGCTCCTCAATGTTGCTCAATGCGGTTACAGCTGACTCTTCTCCAAAGCTAGAAAGGATGCCTTTTAAGCTGTGTGATAATAAGAATAAGTCCCCCCAGTTCTGCTCTGCGTTGAGTTGGTTGATTCTTTCTAATCCATCTTCGTAGTCTTCCATGTAAGTCGAGAAAACAGCAAAGATAATGTCGACATCGTTGTCCATGTAGGTATTCAACACTTCGAAATTGATCATTATTCATCTCCACTGTGTGGCTTGTAAGTTAAAAGGTATTGGTAACTGGGTCGAATACGATCCCGAAAGATAATCTTTGAGCCAGTTAGACCAATTTGGTGGTAGTGGACGCTGAGAAAGGAATTCAATGCTCTCATCCAAAATGATGTCTGTCGCTTCAATGTTGTTATCCGATAGCCGCTTGAGGCGCATTTCGACTGAGAAAGGGTATCTTTTGCCTAATGTCTCGTCATCGGAGTTCTTTTGTTCGCTGAGTTTTAAAGCGGTTCCTGACTTCGCTGCAAGTAAGGTTAACAAGCAACGCTTGATAGCAAACTCGCCGAAAAAATCCATCAAAGGAATGGCTTGTTTTAATAGCAGTAAAGGTGCTTTGTTCGGCGTTGCGTAGTAGTAGCTAAGTGAGTGCATTAGCTTTCTGTGGGCGTACTCCGGACGTGATTCTAGTAAAAGAAGCTTACATTGCATCATCTGCTTAAAAGCGGCTAAATCAACTTGTTGGTTACGATTAAGCTGTTTCTCAGCGAGCAAACAAAATTCATTGAGCTTTAGGAGTACTTTCTTTTTGTCATTTGCATTAGTGAGTGTCTTAAAATGTTCACTAATCAAGTCAACATAAGTATTCATCGCAGCGAGCCACTGAGTATCCGTGGATGAAACATTGGATGCGTAAAGGTAACCAACGTCGTACAGTCGCTCGAACTGAGCGAGTTTTGACAGAACCCTAGATACAGTAATCAGTCTTGCACTGCTACTAGGGGTGAGTTCAAAGGCTCGGTTTGCAAGTATAGAGGCGTTATTGTGTTGCCCTAAGGTTTCATAAAGCCCGACAAGATTATCGATAGCCCTTAAGCAAAGCGGATTGTGTGTGACGTAATTTGCAAGGACTTCAACAGCTTCACGGATCTTACCTTTTTGGTGAAGTAGGAATGCTTCAGCACAAATTCGACTCGCGTGTTCTTTGTCGTTGCAAAAAGGAAGGAAGTTCTCTAGTACCTCAAACTGTTTCGCTTCAATCAAAGTATCAATTAAGAGTGATTCAACACAAACACTGGTCGCGTATTTCTTATGCAGTTGCGCAACATCATTGAGAGAAAGCACTGAAACTTTGCTAAGGTATTGTTTTACTTCAGCAAGGTGATGCTGCTCTTGTAAAGCAGTGAGCATTTTAGTTTGTAGTGCTTTTGTCTGAAGCGGCTTAGTAAGTAGATGTCTAACACGACCAGAAAGCGCAGTGAGCACGGTTTCTTGCGTAGCGTCACCAGATATCATAAGCACGGCTGTTGTGTCTGATATCAATTTCGCTCGACTCATCAGGTTAATTAGATCAAGCCCGGTCAACTTAGAAGACAGGTGATAATCCATAATGATGAACGAGTAAAAGCGAGTCTTAGTAGCACTCAACGCCTGCTGCGCATTGTTAACGCAGGTAATGTTGGATATTTTGGCTCCCAGCGAGACGAGTTGATGCTTGATCAACGTTGAAGAGGTTGAACAGTCATCAATGACTAAAATGCTGATGTTATCGACTTCGATCTTCCCTGTGGTCAAACTTCTACCTATTTATACGGATTAGCACACTCTAAAATAAAATTAGTCATCAGTTTGCATAAAGGCAAGCGCTTTTACGTTAAAATAAGGGGCGATATGCCCCTCATCAACTTTTGTAGTCATTAACTCTGTTCAGCTTCCGTTTCGACGCGTTTTAACAGCTCGTTTGCCTTCTTCATCGCACGCCTCGCACTTTTAGACTTCCGCTTGTTTAAAAGAATGTCAGAAAACTGTAGGTACTTATCGGCGGTTTGGAATCGCAGATCATTAATATCTTGGAAACCCGGCGGGAAATTTTCAGAAAATGCATCAATATCTTTGACGAGCTTATCTAGGTTAACCGTTGTGCGAGCTTGGTTGAGTCGGTAGTGCAGTCCTTCAAACTCTTCCTGATACAACAATCGTGCAGCATCAGCAGGGAAAGGCAACGGCGTTGAGCTCTCTTTTGCGGTCTCGTAAAGTTTCATTTCCAATACCGCATCTTTCATTGTATTGCTGATCGCCAAATTTTGCTGATGTTCTTCAGACTCAGCAAAAAAGGAGTTTCCAACTTTGATGAGTGTGACTAAAGCTGCTGCATCGCGCATTTTTAGCGCTTCATTGAGGTGTTGACCAAAGACTTCGCTTGCCAACGAGCTAGGAGTGAAAGGGTACTCTTTATGTATTTCATGGAGTTCCTTTTTGAGATCGTAAATAGATTTAGCCTCGTCTTGCTGGGTGTACAAGGATTTTTCTAAGTGGCTGTTTATCTGTCTCGCAATAGAAAGCAGAGTAGAGTGTTTGCTTGATTGAATATCCAATGCCAAAACTTCGATTTTATGGGAGTCTGGGTAATAGATTTTTGCTTGCTGTAAGATGGATTCAATCTGTTTGTAGTTTGGATAAGTCGTTACATCAGAGTTAAGTACGTCATCGATCTTTGCTTCAAATTCTCCAAGGATATGCGGTTTATACAAACGTAGGAAACCAGCAGCAATCACTGGGTGTATCCCTTGTTTGTTGTCAATTAACGCTTTGGTTTGCTCCGGAAGCGTATTTAACAGTTGCTCTGCAGATTCGATGGCTTGATCTTTTTCTATGAGAGTAAGGTTGAGTTGGTTAATGGTATTTTGCTGTTGTTGATAGAACGTACCTAACAAACCCATTAAGGCAAGACTGGCGGCTATACCTGAATAAAGTGACCAACGGTTCTTATTTAACAGGTGCTTGATATCAGTAGCGCTGAGCTGAGAAGGGATGACACCAGTAGCAAAAGCTTTAGAGAAGATGCGCCACTTTGAAAATGGAAAATGAGATGGCTTGCTTACTTTAACGCTTTTTTTAAGCGCTTCGTTGACTGGGGTTCGTCCGTATGGGTGTTTGCAGCTCAGCAACTCGAAAGTAATGCAGAAAAACGCAAACAGATCGTCACTTTGTTTCGGTTCTTTGCCCGACAAGATATCAAGTGAGGCATAATTCGGTGTATAACCCAGCGTGTCAGTGTCTTGTGATTTTCGTTTTGCTGCATATTGGTCATGCTTCAGTTGGTGCGTTTTAGAGACGCCAAAGTCCAGCAACTTCACTTTACCTTCCGAAGTGAGAATGATGTTTGCGGGCTTTAAGTCTGCATGGACCACACCAAGTGAATGTGCATACGATAATGCATCTAACGTTTGGCTCAGAATTGAAAGGGTGGCGTTGTACTTTAACCCGTCCGGTCTAGAGCGTTGAATAAGTCCTTCTAATGTCTCCCCATCAACATATTCCATCACGAGGAAATAGATTTCTCCGTCTACTCCAAAATCGTAGACTCGGATGATGTTGGGGTGACTAAGCTTCTGAGTTTGTTGTGCTTCACGAATCAGCATGCGGGCGGTTTCTGGCTGAGACGCATACTCTTTTTGTAGTACCTTTAATGCGACATAGGGGACATCTGCTCCAGAAGATTCAAGAATTTTGTCTTTCGCCAAAAAGACGTCACATAAACCACCATGACCGATCAAAGATTCAATTTCATAACGGTTTTTTACCGTCTCCCCGAGCAATGAATCAGATCGAGTTTGCTTATCATCATTATCAATATTACGCACTAATTTATTTGCTGGTGGAATTGTGTTTAGGTTCTGAGACACTTTTGTATTTGTTTCATTATTATTTAGGGCAGAGCCTTCATTGTTTATATTGCCCTTATTGTCATTTGTATTTTCTCTTTTTTGAGTCTTTACAATTTTGGTTTTATCGCCACTGCATTCTTTATTTATAGAACTGTCTTTATTTTTGTCGTCCATCACGAGGCTCCATATAAAATGATGGTGTGAATATATAACTCATCTGCTAATGAAAAATGATTAAATGAAGATTTCTCGGTTAAGCTAACATCGGTTTTTTGACGAATGAAAAGTTAAGCGTCAAAAATTTGAACCTCGTTGTATATTTTGTTCTGCGTAATAATCCTAGATTGCTTTGCTGAGAAATTAATTCATTATTCCGTTCGTGAAATACAATTATTATTTGATTAGGCATTATTAATCTTAGTGTTAATAAGTGGTTGCCTAACTATTAAGAACTAAATTTATATATTAAGCAGTTCCTTTGGCGAGGTTTACATGACGTTGGTTTTAACCATTACAAGTTTTCATAAGTTCACTCCAGAGATTGACACTGAGTTCGTTTTTGATGCGACAGGTGAACATGACAAGGTCAGTTTTGGGCGCTCTGAACAGTGTGATTGGACATTGCCTGACCCTGAAAGAGTCATATCAAGTAAGCATGGTGAACTGATCAAATTTGGTGAAAAGTACTTGATTAAAGACTTATCGACGAATGGTACCTTTGTAAATAATGCCGTGACGCCGGTTGGTCAAGGAAATGAATTGGCACTCAACCATGGCGATGTCGTGGCCCTCGGCGATTATCAAATTCAAGTAAGTTTAGAAGAAAGAATTATCGATGATAGCAATAGAGTACACAATACTATCAATGAGTTAGCTGTTGGTGATGTAGACCGAAATTTAACTCATGATGAGTTTGGCTTGAACGCAGCGGATCTGTTAAGAGACAGTGCGCCTTCTGAGTTTCAGCTTGATATTGGTCTGATGGATGACTTTTTAGAAGCACAAGAGCCGAGTGTTGAAGAAGTATCCCCTCATGCGTCTACCCCGATTAGCGCTCCGAAGCCTTTGGTAAAAAATGAAAGCAAAAATCAACAAGCCTTCGTCAGAGGTCTGGGTATCAACCCAAATATGGTTCCAGACGAAAATAGAGAACAGTGGTTCGAGCAACTAGGCCAGTCGTTTTCTTTGATGCTACTGGGGTTAATGGAAACATTACATAATCGAGCTGAGTTTAAACAAAATAATCGTTTAAACCATACCGCTTTTCGAAAGTCAGAAAATAATCCATTAAAGTTTTCCGCTAATTTAGAAGATGCTATTCATAATTTATACAACCGAAACACTGCTAGTTTTATGCGAGCAGACATAGCAATTAAAGAAGCATTTGTTGATATAGAAAACCATGAAAAAGCGTTGATGAAAGGTGTCGAAGGTACCGTTTCAAGTGTTATGTCGTTAGTTGAGCCATCAAGTATTTACTCCGATGCAATGTCAAGTGATAGTTTCTTCAATAAAATAATTCCAGCAAGAAAATATGCTCAAAGCTGGAAGAAATTTGAAGGTATTCATTATCAATTAACGGATGAAATTATAAATAAGGAATCACCTTTTTATTTGGAAGATTTTGCAAAGCATTATGAAAATGCACTGAGAAGTAAAAATTAAGGAATGATGATGAAAACAATAATGAAGACCTTACTTCTATTTATTACGGCAGTTTTAGTTGGTTGTTCAGCGGCAAACCTAGTAGTTGATCCCTATGCTGATTTAGCGCTCACCGCCAAACATAATATCAACCCAGATTCAAATGGCAGACCGTCGCCTGTTGTGATTTATGTGTTTGAATTGACATCTTCAACCGTCTTTGAAAGTCAGGATTTCTTTTCGCTGTACGAAAGCTATGACACGGTTTTAGGTCCTGATTTAGTGAACAAATATGAAATTTCTTTAACGCCTGGTCAGGAAGATATTTATCACGCAAGCATGTCACCAAAAACTCAGTATTTAGGTTTAGTCGCGGCATTCCGTGACATCGAAAACTCCAATTGGAGGCAGGTGATTGAGGTAGATCAGACCGGTTACAACACTTACCAAATTCACCTAGACGACCTTTCTATATTCGTTAAATAACCTCACTTGGCGACTAAACAATGGCAGATTACTCCCACACAGCATGGTGTGAGGGGATGTTTTTACGTCCTCAACATTTCCAGCAAAGCGAGCGTGCAATTGAGCATGAGTTTAAGGGATTGAACCGTTTTCAACAGCCTTATAATTGGGGCGTGTATCAAGTTCGTATAAACCCGAACAGTTTGAAAGAAGGCGTGGTAGAAATCGAGAAACTCGAAGCGATTCTTCCTGATATGACTCTTATTGAATTGCAGAACGTTAATGAAGTTCTTCCGCCATTACTGGTTGAAAAGGGAACTCAAAACACATTAGTTAAAGTGGTCGTTGCTTCATCGAGCCTTAAAGAAAAAACGATTGCGGATGTTAGTGAAGGTGTTGTCAGCAGATATGTGTTAAACGATCTAGACGTTATAGACGTGCAAACTGGTCAGGATGAAGAGCGCATTCAAGTGGCGTCGTTGAATGTTGCGCTTAAAGTAAGCAATGACAACTTGTCAGGTTTTGTTGAGTTACCGATTCTTAAAATTAAAGAAGTCACTGCGGAAGGCGCAATTCTTCTTGATGAAGAGTATACGCCGCCACATCTCAATGTGCTTAAAGATCAAGCAATGTTGGCTTGCCTAAAAAATGTAACGGGAATGACAAAAATCCGTGCTGATGTGGTTTCTCAACGTTTAGTGCAAGGCAAAGCGGCATCTGCTTCAGCTGTCGATTTCATCATGCTTCAAATGCTCAATCGCTACGAAACGATTCTTAGACATCTGGGGCAGTTAGAACAAGTTCACCCTTTAGAGTTTGTCACGCTATTACGAGGATATGTTGGTGAGTTGTCGACTTTTTCGAGTAAAAATAAGCGCGCTCCTTTGCTTATTGATTATGAACACTCAAATCTGACCTCTACGATTTCAGAGCTTAATCAGGTGTTAAGCCAATACCTGAGTGTTGTTCTAGATCAGACGGCTAATAAACTTCCTTTGGAGGTTCGACAACTTGGTATTCGAGTGACACCGTTACCTGATAAGCGACTTCTTGAATCAAGCCAGTTTGTTTTGGCAGTAAAAGCAGATACAAGTACTGATGAGATTAGACGTTTGGTACCAGCTCAACTCAAGTTGGGACCAGCAGAACAAATTAGAGATCTTATAAATAATCAAATCAACGGTATTAACGTTGCACCACTCAATGTTGTTCCTCGACAGATCCCTTATCAAACGGGGTATGTGTATTTTGAAGTGATTAAGAAAGGACCATTCTGGGTTCGTCTCCAAGAGAGTGGCGGTATTGCTCTTCAGCTATCTGGTCAATTCCCGAATTCAGACATAGAGCTATGGAGCATTAACCAATAACAGGTTACGTCATTATGGAACAGACAATAATAAAGCCAACACCAGGTGGAAGACCAACAAACGCTAATATCTCAGTACCAAAATCTGCCGATAGTACAGTTGTGATCTCAAAGAATCCTGAAGTGGTCAACAATGACTCAGTGGTCGCATTTGGCAGCAACCCGATTTTAGCTGAAGCTAATGGCATACTTTCTATTATTGGACAGATTCGAGCAACAGCGAGTCACTCTGACGTCTTGTTTTTAAAAGAAACGTTGGCACAAAAGTTAAGAGACTACGAAAACCGACTACGTCAACAAAACATAAATCTGGAAACAATAGATACCGCTCGTTACTGCTTATGCTGCGCAATCGATGAAGCAGTTTTGAATACAAATTGGGGTAGCCAATCGACATGGAGTCACGACTCGTTGCTGACCTCTTTCTATTCTAGCAGTCAAGGTGGGGAGGCGTTTTTTCAGCATTTAGAAACATGCATGTCATTCCCTGAGACTCAGCTTGATCTCTTGGAACTCATGTATGTGTGTATGTCTTTAGGTTTCGTAGGGCAATATCGATTAGAAAAAAATGGTCTGGAAACACACCGTCGTTTGAGAAAGCAAGTTGTTAGCGTTTTAAAGTCAAACGGTCGAGGGTTACAGCAACGCTTAAGCGACAATATTGAAAGCCGTTTGTTAAATGGTTCGCAAGTGGCGGAACGTGCGCCTTTATGGGTGGTTTGCTCTGTCACATTGGCAATATTGGTCTGTATCTTTATGTTCTTCAGCTATGACCTTAACAAGGCTTCAAATCAAACCTTTGCCAGTTTAATTAATCTCATCTCACCTAATCAAACAGAGATGGCTCCTACGTCCGATTCTCAAGTAATAAAAGTTGCTGAACGCGTTTCTATGTATCTAGCAACCGAGATAAATAAAGAACTGGTGACTGTTGAGGCTCTATCCGACAGAGTTCGGATTTCTCTCAAAGCTCAAGACTTGTTTGAGTCAGGTAGTGCGGAAGTCGTTGAATATATCCAACCTGTTATATCTAAGTTGTCTCGCACTTTAGAAACAACCGAAGGGAAGATTTTGGTCACTGGACATACTGACGATAACCCTATTTTTACCAGTAAATATCCGTCCAATTGGCATCTTTCCCTTGCTCGTGCAACGGCGATGTCTGAACAGTTGATTGCGAACAGTGCACTGGAAGGAAGAGTCCTTCCTGAAGGGCTTGGTGATGCAAGACCCCTTGCTGAAAACTCTACTGATGAAAATCGTGCGCTTAACCGCCGAATCGAAATTGACCTTATGGTTGCAAACTAAGGAAAGTGAGATAAATGAGTATCCGAGAAGTAGGCAGAATATTTACTCAACGTTGGTTTATCGGTTTAGTCGGTGTTGCTGCGTGCTCAATTTTTATTTGGGTCGTAGGTCCCCTCACCACTGTTGCGGGATATGAGCCCTTAAAAACTGACTTTCAGCGTTTGGTTAGCATCCTGGTATTAGTTTTCGTTTGGGGTGTGTTCAATCTTACAAAGCAACATAAGCAAAAAGTAAAAGAAGACGAAACAATTCAAAGCCTGTTAGAGGTGGACTCGCAATCTGATAAAGAAGCTGCCTCAGAAATTAATGTGCTGCAAGACAGAATAGAGCAGGCAATCAAAGTGGTTACCAAAACACATAAAGGTAAACGTAGCTTATACGAATTACCTTGGTATGTACTGATTGGTCCTCCTGGTACAGGTAAAACGACAGTTCTTAAGCAATCTGGGTTGGAGTTTCCGTTAGCGGATTCATTAGGTTCGGACTCTGTTGCAGGTGTTGGGGGAACACGCCATTGTGATTGGTGGTTTGCAAACAAAGCGGTTCTTGTTGATACCGCTGGTCGTTATACGACACAAGATAGCCAAGAAAAAGTTGATGCTAAGGCATGGCATGGATTTCTTGGGCTGTTAAAAAAATATCGAACACAGAGACCAATTAACGGCGCAATTGTGACAATCAGCTTAGCTAGCATTATGTCGCAAACACGCACGGAAAGGAGCCTGCATGCAAGGGCGATAAAGTCTCGTTTACAGGAACTAAAAAACCAACTGGGTATGCAGTTTCCAATTTACGTTCTTCTTACAAAAATGGATCTGGTGGCGGGGTTTAATGAGTTTTTCGCGGATCTGAGCAAAGAAGAGCGTGAAGAGCTATTCGGTTTTATGTTCCCAAAAGATTGCGAAGATGAGCGCGGTGTCGTTTCTCTTTTCAATAAAGAGTTTCATCATCTACTTGAGCGATTGGACGCCCGAATGCTGCGCATTCTGGAAACAGAGGATGATCTTGATAAGCGCGCGATGATCTTTGAATTTCCAAAGCAACTTCGAGTGCTTCAAGCAAACCTAGATGAATTCCTTACAGAAATATTTGCTCAGAACAGCTTTGAAGAGCCCACCCTTATTCGAGGCGTGTTTATGGTTAGCTCGGTTCAAGACGGTATCCCTGTTAGCCGGCTAATGAACGAATCGAGCAGCGGGCTCGGGCTAGGGAAGTTAGGTTTATCTGCTCAGCACCACGGATCTCACAGCTATTTCGTTAGAAGCTTGTTTGATCAAGTCATCTTCAAAGAGCAACTGCTTGGGACAGTCAATCGTCATTATCAAAAGCAATCCAGTTGGCTCCATCGAGGCGTTTACATCGGCTGTGCGGTCGCGTTATGCGGAGCGATTGGAACGTGGTTTATGAGTTATCAATGGAACTCGACACTTATCACCCAAACCAACAAAGAGACAGGTCATATAAAAGCAATGATCGGTGCAGATAGTTTAGATTTTGAATCAGACATTATCAGCGCGATAGAAACACTCGACCGAATCATGACTTTACCTTTGGGAAGGCAAAGCGACTACGGAAATTCGGATGCAATAAAGAAGTTTGGTTTGTATCAGGGCGACAAAGTCTCTCAAGCGGCAAATAACGCCTACACGTCTGCTCTAACCAAACACTTCGCTCCTCTGGTGCTTGATAGCCTGATTTCAGAAATGGAAGGAAACCAAGAGCATCGTCAGTATCTATACGAAACGCTTAAAACTTACCTAATGTTGTTTAACCCAGAAAAGTATCAACAAGAAGAAGTATTAGCGTGGTTTGGCTTTTATTTTGAAAGACATTATCCAGGCGCTCTTAATGAATCACTAAGAGACCGTCTAATGACGCACACTAATAACCTTCTGGAAAGCAACGAAAGAGGTTTCTCATTTAATGACTCAGCTGTAGAGAGTGCTCGAGAAGTGTTAACTCAAATGTCTTTGCCTGAGCGTGCTTACCAACGCATGAAGTTACAATTTTCAAAAAGTCATGTGCCGTCATTCAGATTAACAGACGTTCTGGGACCAAAAGGGTTAGAACAATTTGAGCGAATGAGCGGTAAACCACTGTCTCAAGGGATCTCCGGTTTTTACACGTATAACGGGTTTCACAGCATTTTCCAAATTCAAATTAACCGCACTGTGAAAGGGTTAATGGAAGAGAACTGGGTATATGGAGACGATTTAAAAGCGCATGAAATTGACCAAGCAAGTGCAATCCAGGGTGTACAAGCACGTTACTACCAAGATTATGTGAATGAGTGGAAAAACTTAATTGAAGA
Organism: Vibrio sp. SCSIO 43155; assembly: GCF_023716605.1. Taxonomy (NCBI): domain Bacteria; kingdom Pseudomonadati; phylum Pseudomonadota; class Gammaproteobacteria; order Vibrionales; family Vibrionaceae; genus Vibrio; species Vibrio sp. SCSIO 43155. The sequence goes on along the minus strand of NZ_CP071853.1, from coordinate 1,244,234 downwards.
CATTCAGCTTAAGCAAGCGCCAACCCTTGATCTAGCCTCTACTCAAGCAAGAGTGTTGTCGGGGGTTGAGAGACCAATTGAATCATTATTGCGTGCGATTCAAAAAGAGGTTGGTTTGACCAAAGTTGTCTTGTCAGAGAACCAAAAAGCGGCGTCAGAGGTGGCAGGGAAGGTTGCTAAAGTGAAGTTTTCCAATACCGCTGACAAGTTAGATATGTATTTACCTGAAGAGAATAGCTTTAATGTTTCCTTGCCAGGTAAAGAAGTCGAATCCCACTTTACTGAAATCTTACGTTTGGATGAACAAGATTTTGAAGATATTCAGACAGCAATGGTCAATTTGCGCTCTTACCTGTCTGATTTATCAAGTTCGGGTAACAATCAAAAAATTGCATACAAGAGCATTCTCGATGGAACAGTTACCCAAGATGTTGCTGCGTCGTTTGAACGTGCAAGGGAGTTGTTACCAAAGCCATTTAATCAATGGTTAGGAGAACTGTCTCAAGAGTCAGTTAAGTTTGCAGAGAATGGGTCTAAAGATCACTTGAATCAATTATGGTTAACAAAGGTGGTTAAACCATATCGAAGCTCAATTGCTGGTCGCTATCCATTTGTTCCTAATGCCTCGAAGGAAGTTCGCCTCAAAGATTTTAAGCGGTTTTTCGGTTACGGCGGAACGATGGATGCCTTCTTTAAGGAGTATTTAGAACCATTTGTAGACACTTCAACTCGACGTTGGAAGCTTGAAAAAGAAATTGGTGTTCGTCCAGAAACACTCGCAGTATTCCAGAAAGCCAAACGGATAAGACAAACTTTCTTTGAGCCGGACAATTCTTTGCGCGTCGAATTTGGAATGAAACCTGTTTATTTAGATCAGCATATTACTCGTTTTGTACTGGAGCTGGGTGGGCAAGATTTAGTCTATAAGCACGGTCCTGCTCGCGCGAAGTCATTAAGCTGGCCCGCAGGGCAAGACCAAACTCGAATCGTCTTTACTCCACCAGAATCAAAACGCGAGATTGCACATACCTACGAAGGTGAGTGGGGTATTTTCAAATTACTTGATCAATCGCTAAAAGCGCGTCCAGAGTCGCGAAATGACAATATCGTTATGATCGATTTGAAAGGAAACAAAGTTCAACTGGAACTCATCCCTTCAAGTGCGATCAACCCGTTTTGGTCTAACGAGATGGAGAGTTTTCGATGTCCTCAAACGCTATAACACCCTGTTGGGGCTACATTGGAAAAATGCCTGCAAAAGGGGATTTTGTTAAAAATGGGCTTTCTCAAGAGTTTACTGAACGATGGCATGATTGGCAGCAAGCAATAATAGCTGTTAGCCGAGAACAATTGGGCGAAGGATGGCATCAATACTTTCTCACGGCTCCAATTTGGCACTTTGCACTGGATATCTCCTACATGGAAGACGCAACTTACATTGGGAGTGTCATACCGAGTGTTGACTCTGCGGGACGCTACTTCTTTTTCACCGTTGTGAGACCAGTCGAAGGGAGTGCTGTGGATTATTGGGAACAGAGTCAGTGGACTCAAAATAGTCAAGATCTTGCCGTCGCTGTACTCAATGACGACTTTGTATTTGATGCATGGGCTCGAAGACTCACTGACTCGGATAAGACAGTTTTAGATGATGTTCCTACGGCAGAAGTACCGTTAGTACATTACAAAAGCAAACTTTCAACCATTTATGAGAACACCCCACAGTTATCTGCGAATGGTCTTTTAAATCAGATATTAGGTAAGGAATACAAAAAACCTTGTTTTTGGTGGACTGAAGGGTCGGCAACTATATCGCCCTGTATGCTGATTACGTCGGGACTGCCTTCAATAGGTCAATATGCGGCAATGTTAGATGGAAACTGGCAAGAGTGGAACTGGTAGGTATCAGCGAATGAATTGGAATTACTTTACTTTTTCGAGGACTCATCCAGGAAAGGTCCGTCCATATAACGAAGATGCATTACTTGATATGTCCGAACTTGGTTTGTGGGTCGTAGCAGATGGTATGGGTGGTCATTGTGCAGGAGACATCGCCAGTCAGATGTTGGTCGATAAGATTGCCCGCTATGCAAAAGACAATAAGACAACCCACATTGATGAGTTGAGAGGTGTTATTCAGCAAGCAAACAAAGAGATCTTTGATTACGCAAAAGAGCATTTAGAAGGTAAAACGATGGGGACAACACTTGTACTGTTATTTATGCAGGACGGATATTTTCATTGTTTGTGGGTTGGGGATAGCCGTATATACCAACTGAGAGAAGGGAGCTTCACGCAAAAAACAAGAGATCACAGCCAAGTTATGGATCTGGTCGAACAAGGGTTATTAGCGATTGAGGATGCAGAATCACACCCATTAGCTAACGTCATAACTCGTGCGATAGGTGTCGATGAAATAGTAACGATAGACCAAATCTCCGGTCAGCTCTCGAACGGTGATCAATTTCTGTTGTGTAGCGACGGGCTCTCTAAAGAACTGACCAATGACGAGATACACAACACGCTCTATGCTGATTCAGTCAATCAAGCAGGGTTAGCCTTGATGCACTCTGCGTTAGTTCGAGGTGCTAGTGACAACGTCACATGTGCGTTGGTCAAAGTATGCTGTGATCAAAATGAAATAGCTGAAAATCAGCAAGATGACGCGACCATTCCTGTTTTCTTGAGGAGTAAAGTGCGTGGATGACCTAATCAAAGCGTTCGAGTGGTTAGAACCAGTACTACAACCTGTCTCTGCTGATCAACCAACGGGCGTGGACCCTCGTGAGGACGTATCTCCTCAATCTGCTTATTACAGATTAAAAGACCACAGGATGGCTGCGCGCAATACAGAGCGTAACGCCATTATTGAAGAAGAAAGCATACTCAGCCACACCAACCTTTGGCGTGTTTTCATTGATGAAGTTCCAGAAGTTCTGACTTCTCAGTCAAAGGATTTGGAGCTTGTCGCTTGGCTGATTGAGGCGCTGACACGTATTTATGGCTTTCGCGGAATGGGGATCGGATACGAGATAGCATCACACTTTATTGATCATTTCTGGGAACAGCTGCATCCCATGCCTGATGAAGACGGAATCGAGACTCGTATTTCTGCAATCATTGGATTAAACGGTATCGAAAGTGAAGGTACCTTAATTTTTCCACTGGCTTCGATTCCGCTTACGGATATGGGGGTAGAGCAAGCTTACGCATTTTGGGAATACCAACAAGCCATTGAATTAGAGCGACTTGATGAAGATAAACGACGTTACAAAGTCGAGCAAGGTGCTGTGGAACTGTCGAAAATCAGCGATACCGTTAAATCCACCTCTGATGAGTTTTACAGGACTTTGATCACTGATCTTGAGTTCGGCATAAGGGCATTTAACCAATTTAGCCAAAAGCTTGATGATGCTGTTGGAGACGTTACCCCAAGTTCTTACATCTCAAAAAAGCTTGATTCAATACACTCGGCATTAAAGCATTTGCTTGGTGACCGCTTTCAGGCACCGAAAGAGGTGATTGAAGAGGCTGATATGGAATCTAACGAGCCGACTACGGTCACAAGCCAGTCAGCTAACAACAGCGAATTGCTAATAACAAATATGCAATCACGCGAGCAAGCGATTGAACAGTTACAAAAGGTGGCAGACTTCTTTAGAGAAAGTGAGCCTCATTCACCAGTTTCTTACTCCATCGAACAGATTATTCGTTGGTGTGGAATGCCTCTGCCGGAATTACTGGCGGAATTGATCTCCGACGGAGATGCAAAGAGAAGCTATTTCCGTTTAGTTGGCATAGCAGAACAAAATGAAAATTAAGGAAGGGAGAACGGTATGACGAGTATTCACTCGAAACTGTCACGAGTAAGGAAGCCTCGTGTTCACATTACCTATGATGTTGAAACCGAAGGAACAACGCTTAAAAAAGAGCTTCCTTTTGTGGTTGGTGTAATGGGCGACTTCGCTGGACAAAATACCGAAGCGTTGAAGCCTTTGAAAGACCGACGTTTCATTCAGATTGATCGAGACAACTTTGATGATGTTTTGAAAAAAATGAGTCCATCAGTGAAGTTTAAAGTCGCAAACAAATTGGCGAAAGATGACTCGCAATTTGAAGTGGATTTAAGCTTTAAATCTATGCAGGACTTCGAGCCCGCAGCGATTGTTAATCAAGTTGATCCTTTACGCCAACTGATGGAAACCCGAAATAAACTTCGTGACTTGATGACGAAGGTCGACCGCTCAGAAGAGTTAGAAAACATTCTAGAGGATGTATTAAACAACACGGAAAACCTGACAAAGTTGGCTGGAGAGTTAAAGCTGGGCGAGTCAAGCTCTGTAGATAATCCAGAGGGAGCATAGTAATGACGACTCAAATTGACAAACAACTTGATCCAACGGTAGAGCAACAAACGTCATCATTCCTAGAGCAGGCGATTGGTGCAACAAAGCAAACAGAAGCTTCTCGTGCCGAAGAGTTGATCAAGACATTAACAGAAGAAGCAATGAAAGGTACCGTTTCCTGGAATAAGAACCTAACGGTGACGTTCCGTGAAGCAATCACGCTTCTTGACCAACAGATTTCGGAACAATTGTCTGAAGTCATGCATCACCCAGAACTACAAAAGCTTGAGGGCTCTTGGAGAGGCTTAAATTACTTAGTGATGAACTCGGAAACAAGTTCAGCATTGAAAATTCGCATGATCAGCATGACGAAAAAAGAGCTTCATAAGGATTTAAGCAAAGCGGTTGAGTTTGATCAGAGCCAAATCTTTAAGAAGGTGTATGAGTCTGAATTCGGTAGTGCTGGTGGTGAGCCTTATGGTGCGCTTATCGGTGACTATGAGTTTACAAACCATCCGGAAGATATCGAATCATTGCGCCTGATGTCTAACGTTGCTGCTTCTGGTTTCTCGCCGTTTCTTTCGGCGGCTTCACCGGCTTTGTTTGGCTTTGATGAATGGACGGAATTATCTAAACCTCGCGATTTGGATAAGGTATTCGAGTCATTGGAATACGCACAATGGCGTTCCTTCCGCGAAAGTGCTGACTCGCGTTTTGTAAGCCTAACCATGCCGAAAGTGCTAGCACGTTTGCCTTATGGTCAAGCGACTTCTCCAGTTGAAGAGTTTGGGTTTGAGGAGTTTGATGTTGACGCTGTTTCCGGCATTGCGACTAATGCAGAACACAACGACTACTGTTGGATGAACTCTTCGTATGTACTAGGTGCGAAGCTCACAGATGCTTTTTCAAAGTATGGTTTCTGTACAGCGATTCGAGGTGCAGAAGGTGGTGGTCGTGTAGACAATCTACCAACGCACTTCTTCATGAGTGATGATGGCGATCCTGATATGAAATGCCCAACAGAAATCGGTATTACTGACCGCAGAGAGGCGGAGTTAGGTAAACTTGGTTTCTTACCATTATGTCATTACAAAAACACAAACTATGCCGTGTTTTTTGGTGCGCAAACCTGTCAGAAACCAGCAAATCATGACTCTCCGGATGCGACAGCGAATGCTGCAATTTCCGCACGCTTACCTTACATGATGGCGACATCGCGTTTTGCCCATTATTTGAAAGTGATGGCTCGCGATAAGATCGGTAGCTTCATGGAAGCAGAAGATGTTGAATCATGGTTGAACCGTTGGATCTTAAGTTATGTGAACGCATCTGAAGGAGGCGGTCAGGAAATCCGCGCGAAATACCCATTGGCTGATGCTCGCGTGCAGGTTAAGGAGATTCCAGGCGCGCCAGGCTCTTACAATGCAGTAGCATGGTTGAAGCCTTGGTTACAGATGGAAGAGCTTACGACTTCATTACGCTTAGTTGCAAAAATCCCTCAATCGGGTGGTTAAGTGAATTGTGGTTGGCTTTATGGGTCAACCACACTTTCCCTCCTGTGGTGTGTAAAAATGACTAACGATACAGCGTTGAATTTCTTAGACCCAAGCGAGCTAAAGCATGAGTTTAGTCCGCTTGGGTGTGCGGAACTTAATAGTTACTGGATTACTCGGTTTGTCGAAACAGAAGATTCAATACACTCGGCAAAAATTTGGTTAGAAGGTACCAAAAGCAGAAGTGTTGCTGAATTTCGTCGCAGTTTGATTATGACCATCAATCAAATAGATCAATTGTTACAGAAACAACTAAATGAAATCATTCATCACCCGAGATATCAGCAGTTGGAGCGATCTTGGGTGGGGGTTAAGTATCTGTGTGAACAAACAGACGGTCAATCTGGTGAATTGGTAAAAATAAAGCTTTTATCGTCGACATGGGAAGAAGTCAGTAAAGATGCTTTAAAAGCAATCGAATTCGACCAGTCAGCTTTGTTTAAACTGCTTTACCAAAATGAATACGGCATGGCTGGAGGTGAGCCATTTGGACTGATAGTTGGTGATTATGAGCTTCGACATGACCCTAACCAAAACTACTTTGATCGGGATTTGTCGGTATTGGGTAAGATTGCCCAGACAGCAGCAGCTGCGTTTAGTCCTTTTGTCATGTCTGCGCAACCAAGTGTATTTGGGGTTGATCGTTTTTCGGAGTTGTCATCTACCACAGACATTACTTCTCAATTTGATCAAGTTGAGTATGGGAAGTGGCAACGCTTGAGAGAATCAGAAGATACAAAGTTTATAGGTATTGCAGCGCCTAATGTTCTTTTTAGGCAGCCTTATATCAAAGATGGTTCTCGGATAGAGGCGTTTGAGTTCGAGGAGACGATTGTTGAATCAGAACAAGAGTTGTTGTGGGGTAGCGCCGCTTTTTGTTTCGCCGCCATCGCAATTAGAACCTATCAAGAACATGGTTGGTTTACTCACATGAGAGGTGTGAAGCAAGGGGATTACACCCAAGGAGCCATTCTAGCTCCAACAAGAAGTTCTGTTCAGCTTATGAGTAAAAACACACGAGATAGGAGCCCTTTAAATCTGAAGGTATCAGAGCGTAAAGAGAAAGAGATATCCGATTGCGGTTTCATTACGATGTCACCTGTCGCAGAAACCGATTTAGTCGGCATGATATCCAGTGTGTCTATCCATAAGCCGAAGTTATTTGAAGACCAGAACATAACGATGAACGCTAAGCTGACTTCGATGCTGCAATATACATTATGTGTATCTCGAATCGCACATTACATAAAGGTAATGGGAAGAGACAAGGTTGGTGGGTATCAAGATTCTGATTCAATCCAGCGGGATTTTCAGCAATGGCTTCACCAATATACAACTGCTTCTGATGAAGCTTCTGATGAACTCAGAGCAAAGTATCCACTCAACGAAGCAAAAATAACAGTTAAAGAAAAACGCGATTCGCCAGGGCATTACTTTTCAGTAGTGCATTTAAGACCTCATTTTCAACTCGATCAAATGGTTTCGGCGGTCAAATTAATTACGGAGTTATCACCGGAGCAGGTGGTGTAAGGGAAAACGATGACAACATGGAAAAAAGCCTTATCTGAAGGTCAATTGCAGCAAGCTATTACTCTATTAATTGAAGAGATAAAGTCTGCCCCGAAAGATGCAAGCTTGCGAAGTTCGTTCATTGAGCTGCTTTGTATTAACGGTGATTTGGAGCGAGCGGACGATCAACTGATTCAATCGATCAAGCTATTTCCGGAATATTTAGCAGGTGCGAGTCAATTGCGTCATCTTGTAAAAGCGGCGCAAGCCCGTAAAGACTTTAGTGAGGGGGCTGCAACTGCGCAGTTTGTTGAGGGTGATTCAAAGGTTAACGAGTTGATCATCGAGTTGAATCTTGCCATCAAAAATAAAGACTATGAAAGTGGTTATGAGTTGGCGCAGCAGCTTGAAAAAGGAAGAACCACTAAACGCTTTTCTCAAAATGGAAGTATGACCGATGAGGTAAGGGATATCGACGACCGTTTGTCTGGTTATGTCGAGCTGTTTTCTACTGCGGGAAACTACTTTCTTGTCCCAATTAAAAATATTAAATATTTAGAAGTGAAGGATCCAAGCTCATTACTTGAAAATGTTTGGCGACCTGTGGAGTTTGATATTGAGGGTTTAGGTGAAGGAGAGGGGCACATGCCACTCACATACATAGACTCATCTACAGACGCCCAAAAGCTTGCCAAAGAAACGGATTGGATACAACTTGGCGCTAGCGAGTTGTTCGTAGGTTCAGGACAAAAGTGTTGGTTGGTTGGGGACAAAGCAGTACCTATTTTTGAGCTAAACCAATTGTCAGAAATCGCAGAGCTTGCATAGAGGTTTAGATGGCACTGGCAGCATCCTTACTTGATAAGCTAATCGATAATGATCCTCAATCCCGAGAAGATAAAGACTTTCCACTCACTCAACAGTTGCTGATAGACAATTTATTGAGAGATTTAGAGTCGATGTTGAACAGTCGGATTGGGTGGAGAGAAGTCCCGTTTGAGTTAAAAGAAGCGAATAAATCAATCTTAAATTATGGTCTGCCTGATTTCTCTTCAATGCCATTCAGTAGCCAGCAAGGACAAGGGCAGCTCTGCGGCATTGTAAGAGCGGCCATTCGTGAATTTGAACCGCGTTTATCGTCGCCGGTTGTCAATATACTGCAGGAAAAGAGTGCGGTAAATCGCACTTTAAGGTTACAGATAAATGCAACGTGCCTTATAGGAAATAGTGAGCGCGACGTGACGTTTAATACCGAAGTTGAACCCGTAAATTTAGGCATGAAATTGAGTAGAGCAAAATGAGCGAAGAGTTCTTGAAGTACTATAACCGCGAGTTGGCATATTTGCGCCACAAAGGGCAGGAGTTTGGCGAGCAATACCCAAAGATTGCTGCGCGTTTGGGTATTAACGAAGAACAAGTAGATGACCCTCATGTAGAGAGGCTGTTAGAAGGTTGCGCGTTCATGACGGCGCGAATTCGCCAGAGTTTGGATAACAGTTATCCGCAGTTTACTGAGTCTTTAATGGGGCAACTACACCCAGACTTTCATGCTCCAATACCCTCGATGTCGATCATCAGAATGAAGTGTAATGGGTCAACGTCATCACCCTTTGATATACCTGCTGGAGAAAAAGTAAAGATCAGTGCACCCGGTTTTGATGAGTGCGAATTTAAAACATGTTATGACACACAGATTTACCCTTGTGACGTTTCACAAGGAAGCTTTGATAATGCCCCTTTGGCATCGATAGGTTCTCGTTGGGAAACAAATGCGCACTCGATGCTTAAGTTGAGGTTAAATTCAAATGAGAGTGGGGCGACATTTGCTGACATGGGGGTTGAGACGCTGCGCTTTTACCTGAATGGTCAAACTCAACTCACACAAAGGCTATATCAACTTCTGTTCAAAAGTCTGATAGGCATATCGCTTTCAGCAAACGGCAAAGAAATTGCGTCATTGACATCACGCCACTTACACGCAGTGGGATTTCATGATTCTCACAAAGTCATTCCTTATAGTAAGCGCAGCTTTTCATCCGCGAGGATGTTAGTGGAGTATTTACATTTTCCTGAAAAGTTTATGTTTTTTGAGCTGCAGGATCTCGCACTTGAAAGATTAGAGATAGAAGGCGAGCTCGATATTAGTTTTTACTTTGATATCGACGATGACTGGTTACCAAAACAAGTAGATGAAGAAAGTGTGCTTTTAGGGTGTGTTCCAATCATTAACTTGTACGAAAGCACTATGGAGCCAACACGATTAGAAGCTTCAGAGTATGAGTATCAGATGTCTCCTGGGCATCAAAGTGCTGATTGCAGTGAAGTAGTTGCGATCACGGATGTTACTTTGAATAACTGGAACAAGTCTTATAAGAATTTACCCAGTTACTTCGCTGGCGAGCATAACCATTATATGAACAAAAGTGATTTGTTTTGGGTAATGAGGCGAGAAGATAAGAACTGGGCGGGGGGATTTGATGAACCAGGTAGGGATATCTATATTTCTTTTGTTAATAAAAAACATCAACAGTTTGAATTCGATAGCCATGACAGTTGGTTACTTTCAGTTAAGGCAGAGTGTTGTAATAGAAACATGCCCCAAAAATTGCCTTTTGGTGGCGGTTTGCCACACGTATTGCTACCAAAAGTAAGTGACAATTTTCAGCAAGTAAAATGTTTGGTCTCAATGACTGAAACAATCAGACCTGATATGGATGAAGGCAGCCGCTGGCAACTAACCAAATTATTAACGCTTTCCCACTTCACTGATGAGACAGGTCTAGCAACGTTAAAACAACGACTTAAACTCTATGCATTTGCGGGTACAGCTGAGACCAAAGCACTTATCGACGCCTTAGTAAAATTAGAATATCAACAAACCACAGGAAGGGTTAATGAACAGGGAAGAGTTGGTTTTGCTCATGGAGTAAAGCTGGTGCTTACCGTTTCTGATCAAATGCTATCTAAAGAGCAAACCTTTTTCTTAGGATGCGTACTTTCAGTGTATTTTGCGCAATTTGCTGAGGTAAATATTTTTACACAGTTAGAGGTAAAGACGAAATCTACGGACAAAGTATTTCATCGATGGCCTGCAATGCTTGGTGAAAAGGTATTGTTATGAATGAGGTGGATTTTTTTCAACAATTGAAAAAGCGACCATTGTTTGAAGCGATTCACCTCATTGAATTGGGATTACTTAAAGCTGGGGCTCAATTGGGGAGCGATTCATTACCTAAAAATGAAAAGGTAGATCTAAAAGTAAACTCAACGCTAGGTTATGAAAACGCACAACTTTCCAATGTTCATCGCTCTGGCAACGATAGGCTGATACTAGAAACAAACTTAATTGGTCTGACAGGGGAACAGGGCGTGTTACCCCATCATTACAGTGAACTTGCGATTAGTCGTCAAAAAGAAGGCGACGGAGCGATGGTGGATTTCTACGATATTTTCAATCACCGCTTACTTTCGTTGTATTACCGTAGTTGGCAGTTGAGTCAGATATCAGTTCAGGCACATGAACATTCTAAAGGGGCTCGTTCCCCTCTCATAAACAGTCTAGAAGCTGTTTCAGGTCACTCTGACCACCTAATTAATCACTACGCCGGCTTATTTGCATCGAGAAACAGAAGTAAAGGCGCACTAAAAACCATTATTGAAGACCTAACAGGGTGTGACGTTAGGTTACACGAGCTTCAAGGGCAATGGTTACGTTTATCAAAGGAAGAACAGACGAGATTAGGTGGAAAGTCGACGCCGGAAGGACAATTTGCTCAAGTCGGTAGAGGCGCATCTATAGGCGCAAAGGCGTGGAACATAAATGCAGCAGTGATGATCGAACTAATACCAACGAGTACAGAGCAAGTCAGTCAGTTACTGCCCAATAACCCATACATAAACACAGTTAAGTCTTTGGTCCATGAGTATGTAGGCAAACATAAGTCCATTAAGTGGAAGCTCACTACACGTCATAAGTATTTGCCCAAGGTGTGCATTACTAAACGACATGGTCAACTAGGGATTGGTACGGTTTTATCTAAACATAAGCGAACTGAAGATCGCGAAATAACTATCACCATTTAAAGGAATCACAATGGCTTTACTATCACTTTCAGCGTTGGTCGAAAGGTTGTCTCCTGTCGCTAAAGAAACGCTTGAACAAGCGGCTGCAATGGCGAGTTCTCGTACTCATCATAGTATAGAGATGACCCACTGGTTGTTATCCATACTCCAGCATCCCGCAGAGATTTATGTTGAAGTATTTAAGAAGTTTAATGTAAACCCGAAACTGGTTGAAACACAGTTATTGTCGCAATTGGAAAAATACAAAACGGGTTGTGAATCGGTGCCGGGACTTGCAACCCACACTGTTACTGTGATGCAAAATGCAGTGATGATAGCAACAATAGAGTTTGACGCACATGAACTCAACTGTATCCATCTATTAAGTGCTTATCTATCGGATGATTCCTTAGCGAATGCGATAAATCAACCTTGTCCTGAATTAAATAAAATTGAAGTGACGACATTGCCTGCATTCAATGAATCGCAGCAGGTAGCAACTTCTGCAGCAAAACAAACTAGCACTGCCTTGGAGCAATTTACTGTTGATCTTACAGCACAAGCTAAAGCAGGAAAGCTTGACCCAGTTGTTGGGCGTGATAACGAAATTCGACTCATGGTAGATATATTGCTGCGAAGACGCCAAAACAACCCAATTCTCACAGGGGAGGCGGGAGTTGGTAAAACGGCTGTAGTAGAAGGGTTAGCCCTAAAAATTGTCGAAGGTGACGTCCCTCCAGCATTGCAAGGTGTTGCTATTAAGTCGTTAGATATGGCTTTACTACAAGCCGGAGCAGGAATGAAAGGTGAGTTTGAAAACCGCCTAAAAAACGTCATAAAAGAAGTTAATCAATCTGATACACCGATTATTCTTTTTATCGATGAAGCTCATGGTCTGATTGGCGGAGGTGGTCAGGCGGGGCAAAGTGACGCTGCTAATATTTTAAAGCCAGCACTCGCAAGAGGTGAGTTAAGAACTATTGCTGCAACAACTTGGGCTGAGTACAAAAAGTACTTTGAAAAAGATGCAGCGCTGACTAGGCGTTTCCAAGTGGTCAAAGTAGATGAACCCACTCCGGAAGTTGCAGTGGATATGCTTCGCGGTTTATTGAATGTGATGTCGAACCATCATGGCGTATATATTACCAGCCAAGCATTAGAAGCCGCTGTTCAACTGTCTTCTCGATACATCAATGGTCGACAACTTCCTGACAAAGCGGTGTCTGTATTAGATACAGCGTGTTCACGCGTAGCCTTAAGTCAATCTTCAATACCCGGTGTATTGGATAACAACAAAAAGGCAATGCAGCTAAAACAAGCAGAATTAGAACAACTGATTAAAGAGTCTCAATTTGGTCGCGACCATAGTGATGTGATAGAGAATATTCGAATCGAGATTGACCAGCTCTCTCACTCTGTACTTACTCTTGAGGCGCAATGGCAACAAGAACAACTTTGGGTTGAAGATGCAAAAGCCTTACGTAATAAAATCCTCCTATCTCCGTCAGATTCTGACAAACAAAAATTGATCGAGATTGAAGAACAACTCGGTACGAATGCTCAGCCTTTGGTGTTCTCTCATGTAGGGGATGCATTGATCGCCGAAGTAATCTCTGATTGGACTGGTATTCCGCTAGGTAAGCTGCAAGATGACGAGATTAAGGCAGTATTGAACTTAAAAGAGAGTTTAATTAAACGAGTTGTAGGGCAAAATCATGCTCTTGAAACCATGTCGGAAGTGATTAAAACGGCAAGTGCCCAACTTACAGATGAATCGAAGCCAAACGGGGTGTTTCTGCTTATTGGACCAAGCGGAGTCGGTAAAACTGAATCCGCATTAGCAATAGCGGAAAAGGTGTATGGTAGTGAAGAAAACGTTACCACGATCAACATGTCAGAGTTTAAAGAGGAACATAAAGTCTCATTACTATTAGGCTCTCCTCCTGGCTATGTCGGTTATGGTGAAGGTGGTGTGTTGACGGAGGCGGTGAGAAGGAAGCCATACAGCGTCATTCTTTTAGATGAAATGGAAAAAGCGCACCCAGGTGTCCAAGATATCTTTTATCAAGTGTTTGATAAGGGAATGATCAAAGATGGTGAAGGTAGAGACATTGACTTCAAAAATACCATTATCATTATGACGGCAAATACTGGTACAGATACAACAATGTCATTGTTTGAAGACCCTGACTTAGCACCAGATGTTGGCGCCCTAAAAAATGCGTTGAGAGATGATTTAATTGCGGACTTTAAACCTGCTTTCTTGGGACGTGTAAATGTCCTACCTTACTTACCACTAGACGAAACAGTATTGAAAAATATTACTCACCTAAAAGTAAAAAAAATCTCAGATAGAATTAGAAAAAACTATTCCTCAGAGCTGATAGTGAGTGATCAATTAATAAATAATATTGTTGCTAGTAGTAATGAATCAGGAAGTGGAGCAAGGGTCATACAAACAACCATTGAAAATACACTGTTGCCTAAAATATCGCATGAAATCCTTACGGCGATTCTTAAAGGTAAGAATTTTAAAGAGATTAAGGTCGAGGGTGAAGTTAATTCTTTAACTGTCTCACTTTTATAACAATTATTTCAAAATGAAATTAATATGAGAGTTGCTTCGTAATAAGCATTTTACATTTAAAATAACGCTTATATTAAATCTAAATACAAGATATAAAATATCGTATTTAAAAATTGGTTTTTGATACATTAATCATTAGTTTTAATTGATGATTAAAATATAAAATTACTATGTAATATGTCATTAATAATGCTATAGGAGATTAGCATGCAGTCTAACACGTATCTTAAATATGCAGATATTAAAGGTGAGGCAACAGCCGAACAGTACAAGGATCTAATTACTCTACTATCTGTAGATTGGAGTGTTGGTCGTGAAATTTCATCGTACACTGGTACAGCGATGGACCGCGAAGCAAGTGCAACACGTCTATACGATTTGACGATCACTAAGCTTCAAGACCGTTCATCACCGGACCTATTTAAAGAAGCTACCATTGGTAAAGGTAAACCAGCGGTATTCCACATCACCAAGCAAGGTGAAAAGGTAGAAGAGATCATGAAAATCGAACTTACCGATGCAATGATTTCAAACTACTCTGTGTCAATCCAGGACGATCGTCCAATTGAAACAATCACTATTTCTTACACTGAAATGATGATGACAGTTACACCTACTGACGATAAGAACAACACATCTGCGCCATTAGTATATGGCTACAGCGGTGTTAAAGGTCAGCAAATGTAATTGTATTGCGGGAAGAGCTTTCTTCCCGCTATTTTATAAAGAAGTATCTAATGAAAAAAGCATCTCAGAAAAATAACTTTATACGAATTTCTTCACCATTTGGGAGTGATACGTTAATTCTTAATTCCTTTGAATATAAAGAGACTGTATCCCAACTTTTTTCATTGTATGCTCATGCTTATTTTAACGAACAACATGAGGAATTGAATAACATCATTGGAAAAGAGGTCTTGATCACGATGGATAATCATCCATCTGTTAGCGCTAAACCTCGTTATTTTCATGGGGTTGTATCTAGAGCCAGATTAACTGGTTCAAGGGTTACTACAGTTGAGCATGGTGAGAATTACAAAAACATAGATTTGTATATCGAGCCTAAAATTCGATTTTCTGATTACCGCACTAACTGCCGTATTTTTCAAAATAAAAGCATAGAAGAAATAATTTCATTGATTCTATCAGAACATGATGTTGAGTTCAGTTTTAAAACTCTAAGAAGTTACCCCAAGTATGCGTATAAAGTTCAATATGACGAAACTGATCTGGCATTTATAGAGCGGTTACTGTCTGAAGAGGGAGTTGCTTATTGCTTTTCGCATACAGAATCTTCCCATGTTATTGAATTTTTTGATGACGCTGATTACTACGAGTCAGGGGAAGAGTTCTTTGTTAATCATTCAACAGGTACGAGTGAAGTAAGCCACATTAGTTCATGGAATGAGACCCAAACACTGACGACTAAAAAAACATGTAAAGCAGGCTTTGATATGCTTAAGCCTTTGTCTCATCCGATGCACCAAGCGAATGGAAAGAGTGAATATTTTTCGGTACCAGTTAGTGAGCACTATGAATATCTCGCGGAAACTGAGACTAAAGATGATTTTTCCTTACGCAACAAGCATGCAATTGAGTCGCTACAACAAGATGCTTATCAATGTAGTGGTGAAGCAAGTTGCAGAACCTTTACTGTTGGTAAATTATTTAAATTTAAAAAACATGAAGATGTAAGCCGTGTAGGTAAAGAGTTTGTCCTTTCTTCGGTTTCCATGTCTGCGTCAGTGCTCAATCAAACTGGGCAAGGTGGGACGTCAGCTCAAGGTTTTAAAATGTCTTTCCACTGCGTCGGTTCAAAAACCATGCTTCGTCCAAAAACTCATATTCGAAGACCTCAAGTTAGAGGTCTTCAAACCGCGATTGTTACTGGAAATGAGGATGGTGAGATTTACCTTGATAAGCATGGACGAATTAAAGTTCAGTTTCATTGGGATAGACAAGGTAAATATGATGCTAACAGTTCATGCTGGATTCGCGTTGCGCACGCTAGCGCGGGTAATGGCTGGGGTAGTATTTTCCACCCAAGAGTTGGTCAAGAGGTCATTGTCGATTTTGTTAATGGCGACCCGGATCAGCCTATAGTTACCGGCTCTCTTTACAATGGAACTCAAGAGACACCATACAAATTACCGGACCAAGCTTCTCAAAGTGGTTACAAATCTCGCTCTGTACAAAAAGAGGGAAATAACTACAACGAGCTTCGGTTTGAAGACAAGCCTGGAGATGAGCATGTCTACTTACACGCAGAAAAGCTGTTTCAAATGGTAATCGAAGACTGTGCAGATATTTCTATAGAGAACAATAAAAAAGAAAAAGTCACCAATGAATTGCGCCAAGAAGTGGGTAAAAGTGCCGACCTTAAAGTAGGTGAGAATCAATCTTTAGATGTTGGTAAGGCACTATCAATTAATGCAGGAAAAAGTATTGAAATTAAGGTTGGTGGGGCGTCGATTCAAATGTCGAGTTCTGGCGAGATCAATATTAAGGGTAATAAGATCTCGATTAATGGCTCTGCCATCGCACTAAAAGCCGGGCAAATTTCTCTTAATTAAGGCGCGCAGAAATGGGAAAACCAGCAGCAGTAATAGGTAGCTTTCACATATGTCCCAAAAAGACAGGGAAAATTCCTCACGTCGGAGGACCTGTCATAATGGGGTCTGCAAACGTAAAAATCACAGGCCTCCCTGCTGCACGAAAAGGCGATAAGCTAATTTGTGTTGGTCCACCGGATAGCATCTCTTCGGGTTCTTCTAGCGTGAAAATCAACGGGAAACCGGCAGCACGGCTAGGGGATTCGACATCTCACGGCGGTAAAATTTTAGTCGGCAACCCAACGGTAGTCATTGGTGGATAGATGGGGCTTATGTTTCAGCCAAGCTTGTGTTTGTTGGGAGACCAAGAATTTTCAATATCGCAGCTCACTAATCATACGTTAAAGCCGTCAGAATTCTCTGTATCGAACTTTGAAGAGAGCGACTCTCTCTCTATTATTGATACGCTTGATTCTTATTCTAACTATCTGAGCAAGCGGGATATTTCAGGTCATGTTTTCTTGTTGCTGCCAAATATCACCGATAAGAACATTCTGCGAAGAGTTATCGCTTCGTTTCTGTCGATATTTAGCAAAGTCGAGGCGGATAAAATTGCCCTTTATCCATATGGTAATGCCTCTTTTTTGATGGCTCTTAACAGTATTGAACGCTTGGTCAAAAAAAATAACTCAGTGTGGGTCGTCGCTATAAACGCAATCGATTCTGGATATGGTCTTGATTCGTTAGTTATGGCGCGTTGTTCCATGGGGCATAGAGGACTACGTCCTTACAAGGTTGCTGTTGATTTGGACTTTGAAGGGACTGATACGGCGACATCAAATATCACCAAACAACTGGGGCTTGTTTGTACTCATCTTCTAGACGAACTCGCTCTGTCTATAGAAGGAGAAGAGCCAGTATGGCTGGAGTCTATTCAGTTCTTATCTCCTTGGATAACAGCGGATACTTCCTATCAGCTAATAGATTCGATCACGGGTCCCTTAGGTCCTTGTAATGGTTTATTAAAAGCGCTCTGTGTTTACCAGCAGCAAGCAAATAGAAACATATCAAATTATTGCGGATTGCAAATTGACGTTGAACGGTATGGATATGCCGTAGGCGTTTTGTATCGCTGGGTTAATGAGTAACTTGAAGAGATGAACTTACAACGGATTGTCAAACTTAAAGCGTTAAGTGGTGCCGTATTTTGCTTTTCTCATCAACGTTTAAATGTTGGTATTGAAAAAGAATTTGGCACCGAAAACTGTGCAGCGGTTTTTATTGAGCAATTTCATTTTGCATCATTGGATGACCTAAGAGAACTCGCCTCTTGGACGAGTAAAGAAGTGTCATTTGCTCATGAGTATGAAGATAAAGGCATAGAAGAGCTCGACCAGCTACTCGCTAAAGGGTTATATGATCGTGTTTTGTTTGTATCAGAACTGCCTAAGTTACTCCCTAAAACATTCTATCCACCAACAAATATTCCACAACCTGTCGCTCTAAAGGCGTCAAAAGGTGCGAGGGTATTGTCGCGTTCTGAACGTGTTAATGCGAGCAGTTCTGTAAGTCTCTCTCCTCAAGATGAAAGCAGTAAACGTCATGTTAAAGCTGGCGATCCCGTGTCGATGGTGACAGGTGAAGAACACTTATCTTTAGTGGATGTTAGATTACCTTTTCATTTGACGTGGTTACGTACGTATCGCTCTTCTCTCTGTGATACGAGTACATCTTTAGGCTTTGGCTGGAGGCATATATTTCAATACGAGCTAATGGATGTATTAGATGAAAAGTCTAACGTGGTAGGTTGGCTTTTTATGGATGAAGTAGGAGACACGATTCAATTTCCTAGTGTGGAGATCGGCGGAATTAGTTATCAAGCTTATTCTGGTGCAAGCTGCCTGTTCCACAAAAATGGTTATCGACTCGTGTCATTGAGAAACGAAGTTCAAATTAAGTTTTATTTGAAAGACGAGTTGTGGGTCGCACGTGAAGTTCGTCTGGGTCACATGAAAACCGTGAACCTTGAATACTCTCGCAATCACAGAGTGGTTGGAGTCAGTGTCAACCAGAAACCAAAACTTGAACTTCAGTACGACGAACATGGATTGCTTGTAGAAATCAGAACCCCCAAAACAAACCACGTGTTAGCAAAATATGATTACGATGCAGGTAGTCGCTTAATCTGTGCCAAGAACGAAAACGGTCTCATAGAAAAGTATCAATACAACGACTCGAACCTACTGGTTAAGCGAACGCGAGCGACTGGTTTTTCTCATTATTTTGAATGGTTGGGTGAAGGAAAAGATGCAAAATGTGTTCGAAATTGGGGGGATGAAGGCGTCTATGACTATCGGTTTGATATCGGGTTATACGAGTCAACTTACTGGGACTCGTTAGGAAACCGATGGCAATATAAGCATGATGAAAATGGAAAATTGCTTGAATGCATAAGCCCTGAATCCAGACTTATGGCATATGAGCACGATTCTATGGGGAGGTTAGCGTGCACGACTAATCCGGATAAAAGCTACACTTTCCACTTCTACGATGAGTTTGGCTTGATGAAGCAAAAAGTGCATTCTTCAGGGGCGATCGAAGATTTTGAATACAATGAATTTGGTCAATGTATAAAGCATTGTTTTCCTGACGGTGAAGTTGAGATAAGAGAGTTTAATGCTTTAGGTCAGTTGGTCATGCACCAATACAAAAACGGGCTAAAAGAACATTCGTTGTTTGATAAACACGGTCGACAAGTAGAGCAGAACAGCGATGTTGGAACTCGTACTCAATGGTGGTGGAGTGAGGCAAACCAGCTGCTAGCAAAGAAAGTAAACCAGTGTTTGGTTCGTTATAGCTATGACGAATATGAACGTATCAATGGTATCTCTTATCCCCATGATTTGATTGCTGGTTTTGAGCGACATGAAAACAACTTACTTACCCGTTTATATTTTCAAAGTAAAAAAGATCAAACATTTCGAGAGCATCGTTACGAATATGATGATTTTGGTCGAGTTAAACAGATCTGCACGCCACGAGGTTCTATAGATATTGTTTGGGGGCATCTAGCCCAGCCAACAGCGATAGTGAAACAAGATCAGAGTGCTTTTTCTTTTTCTTATGATTCGGAAAGAAACCTGACGAGCATTGAGCGCTCGGATGGCTGCAAATATGAGTTTGAGTACACACCTGACGGTCATATAAGCCAGACAATTAACTTCGATCGAATTAAGACCAATTACACCTATGACCGAGCTGAAAGGTTAAGTCAAATATCACATTGCTCTATTCTGATCTCGTTTCAATATGATGAGCTTGGACAGGTTGCAAAAGTTAAAGCCAGTGGCAAAAATCGAAGTGTAGAGAACCATTACCAACATACTCTAGGTGGTAAATTAACTCGCGCGCACAACCGTTTCTCTAATATTTCATATACGTATTCTGGCACGAAATTGGTGAGTGAGGAGCAGGGACGCTTTTCTTTCGTCAATCAATACCAAGATAACGGTTTACTTCGTTCTCAACGCTATGACGATGGAACAGAGGTTCTATATGAGCATGACCAATTTGGCACGGTATGTAGATTAACGATTCATTCAAACGGCTCTGAGAGAGAAGATTCAATTAAGTTTGAATACGATGAATTACAACGTTTATCGATAATCACTTATAGCGCGGGAAAAGAGCTAAGAGAGTTCGATGGAATAGGTCGCTTGAAGCGCCAAATATGGACTGGTTTCGAGCGTAAGTATCATTACAACGCGCAGCATTTATTGTCTCTTATCGTTGATAGTGAAAAGGGGGCGTTGCATTACCGTTATGATGAACTTGGGCAATTAGAAAGAGTAAAAACACAGACTTTAGAAAAGTCATATTCCTTTGACAGTTTTGGTAATTTTAATGATGAAAGTGCACAGCTAGACTATGATCGGCTGGTTGAATATAACGGCGTAAGGTACGACTACGATGAGCTAGGCAATAGAATCCGCACTCAAGGCAATGGGTGGGAACAGCATTGTGCTTATGATGCAAAAGGACAGTTAATCAGTGTCGAGACTGAAGGGCGGTTGTGTCAATTTGAATATGATGCACTAGGACGCAGAACGAAGCAAATCAGCGAAAATGGAACCACCGAGTTTATTTGGCAAGGAAGTCATCTAGTCGGCGAGTATTCGCGTTCGGGTTATCGGTGGTATCTATATCAACCAAACAGCGTAGTTCCGCTTGCTCTTATTGAAAACGGCAAGTGTTATTTTTTCCAATGTAATCAAATCGGAACCCCAGAACGTTTGGTGGACTCTAAAGGGCAGGTAGTTTGGCAAGCAACATACGATACCTTTGGATTTGCTCACGTTGAAATCGAGACGGTTAAAAACAACCTTCGCTTACAGGGGCAGTACTTCGATATTGAGACTGGTCTGCATTACAATTTAGCACGCTATTATGATCCTCAAATAGGTCGATTTATCCAACCCGATCCCCTAGGGCTGCTTGGTGGAACTAACCACTATCAATTCGCACCAAACCCTGTCTCGTGGGTTGATCCTTTGGGTTTATGTGCAAAAGAGGAGTCGCATACAGTTCTAGCGGGGCGCAACGATAATTCGCCTGAGAAGTCGGTGTACTACGCAATGGGCTCGGGGAATTATCAAGCTACAATTACTCAAGCTTCACCTAGTTACAAGCTACATGCGTATTCGTCCCCGCATCATTCAGCTTTAAGTATTAACGATGTTCATATGGCACTCGATGCCGCGGGTATGCTGCCCGGAGTCGGAATTATTCCTGACGCAGTTAATACTTTTTTGTATGGAGTAACTGGTGACTTTGTTAACGCGGGAATGTCACTTTCTGCAATGGTTCCTGTTGTCGGGCAAGGGGCTATGGCGACTAAGTATGTCAGTGAGCTCGACAAAATTGAAGGTCATGGCAATAATATCGCGGATAATGTAAGTACGCATATAGACGATTATGTGTCACGGCTTTATAGTAAAGTCACGCCTTCAAACCGACCTGCCAATCTGTTTGAAATAGAACAGACTGGGCCTCGGAACTATCGAGTCTTTGGAGGGGGGACATCAATAGACATTGATGGCTATGAAGGAACTGTAATTCTTGAAGCAAAGTTTGTTGATAAAAAGAGCAGAAGTCCTTTTATTGAAGACTCTAAGATTCCGCCATTTTTGCGTGAAAAAATTCGCAAGGAGCAAGCACATGAATTTGAACGATTGAACGCTGTTTTAAAGGATTCTGAGGTTCCGTTTAACAAGTTGGAGGTGAGAATTAATGAGCCTCTAGCAAAGCCTTATTTTCAGTCACTAATCGAAAAATATAAAATACCAGGGCATGTTAAGGTTGTTACGACATCAATCAAAGAGTCAGGAGGGGGATGATATGAGTAAACTATTACTATTTATTGGTGAAAATGAACAATTTGATAAAGATACCGTTGTTCAACAAATTAGAAAGATAGTAGGTGTTAGAAATGACAAAGAAGGAAATTTTATTGGCTCTGTTTTTGAGGCAGAGTACGCTGTAAATAATGAGAGTTACATTGTTCGATTGAGTGATGACCTCGAAACAATAACTGTCGATGGAATTGATGATAATAGTCTAGATTTTGTTCTTCAATTGAAAACTCTGCTCATGATACCTCTCCAAGTGGTTGACATGGATTACTCATTTCATCTGGAGTTAGCTAACGTAAACTCATTAGTTCAGCTTAAAGAAGAAATTAGGAAGGGAGTGTAATTGAATCGAGCAGTGTCTGGGCGAAAATTTTGATAATCAGGATACCACTTCTTTCGGGGAAATAATTTGTATTCTTAAAGTTTCGTCCAAAACAAACCACATGAAAAACTTACGAACTCACGATATCCGGCGGGGATCTCAGTGGCGCACAAAATCGCGCTTATCTCAGACGGATGAGCAAGCGCAACGTGCATTCGAAACTTTAGGACCAGATACCCAAATGAATGTTTCGCTGGATCGCTGCCCATTACGTGGAATTAAATAAGTTGAATGACGAATATTTTGAAATGTTTATAGAAGAGTTTGGCGAGCCGACCGAACATATTCAGGCGACTGACCAACAAGTTGAAGCATATCGAGGCATACTTCCAGATCAGCTACTTAAATACTGGCAAATGGTCGGTTTCTCTGGCTTTAACGATGGTCTATTCTGGATCACCAATCCCGCAGAATTTGAAGATGTGCTTGAATCTTTTCTCGACGATACAGAGTTCGCACACTATGACAACTACCATGTGATCGCTCGAAGCGCCTATGGTCAACTCTATTTGTGGGGAGAGCGAACAGGTACGTCACTCGATATAGCGACACACTTAAATTGGATAATGACAAATCAAGGACACGCAAAAGACATTTCTAAAGGCGATGCTAATATTGCAATTCAAAGCTTTTTCGGTTTTCAAGATAAAGAATATATAGACGTAGAAGTTAGTTCAAAACCTCTCTTTCCGTCTGCGATTAAAAAACATGGTCCAGTGGGTAAAGAAGAAGTGATGGTGTTTACCCCTTACCTATTTATGGGGGGCAAGAAGTCCGCAGATGCTATGACCAAAGAAGATCTACATGTATTTTTACAGGTTATGGCGGATTTAGGGGGAGCCGAAATTATCGATATGGCGTCAATGGTCGGCAATGTCCTTAAAAGTCACAGAGATTAACCCGTCCTGCATAGCAAAACTCAAGCTCACGCTTTGTGGGCTCTTTTGTTTACCCAGTATCGATCTAGATAGATATCTTTTAAACAATCAGTTTGGCTGAATAGTGATCACACACAAGGCAAGAGTTCTTAGCTTAAACCCAGATATTGAAGAAGAAGTTACGCTTGAAGTTAATGGTGTCGAATTAACCTGTTTTGCCGGGGTGTGCCCCTATGAATTGTATATTGGGCAAGAATATCCCGTTGCATTTGAAATGTTGGACTTTGAATTAACAGAGCAGGAAAGTGCAGACGAAACTAGTATGACAAGGGTCGATAGTACCTATGCTTATAAGCTATTAGGTAGACTAAGCGGTGGGACCATAGACGCTGGACTTAAGATTTGTGATGGTTTTTTAGAGTCTGATTATGCATATTTGGATGGCCAGTTTATTTGTCTCTGTGTCGAGCGGTTGGACGTAGAATTTTTAGATAGGTAAACCGAGTTCTTAGGGCATGTCTTTTCCCCCTAAATAATGAGCGGGTTTGTGCAAATAAATTAGGCAAAGGATATAAACGCAAATGAATAATGAAAACTCTACACTAGTTCGCTTTGTTATGAATGCTGATAAATTGAAAAAAGTACCTCATCAATCCTATAGCCTAGATGGACTAAAAAATGGTGAGTGTTTGTGTGTGGTCAATCGAGATGATTCTTGGCAAGTTGTATACAACAGTCAAGGAAGAATTACGTCTGTAACTGAATGTCAAAATGAAGAAGATGCGTATGAGGAACTATATCGCCAAATCTCAGATGCTTATGGTTGGTAGATTTGAAGAACGCACAATTAGCTCGTTTATACTTTAACTTCAGCATACGCCACAAACCACATGAAAAGCTTACGAACTCACGATATCCTAGTGGGATAATAAGATAGCGCCATATTGATGGCAGAAAGTGAATTCGAATGAAGTTTATCCATACCTCAGATTGGCACCTCGGTCGACAGTTTCATAACGTCTCTTTACTTGACGATCAGCAAGCCGTTCTTGACCAGTTAATCCATTACATTGAAAACAACCCTGTTGATGCGGTTGTTGTTGCTGGTGATATTTATGACCGTTCTGTCCCACCAACTATCGCAATTGAACTACTTAACAAAGTGGTGAAGCGAATCTGTGGGGAGCTAAATACGCCGATGATTCTGATTTCTGGCAACCATGATGGTGCTGAGCGCTTGGGTTTTGGTTCAGAACAGATGAAAAATGCGGGTCTTCACATTATCAGTAATTTCGAAGACATGCTTACCCCTGTTGTTATTGAAACCGAAAGTGCAGGGCAAGTTGCTTTTTATGGCATGCCTTATAACGACCCAGAGCAAGTCCGTTTTACCTACCAAGAACCCGTTTCGACCCACGACCAAGCGCACAAGCTACTTGCTGAGAAAATCGCTGAACAGTTCCAACCAGAGCAACGCAACGTGTTGGTCAGCCACTGCTTTGTCGATGGTGCCATTGAGTCTGAATCTGAGCGTCCACTTTCGATTGGCGGTTCCGACCGCGTCAGTCACGAGCATTTCCTCAACTTTGACTATGTGGCGTTGGGGCATTTGCATCAGCCACAGAAAAAAGGCGAAGAATACATTCGTTATTCTGGCTCATTGATGAAATACAGTTTTGGTGAACAAAATCAGAAGAAAGGTTTCACGCTGGTGGAAATTGACCAAAACGGGTTTGTCTCGGCAGAGCACTTTAACCTTACTGCACCTCATGAGATGCGAATCGTTGAAGGTGAACTTGAACAAGTGATAGAGCAGGGCAAAACCGATCCGAAAAACGAAGACTACTTGTTGGTACGTTTGATGGATAAGCACGCGATCTTAAACCCAATGGAAAAGCTACGTACTGTTTACCCGAATGTTTTGCACCTAGAAAAACCGGGCATGTTAATTGGTGTCGAGCAAGAAATGGCGCAAGCGAAATTGGCGAGAAGTGAGATAGATATGTTCCGAGACTTCTTTTCGGAAGCGCAAGACGGCCAATTATCGCAAGAACAAGATCAAGCGATCAGTGACATTATCAAACAACTTTCTCAGCAAGCTCAGTAAGGACCAAATATGAAACCCATTAAACTGACAATGCAGGCTTTTGGTCCGTTTGCTCAAACAGAAACGATTGAGTTCGACAAACTGGGAACTAACCCTTTGTTTCTCATCAACGGTCCTACTGGTTCGGGTAAAACCTCGATCCTCGATGCGATTTGTTTTGCTCTATATGGTGAAACGACGGGTAATGAGCGCCAAGGTATTCAAATGCGTTGCGATATGGCAGCACCAACGTTGCTGACTGAAGTGACACTAGAGTTCTCGTTGCACGGTAAGTCTTATCGAGTGATTCGCTCACCAGAACAAGAAGCGCCAAAAGCGCGTGGTGAGGGCATGACGGTGCGTAAGCATACCGCAGCATTGTATGAGATTACGGACGAAGAAAAGCTCATCACTAGCAAAACAACGCAAGTAAAGACAGAAGTGACCAATATTATTGGCTTGAACGAAACTCAGTTCCGCCAAGTGATGGTGTTGCCACAAGGTAAGTTTCGAGAGTTGTTACTTGCGACATCCAAAGAGCGGGAAGAGATCTTTGGTCAGCTATTCCAAACGGATATCTACAAGAAGATTGAATATGCACTGAAAGACAAAGCGAGTGCCATTAGCAAAGCCAAAGACGAGTTTGATAACCAAATTCGAGGCGCACTGCAGGTGGCTGGTGTTTCTTCTGAAGTGGAGTTGACAGAGCAGCGCGAAGCCTTATCTGTTCAATTTGAATCTGTACAAAAGCAAGAGCAAGAATCTCTGGCGCAATTAAATGCTCTAAAAACTGAACTGCAAAAAGCAGAAGCGCTGAGCAATGAGTTTAAAAAGCGCGAGCAAGCCGAAATTGCATTGAAGCAACATTTGGAACAGAGCGATGCTGTCTCATCACGTCAATTGCAGTTAGACAATGCGAAGAAGGCAAGCAAGGTTGAGTTGCCTTATGTCACGTTACAAAGCGCCTCCAAGCAAACGCAAGAACTTGAGCAAAAAGTAGCTAAGCTATCTCAAGATCTTACTGTGGCAAATGACGCGGTAAAATCCAAAGAAGGCGCATTGCAAACCGCGAAAGAACAAGCCGCACAATTGCCAAAACTGACAGAGCAGCAATACCAACTTGAAGGTATGAAAGGAAAGTTGGTTGAAAAGTCTGAGCTAGAGAAAGCCATTAACGCAGGTTTGACGCAAAAATCCGAGTTTGAGGTAACGCTTAAGAAATATATCGCTCTGAAAGAGAAGTTAACGCTAGAGGCGCAACAAGGTCAGAAGTCACTGGATCAAGCTCGATTTGATGTCGCTAGTATTGGCAGCGTAGAGGCAGAGATAAAACAGCAACAACGTTTGATGCAAGACCTACAGAAGCTAACAGGCTTAAACCAAGAGCTAGCTAAGTTGGGTGCATTGACGCCTAGCAAACAAGCTTCGGTTGACCAAGCAAAAGCGCGATACGTAGAACTTCAACGCTCAGCAGATACACTTGAATTGAGCTGGCACAATGCTCAAGCTGCTGTATTGGCTCAGCGCTTACGGGCCGGTGAAATGTGTCCGGTGTGCGGTAGTGTAGAACACCCTCAACCCGCTCAATTTGTTGGTGAAGAGGTAACAAAAGAGCAAGTTCAGCGTGCTCGAAATACGGAGCGAGAAGGGCAAGTTGCGCTTAACCAATTGAGCAATCAATTGGAGCAGCACAATATCGCAATCGGGCAATACAAGCAGCAGATTGAGCAACTATCCGTTGAGCTTGGCCAAACCGCATCAATGGATTTAAGCGCGTTACAAGCGTCTATGCAGCAGCTCAATGAACGTTTACAGCAATTGTCATCGATTAACTTGGTTCAGCTGGAACAAAGCGTCAATGAGCTAAACCAGCGTTGTGTTACTGGGGAAGGTAAGATCAATGATCTGCAAAACCAGATGGCAGCGAATGAATCGACGATAAAAGTGAACCAAGAGCAACTGGTTAAACTCTCTGCTTCGTTAGATGCTAAGTACTCATCTCTTGAAGTTCTTGAGCAAGATATTATTGCGATTCAAAAACAGATTGCGGAGTTAAATACCGCATTCGAGTCTGCACAAAACCATTTGCAACAAGCGGTGCTGGCGAAGACCAATATTGAAAGCCAACTGACAACCAATCAACAGTGGTTGAATGAGGCACTCGATCGTTTGAACACAGCCAAAGCTGATTGGAACCAGGCTTTGCTGGCGAGTGCATTCGAGGACGAAGCGCAATTCCTAGCATGTAAAGCTGATGAAGCCGAGATGCAGGTTTGGCAGAAAGAAATTGATGCGTTCAAACTGACTCAAATCAAGTTAGAACAAACATTGGCAGATTTAAGTTCAACGTTGAAAGACTTGGTGTTGCCAGATTTAGAAGGGTTTAACGTTAAGCTAAACAGCAATCAGCAAAGTTACGTTGAAGCGCGTAATCAGCTTGATAGCACGCGCTCTTTGTTTGAACGTCTAGAGAAAGTCCGTAATGACATCGCGACGTTACATGACAAGAACACTAAGTTAGAAGACGAATATAAAGTGTTTGGCACCTTGTATGACGTTGCAAGCGGTAAAACGGGTAGCCGCATCAGTCTGCACCGATTTGTCCTTGGTGTGTTATTAGACGATGTATTGATTCAAGCGTCACAGCGTTTAAGTCTGATGAGTAAAGGTCGTTATATCTTGGCTCGTAAAACTGAAGGCTTTAAAGGTGCGGCAGGACGAGGCTTGGATTTGGTAGTAGAGGACAGCTACACAGGTAAAACGCGTGATGTTGCGACGTTATCAGGTGGTGAATCTTTCATGGCAGCGTTGGCATTAGCGCTCGGTCTATCTGATGTTGTGCAGTCTTACAGTGGCGGTATTCGCTTGGATACGCTGTTTATTGATGAAGGTTTTGGCAGCTTAGATCCGGAATCTTTGGATCTTGCGATTCAAACCTTGGTCGACTTACAACAAACGGGTCGCATGATTGGCGTGATTTCTCACGTTTCCGAGCTGAAAGAGCAAATGGCGCAACGCATTGATGTCGAACCGTCGCGACTTGGTTCTACAGTTTCTGTGAAGTCTCAGATGGCATTTGATTCTTAATCAGTACTGGAAAATATGAACAAACAAAAAGCCCCACTAAATTACGGTGTAAAATAGCGGGGCTTTTTGGTTCTCAGTTTCGAAGCATTTATTGTTCGCAGAAGCGACCTTCTTTCGGTGATTGCGTAATCGCATATTCACCATCAAGGTTGCGATAAACAACCGTGTTCCAAACTGATCCGTCATTCAATTCAAACTCTATCGCGTAGTTCACACCACTCACAATTTGTGCATGAACGGACAAGATCTGTTTAAACGAAGCGAGAGTTTCCATTTTGTTTAGGACAAAGGCCATTGCCTTTTGAGCGTCTGGGGTAGCATCGAATTCGTTCCACCCACCTGGCATATTTCCTTGTGTATTACATACATCTGCCGAGGTTGTTGACTGTGTCGCTTCATCTTGAGTTTTTTGCTGACATCCGACAAGCAAAACCAAGATTGCGCAAGCTGACACTGTTTTTAATTTCATAAAAATAACCTCTATTTATGTAAGCCCGCATTATATAAGTTGGCGTTCCAGCCCAATGTCTACGTTGTGCAAACTTTTTATATGAACAGGGTTAAATCCTGATTAAATCGTTGCGAGCGAGCTCCAAAAAATAGATTTTGGTTAACTTTTTGCCTAATTTTGCTAGTAAGTCACGCATAAGAGCGAACGCTAATTCCCTATTCATTTCGCGTCGTGAATTAAGATCACAATTATAAAATAGACTTGGAAAACATAACTTTGCACGTGTATCTGTTTTCGCAATACAGCCATATAATCCAATAAAAATTCATTAGGCACTAATATAAAGTGCTGAATGATTGTTGTGATGAAGCAAAATGGATGAGAGGTAACACGATGAAGCAAAAAGCGCTATATCTAGCAGTAGCATTGGGTTTGAGTGGTCTTTCAAACGTAGCATCCGCTAATGAAATGGTGAATCCAGATGGCGGTGTTGTAGTCGGTTATTGGCATAACTGGTGCGATGGGGCTGGTTACAAGGGCGGTAATGCGCCGTGTGTGACGCTGGATGAAGTTGACCCAATGTACAATGTGGTTAACGTCTCTTTCATGAAGGTGTTCAATACCAGCGAAGGCCGCATTCCAACCTTTAAGCTCGATCCAAATATTGGTCTTTCAGAACAACAATTTATTGATCAAATTAGCGCACTAAACCAACAAGGACGCGCCGTTCTTATTGCGCTTGGTGGTGCAGATGCGCACGTCGAGCTGAAAACTGGCGATGAGCAAGCATTCGCACAAGAGATCATCCGCCTTACTGATAAGTTCGGCTTTGATGGTCTGGATATCGATTTAGAGCAATCTGCAGTAACCGCGTCAGACAACCAAACAGTAATCCCAGCTGCACTTCGCCTTGTAAAAGAACACTATCAACAGCAGGGCAAAAACTTCCTAATTACGATGGCGCCTGAGTTTCCATACTTAACAGAAGGTGGCAAATACGTTCCTTATATTACTGGATTAGAAGGGTACTATGATTGGATCAACCCTCAATTTTACAACCAAGGTGGTGATGGTATTTGGGTTGAAGGTGTGGGTTGGATTGCACAAAACAATGATGCGCTAAAACAAGAATTCATTTACTACATTTCAGACTCTCTATCGAACGGTACACGTGGTTTCCATAAAATTCCGCATGACAAATTGGTGTTTGGTATTCCATCTAACATTGATGCAGCAGCAACGGGCTTTGTACAAGATCCTCAAGATCTTTACGACGCGTTTGACCAACTTAAAGCGCAAGGGCAGGCACTTCGTGGCGTAATGACATGGTCAGTTAACTGGGATATGGGCACCAACAAGAATGGTCAGGCGTACGGTGAAAAATTTGTGAAGGATTACGGTCCGTTTATCCACGGTCAGACTCCACCACCGCCAAGTGAAGGCGAACCGGTGTTTAGCGGCATCAACGATGTTCGTGTGCATCACGGTAGTGCATTTGATCCGTATGCAGGTGTTACCGCATCTGATAAAGAAGATGGAGACCTAACTAACAGCATTACTGTCGAAGGTTCAGTTGATGTGAACACCGTTGGCACTTATGTTTTGGTTTACAGTGTAAAAGACAGCGACAACAATGAAACCAAGCAAAGCAGAACGGTTGTTGTTTACAGTCTTGTGCCTGAGTTTGAAGGTGTCGCGGATACAACTATCCAGCTTGGTGATGCATTTGACCCAATGGCAGGTGTAAAAGCCACGGATGCAGAAGACGGTGATTTGACTGATCAAGTGCGTGTGGAGGGCAGCGTAGATATTAACGTGCTAGGTGTCTACAACTTGGTTTACCGCGTAACGGACAGTGCTAATCAAACTACGACAGCTCAACGCTCTGTGATTGTTTCTGATGGCAGCAGTTACCCTCCGTATGAATCTGGAAAAGCGTATGAAGCAGGTGACATTGTCACAGGTTCAGATGGCAACTTGTATCAATGTAAACCATGGCCATACACTGGGTGGTGTTCAAACCCTTCTTATGCGCCTGGTGAAACCGTTTATTGGTCAGACGCATGGGATAAGTTGTAATTAGCTCATGAATTATTGCGAGCCTCCTTAATTGGAGGCTTTTTTATGCGCGTAACTTCACATCTTATTGAACCTACACTAGAACTTTAAAGCGTAATCATTAATATCCCGCCTCCGCATTTTCCAGACTTACCTATAGTTGGAATGCGTCGCTCTTTGTCAATTTGGTACGGTCACCTAGGAGGATTTAATGAAAAGGATCAATGTAGTAGGCAGCAGTGCAAGCGGTAAATCGACGTTTTCAAAGCAGCTTGCAATGAAATTAGGTGTCACGTACATAGAAATGAACAGGTTGTTCTGGCTTCCCGATTGGAAAGAACTCGATGATGAGACGTTCTTCGATAAAGTCGTGGACGTAACTCAACAAGACGCTTGGGTACTCGACGGGAATTACAGCCGAACACAACCATACAAATGGCAAAGAGTCGATACCATCATCTGGCTCGATTATTCACGTTCTATCACCACTTATCGTTCCATAACTCGTGCTATTAAAAGGGCATGGACTCAAGAAGAGTTTTGGGAAGGAACTGGCAATAGAGAAAGCTTTAGAAAAGCGTTTTTGAGTACAGACTCGATTATTTGGTGGTCGGTTAAGAATTACCGAAAGAATCGGAAGCGTTATTTAAAATTGAAAGATGACTTAAAAGGTTCGCCTATCGAGTTCATCCACATCACTTCACCAAAAATGGCACAAGATTTTCTTGGTTCTCAAGATTTTATAAATAGATAAGTAACTTATTTAAGTGACTTTTTGGCAACGGCTCGCAGCTGTGTAAATCCTGACATTCCGCCTCCGTTAGATGATGAATACTAGGGTCTGTTGACCTTTCGCTGCAAAAATCAGCTCGAGAGATTAACAGACCCCAATAACGTTCCCGTCGTATTCATTGTGGAGGTATTATGATCGGCTACGAAGAAATGGCGATATCCGGCTACCTAGGTTGGTTACTCGCTGTTTTGTTGGTTTACCCCTTTGCCTATGTTGGTATCCATATCGGTGTATTCGATATAAAAATCCGTACCAAAGTCAGTCGTTATTTCAATCGCTTTATATTAGCTTTAATTGCATTTTTACTGATTATGCATCTACAAACCGAAGTGGTTTACGGCAAGTACTTTCTTGGTCTTTGGGAAGCACAACAGTAACTCTGATCGCATTAATTCCCATCGCCTTGTGCTAAGTTGTCGAAATTGAACTAAAAATCGACGACTTAGCATGAAGCCATACGACCTATATTTTCTTCATACTTCACCCGTACACATTCCACCTTTCTCCGAACTGATGACAGAGCTCGCACCTGATTTAAAAGTCGCACACTTTGCCGATGCTGGCTTGTTAGAGCGTCTGGTTGCTGGGGTGGACGAATCTAAGGTGGAACAATCCGTACAAGGCAAAGTACGCGAGCTTTCTGAACAAGCAAACTTGGTGGTTTGTACCTGCTCCTCAATTGGTCGCTTTGCTGAATCACTTACGGAGCAGGGAACCAATGTTCAGCGTATCGACCGCGCGATGGGTGACCAAGCTGTCACTCATGAGCGAGTGTTGTTACTCGCGGCATTATCGACAACCATTGAACCTAGCTTGGCGTTACTTGAGACAAGTAAGGGCAATTGTATCCGTCAGTTAGATACGTTTGTGGTTGAAGGGGCTTGGGAGCGTTTTCTCGACCAAGATAACCAAGGCTATTACGACAAGATAAAAGCGGTAATAGAGCAAAAGGCTCGTGATTATGACGTAATCGTACTGGCACAGGCTTCGATGTCAGGTGCTGCATCATTAGTTGATGTCGACATTCCAGTATTAAGCAGCCCACGTTTAGGTTTAAAAAGGGCAATTGAAACCTTAAGGACATTCCATGCAAATAACTAGTTGGGTTCAGCTTTGCTTACGCGAGCTTGAAGGTGCGCCCATCAAAGAACATTCCGATATCGAAGCATCGTTTGCAGAGTCCGAACGTTTCTCAAAATGGAAGGCAAGCAAAAGAGAAATACGCCTCGAAGAAGTCAGTGATCGTTGCTGGATCAAGAGCTGCACGGGTGGCTACATCACAGAGGTGCACTTGCATGCGGTTGGTTCACTCGATGAATACACCTTGTTTGGACGCCTTCATACCAAAGGGCATTGGGAGCTAGAGGCTGGTGTACTTCATATCACGATCTATAAAGGTGAAAATACTTACGAACTTTCTGTTGTGGGAAACCGTGAACCTTCCATCCACTCTGCGATTGAATACAAAAATGGAGAAGTGCACTCCTATCTAAAACTGACTCCAATTTCTCAATAGCAATTTAACAAGGACGATCACCACAATATGGACATTGTATTTGTAAGGCATGGCGTGCCAGATTTTACGTTATCGGATGAGCGGCAGATGACCCAACTTGAGAAGGACTATGCGCCGCTTTGCCGAGAGCACTTGCCCGTGCTGCAAGAAAAACTCAATCATCCAGTCTTCAATGATGCTGAAATCATCATCAGCTCTCCTTATACAAGAGCCCTTCAAACTGCAGAAATTCTCAATCGTCATCGCGATTTGCCTTTGTTTGTTGAGCATGACTTGAGAGAGTGGCGTGCTGACAAAGAAGGCGGCTACATTACATTGAATGAGAGAGACCGACGCTGGCTCGAATACCGAGAGCTGTTAAAAGCGGGTATTCCAATGACCGACAGTCGCTACGAACATGTTGATGAGCTAAAAGCACGGGCTGAGTCGGTGCTGGAATGCTACCGTCAATATCGAAAGGTTGTTGTCGTGAGCCACTTTAATGTGTTTGAAGCACTACAAGGTTTCCAAGACGTAGGACTGTCCTGTGGAGAATTTAGGCTCATTCGTTTTTGATCGATTTCTTATCTTCTATAGTAAAATCAGACCCTAGTTTAATTTCAGGTAGCTGTATGAAATCTCTTAAAACACTTTTACTTTTGTCCCTTATAACGTTGTTTGGCTGTACGTCTAAACCGGACGGTGTGGAGCCAGTCAATAACTTTGAACTTCAACCATATCTAGGCAAGTGGTATGAAATTGCGCGTCTTGATCACTCTTTTGAGCGCGGTTTATCGAATGTGACGGCTGAATACGAGCTCCGTGAGGATGGTGGCGTAACGGTTATCAACCGAGGTTATTCAGAAGAAGATAAAGAATGGACGCAAGCTGATGGCAAAGCGTATTTCGTTGATGGTGAAAATACAGGGCATCTAAAAGTGTCTTTCTTCGGTCCGTTTTATTCGTCTTACATCGTATTTGAGCTAGGTGAGAACTACGACTACGCGTTTATCTCTGGTTTCAATCACGACTACCTATGGCTACTGTCACGCACACCAACCGTCGATAAAGCAACCGTCGAGCGTTTTAAACAAGTAGCAAAAGAGAAAGGCTTTGCGTTGGACGAGTTAATTCTCGTAGACCAAACCAAATAACACACGAAATGATCGCCTTATAACAACGATCTGTGCTTCATAAAACTCAGTGGTGTCTGTCCGGTTTGTTTCTTAAAGAACGCAATAAATGCGCTGTCTGATGAGAACTCCAAACAATGGGCAACATCACTGACTTGTCTTTCTTCACATAAGAGCTCAATAGCCTTAAGTAGCCGCCATTGTTGACGCCAATCTTGATAAGACATGCCAGTCTCAGCCTTAAATAGGCGAGTGATAGTTTTGCTGCTCGCGCCAACGGTTTGTGACAGTTGGTTTAACTCAGGAGCTATAAAATCACCCTTGGTCATTGCCTTGCGAAACCCTGTTAAACGTCGATCAGAAGGCAAGGGTAAAGAGAATTCAAACTGCTTCGCTTGGTAAAACTCTTCCCAAAATAAAGTGCTCGTTGCCTGAGTTTTTATTTCTTCAATATCCCACTCCCATAACGCCATTTTGTCGATCAGTGCTTTTAAAAGATCGTTCACCTCAATCATCACTATCTCATCAGGGCAGGTGTATTTACTGCAATCGAAATAGAGTGAACGGTAAGCCACAACGTTAGTCATGACGGCTCTGTGAGAAGTATGTGGAGGAATCCATACAGCTTTAGTTGGTGGTAAGGTACAAATAGAGTTATCGAGTGCGAACGTCATGCAGCCTTGTGGCGCATAAAGCAATTGTCCTTTCTTGTGTTCGTGCATACCGGAATCATGTTTGCCGACATCCGCAGCGATGCCAACTACACTCGCGGCAATCGCGTCCGCATCAAATCGAGTATTATCTTCAATAATTGCCATTTGTCCGAATCTTGATGTTTTTGGTTTTAATGTTGTTAATGGGTAAAGCATAACGCCTTCTATACTGCACGCCAAGTTAAGTTCGTTACCCACTTAAACATCTGTAGGAGTGGGACAGAGAGGTAAAAATGAAAACGAAACCTTCTATTGGGTTGATGGTGGTGATGCTGATGTTTCCGCAAATTGTGGAGACCATATACAGCCCAGCGCTAGGTAATATTGCTCAGTCATTTGCTGTGACGTATTCACAAGCGGCGCAAACCCTATCTATCTATTTTTCCGCGTTTGCTATTGGCGTGGTGATTTGGGGAATCTTGGCAGATAAGTGGGGCAGACGCCCGACCATGTTGGCAGGGTTGCTGGTCTACGGCGTATCTGCTTTGGTCGCGATGCAAATAGAAAGCTTTGATGTGATGATGATAGCTCGCGCGTTCAGTGCTTTTGGTATTGCGGTTGGGTCGGTCGTGACACAAACCATGCTAAGAGACAGCTTTTCAGGTGATGAGCTAAGCAAAGTATTTAGCGTTATGGGCATGGGTATTTCCATTAGCCCTGTGATTGGCATGTTGCTCGGTGGTCAGTTAACAGCACTCGGTGGCTATCAGGTCGTGTTCTTTACGTTGTTTATTTTGGCGCTTGTTTTGCTGTGCTACAACGCGGTTAATCTACCTGAAACACAAACTCAAAAGCAGCCGCTAAACATCGGTTCATTACTTGGACGAATGTTGAAAGATGCTCAAATCTGGCAATCTGCGTTGTTAGTTGCGCTCTACAACATTGCTTTATTCGCATACTACCAATTGGGCGCATTCACTTTTGAGCAGCTCGGACTAAGTTCTGAGCAGTTCGGATACAGCGGTGTGATATTGGGCGTTGGTACCTTAATCGGCAGTTTGATGAACAAGTCATTGTTAGCAAAAGGTCGCTCACAAACGCATTTGCTTTGGATTGCATCAGCATTTTTGATCATCGGAGGCTTCGGTGTGTTTATGCTGCAAACATCGATTTGGTTCTTGGCGCCAATGTTATTCATTGTGATGGCATTTGGTATCGCCATTCCAAATGTACTGAGTACCGCTTTGGTTGATTACAAGGAGCAAGCGGGCAGTGCAGGGGCATTGCTAGGATTAATG
Source organism: Vibrio sp. SCSIO 43155 (assembly GCF_023716605.1). NCBI lineage: Bacteria > Pseudomonadati > Pseudomonadota > Gammaproteobacteria > Vibrionales > Vibrionaceae > Vibrio > Vibrio sp. SCSIO 43155. The sequence continues at coordinate 1,207,903 of NZ_CP071853.1, read as the reverse complement.
TACTACTTGATGATTGGTTCAGGTTTAGGCTTAGCTGGAATGATTCAAAACCTTGGATTTGTTCTTATGTTGTGTGCAGCTTTAGTTTTATTGGTGACATTGTCACGCAGAGCCTAGCTGAAGCATGTTGAAGAGAGCAACAAAGAAAAGCCCTGCAAGTTATGCAGGGCTTTGTGTTATTGGTTTGATTCTAACAGTCTGAAATTACAAACAATTAAATTTAAAGGTATTACTTGATCAGTCGAACAACCAAAGAGCCAGGTGCTCGGATCGATTCAATGTTGTGGCTCAGTACCGTGCCTTCTGTTGGGGCAGTGTAACGCTGAATCTCATCACCAAAGCTGTCGTATTGAATCGCAACTAATTGACCTTGTTCTACCTTATCCATCATCTTCACTTGTGGTAGTACAAAACCACCTAATTCAGCGCGAATGCTGATAATGTCTTTGCCTTCTAGGCAAGGCGTGATCTCTGCAACTTCACTGGTCACTACGTCATGACGAGCAAGGATATTGAAGATGCCAGTCACGGTACGGTCGATCAGCTCTTGTTCTGTGTAACGACCCATGCCCACCTCGATGGTGATGCTTGGAATACCGCTGTTGTTCCAGACGGTTTCAAGTACACCTGCGTCACCCGGATCGTTAAGAATTACGTCTGGGTTAATAAGGCGAGCCATTTCCAGAGATTGCTCGATACGGAAATCGGCAAACACGTACAGTGGGTAAGCAGCACCACTGGTTTGAGTGTGCAAATCAATCGCCAGCTCTGCGTTCGGCTTAAGAAGGTTATTCCATAAAGCAAACAGGAAGCGGTTTGCTTCGTTGCCGTTTGCATCACCAGGGAAGAAACGGTTTAAGTTTGCAGGAGATGCATCTGGATCCGCAGAGAAGAAGTCACGGCTGTGGTTCAGCATACCCGTCAGGTTGATGGTCGGAACGACAGTTACAGTACCTGCGATGTCTTTACCAATCAGTTCACGAGCGGTCTTTTGCGCCGCTAAAACACCGTTGTATTCGTCACCATGAACACCTGCTGTGATCATGATTTTCTTACCCGGTTTTTCGCCTTTGAAAACCAACACAGGCAAATGTTGCCATTGAGAGAGGGCGTTGGTTGCAATACGGAACCAAAACTTATGCTCGCCTGCAGGCAAGTCTGTTACGTCTAGAGATTGAATGACTTGATGACCTTGAATTACGTCATCCAGAAATTGTGTTGCCATTAAAGTTGTCACTCCAAAACATCTTACTTCGATGCTTGTTTGCCATACGGCTTGAATTAAAAAAGGCGAGAACTTGTCTCGCCTTATTCTTTATACCCAAACTCCGCTTTCGCGTTTAAGTTGCTTGGGGATATTGGTAATCAGTTTACGCAAAACCCATCACGTGAGCTGCGACGACGACAATGCTCGATAGGGTAAAGAGTAATAGCATAAAGCGCCAGCAGAATTTCGCCCAGTCACCCCAGTCGATACGACATACACCCAGTGTTGCCATTAGAGACGCTGAAGTAGGAACGATAACGTTAGTGAAACCGTCACCAAGTTGGAATGCTAGAACCGCAACCTGACGAGTAACACCAGCGATGTCTGCAAGAGGAGACAATAGAGGCATTGTCAGCGCTGCTTGACCAGAACCTGAAGTCACGAAGAAGTTGAAGATCGATTGGAAAACATACATCAACCAAGCCGCAGCAACGTCAGGAAGACCGCTGATTACGCCACCAGCGCTGTTCAGGATCGAGTTCAGTACGCTCGCTTCATCAGTAGTACCGCCACCTAGGATAAGCAATACACCTTTCGCACAACCAACCAATAGAGCAGGGGCAAGCATGATTGCTGCACCTTCTTTAAATGCGTCAGCCGCACAGTTTAGCGTCATGCCGTTCAGACGGAAGATCGTACCGATAATCGCAACGACAAAGCCCATTGTGAAGAATTGAGATGCGATTTCTGGGATGTACCATGCGTTAGCCACTACGCCCCAAACAACCCATACTGTCGTTGCGATAACCGTAAGGATAACTAGGGTGTCACCTAGGTTCCAACGAGAATCGTGGTCACCTAGCTCTTGCTGACGGAAGTATTTGTCAGTACGACGGCTGTAAGAAAGCTCAGGGTTTGCTTTGATACGCGCTGCGTAAATCATAGTGAAAGCAATACCGATAAGTGTAAAGCCAGCCCACAGACCCATACGTACAGTCATACCAGACAGAACCGGAATACCAGCAATACCTTGCGCGATTGCTACCGAGAATGGGTTCATCCAAGACGTTGCAAAACCAATCTGAGTCGCAACGTAGGTCACCATTACTGTAGTGATGCCATCGTAGCCAAGACGAACCATTAGTGGTGCGATAATAATCGCAAATGCAACGGCTTCTTCACCCATACCAAATACTGCGCCGCCCAAAGAGAACAGCAAGAACAGAACTGGAATGAATAGCGCTTCGTTACCTTTGGTCTTGTCGATAAGACGTAAGATACCGTTGTCGATTGTGCCTGTGCGCATTACCACGCCAAATGCGCCACCGATAACCAGCATGAACATGATAACGCCAATCGCGCTGCCCCATTTAGAGCCTGAAACCAGACCTTCGAATGGGAAGTTCATTAGACCAATGCCACCGCCTGAAGCGAACAGTCCAACCTTGTTGTAAACCAATTCACCGTTTTCGTCGGTTGCATAAGAGAAAGAAGATGGATCGATAACAGTACGAGTTTTTTCTGCACCGTCGACCATGTAGGTCACCTGTTGGCTATCGAAATGACCAGCAGGGATTAAGTAGGTAAGAATCGCAGCAAGAATACCAACAATGAAGATCAAAATGAGGGTATCAGGCATCTGCCATGATTTTGGGGTTGCCGCCGATTCCGATGGCTGAGCGTGTGTGTGAGACATAACCTATTTCACGTCGAATTATAGAAAGCATGAAATATCGATAAAATAGAATAAAAAGTCAATATTAACTGACTTGATGAACTATAAATTCATCAATAATTTGATCTGGAGAGGGTTGAGTTGCTTATCAATGATTTAATGGTTAATTGTTTTGGTTAGTTGTTGTGCGAATGAAAACGGAGTTAGGACTTGTGGTGATTCACAAGTCCCATAATTATTCACTTTTCTGCATGGGGTGTTTGTTCTGAATAAAACGCGGCAACATCGCGCAAATCTTCATCATTCAGCATGCGTAACTGGGCTGCCATCATCTCAGCCAAAGGACCCACGCGAAGCCCATCTTGATAGGCTTTCATAGAATCATACAGGTACTGAGCATTCTGACCGGCTAGATTAGGGTAAGCGTCGTTTGTCGTCATGCCGTTCGAACCATGACAGTAAACACAGCTTGGCGATTTAAGTTTGCCTTTATCAACGTCACCAAAAGGTTTCGCCACAACAGAGGAAGAAAGAAGAAGAGACGTTAGAAGCACGTATCTAAGCATGAAATGCACTCATTGTAGTTCTTGAAAGCGCATAGAATAAAGCTTCCCCTTAGGGGAAGCTCAATGATCAAAATCAAGTTAAAGCAGAGATTTAAGGCTAGATAGGAAGGTATCGACGTCTTGTGCCGAAATATCTTTGTGCGTCACGAAGCGGATTGGGTTTCCTGGCGTAATCGTGATGCCTTGCTCCTTCATCTTTTCTGCGATACCAGCAATATCCACTTGTGGATCAAGCTTGGCAAAGACGATGTTGGTTTGAACAAACTCAGGATTAACGGAGAAACCAGGCAATTCCGCTAAACCTTCCGCCAAGGTTTTTGCGTTGATGTGGTCTTGTTTTAGCTGTTCTACTTGCTCGGTAAGGGCTAGTTTACCGGCTGCGGCAAGAATACCCGCTTGGCGCATACCACCGCCGACCATTTTTCTTAGGCGGCGTGCTTTTGCGATGTACTCTTTGCTACCAAGCAGTAGCGAACCAACAGGGGCAGCCAATCCTTTCGACAGACAAATAGTCATTGAATCAAAGTACTGACCAATCTCTTTCACAGGAACATCAAGCGCGACAGCTGCGTTAAATACGCGAGCGCCATCTAGGTGCATCTGCAAGTTATGTTTGTTTACGAACTCACGAGCCTCTGCAAGGTAAGAAAGAGGAATCACTTTACCGTTGATGGTGTTCTCTAAACTAAGTAGGCGAGTACGTGCAAAGTGCGCGTCATCTGGCTTGATAGCAGCTTCTAGCTTATCGAATGGCAAAGTACCGTCTGGGTTGTTTTCAATCGGTTGAGGTTGAATAGACCCCAGTACCGCCGCGCCGCCAGCTTCGTACTTGTAGTTATGCGCTTGCTGACCACATAGGTATTCATCACCGCGCTCACAATGTGCCATTAAGCCAAGTAAGTTTGCTTGTGTACCAGAGGTCGTGAACATTGCCGCTTCAAAGCCCGCAAGCTCAGCCGCAAATTGCTCTAACTCGTTAACGGTTGGGTCATCACCGTACACATCATCGCCGACAGGAGCGGTAAACATTGCTTCACGCATTGCTTGTGTAGGTTGCGTAACGGTATCTGATCGAAAGTCCATAATTCTCTCCTCGGTCGAAAAGACCTAAATATAACCGCAAAGACGAGCTTTGCTTAGGCAAGCGATAGTTTTGGCATCCGTAATAATGCCTTGAATAATTTGTTGTTCGAGTTCTTCTCGTGACAATGTCACTACTTCAATCACTTCGTCGTCGTCACACTCGTATCGATTGGTTTTGTTCAGTTGTTCGGCAACAAACAAGTACTGGATTTCATCACAGAAACCAGCAAGAGGGGTAACTTGACCAAGCGATGTGAACTTTTCGGCGCTGTATCCTGTTTCTTCTTCCAACTCTCTTTGAGCACAGTGCAAAGGATCTTCATCGCCTTCACGTGTGCCAGCAGGCAATTCAAGCAGCCATTTGTTAAGAGAGGGGCGGAATTGATTAACAAGAACGATGTTGCCATCTGAAGTAATAGGTAAGATAACGGCAGCACCGGGGTGTTGGATAGTGGTATGTGTGATCATCCGACCAGTTGGTAGTTTAACTTCCTCTTCGACCAGAGAAATCTGCTTCCATTTATGAATTGTATTGCTCATGCAGTTGTGGATCCTAGCTGTAACCGCGCATTGACGTGTTTTGCACATTAACCACAAACCACCGGAAACAAAAGAAGAAAATGGTTTCATACTCTTGCGAGACCAGCCCATTCAGTGAGTTATGTCTCATAAATGAAAACTATGGTTGCTCGCGCACGCGCGCGAAGAGCATCTGGTATAAACGAGGTTCACTAAAAAATACGCTTGTAACAAAGTGATAACAAATGTATAAAATTATATATACAGCCTCAGTTCAACAGCCGGAGCTTCTATGATTCAACCATCTTTCGCATCTAATGCAGAAAAGGCGCTTCTTTCAGAGCGTATCAACAAGCTAGCGAAAGCGTTAACTGATGGCGTTTACGAACGCGAACACACCATCAAACTTTGTCTTCTTGCCGCTCTTGCCGGCGAAAGCGTCTTCCTTCTTGGTCCTCCAGGGATCGCAAAAAGCTTAATCGCAAAACGACTTATCCAAGCTTTTGATAATAGCAGTTATTTTGAATACCTCATGACGCGTTTCTCAACACCTGAAGAAGTGTTCGGTCCATTGAGCATTCAAGAGCTAAAAGACAACGGTCGTTATGTCCGTCTTACTCAAGGCTACTTACCAACGGCGCAAGTCGTTTTCCTTGATGAGATTTGGAAAGCAGGTCCTGCCATTCTGAACACGCTGTTGACCGTTGTGAACGAAAAGACATTTAAAAACGGTAGCGATATCGAACGTGTACCGATGCGTCTTTTGGTTTCTGCATCAAACGAGCTGCCAGATGAAGACAGTGGCTTGGACGCACTTTACGACCGTATGTTGGTGCGCGTGTTTGTAAACCGCATTCAGGATAAACAAAACTTCAAATCCATGCTGACAGTGGGTACGTCTCAAGAAGCGCAAGTTCCAGAGGGCTTGGCGATCACAGACGAAGAATACCACCGCTGGCAGCAGCAACTCGACAAACTTACTCTGACCGACAACGCATTCGAAAAGCTGTTCCAACTAAAAACCATGTTGGAAACCAAAGTTGAGTCTGAGTTTGGCGACGCATCATTAACAGACATGTACGTGTCAGACCGCCGTTGGAAGAAAGCGGTCAAGCTGCTTAAAGCAAGTGCGTTCTTTAATGGGCGTGACGAGATCAATCCACTTGATCTTCTGCTACTTCAAGATTGTTTATGGAACAGCCCTGAGTCACGCGATGTCGTTCGCGGTGTGATTCAAGAGTTCGCTCTTAAGCATGCCTTTGACCAGCAAGAAGCAGAACAAGAGATCGAATACTGTCGTGAATCTTTGGTTGATGTTCAACATGAACTTGAAGACAAATATCGCATGACGCTAAACGCAGAAGCGGCAACAGGTCTGCTTCGCAAAGAAACCATGAGCTTCGATACATCCAAAGCGAAAACTTACAAAGTAGGCGCGGCGATGAATCTGGTTAAGCTGGTTATTCTGCAAAGCAACATGTCGGTCTCTGAATCAGAGAAGGGCGACAGTCGCTGGGTATACGTGCCAAAAGACGAGCTTGACCGAGTGATCAAAGAAGGTCATGGCGATGTGTATGGTTACGTGAACCAAAACACCAATATGTGTCGTCTGCGTTTTGATGTCGATGCTGCCAACAACCTAGTGATCCGTGACATTGCCAACCGCGGCGTGTTGGTGAGCTTGGTTACCCAACAAGGTTTAGACGTTGAGCTATACCAGAAATGGTTGGCAGAGAGCGAAAAAGCAGTCAGCCAATTGAGTGAAGCTGAACATCATATGCGTAAGGTTAAAGCCAACTTCCATGGCGCATTACCACACAGTTTCGTGGATCCAGAGTTACCACGTCTAATGGAGTCGAGTCTGCAACAAGTGAGCCAGAGACTTGAGTCTATCCAAGGTGAAAGCGAGAAGATCATTCAACGCTTCAAAAACTTACATCAGTTTTTCTCTTAAGGAGACGACATGTTAGGTGCAGACGGACTCAACTTAGCGCTTATGGTGGCGGATTCAGGCATCATTGATAGTGCGGTAAACGATTTAATGGCGCGTTCACAAGTCATGATGATGGCAGAAAACCGAGGCATGAAATCCTCAGTGAAAAACCACCTGCTCAAATGGCGTGGCAACGTGAAAAAGCGCATGACGAAAGTCTGTGAGACAGAACGTTTTCAACAAGAACTCGCGCTCTACCAAGAAGTCATTTATTGGGATGAGAACGAGTTCTTTGAGCGCATTGATGACGTGATCAAGAAGCTTGAATGGCACTCGGCGTTTTACATGCAAGCGCGTCGCATGATGGAGAAGAACAAGGGGGTGAACAACCCAATGTTCCCCCATTACTTCTGTGACCAGTGGTATCAAAGCCTTGCAGAAGCAATCAAACAAGCACAAGTTTCCGAGCTTGAAGAGAACAAAGAAAAAGTCCTCAACGACCTTTATCAACGTATGGAAACCATGCGCAACATGGATAAAGTGACGGAGTCCGGTGACGAAGAAAGCGTAGGGCGCTTATGGGATATGGCTTCAGCTAAGTTGAGTAAAACAGACTTAACCGTGATGAAGCGCCACGCAGAGTTCCTTAAAAAGCACAAAGGCTTGCAAGAAATCGCAGAACAGCTTGGTCGCATGGCGGGGCAAGTAAACGATCCTGACCTCAATCGCGCACCAGCAGAAGAGCTGCAAATGGTTGAGGAAAAGAGTGACGAAGCGACAGACGATATCGTCGGTATTCATGAAAGTGACGACCTCAACAAACTGCTCCCGAACGAAACCATGTTTTTGGCGTACCCAGAGCTGGAAGTGGTGTTCTACAAGCATTTGGTTGATAAACGCTTGATGAACTACCGCACGCAAGGTAAGTCTCGCACACTGCGTAAGGTAAAAGCGCACAAACCAGATCATAAAGCGGTGGACGTTGAAAAAGGACCGTTTATCGTTTGTGTTGATGCGTCAGGCTCGATGAGTGGCTTCCCAGAGCAATGTGCTAAAGCTATGGCTTATGCACTGATGCAAATCGCTCTGGCTGAACAACGTGACTGTTATGTGATTATCTTCTCCACTGAGCACATTACTTACGAGTTAACGCGTCAGGATGGCTTACGTGAAGCTGCCGACTTTTTAACTTACAGCTTCCATGGTGGTACGGATTTGGAGCCAACGTTGATTAAATCCATCGATTTGATGAACAGCGACAAATACAAAAACGCCGACATGGTTGTTATTTCAGACTTCATTGCGCCAAAACAGCAAGATGAATTGCTTGCAAAAGTCGACGCGTTAAAAGCGAAGAAGAACCGATTCCATGCCATTAGCTTGTCGAAGTACGGCAACCCAGCGTTAATGTCGATGTTTGACCACACTTGGTCTTACCATCCAAACGTAGTAGGACGCTTGTTTAAACGCGTTGCCAACGGTTAACCACGAGAGTTAAGAGAGAAAAGCGGCACTGATTGCCGCTTTTCTTTTGTCTATCTGTTTTGATTTGTCTTAACCAAAGTGAGTAAATCTGGACGGTTTAGGTCGAATTAACATCGGATTGGTTTAAAACAAAGCAAACAAACAGAAATTTTGGATTTTTGTTTGACTATATTTCCTGAATCCGTAAAGTAGCAACCAACGCAGCGGGGCAGAGCCTTTAAGCGTAAACAATTTGGCGCCTTGGCAGAGTGGCTATGCAGCGGATTGCAAATTCGTGGACCTCGGTTCGACTCCGGGAGGCGCCTCCATATTTTTGGGTATGGCAATGGCGATATCCAGATGAGGAAGCATCACCAATAGGCCAGCGAAAGCTGGTTTTTTTGTATCTGATGCTTGGCAAGCTGAACAAGCACTCGTTGAGTGTTTGCATACAGAAAGATGCGCTTCTCAAGTGTGACTTCTCAGCCAGCATTTAGCTTTAAAGCCCTTTACAATATGTTCTTCAACAAGGAAGCAGTGAAGACACATGAGAAATACCGACGACTACATTATTTTCTATCATTTGGTTGAGCAAGGTTCATTCAGCGCCGCAGCAAGACAAATGGAACTTACTAAGTCGGTCGTCAGTAAGCGTATTGCCAAATTAGAGCAGGAGATAGGCGTTCAACTGCTTTATCGAACCACACGCACGCTAAAACTGACAGAAGCAGGGCAATCCTTCTTCGAACATGCACGTAGCGTTTACCAAGCCGTCGCAACTGCTGAAGAATCCATTGTTGGATTAGGCAAGAACCTATCCGGCAATATCAAGATTACGGTACCTACCATCTCTGGTGAACTTATCCTTCCTACGGTTATTTCTGAATTCAACCAAGCCTACCCTGATATCAACATTGATATGGAACTGGACAACCGGTTTGCTGACATCGTCAACGAAGGTTTTGACCTAGCCATTCGTACTGGGGTTTTACCAGACTCAAGCCTAATCGCACGCAAGCTTGTTGATGCAAACTGGATTGTGTGTGCATCGCCTAAGTACGTCGCCAAACATGGCAGACCAAAAACGCCGGACGATCTCACTAAGCACAACTGTTTGGTTTACGCCTATCAAGAGACAGGTGCACGTGAGTGGGTTTTCAAGCGTGATGATGAGGTGTATCAGGTTAAGGTAGATGGGAATCTATGTACCAATAACTCATCTGCGTTACGTAACGTCGCTTTGCTAGGGCAAGGTATTATTTATGTGCCTCGGGTGCTGGTTTATGAAGACTTACAGCAAGGCAAACTGATTCAGTTGTTTAAAGACGAAACGGCTAAGTGCTTGGGTATTTATGCCGTGTACCCATACACTCGTCAGCAACCAGAAAAGATTAAGATCTTTATCGAGCATCTCTATCAGTGCTTTCAAAGTCGTAGCCATCAATTCTAGTGGCTCAACTTTTCTCAAAGGAGTGATTCTCCTTTGATTGAAGGGATTTGCTCTAAATTTTAAACTCTCCACTCTAACTATTTTCTTCACTGATCGGCAATGTCACAGCCATATAACGCTGCTATAACGTCATGGTATTCACATGTTGTGGTTTTGTTCTGACTCAATATTCTGACAAGGTCAGGAATACAAAGCCTTGTCATCCCTTTTAACTTTCTTGTTCTTCGATATCGTGCACATTTGTTAACAATGTACTTTGCTATTGTTTCTTTTTGGAAACGATAAGTTTCTTTGTTGATTTTACAGGTCTGAGAATTTTAAGTGATTGAATGTATGGGTAATTAATGTAGTTAACTTGATCTGGGCGTCGTTATCGGACTTTGGTGGCATGGACGTTCAGATTCGGACTACTTATATTGGCTGGGCATAATAACTAGAGATACGGATATGAAACAGAAGCAGCTCATCGACGCGTTTGTCACCATTGTTGGGGAAGAAAATGTCCTTACCGATCAAATCAAAACCAAGTATTACCGCAGTGGTTTTCGCTCAGGAAGTGGCACTGCATTGGCGGTGGTTTTTCCTAACACTTTGCTAGAGCAGTGGAAGGTCATCCAACAATGTGTCGACAATAATTGCATCATCATCATGCAGGCGGCTAAGACGGGTCTGACCGAAGGCTCAGCGCCAAGTGGTAGTGATTACGACCGCGATGTGGTGGTGATCAATATCACCAAGATGAAGCAAATCTATCTGTTAGACGGGGGTAAGCAAGCCGTTTGTCTTCCGGGGGCGAGTCTGCATTCGTTAGAAAAAGAGTTGCGAGCAGTTAATCGCGCGCCGCATTCGGTGATTGGTTCTTCTTCTCTTGGAGCAACAGTTGTAGGTGGTATTGCGAACAACTCTGGTGGCGCTTTGGTTAAACGTGGTCCTGCTTACACAGAATTAGCCATATTCGCTCAGGTGGACAAAGACGGTAAGCTCAATCTTGTTAACCACCTTGGTATTGAAGGATTAGGCTCGACGCCTGAAGAGATCTTACAGAACATCCAAGATGGTAATTTCGACCCAGATAAAGTGATTCATGATGAACGCATGGCGTCGGATAAAGAATACGACGAACGTGTTCGTGATGTGACTTCTGATATCCCATCGCGCTTTAATGCCGACAAACGTCGTCTGTACGAGGCGAGCGGTTGTGCGGGTAAACTGGGCGTGTTTGCGGTTCGTGTTGACAGCTATCCAATCCCAGAGAAAGAGCAGGTGTTCTATTTAGGCACTAACGATCCAGAGAAATTGACCAAGCTGAGAAAAGACTTCCTTACTCAATTCGAAAACTTGCCAGAGATGGGGGAGTACCTTCACCGTGACATCTTCAACATGGCGGAAAAATACGGTAAAGACGTGTTCCTTTCTATCGATTTATTAGGCACGGACAATCTGCCTAAGATGTTCTCGCTAAAAGCTAAGGTTGAAAACTTCTTAGAGCGTGTACCGTTAGTCAGTAAATACCTGCCAGATACTATTCTCTACTACGCAAGCAAGCTATTCCCACAGCACCTTCCTAAGCGCATGTTGGAATACCGTGATAAGTACGAGCACCATCTTGTACTTAAAATGAGTGACGGCGGTATTGCCGAAGCGCAGAAATACCTCAAAGAGGTTTGGGCAGCTGAGCACGATAGTGACTTCTTCGAATGTACACCAGAAGAGGGTAAGAAAGCGTATCTACACCGTTTTGCAGCGGCAGGTGCAGCAATTCGTTACGAAACCATTCACCGCAAGGAAGTGGAAGACATTGTTGCTCTCGACATTGCGTTACGTCGTAACGATGAAGAATGGTTAGAAACATTACCTGAGGAAGTAAGTAAGAACCTCGTTAAGTCTCTCTATTATGGGCATTTCATGTGTTATGTGTTCCACCAAGACTACATCTTTAAGAAGGGTACAGACACCAAGCTGATGAAGAAACTGATGCTGGAGCACCTAAATAGTCGTGGCGCGAAATACCCAGCAGAACACAACGTAGGTCACTTATATGAAGCAGAAAACTCGCTACAAAAGTTCTATCATCAACTTGACCCGACCAACACCTTTAACCCAGGCATAGGTAAAATGGACCGCTACAAGCGCAACTGTAACTGTTGTGCTTAGAAGGTAAGAGTATTGACTCTAGGAGCCGCTGACATATGCGGCTCTTTTTGTTTTTTACCTTGTAATCCTACAGAGAACGTCTGTTTAGAGGTAGATCACATGGAATCCAGTCTATCGAATTAATAAGACAGTATTGTGTTGCTTTCTATCATTATGATTTAAAAATGCATTTTAAAAACTATTAGGTTGAGTTATGAATTGTTTGGTTTTTAATCGTTCTGTTTGGTAATATTTCCTTCGAGAGATATTTAAAGGAAGTAATAATTATGAAATTGAATTAATAATTATAAGGATTTTATATCCGCATCGTTGCATTAGTTACTTACAGCGTCCTCCAAAATTAAAGTTCAGGTTAAATATAACTCAGATTAACCTTGGGTTACTTGTACTTTAAATTTAATACCTAATACAGTTCTATTTCTTTATATGCGCATAGATACGCCATGTGAAGTTATAGTAATGTGCGTCACTCTATGTAGATTTGAATTCTGTAAAAATAGGTGAGGGTATTATTGCTCATTGATTTTAGTAATGTCGTACTTGGTCGAACGGCTTTCTGTAGTAGAAATGCAAGCAAATCAGTAACCCGTTTTGACTTGAATCATAAGTCATAAGACGTTGTTGTTCTCTATCCATAATAAGATATAAATCTAAAATATAATTATGTTTAATTTTAATAATTATTTACCAGTTAATAGTGTTAATTTAAATAAAAGATTCGTTCTAAAACTTGCTGTTATATCCCTTGCTATATTTTCGTCAAACACCTTGGCTGTATATGTAAATGATGTAACTAATAAAAATACTCACCAACACCACCATACACATTTTGATGTACATGAATCAAAAGAGAAAATTTCTGTTGATAAAAGAAGTTTTAAAAGAAAAATACAGCAGAAGAACTCAGAGCTATTGGTCGCGATTGATAATTACAAGAATAATGATGGCGAAGCTAAATTACGTTATTTTTCAGAAGCATTAATGTTGCTCAAGTCGAGACAGGAAACTATTGCACAATTGGCTGACATCGACTCAGACCTTGCAACAAGAGTCGCTTTTAACAACAAGCAACGCAAGCTTATTCCATCAGAGCTTCAAGGCTTTGTTGAGCAAGAGCAGCAGTTAGAAGGCGCTTTGGAAGTGTTTTATGAAGATGATGAGAAAACGCACTCCAGTCGTCTTCGTTACATCTTGAATTCTGGAAACACGCGAATCGAAGTCAAATTTCCCAATCACGCGGTCGCTAAGGGGTTGCGAGATGGCAACAACGTACGCGTTAGCGGGATCAACATCAAGAAAACGGGTAAAAAATTAGATGTGTTGGCATTGAATCAGGACCCATCTAATGTATTGGTTTTGGCTGATGGAAGTAACACGACTTCTACAGACGGGACTGGCTTGACACAAGTGACCACGAGTTCATTTGGTGAACAGCTTACTTTGGTGATGTTATTGAACTTTCTAGATAACACGCAGACACCATGGTCAGTCGAAGAAACACGAGAGCTTGTGTTCGGCCAAGTTAATGACTTTTATAAAGAAAACTCAGATAACCAAGTATGGTTAACGGGCGATGTCGCTGGTTACTATACTTTGCCAATGAATGCTACGTGCGACACTTGGACAATTCACACTACCGCTGAAGATGTTGCCCGAGACAATGGCATTAACTTTGGTAATTATGCTCGAATTGTTTACGTGTTTCCTGAAAACTCAGCATGCGGATGGACAGGCAAAGGAACCGTTGGCGGTAATCCATCAAAAGCTTATGTGAATGGTTCTTTAACTCTGCGCACTGTAGGGCATGAACTTGGACACAACTTTGGCTTACATCACGCCAAAGATCTCGATTGTGGCGCTGACATTATTGGTGATCGATGCGCGTCGGCAGAATATGGTGATGCGCTTGATATCATGGGTATGTCAGGCATCACTGGTCATTTTAATGCCTTTAGCAAGGAGCTCTTAGGCTGGATCAGTACAAACTCAGGAAACGTTGTTTCTGTTGAGGCTGACGGCAGGTATTTACTTGAACCTGTTGAAACACCGCATAGTGGTGGTGCAAAAGGATTGAAAATTAGACGTGGCACAGATGAAGTAACAGGTAAACCATTGTGGTATTACCTTGAGTATCGCCAAGCGATTGGGTTTGATAGCTTTGTTGAAGGCAAATCGGGCATTACGGATGGGGTAATTTTCCACTTAGCGACAGAAGATGACCCCCAAAGTAACTTGATGCTAGATATGATTCCAAATAGTGGTCTGAGAGATCTTGATGAATCCGCTCTGCTTGTCGGCCAAACGTATACTGATGTTCAAGCAGGCGTTACCATTACGACAGAGTGGACAAATGCCAATGCAGCTAGCATACATGTGACCTTTGATAATGAATTATGCGTACAGGCAAGCCCTTCAATTGATCTTGCATCCAGTCAAGTGGTGAGTGGTGTTGCTGGTTCTTCTGCCTCTTATAAGTTGAACGTGACGAACAACGATACGAATGCTTGCTCGTCAACGTCATTTAATGTGAGCGCAAATATGCCATCTGGTTGGTCATCGACGCATGCATCTTTGACACTGGCTTCTGGTGAGACGAAAGCGGTAGAAATTAGCGCAACGTCGAGTGATTCAGCACAAGAAGGCAGTTACGACATTCTGCTGAAGGCGGAAAATAGCACTGATTTAGCATTGGTCACCAGTATTCCAGCGGTTTATCAAATTGAACCAAGCGTTCAGACGTGTGAGATGGCTAATCCAACGTTAACGCTCGTTGCAAACTCAGCGGCGGAGTTCGAACCGGGAGCAATAGCTAACTACACCGCAACGATTACCAATAATGATAGTCAAGCGTGTGAGCCAGCAAATTTTCAAATCAATGCCAATGTGCCTGAAGGGTGGGTTACGACTAACAGCGTTGCTTCACTAGCTTCGGGTGAAACGACATCTATTAGTTTGAGTGTTACTTCTGACGTTTCGGCCGAAGCAGGAAGTTACAGCATTGACGCGATAGCAACCAATACACGAGACGCTAGTTATAATGCACGAGCGAGCAGTGTTTATAAAGTAGCTGACTTGGCGCCTACTTGTGAGCTAAGCCCTCCATTGTTGACCTTTTCTTCTTTGACTCAAGAGGGCAATGCCGGTGACACCTTGGTGTATTCCGCGACGTTGACGAGCCAGAATGGTCCTGAATGCGACTCTGTGTCGTACACAATCTCTGCAGATGTTCCAAGTGGGTGGAGTAGCTCGACTCGCCAACTATCGCTTGAGTCTGGGCAGAAGGCGAATGTTGAGGTGATGGTTACTTCTGCAGAGAATGCAACCGAGGGTGAGTATTCGATTCAAGTTCATGCGTTATCAACGGAAAGCGGTGAAGGCGTGGCTAATGGCGTTGTCGAATATCGCATCCTAGTGATCGCAAACTTATCTCCCGTCGCTAATGATGATCCAGTCGCGTTGACGGCAAAAGAGGTGACCGAGATTGATGCGCTTGCAAATGACAGTGATCCTGATGGAGATAAACTGCAAGTCGTTGGCTTTACTCAAGGCTCTAAGGGATCAGTCAGTTTAAACAGTTCTGGGCGCTTAGTGTATTCACCGGCGAAGAATTTTAAAGGGAGCGATAGCTTTAGCTACACCATATCTGATGGTCAAAATACAGCGACCGCAATGGTTTCCATCCAGTTAAGCAGCACGAGTGAGGGCGGTGGTAATAAGGGAAAAGGAAACAGTAAATAGAGTTTGTTGAGCTGCGCGATAGAGGAGGCAATAGCGAAAGTTATTGCCTCTTTGGGTTTATATTAGCGCTAAGTGAAACGGCTATTTAGGCGCCTTAAGAAGATCGTCAAACAGTGCGGAGAACACGCGATAATCTTGAGCTCCGACAACCAGTTTTGCGCCAACTAATTGACCATCTTCAATACGTCCGACAACAAAACTTGGTGTACCACGAATACCAAGAGTGGATGCAAGGGCAATGTCGTTTTCTACATTTTTTGCCATTTGAGGATCTTCAAGACACGCAGAGAACTTGTCGATATCCAGCTTTAAGTCACTTGCGGTTTTTTGGTACAAAGCGGTATTTAAGTTGCGCATATTTGAAAACAAAGCGTGTCGCATTGGCCAATACTCACCTTGCTTAAAGCTACAATTGGCAGCAATTGCGGCACCTTTAGCTTGTGGATGAAACCCAAGTGGAAAGTCTCTTGTTAAGTACTTAACCTTTCCTGAGTCGACATAGTTTTCTTTAATCTTTGCGAATGTGTTGTCGGTGAAGCGTTTACAGTAAGGGCATTGGTAGTCAGAAAACTCGATGATCGCGATTGTCGCGTTGTCATCACCCATAGACGGAATAGTTCCATTGCCATCAAAGTCTTTTTGATCGGGTAAAGTCCTGAATTTTGGTTTGGCTGCTTTGGCTGCATTTTCTTTAGCTAACTCAATGTCTGAGTTAATGCTTTCAACCTTTGCTTTTAAGTCTTTTACTTCTTGTCTTAATGCGACTAATTCGGATTCAACTTTCTCATCATTGGCTGGTTGACAACCAATGACCAGCGGAACCGACAGCAGCATAACGTAAATGCTTTTTCCATACTTCAACATAGTGATATCCCCTTGTATGGATTGAGAAAAGGGGCAATGACGGTGCCCCTTTAATGTTAAGAACGTGAAGTTCTATGTGTTGGTTACTCGACAGTGTTGACTTCGATAGATACGAAGTTGGTTAACGCATCACCATCATCGTCTTCAACCGTTGCTACAATACCGTCAAGTACACCTTGCGCTTGGAAGGTAATAGGGTCGGTATTTTCCAGACCAGGTCGAAGTTCTACAGTAAACGCACAGGTGTAAACGTTGTTGCCAGAACCGCTGTAACCGAGCTCTTGTCCGATATTACAAGGTGGATATGTCATACCACTGTGGGTGCCGCCTTGAGTATTAAAGATGGTAAAATTGGCATTGCCATTACCGTCGATAATATCAACGCCACGCAGAGTCAAACCAGTTAACGTGACATTGTCCACTTCAGACGCGTTGGTAAGTTGAATAATGATCAAACCACTAAGTGCGAAGGCAATATCCGTATCTGGAGCAAGTGGATCAAACGTTACTGTTGCATCATCCATTGCGCTTACACCAAGACCGTCCTCGTCAGTACCATTAATAGTAGCAACGTTAACGTGACTATCACCGGCATTACCTTGGACTTGTAATGTGATGGTACAGCTTGCTGTTTCGCCTGGGTCTAACTCAAACCCGTTTAACCCGGTTGGCGTTATAGCGCCGCCATTTTTCATGTCTACCATACACTCGTCTGTGAGTGATCCGAAACGGTCGTCATTTAGGCTAGAGAAGACCACAGTATCGGATGTTGAGACGTCATCTATCGTGTCTTTGACCGTAAAGTAGAAGGTGTAATCAACATCTCTGAACAAGGTTGGGTTATCACCCGTTTCAAACACTGATGTCGGATTGGCTGTTTTTTCTAGAGTGATCATAGAAGGTACATCCAATACCAAAATAGTGTGAGAATCCATGTCTGTCGCGGTATCATTCTCGTTGTCTCTCGCAGTTGCTGTTACTGTATTTGTGAAACTATCACCTGCATCGCCAGCAACAAAAACGCTTAGGGTACAGCTGTATGTTGCACCAAATGCTATCGTTACAGGGTTATCAAGACAGTCACTCTCAGCCCCAATTGCGCTTAGATCACCATAGATGGTGTCGACTAAGCTCACGAGTTCGATAGGAGAATCAAATGTACCGGAGTCGTTAGTCACGTCGAACGTAAATGTGACATTTTCTCCAGGCTCAAGTACTTCATTTTTATCCGCTGACTTAACTACGCTAATCGCTGGTGGGATATTGGTAATCTGGACTTGTCGTTCGACACTACAACGATCGCCAAGTGCCGCGTTGCCAACCCCAACGGGACAAGTATCGCCGTTCACAACAGGATCGCCGTTCTTGTCTTGTAACGTTACTTTGACAACGTCTTTATAGAGCTCAGGATTTGGTATATCCGGAAGGTCACTATCTACGACAAAGACTTTGAACTCACAACTGTAGGTTGCGCTCGGTGCCACTTCATACAGAGGTGTACCGACTGGACAGTTAGTCGATGTAAGGTAAACACCGTCAGCCATTGCAGGGCCAGAGGTCGCTCCCCAAAGATCGAAGCTAACGTCATAAGTTCCATCGCCGTTAATGTCGATTTCATCGGTTAATGCACTAATGAATAACGATGTTTGGGCGTTAGGGTTAGTGAAGCTTAGATTAAAGGTAAACTCGCCGCCTGCTTCTGGGTGAGAGCTAGGCGCACCTTCAGATTTGACGATATCTGGTGGTGACGGTTTAATGAACACATCAATATTAAAGGTGTCACAGTTACATTTAGATTTGGTATTTGGGATCTGACCAGCGTACGGATCTTCATCGATCGTACAGTTATCTCGCTCTATGTTGTCCCATGCCGCACAATAGGTAAAGTCGGCTCGGTTGTCGCCGTCGTTATCTGAACAGAGCATGGTAATGGTTTCGTTAAGCAGTGTGTATTCGTCTGGACCTAAAGCTTTAGTGATGTCACCACATGCGTCGCCATCCAATTGAGCATCAGCAGTCTCACCACTTCCTCCTGGCACGGGTAGGATCATGCTACAGTTTCTAAAATTACCTTGAACGACCTGAGGGCTGGCTTCAGTTAAAGGAAGATAAAAGGTGGTGTCGTATCGTTCGTTTGCGTTGGTTCGCACGGTAACGTCAGCTTGGAAAGAGAAGGTATCTCCAAGGTTACATTCTGCATTCGGATCGACGGGAATCACTTGCGTGATCTCGACGTCATTAGCGGTACAGTTTAAAGCATCTCTTGGTAATGAGTTTCCCGGCTCTTGCAAATAAGCGTCTGCCATACAGAGTTTTTCTGTTGGTGAGAGGTTATAGGCTTCCGCTTGAGCAGGAGAATGACTCGTTACGCCATACAATGCTGCCGAACTGACAAGGATGACACTCATTACCTTGTTTAATCGGCTGTGTATTAATCGTTCCATCATTGACCTTCTTTTTATTCGAAAGTTTGAACAAGAGGGTTATATGAGCGGCTGAACACACCATAGTGTCTACGGTATGACTGACACTTAATCAGCGACTTAAGAGCAGAACCCTCATTCCTTGACCAAACGAGCTTCTAAGGTGACGCTAGCATTATTCACCCAAAAGACTGTGCGTTGGTTGCCCACTTAAGAGCAAGAAATGAACCAAACCTTAAGTCATTGAAAATATGAATTAACTAATGAATGCGCATTCAAAAATAACTGTTAAGAGGTGTACACAGTGTTCACCTGCGGATGGGGGCGACAAAGGCAGAAGGATAAAAGCTGATGTTTATCTGATAGATAGCGGTTAGTGTGGTCGTTTGTTTGTGAAGCAATGGTTAACAGGTTGGTTGACACTGTGAGGTGGTACGGTTAGCTCAATATTAATGGGTGATTATTGAACTTAACGATTGCGATTCAGTCAAAAAGGGTGATTATTGTTCATTTGGTTGATAATTATAAGAATTTTTGTTGACCTAAAATCTTAATCCGTTAAAGTACGCCTCGTTCTCACGGCGAAGGTCGTTAGAACAGATGGTGTTACCATCGCATTGATTGCGTTGCCCTGGTGGTGGAATTGGTAGACACAAGGGATTTAAAATCCCTCGACGTTCGCGTTGTGCCGGTTCAAGTCCGGCCCGGGGCACCATCCGAAAATTGAGTGGGTGAATTTAACATCCCGCCGTCGAGTTGACCGGCCGAGTGTCGGACCATCAATTCCGGCTCGGGTCACCATCTCAAATTATGCGACACTAGCTCAGTTGGTAGAGCGCAACCTTGCCAAGGTTGAGGTCACGAGTTCGAACCTCGTGTGTCGCTCCAGTTGAGGCGCCTTGGCAGAGTGGCTATGCAGCGGATTGCAAATCCGTGGACCTCGGTTCGACTCCGGGAGGCGCCTCCATTATTTTCGAAAGCTCGTCATCATGACGGGCTTTTTTTCGTTTTAAAGCATGATAATTCATCGCTTAAGTCTCAATTTCGCTACGCTTTTTGGTTATCTCCTCCCTGATTATTTGATCGTGATTCAATAATTGCGCTCAATTAGTTATCGGTTTTATAAATGTTACACAACTCAATAATTGTAGAGGGTGATTGGTGATAATTTCTCCACGATTGTAGTCCGAACTTTTTGTTGTACAACAGACGGTTAGTTGGATCTCTTCTAGTCGTCATGTTGGCTCTCTAAGTTCGAACTTCGTTCTAAAACGTGAGAGAAAAATAATGAAAACATTCAACCTTAAACCCACACTTTTACCTTTAACTTTGCTGCTGAGTTCGCCGGTATTGGCGGCACAAAATGGAACTATGATGCAGTATTTCCATTGGTATGTGCCAAATGACGGCGCACTCTGGACACAAGTTGAAAACAATGCGCCAGCACTATCCGACAACGGTTTTACAGCGCTGTGGTTGCCACCAGCATATAAAGGCGCAGGTGGTAGCAACGACGTTGGTTACGGTGTTTACGATATGTATGACTTAGGGGAGTTTGATCAAAAAGGATCGGTACGAACTAAGTACGGCACCAAAGACCAATATCTAAATGCCATCAAAGCAGCACACAAAAACAATATCCAAATTTATGGTGACGTAGTGTTCAACCATCGTGGCGGTGCAGATGGCAAGTCGTGGGTCGATACCAAGCGTGTGGATTGGAATAACCGCAATATTGAACTTGGCGATAAATGGATTGAAGCATGGGTTGAATTTAGCTTCCCAGGACGTAACGATAAATACTCAGACTTCCATTGGACGTGGTATCACTTTGATGGCGTCGATTGGGATGACGCAGGTAAAGAGAAAGCGATCTTTAAATTCAAAGGTGATGGTAAAGCATGGGATTGGGAAGTCAGTTCTGAAAAAGGCAACTATGACTACCTCATGTACGCAGACTTAGACATGGATCACCCAGAAGTAAAGCAAGAGCTGAAAGATTGGGGTGAATGGTACTTAAACATGACGGGTGTTGATGGCTTCCGAATGGACGCGGTTAAACACATCAAATATCAGTACCTACAAGAGTGGATCGATTACTTGCGTAAGAAAACGGGTAAAGAGCTCTTTACCGTTGGTGAGTACTGGAACTACGACGTGAACAATCTGCACAACTTTATCACTAAGACTTCTGGCAGCATGTCATTGTTTGATGCTCCGTTACATATGAACTTCTATAACGCTTCACGCTCTGGTGGCAACTTCGATATGCGCCGAATCATGGATGGCACCTTAATGAAAGACAACCCAGTGAAAGCAGTAACACTGGTTGAGAACCATGATACGCAACCACTACAGGCCTTAGAGTCTCCGGTGGATTGGTGGTTCAAACCACTTGCGTACGCGTTCATTTTGCTTCGTGAGGAAGGTTATCCGTCAGTCTTCTACGCAGATTACTACGGTGCGCAATACAGCGATAAAGGGCACGACATCAACATGGTGAAAGTGCCTTACATTGAGCAATTGGTGAAAGCACGTAAAGATTATGCTTATGGTAAACAACATTCTTACCTTGACCACTGGGATGTGATTGGTTGGACACGAGAAGGGGATGCGGAACATCCGAACTCTATGGCGGTTATCATGAGTGATGGTCCTGGCGGAACAAAGTGGATGTACACGGGTTCACCGAGCACACGTTATGTCGATAAACTAGGTATTCGTACCGAAGAAGTATGGACTAACGCTAGTGGATGGGCGGAATTCCCAGTGAACGGCGGATCGGTTTCTGTTTGGGTTGGCGTTAAATAATCTCGAGTGCAGAGTTGCAGGTGTGACCAATTTCGAAAATAGCATGCATTTAATCAATGTCTTATTTGATATTCATGAAACAAATGCGTAACTTTATTGTTGAGCATTATCAGTAGGCAGATTAAGGAAAGGAATCTATGCAGGAAGTTGCAACTATTGCGATTATATTCGGTGCAATATTCGGTGGTGGTATCGTTAAGTTGATTCTTAATCATCGCAAGGAAGTAAAATCGCTCGAAATCTCTGAGCGTAAACTGATGAATCAAGAAGAGCGAGATGGTCTTAACAAACAAATAGACGACCTGAAACAGCGCGTCGAAGTATTAGAGCGCATCGTTACTGACAACAAATACCAACTTGATAAAGAAATTGCGTCTTTGTAATTCTGAACCAAGAACAAAGAGCCAGTTTAATACTGGCTCTTTTTGTATCTGTCGCTGAATCACAAGAAAGCGAAGTAATGGATTAACGCTCATCAAAGAAGTCTTTGTTGCGAATGTACTTGCTCATTAAGTGATAGGAAAAAGGGCGGATCAACCAACTTACCAAAGAACGCCCAAGGCGCATTAACGTTGGCGTGTTCTCATAAATTCTTCCATTATAAAGCCACAACATTTTACCTACATGCCAATAAAGAAAAGGTACCGGAGGCATAAAAGTAACAATATCGATGTCGCAACAGATTCGATAGGTTTTGTGGCTTAAACGATAGCGTTTCTTGAATGTCCAATCACCAATCGCTGGTTGACCAAATGTCACCACTCGTTTGATGCTTTTTGGGTACTTACGTTCGATATAGTCGGCAAACACGCTGCCAATTGCGCCGCCCGACGAATGTCCAGTAATGGTGATGCGCTTACCCTGTAGAATCAGAGGTACAACGGTGGCTTCTAGCCGCTCAATCACGCTCAAACCGAGACGATCTTCATTTCGAGAAGGTTGGCTTTCTTGAAACAACAAATGGTAGAAACCTGCATGGATGCGATAGTTAAGTCCTAATCGCTTGCAGCTACGAGTCCACATGGCAAAGTTCAGCAACCAATCGGTAATACTGTGCGAGCCTTTAATAACCACAACGACCTCAGTACGTTTTTTACTCCATAAAACACGGATCATGGTTTTGCCAAATTCGTTTTTAATGATCCGCTGCCCATTAGGGTCAAATCCATAACGTGTCTGCCTAAATACTCTGGGATAAGCGAGATTACACAGCACGGCGTAGCGTTCGTATTGGTATCGTTTTAATGGCTTCACGTTGATTTACTTTGTCGGTATCAAGAGAAGATTTTAAAACTAGAATATTAAAATGACATGAATAAGAAGAAAAACGTTAACTAGATTTATTGCCTAATGGTTGATTAAACAAATCGCACTGTTTATATGTACCCACAATTGAATGCAAATCACAAATGGATGATTATATGTAACCAATTGAATTGATGTGAGATTTATATCGCTGAAAAAGAATTGCTTAGATGAGAAAATTCTTTTTTATCAGTGGTTTTATAAGAGGCTCTATTTATGCAATTAAGTCTAAAGAGGAAAATGGTTTTCTCTGTCGTTTTGGCAATTGCAATCACATCTGCGATTCTTCTTTTTATTGGCTACAAGACCTTTCAAACCAATAGTTGGCAAGCAATAGAAAGTGAAAGTCGAAATATATTACATGCAAATGCAAAAGGTATTGGTGATTGGTTTTATGACAAGAAGCAAGCGGTACATGGCTTGAAGCGACAAATTCAGCTCGATACTTCATTGGATATTGTTCCTCACTTACGGCAAACCTTAATCTCTGGTGGTTTCGGTCTTAGTTATTACGGCAACAAACAAGGAGAGATGTTTCGTCACGATCCTTCGTTAAACAAATCTGGGTACGATCCACGCGTACGTGGATGGTACAAGCAAACGTTGGCGGAAAACAAAGCAATAACAACGAAACCATATGTTAGTGTAACTATGCAAACACTCGTTGTGACACTTACTGACCCTGTTATTGAAAATGAACAAATTATCGGTGTCGCAGCGTCTAATTTAGCTTTGGATAAGTTGATAAAAGACGTGTTGGCAATTGAGGTGCCTGGTGCTGGTCAAGCAATTCTAATCGATCGTCAAGGTACGGTCGTTGCGCATAAAAACAAAGACTTTATCTTGAAACAGGTCTCTGAGATTGCACCTGAGCTAAATATTGACAGCTTAAATCAAGCGTCTCAAAACTTAGCTACAATTTTCACTACTGTTGATGGGCAAGATAAAGTCGTGATGGCAGAACCCATTGAAAATACCGATTGGTTACTCGTTATTGAAATGGACAAGAGCGTGTTAGAACAACCGTTATTTGACATGATTAGTAGTCAAATTACCACGGGGCTGCTTGTTCTAATTGTTATGGCAATTGCTACCTCTTGGTTCGTTGCGCGTCAGTTAGTTGAACTTGGTCGTGTAAGTGAGGCGCTGGCTGATATTGCAGAAGGTGAAGGAGACTTAACTCGAAGACTACAGGTATCTAGCCAAGATGAAGTTGGTCAATTGGCAGATAAGTTCAACGTATTCGTAGATCGCTTACGTCAAATGATGAAAAATGTTAGCGAAGTTTCGACGGCGATGACGAAAGGCGCTGATCATGCCAATGTAAATGCGACGCAACGTAATGAAAGTGTTAGTAGGCAACAAGATGAAATTACAATGGTCGCTACCGCAGTAACTGAAATGGCGACTGCGACGGCTGAAATAGCTTCAAATGCTGACAACACAGCGAAAAGTGCAAGCCATTCTGTTGAACTTAGTGAGCAAGGCTTTAAACAAATGGAAAAAAGCCAGTTGTCAATCAACGAACTTGCTGATGAACTTACCAATGCTGTTTCCATAATTAGCGAGCTTGAGGAACATGGAAATCAGATTGCAACCATCTTAGCGACAATTCGAGAAATTGCAGAGCAAACTAATTTACTTGCATTGAATGCGGCTATTGAAGCGGCGCGAGCTGGCGAACAAGGGCGCGGTTTTGCTGTCGTTGCAGATGAAGTACGAGTGCTATCGCAACGTACACATGCTTCAACAGAAGAGATTGAGGATAAGATAAAGCGCTTGCAACAAGCTACAGATGGTGCAGTGAAAGTGATGACACAAAGTCATGACATGGCAAAAACTAGTGTCCATGACGTTAACTTGGCTGGCGAGAGTCTGTCAAAAATCCGAGAGGCGATCCAGCAGATTAGTGATATGGCAACACAAATAGCGTCTGCTGCAGAAGAGCAATCACTAGTGACTGCGGAAATAAATGCTAATACTGAGTCGGTTCGTGAAGTGAGTGAAGTCATGGCAAGTGATGCGGTGGATGCTGTTGGGCAAGCGCAACAATTGAACCTCTTAGCGAATAACTTAAAATCGGAACTTTCTCGATTTAAGCTTTAAACTGAGCGTTTGTATGTATAAGAACCGGGCGCTTAGTGCCCGGTTTTCGATTATGGGGAACTAAAATCAAACTTTGACCCTGGGGTTAATTCAAACGCTGAATTCTTAAACTTAATGACGTAGATCTACACGTCAACATCGAATTTAGTTCAGAAGAATTTTCAAATTCTGCTTGCGGTTGGCAAAGTGAGCGATGAAATACTATTCGAGTTGGTGATTGTATGATCTAATAAGTTTGCTTTTTAACCGTATGAATCAAAAACACAAAATTTGTTGTTGACCTAAAATCTTAATCCGTTAAAGTACGCCTCGTTCTCACGGCGAAGGTCGTTAGAACAGATGGTGTTACCATCGCATTGATTGCGTTGCCCTGGTGGTGGAATTGGTAGACACAAGGGATTTAAAATCCCTCGACGTTCGCGTTGTGCCGGTTCAAGTCCGGCCCGGGGCACCATCCGAAAATTGAGTGGGTGAATTTAATATCCCGCCGTCGAGTTGACCGACCAAGTGTCGGACCATCAATTCCGGCTCGGGGCACCATCTCAAATTATGCGACACTAGCTCAGTTGGTAGAGCGCAACCTTGCCAAGGTTGAGGTCACGAGTTCGAACCTCGTGTGTCGCTCCAGTTGAGGCGCCTTGGCAGAGTGGCTATGCAGCGGATTGCAAATCCGTGGACCTCGGTTCGATTCCGGGAGGCGCCTCCATTCAATAAAGTACCATTACATATCTATTAAATGTTTACTGTATAATTGCTGCTTATTAAAACGAAGTCGTTGAAGATAAACGACTTTATCTCGGTTTAGTAACGTGGTGATAATCGAAAGAGCAAACGCTCTGACGAACCTTTCAAAGTTTCAATACGAAACACTATGGCGCCTTGGCAGAGTGGCTATGCAGCGGATTGCAAATCCGTGGACCTCGGTTCGACTCCGGGAGGCGCCTCCATTCTCTTTCTTGTTTCAATTCAGACCTCTGACCAATCGGTCGTGAGAATTCGCCTTTTCGTTGTGATTCTTCGATAAAAGTATCAATAACCTTTACATCTAACTCTTAATTCTATTTCACCCTGATTTTTGGCTGGGCATAATTGCTCAATGATCCCAATTTGATCATTCAATTGTATTAACAGAACGTTGTTGTCTATAAACTATGTGCATTACTAAGGGCTAATTGATAACATCATATATTAACACTTGTTAATATATGAAAGTGTTAGTCTTTTTGCTCAGGAAGAGCGTATTCGGTTTATGGAGAAACACACGTGTTAACACAATTGGGCAGGCAAATCGTAGTCTTGATGATGAGCACTGCATCTTATACTGCTTTTGCAGCGTCAATGGCAAGTTACCCAGAAGGGTGGCAAGATTGGCCCGTTGTTAAAGAGTCACAAAACCTACCTGCAGATACTGTCCTGCCGCCAGATACTTCACTATTTATTCAAGAATCCGTAAGAGCCTACAGCTGGATCAACAATGGTCAGGGGTCACCACTTACTATCCGAGTGAATCCGAACAAAATAGAGCAATACAAAACTCACGGTCCGTATACAGATGGACCGACTGCGGTGGCGATTTCAGAAGTAGAAGGTATCGTGTGGGTGACAGAACATATTGGAGGTATGGCAATTTATGGTAGCTATGACCGTAAAGGAAAAGACATTAGCCATACACATCCTTCATTGGCGCCTTCGTTTTGTCAAAGTTGCCATACTACTTATCAGGACATCTGTATAAACGGTACTTGCGCAGAGCCCGTTTTGGATGTGTACAAAGATAAGCAGTAGTCCAAAGTGAGTAATCGAGTTTTCGGTTGGTTGACGATAAACCAGATGCTTTTTTTATCGCATCTGGTCTTAGTGATTTCCATTATTTCTGGGTTGTCCTATACGCGCTTCCAAAGTGAATGGGATATGCGTATCGAACATGCAGTGATTATGGCGAAAACGCATCTGTCTTCACAAATGACGTTTCTCTCCGGCTCTATAGCGGGTCGTAATTACGCAAACTTGATGATGCCTTCGACCAAAGAGAACTTCAGAGCCATCGATGGTCTACTGTTTGTTGAGGTCTCCGGCACGTCAGATTACAAAGAACAAAAAGTGGCAGTTCGATATTTGGCACAATCCAATCAAGTGTGGCGAATTGATGTCAGCGATCAGGAGGTAAGGGCGCTCCAAGCGCAAAAGGGGAACCTTGAGCACATCTTGGCAGCGACGCCTGACACAGATGAAATTAAGCGTAATAAGCTCCAATACCTTATCAACAAAGCAAAGGTTGATTTAGAGGCACTACAAATCAGCAAGGGGCTCAATCAAGATACCAATCTGCCATGGACAAAAGATTATCTTCGACAAACCGACTTCTACTACGATGCCAATCTATCGGTGCTTCATGTTTGTCTGCCTTTAAGAAACGTAAACGGTGGCTACATTTGGGCGGTATTAGATGCAAGTAAACTCGACACTATCAAAACGACGCTAATTAAAGAGCTGCTTAATGAGGCGTTAATCGCTTCGTTAATCTCTATGGTGATGATATACATGGTCACCATGTGGATTGTTAGCCCACTCAAGCGTCTTTCAATGTCGATGAAAAAAGACATTGAAAAGATCGACCAATCGTATATTCCTGAAATTCAGCGATCGGATGAAATTGGTGACTTAGCTCGTTCATATTCCAGCTTGATTACGAAAATCAAAAACCAGTTGCGCGTTCTTCGTCAACAAACTGATACTGATGCCTTGACGGGATTAGGGTCGCGTTACTTGTATAAACGTACTGCACCACTGTTTGTTCAGCAAACGGTAGGTAGTATGAATTATGCCTGCTTCGTTTTGTGCGATATCGATAACTTTAAAAAGTTTAATGACACATACGGACATATCGAAGGGGATAACGCGTTATGTGATGTTGCTGAACTCTTTCGCTCGTTTTTAGGTAAAGACCAACCTTCGTTTCGATTAGGCGGCGAAGAGTTTGCCTTGCTTGTTTACGGGAATACCTTAGATGTGCTTCAAGCAAAGGTAGAACATTTAAGACAAGCCGTAGAGGCTTTAGCCATTCCACATGCCAAAAATCTTCCATCACAAGTTGTGACCATTTCAGTAGGGGCGGTGCCTCTGACAAAAATAACGCCTTATCCGAGTGTGGATGCATGCGAGAAAGCACTCGAACAAGCCTTTGAGGTTGCGGATAAAAACTTATACCTAGCCAAAGATAAAGGACGCAACGTTGTGATTATGGACAAACCAATTGAAATATAATCAGCACAGCCTAATGGTGTAAAAGAGTAGGGCTTACTCTGAGCTAGTTCTATCGCATCATAAAATGTTGAATTTTTTCAAGCAAATTCAATACTGCTAAACCGTTTTCAACACGTACCAGCCAAATAGATTCATTTCATTTATGAAGAAATGTTAAGAGTTTATTTTCTCGGTGATGAATTACTACACAAAGATGTAGCAAATTTACCGTTAGACCCTTTTAAATCGAGGGTTTTAACCTATCTACCCCTTTAGGGTAGTTTGATTCCGTAATTGATTTACATCATGTATTAATTTTCTTTCACATTTAACAATGCGCTCAGTTATAAGAACCTAACCCTTAGGAAGTACAATGAGCAAGTTGAAGCTAGTAGTCATCGGTAACGGTATGGTAGGCCACCGTTATATCGAAGACTTAGTCGAGAAAGCTGATATGTCTAATATGGACATTACGGTTTTCTGTGAAGAACCTCGTGTCGCATACGACCGTGTGCACCTTTCCTCTTACTTTTCTCACCATACTGCAGATGAACTTTCTTTAGTGAAAGAAGGCTTCTACGAGAAACACGGCATTAACATGTTGATCGGTGAGCGTGCGATTAACATCAACCGTGAAAACCGCATTGTTTACTCAAGCACTGGTCGTGAAGTTCAATACGACAAGCTGATTCTTGCTACTGGCTCATTCCCATTTGTTCCACCTATCAAAGGTCACGAAAGCAAAGACTGTTTTGTTTACCGCACTATCGAAGATCTTAAAGCGATCGAAGCGTGTGCGAAGAAGAGCAAATCAGGTGTTGTTGTCGGTGGTGGTCTGCTAGGTCTTGAAGCAGCTGGTGCATTGAAAGCACTAGGTGTAGAAACGCACGTTGTTGAGTTCGCACCAAAGCTAATGGCTGAGCAACTTGATCTAGCTGGTGGTAACCAACTTCGTCAAAAGATCGAGCGCATGGGCGTGAACGTTCACACTAGCAAAAACACGCTTGAGATCGCGGCAGAAGGCACAAATGCACGCAACGTTATGCGTTTTGCTGACGGTTCAGAGCTAGAAACAGACTTCATCGTATTCTCCGCAGGTATTCGTCCACAAGACAAACTAGCGCGCCAAATGGAGCTAGAAGTGGCACCTCGTGGCGGTGTTGCTATCAACGACCATTGTCAGACTTCTGATGAGAACATCTACGCCATCGGTGAGTGTGCGTCTTGGAACGAAATGTTCTACGGCCTGGTTGCTCCTGGTTACAAGATGGCGACAGTTGCCGTTGATCACCTGCTAGGTAACACAGAAAGCAAATTCGAAGGCGCTGACATGTCTGCGAAGCTGAAACTTCTTGGTGTAAAAGTAGGTTCAATCGGTGACGCGAACGGTCGTACCGAAGGCTGTAAGAGTTACGTTTACCAAAACGAAGAGCAAGAAGTTTACAAACGTCTTATCGTTTCTGAAGACAACAAGAAACTACTTGGCGCGGTTATGGTCGGTGACACCTCTGACTACGGCGACCTGCTTCAACTTATGTTGAATGAAATCGACCTGCCAGAGCACCCGGATGCGTTGATCCTTCCTGCACACGCAGGCGCTGAGAAACCAGCACTAGGTGCAGACGCTCTACCAGAAAGCGCAGTAATCTGTTCTTGTTTCGACGTAACCAAAGGCAAGATCGCACAAGCGGTTGCTGATGGTCACCACACATTGGGCGACATCAAAGCCGTGACTGGCGCAGGTACAGGCTGTGGTGGTTGTATTCCTCTAGTCACTTCTGTTCTAAATGCTGAGCTTGCTAAATCTGGCATCGAAGTGAAGAACGACGTGTGTGAGCACTTTGCATACTCACGCCAAGAATTATTCCACCTAATCCGCATTGAAGAGATCAAAACGTTTGATGAGCTTCTAGAAAAATACGGTAAAGGTTATGGCTGTGAAGTTTGTAAACCATTGGCTGGTTCTATCTTGGCTTCTTGCTGGGGTGAGCACATTCTTAAGCCACAACTGGTTAAACTGCACGACACGAACGACAACTTCCTAGGTAACATCCAAAAAGACGGTACTTACTCTGTGATCCCACGTATGGCGGGTGGTGAAGTAACGCCTCAAGCACTGGGTGCGCTAGCGAACGTTGCTGCAGAATACAACCTATACACCAAAGTAACCGGTGCTCAACGTATTGGTCTGTTTGGTGCTCAAAAAGACGATCTTCCAGAGATCTGGCGCAAGCTTATCGACGCTGGTTTCGAAACAGGTCAAGCGTACGCAAAAGCACTTCGTATGGCGAAGACATGTGTTGGCTCAACGTGGTGTCGTTACGGTGTTCAAGATTCTGTTGGTCTAGGTTCCTACATCGAGAATCGTTACAAAGGCATTCGTACACCTCATAAGATGAAGTTCGGTGTTTCTGGCTGTACTCGTGAGTGTGCGGAAGCACAAGGTAAAGACCTTGGCATCATCGCGACTGATGCAGGCTGGAACATGTACGTATGTGGTAACGGCGGCATGAAACCTCGTCACGCAGACCTACTTGCAAGTGACCTAGATAAAGAAACGTTAATCAAGTACATCGACCGCTTCATGATGTTCTACATCCGTACTGCTGCGCCACTACAACGCACATCAGTTTGGATGGAAAACATGGAAGGTGGCGTTGACTACCTACGCGAAGTGATTGTTGACGACAAACTTGGCATCAACGCGCAATTAGAAGCAGACGTAGCGAAGCTTGTCGACGAATACGAGTGTGAGTGGACTGCGACTATCAACGACGAATCACAACTGACTCGCTTCGCGCACTTCATCAACTCTGACAAGCGCGATGAAAACGTCGTGTTTGTACAAGAGCGTGAACAGCACCGCCCAGCAACCTTCACGGAAAAACACCCTGAAGCGAAAGGCGACATCCTACACGTAGCGATCACTGAAGCATAAGGGAAGGTTGATTATGTCATTTGAAAAGATTTGCCAAATCAGCGACATCGTACCGGGCACGGGTGTTTGTGCACTGGTTGATGGTCAGCAAGTTGCGGTATTCCGCCCAAAACAAGCAGAAGAAGTGCTGGCGATCAGCAACACAGACCCGTTCTTCCAATCAAACGTGCTTTCTCGCGGTTTGATCTGTGAGCACCAAGGCGAGCTTTGGGTTGCAAGCCCACTTAAAAAGCAGCGCTTTAACCTGACTACAGGTGCGTGCATGGAAGACGAGCGTTTTAGCGTGAAAGCGTACAAAACGCGCGTAACCAACGGCGAAGTAGAGATTTCTGCATAAGCGTGGTTTCCATTCCCTCCTCTAAGGGGGAGGGAATGAACCGACATCTAGATTTAATAGGTAAAGGCTTTCCAGAGTCATCTGCGGGGGACAGGGAAGCGAGATGTTACTGAGTTAACGGGAAGCCTTTCTCTATTCAATCTTTAATTTTTTAACTTTCACTTTTTGAATAAGGACACATTCATGTCTACTGATTTTAAGCCTGCAGAATTCGTTCAAACCATGATCAACGTGGGTGAAGCGAAAACCAACACTAGTACTCGCGATTTGCTACTCCGCGGTACAATGGCGGGTATCATCCTGTCGCTAGCGGTGGTTGTGGCTATTACGACTATCGTACAAACGGGCGTGGGCGTTGTGGGTGCGCTTGTCTTTCCAGTTGGTTTCGTGATTCTAAGTGTGATGGGTTACGACCTAGTAACAGGTGTTTTTGGTCTGGCTCCTCTAGCTAAATTTGCAAACCGTCCTGGTATCACTTGGGGTCGTATCTTCCGTTGTTGGGGGTTGGTTGGTTTGGGTAACCTAATCGGTTCTCTAATCGTTGCTTACCTAGTGGCTATCTCTCTAACAGGTAACTTCTCTCTAGAATTGAACGCAGTAGCGAAGAAATTCGTCGCTGTTTCTACAGCACGTAGTCTTGGTTTCGAAAACATGGGTATGGACGGATGGATCACGTGTTTCGTTCGCGGCATCTTCTGTAACCTAATGGTGTGTCTAGGCGTTATCGGCAACATGACAGCGCGTTCAGTATCTGGTCGCGTAGCAATGATGTGGTTCCCAATCTTCATCTTCTTCGCACTAGTATTTGAGCACACAGTGGTAAACATGTTCCTATTCCCACTAGGTATGATTCTAGGTGCTGATTTCGGTATTGCGACTTGGTTGAACTTCAACCTTATCCCAACCATCCTAGGTAACATCGTTGGTGGTCTAGTGATGACTTGTATTCCACTGTACCTAACTCACGCTAAAACTGCGCCTTCTATCAATGCTGAAGAAGAAGTAAAAGCACAGCCTGCAATGGCTAAATAATCGAGGTTTATTGCCAATATTAGATAATGAACAAGTCGGGACTCTCTTTGGACTTGAACTGAGAGATTCCCGACTACGCTCCTTCGTCGCTTTCGGGAATGACTCATATAGGAGCAGTTCAACAAATACTGCTCATCTAATGCGATAACAAGCAAAGCGAAAAGCCTGTCATTCCTTAAATGAAGGATTCCAGAGCAGGGAACCTCGTTCCCATATACTAATAAGCTATTTGGCTATAAAAAGCGTTTCTTTGCCAAGAGTCTCTCTTTATATCTAAATTTTTCGATAGGCGTTGATATGACAACTGTTAACTCATCTTTAAACAGCGGCTTTGTTTCTCTTGTTGGTGCAGGTCCGGGTGACCCAGATTTACTGACAGTAAAAGGCTTAAAAGCCATTCAAGCAGCCGAAGTTGTGGTGTATGACCGATTGGTGTCGAAAGACATTCTAGAATTGGCTCACGCATCAGCAGAGATGATCTACGTAGGTAAAAAGTTGGACTTTCACTGCGTGCCTCAAGATCAAATCAATCAAATCTTGGTGCAAAAAGCGCAAGAAGGTAAACGCGTTGTACGTCTAAAAGGCGGCGATTCATTTATCTTTGGTCGTGGCGGTGAAGAGCTAGAAGAGCTAGCAGAATTCGGCATCAAATACGAAGTGGTTCCGGGTATCACAGCTGCTGCGGGTGCAACGGCTTACGCAGGTATTCCATTAACGCATCGTGACCACGCGCAAAGCGTTCAGTTCATTACTGGCCACGTACAAAAAGATGGCCGTGAGATTGAATGGCACTCGCTAGCGCAGTCAAACAACACGCTTGTGTTCTATATGGGGTTGAAGCAAAGCGGTCATATCATGGATAAGCTTATCACACATGGATTAGACCCAGAGATGCCATGCGCTATCATTGAAAACGGCACACGTACAGAGCAGCGCGTATTCCAAGGTAAGCTGAACGAGCTATCTAATATGGCAGAACAAGCAGTGAGCCCTGCGTTGATTGTGGTTGGCAGCGTGACGCAATTGCACAGCAAATTGGATTGGTTTGGAAAATAACTGAAGACTTAGTCTTAAGCATTAGATCGCGCAAGGACTGCGTTTCTGTTGCATCTCTCTTTTTCGTATTGGCATTTCATCGATCAAATCGTTGATGAACTGCCAATCAGTCTTCGCACCCCAGCGGTGTTTCTCTTCTCCGTCTTTACCCAAAAGAATCGCAGTGTGTTGACCTGCTTTGACTTCGTAGAGAGCAGCCAGCATTTTCAAATCGAACTCTTCTTTTAACCATGAAGGTTCAGTAAAACCGTCCTCTGCAATCACTAAAGTGATCACATCGCGGTCTTCCAATTCACATTCATTCATCAAAGCTTCGAGCAAAAACTGTTTTACGTGGTCGTCATTCGCAGGGGCAAAGTATAGGACACTGCGATGTGGCCAGTACTGTGAGTGTGCTGGATAACCAAACGCATTGCCTGATATGAGGCATGCAAGCAAAAGGGCTAACGTCGACTTGTTCATGGCTCCCTCCTTGAAACGCGAGACTTCGTTTATCACGTTATACGGTAAGTTTAGTGGAATTAGCTCATTGTGCTTTGGTCCAAAGTGGCATAGGGTATGCGGCAAACAAATAAAGCGTATTAAATAGATGAACTCTGAAAGCAAACAAAAGATCGCAATCTTAGTCGACGTACAGAACGTGTATTACACCTGTCGTGAAGCGTACCGCAGCAATTTTGATTACAACCAGTTTTGGTATGTCGCGACACAAGGAAAAGAAGTGGTGAGTGCGCGTGCCTATGCCATTGCGAGCAATGACCCAAAACAGCGTCAGTTCCACCATATTTTGCGTGGTGTTGGGTTTGAGGTGATGCTTAAACCTTATATTCAACGTCGTGACGGGAGCTCGAAAGGCGACTGGGATGTAGGTATTACACTAGATGCGATTGAGATTGCGCCGGAAGTGGATGAAGTGGTTCTGGTATCTGGCGATGGCGATTTTAGTTTGTTGGTGGAACGCATTCAGCAACGCTTTAACAAGAAAGTCACAGTGTATGGCGTACCAAAGTTAACTTCCCAAACCTTGATTGATTGCGCGGACCATTTTGTTGCTGTCGATGACGACTTTCTTCTTTAACTTCTTCTCGCTGTATATAGCTTTGAGAATAAAGAAAGGGCGAGTCACTTCAGGCTGTACATTAACGTACAATGACTCGCTCCAAACTATAAGTTGGTTAGTTACGAAGGAATGATCATTTGTCCTAGCACGTAACCCAAGCAACAAGCGCCAATCACACCAATTAAACCCACAGACATGAATGAGTGGTTGAAGTACCACTTGCCAATCTTAGTCGTACCTGAAGTATCGAAGTTTACTGTCGCGATATCAGAAGGGTAGTTAGGGATAAAGAAGTAGCCGTAAACCGCAGGCATTAAGCCGATAAGCAGTGCAGGGTCCAAGCCTAGTCCGAGACCAACAGGTAACATCATACGCGCTGTTGCTGCTTGAGAGTTCACTACTACTGATACGATGAATAGCGCGAGTGCGAATGTCCAAGGATAGTTGGTTACCATTTCAACAATGCCGGACTTGAATTGAGGCATCGCGTATTGGAAGTAGGTATCTGACATCCATGCAATACCGAAGATAGCAATCGCTGCCACCATACCGGATTTAAAAACAACGCCGTTTGGCACGTCACGTGGGTCGGTTTTGGTCGCAAGCAAAATAATACCGCCGAAGCAGAGCATCATCATCTGAATAACCACCGCCATGCTGATTGGCTTCGCGCCATCGACGATGGTTCGCACTTCCGGCCACATCGCAATAACGACGATCACAAGAATCGACAGAATGAACAGCAAAACAGAGTTGCGTGCGCTCGCTGGAAGCACTTCGTCCAAAGAAGTTGCCGTTGTGTTTAAGATTTTCTCACGCCAAACCGGATCTTTTAGACGCTCTTGGTACTCTTCGTCATCTTCAAGCTCTTTACCGCGTTTCAAGCTGTATAGCGACATCAACAGCGTACCAAACAAGGTTGCTGGTACTGTTACGAGAAGAATCGATAGCAAGGTGATTTCGTGTTGAATGTCAGACAGCTGTGCTAGGTAGTAAACCACAGCGGCTGAAATTGGTGATGCCGTGATTGCGATTTGAGAAGCAACGGATGCCGCAGCCATCGGACGCTCAGGGCGAATGCCGTTTTTCAACGCAACGTCGCCAATGATTGGCATGATGGAGTATACCGCGTGACCAGTACCAAGTAGAAAGGTCATAAAGTAAGTGACGAACGGTGCAATGAGGGTAACGCGCTTAGGGTTCTTACGCAGTACGCGCTCGGCTACCTGCAACATGTATTTCAAACCGCCAGCGGCTTCAAGAATGGAAGCACAAGTAACCACCGCAAGGATGATCAGCATTACAGTGACGGGTGGGGAGGTTGGTGGCATCTTGAAGATAAAAACCTCAATGACCAAACCAATACCTGAAACAACACCAAGACCAATGCCGCCATACCGTGAACCGATATACAGCATCACGAGCAAAAATAGAAACTCAAGATACAACATGTTTAATTTCCTTATTAGAAACAGGGACTTTTATTGTTTCTATATTCAAGAAAAAAATACTTAGCCTTGTTCACATTCCATTTCATAGGAAATAGTAATGTCTAATAATTGGGAATAACTCACGCTACGGAGCCAAAGTGTTACGCTGCCTTTGAGCTGGTGTTGTTGGAATGTTTTTATCCACTAGTTCTGACGTTAAACCGAACCATTTTGGTGCATCTTCGCGGTTTAATGGTTTATTTTACTGCCGTTTATTTGGGACTTTTTATTGATTTTAATGCCCTGTGGCACGTCAAAGTGATATGGCGTAAGCATTACTGATAATTATTTGCATTGACTGCTTGGCTTGCGTATAACTGCGTTCAAACAAAAACGTACGTAAACACAACAATGTCTGAGCATTTTTTTCCGCAACTCTTCCATTACTCAAAGGAAGTCACGCCATTCTTACATGGCAGTATTGGTGAGATTGGTGCTAGTGCAATCCATATCGATAACGACATCAATCCAATTGTACAATCACTCTACCAATCGCTTTCTCAAGCGCATCCTGAAGCGGGTAAAGCCTATTGGCTAACTCGAACATGGGACCTGCTTTGTTGGCAGCCTATGTATGTGGCATTCATTTCGATCTATGGATTTCACACTTTGCCAAATCTACGGGGGATGGGGCAATACGTGCAGCAAGGGTTTGTCACGGGTTACCGCTTTGCTGATGAACAGCATATTCATGGTGAAGTTGAAGAACTGATTGTCGAAGCTGGTAAGCAAATACGTGCACTTTATGACTTCTATCAGATTCAAATGAGTGATTGGACTCGTATACGCCCGGGCTTTACTCATCAATTGATGTCTGATGGTGTGATGGCATGCTTGATTCGACTCCAGCAACATTTTCCTCAATTTAGTGACGAGCTCATTCACCAGCATGCCAAGTTGTGGTTGGAAGCGCTTGGGTTAAGTTCTGAAAATACATCATCCCTGTACGCTTTTTCAGACGAGCGTCCTTTGAAATTAGTCCGAAAAAGCTGCTGTTTAGTCTACAAATGTGAAGGGCGAAAACTGTGCGAAGATTGCCCTCGAACAGAGGAAAATAAGCAACTCGTCAAATCTCGAAGTACCGTAAAGTAACAAACATATAACATATGTAACAGTGCTCGATTTATGATTGAGAATGAGTATTATTGTCGACTCTGTAATTTATAAAAAGATAAAGACAATGATAAAAAGGAAGTTTTCTTTAAATCTCATCATGCTTGCGATGAGCAGTGGCTATGCAATTCAAGCACTTGCAGAAGAATCTAATATAAGCAAACAGAGTAATGCGGATGAACAAGTAGTGGTGGTTGGCAGTGTTATGCCTAAGTCCATTTCAGACATTCCGGGTACGGTTTGGTTAGTTGATCAAGAGCAGATCGCTCAACAATACCGAGCAGGAAAAAACCTTGGTGACATCTTATCGGCAACGATTCCGTCATTAGACGTTGGTACGGGTGGCCGAACTAACTACGCGCAGAACCTCCGTGGGCGTGCAATGTTGGTTATGATCGATGGGGTGTCATTACAATCCTCACGCCCAATCAGTCGTCAACTCGACGCGAATGACCCATTCAATATTGAACGTATTGAGGTGTTATCCGGTGCGACATCGATATACGGTGCCGGCGCAACGGGTGGTGTGATAAATATTGTCACAAAAAAAGCGACGTCAGATGAACTTGCATTTGAATCTTACGTGAGCGGTACGACCGGTTTTAATGGTGGTGACGATTTTGATTATAAGGTTGCCCAATCTGTCTCTGGCGGAAACGACAAAGTAAGTGCGCGTGGTTCGGTGGTGTACGGCGAAACTCAGGGTTTCTATGATGGTAATGGTGACATTGTCACGCCGGACATCTCACAAGGTTCACTGCAGTACAATTCAACGCTTGATGTGATGGGCTCTGCGGAGATTCAAACGTCAGATGAAAGCCAGCTTAGCCTAGTTGCGCAATACTATGATAGTCAACAAGACTCGCCTTATGGTCTGTACATTGTGGGGCGCGATTTCGTCGATGTACGTAAAGGATTTGAATCTGATCGCCAACACGGCACAGAACGTGTTCTTCTAAGTGCAAGTTACAGCCATGAGTCTGTATTAGGTCATCAATTGATTGGTGAGTTGTCCTATCGAAGTGAAGACCAAACTTTCACACCATATTTCCAAAGTGCTTCTCAGCAAGAAACAGAGGTTTTTGCAGGGCGTCTGGCGTTAGCGAAGAATTGGAACGATTTTAATCTTATCTATGGTATTGATGCTTATCTTGATCGTTTCGACAGTAACCAAGCACTCTTCGATTCGACGATTGCTAATAATTCTGGAAACTTGATAAACAAGACGTATGCACAAGTTGGTCGTTACCCTGGCGTAGACGTGTCCTCTTACGCATTGTTTATTCAAGGGGACTACCAAATTACTTCGGATTGGTCTGTACAAGCAGGTTATCGCCATCAATACATGGATAACAAAGTTGATGACTTTGTCGCTTATAGTGTGCAGAAGAAGATTGCTGCAGGAGCGGGAACGTCGGCTGATTCAGTACCAGGTGGCAGTACAGATTACTCAGTTAACCTATTCAACCTTGGCACTATCTATCGGTTGAATGATGAGTCGCAAGTTTGGGCTAACTTCTCCCAAGGTTTCCAACTGGCGGACCCAGCGAAATACTATGGTCAGGGCAGTTACGATGCAGTAGATGCAAATGGTCATTACGCACTAAAGGACAGCATCAATGTATCTGATTCTAAATTGTCAGGCATTAAAACGGACAGTTACGAAATTGGTTACCGTTTAGATAAGGAAGCGTTGTCTCTTCAAGCAGCGGGTTATTACTCGTTGTCAGATAACTCAATCAAATACGACCGTAAAACTTTGCTGATTACCAGTGTGGATGACGAACAACGTGTGTATGGTGCGGAAGCAAACATTAACTACTGGGTAACCAGCGATATTCTTGTTGGTGCTTCCGGTCATTATGTCGTATCTGAACTGAAGACCAATGGTAAATGGGAAGATTTGAGTGCTGGTAAGGCAAGTACATCTAAAGCGAACGCTTGGGCAGCATGGTACCAAAACGATTACTCTGTGCGTCTACAAAGCCAAACTATGTTCGATTACGAAGATGATGCGAACAACAAGTTAGATGGATACACAACATTTGATTTGCTAGGCAGCGTGATACTGCCTGTTGGTCAATTAGGATTCGGAATCCAAAACCTGTTTAACGAGGATTACACCACGGTGTGGGGACAACGTGCGCAAATCCTATACGCAACTCACTATGAGTCTGCTGCTTATGACTATAAGGGAAGAGGTCGTACGTTCACGCTTAACTACAGCCTTGAGTACTAAAAGTCCGTATCTGAGATACAAATAAGCACGTTAAATTTGGATAAAAAAAGCCGCGTTATGCGGCTTTTCTTTTATGCTTCGTCTGTTGCTTGAGTTTCTTCAGTGGCTTGTGAAGTTTGCTCATTAGCTTGCTGTTCCGCTTCCATCTTCGCGCGTTCTGCTTTTGAGATGTAGCGAGGCTTATTGCTCTTATGAAGCTTTGCATTTTGTTTTTTCTGCTTCGCTTTTAAAATCGAATTAATTTTCTTCTTGCGGTTCATGGTGTTGGTCCTTTAATTTAGCGGGGCAGGATAGTGATTTTTCCGCCAAGTTACAACCCTAATGGATTCCCTATGAAAACACTTACTACCAAGCGCCTCACACTGCGTCTTGTCAGTGTAGAAGATGCGCCGTTTATTTTAGAACTCTACAACCAGCCAGACTTTTATCGTTTCGTCGGTGACAAACAAATTCGAACCCTAGAAGAAGCCAAGCGTTACATCCAAGATAACATGTTAAGAATGCAGGAACTTAAGGGTGTCAGTTTGCTGGTGGTTGAAACCAACCATGATAAACAGCCAGTTGGCATTTGTGGTTTGGTTAAACGCGATACATTAACAGCGTTTGATATTGGTTACGGTTATCTGCCTAGCGCTTATGGCAAAGGTTACGCGAAAGAAGCCGCAAGTGTCGTCGTGGATTTTGCTCGTGAGGAAATGAATATAGAAAACTTGGTCGCTATCACCAATAATGACAATATTCGCAGTATAAGTTTGCTAGAAAAATTGGGTTTTCAGTTTGAACGCGTTGAGCAGACTTACGATAATGGTCGAACTTTACAGCTCTATACGATGGAGTTGTAACCAGATAAGTAACTAAAGTCCTTTTAGTCAAAGCCTTATTGTTAAGGTCTCTGGGTTATACCAAGTAACCTGAGATACTAGGTTCAGCGTGAATGACTTGGTTTTTTAGTCAAACAAATGGCTACGTCAAACAACTTGGAAAGAGCTTGCTATTACACGGCGTAGTTTTCTTTGCTCTCGAATCAATGATAGGGCTCTGAATCCTGCATCTTGAAGTCACTTGGGTATGAATCTGTTTTAGTTAGAGGAAAAAAATGAGCGACATTTTGTTAGGTAAACTCGCCACTGAATTTAAAACCGTCAAGGCGATGGTCGAGGTTTACTGTAAAGACCACCATGGCACAAAAGGTGAGCTATGCGCGGAATGTCGCGAATTGTTAGAATATGCGGAAGTTCGGCTTGATCGTTGTCCTTACGGAGAAGACAAGCCGACTTGCAATAAATGCCCAATACATTGCTATAAACCGGAGCCTAAAGAGCAAATGCGTTTAGTGATGCGTTATTCAGGACCGAGAATGTTACTCAAGCACCCGATCTTAGCGATTCGGCACTTGGTGCATGAGAAGCGTGAGGTTCCAAATAAACCAGCTGCAAATGTGTCGAATCGCCACAAACGAATGAGTGCAGAACGCGAAGCCAAGAAGCCTAGTTAAAAACGTACTAAGAAGTCGTAACAACGGTGAGATTCTTGATCCAATACTTTTGCGTGTATCGACGATAACACAGTGCCAATTTCACTACTTCTTCTGCGATCATTAGTGCGTAAACGTATTTAAACTCCCAGTCTAAGACGAACGCGGCGACGGCGCACAAAGGCAATCCAGTCATCCACATCGCGATAAAGTCCATGCGTAAACAAAAGACGTTATCGCCACCCGCTCGAATAATGCCGTTTATGATGATCATGTTGAGCATGCGGAGCCAAATCGCGCTACATAAAATCACGACTGCGGGTGCCGCGAGTGGGTAAAGTTCTGAGTTATCTAGGTTCAATGCTGCAATGATTAACTCTCGATTTAGTAGCAGTAATGCGCCAATCGAAATACCAAACACAAACACCGCTTTAATGAAGAAGCTTGCCATGTGCTGAGCTTGTTCAAACTCATCACGCCCTAACGACTGCCCAATCATCACTGAACACGCAACAGAGATTCCAAAAAAGATGGAATAACACAGAGATTCGAATGGACCTAACATGCTAAACACCGCGAGTTCTGTCGTGCCCATGTGACCAAAAATCATTTGATACACCATCGTACCAATGGCCCAAAGTAGCGCGCCTAAGGTCATTGGTAATGCCAAACGGCGATAAGAGAGCCACAAAGAGGGGCGTTCAGCCCCTTCTTTTACTTCCAATAACCAATGTTTACGCCAACGCATATAGCCAATCATGGCTAGTACTTGGAATAAGCGAGAAATCGTCGTCGCTAATGCCGCACCTGCAACACCCATTGCAGGTATACCTAGCCCGCCTTTAATGAGCCAAAAGTTCAGAGCGATATTGAGCACAATAGTCATTGCTCCCATTAATAGCGGAGTGACGGTGTCACCAGAAGAGCGCATGCTGGCTTCTAATACAATAATGATGTGAGTCAGTAGCAACACAGGGAACGCATACCAAAGGTAGGTAGAACCAAGGTCAATGACTTGAATATCGCTGGTTTGTAGGCGCATGATCACTTCGCTGCCAACTGTGATAATTAGAGTGACAGGAATAAGCACCTTTAGACCAAAACGAATCGCAATACCGGTGACGGTTTTTGCACTTACGGCATCGTCTCGTCCCCAATATTGCGCAACAAGTGTGCCATTTGCAGATGCTAAACCTGCCATGATCATTATGGCGACAAAATGCCATTTTGATGCAATTCCCACAGCTGCGGTTGCTTCTTTACCAAAATCGCTAACCATGAGAACATCGGCTAAGGCAAGTATTGCTACCAAAGCACTCTGGATGGCGACAGGAAAACCCAAACGGACAATCTGCTTAAGTAGCCCGTTATATAAAGGGTTAGCACTATTTTCGATACCAATGTTGTTTGCCATAGTCACTCCTCAAATTTTGAGAGGAATATAAAGCGTATAGGAAAGGAAATACATGTGTGAAAAACCACAAAAGCTGTGCAAATCCGTCATTGAGCAATTTGCAACCAAAACGGAATGGCAAGATGACGTGTACTTGGCTCCTGCATGTAAGGAACGCTTTCTCACTTTGACAGAGATTCCTGAGTGGCATCGTGCAGACATTTTTATGGCAGGCTTGGCTGAGTTACGTGATGGTTATCATGTCGAAAGAAACAAAGTTGGTGTGCATACTTTGTTGTTTACGGTTGAAGGTGGTGGCGTTCTGATAACCCCCGATTCTGTCAAAGAGATAGAACCTTATACGCTGACCATTTTGCCTGTCGATACGTGCTTTCGGTTTGAAATGAATCCTGACAAAGATCATTGGAAAATGGTTTGGCTACTACCTCAGAATGCAGGTTCTTGGCGGCATCTGTCGGATCTTGGTCAGACGGTCATGCCTTTCCAAGGTTCAGAGCAAATTTGGGCGTTAATGACCTTGCTCTACAATGAGATAGGCGGTCGTACTGGTTTTCGTCAGTTATTGATCAGCGAAGTGCAACGTTTAGTCAAAAGTGTCGAAACGCCAATCAGTAGTTCGCTTTCTCGCGTTCAAACATTATTTAATGAAGTGGAAGGGCAACTGCACCTACCTTGGACGGTCGCCGAGATGGCAAAGCGATGCTTTATAAGTGAAGAGCAGTTTAACCGACTGTCCAAACAATTATTCAACATGAGTCCGAGGAGCAAGTTAATTGAGCTTCGCATGCACAAAGCGGCGGACTTATTACAGTATCCAGCTTGGTCGGTTGTCATGATAGCAAACCGATTGGGTTATCGTGATCCTTACAACTTCACGCACCGATTTAAAAAGTTCTACGGCAGTTCGCCAACACGTTATCGCAAGAAATTATTGGAGAATCAAAACTAATGAGCCGCTTTAATTCCCCAATGATTTAAAGAGTAGAGTATTTCAGAAACAAAAAAACGAGGGCATGAACCCTCGTTTCTTTTGTCTGGTTGGGACAGGTTAAAAATTACAAACCTGCCGCCATTTGGTGCTTGGATTTAGTTGCTGCGATTAGCATGTAAATGCAAGTTGCAAGTAATGCTGCAAATAAGTAGCCCAACAAACCGTGCATTTGACCCATAAATTTATCAGCAACCACTGGACCTGCTACTGAGCCCACGCTGTAGCTAAACAACATGACTTGCGTTGCAGACACGATGAAACGCTCGTCTAAGCCTTCACAACCTAGGTTAATCGCAATTGGGTATAGAGCAAATGTCGCCATGCCCAATAGGAACAACGCCAACGCCAACACCACCGCTGACGAAGAAATGAAAGTCAGTCCGATAGAGAAAATGCCAAGGATGCAGAAGAACGCCATTAGTACAGTACGTGCCATGTACTTGTTTAAGGTTGTCACCATAGGTTGAACCAACATACCGCCCAGAATCACTAACGCCATCAAAGTACCAATGTCTTGGTGGCTGATTTTACGGTTTGCGAGCTCTACTGGCATCAGACCGTAAATTGCTCCCAGAGTAAGACCAGAAACAACACAACCAATGATTGCTGCGTGGCTTAGTTTAGAAATCTGTTTGAACGACAGTGCAGTAGACTCATGGCTGTTTGGTTGCTCACAGTCGATAAATAGTAGCACTAGCATCGCCATCAAGATCAGTGTCGTGATGGCAACAAAAGGGACGCCACCACTTACGCCAAGAATGCCAATGCCAAATTGACCAAGCGCAGAACCGCCGTACAAAGAAAGCATGTATAGACTCAAACGTTTTGCGCGTGAGGATTCATCGCCAGACATTAGCCATGATTCTACGATGACGAATACGCCCGCTACTGC
Organism: Vibrio sp. SCSIO 43155; assembly: GCF_023716605.1. Taxonomy (NCBI): domain Bacteria; kingdom Pseudomonadati; phylum Pseudomonadota; class Gammaproteobacteria; order Vibrionales; family Vibrionaceae; genus Vibrio; species Vibrio sp. SCSIO 43155. The sequence goes on along the minus strand of NZ_CP071853.1, from coordinate 1,163,326 downwards.
GATGCCCGCAATAAAGCGTGCAAATAGCCATACCATACCATTAGGAATAATCGGCAAAACGATGATTGTCAGAGAAAAGGCTGCCAAGCTACCGACAAACGCTTTACGGTGCCCAACACTGCGAACGATTCGCTCAAAGAACATGGCGCCAAACAATAGACCGCCATAGAACACACTCGCCAACCAACTCGCGTAATCAGCAGAGATGTTGTATTCACCAAGCATAAGAGGGATCAAGCTCATCAAATAGCCTGATGCCACTGCATAAAGAGACAGTGCTACGACAGGAACTGTGACTCGTGGTGATGCTGCAGGAATGGCTGTGTTTTCCAATGTTTTGCGCCTATAAGTTAAGTAAAAATCAGGGGTTATTCGGCGCGAATATGAGGCTAATTAATAGGCAAGTAAAACGATATATTTGAGTCGTTTCGACAAAAGTTATTTATCGAAATTCTATGAGGAAATGCTGCATAAAAACGCCAGCCCGAGAGCGAGGCTGGCGACGGGGTTTATTTGTTAAGTGCTTGATTTAGCCACTGATCGAATTGAGTTTTTGGTAATGCTCCGTTGATCATGTCAACGCGTTGTCCATTCTTAAAAACCATGATGGTAGGGATACTACGAATACCGAATTGAGCCGCCAATTGTTGTTGAGCCTCAGTATCAATCTTGACAAAACGAGCGTTTCCGGTCTGTTCTTGTGCGACATCCGAGAAAACAGGAGCAAAACCAACACATGGATTGCACCATGGTGCCCAGAAATCAACCACAACTGGAGTGTCACTCTCTAGTAGTGCTGAGAAGTTATCGATGGTGCCTTCTACAGGCGCACCATCAAATAAAGCGTTCTTACATTTACCGCAACTTGCAGCTTCTGCAACTCGCTCATTAGGGACACGATTTAAACCGCCACAAGACGGGCAACGAGTTTTAAACGATGACATGACTTCTTCCTTTATGACAACTTGATGAAAACATGACTTACCAGTCTGCTTCATAATTTGTATACTTATTTTTTAGCCTGCCGAAATACGATATGACAGGTTTGTATTTGGACCCGAACAGGTTCTAAGAAATTTCATTAAAATACAACAATAAATAGGTCTGCGATGACAAATTACTACGCTGAAATTACTGGCTGGGGAAAATGCCTTCCACCAGCTTCGCTCTCTAACGACGACCTTAGCACTTTCCTTGAAACTTCAGATGAATGGATTCGCACCCGTACTGGTATTGAAAACCGTCGCATTAGCCACGTAAATACGTCGGACATGGCAACGGTAGCTGCGCAACATGCGATGGCTCGTGCTGGCGTGGAAGCGAGTGACATCGACCTTATCATTGTTGCGACATGCTCTCCTGATTCTCTTATTCCAAACATTGCCTCTAAGGTGCAACAAAACCTTGGTATTCGCTCTGCTGCCGCGTTTGATTTAAACGCGGCGTGTACGGGTTTTGTCTACGGTCTTGAAACTGGTACGCGTTTGATCCAGTCGGGCAACTACCGTAATGCGATCATCATTGGTGCGGAACGTCTTTCTTTCTACATCGACTGGGCAATGCGTGATACGGCAGTATTGTTCGGTGATGGCGCTGGTGCAGTCGTTCTGACACGTACAGAGCAAGAAACGGGTCTTCTGCAATCACAAATTGGTTGTGATGCAAAAGGGCGAGACATTCTCTCTGTTCCTAAGTTTGGTACATGCATGGACCGCTTCGCTGAAGACAACGGTTATTGGGATTTCAACTTTGTTGGTCAAGAGATCTTTAAACGCGCAGTTAAAGGCATGGGGCTGGCTGCGAAAACGGTTCTGAAAGCTTCAGAGTTAACTACAGATCAAATCGACGTGGTAATCCCGCACCAAGCGAACATCCGTATCATCCAAACGCTGTGTGACCTTTCTGGTATCCCACAAGAAAAAGCGTTCGTGAATATTCAAAACTACGGCAACACATCAGCAGCAACAGTGCCAATCGCATTGTGTGAAGCTCTTGAGCAAGGTCGCGTGAAGCCAGGTGATAACATGTTATTGGCTGCATTTGGCGCTGGTTTGACATGGGGCGCTGCTGTGTTGAAATGGGGTGACCGCGTAACGCCAATTGGCGAAAGTGAAGCGGCATTACCAGAAAGCGATAAGACCGCATTAGAACTTCTAGAGCGTGCAATCAAGCTATGTAATGAACGACCACGCAGCGAAGACGCTTAAATGAGATATCAAACTCAATAAATGAAAGGGAGCATAATGCTCCCTTTTTTGGGTACTGGATTGCAGCAGCTATGACATAAAGCCAAGGTTAGAGGAAGGGAAGTTGCGTATATTTGGGAACACGTAATCCATTGCTGTCCCATCAGTAATGCCCATCCATTGAGCTAAGGTTGCACCTACTTGATCAGTGCCGATTCTTGGAATCAAACGCCCTTTAGAGTAATCATCTTCACCACCTAGTATCAATTCGGGCCAAGTTCCAATTGGTTGAGAACCATTTACCGCGCCTCCCATCACAAATTGATGTCCACCCCAGCCATGATCGGTACCATTGCCATTATTTGTCATGCGTCGCCCAAAGTCAGACATGGTAAATGTAGTGACATTGTCACGCATTCCAAGTGCGTCAATAGCGCGATACATAGCGAAAAGGTTAGTCGCCAAGTCTTCTAGCAATGCAGGATGTTTTGAAAGCTGTGAATCATGAACATCGTAACCGGTATGTTTAACAAAGAACACTTGTCGTTGTTGGTTTAATTGGCTCTGGCTTGCGATAAGCTTGTAAACCGTCTGCATCTGTTTCCCTAGCGTTGTAGAGGTAAAAAGTGGCGCATTGTCGACGTTGTGCAGTTGCTCAGCTAACACACCACTCATAGTCATTGATTCATCCACCATGAGATTAAAATGCCCGCTGAATGGATTATCGGGAGAAGTGGCTAACAACTGGTCGTACACTTCTTTGTAAAGCGGGTTTCCAATCGCACTCAACTGGACGGCGCGGTCCTTTTTCAAAACTGTTTGCCTATGTTCAAGTGAGCGCAACCATAAGGAGTCACCATGAACACTGTAGAGTGGAGTAATCTCAGACGTTCGTCCCATTATGTCGAGCATACGTCCTGCCCAACCAAGGTTTGAAAACGTATCCATACCGCCACGCATCAGAGTTTTGGTCTGCGAGTTGTGAGAAAAGAGTTGATCCGGTAAGGGCACTTCGCCAGACTCGATCATCTGCTTTGACATTGGCTGTTCAAGTACGCCACTGTTCAGGACGACCGTCGCATCGCCATTTTCAAAGACCTCCGCTAATCGAGCCAACTTAGGGTGCATCCCCAAAGGCACGTCATTTCCTCGATTATCTCTGGCGTTTAAGTCAATCGGAATGACGGTATTTTTTGCGACCGATAACTTACCGCGCACGCTGGCATATTGATCATAATGAAAGTCGGAGAGTGGCAAGAAGGTATTGATTGCATCGTTACCGCCATCCATATAAACACAGATCAAAGCACGGAAGTCATTGCTCGGTGTTGCGAGTGCGTAGCCTGATAAGCCGACAGAAGCAAAAGCACCCAAAGAAGCGGTACCTTTCATAAAGTTGCGTCGTGAGAGTTTCATAATCCGCTCCTAATCTTGAATGTAGAATTCGCTGCCCGAAATTGCTGTGAAAATCACTAAAGCAAGTTTGGTTTTCGGTACGTAACTGGTTTGGTAATTATCGAGCACCTCAATCATGAGTTGTTTTAGCTCTGGTGAAGCGGTTCCGGCAAAGAAACGCATGTCGACACGATCAACCAAAGCGTTATGGTCATCGAGGAGTTGATAAAGTTCATCCATATTGAGCGTGTAAGTCGATTCGGAACCTTTGCGCACGCTATAAAGCATGAAGTTCACCAGTTCGGTGTATACCGACCAATCAAACAGTTCATATTCCGGTGCAACTAAACCATTAAAGACAAAGTCTTTTGACGGCTGATAATCAGGAGAGTAGAAGTTGAACACGGATGGAGAGCGCAATGGTCCTTGATTCGCGATATTCATCAAGGATACTGCGTTGTCGTAACGTGCCGCTGTCAGAGTAAAACCAGCAGCGCGATGGAAATTAGTGATGACCAAGATTGGCTCTTTAACTTTAATTGGTTGGTTCGATGTCAATCCTCGAGCTTCGTCGTCGAGAAGAATTGCTTTAATTACCGCGCGCAAATCGCCTTTCACGCCCTTGCCATTGTTATTGAACGTACTAGCAACGCGAGCAATGTACTCTGGCGTTGGGTTTGAGGTGACAAATCGCTGAATGAGCAATTTAGAAACAAAAGGGGCGATGTTGTCATGAGCCATTAAGATATCAATGACAAGTTCGAGCTCTTCTTCTGCATTTAAACCAGCAGGGATAGTGGACCCAAGCACGACTTTCTCGTTGGTATCATGAAGGCTGTTTACCACTCGCATTGGTAACACAAAGTCGACATCCGACTTATTCCAGCCAGTTAGAGCTCGAGCGAGTTCTTGAATATCGTTTTGTGAATAGGTAGCAAGGGGTTGCTCGGTGTCATGATTAAACTTAACACTGCCATCGAGGTTGAGTTGATATAACCCAATAGTGAAGAGCTGCATCAGTTCGCGAGCAAAATTTTCGTCAGGTAGTGCGCCGGTTGTTGGGTTTTCTTTCGTACTCCCCATCATAGATAGGTAATTTCCCATTGCAGGGTGTTTAGCCGCTTTGAGCAACAAATCCTTATAGTTGCCAAACGCATTCTCAACGAGTAAGTCGTAATAGCTGACTAGTCCGGTTGGCTTGCTCGATAAGAAACCGCCATTTTTTGAGACCACCAGAATCTGACTTAATGCAAACGCCATTCTCTGACGCAGTTGATCTTCGGAGGTTAAAACAATTTGATACCAAGCGTTTTCTCTATTTGCTTGGGCTCCTTTGCTGAAAGGAGTGAAGTAAAGATCACTGTGATAGGTGGGTGGGAGAAGTATTTGTTCTGTAATCCACGTGTCATAACTGGTTTGGTTTATCTGGTCTATCAAAGCAGGAGTTGGACCAAATGTCGTTTGATATAAAAATCGTGCGGTCGCTTGGTCAGGGTCGTCTTCGTCAGCCGACACTGGTCCCACAAAGAACAGCAGCATGGCAACAAAGCCCAATACCCAACAAGAAATTTCATTTTGCTTCTGACGTTTCATCGTTAACTCTCTTACCCAAAGGAACGACTTAAATCCATTTAACGGGAGTAATGAAGCTCTTAATGAGCTAATTAATAAATTCAGTTAAATCAAGCAGCTGCAGAACGGATTATAGACGGTAAAAATCACTATCAAAGTTGTTAATTGCAGAAAATAGTCTTGCTGAAGGTTAATTTTTAATGAGAAAAAATAATAAGTGACTGAATAATCGGTGAGCAATGTGATGTGAGCCATCTCAAATAAAATATGAAACTTTTTTGAATTCATACTTTGAGAACGAGAACGTTTGAGTCAGGTTTGACCGAAAAGTGCAAATTGATATAACACTTAGTTGTGGTTTTATGAGCTTTTAAAGAAATTTTGAATAAGAAATGAAACCATCAAGCGTGACGAGTTAAACCGTTCACGAAAGATGAGGGTTTTATGTGTTCTGTGTATTTATACAGTAGTGCGCTGCAACCGTAGTTTCTTGGGTTTAATAATAGAAACCACTCTACGATGAGGATCTGTTGCTCTTTCGCGGTTAAATTTTGTTCGGATTGGACGCCTAGTCATTCTAAGCAAATATTCCTAAACAAAGCATAAAACGATTTTCGCCGGGGGCGACTAACCGAACCCTTCGGGCAGCGTTTGTTGGTCATTTGTATTGCGTTATCAACTTCTCGTGTAGGCTATCTACACAGCAAAGTCTTTGCCTTGTAAAAGTAACCAACAATTCGCTGCAAAAATCAGTTCGAAAGGTTAACAGAGCCTAAAAAAGAGTGGTTTTATTGGATTTCGTGAGACTATTTTCTTGCTAGCTTATGGTGCGCGCGGGAGAAATGATCGGCACAGAAAGCACCAACAATAGAAAGCTCACCCGCTAAACACAGACCAGCTGCCACTTCTGCCAACGCTTTTGCTTTGCCATTTCCATGCAAGCCAAGTATATCCAAACACGCTTTCTGAGTTGGTAAGCCAGTACCGCCGCCAACAGTTCCAACCATGATGTTTGGTAAAGTTACGGAGGCATATAGATTGCCGTTAGAATCCACATCCATTCGAGTAATACCAACTGCTGATTCTGCAACGCAAGCCGCGTCTTGTCCGCATGCGATGTACAAAGCGGTGAGGGCATTGGCATAGTGCGCATTAATACCGATAGTGCCGCTTAGTAATCCACCGACCGTATTCATCTTGCCAAATTTCACCATGGCATCTGGTGTCGTGTGCAGGTATTTCTCAACCAATGCCGCAGGGATTGTAACCTCAGCGGATACTTTTTTACCGCGGACTGAACGCAACGTGTGTGCGTTGGCTTTTTTATCACCAGACAAGTTGCCATCTAGGTAAGCATCAAGCGGAGTGACTGGACTGTGTTCAAGAATGTAATGGAAAACTTTGTGCGTCGCGATGGTCACCATGTTCTGACCAGACGCGTCGCCCGTTACGTATTCAAACACGAGGTAAACATGATTGCCCTCAATGTTAACGTTGATGTCTTTGAGTTTGCCGTGCGTAGTGGTTGATTCCGCTTCTTTACGGAAGATATCGTATTGAGTCACTACCCAACTGACGAACTGCGCTGCTTCTGCAAGTGATTGGAAACCAAACACGGGAGTACGGCTCACACCTTCGCTGATCAAAAGGGTACTCGCACCACCAGCAGCAGTAATTAAGTTGGCTCCGCGGTTGTAAGACGCCACCAATGCAGCCTCCGTTGTTGCAAGTGGTACTAAATAGTCGTCGCTTGCGTACAGACCGTTAATACGCAAAGGACCTGCAACACCAACAGGAACGTTTACCGTGCCAATAAAGTGCTCAATGTTGTTGGCGTATTGGTGGTAATGCGATTGCGTGAAAGGATCTAAGAGAAGATCTTTGTCTGTCATCGATTCCAGCACGTTCCAACGGCGTTGAATGTGCTTCTCCGTCAGACCTGCACTGAGGCAAAGTTTCTTTTCTGGCTTGTGGTATTTCGGTTCTAATGCCGATTGTACTTTTTCGCAGGTTCCATTCTCAGAAAGTGCAGAGCTTTTCCTTGCGCTGTCTAAATTTAATTTCGGCATACAAACGTTTCTTTATTCATTTGGTTTGGAATTGTAGTGATACAAAACGTGATTACAATCCCGTGTATACGTTTTGCAACAAAAGGCTGCTCAGCTTCAAATTGAACAATGCGCGGCTTGAGCGGAATATTGCTTGATATCGATCAGATAACAAATAAGGAATACGATGGGGTATTAATATAACGCATTGAAAATACGGCATTATAAAGCATGTATAACGTCGACGTAGGAAGATAAGAAACGGGCAAGTCGGTAAATTCTTCCTATTGTAAAGATTGTGCAAAGTGGATGAATTACTCTAATTTGAGACTTCAAAATGATTGGATTGAAATGTGTTTGAGTGGCGTAAAATGGTAAATAACTTGGTTTGCGCCACGGCATAATAGCCCCACGTTTTCAATTGAGGGTAACGTATGATTGTTTACTTTCGAGTTCAGGACGTAGAAGTGCTGTGTGATGAGATAGACCTCGCAACACTGATGCAAGCCAAGCTCAAGCAATTACCAAGTACCAAGCCTCAAATGGATTGAGCAGTATAACGTCACGAAGTGCTGGATGCGTTCAGCGCAATAGACTGTTTATACACTTTAGGAGATAACCCGGACACTCTTTTAAAGGCGCGCGAAAAGTGCGAAATACTGGTGTAGCCAAGTTGATTGGATATATAAGTGAGAGAGTGTCCTTCTTCCATCAATTCGCAAGAAACAGAGAACATCAATGACTCCTTAATATGTCGAAAAGAAGTCCCTTCATTCTTTAACTTTCTTTGAAAGGTTCGAACAGAATAGCTCAGCAATTGAGCCGCTTCTTCTATCGACAAATTACGCTCTCGCACATAAGGGCGCAGGAGTTCAAACACGCTATCGGTAAAACTCGTATGCCACTGAATCTGACTTGGTTCAGTGCCTAACTGTGAGTCTGATATTTGAATGGGTACGTTAAGAATGTCATCGGGAATGTAAACACCAGTCTTCTCTTGACCTACGAATATCTGGCACTGGCTAGGTACAACACTTTTTACGATGTCACTGTTGCTTCCTTGTAGGCGAACCTTGCTTGGATGCCAAGTGGTTTTGGTCAAAATGCTGATGAGTTCCGTGATGTAAATAACAGCAAATGCTTCAGACCAGTCCGCAATTTGTGTGTCTTTTTGTTCAGAGAAACGACAGAACCAAGCGTGACCATGATGGGTTTCGAAACAAACATTACTGCCGGGGGAGTCTAAACTGAATATCTCATCAATGTGCTGCATTGATGCGCCGATGGTTTGAAACGACACAAACTGATGCAGGACATTAGGTATGACGCGGCGGCGGAAGACTAACACTAATAAGTCGGTAAATTTTGTAATGCCCAGTTGAGAAGAAGTTAAATGAATCAAACGCTTTATCGATTCAGATGGGATGTAGTCACTCTCGGTCTGGAATAAGTCCGCAGGCAAACCGGCATCACTGAGCAATTTGTGTTTGTCCAAGCCATAGTCGGCAAAGACCTCGACCAGAATACGAGCATAGTTAGTCTGAATAACGGGTAGATGAAATGTTTGATTTGGCATCAAGCGAATACTCCATGTATGCCCAAGTGACCTTCAACCAATCTTAGCGCATAACGCACGGTTTTTGATATAGCTCGCTATTTATTCTTCAATTAATGGCAGGTTGGACAGGACGGTATATTCTTAAAATGTTCAATCTATTCAATGGCAAGGGGATAACATGTCCGAGAACGAAAACGAGAAACAGCCAACGGAAGTGGCGGAAAACAAAGAGACGAATAAAAAAGACAAAGTAAAGACGGTCACCAACTATCTGCTTTTATTTATTGTTGTCATGCTCGGCTTCAGCATTGTGTCAGATCGCATCATTCCAGTGACCGACAATGCACGTGTTAAAGGTTATATCGTGCCAATAAAGCCCCAGGTTTCTGGCAATGTCCTCAATATTAATGTTCGTCCGAACCAACTTGTTGAAGAAGGCGATGAGCTCGCCGTTCTCGATAAATCTGACTATGAAATCGCGGTAAAGCAAGCCGAAGAGAATCTTGAAATCGCAGGGCAAAACGTTGGCGCGCAAACCGCATCAATCGCTTCGGCTCAAGCAAGGTTAACGTCTGCGATTGTTGAACGCCAAAACACTGAAGCGCAAGCCAACCGTGTTCTTGCCATGGCAGAGAAAGGTGTGGTTTCTAAATCGGATGCAGACAAAGCCAGAGCATCATTGGCAACGGCGAGAGCAAACGTAGTAAATGCAGAAGCGGATCTTGAAAAAGCGAAACAACAACTTGGCGCAGAAGGTGAAGAAAACAGCCAAGTCAAAGCAGCATTGCTGGCACTTGAGCAAGCTCAACTGAACTTAGAACGTACTGTGATTCGTGCGCCAACTCAAGGTGGTGTTTCGAACTTCAGTTTGACCGAAGGCTTCTACGCTTCAGCCGGTCAGCCAATCATGACGTTTGTGTCGACAGAAGACATTTGGATTGAAGCGTACTTCCGTGAAAACAGCTTAGGCAACGTCAGCATTGGCGACGAAGTAGAAATCGCCCTCGATTTTGTTCCTGGCAAAGTCATCAAAGGCAAAGTCAGCAGCATCGACTGGGGTGTCGATTGGGGACAAAACCAACAAGCGGGTAAGCTCGCGCAAGCCAACCAACAAACAGGCTGGTTACGCCAAACGCAAATGCTACCAATCGCTATCGAGTTTGATCGTGAAGAGGTAACAGGAATGCTACGTGTTGGCGGTCAAGCAGACGTGATTGTTTACAGCGGTGACAACTTCGTGTTCAACACCCTCGGCAAACTTTGGATTCGTCTACTGAGCGTACTGTCTTATGTCCGATAATCTGAGCATTGATAACGCAACTCAACGCCGGATTCTGCGCTTCACCATTGGTGTAGGTCTGGCGGTGTTTCTCGCTGCTTGGATTAATTGGCAACTGGCGTTTGTCGCGCCGGTATTTACCGCGAAGTTCTTGGTCGATAAGCCAAACCTTCATAGAGAAACGATTTACGAGTTGCTGCTGGCATTGATTGCCACCATGGGGTTGGGGCTGCTTCTTTCAGGAGGCATTACTCAGTACCCAATTGTTCTACTGATTGCCGTCGGTTTGATGATGGCATGGGGTTACTACTTGTTTACTGACCCCAAATGGAATCTGTTCGCGACCATTTTGTTGATTGCGGTGTTGATGTTGCCGTTTATGGCAATAAATAACCCAGCGATTTCCTTGGTGCTCGCGAGCGGTTTGGCGATTTCTGGTGCGGTATCGGTGGTTATTTTTGCTCTGGTTCATATTTATCTACCAGAGCCTGACAGTGAGTTCGCGGGTTATGCGGCTCCACCAATTGGTAAAGAACAACGTTGGCATGCGTCATTTCGAGCCATGTTGATTTCGTTTCCTGTGGTGTGCTTCTTCTTTATCTTTCAGATTTCAGAAGCGCTGCTCACCATGATGTTTGTCGCGTTGCTGTCTTTGATGATTACGTCAGAGAAGTCAGTCAAATTAAGCGCGTTCTTAATCATCAGTAACGGTATCGGCGGGATACTTGCCATCTTGGCATTCTCGATTCTTGCCATTGTGCCAAGCATATTCTTTTACACCGCCTTTATTGCGTTATTGGCGGTATTGATAGGGAAGAAGATTTACACCGTGCCAGAGAAGGCACCGATATTCGCTACGGCGTTCAGTACCTTGCTTGTCTTGATCGGCAGCACGCTAATGAGCTCCGGAGATATCGACAGCAATACATTTATCCGAATCTTCCAATTGGTGTTGGTCGGGACGTACATGATCCTCGCATCACTCTTTTTGGAAACCCGACAATGGAAGTTTTTGCAAACATAACACTTAACAGACAGTGAAAAGGTAACGCTATGAAAGCTTCAAGTGATTTCTCTAAACAGGCGATAGACGCCGCTATCAAGATCGGAGCCGTAGCGTTACTGATCTGGTGGTGTTTCTCTATCCTCAGTCCATTCATTATGTTGGTCGTGTGGGGCGGTATTATTGCCATCGCGCTCTACCCAGTCATGATGTCCCTTCATAATCGCTTAGGTATTTCAAAAGGTAAGGCGAGCGCACTCCTCAGCACTATTGGTGTGCTGTTACTCTTAATCCCACTTATCGCGCTCTCATCCGGTCTATATACCAGTGGTACCGAGGTCGTCACTGGGCTGCAAGACGGCACCTTAGTTGTACCTAAGCCACAAGAAAGCTTAAAAGAGATCCCTGTCGTGGGCGACAAAATGTTCGTTGTGATTAACTACGCATCGACCAACATGGAAGGCTTCTTGGTTAAGTATGGCGAACAAGTGAAAGGCTTCCTTTCTCAAGCAGCATCTATTGTTGGCTCGGTAAGTGGTGGTTTCATCCAGTTCATCATTTCGACCATGATTGCAGGTGCGTTCATGAGCAATGCTGAAGTTTGCCAAAAAGGTTTTACCAAGCTAGCAGACCGCCTCACCAACAAGAAAGGCGAAGCGTTGATTGACCTTTCAAAATCGACCGTTCGCAGTGTCGTTCAAGGTGTGATTGGCGTTGCACTGATTCAATCTGTCATGGCGGGTGTTGGTATGGTCGCAGTTGGCGTTCCTGCTGCTGCGCTTTGGATGGTTGCTGTGATTCTGATTGCGATTGTTCAGTTGCCTCCGATTCTGGCATTGATTCCTGCGATTATTTACGTGTTTAGCGTCGAATCGACACTGGTTGCTGGCATCTTCCTAGTCTGGTGTATTTTGGTGAGCGCGAGTGATGCGGTACTGAAACCAGTACTTCTAAGCCGTGGTTCTGACACACCGATGCTTGTGACACTGTTGGGTGCACTGGGTGGTATGGCAATGTCTGGTATCGTAGGTCTGTTTGTTGGTGCTGTGGTATTGAGCCTGACTTACCAGTTGATGGTGAACTGGTTAGATGAAGATGACACTGAAGCAAACAAAGCACTGAGCATGGACCAAAAAGCGAAGGAGGAAGACAAAGCAGAGGTGGCATCATGAAACCGATGACCAGGGAAGATAACTTTTACTTTTTGTTCTTTGCACTTATTGCGTTGTTTTTTGGCTGTGCCGTGATGCATCAGTTTTATCCAGATGGGCAGGAATTTGTTCTTGCTATTTTGGTGGTGACGCTAGGCGCTTCGATTGCAGGCATCAACAAGAAGAACAAATCCAATCGTACATGGTATGGTGTGTTACTGATTGTGGCCGTCATCTCCTATGGTATGTCGTTTTTAGAGCATTTAGATCTGTCCATTTTGACGCTAGGTGCGTTATTGGTGTTCTTGTTTTCACATATATACTCGGCGCTAAAGCAGGTGGTTTTGACCAAGTCGGTCACGACAAACCACATCATCGGTTCGATTTGTATCTATCTGCTACTGGGGCTTGCGTGGGCGGTGATTTACTTGTTGGTGTTGGAGTTTTTCCCAAGCTCTTTCACTGGATTAGAAGCAAAACCTTGGCTGTCGAACTTGTTTAATGCTTTGTACTTTAGCTTTATCACATTAACGACAGTGGGCTATGGTGACATTTCACCAACGGTTCCAGTGGCTCAGTTCTTCGTTTTCTTTGAAGCGATAGTCGGGAGCTTTTACTTAGCCATCATGGTGGCAAGTTTGGTGAGTATTCGTTTGGCTCAAGCACAGAGTTAGCAAACAAATGAATGGTTTGAATGGCGGAGGTGAAAAGTCTCCGCCATTTTTGCTTTAAGAGAAAATGAACTTAGCCATTAAATGCACGAGCAACGCGACCTTCACAACGGATTGTGTAGCTACCCACATAAGCAGGAATGAAAGCCGATTGCCCTTTACCAAGCACTAAGGTTTCGCCGCTTTTTGCAAGAAGCGTTACGTCTGCATCGATCGGCATTAAGATTTCCGCACTGCTCATCTCAACTTGTTGATCTTTTGGCTCTTGGAAGACAGAGAACTTGAAGTCTTGTACAGGGACAGGGAAGTTGTGCTCACAGCTGTTGACTGCTGCTTTGGTTAGTAGCGTATTCATTGGTTTTGGGATGAAGTCGGTACACTTAACCAGTTCTTCCACATCCATGTGTTTTGGTGTTAAACCAGCACGAAGTACGTTGTCTGAGTTCGCCATGATTTCCAGACCAGTGCCTTTGATGTAAGCATGAGGCGTTCTTGCGCTTAAGAACATGGCTTCACCGGGTTTTAACGTAATAACATTCAGCAGTAATGGGGCAAACAAACCCACGTCATTCGGGTACTGAGCAGCAAGGTCTAAAATCAATTCGCACACCGGGCGTACTTGGTTGGCTGCTGCGTAACTTAATAAGTGATCCACTGCGTTAACCTTGCGTGCTTCTTCCATGGAAAGAATCTCTACGAAGAACTGACACAACCCATCTTGGTTGGGATTGCGCTCAAACTGTTCTAGGTAGTCGTTGATTTCAGGAATGTCACACAGGCGGAACTCAGCGATGATTTCATCAAACGGACGAAAGCCGTTCATTGCTTGATATTCCGTTAGGGCGTAAACCAGTTCTGGCTTGTGGTTGGCATCTTTGTAGTTACGATTGAATGCACTCAGCGGTACAGCTAACTCTTGTTCTTTTGCATAACCGATCTCAGCATCTTGCTTGTTTGGGTGCACTTGAATTGACAAGGCTTTATCTGCTGCAAGAATCTTGAATAGGAAAGGTAGGTCACCAAAGGCTTCTGCCGTGCTTTGCGATAGAAACGCTGACGGATCCTGATTGATCAATTCTGATAATGAAACCACTGTACTCGAAGCGGCAGTACTTCCTTGTTTAACGATAGAGCAACCATTCGGATGCGTACCCATCCAAACCTCGGCTTGAGGTTGTTGAGCTTCATTAGCAAAGCCAAATAAATCGTGGATAGCCGTGCGGCTTCCCCAGTCGTAGTTTTGGATCTTATTGTCCATTTTGAAGAAGCATTTTGATGAAATAGTATTCGAATTCATGAATTTTACCCGTAGAAAACCCTCCGAACTGAATCGGAAGCAAAAAATAGTGGAGATTGGACGGGTGAGTGGTTAACTCACCCTAAGAGGTGTAGAAGTCGCTTCTACAACCAGGTGTCTACAACCTAAGCTTGGGAGCGAGCGGCTTTCTTGAAGGTTGAGCCTGCAAGAACGGTAACAACAGCAAGCCAATAACGGCTGCGCATACCGAGATGGTGATAAAGAATCCTGTCCAGCTGTATTCTTCAAGAATCAATGCTAATGGGTAGCCAGAAAGTGCGGCACCCATGTAGGCAAACAAACCAACAAAGCCCGTTGCTGCACCAGCGGAATCTTTGTGTGAACATTCCGCTGCTGCCATTCCAATCAACATTTGTGGACCAAATACGAAGAAACCAATCGAGAATAACCCAGCAGCTTGGAATGCGAAGTTGGTTAATGGCATCAACCACAGTGCGGCGACAGATAGGAATATGCCTGCGGCAAACAAGAGGTTCATTGGACCTCGGTTACCACCGAACAGTTTATCCGATCCCCAACCAGCCACTAGAGAACCAACAAAGCCACCGATTTCAAACATCGACAATGCTGCGTTGGCATTGATTAGACTGTAGTGGTGTTGTTCTGTCAGGTACAAATTCCCCCAGTCATTGATGGCGGTGCGCACGATGTAAACCAGTACATAGCTAAATGCGAGCAACCAAATGTACTTGTTGTTGAACACGTATTGTTTGAGGATTTCTTTATAACTCAGACCTTGCCCGTGATTTTCTTGCGCGAGTTCTAACTTGTCATCACGCCATTGACCAACCGTTGGCAGTCCTTGAGTGGTCGGTTTATCGCGTAAGCGCCAACAAACAATGACACCAAGAATGACGCCGATAACGCCCGGTACGATAAAGCCTTCTCGCCAGCTGTAATGGAATGTAAGAAATCCAACGAGTAGGGGAATTAAAGCGCCGCCTACGTTATGGGCGGTGTTCCAAATTGCCCACAAGAAACCACGTTCTGAGCGCGAATACCACGTCGTAAGTAACTTAGAGCACGAAGGCCAGCCCCAACCTTGGAACCAAGCGTTCATCACCCAAAGAGCAGCGAGTGCAACCAAAGAGCTAGAGAAGCCAAACGCGATATTGATAAGACCCGTCGCGATTAAACCGACACCCATGAAAAAGCGAGGGTTAGAACGGTCAGATATGGTGCCCGAGATAAACTTCGATAAACCATAGGTGATGTAGAAAAGCGTACCAATCATACCAATATCGGCTTTATCTAAACCTAAATCAGCAATCATCGCGGGTGCAGCGTAGTTAAACGTTTTACGAGTGAAGTAAAAGCCGGCATAACCAAGATACATACCCAGCATGATGTGTAGACGCCAATAGCGGTAGCGTTCGTCCACTTGGTCTTTGCTAAGGGGAGCTTGGTTATAGCTCGGAGACTGAAATAATCCAAACATGCTCGTTACACCTTAGGTAATGTGATGGCGATTTGCGTGCCATCCACATGATCGTTCAAAGAGTAGATATACATTTTGCCGCCAAGTGCTTGCACGCGTTCTTGCATGCCGCGAACGCCCATACCTTTCATGCAGTCTTCGGTTTTGAAACCAATGCCGTTGTCAGCGATGTTCAACGAAATGTTCTCCTTAATAGAGAGCTCGATAACGATAGACGTCGCATTCGCGTATTTAGCTGCGTTGTTTAATGCTTCTTGGCATAAACGGAATAGGGTGACTTTTAGCGTGTCGCCCAAAGACTCATAGTCACCTTGCCAATCAAGCACAACGCGAGTGCCATGATTGTCGAACTCCATTTCACGGGTTAACTGGTGAACGGAGTCTTTTAAGTCCAAATCATCGAGCATCTTCGGACGCAGTTTGCTCAGCAGATGTTTGGTGGTGTCATAAACATTGAGTGATAGGTTTTCGATCATGTCGGCACAGCGTGTGTTCATTTCAGCGTTATCGACCCGCTTAATGATGCTCGCTTGGGTACGGATCGCTGTGATGTTCTGACCAATTTCATCGTGCAGTTCTCTTGCCACGTCGCGACGCACCGACTCTTCCGCTTGGATGAGCTGTCGAGACAAGGTTTGGTTTCTCGACAATTCGCCACGAAGCTTTTGGTTAAGATCTTTTTGTTTCTGCACCGCTAAACCGAGCATGATGCCAGTTAGGGTTTGTGCCGAAAGGGATAACAGAAGGTCAGTGATTTCCAGATTCGAAACACCGCTTCGCGCAGCAATCAGCGCGATACTATTTAACATGGTCGCAAGCAGTGCACCTTGCCAGCCGTAGCGTAGCGCAAGCACAATGATTGGGATTGCCATGCAGAAAGGTGCGAAGCGTTTTAACTCATCCGGCAGGCTGGTTTGAACCAAAATGCTGGCAATCAACAACACACTGTATAGCAGAATATGACGAACTTTGAACTGAACTTCGTTGGCTAACAAATTCGAGGTCAGCGGTGACCAAGGGCTTTGGAAGAGATAGTTCCAAAGCAAATAGCACATTGGCAGAACTAACAAACCGCCAGCAATGCTAGCTAACCATGCCATGTAGACAGATTGGACATGATAACCAACCGCTAGTACGTTAATACAAGACGTCACGAGCAACACGGCCGCCATAATCGCTAAATGCTGGTTCTGATCGCCTTTGTAATAACGCTTAGCAAGGTAAACAACCGGCATGCTCAGGAAGCTGGCAACCAACACCATTAGCCATTGCGGCTGTTCAAGAAGTAGAGCAAGAGCAACGGTCAATCCCCATTCGGCGAGATAAATCGTTGCCCAATACTTTGTGCGCGTGTGCAGTGTTAGACCCAAACGCAACGCGAAGGGGAACAACAAGATCGCAAGCTCTGCATCGTTCACAAAGTAATAAGCGATCACCCACAGACAGAACCACGAGCATCCTGTCATGAATAGACCGCAAATGGAGGTGATGGTGTAGCTACGCATTAAAACGACTCTTGCGAGAACAGTTTGGCGAGCTCAACGTTGTTCTTCACGCCAAGCTTATCCATGGCGTTTGCACGGTGAACGTGAACGGTTTTATGGCTTAAGCCAAGCTCAGTGGCGATTGATTTGACATCTAAACCACGAGCCAATAATTGGCACACTTCGTTTTCTCTGCGAGTCAGTTGAGTCAGCGTTGCCGCTTTGTCACTTGGTGTCGCGAGCTTCAACGCAATATCAGGCGTTAAATAACAACCGCCCAAAGCACTGGTTCGTACGGCTTGAATCAACTCGTCAGGACTACAACGTTTACTTAGGTAACCTTTTGCGCCGAGTTTAAGTGACTTTTCAACCATTGCGGGAGAGTCGTGCACGCTAAGCATGACACAAGCAATGCCTGAAGGGATTTCGGAGAGTAGGGTAAGCCCACTTTCGTCTGCCATCGAGATATCTAGGATAACTACATTTGGCTTGCACGCAGGTAATCCCACTCGAGCTTCTGCTACCGAGCTAAATTCACCTACAACATTCATGTCTGGCTCAAGGCTCAACAACTGAGCAAATCCAGAACGAACAATGACATGGTCATCAACAAGCGCTACGTTAATCATCTTAAATACCAAACTTCAGCAATACACAAACGAAAATGAGCTCAATACCAATCGGCGCTAGATAGGAGACAATCCTTTGGCACCTTTGATATAGAGAGCTCAATAAAAACCTTCTATGATACTAAATTGACCAAGTTTATTTAATGATCTAGCGCGCTTTGACTAGCAAAGCGCGCTGTTTGATTAAGCTTGGTTTTCTGCGAGTTCAAGCTTCTTCTTGTTTTGACGAATCTTTTTCTCTTCTGCGATAGCTACGAAAGCAAGCAAAACAATACAAATCATTGCTGAGGTATCTAGGGCAGCGAACGTGCCTTTCCAACCCGTTAGACCAAAGATTGGTGTACCGTCTGCAATCATACCTAGACCCAATTTCGCGAAGCTGTCACCAATTAGGTAAGCGAATGTGCCTTTTACGCCGTCTGCCACACTGATTGCTTTCTTAGGAACAAAGCCAACCGCCGCAACACCGATAAGCAGTTGAGGACCAAATACTAGGAAGCCAAGAACAAATAGCGACGCTAGGTACATGAACTCACTGGTTGCGTGTTGGTAGAACTCAAGTGATACGATGATCAAACCCAAAGAAACACAAGCCACTAGCGCACGGCGACCATTCGCAAGGTCAGATAAGTAACCCCACATCAATGTGCCGACTAACGCACCCACTTCGAATAGGGTGAAGCCAGAGATTGCTGCTTCTTTTGATAGACCAAGTTCTTGGTATGCGTAAACCGTTGACCATTGGTCGATACCGATGCGCACGATGTAAAGGAAGATGTTTGCGAAGCACAATAGCCAGATCACTTTGTTTTTCAGAACGTATTCAACAAAGATCTCTTTCTTAGTCATTTGATTGCCTTCAGCCGCTTCGTCTTCTTCGCTGACTGCTTCATCAAATAGCTCTTCTACTTTACCTAGACCGTAGGCTTCAGGAGAGTCGTTACCATAGCGCATACCGATGAAACCAACGATGATCGCAATGATAGAAGGGAACACGAACATGCCGATTACGTGACCGTCGAACAAGTAGTTTGCACCAAACAGAGCCACACCAGCAGCACCCGCACCACCTACGTTGTGAGACATGTTCCAAAGACCTAGGTAAGAACCACGCTTGTTACGCGGTGTCCACTTAGTAATGGTCGAGTAACTAGAAGGACCACCAGTACTTTGGAAGAAACCACTTAGTGCGTAGAACGCCACCATCAAGAACAAGCTTGCGCTGCCACCGCCCATGCTGAAACTGAAACCAAGCATTGCCAGACCAGAAAGGATAAGCATGAAAGGAAGGAACTGCTTGGTGTTTTTACCATCGGCATAGTAAGAAACCACGGTCTTACCGATACCATAAGTAATCGAGAAACCGAGACCAATCAAACCTAGATCTGTCATCGACAAACCGTAAGTAGAAATCATGTCGTTTTGTGCGACGTTGAAGTTTTTACGGATCAGGTACATCGTCAAATAGCCAATAAATACCACTAGGTAAGATTGGATAAATGGTTTGAACCACATTTTTCTACGCGCTTCGACTGGAAGGTCTAGGGTAGGCTTCCGGACTTGTTCAAGGAATTTTAACATCGTGAACTCTCTTGTATTAGTGTGATGCACTTGCGTGCTCGCTTTCTTTTAACTGCTGGCGATTGTAGAGAGTCCTCTTTTTAACTACATGAGAGGAGGGCTTAGATCGACTAGGAAAAATTCCTAGAAAACGATTGCTGATTAAGAAAGCGTGAAAATCATCACATTCATAGAAGTATAAATAGCGCTTTAAATAGTGCTTTAAAAGTGAATAGAACGTATCTGTGGCGTGAATTGGCAAGTTCTTGAACAGGCAATGGTCTATGTTGAATGCCAATGTGCGTTGGCTCTTCTGTTCAGAGTGAGTCGTCTCTCATTATCAAATTGCACTTGGATTGTGACTAATGACAGCCCGGAAGTTTGTGCTTAAACTAAAATAATCCTTGGTATTTTAAGATGATAGCTTGTATGCCCAATACAGATATTCCTTTGGTCCACTCGGAAGAAGTAAAGCTGTTTGCCACGATGCTCAATGAGCTTGATGGTGATATTCATTCCTTACTTGAAACCGCACGTATGCCACAGGATATCTTATCCAGCCAATCCTCTAATGCGTTTGTGCCAGAAAGTGCATTAAAGTCGGTATTTCAAACCTTAGGTGAAAGAGCATCACCAGAGAAGTTTGCTTTGCTTACTTGGACACTTTGTCACGACATCTATGTGCCTAGATTTGCAAACCAAATTACTCAAACTCACTCGCTAAAAGCAGCGCTAGAAGATGTATCCCAACTGCTTAAACAAATCTCCGATAACGTGAGTCTTTCTGTTCAGTCGCGCGGCGGGAAATGGTGGCTGGTCAGAGAAAAACAGAACGCAGAAAGAGAATGGTTCCGCTACGCAGAAATGTTCTCCGCGATGTTCATGAATGAGTTGCTCAAAAAGCTTGTTGGCTCCCAATGGCGATTGGCAGAAGTCGGGATTCAAGATGTAGAAGCCGAACCATTCAATCTATTACCAGGAATGAAAAGCGCGCAGTTCTTTACAGGTAGACCGGTTACTGCGATCTCAATCCCTAATGAATGGATTAACCAGCCGATTGCTTTCACGCCATCTCAAACGGCGCCAAGTAAAAGTATTCGGGGAGAGGATGATAAGTTCAGTGACGCATTAGCAAGGGCACTCACGCCTTATCTCTCGATGGGTAAGATCTCTATCCAGTTTGCTGGCGAACTGATTGACATGAATGCTCGCACCATACAAAGGAGGCTAGCAAATGAGGATACGACGTATAGAGAAGTGATAGAAGGCTTGGTGCTTAAACAAACGCTAGAGCTTTTAGCGGACCGAGACCTCAGTATTACGCACATTGCGCTCAAAACAGGCTACTCCGATTCTGCTCATTTCACGCGTGCATTTAAGCGAATGATGAACATGACACCTAAAGCGTACCGTCAATCCTTGTCATAATGAGTTACACATAAAACCTCTGAATAATCGGAGGTTTTTGTCTCAACTCGCATTTCTTTCACAATATCCGCATGTTGTCGTGTAAAGGCAATTAAGCCGCCTTGAAAGTCGTCATGATGACTTCTATGTTTTTAACGTAAGCCGTCTGTTTCATATGTTTTTTGCCTGATCAGTCGTTTTTGGTGATCACTGAAATAGATGCCCTCATAACACCGCTGTTCTGACAGGGAAGTTATAGGAAATGGACCCCAACTATCCAAAAAACGTAGGTGTAATAATGACAATTTCTAAGAAGAACCTTTCTTTTGTTGCGCTATCTTGTGCATTTGCTTTAAACGCGAATGCAGCATCGACACTGTTTACTAACGTTGATGTTTTCAATGGCACCGATGAAAAGCTACTTCAAAACCAGAATGTCTTAGTCGTGGATAACATGATTAAGGAAATCTCACCGAAACCAATTAAAGCTGATAAGCAAACAACGACAATTAATGGCGAAGGCTTAACCATGATTCCTGGCTTAATCGACATGCATTCCCACATGTGTATTCAAGAAGGCATGTTGGTTGGTAGAGATGGTTATGATCAAATGGCGATGGGAGCTCGTGCTCATGTTTCCATGATGCAGTATCTCGACCAAGGCTTTACGACGGCTCGTGATGCAGGCTGTAATATTCTTGGTATCGCAAAAGCCATCAACAATGGTTTGCTTGAGGGACCGCGATTGTTCCCAGCGGGGGGCTTCTTGAGTCAAACTGGTGGTCACGCGGATACCGGTAGCTTTAACGATGTTCCAGGACGCGTTGACGATCTTGAACGCCACGGCTTTGGCTATATCGTCGATGGCGAAACAGAAGCTCGTCGTGCTGCACGTCAGAACCTACGTTCGGGCGCGACGCAGATTAAAATCATGGCTGGCGGTGGTGTTGCGAGCGAGTTCGATCCAATTCACATGACGCAATTCTCTAAACAAGAGATGGAAGCGATTGTTGGCGTAGCAGAAGATTACGGTACCTACGTTATGGCGCATGCTTATCACGATCGTTCGGTTAACCGTGCCATTGATGCTGGCGTAAAAGTGATTGAGCATAACTTTTTAATTTCCGAAGAAACCATTAAGCGAATGAAAGAAAAGGGTGTGGCACTTTCTGCACAAGCGGTGATGTCTCTTGAAGCCTTTGCTGAACCTGAAAAGATCACCTTCTTCAGTCCGGACCAAAAAGCCAAAGCGACCAAAGTAAACGAAGGCGCGAAGCAAATGTTCGAATGGGCACGTAAATATGACCTGTTGATTGTTACTGGTGGCGATATGTTTGGTCCTGCATACAATACGCGCCAAGCAGACAACATGGTTTGGATGGAGAAAGTCGGATTTACACCATATGAGATCATGAAGATGGGCACATCGAATGCCGCAGAAGTACTAAGCTGGTCGGGCGGCATGAATCCATATAAATACGGAAAACTCGGCGTTGTAGAGCCGGGCGCTTACGCTGATGTAGTGCTGGTGGATGGGAATCCTCTGCAGGACATCACAATTCTTAACGATTACCAAGATAAATTCAAAGTAATTATGAAAGACGGCAAGATCCACAAGAATACCTTGTAGTAAACTCTTTCGACTATTTGGGGGCGCTATTGTCCCCAAATTTTTCTCTAAAAGACAAAGAACTATTCAAGGGAACGTATGAAGAAGTACCTATTGGCTGGCTTAGTTTTGCTGGCTTCATCAAATGTATCCGCCGATCAATTAAGCTGGGAGCAATTGTTGCCAGTGGATGTCCCTCAGATTGAAGACCCATTTGTAAAACTCACAGACCAACAACTTTTTGAACTTGGTTCTCTTGCAAGATACCGTGATGCTCAAAATCTTAATGAGCAACAGAAACAAACCATGAAAGAATTAGAAGACAGCTTAAAAGCTGACGACTTAGACATTGAATGGTTGTTCAAAAAGCGCGAAGAGATTACTCAGCATCGTCGTATGTTGGCATCAATGCCAAACACAACACTTACTGAAGATACTTATGAAATTCCTGGCTTTGTAACGCCAGTAGAATTTAACAATGACGTTGTCACAAAATTTTTCCTTGTTCCAACTATGGGCGCTTGCATCCATACGCCACCGCCACCTGCAAACCAGATTGTTTTGGTCGATTATCCGAAAGGTTTGAAACTGACTTCTCTTTACGAGCCAATTTGGGTGAAAGGGGATCTGCATGTGAAAAAGACTAAGGCGGATGTTTCATACTCCGACGGAGCTTCGAACGTAGAAACCATCTACCAGATGGACGAGGTTTCAATTCGACCTTATCGATAAGAGTACACCACCGAAAATACAAAAAGCAGTGAGCTGTCACTTAATGGCAATTTTCAAAACGCTGAATCATTAAACTCTTTTTCTAGAAATCAATTTAATGAGAAACCAGACATGAAAGTAACTGTTCCAAAGCTTAGTTTTATCGCTCTTTCACTTGTAATGGCGTCATCGATTAACGCGGCGAACTTTGGTAGCCCTGATACGGTTGATAATACCATTGCTGAAAATGCTCGTGAAAAACGCACTTGGCGAGAGTCACTAGCGGAAGATCATAACTTAACGTTTGGTTTGGATTACCAAGCGCTTGGCTTAACGGCGTCAGACCCGCAAACTGGCGGTGAAGATACCGCAAGTGCTGGTGTTGCTCGTTTTTATGGTAGTTGGAATCTTGTTGGACTTGAATCTGGCAATACGGGCGGATTGGTTTGGAAAGTCGAACACCGCCATGCTTATAGCGATCTGTCACCGAAAGAATTTAGCTTTATCGGTAACGGTTTAGGTTACGCGGGCATGATTGGTCCAGCATACAGTGATCAAGGTGCTCGTCTAACTAACCTATATTGGAAACAAAAGCTCAATGGTGGCAAAACCTCGTTCATGGTGGGTTTCTTAGATACCACTGACTATGTTGATACATACGCTTTAGCCAGTCCGTGGACCGGATTCAGTAACCTTGCATTCAGTACTGGTGGAGGCTCGATTGGTCTACCGGATGATGGAATTCTCGGCTTAGCTGTCGGCCACATGCTGACTGATAACTTCTATATGGTTGCAGGTGTGGCAGATGGTAAAGGGCGTTCAGATGAACCATTTGATGGCTTTGATACCTTATTCAACGATCATAAACTGCTTACGACGTTCGAACTGGGTTGGACGGCGTCACAAGACCAAATCTATACCGACAACGTTCATTTAACCGCTTGGCATTTGGATGGCGACACGCAACATAACCTGACGAATAAGGACAGCGGGCAGGGTATTAACTTTTCAGCAAGCTACTTTGCTACAGAGCAATTAATGCCATTTGTTCGTGGTGGCTTCTCGGAAGGCGATGTGGCACTTTATGATCGTTCCCTAACGGTGGGGATTGGTTACTTTGGTTTAGGTAAACCAACCAACAACCTAGGCTTCGCGGTTAACTGGAGCCATGTTAACGATAACCTAGAGCACGCTTATGGTGTGGATGACTCTGAACAGTTCACTGCCGAGCTATACTACAACATGCAGTTGAACGACTACATCCAAATCACACCGGATATTCAATACATCAAAGACCCAGCATTTTCGAACAAAAGCAGCACTTGGGTATTAGGTCTTCGTGCGAGAATATTCATCTAGATGATTATGTTTATTTGCCTTACTAAGAATAACTGTATATAAATACAGTTATTCTATTTTTTGGGCTAATTTTGCTGTCGCAAAGAGAAAGGGAAAGGCAATGAACATCGCGTTAAGAGACAAAATCATTCAGGTGTGTAAGAAGAAAATAGAGCAGAAAGGCGACAATGTTGGCGTGTCCTTTTATGCCTTTTTCGCTAATAAGAATGACAATCCTGAGTTATTGATGGAAGCGGCGACTTGGTGGATTCAAATTCATCAACTCGATCACTTCGAAAAAGCGACCAAGATAATTCATTTGGTCGAATCTGAAATGTAGAACGGGGCACATAATGTGCCCCTTTTTTATTTTCAGTCCTAAACCTTAGATATTTAAAATTCAGAGATTAAGCTCTTGCGAACTTATAGGTACGGTAACCACCAAGTAGGTTACGTGCTTTAAATCCTGAATTGACCAGTTGACGATAAGCGACGTTACCGCGCAAGCCGACCTGACAGTAAATCACGATCTCTTTGTCTTTCGGCAGTTCATTCATACGTTGGCGAAGTTGGTCGACAGGAATATTGATTGCGCCATCAATGAAGCCGACAGATTCCAATTCTCCCGGATTACGAACATCGAGCAGAACTTGGTCCTCTGAGAGGTTGTCGATTTCATCAAAATGAATCGCTGTTGCGTCACCTTTAATGATGTTATTCGCAACGAAAGCCGCTTGGTTAATCACATCTTTCGCTGAACCATACGGTGGCGCGTAAGTGAGTTCAAGGTGTTGTAGTTGTTCTACTGTCATACCAGCACGCTGAGCAACTGCCATTACGTCAATACGTTTGTCAACGCCGTCTTTACCTACTGCTTGTGCACCTAAAATTTTGCCGGTTGCTGGATCAAACAACATTTTGAACGACACAGTTTCTGCGCCAGGGTAGTAACTCGCGTGGCTGGCTGTGTGGACATACACTTTTTCATAAGTGATGTTGTCACGTTTTAGCTGTTTCTCGTTTTTACCAGTAGAAGCGACGGCTAAATCAAAGATCTTGCAGATCGCCGTGCCTTGCGTACCTTGGTAAGTTTCTTGGCGACCAAGCATGTTGTCTGCAGCCATACGACCTTGACGGTTTGCCGGACCTGCCAACGGAACAAGGGTTTGTTCGCCAGTGACAAAGTCTTTCTCTTCAACCGCATCACCAACGGCATAGATAGAAGGATCGCTGGTCTGCATGCATTCGTTGGTGTAAATACCGCCTAGTGCACCAATTTGAAGACCGGCTTCTTGCGCGAGTTTTGTTTCAGGGCGTACACCAATTGCCATGATCAGGATATCGGTATCAAGCTGGTCACCATTGTTTAGAGACAGCGTCAGTTTTCCTTGAAGGTGTTGGTGTGTGTCATCTTCACCCGCTTCTATGTTAGCGACAGATTGGTTCGCCACAAATTCAACAGAAGATAGAGCAACGCCTAAACGCAGGTCGATGCCTTTCTCTCGGATTTCTGCATGAGCAAAACCGGCCATTTCTCGGTCAACGGGCGTCATCACTTGATCCGCCATTTCAACCAATGTGGTTTTTACGCCAAGCTGGTGGAAGGCTTCCATCATTTCCAAACCGATGAAACCACCACCAACGACCGTAGCGTGTTCCACTTTGTTGGTTTCGATCGTCTTAATGATGCGATCCATATCTGGAATATTACGCAGCGAGTGCGTCAATGGGTTATCAATACCCGGAATAGGCGGCACAACTGGACCTGCACCAGGGCTCAGTAGAAGGAAGTCGTAGCTCTCTTGGTATTCTGAACCATCAAGTAGGTTCTTAACCGTAACCGTTTTATCTTGGCGGTTAATTGAAACCACTTCGTTCATTACACGAACATCAACATTGAAACGCGCTAAAAAGCTCTCAGGCGTTTGAAGAAGCAGTTTGCTGCGTTCTTGGATATCGCCACCAATGTGGTACGGCAAGCCACAGTTTGCAAATGACACAAATGGACCGCGTTCAAACATAATGATTTCTGCGTCTTCACTAAGACGACGAGCGCGAGCTGCTGCAGATGCACCGCCAGCAACACCACCAATAATCACGATTTTGCTCATGGATTTCTCCTACTGAATGATCGAAAACGCCTACACCTTACTTAAATAAATTAGTCATGTCTAATGTTAATTTAGCTACATTAGCATTGACTTAATAATATTAATTAGTAATATCTAATAAAACTTAACGTATTGATGAAGAGGCATAAGAATGGGCGACAGTATGCTACAAAGTGCGACCGAAGCGAGTGAGCTACTTAAAATAATGGCTCATCCAGAGCGCTTAATCGTGATGTGCAAGCTTATTGAAGGCGAAAAAGGGGTCGGTGAACTGTTTGAAGGCTCAACATTAAGCCAATCAGCCTTTTCACAACACCTCACCGTATTGAGAAAACACGACATCATCAAAGCTCGAAAGGTTTCTCAGCAGGTGTTCTATTCGATTTCTGATGAAAGAGTTGGTCCGCTGATCGAGGCGTTTAACCAAGTTTTCTGTAAGCAGTAATTCAAAACTTTATACGGGTGGCTGTTATGTTTGAAGTTCCTTGGATGTCGCTTTTGGGCGGCGTCATGGTTGGCGCATCAGCGGTAGTATTGATGCTTTTCAATGGCAAGACCGCTGGAATCAGCGGGATCTTAAATGGTGCCGTTGAGAATGCGGACCGAGTTTGGCGAATTGTCTTCTTAATTGCGATGGCATTGGGCGGTGTGTTTGCTGTTTATGCTCTTGGCGGGTATGTACCAACTGAGTACAGCGGCTCTCTTGGTTTGGTTGTCGTTGCTGGTTTACTGGTTGGCGTCGGTACACGTATCGGTAATGGTTGCACAAGTGGTCATGGCATTTGTGGGATGGGGCGTTTCTCTATCCGTTCTGTAGTCGCAACGTGTACTTTTATGGCAACCGCCATGTTAACCGTCTTACTAGTCTCGTAAGGAATAGTGTCGTTATGAAAACTCAGGTAATGAAAAGTATTAAGCAAATTTCTATCGTTGCATTTTCTGGTGCGCTCTTCGGTATTGGTATGGTGATTTCCGGTATGGCTGATCCGGCAAAAGTGATCGGCTTCCTCGATATTACCGGCGCGTGGGACCCAAGCTTAGCCTTCGTTATGGGCGGAGCACTTGCGGTGTTCGTTCCTGCTTATCTTTTATTAATAAAGCCAAGAAGCGAATCTGTGTTTGGTGATGAGATTGTCTGTCCAACTTCTAAAGCGATAGACAAAAAGTTAGTTGGCGGTGCAGCACTGTTTGGTATTGGGTGGGGCTTACTCGGTGTGTGTCCTGGACCTGCGGTTGCCAGCCTTTTTACTGGCAACACACAAGTTCTGCTATTTATTGCGGCAATGTTGGTTGGGTCATTCACCGCTAAAACAATGGTTAGTCGATAAAGAGCGAATTTCAATGCTAAAAAGAGTTTTTCAACGTTAAAATGAGAGCGTAGTAGAAACTGGGCAATGGTCACTCAGCTTATAGTCGAGCACATCTTGTGTTTTAAAAACGGTTTGAACACCTGACGACGCCTTTAAATCACCACTCACTATGATGTGATCGATCACAGAGCGGAATTGGTGGGTTTTATTCGGATTACGATTAGAACGCACTTTACATTCCGCTTTGGTATTTTTGGTCACTAGCTTTGCATTGGTACTGTCCGATAGCACGTCCCATAACCAATCTCCTCGATAACCCAAATTGTGGTTAAAGTCGCCAAGTACCACATATTGTTGTTTGTTGTCCTCGCGCGCTTTTATCCATTTGGCTAGTGCCTGTCCTTGTTGTTTCACGATCTTACAATCGCGATTATTGCGATACGCACCACTGCATCCCGCTTTTAGATGCACAGAGAGTAGGTGAGTCTCGTTGTCTTGGTTTGGATTCAAGACAAGGTAGCTGGCGAAGCGGAGCTTGCTGTTGCCTCGTGTGATAGAAAAGTCTGGTTTGTCCAACACGCTCATACCATTACGTACCGCAAAACCGGTGTATTGATTGGTGTCATTGAACTGAAGGTGTCGGTTGGAGGCGTTTGAACGATCGGACAGATAAATAGTGAAATCATTGCCAACGGCTTTTTGGATTGCGGCGACACTTTCGACTTCTTGAAAAGCGAGAATATCGACTTGTGTTTTATCCACATAGTGGGTCAGTTTTTCAAAATCTTGTGGTGTTCTAGACACTTTTCCACCATCTATAGATAGCCATTCAATATTCCAGCTGGTTAATTTGACGGAATTTTGAGCAAATGAAAGAGAACTAAAAAGTAATATTACCGTAACAAAAAGTGATCGCATTTTGGTCTATCGCACTCCTATAATTTAGCGCATTCCTTTCCATCCTTTATCCTATAAGACCTCGAAAAAAAGCAAGTGGATTTCGCTCCAATTTTGCAATTTTCACAGTTTTCTTCGCAAGTGAGATCAACGCCAATAAGATCGATTTGTTCTTGTTCGCTACCCATTTTTTATTGATCAAAATCAATGTTTTCAATTGGTGCTTCTCGTTAAATACGCCACAATATATTGTGTCAGCAGAATAAAAAATAACCCCATATAGTGTGTTTGTGGATAACTCTGTGAGTATGCTGGGGTAAGGAGAAAAAGTGAAACCAATCGTAATCAAGCGTGACGGCTCAAGAGCTCCGTTCAACAGGGATCGTATACAAGCAGCAGTAGAAGCTGCAGCGGAAAACAAAGACAAAGATGTCGCCATTTATGCACTAAATGTTGCTCTGGCAGTTGAGTTACAGCTTCAGGATCACGATGAAGTTCACATCCATGAGATTCAAGACTTAGTCGAAAATGAACTCATGCAAGGTCCTTACAAAGCCCTAGCACGTTCTTACATTGAATACCGCCACGATCGCGACATCGCTCGTGAAAAGCAAAGCGCACTAACTCGCGAAATCGAAGGTCTGATCGAAGAAAGCAACCTAGACCTAATCAACGAGAACGCAAACAAAGACGGTAAAGTAATCCCGACTCAACGTGACTTGTTGGCTGGTATCGTAGCGAAACACTACGCGAAGACGCACATCCTTCCACGCGATGTAGTTCAAGCGCACGAAGTAGGTGATATTCACTACCACGATTTGGATTACGCTCCGTTCTTCCCAATGTTTAACTGTATGCTTATCGATCTTAAAGGCATGCTAACGCACGGCTTTAAAATGGGTAACGCTGAGATTGATACTCCTAAATCAATCTCGACTGCAACAGCAGTAACAGCACAGATCATTGCTCAAGTAGCGAGCCACATTTACGGCGGCACAACCATCAACCGTATTGATGAAGTTCTAGAACCGTACGTAATCACAAGCTACGAGAAACATCTAGAGATCGCAAAAGAGTGGAACATTGCTGAGCCAGAAGAGTTCGCAAAAGCGCGCACAGAGAAAGAGTGTTACGACGCGTTCCAATCTCTAGAATACGAAGTAAACACGCTGCACACGGCGAACGGTCAAACACCATTCGTTACGTTTGGTTTTGGTCTTGGTACAAGCTGGGCATCACGCCTTATCCAGAAGTCTATTCTGAAGAACCGTATTGCAGGTCTAGGTAAGAACCGTAAAACAGCGGTATTCCCTAAACTGGTATTCGGCATCAAAGATGGCTTGAACCACAAATCAGAAGATCCAAACTACGACATCAAGCAACTTGCGCTTGAGTGTGCGTCTAAGCGTATGTACCCAGACATTCTTAACTACGACAAAGTAGTGGAAGTAACGGGTTCATTCAAAACACCTATGGGCTGTCGTAGCTTTCTTGGTACTTACGAAGAAAACGGCGAGCTGATTCACGAAGGTCGTAACAACCTAGGCGTAGTGAGCTTGAACCTTCCTCGTATCGCTATCCGTGCAAACGGCAGTGAAGAGAAATTCTACGAGCTTCTAAACGATCGCTTACGTCTTGCACGTAAAGCACTAGAAACACGTATCTCTCGCCTAGAAAACGTGAAAGCACGTGTTGCACCAATCCTTTACATGGAAGGTGCGTGTGGTGTTCGTCTGAAAGCAGACGACGCAATTGCAGATATCTTCAAGAACGGTCGTGCGTCTATTTCTCTTGGTTACATCGGTGTACACGAGACAATTAACGCGCTATTCGGTACAGAAGCGCACGTTTATGATGACGCTGTTCTACGTGAAAAAGCAGTAGCAATCATCAAGCACCTGAAAGACACAGTAAACGGTTGGGCGGAAGATACTGGTTACGGTTTCAGCCTATACGCAACGCCAAGTGAAAACCTATGTAGCCGTTTCTGCCGCATCGACGCGAAAGAGTTCGGTGTAATTGAAGGCGTAACAGACAAAGGTTACTACACCAACAGCTTCCACCTAGATGTTGAGAAGAAGGTGAACCCGTACGACAAGATCGACTTTGAGATGCCTTACCCAGAAATCTCAAGCGGTGGCTTTATCTGTTACGGCGAGTTCCCGAACATGCAACGTAACGTTGAAGCACTAGAAAACGTATGGGACTACAGTTACACCCGCGTACCTTACTACGGTACAAACACGCCAATTGATGAGTGTTACGAGTGTGGCTACAACGGTGAGTTTGACTGTACAAGTAAAGGCTTCACTTGCCCAAGCTGTGGCAACCACGATTCAACCAAAGTGTCAGTGACACGCCGTGTTTGTGGCTACCTAGGCAGCCCAGATGCGCGTCCATTTAACTTCGGCAAGCAAGAAGAAGTGAAGCGTCGAGTTAAGCACCTGTAAGGTTTACTTAAGCTCAAACCTAATAATGAAAATCAACCTGTCGTGGGTTGATTTTCTTTTCTAGCCAGCAAAACAAGGCACGATTATGAACTACCACCAATACTATCCAATTGACGTTGTTAACGGACCAGGTACACGCTGCACGCTATTTGTGTCGGGCTGTGTACACCAGTGCCGTGGCTGTTATAACCAGTCGACGCAACGCTTGGATTCTGGTGTGTTTTTCACGCAAGAAGCAGAAGACAAAATCATTGCAGACCTAAACGACACGCGCATCAAACGCCGTGGTTTATCTCTGTCTGGTGGTGATCCTTTGCATCCAGCGAACGTGCCGCATATTCTTAAGCTTGTAAAACGCGTAAGAGAAGAGTGCCCAGGCAAAGATATTTGGGTTTGGACAGGTTACACGCTTGAAGAGCTAGACGATGCGCAGCGCGAAGTGACGCAATACATCGACACATTAATCGATGGCAAATACGAGCAAGATAAACGAGACCTCAACCTAGAATGGCGAGGCAGCTCGAATCAAATTATCCATCGATTTACTGAGCTTTAAGCGTTCCAACTCAAGAAAAGCCAAACATAAAAAGGGCACATTCGGATATTTCGAATGTGCCCTTTTGGTGTGAGTTCTTTTTAAGCTTTGATTGATGAAGTCGTTCTGTTTTGAGCTCAACTCAACAACTATAGCATAACGATGCAGTTACGCTGTCACACTAGTGTCATCATCAACCATGTTATTAATCCATCGCTTAGACTGAATTCGGTGAGTCGTTAGAATGCCTTTTACTAATTCTTCGACCAGTAGGGACATCAACACCCAATGCAGTGGTAAACCTAACACCATCCCAGTGTAGTAGGTAAGTGGAATACCAATCGCCCATTGACCAAACGTGTCAATGAAGATGCTATAGCGAATATCAGCGCCGCTCTTTAATACGCCTCCGATACCAACCATATTAAACACTCGCAGTATCATGCCTAATGCGAGTACCAAACATACATTTAACGCCATTTGTTTGTCTGTGAGCGGGCTCATCTCTAACAAATTCAAAATCAAAGGTGAACAAATCCATACGGCAAAGAACAAAATGGTTGCCAACACTGCGCTCGTTAATACATACCACCAAGCGGTTTTCTCTACACGGTCATATTGTTGGGCACCAATGTCATTCCCCAACAGTACAGAAGCGGCAACAGCGAATCCCATAAAGGTTGAAATTAATACGCCTTCAATTGGTGATAGGAACGAGATAATCGCCAGTTCTGTTACGCCCAACTGACCATAAATGATGCTGTAGACAATCAAACCGCCAGTCCACAACGCATCGTGGATCAGCATTGGCATAGAAACTTTGAAATATTTGTTTCGATACTTCTTTACTGTGCCTTCACGCCAATCTGAAAGAGTAGGGAGCAGATGTGAATACCGACGACAAAAGAAGTAAACCAGCACCCCAGTTTGGAAAAAGCGTGAGATAAAAGTACCGACAGCAGTCCCAAACACCCCCCATTGTGGAAATCCGAGTAAGCCAAAGATCAAAACGGCATTGAGGAAGACATTCACAACGATGGCGGCAATACTGACGTAAGTTGGCATCTTCGCCTCACCGACGGATCTCAATACCGACTCAATGGGAACGACTACGGCGGTACCTAGGAGACTCAAACCAGTCACTACTAAGTATTCTCTCGCATAACCAACATACTCAGGATCGTCCGCCATAAAAGAGACGATTTCTTTGTCATAAACCACGTACAGCCAAATGAATGGCAAAGTAACTACCAGCGAAATAAACCAGGATTGGGCGAGTGTTCTGCGTATGCCAGAAAGGTTTCCAGAGCCATAATATTGAGAGGCTAAAACCGTTACTGCACCACACAATCCAAACACCAC
The DNA here is from genome assembly GCF_023716605.1 of Vibrio sp. SCSIO 43155. NCBI lineage: Bacteria > Pseudomonadati > Pseudomonadota > Gammaproteobacteria > Vibrionales > Vibrionaceae > Vibrio > Vibrio sp. SCSIO 43155. The sequence continues at coordinate 1,130,304 of NZ_CP071853.1, read as the reverse complement.
GGCGAGATTAAAGAAAAAGATTCGGTTACCAACGCCAACCGCCGCTGTTGCCGATTCACCTAACTGACTCACCATAAAAATATCGATGGCACCAAGTAACGAAAACAGCATGGATTGCAGCGATACAGGAACGCCGATCGCAATCAGTTTTTTCCAAAATGCTTTGTCTATGTATTGACGTGTTAAGAGCATCGCATTTCTCCTCTAAGAACAATGCGAGTAGTTTATCCGTATGATTTAGCGGTGTATTTTTCGAAGACATCCAAAAGTTTTGTCAAACTATCCAGTGTTTATCGGTGGTTTGATAGAACACGTTTGCCGTGAGTGCATTTGTGAGCCATCGAATCATGGAAGAGAAGCAAGAACGTTACACCATTTCAGAAAAGACCTATCAAGAGTTCATCGACCACACTCGCGTGCTTGCTCTTGAAGAAAGAGGCATCGTTCAATGTGGAATCGCCACTTGCCGAGAGTTCTTTTCCGTTTATCGCAAAAATCAGAAGAAACACATGTTGTTGTACACGGTTCGTGGCAAAGGCTGGTTGGAGAGCGGAGCATGTCGTTATGAACTGGAGCCAGGATCGTTGGTGATCGTGCCAGCAGGTATTGAAAATGGCTTTGGAATGGAAGACGAAACGTGGCAAATCGCATGGGTGTTTCTCTCACAAGACAAAGAATGGTCGATGGTGAATGAAGAGATTGAGTATCAACTTACACCAGCACCAGAAGTGATGTATTTCTGCATTCAGACTCTATTGCGAAGTATCAATCTACCTATCGATTACGGTGGTGAAGTCGGCGCACACAGTGTTGCCCAGTTAGAGCTCATGCTGAATATGCCGCACTCAGATTCCATATCACGCAACCAGTTAAAGTTGCGCCGCGTATTCGATTTGGTTCAGAGACAACTCCATAAAGAATGGACGGTAGAACAACTTGCAGCCCTGTACCCATGTTCTGAACCCCACTTGCATCGTTTGACCCAACAACAGTTTGGGCGAAGCCCAATGGCACACTTAACTCGTATGAGAATGGAGTATGCCGCGCGTTTGTTGCGCTCAACAGAGTGGTCAATTCAGCACATCGGTGAAATAGTAGGGTACCCAACAGGCGCAAACTTCAGTACACGATTTAAAGCTTGGTCCAACATGACTCCGCGCGAATTTAGGAAAAACGGTAAGCTAGATTCAAACTTCAATGAGTGAATCGTTCTTTTTATGACCGATTGAGTTCATAAAATTCCCTAGGCACCAGAATTTTGTACTCTAATTGGCGAAATGTGTGAAAAATCATTTCGCCATTTTTAACGAAAGTGTTACCGTGAGGTTCGATACTTGAATTTCAAAGGGTTATGACTTTCATGTTTTCTAATCTACCAACTCCCGTATTAGATCCTATTTTATCTCTTTCCGTCGCATACCGCGGCGATAAGCGTCCAAACAAGGTTGACCTTGGTATTGGCGTGTACAAAAACAGCGCTGGTGAAACGCCAATCATGAAAGCCATTCAAATGGCACAAGAAGTGGTTGTCGAAAGCCAAAAGACCAAATCCTACGTTGGGCTTGCAGGCTGTGAAGAATTCAACCAAAGCATGATCGATCTACTTCTGACGGGTACGTCAGCAACAGATCGTGTGGCAGCGATTCAAACGCCCGGTGCAAGCGGTGCGTTGCGTATGCTGGGTGACCTAATGAAGGTTGCACAACCAGATACGACGGTTTGGATTTCAAACCCAAGCTACGTAAACCACAAGCCAGTGATGGAAGCGGCCGGACTTAAGGTGAAGTTCTACCATTACTTCTCGCCAGAAACGAAACAAGTTGATACAACGAAAATGCTAGAAGACCTCTCTAAAGCAGGTCCTTCTGACGTCGTGCTTCTGCATGGCTGTTGCCACAACCCAACGGGTGCAGATATTGATTTTTCTGCGTGGCAATCAATTACAGAGCTTTCGCAAAAGAACGGTTTTACCCCATTTGTGGATATTGCTTACCAAGGCTTTGGTGACGGTCTAGAGGAAGACGCAAAAGGTCTCCGCTTTATGGCTGACAACGTAGAAGAAATGCTGATCACAACCTCATGTTCTAAGAACTTTGGTTTGTACCGTGAACGTACTGGTGCTGCGATTGTGATCGGTAAAAACACGCAAGACGTGGCGAATGCAAAAGGTAAGCTTCTGACGTTAGCACGTTCAACTTACACTATGCCGCCAGATCACGGTGCAGCATTGGTGAAAACCATTCTTCAAGATGCCAACCTTACTTCAGTTTGGAAACAAGAATTGAGCGAAATGCAGCAACGCTTGCTGAATCTTCGTCAAACTTTGTGTAACGAATTGAGAAACAACCATAATACAGATCAATTTGATTTCATCGAGAGCCACAAAGGCATGTTTACTGTGCTAGGCTTTAGTGAAAACCAAATGGCGCAACTGCGTGAAGATTATGGCATTTATGGTGTCGGTGATGGTCGTATTAACATCGCTGGTTTGACCGAAACTCATATTCCTTACGTTGCTGACGCGATCCAAAAAGTATCTCAACGTTAATTGGGAGAGTTAATGAAGAACTGGAAACTGATTCTGCCGCTAATGATGAGCGGCGGTCTTATTGCTTGTACATCTACACCGACAACCACTGAGCCTGCTGAGCCAGAAACGCCAGTTGTGGAGCAACCGGTAGAGAAGCCGGACGTAAAACCTGAAATCGAGCCAAAACCTGAGGTGAAACCGGAACAAAAACCGGAAACAAAACCTGAGAAAAAGCCGGAGCCAAAACCAGAAAAGCCAGCTAAGGTTCAAAAAACGCCTGATGGCATGCTGGTCCTTGGTGCAGAAGAATGGGTTTACGTACCAGCGATTGACCGCACATTTAAAGCTCGCATTGATACAGGAGCGACAACGTCTTCTATCAGCGCAACCGAAGTGGTTCCGTTCGAGCGTGATGGTAAAGATTGGGTTCAGTTCAAAATCGATATCAACGGTAAAGCAAGTAAAGAATTTAAACTTCCAGTAGAGCGTTGGGCAAAGATACGTCAGTCTTCTTCGGAAGATGTTGATAAACGTCCAGTTGTTGTTGCTTACATCCAGGTAGGCGACCTAAAAGAGCAAACCGAGTTTACTCTAACAGAGCGTGGACATATGAAGTTTCCGATGCTCTTAGGACGTAGCTTTTTCCGAGATGTCGCTGTTGTGGATGTATCAAAAAAATACGTTCAAAACAAACCAAGCGGTAAGTAGTTCATCGTTTGGAAACTGAAACAAAAAAAAGCCTCTCAACTGAGAGGCTTTTTTAATTTTTTCAATAAGTTAACCGAGTTTTAGTTCGCTTGGTTAACCTGTAGAAGTTAGTAAGCGAAACGCGCTGACAACACAAGTTGTTGACCGTAAGTACCGTTATCTTTCAAATCAGCACCTAAAGATAACTGTTGAGTCGAATGGAACCTTGCGCCAAGGTTGTAAATCGTTTTTGAATCGTCATTATCGATTAATTGGCCAATTCGACCGTGCAATTCGATGTTCTGCATAAACCAAACGCGAGTACCGATGTTAACTTCGGTCTTCCATTCGTCACCGACAAGATCACCACTGTCTTTTTTAATGTTGTGAACCAGCATTTGACCATAGATATCAGCAAACTGACCTGCCGGACCATTAAAGCCAATACCACCGGCGATGTCCCAGTCACCACTGAACTCACTGTCTGCGCGTCCAATAAAATGCGTGTTTTCTGTAAAGTATGTTGTGACTTCGCCGCCAAACGTGCCTGGGCTTGTACCCATGCGGAACTCCATCATGTTGTAATTGAAATTGTTAGCGTGTGCGGCAAGTGGCAAAACAGCGCACAAACCAAAGGTTGCTACCTTTAGAGCTTTACCTAGCATGGGTGTCTCCGGCAAAAAATAATACGAACGAAAAAAAGGCCTGCAAAATGCAGACCAAGATTTACAAAATATCATTATAGGTGTTTCCCGTCACCCTATGCACTAGGACAAAGTGCGCATGATCAATGTTTTATTGCCCAAATTGGCGTTGAAAGGGCAGAACTACATCACAACTAAATGTTCGACTTCGATTTCCGGTTTGCTTCCGCCTTCAAACTCACCGAATAGACGTACTTTTGTGGTTTGGTCAATAGGAGTTGTTAGTCGAATATCATCATCCAATTCAACCATGATTTCGCCAGAGCCATCGCTGAAGATAAATTGGTCAGCACGAGTTTGACGTAGTAGATTGCCTTCTACGACAACGTCTTTCTCTGTAAACATGCTTGATTCTTTGATCAACGCATCTACCTTTTCTACCGTTACAGGTCCATTAAATTGGATGCTTGATTGACCGTGGTTGTGGTCTTTAGCCATTGCAACAGTAGGAGCGATAGCAAGTGCAGCGATAGTAGCGATTACAGTATTTTTCATAATTTGGTTTCTCTATATAGGTGTTCGTTTTTGATGGTGCTATTAAAACAAACCGTATTTGAACCATTACTGATTCGAACATTCATATTCGATTCATTTTCTTGAGTCCGATACTGAGATAACGTTATGATTGTTCACCTTCTTTTTTCTCTTATTAAACGTTCATGAAATCACCAATCCCTTCATTAATGGTACAAGGCACGACTTCTGATGCCGGAAAAAGCGTCCTTGTGGCAGGTTTATGCCGTGTACTAGCCCGTAGAGGGATAAAGGTTGCCCCATTCAAGCCACAGAACATGGCCTTAAATAGTGCAGTAACCAAAGATGGTGGGGAGATTGGGCGTGCTCAAGCAGTGCAAGCGCAAGCGTGTAATGTCGAACCAACCGTTCACATGAACCCAGTGCTAATCAAACCGAACAGCGATACAGGTGCACAGATCATCTTACAAGGTAAAGCTTTGTCGAACATGGATGCTGTCGGATTTCATGATTACAAAAAAGTGGCAATGGGAACCGTATTGGACTCATTTTCAAAACTGGTGGATGAATACCAATCCGTCATGATTGAAGGAGCAGGCAGTCCGGCAGAGATTAACTTAAGAGAAAATGACATCGCCAACATGGGCTTTGCAGAAGAAGCCGACGTACCCGTTATTATTATCGCGGATATCGACCGTGGTGGTGTGTTTGCCCATCTGTATGGGACGCTAGCGTTACTATCCAAATCTGAACAAGCTCGCGTCAAAGGCTTTGTGATTAATCGCTTCCGTGGCGACATCAGCTTGCTTGAATCTGGTCTGGATTGGTTAGAAGAGAAAACGGGCAAGCCTGTACTGGGTGTATTGCCGTATCTTCACGGGCTAAACCTCGAAGCAGAAGATGCCATTACGGCACAGCAAGAGCTGTCTTCACAAGTGAAACTCAATGTTGTGGTACCAGTATTAACCCGCATTAGTAATCACACCGATTTTGATGTGTTGCGTCTTAATCCAGACATTAACCTTCGCTACGTTGGCAAGGGCGAAAAGATCGACAAAGCCGACCTCGTGATCTTGCCGGGTACTAAGTCAGTTCGAGACGATTTGGATTATCTACGTAGCCAAGGCTGGGATAAAGATATTCAACGTCACATCCGTCTGGGTGGCAAAGTCATTGGCATTTGTGGTGGTTACCAGATGCTTGGCAACGTAATTGACGACCCAAATGGCGTAGAGGGTCAGCCTGGTTGTAGTGAAGGTCTTGGTTTGTTAGACATCACTACAACTCTAACCGACAGTAAACAGTTAACGCATACACAAGCGCAGCTTTGCCTAAACGGTAAGACAGCAGACGTGAAAGGCTATGAGATTCACGTTGGTCGAACTGAAGTTAAGAGCGCTCAACCTCTCAAGTTAAATTCTGGGGAGGCAGAAGGATCGCTGAGTGAATGTGGCCAAATTATGGGAACTTACCTACACGGGTTCTTCGATGAGGCAGACGTGTTGAGCTTGGTTTCAGAGTGGGTAAACGGCACTCAAATCAAACAACAAGACTTTGAAGAGTTAAAAGAACAGGGCATTAATCGCATTGCGGATGCGATAGAACAACATATGAATCTTGACTTTCTGTTCAAATAAAACCAGTTTTTAACTGTTTGAAGCACAAATAAAAGTGGACAGATAGCTCCACAGTTTCAACTTCTGCCTGCCTAGAACCGGAGTGTTTTTATGAAAGCATGGAAAATACATGCTTGCCTAGTGGCAATATTGAGCGTTTCATCAGCAGCAAACGCAGCAACTGAATTAAAAGTTTACGCAGCTTCGTCAATGACCAACGCGGTCAACGATATTGCACAACAATTCGAGACAAAGTATGACGTAACGGTCACGCCTGTTTATGGGGGTTCTTCGTCTATCGCTCGCCAGATTTTAAACGGCGCACCTGCAGATATTTTTATCTCGGCAAACACTAAGTGGATGGATTACTTAGTAAAATCAAAAGCAGTAAAAAATGACAGTGTCACTAATTTAGTGCGAAATAGCCTAGTTTTGATTGCACCAAAAGCCTCAACAATCGAGCCTTTTGATTTTTCAGATGCAAATGCATGGAACCAAGCATTAGAAGGTAATCGTCTCGCTTTAGGTAACCCTGTATCTGTTCCTGCTGGTATGTACGCGAAAGAATCGCTCACCAACCTTGGTGTTTGGAAGAAACTAGAACGCCAAATTGCACCTGCAAAGAACGTTCGTTTAGCTTTAGCGCTCGTTGAACGTGGCGAAGCCCCATTGGGCGTGGTGTATAAGACGGACGCACTTTTAACAGATAAAGTAAAAGTGGTGGGCGAGTTTGCAAATGACTCTCACGCGGACATCATTTACCCAGCAGCGATTGTTAAAGACTCTACGCAATCCGAGCAATTTTTCGAGTATTTGAAATCGGACGATGCTAAAAAAGTGTTTGCACAGTACGGTTTTCAATAAAAAGGGCATAGAGTGACAGAACTTGAATACCAAGCCTTAATACTGAGCCTTAAAGTTGGAGCATATGCTGTCCTGTGGTTGATTCCTTTGGGAATTGCTTTTGCTTGGTTACTTTCACGAAAAGAGTTTATAGGTAAGTCTATTCTAGACAGCTTGATCCATCTGCCATTGGTTTTACCGCCAGTAGTAATAGGTTATCTATTGCTGATCTCGCTTGGTCGCCAAGGCTTTTTGGGGAATTGGCTATATGAACATTTTGGTTTGGTATTCAGCTTCAACTGGAAGGGAGCGGTGGTTGCTTGTGTTGTTGTAGCTCTACCTTTAATGGTGCGTTCCGTCCGTCTGAGTTTAGATAATGTTGACCCAAAACTTGAGCATGCCGCATCGACGTTAGGCGCATCACCTTTGAAGGTGTTTTTTACGATCACATTGCCTTTAACCATTCCCGGAATTATTACCGGAACGATGTTGTCTTTTGCCCGTAGCCTTGGTGAATTTGGTGCCACAATCAGCTTTGTTTCTAACATACCAGGCGAAACCCAAACCATTCCTTTGGCGATGTACAACTTCATAGAAACGCCAGGAGCAGAGATAGAAGCTGCTCGTTTGTGCGTTATTTCCATTGCTTTAGCACTGTCGACCTTAATGATCTCTGAATGGTTAAATCGTAAAGCGGCTTCACGTCTGGGAGCTAAGCGATGAGTATCAAAATTCAATTTAAACAATTACTTGGCGAAACTGACTTTGATATTGACTTGGCGTTACCGGGTAACGGAATAAGTGCCTTATTTGGTCGATCAGGAGCAGGAAAAACAACGTTAATCAATGTGATTAGCGGATTGGTCACACCCCAACAAGGCAAAGTGTCCATTGGGGAACATGTTCTTTTCGATAGCGATGTTGGCATTAATTTACCCACGCATAAACGCAGAATCGGTTATGTCTTCCAAGACTCGCGTTTATTCCCGCATTACTCCGTGAAAGGCAATTTACTCTACGGTGTCGTGGAAAAAGATGAAGATTATTTTGATAAGGTGACAGAACTGCTCGCTATTAAGCCGCTACTGAAACGCTTTCCAATCTCTTTATCCGGTGGTGAAAAGCAACGTGTCGCTATTGCAAGAGCGCTTCTTTCCAAGCCTAATCTACTTTTGATGGATGAACCTTTGGCGTCTCTAGATATGCCGCGTAAGCGTGAAGTAATGCCATTTTTGGAAGAGCTGTCTGAGCAAGTCAATATTCCAATCGTATACGTTACGCATAGCTTGCAAGAAATCTTACGTTTAGCGCAGCACCTGTCGATTCTAGACAAGGGGCGAATCATGATGTCTGGCAAGTTAGAAGATGTGTGGGCTTCTCATGCCATGCGCCCTTGGCAGTCGTTCTCAGACCACAGTAGTTTGTTTGAAGGAAAGATCGCAACGCATCATGATAAGTACGCATTGACGTGTGTAAAACTCGCGCCATGTGCTTGTTTGTGGGTTCAAAAGGTGGATGGTGAACCTAATACGCCAATTCGTCTTCAAGTACGTGCGAACGATGTTTCTATTGCATTAGAGAAGCCTGTTGGCACCTCTATTCGTAACGTATTGGCAGCAACAGTCGCTTCCATAGAAGAGCTGAATACAGGTGAAGACAAGCAAAGTATTACCGTTTCGCTCAAACTAGATGAAGAGTGCCATTTGTGGGCAACGATTACGCCATGGGCATTGGACGATTTGAACCTAAAAGTCGGCGATGCCGTCTACGCTCAGATAAAAGGCGTAAGTGTTACACAACGAGATATTGCGTTAGCTCATCACTGATTACCAGAACCTCAAATACACAAAAGGCCGCAGATGCGGCCTTTATTTTGAAGAGTTTCGGAATTACTTCACGAATACTTCTTTGAATTCACGTTTAAGAAGAGGATCGCGACGTGCTTTCTTAAGTTGCTTAACCATGTCTTTCACGCAGTTGTGTAGAACATTGTCTAGCAGTTGAGCACGGTAGTCTTCTTTGTCTTCATCTGTCATGTTTTCTGGCAGATTTAGTGTCGGGAATTCTTCCATTACATTTAGGCCAGCAAAAGCTTGACCAACAGATACTAGAGCGTGGAATTGCTCGAAGTTGTCCAGAATGTTTTGTGCACTCGCTGGCATTTCATCCCAAGATGCACGAACAGCTTCTTCAGACACTTCATGGATAGAGGTAACCATCTCGAACATTTGCTCAGGAACTTCGTCAAACTCGATAACTTTGCGCAGTTCTGGAGAAATAGTTTCTAGATCGATTTTTTTACTTTCGTTGTTAGTTGCTTCTGACATGGTAAGTCCTGTTAGTACATAAGTGCGCACATTACTTTTAGTGCATAGTGTAACCAGATTACAGTGGCTCTCGTTACAAAAGGCGGGAATATTAATACCAAATGCATCAAATAGCTACCATAAGAACTATTTGATTACGTGACCGTTCAACAAAAAAATATAGCACTAAATTTGTCGCGTAATGCAACAAGTCTGTGAGTATGATATATGTTTAATAAAGACTGATAAAAGAATGGAACGCGCTATGCAACCGACAGGGACATCGATGCGCATTCTGTTAGTTGATGATGTTCAACTAGACCGAATGCAGTTGGCTATCCGATTAAAACAACAAGGTCATATAGTTAAAGCCGTTGGAAGCGGGCTGGAAGCACTCAATACCTATGAAAGCTTCGACCCAGAGCTCGTATTGCTCGACATTGCGATGCCCGACATGAATGGCTTCGAAGTATCGCTTCATATCAGAGAAACCTTCCCGGATTGGATTCCTATTATCTTCTTAAGTAGCCATGAAGAGCCAGAAATGATCGCGAAAGCGATAGAGGCGGGTGGTGATGACTATTTGATAAAGCCGGTCGACAAATTGGTGCTCAATTCCAAACTTATGGCAATGCAGCGTATTGCCCACATGCGTCGTGAATTGAAGCAAGCAACCGCGCAACTTGAAGAAATGAATTCACGTCTGCAGCAACAGGCGAACGAAGATGGTTTAACAAAGCTGTATAATCGACGCTATATCGATCATAAACTTGAAACCATGATCGCGTGGCATGGTCGCCATCATATGCCGATGGCGTTAATTCTTCTCGATGTAGACTTCTTTAAGCCATTTAATGACAACTACGGTCATATAGAGGGGGATCGATGCTTACAAGCAATCGCAAACCAACTCAAAGCGACATTCTGCCGTTCAGGGGAATATGTAGGTCGTTACGGCGGTGAAGAGTTTGTCATTTTACTGAACAGTACAGACGCCCAGACCGCAGAAAGAGAGGCGGAGCGAATCCAAGAAGCGATGTACTTCTTAGATTACCCACATGCATACTCTAGCGTTGCAAATAGAGTGACAGTGTCACAGGGTGTATTTGCATTTCAGCCAACAGGTAAGGATAATGTCGCTGAATTATATGCGACTGCAGATAGAGCACTTTACACATCAAAGTCGCTAGGTCGCAATACGTACACTGTAGTAAATGCAAGTTAAATCAACACGATAGAATGAGATGCATGCTAGTGACATTGTCACTTATTTCGACTGTTACTTTTGCAAATTCAGCGCAAGTACAGCAAACCTTACAAAAAGAGTTTGAGCGTAATTTCGCAATTGGCATCGTCTTATCCGATAGTGATGTGTTTACGTTAGGATTTCACGATTTTGACCCAAACAAATACCTAAATATCGACAATGAGGATATTGGTACCCAAGATTCGATTGATTTGAGAAAACAGGTCGCAATTTCGACGCTACCTTATCACCTTTCACTGACTGACAACGAACAAACGAAGGCTCGATACAACTTAAAAGGCAGGTTGTACGCACTCAGTATTGATCAAGATGTCACGGTAAACGATGATAAAAGACCTGACCGAAACAAAGAATTGATTCTAGGCGCGTACAATGAACTACAACGTCAAGACACTCTCTCTGAACACCTCACGCTAAGCACCGCAGCAGGTGCCCATTTTATGTATTATCGCAACGACTATGATTACCGTAGCGATGCTCTCGATAACTTGAAGCCCTATCTAGAGGGCATATACCTCAATACCGATGCGTGGGCATTGGTTGGTGAAGTTAATGCTGAGCTCAAATACTTAGAAAATGAAAAGTGGGGGAAATGGTATGTTTGGTCTTCGCCGCATTATTTTTACGGTGCCGGCTGGGGCGAAGGTAATAATGGCGATGTGGGTAACCCTGAGGGCTGGTACTGGGTCAATGGCGTAAAGCTTTTCTATGATTTTACTAAGGTAGGTCGCACGGTTCAGTCTGTTTATACAAGCTTCAATCGAGTAGACGTAGGTGGCGATACCAGTAAACCGATGAATACTTCACATTATTATGAAGCAAGCGTCGGCTGGTTGATGACACCGCCATTCAAATCCGATTGGATTGACAATGTCGGACTAGGTCTGACGATCAACTACGGCAGCGCACTCAAAGGCGGCAGTTTGGTTTTGTTCTTTAATCAAGAGTGGAGTCAGTCTATCTCTCTCGGTTGAATTTTGTTCGGATGAGGGACGCCTAGTCAAAATTATTTTAGGCGAGGCAAGGACTGTGTCGTTTAGCCTTCCAAACAAATACTGCTTAATAAACCAGCATAAAACCGCTTGAAAACGCAACCCCTCCTAGGCATAAAGAAAACATTTGCATTTATTTCTTCTCCAAGCCAAAATCGCGCCCCATTTTGCTTAATAGGAACATAAGCACATAAACCAAGTCATGGAACGGCGATAGCAAACACATAAGAGTTATGCGTAAGTTGGCTTGTCTGGCGATGGTTTTCGCCTCTACTTCTTCTTATTCCAGTACGGTTCAAAAACAACTTCAAAAAGAGTTCGATTATAACTTTGCATCCAGCATTGTGCTTTCTGACAGCGACGTTTTCACGTTTGGATTTTCAAACTTCGACCCTAATGAGTTCCTTAACCTTGATGATGAATCTTTGGGTGACAGTGAATCCATCGATTTACGAAAAAAAGTCTCTGTGATGTCTTTGCCATTCAGTGTTCCCGTTAACCATTATCGTTATTCTCCTTATCAAACTAAGGTAAATGGAAGGGGGTATTTACTGTCTGCTCAACAAAAAATATCCGCATTTGAGTCGAGTACACCCGACGAAATGGATGAGTTGACTTTTGGTGGCTACTTAGAAGTCGAACAGGAAGCGTATCTCAACCGAAATGTAACGTTAAGCGCGGCGGCAGGTACACACGTCATGTATTACCAAAATAATTATGCGTACCGGAGTGATACATTAGAAGACTATAGAGACCAGATTGATGGCGTTTATGTCAACACGAGCTCTGTAGCTATGGTTGGTGAACTTAACGCGACTGTAAAATACAGCCCTTACGGTCATTTTGGACAGTGGTACTTTTGGTCCTCACCGCACTATTTCAATGGTTTTGGCATCAATCTAGGGAAGGGAGATGATGCTATTAATCCCGAAGGTTGGTACTGGGTCAATGGCGTGAAAGTCTTCTATCGGTTGGCTATTTGGCAAAATATGGTCCAATCGTTTTATACCAGTTTTAATCGTGTAGACATTGGTGGAGACACGAAAAAGCCGTTAAACACAGACCACTACTACGAAGCAAGTATGGGCTGGTTGATGACTCCTCCAGTCAAAATTCCGTTTGTCGTTAACATCGGTGTGGGGATGAGCCTGAACTATGGTAGTGCATTCAAGGGGGGAAGCTTGGTGCTTTTCTTCAACCAAGCATAATGTCCGTACATTGATGTCATACGGATTAAGCGTGGCAGAACCTAACGCAGTTTCTGCCTGCTTTTTTCGCCTTGTACAAGGCGTCATCCGCTAACTTAATAACATCAGCAGGATTGCGAGCACTGCGGCTGTCTGCCACACCAAAACTTGCCGTTACTGACACGGTTTTCTTCTTCGGAACGGTATTCCCACGTTTTTTACGACCTTGTTTGTTATCTTCAGGACGGTTGTCTTGATCGCGTAGAATCATTTCATATTGTGCAATCAGTTCGCGAACTTCTTCCACATGCGTTTCGCAATCTTCGGTGTACTTGCCTTTGAAAACGATCGTGAACTCTTCTCCACCAAAGCGGTATACCTTGGCGCCGCCCTGGGTTTTCATTAGGCGAGAAGCCACCATCTTCAATACATCATCACCAGTATCATGCCCATAGGTGTCATTGAATTTCTTAAAATGATCCACATCGAGCATCGCAATGGTGAACTTTCGCCCCATATGTTTTAAGTCTAAATCTAATGCACGACGACTTGGGATGAGCGTCAGGCTGTCAGTAAATGCCAGCTGATGACTTGCTGATGTTGAATAGATGATGATCAACAATCCAGTTAGCGTGAACATGGTGCTAGATATGTATTGAACATCGAAGAAAATAAACGTTGCTGATGCCAGAACCATTGCAGAATAGGTCATTGCATGGATGATCTTGTTCTTCTTAAGCACCAAGATTCCAAGAAAGCAAACAATGCCAATGCAGTAAAGCACCAAGACCAAAGGAAGCTTGGAGATACTCGGTACGATAAACAAGATACCATTAGTCCACTGTTCAAAGCCGCCTTCGACGTAATACGTCAATGTTACGTAAGACCAAAACACAAACAGGATCAACATCAACATGTACGTTAGGGTTGCTCGTGAATCGAAGCCTTCTTTATTGAAGAGAAAAACAGCTAAGAAAGACACAGGAAGCAAACTTGCGAGGATGGTAAGCTCTAAAAGAGCTGTGCCAGTTTGAAGTGGTACTTGTAAGCGGTGCTGAATCACAAAATAAGCGAGGAGCATCGCGATACACACCATGGACTCGCGACCTTGCTTGAACGAGTAACACATTAGTAGTGCACAGCCGAGCAAAATATACGGCAAGTTTGCAGCGATTCCCCAGTTCGACTGAGTCATCTGAATAATGCTATCCATACCCACGCTGACCATACCCAATAACAAAATTGGGAATAGAAACCTAAAGCCTGGGGAGGTCATTAAAGATGAAGCCATCTACTACAAATTACCTTCAAATAGTTGAATATATCTAATGAGTTACATTAAGCATTCAATTAATACCGCGTGTGAACAGTATAAATTCACATGCTTTCAAAACTAACAAGAATACGTATATTTAGGAAATTTCCAAGCATTTTACAGTCAATGCTTACAAAAAGAGAGAGGTTGATTAAATTAAGAGCAATCAACAAGTTGCATGTAACTTGTGGGTGCTATACTTTCAAAGTGTTGAACAAAGGAGAAAATCGATGCAGATCAGTTCAGACGTACACAATTACATGGAAACTTTGGTAGGACAGGTGCTTGCTTCAGAGCAGTATATCGATGAGTTTGACAATGAGCAGCTCGCCGATATTGCCTGTCTCGCGCTTATACAGTTAAAACCGGTTTATATTCGACACGACATCGATTTTCTTTCTGCACTTCCTGAGCGAAAGCTGGCTCAGTTTAAGCAAAGTGTTGATATCGCAGTCCAAAATGCAGCGGCAATGATCCTAGAAGACAGACGCAAAAATCGTAACAATGATGTGCCTGTAATTTTGTCCCATACCAGTTATGATGAAGACAAAGAACTGGATTGGTTCGAAAAACCGATCCTCAACGTCAACATAAAATAATCGATGTTCATTAGTATCTAAGAGAAGGTACAGATAGTGGGCATCCCCAAGGAGGAACCGTGGGATTCTTTTCACGCTTGTTCGGTGGCAGTGAAAAAGCTGCTGAAGTAAAAACGGTTGAACCAGTTGAGTACAAAGGGTACCTAATCTATCAAGAAAGCCTTTCAGAAGGCGGTCAGTACCGTATTGCTGGACGTATCGAAAAAGACTTTGATGGCGAAGTGAAGTCACATCGTTTTATCCGTTCTGATTTATTGGGTTCAGAGCAAGACGCCAATGAACTGATGCTCAAAAAATCGCAGATGTTTATTGACCAAATGGGTGAAAAGATCTTCGATTAAGAATTCACTGCAACTTGATACGAATCATCTTAAAGAGAGCCATTAGTGTATATGCTGATGGCTCTCTTTCTTTTTTAGGCTTAAATATCTGTTAAATAAGCAGTTAGAGCGTGTCTGGTTAGACCTCTGCTTAGTCATGCTAATCGTTGTTATTTTTCAGCGCGAAGTGGAGAATTATTCATTCCGTGGCGTTATATGTAATGAAATTTAGTATTTTTATTACAAAACACTTGAAGTCAAGATTGACGTTAGATAAAAACAGAATAATAACAGGGCTGTTAGTCAAGATGTGACTATGCAAGTGGGTGACCCCAAACACCATCATTCGTTTGCATTTATCTTGCGTCGTAAACAGATAGAAATAAAAAAGAATTAGAGTAGAGCTACGCTCTGTTTTGGGACTAATTATTGATATGTATACAAGGAGTATGCGTTTTGCAAATCGGTGTACCTAGAGAAATACTCGCAGGTGAATCGCGAGTAGCTGCATCACCAAAGTCGGTTGAGCAGTTAATTAAGTTGGGGTTCGATGTCGCTATCGAATCTCAAGCGGGGGTGCTAGCCAGTTTCGACGATGCAGCTTATGAAGCCGCAGGGGCGAAAATTGTATCTAGTGAAGAAGTATGGACATCAGGCTTAATCCTTAAAGTCAATGCGCCGCTCGTGGATGAAGAGAAAGGCATCGACGAAATCGCATTACTACAAGATGGCGCAACACTAGTAAGCTTCATCTGGCCTGCTCAAAATGCAGAGTTAATGGAACAACTTTCTAGCAAGAACATTAACGTTCTGGCAATGGACGCCGTTCCTCGTATCTCTCGTGCGCAAGCATTAGACGCACTTTCTTCTATGGCTAATATTGCCGGCTATCGTGCCGTGGTTGAAGCTGCACATGAGTTTGGTCGATTCTTTACTGGTCAAATTACGGCAGCAGGTAAAGTTCCACCAGCGAAAGTGTTGGTTGCAGGTGCCGGTGTTGCGGGGCTTGCGGCGATCGGCGCTGCTGGTAGTCTTGGTGCTATCGTTCGCTCTTTTGATGTTCGTCCTGAAGTAAAAGAGCAAGTTGAATCGATGGGTGCAGAGTTCCTGACTGTAGACTTCAAAGAAGACTCGGGCTCAGGCGACGGCTACGCGAAAGAAATGTCAGATGAGTTCAACAAAAAAGCGGCTGAGCTGTACGCAGAGCAAGCTAAAGACGTTGATATCATCATCACCACCGCACTAATTCCGGGTAGACCGGCTCCGACGCTAATCACCAAAGAGATGGTGGATAGTATGAAAGCCGGTAGCGTTATCGTTGACCTTGCAGCAGCAAATGGCGGTAACTGTGAATACACTGTAAAAGATCAAGTCATCACAACGGCTAACGGCGTGAAAATCGTTGGTTACACCGATATGGTAGGTCGACTACCAACGCAATCTTCTCAGCTATACGCGACCAACCTTGTAAACCTTCTAAAGCTGCTGTGCAAAGAGAAAGATGGCAACATCAACATTGATTTTGAAGATGTTGTTCTTCGCGGTGTCACTGTAGTGAAAGAAGGCGAGGTTACTTGGCCTGCACCACCGATTCAGGTGTCTGCGCAGCCACAAGCTAAACCACAAGAACCTGTTAAGCCACAAGCTAAAGTTGAAGAACCAACGTCTCCAGTTAAGAAGTTTGGTGCACTGGCAGTAGGCGTTGGTGCGTTTGCGTGGGTAGCGTCTGTCGCTCCAGCAGCTTTCCTGTCTCACTTCACCGTGTTTGTGTTGGCGTGTGTGGTAGGTTACTACGTAGTGTGGAACGTAACACATGCACTGCATACTCCTCTAATGTCTGTAACGAACGCGATTTCGGGCATTATCGTAGTAGGTGCACTGCTACAAATCGGTCAGGGTAATGGCGTTGTTACCTTCCTATCATTCATTGCTGTTCTCATTGCAAGCATTAACATCTTTGGTGGCTTTACCGTGACCAAACGTATGCTTGAAATGTTCCGCAAAGATAAATAATAGGAGTAACCAATGTCTGCAGGATTAGTACAAGCGGCATACATCATTGCTGCGCTATTTTTCATCTTGAGTCTCGCGGGACTTTCTAAACAAGAATCGGCAAGAAACGGTAACTACTACGGTATTGCGGGTATGGCGATCGCGCTTATCGCGACGATCTTCAGCCCAAATGCGGAAGGTTTTGCGTGGATCATTATTGCAATGGTGATCGGTGGTGGTATCGGTATCCACTACGCGAAGAAAGTAGAAATGACTGAAATGCCAGAACTGGTTGCGATTCTACACAGCTTTGTAGGTATGGCAGCAGTACTTGTTGGCTTTAACAGCTACTTAGAGCCACCAGCACCAGTTTCAACTGACCTTGCCGGTATGCACGCTGAACACGTGATTCACCTTGTTGAAGTATTCCTTGGTGTATTCATCGGTGCAGTGACCTTTACCGGTTCTATCGTAGCGTTTGGTAAACTGCGTGGCATCATCTCATCATCGCCACTTAACTTGCCTCACAAGCACAAAATGAACCTTGCGGCGATCGTCGTTTCTACGCTTCTTATGATTTACTTCGTAAAAGCTGACGGCAGCATGTTCGCATTGGTCATCATGACGCTAATAGCGTTTGCATTCGGCTACCATTTGGTTGCATCGATTGGTGGTGCAGATATGCCAGTAGTCGTTTCAATGCTGAACTCATACTCAGGTTGGGCAGCAGCAGCGGCTGGTTTCATGCTAGCAAACGATCTTCTGATCGTGACTGGTGCACTGGTTGGTTCTTCAGGCGCTATCCTGTCTTACATCATGTGTAAAGCAATGAATCGCTCATTCGTGAGTGTAATTGCAGGCGGCTTTGGTCAAGAAGTTGTGATTTCCAGTGATGAAGAGCAAGGCGAGCATCGTGAAACGTCTGCTGAAGAAGTTGCAGAAATGCTGAAGAACTCAAAATCAGTGATCATCACTCCGGGATACGGTATGGCAGTAGCTCAAGCGCAATACCCTGTTCACGAGATTACTGAAACGCTACGCGCTCAAGGAATCGAAGTTCGCTTTGGTATTCACCCAGTAGCAGGTCGCCTACCTGGCCACATGAACGTACTGCTAGCGGAAGCTAAAGTTCCTTACGATATCGTGCTAGAAATGGACGAGATCAACGATGACTTCCCAGAAACAGATACGGTTCTTGTTATCGGCGCGAACGATACAGTTAACCCAGCAGCACTAGAAGATCCAAATAGCCCAATTGCAGGTATGCCTGTATTAGAAGTTTGGAACGCGCAAAACGTAGTCGTATTCAAGCGTTCAATGAATACTGGCTATGCAGGTGTTCAGAACCCATTGTTCTTTAAAGAAAACACCTCAATGCTATTCGGTGATGCGAAAGAAAGTGTCGAGGCGATTTTCAAAGCACTTTAAAATAAGTTGCTTTAAAACTAATCAAGGTCAGCATTCGCTGGCCTTTTTTTGTGCTCTTTCAATGTTATAGTACTGCAAATCCTTAAGCCGTCTAATGTCATTTGCTTGTTTATTGATGTATAGTTCTGGCTAATATAACAAGTAACGGTAACAGTTTGATTAAACAGTTTTTGCTCCGTTCTGCTCTAATGCTGCCACTTTTTTCGGCACCCGCATTTGCAGATTCATTACCAGAACGAATAGATACATTTACAGAGCTATTTAATTATGAAGTGGCTCTTAAATCGTATGATATACGCATACTGCAATCTAACTACCCAACTAAGTTGCTTTCTCCGGATTCAATGCTGCCACAAACCGCAGATTACCCGCTGAAAGACATCCAGCAGTTGTACCGTTTGGCGAACACATGTCGCGGAAAATTACCGTTAAGCCCTTTAATTACTGAACCTTTGGTGTTTACGCGTGCCATATGTAAAGGGACGCAGCTTACACCACGTTGGTTTTCTCGAAGCGGTCTGATCCACCCTGGTGGTGGTACATACGCAGCGCGTTATGCGGAAAAGTATCCTGAGCTACGTAACAAACTTGCTCAGTACATGCATATCAAAGAGAGAAGTAATGATGAAGGGGATGAACTGCTTTCTAGCCTGCAAAACATGGATGACGATGCAATTAATGCACTCATCGCTGGCGCAAGTATGTTCATTGAAGGCAAAGAACTGTGGCTTCGCCGTGGCGACCATTATTTTGTATTCGCTAAAAACGTATGGCAGGAGAACGTTGCAAACGCAGGACTGTCTTACGGTTTAGCATCAGAAAGCCGAAGCTGCTTCGTAAAACGTGGCAACATTTGTTGGGATGTGGAAGATCACTCGCAAGTGTTGCGGATCAGTATGATCATCCTCGTCATCGCCAACATTTTGTTGGTGATCGGTTGGGCGGTATATCGTTGGAATAGCAAACGTGAAGAAATGCGTAGCCGCATGTTGGTTTTGCAAATTTTAACGCACGAACTGAGAACGCCGATCGCATCATTGTCGCTAACTGTAGAAGGGTTTCGTCGAGAGTTTGAACACCTTCCGGAAAGTGTCTACGATGAATTCCGTCGATTGTGTGAAGATACGCGCCGATTACGCCAGTTAGCAGAAGCAAGTAAAGATTATTTGCAATCTGATAACCAAATGCTTGCAACAGACTGGGTTCCATCCGTTGCAGAATGGCTAGAATATAAGATTGAAGAAGAATTTGATAACGCTGTACTTTTCAAAATTAATGAAGATGTAGCTGCTAAAGTTAACGTGTATTGGCTCGGGACCTGTATCGATAACTTGCTGCGTAACGCATTGAAGTATGGCGAAGCACCGGTAGAACTTCGTGTTGAAACCAGTGCAGAAAAAATCATTATCCAAGTCATAGATGCCGGCAGCTTGACTGCAAAAGATTGGGCAAACCTAAGAAAACCGTTTGTTAGTAAGAGCGGACTAGGGCTTGGATTAACAATAGTTGAATCAATGGTAGGCCGCATGGGCGGAAAAATGTCCCTAATGGGACCACCTACAACCTTTATATTGGAGATACCTTGTGAAACAGACACTGCTTCTCGTTGAGGACGATAAAAACTTGGCTGACGGCCTGTTAGTAAGCCTGGAACAAGCAGGATATGAGTGTTTACATGTGGAGCGTATTTCAGACGTTGAGCCACAATGGAAAAAGGCTGACTTAGTCATTCTCGATCGCCAACTGCCTGATGGTGATTCGGTACAATCACTTCCTGAATGGAAAAAAATTAAAGATGTCCCAGTTATTCTGCTGACTGCACTGGTGACAGTTAAAGATAAAGTTGCGGGTCTTGACTCTGGCGCGAACGATTACTTAACAAAACCGTTTGCTGAAGCGGAGCTATTTGCACGTATTCGTGCACAGTTGCGTGCACCAGATTCAGCAGAACAAGGTAATGCCGATAAAGTCATGACTAAAGACCTAGAAATCGACCGTGCAACACGCGAAGTCGTTTTCAAAGGGGAGATGATCACTTTGACTCGTACCGAGTTTGACTTGTTATTGTTCTTAGCATCAAACCTAGGTCGTGTCTTTACTCGTGATGAGCTACTTGACCATGTATGGGGTTACAACCATTTCCCAACCACACGTACTGTAGACACACACGTACTGCAGCTTCGCCAGAAGTTACCAGGTCTTGAAATCGAAACGCTTCGCGGCGTTGGTTACAAGATGAAAGCGTAAGAACAAGAATGAAAACACTACTTCCTGTAGTTCTATCATTACTGTTAGTGAAACCAGTCCATGCAACGGACTGGTTTCAATCCAACACACCGCTGACACAAGCACACCAACATCTTTTAGAAGATGACCTCGGTGGCATGTTCAACTCTCTTGTCGAACTTTGGCAAAGTGAACCTAATAAAGAACTAAGACCACACCTTAATGACTTGCTTGCTCAATCACTATCAAAAGACTGTGGAAAATCTTTAACGGGAGTGACTCTACCGGAGTGGATAAGCGGGATTAACGTTATCCGTCAAACCATACAAAGCCCCGGGCGTGATACCTATCGCTTAGTCGTTAAGCTACGTGCAACAACCGACATCGATGACATTTCTTTTCGTCGTTGGGTTGATAGCTCAATCTCGGCGGATAGTTCTTTTAACTACGAAGAGCCACAACAAGGGACGGAATTAGCCAACGAACGTAATTTCCTCAAGCGCTATAACCTTACGGGTAAACTAGACGCTGGCTTATACCACCTATCTGTGACGACAAAAGACAAACGCACTTACAGAACTTGGGTCATATTAGGTGATTCAAATTCTTCACAATATGTTCGTTGGACCTCCAAAGAAAATTGGAAAGTAGAAAAGAGCGCGCTACGCAACCCACATTGTCCTCTACCACAACTTGAAGTCGGACTTTACGATTACGTTGAAGGCCAGTATGAACAAGTGTGGAAAAAAACGTATGAGTCGAACTATCCAAACTCATTAGAGTTAGAGGGAATACCAAATGATCGCTATGTTTTAGCTGTAAGTATCAACAGTCGTCGTTGGCAAGGTGACATTATTGTTGAGCAAGCTCAAACTATTAGCCGAACCTATGATGTTTCTCTCGAAGAATAGCTAAAGAAATTACATTTGTGCCGATATAAGTTCAGGAAGAACGAAAACACAAGTGTAGTATGAAGACACAATTCAAAATTTTAGCCACCACCATGACTGCAGCGCTGTTCTCCGGCGCTGCTTCTGCTGCAACTTACGCAATTGAAGCACGCAGTGATGCGATGGGTGGAGTGGGCACTGTATCTGCCTCTTACCTAACCGCGCCATTCTTTAACCCAGCACTGACCGCAATCTATCGTCGTAACGATGATGCAGGCATGATCGTGCCAAGTTTTGGTATCAATTATAACGACCAAAACGGTCTGATTGATGAAATCGAAAGAATTGGCAAACTTACAGATCCAGCAGAGATCGCAAAAGGTCTGAATGGCATCAACGGTCAAAAAATGGATTTCGATATCGGTGGTGTTGTTGCTGTTGGTATCCCTAACAAATTCCTATCTGCGACCGCTTACGGCAAGCTCTATACCGAATCCTTTGTTCAACCGGAAGTTAACGACGTTACGGACATTGACAAAAACTACGTTCGCGGCGTTTCAATCGGTGTAGCAGAGGCGGGGATCTCTTTAGCGAAATACGCTAACTTCATGAATCAACACTTGTCCTTTGGTATCACTCCAAAACTGCAGCGTATATACACTTACTCATACGCTACAAGTTTTGCGTCTTTCGATACCAAAGATCTTCGCGAAAATGAAACCGCAGAAACCATGTTTAACCTGGATGCCGGAGCGTTATGGTTCTTCGGTCCTTACCGATTAGGTATTTCAGCTAAAAACTTGATTGGTCGTGATGTGAAAACAAAAGCGTTTACGTTCACTCAGGGCGGAAATAATTACAACATCAATTCATATGAGTACAGCATGCGTCCTCTTTACACTGTGGGTGCAGGCTACGTAGCGGACTACTTTAGCTTCAGCGTTGACTACGATTTGAATGAAGAGAAAAAGTTTTCTACGTTCGATGACAACACTCAAATGATTCGTGCCGGTTTCGAAATCGATGTACTGCGTCAACTAGCTCTACGTGGCGGTTACATGAAAAACCTAGCGCGTTCGGATGACGAAGGCACAATTACTGCAGGTATCGGACTGTCACCGTTAAATCTAATCGAAGTAGATATCGCCGCACAGTACACTAACGAAGACGCAATGGGGGCTTCAATTAATTTCCTTGCGACCTACTAAGCTAATCGTTATAGTCAGCTCCTCACAATGAGGAGCTTTTTTATGTTTGACGATTTACCACCTCTGTCCCACGAAGAACAACAACAAGCTGTTGAGCGCATCCAAGAATTGATGACGAAAGGGACGAGCACAGCAGAAGCAATCAAGATTGTTGCAGAGCAGATTCGAGCCGAATACGCAGCAAAGCAACAAAGCTAAGAAAATTCCAAAGAGCAGGGCAATGACCCTGCTTTTTTGTATCTATCGAAAATCAAGTCCTCCCGCAGCAATAGTCCCGCCAATCAATTAAAATCCGACGTGACCACGTCACCAAAAGCAAGTGCAAAACAACCGTTACCACTAGTGTAGTGAATTAGTAAAATTTTACTAATTTATATTAACCCTCACACGCCCAGGTTGGTGTGAATGTATGACAATCACATAAAAACAACGCAAATAGATTATATTTCAATGAGTTACAAAAGAATAAATCTCCACGACGAACAATGCCAACCAACCATTGTGTAATTTAATTACAGATCGATTATTTGCGAATAATTTGGGTAGTGATTTATGCTGTAAAAATCTAAAAGAGACAGCGTCACAACAAATTTTCAGAACTTAGCTTGTGAATACCGGGCTATTAGAGAACAGTAAGCGCTTGCGAACAAAATTTGGTCGAGACACAAATTCCCGCCTTAAAATAAGGCGACATCAAAAAACAATCGGATTAGGGGTATGAAGAAATAAAATCTAAAGCAGTAGAATCGATGTAAATGATCTTCAAGTTACATCTATGCGTGTCTATGGAGGGGTAAGCGTTTTACTAAGTAGTTACCGCGTCACAACGAAAGACTGGAACAGAGCCAAGTGTAGATTCACGCTCTCGTTCAAATAGCCGTACATCTCTAGATGGTCACACGGAGCAGTAAAAAAGAACCAGGAAGAAACGAGACTAAGAAGTTTGAATTACATTATTTCGAGAAAGGAATGTATTACCCGTCTAAGCATCATGTACAAACATTAAGCCAAAAACTTAAACCTTGCGACGAGCTTCAGACCTACACTAATGATGATTTACATACTGGCAATCGACTCGCTACCTTTGTCATGTCTATTGACCTAGACAGGCTTCAAGAAAGTTAAGTTTTACGTACCAATGATCAGTGAGAAGCCTATTAAAAAGCCGAACCCTTGGCGATGGGGTTCGGCTTTTTTGCATGAAGCAGAGAGAAAATTAGAAGTTGTATTGCGAAATTTGAGTTGGGGTACCAATGTCAGTCATTGGTTGTGATGCTTTAATCGTGTTGATCTTCATTTGACCACGGTTGAACCAAAATTCAACTCGTTCACCATTGGTTAGCTTTAAGCGATAACGGGTCTCTAAGCGCTGAAAAGAGCCATTGCATTCAAAGTCCTCATATTGGATGTCTAACCCGACAACCTGATCTTGCTGATGACCATTGTTAAAATAGAAATGGTTGGTTTTGAAATCTGCCTGTTTTAATAAATCCAGCATCAATGCTAGCGAATCCGCTGTGAAAATAACCATACGATGGTTCTCCTACCTGTCTTGTCTTATTTATATTGTTTTATTTAGAGCTGCGAAAGAATATATAGGAGAGGCTTATTGATGTATGTAAGGAATAGTAAGGAGCAGTAATCCTAAACGTACCTTTGTTAACAGTGCGTTAGATGGGTAGGGAGTCAGCTTCAATTGGTTGCTTAGTCTTTTCGCTCAGTGTCAAAGAGGATTCCAACAACGGGCAGGGAGCCAATACATTTGGCACGTCGACTGACCTCGACAGGCTTCCAATTCGTTTTCATCGACGTCCACCAAAATCAGAAGCCTAAAAAAGCCGAACCTTAGCGATGGGGTTCGGCTTTTTTGTTCAATAGAGAATGCCACATCTTGCTTATGCAACAAAAACGATGCACTATCAGGTAGTATCGCTACAATTGTAGCGTGAATTGAAATATTCGTTTGAAAAATAAGGTAGTAACAATGTTTAGCCCGTATATTGGAAAAAAAGTAAACATCATTACAGGCACCGAAGGTGAAGAAAAAACTTACGGTTTAACAGTAGTGGGCACTGAAGGAGTACTAATCAAATTAAAAAACTTCGATGATGAAGAGGTCATAATTAACACTACGTCACCTAATTTTTTCTCACTATCCGAATCTGAATCTTAACCAGAAAAATGGTCAAGCAAACAACTGTTTTGCTTGACCATAGTCTTATTGAAAATGAGCATTACATTTAAAATACACGATAGACTTATGCATGTCGTAATGAAATACCCAAAGTTCTTTAGTAGAAAATTATTATGCGCAGCTAAGGGTTACTGCTCGCCAGATGAATCTTCATACGCACAACACCACTACAATACAATTAGCTTAATTAATCCAGAAATTAAATGGAGGGTTGCTGGAGTTCATTTGCTTTTGGAGTTAAATACTCGGGACATCGATATAATAAACAAGTGGCAGAGAAAAAGCGGCGAAAAAAAGTATTTACTAGAACCTCAATCATCAGGTGAACACGCTGTTAGCCTAGGGTATTTCATGCCTGCAAATGTAAATTATTCCCTGAGGAAATTCACATCTAAAACTATAAAACACAACTCATCCCTGTTTAATGATAGTAGTGTGTCAGGAATATCATTAAGTCGCGGAAAGGTTTATATATCTATATACTTAAAAACCAGCGATGAGGCTACAGCACTAATAAAAGACATTCCCATCATCCACCTCTCACCAAAGAAAAAACTTTAACCATTAACCCACTTAGTAAGTTTTACGGTGTCTATCAGTATCAGTTAGTTGAACAACAAGCAGAAACAACAATAAAAAACAATTTAAGCACTCTAAAATCAGAGGCAAAAAACTACGCTGACGCCATCTTAAAGGAATTAAACCTCAACAAGAAAGTAAGACATAAAAGTTCGATGTCCTTAGATGTATATATACAGGAGTCATTCATTAATGAATCTAGACATGAAATAAAAGGGTACAAAACAGTAATAGATGACAGAATCAAGCCGTTAAGTATGGACTTTAGTAATAGCTATCATGAACTTCTTTTCCCTAAAGGTCCTTATAAACTTTTAGATGATTTTGATTACATATATTTGAGAGAAGATAATCACTCAGAGAGACAAAGCTTTTTAGGTGATTTAAATCCAGACTTTAGCTCAACATATCATAACGCAATAAACTCCCATAATATTTACGCGTTTTTATTCCTCATACAAAAGATAGATAAAAAAATCCACGAAAATTATAGTTTAACTCTAACAAAAAAACTCGATATAAATAAAAAATATGAAAAAATACAAGCGATAAGTATGCTTGTTAACGAACAAAAAAAATCCTTATCAACACTTAATGAACACATAAATAATAGTGGCTTTTTGTATTACGAAGGTAAGCAATACAAAGATTACTTAAAAAAATACTTAAAGAAAATTGAAGAAAAAACAAATAAATTCGAAGCAGAGATAATGCTCGAGAAAGAAATTATTAATGAAGTCATACAGGCAAAAAACCTTCAGTATCATAAGAAGTATTCGAAGTATGTATTCGCTCTAATCATTATTCAAATTATCATAGGCATGCTTACTGTTAATTGGGGTGAGTCTTTGAGAGCCATAGAAAATCAGTTTAGTGCTTTATTCTTTTAGTTTTTGTTGGAACCCAATTGGCGGCTTTCATTCGACGACCGCCTTCAAACGGCAACACGTTTTCTTTAGCAGGATAGACCTTTGGTTGGTCTATATGCCCAAACTTTTCAACAAGTTGGCGATGTTCGTCACGCCAAAATACAAAACATTCCAATTCCTTCGGACTGAATTCCCGACCAGACGGCGTGATGATAATGGCTCGTTTCTCACAGACACGAAAACCAGACCAACGAATATCATTAGGCAAGTAACCAAGTGATTTGATGAGTAGAAACTTTTCTGCCATAGGATTAACAGGCATAGTGCCATCAAGCCAACGAACAACGGTTGGTTTGGTTACGTGAAAGTAATCAGCGCCTTGCTTAATAGATTTAAACTCACGCCAAAAGAGTGTGCGGAATGATTCGTGAAACATGACAACGCTCGCATATTGGATAACTGACTAAAAATATTTTTCTTGTTGTTTTCGCCGTAACCGAACGCATCATAATGTGGCGGTCGGGCATTTAGGCGTTTTTAATGGACTGTGCAAAACAATCGTCAGCAATAGTACAAATGACTTAAACGTTTAAAACTAGCAAAATTAAAAATTACGGCTTGGTTATCAGATACTTATGAAAGGCTTAATCAAAGAGTTAGCAATTGTTAAATTCCAACCCCTTGGTGCGCATTATATGTGTTATGTTAAATAGAATATCAACGTACGCCAATTCTTTCTTCGTTTGGGCTCCTATCCCTCTCAGATTTTAAAATATGAGGCTTTTTATGAGTGTCATTAAACATAACCGCGATTTACCATAAAATAGCTAATATGGATCTATCAATCTGCGATTGCTTGCTCTGCTATTAGCACACTCTTTGATTTTTAGAAAAGTATGAGTTCTAGTCAGTATTCAATATTGATTATCTACTGAGATTGCATCCCTGGATATTAAAAAAAAAGAAGCCCTCATAGGGCTTCTTTTATACTATTAACCGCCGGCTAACTTGACTGTCATGCCTTTCTTTTCAAGGTGCGCTTTAATCTTATCACGCGCATCTCCTTGAATTTCAATGCTTCCATCTTTCACTGAGCCACCACAGCCGCAAACTTTTTTCAGTTCAGCTGCCAGTAGTTTTAATGGCGCGTCATCCAAATCTAAACCAGTTACGATACAAACGCCTTTGCCTTTACGACCTTTAGTTTGGCGTTGAATGCGAACAATACCATCACCTTTTTTAGGACGTTCGATCTTCTCTTCTTCAGGTTTGATTCGACCAGTTTCTGTTGAATATACGAGTGTCATATTCTTATTTCTTTTGTTGTTGAGCTTGTAGCGCTTTCTGTTTTGCAACTAAATACGCTTCGATATGGCGCTGAATCGCAGCTTTGCCGCCTTTGATCAGTTTGCCATTGAACATACAATACCAAGCGTTTGGCTCGCCAGTGTCGTTCTTTATCGTGTAGCCGTTAAATATTTCAGTTTGTGGACTGTTAGTGCTTTGTGCGCGTTGACCTAAAGTTGCAAACTCTTTTGGATCAATAATAGACGCGGTGTCGCACCACCAATCTATGCTCTTTTTTACCGCCGTCAAACTGCCTTGTAAAACGTGGTTTTTGATTTTTACCTTCCAAACGCTACCATCAGGTCCGCCTGATTGCAGGTTAAAACCTCTATAATTTGAAATTGCCATACCACTGAGCCATCTATTTAGTGCTTTTTTACAATCATAATTACAACTGAGCAATAATCAAACATTAATGTTGTTATATCGCTCAGTTATGCCTATTTCTACCACAAAACAAACGACGGTAACGTTATTTAGATTGCAGTATTAATACAATCTGCTAAAAACTCGTGGAACTTGTGACCGTTGTTCTGCAGCATTTTAGGGAACATAGAGATTGGAGTCATACCTGGGAAGGTGTTGACTTCATTCAGATAAATCTCATCATCTTCTGTTAAGAAGAAGTCAATGCGAGATAAGTGACGCAGATTCATCTGTTTAAAGACGGTTTCAGAAGCAATTTGAATCGCTTCAACTTGTTCTGCTGTTAAGTTCTTTGCTTCAACCTCTGTCAAAGAGTGGCTTGAGCTGCTGTACTTCTCATCATAAGAATAAAACGCGCCATCTGGAGCAATGACCTCTCCGGGCTTAGTAATGAACAGTTGACCATTCATTTCTACGCTGCGACTTCTAGCTCACGCGGCTTCACAGACTTTTCAACTAAAACTTGCTCAGAGTAGCCAAATGCATCGTTAACGGCTTGAATTACACCATCCTTTTCAGTGACACTGTAACAGCCAACAGATGAACCTTGTCGTGCAGCTTTGACAAAAACTTTACCCCATTTATCAAACGCTTGTAATGCTTGCGCATGAGCTTGCTCGTCGTTACGAGTCAAGAATAAGTAAGGTGTATTTGGGATACCAATCGCGTCGTACCATAGTTTCGAAGTAATTTTGTTGAAGCTGTTACTGCTTGCTTCTGGTCCACAACCTAAATATGGAATGCCTGCGATTTCGAACATAGACTGGATATCACCGGTTTCGCCAGGAAAACCATGGATACAAGGGACAATGAAATCGACTTCTAAGCTTAAGTTGTCAGAACACAATTTTTTGGTGTTGAGATCTAAGTAAACCAACTCACCTTGGTTAGTCACCCAACCTTCATTTTTAATTTCTACACGCGTAACGTTCACGTTTTCGATGAGGTTTAGCTGTTGCTCAACAAAATTAGCAGATAACAGTGAAATTTCGTGCTCAGAAGAGCCGCCACCGCATAGTAAAAGGATATTTTTAATCATGAATCAATCTTTCCGTGATCTCCAAAAGATACTATTCAGTATGATAAACCTTTGAGTAGTAACGTACAGTTATTTTACTGTGAGGAATGCTGTTCGAATAGGATTTGACCAAAAAAGAAGGGAGCATTTCGCTCCCTTCTCTTCGTAAATTAATTTAGCTTATTAAGCGTAGGATATGCCGAGTTCTTAATGGCATCGATACTCTTCACAAATGGCTTAAGCTGTTGAAAATGACCAGGCAGAGAAGAAATTGCCTGCTTTGCTTCTGCACTTGTTGCGTAGTCTCCGTAAAGTACCGAGAACCACTTAGTACCGTTCACTACTTTGTAGTTTTCCCAAATTGGCTGACCATTTTGAGGAAGCTGGCGAGCGAACTGATCCACTTTAGCTTGGCTTCCAACCGCGACAACTTGAATGGTATAGCCAAAACGCTGGATACCCGCTTGTTTCTTGCTTGGCGGTACGATCTTAACTGGTTTTACCTGCTCTTTCGGTGTCAGCTTAACTACCTTTTTCTCTTCAGGCTTCGCAGTCATTTTAACAACTGTTGGTTCTACATCTTTCTCTACTACAGCGCTTTCAGACGACATAATAGGTTTTGAAACTGAAGGAGTTTGGTAGTCCTCACGGTAGCTTTCTGAGGTTACATCTGTGATGTAAGTTTCCGAAGCACAAGCAGAAAGCAGTACTGATAAGCCGATGATTGCGATTTTTTTCATGGAGTAACAAACGCTCTAAATAAATATTACGATAAATCATGCCGATAGCAGGTCATTTTATCAAGCACCAAACACAATAAACTGTGATTTTCATGTGATGAGTGACACAAACTCTGTACGCTTGGCTCACTTTTGAGCCAATGTCTGCTTTGTCCATATTTAAAGAGATGCTTATTCGTTTATGATTGTATGAGGAGTGACCAACCGTTCTAGGCGTAAGAGGCCAAGGAGAAAGAATGAATAAATTACAAAAACTCTTCAAACCTAATTCTGTTGCGGTAATCGGCGCCTCTCAAAAAGAGTTACGCGCAGGGCAAATAGTAATGCGGAATCTTCTTCAGAGCGGGTTCGGTGGTGCAATCATGCCCGTGACACCGAAATATAAGTCTGTATCTGGTGTTATCGCATACCCTAACGTCGCCTCCCTGCCCTATACCCCAGATATCGCCATTCTTTGTACCAATGTGTCACGCAATAAACAACTGCTTGTTGAATTAGATCAGCGCGGCACGGAGTTTGCCATCGTCATTTCAGATGACGTTGAAAGTATCGATTTCTCTGATCTAAACATAAGAGTCTTAGGACCAAATAGCCTCGGGATAATTCTTCCTTGGCATAACTTCAACTGCTCCTTTTCTCCAGTGGCAGCGCAACCGGGTAAAATTGCGTTCATCTCTCAATCCGCTGCAGTGTGTACCACGGTTCTTGATTGGGCAAACGACAAGAATATTGGTTTTTCTTCTTTTATCTCAATCGGTCAAGGGCAAGACATCGACTTTGCAGAACTGCTTGATTATTTAAGCATGGATGCAAAGACCGAAGCCATTCTTCTTTATGTTGATTCAATTAAAGATGCTCGACGCTTTATGTCAGCAGCACGTGCAGCGTCACGAAACCGTCGTATCTTGGTTCTCAAAGCTGGTAGGTCATCACAAGCTCGCCCATTTAGCGATGGCAACACTGATTCATTGGATGTTATCTACGATTCTGCGATAAGAAGAACGGGTATGCTGCGTGTGGGTAATACGCACGAGTTATTTGCGGCAGTAGAAACGTTGACACATTCGGTTCCGCTTCGAGGCGAACGCCTAGCTATCGTAACCAATGGCGGCGGTCCTGCAATCATGGCAGTCGATACTCTATTTGAAAGAGGCGGCAAGCTCGCAACGTTAAATGAAGAGTCTGTCGAACAACTAAAGTCCGCATTGCCTGTTAGTTGGCGTGGTGTTAACCCTATTGATCTTGCAGGAGATGCAACAAAGAAACGTTATGTCGATACCATAAACGCGCTGATGAACGGAGACTGTGCTGATGCCATCTTAATAATGCATAGCCCTTCAGCGGTGTCGGATTCATTAGAAACCGCGAACGCTGTGATTGAAGCAATTCAAGCTCATCCCCGACATAAGCATTTCAATATATTAACCAATTGGTCTGGTGAGCAGACATCGAGAGAGGCTCGGCTAGCCTTTACACGTGCGGGCATTCCAACTTATAGAACACCTGAAAGTGCTGTCGTTGCTTACATGCATTTGGTCGAATACCGACGAAATCAAAAACAATTGATGGAAACTCCAACAACCGCTGAACCTTTACACTCCGGTAGCGTGAGTTCAGCTCGTGAATGGGTAAACGAACAATTACTGGACAAACAAACAGTAATGCTGGATACGCATCAAACCAGCCCTTTGTTTGAACAGTTTGGCTTTAATATTCTTCCGACTTGGATCGCTTCTGAAGTTACTGAAGCGGTCCATATGGCGGAAAATATTGGCTACCCGGTCGCGGTAAAGCTTCGCTCTCCCGATATTCCTCATAAGTCTGATGTACATGGTGTTGCACTCAATTTGCGTAATAGCCAAGAGGTATCTAGCGCCGCGCAAGCCATTCTCGACACCGCAAAGTTGAGCTATCCAGCGGCGAACCTACAAGGGTTGTTGGTCCAAGGAATGGCGAAACTAGGTAGTGCTGAGGAGCTCAGAATTAGTATCGCGGTTGATAAAGTATTCGGTCCAGTGATTTTGCTCGGACAAGGAGGCTCAGATTGGAACATCACTCAAGATGCGGTTGCGGCATTGCCACCACTGAATATGAACCTAGCTCGTTATTTAGTGGTAATTGCGTTGAAATCAGGGAAAGTTCGCTTGCAAAAGCATAAAGACGCGATTGATGTGAACGAACTGTCAAAGTTTCTGGTTCGCATATCTCAAATGGCGGTTGAACTACCAGAAATAGAAAGCCTGGATATACATCCAGTATTGGTATCAGGTAGTGAATTAACCATAATCGACGCAGACGTGACACTCAAAAAGTACCATGGAGATGCGCAGGAACGCTTAGCTATTCGTCCTTTCCCCGCAGAGTTTGTTGAGACAGTGACATTACGTGACGGGCAACCTATTCTGTTGCGCCCAATTCTTCCTGAGGATGAGCCAATTCACGCTCAATTTATAAATAGCGTATCTAAAGAAGATCTCTACAATCGGTTTTTCTCCGATGTTGGGGAGTTCAATCATGAGGCACTCGCAAATTTAACCCAAATTGATTACGACCGTGAAATGGCATTTGTTGCTGTTGCCTTTGATGATAATGGACCTTCCATTATTGGTGTATCTCGTGCTCTGATAACACCGGATAATAGTGATGCAGAGTTTGCGATTTTGGTCCGATCAGATTTAAAGGGTAAAGGTCTGGGCAAAGTACTGATGCAAAAAATCATTAGTTACTGCCAAGCAAAAGGCACCAAGCAGATTTCCGGAATGACAATGCCAACCAATCGAGGCATGCTGTCACTCGCACAAAGTTTAGGATTTGAGTTGGACGTACAATTTGCAGATGGCACTGCAGATATGGTGTTACCACTCAAACGAAAATGATATCTGATAAAGCAAAGATTTGGGCTGTAAGTTTTCAGCCCTACCTATTCTCCTAACTTCAGACTTTGTTGGATAACCTGAGTAAACATTTCATAAAATAATAAACCAATCGCAAATCATGCATAACTACCGCCATAACCCATGCACCACAACAATACGTAAACACCAATAAATCACACTGGCGCATGCCTGCTTTTTCATCAAACTGCAATTTACGTGACCGACATCTCATTTGCTAATTTTATAGAACTTATCGTCGAGCTTATGTCATAAAAAGCTATCTTGTTGAATTTTATGTACTAAATACAAAAAGGTCATTTCTCTTACATACCTAACCACCACTTTAGTGATAACAATAATGATAGTAATTATCATTTGCGTGAAATAATATATCGCCCGTTGTTATTGCCTATCATGGATATAAGGTGTTAGAACCAATGTATAAAAAATCAATTCTGTCAGCATCAATTTTATTAGCTCTAGCTCACGGTGCACAAGCAGAAGAACACTCAACTTTTAACGAAGTCGTTGTTACTGCGACACGTACAAATAGCCAAATCGAGGATACTGCTGCGTCAGTTGCAGTCGTCACAGACCAAGACATCGAAGATGGCATGATTACCGGTCTTGATGATCTATTTAAATACACGCCAGGAGTTACCGTCGAGACGAATGCCCGACAAGGTGTTCAAAGTATCAACATTCGTGGTATCGAAGGCAACCGAATTAAAGTTCTAGTTGATGGTGTTGCTCAAGGTAACCAGTTCGATTCAGGCAATAACTTTATTAACTCTTCTCGTGTTGAAGTTGACACCGATCTTGTTAAAGCAGTGGAAATCGTAAAAGGTGCAGCATCATCTTTGCATGGTTCTGACGCAATTGGTGGCATTGTAGCTTTCGAAACGAAAGACCCTTCGGACTTCTTAAAGGGTCGTGATTTTGGTGGTCATGCGAAATTTAACTACTCTTCAGAAGACAATACATTCAGCGAATCGGTAGCTCTTGCAAACAAAACCGGGGACCTTGAGTCTTTAGTTGCTTACACTCGCCGTGATGGTAGCGAGCTTGATAACTTTGGTGATTTAGCGGATGCCGATACCTCTGCCAATAACCTTTTAGTGAAATTACAATATCAGTTAAACGAAGCACATAGACTTGAATTTAGCGGTAACTACATTCGCAATGAAGGTGATGGCATTCAATCATATGATGGCTACACGGATGGACGAAGCGAAGATACAACTGAACAATATCAAGTCGGTATTAAGCATATTTGGGACGCTCAAGCATCAATTGCTGACACATTAACGTGGCAACTAGATTACTTAAGTAAAGACGAAACTGGTATAACACATCGTGTCAAAGGCTTGAACAATCAACGCAAAGATTACACCTACAGCGATGAAGGCTTCCAGTTCGACGTGCAGTTAGATAAGTACCTAACGCTTGGTAGCACTGAACATTACATCGTTTATGGTGCGTCTTACTTAGATAAAGACATTAAGAACATAAACAAAGAGTTCAATAGCGGTGGGACGGATAAAGAGATCTTCTACATCCCATCGGCAAGTGAACGTCGTTACGGAGTCTTCCTACAAGATGAGATTACCGTCGGCAACTTCATCATCACTCCTGGTGTTCGTTACGACTCATTCGAAACCGATCCTGGCAACGCTAGCGACAACCCAAGTGGTAACCCTGATAACGAATACAAAAAGTTCTCTGACTCCGCGTTTACTGCTCGTTTAGGCACGATCTACAAACTAAACGAACAACACCGTTTGTTTGCCCAGATAAGCCAAGGTTTCCGCGCACCTGATTTTCAAGAGCTGTATTACTCGTTTGGTAACCCGATGCACGGTTACATAAACAAACCAAACCCAGACTTGAAAGCAGAAGAAAGTATTTCTTATGAGTTTGGCTGGCGCCACAACAACGACATTTCAAGCAGTGAAGTCGCGGTATTCTACAGTGACTACGATAACTTTATCGAGCGACAACAAGTTTCAGGCAGCTTCATTCCAGGTATCGACCCTGCGGTTTACCAATCCGTGAACATTGGTAAAGCAACAATCAAAGGTATTGAATTTTCCAACCAACTGTCTTGGGATAAGTTCATGCCAGTAAAAGGCTTTAGTTCTCGAGTTGCTGCAGCCTATACTGAAGGTGAAGACGGAAACAACGATCCATTAAACAGTGTTAACCCATGGAATCTAGTTGCTGGCTTCAACTACGACTCTGAACAAAACTGGGGTTCTTCACTAACGGTTAACTACACTGCGTCGAAAGACAGCAGTGATATCAATGGTGATGACATCCTACCAATTTCTTCAGCAACTGTTGTTGACGTAACTGCATACTACAAGCCAATTAAAGATCTCACCCTGCGAGCGGGAGTATTTAATGTGGCAGACGAAGAATACTACAGTTGGAATGATGTAAGCGGAATGAAAACTGAGAATAAAGACCTAACACAAGCCGGTCGTAACTGGGCTATTACAGCGAAGTACGAATTTTAGTTATCAACACACTTCTTAACGAAAAATCCCAGCATCATAT
The DNA here is from genome assembly GCF_023716605.1 of Vibrio sp. SCSIO 43155. Taxonomy (NCBI): domain Bacteria; kingdom Pseudomonadati; phylum Pseudomonadota; class Gammaproteobacteria; order Vibrionales; family Vibrionaceae; genus Vibrio; species Vibrio sp. SCSIO 43155. The sequence goes on along the minus strand of NZ_CP071853.1, from coordinate 1,095,112 downwards.
GCTGGGATTTTTTTATTTGAGACGCCAATTTTTCTTAAGGTATTGTACGCACCAAGATTTGGCTTCGCCCATCGTATTTCTGCGCCACGCTAAAATAATATCAATTGGCTGTTCTTCCGTACCTTCAATGCGTTTAAGAACGCCACTCTCTATTAAAGGTTCCGCGATTTGACTTGGTAGCGTCCCAATACCTAACCCGGAAGTTAGTGCTTCAACTTTGGCAGGGAAATTGGTCACTGTGAGTCTTGGCTGTTTTTGCATTACATTGATTGATAGCGCTGGCTGCTCTCTTGCCGTATCAGCAATCGCAATAACGCGATATTTTTCTCGGGCATTGTCATCAAAATCCCCACTTCGTTTATGCACATAATGATCAGAAGCGGCGACCCAAACCATACTCATTTTACCAATTTTTTCGGCCTTAACATCTTGCGGAAGTGTATCGAGAGCCGGACATATCAATAAGTCTGCCCTTCCGGTATTTAGCGACTCCCAACTTCCCGCAAGAATCTCTTCTTGTAACCTCACCCTTGTACTACTCACGTTAGATAGCGCATCTACCATTGGGAAGAAATTTGAAATAGGAATAATTCCATCAAAAGCCACCGTAATATCAAGTTCCCAGCCATTGGCCAGGAGCGTTGCATCATTAACAAGCTTCTCACTAGCTTGCAGAATTGCCCTACCACGCTCAAGAATTAACTTCCCGGCTTCTGTGAAATGTGCTTTGTGACCTGAACGATCGAAAATGATGATATCGAGATCTTGTTCCAGTTTCTGAATTTGATAGCTAAGCGAAGAAGGCGCGCGATCTAATTCGTTCGCAGCAGCAGCAAAACTTCCTCTTCTATCAATAGCATCCAAGATATGAAGTGCTTCTAAAGTGATTGGGCTCTGCACTATAGCTCCCTATTTGCGTGATTTAAATCACAGTAGTGGTATTTAAAAATTTATACTAGAAAATGACTTTAAACAATATAACAGATTGATAAATAAAGACTAGGTTGCGCATAGCACAAATTTCCATTGACAAAAATAACACTAAATAACAATAGTAATGATAGTAATTACCATTTGCATAAACTAAGATACCGCACGTTGTTATTGCCTATTATGGACTTAAGGTATTGAAGCCAATGTATAAAAAATCAATTTTGTCAGCCTCTATTCTCATTGCCCTATCACAAGGTGCATACGCAGAAGAAAGCTCAACTTTCAATGAAGTTGTCGTCTCTGCAACTCGTACCGAACAAAACGTTAATGATGTTTCAGCTTCAGTTGAGACCGTATCGTCAAAAGATATTGACCGCACACTTTCAAAGAACCTTTATGATGCCGTTCAATATACCCCTGGAGTGGAAGCAACCACTTCCGGTCGTTTTGGCATTTCGGGCTTTAACATTCGCGGCATGGAAGGCGACCGCGTGAAAGTTGTGATTGATGGCGTTCAGCAAGCTACTCCTTTCAATCCAGGGGGCGGTGCGGTTCAAGCAATTTATCCGAACGCGATTGAACTCGACACACTGACCAGTATAGAGATTAACAAGGGTCCATCCTCTACCCTATATGGCTCTGATGCAATGGGTGGCGTTGTTGTTCTTAAGACAAAAGATCCTTCAGACGTTCTAAAAACTGACGGTGACGAGACTCGTTTTGGCATTAAATCGAGCTACTTCTCTGCAGACGAACAATTCAAGAACACGTTAACTTGGGCAATGCGCCGTGGCAAGTTTGAAACACTATTGATGGGAACTTACTCTACCGGCAGCGAGCTTGAAACCTACGGTGATGGTTCCGACATTGATGGTTCAGCACGTGGTCTTGAGAACCCAGCAGACAAAGATCTAAATAACATTTTGGCAAAAGCTTATTACAACATTAACGATGTCAACAAACTCGGCTTTGTCTTCGAGCGCTATAACTACAACTACGATGAAAACGATCGTCGTGGCAACTACACACTTAATTTTGGTCCAAGACCTGGCGTTACTTATGCTAACGCAAAAGCTAGTGATGAAATGACACGTACGCGTTATGGCGTAAACTACGAACTCACTAAAGCAAATGCAGCTTTCGACTCAATGAAATTAGACCTTAACTATCAGGTCACAGAGAGCGAAAACTCTAACTTCGCTAATGTCACTGACCATTTAGGTTACATTGGCTATAACGGGGATCGCACTCGCCTACGTCAAGCTGAAGACGAGTCGCTTCAGTTTGATGCTCAGTTCGACAAGGTAATCACAACCGGAAATGCAATTCACGAACTGACCTACGGTCTAAATTCTGTGGTGACAGATTTTAGTCTAACGAATGTGGATATTTACCACGACAATGGCACTAGTAAACCTGGCTCAACGACAATCCCTGATGCCACCGTCACCGAATGGGGTATTTTCCTTCAAGACAATGCATTCTTACTTAACGATACATTAGTACTAAATGCGGGCATCCGTTACGATTCATTTGAAGCGGATCCAACATCTGACGCAGGCTTTACTACCGAACGAGGTAAGAACAGTAATGACGCATTTACTGGGAAACTGGGCGCGGTTTACCACCTTAACGACAAACTAAGTACTTTTGCCCAAATCAGTCAGGGCTTTAAGGCACCTACAGTTGAGCAGCTTTACTATGAATACGACACTGGTGCTGAATTCGTTCCTAACCCAGATTTAGAAGCCGAGAAAAGCCTTTCTTACGAAATTGGCTTCCGTGGTCAAAACAACTTTGCGCAGTTTGAACTTACAGGCTTTATCACTCAGTACAAAGACTTTATCGACTCAGAAGAACTACCAAAAATCGATCCAAATAAAGACCGATTCACGATCGTAAACCGAGATGAAGTCGACATTTCTGGTGTTGAATTTAGTTCTACACTTTTGCTAGATGAAGCTTTTGACGCCCCTAAAGGTATGTACACGAGAGTATCTGTGACATACCTAGATGGTGAAGATAAAACAACAGGTAAAGCACTAGATAGTGTCGCTCCTTTGTCTTCTGTACTTGGTTTAGGTTACGACAACGTCGAGCATCATTTTGGTGGTCTTGCATCTCTTAAGCTTGCAGCTAAGAAAGATGACTGGTCTAGTGATGACCAAATTGACTCGGCAGGTTACGGTGTAATGGACTTAACCGCATATTACATGCCTATCAAAGACCTAACGCTGACAGCAGGCTTGTTCAATGCATTTGATAAGAAATACTGGACATACCAAGATGTTCGCGGTCTCGAAAGTACGGACAACAAAGACTTCCATAGCTTACCGGGTCGTAACTGGGCAATTTCTGTAGATTACCAGTTCTAAGTGACATCAATTTATAAAACTGTTCGTAAAGCACCCGCTTAGTTGGGTGCTTTTTTGTTTTTCCACTTTCAAACAAAGCTAACTATCTGCAGCGACATTGCGAAAATGATTGATAAATGAGTCATAAACGAAGAACTTGCGCTACAAAAACAAAAAAGCCAGCAATATGCTGACTTTTTTACGCGTTTTCATTTCAAAAATGTTAAGAAAAGAATGAAAAATGAAAACTTACTGCTTTGCCATCTCTTTTTTCACCATGATTGCTGCTGCCACGATGAAAGCGATGATTAGACCAAGTTCCATGAACTACCCCGATAGTCTTAAGAAAATTTACGACCTAAATTAAGAGTCGGACATAGTTTAGCAGTTCTATTTATCTAAGCTACCTTTTAACCAGTAATTTACGAATTTTTCCGATTTAGATCAAAAAAGGCGCAGAAGTGCGCCTTTTTGTTATTAATATGTAAAACTTGATTTTTTAAGCGTCAGGGTAACCTTGAGGGTTATTTGCCTGCCAACGCCAAGTATCACCTGTCATTTCTTCTAACGTGCGCTCAGCCTTCCAACCAAGTTCGTTTGCAGCTTTTGAAGGGTCAGCCCAACATTCCGCGATATCACCAGGGCGGCGATCAACTAACTTAAACGGCACTTCTTTGCCTGATGCGTTTTCAAATGCTTTAACCATTTCAAGAACGCTATAACCATTACCGGTACCAAGGTTGTAAATATGCAGGCCAGCTTTATTGCCAACTTTTTCAAGAGCGGCGACATGACCATCAGATAGGTCCATTACATGGATGTAGTCACGCACACCAGTACCGTCTTTTGTTGGGTAGTCACTACCAAACACAGATAAAAACTCACGACGACCTACTGCGACTTGCGAGACAAAAGGCATTAGGTTGTTTGGGATGCCTTGAGGATCTTCACCTAGCTCACCCGTTGGATGAGAACCAACAGGGTTGAAGTAGCGGAGAAGCGTAATACTCCAATCTGGGTTCGCTTTTTGGAAGTCTGTTAGACACTCTTCAACCATTAACTTACTACGACCGTAAGGGTTAGTTGCGCTAGTTGGGAAGTCTTCAGTGATAGGCACAGATGCAGGATCACCATATACTGTCGCTGAAGAACTAAATACGATGGATTTAACTCCTGCTTCACGCATAGCATCAACAAGCACTAGCGTACCGTTAACGTTGTTATCGTAGTACTCAAGCGGTTTTTCTACCGACTCGCCCACTGCTTTTAAACCGGCGAAGTGAATAACAGCTTCAATGTTGTGCGCTCTCATTGCTTCAACAAGCGCGGCTTTGTCGCGGATGTCCGCTTCAATAAACTCAGGTCTTGCACCACAAACCTTTTCAATGCGCTCAAGCACTGTAGGTTTGCTGTTGTATAGGTTATCAAGGATCACTGGCGTCATACCAGCTTCGATCATTTGAATACAAGTGTGGCTGCCAATGTAGCCCATACCACCCGTAACAAGTACTTTCATGTTATATATCCTTCTGACGCGAATCGCGCTAGTCTAAAGGTTTTTAGCCCACAGTTAAACAGTCTCTGGGGATTCGCAACCCATTAAAATTGCTTGACCTTTACCTGCTTTCTTAGCTTGGTACATTGCTGTATCGGCACTCTTAAGAATACGCGTTGCGTCACGCTCGTTAACGCCAACCAGTTTCACACCAATGCTCACGCCAACTTTAAGCAGGGATCCTCGGTATTCAATTGGAGAGCAAACCGTTTCAAGTAACTGTTCTGCAATCCTTGTTACGACCTTCTGATTTGCTGGGTTGACCAACATGACAAATTCATCTCCCGATAAACGAGCAATCAAATCGCTATGCCGAGTTGCCGCAGCCATCCGGTCTGCCACTTGTTTGAGCACTTCGTCACCTGCATCATGACCATAAGTGTCATTGATATTCTTAAAGCCATCTAAATCCAAGTAAAGTACCGCGAATTCGTCGCGCAAATAGCCTGATCTTTGTACCAATTCTTCGAGCTCTAGGTGGAACTTAGAACGATTTGCCAACCCGGTTAAGGCGTCGTGATGTGCAAGATACTCCAAACGCTCCATCTCTTTTGCACTTGATAGGTCGGTTAGAATGATGACCATGTCATAAGTGTTTTGGTCATCGCTCTTGTTAATGCAATTAACCTTTGCAAACATTGGAACGAGTTGACCTAGATGGTTCTTCTCAATCACTTCTCCTTGCCACATACCATAGTTTTCAATAGATTCTTGAATGCTCGGCATCATAGCTTGTAGCTTTCTCCAGCGAATTGATTTGATGAACGGCTTACCCACTAATTGGTCAGCTTCTACACCGACGAGCTTCGTCACTGCTGGATTAACCATGGTAATAATGCCTTGGTGGTTAAGCACCACTAAACCATCTTGACTGCTTTCAAATACACGACCCGCTACTCTTTGGCGATTCATCGCTTCTTCAATCTCTGTGATGTCCTGAATTACGAAAAGCATATAGCCGTTTTTCGCTAAGCGTCGACTGGTTAAACTTAGCTGTTGCTTCCCTTCACCACTTTCCAGGTGGATATCATCACATTCAAGCCCTCGGCTTAGTATTTGTCCAAGCTCGTTTGGCGTCTTGGTCTGGATTAGATCGCAAATGTTTGCCGTTTCTATCCCTTGGTAAGTATGTTCAAAAATACGTTGCGTAGCAGTATTACAATGAATCACTCTCCCTAAGTTGTCCGTGACTATTAACGAATCCTGAATAGAATCAATCACTTCTTCGGCGAACACCTTACGGCGCTCTAGCACTTCCAAGCTATGTTTGCGCTGCTTTTCAAGTCGCTGCTGTTTTTCAACCATAAAGTTGAAAGAAGCGACCAATGCACCGACCTCGTCTTTTGATTTATGGTGAATCCTTCCACTAAGGTGATGCCCGTTAGCTAAATCTTGCAACGCTCGATTGACTTCCTCTATGGGACGAAGAACTCGTCGTTCAACCCCAAAGTAGAACATAACTCCACCAGCTAAAAGAATGACTAAGAACAGCCCACCGTCTTGTAGCAATGCATCTCGTACTTCGAACAATGGGATTCGTGACAACGTCACCCTAATCGATCCGATGACTTGTCCTTCGTGAATAATAGGCTCAAAAACGTACAGAAAGTGTGCAGATAGTGCGTATCCTACTTCATGCAGACGACTTCGCTCTTTAACTGTCGGCGAAGGTGCAGCAAAGCCATCCAAAGCAAATACAGCAAATGGATTATTGTCTTTGTCGTAAAGCTTTACGCGTGATACGTTTGGCTTCTTAAGCAGATCAGCCAAAATGGTTTGCGCTTTTGGCTTGTTCTTTGTTGCAAGCGCATCTTTAATTGAGTGAGAAGCATCATTGATCAGAACTTTGGTCTGTTCGACCAATTCATGTTTGGCGGACTGATAAGTGTTATATGACGTGTAACTTTGAGATGTAACAAAGATGACCGTGATGAAAGCGAGAATCGGCCATATTAGCTTTGCTCGTAATGACATATATATTCCTGTCGCAGAAAGCAATCAAAATAACGAAAGGATTGCTATGCAAACTATCACACAAAAAAGAAGAGCCAAGACTAACACGACAAATCTTGAAATGAAGCCGTAAATCTCAATTATTAGACTGATTAGTCATGATTTTCTTAAAATTTCGGATCATTTCAAAGAACACGACGATCTTTTCACCACTTCATTTGATAATCTTCTTCTTGAAGAATGAAGTTAGTCACTGAACTTAAACGTAATTTCCTGCATTTTTAGAGCATACTTTGGACTTTTATAAACGTATGACATTGAATAACCAGCAACTGACACTGAATTGCGACATGGGCGAAAGCTTTGGCGCGTGGAAAATGGGTGCCGATGAGAGTGTAATGCCTCACATTGACATGGCGAATATCGCTTGTGGATTTCACGCATCTGATCCTAATGTCATGCACGATACGATTACTCTCGCTAACCAACACGACGTTGAAATTGGTGCTCATCCTGGTTATCCCGACCTACAAGGCTTTGGTCGTCGGAGCTTAAAAATGACCAATGATGAAATTACCAACATGGTGATTTATCAAGTTGGCGCGTTACAAGCTTTGTGCAAAGCGCAGTATACCGACATAGGGTATATCAAACCCCATGGTGCGCTTTATAACGATATGATGCAAAGCGATGGCGTTTTTCTCGCCGTAGTGAAAGCAGCGGCACTTTTTAAAGTTCCACTAATGATCCTCGCCTCTCAAGAAAATGAAAAGTATCTCGAAATAGCAGATGATTTTGATGTACCTCTGTTATTTGAAGCCTTTGCGGACCGTCTGTATCAAGATGATGGAATGCTCACACCCAGAACACAACCTAATGCGGTCTTAAACAGCGAACACGCTATATTAGAACAAGTCAAAATGCTTGCTGAATCAGGAAGAGTCAAAACGGCATCGGGTCAATATATTTTGTTAGAAGCTGACACAATTTGTGTCCACGGAGATAATGACGAATCCATCGCATTGATTCAAAAGATTCGCCAAAGTCTCTACACCGGAGGAAATTAATGAATCAAGGGCAGTTTTCAATCTCTCCTATCTCTGAATGCAGTATTCTGATTCGCTTTCATGAAGCGGTGACCGTCGAACACATTGGTGAGTTAGCACATCAGATTGCCGATAAACTTAACCTCATTATCATGAATGTTGTTCCGTCATACCGAACTATTTTGATCGATTACCTGCCCTTTAGAATTAACGAATCCATCATCCTCAAAGAATTGAACCAACTCGTTACTCGTTTTGATGTCCGCTCGATGGATAATAAGCAACCTAACTACATTTCCATTCCGGTTTACTACTCAGAAGAGACCGCGCTCGATTTAGAACGATTCAACGATGCTGGTTTGCCGTTGGCTGAATTGATCGAGTTGCATACCAAAACGGTTTACACGGTATCAGCAATCGGCTTTGCGCCAGGGTTCGCGTTTCTTTCAGACTTACCAAAGGCATTACACATGCCACGACACAATACCCCCCGCACTCACGTTCCAGCCGGCAGCGTCGCGATAGCGGACAGTAAAACCGCTGTCTACCCTTCAGATAGCCCTGGAGGCTGGAACATCATAGGTCGAGCACCCATCTCGTTGTTCACTGATACGCCTCCATTTATTCCTTTTGAAGTTGGTGACAAGGTCACTTTTAGTTCAATCACAAGACAGGAATACATCAATTTAGGGGGCAAATTATGAGTTTTTCAGGTTTAATCGTAGAGAAACCAGGTCCACTCTCATTGATTCAAGATTTCGGTCGTTTTGGGCTCGCTCATATTGGTATTACGCAAGGCGGTCCGGTTGATGATTACGCTTACAGTTGGGCAAATCATCTATTAAAGAATCCTGTAAATTGCTCAGTCATTGAAATTACGCTTGGGAATGCCAGCTTCAAAGCACTAGAAGACTGTCACCTTTCTATTTGTGGGGGCGATTTAAACGCTTCTATTGACGGAATAGCACTCACCAATTGGTCTGACTTTTCGTTAAAAAAAGGACAAACACTTAAGTTTGGAATGCCACGCAATGGTCTTCGAGCTTACTTAGCCGTGAAAGGCGGTTTTAATGTCGAGAAACATTTAGGAAGTTCATCAACAGTATTAAGAGAATCCTTAGGAGGCATCGAACAAAATGGCTTGGCATTGAAAGCTGGAGACATCTTAAGTTTCAACCCACACGCACTCCCTAGCCGAAAGTCCAAGCAAATGACTTTTCGTTTTAAGCCTGATTATAACCTTCCTATCAAGCTTCGCGTTATTGAGGGTTATCAATACAACGACTTCTCTCAAGAAGCGATCGACCGTTTCTATTCCACGATATTTGAAATATCGCCAAACTCGAATCGCATGGGTTATCGCCTAGAAGGTGAAACTATCACTCCTCCTTACGATGGCATTTTATCTGAGGGTATTGCGCTTGGGTCTATCCAAATACCAAACGACGGGAAACCAATCATTTTGTTAAATGATCATCAGACTATTGGGGGGTATCCTAAGTTTGGCTGCGTCGCTAGGATTGATTTGCCGCGCTTGGCTCAGGCAAAACCGGGACAATCCGTGAGCTTTATACGAGGAGATAGACAAGGTCTACAAGATGTATGGTGTCAGTGGGCTCAATTTTTTGGTTATTGAGCCCTTCTTGTAGTTTAGTATCAAGCGCGGATGTTACATACCGTAGCGCTCTGCTAATGCTTGCGGATAACCACGCTCATAGGTCAGTTTGATCGCACAATCCTCTACTTCTTGATCAGTCCAATGGACAGTCACAGGATGCTGCTGCTCGACGTTATCGCTAGGTTCAATATCAAACCAATATTGCGCCATTTTCTGCGCAGCGAGTAATGTAGACGACGCTTTAACCACTTCGATACGCGCGTAGTTATTTTCTTCAAACGTGACGTCCGCGGCTCGCAGTACTGGATCTGTCCCTGGGATCTGCTGAGCACCAAATAACGCCTTACCACCTCTTACTGCCGTATGATAATCTGGAATGAACTGCGCCATGTGTGCTATCGCATTGTCGGTACGCTCATCAAGTATCTCTTGACGCCAACCATGTCGTATTTTCGATAACAAACTTGTCGGTAGTTCTGGCTGCGCAGAAGCCTGTGAACTTTCGACTAAACCATCGTCAAACAACGTAATACCTTTGGTCATCCCATGTAGTTGAAAATAACCATCGCCATAAGGTGTTAATTGAGCCATGCCCTTATCAGTACCACGAGGACCATGGAAAATAACCTCTGGCCATTGTTGAGTACATTCGTTCCAACGAGTGACGTATGCTGCCTTAAACTCAACAAGACGTTCACGCCGGACACCTACCTTGTCGTCCACGACTCCGGTTTCAAAACCGCACGCATTCACTAAGAAGTCGCAGTTCAACGCATGTTCAGAGCCATCTTTTGTATAAGCCAAAGTCCAAGCAGAACCATTCCAATGAGACTCCACCAATTCCGCTTGTGTAATTACATCGACGTTTGGCATCTGCTCTAAAGTCATGTTCGCGATTGCAGCAAGACGGAATACGCTCCAACCATACTCTTGAACCGCCACAACCGGGTATTTAAGCTCATCTAGATCGGCATGCTGAGCAAATGGGATGCACCATTCATCAATGCTTTGAGGCTGTTCTGGTTGAGCTTGGCTCGCAAGTTGTAGTAACGCTTCCTTCGAGTAGAGTTTGTAGTACTCATCAGGTTCACCTAGAACTTGGTTTCGAGCGTCTTGGACAACCAGCGTTTGGTAAGCACGTTTAATCACTTCCAGTCGTGGTAACAAAGTTTCTGGATCACCACCGTCTGAATACGGAACAGCAATAATAGTCGGACGAATATTCAGTGAATGGGGATACAAGCGAATCGTCTCAATAGACTGGGTTAGAAGATCTAAACATTGTTGTTCAGAAATCTCTCGATACAGGTTGCCGCCGGCATGCAAATGGCATATTGGGGGACCATTCACCAACGATACCCCTTTTTCGATTACGGACACTTTAAAACCTAACTCGGCAAAGTGAATCGCAGCAGTTGAACCTGCTACGCCACCACCAACGATAGCGATGTGTTTATCTTTACGATTTGGAAACTCAGACTTCATTGCTTCACTGAAAATTTTATAAGGAGAAATCTTTACTTAGTGTCGATTCTACTCGGGTTTGAGTATGATTAAAATCACAAAAAGTTCATGGGTTTGCGTTTGTTAACGGTATACGTCAAAAGTTACTTTTGAGAGCAAAAAATTTCCGAAAAAAGTGCTTGACGAGGTTGTTAGGAAAGCGTGTTTTTGACCCTGTGTGAATAATATTTTTACGCTAACACCCATGGCATAAAGCCTGCGGAAACACCCCACTTTACTAACAACTCAGTTATCCCAAAAGTTATCCACCGTTTTTGTGGATAACTAAAATAAAACTGTCATGGAGTGCATCCGCGGTAGTTAAACGGAGGCTAATTAAGTGTTTACTGGCGTTAACAATCTTTTCAAAAGGCTCATTACCACTAAAGCAAGAACAACAAACGTAGCGAAAGGTAAAGCTATCCACAATTCAGGGTGGATCTGCGCATTAAGCTCAAAGCCATATTTCATCACAGCAGCAACACAGACCTCTGCTGCAAACACTGCAACGCCACTCGCCACCATTGCCATAATGCCGTATTCAGCCCATAGCGTAGTGTTGATACGCTTCTTACTTGACCCCAATGTTCGATAGAGTCGAATTTCCTGCTGGCGTTGAGACAAACTCAAACGAAGCAATGTAAATATCAGCAAAAGACCAGCCACTACACCAAGCAATGCCAATATGGTGATTGCCGATACAATTTGTTGGATAAGTGTTTGGATTTTGTCACCCATGGTTCGAATATCGAGTACGGAGACCGTCGGATGTGCACGTGACATCGACGTCAACAATGCATTGTTATCATCGTCGATACGATAACTGATCAAATAAGAGCCTGGTAAGCTTGCCATCACGTCAGACGAAAAGATGAAATAGAAGTTAGGCTTCATATCACGCCACTCAACATGACGAATGCTATCAACAGTGGCATCGAAGTTTTGGCTGTTAATAACAAACCGCAATTTGTCACCAAGTTCGATACCCAGTTCATCTGCAACCTGTGCTTCTACCGATACACTGGCTTTGTTTTTCCACTCACCAGATATGACATCGTTGTACTCAGGAAGTGTCTCCCCCCAAGTGAGGTTAAGTTCACGACTCACGGCATCTGAGCCTTGCCCCTCTGATTTAATCTCTTTAACGCTTACATCATTAATTTCTGCTAATCGACCACGAATGATTGGGAAAGCTCGTGACCGCGTCACGTTGTTTTTGTCCAATGTTTCTAGATAACTGTCTAGTTCGTAATCAGCGATATTCAAAGCAAATACGTTAGGTGCGTCCGCAGGAAGTGTTCTCGACCAATCAGCAAGAATATCGCTACGTACTAACCAAATTATCGAAAGTAACATCAGAGAAAGCGATAAAGCGCCAAACTGCAAACCACTGGTAACTGGTGTGCGATTGATTCGACTGAGTGCAAGCTTCATTGCTGGCCGAGTAGAAACTCGAGCAAATAACTTAGTGAGCGCAACGCTCGTTGCCGCAAGCACGACAAATAACATCGCAATGCCCGCAAGTACAATCCAAACCAGAGTGTTGTTTGCATAAAGGATAAGCAAAGGCACGACGGGCACTAAGATAAGCCACATGCGTTTCCAAGAGCGTTTGCCAGAACCTTGTTGAAGAACTTCTAGAGCAGGTGTTTTGATTAATCCGAGTAAGGGAATCCCAAGCGCTGGAACAGTAATAAGAACCGCTGATACAACTGAAATCAAGATAGGAGTGACACCGTAACTAGGCAGTGGATTAGGCAACAAATCCCTGAGGGGAATTCGCAATAAATACTCCAAACCACTACCTAATAGCAGACCAACAATACTGGCACTAAGCAGCAAAATAGTGACTTGAATCAAAAGCCACTTTTCAATCCAGCGGCGACTCGCCCCCAAGCTTTTCAACATTGCGATGGTTTGCGTTCGGCTGTTCACGTAGCTTTGGCAAGTCAAAACCAACGTCGTTGCCGCCATGATGATAACAATAGCAACCGTCAAAGACAGGTATTGAGTTGTTCGTTCGAAGACTTCGTTACTTCGACTTGCAGTATCTTGCGTTCTCCAGCGATCACTTGGTGACAATTCAGTACTGTCTTGCAGTTGCGTTAATGTTGCATCGTCGCCTTTTAAAAACAAACGATATTGAACACGGCTCCCCAACTGGATTGCCCCTGTTTTTTCAACATCGCTTTGATGAATATAGGCTGAAGGCATTTGTTGGAATGGGTTAAAGCTCAAACCTGGTTCCATCAAAACTACACCTGAAACGATAAAGTCCGCATCACCAATAGTGACAGCGTCACCCTTTTTAACATCAAGCTGCGCCATGATGCGTTCATCAAGCCATAGCTGGTTTTCTTTGACGTGGCCGGCTGAGTTATTGTCCAAGACTAATTCACCCATCAGAGGGTACTGCTCATCAACGGCACGAACAGAGATAAGCTGCATGCCAGTATCACTGAATGCCATGGTAGCGAATCGTGTCATGGTAGAGCGTGACATCTCGTCGGTAGCAGCCAACAAAGTATTTGGTATAGGGTTAGCAGACACAAAAACAGCATCAGCTGTTAACGCATCTTTACCTTGCTTAACGATCACCTGCTCCATTCTTTCTGCCAGAGCCGAGAGCGCAAAAATACTGGCAATCACGAGAATCAAGGCAACACTGATCGGCCATAGATTTCCTTGACGGATTTCACCCAAACTCCAACGTACTAAGCTTTTGTTTGGCGATTGTTTAGCCTGCTTAGGCATCTGAGTTGAGTCTTGCTCACTTGAAGAGATCACGGACATATCACCTCCTCCTGCAACTCGCCTGCTTCCATTCGATATACACGGTCACAACGACTGGCTAAATGACTGTCGTGAGTAACCAGTATTAAGGTTGTGCCATGCTGTTCATTCAAATCAAACAGAAGCTCGATGACTCTTTCGGCGGTTTGATGGTCGAGGTTTCCCGTTGGTTCATCGGCAAACAGCAGTTCTGGCTGAGTCATAAATGCCCTTGCAAGAGCGACACGCTGTTGTTCTCCCCCCGACAATTGACTTGGTAAGTGGTCGAGACGCTTTTCCAGCCCAACCGCTGTCAGCAATGCTTTTGCTCTTGCATCATCTTCAGCTTCACCACGTAGAAGACAAGGTAACGTGACATTTCGTAATGCGCTCAAACTTGGGATGAGAAGAAAGCTTTGAAATACGAAGCCCAACGAGTCCGCACGAATTTTTGCACGAGCCTCATCGTCTAACTTTGAAAGCTCATGCCCTAATAAGGTGATTTCGCCTGAGGTTGGGGTATCTAATCCAGCGAGCAGTGTCATCAATGTAGACTTGCCCGCGCCAGAGGTACCAACAATGGCAATCTTCTCGCCCTTTCTAATGTCAACATTTACATTTTTAAGGATTGTTAAATGTTCTTGATTAGTAGAGACTTGTTTAGAAACTAAATTAGCTTGAACAATAGGTGCTTTAAGTACAGGTGTTTGCATGATTCGTATACTTTCCTTAGTTCTTTTTTTCTGTCTTTCCGCTTCTGCGCAGGCGAACGAAAAGTTGCTTGTTTTGGGTGACAGCCTAAGCGCTGGCTATCAAATGCCAATCGAAGAGAGTTGGCCTAGCTTACTTCCTGATGCGTTACTAGAACATGGTCAAGATGTAAAAGTTGTAAATGGCAGTATCTCAGGGGACACCACAGGTAATGGTCTTGCGCGTTTGCCAGCTCTCCTTGAGCAGCACACTCCTGACGTTGTGCTTATTGAACTCGGTGCCAACGATGGTCTTCGTGGATTCCCACCTAAACTTATTACGTCGAACTTATCGAAAATGATTACCATGATCAAAGATTCTGGTGCGGATGTTGTGATGATGCAAATCCGTGTGCCACCAAACTACGGTAAGCGCTATAGCGATATGTTCTACGATATTTACCCTAAGCTTGCTGAACACCAAAAAGTGGCTCTGATGCCCTTCTTCTTAGAGCACGTCATCATTAAACCTGAATGGATGATGGATGATGGTCTGCACCCAAAACCAGAAGCTCAGCCTTTTATCGCAGACTTCGTTGCGCAAGAATTGGTTAAACATCTCTAATTTTGATGGTCTAGCTCAATAAGTTTTACCAAACTTTACGTTACTCTACTCGGCATCTTATTCACCAAGGTTAGATAATAACAATGCAAATAGAACCGTTAATTCAAGGTGTTGTAGCTCGATCGGCACATCCGTATGGGTGCCGCGCTTCCATCAAAGAGCAAATTAATTACGTAAAACAAGCTCCGCAGATCCAAAATGGTCCCAAACGGGTTTTGATCATCGGTGCGTCTTCCGGTTTCGGATTGGCTGCTCGCATCGCCCTCACCTTTGGCGGCGCTGAGGCCGACACGATCGGCGTTTCATTCGAGCGTGGACCATCTGATAAGGGCGTTGGTAGTGCTGGTTGGTACAACAACATTTACTTTAAAGAAGAAGCAACTCATCACGGTCGAACAGCAGTAAACATCGTGGGCGATGCTTTTTCTGATTCTGTGCGCAACCAAGTAATCGAAGCTATCGAAACTCACTTTGAAGGTGAAGTAGATTTAGTCATTTACAGCTTGGCGACTGGTGTTCGTCCGAAGGCAGAATCTGACGATTTTTGGCGCAGTGTCATCAAACCTATTGGTGAATCTGTCACTGGTGCATCGATTATGCTGGAAAACGATCAGTGGATAGACTCCACTCTTGCTCCAGCATCAGAGGAAGAAGCTGAAGCAACAATTAAGGTGATGGGCGGAGAAGATTGGGAAAGCTGGATCGATACGCTGATCAACTCTGAATCGGTGGCAAAAGGCTGCAAAACGATCGCCTTCTCTTACATGGGACCCGAAGTCACACACCCAATTTATCTTGATGGCACGCTAGGTCGTGCAAAAGTCGATTTACACCAAACCAGTCATGCATTGAACATAAAGATGGCAAACTTTGGTGGTGGCGCTTACGCGACCGTGTGTAAAGCGCTTGTCACAAAAGCGAGTGTTTTTATTCCTGCTCTCAGTCCTTACCTACTCGCTCTGTATCGTGTGATGAAGGAAAAAGGCACCCACGAACGTTGTATCGAGCAAATGCAACGTCTGTTCACGACGAAGTTGTACGACCAAGAAAAAGTACCTGTCGATGGTGAACGTTTGATTCGAATCGATGATCTGGAGTTAGATCCTCAAGTTCAGAAAGAAGTCAGTGAACTTCTTTCACAAATGAACGCAGATAACTTCAAACAAGTGGGTGACTATGCTGGATTCAAAGACGAATTTATGAAGCTAAATGGCTTCAACTTTGAAGGCGTCGATTACTCTCAAGATATATCGATGAAAGCACTCAAGGCGCTCAAGCCATAAGCTTGCACTTGGATTCTAGCGTCTCACTACTGAGATAGTGCCAAGTATTTCAAAGTCCTGAAAGGTTTTCAGGACTTTTTTTTGTTTCGGGTTCTGCCGCCCCTATACTTAAACTAAACGAATGGTTAAATAACTACTCAACAACAAGAATAAGCTCACATAAAAATTACAACGACTTTCATTCACAGGACGTGAACTTACGGGAAAGGATTACCTTTATGGGCACATTGCAAACCTTGGATTATGAGATCCCCGATTCGATGCGGAGAAGTTGGCAAAACATCGTCAACTTGTTAGCCCGCATTGCGGATGTTCCCACTACGCTTATCATGCGTGTGCATCCAGAGCATATCGAAGTCAATACCTCTAGCGAAACGGAAAATAACCCCTATAAAGTGGGTGACAAAGAAGCCCTTGGACATGGTCTGTATTGTGAACATGTCATTCAACACAAGCGCGAACTCATGGTCTCAAATGCACTCAAAGACCAGGAGTGGAAAGACAACCCGGATATCAAACTTGGTATGATCTCCTATTGTGGTCTGCCCTTGTACTGGCCGAACGGTGAAACCTTCGGTACCATCTGTATGCTAGATACTAAAGAGAACCAATACAGCGATACCTACCGTGAGTTATTAAGTTCTTTCAAAGAATCTATCGAGGCACAACTTGCGGTTGTATTCCAGCAACACAAATTAGTAAGGCTAAATAGCGAACTAAAAAACAGAGTCGAAACGCGCACAACCGACCTTGCGCAACTCAGTTATTCATTGACGAAAGAGATCGACAGACGCAAAGCTGCCGAGAAACAAGTCAACTATCAACAAACTCATGACCAAGGCACTGGCTTTCTTAACCGCGCTGCTTTAGAAGAACAACTAGACGAAGTCATTGAGTCCATCAACCATGACGAGCAATCTTTGGTCGTGATTAACATTGGATTCAGTAACGCCCGTAGCATCCAAACCAAATACGGATTCGAAGCTTTCGACGAAGTGTTGAAGGAGTTTCGCTTTCGTCTTGGTCACAGTGAATCCAGTTATTTTGTCACAGGGCGACCAAGCTCCAACGATCTTGTGCTCATTGTTTCAGGCGAGGATATCGAGCCGAAAGTCCAACATTTACTCGACGAAATTACTCATGTGAGCGTTGGCAATTTTTATATCGATGACAATGAAGTGCATCTTCATTCTTACATTGGTGTCGTCCAAGCTCATCGAAACAGCCATGCCAAGCAACTGCTGCAAAATGCTTGCTATGCAATGTTGTTGTGCAAAGAGTCTGGCGAGTCATACAATTATTTCTGCGAAAGTCATACGCAAGATCTCAACAACCACAATCAATTAGAAAGCTATCTTCTACAGGCAGTTCGTAATGATGACCTGATGTTGTACTTCCAACCTAAGGTGCTTCCCCACACACACAAATGGATAGGTGCAGAAGCGCTGTTACGTTGGCGTCATCCTGTCTTGGGTGATGTCTCAAATGAAGCGCTAATTCATATGGCAGAGCAAAACGGCTTGATCTTTGAGGTGGGTTCATTCGTTTTACGCACAGCCATAGACAAAGCCAAGCAATGGTCTGAGTTAGTGGATAACTTCAAAATTGCCGTTAATGTTTCGCCTATACAATTGCAAAACGTTAACTTTGCCGAACAGATAGAACATCTACTTGAAACCTTCCATCTACCAGCACACTTCCTTGAGCTAGAAGTGACTGAGAGCGCTTTAATCGCAGATGAAGTCGTTGCACGTAACACGTTGAATAAACTACACAAGCTTGGTGTTACACTGTCACTAGATGACTTTGGGACAGGCTATGCCTCTTTCAGTTACTTGAAGAAATACCCTTTTGACGCGATTAAAATTGATAAAAGCTTTGTTCAGCAGATGGAAAAATCCGACGATGACAGAGCCATCATTTGTTCCATTATCCATATTGCTAAAAAGCTTGATCTCCAAGTTGTCATTGAAGGTATTGAATCCAGCCAACAAGAGCAGTTTCTAATTGGTGAAGGCTGCGATATCGGACAAGGTTTTTTGTATGGTAAGCCAATGCCTTGTAATGAATTCGAACAAAGTTTGTTTAATCAAAACCTATTAGGTGGTCAATACACCTATTCTTCCTAAGCATTTCCTTTACTCTGTTGGCGGTGGTTTCTATAATCGCCGCCCGCTTCCAATAAAAAGGCCATTATCTTCATGGATCAGTTGACTGCCACGCTTAAAAAAATCGAAAAGCAGAACTACCGCGCATACCAACAAATCAAAGGTCAATACGACTTCGGTGATTTCGACTTGTACATCGACTACGTACAAGGTGACCCGTACGCATCTGCTTCTCGCCTACGTGCAACTCGCGCGTGGTCTTTGACCGGTCTCGAATGGCTAAAAGATGAATCTCCAGCATTCCAGCGTGCAGCTCGTGACTTCATTGCACGTAGCTTTGATGAGTTTGCAAAGCAAGAGAATACCGTAGCTATCTCACTTAGCGGTCAAACCGTTTTGGACAATACGGCAGTACTTTTCACTGACGAAGGTATTGAGCTTCGCTTCCGTGTTAACCTGCCTGCCGAAGGTCGCTCTGTTCTTGGCAAAAAAGCGAATAACATTCTGACTTTCTACTTGCCGAAGTTTATTCGTCGCGCAACATTAGAGCGCGAGCTGAACAAAGACGCATTGATTGAGCACTGTAAAGTGGTTGAAGACCAAGCGTCTCTGCGCGAGCAACTTGAAGCAAACAATCTAGTCGCTTTTGTGGCGAATGGCAGCATCCTTCCGCGTATTGCAGGTAACTGTGATTTGCCGATGAAAGACGCGGTTGAATTTAAAGCGCCAGAGTCACTTCAAGTAACTTTGCATGCGCCAAACAAAGGTTACGTAACAGGTTTGGGTATTCCAAAAGGCATCACATTGATTGTTGGTGGTGGCTTCCATGGTAAATCAACGTTGCTAAATGCAATTGAACGCTCTATTTACGATCACATCCCTGGTGATGGTCGCGAATACATCGTCACTGATGCGAACGCGATGAAGATTCGTGCAGAAGACGGTCGCTGCGTTCATCACTTGAATTTATCTAACTACATCAACCATTTACCAATGGGTAAAGATACGTCAGATTTCTCTACGCAAGACGCCTCTGGTTCAACCTCTCAAGCCGCTTGGTTGCAAGAATCTATCGAGGCCGGCGCTAGTTCACTGCTTATTGATGAAGATACGTCAGCAACTAACTTTATGATTCGTGATGAACGTATGCAGGCATTGGTTGCCAAAGGCGACGAGCCTATAACGCCTTTGGTAGATCGCATCGGACAATTGCGTGATGAGCTTGAAATCTCGACCATCATCGTTATGGGTGGCTCAGGTGACTACCTAGACGTTGCAGATACCGTTATCCAAATGCACGATTACCAAGCAGTTGATGTAACAGAAAAAGCGAAGCAAGTTATTGCACAGCATCCGACTCAGCGCCACAACGAGTCAGAAGAAAGCTTGCAAACATTCCGCCCTCGTGCGTTAAACCGTGTAGCGCTAATGAACATCCTGACAGACGGCAAGTTCCGTGTGAATGCAAAAGGCAAAGATTCTCTTCGCTTCGGTAAAGAATTCGCAGATCTAAGTGCGCTTGAGCAACTTGAGTCAGCGGATGAAGTAAACACGATTGGTTGGTTGTGGTTCCAAATTGCTCAACTTCCGGGTTGGTGTAACCACCCTGCAAAAGAAATCGAAGACATGCTTACTGGTGAATGGTACGCGACCTTGCCTAAACAAGGCGACTTAGCGAAACCTCGTACATTGGACGTAATGGCAGCGCTGAACCGTATGCGTAAGTCTCAGTTCAAACCTTCTCGTTAATACCCAACGAACAGCTAACAAAGGCAGCGATAAACGCTGCCTTTTTAATCTTGTACGAATCATGACGCCCAATACGTGACAATGTAACTTAAAATGAATTCATTATCCGTTTCGAAGTACGTTCCAAGCATTGCATAGCACTCTAAACCTATCTGCATTACCGTTCTCTCGGTCTGGGTGCCAACGTAATGCCAGCTTACGCCATTGTCGGCGAATCTCAGTTCGGGTTGCGTCTGCATCTAGCTCAAACAAATGTAGTGCTTTACTTCGGTCTAGGTCATCAGAGACATTTCCCCCGATGTAACGTTGATATCGACTCCAGAAATCATTAAGTAGTCGGCGCACCTCGCCTTCGTCCGCTTCGTAGTTCTTCCAATCAAGGTAATACTCTCTTAGGGGATCATTGGTATCAACGCTGTGGCGAGAGGCTTCTATGGCGGACATAAGCACAATATTCATTGCTTCGACTTGCAACCAACCATCGGGATAAAGCGTTTCTTGCAATTGATAGAGCGCGTTCATTAATAAGAAATTTCGCTTGAAAAGATCTTTATCCGGAGATTCATCTAACTGTTGTATGTAGCCCTTTTGGCTGAGCTCATGAGCTAAAGTATGCACCTTCCAATTTGAAGGCTGCTTTCTGAGGATGTCTAAAATGGGCCACAACAATGGGTTTTCCATGTATTGCTGACTGTTTTGGCAAACATTGAGTTGTTCGTCCATGTATCCCCTAACCGTTTAAGTACCTGTTATATAAAGCTAGTCAATTTGTACCATAAACACAAAAAGGCTGACAGTCATAAACCATCAGCCTTTTGAAGCAAGATCTCGTTAACTTAAATAACGCCTAATTCTCTTAAACGTTCCATCAGGTAGCTGTGCGCAGTGTAACGCTCTGAAAGTACCGTATCTGGTTTCGGGTGCAAGAAAAGCGGAAGCGAAATACGCGACTTTTCTTGGCGACCGCCAGTTGGGTTAATCACGCGGTGCGTTGTTGACGGGAAGTAGCCACCAGACGCCTCTTGCAGCATATCACCGATGTTAATGATCAAGTTACCGAAGTCACATGGCACATCTAACCAGTCACCTTCTTTGCTCATTACTTGCAGACCAGGTTCGTTTGCTGCTGGCAGAACCGTTAGTAAGTTAATGTCTTCGTGCGCGGCAGCACGAATTGCGCCAGGCTCTTCTTCACCCGTCATTGGTGGATAGTGAAGAACACGAAGTAGCGTTTTATCGCTGTTGTTAATCATCTCTGACAGCGCAATTGAGAATTTCTCTTGAACGTCTTTTGGTGCGTATTCTTCTACCCAACCAAGCAGTTCTTGAGCAAATGCATTAGCGCGCTCGTAGTACTCTAAAATCTCTTCTCTTAACTGTTCTGGCATCTGACCCCAAGGGTACACGTGAAAGTACTCTTTGATGTCTTTGACTGAATGA
Source organism: Vibrio sp. SCSIO 43155 (assembly GCF_023716605.1). Classification (NCBI taxonomy): domain Bacteria; kingdom Pseudomonadati; phylum Pseudomonadota; class Gammaproteobacteria; order Vibrionales; family Vibrionaceae; genus Vibrio; species Vibrio sp. SCSIO 43155. Next base: position 1,073,484 of record NZ_CP071853.1, on the reverse strand, counting down.
CCTTTCGCAACTTCAGAAACTGATGGTGGAAAATATCCGTCTTGTGTTTCAACATTGAAGTGGAAATCGTTCTTTTGCTCTGAGCAGAAAAACTCGTACCAGTTTTTGTAAATAGATTCGACCAGCTCTTGAGGAATTGGATGGTTCTTAAGAACACCAAAACCCGTTTCGCGCAGTGAGGTGACGAACTGTTGAGCAGCATCGTCAGCAAGATAATCGACAGTTTCCAGTTTCATGACTTTACTTCTTTTTTATTAGACTGAACGGTGAATTCTATGGATGGGTATGTTGTAAATCAAACTTTAATGAAATGTTTACGCGCAAACGTTTTATTGTTGAGCAGTTTGGCAATATATCAACATAAAAAGTAATCATCTCCTTGTTAAATTTATTAATTGCACACCGTTCAATTAAGTGTAATCATAGAGACAGTATTTAATTGAAGGATCAATTTCTGTATGAAAAGCACTTCTACCCTGTTGGGTTTGACCATTTTCTACGCCATCGTTTTTCTATATTCTGCACTCGAGCCAAGTTCACGCGCAGTTTGGTTCGCGGAAATCGTACCAGCTATTGGTATTCTTATTGCCATTTGGGCACTGTCTATTCGCTATCAGTTTAGTAACACAGCCTATGTACTGATGTTTATTTGGTTATGCCTTCATACGATCGGCGCAAAATATACCTTCGCAGAAGTCCCATTTGATTGGTTTAATAACTTAATTGGCTCTGAGCGTAATAACTTTGACCGCGTCGCTCACTTTTCTATCGGCTTGTATGCCTATCCTATTGCTGAATATCTAATTAATAAGAAAAGGATCAGTTCCGGATTTGCATCTTGGTTTGCGTTGTTTGCGATTATGTCACTCGCAGCTGGTTACGAAATCATTGAATGGTGGTATGCGGCAATAGCTGGTGGTGATGAGGGTATTGCCTTTCTGGGTTCACAGGGTGATATATGGGATGCCCAGAAAGACATGTTGTGCGACACCATGGGAGCAATTGTGTCGTTACTTTTACTGACAACTCAGCGTAGACTGGCGAAGCCATTCTAAATACGGGTTAAAACCTTCGACAATTGGGACCTGTACGATTTGAGCGACCTCATACTCGTGCAGGTCTTTTATTTTATCTTCTACTAATGCATAGAGATCTTTGCGTGTCTTGATGATCAACAACCATTCATTGTCGCTGCAGACTTCACCTTTCCACACATAATGACTCTCTATTGCCATCGTCTGAATGCAAGCGGCTAACTGCCCTTCCAGTAGCCCTTTGATGATTTCGTCCCGGTTCTTCTCTGTACCAGAAGTACTCAAGACCATACAGTATTCGTGTTGTTCGCTCATAACTTACTCTTACTTCATCGTAACCTTACCACCAATCATCTTGTAGGCAGGCGTTCCTCTTACTAAGGTGTCTCTTGCAAACTCTTGTTCACAACCAGGGCAAATGCAAGGCGTGTTGGTAAAGTCTTCAACAATACGTTCCTTAAAACATTTAACGAGGGCACCTTTGCCGCCCTTGCGGTACTTGAACAGCTGCGCTTTACATTTGGCGCAATATATCTCGACGGTTTTAGTCGGTTGCTTCTTATTCGGTTTCGCCATCTTTCTCTATTTTTGGTTTTACCCATACGTTGCTGAAATCGAACCACCCTAGCGCATTGCATTTGGCGTTTTGTAGCGCACCACTATGGTCTTTGTTTACGCCTAGCCAACAATGGAACATAGGGATCACTTGGCAGCTCTTCACAAGTTGCCTACCTAACTCACGAGCTGGGAAATCGCTGTGTTGACCAGCACGCCATTGATCCACCAGCCCTGCCCAACCAGAGAAATCATATCCAGCACTGAATTTGTCAATGTCACTGTAATCTAACAACCATCCTGCGAGCGCATCGTTACGGTTGGTGGCGATCCCCATTGCTTTGATCCAAATATCCACTTCTTCTGGTGACGGTGGTTGCGTGTCATAACGGATGAACTCAACCTCAACACCATGTGGCTTTAGCAAGGTTTTGATCGCTTTAGCAATAACAGGAAACATTGGGTGCTTCTTTTGGTAAGCGACGCAAATAACTTTCTCTTTCTGAGGTACTTCACCCGCAACACTTGGTCTCAGATCGATCCAGCCCGGCTTTAAGCCAAAGGCTTGTAACACACCCAGCTCTATGATTTTGTCTTGAGGTACATGAGCATACACCTGGTAACTGTTTAATGTTTGACTAAGAAACTCAGCCCAACGTGGGTCTTTTGCAACACCTGTATTTTTATTCAGTAGTAAGAAAGTGCAACCGGGATCCAGCTCAACCTCGTCAGTAGAGGCTTGTTTATCCATTTGGGGTTTGGTCAAGCTTGGGTAAACCATTGACGAATAGGCTTCATCGATCACCCACACCTCTACTTGGTCTAACAGAGGACGTAACCCAAAGTAGCCATCAAACGCAGTCAAAATTAAGCGCTTGTCGTCATTTACTTTCACTTGGAATGGTCCAGTCCCTACTGGCTTTCTATCGAATTCTTCCGAACGCAGCGTGCTCGGTAAGAGTACTTTTGCTTGGGATTCACTCAGAGCGAGTGGTAAGTACTTATCTGGACGAACAAGATGAATATCCACCGTCCAAGGCTCTGGCGACATTACATTTTCGATATGAGAGAAAAGATTCAACTCGCTTAACGCACTAATACTCTCAATGACACAGTCGGTAGTCAGTAGTTCACCGTTATGAAAACGAACACCTCGACGTAAATAGAAACGCCAATGAGTGTCTGAAAGCGCTTCCCAATAATGCGCCAAATCCGGTTGGAGGTGTTCATTATCATCCAGTCTAGTTAATCCACTGAATACCTGACGCGCGATATGCTGCTCAGAACGGCGCATCGGCTTTTGAGGGTTCAACATCGCAAGTGGTCGGTAGTACGGCAAACGCACAACTTGCTCACCTTGACGATGTTGGAGACCAAGATAACCTTGAATAACTTGGGTAAGCTTGGCGGCGTCATTATCTAGTGCCTCCAACGCTTGACCAATTTTACCTTCATCTAGATAACGGCGTGCGAGGTTCTCGCTAACATCACTGCGATTACGTTTAAAAATGAGTGTAGAAAGCTTTCCTCGACCAGCGGCTGGATGCCATTCAATCCACCCTTCTTCCTCTAATTTATTGAGGACGATTCGAGCGTTTCGGCGAGTACAGAAAAGTGCATCGGTAATATCTTCGAGTTGAACTTCCGTGTTATTACCAGAGAATTTTTCAAACAGTGTTTCGAATTGAACACGTAAACGAGGGCTACTCATAAAGAGGAAATTTTAGTTTTCATAACGATAAACTAAGTTTCCTCATTTTTTGCAAAAAGTGCAAACCTAGACATGCAAATTATTGAATGTCGATACCAATTTCTTGCGCTAGTTGGCGTAATTGATCTTCATCATCGAGTTTGATCGACCATTTTGTTTCTGCACCATGTGCCAAAACAACGTTTGCACCACGACCAAGTAACTGAATCGCATCGACTTGTGCTTGCATTGTAACCATGCCGCTACCATTGAGTTTAATAACGACTTCTCGCTGCGTTGCGATGATTTTACCAAGAGAAAATTCAATAACCATGTTCGTCTTCTACTCGTTAATGTGACTTTTCTTTTTGGTGTTTCACGGCGATCGTCAGTCGGCTGGTGCAAACTAATCGACCTCGTTCATCAGCGATGTCGATTTGCCACACCTGAGTTGAGACGCCGAGATGAACGGGCTTTGCAGTGCCAATGACATAGCCGCTGCGCATTGCACGGACGTGGTTAGCATTAATATCTAATCCAACGCAATAACTGCCTTCTCCAACACAAAAGTTTGCAGCGAGCGAGCCTAAAGTCTCTGCCAAGACGACAGACGCACCACCATGAAGCATACCCAGTGGCTGATGTGTAAAACTGCAAACAGGCATGGTTGCTGATAGCGAATCATCAGTAAAATCGGTGTAAACGATTTGCAGGTGTTCCATCATGGTGTTTTTTGATGTGGCGTTAAGAATGTCCAAGTCGATTGGCTTTTTCCAGATACTCATTTGTTCGCTCTTATCTCATCCAGTATTGCACTGGTGCTCAGTCTTTAAAAGTGCGTCTAGCATAGACCTGAATGCATCGTTACTTCAAGGCGCAACGCATCACATAATGTGATTTATGTATTCCCAAATAACCTAGAGATACGTCGTTAAGCGAGAATGGCTTAAAGTTTCTTTACTAAGCGTTATACTATTGGTACAAAACAGAAAAAATACTTATGGACCCCATTATGAGAACATGGATTAAAGCCTCAATTCTTATGACCGTGGCTGGCTTAACAGCATGTAGCGCTTCACCGACAGGTCGAAACCAAATCTTGATGTTTTCCGACCAAGAGATGTCTTCTCTCGGTGCCAAATCTTTCGAGCAAATGAAGAAAGAAATACCGATTAGCAAAGACAAAAAGACCAACGCTTATGTTCAATGCGTGGCGAAGCAAATCACAGACACTATCCCTCCTCAGCCGGGCTTTAAAGATTGGGAAGTGGTCGTTTTTGATAGTGACCAAGTCAACGCCTTCGCCCTTCCTGGAGGGAAGATTGGTGTATACACGGGCTTATTGAAAGTGGCGAAGAACCAAGATCAGCTAGCGACCGTAATTGGTCACGAGGTTGCACACGTACTTGCTGACCACAGTAATGAGCGTCTGTCTCAAAGCCAATTAGCAAATGCTGGATTGTCTCTAGCCAATGTCGCAATTGGTGCATCTGAATATAAACAATACCAACAAATGACAATGGCAGCGCTTGGTGTTGGCGTGCAATATGGGGTAATTTTACCTTACGGTCGTACGCAAGAGTCCGAAGCAGATATCGTGGGTTTAGGGTACATGGCGAAAGCAGGTTTCGATCCAAATCAAAGCGTCGATCTTTGGAAAAATATGAGCGCGGCTGGTGGCGCCCAACCGCCAGAATTTTTCTCTACTCACCCATCACACAGCACGCGTATTCGTGATTTGCAGGCGACGATTAAAACGCTGCCTGCTTCAAACGTAAAAGCACCGAAATGTGGTTAAATTGCTTAGCCAATCTAGTGTAAGCAACCTACTACTCTCTAGCTCGCTTTCTCAAACGAGTTAAACGAGCAAATAGAAGTCAAAAAGAAAGCTCCATTGGGAGCTTTCTTTTTATTTAATTCGCATTAGCTCTTTACGTACCAAGGATTTGCAGTGGCAGGCTTAACAGGCTGTCGCCAAGACCCGCAAAATACCAAATGATAGCAATGAAGCCTCCAATGGACACTAGATACCAAGCGAAAGAGAAAAGCTGCCCATATCGAGTTAAAGGCAACAAATGACTATGGTGTCTTGTGCGCCACTCCACCACAACTTCCAACATCCCCATGATGAGCAAGAATCCCAACAACGTTAAACCGAATGCGTAGCTAATATAGATACCCAATGCTGCAGTCGCGACGCTACCGGCTAGACCAATCCATGAGTTCATGGAGAAAGTAATACTCTTCAGTACATGTCCACCGTCTAGAGGTAAAATCGGCAATAGGTTAAAGAGGTTTAACAAGGCGTTAAATACCGCAAGGCCGGCAAAGATCATCTCTCCCGTCACCCAGTACAAAATTGTAAATACAATACTCAACACCAATCCAAAGAAAGGTCCCATGATCGAGATAACAACGTCTTGCCAGCGTGTATTGATCTTTTCATCGCTCAGCGCCAACCCGCCCAAAAAAGGAATGAGATATATCCCCTTCGTTTTCATACCGAAGTATTTCATTGCACGGATATGCCCGTATTCGTGAAAGACCAGGCATGCAACGAGCGCAAGCGCGAACTCTATCGAGAACAACCATGAGTAGGCAGCTAAACTCGCAGACGCTAACGCAACCTTAATCACTTTCGCACTCTTAAGCGCTTTCATTCCCAGCGACATAAGACCAATGATGCTAAAGCGCTTTTCTGTTGGTGGCGGCTCAACTGGAACTTGTTGCTCAATATCCTTTTCATTGCGAGTTCCTTCAGCCACAAGAGCCTCATTAACCGTAGCTTGATATTTGAAGTCAAAAGGTTGCCAATTTAACTCACAGCTCAGTTGGCAGGTCAATACCTGCTCTCCAGAAGAAAGTTTGAATTGATGTTGCGTCTTGCCGGAATCATCATCACTAGCATCAATTTGTGATACCAAAGTGTTATCCCAAAACAGTTGTTGCCAACCCGCCATAGAACCTTCCAGCCTAAGCGATTTCCCCAAAAATTCGATGTGTAGTAATTCCAACGCGATTTCCAATGCGATAAACACAAAGTGGGAATTATGCCTGTAATGGAATAGAACGCAAAGCATGTTAACAACAGGTGTTTGGTTAGCGATTAACCATAAGATTTACAAAACAAGTCTGGTCGTACCATTTGCTATAAAAATATCACCATAATACATGACCTTATTAATTGCTGTTTGACCTATGCATCAAATTTAAAACGCAATATACGTCTAATCTTTGACAAGATAATAAACATACAATTAACATTATATTTACATTGCAGTTGTAATTCTAACCGACAGCAACTGGTGTAAAAGGCATACAACAAATACAAAGACTTCGGTCTAACATAATGACACCCTAGGAGGGTCAAGGATGAACAAGAAGCACTGCTCTCTGCTTACAATTTCAATATTGTTTGCGTGTAATGCCCAATCTGCGGGCTTTCAGGTTGCTGAACACTCGGCATCTGGTCTTGGTAGAGCATTTTCAGGTGAAGGCGCGGTTGCGGATAACGCAAGCGTTTTAGCGCGTAACCCGGCTGCGATGACACTTTTTAAAGAAGCTCAGTTTTCAGGTGCGCTATCCATCGTCGATCCTGAAGTTAACGTCTACGACACTTACCATAAAGAACATGCAAAAGACGTAGCTCCGCTGCAAATCGTTCCTGCTGGCTACTACATTAGTCCTATTAACGATCAATGGGCTTGGGGTCTTGGTATGTTCACAACCTACGGTGTTGCCACTGACTACCCGAATGATATCTCTGCCGGTGATATGGCAGGCGATACTTCTTTGCTGTCTGTAAATATCAACCCAAACATTGCTTACCGCATCAATGAACAATTCAGTGTTGGTGGTGGTATTAACCTTGTCTACGCACAAGCGGAATTGACTCGCCATAAAGGTGCCCTAGCTCCCCTATTTGGTCCTGGTAGTAAAAAGTCTGACAACCTAATTGGTATGGAAGGCGATACGTTTGCCTGGGGCTGGAACATCGGTGCGCTATATGAGTACAACGAAAATAACCGCTTTGGTTTCGGCTATCGCTCTAAAGTGGATTTAGACTTCGACAATGGTGAGTTCAGTAGCTATGACTCTGGCATCGCAACGGCACCAAAAGTCGATGGTCGACTACAAATTTCGCTTCCTTCTATCATCGAACTCTCTGCATTCCACCAACTAAACGACAAGTGGGCTATCCACTACGGTTGGCAGCAAACAGATTGGAGCACATTTAAAGAACTAAAAGCGACGAGCCCACAATGTAACGACGGCACCGCTGGTCAATGTTTCTTTAAACCTGAGAAATACGAAGACAATAACCGCTACTCTTTCGGTGGTACATATACTCTGAACAATCAATGGACATTACGCGCTGGTATCGCATTTGACGAACAAGCGGGTAAAGCGACGTTGAGTATTCCTGATAGCGACCGTTTCTGGTACAGCGCGGGTGTGACTTATGTAATGCAAGAAAACTTAAGCTTCGATGCTGGTTTTGCCTTTGTTAAGAGTAAGTCTGGCTCGTTCACTGAAACAAACGCAGCAGATCAAGAGATCACATTTGATTCAGAAGGTACGGCTTACATCAGTGCTGTACAGATGAACTACACCTTCAAATAATCAGGATTAACGGAGTAAACCAATGAAACATACGTTTAAATTATCACTGCTTTGTTCTGCAATCCTACTTGCAGGTTGTGGTGACGACACTTCTAGCTCAGGCACTTCAGATACCACAACGTTTGAACCTGCGGTTCAGGCACTACTTGACCGTAACACGTCGGTTAGTTTCACGGTTCAAGGTTCGAATGCTGATGTACCAGCGCCTTCTTACTTGCTAATGGATAAAACAGATGGCACGCTCGGTCTGCCGACTGGTGGTGATGATGCGCTAACCAACCCTCGCGCCGCCATGAACACCATGGATGGTTGGTCAACATCAATGCCAATCGTTCTGAATTTCAACGGTGCAGGCTTCGCTGATGGTTTAGTAACGTCGGGTATTAGCGTTATTAAGCTAAATCAACGCATCACCGATTGGGATGGTAAGACAAACCCAATCGAAAAAGTTTTAAAGATCCAAGATGGCGCAACTGCTGATGCAGACTTCCAAGTCGTATCAAGTGGTAAGAGTCTTTACATCCAATTCGCAGACTCATTCGATGAATCAAGCGAATACATTTTTGCAGTGACTCAAGCAGTAAAAGATGTAAATGGCGACGCAATCGGTACATCCGGTAGTTACGCGACGGCAAAATCGAAAGAAGTCGTATACGAATCTGGTGATCTTGCTTCTCTACAAGCTGCAACAACGGCGGTTGAAGGAATCTTTGGTCTTGCTACTCAATCTGGCTTACTAAACGTTGTACCTTCAGACATCATCTACTCATCATGGTTTAGCACACAGTCGGTAGGTGACACACTTGCAGCAGTGAAAGGCGTAACCGCAACCGGTTTTGCTACCGGAGCAAACACGCTCAACACGGTTTACAAGAATGACACTAACCCAGGTTCGGTCGACCTTGCGACTGCATACACGATGTCATTGGGTGCGACTCAAGACTTCATTACTGCGTTAGACGCAGATGAAGACTTCAACAAATACATCAGTGACTTAGACTCAACAAAGACCGCAATAAAAGGGCTTTACACGAATGCCGGTGTTTCAGTCAACGTAACTCAGGGTGTGGTGAGACTACCTTACTATCTAGAGAAAGGTGCTGACTGGAACATGCAGCCAATGGTTTCAGCAATGCCAAGCCTTGTGAAACTGCAAGCCGCTTTATCAAACAAAGATGAACAAGCAGGCATAATTCAGCAGTTGTCTAGTGGTGAATTTGCAAATGACCCTGTTGATGTGAGCAAGCTCGCTACTGATCCTACAGAGCAGCTAAAACTTGTTGGCGCCAATCTAAAACTATCTGACGGCACTCCACTGGATAGTGACCGAGTGATCACTCGATACTCACCAGTGCCAGCGGTTAAGTCTCTAGAAGATGTCGAGTTCCTGTTGTTCACTCCAGAAGCTGGCACGCCGACCAACGTTGTGATTTATCAACATGGTATTACTTCAGCAAAAGAAAATGCTTACGCTTTTGCCTTTAACATGGTTAAAGCTGGCGTAGCGGTGATCGCTATCGACTTACCAATTCATGGCACTCGTAGCTTGGATGACCAACGTTCTGCAAATTCAAACGTGTTAGCATATTTGAACTTGTCTAACTTGGCAGTAGCGCGTGATAACCTTCGCCAAAGTGTCCTTGACGTATTAGGTCTTCGCGCAAGTCTTGTGGTTTCTGCTCAAGCGGGTCTTCTTGCGAATAGCCCACTTAAAGGGTTTAACCCAGCAACTGGCTCAAAAGTTAAGATGCTTGGTCACTCATTAGGAGGCATCGTTGGTACGTCAGCCGTTGCAGCGGCAAACAACTCTCTGGGCTCAGTATCAGCAGATGCGTTGTACAACTTCAGTAGTGCATCTATCCAAAACTCTGGTGGTCAAATCGGTAACTTACTGCTTGGCTCTTCCAACTTTGGTCCGCAAATCAAACATAACCTAGCGTACGCGGCTTCCGCAGACTATGCTAGTTATGCAGATGCATCTTGTGCAGAACTTAGCGATAAAGTGTGTTACGAAACGTTTGAGAAAGGCGCAAGTCCTGAAGCTCTGGCTCAATTAAACGCTGGTTTCTCTAGCTTTATCTATGCTGCGCAAACAACACTTGATACCGTTGACCCGTTCACAAATGCTGCTGATCTTATGAAGACTGGTTCGTTATCAACACCATTCTTCATGACAGAAGTAGATGGTGATGCAACCGTTCCAAACAACGTACCTAATGCGCCATTTGCAGGTACCGAGCCACTTGCGAAGAAGCTAGGCTTGAAAACGGTTAACAGCTCAGACACTGCTGTGAATGCAACAGCAAGCTTTGTCCAATTTAACGCAACGGCATCACACAGCACGTTTGCCTCTCCGGCAGGTACGTTGGCAGACCTTCCTCACCACGCAGAAATGCAGGCTGAGAATGCTGATTTTGTAGTGGATGATGCACTAAGCAAAGTAAGTAATGCGACAGTACTAAAATAATCTTGTACATCCCCTCAAAGCCCAGTTTCTACTGGGCTTTTTTGTTTCTATGCCTTTCAGACCCACTCATAGTTTCCTCTGCTATAGTTAAAACGATGTCTTTGTCTAACTCACTTGTTTGAAAAGGAAAACTCTATGCGCGTATTGACCGTGATTGCCACTGCACTACTTCTTGCCGCTTGCGGCAGCAGCCAATATCTTATGTCAACGAATGAAGGGAAAATCATCACCTCGTATGGCAAACCAGATCTCAATGAAGATACTGGCATGTACGAGTATGAAGACGTGGATGGCAAAGAAATGAGTATCTCACAAGACCAAATCGTACAAATTATCGAACGTTAGATCCTTTGCCTCCTGTCAAGTCAGGGGGCATTTTCAATCAATCTCCCTACCATCGATAACATTCATCAATGCAACTGATTCATCATTCAAAACAATCAACACCCTTATTTATATTCTAGGTATTATTTGTTTAGCCAATATTTTACATCTTCACTCCTTTCAGGTTGGAATATTGTAAAATCTCGCCTTTAATTCTCTAACACCCTTTTATTTCTCAGGATAAAGTGGATAATACCGCCACCAAAAAACATTACTAAGGTGAGTCCTTATGTCTATCGAAGCTACTCTGCTTGCTCGCTGCGAGTCAAAATGTGAACTGTGTTCTTCTGAAACTCAACTAACTGCTTACGCTGTGCCACCACACGGCAACGTAACGGTTGATACTGCTATCATGGTTTGTGATAAGTGTCATGGTGAGATCGAAGACCCTAAAGACATTAACCACTGGCGCTGCTTGAACGACAGCATGTGGAGTCAGGTTCCTGCAGTACAAGTAACTGCATGGCGCCAACTTACTCGCCTAAACACAGAAAGCTGGGCTCAAGATGCTCTTGACATGATGTACATGGAAGAAGAGCAAATGAACTGGGCAATGAAAGGTATGTCTGCTGACGATAAAACTGTTGACTGCAACGGCACTGAACTTAAGAAAGGTGACGATGTAACAGTAATCAAAGACCTACCAGTTAAAGGTACAAACCAAGTAATCAAACAAGGTACTGTTATTCGCGGTATCAGCCTTGGTGATGATCCTAAACTTGTTTCAGGTAAGGCAAACGGTGGTCAGTCAATGTACGTGATCGCTGAGTACTGCCGTAAGAAGTAATCCCAACATTACTTTCGAATTGAACGGGGTTCCAGTTGGAACCCCGTTTTCGTTTCTACAGTCCGCACCTTTTGTCTTATCTAGCTCACTACTAATCTACCCACCTACACGACCTATCCTTTTCCGCTCGTCACTTTCGTTCATAGCCGTTTTCATTTAAGGTTCAACAAGGAAGAATTAAGATGGACTGTAGTATGAAAAAGTTAACCATCCTTGATGGCGGTATGGGAAGAGAGCTGAAACGCATGGGAGCCCCATTCTCTCAACCACTTTGGAGCGCACAAACACTGATTGAATCGCCAGAATTCGTTTACCAAGCGCATAACAACTTTATCCACGCTGGCGCAGAGATCATCATTGCCAACAGCTATGCTTGTGTACCATTCCATCTGGGACAAGAACTTTACGAACAACAAGGTAGCGAACTAGCACGCTTTGCAGCCCAAATTGCTCGTGAATGTGCAGATAAGTCACCGGAACGCGTTCTAGTAGCTGGTTGTATTCCACCAGCGCTTGGTAGTTATCGACCAGATCTGTTCGAACCCAAATTAGGTGAAATCATTTTCAAGACTTTGTTTGAAGCTCAAGAAGATTATGTAGACCTTTGGCTAGCGGAGACCATATGCAGTTTAGAGGAGCTAAAGTGTTTACAAAGAGTCTTCACAAGCAGCACCAAACCTACTGCGTATGCCTTTTCTTTAAGTGATGACTCATTGGAAACCGCGTTGTTGCGCTCTGGGGAAACCGTTATCCAAGCTATTGAGCATATTGCCCAAAGTGCAGACAGCACCAATACCATCAGCGTTTACTTTAACTGCTCGGTACCTGAAGTAATGGCAAAAGCGGTCAGTGATACCAGAGCAGTTTTAGACCAACACAAGCTAGATATTGAAATTGGGGTTTACGCGAACAACTTCACCGCAATCAAATCTAATCACGAAGCCAACAGCGCATTACAAGCGATGCGAGAACTGTCAACAGACGAATACTTAACCTTTGCAAAAGAGTGGTATCAGCGCGGAGCTACCATTATAGGTGGGTGCTGCGGTATTGGACCAGAACACATCAAAGCGCTTTCGGATTGGAAGGCATCCCTCTAGTTCATTTATCGAATCTCACCCGCGACAGTCTGCACACGATTAAAAGTCCCTGGCTCAGTCACCCACGCCGCAACAGCATCAATGTTGTTGATGGGCTGATTGAGCTTAAACGTCCACTCTCCACTCTTTGAGCGACCTTGTTGTTTCTCCAATGCAACGAAATCATGCTCTAGTACTTTCCCTCCATTTTCACCGCGCTTAACTGATGTGGTTTCATTACTTGAGAGAAACACAATCGTTGCGTCATACGAGCCTTTCTCTTCAAACCGTAAAGAGAATTGGTTGCCAGAGCGCTCTAGTGTCAATGATTGGGCTTTTACGTTGTCGTTGCTGGGTAATACGCGCTTGCGCCAATTAAAAAAGCCGCGCCATTCTTCACTATCAACGACAAATGCTGGAGTATAGACACTCCCTACCGCGCCATAAGCGCGATACAAACGTTGCAGCTGAGAGAATTCAGGCTTTGCAAATTTGTCTTTCCAACCAAGATAGTCCCAATAATCAACGTGGTATGCGACAGGAATGTACTTTTCCCACAAATCAGGGTTGGATTGAAACGTAGAAAGGTATTTGTCTGCAGGTGGGCAACTTGAACAGCCTTCTGAAGTAAATAGCTCTATCACTTGTGCGGGCTGTCCTTCATGAACCCAACTTTGTGATGCAGAAAGACTGGTAATAGCAGCAAGTGCAATCGCGTTAATCATAGGCAGCTCCTTTTCTTTGATACTGACTATGACCGTACGAGCAAGAGATAGCTTTCAATGCGGTCTTAGGTGTAGCGATTTCAGATACAAAAATGCCGGCGATTAAGCCGGCATTTCGAATTCGCTTTCCATTCAGATTAACGGTACATACCGATGTCTTTCTGAATGTGTGCAGATAGGTCTTCTGCGTAGTAACTGCGAGGTGCAGAGTTGTCTACGAAAAGAATATCCAGTAAGTGAGCAATCAATCCTTTGAAGTTAACCGCGTAGGTCTTCTTATCCATAGAGGTTGGTAAAGCTACATTTGTCATTTGCATTGCTTGTGCCATGATTGCCTCTCTATAAAGCAGTAATTTGTTTTGTTGGTTGTATATTAGTCATTTTTTCTTTGAGCAAAAAATGACAAAATTTAGTCATTCAGATTAGATTTTCTTATAAAACAAATCTGTTACAACCCTTAAGAATACAAAACCCAAGCAGCTGAATATCTATTCAGCAAAGCGAATCTTTAGTTGAATAACTTGGATTTAGGCTGGTAAACCCAAGTCTATTTGCAACAATTAATTAACCAAATAATCTTTCGAAGGATTTTGAATTTACAAAATCATTAAGAGTTTTGATTAGTAATTTTAACGCTAGAACTATTGGTTTCTTTGTTCTTATAGATAGAAGCAATAACCGCTGTCGTCATCACTGTTACTAGGAAAGTTAATGACCAAACCGTTGGGATTTCGTATTGCGTGCCAACCAGTAGCATCTTCACACCAATGAACATCATGATCACTGACAGCGCTGGTTTTAGGTACACAAACTTGTCCAACATTGCTTGCAGTACAAAGTACAGAGAACGTAAACCAAGCAGAGCGAACACGTTAGCTGCTAATACCAAGAACGGTTCACGCGTTACCGCAAAGATTGCAGGGATCGAATCCAGTGCGAACATCACGTCCATCACTGCAATCACACCAACAACGATCAGCATTGGCGTTGCAACCCACTTACCTGCTTGTTTCAAGATCAAGTGGTTACCTTGATACTCTTCTGTCACTGGTAAGAATTTACGAATGAACTGCTCAGGGTATGGGTTCACCTCTTCTTCTTCGCCTTTATCTCGCGCCAGTTTAATACCAGTCCAAATTAGGAATGCTGCGAATAGGTAAAGCACCCAATGGTATTGAGCAAGTAATTGAGCACCTACTGCGATCATGATTGCACGTAGAACTAACGCACCAATCACACCCCACAATAGAGCGCGTGGACGCAAATGCTCTGGCACCTTGTATTGCGCAAAGATGATTGCGAACACAAACAAGTTATCGACACTTAACGATTTCTCAAGCAAGTAACCAGTTAAGAATGATATGGTCGCTTTTTCGTGAGTATAAACGCTATGAGGCGCGTAATAATCCCAGAAGAAATAGATAGAGCCTGCAAAGACAAACGCTAATAAGAACCAGAATACGCTCCAACCAATTGCTTTTTTCATGGTAATTACGCCGCCACGAGTCTGATAGATATCGAGGGCGACTAAAACCAAAGTAAATAGACCGAATGCACCGTACATTGTCAGTGATTCTTGTAGTGGAACAGACTGGGATAATTGGGTGGTATTTTCGATAAGAGACATGCTTCCTCCCACGCGGAAGGACATTATTCGGGCTGACCTTCCGCAAACAATACAAACCAGCAGTCACATTACCCATGTGTCTGCTAGCCAATGAATGCGTTGGTCTCGTTGAAGTGATCACGTGATGAATCAAGTGACACCTTTATTTACCGGATAAGCTGATGCTTAACGAGATGACGATAAATAAACTTGCGCTAACTACTCCCCAAACGCCGCCATCATACCCCTGCTTGCGTCGATCTCCAACAAAAAATCGTTATCGATAAAAACAAAGTATTTTGTGGAGAATGTTTATCAACATCATGAATTCAAGCCGGTTCAGATACAAAAAAGGAGCACTTATGCGCCCCTCATTTGTTGAATAGTCGATCTTTAAAAACCAGTTAGCGGTACAAAGTAAACCAGTGTTGACCAAACTGCGACCCAAGCAACGACAACCGCTGCGTCAGCCCAATCTTTTTTCCACATACTCTCTTCCCTCTTCATCGCATGTGCATTAGGGAGTGAGCAAAAAAGATACCAATAACGGTTATTGATTCTTCTGCGAGTAAAGTTTGTGACTTTGGTTCAAACAGTTTGGTTCGTCCGTTAGTAGTTCAACAAAGCAATCTGCCATGGAAAGATTACTGACAAAGCCTTCACCTTTCATATCCAGCAACGCTTCATAACCTTCTTTACCTTTCATAGTATAAGCAGACGAAGTACCACGGTACCAAAGCTCATCTTCCATCTCACACCAACGCTTACCATCAAAAATTTCTAGGTTTTTAATGCGTTGTCCTTTTGGCGCATCGGCTTGATATTCAAAGTTCAAATTATGTGTGTATGGGTAGCTACCAGAACCAGTGCCTTCAACACCATTGTTAAGTGCATTATTGATCGCGCCTTCCAATGCTAAACGAACAACTTTGCCTTGTACGTCATAAAAACCGATAGGAACGGCAAATGGCAACAATCGTCCGGCAACGTCTGCCACGGTAATATTTCCCGGATTGAGAGAAGTACGCACACCTCCCGCATTATGAATGGCAAATTGAACCTTGTGCCCACGCTTGTTAAGCGCATACAAGAATGAATGCGCTACTGCTGGAGCAAGTTCGCTTCCGCCAAATTCGTCAGGAATACGTACATGGCGCTTCTTCTCTGCCACATTTGCAATTACTTGTGATTGAAGCTTACGCACTCTTGGGATGTACTTATCATTTAAGATCGCTTGTGTCTCTGGGTGCTTTTTACAAACAACTACGTTTGGTTGACCATGAATAAAGTCACACGCTTCTTCAAACACACCTTGGTCAAGCTGCTCATTTAGTGTCGAATCCCAGAAAATGCGTCTTCCGAGTAGCAATTCATTTTGACCACTTAACATGGTCGCGGTGCCATTTTCATCAAATTCAAGAACACAATGCCCCATGGTTAATGCGTGATAACCAGCTTGAACGACATAAGTATCGTTTACCTTGACGCCATATGGGTCATCTTCGCCTAAGCCAATAGCGGTAAAGTTACCTTGTAACCTATGGCTGTGACCACCGACTATGATGCCAATGCCATCCACTTGAGCTGCAAGCTCGAGATCCCCTTCATAACCTAAGTGGCTCAAAAGGATGATGTTTTTAATACCCGCTTGGTGGATGTTTTCAACAGTATGTTTTGCTGTTTCTATTGCAGAGATAAATGGTGTGTCGGCATCTGGGTTGGCAATATCGCTCATCTTGTCGATAGACAAACCAAAGATGGCAACTTTCTCTCCGTGAAATTCTTTCACCAGATATTGCGCGCTTTGAGTCTCAGTGTCGAAGCTCAATACGTTATCGCAATCGCCCATGCGGTGATCTTTAGTTGGCAATTCATTGGATAAGTCCCAGTTACCTGCAAGCAACGGGAAGTTGGTACGCTGACAAAACAAAGCAACCGGTTCATTACCCATATCAAGTTCATGATTGCCCAGAGCCATCGCATCGATGTTAAGCGCGTTTAATAGGTCGGCGTTTGCTTTGCCTTTGAATAACGAGAAGTACAGAGTGCCCTGAAAACAGTCGCCAGCGTGTAAAAACAACATGCCTTGACCTTGACGTTGGGCATCATCACGAAGCTGTTCTACGCGTGTTGCGATACGTGAAAACCCACCAGCGCTCACGTAAGGCTCTAGTGTGCGTTCGTTATCAATATTGAGTTTTAGCTGTAATGACGTTGGCTCAAAGTAGGAATGAGTGTCATTGATGTGTGCCAGTTTGATTCTGACTGGCTTATGATTTTTATTCATTGTCATCTTCTCTCTTTTCATTCCGAAATGCCCAAGTGACCTCAAGACGCAGTATTCAGAGCGATGTCACTGATTTAAGTTCAAGGACAACGATGCAGCGTAATAGTCATCTATTTCCCAATTGTTTGACAAAGAAATTGAATCAGTGACACGCTCCCTTCGGGCGAGTTGACTTGGTTTGTATACGTTGTTAACGCTTTTTAACTTAGGGTCACTAGGTTTTCAAATCGTTGCCTAGTCTACAAACCAAGTCATTCTCGCTGAACTAAGCATCTCGAGGTTACTTGGACATCATTATTAGAACTGAATCATGACAGAATCATGAATTTTATGAAACAGAGAAATTGTCATTTCATTTTTACGTGATCAAGATTCATCTTGCGTACAAGTTTGAAAGTGACTTTACGCCTAAACGGTCTCTATTCATAGGATGAATGCTCTTAAATTTGTGAACTGAGCTTAACTTGCCATGATCAATTTCATATATGCTTATGAGGAGCAAAAGAACTCTCGATAATTCAAATAATTGCAAGGAGGAGTGAGATGAGACTAGAACGCATCGAAATCTCTGGGTTTAGAGGCATTAAACGCCTTTCACTCTCTTTTGACGAACTGACGACCTTAATCGGTGAGAACACTTGGGGTAAATCCTCCCTACTCGACGCCCTGTCTCTCGCCTTACCTGCAGATGGCTCTCTCTATCAATTTGAAATGACGGACTTCCACGTCGACTATTCCATCTCGCACCCACAAACACAGCATCTTCAAGTCGTACTCTGTTTTAAATCTCAAGATAAACAAGAAGTGAATGCTGGACGTTATCGTCGCATTAAACCTACATGGTGCATCAACGAAGACAACGAACACGTCATTTATTACCGTTTAAGTGCCAGTAGAGATGGCCACCACATCACAACCAAGTACGCATTCTTGGACTGTGATGGCGAAGCGAAGCAACTGCATCATGCAGAGAAACTCGCAATTGAACTGATGACCCTTCACCCAGTAATCCGATTACGCGACTCACGCCGTTTCCCCGAACCCAATCACATTAATGGTGACAACAAAAATGCTCGTATAGAAAAACGCATTAATAATACCTGCCGTCGCCTGTTTGCTATGCCTGGTCATGTGAACAAAGGTGAAGTTCGCAGCAGTCTTGATTCAATGCACACGTTAGTCGAGCACTATTTTGCATTCCGAAGCGTGAAGAAAGGTCACCCGAGAAAACCGCGAGACGGTCTGTTCTATGCCAGCCCTTCTGCTGAAAAAGGGTTATCGCAGTTTTTGAAAGAGACGAATAACAAGCAAACTCGCTTACTACTTATGGGATTGTTAAACGCGTACCTACAAGCCAAAGGCCCGACAGATTTAAGACGTTGTGCACGTCCCATCTTGATCATTGAAGATCCAGAAGGTCGTTTACATCCTACTCATCTATCCCGCGCTTGGAGCTTGTTGCAACTGCTTCCGATGCAGAAGATTCTCACCACAAACAGTGCCCGTTTACTCGGCTCTGTACCGTTGGCATCGATTCGTCGATTAGTTCGTTTGTCAGATCGAACCATTGCAAAGTCACTCAACACAAACCGCTTTAGTGTCGACCAACTCCGTCGGATTGGCTTCCACATTCGTTTTCATCGTGCTGGTGCCCTATTTGCTCGTTGCTGGCTATTGGTTGAGGGTGAAACAGAAGTTTGGTTATTTAACGAACTGGCACGTCAATGCGGGTATGACTTAGCGGCAGAAGGCGTACAAATCGTTGAATTTGCCCAGTCTGGGTTGAAGTCTCTGATCAAAGTCGCCAAAGAATTTGGGATAGATTGGCACGTCGTCACTGACGGAGATCCTGCGGGTAAGAAATACGCTCATACAGTAAGAGCGCATTTGGATAACGACCAAGAACGCCATCGCTTAACGGAATTACCTGACAGAGACATCGAGCATTTTCTCTATAACAATGGTTTCGAACTTTTCTTTAAGGACATTATCAAAGTTCCTCATGAGCACCCAATCCCAGCAAAGAAAGTCGTAAATCGCGTTCTGAAGAAACAAGCAAAACCCGATCTCGCCTTAGCGATTGTCGCTCATTGTGAGGAGCGAGGTGTAGATTGCATCCCTGTGCTACTGCGCTGGACGTTGAAACGTGTCGTTACCATGGCAAACGGAAACACCTAACAAGCGTATAAATAAAAAAAAGCACACCAACCTGGTGTGCTTGTATCAAGAATCAGTAATTTTGATTAACTGTATTGAGCGGGATAAGTCTCAACACACAGCGGATACAAATAAGATCGGGGGTTCACTACTGTACTTGCTCAGCGAGCGAAGAAGTAGCGGCTGATTTCGCATGTAACCAAAGTCCTGTTGCTTTCATTAAGTAGCCAAACACGCCACCTAAAATCAGCGATGGCACTACAAGTTGCCAATTGCCGTCTGCAGCAAAAGTGGCGCATGAGCCAATGAAAGTGCCAGGGATGTACGCTAGCCAAGCTTGCTTCGCTTGAATACACATAAAGAACGCGACTACAGCAGTAATTACATAACCGATAATCTCTACACCTACGTAAGTTGAACCGTAAATGATTACCAACGCCCAAAATACGCCTGTCATATTGGTGATCAAACTTTCTGCTAGCCCTTTTAAGCCACTTGTCGGGGATGCAAAGTAACTTGTACAGCCAAGAAAGCCTGCCCAAGACAACAGACCAAGGGAGATAGCGATCCAGCCCCATACGCCAGAGAGAATGCCAGTTGTAATTGAAATTGCTAAAAGTGTGGTCATGGTATTCTTACCCGCTTGACTAGTTTCGTACCACTTGGTTCGAAAACTGCCTTCATACATTGAAATCAGGCAGTCAATACTAGGCACATCCCTCATTGACTTCGGTGATCAAGATCGCATTAACATCCTATAACGTTGCATGTTTTACACGTTAAATTTGACGCAACCGATAAATCAACAGATTTCGAAAATAACAAAATCACAATAAATTGGGCGAAATAAGCAATAGATGACAAAAAAGGCCCTGCACAATGCAGAGCCTTTACTAAGATGCGATCATTTTGTTTCGAATATCGCTTAAAGCACTGAAGGTTTGCCTTTCATCATGCGTAAGCCTTCACGTTTGATGCAGTCAACCAATGGGTTTTCCGCCATATCAGCACGCCATATAAACGATAATGTTCGATCCATCTTCAGATCAGGTACGTTCAGCGCAACCAAATCACCAGCTTCAATGTAACGTTCTACATCAAGATAAGGCAGGCACGTCAAATACTGACCATTGGATACTAAGCTTCTTAGAACTGGAACGTGCTCGTATTCACGCCACACGTCCAAATCTTCAATAAGATGGTGAATCGAACTATCAAAAATCTTGCGAGTACCAGAACCATGTTCTCGCAACACCCATTTCGCTTGTTCAAGTTGAGCTAAGCTCACTGATGAGTTACGCGCAAATGGATGGTGGGACGCTGCGACTACAGTAAGATGGTCTCGACACCAAATCTCTTGGTGTAAACGGTTATCGTCACAGCGACCTTCAATCACGCCCAGATCGTATTTGTAATCCAAGACACCATCGATGACGGCCTGAGTACTCTGTACGCCTAAGGAGATACGCATCTCTGGAAAATCATTATCAATGATACTGATAAGGTCAGGAACTAGGTGTTCTGCAGGTGTTTGACTCGCGCCTAATCGAATGTGCCCACTCAACAAGTGTTGCTCGTAAAAACCCATTTCAATTTGTAGCGCGTCTTGCAGTAAACGCTTTGCTTTTGGTCTTAACCACATCCCCCAATGTGTTAAAGCCATTTGTTTGCCTTGCCTTTCAAATAAAGGTCTACCAAGCATTTTTTCCAACTGAGCAAGCGACATGCTCGTCGCCGATTGTGTCAGAGCCAGTTTATCCGCGGCCTGGCTTACACTGCCGGTATCTGCAACAGCGTCAAAAACCGCTAATTGCTTAAGTGAGTAGCGCAAAGTGTCCTCCCTAATTGGCGAGTATTCCCCATACTCTCGCAACCCAAAAATACATGCGTCGATACGCAATGAGGTTCATTTTACCTGCCTTTAAGAACTTATCAAATAATTTGATGAGGATTCTAAATATTATCAATTTTACCTGTAGCTCTGACCTGCTTAATCTGGATATGCGGTTCGGGAACATCGCAACAAAAAACAATAACACCTTCTCTTTCGAGTACAGAAAACGTCTCGATTTCACTAACCAAGGAGTTCATATGGAACCACAGACTAAGGAGTCATTATGGCGGTGACCAGCTCTCAAAATATCCAGTATTTCTCTCCAAAAGAAATGATGGCTGAAGCTGAGAAGTTTGCACTTAGTAAAGCAAACAAAACCAGCGGCATGACACTGGGTTTGGCAATTATGGCAGGCGCATTCATCGGTTTAGCATTCTTGTTCTACATCACAGTGACAACAGGTAGTGCGGATGCAGGTTGGGGTCTTAGCCGTCTTGCTGGTGGTTTAGCATTCAGTATGGGTTTGATACTCATCGTCATTTGCGGTGGTGAGTTGTTTACCAGCTCAGTGCTTTCGAGCATCTCATGGGCAAACAAACAAATCTCATTCGGCAAAATGTTGTCGATTTGGGGCAAGGTTTATGTGGGTAACTTCATCGGTGCAATGTTTTTACTTGCATTGGTAAGTGCGGCGGGCTTGTACCAAATGGATGCAGGTCAATGGGGCTTAAACGCACTCAACATCGCACAGCACAAACTACACCATACATTGGTACAAGCTTTTGCATTAGGCATTTTATGTAACTTATTGGTTTGTCTTGCAATCTGGCTGACATTCAGCTCGGCAAACGCTATGACCAAAGCAGCAATGACCATCATGCCAGTCGCGATGTTCGTTAGCAGTGGTTTTGAGCACTGTGTGGCAAACATGTTCATGGTACCGCTAGGTATCGTTATCGCAAACTTCGCACCGGAATCTTTCTGGACTGCGGTTGGTGTACCAGCTTCTCAATATGCAGATTTGAATGTCGGTCACTTCATCACTGCAAACCTAATTCCAGTGACTCTAGGCAATATCGTTGGTGGTGCAGTATTGGTTGGTTTAGCTAACTGGTGCATTTACCGTCGACCAGAACTTAAAGCAGCAAAAGTTGCATCAATTACAAACACTACAACACTCACGTCAGTTAAGGAACGCACTATGAAAAACGCATCGATTGTAAAAGAGATCATGAACCCGAGCCCAGTTACTCTGAGCGTAGAAATGCCAGTATCAACTGCACTAGATACCCTGTTGGACAACAATCTAATCAGTGCTCCTGTTGTTGACATTGAAAACCGTTTGGTTGGTTTCTTCTCAGCACACGACGTAATGGTTGAATTATGGTGCCAAGATTACATCCCAGCTCAAGAACAAAAAGTTGTCGATTTGATGAGCCGTGACGTAGTAGCAATTGATGCAAATGACCGCTTAGTCGACGTTGTTGAGTTCTTATGTATCGATAAAGAACAACTTTACCCAACGACGAGCATGGGCATGGCGACTCGCTTTACTTCTCTTTCTTTAGAAGAACGCGCGAAAAGTATCAAAGTAAGCAAGCCTCAAGTGCTGCCTGTACTAGAAAACGGTCTGATGGTTGGTGTGGTGACACGTAGTGAAGTTCTTAAAGCTCTTCGTCCGGTATATGGCGAGCGTCTAAACCTAGTTGAAGATAACGTTCTAGAAACAGCATAAAACTATTACAACCAGCAACTAACAACTAACAACTAACAACAAAAGTTGGCACCAATAAAAAAGCGCTCTATTTAGAGCGCTTTCTTTATTTATACACACAAGAGCAAGAAATTACTTCTTAATACCTTCGATGTGCAATTCCATATCAACGTAGCTCGATGAGCCCATTACAGGGATTTCGAAATCAGCAAGCTCAAGACGGGTTTGACCAATGAAGCCCGCACGCTCACCACCCCATGGATCGTTACCCGCGCCAACAAATTCTGCTTCGATTGTGATTGGCTTAGTGACACCGTGAAGAGTGAGGTCACCTGTTACATCTAGCTTACCGTTGCCTTTGTCTACAACTTTTGTACTCTTAAACGTAGCTTCGCTGTATTTACCTGCATCGATGAAATCACCGCTACGGATGTGTTTATCACGCTCTGCATGGTTTGAATCAAGGCTAGTTGTATCAACCACTACGTTTACTTTCGAATCAGCAATGTTGTTTTCATCAAAAGAAAAGTCACCAGAAAATGTATTAAAACGACCTTTGATGAAACTGTAACCTAAGTGGCTTACTTTAAAGTTAATAGATGCGTGAGCGCCTTTCGTATCGATAACGTAATCTGCAGCGTTAGCACCAAACGGTAGTGCCATAGCGATTGCTAGTCCTGTAGCGAAAAGTGACTTTTTCATTTTGAAGCTCCTAACATTTTTCTTAATGTGTTGTCTTTATCGATAAAGTGATGTTTTAGTGCAGCAGCGGCATGCATACCAGCCATTAGGATTACAGCCCAAGCTGCATAGAAGTGAATTTCACCCGCAATATCTGATTGACCGGGAAATAACTCCCCTGCGCCTGGTACCGTAAACCAATTAAAAACTTCGATACCGCGACCATCAGATGTTGAGATGAGGTAACCTGAAATAAAGATAGTGATGAGCAATAAGTACATCACACCATGTGCCGCCTTTGCTGCAGCCACTTCATAAGGTTTACCTTCTACTTTTGGTGACGCCGTCACATGTTTCCACACGATGCGAGCCAAAGTAAGTATTGCCAATAGAATGCCCACAGAGCGGTGATAATGTGGCGCCGTACGATACCATTCGCTGTAGTAGCTAAGGTCGACCATCCACAAACCCACAGCAAACAAACCGATGATGCAAAGTGCTGATAACCAATGCATAAATCGTGCAGGTAGGTTGTAGTTCTTTACCAGTGTTTCCATCTCACGTTCCTAGATATGTTCCTAAGTTGATGTTGAGCAAGAAACACAACATTAACTTATTTACCTTGTATGAAACAGATTATTTACCATCCTTTACATCTAACCAATATTGCTTGTTAAAACATCTTGTTCGAAAAATTTGAAGGAACTTAAAATCGTTTGTAAAACGTAAACTTAGATCTGAACTTCTTGTTCTATTTCATACAGTTCATCGCTCATTTCTAACATACGCCGTTCAATTACTGTTTTTGCATCTTCAATCCCTTTGTTGTAATAGATCGGTGCGAGTTTTTCTGTGATGAAATCAATCAAAAATTCGCTGTCAAATTGCCCGATTTCAAGGCTCAGTTCGTCCTGCATGTAATCTTGAATGGCTGTCGCCAATGTTTCTTTTTGTGCTCTTTCTAGTTTGATCATATTTTACCTACGGAACTCTATTCTCAATTTTGATGTTTAGATCAAGAAGTTGCCTATCTAAATTAGTCTATCCTAAAAGGACTATGCTAACCTTTCGCCGTTCATATTGTTAACCGTTAAGGGATATTCTTTGCTACTCGACTTAGTCATTCAAAGTGTCAATGATTTTCAGGACGATTGTCTCAAACTGTGTGAGAAGCATTATCCTGCGGTACATAACCAAGGTATGAGTGAACACCATCTCGGTCTTGCATTTACACGACGTATGGAGCACACATTTCGTCACTTTGGTTACAGTAGTATCATCAAACCAATTGAAGTACTTGATGCCCCAGATTTACCTCACCATTATCGCATCTCATCTGAAATTGGTACGGTCTGGGTATTAAGCCATCATATGGTCAGTGCAGGCAATTCATGCCGCGAAAACCTACTTTCTTCTATCACTGAATGGCAAAGTGAGTACGGCTATGCATTACAGCCGAATGACTTACTATTTTTGGTGAGCGATCATTGGATCAGCCGTAGTAAAACCAGTCGAGAGTTATTACATTGGTGGATGGGTGAGCTACCTGAGCCAATTAATGAATATACCGAGCAAGGCATCACATTGTTTACCAGCGAGTCACAGCTTACCCATTCCCTGGATACGCGCTTTGGTATCAGCCCTTGCTACATTAAATTTGGACATCCTTTGCGCCGCTCAAACAAGCAACAACTGGTCAGAAAGTACCTTCAACTGTACGCGGTTTTACAGTGGTAACATCAAATTGCAACAGGTAGATTATCAGCCTATTCATCTATTTGTTTGAGGCTGATCGATATTTCCATTCAATACAAGCTAACTCTCTTGCCTTGACCCCTTCAGCACAATTAGATTCGACTTACTGAAGTAAAACTAGATGCACAACAATCAGTTAGGCATCAGTGAGAGTATCTTGGTCTAGGTTACAAACAATAATGATGAGTATCTCGCAGCTACTGGGCTGCATTTCAAAACAATTAGATGGACAATACGTCGCACAATATAAGCAACTGACGTTGAGAAGCGTATTTCAACCCATCTATCAGAAAGATCTTTCTATCATCGGTCTTGAGGCGCTGGTACGTATCAGCAATCAAGATGGGCTCATGATTAGACCAGACCAATTCTTTCACTCAACGAGCATCCCCAGTGAAGATCAAATCAATGTTGAGCGCTTAAGTCGACTCATTCACATCAGCAATTTCGGTCAGTCCAAGTTTAGCAATAAAAAGCTGTTCTTAAATGTCTTACCAAAAGCAGCAGAGATGCTGGCAAAAGACATGTCTTATAGTAATTTGCTAAATCAATCCATCGTCGAAGCCGGCTTGCGCCGAAAGCAAATCGTCATGGAGTTAGTTGAACTTGATGCAAGTGATGAAAACTTCCTCTACAAAGCTACGAAAGAGCTCAGTGATAATGGCTATATGCTTGCCATTGATGATTACGGAATTGATGCCTCAACGATTGAGCGCGTTAGATGCGTAAAACCGAACATCATAAAAATAGATCGGTCATTGCTATTGAGGTACGAAAATGGCGACTTTTCGTGTTTGATGGAAGCACTCTCGCTAGCGAGAGATGTGAACTCAAAAACCGTTATTGAAGGAATTGAAACCGAGCATCAACTTAACTTAATGAAAAAACTCGGTTTCGATATGTATCAAGGCTACTTATTAGCAATGCCTCAAACGCTTGAAGCGTACCAAGAAGCAAAGACTGCGTAATCAAGGTTATTGATAATCGCAATCACCTTTTTATTTTCGGTTTTTTCCGCGGTTTTTATGGATTGCCAGTTTTGCCTTCATCTTACGTTTTTCTGCAGAACGACTCTTACGACGACCACCACTATTACGTTCAGGTTCAATTTCTTCTATTAAGCTTGGTTCAAAGCCTTCTAACCACTCTTGCGGTAAGCGTTGGTCAAGCAGGTTTTCAATGGCGTGCAATAGATACTCTTCATCACGACTCATCAAAGAAACCGCAAGACCAGATTTACCCGCACGTCCCGTACGACCAATACGGTGGACGTAATCTTCCGCCTTAAAAGGCATATCGAAGTTAACGACTTGCTCAAGTTGTTGAATATCTAAACCGCGAGCGGCAACATCAGTTGCAATTAACGCACGTACTTTACCTTCTTTGAACTCGTCAAGCGCACGCTGACGAGCACCTTGAGATTTATCTCCATTGATAGAA
Source organism: Vibrio sp. SCSIO 43155 (assembly GCF_023716605.1). Taxonomy (NCBI): domain Bacteria; kingdom Pseudomonadati; phylum Pseudomonadota; class Gammaproteobacteria; order Vibrionales; family Vibrionaceae; genus Vibrio; species Vibrio sp. SCSIO 43155. The sequence continues at coordinate 1,046,666 of NZ_CP071853.1, read as the reverse complement.
ACCGCTTTAATGCCATCCAGTTTAAGCTCTTTAGCCAATTCGTCACTGCCTTGCTTAGTCTTGGTGAATACCAATACCTGCTGCCAGTTACGTGAACCAATTAAGTACGCTAGCAGTTCGCGTTTACGCTTCTTATCGACTGGGTAAACCATTTGTTTCACTGTTTCTGCCGTCGTATTTGCTGGTGATACTTCCACCTCGACCGGAGAATCCATCAATTTGTAAGCAATGGTTTTAATGCGCTTCTCAAACGTCGCTGAGAAAAGCATGGTCTGTTTCGTTTGTGGTAAACGACGAAGGATACGTTGCAGATCAGGCCAAAAACCCATATCCAACATACGATCCGCTTCATCCAAAACAAGGATGCCTGTTTTAGAAATGTTTACGTTGCCATTAAACAAATGGTCAAGTAAGCGCCCCGGTGTTGCGATAAGGATGTCTGTGCCCTCTTCAAGCTTTTTCTTTTGTACGCCAATACTCGTGCCACCGTAAACACACACTATTTTAAGATCAGTATTTGCTGAGTATTGCGTGAGGTTGTCCATCACTTGCTGAGCCAGTTCTCGAGTCGGCACGAGAATCAGTGCTTGCGGCGTGCCATTACGTTTCTGTTGCTGAACAGTCTGGATGATTGGCAAGCCAAATGCCGCTGTCTTACCTGTACCGGTTTGTGCAGCAGCAAGCAGATCTTTACCTTCCAGTACGTGTGGAATCGATTTTTCCTGAACAGGAGTCGGCGTAACAATATTCAAACCACCTAGGGTCTCAACCAACGGTTGTTCAATGCCAAGATCAGCGAAATTAACGGACATGATAAACCTCTTAATTTTTGGAGCGCAGAGTTTACCAGAGCGCCTTTGGGCATACTACCTTTAGCAGTCAATGCGTTATGAATTAATTAGCTGTTGATGATACTCAGCAGATTGACTCAACACATCTCGATACAGCGCAGCAAACTTCCCTTCCAATTGTTCATATTCATTATCCAGAACCTCAAACGTCGTCGTGAGGTCTGCCATACGCGGCGTTCTTTGCGACATCCGATGAAGGGCAAATTCGATGTTTTCTAAGTATTGATAAGACTGCAACCAACCACCACTCCACATACGACTATGTAACAACAAAAATCGTGGAGGCAGTTGTTCTGATATTTGTTCATTCACTTGAAGATAAGCATATTGAACAAAGGAATCTAAAGATTGCTCGCTAAAAGAATGCCAATGCTTGGCTAAACAGTGGTCCCAAAACATATCAAGAGCGATAGGTGCAAAGCGTCGTGCAACGCCAGTAAAGTGTGGTTTGCATTCTTCGACAATAGCGTGGTGATCGGTGATACGATCCACAAAACGATGGAGTTTAATACCATTGGAAATATCAGCTTGATATTGCTTGCTTGGATCTCCCTTTACGAAATCTCCAAGCAAGTTTCCCATTAAATGGCTATTACAGTGATCTGCAATATGCAGGTGGGCTAGAAAGTTCATTAGACGCTGTGAGTGGCCTTTTGGCTCGTCTTACATGAACTTAGTATAACGTCTGTAGTGACGCGGTGAGAGTACTAATTGTACTTATTCGGCTTCTTCTTCTGAGCCAATGTAGTCCGACAAGATAATACCGATTTCGAGTGCATCAAGCATCTCTAGGCATTCGTCGTTTTGGTATTGGTCGCTCATTGTGACCTCCTTTGTGTTACATCTCCTGAAGCATTCATGCTTCGATTCTACTGCCATAACTTCTTCTTTATCGATGACAGCAACTCCTTTTTATAGCCTTTATATGACACATTCATGACAGCGAAAAGTAAAGTTTTGGAAAGCTATGACAGAAATCATAAGTAAACGTTTGCGGTCAATATTCCCAAAAAACCAGACACCAACGCCAAAGCACTACCATTTCATATGCATGCAATTGTCAGATTTCAATTAGTTTTCTGTCATTAATAGATATGATGTACCGTTATAGGTGGCTTCAGATCTCATATTTTGAAATCGATTAGCCACTTGTTACATATTTTGCTGATAAGCCGCGCATATTTTGTTTCGATATAACTATAAGTTTGTTCAACACCGTTTTCATCTCAAATGGAGCTATAAATGAGAGAAGTTGAGTTTAGAACGATAGACAGATTGTTTATCAAAATGTCTATCAACGACAAAATGTGGGTCATTTTCCTTCTGTTCCTAGTGACTTTAACTTCAGTGGCAGGCAGCCGCTATTTCAATGACATTCAACAATTTGAGCAGCAGTCGATCATTGCTGCGCAAGCTCGGCTTTCGGGTGTGGTCGAATCACAACCAGATAGCCTACGCAGCATCAATGGCGTTGTGAACGTAAGCTCGGTCAACGATGCGAAGTTTGAAAACGGTACGGTGACCGTTTATTCTTCATTAAAATCAGGTCAAGCTATTCAACTCACTGAAAACTTATCTAGCCAATATCAACAAGCGAAGTCAGGGGCTTTAACTACGTTCCTTCTAAGCTTACTTTGGGCTGTACCGTTCGCCCTATTCTCTTATTGGGTAGCAACCTTTATTGGTGGTGCTTTGTGGGTGTTGTACACTACAACTGAAAAGATTGGCGACGGCGATTTAACGTCACGATTAGGTTTTCATCCAGGGCGCGATGAGTTCGGCACTATCGGTTGTGCGCTCGATAAGTCAATGGATACTCTGACCGAGCTAGTAAACAGCGTAAAAGATAACGCAAATACCCTAAGCGAAACATCGGCTTCCTTCGAACAAGATATGAAGCTAAGCGAAACGCAAATCGCACATCAATACCAGACATTAGATTCTGTTGCGACGGCAATGGAAGAAATGACAGCATCAGCCAAAGAAGTATCGAGTGTTTCTCAGCAAGCAACGCTTCAATCAGACCAAGATGCGCAACAGATTGAGAACAGTCGTAACCGCGTACAGAGTGTTATCACCGAAATTGAAACTTTATCGAGCTACATTGAGCAAGCGTCAGCTTCTGTTGGCAGCTTGAACGAAAACACAACGCAAATTAACGACGTTATCACCACCATCAATGCGATCTCTGAGCAAACCAACCTACTCGCACTAAATGCAGCCATTGAAGCGGCTCGCGCTGGCGAACAAGGTCGTGGCTTCGCTGTGGTTGCTGATGAGGTTCGAACACTTGCAAGTCGCACCCAACAGGCAACGGTTGAAATTCAAGCTATGATTGAGAAGCTCCAGGTCGAGAGCCAAAACATTGCTTCTATTACAGATCGTACCGTTCAACAAGCGCAAACTAGTAGCCAACTGATTGATGAAATCGGTGGTGATGTAACAGCGATTGCTGACTCAGCACGTTCACTGATGGATATGAGTATTCAAATCTCAACCTCTGCGGAAGAACAAAGCGCAGTAGCAAACGACATTGCATCTGAACTGTCAGACATTCGTTCTCAATCTAATACGATCAGAGAAGTAGCAGAACAATCAACAAGTGGGGTTGCTGCGTTAACGCAAGCGTCTGTCTCGCTTGGTGAAGTATTGAAACGCTACCGCACAGCATAACCGAAATTAAGACAAAAAAGGGCTCCGAGTAAGGAGCCCTTTTTATTTGTTGTGGATTTTATTGTTATACCCAAGTGACTTCAGAGCGTTGTCATTGATTCGAGAGCAAGGAAAACAACGCAAGGTACTATGTAACCTGGATGCACTTGTAACCTTGATGCACTTGAGTATACAAATTTTGCTAATCAAGCATTATCTGGATATCAAATCACTTTACTTTGAAGTGAATCGAAATAATTCTCTGAACTTGATGAAAGAATGTTCAAAGGTTAGACGTTCCGCTATTCTAGATATTGCCAATAAAATTTGCTGCTGGTGAACAATATGAATAATTACAACAAAACAAAAGACACTGATGATCTTCAGTGTCCCCTATGCCAATGCGATGAATATATGATTTCATCAGATGGCGAGAAATTCACATGTGCTTCTTGTGGATTCCATACAAAAAACTTTTCATCTATCCAATGCTTGCATCAAACCCCGTTATTACAAACTAAATTCAAACACATCCATAGTTTAAGCAATGTTTGTCACTAAACCGAGCAGCCTAAGAGCTGCTCTTTTAGTTCATCAAGGTGTGAAATTTGAATAACGCGCTCATCGTTTACTAGATTAATCGGTGCGCCGTTATAAAGCTGAATGGTTCTTACGCCTGCATTTAAACCAGCTTCCACTCCTTTAGGCGTATCGTCAATGTACAAGCAATCACTAGGGAGAAAGCCCATATTCATTGCGCTGTACATAATGAGATCCGGTTCCGGCTTCCAACTATTCGCATCAAATGCAGAAAATACTTTGCCTTTAAATGCGTCCAATAGCCCTGTCAGCTCTAGTGAATACTCAATCTTGTCTTTAGGACCATTAGAAGCAACACAATATTCAATGTTGTGCGAATCTAAGAACTGAATAAGCCGTTTTGCCCCGTCCATTGGTTGCAAGTGACGCACAAATAGCTTTTGTAACTCTTCTCTATATTGCGGTTCAAGAACATCAATAGAGGCATTTACGCTCATCAACTCTTTCGCATCACGGAGAATGTCTGCCAACTTACCGCCTTTAAAATGCTCGACACACTCATCGAAGCTCATTTCAGCGCCATACTGACTAAACACATTCACCAATGCTTGGCAGCACAAACGTTCACTGTCTACCAAGGTCCCATCACAATCGAATATGACGCATTTAATATTGTTAATAGCCATACGCCAGTCCCCCGCCAACGAATATTACACACTCTGCTGTTCAATTAAGTTTGAACTTATTGACTTATTTATTTGTACTAAATATGTATACCCATGATAGGTAAGTTTAGAAATGTTTAAACGACAGACTTGGCATTTCGTAGAAATGAGAAAGAGCAATTAACATTTTTTTAAGCAAGATCACCGAATGAAGCGCCAAAATTAAGAAAGATGAAACTTCATTTAGCGTGGTAATTAGCATTAAACTTCGTTATCTGGGTACAAATAACGCACTTCTATAAAATCATCCAAATTATTTAACAGAAGCTGAGTCAAGACAGGGTCGAAGTGTTTGCCCTTTTCTTGCCTGAACAGCTCAACGACCTCTTCAGTTGTCCATGCGCGTTTGTAACATCGCTCGGTAAATAGAGCGTCAAAGACATCTGCAATCGCAACAATGCGCGCAAACAAGTGGATATCTTCACCTTTTAAGCCATTTGGATACCCAGTTCCATCCCAACGCTCGTGATGTTCGTGTGCGACGATGGCTGCAAGTTTGGTGATTTCACCTTCACGATTATTGAGTAACTCAAAGCCTTTCGTAGTGTGACGCTTCATGATCTCCCATTCATCTGCATCCAACTTACCTTTTTTATCTAGGATGGATTCAGGTACAGAGATTTTCCCCACATCATGCATTGGACTTATGACTTCAATCATTTCCACTTCGCGATGGCTAAGACCATAAAATTCCGCCAGAGTGGCAGATAGTCTCGCGACGCGCTTTACGTGCTGCCCAGTTTCCCCAGATCGGCATTCAATCGCCTCGCCCAATATGTGAATCATTTCCTTTTGAACACTCAACGTTCGCTTTTGTAGCGTTACGATCTTTCGATTCTTTTGGTCAATGACTTTACGTTGGCGCATGGTCATAAACTGACTGACGATGACCAGAAACAACAGAATAATCAGCGCACAAGCAAACAAGAGCAATTTGATGTTTACTTGAATCGCCGGTGGTGGCGCATTAATGATGTGTGCACTTTCAGGAATATCGTAACGGCTGATTCCGTATTTTTGGATAGCAGTAAAATCGAGAACGGCCTCGGATATCAGCTCATCATCCACTTTGGTCATGGACAACCCCAATTTCCCAGCCATCAACTCAGCAGCCTCGTAGCCGTATTGTTCAGAGCGGTTGACAAAACCACCTAAAATGCCCGGTTCTTCGAGGTACATTTCCCACAGAACAAAAACAGGAGCGGCGCTTTTTGCACCAATAACATGCGCCACTTGTTGATAAGAGTGGTAATGCCCTTGCTCTGCCTCTGTATTAAAATGAGTGAGTAGAACCGCATCATTTGGGCTTATGTTCTCTAGTTGCTTTGATGCGTCATCAAGGGTTTGATCACGTAGCTCGATTAGGTTGATCTGAGGAAACTTTTTCATTTCCGCAACGACACGCTCATGAATAAGCTCAGACGTCATGCTACGATCAGCTAAGTAATAAAGGTTCTTGATTTGAGGACGTAGCTGGTTGATAAGCAGAATATTTTCGGCGACTCGGTCTTGTTCATAAAGCACGCTCCCAGAAGAACTCAACGTATCAAGCGTGGCGTCCGCGTCATTTATTCCAACCGCTACGAGAGGGGTAAAACGTTCATCATTCGCAAGGTATCGCTTTGCAAACTGCAATGCGGCATCGTCAGAAATGATGACACCATCAAATTCATAGTCTTTGTATTTTAACTTAAGGTAATTGGCCATCCGTCTAAAATAGCCATCGGTATGCACTCGCTTTGCATCCAGATATTCAATCGACAGCTTTACTTCGCTGTTCGTTTGTTTGAAGCCCTCTTCTATGCCTTTTTGAATATCACTGGTCCATTGATATGAAGGCTCATAGGAGTGTAACACCAGTACTCGTTCGATTTCCCAATCAGTATTGTCAGCATTGACTGCGGCCGTCCCTAGGCACAACAAAAGACCCAATAAACGCGTCAAACGCTTAAACATGTTTTACCCAGCCGAGAAAAAGAAGATTTTGCACATTCTAAACATCGATTCCCTTTAGGGAACCGATATCGATCAATTTTCAATGACTATTGTTTCACTCAACTTTTGATCGTGGTTCAGCTTTTTTCCTAAATCACAGACAAACTGGCGTTTATCTAAATTTTGAGAAACCACTAAATCAGAAATAAGGGTGTTGCCTTCATATTGACTTACAATCGCGGCACCAACCGGCTCCCCTTCTTTAAATCCGACATACAACTCAAATTCTGGTGTAAGGATGATTTGGGTAAGGAACTCAACAATCATTTCTTGTTCGTGCTTGTCTGCCCAACGCTGCGATTGAAGAATTGAAAACATCACGGTAAGTCGATGAAAATCAACTAAGAATATGTCTTCTACCGATAAGTTTGACTCATTGTCTAAGAGCAACGTATTACTACTCACCTCGTAGGTTTTCTGCTCAAGCATACGATTGTAAATTTCACGACCTTCCAAACTTTCTTTAGTAGGGAATTCAACTTCTACTAAATCATGCAGCCACTCGTTTTTTCTTTTAATGCTTTCTAACTGTTGTTCGTTCATTTTCTTACCTTAAGCGCTGCTAGTTCAATTTTGGACAGCGTAAAAAAGACAGGACTTTGATTAGAAATGTAGTGCTCACCTGCTCTGGAGCGGTACATTAGCATGAAGCCTCTTACAAACCTAGCTAAACTCCTGAGGTAACGCCAAATTTTGTTTTAATCGTGTGCGTCTGATAAATTGAATCAATAAATTAGCCTATTTAAGGGATGAAAAATGAAAAAAAGCTTGCTTGCTTTAGGTTTGGTAACGGTCTTGGCTGGGTGTAGTGATAATGAAGTGGGCGACGTCTCACTAGGCATGTTCACAATGAAAGACATTAAAATTGGTCACCTACAAGATGAAGTCGTAACTGGCGTAACTTGTCATATTGCTTCTATTGAAGCGAACCTAAGTTTGTCTGATCCGAGTGACAGCTCAATCTCTTGTCGTCAAACCGGTGATATCACACCAGAAATGATTGCAAAAATAGACAAGAGCAAGTCAGGGGAAGTGGTATTCAAAAAATCGAAAAGTATCTTCTTTAAAACGATGAAAGTGCGTCGAATCTACGATCCAGAGAACCAAACGTTACTTTACTTGTCATACACCACGAAAGAGACCGAGGGCAGCTTCAAACATAGCTTGTCAACGGTGCCATTATGGGGCACGAAAGCTTACGTCGAACCGACTGTAACTCCTACAAATTAACCCCAAATCGCTGCTAAAAACACCAGCCCGCTGCATTTTTCAGCGGGCGAATTTCTTTGTAATAAAACACAACGATTTTCAAAATTTTGTGATACAATCCCGCCTCTTTTTTTCTCACTCAAGAACAAGCATGAAGTTTCCTGGACAGCGTAAATCTAAACACTACTTCCCAACTCACGCTCGAGATCCATTAGTCAACCAAATTCGACAGGCGCCTAAGCTGTACCGCCCTACGATTGTCGGCGTTGGTCAAACCATCGTAGATATCGAAGCGCGCGTAGACGATGCGTTTTTAGAAAAATACAACCTTAGCAAAGGTCATTCTCTCGTTCTTGAAGAGAGCAAAGCAGACGCACTATATGAAGAGTTAGTAGAGCAAGGTCTGATTACTCATCAATACCCAGGCGACACTATCGGTAACACTCTGCACAACTACTCTGTATTGGCAGACAGCAAATCTGTACTACTTGGTGTTATGTCTAAGAACATTCAAGTCGGTTCTTTCGCATACCGTTACCTGTGCCGCACCTCTTCACGCATGAACCTTAACCACCTGCAAACTGTAGATGGTCCTATTGGTCGCTGCTACACCCTAATTTCTCAAGATGGTGAACGTACTTTCGCAATTAACGAAGGTCACATGAACCAACTAGCTCCTGACAGCATTCCTGAAGAGGTGTTTGAAAAAGCCTCTGCTCTTGTCGTTTCATCTTACCTAATGCGTGGTAAAGAAGATGACCCAATGCCAAAAGCCGTTCAAAAAGCGATCGACTTTGCTAAGAAGCACGACGTCCCTGTTGTACTAACGCTGGGTACAAAATACGTGATCGAAGGCAACGCTGAGTGGTGGCAAGAGTACATTCGAGACAACGTATCTGTTGTTGCAATGAACGAGGAAGAAGGCGCTGCGCTTACTGGAGAAACTGATCCACTTGCTGCCGCAGACAAAGCACTCGAGTGGGTAGACCTTGTTTTGTGTACTGCTGGTCCTGATGGTCTATACATGGCTGGTTACACCGAAGAACAAGTGAAACGCGAAACAACGCACGATATCCTTGAAGGCTCAATTGATGAGTTCAACAAGTTCGAATTTAGCCGTGCTATGCGCAAAGAAGACTGTAAACAGCCGATGAAAGTGTACTCTCATATCGGTCCTTACCTAGGTGGACCACTTGAGATTAAGAATACCAACGGTGCTGGTGATGCAGCGCTATCTGCTCTTCTGCACGACATGGCTGCCAACTCTTTCCACCAGAAAGAAGTTCCTAACTCAGAAAAACACGAAGTACGTTGTCTGACTTACTCTTCGCTATCTCAAATTTGTAAGTACGCTAACCGTGTAAGTTACGAAGTGCTAACCCAACACTCTCCTCGCCTATCCCGTGCTCTACCAGAGCGTGAAGATAGCCTAGAAGAAACCTACTGGGATCGCTAAGAACCAAGCACTTAGAGCGAAAAATATGCGAAGGTCACCGTTTGGTGACCTTTTTGTTTTGATCTAGCGCAGTATTTAGTGTTTTTTGTTATTATGTAGCACGCTAAGGCGCACGAACTGCTTTACACCTCTTATTTTACCAGTATTATTCTCGCGCAAACGTTTGCGCAACAGCAATACAGTCTTTCGATTGCTTGATGTTGAACGCCACGTGTTAGCCATTTTTTTGGAGTATCCATGCAGTCTGATATTGAAATTTGCCGAAACACACCGTTGTCTTCTATCGCTACTGTCGCAGCAAATGCAGGTCTTTTGCCGCACGAATTTGATACACACGGAAAACACAAAGCTAAAGTTCATCCCCAATGTCTTGAACGCCTCAATACAAATCAAGACGGGAAGTTAGTGTTGGTCACTGCGATTACCCCTACTCCTTTGGGTGAAGGTAAGACCGTTACAACAATCGGCTTATCTCAGGGGCTATCTAAAATCAATCAATCGGTCATGGCATGTATTCGTCAACCGTCAATGGGTCCAGTATTTGGCGTTAAAGGTGGGGCAGCTGGCGGCGGTTACTCTCAAGTTGCACCAATGGAGGAGTTGAACCTGCACCTCACTGGTGATATCCACGCGGTTACCGCAGCGCATAACCTTGCGTCCGCCGCGCTTGACGCTCGTCTCTATCACGAGCAACGAGAAGGCTACGCGGCGTTCGAGACACGAACTGGACTAAAAGCACTTAAAATCGATGTTGACCGAATCACGTGGAAACGTGTAATGGACCACAACGATCGTGCACTACGCATGGTGAAGATTGGTCTGAATGAAGAAGGCAAGACCATTAACGGTTTTGAACGTAGTGAAGGTTTTGATATCTCCGCAGCCTCTGAGCTTATGGCTATCCTTGCCCTAGCAAAAGATCTTAAAGACTTACGTCAGCGTATTGGGCGTATTGTCGTGGCATACGATATCGAGGGACAACCGGTTACCACAGAAGACTTACAAGTCGCAGGTGCAATGGCTGTCACTCTCAAAGAGACAATAGCTCCAACATTAATGCAGACCCTAGAAGGTGTGCCAACCCTTATTCATGCAGGTCCATTTGCTAATATCGCTCACGGTAATTCCTCTATCATTGCAGACGAAATTGCTCTTAAACTATCTAGTTACGTTGTCACTGAGGCGGGTTTTGGTTCCGACATGGGGTTCGAAAAAGCTTGTAATATAAAAGCGGCGGCGGCTGGTCGAGCTCCTGATTGTGTTGTGATTGTTGCGACATTACGCGGCCTAAAAGCAAACTCCGGTCACTACGATTTGCGTCCGGGCATGGCTATTCCGGATTCGATTTTCAACCCCGATCAAATGGCATTAGAAGCAGGGTTTGAAAACCTGAAATGGCACATCAATAATGTTCATAAATACGGTATTCCTGCTGTCGTTGCGATCAACCAATTTCCGCAAGATTCTATAGAAGAGTTGTCTGAATTAGAGTCTTTAATAGAACGCTTTAATCCTGAAGTAAAAGTTGCCATCAGCACCGCATTTGCAAAAGGCGGTGACGGTGCCGTTGAGCTTGCTAAGCATGTTGTTGAAGCATGCGAGAATCCATCGGAGTTCACCCCTCTTTACACGAAAGAGCAATCATTGAAAGAAAAGCTGATGGCGGTCTGTGAAGCTGGTTATGGTGCATCAAATATCGAGATGAGCGATCTAGCAAAACAGCAGCTCAAGCACTTTGAAACGCTTGGCTTTGACGGCTTAGCTGTGTGCATTGCTAAAACGCCGTTGTCGCTCAGTACAGATTCAGCAATTAAAGGCGCACCTAGTGGCTTTAACGTTCCGATTCGCGAACTTCGCTTGTGTGCCGGAGCAGGCTTTGTATACGCACTTTCAGGAAACGTCATGACCATGCCAGGGCTACCAGACAAACCTGCATTTATGAACTTAGACCTTGATGATCAAGGTAACATCATCGGTCTGTCATAGCCTCACTGCTGTTTTCTACAATGGACAGGAGCCTTTGAGCTCCTGTTTTAATTTCTGCCCGTCCCCCGTTACCTCATTGTTTTAACGCCGCTTTACATTGTAAATCGGGTTATAGACAACCTTTGGTCACTCCGGTCTCACCAATTTAGTGCACGACATATTTCCCCACTCCCTAATGTAGTGCAAAGTTAACGCTTCATTTATCAAAATGTATTGATTTCATTGATAAAATTCTATGGCTCGAATCTTGTACTAGGGTATATAACAAAACGATTTCTAAAAACTAAAGGACACTCACTGTGCACATCGAATAGCAATCAGCAGTTGGCTAACTCCTCAAGCTTTAGAGCGCTTTCGAGGCACGTAAGATAAGGGAAAGGGAAGATTATGCAAGATGCACTCGCGGTAATTTTAGCCGGTGGTATGGGGTCAAGGTTAAGCCCTCTCACCGATGATAGAGCCAAGCCAGCGGTTCCTTTTGGCGGTAAGTATCGTATCATTGATTTCACGCTAACTAACTGTCTTCATTCAGGTTTACGCAAGATATTGGTTCTCACTCAATACAAATCACATTCACTACAGAAACACTTGCGAGATGGTTGGTCCATCTTTAATCCCGAACTTGGTGAGTACATAACGGCAGTTCCACCTCAAATGCGCAAAGGTGGTGCATGGTACGAAGGTACAGCCGATGCGATCTACCACAATATGTGGCTACTTTCGCGAAACGATGCAAAGTACGTCGTCGTTCTTTCTGGTGACCATATCTACCGCATGGATTACGCAGCGATGCTCGAAGAGCATAAAGAAAACGGTGCGAAGTTAACGGTCGCTTGTATGGATGTTCCTGTTGAAGATGCAACCGCCTTTGGGGTCATGGGCATCAAAGAGAATGGTTTGGTCGAATCTTTCGTCGAAAAACCAGAAAACCCACCTACTCTGCCAGATGATCCAACTCAAAGCTTGGCTTCTATGGGTATCTATATTTTTGATATGGACGTACTACAAGACGCTCTTGAAGAAGATGCGAAACTCGACGATTCCAACCATGACTTTGGCAAAGACATCATCCCAAAGCTCATCGATACTCAATCCGTTTACGCTTATAAATTCTGTGGCAGTAAAGGTCGTGTAGACAAAGATTGCTACTGGCGCGATGTAGGTACAATTGACTCTTTCTATGAAGCCAATATGGACCTTTTAGAACCCGTACCACCAATGAATTTGTATCAGCCTAACTGGGCGATTCGCACTTATGAAGCGCAATTTCCACCAGCAAGAACCGTTTCATCAGCCACAGGTAATGAAGGTATTTTTATAAACTCAATCATCGCCAATGGCGTTATCAATTCGGGAGGGTCTGTTCAGCACTCAGTGATAGCATCAAATGTGCGCATTCATGATAGTGCAACTGTCGTAGATAGCATTATTTTTGATGATGTCGAAGTTGGAGAAGGCTGTCAGTTGGTGAGTTGTATTATCGACAAGCACGTTCGAATTCCCCCTCATACTCAAATTGGAATAAACAAAATTGAAGACGCAAAGCGATTCCATGTTTCTGAAAAAGGCATCGTAGTTATTCCGGAAGGTTACCAGTTCTAGCTTTTTTGCTCTCATGTAATCATCAATAGAGAAAAACCAAGCTCACCAAATAAAAAAGCGCGCGATGTAAATCGCGCGCTTTTGTCATCCACTCAATTTGGATTAGATATTACATACTGTTGTCCAGCTACCATCACTACCCGGCTCTGATGCAGTCCACCAGTTTGCTTGGTATACCACACCATTGTGAATCACTTTGTCACCTTGGTTAGCATGGCTTGGGTTACCTTGCCAATCAGTTTGTGGCAGGTCTGGGTAAGTAACTAACCCTGCAGTGTCACAAGTACCAGGCTCAGTACCGCCACCACCACCGGTGCCAGAGTTTAAGTCACCAATTGGTAGATCTGGTTGCTCAAACTTAAACGCAAACTCTTTACCGCCAGAAATTACGGTGTAATTAGCAGGCCCAGAGATTGGTAGGTAGTAAACCATATCGAGCTCGTAAGTACCGCCTGCTGGTAAATCTTTCCATGCAGGTAGAGAGAAAGATACGCGATGCATAACACCATCTAGACCACCGATGTTGTTTGCACGAGTGTGACCAGAAGCAATCACACTTAGACCACCACCAGATTGATCTTTCGCGTTATCCGGTGCTGATACAGGAATATCAAACTGGAATTCTGTACCACCAGGAATCGCTTGACCAGTGTTGTTCGTAAACGTGATCTTAGGATTGATTGGGTAGTTTTGGTCACCAACTTTAAAGCCACCAACGCTAACAGCGATGTCTACTGCTTCTGTTGGAATCGGACCTGTCGCGATCTTGTTTCCGTAAGGCGTTGCAGACTTAAACTTATCGTAAATCGCCTTGGTCATCGTGTTACCCATGTGGTACTCACCATTACCAGCAGCACACGCTTGTTCAGTTGCATCTATCGTTGTACGGTTGCCGTTCGCATCTAGTACGTAACAGTTGTAGTCACCCGCAAGCTCCCAGAACATGATACCGCCGATCTCTTTATCGATAACGTAGTCCGCTTTCACTTCAACAGACGCTTTATCTTCTGTTGAAAGGAATACGCTCTTCTCTGCGTTCCATAGCCATGGAGCTACCGCAACATCATCATAGTTACGCGTGTAGGTACCAACCAATTGGTCTGAAGGGTCGTTAACTGGATCTAGACCATACGCTTGGGCATAGGAACCCCAAATGCCTTTCTCTAGGTTCTTCGCGTGCCACATTGGGTTAGAACCTGCGCCCATTTCGTTGCCTTTAGGGTCAGTATCGTGCCACATGTTATCGATACCTAGAGCACCGTGACCACAGTTGTTCTTCTCACCTTCACCTGTACCAGGCGCACATTCAGACTGGTTTGGTAATGCTGCACGACCCCAAAGGCCGTTTTCACCACCTGTCACACCTTGCCAACCACGAGTATAGTAAGGAACACCAATGTTAATACGACCAGCCGGCATTGAACCGCGGAAATAATGGTATGCCCAATCCGTGTTCAAGTAGCCGATACCACCGTAAGCCGCAGTGCCATATACATTCCACTGTGCTAGCTCAGAGTCTTTACCTGTATCGAACAGTGCCGCGTTATGACCAACGTGGTCGTTCCAAGCACCGTGTAAGTCGTAAGACATGATGTTTACGTAATCTAGGTACTTAGTAACGTCGAAGGTTTCCATACCACGTAGCAAGTAACCTGAAGAAGGCGCTGCAATCGTTAGCATGTAGTGATGACCATCTTGTGCTGATGCTGCATCCAACTTCTCACGAAGCACTTTCATAAGTTCTTGGTAAGACGCCCACAAGTATGGACGACGTGGTTCCATGAAGTCTTTATCGTAAGGATTACCCGCTCCTGCCATAGAAGTTGGGTACTCGTAGTCAATGTCTAGACCGTCGAACTTGTATGTACGCATCATTTCAACAGCAGATGTCGCAAACTTCTCGATACCCGCATGGTTGATTGAACCGTCTGCGTTAGTCGTCATCGTGTAGAAGCCACCGTCAGCAACACGGTTACCGTCTGCACCGAAGTGACCACCCGTTTCAGCCCAACCACCAATAGAAATCAAAGTCTTAACATCATGTTTCTGTTTGTAAGTCGCTAATGCACCAAAATGACCTTTAAAGCCTAGCGCTGGATCTACTTCAACACCCGGCCACGTTTTGCCCGTCGCAGGGTTATTTGGATCATTCACATCCCCAACATTAACTTTACCGTCAGAGCCGATGCTTACGAACGCGTAGTTGATGTGAGTTAGTTGATCCCAAGGGATGTCTTTAACTAGATATGCTGCTTGTGGGTCATCACCACTACGCCAGCTAGTAAAGTAACCTATGACACGACGTGGGTGATCGGCACCCATTTTTTCACGACCTTCTTCGTCGTAAATAGTACAGTAAGGAACATCTAGACCCGCTGTTTGGTACAGACCGTCAGGACGACAGTTCGACGTCACTGCGCCGCCATTGACGGTCAATGAAACAAGTGAAGAATCTGTTGTTGCGCCAGCATCGTCCGTTGCTTTCGCGTAAACAGATACGCTACCCGCTTGTGCAGGCGTAAAGTCAACGGCATAAGGTGCAACTGTTGCGGTGCCGATCAACGCCCCCGCAGCGAAGAACTCAACTTTAGCGACTGTGCCATCTGCATCAGCAGCATTCGCAGTTACCGTGACTGAGCCACCAAGTTCGATAGAAGTTGCAGATAGAGCAACATCAACGGTTGGCGCTTCGTTGCCTGGCTGACCTGCATTTACATCAAGAGTGACAGCACTAACCGCACTCACTGCATTTTTGTCATCATACGCTTTGGTAGAGAACTCGTGAGCACCTTCAGTTGCCGTCCATGAAGCCGTGAAAGGCGCAGCTGTTGCAGTGCCAACCAGCGCACCATCAACAAAGAACTCAACTTTACTAATTGTGCCGTCAGTATCTACGGCATCCGCAGCTAAGTTAACCACGTCACCGGCGGTGATCGAAGCCGACGCAGAAGGTGATGTTAACGTAACCGTCGGTACTTCATTCACAGGTGGATCGACAGGTCCCGTATCACCACATGCGCCTAGGCTTTCCCATTCACCCCACTGACCTGATTGCGCAGGGTTGTTGTTTTGGGTCCAATAACGCGCTTTGTAAGCGTTGTTTTCGTGTTGAACTTGGTCACCGCCATTGTAAACCTTTGACGAATCCCAAACTTCTAGAGGGGCACAATCAACCGCCGCATAGGTGTTGAAAGCCATTAGACAAGATGCAGTTAACGTACTGAGTGTAAATACACTCTTCACTGCTTTCCCGTTTCTAAGGTGCATATTGCTCTTCCTTAAGTTATTGTTAATACAATACAAAATACGCTTAACTACCGCGCACTATTACTTTTGTTTCGACGTAAAATAACTTAAGTACAACTACAGAGTTTCACACTATATATTTATAAATTTTCAGCAACACCTCTCAAGAATCCACTAAAACGTTGCAACAAAAGACATCTTATTTTGCACCAATAACTAATTTTATTACTCAAATAAATATGTCGATCGCAATTTATTAAAAAAGACGAAAAAAGTCGTAATTTTGAAATAAAGATCACTAAGCCTTTGTTGATCTTGGAGTTTCGTTAAAGTGGCGCTTGTACTCTCGACTGAACTGTGATGGGCTACTGTAACCAACTAAACGTGCTGCATCGTTTACCCGTCTTCCTTCTAACTGAATTAATTCGCGTGCTTTATTTAAGCGAACCTTTTTGATGTATTGCAGAGGTGATTCAAGCGTTACGCTTCGAAAGGCTTGATGAAACGCTGAAACACTCATGTTCGCTTCTTCAGCTAGCGTCTGAACATTTAGTTGTTCATGGTACTCTTGATGAACGCGGTTAAGCGCTTTCGCCACGCGCGCATATGACCCTTCTTGATGTGCTAATTCGAACAAAACATGCCCTGACTCACTCACTAATGTTCGATAGACAATCTCTTCCAGTAACATGTCGCCAAGCATTGCAACTTCAAGATCATCGCACAAAGCCGTCATCAAACGTTTACACGCATCCAGCATCTGCTCATTCATTCGAACTGACTTCAAACCACAACGGGTCTCGTCTTCACATACATTACTATAGCGTTGCGATTCCAGTTTCTTTACTAGCTTTTGCAGCATCGCAGGCGAGATATCAATTGACATCCCGAGCAACGGCTCATTATCGACGGCAATGGCTTCACATTCTAAAGGCATAGGAACTCCAACCACCAAATAGTCATCTGGTCCGTAGCGAACTGGCGTCTGACCGATATGGATGTTCTTGTGTCCCTGCCCGAGAACAATGATTCCAGATTGATAAACAAAAGGTTGGCGGTTGTTGCCTTTGCTACTGCGATAAAACCACACGCCGTCAATAGCGGTTTCTTTAATGCCTTCTAATTTGTCCAAATCAAATTTAGTGGCGTACTGTTGCATGATCTGAGCAAGTGTCTTCATTGTGTCACTCCAATAACTTTCCACGCACTATACTTGGAGTTCTGATTACAGTTCCAGCACAACGAACGCACATTTGTAGAAATAGGCAAAAAAATTACAGAAATCGACCTACTAAGGCACCTCAACGCATACTAATATGCATGTATTCACTCTCCTCACAATGGAAGCAAGAGGTCTAATAATGAACTTTTCATACGTCAACCCAACTCAAATCTTCTTCGGACAAGGTCAAATCGCCGCAATTACAAACGCGATCCCTACCGGTCAAAAAGTACTTGTCATTTATGGTGGCGGTTCAATTAAGAAGAACGGTGTTTACGACCAAGTCGCGCAAGCTCTAGAAGGCCGCGAGTGGCTTGAGTTCTCAGGTGTAGAGCCAAATCCAACCAAAGAAACGCTAGATAAAGCCGTTGCAATCGTAAAAGAACAAAACGTTGATTTTATCCTTGCCGTAGGTGGTGGTTCGGTTATTGATGGTTCTAAGTACGTTGCAGCATCGGCAAAATACGACGGTGATGGCTGGGACATCATGGTTGGCAAACATCAAGTGACAGAAGCGACACCACTAGCCGCGATTTTGACACTTCCAGCTACCGGCTCAGAATCAAACATGGGCGCAGTTATCACCAAAAAGGAAACTCAAGATAAATTGGCGTTTCTTGCTCCTGCCGTGCAGCCTAAATTTGCGGTCCTTGATCCTGATGTAATGAAAACACTCCCAGAGCGTCAGTTGATCAACGGTGTCGTAGATGCATGGGTACACGTTTGTGAGCAGTACCTAACACTGCCTACTGGTGCAATGGTTCAAGACGGCTATGCAGAAGCACTACTGAAAAACCTAAAAGTTCTGGGCGAACAGTTTGAAGAACGTGACAACGACCAATGGCGCGCAAACCTGATGTGGACAGCAAACCAAGCACTCAACGGTCTAATTGGTAGTGGTGTTCCACAAGACTGGGCAACGCATATGATCGGTCACGAACTTACAGCATTGTGGCATGTTGACCACGCTCGTTCACTTGCAATCATTCAACCATCCCTACTTCGCAACCAAATGCAATTTAAGCGTCCTAAGCTTGAGCAAATGGGTCGCAACGTATTTGGTTTGTCTGATGGTGATGATTTGGCAGAGCGCACGATCCAAGCGATCGAAGCTTTCTACCACCAACTAGGTGTAGCAACACAATTAGAAGGTTACGGTGATGACCGCGAAGCAGCAATTGACTCAGTGATCGCACAACTGAGCAAACATGGCATGACTGTTCTTGGTGAAAACCAAGCAATCGATCTTGAAAGCAGCCGCCAGATTCTTGACCTAGCAGTCGCTTAACGACTCAATCTATCAAAATACTGCCTTTTTTAACGGTATTGTGTCCTCGTAGACACAATACCGTTTTTTTATGTTAATTTAGCCGAACACTGACAATGCAATAAATATTGAACTTTTCTGCTAGAAAAATAACAAATAGGCGATAGTTCGATGTGTTTATGTAAGCCAATGACTAAAAACAAACCAAGTGCTTACTATTCGAAGTGTCCTTTTTAGCTTGCTCATCAAACATTGAGCGTAATGTCGTCTATTCAAGAGTTAATCGTATGTGGCTGATTGTCATTGCTTGTGCGCTCATACATATCATCAGCATTAAGACTGGTCCAAAGTGGCTGTTCTTTCTGACCAAACCACTGCCACTCATCGCTATGATTGGCATGTTACTCATGTCTCCAGCCAGTCACCTTCCCTACACAAAGTGGGTAATCT
This sequence comes from Vibrio sp. SCSIO 43155, assembly GCF_023716605.1. Classification (NCBI taxonomy): domain Bacteria; kingdom Pseudomonadati; phylum Pseudomonadota; class Gammaproteobacteria; order Vibrionales; family Vibrionaceae; genus Vibrio; species Vibrio sp. SCSIO 43155. Next base: position 1,027,465 of record NZ_CP071853.1, on the reverse strand, counting down.
CCGGACTTTCGTTGTCTCTGATCGGTGATTTAATCATGATGCACCCAAAAGATAAGTTTGTTTTTGGGATCAAACTGTTTTGTCTCGCACAGATCAGTTACGCCTTGGGCTTCATTAATATGGCAGCCTGGCACTTCACCCCTTGGCTCCCATTTGCTGTATTCGGCGCTGGACTTTGCGCTTACTCATTCTTTAAGCCCGACTTGGGTAAAGAAAAATGGTCCGTTGCTAGCTACATCTTTGTTTTGATGACGATGCTATGGATGGCGATGGAGTATTACGCAAGTGGTAAAACACAATCGTCAGCTTTCGCGGTGCTTGGCAGTTTCATCTTCACTATGTCTGGCGTTGTGCTTGCCTTTGAGCGCTTTGGCAGCACTTCGATATTTTCACGTCAAGTCGTCATGACAACCTACTATTCAGCTCAGTTTCTGATCACCATGTCTGTCTTCGCGATAGTGATCCGTTTTCTTTAAAATTGACTACATTATCAGGTAGTTTTGTAATGAGTTATTTGCTCACCAGTTGGACAGTTTAACCCTTATAAACAGGTGCAATACGGTTAATAACTTGTTATTGTAGAAAGAAATTTATTCTAAAAGTTGGCAGCCTTGAAAGAGAAAAATATCGTTGTTGAATTCAGCGGCGTAAACAAGTGGTATGGAGAATACCACGCACTTAGAGATATTAATTTTTCAGTACATACCGGTGAAATCGTTGTTGTTTGTGGTCCCTCCGGTTCAGGTAAATCCACTCTTATTCGTTGTATCAATCACTTAGAATCTATCCAAGAAGGTGAACTCAACGTCTTTGAGCAACCAGCTAACGCCAAAACCCATAAGCCGGGTAAAGTCGGCATGGTGTTTCAACACTTCCATCTATTCCCGCATCTGACCGTTTTAGAAAACCTTACTCTCGCGCCAATTCGTACATTAAAACTGTCGAAGCAAGAAGCAGAAGAGCGAGCGATGCACTACCTCAAGCGCGTCAACATTGAAGAGCAAGCAAACAAATATCCGATTCAACTATCAGGCGGTCAGCAGCAACGTGTTGCCATTGCCCGTTCGCTTTGTATGGAGCCGGACCTTCTCTTATTTGACGAACCAACATCAGCACTTGATCCAGAGATGATCAACGAAGTATTAGATGTCATGGTAGAACTGGCGCAGAGCGGCATGACCATGATTTGTGTGACGCATGAAATGGGCTTTGCAAAGAAAGTAGCGAATCGTGTTGTGTTTATGGACGAAGGTGAAATCATCGAGATGAACTCCCCCGTTGCACTATTTGAAACACCACAACACCCACGTACGCAAGCATTCTTAAATCAAATCCTGAGCTACTAGCCTATGGTTGTTCGAATCCTTAAACCGGTCTTACAAGCCATATTACAAATCGCGATTCTTTTGATTGCGATTATTTGGGTGCTCGATTCAGGAGCTCAAGCCATGGGCTACCAATGGCAATGGGAGCGCGTGCCAGACTACATTGCCTTCTACGAAGATGGTGAATGGTGGCCAGCAGAATTGGTCGATGGTCTCATCGTTACCTTAAAAATCTCTGCCATTAGTCTATTCTTCACTTTGGTCATTGGTTTAATCACCGCTTTATTGCGTTTGAGCAATTCCAAAGTAGGCAACGCGATTGGCACAGCTTATGTGGAACTGATTCGTAATACGCCGCTGTTGGTACAAATTTACCTGCTCTACTTTGTGTTTGGACCAGTCATTGGTTTAGATCGATTCAGCACTGCGGTGTTGGCGTTGTCGCTTTTCCAAGGTGCATATACGGCAGAGATCTTCCGAGCAGGCTTGAACAGCATTCCAAAAGGTCAATTTGAAGCAGCGAAGACCTTAGGTTTATCGCCTTTCTTTGCATACAAAGACGTGATCCTACCGCAGGTGCTTCAGCGCACCCTGCCGCCATTGACGAACGAAGTCGTGTCATTGATTAAAAACTCTTCGATTGTGAGTGTTATGGCAATATTCGACTTAACGACCGAGGCAAGAAACATCGTATCGGAAACGGCGATGCCATTTGAAATTTGGTTTACTGTGGCAGCAATCTACCTTGCTCTCACATTATCACTTTCTGGCTTATCCGCTTGGCTAGAACACAAACTAGGAGCCAGTTGGCGCAAATTATAAGGAGATAACATGAAGTTATTCAAAGCGACCATTACTGCATTATTGGGGCTTGCGATTGCTCTACCTTCGTTAGCCAATGAGCAAGCAGCAACACCAAACGTAGATCAAATCAAGGAACGAGGCACACTTCGCGTTGGTATGTCGACATTCGTACCTTGGGCAATGCGAAATAAACAAGGCGAACTGATTGGCTTTGAAATTGATGTCGCTAAACGCCTAGCCGCAGATTCTGGTCTGAAGGTTGAGTTCGTACCAACAGCATGGGACGGTATCATCCCTGCTCTACTAGCCAAGAAATTTGACGTTATCATTGGCGGTATGTCGATTACTCCAGAACGTTCTAAGAGCGTACTGTTCACTGAACCTTACTCACACTCGGGTGTTCAAGTTGCAGCGAACAAAGAACTGGCAGCTGGCTTTAGCGAGTTTTCTGACTTTGATTCTCGCCGAGTGAAAATTGCAGCTCGTCGTGGTGCTTTTACCGTTCAAGTAGCGCGTGAAACATTCCCGAAAGCAAAAATCCTTCAATTTGATGATGACGCACAAGCATTCCAAGAAGTTCTAAACGGCAATGCACATGCGGTGATTGCATCGAGCCCTAAACCTGAGCATGAAGCGATCAAACACGCGGATAAGTTGTTCATTCCATTTACTGAGCGTCTATCCAAAGGTAACGAAGCCTTTGCCGTTCGCTTAGGTGAAGAAGACAAAAAAGACTTCTTTAACAAATGGATTGAAGCACGTACCCAAGACGGTTGGTTAGATGAGCGCTACGAATACTGGTTCTCAACACTGGATTGGCAAGACCAAGTGGCACACGGTCAATAAACGTAAAAACTAATACATCAAATACACAGACCGACTCGAATGAAGGGTCGGTCCTCTCTTTACTATCGGAGTCAAACCTTGAGCGGACAAACCACCACTCGTGTTGCACCAACCAAAACAAAGTCAGGCTTTTTCTTAAACCGTTTTAACCTACTTGATTGGGTGTTGCTTGCCATCTGCGCGTTAGTTGGGGGTTGGCTTTACCACCGCTCCACCGTAGGGGTGAACTACATCTGGCATTGGAAAGAAGCCATTGATTTGTTGTTTACTCCGCGTGCTGATGGTGGGCTGCCATATTTTTTTCAAGGCTTGATTTCAACGTTACGCTTGAGTATATGGGGCATTAGCTTCGCACTTATATTAGGCACCCTACTTGGCTTAGCCCGCTTCTCTGAATCGGCTTGGTTTCGCACACCTGCCAACGCGTTTATTCAGTTAGTAAGAAATATTCCACCATTGGTATTCGTCTTTATTTTCTACTTTTTTATTTCAAACCAATTAATCCCGTTACTTGGGTTAGAAGATCTACTTCGCAACTATCGCGGCGAACCCAATGCACTGCAAAGCTTCTTCTTTGGTCCGGCGAATTTGTGGGAGAACCTAGCGTCAGGAGTTCTCTGCGTAGGCTTGCTCTCTTCCGCTTACATTGCTGAGGTGGTTCGTGCTGGTTTACAAAGTGTCGATAAAGGACAGTGGGAAGCCGCAGATTCTCTCGGTTTATCTCGTTGGGTCAAATATCGCTTTATCATTGCCCCACAAGTGCTCAAAGCTATTACGCCAGCATTGGCAGGTCAAACCATCTCCTTAGTCAAAGACACATCTATCGTCTCACTGATTTCGATTCAAGAAATGACCTTCGTTGGTACCGAGATGGCAAACTCTTCCGGTTACATTTTTGAAATTTGGCTAATTGTGGGCTTGGTTTACTTTCTGATTTGTTTCGGTCTATCAATGTTTTTTAGATACATCGAGAAAAAATCGGAATCTATTTCAAATTAACTCAAAGGGCTTCAAAATTAAGACAGCCTAGCGCTTCAAATCCGAATTCCATCCTGTTACATTCGCTCTCATGCTATTTTTTTGGCGTTTTTCATGGAGTTAAAGAAGCAGTCCGATTACGAGCAATACATAAGGCAGGACAGCCTTGGCGAATATTACGTCGTGCTCAATCAATATACTTTCCATAGTGTTTATCAACCAATCTTCGATAAACACCAAAACATGATCGGGATGGAAGCCCTATTGCGCATTCGAGGCGCAGACGGAGCCAACATTCGTCCAGATCTTTTCTTTGCCGATGTCAGCATAGATACCTACTTCCGACTTTGTATGGAGTTTCTATCTCGGGCAATTCATATCCGAAACTTTGCACGTCATTTCGCAGGTTCGCCGATAAAACTATTTCTAAACGTCATGCCGCAAACCTTATTAACACTGACCAAAGACATGGGTTTTAAAGATAACGGTTTGCTGTATAAGCGGTTGCATGAGCTAGGTATGGAACCCTCTGATGTGGTCTTTGAGGTGGTTGAAGAGTCGTGTGGTGATACTGAATTACTGATCCAAGCGGTACAACTAATGCGAGCTAATGGCTTTCTTTTCGCCATTGATGACTTTGGTTCCCACCATTCTGATATGTCACGCGTTAAGCAACTCTGTCCCGACATTATCAAGATAGACCGTTCTTACCTTCTTGATTACTGCTCTGGCGATACGCTTGCGATTGCCAATGCAGTTGAACTGGCTGAAGAGATGAATGCGAAAGTTGTTATTGAAGGGGTTGAGGAAAACATGCAGCTCTCCGCTATGCAAGCGCTTAATCTTGATTACTACCAAGGCTTTTACCTAGCTAAGCCAAACTCGATTAACCACTGGACCAAACACGCGCAAAACAGCGAAGTTTTACACTAACCAATCAGCCCCAAATTCTTATCAGTCAAATCAACAACCGCAAAATACAAAAGCGCCGCCTTGGTCAATAACCGAAGCGGCGCTTGTGAAATTATCCGTGTTATAGGTAAATCACTTAGAAGAAGTCGATAGAGTTACGCCCACTCTTTGGATCGCGACTCACTTGAGGCTTGTCTTCTTTCTTACCTTTCTTGGCAGATTGAGACAATGCTTCTTTCTGTGCCTTACGCTCTTTGTGCGCCGCTTTACGACCCGTCGATTGAGGACCTTTAGCTTTTTTCTCATTCTTATTCGAACGAGATTTTTCTTTACGCGCGTTTTGTGCGTCCTTCTTCGCCTTCTTCTCTGCTTTTTGCTCCGCAGTTTCTGGCTCAGTTACTGGCGCATCGCACACAACGACATAGTATTCTTGGTTGAACTCGAAGAAATCGCCGTCATACATCTTGCGACGCTTGCGCGTTTCTAGCTCACCATTTACCGCAACATAACCTTCTTCGATGATGTGTTTTGCTTCACCACCGCCACTCACCAAGTTTGCGATTTTGAAAAGCTTGTACAGCTCAATTGGGTGCGCGTCGACGTCGATACCGATCGCTTCGATCTCAATCTCTTCGCCTTCTAAATACTCTTCGTGTTCGTAATCTTGGGTCATGTTCGTTACTCATTTTTCTTGATGAACGGAGTTTAAACGGAATGCGTACAAATAGAAACGTGATCTTCACTCAACTTGTCCAATTGGGTATATACTCACCCAATAACTCCTTGAACGAGCAATATTTTGTCTAATAAGAACTGCATTACCTTTGCCACCGCCAATCTGTTCAACTTTGTTGCTCCACCTGGCGCGTATTATGACTTCGAGAACATTTACTCCCTCGACGACTGGCAGGACAAACTCACTTGGACAAAATCACAGCTCGAGCAACTCGCCCCGGATGTCATCGGCTTACAAGAAGTGTTCAGCATTGAAGAAACCAAAGCCTTCTTTACTACAATGGGATATCAGCACTTTGCCAGTGTCGATACACCGCATATTGAGGGTGACTACATCTACTCTCGTCCTGTAGTGGCAATCGCGTCCCGCTTCCCAATTGAAAGTTATGAAGCCGTCACTTTCGATAAAGAAACGCTCAACGCCTTCGGTGATTTCTCTGCGCCCCCTTTCAGCCGAAAACCAATTCGAGCAATCATCGTTCACCCTATCATTGGGCATATTGCAATTTATGTTACGCATTTAAAATCACAAAGACCGGCTGATTCAGAGGCACCTGCAGATGCAAGCAAACCAATTGCGCGCTGGCTATCAACACAACAACGCGGTTGGGAAGCAGCCATGCTATGCGACGCAATGCAAAAGCAGTATGCACGCGACTCAATGCCCACCGTGTTAATGGGAGACATGAACCAAGCCATCACATCCACAAGCGTTAATAAGGTTTTGATTGAACATTACGGTGACAGCGTCACTGATTTGCAACTAAATGATGGGTGGGAATTGCAAGTAGCGCCAACTCTGGAGCCACGCCCAGCAACGCATTACCACTTCGCAAAAGGAAATGTGTTGGACTACATCTTGCTATCGCAGGAATTCGATGCTCATGCAGACATATCGATAGCGGAAGTGACGAGATATGAAGTGCTGGATGCGCACTTAATTAACCCGTCTTTTGAGCGAGATAAAAACGCCAGCGACCACGCGTTTGTGGCGCTGACGGTAGAGATTAAGCTTTAGCGTCGATGTGGCGTTTCACAATCTTACGTGGAATCAACTCAACCCCAGCCTTGTAGCGTTTTGCAGACGCATTAAGCGCCAACTCCATCGCGCTGTCGGCAATGAGTTCAAACTGCTGCGGTAAAGAATTGATTTTGATTGGCAAAAAGTCCAATAGACGGTTATCACCAAAGGTTGCTAGGCGCACTTTCGCCATCAGTTCCGGCTTTTCTAACATAACGTCTAACACCCCTTCGAGTAAGGTGTATGACATAGTCACTAACGCATCAGGTAATTCGTCATTCGCAATCCAACTTTCTAGCACTTTCTTGCCTTCTTCTCGCGAGAAATGCTGACCATATCCTACCAGCACATCTTTGCTTTCTTGTTGGCAAGCAGAACGAAAACCCAATTCACGCTCTTTAGAAACTTGAAGTTCTACTAAAGCGCCAATAAGCCCAATCGATTTGATTTCAGAGGACAAAACCGACTCAGTCAACTCAAATGCCGCGTCAAAATCTTCACTGATCACACAGCAAAAATGCTCATCATCCATTGGACGGTCAAGTGCAATAACTGGCGTGCCCGAGTTTTGCAGCTTTAAGTAATACTCACTGGCAGCCGGCATGCTACTTGCGACAAACAATGCGTCAATACGACGGCTAACCAATGCCTCAGCCACTTTCTCTTCCGTTTGCGGATTATCATCCGAGCAACCAATCAGGATTTGGTAACCTGCTTTACGAGAGTTTTGCTCAATCAGTTTTGCTAAACGTGCGTAACTGGTGTTCTCTAGGTCTGGAATGATCAAACCGAACGAACGCGAGTTTCCCGCACGTAAAGAAGAAGCCGCGTGATCCGGTTTGTAATTGTGCTGCTCTACCACCGCCATGACTTTCTTTTGAGTCTTTTCGCTAATGCGGTACTTCTGCGCTTTCCCGTTAATCACATAGCTTGCTGTCGTCTTTGAAACCCCAGCTAATTTCGCTATTTCATCCAGTGTCATATTCTAAGCCCTATTCTGTGCGCAGGATCATATTAATACATCAACGATCCTTCGATAAGTTGAATTATATGCTGAACCGATTCAGTATAAAAGCTGAAAGGATTCAGCAAAACTTAAAAATTGACGAGAATCACCAAAAAACAGCAAGTGAGGTTTGCTTTGCTAGGCTTTATAGGCAATCAATCACTGGATGATTAAGTTTTGATTTTAAAAACAGTTTCGCTGAGTGTTTTAAAAAATTTGACCAATTGCTGAATCGATTCAGTTTATTGTTAAGGTTAAGCAGTTTCGTAGCAAACAATACTGGTTAACAGGAACAGCGGTTCAGCAAAGAATAGATACACAAGGTTACGCATCGAAGAACGAGCCGCGTAGCCAAGATGAATTAGAAATAGATACCTTAAGGCTGGAGAAGCACCATGCTTAAGCTAAGTAAGAACGACATTACCCTATCTCAATCCGCTACAGATAAGTTTGAAGCGATTAAAAACATCGCTCAAAGCCTGACAGACAAAGGTCTGGTAGAACAAGGCTATGTAGAGGGCATGCTAAACCGTGAAAACCAAAACTCAACATTCTTGGGTAACGGCATCGCAATTCCTCACGGCACCACAGACACACGCTCAATGGTTAAAACCACGGGTGTTGCGGTTCACCACTTCCCAGAAGGTGTTGAATGGGGTGACGGCAATAAGGTTTTCGTCGCTATTGGTATCGCGGCAAAATCAGACGAGCACTTGGGCATCCTAAAGCAGCTAACAAAAGTATTGGGCGCAGACGGTGCTGAAGAGCGCTTACGCAATGCGAAAAGCGAAGATGACATCATTGCCCTACTTCATGGTGACGTTCAGCTAGAAGCAGATTTCGATGCCTCTCTAATTCAACTTCTCTTCCCTGCAAGCGACATGGTTCAAATGAGCGCGGTTGCGGGTGGTCTACTTAAGAATACAGGTTGTGCTGGTGCAGAATTCGTTGCGGATCTTGTGACGAAAACACCGACGCACCTTGGTCAAGCTCTGTGGCTAGTCGGTAGCGATAAGCAAGTAACTCGCACTGGTGTTTCTTTTGTATCAACAGCGAATGACTGTGAGTTTGAAGGCGAGAAAGTTCGTGCTCTAGTTGCGTTTGCTGCTTGCAATAACGCGCACCAATCGATCCTAAGCACAATTTCAAAGCTTGTGTTTAACAACGAACACAACAAGTTACTTGATGCTTCTGCAGAGCAAGTTCTAGCGTTATTCAAAGGCGAAGAAGTAGCAAGCGAAGCATCTGAAGATGGCAACACTGCAGTGTTCAAGATTAAGAACGCGCACGGTTTGCACGCTCGTCCGGGCGCAATGCTGGTCGCGGAAGCGAAGAAATTCGAATCAACCATCCGTGTTGCTAATTTAGATGGCGATGCTAAACCAGTAAACGCAAAGAGCCTAATGAAAGTTATTGCGCTTGGTGTAAAACACGGTCACCAGCTTCAATTCTCTGCTGAAGGTCCAGACGCAGCACAAGCTCTCGAATCCATCGGTAAAGCAATCGCTTCTGGTCTTGGTGAAGGTTAAGGGACGGATTCATGACAGCAACAATTTCATCGACAAAAGCAACAAACAAAGTCGTGACTATTACGCTTAACCCTGCCCTTGACCTAACGGGTTCACTGAATTCACTAAAAGTGGGATCGGTCAGCCTAGTAAAAAAGAGCAACCTGCATGCTGCTGGTAAAGGCGTAAATGTCGCCAAAGTTCTGAGTGACTTAGGTGCGGACGTGACAGTGACTGGCTTTCTAGGCAAAGACAATCCTGAACTGTTCCACCAGCTTTTCGACGACATCAAGGTTCACAACGAGTTTGTTGAAGTCGAAGGCGCAACGCGCATCAACGTAAAGCTGGTTGAGGCAGATGGTCAAGTCAGCGATATCAACTTCCCTGGTGTGCAAGTCACGCCAGAAGAAATCGCTCGCTTTGAACAAACCCTATTCCGCCTTGCAGAAACACACGATTACTTTGTTCTTGCCGGCAGCCTACCTGGCGGCGTAAGCGCAGAGCAATGCGCAACGTGGATTGAAGCGCTGCACCAACAAGGTAAGAAAGTGCTTTTTGATAGCAGTAAAGCCGCATTACGTGCAGGCATCGAAGCGTATCCTTGGTTGATCAAGCCAAACGATGAAGAACTCAGTGATTTTGTTGGCGAACACCTAGCCACACCAGAACAATGCCAAATCGCGGCGCAAACACTTAGCGATAAAGGCATTGAGAACATCGTTGTGTCAATGGGCGCTGACGGTGTGATGTGGCTTAACCAAGGTGAATGGCTACGCGCACAACCACCAAGAATGAATGTTGTAAGCACAGTTGGTGCAGGCGATACGCTTGTTGCGGGCTTGTGCTGGGGTCACATGCAAGTGATGCCGAAAAACGACTTACTCCGCTTCGCTACCGCGCTTTCTGCTCTTGCAGTTAGCCAAGTTGGCGTTGGCTTAACCAGTCAGGAAGAACTGGAGAACATCAAGCTCCAAACACAAGTAACCGAGCTTTACCCTAATACTAACTTAGACAAAAACTAAGGAACAGAAGGTTATCAGTATGAATATTGCCATCATTACAGCTTGTCCAAGTGGTGTTGCGAACAGCATCATTGCGGCAGGTCTACTAGAACAAGCAGCCGCTAAGTTAGGTTGGAATGCGAAGATTGAATGCCAATCAAGCGTGATTGAACCAACACGACTAACAGAAGCTGACATTGAACAAGCAGAAGCGATCGTAATTGCGGCTAACACTCCAGTTGATACTTCTCGTTTCGTAGGTAAAAAAGTCTACTTATCAGATATCAGCGACGTAGCTAAAGATGCATCTGCTTTCCTACAAACTGCAGTAGAAAGCGCAGCAACCTTAGCGCAAGCAACAACTGTTGCGGCACCAGTTGAAAATGCATCAGCGACGAAGAAAATCGTTGCAATTACGGCATGTCCAACAGGCGTAGCGCATACCTTCATGGCGGCGGAAGCACTGGAAGAAGAAGGCAAACGCCGCGGTCACCAAATCAAAGTGGAGACTCGTGGTTCAGTAGGCGCGAAAAACCAACTCACTGACCAAGAAATCGCAGACGCAGATTTGGTAATCATCGCTGCCGACATCGAAGTGCCACTAGACCGCTTCAACGGCAAGAAGATGTACCGCACTAAAACGGGTCCAGCTCTGAAGAAAACCGCAGAAGAGATGGACAAAGCGTTTGAACAAGCAACCGTATACCAACATTCTGGCTCGTCAAGCGCGTCATCAGCGACTGAAGAGAAGAAAGGCGCATACAAACACCTAATGACAGGTGTATCGCACATGCTCCCTGTGGTTGTTGCTGGTGGTTTGATCATCGCCCTATCCTTCGTATTTGGTATCGAAGCGTTTAAAGAAGAAGGCACATTAGCGGCTGCTCTGATGAACATTGGTGGCGGCTCCGCTTTTGCTCTGATGATTCCTGTACTTGCAGGTTACATCGCATTCTCAATTGCTGACCGCCCAGGTCTGGCTCCGGGTCTTGTCGGCGGTATGCTTGCAAGCTCAACTGGCGCTGGTTTCCTTGGTGGTATTGCTGCGGGTTTCATTGCTGGTTATGCCGCGAAGTTCCTTGCAGATAAAGTGAAACTTCCACAATCGATGGAAGCACTTAAACCGATTCTGATCATCCCATTTGTGGCAACCTTGTTCACTGGTCTAGTTATGATTTACATCGTAGGTGGTCCGGTATCAGGCATCATGAACGGTCTGACAGACTTCCTAAACAACATGGGTTCTGACAGTGCTGTACTACTAGGTATTATCCTTGGCGCAATGATGTGTTTCGACTTAGGTGGTCCAGTAAACAAAGCAGCTTACGCATTCGGTGTAGGTCTATTGGCTTCTCAAACTTACGCTCCTATGGCTGCAATCATGGCGGCAGGCATGGTCCCAGCACTTGGTATGGGTCTTGCGACATTTATTGCGAAAAACAAATTTGAACAAAGCGAGCGTGAAGCAGGTAAAGCATCATTCGTTCTTGGTTTGTGCTTTATCTCTGAAGGTGCAATCCCATTTGCAGCGAAAGATCCAATGCGTGTAATCCCATCATGTATGGCCGGTGGCGCACTAACGGGTGCACTATCTATGCTGTTCGGTGCAAAACTAATGGCACCACACGGTGGTCTGTTCGTACTGTTAATCCCTAATGCAATTTCTCCGGTATTGATGTACTTGGTAGCAATCGCAGCAGGTACAGCGGTAACGGGTTTCACTTACGCGTTCCTAAAGAACAAAGCAGAAGCGAAACAACAAGCCGCTGCTTAATCGTCAACGGTCAGCTTGTGCTCACCTAGGCAACGATTGATTAACGATTAACAATGCCTCCCTCGATTTGGCATTCGACACCTCCCTCTGCTTCGGCATTGGGAGGTGTTTTTTATTGTAGAGAGGCGAACAGAAGCGTGGTCAGATAACTAAATATGAAAAAACGAATGAATGACTAAATGCGGTAACAAACAAAGTTACTTTCCTCTGCTTCGCTTTGATTGAAAAAGAACAAACGGTCATTTTCAACTTTATAAATAAAGTCCGTTTTCGTTCCAACATACGAGTTCATGTCGCGGATAAACACTTCGCTTTCTGTCGGTTGGTGATTCCAGCTTACCTTTTGATAATCCACTGATAACTCATGTCCATCGACCTTATACTTACCATTGAAAATCATTTCGTATTCTTTACTTTCACCCGTCTTAGTCAGAAGTGAACCTTTTTGAAAGATATACATATCCCTATCGGAGCTAAACACCACTACAGAGCGATCTTTGATGTGCTCGTATCGTCGATAGCCTTTCGTGATAAAGTCCTCTTCATAGGTCGCACAAGCCCAGCGGGACCCAGTAATCTCATCCGACTGAAAGTACTTTTGATGTACGGCAACGCCAACTAAAGCGAGTGTCAATCCGATATTAAGCACGGCGAGTTTGTTCATTTGCATATTGCGTCCGCCCTCCTCATGCTCTCCAAGATGGTCTCTTTTAACGATTCAATCTCAAGTGAGAAGTTAATGTAGTTGACGTTCTTATTGCTATTTTTAGCAAACGCAAAGGCACGCAAAATGTACGCACCTTCTTGATAAGCTGACTCGGAAACGCGTAAATAAACAATTGCCGGACAGACAGGAAATGAATCCTCATTCAGACTGGTTGCCAAAGCCGAAAGATTAAGCTCATCATGTTTGAGGTCGTAAAAATAAAAGTCCGTTTCAGAGACGGAAAAGTCGTCATATTCAGAATTATTGAGGAAATCAGGATGTGGCGCGAAAGGACGAAAAAACAATACTGCTCCAAGTGCTAAAACAAGTAGCAAACTCAGCATTGGTGCCAAGTTCAATGCCTTATCTCGCGATTCTGTTGGTCTTTGAACGGAAGTTCTAACCGTTTCGGCGGACTCTGGTTCCAATGTTTCTAAATCCGGGATCTGCACTTTTTGTTTAGTGGGTTTAGCGTCGTCATCAATTTCTAGTAAATAGCCAATTTTGCTAACGGTTTTTATCTTTACGCCTTTTGCATCCAACTGCCCTAGCTTCTTTCTCAAGCCCGAGATGACATTAGTTAGTGCTTGATCCGTGACTACCGAACCATCCCAACACGTTTCAAATAACTCCTCTCGAGTGACATGAACACCCTGCTTTTCAATCAACAGGTTCAACACTTGATAAGGGAGCGGTCTTAACGGTACATCACTGCCTCGTGAATTGGACAATTTCCTTGTCGTCGGATCGAGGATTAAATTGGCGAAATAGATTCTATGCATACAGTCTCACTATTTTCTCAACTCCTTGAATTATAGGTTAGGTTTGCAAAATCAAATCAGAAATCTCTCAGTGTTCACAATTCACACCATCGCACTGAATCACCCAGCAGCTCTGCATTGCATCATTAATAAATTACGATGAACAGCCACTGATTACACAAAAAACACACAATTTCGTAAGTATCTAAATCGATTGAAATTATTTGGTTTTTGTTTACTTTTAGTTTAGTTTTTCATCGCCTCACTCGGATAATGAACACTGTTTTAAACACAACAAGACAGACAGTAATACAGAGGTAAATAACAATGAGAAAAGCAGTCATCCTTCTTCTAGCACTAGGCAGTATTCAAACCCAAGCAAATGACTCAAAAGACGTGTCCGGTTTTTATTTGGGAGGTGGTATCGGTAATACTACCTATAGCGATGATGACCCATTCACACAGCTCGATGGTGACGGTACAACCTTTAAACTTATCGGAGGGTATCAGTTCAATCGTATCGTTGGTGTTGAAGCACAATACACAGATTATGGTGCTATTAAGCTTAAGCACACCCCGTTAGATTTGGATGTAAACAGTGTCTCCGTCGCGGCAAATATTGGTTATACCTTCGACAACGGTTTGCGACCATTTGCGACATTAGGCTTGGGATATATCTCGGTTGATATCCCGGAAGGGTTAGGACCTGACGAAGACGAGTTATTACTTCGCGTCGGCGCTGGTCTTGAATATACACCACATCAGCTTAGCAACATCACTTTCCGTGCGGCGTATGAGATGGACCACTTCAACGTCGATTCAACCCGTTCGAGCAAAGATACCGACATCCAGATCGGCTCTTTCTATGCGGGCGCAACGTACAAGTTCTAATAATCAAAGAAAAAGCAAACACATAGAAACCACAAAGGGCGACACTAATTTTAATAGCTGTCGCCCTTTTCTTGTTCGGGTCTGTTTAACCGATACTTATTTTTTCATCATGTACTTTTGTACGACCTACTTCTGCATCGGTACCGCTTCAATATCGACATCCCCCGTGTTCATGTCTACCGTCGCTTGGTAGACACTGTGTGGGTCGCCGTAATGCTTAAACGTAAAATGATAAACATTGGCTGGCGTCCAAATTTCTTGGTCTTCTGCCGGCATAATGTCATAACCATCTTGCTGGTACAGTTCAGTTGCCATCACATAAGCAAGCGCAGTCTGTACCTTAGTATCACGGTCAATTTTTGGCTCTAACGACGGGTTACTTGGGTAAGTGTAACCATTGAAGCTCATTTGACGATATGCGCCGTTGCTCCACACAATAAAGTCTTGCCAACCATTGCTGTAACTGTCAGCCAAAACAACTGGCGTTCTCGTAACTGACATGCGGTTAAGAACCTTGCCGTTGTTGTCAAACATATACGCGCTACAACCGCCACTGCCGCAGAAATAGCGATCTTGAAGCAATACAAAGTGCTCCGCTACTCCATCGCTATTTAAATCCGCTGAGCCTGTTAGGTAACGAATTTTATCGTTTTCTAAAGAAAGCCCTTCAGGGTTCAAAATGCTTTGGTCGATCCAAGTTGCGATAGTTGCCGCATCGACACTTTTGATTTCCACAGGTGCTTCAGGAGCTGTGGTATTTGTAGAAACACTGTCTGTAGAAGAACAGCCAATAAGCGTTAGTGAACCTAGAAGGAAGAGTCCGTGTAATCCACGATTTATCATTTGCGTTCGCTCTTTTAATCATGATGTTTTGTTAGTATACGCATCATTTATCAATCGCTTGCAAGAAAATCATAAAAATCCGTTAAGTGTTCACCAAACCACCCACTTTGTCTTTTTCGCTTTTATCTACTCTTTTTCTTCTCAAATCTCGTTTCTCATCCCTATACGCCAAGATCAAAAAAGCCCTGAGGAAAATCCCCAGGGCTAGGCAGGAATCTGACAGAAGTCAGGTTGGTCCCTTATGCAGTGGTTGGTTTGATCTTAAACAGAATTGCAAACATGACTGGAACGACAATCAATGTTAGCACTGTAGCAAAACCAAGGCCTGCCATAATCGTAATCGCCATTGAACCGAAGAAAGCATCAAACACGAGTGGAATCATACCCAGAATCGTTGTCAGTGCTGCCATACTTACTGGACGAACACGGCTAATCGCACTATCAACAATGGCTAAGTAAGGATCCTTGCCTGATTCAAGCTCAAGGTTAATCTGGTCTAGAAGTACGATACCGTTTTTCAGAATCATACCGCTTAAGCTCAGCAGACCAAGGAAAGCAGTAAAGCTGAATGGCATGTTTGTCGTCAGAAGACCAAACGCCACACCGATGATAGACAACGGCACCGTGAACCAAATAA
This sequence comes from Vibrio sp. SCSIO 43155, assembly GCF_023716605.1. NCBI lineage: Bacteria > Pseudomonadati > Pseudomonadota > Gammaproteobacteria > Vibrionales > Vibrionaceae > Vibrio > Vibrio sp. SCSIO 43155. Next base: position 1,011,717 of record NZ_CP071853.1, on the reverse strand, counting down.
CCAGTGGTTTCTTTAATGAGTTAAACAGAAGCATCGTAATGATGAACATTAATAGGTAACCCATTGGCAATGAGCCAAACAGCCCTTCTTGCGCATCTTTTGATGACTCGTATTCACCACCCCAAGTAATTTCGTACCCCTCTGGAATGTGTAGCGCCATCACTTTTGGTTGTACACGAGCAAACAAGCTTGCCGCGGTATCGTCACTCAATACGTCATGGTCAGCCAGTACCGTTAGAGTACGTTTACGGTCACGACGTTGAATCAACGGCTCATCCCAATCCAATTTCACACCGTCAATCACTTGATCAACTGGGATGTACGTCTGTAACGATGGACTCCAAATGTTCACGTTTTGCAGCGATTCAAAGTCAACACGCTCCGCTTCTGGTAGACGCGTCATGATAGGCAGAATATGCGTACCATCGCGCAAGAAGCCTAGTGTGCTACCGCCAAACGCCATTTGTAGCGTACTTGAAAGATCTTGCTTCGAAATACCTAAGCGACGCGCTTTCGATTCGTTAAATACCGGTACAAGCTCTTTAGTACGCTCACGCCAATCATGACGAATATTGCGAGCGCCTGGGTCAGTGTGCAGAATGTCTTCTACTTGTACTGCTAGCTCACGCAGCACTTGTGGATCTGGACCAGTAATACGTGCCTCAATCTTAGAAGCTGGCGACGGACCAAACTCCATCAGCTTGAACTGAAACGTTGGCTTATCAAACGTCTTCGCTAGATTGTCGTCTAGCTTGTGCAGAAGCTTGAACATGTTGTCACGGTCCGTAGTACGAACTTGGAACTGTGCGTAAGCTTCGTAACTCTTTTCCGGCTGGTAAGTCAGAGCGAAACGCTGCAAACCTTGACCAATCGAGGCAGAAACAAAATCAATATCATCTTGCGTACGAATGTAGCTTTCTACTTCTTCTGCTTTCTTGATGGTTTCACGAATATCTGTGCCTTCAGGCATCCACATATCAACGTAGAACATCGGTGTATTTGAAGGTGGGAAGAACTGTTGCTTAACACTACCAAACGCAACCACTGCACCCACAAGTAACGCCACCATGCCGGCAACGGTCAACCAACGAAAACGAAGTGCAAGTTTCAAAGACGCACCAAATGCAACGAACAACCAGCCTTTGTATGGGTCTTCATCTTCAGCGTCCGCGCCTTTGTCTTCTTCTTTCAATAGAAGATCTGCTAGAAACGGCGTTAACGTAATTGCAGTAATCCAGCTTAAAAATAGCGAGAAACACAATACCCAGAACAACGAGCCCATAAACTCACCCGTCGCGTCTTGAGATAAACCGATAGGTGCGAAAGCAGTGATCGCAATAACGGTAGCACCAAGTAATGGCCACTGGGTTTGTTTTACAATATCCGTTGCCGCTTGAACTTTAGTACGACCCTTCTTAAGACCAACCAATATCCCTTCGACAACAACAATGGCATTATCCACCAGCATACCGAGGGCAATGATAAGTGCCCCCAGCGAGATACGGTGCAGCTCGATATTGTTGTAGTTCATTAATATGAAGGTACCGAATACCGTCAACAGCAGAACCAAACCAATGATCAAACCACTACGCAGCCCCATGGTGAACAACAGTACGATAATCACGATCGCAACCGCTTCTGCCAAGCTAATAACAAACGCTTTTACCGAGTCATCCACTTCTTGTGACTGGTTGTAGAAATAGTTCATATCGATACCAGCAGGCTTGATCGTTTCAAGGCTTGCCAGTTCCGCTTCAATACGTTGCCCCACTTCTACCACGTTCACACCTGACGCAAACGAGATACCAATGTTGATCGCTTTCTTACCGTTGAACAATAGAACATTGCCCGGTTTTTCTTGAATACCACGGCTGATGGTTGCAACATCTTTTAGGCGGATCAGATTACCTGTATCACGACCGTGAATAATCAGGTTCTCCAAGGCTTCTACGGTGTTTAATGTGCCGCTAGGACGAATAATTAGACTCTCGCCGTTCACCATCACTTCACCAGCAGAAACCACATTGTTCTGTTGGTTCAGCAAACCAGAAATCACGTTCATGTCGAGGTTAAGCGCAGCTAAACGATCAAGAGATATTTCAACGAAAAGCATCTCTTGCTGATCACCAGCAATGTCCACTTTGCCCACACCGTCGATAAGTTCAAGCTCACGCGTAAGTTGGTCCGCGTAACGCTTTAGTTCGATGTAATCGTAGTCATCACCTGTGAGCATTAACATCACGCCGTACACGTCGCCAAAGTCATCAATGATTTGCAGAGATTGAACACCTTGCGGCAAAGTTGGTTGCAAATCGTTGATCTTACGACGCATTTCATCCCAGATCTGCGGCAGTTCATCAGGACCGTAGTCCATCTTCATGCTCACCATAATCTGTGACATACCACTCGAAGACGTTGACGTGATCTTATCGATATAAGGCAACTTACGGATCTCTTTTTCAAGCGGATAAGTTAGTTCTTCTTCCACTTCTTTAGAGGTCGCGCCCGGATAAGTCGCAACCACCATCGCATCCTTAATGGTAAATGCCGGGTCTTCTAATCGACCAAGTTCTAAGAACGACGTTACACCGCCGATCGCAAGAATAACGATAAACAGCCAGCTGATGACTTTGTTCTTAATTGAGTATTCAGCAATGCTCATTATTGTACTTTCTCCACCACGTCCACATGCTTACCTTCACGAAGTTTGCGTAAGCTGGAATTCACTAATACATCGCCTTGAGCAACACCCGAGGACACAATCGCACCTTCACCATTAACTTGATTGATGGTCACGGCAACTTTTGTGACCGCGTCACCATTTAATTTCCAAACGAAAAACTCACCGTCATGACTGCCCGCTTGCAGCGCTGTCATTGGGATGTTGTAGCCATCAATAGACGTAATGCCTGCCGCTACCATATCAACCGACACGCTTACGCTTGTGCCCGGCAAAATCTCTTGCTCAGGCTGAGGCATCGTCAGGTACATTTGGTAAGTTTGTGTTTGCGCATTTGGCTCACTGGTGTGCTCCAAGTAGTTCAACTTATACCGCTTTTCATCACCTGAGAACGTTGCTTGAGGTTGGTAACTAATGCTTTGAGTGTTTGGATTCACCATTGCTAATACGTTATCTGACAGCTCAATACGAACGTACACTTTGTCACTTTGATAAAGGTTTAAAACCGGCTCACCAATCGCAACACGCTCGAAACGCTCTTTAAATACGTCAGAAACTTTGCCTGCAAACGGGGCAAACAAACGGGTGTAATTCAACTGGTTTGTCGCGTTATAGAAGTTCGCTTCTGCCAGCTCCTTGTTTGCCGTTAGTTCGTCTAGCTCCGCTTTCGAAATCATTTGGCGGCTGTGCAACTCTTCCCCACGTTTAAGCTGACGAATAGCAAGCGTGTATTGCGCCTCGGCATCATTGACTGCTTGCTTCTCTTTACTGTCATCAAGCTTAGCGATCATCTGACCTTCTTTGACTGTGTCACCAGCTTTCACCAACACATGTTGCACCTCACCGGCTCGGCGAAACGCAATCGGAGTTTGTTCAGCAGGCACTACTTGTCCTTTAAAGGTGCGGAACTGGCTCTTTACTGGAACATCGACAGAGACCGTCGACACATACAAAGGTTGTTCAACAGCTGCTTCTTCGTTGCTGTTACAACCAGTCAGCACTGCAAGCGCAATAGCAGAAACTGTAAATAGTGAACGTTTCATTAGATACCTTCCTCACGAACCCAAGCTTTCACCACTTGACCTTCAACTAAGCGCTCAACACCCGCGATGACAACATAGTCGCTCTTGTCTAGACCCGACTCCACACCACCATTTTCATTTAGTGACAAGGTCACTTTATTCACCTGTTGTGTTTCACTGTCCATCACCCATACTTCGCCTTGAGTTTCGCTTTTGCTTACCCACGCCGCGCTTGGCAGCATCACAGCATCCGAAACATTTTGCTTAGCGATATGAACTTGACCTGTCATCCCCGTCAGCAAGTTACGATCAGACGGACGAGTAATGGTCACAATCGCTTCATAACTGTTAGTGTCTGCGTTTGGCTGAGTCGAAATCTCTTTGAATGTGCCTTGAATGCGATTGTTTGGTTCGCTATCCATCGTTACCCACATTTCCGCGTCTTTTAATGTGTTCAGTGACACCGCTTCTGCATACGTGACGGGCAAAGTGAACGACACATCCAACGTGGTATTGTCGATAAGGTTTAGAATTTCTTGTTTCGCCGCGACAACTTGGTACGGCTTCACGTAGGTGTAAGAAACCACACCATCAAACGGTGCATGAATCTCTGTGTAGCTTAAATCTGTTTTTGCTTGCTCAAGGTTTGCCAGTGCGGCTTTGTACTGGGTTTCTTGCTGGTCATAGCTATCAGTACTGATCAGCTTCTTGTTGTACAAACTTTTCGAGCGTTCCCATTGGGTTTTCGCTAACGAATATTGCGCTTGCGACGCATCAAGCGCCAATTGCAGATCTTTTGGGTCTAGCGTTGCAAGGACATCGCCCTGCTTCACTTCCTCGCCCATTCTGACGATCAACTTCTCAATTTCGCCACCAACCTGAAATGAAAGTTGGGCTCTGTACGTTGCATCTATTCGCGCAAGGAATGCATCGGAATCGGCAACAGTCAGATCATTAACAGCAAGTAATTTTACAGGTTTGATTAATGGCTCGGACGGTTCTGATACGGCTTTGTTACACCCTGTCAGCATCGTAGCGAGGCTCAATGCCACCGCTGCTCCGACAAATGTGCGCTTTAGGTATTGTTTTCGCACTGGCTTTCTCCATCGACTTTTCATTTACTACACAGCCGTGCAGTATAAGAACAATAAAAAAATGATCAACATATTTTCCACATGGATAATAAAATAATTAGTCAAATCGTCCGGTTTCTGGTAAAAATAAGCGCGTTGAATAATATTCGGGAAAATTCGAACTATGACAGAGAGAAAGCAAGGCCGTAGGAGTGCTGAAGCCGCTGAGCAAACTAAGTGCCTGATTCTTAGAGTCGCGGCAGATATGTTCTGTGAGTTAGGTTATGAACGAGTTTCGCTTCGAAACATCAGTGAAAAGGCTGGTGTCTCCCATAGTTTGATTCGCCACCACTTCGGAAGCAAAGAGAAGATCTGGCAAGCCGTAAGTGATGCCATGGACGAGTTCATGCAGGGTTACATGGCGCAGCTGGTTAACGAAATGCCAGCAAACACCCCGTCTAATCAGAAGATTTACCTATTCATGGTAAGAATGCTTGCGTTCGCGCTGGTTAACCCTCACCCAGTGCAGATGATTGCTGACGCAATTCGCCAAGGCGATGATGCGCTACTGCAATACTTCTTAAGATCGAAAGACGAATTTGCAGCGATTTTTACCGACCTCTTTGCGGACTACAATGTTGAATACCCTGAATACCAAATCGATCAGTGGGAATCAAAATGGCAAATGCTGGTATTTGCTCATGGCGCGATTAGCCTAGCTCCAATGATGCAAGAGACATGGCCAGAAGACGCAAACAACCGCGACAAGATGCTGATCAGACACTGGGAATTGTTCAACACCATCATGGCAAGCCAATTTAGTGTGAATAAAGAAGACATGATTCACCCAGACAAATTGAGTGAAGTGGTTATCGATATGTGTTGCCCGATTGAAGAATTAAGCGCGTAATCAACACCTTCAGAATAACGTAAAAATGCCGAGCAATTTGCTCGGCATTTTTGTTTATGCTTTTCGTTTCAAAGAGGAAACGAAATGGAACCTACTTAATAGTTGCTTATTCCTAAACGCGACACTATAGCTATACAGCGCGTGGGAAGTAGATTCCTAGTCTCGCTTTGGCTCGCTGGAATGACGAGCTTTAATTAACCACGGTAGTAGCGTTGCGGTACGAAAGGCATTTTTTCTACCGTCATTGGTAGCATCTTGCCGCGTACTTCTGCAAATAGCTCTGTACCGATAGCCGCAAGATCGGCGCGCACGTAACCCATAGAAACTGGCTTACCAGCATTTGGACCTGCTGTACCACTGGTTACTACACCAATCTTGTTGCCATCTGCATCGTACAGTTCTGCACCTTCACGCACAGGCGCTTTTGTTTGACCAACCAAGCCAATACGCTTACGAGCAACGTCTTTTGTTTCGATCTGCTTAAGAATGATGTCTGCACCAGGGAAACCACCCGCACGCTCACCATCTGCGCGACGTACTTTTTGGATGCCCCATAATAGGCTTGCTTCAACAGGAGTCGTCGTTGTATCTAAGTCATGACCGTATAGACACAGACCACATTCAAGACGAAGTGAATCACGAGCACCAAGACCGATCCACTCTACTTCCTCTTCGCCAGTTAGCTTACGAGCAAGCTCTTCTGCTTTGTCAGCCGGTACCGAGATTTCGTAACCGTCTTCGCCAGTGTAACCACTACGAGAAACAATGCACTCAACGCCTAGTAGTTCAACTTTGCGAACATCCATGAACAGCATCTCTGCTACTTCAGGAGCAAAACGCGCTAGTACTTCTGCTGCTTTAGGACCTTGAATCGCAAGCAGTGCACGATCATCGATGATTTCCAGCTCAACGCCGGAAGGAAGATGCGCTTGAAGGTGTGCAATGTCTTGCTCTTTACATGCTGCGTTCACAACCACAAACAGATGGTCACCAAGGTTCGCGACCATCAAGTCATCCATGATACCGCCCTGCTCATTAGTGAAGAACGCATAACGTTGCTTGCCTGCGCCTAGATCTACGATATCAACAGGAACTAACGTCTCTAGGAAAGCTGCCGCACCATCGCCAATCAAACGAAGTTGACCCATGTGAGAAACATCGAACAGACCTGCTGCATCACGTGTGTGTAAGTGTTCTTTCTTAACGCCTAGTGGGTATTGAACTGGCATGTCGTAACCCGCGAACGGGACCATCTTTGCGCCTACTTCAACATGAAGTGCATGCAGTGGTGTTTTCAGAAGTTCTTGAGTCATTTTCGTCTCCATTTAGATAGACCCGAGAATGCTGTCGGCATTCAATGTGTTTCCAATAATAAACACGCTTGATTCAATTTTGCACGAACAAGACATCGCTCGACTTTCAAAAGTGTGACTTTTAACATTTTAATCACAACAAAACGCACAAAAAAGGCGCTCTGTTGAGTGAGATATCATCAACAGAGCGCCATCATAACGCATTCAAAACAGATAGCAATCGTTTGCTTTCACTATAGGAAATTTACAACTATTTATCACTATTTGGCAGTCACCCACAAAATGTGCGCGTCTTCCTCACTCACACTGGTCAACATATGACCCATGTTCGCATCGTAATACACACTGTCGCCTTCGCTTAATACAACAGGCTCATAGAACTCAGAATAAAACATAACTTCACCTGATAAGATGAGTAAAAACTCTTCCCCATCATGGCGAACCCAGTCTTTGTATTCATCAAAACTGCGGGCACGGATTTGGCTCTTAAAAGGCATCATTTTCTTATTGGAAAGTTGAGTCGCCAGCAGCTCGTGCTCGTAAGTTTGGGTTGGGTGCGGTTTGCCCTCTTTCTTTTTGGTCACATCGCGACGCCCAGTTGCCACCTTTTTCCTTGGCGGTTCAAATAGTTGCGGCATATCGATCTGCAATCCGTGAGCTAGCTTTTGCATCGCTTGGAAGGTAGGAGAAATCTGTTCATTCTCGATCTTACTTAACGTAGAACGCGCAAGTCCAGTACGTTGGCTCGCCTCTTCCAAAGTGATACCAAGTTTAGAGCGGATATCTTTAATGCGCTGACCGAGCTTAAGCGGTTCAATATTTTGGTCTTGTTGCTCTTTCGCCAACGTCATTGACGGGTATTCATCGTAAATACTTTCTGCCATAAATCCCTCTGTAAATATCCTTTATTCCTTCCTATTAGCATTGTGCATGAACCCTATAATGGATAAAAGTCCACCGAGTTAATTAAAGCGTGCTCTTGTTAACAAAACCAGAAATCTCGTTTCCTATAGGAAATTTTTGGTTGATTGTTCGTTCCGCAAGCGCTATGTTACCAACTTGTTAGATGTAGAGATGCACATTTCCGTAAGAGATTGGACAAGAGAAACCACAATCCGACGGAGTTTTAACCCACTTATTCGGGTCGAAAGTCACTCTGTTCTGCTATGCAGTTCAGCTGTTTTGAGGACAAATGAGCCACCATCGCAATCAAACAACTATTTCTACTGCGGGTTCATTTTCAGATTTGGAAGGTCAACTACCATGAACAAGAGTTACCCTAACCACAGCTTGGAAAACTTTTTCTCTACCAACCTCTCCGCGACAGATGACGCTGTCTTTGCTGGAATTCAGGCAGAATTCGCTCGCCAAAACGAACAAATCGAACTTATCGCTTCTGAGAACATCGTGTCTAAAGCGGTAATGCAAGCTCAAGGCACATGCCTAACAAACAAATACGCTGAAGGTTACCCAGGTCGCCGTTACTATGGTGGTTGTGAGCACGTAGATACAGTGGAAGCCATTGCTATCGAACGCGCGAAAAAACTTTTCAATTGTGAATACGCAAACGTTCAACCACACTCAGGCGCACAAGCAAACGGCGCAGTAAAACTGGCACTACTTCAACCTGGCGACACTATTCTTGGTATGTCTCTGGACGCAGGTGGTCACCTAACACACGGTGCACGCCCTGCACTTTCTGGTAAGTGGTTTAACGCAGTTCAATATGGCGTTGACCGCGAAACACTAGAAATCAACTACGAAGACGTTCGCCAACTAGCACTTGAGCACCAACCTAAAATGATCATCGCAGGCGGTAGTGCTATTCCACGTACTATCGACTTTGCAAAATTCCGCGAAATCGCAGACGAAGTAAACGCGATTCTTATGGTCGACATGGCGCACATCGCCGGTCTTATCGCAACAGGCGCGCACCCTAGCCCGCTTCCTCACGCACACGTGGTTACGACTACAACCCACAAAACACTGCGTGGTCCACGTGGCGGTATGATTCTGACCAATCACGAAGATATCATTAAGAAAATCAACTCAGCGGTATTCCCAGGTCTGCAAGGCGGCCCACTGATGCACGTGATTGCTTCTAAAGCAGTTGCGTTCGGTGAGGCGCTTGGTCCTGAATTCAAAACTTATATTGATTCAGTGATCAACAACGCAAAAGTTCTAGCGGAAGTATTGCAAACTCGCGGTTGCGACATCGTAACCGGTGGTACTGACACACACCTAATGCTGGTTGACCTTCGCCCTAAAGGCTTGAAAGGTAACAAAGCAGAAGAAGCACTAGAGCGTGCAGGCATCACATGTAACAAAAATGGCATCCCATTCGACACAGAGAAGCCTATGATTACATCGGGCATCCGTTTAGGAACGCCTGCGGGTACAAGCCGCGGCTTTGGCACTGAAGAATTCAAACTCATCGGTAATTGGATTGGTGACGTACTGGACGGTTTGGTGAACAACCCAGAAGGTGACGCAGAAGTAGAAAAACGCGTACGCAAGCAAGTGAAAGAGCTTTGCAGTCGTTACCCTCTTTACCAATAAAAGATTTATTAAATCAGAAACTATCCTGACAAGTTATTTGGAGATTAAGCAATGGACAAAACACTGAAGTTTACAGATAGCCACGAGTGGGTACGTGACAACGGTGACGGCACAGTAACTATCGGTATTTCAGAGCACGCTCAAGAGATGCTAGGTGACGTAGTTTTCGTTGACCTACCAGACGTGGAAGATGAAGTCGAAGCGGGCGAAAGCTTTTCTTTGGTTGAGTCAGTAAAAGCCGCTTCAGACATCTACTCACCAATCACTGGCGAAGTAGTTGAAATCAACGAAGAGCTTGAAGACAGCCCAGAGCTAATCAACGAAGAACCATACGAAGGTGGTTGGATTGTGAAAGTGAAGCTTTCAAACCCATCTGAGTTGGATGACTTAAAAGATGCGGAAGAATACCTAAGCTCTATCGAAGAAGAGTAATTAGGATGAGACGAAAGCTGTCCCCTAGCATAACGATTAGTGGACAGCTTTTTTTCTAGGTTCGGACGTATAATTTAGATTATCAGTAGCGTAAATCCGTTACCCGAACCAAGGAGTAGGTAAAGGACAATGACTGAATTACTTCAAAGCCTCAGCACACAAAACGAGTTCGTTGCTCGCCACAATGGACCAAACAAATCTGACCAACAAAAAATGTTGGAAGCGATCAACGCAGTAAGCCTTGATGCGCTTATCGACGAAACCGTACCAGCGCAAATTCGCCTAGAGCAGCCAATGAGCTTGGCAGAAGCGAAAAGCGAAGCAGACATGCTGGCAGCAATGCGTAAGTTCGCCGATCAGAACCAAGTTAAACGTACATTCATTGGTCAGGGTTACTACAACACCTTCACGCCAAACGTAATTCTACGTAACGTGATGGAAAACCCGGGCTGGTACACCGCTTACACCCCTTACCAACCGGAGATCTCACAAGGTCGTCTAGAAGCGCTTCTAAACTACCAACAAATGGTAATGGATCTTACTGGTATGGAAATCGCGAACGCGTCACTGCTCGATGAAGCAACGGCAGCAGCAGAAGCGATGACACTTTGTAAGCGTGCGGGTAAGAGCAAGAGTAACGTATTCTTCGTTGCTGACGACGTTCACCCACAAACCATCGAAGTGGTAAAAACTCGTGCGAAATTCATCGGCTTTGAAGTCCTAGTTGGTTCTCTAGAATCACTACCAGAGCAAGACGTATTCGGCGCGCTAGTTCAGTACCCAGGCACAACAGGTGAAGTTCGTGACCTAACGGACATCATCGCAAAAGCACAAGCGAACAAAACGCTGGTAACGGTAGCGACTGACCTATTGGCTTCTGCCCTACTAAAACCTGCGGGTGAAATGGGCGCAGACGTAGCAATCGGCTCGGCACAACGTTTCGGCGTTCCTATGGGTTACGGTGGTCCACACGCAGCCTTCATGGCAACACGTGACAAGCACAAGCGTACTATGCCAGGTCGTGTTATCGGTGTTTCTATCGATACCAACGGCAACCAAGCACTGCGCATGGCAATGCAAACGCGTGAGCAGCACATCCGTCGTGAAAAAGCGACATCAAACATCTGTACCGCTCAAGCGCTGCTAGCGAACATGGCGTCTTTCTACGCGGTTTACCACGGCGCAGAAGGTTTACGTACGATTGCTCGTCGTACGCACCACATGACAGCCATCCTAGCTGCTGGTTTGACTAAAGGCGGCTTCGAGCTTGCTCACAACAGCTTCTTCGACACCATCACCATCAATACTGGTGCACAAACTGAAGAGCTATACGCAAAAGCACTAGCGGCAGACATCAACCTACGTAAGTTGGGTACTCAGCTAGGTGTAAGCTTCGACGAAACCACAACCGTGGCAGACGTAGAAGCCCTATTCGCAGTATTCGGCGTGAAAGAAGAAGTCGCAGCACTATCAACTGAAATTGCTGGCAACGAATTTGCAGCGATTCCAGAAGCACTGCGCCGCACAACAGAATACCTAACGCACCCTGTGTTTAACACACACCACAGCGAAACACAGATGATGCGTTACCTAAAACAGCTAGAGAACAAAGACTTCTCACTAACGCACGGCATGATCCCACTGGGCAGCTGTACGATGAAGCTGAACGCAGCAGCAGAAATGATCCCAGTAACGTGGCCTGAGTTTGGTTCGATCCACCCGTTCGCACCTGCAGAACAAGCAGCCGGTTACGCAGCACTAGCAAAAGATCTGAAAGAGAAGCTATGTGAAATCACAGGCTACGACGCATTCTCACTGCAACCAAACTCTGGTGCATCGGGTGAGTACGCAGGTCTTATCGCGATTCAACGCTACCACGAAAGCCGTGGCGAGGGTCACCGCAACGTATGTTTGATCCCAAGCTCTGCGCACGGTACTAACCCTGCAACAGCGTCTATGGTGTCAATGAAAGTGGTTGTGGTTAAGTGTGATGAAGAAGGCAACATCGACGTCACTGACCTAGCAGCGAAAATCGAGAAGCACAAAGACAACCTATCAAGCATCATGATCACTTACCCTTCTACGCACGGCGTGTACGAAGAGCAAGTGAAAGAAGTATGTGAAATGGTTCATGCCGCAGGCGGTCAGGTTTACCTAGACGGCGCAAACATGAACGCACAAGTTGGTCTAACAACGCCAGGCTTTATTGGCTCAGACGTTTCTCACCTAAACCTACACAAAACCTTCTGTATCCCACACGGTGGTGGCGGTCCAGGCATGGGGCCTATCGGTGTAAAATCGCACCTAGCACCTTTCCTACCGGGTCATATTGAAAACGGTGCAGACGGCGAAAACTTCGCAGTATCCGCAGCAGATATGGGTAGCGCGTCTATCCTGCCTATCTCTTGGGCTTACATCGCAATGATGGGCAAAGCTGGCCTAACAGACGCAACGAAAGTAGCGATTCTGAACGCGAACTACGTGATGGAGCAATTGCGCCCTCACTACCCTGTTCTTTACCGTGGCTCAAACGGTCGTGTAGCGCACGAATGTATTATTGACATTCGTCCACTGAAAGAAGAAACAGGTATCAGCGAAGAAGACATCGCGAAGCGTCTAATGGACTACGGTTTCCACGCGCCAACCATGTCGTTCCCTGTAGCAGGCACGCTCATGGTTGAGCCAACAGAATCGGAAGACTTAGAAGAGCTAGACCGCTTCTGTGATGCGATGATCGCAATCCGTGAAGAGATGGCGAAGGTTAAGAATGGTGAATGGCCGCTAGATAACAACCCGCTTGTTAATGCGCCACACACTCAAGTTGACCTAGCGAAAGATGAATGGGATCGCCCATACTCTCGTGAGCTTGGCTGCTTCCCTTCTAAAGCAACCAAATCTTGGAAGTACTGGCCAACAGTAAACCGCGTAGATAACGTATACGGCGACCGTAACCTAATCTGCTCGTGCCCAAGCATCGATAACTACGAAGATTAATTTTTGTAGAATCTAAATAGACAAAGGCGAACCGATTGGTTCGCCTTTTTGTTGGATGAGGATTTTGTAATTCATTTTTGGACAGAAGTTCGCTAGTGTTGCTACTTAATTTAGAAATATATAGATTAAGTCAGGTATCGGGAAGATCTAAGTATCAAACAAGAACAAGCCACTCTTTAGCCCCGTTAATATCAAACGCCTTTGTACCATACCCAATAGAGAGAATGTCCTCAGGCAAAAACTCGTCAAACTTATCAATTTGCTTTTCCAATACAGACTTGGCTAACTCTGTCTCACTAGGTAGTTGTCTTGAAGCTAGAATACGTAAAGTCGACTTAACGCCCTCAAAGGACGTTTTTTCTACTTCAATGACTCCGGCATATGCACTAGCTTCGTATCCATTCATGATGAGGAGAGCTACAATAGTGTTGACTACTTTATCACCTAACCACGTAAACAAATAAGTACTGTCACCAGCTTTCAATAGCGGTTTTTCCGCTAAATCTGATAGTTGAAAAAAGGTTACACTTTCCTTAAATTGTTCTCTTGCAATCGAATCGGCAAAATCCACTTTTGTGTTACCTACTGAAATTCTGTAATCACCATCTTTGAGTATGCGAAACATTTCTTGGCGAACAACGTCATGGATTGTAATCCCACTACCCCCAAATTTTGGTGCTTTACCACCTTTAGCGTGTTCAACATAAATGGTTTTTTTGTCACTATCGATATCAATCACTCTCCATCGTTTCCCACCAAACACAATTTTCTGCCCAACTAACACAAGTGAGTCGATAGGAAGTGCTCCCAGCGCTTTTGTTCCACTAATAATCCTGTACTCCTCTGGTGTTTTGAATACAGCATAAAACGAATAGTGACTTGTAATACGCTCACCCAATAGACCTAAAACTAATTCACCGTTACCTAACTGAGTAATTAGATCAGTATTCCCCATATGGACAAGAAGGCCTTTGAAGTGATCTACGCCAACTTTCTGAAATGGCCCTTCTTTACAGAGCAAGTTAAATAGTTGCGCAGCCCGAATGCCCCCCCACTGAGCTATAACAGCAAGTATTTGATGTAGAAGTGCAGAAAAGTGGTAAAGGGACGTATCAGCGGGCTCATACCATTTACTACCTATGAGTAGCCTAATCATTGCTAGGGATTGTATTAACTCTAGGCGGAGTATATCGAAAACATTTGAATCTTTTGTAAGTTCATCCTCCGCAATCAACACTCGCAGTACAGAAGGATCACCACGCCTTCCTGAGCGTCCCATTCTCTGTCGCAGGCTCGAAATGGAGTGAGGAGACGTAACCTGTATGACGGAATTAACTTTGCCAATATCGATACCCAACTCAAGAGTCATGGTACACACCGCCGTTGTAGGATATTGCTCTTTTAGAAGACGTTTCTCTAGGTCTTCTCTCAACTCCTTCGCAAGCGAGCCATGGTGAGGAAAGAACTCATTCGGCACGCACTGCTGCTCACAAAAATCGCTAAGCGTTGCAGCAATGCTTTCAGTTCTATTCCGGCTATTTGCAAAGACTAAATGGTTCCCTCCTCGACAAAACTTGAACAGGTCTTGGCAGATTTTGTATTCAGCATCAATTGGTATTTCACTATCGACCTGAGCGGGATTCAAATACCCTTTGACTTGCACCTTAAGTACAGATGTCGAATTCGAGTCCGTTATTATTTTACATGGCATAGATTGATTAGGACGAAGTGACAACGGTGTTTTGTCTAACTCACCAAGAGTTGCGCTCAAAGCAACCCTAGGAATCGGCTTCTTCAAACTCTCAAGAAGATGTTCCAATCGGTGAAGCAAAGAAAGTAAGTGATGTCCGCGCTCTGTGCCAAGAAATGCATGAAACTCATCAATAACGATATATTTCAAATCAGAAAATGCAGACTTCACCCAGCCAGAATCTCGGATAAACAACGATTCGAGCGATTCGGGAGTGATTAGGACAATTCCCGCAGGTGCCGTTTTTAACTTATTCTTTCGACTTTTAGAGCTATCCCCGTGCCAAGGGGTTACTGGTATATCCATTAAGTCTGATAGGCTTTCTAAACGCCTATCTTGATCATTTATTAAAGCTTTTAGCGGACTGATATAAAGGATACCTACTCCTTCATCCTGACTAGCTATAGCACTGATTGCTGGAAGAAAAAATGCTTCAGTTTTTCCCGCAGCTGTAGAAGCACTAATAACAAGGTCAGTTTTTGCTGAAAGAATCGGCTCAATAGCTAGGCATTGGATTTCTCGTAGGTTTGTCCAACCTTGTTTAAATATCCAGCGTTGAACTCGAACATCGAGCTTTTCATGTTCATTTATCATAATTTGAAGTCAGCGAGACCATCCACGTTTTCATCTAATTCAAGTTCAACGTCAGAAGGCTTCTCATCTTCAATTCCAAGCGTTGGAAGCAGATCGTCCCAGCTTATCGTTGGATTTTGGTCGATTACCGCCAGCATATCCAAAAAAGCCTTTATCGTGTTACGTGGAGTTCGAAAGTAAGCTTGTCCAATAGTCTGACTGCAATGTTTTAGAAATGCGATTAAGGATTCGTCAGGAACAAGATACTTACTTTCGTCACCTTCGGCATAAACATGACGCAAATTTTTTAGTAGTATATAGAGCTCTTCTGGGGTCAAGCTTGCAAGGTGCAGTGCTGGAGATGAGTAGTCGATAATGCCTGCTTGCTTCGCAAAGCTATTATCCGCGAGTCTCGACTGAAGTGCTTCGTAACTATAAAGACCTTTCCTAGGGTCAAGGAGGAACTCAGGCGTTCCACCAAGTAAAAAACCTAAATACTCAGTAGTGCCTTGTAGACAGTCATTGAGAATTCGTAATATCTGTTCATAGTTAGAAGTCCTAGCCGTTGTGTTATTCAACTTATACAGGTTTACCATTTCATCGAGGTTAACGAGCAACCCCTGATATCCCGCTTGGCGAACGAATAGACTCATTATTTTGAGCGCGTCATAAAAAGACGAATCTGAAATTATTGTTCTGACGCCTAAATCTTTGCGAGCGTCCGTTTTAGTTGAATATTCAGCACGAAGCCATTTTATGGCATTAGCCTTTTGAGTGTCATTGTCTTGTTCATGTCCAACCCAATAAGCCTCGATTACTTTTGCGAAGTCATAACCGCCAACAAGATCAGAAATTGAAGATAGCTTTTCATGGATAACTGCATTGATGCTTTTTCCTGTCGCATCAGCTTCCTTTCTCACTTCAGTGATAAACTTTTCGACCACACTAGTTAGCGCATTTCCATCTGGTTTATTTCGCGTGGACATATTACGCATTAACTCTGAGTATAGATTTCTGGCTTGCCCAGCAGATGCATGCATTCGTCTATCTGGAGACAAGTCGGCATTAACAGTTACCAACTTTCTTTCTAAAGCAATAGCCCGAACAACACTCAAGAAAAATGTTTTGCCTGAACCATACTCTCCAATAATAAGCCTAAAGGCTGAGCCTCCATCGGAAATCCGCTCAATGTCTTGAAGAAGCGCTTTTAATTCGTTAACGCGACCAACTTGAATATGCTGAATCCCTACTTTGGGAGTTACACCAGATTTCAGCGATTGGATAATTGCATCTCTTTCTTTTGCACGTATTTTTTTTGCAACCATCATTTAACCTTCTAATTCTTTCACAATTTCTAGATCGACGTAAATATCACCATCATCATCCAAGACAGGAGCATCTACTTTTTCGTAAGCCCAATCATTGATAGTTTCTATCGCGCCATCAACCATCAAGTTCAGTTTGCTACATAGTTTTTGAACTTCACTTCGCGGCCATGTTTCTTTGCTCAGTAGCATATCAAACAGATTTTTATGCGCGTTATCCAACCCATCACAACCTGTAGAGAACGAGTTCATCATCTCTATTTCTGGTTCGATATCAACCGCAAATATGCTTTCTAACATGCTCTTAGCATCGCTCGTATCACTCTCATGCATCGCCAGAATGCTCTCATCCAACTGGAAGTTACTTCCGATTTCGTCGGTCGTTTTTGGAAAGGCGGAATCAGGTACTCTCGTCGATGCTAGGTCGTGAATATCGCTCGTGACAAGTGATTTATCCAATCCCAAACATGTATAGAGTTTCTCTATTTGTTTTATTTCAGATGAATCGACCTTACCGTCAGAAAGAGCAATTGAAATCATAAATTTCTTTAAGGAATCAATTTGTGGAGAGTTGAGCTGCTCTATTCTTGCTTTTAACCCTGCGGTGTTCGCCGGGGTATTAAGTCGCCACGTCAAGTAAGCATTCAATGAGCGTTTCTCGGATGGAGAGAGTCGGTCATCATGCTCAAGTAATTTTTGCAGCGTCATTTTTTCATCTTGGTCAACGATACCGTCAATAGTAGCCACCATTGCGCCAAGCCTCATCCACAAACTTACTTGGTTGAAAGCCGAACTAGGTTCAAAAAATTCACCATGACCTGGTGAGAACAATACAATGTTGCCATCAGCTTTGAACTTTGTTTGATGAAAACGCATATCCGGGGCGATACCTATATCAGCTTTAGCAGCAAGTTGAATAAGGAGCTCGTTTTCTTTCTTGTTCATAGCCTTGGGAAGCGGTATTCCAGTGTGAGACCAAAACTCTTTCACTGTCGTTATCCCGTTATTACTCTGAACCACTTGAACAGCCCATGATTTGAAAGATCCAATGACTGATGAGTTGGATTCATTTGCTAGTTCTTCTGGGAGTAACATCAATGCGGCTATATCATTTTTCGAGGTATCAGCCTTGCCTAAATAGCGACTATAGCTACTTAGTTCTTCCGTGCACTGCTCTGCAATAGGAATAAGCTTGTTTATAGGGCCTTTGAGAATACTAGGATCAGGCAACCCTTCCAGGTTTAAGTCGAAACCATTAATCCCGTTGCTTGCCGCATGATATGAGAGTCGAAGCTTTGTTTTGTTTGGCTTAACTGATATACCCTCCCCAAATTTTTGAGAGAATCTTATTTCGAAAAGTTTGCGAAACTCATCTTCACACCGGCGAGCCGGTGTTTTTAGTGAATACTCAAGTGAATTTGTTAACCAGTCTAACGCTAACTCCGCCCCAACAGGTTGCTCATTAACTACGGTTTTGGCTAGTTTCAGCTTGAATGACAGTGCATTCTTTGTGTCTGGTACTTTTGTAATCCGTTGTTCAAGTAGAGTAGCTCTGAGCAAAGCCATCAATTCAAGAAAATTAGCCGAATATCCTCTAAAAGAGCGGTTTGTATTGAACACTTTATGAAGACGTAATACCTCTTCAAATATTATGGTAAATTCTTGATCTGATACCTGAGAGTTAGCTTGATTTTCAATGATTCTTCTTTCAAAACCATAGAAGTAAATGAACACGTATCCGATTGGTGTGTTTGGGTCAGAGCGGTCAGATGCTAACCAGTCTAGATAGGCTCCTCTGCACTCTTTTGATAAAGAGGAATAACTTGGCCAGTACCCTAGTGTTTCGTCGGTATATAATTCCGCTCCGATGTCCATTGAAGGTTTTGATGCGGGACGTTCCTCATCAACAAGAGATGGTTCTAACCCATACCCATCAAGTGACTTCATTACACCACCACAGTAAAAAAGACCTTTGTGAAGCCTTCTTCCGTTAATGGTCAGTTGCTCACTTTCGCCAACCCAACGACCCTTTTGTTTATTAGGCGATTTTTCAGTTTCTCTTCCAAAACTTGTGCGAATTGTAAACGTTGCAAACTCTTCATCACTATCATTATAAGAGGAAACTGATATCGCTTGCGTACTGTAAGCATCACTCTTTTGAGCAGAAGGCTTTGAGACTGTATTATTTTGGGAAGACTCATAGCTGTTGGAAGTTTTGGACTTAGAGTTCCCAGTTATCAGCTTGTACAGAATATAAATGATGATAGCCCCAACAAAAAATTCCACGTTTTTACCTTTGTATCAATGAGGTAGATAGGTTCTGACAACCATCCACTTAGTAGTCAATAAATAGCATATTGATTTATTCGATAAACTTGGTCAAATGAAAGCGTAACAAAGTGTGAAGGGTTTTAATGATAAAACGCAATAGGGCAAAGATGAGCCGCTAGGACAAGGTCCACTAATTAGTTTGCTAAATCATGAGCTGCAAGTTTCCGTACATCATACAGGTAAAAATTGAATCTTCAAAAGCGATATATAATTGATTGCATAAAAATTTCTATTCAGCTCTTGATAAACGTTTGCTTGACGTCATTTTAATAACTCCCCCAAATTTGCTCTGTTATTAGAACCTAACGCGCGGTGAGTAGATTCCTAGTCTCGCCTAGGCTCGCTGGAATGACCCATCTGTGGCGCCGAATGTAGTGATTCAGTTTTTGAGTCAGAATCAGAGCTACCTCATGAACACCAAATCCTAAGAGTAAAAAAGGCGAACCCACTGGCTCGCCTTTTTTGAAAGTAAGAATTTGTTAGCTCGCTTTCGATGCCGCGTGCTGCTCTACCATAAACGCGATGACTTCTTCATTTAAGCAAGATTTGCTAATGTATTGGCGTTGTTTACCAATATGAAGGATAAAGCCCAAATCGGTTTGTTCGAGTTGGTCGATTTCTTTCCAAGCGAGGCTGCGATCGATTTTACCGCTTTTGTAGCGCACGCCATCCGCGTTAACTTCAAACACCACTTTGTTGCCACGGCTTGAACTAATGGTTTGACGCCACAGCCACCACGTTCGCTTGCAGTACACGCTGAACGCTTCAATCACACTCAATACGATAAAGAACCAACCCACATAACCGTTAGGTAGCAGTTCAAACTCCAATAAAACCACACCAAAAATAAGAAACAAGATCCCTTTCAGGTATGCGTGTGGGAACTTAACTGGCTGGCTAGTTTGATCATAACACTCAGCAAAGAATGGTTTGTCGAGTGTGTATTCTGTGGTGAATTCGAAATCTTTAGACATGTATGGTTACTTTAAGGTTTCTGTGAATGAGTCTACTTGGTTGCTCTCTCGCAACGCGTGCATTGTAGCGCTTCTCTTGGTTTATCTTTAGTCCTTTTGATTCTGTTTTGTAAATCAATAATAACGAAACATTAGAAGGCCTCGGTGCACTAGCCAAGATCAAACAAAGCGAACCATTTGGCTCGCCTTGTTAATTAATGGTCTATGTTAATTAATGACCTATGCGACTTCTTGAGTTTTCTACTTTAGAGGGTCGTTATCTGGCAAAGCACTGTGTATCCACACTGCCAGTCTGTGTTTGATGCTTGCGCCGTCTAGCTTGCTTTCCGGCAGTGGCGTTATCTGTTTTGCATCGACCAAGAATAGATAAATCGCTTTTACTCTTAGAGGTTGTGGTGACTGAGGAAGGTCAAAACCTTGTAGCTTCGCCATCTTCCCGCCAATCTCTAGTGCCTTCTTAACCAGTTTGTCTTCATTCTGAAGCTTGGAGCTTTTTGACATTGATAGATTCCTCTTCTTCGCTTCCAGTAAGAATACATTAAGTGTCACGTATGGCGTGTTAGTAAGCTCGCATATTAGTAAGATTCCCTGACATTGCCGCGCAACTGATTAAACAACGACCGGGCATGCTGATATTGGCGATACAGCAATGTAGGCAGGTCACTTCACCACATTGCTTCTGGTTTCAAAATGCCCCCTCTTTTTATGGTCTCTGAGCGTTTTCATTGGCTTTTTCTTTGAATCAATCTCAAACAAATAAGTTTAAATGATAATTATTATCATATTTGTGCTTACTTTATAAAATCCTACTGATAAGCTCAGCTTTGCTTCTCGATACTGAAATTGAGAACACTTACATCGGTCGAGTTAAACCTCTCTTCCGATTGAAAAATTAATAAAAACCATAAATAACAGGCTACTAACTATGAACATTAAAAGAAGCTTCGCCGGTCTGGCAATTTTCGCTGCATTTAACGCTACGGCTTACGAACACTATTCTGTGTTTAAAGATTACATTGACCAAGGTCTGGTCACTGCAAACCAATCTCGCTTAACACAAATAGCAAAGTCTAACCAAGGGCAACTGACTGTAGCTGGCGCGTACTCATACGATCAGCTAGGACGAGTAACACAGCGCGACTACGCAGACAGTACATTTGACTACGCCTATAACGATGCAGGCTTTTTGGAATCTGCACGTGCGCTAATGAAGCACGGCTCAATCAACAGTTACGTTAGACACACCAAAGAAAACTTCATCTCTCAATACAGCTATAACGAACTCGGTCAAGTTGATGTTGAGAATAAGCAAGTCTTTCAGGATGAGGCTGCCGATCTTAACGGTACACCTATCGCGACATATCGAATTCAATATACGTATAGTGCTGATGGCAAACTTCTTCAACGCCGCCAAGTACCGCAGTCTGGCGACGATATGTCTGTTCGCGAATTTCATTACTCCTACCATGAAGATGGTAAGTTAAGAAAAATCCGTGAGGTTAAGCTCTCGACACCAAAGGAAAAGAGTACCCTCTTGCTGCAATACTACCCGAATGGCGAAATCAAAAAAGCAACTCAGAAGTTGTTCGGCAAAGGCAGCAAAACCTTTGAAATGGAGTATGTGGATGATGGTTCATTGGTTTATGGTGTTTACTATGTAGATCCAGTGAAAGAGTGGAAAGTAGACTTAGATTTCTTTGGTCTTGCCTTCCATCCAATCAAATCAATGAAACAAACCGCTGGCGATGCAGTCAGCACATACCGCTATCAATACCAGAACAGCGACGGTGATACTCTGCCAGATGTGGCACTGCTAGAGGTCACACTGCCAAGCTTTAGCCAAACTATTCAGTACAATATGACGAATAGATAACGCTAAACCCTTCTCGAAGATATTCTCGTATCAGACTATCAAGGAAGACCGCGCTTCTGGTCTTCCTTGTTTCCCAGTAAAAAAACCGTGACAAAGCAGCAAGCTTATATGTCAACAAGACAAAGTTACCCTGCATCTATCTGGATACTTGTATTGGTCAACTTTGCTATTAGCCCACCTACTCGTTCTCGCATATCCTGCCTTTGTACGATCATATCAAGAGCGCCATGCTCAAGTAGAAACTCACTTTGTTGAAAGCCATCCGGTAGCTTTTCTCGCACGGTTTGTTCAATCACACGACGCCCTGCGAACCCGATTTTGGCTGCAGGTTCACCAATGTTGATGTCCCCCAGCATAGCCAAACTTGCAGAGACGCCGCCGAACGTTTGATCAGTCAATACCGAGATATAGGGCAAGCGTGCATCAGACAAACGTGCTAATGCTGCACTGGTTTTTGCCATCTGCATTAACGCCATTAAGGACTCTTGCATACGAGCGCCACCACAAGCTGAAAAACAAACTAATGCACAATTATCTTCTATTGCTGTATCGACAGCATCAACAAAACGAGCCCCTACGACCGACCCCATTGAACCTGCCATAAATGAAAACTCGAATGCACAGGCGACAATGGGTAAACCTAGTAGCTCGCCTTTCATTGCAACTAATGCATCTTTCTCTCCTGTATTCTTTTGAGCAAGTGCGATACGTTCTTTGTAGCGCTTTTTATCCTTAAAATTGAGCATATCTGTTGGCTCATACTCACTGCCAATTTCTATCCGCTCCCCTTTATCCAAAAAGCTATCCAAACGATGCCGCGCTGACATCCGCATATGATGTTGGCATTTTGGGCAAACTTCTAGGTTCTCCTTAAGGGCGAGCCGATACAAAACTTGTTCGCAAGAATGACACTTGGTCCATACCCCCTCTGGGATGGATGCTTTGCGCGTACTGATGATGCTCTTTTTATCTAATAGCTTTTCTAGCCAACTCATTGGGATCCTTCAACTTAGAAATAATGTTATCGAGCATTGTATAAACCTGTTTCAAGTAATAAAGTGCACTTTACGGGCTTTATAATCCAATAATATGGGATAAACCAAAATGCTTGAGAGAATTGATCAGCAATGGCTAAAGAGCTTCCATTGTGTCTATGAAAACAATAGCTTTAAGAGAGCCGCCGAGTTTTTATCCCTGCCGACTTCAAATGTCAGCCGCCATATTGCTTTACTAGAAGAACAACTTGATGTGCGATTGTTTGATAGAACAACCCGAAGAATATGCGCTACAGATGCCGGAGAGCACCTCTACATACGTACGCAACCTCTTTTGGACAAACTGAATGATGCGCTCGAAGAAGTCACGCAACACTCACATCAAGTCACGGGACAACTTAACGTTTTAATGCCAGATTCACCGGAGTTGGCGCGAGCGGTTGTCTCTTTCTGTTCTCAACACCCTGCGATTTCATTGAGTTGCGAGACCAACCTAAGCCCTAAAGAGGATTTGCTTGATGGGTTTGATGTTATCTTGAGTTTTCATCGTGGAAAACTTGAAGACAGCAATTGGATTGCCAAAGAGATTAAGCGCTGGTCTAGCGTTGTTGTCGCCTCACCTATACTGCTGCAAGCATGCCAAAAACCTTTCAAAATTAACGATTTAAAACACCTTCCTTGTATTAGCAGTTTTACTGCATTGAAAGGAATGCCTTGGGTTTTCAAAAACTCAGAAGGAGAGCAGATAACTCAACGAGTACAATCTGCATTTAAGGTTAATAGTGGGCAACTTGCTAAAGCCGGCGCGTTAGCAGGATTTGGCTTTGCTATTCTTCCCGAAGCGTTCTGCTATGAAGACGTACAATCCGGAGTACTGGAAGTCGTTGAACTTGAATACAAGCCAGAAGATTTGGTGTTATACGCCTTTTACGCTTCCAGAAAGCACGTAGCGAAGAAGATCCCGATGTTTATTGAGCATTTGAAACGTTTGTCGAGCATTTGAAACACTCAATACATAACAAGAACACTAAATAAACCCGTCCCCTCTCCTGCACTTGTTCAATTTACCGCTTATTGCTCAACTGGCGTCACTTTTGATTCGTCGTCAGGTTGAGACCACTTGATGATGGCTCGTAGGTTCATAGAGAAGAAGATGATATTGGCGATTATCATTGCCACGCTGCCTGTGAGATACCCGACTGCAACCCAACTGGTGTTTCCGCACATCATTAAGATGAAACCAATTTTGTTCTTGTTTCCGATTTGCCAAATGGCAAGAAACGTAAGTACCATCGCAACCCAGTCGATCCCATAGTACTGAAAGTATTCCATTGTCCTCTCCATGGATGTAACACTTTAAAACGGTGAGCAAGCGCCTTAATGAAGCTTTAACACACCACTTTAATGATAAAAACAACAAGGCGTAAATGCCGCGCGTAGTGAATCTTTTTTGAATATTTGATGATTACTAGAACCAAAAGCTACCAAGTTTTATCGAGATCTCGAGCGTACAAAGAAATAGCTCGCTGATACTCTTTAATTGCATCGCTGTTGGTGGTGGACACTAAGAGTTCGAGTAACAATGATGTGGCTTCTTTATGTCGACCCACATTGTAAAGACACATTGCATAAAAAGGCTGAACTTCGATCGCATTAGGGTATTCATCCAACGTTTGTTCAAAATAGCTTAATGCTTCTGAATACTCGCCAAGGCTTCGGTAGGTACTCGCTAAGCCGAACAAAGCATCAAATCTTTCTAGCGAAGAGAGTGTTCCTGAAAGCGCAGACAAGTAATGACCGATTGCTTCTTGCTCTTTGCCTTCATTGTCGTACGACCAAGCGATTTGTAAGTGCGCTTTTGCGGCAAAATGTTCATCGTCTAGTAGTGTTGTAAGTAACGCTCTCGACGCTTGATACTTAGCTTCTTTTCGCAGCTCAATTGCTTGTTTGATGATCGTTTCCATAATTTCCCTCGAAGCTAAAAGCGCTCGTTTAAAGAGCGCGCAATCGCAATGTCTTTGTTGGAATGAATCAAGAATAGTAAATAACCTAACTCACACAGTCTACCCATCATAACCTTTCTTTTTGTATCCGTTTCGTTGATACTCTTGCCCCTTATCGTTCAGTTGGAAAACTTTCATGCCCCAAGCTAACTCTGTTGTCGTACTCGACTTTGAAACCACTGGTCTCTCTCCGAATATGGGTGACCGCGCCATTGAAATCGGTGCAGTAAAATTAGTCGACGGTGAGGTTGTCGATAGTTTTCAGCAACTGATGAACCCAGGCTTTAGAGTCAGTTCTTTCATCGAGGGTTACACTGGCATTACCAATAACATGTTACGCACCGCACCAAGCTGCGATGAAGTGATGGCATCATTCAGCGAGTTCATTGCCGGTGAAAATCTTATCGCCCACAACGCATCTTTTGATAAGCGCTTCCTCGATGCGGAGCTTGAACGAATCAACTGTGGTTACTCAGGCGAGTTTGCATGCTCATTGCTAGTGGCAAGACGTTTAATTCAAGATGCTCCTTCTCATAAACTCGGAGAACTAGTTCGCTTCAAAAACATCGATAATGACGGCGTTTTTCACCGAGCGTTAGCCGATGCACAGATGACAGCAAAACTCTGGATTGAAATGGTCGAGGGCTTGGAGCAATCCGGCATTCACAATCCAAGCTTTAAGTTTATGCAAACCGTGAGTAAAACAGCGAAAGGGAAAGTCGATCTGCTACTCGCGAAAAACCGCGCTTAGATCTCGCGACTATGATGTTTGTTCTCAAGCATCATAGTAAAGGTAAATAATCTATGGTTGTTTATGATTAGAAATACCTAATCGTTAAGAATCGCGCTCGTTTTTCATCATAAAACCTTGATACAGAGCTCCGAGCTTAGCATTCAGCTCCTCATTATTTTTTGCAGATACAGTACCTACCAAAGTCGCGCCGCTTGCCGTACCTATTGTTACATCAAAGTTTTCATTATCCGTACTTTCGACAAAGACATAGTTGTCGTTCTCTCTGTCGTAGAAAGAAGCAAAATTATCGTCAATAGATGTATTAAATTTCATAAATCAACCCGTCAAAACCGTAATGATTGTGACTCTTTTTTAAGGTCGGTAATACAGGTATATGTTAATTCTCAGTCTCATTCCACAATCAGATGCAATCAACATATCTATTAGTTTCTACATAAGGGTTCTAAAGGGTTAGATGCGTAACCTACTCGGCATCCCAGTCATCAACTTTTTGGACTATGATGTCGACAACACTAGCAAACTCTCTACCTTTTGGGGTTAAACCGTAATTCACAGTCACAGGGATAGTGTCTTCTTGTTTTCGCCAAACAAACCCATATTCGCACAGTAACTTCAAGCGTTCGGTGAGCACCTTGCTTGAAACCAGCGCTAATTGCTTGCGAATTTGACCGAATCGCATCTCTTCTTGTTGCCCGAGCAACCAAACGATGTGAGCAGTCCACTTAGTCGATATCAATGTTAAGTATTTATCCACGCTGCAATAGCCAACAGGCTGTACTTGATGATTTACTTTTGACGACATCGCCCTTCCCTAATCCGTTTTTTACCGCCAGTGTAATCAAACACTACACCTCAGACCATTAGTTACCTGAGAGTAACTAGTTACTTTTGGGAAGCTAATTTTAATTCGTAACTAACCGTTCTATCTTGAATTGGCAATTAGGCAAAGGGACGAAAACTGCCTGAGGCAATAATTAGAGGATTACGTTATGCGATATATTTTTCTGTTTATTTCTTTTGTCTCACTTGGTTTACATGCGGAGACGCTCTATCCGAAGCCACAAACACCATCAGAGTTACATGCATTATTTGGTCAATACTTTGCGGATAAAGATTTGGAGGGATTAGGAACACTTTTCCATCAAGATGCGGTATTTATTTTGGATAAAGAAGGCAATCAAGCCAAAGGGCAAGAAGCGATAAAACGCGTATTGGAAGGTTTTATGAAAGGCGATGTCACCATGCATACAAAGCGCGTTTCCATCCACATTAATGATGACATTGCCATGGTGCGTTCAGATTGGGAAATAATGAACACTTCGCAAGGTGCAACTCAGACAAAAAACGCGATACAAGGAACGGCATTGGAAGTCATGCATTATGTAGATGGAGGTTGGGTTTATGTTATCGATAATCCCAATGGCTTTTGAGGTCAATATTCGGCGTCGACAACATGCTGCATGAACTTCGCTTCTGCTTTTGAGTAACATTGTTCCCCTACATAGATTTCGCTTTGCAGTAGAAACATTCCTCGTTTGCTCTTTACGCAATGCGCCTCAACGCGAATGATGGCATTAAGGGGAACCGGTTTGATAAAGCGAACCTCGAGCTTTGCTGTCATTGCACATATCTTTTGAGCAAAAAGGCAGTGGGTCATAGCCGTGTCATGCAAAGCGCAGATTGCTCCGCCTTGCATGACACCTTGATATCCCTGAACTTTCTCTGTTGGTACGATTTCGCACTGCACGCCGCCATTCGGCATCTGGGAAAACTGAACAGTATCGTTGGCGTTGAAAAATGGCTGGCAACACACTGCACACTGCTGGTGGTTTTTGGGGTTGTGGTGTGACATAAAATCCTTCTGTATCTGAGACGTCTCTGAACTTAAGCTGCTTTAATAAGAGCGTTCACGAATCATGCATCTAACTCAACATTCAAAGGCGAGAGGCGCTTATTCATTGGTAATGGGATATGAACTGTAGCCCTCATTATTAGCATATGCCAATAACAAATAGTGAGAAATTAGGTTCCATGAGACTGTATTCTTTCTAACGAATGAACCGTGACTCGAATCGGACGCGCCACTGGTCACGTCTCAAAAAGTCGCTTACTATGCCAAGTACCTATAAAGCTTTGTGAGCTACTCATGAGCAGTAAAAATAATAAAAACCTTGGCATTCTTCTTAAACTCAACACCTTTATTTCGCCTTATAAATGGCGTGTCGCTGCTGCCCTAGTCGCACTTGTTGCGACAGCAAGCCTAACGTTGTCCGTCGGTTATGGCGTACGTATCCTGATTGACCAAGGCTTTGCTCAGCAATCATTACAAGAGCTAACCAACGCGATTCAGTTTATTGTTGCCGTCACTTTATGTATTGCCGTTGGAACGTTCTTCCGCTTCTACCTGGTTTCTTCGGTTGGAGAACGCGTCAGCGCAGATATTCGCCTTGCGGTGTTTAATCATGTGATTACCCTGCATCCGAGCTATTTTGAGACCAACAGCAGCGGCGACATTATGTCTCGCCTCACGACTGATACGACTCTACTTCAGAGCATTATTGGTTCGTCGTTTTCCATGGCGATGCGCAGTGCATTGATGTGCTTTGGTGCGATCATTATGTTGTTCGCTACTAACGTTAAGCTCACTTTGATAGTTTTGGCGTCTGTGCCTTTTGTCTTGGTGCCGATATTAGTTTATGGTCGGCGCGTTCGTGCTTTATCGCGTCAAAGCCAAGACACAATGGCGGATGTGGGCAGCTACGCTGGCGAAGCGATAGAACACATAAAAACGGTGCAAAGCTTTAGCTCAGAGCAGCATGAACGCGCAGCGTTTGCTGTCGAAGTAGAAAAAGCCTACGAGGTAGGCAGACAACGCGTCAAACAGCGCGCAATCTTGATCTCCGGCGTTATTGTGATTGTTTTCAGCGCTATTGCAGGCATGCTTTGGGTAGGTGGCAGTGACGTTATTCATGGCAAGATGTCGGCTGGTGATTTAGCTGCGTTTGTGTTCTATGCCATCATGGTTGCATCCTCTACTGCCACTATTTCTGAAGTGATGGGAGAATTGCAACGAGCCGCTGGTGCAACCGAACGATTGATTGAGATCCTGCAAGTTGAGAGTGATATCAGTGCACCAAGCCATCACCTTACTATTACCGACCGCATGCCTGCAGAAGTCACGTTTGACTCAGTGAACTTCAACTACCCTTCTCGCCCCGATCAGCCAGCTATTAAAGGATTAAATCTCAAAGCAGAACAAGGGAAAGTGTTAGCCTTGGTTGGTCCTTCTGGTGCCGGTAAAACAACGTTGTTTGAGCTGCTACAACGATTTTACGACCCGCAGCAAGGACATGTATTGTTTGGAGGTGAAGATATTCGACAGTTCGATCCTAACGATCTTCGCCGCCAAATGGCATTAGTCCCACAGCAACCCGCATTGTTTAGCCATGATGTATTCCACAATATTCGCTACGGTAATCCGGAAGCCACAGACGAACAAGTGATTGAAGCAGCAAAGAAAGCCCATGCTCATGAATTTATCGAAAAGCTACCTGACGGCTATCATAGTTTTTTAGGTGAGCGTGGCGTAAGGCTATCTGGCGGTCAAAGACAGCGAATTGCCATTGCTCGTGCAATTCTAAAAGATCCGAAAATTCTGCTGCTTGATGAAGCCACCAGCGCACTTGACAGTGAAAGTGAACATCATGTTCAACAAGCGCTTGAAGCCTTGATGAAAGACCGCACTACGTTGATCATCGCACACCGCTTATCGACAATTCAGCACGCAGATAAAATTGCAGTACTCGACGGTGGCGAACTGATTGATATCGGTAACCATCAATCATTGATGCAAAGCTGTGAACTGTATCAACGATTGGTCGCGTTGCAGTTTAAACATCTAGAATAGCGACGGCGTTTAGCGCTAGTGATGTTAACGAAACAAAGAAACTATACCCAAGTGACTTCAAGATGCAGGATTCAGAGCGTTGTCATTGATTCGAGAGCAAGGAAAACAACGCAGTGTAATAGCCAGCTCTTTCCAAGTTGTTTGACGCAGCAATCGGGTCAATGACACGCTCCCAAAGGGCGAGCTGCCTTGGCTTGTATACTTTGTTGCCGATTCTTGATTTAGACCCACTAAACCTTTAAATCGCCGCCGCGTCTACAAACCAAGTCAGTCTCGCTGAACCTAGCATCTCGAGGTTACTTGGGTATAAATATGAAAAAGCGCACCACGACGATATGTTAAGGTGCGCTTATTTGTTTGCCCAGCAGCTAATATGAGTCAGTCATAGACCTCCGGCTCTACCGCAGAACGTTTTTCTTGAAGTTCCAATATCAATAGCGTTAACGCATAAAGAACTTTTGCAATGCTTTGATCGCCATGCCACGACGTTCCAGCAACATGCCTACACGAGGTAGCCACGTTGGTGTATTCAGGATGGTTTTGGCGTGACTAAAGGTTCTAAACCCTTCCTCGCCATGGTAGTGACCGATACCAGATTCACCAATACCACCAAATGGTGCGTCTTCCGCGCCAACGTGCAAAATCGTGTCGTTCACTCCGACCCCGCCACTGTGAGTGTTACGGGTAATTCGCTCAATAATGCTCTTATCTTCTGACATGATGTAGAGCGCAAGTGGGCGTTGATTCTGGTTGATGTAGCTGATGACCTCTTGGATATCACGGTAAGGCTTGATTGGCATAAGAGGACCAAAGATCTCTTCCTGCATAATGGTCATCTCTTCCGAAACATTGGTGACTAAGTGCGGATATAATCGTCGACCTTCTGCTCTCGTTTCAGGCACGGTATGTAACTCCGCGCCCTTGGCTTTGGCATCTTCCAATACCGCCTTTAATCGGTCGTACTGACGCTGATTGATGATATGAGTAAAACCTTGTTCTTCTTGACCTTTGAGGTACAGCGCTTCAAAGCGTTGTAAGAAGTGTGCGACGAACTCGTTAACCCTTCCCTCTGGTACAAAGGCATAATCTGGCGCAACACAAATTTGTCCGGCATTGATGCATTTACCGAACAAAATCGCATCAACTGCTTTGTTCAAGTTAGCATCATCTGCCACGATAACTGGAGACTTACCACCAAGCTCCAAGGTAATTGGGGTTAAATTCTCCGCTGCAGCACGAGCAACCGCGCGACCAACATTAGTAGAGCCAGTAAACAGTAGGTGATCGAACGATAATTTGCTGAACGCTTGAGCCACTTCGGCTTCACCCTCAACCACCTCGACATCTTCAGGCAATGCTCGACAAATCTCAGAAATCACCTTGTTGGTCATCGGTGTAAATTCGCTGAGTTTCATCATCACTCGGTTACCTGCCGCAAGCGCGGTGACTAATGGCGATAAGCTGAGGATTACTGGGAAGTTCCAAGGCGAGATGATACCCACCACACCAACAGGTTGATATTCAACGGAGACTTTAGACGGGGCAAGTAACAAACCAGAATGACGGCGACTTGGCTTACACCATTTATTAAGGCGTTTTAAGGTGTAATTGATTTGAGCAACCGTCGGCAATACATCCGTCATTGCTGTATCAAATTCTGAGCGGTAACCAAAGTCCTCACTTAAGGCTTCCACTAGCGCTTGCTGGTTATTCAAAATAGTCTGCTTAAGAAGGTTAAGCTTCTGTTTTCTTGCCTCTAAACCCGGATAAGGTTCGGCATTGTATGCAGCTTTGAGCTTATCCAATTTTTGTTGCAGCAGTTGACCAACTTCGACGTCGACGATCGCATTCATGATTTTCTCCTTGTGCACCCAATCTAGGGCAATGTCGCACTTATGTATGATTTAAAGTTAACATAAGGGCAACATCCTGACTATTAACGCAATAAGGAAGTTAGAGTTCAAACTCAGATTTGTTTCGGTTAAAGCGCAAATTTCATCTTGTAGTAAGAGACGTCAGATTTGTAGAAGCGTTCGCCTTCAACGTTCATCCCAAATTTTTCGTAAAAAGCCAGTGCGGATTCTCTCGCATCGCACCAGAAATATTCAACAGGTGAGAACTTAAGACTTTCTAACACATATCGAATCATGGATGAACCAATACCCAACCCTTGATACTCAGGCAAGATAGCAAACTTGCGCAATCGAGCTTGATTGTCATCTCGGTATATCGACGCCACCCCCACCAATACGCTGTCGACGAATGCGCCAAAATGCTCCGCTTCCTCGTCGCCCTCTACTTTGCAATGTTCGATGGGTTTATTTGCCCAAAGTACTTGATGGCGAATTGGCATCGCATCTTGCCAAGTGATTTTATCTATACTGATGTTCATGCGTTACGACTCTCTCAAATGCAATTCATAAATGCCCAAACGCTGACTGGCGTCGAGCATCTCAAAATCATGATCAATGTATTCCTTTAGCGTCGCACCAGCGCGCTCTGCAATTTTGATGCTTGGTATGTTGTCTTCCATGCAATGAAATTGGATCGCTTTTGCATTGCCTCTTTCTCGAATCAGTGGCACCAAACTCATCAAGACCAAATCAATTATTTGATGACCCCGACCTTTCTCCGCCAACCAATATCCAATCTCGGTTGCTTTGCTTTGTGTTTCGATGCCTTTGATACCAAGCACACCGACAAACTCTTGATTTAGGTTTATCGCAAACCAATAAGCATCGAGAGCATTGGAATTAATCCGTTGAGAAATATACGCCACCGCTTCTCTACGGTTAGTGACCCAGTCTGTCCAAGGTAGATATTGAGATAAACTCTCCCGACTCTCATTAACCACAGAGAGCAAGGTAGAAGCATGTTTAGTCAGCAAAGGCTCAATGGAAATACGCTCAGTAATTTGTAGTGCCTGATGTTGTTCATAGCCTTGGTACATAGTGATTCCGTAGTTAACTTTGCTTGATCAAAGTGAATGGCGTCAGTTCGCTTTCAACATAGTGTTTCCATACATGCTCGTACAGGTGATGTTGATTGGCAAATGGTACGAGTTGTTTTGCCTCTTCTAACGTGCACCAACGGTAGTCGGTATGTTCATGATTAAGCGTTACTGTTTGATTTGGCTTGCAGAATAATACAAAACAAGGAATAACCATGATTCGATTCTTGTGCGCTTCATAAAACTGTTCGAGAAAGTCTGCAGTATGAAGCTCTACATCTTCAATCTGTGTTTCTTCCTTAAGCTCTCGTACGATCGTTTGCCAGCCAGTTTCCCCCTCTTCGACACCACCAGCGACATGACACCAATAGCCGCCTTTCACTCGTTCTAGTAATAGCATTTTCTTTATGCCGTCGAATTCAGAAATCACCACACCGGACACATGCGTTGCTTGAATAGGAATCATCCACTTTTCCTTTAGAAATTATTGTTTTTACTCTGAACAAGACAGTCTACCTCGGTTCAAAAAGAAACGCGGGCTTTATCCCAGCGTACTGATCTTTTTGTGAGTTTAGTGTGCTAAAGTGCGATCTCCCGCAATAAACGAGCAGTAAGATGCCTAACTCACTCAACTCAATGATTCCCATTGGCGTGCGCTTTATGGTGCTGTCCGCGTTTGGTTTTGCACTGATGTCTGCCACGGTCAAGCACGTTAGCTTACACGGCATTCCCGTATTTGAAATCGTAGCCGCTAGGGCGCTGGTTTCGTTAGTGATCAGCTATCTCGATGTAAAACGTAAAGGTATATCCGTTTGGGGTAATAATAAGCCCTTGCTCTTTGCTCGCGGTGCCGTTGGAACCATGGCTCTGATGTGCGTGTACTATTCCGTTACGACTTTGCCACTGGCTGAAGCGACCATTTTTCAGTATATCCACCCTGTTTTTACTGCCTTACTCGCCGTTTTCTTCCTTAAAGAACGTATCCAGTTCTCGACGTTTATTTGTATCGCCCTTTGTTTACTTGGGGTCTACGTCATGGTGCGACCAGAAACTGGTCCAGACGCCGAACATGCCTTACCAATGTTCAGTGTGATGATTGCTATCTTAGGCGCATTTGGCAGCTCTATTGCGTATGTAATCGTGCGTAAGCTAAGCCAGACAGAAGACAGCTCTGTCATCATCTTTTATTTCCCATTAGTGGCGCTGCCTGCATCGATTCTTTTGATTGGCGATCAATTCGTCATGCCGGATTTGTATCTAACAATGATGCTTGTTTTGGTTGGTGTGTTTACTCAGATAGGACAACTGGGGTTAACGAAGGCAATGCAAACACAAGAAGCTGGTAAAGCATCGGCTTACTCATATGTACAGATCATTTTTTCTGTTGTGTTAGGTATCGTCTTCTTTGGAGAACTGCCTGCGGCATGGACATATCTGGGGGGAGCTCTCATCGTGGCTGGCGCTTTGATTAATGTCTTTGGACAGCACCTAAAACTGCCATTTATGAAGCGATAATAAGCTCTTTATAAAGGAGCCCCTTTGTTTCAAACAACAAAAGCCAGAGCAAGACTCTGGCTTTTCTTTTGACAGCTCAACTAGATTAAGCGGCGAACTTTAAGCCAGCAATACCGGCAACAATGAGCAGCAAGCTGATGAGCTTGATTAACGTGGCTGGTTCATTAAATAAATAGATGCTGGCAATCGCAGTTCCTATAGCCCCTATTCCGACCCAAACACCGTAGGCAATGCCTAGAGGTAATGTTCTAAGTGCAATACCAAGTAACCAAAAGCTTAACACCATAAACCCGACCGTAAAGGCAGACGGCGCAAGCTTACTAAAGCCTTCCGAGTATTTAAGACCGACCGCCCATGCCACTTCGCATAGCCCCGCGAGAAATAGAATTGCCCAAGCCATTGAGAGATTCCAAATGATTGGGGTCGTCCCCGATAGTGATAAGAGCGGTGAGGTCGTCCTCACTTCTTGTGAATCCACATTATAAATAAAAAGCGCTTACCAACAAAATTGAAGTGACTTCACGTAAACGTCGAATCGATTAATAAGAAAAATAAGTTCATTTGAATTAAATAGAATATACCCAAGTAACCTCGAGATGTTGGGTTCAGCGAGAATGACTTGGTTTGTAGACGCGGCGGCGATTTAAAGATCTAGCATTCTAAATCAAGAATCATCAACAAAGTATACAAGCCAAGACAGCTCGCCCTTTGGGAGCGTGTCATTGACCCGATTGCTGCGTCAAACAACTTGGAAAGAGCTAACTATTACACTGCGTTGTTTTCCTTACTCTCGAATCAATGACAACGCTCTGAATCCTGCATCTTGAAGTCACTTGGGTATAAACACCTTTATTTAACAGTTTGTATATAAACTTCTGCTGTTGAAAGTGATGCATTTATTGCACAAATCACACAAAACCGGAACAAGCATGCAAATTCGCAATCGTTTGTGTGATTCATGTCGCTTACAAAAGCTACTGATAACTTTAGTATTTGCGCGAATCCAATTATAAGGTATGACATACTCATGAAATATATAAAAACACCTCTTGCTCTCCTCATTGGTGCGACCCTACTTACCGGATGCAATGACGATACTGAATATGTGAATGTTCAACCTAAAGAAGTAAAGATCGCCACTTATAACCTCTCTTTTGATCGCTATACTTTCGAAGCTCTTGTTGCAGAAATGCAAGTTGAACCAGCAAAACAAACTCAGCTCGTTACTGCGTACCTTGATAAATCAATTGCTGCGGAAGACAAAGCAATGGCTGAGAAAGTCATTCAGATCCGTAACGTAGCAGCAATCATCCAGAAGAACCGCCCTGATGTTCTGATGATGGCGGAATACAATAACGATGGCACTGGCGAAAACAAAGCCGCGCTAGAGGGCTTCCAGAAAAACTACCTTTCTATCGCACAAAGCCTTGAAGGTGCAGGCGGTAAAGCTGATCTAGAGCCTATCGAGTACCCGTACGCGGAGTCTTACTCGACAAATACTGGCTTAAATAGTGGCTTAGACTTAGATAACGATGGCGTAAAAGGCAAACTACCTGGTGACGCTTGGGGCTTTGGTAACTACCACGGTCAATACGCGTTCGCTTTAATGTCTAAATACAAAATCGACACAGACAACACACGTACTTTCCAAGAGTTTAAATGGAAAGATATGGAAGGCGCTAAGATCCCTACCATCACGCTATGCGACGACCCAAGCAAATTCCCTGAAGGCATGGACTGTGGTGACGATTGGTACACTACTGAAGAGTGGGAGCAAATTCGTCTGTCTTCTAAAAACCACGTAGACGCACCAATTATCATCCCAACAGAAAAAGGCGATGAAGTTGTTCACCTGCTTATGTCACACCCGACCCCACCAGTGTTTGATACAGGTAAAAACAAAGTACAAAACGGTGCAGAGGTTGAGTTCTGGCATCATTACGTACAGGGTAAAGACTACTTCTACGATGATGCTGGTAAGAAAGGCGGTCTGGCAGAAGGTGCGAAGTTCGTCATGATGGGCGACCAAAACCTTGACCCATTGGATGGTGATGGCTTTAGTGAGATCATGCAAGCATTCCACAATGATCCATTAGTTAACCAAGACGTGATGAATGGCGAGCTTTACCCAACAAGCTTTGGCGCAGCAGAACACGCAGTGGACGACAGTTCTACTCACCCAATTCCAAATCGCATTACTTCAACATTTGGTCTAGGTGTTGACTACGCTATGCCATCAGCAAACCTAAACGTTGTGGATTCTGGCGTTTACTGGGCTGCATCTTATGAAGAAGGTCGTAAGCTATTTAACGATCCTCGCATTGGTGAGAAAGGGAGCGGTAAGGACGTTTCTTCTGACCACCGCATGATCTGGATTAAAGCTCAGTTCTAATCACGAACGTTTTAGAATTTAGTAACACAAAGCCTCGGTTTATGCCGAGGCTTTTTTATCGGGTCTCAAATTACCAGCGGTAAGTAACTGAAACACCGACATCTTCACTTGTCACCCAAGGCACGAGTTGAACATTCTCATCATAAGCATCTGTAAACACGTAAGCACTCAATGTGCCCAATGCAGCACCAGCTAACACATCTCGCCAATAGTGTTTCTTCGCCTCTACTCTGCCATAGCCGACTAATGTGGCAACACCGTATGCAGGTAAACCTGCTTCCCAACCATAACGCAAATAAAGAGTAGTAGCCGAAGCAAAAGCATTAGCCGTATGGTTAGAAGGAAAACTGTCGTTGCCGCTTTTATCTGGACGCTCAGCATCAATGGTGGTTTTACCAATTAAGCCAACACCAGACGCAGCACCAATACTAAAGCCAGCTTGCCAAAAGCCATCCCAGTCCGCTTTGTATACCGGAACAGCCGCCGCCGTTGCGACCAAGCCATACGCGCCAAGATCGGTCAACACGTCCCAATCTTTCTCACTCATGGCATAAGTAGATTGGGCACAAAGAGTGGAGACTACGCCAACCAAACGTACAATTTTCTTCATTAATACAACCAATTAGATTTAAAAGTGCGAGCGAAAACTATCACAGCTCTCGCGATTGTTCGACTGCAAACTGTAACAATTAAAGCGTGAATTGTTTGTGAAAGGAGAATCAATGACTGGACTAAAGGGAGTGACCGGAGACATAAAACGGGCAGTTACACACAAGCTGCCCGTTTCGGATGTTTTACTTTCTGCGCTTGTAAACCACGCAGAAGTTGCCGCGCTTGGTACGACACTTAGAGCAACGTTCGCAGTCCACTTCAGCACGGTTGCCGTCTTTCCAGCGCTTGATCAATTGTGGCTCTGCCAATAACGGACGAGAAAGCGCGAAGAATTGAATCTTGGTATTTACAGCCAAGTTTTCGATCGCACAGAAGTCGTTTAAGCCACCTACGGTAATTACCGGTACGTTCACATCTTGGCTGATCACTTGACCGTATTCATGGAAGTAGCCTTCTTCTTGTAGCGTGTAACCGTCGAACGATTCACCCACCATGGTGCTTGCGTTGCCGTGAATGTTACCCGATACAATGATCGCATCCACGCCCACTTCTTCAAGCTTCTTACAGACAATGCGCGTTTCATTGAACGTCAAACCGCCATCGAAGAATTCTGTTGCTGTCAGCTTCACCAGAATCGGGAAATCATCACCAACTAGCTTGCGTGTTTCGGCATAGATCTCCATAAGGAAACGCATGCGGTTCTCAAGACTGCCGCCATATTGGTCTTCACGACGGTTGTAGTATGGGCTTAAAAACTGGTTGATCAAGTACGTGTGCGCCGCGTGGATTTCTACACCATCAAAGCCAGAATCTTGCGCACGCTTGCTCGCTAGCGCAAATGCTTTAACGATGTAGTCAATCTCATCTTGAGTCATCGCTTTGCCTTCCGTTTTGGTGCCGCGCTCTGGCACTTCACTTGGGGCAAAAATCACACGCTCACCAACGTTGAAGGTCGTTTTTGTGCCACCGTAAGCGATCTGCATGACGATCTTAGCGTCATGCTCATGGACAAGATCCGTCAGCTTTTTGTATTCATCGATGAAAGAGTCGTTGTAGATCCCCATCATGCCTGCGTTCGGCTTCTCTTCTTCTACGATGTTTGCGTAGCCAGTAACGATCAGACCCACTTCACCTTTGGCAAGTTCTTCATAAATGTCGTACAACTTATCGGTCATATGACCGTCTTCTGTCGCCATATTTTCCCACGTAGCACTACGTACAAAGCGGTTCTTTAGTGTCATGTTGCCAATGCGGGCTTCTGAAAACAAAATGCTCAAGTCCAGTCCTCTTAAAATCTGTCTTTTAGTTCTACATACCCAAGTGACTTCAAGATGCAGGATTCAGAGCGTTGTCATTGATTCGAGATCAAGGAAAACAACGCAGCGGAATAGCCTGCTCTTTCCAAGTTGTTTGACACAGAGATCGAATTAATGACACGCTCCCGAAGGGCCCTCTTTGCAAATAGTAAGGGTCTTGGCTCGTATACTTTGTTGTCGATTATTGATTTAGAGTAACTAGATCTTCAAATCGCCGCCGCGTCTACGAACCAAGTCATTCTCGCTGATGCAAGCATCTCGAGGTTACTTGGGTATAGATCACTACCGAGCAGGAACGAAAAAGGAACAGCGATACACAAAGCATGGCTGTTCCTTCTCTGAATTTCTGTTCAGTGCGATGAGCGACGCGAACCTTACCGCCGAAACTGCGGCAAAACTTTAATCTGGATTAAGGTTTAGTGAGATAAATAGGTAAACGGGACAAACTCTACTCTACCTCTTCGTATTCTTTTACTGAGCATTCTGGCTGCATGATTTTTCCTTTGTTGAATGAGACTTCGCAGTCGACAAGGACACTCCCACTTTGCAAATAAAAATAATCCAATACAAAAAACAGTTTAGTGCCTCGTTTTCCGTAATCTTCGACAAAAACGCCTGCAGAGTCACTAAAAGCTAAAACCTCTTTATCTAATAAAATAGAGTTTATCTTCTTGGAATCATTGAGCCTATAACTGGGTGTATCAATGGTATCTACCTCAATTAAAGGATTTATTTCCATATTGTGAATCGCAATCCGCACTAACTGCTCATTTATTCGATAGCTACTTACAGAACTTAAAGATGCAGGGAGTTCAGCGTAAGCACTAGAAGGAATCAAAAATACGATGCACAACAAGATACTTTTCAAATTAGTCATAGGAATCACCTTAAGGCTATTGTAGGAACTTAGCTCTAGCCTCAAATCTATCTTGAGGCACACTCTGCCAATTAGCACGATTACTCATTACTTCTTTGAATGCTTCAACATCATTTCTTACCACAATAGGCTGAATTAATACTCTCGTTACAGGACTGTAATCACCTCTAAATTTTAAATCAACAAGAACTTCTTTTATTTTCTCATCTAAATTATCCCAATCTGTAACTCCGTAGCGATTAACTACATCTAACTTTCTGCAAATTCTAATGACTTCTGACTTTTCATGATCATAACTAATTTTGAATAACTTAATTTGAGCATCGGTTGTTAGCTCAAAATCTAATAAATCATTATCGATTATAAAGCTTCGCGCTTGAGCACCTTTTAAACCTCTAGCTTTGAGTAATATTGTGGCTTTCTCTTGCTTGACCCCAGAAAATGCAAGGTCACGACGAATTGTTGTGATTGATTTGAGCTTCAAATCATAACCTCTCCCTAGTGTAAGCCCTGAGTTTTCACTTGGTACATGTAGTTTTCTACTATGAAACCTACCTCCCTCATTACCTTCCGAGTTCCAAGTTAACACTCCTTCTTTCGGTGGACTAATTGACTTAACTGTAAACGTAGTAGCTAAAACTTCTTTAAGAGCTTTAAAAGTATTCCCATTGGGTGTGACACTTTCATCTAATAGCTGTTTATGTTGGGTGGATTTCTTAAAATTAAGCAGCGATTTTGATGTTTTTTCGTCAAACACTCCAGTTATATTGATGATAGGTAGACCCTTTTTACGATTGGAAACATTTAGAAGGGCTTGGATTTTCCTTACATCGCTACTTTTGTTAGCTCTATTTTTTCCTACTGGTTTCTCTATTATTAATAGCACTTTATATTGCCTAGTCGAAATATGATAAAACTCATTTATGAACAAACATGTTAAACGTAACCAATTTAACTAGGCTTTACTTAGTAAGAAAATTTAGGCATTACTTTTTCGACAACAGATCAATAAAAATGCAATACATATGTTTATCATAAAGAGCAAATCACGTAGATACGCTCTTTAATGAATAAACGGCAGTGGAATCAACTCTAAGCCAAGCACGCCACTGATGCTCATCACGACCAATAACGACACCTTAAACACCGCTTTGGACCATTGGATGTAGTTGTTGTAATTCACTTTTTGGAATGTCACTCGTGTCCACATAAAGCACACTGCTGCCGAGACCGCTAAATACTCGTAACCCGCTTCACCCAGCATAAACAACCCAATAGCAACCACACCAAAAGCAACCACGTACGCCTTCATATGTTGATGCGCTTTGGTAATGCCCTCTTTAACGGGAAGAACAGGAATGCCTGCATCGCGGTAATCTTGCATGCGGAACATGGCAATCGCGTAAGAGTGCGGCATCTGCCAGAGGCAAAACATAATGAAGAGTAAAATCGCTTCTAAGCTGATGTAGTTCGTCACAGCAAGGTAGCCCACCAGAGGAGGAACCGCGCCAGAAATGCTGCCGACTAAAGTGCCGTAGACCGAATTTCGCTTATACCACATGGTGTAGAAGAAGACGTAAAACACGTAACCCAAGAGTACAACCACAGCCGAGAGCGGATTCACCAATTGGAACAATAACGCTGTGCCGTTAAGCAGCAACACCAAAGCATAGACAAACGCCGCGTCGATGTTGATGTTTCCCATCACCAATTCACGGTTTTGCGTGCGCTTCATTTTTTGGTCGATATCGCGGTCGAAGATGTTGTTCACCACGCATCCTGATGCAATCACAAGCCCCACGCCAACTAACGTTGTTAGCAACAACAGAAAGTTAACGGGTTCTGATTTTGCGGCGAGGAAGAACCCCGCCGCAACAGAAATCAGGTTGCCGAAAATGATGCCCGGTTTAGTAATAGACAAATAACTTTTCAGCATACCCT
Organism: Vibrio sp. SCSIO 43155; assembly: GCF_023716605.1. NCBI lineage: Bacteria > Pseudomonadati > Pseudomonadota > Gammaproteobacteria > Vibrionales > Vibrionaceae > Vibrio > Vibrio sp. SCSIO 43155. Next base: position 970,646 of record NZ_CP071853.1, on the reverse strand, counting down.
AGCCTACAACTTCATGTTGACGTTCATGTTGTAGATGATCCAGATCGAGCCAGCGATCAGAATCAACACAACAATGGCGGTAAACATCAGTGACACCACGTTCCACTGACCTTCTGACGTTTTCACTTCCATGTGCAGGAAGTACTTAAAGTGCACAAAGATTTGCACAATCGCACAACCAAATAACACGGCATAAGTTGCGGTATCTGGCAGCACTTGCGCCCACACACAGTAGAAAGGAATCACGGTCAGGATCAGAGACGCAATAAAGCCTTTTACGTAATCAGAGGCACCTGTATCTAGATGTTGTTCCATTACATAACCCCCAATAAGTAAACGATGGTGAATACACAAATCCAAACGATGTCTAGGAAGTGCCAGAACAAGCTCAAGCACTGGAATCGCATCGACATGTTATCGTTCAAGCCTTTGGTTGACAGTTGGTGGTAGCACACAGCTAGCCAGATCAAACCAAAGGTTACGTGCAGACCGTGTGTTCCAACCAAAGTGAAAAACGCCGACAAGAATGCACTTTCTTGTGGACCATAGCCTTCAACAATCAGGTGATGGAACTCGTACACTTCCATCCCGATAAAGCCAGCGCCAAGTAAGAAGGTCACTTTTAACCAACGTTTTAAACCTGCAACGTCTTTGCGCTTCATCGCAATCATGCCGAAGCCAAACGTGATACTGCTGAACAGCAGCAACATGGTTTCTACAAACACGAACGGCAGTTCGAAAATGTCTTTACCGGTTGGACCCGCAATAGATCCGCTTTCTAGTACTGCGTAAGTCGCGAACAAAGTCGCAAACAATACACAGTCACTCATTAGGTAAATCCAGAAACCAAACAGCTTAATGCCTGCAGAATCATGGTGATGATCGTGGTCGTGAACCGCAACATTAGCTTGCATAGGTCACCTCCAGATCGTCTTTCTTATCGTTGTCTTTCACTTCGTTTTTCTTCGCTTCTTCAAGTTGAGCTCGACGCTCCGCTTCAATCGCTTTGATTTCTTCTACTTCAACGTAGTAATCCACGTCGTCGTTGTAGCTGTGCTGGATACACGTCACGATGATGCCAACAAAACTTGCTGCTGCTAGCCACCAGATGTACCAGATCATTGCGAAGCCAAATACCAATGCCCATGCAGACACATAGATACCTGTTGGTGTGTTCTTCGGCATGTGAATGCGTTCGTATTCCACTTCTTTGGTTGGATCGAATTCGCCACTCTGCTTTTGGTACCAGAACGCGTCTAGCACATCACCTTTTGGTAGGTGTGCAAAGTTGTAGAACGGCGGTGGTGAGGACGTCGCCCACTCAAAGGTACGACCGCCCCATGGGTCACCTGTTAGGTCTCGGTTTTGTTCGCGGTCACGAACACTCACGTAGATTTGTATGAACTGACAAACCACGCCAAGCGCAATCACTGCCGTACCTGCTGCTGCAACTGCCAACAATGGGAAGTATTCTGGGTTAAGGTCTTGGCTTAGACGACGCGTCATGCCCATAAAGCCCAGTGCATAAAGCGGTAAGAACGCCATTAGGAAACCGACAATCCAGCAAATGAATGCACGTTTGCCCCACGCTTCGTTCATGGTGAAGCCAGTTGCTTTCGGGAACCAGTATGTGATTGCTGCGAAACAACCGAATACCACACCACCGATGATTACGTTGTGGAAGTGCGCAATTAGGAACACGGAGTTGTGCAGAACAAAGTCCGCCCCCGGAACCGCCATCAGTACGCCCGTCATACCACCCACAGAGAAGGTAATCAGGAAGCCAACCGTCCACATCATCGGCGTGGTAAAGCGGATTCGCCCTTTGTACATGGTGAATAGCCAGTTGAAGATCTTCACCCCGGTAGGGATAGAGATGATCATGGTGGCGATGCCGAAGAATGCATTCACATTTGCACCTGAGCCCATGGTGAAGAAGTGATGCAGCCAAACGACGAACGCCAAAATCGTAATTACAATGGTCGCCCATACTAGCGAGGTGTAACCAAACAGCTTCTTGCATGAGAAGGTTGCCGTTACCTCAGAGAACACGCCAAAAATAGGCAAGATCAGGATGTACACTTCTGGGTGACCCCATGCCCAAATCAGGTTGACGTACATCATTACGTTGCCGCCAAGGTCATTGGTGAAGAAGTGCGTACCGATGTAGCGATCCAACGTTAGTAGCGCGATGGTTACGGTTAGGATTGGGAATGAAATGATGATTAGGATGTTGGCACACAGGGAAGCCCACGTGAACACTGGCATCTTCATCATTGGCATAGACGGCGTGCGCATGCGCAAAATAGTCGCAAAGAAGTTCACGCCTGTCAGCGTGGTGCCGACACCAGATATTTGCAGCGCCCATATCCAATAATCCACCCCAACTCCGGGGCTTGCCTCAATACCAGACAGCGGCGGATACGCCAACCAACCAGTACGACCAAACTCACCCAAACCAAGTGACATGTTGGTGAGGATCACACCCACAACAAACAGCCAGAAACTTAGGTTGTTTAGGTAAGGGAATGCCACATCACGAGCACCAATTTGCAGAGGTACGATGATGTTCATCAAACCAATCACCAACGGCATTGCCACGAAGAAAATCATGATTACGCCATGGGCAGTAAAGATTTGGTCGTAGTGATGTGGTGGTAAATAACCGCTCTCGCCTGCCGCAGACAGCAGTTGTTGGCTACGCATCATGACCGCATCAGCAAAGCCACGAATCAACATCACCATTGCCACGGCGATGTACATAAAGCCTAGTTTTTTGTGGTCTACCGAAGTAAACCATTCATTCCATAAGTATTGCCACTTACCCGCTTTGGTTATCGCCGCAACGACAGCCAATCCAACGATCGCGATCACCGCTAGAGTGACGACAATAATCGGCTCGTGATAAGGGATTGATTCAAGTGTTAATCTTCCAAACATTGCGATTATCCTAGATTTTCCGGCAAACAGTTCATTGAACCCGGATGCTGGGTCACGACGTCAGTGAACAAAAATGGTGGAATACTAGAGAACATCTTCACAGGCTCCGCCACCGTTGGTGATGCAAGCGCACGGAATTGATCCCAGTCTTCGATTCGATCAGGGCTGGCTTTCACTTGCTGAACCCAATTCAGGAATGCAGTGCGATCTTCCATTGCTGCTGCGGTAAATTTCATCTGCGAGAAACCCTTACCGCTGTAGTTAGAAGCAAAGCCCTTGTAATCCCCAGTGTGGTTCGCTATCAGATTCAACTTGGTCACCATGCCTGGCATCGCGTATATCTGAGTACCGAGACGCGGGATAAAGAACGCGTTCATGATGTTGTCTGAGGTCAGTTTGAACTGAACCGGCACATCTTTCGGAAACGCCACGTAGTTCACTGTCGCAATGTTCTCTTCTGGGTAGATAAACAGCCATTTCCAGTCGAGTGACACTACCTCAATGGTGATGGGTTTGACGTCACTTGCGATGGGCTTGGATGGCTCTAACTCATGAGTAGAACGCCAAGTGATGGTTGCCAGAATCGCGATGATGATGATTGGAATCGTCCACACCACCACTTCGATCTTGGTCGAGTGCGCCCACTCTGGAGCGTATTCCTCGCCAGTGTTCGACTCTCGGTAGCGGTAAGCAAAGTAGATTGTCATTAAAATCACGGGGATCACGACAATCAGCATCAGTAAAAGCGCTGTAATGATCAGTTCTTTTTCCTGAACGCCAATACTACCTTTCGGGTCAAGTAGAGCAGAGTTACACCCTGAAAGCATAAGAATGGTTCCTGCCAAACTTATCCTCGCTAAGATGCGTTTGTATCTTGAAGCTTCCATTAACTTTCTCGATGGTTAGCCAACAACAGAGCAAGCCCTGCGATTGGTTGTCTTGGTCATTAGAATATTTTTGTGTTGAGCTTGTGCAGCAATGGACTTCTTGGTGGGAGGTATCAAGTTGCTTGATGGTTAAAACCACACTCACAACGTGAGTTTATTGTTACACTTTGAAATACATTGTTACATTCGAGCGCATTATGCGGAGGGAAAAAGGAAAGCTCATTAGCCACAGATGGAAACTAACGTTCCATTTATGAAAGCTAATATTGATAAAGGAATAGCAAAACAGGTGCGCAATATTAACGTACTACAACGTATATCCTTTTCTTTACAGTAACTTAAACAACGCAAACGAGAAGAGTAATCAGTTGCGTATTCGGCGCGAGAGTGTGAGCTACATTAGAAAGTACGAATTAAGTAAAGCGTGACCAGCATCATAGTTATGAATTCACATACTATTTACATGACATTTATACGACAAATGATTATTTAGGCAATCCAATTTACCAGATTAATACCAAGTACTTTTTGAGAGTGATGTTTGGTTCAATTGTTAATCGAATGAACTCACTAAAAAGAAACGAGCGCTACTTAACTAGCGCTCGCTGTTAGAAACAAATAGCTCAATGCTACATTCTCATTCCCCCATCCACTTCGAGCACTCGCCCTGTAAAGTAGTCGTTCTCGAGAATGTATTTCACGGCATGAGCAATCTCACTCGTCTCCCCCATCCTACCGACGGGTATCATCTTTTGCAGTCGGTCTATGGCTTCTGGTTTCATTTGATCTGCCATTGCCGTTTTGACGACACCGGGCGCAATAGCTGCAGAGCGAATACCATATCTGGCGAGTTCTCTTGCCCATGTTGTTGCCATGGTTGCGACGGCAGCTTTCGAGGCAGAGTAATTGGTTTGTCCAATATTGCCCGCTCTCGCCACGCTGGAGATGTTAATGATGGCGCCTTTCGAGCCACTCTCGATCATTTTGACTGCCGCTTCTCGCCCACACAAGAAGGTGCCCGTGACATTGACGTTCATCACTAGGTTGAACTGCTCAAGCGACATCTTGGTGATCTCGCCGTCTTTGGCTTTGACTAACAATCCATCTCGCAAAACGCCAGCGTTATTAACTAAGCCATTTAGCTGCCCAAAGTCTTGAAGAATCTCATTAAAGGTATCTTCCACTTCAGATTCATCGGTCACATCAAGTCGATAGATCAATGCTTTGGCACTGAGCATCCGGCATTGTTCTTGGGTATTCAGCAGTCCCGTTTCGTTAACATCAAGCAACGCTAAATCCGCTCCCGCTTGAGCAAGGCTGACTGCCATCATCTGCCCTAACCCTTGCCCCGCACCTGTGATTGCAATGACACTGTTTTTTAAATCCATATCTGTACTCCATTACTGAATAACTTCCATGCTTAAAAGCTTGTCTAGAAAAAACTGTTTGCCTAGAACCTATTTACTTAGAAACTATCGAGCTCGTCCAGATAAGGTGAATGGCAGTCGTAGCCTCGCCGACACCGTCATTCCCTACAGCGAGGAACGAGCGTGATAGGAAATCTCTCTTTTAACCCTTTTGGTTCTTATAGAATTCAAACAAGCTTGAAAAGTCGAGTTCTGCATGACCTGCTGCGTTATGGAATGCATAAAGATTACGAGCCAAAGAGCCCATCGGAACAGAAGAGTTGGTTTGCAACGCCGCATCCAAGCCTAAGCCAAGATCTTTTAGCATCAACTTGCTCATAAAGCCCGGATTGTATTGGTTGCTCGCTGGCGCAGAGTCCATCACGCCGGGGCATGGGTTATAGAGCTCCAACGCCCAGTTTCGACCAGAGCTTTGCAGCATGATATTGGATAAGACTTTCGGGTCGAGACCATGGTCAATGCCGAGATTGAGCGCCTCGCAAGTTCCCGACATCAAAATGCCCAACATCAGGTTATTACAGATTTTTGCCATCTGACCATCGCCCGCTTTACCAGCATGGAACACGTTCTTGCCCATGTATTGCAAGATCGCATTGGCTTTAGAGAACGCTTCGTCCGAACCGCCAACAATAAAGGTCAGCGTTGCTGCTTTTGCGCCTGCTACACCACCAGAGACGGGAGAATCGACAAACAACAATCGTTTGTTCTGAGCTTCGTTCGCCACCAAGCGAGCAGAATCTGGATCGATGGTCGAACAGTCAATCAGTAATGCGTTGTCCTGCACAATATTGAGCAGACCGACACCACCGTGTAAATCCCCTAAGTACACCGCGCGCACGTGTGCACCTGCTGGTAGCATGGTGATAACGGTTCCTGCGCCATCTACGGCTTCTTCTAACGTGCTAGCAACCACCGCGCCAAACGGTTCAAGTTGCTTCGCCGCGTTCACATCCACATCGAACACTTGCACGTGAAACCCTGACGCCAATAGGTTTTGTGCCATTGGACTGCCCATGTTGCCCAAGCCAATAAATGCAATGGTACTCATGTTGTTTCTCCTTATTTTCCTAGCTGTGCAAGTGGATGTTCCTCTTCTGACCAAAGAGAAGTGAACAAGTTATCGATGACGCTTTCATCGACTTCACTGACGCTGTTAAACATCCATTTTGGATTGCCATCTTTATCAACTAACCGAGAGCGCACGCCCTCTTCAAACTCACCGAGTAATGCGCTGCGAACTGACAAGGTTAGCTCTAGACGGAAACAATCCGCCAACGATAAACGGTGGTACTCTTTGACTTGCCTAAAACAGATATGTGCGGTGATCGGACTGCCCGCAACAAATGATTTTTGTGCGTTCTCAAGCCATTGAGTCTCGCCTTCCATTGCTTGAATATTTTTGGCAATCTGATTTAAGTCATAGCCTTTGCAGGCTTCTTTAATTTGGTCGAGATAAGGGCAAATCTGAGTTGTCGGCTTACTGTCGATGACTTGATCTTCCATCAACTGAAGTAACGCACTGACAAGCGATTTGGCATCGGCAGAGCCCCAGTCGACTTGTTTCAGCTCTTCAAGCAGCGCCGGATATTGCTCTTCCAGCAGCAACCATTCTGCCAGCCCTATAGTGACAGCGTCACTTGAATTCACCATTGCACCGGTTAACCCAAGGAACAAACCTACCTCTGGGTCGATTTGGCTTAAGAACCAAGTACCACCCACGTCCGGGTAAAGTCCGATATTGATCTCTGGCATCGCGAGACGAGATTTAGGCGTGACGACTCTATGGCTGGTGCCCATAAATAAGCCCATGCCACCGCCCATCACAATGCCCTCTCCCCAACCAATGATTGGCTTTTGGTAGGTATGAATCAGGTAATCGCATTCGTATTCGAGCGAGAAGTAGTTAGAGCAGAACTCGGCAGTTTCTTCTTTGCTTTTTTCGTGCATGACGTGGTACATGGTTCGTACATCGCCCCCTGCACAAAACGCTTTTTCACCCGCGCCATTGAGGATGACACACACCAAATCAGGGTCATCTTGCCATTCGATAAGTTGGTCGTTGAGCTCTGCCAACATGTCGTAAGTCAACGCATTCAAAGAAGCCGTGTTGTCTAACGTCGCGATACCAATTCGGTGCACGCCGTCTAAACAACCTATTTCGCTAATGGTTACTTTCCCTGTCATGCGACCTCCTATTGATTCTTCCAGTTGGGTTTACGTTTTTCTAAGAAGGCACGAACTCCCTCGGTTTGATCTTCGGTATCGAATAAGTTTAGAAACAGCTCTCGCTCTTTAATCAGACCATGTTTGAGTGGCGCTGAACGCATGTTTTGGATAAGTGCTTTACATGCGGTTACCGAAGAAGGCGATTGATTGGCAACCGATTCTGCAAGCTCAATAGCTTTATTAAGCGCTCCACCTTTTGCCACCACTTCTTCTGCTAAGCCAAGTTCTCTCGCTTGTGCTGCACCGACTTGTTCACCGCACAATATGATGCGTTTCGCCCAACCTTCGCCGACCAATGCGGTTAGGTTTTGCGTACCACCAGCACAAGGCAGTAATCCCACTTTCGCCTCTGGCAGTGCCAGTACGGCTTGCTCTTCCACCACACGAATATCACACGCCAATGCGACTTCTAATCCGCCTCCCATGGCGTAGCCGTTGATGGCAGCAATGGAAACCCCTCGAAATGCAGAGAGCGTTTCAAAGGCTTCACCAAATATACGCGCCATCTCTAACGCAACCGCTTTATCGCCATCAGCAAACAACTTGAGGTCTGCCCCTGCAGAGAAAAACTTCTCTCCACTTCCTGTGAGCACTAGAGCGTAAACGTCTTTATTGTCGTTTAGCGCCAACACTAGCTCTTTCAACGCGGTTAAGCTTTGTGACGTCCAAGTGTTGGCGGGCGGGTTGTTCATGGTCACCACCGCAACATGATTGCTGATGGTATGTTGAATCGCTTGTTGTTCTGTTAGTGACATATCTCTGAATCCTTTCTTGATGAAAATGACCTGAGCTTTATGAATAAAAGCAGAGCTTGTCGGCTGCACTTATAGCAATGCGGACTCTTCTGCGAGCAATCGACGCGCGATGATCAACCGCATGATCTCGTTGGTGCCTTCCAAAATCTGGTGCACTCGAACATCACGGAAATAGCGTTCCATTGGGTATTCTTTGATGTAGCCATAGCCACCGTAAAGCTGTAGCGCTTGGTCACAGACTTGAAAGCCGACATCGGTTGCAAAGCGTTTTGCCATGGCACAATAAGTCGTGGCGTCTAGGTCACCTCGGTCTAACTTGCTTGCGGCGTACCGCACCAGTTGGCGGGCAGCGACAAGCTCGGTTGCCATATCTGCCAGTTTGAATTGCAATGCTTGGAATTGAGCTAATGATTTGCCGAACTGTTTACGTTCTTGCATGTACTGCGCCGCTTGATTCAGCGCTTGCTGAGCCGTACCGACCGAACAGGTAGCAATGTTGATGCGTCCACCATCCAAACCTTTCATAGCGAACACAAACCCTTGTCCCTCTTCACCGAGCAAATGTGAGGCAGGAATAGAAACATTATCGAAGGTCACCGCGCGTGTTGGCTGACTGTTCCAGCCCATCTTCGGCTCTTTACGTCCGTAGCTAATGCCGTCTGCATCGGCGGGGACAACAAACGCAGATACGCCTCTCGCACCTGCATCGCCGGTTCTCGCCATCACGACTAAAACGTCGGTATCGCCTGCGCCAGAGATAAAGGTTTTGCCGCCATTGAGTATGTAGTTATCACCTTGCTTAGTCGCAGAAGTCGTTAGAGACGCCGCGTCCGAACCTGCGTTTGGCTCGGTTAAACAATAAGATCCAAGGAATTCACCCGTAATAAGTTTCGGGCAGAACGTGTCTTTCACTTCATCGGTCGCAAAGCTCGCGACCATCCAAGTCACCATGTTGTGAATGGTCATAAATGCGGTGGTCGATGTGCACCCCATGGAGAGTTGCTCGAAAATGATAGACGCGTCCAAACGGCTTAAGCCCAAACCGCCTTGTTCTTCTGGGGTATAGAGGCTCAAGAAACCAAGCTCTCCTGCCTCTCGAAGAATGTCTTTCGGGAAGATTTGTTTTTCATCCCACTCTGCTGCCATTGGCGCTAAACGCTCTGCCGCAAACTGCTGAGCCGTGTCGGCAAACATACGTTGATCTTCGTTGAGTTCAAAATCCATATGAGCTCCTTACTTCGTTAGCGCAAGTTAATAGTCAGGTTTGGACCGGTTGGGATATCGTCATCAAACCAACGAGCCGTCACGGTTTTGGTCTCGGTGTAGAAGCGCACCGCTTGTTTGCCGTAGGCGTGCAAATCACCGTAAAAGCTGCCGCGCCACCCAGTAAACGAGAAGAATGGCAAAGGTACTGGAATCGGTACGTTCACACCTACCTGACCGACTTGAATCTCATGTTGATACTTTCTCGCCGCCGCACCATTCGCAGTGAAGATGGAAGTGCCGTTGCCGTATGGGTTGCAATTCACGAGCTCTATCGCTTCTTGTAACGTGTCGACCTCAATACACACCAAAACAGGTCCGAAGATTTCTTGGGTGTAAATCGACATCGAGGTGGTGACACCGCTGAATAAGGTTGGACCGACCCAGTTACCTTCAGGGAAGCCTTCTACTTCACATTGGCTACCATCAAGTTCACACACCGCGCCCTGTTGTTTGCCTTCTTCAATCAAACCAAGCACACGCTGTTTTGCTTGTGCGCTGATCAAAGGACCATACGCGGCATTCTCGTCATCCCAAGCACCCGGATGCACTTTCGCCATTTCTTGTTTTAGGTCGGCAATCCACTCTTTCGAACTGCCTACAAACACCGCAACGGATATCGCCATACAACGTTGCCCTGCCGCACCAACCGAAGAGCCAACTAAGTTGTTCACCACTTGGTTTTTGTTCGCATCTGGCATCACTACCATATGGTTTTTCGCGCCAGCAAAGGCTTGAACACGTTTGAAGTTCTGTGTGCCTGTGGTGTAAATGTATTGCGCTACGGGTACAGAACCAACGAAAGAAACGGCTTGGATATCGGGATGTTTCAGCAGCAAATCGACCTGCTCTTTACGACCGTGCACGATTTGTAGCACACCTTTTGGTGCACCCGCTTCTTCGAACAGTTCAGCCAAGCGAATTGACGTGAGAGGCACTTGCTCAGAAGGTTTAAGAACAAAAGTGTTTCCGCTCGCAATCGCGATTGGGAACATCCACAAAGGGATCATGGCAGGGAAGTTAAACGGCGTAATACCGCAGCACACCCCAAGCGGTTGAATCAGCGAATAACTGTCGATATCGGTCGCAACATTCTCGACGGTTTCTCCCATCATGTTGCTGGCGATATTGGCAGCTTGCTCGACCACTTCAATACCACGCCACACATCCCCTTTTGCATCCGCAAAGATCTTGCCCGTCTCGTGAGAAAGTAACGTCGCCAATTCATCATGATGTTCTTTAAGTAGATGTTGGTAGCGCAGCATTAAACGCGCACGCTCAGACACGGCGACATCTTTCCAACAGGTAAAGATGGCTTTTGCACTTTCAATTGCCGCGTGCATCTCTTCATCCGTTGCGCATGGCAAGCGCGCAATCACGTCATTGGTGGCAGGGCTTGTCACTTCTACCCAATCCGTTGCTTGAGATTCACGAAACTCACCATCGATGAATAAGGGAACCGTGCGAGTCATAATCTAGTCCTTTGTTAACGTTTGTCGTAATTGGAATTAAAGCGGTATCTCGATACCAATAGCAGTGGCTTCACCACCACCGATACAAAGTGATGCAACACCTCGCATCACTTTTTTATTGTTGTTGTCACCATCTACACCAAGCGATTGCAGTTGGCGCAGGCTATGAATGAGAGTCACTAAAATACGAGCTCCACTTGCGCCAATTGGATGCCCAAGCGCACACGCACCGCCTTTGATGTTTACTGTGTCTTTATCGATGCCTAATTGGCGTACCGCGACTTGCGTGACAACAGCAAAGGCTTCATTGATCTCCCAAAGATCGACCTCGTCTACTGACCAATCGAGTTGAGATAACAACTGCTCTATCGCAAAGACGGGCGCGAGGGTAAATTCGGCGGGCTTTCTGGCGTGGGTCGAGTGCCCTTTGATGATTGCTAATGGCGTTAGACCTTGATGCTGTGCCACCTGCGAGTCTATTAACACCAAGGCTGCAGCACCATCGGATATCGCACTTGAGTTTGCAGCCGTCACCGAGCCGTTCTTATCGAACGCAGGTTTGAGTTGGGGAATCTTGTCGAGCTTGATGGAGCGTGGATGCTCGTCGTAATCCAATGTTGAAGTGCTATGACGAGTCGTGATTTCTACCGGTGAGATTTCGTCGTCAAACAGACGCTGCTCTTGCGCTTCCAATGCTCTTGTCGCGGATAGGATTGCCCATTCATCCATTTGTTCACGAGTAAACTCAGAGCGGTCAGCCGTTTGCTGCGCATAAACGCCCATCAAGTGCCCCTCATACGCATCTTGAAGACCGTCGAGAAACATATGGTCGTGAGTAGATTGGTGACCCATTCGCATGCCGTTACGTGCTTCTTTAAGCAGGTACGGCGCATTAGTCATGCTTTCCATACCACCAGCAATGGCACTGCGAATGCTGCCCGCTTTGATAAGATCGTGAGCTAACATGACGCTTTTCATGCCAGAGCCACACACTTTGTTGATGGTGGTACAGCCTGTCGTCAGTGGAAGATCTGCACCTAGCGCTGCTTGTCTGGCTGGTGCTTGTCCGCACCCCGCAGGTAATACGCAGCCCATATAGACTTCGTCAACTTCGCTAACACCACTCGCATCCATTGCCGCTTTGATAGCAAATGCCCCTAATTGAGGTGCTGAATAACCTTGTAACTGACCTTGAAAGCGCCCGATTGGCGTTCGCTTTGCACTGACAATCCAGATGTCGTTTCCCATGATCTCGTCCCTTCTGACGATAATTCACAGTTCACGAACTCATCCCTCACACCTGCTACCACGGAGCTTTCACACAGAATGTGGTGTCACTCCAGCCTCTCATAAAACGATGAATTTTCGCACTGTGATTTCTTGACGTTTACGTAAGCATAGCACTAACATTTACGTTAACGTAAAGAAACACATTAATAACAACACAAATTTACTCTCATGCTTTTAGCTAGACCGTTTAGTTCAAGGCTTGAAGGGATTTTAAGAAGCCAAAACTATTCATTAGAGGGAAAAACCGAGTGGATAAATTCAAGATAAGTGACCTCGCCAAAGAGTTCGACATCACGACCCGAAGTATTCGTTTTTATGAGGATGTCGGGCTGATAGAGCCGGAACGAAAAGGCAACATTCGTGTATACCAACGCAGAGATAAGATCCGTCTCAAGCTGATTTTACGTGGTAAGCGATTGGGCTTTTCGCTTGCGGAAATTCGAGAGTTGTTCGAGCTGTACGATACCCAACAAAGCGATGGTCAGCTGCTTAAAATGCTAACCATCATTGATGAAAAACAAGCGCACTTACAGCAGCAACTGGATGATATTAGCGTTGTGATGAACGAGCTAGAAACCGCCAAAGAGCGCTGTAAACAAGCGCTAAGCGACAATAAAGCTAACAGCCAATAACTACAAACTTATAACGACTAAAACAAGAATAACCATAATTTCCAAGCCCAAGCAGTGTAACTCGAACTAACAACCGCAGTACTTTCAACAGGGAAATGTTATGAAAAGCAGCTACACCCCACTCAACTTTGGGCTTGGTGAAACCATCGATATGCTCCGAGACCACGTCAACGCGTTTGCCACCGAGCATATCGCCCCCATCGCCGCAGACATCGATCGCGACAACCAATTCCCCAATCATCTGTGGTCCAAGTTTGGTGAAATGGGCTTGCTTGGCGTAACCGTCGACGAAGAGTTTGGCGGTGCAGGCATGGGCTATCTTGCTCATGTTGTTGCGATGGAAGAGATCAGCCGAGCTTCGGCGTCTGTCGCGCTCAGTTACGGCGCGCATTCCAACCTTTGTGTTAACCAAATCTTTCGCAATGGCTCTCCTGCTCAACGAGAAAAGTACCTACCTAAGCTCATTGATGGTTCTCACGTCGGCGCATTAGCCATGAGTGAGCCGAACTCAGGTTCTGATGTGGTTAGTATGCAGCTACGAGCCGAAGATAAAGGCGACCATTATCTGATGAACGGCAACAAAATGTGGATTACCAATGGCCCTGATGCCGATACCTTAGTGGTTTACGCGAAAACCGATCCCAATAGTGGATCTCGCGGCATCACCGCTTTCATTATTGAGCGGGAGTTTGAAGGCTTTAGCCATGCGCAGAAGCTCGACAAACTTGGTATGCGCGGCTCGAATACCTGTGAATTGGTGTTCCAAGATTGTGTCGTTCCAAAAGAGAATGTTTTGGGAGAACTAAACCGTGGTGTCGAAGTGTTGATGAGTGGCTTGGATTACGAACGCGTGGTATTAGCAGCCGGTCCACTTGGCATCATGCAAGCCTGTATGGACGAAGTGGTTCCGTATGTTCACGACCGCAAACAGTTCGGCAAATCCATCGGTGAATTCCAACTCGTGCAAGGAAAGCTTGCTGACATGTATTCACGCATGAACGCCGCCAAAGCTTATGTTTATGCTGTCGCAGCCGCCTGTGACCGAGGTGAATGCACACGTAAAGACGCCGCTGGCGTGATCCTCTACAGCGCCGAACTTGCCACGCAAATGTCCCTCGATGCCATTCAGCTGCTAGGCGGCAATGGCTACATCAACGAATACGCGACTGGGCGATTACTCCGTGACGCCAAACTGTATGAGATTGGTGCTGGCACTTCTGAAATTCGCCGCATGCTGATTGGACGAGAGTTGTTCGAAGAATCTCGCTAACCCAACGACAAGGAAGTCACTATGGCAATCATTAAAAGTAAAACCAAGCCAACCGACGAGCTGTTTTTGTCGAATAAAGCGGTCATGACCGAGTTGGTGAGCAACCTTAAAGCCAATATCAAAGCCATCAAACAAGGTGGCGGACAAAAAGCCATTGACCGCCAACGCCTGAAAGGAAAACTGCCCGTTCGTGAGCGTGTTATGAACCTTTTGGATGAAGGCAGCGAGTTTCTTGAAGTCGGACAGTTCGCCGCTTGGAACGTCTATGAAGAATCAATTCCATGCGCAGGTGTCGTTGCGGGCATTGGCACCATTGAAGGCATTCAATGCATGGTGATCGCCAACGATCCTTCCGTCAAAGGCGGCACCTACTACCCACTCACGGTGAAAAAGCATCTACGCGCGCAGGAGATCGCCCAACGTTGCCAACTACCTTGCGTCTATTTGGTGGACTCTGGCGGCGCGAACCTTCCTCATCAAGCTGAAGTCTTTCCTGATAAAGAGCACTTTGGGCGGATCTTCTTCAATCAAGCCAGAATGTCGGCGCAAGGCATTCCTCAAGTCGCAGTTGTGATGGGGCTTTGTACCGCAGGCGGCGCTTATGTGCCTGCGATGGCGGACGTTTCCATCATGGTCAAAAAACAAGGCACCATCTTCTTGGCAGGACCACCGTTAGTAAAAGCCGCAACGGGTGAAATTGTCACCGATGAAGAGCTAGGCGGAGCCGACGTGCATTGTCGTAAGTCTGGCGTTGCCGATTACTACGCAGAAAACGACCAGCACGCATTGCAACTGGCACGCGAAGCTGTCTCCAATACCAATCAATCACTCCCCATTCAAAGCGACAAACCGGTTTTACCACCGCGTTACGACGCCGAAGAGATGTATGGCATCGTCAATGCGAATCTGCGCTTGTCTTTTGATGTTAGAGAGATCATCGCTCGTGTGGTTGATGACTCAGACTTCGATGAATTCAAAGCACTTTATGGCAAGACCTTAGTATGTGGCTTCGCACGAATTCACGGCCATCTGATTGGCATTGTGGCTAACAACGGCATCTTGTTTTCTGAGTCCTCACAGAAAGGCGCGCACTTTATTGAGCTGTGTGCCAAACGCAAAATTCCCCTACTGTTTTTGCAAAACATCACTGGGTTTATGGTGGGCAAAAAACTTGAGGCGGAAGGCATTGCCAAACACGGCGCGAAACTAGTGATGGCGGTTGCGTGTGCGGATGTGCCTAAGTTCACCGTGATTATTGGCGGCTCTTACGGTGCAGGCAACTACGGCATGTGCGGTCGTGCTTATGACCCAACCATGATGTGGATGTGGCCAAACGCACGAATCTCCGTCATGGGCGGAGAACAAGCCGCTGGCGTGCTCACTCAAGTGCGTCGAGAAGTGAAAAAACGCCAAGGTGAAGAATGGCCAGAGCCCGAAGAAAGTGCATTCCGAGAATCTATCGTAGACTTGTATGAGTCTCAAGGGCATCCCTACTACGCCAGCGCGCGTTTATGGGATGACGGCATTATCGACCCAAAAGAGACGCGTCAAGTATTGGCTCAAGCCTTAAAAGCCGCGCTCAATGCGCCAATTCCTGACAGCAACTTTGGCATATTCAGAATGTAGCAATGTAGAGAAGAAAGGACGTCACATGCAGGATCATCAACCGAGTATCATCCCCAATACCCAACGACAAGATGAAGTACTTTGGAACGTCGATGAATTCGGCGTCGCAACGCTTACGCTCAATCGCACAGAGAAGCACAATGCGTTTGATGCCTGCATGATTGATCTGCTGATCCACAGGCTGGACTACCTCGCCTTGCGTACCGATGTTCGATGCTTAGTGCTTCGAGGAAACGGCAAACATTTCTCCTCTGGTGCTGATTTGAATTGGATGAAATCCATGGCAAGTAGCACCAGAAAGCAAAACCTAGAAGACGCGCAGAACCTTGCACGTCTGATGCATACATTGGACGCTTTCCCTCAGCCTACTATTGCGGTTGTGCAAGGTTCCGCTTTTGGTGGCGCATTGGGCTTGATCTGTTGCTGTGATATCGCCATCGCAGCGGAGAATGCAAACTTCTGCTTGAGTGAAGTCAAACTGGGGCTGGTTCCAGCAACCATCTCTCCTTATGTCATGCGAGCAATGGGCAACCGACAAGCTCGTCGTTACATACTCAGCGCCGAAGTGATTAACGCCGCTAAGGCTGAAAAGTTTGGCATTGTGCATGAGGTTCATAAGCTGGATAAAATCGAAGCCGTGGTAGAAAGCTTGATTGATTCTTTGCTGCTCAATAGCCCAGATGCGATGCGAAAAGCCAAAGCGTTATGTCATCAATGCCACCAAAATCCGATTGATGGTCAGCTTATCCAATACACGAGCCAGCTCATCGCCGACATTCGCGTATCGCCGCAAGGACAAGATGGCTTGCAAGCCTTTCTGGAGAAACGAGAACCGGGTTGGATAAACAAGCCAGCTAAGGGCAAGAAATGAATTTGCCAAACAAGGTAAATATTGTCGAAGTGGGTGCGAGAGACGGTCTGCAAAACGAATCACTGGTGTCCACGCAAGCCAAGATCCGCTTAGTCGACTTGCTCTCTGATACAGGACTCACCCATATTGAGGCAGGGTCTTTTGTGTCGCCTAAATGGGTACCTCAAATGGCGGATTCACTCGATGTGATGAAGAAAATCACCCGCCGCCACAACGTCATCTACTCAGCACTAACGCCTAATGTGCAAGGCTTTGAAAAGGCGCTAGAAGCCGGTGCTACCCAAGTCGCCATCTTCACCTCCTCATCGGAGGGCTTTTGCCAACACAACATCAATTGCTCGATTGCGGATAGTCTTACCCGCTTTGAACCAGTAATGGAATTGGCAGCAAAGCATAACATTCCCGTTCGGGGTTACTTATCTTGCGTGGCAGACTGCCCTTACGACGGGCCAACCAAGCCCGAGCAAGTCGCAAGAGTCGCTCACCTGCTGATGGAATTAGGGTGCTATGAGGTTTCACTTGGAGACACCATAGGTACAGGCACGCCGATACGCATCGCTAAAATGTTAGAAGCCGTACAAGTAAAAGTCCCAACCAATAAGTTTGCGGTGCATTTTCACGACACATGGGGGCAAGCGTTGGCGAATATCTACCAAGCCTTAACGATGGGCATCAATACCATTGATAGTAGTGTGGCTGGGCTTGGGGGCTGCCCTTATGCTCATGGCGCGTCAGGTAATGTTGCCACCGAAGATGTGCTCTACCTTTGCCAAGGCTTAGGAATCGAGACCGGAGTAGATTTGGAGTTGCTGGCAAAAGCCGGATGGATGATCAGTGAAGAGTTAAACCGCCAACCGACCTCAAAAGTCTCGCTGGCGTTAAAGCAGCGTTAGATCTCGTAATTCGCTTTGATACCGATATCAAAATGCAGCGGCATACGCCACTTAGCAAAAGACAGAAAGCCCATTACCAAGCCAGCCAACAACATAGTAATGGCAGCAAGGATTGGAAGGTTAAACCACAGCGCAAACGTTGCTAAAACGAGAAACGCGGGCACCATCTTCAAGCCTGGCACTTTAAAGCAAAAAGACTCTTTAAGCGCAATGCCCGAAAAGGTCACAAAGATAAAGCCAAGCCCTAACCAAGTGCGCTGAAACTCCAAGTCACTCACCATCAATACCAAGCCAATCCAAGACGCCCAACTGATCACGGCCCGTACGTGTTTGCTGTAAACATGAACGTTCGCGGCAGATAACGCACCAGCCACACAAAGCGCAATGACTGAGGTTTGGTAAACCAATGGTGAACTAGAAATTGCACCAGAGACAAGAACCGAAAAAACAAGCAGCGCCATAGCAAACAAAGTAATACCAAAGCGATACAAGCACACGCTGATTTTATCGAGTGAATCCAGCGTCTCTTGATGTTCTGTGTTTGCCATGGAAAGCATCCTGCCTAAAAGTGAAAAGGAATGAAAAACCAACGAGGGTTAATTCGCTGGCTCTATAAACTGAATTACGCCCGTTTGGGAAAACGGAGTCTACCGCCAGTTCGGTAGATCACCAAAGAGAATAAGATAAGCGCACAACCAACGAGTTTATTGTAGGTCAGCACTTCGCCGTACCAAATCACACTCAAGATCACTGTCCAGACAGGTTCAAGGATCATAATCAGTGCAGCGTTACCCGCTTGGACAAACTTTTGTCCCATGGTTTGCATCACATAACGCAAGCTGGTTGCCAAAAGCGTACTCAGCGCAAACCAAATCCAGATAGACGCCGATACTTCAGTTGGCACCGTTTCCACCAAAGATGAAATCAACAAACCAATCAAACCCGTGACAAACAATTGGATGCACGTCAGTAATAACACAGGCAATTTTTGCGAATACTTGCTGTTTACGTTGAAGTGCAGAGCGAGCATCAAAGCAGCGCCTAAGAACCACAGCTGACTGCTAGATTGTTGCCAACCACCAGCTAAAGACAAACACCCTAAGCCAAGAATCGCGATTGGTAGTGACACCCAAAAAATTCGTTGAGGTCTTTGACGAAACATAATCCACGCGACAATGGGTACGAACAGCATTGATAGGCTCATGATGAATGCGCCCTCACCTAACGTATCACTGATTGAAATCGCATAGATCCAACACATCAGCGCGCCTCCCAAAAGCACACCAACGCCTGCCGCGGCAAAAATATCTTTCTTATTGGCAGCACGAAGCGGTTTGATACACAGAGGCAACAAACACAGTGAAGCGATAGTGAATCGCAGACCGATAAATCCGAATGGTGGGAGACCTTGAATGGTTTCTTTAGAGAAGATCCACCCTAATGCCGCGATCATCGTAGTAGCGACGAGCACGAATGCAGCTTTGCGTTCTGAGTTAAACATAATTACTCACAAAAAAGACCCTACGAAGGATTCGTAAGGGGTTCATATATCATTGATTTTAATGCGTGATTGCTAGTTATATTTACATCGCAAATGCTGGACTAAATGTGTACTTAGACTGAGGAGTGTTAACGTTTGCGAAGCGTTCACAGTATACATTGTGACTAATTCATCATCGAGAAAATTACTGTGAAACCCTGTCATTATTTTGTTATTTGAAACCATCAGAATAACAAGTAATCCTTTAGGTAAAAACTCAAATACAGTACGGAATAACCTAAGTCTAAATTCGGGGCAAAATGTTACAATAGCAACGAAACAAAACAGACGTCAGGAGGTGCTTTATGAGACATTCAACCGTACTCTTTTTCATTCTGATCGCCTTGCTTATCATTGCTCCAATTGCGCTCGGCTCTCTGTTTAGTCTTATCTCCTCTTTTCGCGTGAGTACTATCGAAGCCGATCCAATATCCATCACACATATCTACGACATGATGATCTACCGCGGTCGATAATGTGTTTTGAAAGATCTCCTATTCTCTAACCGCTCTTGCTTATACCCAAGTAGCCTCGAGATGCTAGGTTCAGCGAGAATAACTTAGTTTGTAGACGCGGCGGCGATTTAAAAGTCTAGTGGGTATAAATCAGGGCGGTTTTCAATTTCCTTCATCCTCTTAAAACAATACTGAGCCCACTCAAATCAAACAAAACTCACCATTTTTCAAAAGGCAAAAGCTAAGCACCTCTTTTCACTTTAGTTTTATTGGTAGTGATTTTGTCCAATCCATCGAGTTGGCGCGTATTAGTAATGAAAACCACAACTAAATCGGCTTGTACATAGCGATATCGCCAGTACCTGCTTACTCTTTAACCTACAACAATAAAAAACAAACCCGTTCATTCACCTCACGAATAAGAGCGAAGAACCTGTTTGTAAAACGCCCAAGTTAGTGAAAACGCATTCAAATTACTAGGGAATCAGTGATGAGATTAAAGAACACACAATGCATGAGCACAGTGCTGAAGACGACTCTCGTCGTCACTATGTGCTTCTCTCCGATCACCTTCGCATCCGACACCAATACCGATGCTCAATTTGAGGTTGGTAAGGAAAAGGCGAAAGTATGTATGACGTGTCATGGTACCGACGGAATTTCTACTATCGACGCCTACCCGAATTTGCGCGGTCAGAAAAAGAGCTATCTAATTTCGTCTTTGAAGGATTACAAAGCGCGTGAGCGCACAAGTGGTCTGGCGGTATTAATGCAGCAGCAAGCTGACGCACTTTCTGATCAAGATATCGAAGACATCGCCCATTACTACTCACAGTTAGGTAACGAGCCGCAGCCTTAAACGAGGAGCGTTCTTATGGAACAAGCAGCAACTCAATACAACACTCAAGTTGTGAAGTATTTTGTGTTGGCATCGTTAGTGTGGGCTATTGCAGGGATGATCATCGGTGTCATTCTTGCCGCGCAGTTATATTGGCCCGTGCTCAACTTTGATTCTCAATACTTCCAATTCGGTCGCCTGAGACCATTACATACTTCCGGCGTGATATACGGTTTTGTCGTCAACATTTTGATGGGTACTTCTCTCTACATCGCTCAACGCACCGGACGCTGTAATCTCTTCAATCAAAGTTTATCTTGGATGGTTTTCTGGGGATGGCAATTGGTGCTGTTCTTAGCACTCGTTACGTTACCGGCTGGCTACACGACATCTAAGGAGTATGCAGAATTAGAATGGCCAATCGACGTACTGATCGTCTTGGTCTGGGTGCTCTACGCTGTGCTGTTTTTCGGCACGATTGCGAAGCGGAAAGTTGACCATATCTTCGTTGCGAACTGGTTCTTCGCCGCCTTTATCATTGTTATTGCGATGATTTTCATCGTGAACAACCTTGCCATGCCCGTCTCTTTGATGAAGTCCTATTCTGTGTTTGCCGGAGCGCAAGACGCTATCGTGCAATGGTGGTGGGGGCACAACGCGGTGGGCTTTTTGCTGACTGCCGGTGTGATTGGTATGAACTATTATTTCATACCTAAAGCCGCTGACCGCCCTATCTACTCTTACCGTTTGTCTGTGATCCACTTTTGGGGCTTGGTTGGTTTTTACACTTGGGCAGGTACTCATCATTTGGTTTATTCATCAGTACCTGTTTGGGTGCAAAACATTGGCATCATCATGTCTCTCATCCTTTGGCTTCCTTCTTGGGCAGGCGCTTTCAACAGTGCGATGACACTTCTACAAAACAAAGAGAAGCTCAAGTCTGACTACATTTGCCTGTTCTTCTTCTCGGCAATTCTTTACTACTGCTTGGCCACATTTGAAGGACCTCTATTGGCGATTCGCTGGTTCAACATGTTAGCGCATAACACCGAGTGGGTGATCGGGCACGTTCATTCCGGTGCATTAGGTTGGGTAGGCATGTCCGGTATAGCGGTGTTCTACTACTTCATCCCTCGTCTTTGGAACAAAACCGAACTTTGGTCGCAGCGTTTGATCAAGTGGCACTTCTGGCTAGCCCATGCTGGTGTCGCCATCTACGCTATCGCACTTTGGGTTGCAGGCATTGGCGAAGGCTACATGTGGCTAACCCAAAACGAGAATGGCGAACTGGTTTACAGCTTTATTGAAGCCATGAACTTTAAAGCGCCATGGTTGTTCTTACGTTTCTTCGGTGGCGCACTCTTTGTACTTGGTTTGTTCCTGATGGCGTTTAACTTGTATAAGACCGTGCGTTCTCCATCCGTACTAGTGGCAAAGGAGGCATAAGATGAGCAAAGACTTTACTCACTCGGTTATCATCTTAATCATCACCACGGTGGTTGTAGCTTCTTTTTCACTCGCAGTTTGGGTTGTGCCGAATATTCTTCGCACGGATGACATCGCCAAAGGCAGTTTAGCTAAGCCCCTAACCGCAATTGAGCTTGCGGGGCGCGATATCTACATCAGCGAAGGTTGCCATGTGTGCCACACACAAATGGTTCGCCCATTGGAACCTGAAATCAAGCGCAATGGTCGCGCTAACCAAGAGTCTGATGATATTTACGAGTTCCCAAACTTGTGGGGGTCTAAACGTACTGGACCAGACTTAACCAACCTAGGTCGGAAATATTCGGACCAATGGCATGTATTGCACCTTATCGATCCACGCCAAGTTGTACCAACATCCATCATGCCTGCTTACCCTTGGTTGTTTGAGCACACTCTGTCTGGTAATGCCATTGGCAACAAGATGGAAACACTGCGTACGTTAGGCGTACCCTATACCGACCAAGAGATATCAGACGCACGTCTACAAATTCGAGGTAAAACCAAGGGTGAAGCTTTGATTCGTTACCTTCAAAGCCTTGGTCAAGACACAGCACAGGAGGTGGCACCATGAGCACATTCTGGAACTGGTGGGCAGTTGCCTGCACCATAATATTTTTTGCCCTTATGGTGAGTGTTATCGTCAAGTATTGGCGAAGCAACCACAAAGCAGATCAAGACCACACCATTGCTTCTTTTGATGGCATAGATGAGAAAGATGCCCCACCACCTAAGCTGCTGTTTATAAGTTACGCTGTCGCGTTTTTACTCTCTGCAGGCTATTTAGTGTTGTATCCAGGGCTAGGTGAATGGAAAGGATTGGTGAATTATGACCAAGGAAATGACAAACTCAGCTCACCTTCGACCACACTCGATCAGCAGTTTAGCCGAGTAACAAACACCTCTTTGGCGGTACTTGCACAAAATACCGACATAGTACGCACTGGACGCATGCTGTTTCAGACCCATTGCGCCGCTTGTCATAGAGATAACGCGCAAGGGCAAAAACACTTTCCTAACCTTATCGATAAAGAATGGATGTATGGTGGAGATGACGATGCCATTATTCACTCCATCGCAAAAGGGCGTAACGGTGCTATGCCGGGATGGGTAGAGGTAATGAGAAAAGACGAAGTAAATAAAGTCGCCTATTACCTCGCCTCTCTCAATCAACGCCACAGTGACGTGCCAGAGGTAAAAGTTGAACTTGGTAAACGTCTGTTTGTGGAATACTGCGCTTCATGCCATGGAGATGGCTCCATCGCAAACCAACAAACCGGTGTGCCTGATTTGTCAGACAGCGTTTGGCTTCATGGCGGCAGCATCGAAGAGATTCAACACACCATCAATTACGGTTTGAACAATCTGATGCCAGCGTTTGAAAACCAGCTTTCCGAAAACGAGATCCTCGCCATTGGCGCTTACATCCATAAAGCAGGCGAAGAGGAAGAGCAAAAACTCTCAGCGCTTAATGCCGAGTCTGTCGAACGTGGCGAGTACTTGGCACACGCCGGTGATTGTGTCGCTTGTCATAGTGCGGAAGGTGGCGAACCTTTTGCGGGCGGTCTGCCGTTTGTTACGCCTTTTGGTACTATCTACTCCACTAACATCACGCCTCATGCCAGTGAAGGTATTGGTGAGTATAACTATGATGACTTTCGTGATGCACTCGTGAAAGGTAAAGGCAAACACGGTTATCTCTACCCTGCTATGCCTTACACCTCATATCAATATCTGACTGAACAAGATATGACGGATTTGTGGGAGTACATGCAGTCTATCCCTGCCGTGGCGCGTCGTAACGATGAAAACCACATGATGTTCCCATCGAACATTCGCCTTGGTCTCCTTGGTTGGAACATTGTCTTTATGGACACCGATCCTATCGACTACAACCTACCTTCAGAGCTTGAGGGCGTGGTGGAGGACGTCGAGAAGTGGCAGAAAGGTAAATATTGGGTGGCAGGTTTAGGGCACTGTTCAGAGTGCCATACGCCGCGTAACATTGCTCAAGCGCTAATCCCTGAACGCATCTTCCAAGGCAACTTGATAGATGGTTGGAACGCACCTGACATTACGTCTACAGAGCTGTATGTGGGTGGTTGGGATGAGAAAACACTAACCGACTTCTTGCACACTGGTCACTCAGACAAAGGTACCGCTTTTGCCGGGATGGCTGACGTGGTCAAAAACAGCTTGAGTTTGATGACGCGCGAAGACATCGAGTCCATGTCTTATTACCTACTCAGCGGTGACGTAAACAACTTCATTGCTGCCGATGCGGTGCCTTTAGAGCCGAAAGGGTTCGATGAAGCTGCCTATCAAGATCCGATCTATGCTACTTACAAGCAAACGTGTGGCGCGTGTCATGGGAACGATGGTAAAGGTCGAGACCCTATTGCACCAACGCTCTTGAATAATGGCATCATCATGCACAGTGACCCATTCAACACTATTGCGGTAACGGTGCGTGGCTTGCAGCCTACCTATATTGATCCGGAGCGTAACTTCATGCCGATGGCAAGTTTTGAGGATATCCTCTCTGACGCACGTTTAGCCGAGCTCATTACCTTTGTACGTATGCATCTCGGGGATCAACAGCAGGAAGTGACGGCGGCAGATGTGCGAGAAGTGAGAGAAACATTGGAAGCGGCTGGATATGCTGGCGGTCTGCACACCACCCCAGACATGTACGACAGGCGCGACAACACTATCAACATTCGCTAGAGTCAGCAGACTTCAGGACCTGTGTTCCCTGGCTAACAAGAATAAAAAAAGCCAATCACAATCGGGTGATTGGCTATATATTTCTGTGAACAATCTGGTTCACTAACAACGTCAGTTGGCTAGGTGACCCTCGGCTTAAAAGGGTCATATAAACTAAAGCATTAGACATGCCAACTTTTCGATGCAGTAAAACCGATTGTTATTTAATCATTTGCAGTCAAATTGAACGAATAATCACATTAACCACTTTCCACTCATTGCATATTGCGAACAAGACCTTGCAATATGCAAATGCAATCTTCAATTCATTTATGGCTTACGGGCGAGATCTCGCGCTAAAATTAATGCCAAACCGAAGACTTGAAGAAACAAACCAATACTTTTATACCAAGCCATCTTTTCTTCCAAACCTGTCATCACTTCCGTGGTTTCCAAGTTGGCAAGGTAATAGCTGTCTATACGATTACGATAGTTATTTTGCGCCTGATTGATCTCAGACATCAGATTAGGTAACTGTTCAATTTGGATTGGACTTACTTCCTGCCCTGTCCATGCTGACAAATGCCCTCTCAACACTTGGTTCATTTCTTCTGAAACAGGTTCACTCTGAGCAAGGTGCAAATGCAACAACAATACTTCCCGCTTTCGCTCCAATGTTTCGACACTATTCCAAGCGAGTTGTATCGAATAGAGGTTATCGGCTTTTTGTTCAGCCAGTAAACTGATCTCTTTACCGAGTTTATCTAACACAACACTGGTTAAGATAATCGCAGCAATATTAAGAACCAGTCCAACAAACACCAATAGCCATGCAGGCGGTAAGTATGTCGATTTTTTTACCATAAGCTCCCGTAAGGTAAATAGATCAAGTTAAGGGCTACTAAACCAATCATAGTAAAGAAGGTTAACTTCATCCCTGTAATTCGACCTTTTAAATCCTCACCGAGAATTCCCTTTGCGTGAATCACACGCCCAATCACAAATACAATACCAGCAAGGTGTATCCACAGTAGCGAAGCGCCGTTATATTCTAATAACGCCATTAAAATGAGAGTGATAGGAACGTATTCACTGGCATTGCTTTGTGCGCTGCGAGCGATTTGAAGCGCCTCAACTCCACCATCGGCGTAAGCGATTTTGTTGCTGCGGCGTTGCTTGATGACTTGAAAAGCGAGCCAGATGAGCAGTAATGCGAGAATAGATGCGTAAAGCGCGGTAACCATAAAACTTCCTTCTTTAAATATTATTGTGAGCTAATTATTCTATAAAAAACACATTTATAAAATACATACATTCTTGATTTAGAGTGACTAGATCTTTAAATCGCCGCCGCGTCTACAAACCAAGGCATTCTACCTGAACCGGGCATCCCGAAGTTGCTTGGGTATAAATTAGCCCTATAAATCTAAAGAAAGAAATCATCAAAGAGAGTGGTTAGCGAGCTTTTTACGCTTAGAAAGCTTGGCGATACCTTCGCAGATCGTGAACAGCAGACCCACCCAAATAAAAGCAAATGTCACCGCTTTTACACTATCGAATAGTTCACCAAAGAACACGACAGCCAATACAAATTGAAGACTCGGTTCAATGTATTGCATCAACCCTACTGTCGACAGGTTAGTAATTCGGATCGCAATCGAATAAAAAATCAGTGGGAGAATAGTTACTGGCGCACTTCCTAAATAAAGCATGAACGTGGTCATATCGACGGTTGAAGATAACTCACCGATCGTCCATTGCTTAAACATCAGATATGCCAATGCGATTGGGGTAAGCACCACCGCTTCAATAAAGAGTGTTGTACTCCAATCAAAGTTAATCTTTTTCTTAAATAAGCCATAAAGAGAAAAGAATAAGCCCATTGTCAGCGCCACTAATGGTAACTGACCATATTGGATAACCTGATAAACCACACCGATAGTTGCTAA
Source organism: Vibrio sp. SCSIO 43155 (assembly GCF_023716605.1). Taxonomy (NCBI): domain Bacteria; kingdom Pseudomonadati; phylum Pseudomonadota; class Gammaproteobacteria; order Vibrionales; family Vibrionaceae; genus Vibrio; species Vibrio sp. SCSIO 43155. The sequence continues at coordinate 944,121 of NZ_CP071853.1, read as the reverse complement.
AAGAATGGCAATGAACTGACCTTTTGACAGCTTATCACCAAGGACAAAAACACCCAGCGCAACAGAAACCAAAGGTCCAATAAAGAAGCCTAAGCTCGCATCAATAACACGGTTATTGGTTAACGCCCAAGTGAATGCAACCCAAGAAATACACATTAGGCTACTTGCAACAAAGGTATACCAAAGGGACTTTTTATCTTTCCAGATAGCAGCCCATTTCGGCATGTGATGCGTGATCGCCAGTACCAATAGAAACCCCACAGGTACAGAGCCAATGATGCGCAGCGCCAACAGTTCATCCATTGATGCATTTGGCAGAAAGCGATAGTAAACAGGCAACAATCCCCAGATAACAAAGGAAAGTGCAGCCATAAAATTGCCGTAACGATTGTTGTTCATAACTGACTCGACAAATAAAAAAGTGACGCGATTCTATAGAGCAAATTTGGTTTGTAAAGCGAAACAAAAGGACCAATATTCGCTATAAGGCTAGGCCTTGAATTACCGCGGTAATTCCACTAATAAAACACAGCGCTAGCGCACCGAAACGCACTTTTTCTTTAGGCAAGGACTGTGTTGTTTTTATTGCCAACCAATAGCCGAATGCGGCTGCAGGCAGTAAGGGCAAAGTAATGATCAAATGATGAAGATTGAAGAATCCCACCGGAATTTGAACCACCAACGAGATAATAGAGCTAAACACAAAGAAAGCAGAAAGGTTACCACGTAACTGATTCGCTTCTTGATGCTGAAGTAGTAACGCCATTGGCGGTCCACCGATCGCGGAGCTTGTACCAAAGAGCCCCGAAAAGAAACCTGCAAACGTCATGCGTCCTGGTGTTGGCTCAATGCGAAAAGGTAAGACACTCACAGCCACAGCAAAAAGCACGAGAAAACCAATCCAAAGCGTTAACGCTTCTGTCGAAACATAAAACAACAGCGCCCCACCCGCTAACGATCCGGGAATACGACCGATCAACGCCATCTTCAAACCACCGAGTTCAACATTACTGCGGTGCTTCATCGCATTCATTAATGAAATAAACAATGCAACTAAACAGATGGGAGCAGGAACGTATTCCGGAGCCCATAGAATAAGTAGTGGAGCCGCGACAATAGCCAAGCCAAAGCCAATAGCCGTTTGTACATAAGAGCCGAGGAAAATCAGCCCCATTGCAAGCAAATTAGTAGAATCGAATTCCATCGATGCGTTCTTATATTTTATCTATTTATTAGAGAGTTAGTTAAATATAAATTATCTATTATTCACCTACTCTCGCCCTGCGTAGGATTCACCAAACCTATCTAAAACACAATCAAAATATTTCAATAACCGAACTTTAGAGGCTCACTTTCTGCAACTTCGAATTTTGTACAAAGATGCAATGTTTAATTTATCAATACTCCTCTATCCAGAACACAAAATCGACATTATAATCAGCGGCTTTTATAGAGTGAATGCACTATCAAAATTCACCACACGTAGAATTTCACAGTCTAAGACACTAAATAACAAATAAATATTAGACTATCGTATCAACCTAACTTAAAGATGGTTTATGAAAAGAAAATCAGGTTTTACTTTAATTGAGCTTGTTGTTGTAATCGTAATTCTTGGCATCCTTGCTGTCACTGCCGCACCCCGCTTCTTAAACATTCAAGATGATGCTCGCGAAGCGCGTTTGGAAGGAATGAAAGGTGCAATTGCATCAGCTCTTGCCATTGGGTATGGAAAAATGGCAACTGCGGGACTAGAAAGCGTACCTTACGTCTCTAATAAAAAGACAGATTACCCTGCAACTAACCTGCCATTTGATGGCTGTAAGACAAGTGACTCGATGCAATGCACTTTCCTATATGGTTACCCAGATGCAGATGACCACACTATTGGTCTACTGATTCAAGGAATAAATGAGAGCAGCAATTCCGACTGGAAGACATTTCATCACGAGGCCGGTTCTTTTACTCGAGAGATGGTTATCGCTCCAAGAGACGACCCTCGTGCAAGCCTTACTCAATGTGGTATTTTATATGGACCACCGATGAGTAAAAACAAAAGTTATAAACTAGAAATTTTACCTTGTCCTAAATAACAAAAAAGGCTGCCAATCGGCAGCCTTTTGTCATCTTGTTCTCTGCTTATGCAAAGTTAAACACGTATTTATCCATCATATTGACCATACGACCAATCTCTGGCTTAGTAATCGTGTCATTTGCCCCTAGCGATAGTGCTTTCGCACGGTTATCTTCACTCATCAGAGAAGAGAACATCACGATTGGCATTTCATTGTAGGCTTCCGTTTCACGTAGTCGTTTTACCAAGTGCATACCATCCATACGCGGCATTTCAACGTCGGTAACAACAGCATCAAGCAGCTCACGCACTGGCAGTTGTTCTTGTTTCGCTACTTCGATGAGACTCATTAACTTCTCGTAAGCTTCACCGCCGTCTTTGCATGTGATCACGTTATAGCCTGCTGATGCTAAAGTATCTTGAATCAGTGAGCGAATAAACGCTGAATCGTCCACAACCATAACGGTTTTCGCATTACGCTTACCAACCATACGCTGGTTAAGGTCAACCGATTTATCACCCGTTACGTCGTATTTTTCCATACTCAGCTCTGGGTTGATGTCTGCAATGATTTTCTCGAAATCGAGGATCATGATCAGATTGCCATCTTTGCGAACAACAGCAACCACACAGTCCTGTTCACCAGCTTCTAGGAACTGGCTCGGTGATTCTACGTCATTCCAAGAAATACGGTGGATGCGTGAAATGCTGTCAATCAAGAAGCCATTCGTCATCTTGTTGAAATCCGTCACAATCACAAACTTACGCTCTAAGTCGCGACGAGTCGGAACGCCAAGCCAACCAGCAAGGTCCACCAACGGAGTTAACACTTCACGGGAAGAGAACACGCCAATCATATGCGGTTGTGCGTTCGGATAATCGGTAGTCTCTGGTACGCGAATCACTTCGCGAACTTTAGCGACGTTAATACCGTAATAACATGTTTTTGTGCTGCCATCTGGCATCTGTTTTTCTAGGTGGAACTCAATGATTTCAAGCTCATTGGTACCACTCTCAGTCAATATAGTGCTGGTTACGTTACTCATAAACACAATTATCCAAAATACGCACCAAGAAAAAGGCTTGATGCAATGCCACAGAGAATCACTTCACAGGCGAAAAAATCCAAGAGTCCTTTTGTAGTCGTTGAGACAGAATTTGTAAATAATCAAAAGGATGCTGACTGCACACTTCTATATCAAATGCTTAAAATTTGTCTCATTTTTGTACAAAACACATTCAAGTATTCAATATTGCAGCTGGGCTCCTTAAGTTAACGGCAGGGAAAACAAAAAGTTTAGCCATAATTAGTAAAGAATCAGTGAGTTTTAATGACCGCTTCGTTATCTACGCGATGACGCTCGCCATAAACCCCTTCTTCGGTTCTGATACCACAACTGATGATCATGGTGATTTGATCACTGTCTCTTAGATTAAGCAACTGTTTTACACGTTTTGAATCGAAGCCTTCCATTGGGCAAGTGTCATAGCCTTTTTCTCTCATCGCGTACATAAAAGTCATCGCTGCCAAAGAAACACTCTTGTGCAAACAAACACGTACGTCACTTTTAGCGACTTCTCTTACCATCGGTTTGTTTCGACCTAGCCACCAGCTGTATAACTTGCGTACCACTCCGCGTATGCCAAATGCATCATTGTTATAAACCATTGGGATAAGTTTTTCGTAATACTTTAGAGCGCGCTTGGCAGCAGCGTCGTCACGGCCTTCAAAAGCTTGGCGCACAGTCTCTGCGTTGCGCTTTGCGCGCTCTTCCCAGTTATGAGTAGTCGCCACAAAAACGACTAACTCATTCGCCGTTTTTGCCGCATTTTGTCCCATGCAGAAGTCGGCTAATTTCGCTCGCTTCTCCGCTGAAATCACTCGATGAAATTCCCACATCTGCATATTACTGCTGTTTGGGCTAAGCGTGGTCAACGCCAGCGCCTTGGCTACATCATCATGGTTAAATTCGGCATTCGCATCGTACTTTCTAACGGAACGACGTGAATGAACAATAGATTCAAAAGAAGATTGGCTCATAACGGACTCAAAACTTAGGTAAAAGCGCGATCTTTACTGATTCATTGCTTAGCTGCAAGTATAAATACACCATCAGGTAAAATTTCGCTCCTAACATCTCTCTATTGCAGCTTAAAGAATCGAATTTGATCAGATAAGTTAACCGACATTCTTGCTAGCTCATCTGTTGCCTGATTGCAGTCTTGAATCATATTAACGGTTTGCTCCACTTGATCGCGTACCGATACCACGCTTTGATTGATCATTTCAGCCGTGGCACTTTGTTCTTCCGTCGCCGTAGCGATTTGAGTGTTAAGCGCATTCGTCTGTTCAATATTCCCCGAAATACTCACAAAGGCTTCATTCGCTGAGGCTGATTGCTGTACCGTTTCTTCTAGCATGCGTTGCCCAGCATTAATGGAATCAACCACCTGAGTCGTATTCTGTTGCAGCGTACTGATGCGATGACCGATCTTTTCTACCGCCTTCTGGGTTTCTTGAGCCAGTTGACGCACCTCATCTGCTACAACAGCAAAACCACGACCTTGATCGCCAGCACGCGCGGCCTCAATCGCTGCATTGAGTGCCAGAAGGTTTGTCTGTTCAGCAATGGTTTGAATCACTTCCGTAATATCCGCAACCTCTGCTGTCCCATTGGACAAGGTAGCCACCTCTTGGCTCATGGTTCCCATTTGCGTGGCTAAACCGCCCACCTGCTCCATGGCTCGTTGCATGACAGTCTGTCCTTGTTCAGAGACATTCGTCGCCAACGCAGCTTCTTGTGATGCCCCACTCGCACTTTGGGCGACTTCGGTGATGGCTAACGTCATTTGGTTCACCGCGGTGGCAACTTGATCAGTTTCTAATTGCTGGGCTTGTGCATTCGTCAGAATTTCTCCGTTTACTGCCGACAACTCTTCTGATGCCGAAGCAAGCAAGTCACTACAAGACACCACACCTGACACCGTTTTATACAGCTGCGCTTCCATATGGTGCAACGCATCAAGCATTTCAGCGATTTCATCATTCCCTTTCACCTGATCATGCCTCATCCCGATTTCACCACGACTCAGCTTTTCAGCTACTTGCTTAGCAAACTGAACATTCGCGGTAATATCATGCGAAATATACAGAGATAAGAAGGTGACGATTGGCAATCCAATCAACAAGGCTAACGTCACATTGATGATTGCCTCTTCAGTGGATTGTTGAATCTCATCTTTCAATGCATTTTGATCATTAACGGCATCGACTCTGATGCCATTCAGTTGTTCAGCAATATCAAAACCAATCTCTTTAAGTACTTCCCAACGATCGTTTCGAGTCCGAATCGTGCTGGCAACTTGAGACAACGAGTGAGCAAAGCCTTCTGTCAGTTCAATGAGTTGTTCTTGGCTTGCGAAGCTTAACTTGGACAAATCACTTTTCCATTGCGATAGCTGATCTTGAAACTGTTCGTAATCTTGCTCGTTATTGGTTAACAGATACTCCGTAGCTTCTTGCGTCAACGCTTTAAATACCATAGCTGCGCGAGAAACTTCCGAACGTTGCTTACTAAGCACTTCTGACTCACTCAGTCGTCGCGATATTTTTGCTTCAATCTGCTTTTGAAAAGAAACCAGTTCAAGAACAGAAGCGTCACGTTCTCGCATTAATTGCGAAACTTCAGTTAAGTTTGTTATATAACTTTCGAGTTGCGAGGTGACTTTTTCAAAGCGCCCCTTCCGTTCATTATCTGTCGACTTCAAAGCCTGCTTTTGTGCCTCTTGTTGCGCTAATTTCAAGCTTTCAATTGCTCGATTAAAAAATTGAGGGTCGCGGTTTGTACGATACGTCAATGCATTGATTCGAGCCTTCAACAGATTTGCTTCAACGTCTGTCGCTTCAAAAGCCGCCTCATCGATTGATTGAAAGTGAATAAAATTTGAATTGACCTGTTTGGTCGTAAAAAAGCCAACAGCAGACACTGTAGACAGCACCAAAATAACGGCACTCAAGATCAGATAAAATTTATGTTTTATTTTTTTAATTCTATTAAGCATTCCGCATACTCCATAACAACAGCAAGTGGAAATACTAAAAACCTAACGGATAAGTCGCAAACTCGCCCCAATACACAAACAACACTATCTTGTTGTTATTATTGAATTTATTCGAATATGTAAGCCTTTTCCGACAGCAAAGAAAGATTGGTACTTCAACTGAGGTCAGTGATTCTTTCGTGCCGTATCTCTTTGATTCCATAATCTACCACGCGACACTTTCTAAAAAATGAGACACACCTTTTCAAATAATGAAATTGTCATTTTCACCCACACGGCAAGGATTTTTCCTACAATCCCTTCTCGTTAAATGAGTGCTGAATGGAAGCGGCAAGTAAATTGAAATATAAGGTGAGGCACAAAATATGAATAACGTTCTTATTATCGACGACCAACCGTTATATAGCGAAGCGCTCGCTTCTCTTGTTCAAAACGCTTTCCAAACTGTGAACGTTGTAGAATCAACTGACAGTGCCGAAGTTATGGAGCTCATTCGCAACCAGCCTGTTGACTTGGTTATTTTAGATGTAGTTTTAGGTGACAGAGACGGTATGCGTTTGGCAAAGAACATTCTGGCAACTGGTTATCAAGGAAGAATCTTATTTATTTCCTCTCGCGATTACAGCAGCTTGTCCAAAGCCGCGTTTGAAATGGGTGCGCATGGATTTTTAAATAAGAATGAATCGAAAGAGACCATTATGGATGCGATTGTTAGCGTGACGCGTGGTTATTCCATGTTTAAAGCAACGCACAATCAATCAAGCGGTAACGTTGCTTTATCGAACCGTGAAGCAATGGTCTTCCATTATTTGGCTCAAGGCTATTCAAATAAGAAGATTTCTGAACAGCTGTCATTAAGTGCAAAGACCATCAGTACTTATAAGACTCGCATATTGAAGAAATACCATGCCGAGTCCGTTGTAGAGCTACTTAATACACTTCCGCAAGATGAATGCGGCAGCTTGTGCTGCTAAGAAATAACGTACTTCGCGATAGCATCGGTTAATAGCTGATGCATCGAGTTGTAGCGATGAGATTGCTTCATTTGTATCACGACCTTTGGTCGCCCTTGAGGGTAAAAACTCTCCGGTACAGGGATAAAGGTATAGCCTTCAATTGGCTTTTGATACTCAAGTAATATTGTCGCTGCAGCCTTGCTTCTTATGACTTTGAGTAGACTCGTGATATTACCAATCGTCGCAACACGGTTTATATTAATCCCACTTTGTTCGAGCGCTCGCTTGGTCACCTGCTCCCTATCCTTCCAACCGGCTAACTCAAGCAAAATGAAATCGAGCTTACACGCGGTTTCGAGATCGTTGATCCCAAGCTCTTCGGGTACCACGATGACAGCTGGCGCATAACCAATAAATTGTTGATGGATGGTTTTTGGATACTCTTCGTTAAAGTAATGCAATTGCATATCTACTTTATCAACCAAGATATCGTCTATTGTGCTATCCGTACTGCTTTCTACATTGATGTAGGCATTAGGAAATAATTCCATTAAATCAATAAGAAGCAGATCACCAAATGACTGTTGTGCTGATTGAGGCAAGCAGATTGAGATGCTTTTCTCGTACGAGAGAGGGTCGAACTCACGGCGAACTAGACAAGATTCTAACTGCCCTAGCGCATCAGTAATTTCTGGTAATTTACGCTTTAGATAATCCGTTGGTTCAAAGTGATGTGCATGGCGGATAAAGAGTTCATCTTCCAATTGAGTACGCAGGCGAGTTAGGTATTTGCTGATAGAGGCTTCGCTCTTGCCCAATGCTTTCGCAACGGGTTTCAATTGACGATGACGCTCCAGTAGCACCAGTATTTTAAGTAGGTTTAGGTCGAGATCTTTATTCACAGCACAGCTACCAAATAGGGTCAGAGATGAAAATTGAGTTCTTTATTTACCTTCAGCCAAATACACAGAAAGCAGCCTAATGAGTAAGGCTGCTTTACTATAGAAGACCAAAGTCACGTTTTGGTCAAGTTTATCAAACTCTTATACCGTTGCTTAATGACATTAAAGCCAGTTAAAGCAATTTTCAGGTTTAAGACACTGTCTTAAGTTAGTTACTTAGCTACTTAACCTACTTGGATACTGAGTTACTTGTTTACTTAGTTACTTAGCTACTTAGCTACTTAGCTACTTAGCTACTTAGCTACTTAGCTACGGTGACGCTTAGATTCATAAAGGTCCTCATCAGCGCGCATGATGACGTTGTTCAGCGTCTCATGTTCAGCGCTCATTGCAATACCAGTACTGACACTCACTTCTACGTCCATACTTTTTAAGCGATTTTCTTTCACTGCAGCGCGTAATTTCTTCGCCAAAATTAACGATTTGCTCTCACTGCAATCGGGTAATATCGCAATAAACTCATCGCCTCCCGTGCGAATAAGATAATCCGTCGACCGAAAGACCTTTTTCATGGAGTCAGCAATTATCGATATGACTTCATCTCCAACGTGGTGCCCAAATTTATCGTTAATTCGTTTAACTCGATCGCCATCAATGGCAATCACAGTAAACGGTGTCATCTTAATCTTGTTCTTAAAAGCCTGCTCTTTGAACACTTTTCGATTAAACAACCCGGTTAGCTCGTCTTTCGTTGCGTCACTGATTGCGTTAGCCAGTTGAATTTTGCTCTCTTTTGACTCTTGCGCTTTTGAATAATACGCAAAGATCACAACAAAAAAGACAAAGAACAAACAGCCAAAATCGATAAGTATCTTGCTAAACGGGTATTTGTACACAATCAGGTTATTATTATCTGCTACGTACGTTTGAGTGTATGCAAACTCAGGCCAAGGATAATGAGGAAAGTACACCACAATGTGCTTATTTCCGTTATTAATATCGACTTTGAGTTGCTTTCCTTCTGCCTTTAGCGAATCGAGAAAGATTTGCTCTCCAAATTCACCAACCAACTCCCCTTTGAAGTAGACCGGGCTAATAATGCTAAAGGCTCGACTATCCGAATAGGTGGTTTTAAAAGGTTTAGAAATCAGAATACGGTCAGACAACTGATCTTTCCATGCCGCCAACGAACAAGAATTTGTCTCTTTACACCAATCAATATCAAAAGGCTCCGTCAAATCTTGTAGTCCATCAATAGCATTTTCAAGAATCAACTTGTTTCCTGTGTATGAACGAAAATAAAGGACGATATCAATCCGCTCGTAGACATTGGATAAATAACCTTCAGCTTCATGTAGCACTTTACGCGCAACGGCTTCTACAAAGTCTAGCTCGCTCTTTGGATCAAGCTTGTAAATCGCATCTTGAAAGCTGAACTCGGTCGCATCAGTAATCTCCTTAGCCGAAGTTCCTTCATAACGCGCTAGCTCAGACTCCAATAAGAGCCCTAGCATGATGACTTTTTGTTTGGTTTTTGAAATGCCTTGTGTGTAGATTTTAAATTGCTTCACCTCATGAGAAATGAGCATGGCTCCAATCATGGTCATTGAGGTCACAAACAAAAGCACAGCAAAGAAGAATGACAAATAAACGTTTCTCAGGTTCATTCTTTCTCCTACTACGTACCGAGCACTTTAGAGAGTTCAACGATATTCTTCACATTGTACTTATCCAAAACTCGGCGCTTGTAGGTACTTACAGTCTTATCACTGATCGAGAGTACATCCGCGATGTCTCGATTGGTTTTCCCTTGCAGCAATAACTTCATCACTGCACTCTCACGGCTGGATAACGCTGGTACATTACGATGCTCTTCAACACTCTGCTTGAATTTGAAAAACGAATAACCTTTGGAAACAGCCTCAATCGCGTCTTTTAAGATTTCGTGGTTTTCTGATTTACATACATAACCATCAGCACCAGAGCGAAATGCCATTTGGCTATACATATGACTTGTCTCCGCAGAAAAGAAGATCACTTTTCCTGCAAAACCGTGCGATTTAATGCGCTTGTAGAAATCGTAGCCATCGCAATCAGCGAGATTTACATCCAAAATGAGCAGCCCAATTTGTTGCTCTTTCAATATTTTTAAGGCGTCTTTTGAATTGGTTACCGTTAAAACATCATTTGCAGTGCCTAGGCTCTCGACCAAAGATTTAATGGCAATGCAAACCAGCGGGTGATCATCAAAGATCAGATAGTTCAGTTTATTCATCATGCTTTTATTTCAGTATCGTTATTGCTTCTAATGGCATTGGTTTATCGATGTAATAGCCCTGACATACGTCAACCGTGTATTGGCGCATCGCGTTTAGCGTCGGTTCGTCTTCCACCCCCTCTGCGACAACACTAATGTTTAAGCTTTTTGCGAGTGCACAGATGGCTAATACTATATTTTTCTTTTTAGGGTCATTGACCAAACCTTGAATGAAAGATCGGTCTATTTTCAGTTCGTTAAAAGGCAGTTGAGCGAGCTTTTCCAACGATGATGATCCCGTACCAAAATCATCAATGCTGACGGTTACTCCACTCATTCGGAATTTAAGTAGGTTCTTGTAAAGTGCGGCGTTGGTCTCAAACGTGTCTCGCTCAGTAATTTCTATCGTAAACTGGTCTGGACTGATGCCATGCTCACAGCAACGTTCGATAAAGCGAGTCGCAAATTCCGGATCTTCTAAGTTGTCATGATCAACATTCAGTGAAACATGTAACCTCAGCCCACGGTTCTTCATGTCGTATAACGCATTACTAAACACCGAATCAAACAACTCCGCAGATAAATGGCAGCGCTTCACAATAGAAAGGAAGTTGTACGGAGCTAAAACGCCGTAAATGGGATGAAACCAACGCGCTAAGGCTTCATAACCTATGATCTCTCCCGTGTTTGCGTCCGCTAGTGGCTGGTAGTAGTTTTTAACTCGCCCCTCAGCCAAAGCAAACAAAAACTCTTGGTCTTGCACGCAAACTTGTTGCTGAAATGAAGTGAATTTCGCTGGTTGAACACCCGACTTGTTGAGCATTTTGACCACTTGCTCTTCATCGTAAGGTTTTAGAAGTTTACCGAGAACCTCGAAACTGAACGATTCGCACATCGCTCTAACGGTGGCGACAATCATCAGTTCCATCGCGCTGACTAACACAACCTTTCCCTGGTAGCCGATTTGGTTGAGCATCATCATCATGTCGACACCATCTTTATTCGGCATCTGCAAATCACAAAAAATAATGTCCACGTCCGATGTTTTGACGTGCTGAATTGCGCTATCAACATTATCGAATGTCGAGACGTCAACCCCATGCCGAGATAACATTTGCTTTAGCAAAGTGATTTGCAGTGGATGGTCATCAATCACCATCGCTTTAAGATCTTTATTCATGTGCTCTAATCCAATGTTCTGCAAGGTTGATTTCTTGTTCTATGCGCTCAATAAGGTCGGTGACATGAACTTCAAACTCACCATCACTGGCCTTCTCGGCTTCAATGCATAACTCCGCTAAAATAGTTACTCCAATGGCGCCAAGCGCGCCTTTTATGCCGTGAATAATGCGTTTTTTATCTTGTTTGCTTGTCGCAGCTTTTAGGTTTGCCACATCGTGCGTCATTGAGCTTTTAAAAACGTTGGCTATCTCCTTAGCGTCTTGCTTTCTAAATTTCTCAATCCATTCTGGCCACTGTGCCATTTTCTCTTGCCCTAAGAACGGCAGCAGTTTTGACCTTAACTTTTCAAGGTCATAAGGTTTATAAAGAATGTCATCGATGCCAATGTGTTTAGCCCGTTCGTTTGCTAAGCGAGAGTCTTCCGCGGTGACACCAATAACAGGTATTGAAGCCAGCTCTGGTGCTGCTTTGAGCTTCTTCACCAACTCAAAACCGTCCATTTCGGGCATGTGAAAATCTGTAAGAACCAACGCCACCTGATGATCGCGATTCACGTATTGCCATGCTTCAAGACCATTACTTACGATGACAGGCTCAATGCCAAGTTCTCGCAGTTGCATCGTGATCACGCTTTGGTTGATCGGGTTATCTTCTGCGACCAAAACAGTGCCGTGCTTCCAATCAAGATTGCTATTCGTGTCTTCCGTTTCAGCTGTCGGCTTTAAGGTGCAATCTTGACGCAGCAACGCCAGTAAGGTATCTGGATACTTGGCTTCTGACGGTGTTAACTCGCAGCTTCCTTTACTGCCACAATCAAGGTTTAGTCCTTGGTATTTCCCTTGCGGTGAAAACTGCCCCACCAAATTTGGCTTCACATCTGTCGACGCCATCCCCCACACAAGGCACCAATCACGGACATTGGCAGGTAACATCGGTGAAAATGTATAAGACAGTGCCGCTTGAGGCTCTGGTTCACAGAAGGTAATAGGCAACTTCACAACCATCGTGGTGCCAAGACCGAACTGGGAATTAATACATAACTCCCCTCCCATGCAGTCCACGAGGCGGTCGACAATACTCAAGCCAAGCCCTGTTCCTCCGTACCTGCGCGTAATGGTGTCATCTGCTTGAACAAACGGCTGCAAAATACCTTCGAGTTGCGTTTCCGTCATACCGATACCTGTGTCCGCGATTTTTAAGATCAATCGCCCTTCATGAACGGCAATGCTGACGCTGATTTCTCCTTCGTTGGTAAACTTAACGGCATTGGAGAGTAGATTGGTCGCGATTTGAACTAAGCGCACTGCGTCCACTTTCAACCATGGATTTAAGAAGGGTTTGAAGGTCACTCGATACTCTAACCCTTTACTGGACGCTTTTGGTTCAAAGCTACGAATCACGTCACACAAGGTGTTTACAGCATGAGTTTTTACTGGCGTCACTTTCAACTGACCAGCTTCTAGCTTGGAATAATCAAGGACTTCGTCCACCAGCAGGTTCAAGTGGTTTAGTGAGCGCATCGCTTGGGTGATAAGCTCTTTACTCCCCTCACTGCTGGTCTGACGGTCTAACAAGTCGAGTAGACCATGCGCAGCGGAAAGTGGTGTTCTTAACTCATGGCTCATGGTTGCCAAGAAATTCTCTCGAGAACGAACCGCAGTTTGCGCTTTTTCTTGCGCATCAATTAACGCAAACTCTCGCTCTTTTTGCTCAGTGATATCTTGAAGTACGGTCAGGACAAATTTCTTTTTGCTACTTGGAGAAAGAATGGCTTTACGTTCTCGGTAAACATGCTGAATACCAAGCTTACAACCATTGGATGCTGTTATATCTGCGATGCGTTTACCTGCAATCACCTGACGCAATTCGATCACATTGTCGACCAAAGGTTTGGCACTTTTTCGACTTTGAATCGTGCAGCCTTTGCAACGATGGTTTTTATATAAAGAGCAATTGCTCATTTGAATTTGGTTATCTTCGCCGTGAATAAAAACAATGCTGTTGATTTCTTGAATAATCTCCATCAACCACTGCTTCTCTTTCTCCTCATTCGTTGCGTTTAGCTCTGCCAAATTGACTTTGAGTTTAAGGTGCGCCAACACGAAATACGCAACCGCCAAGAGGATCACAAACACAACCACAACAATCAGTATCATGGTGAAGATATGTTCTTCATCGTAACCGTAGACGAGATTGAAGTTTCGGTAAGTTCTATTAAGCTTTTCTATCTCTTTGGCATCAATGGTATCAATGATGCTGTCGAGTATTTTCTTTAGCTTGGTGTTATGGTCCGCTACCGCAAAAGCAATCGACAAGGTCAGCGTATCTTTTTCACTGATCAGCAACCCATCAATGTTGTCCTGCGCGATCATGCTATGCACGATGTCATCAGGGATATACGCAACTTCAATCTTGCCCTGTTTGAGATCAGTCAACAGTTGCCTAAGGTCTTCATAGCGAGTAAAGCGCTCTTCCTTCCATGAGTCGAGATTGACCAAACCTTGTTTTTTTAAACTCATTAGAATGCCAGATCGCGCGTCGTGTGCGGGATGCTCTTTCGGGTCCAATGCTTCTATTGCAACAAAGTTGTTGTGCATGAACGGCTTGGTGACTAACCAATCTGATAAGGGTGGATTCTCTACATAAGCCACAGGAACTAAGTCGGCATTGAACGCCGTCAATCCACTGTTTAAGCTGCTGCTAGGCTTTTGATATTCGAACTTCAAGCCAGTGCGAGACTGGATCAAATCGATGAAATCAGGCAGAAACCCGTCCAACTCATCGGTGTGAGGGTTTCTGAATAAGAAAGGAAACGCTTCTTCACTGCTGCTGTAGGTAATGATTTGCTTGTTTTCTAAATCTCTTCGGTATTCCACCAGCAGTTTGTCGTTGACATGATATGGGTTCGTAGACGCAACCGAGCGAATGTTTTTACCATTGCGTTCCCAGCTTAAAATTTTGTTAATACGGTCAACAAGCGCTTGGTTTGATTTGGAAGCTATAAATCTCGATTCTTCTTCATTCAGCCAACTGGGAATATCAACCGCACCATTGACAATGTCGTTCTCGTCTAAATATTGGTTGATAGCAACGTAACTTGAGATCAAAGCGTTTGCACGACCGCCTCTGACTTCTTCAAAGGCTTTAGGGCGACTTTCCACTGTGCGGACTTTCGTCGCCCCCATGTCTTCGAGGTATTCACAGTAAACGGTGCCGATAACACAAACCCATTGGAGTTCTCGTGGATCACGTTGGTAATAGCTGTCTTCACGATACCAAACCGCGATGGTGCTAGAGAAAAAAGCATCCGAGAAGATAAAGCGAGATTCTCTGTCCGGCGACTTACTAAAACCAACAGCACCGTCTATCGTGCCATTCTCAATATCAGCGAACAGTTCTGGAATCGTATTGTATGAACGTAACTCAAGTTCAAGATTGAGCACTTTGGCGATGTTAGTCAGGTAATCGAGGTTGATCCCATAATAAGTGCCAATTTTGTTGCCGATTTCTGGATCTTCTGAGCGTAGCGCTATCACACCGACAAGCACGGTTTCACTAGACTCATCGCTAGCAAAGGAATATGACGGAGAGATTGTGCCGATAAATGCGACAAAAAGTATGACGGTTTTTCTTAAAATGCTGAACATAACGACTTCCACAACTTGGGAGATCAGACTAATTTGCACAGCATAAATGTCAAACTTCGACAATTTTTGAATTGTATTTACTTCATTGTTATAAAAGCATTTTTTTGATTTTAGTCAGGACATTCTGACAAGATTATCCACCTTGGACTACAACATATTTGGGTAGGATATCCCATCATTAAACTGAAATGTGCTGTTCAACAACTAAACAGCTCAACGTTTATCGCATGCTCAACAAATTGCGCAATATAAAAAACCATGCAAAAAAAACCGGTCAGCCAAAAGCTAAACCGGTTTTTACGCATATGACACCCTTGCCTACTTAGCCTTTTTACTTAGTCACTATACAAAGGGAACTGCTCAAAGGCACGTCGATACGTTACATACTCATTCGAGCTCCAAAGCCTTAGCTCTTCTGGATCGTAGTCATATACTTCTTTGTGAGAGGCGTTGAGAGAACTCGTATTGTTCTCAGCAATTTGGTCACCAAAGATCTGTGCTACATCAAACATTTTGTCTAATTCATCACCTTCAAACTTACCAATCGCACTGTTTTGAGCTGTTTGTAGGCGAGTTAGAGAGTTACACTTACGCTTCATATGATCTTCATCAGACTCACCATCCACCTTAAAGCGCAGACATTTGTTGCCATCTTCTTCGTACTCTTCAAACATTTTGTCAAACATAGTAAAACGTGCAAAACCTGTTGTATCTCGAAGGGCTACAAGTGCATCTTTATCACCAATTGCAATGATACGGGCTTCATTGCGGTCACGTGTATTTTTAAATACAGACAATGCATTTCGAACGCGATATGGCAAACTATTTAGTTTCTCAACACGAGCTTTTTGCTCATCTTGGTACAAAGCACGTGAAGCAACCGCATTAGCTAACGAGTTACGTGAGTTCAAGGAGTAATTCATACCCTTCCATGTAAAGTTAATACCGTTCGGATCTGCGGTTGCACTGTTCGCTAGGTTGATCGCAATTGAATCACTTAGCCCACGTACAGAGTCACCCAACCCGTACTCATTGGCACGATTGTACTTCATCAAGTTTGCTAGCAAAGTACCGAAGTAAGGGACAACCGAGTCTTGTGGCGACCCTTCCGTCCAATATTCGAATGCTTCTTGTCCGCCCATGACAAAATAACGTTTCATTGGCCACAAGTATGATGGAACCGCCTCGATTGTTTGAGTCAAACTCGGCTGGTAGCGAAGCACCGTTTCAACGTAATCACCATTACCATCAACGAATATCGCTTGACGCGCTTCAGGTCGACCCGCTAAATCAGATAGGTGCGTATACAGTTTAGTGATCTTGTCTGACAGATCAATCAGCGCCAAGCTTGAGTTTTCTGTAGCAATGTAAGGCGAATCACGACGAACCAACATTTGTGCAGCTAGCAGTTTGTCTGGCCACACGCCCAATAAGTCTACTGAGTTAGAAGCTGTCTGATATGGATTATTTGCTTTTAAGCTCGACCAAATATGACCATCACGCGTTTCTGAGCGCATCACGATTTCGTTGGCTTGCTTTTTAAGTATTTGAACGAGTTCCTCATCGAAACAGCTAGTTGGAACATCGCGGTTCAGTGACATACCCGTTTGGTATGTCAGCCAAAGGTCAGACAATTTTGCGAAGCGATAACGATTAGGTACACCATCAATACCACTTAGCTCTTCAAGCTCACAAACTTTATCTGGTGCTGTCAGTACATCTAAGAAGAAGTCAGCAGCTAAGTTTGCCGCATTGTATGTATCACAGATAGGACGGAGCCCTGCTGACATACTGTCTAGCGGTTTAGGGTTTCCACGCCAATCTAAGCAATTGTTTTCTGCAATCTCCTCAAACACTTGCCCCTTGTTATTGGTGGTATTAGCACCAATGTAGCGTGCGAAGACAAAATCGATCTCACCAACATTTTCGACTATGTCACGTATCTTTTGGAATTCATACATACGTTGCCAAAAGTATTCGTATTGGTGATATTGAGAGAAAAAGTCACGACCATTTCGACGGTTCGCCGTTTCGTAACTGTCGTAGTAACGCTGAATTCGGAATTCAGTGATCTCTGTTAGCGATGTGCCCTCATCAAAACGATCACACGTTAAGCTTGTTGTCGTATGTTCATCTGTACAAAAACGGTAGCTCGCCAACTCAGGTATATCGTCAGTACCCACATTCGCACGCAAGTGAGCAATTACGCCTGTAGGATAGGTGTTGTAATCCTCGCTCATCTTGCGATCGTATTCTGCAAGTGAGTATGTCTTACGAACTTGGGCACCCGTCTTATCTCGAACTGATTCACCAATAAACTCATTGGTTTCGATTTCACGGGCATAGGCAAACTTTAGAGCCGCTTTATCGTATTTACCAAACACCAACAACTCATCAAAAATTGATGCACCGTAGTCCATGATCGAGCTGTAAGCCGCAGGTTTAGCTTGGTGACCAAGGCTGCTGTTTGCTAGCTCATCAGCTGTGTAGAAATGCGCCTTATCTACTGAACCCATAAAGTTATGTCTTAAACCTAAATTGTGTCCAAGCTCATGGATCAATGTAGACTTAAACATATGCTCAGAGATCGCTTCACTGGCTAACTTTTGTTGCTCTAAACTCAATTCACTCCATTTTTTCATGGTGTTTTGCTTGGCATCAGCAAAATAACCACCATCAGCGTAGTCGATACCAGAAATCAAACCTTTCGCATTGGTACTTAACCACATAGCGTCTTCACTATAAACGTTCTGCTCTGAGAATCGCTTAAGCATATCTTGGCGCTTGTAGAAGGTTTGTAGAGCGAGCTCTTTATTGTCCACATCGAACTTATGATCTAGGTCTGCTTTAGGCACTTCATTTACAAACGTACCTTCTCCAACAAAAGCCATTTCATCTTCAGTCACTTGGGGTACGAACTGATCTGGACCGCGGTCAGCCGTGATCATGTCGTTAAACACATCAATGTCAGTGCGCTCAGCGACCACAGGTGCGGTATCGCTGTCAGCATCGCCACTATCTGTCGCAGTGTCATCTTTCGGTGCAAGCTTAGCGATTTCTTGACGATTATAACGCATCGCTAAGTCGTCCCAGTAACGACGAGTAGTGGTACGAATAACACCAAGGTATTGGTTAACATGGGCATGAATGATTTCACCCGTTAACGGGTTAGTTGCAGATGGACCGTAACCCAACAAGCCATTGTCAACTGGTTCATCAATCAAGTTGAAAACGTTGTAACGTAGGTCACCAGATTTAATACCTGCTTTCTCTTTGGTATTGACGATTCTGATTGGTGGTACACCAGTTCCTTCGAGTGACTCGTTAACTTCTTTCATCGTGTCAATAGTCAGCTGACGGTAGACTTCATTACCTTCATCAAAGTAAGTATCACTTAGGTAATAATCAATCGATTCAAGATTTGGGTTAAAACGGTTAATGTAAGCAAAACGTGAGCCTTGAACATCGCTCTCACCTGTGTGTGTTTTCACTGCCTTGCTGTCATTAAAGAAGCCGTAATACGCGCTATCTTGCCCTTGATAATAAACAGGTTTGTAATTAGGGCTTGCTAGTTTGTCCAGCTTGACAAGAGAGTAGAAAAAACGAGTCTTGAATGACAAGTTTTCTAAACCGCCGAACTTATATTGATCATCCGGGTTTGCTGTATATGTACGCTCAATTTCGACGTTAATTACACCCTCTTCCGGGTTGTATTCGTATGAGATAACACGTGGATCGGCACTCTCTGCTACGTTGCTCGCGGTGTACCAAGTGCTAAGCGTGTCTTCCGATAACGATTCAATATTCTCGTAATCCGGAATGAAGTGTGTCGCAGTCGACCAATCGACGTTCTCGTCTCTATTGATCTCTTCCTTGTTGGTACATTCACCGTAACCATTTTCGGCACAACGATACTGCCTGAATTCACCTGGAATTTTCAATACTGGTACGCGGTTGATTTCGGAGTCCCAACGACTAGGTTCCAGAGAATCAACTTTGTCACGGTCAAGCGCTTCGACGTAAATACCATTGGTTTCGTCAAAACGTAGCTTCACTAATTTTGGATCGCCTTGAAAAAAACCACGCTGCGTTAAAGCGTAACGCGGTGCTTCACCAGTTGAAGGCATGTACATCCACAACGATTCTGTATCTAGAGATTGAACTGTCACCTCTTTTGCGGATCTTTCAACTGTGTCATAAGCGCGATCCTCGGCTCCACATCCACTGAGTCCAGCAGCGATGCTTGCTACAATTATTGTTTTTCTAAACATAATGTCCCTGTATTTATAGTTATATCGTTTCTTAAGTAACGATGTCTTTTTATTAATTAGCTATCTCGCTAAAACTGATAATTAACCACTGCGTAATAGGTCATCTTTTTTAAATCAATCAGATCATTCAGCGGGTTTTGCCCTTTATCTGGATTGTAATAACCTACACTGTTTGTCATACCAACTGACATAGAAATGCTCTCTGTCATTTGGTAACCAATTTCTTCTCCATGTAAAATAGTCGGATCCAGTGAGTTACCTTGATAATTCCACGACTGCCTCGGCATTAAGAAAATATTGAAGTAAAAGTCGTCTGCAAATGCATAATCCACAGAAAATTGATTACTCAGCCTATACTCAATCAACTGATAACCACCAGCGGTTTTGTATTCATGGAAGTTTTTTCGTAGCAGAACTGTATTGCTAAGCGTCAGACCGTCTAACCACTCATCAAATGCAGCACTCCACCGAAGTTTTAAACGCGTTCCAAACTGAAGGTCATTTCTTTTAGAAGACTTTGAGGTTGGAAATATCGCTCTAATTTCACCGCTTACCGATGAACCTTCTGTCGGATTAAACAATCCGTTGTAAGCCCATGATAACGAGGTGTCATTCCAGAACTGACCGCGAGTACCATAAACATCTCCATCCTGTTGGTGATATCCAGATACCACGAGTTGCAACCTAGATTTGTCAGAAACCGCATAGCGTAATACGCCCGTAGCCGAAGCTGAACGATTAGCTAAGTAAGCACTGTCTTCGTAGCCATTACGCGAATAATCGGCACTCACATATCCTGACCATGCGCTCTTTTTGTCACTCTCGTCCCACTCATCATTCAAGTTGTTTGCGAGCACAAAAGAGGGCGTTGCCAAAAATAGAATTGGCAATACTTTTGTTTTATTCATACTGTCCTTCTGCTATTTAAATCCGTTTGTCTTTTTAATAGTTATTAGCCACCTGACTTGTATTTTTTATTCGTTGTGAAGGGTGTGTAATTGGAATAGCGGATAACAACTCTTTCGTATATTCATTCTTTGGCGATGAATATACTTCTTTCGCGGTTCCCATTTCGACAACTTTCCCTTTTTTCATTACTGCTACGTGGTCTGAAATATGTTTAACCACCGACAAGTCGTGTGAGATAAATATGATTGATAGGTTCATCTCTTTTTGTATCTTTAGCAGTAAATTCAATATCTGAGCTTGCACCGACACATCCAAAGCCGATACTGACTCATCACAGATAAGTAGTTTTGGCTTAAGTGCGATTGCTCTAGCGATACCGATACGCTGTCTTTGGCCACCAGAAAACTCATGAGGATAACGATTCACTGCAGTGTGCGGCAAACCGATCTTGTCGAGTAGTTCCAATACCCATCGTTTTCTTTCTGCTGGTGTACCAATACCATGAATCTTATAGGGCTCTTCTAAGATACCACCTACAGTGTGTCTTTGATTTAGTGACTCCAATGGGTCTTGAAACACAATCTGCATCTCGCGTCGAAGCGGTCTCATCTGCTTCGAGTTCAAATGCGTTATCTCTTTTCCTTCGAAGAAAATCTTACCTTCCGTCGGCTCGTACAGTTTGAGAATAGTGCGACCAAGTGTGCTTTTACCGCAGCCAGACTCACCCACTAGTCCGAGCGTTTGGCCTTGCTCTAAACTAAATGAAACATCATCTACTGCTTTGATCACATAACCTTTTTTGAAGACCCCCTTACCCGTTAGGTAATACTGTTTTAACCCTTCAATTCTTAATAGCTCAGCCATTACGATGCCCCCTGGTATTCAGGGAAAAGTGAAAGATCAATAGGAACAACCTGTATCGCCTGTTTGGACTCTGAATCTGAGTCAGGTATCAGACTAAGCAATCTCTTGGTATAAGGATGTTTTGGGTAATCGAAGAGCTCGAACACATCAGCGTTTTCGACAATACGTCCGTCATACATCACGGCAACGTCATCACAGATCTCAGCCACAACACCTAAGTCATGTGTAATGAAAATCATCGCCATGCCTGTCTCTTCCTGAAGCTCCTTCATTAACTTTAGGATTGAGGCTTGAACCGTCACATCCAACGCCGTCGTCGGTTCATCACAGATAAGCACATCAGGCTTACAAGCAAGAGCCATTGCGATCATCACTCGCTGTCTCATACCACCAGAAAGGTTATGCGGGTACTCTTGAAACCTAAGCTCTGGCATAGGAATTTTTACTTTTTCCAGCAAGCCGATCGAGTAATCCACCTTTTCTGCTTTAGACATATGACTATGGTGCAGGTCAAGTACTTCCACCAACTGATTACCAACCGTTTGAACTGGGTTAAGTGCCGTCATTGGGTCTTGGAATATGATTGAGATGCGGTTACCACGCATCTGGTACAAATCCCTTTCGACCATCTTGGTCAGATCCGTATCGCGATACCAAATCTCACCTTTAGTTATCTGCCCGTATGGTTTAGGTAACAGTCCCATGATCGACATTGATGTAACGCTCTTTCCACTACCCGACTCCCCAACTAAGCCCAAAGTTCTACCTGCTCGCACGTCAAATGAGACACCCTTTAAGATCTTGACGGTACCTTCATCGATGCTGAACTCCACCTCTAAATCGCGTACCTTTAGTACTGTTTGTTGCTTCATTTAGTATTTCGTCCTATAACCTGTAACGCTCGTCAATCACAGTGACAGGTTCGAAAGTTTCGCCCTCTTTATAAGCCAGCTGAGTTTGTTGTTTTAATTCGGTATCAATCCAGAAATTGCTGGTACCTAAAATGTTGAACATCGCACCAGTTTTCTTAGTCATCGGGTTATTGGGGTACTTGACCCAGCGCCAGTGTGCATCACGCGTATAAGGGACCATGTAGCCAGGCACAATCACAAAGGCATTTGAGATTAATTTCTGTATCTCTCTCGACAGTTGATATTTCTTATCGGCATCAAACTCGGAGTTGAATGCCTCAATCTCACGATCCAACTCTAACGAACTGTAGTTCGTATGGTTGTTGGTCTGGACCCGGTTTGCATTGCTAGAGTGGAAGTACTCTTTATATGCTGGTAACTCTCCGCCACCCATATTTAAAAATGCCAGTTGATGTTTTTTCTCTAAGATATATTTGAATGCTGCCGAACCATCCACCAAGTTCAGATTAAGCTCTAATCCTGCTAACTTGGCTTGCTCTTTTAGATACGCAATACGAGGCGTCCAAATATTGTAACCGTAGGTAATTTTGAAGCTGAGGCGCTCACCGTTTTTATTGACTCGAATACCGTCAGGACCGATGTTGGTAAAACCAGCCGCTTCGAAATAACCGATAGCTAGCTCTGGTTCGAACGCAGGTGCCTTCGCATCTGGCAGGTCGTAATCGCCATGACCATAGCCCATTGCATGAGGCTTGCGTGAGTAGTCACCGCGAAGTACATTCTTGATCATGCCGTCAAAGTCTGTTGCGAAAGTGATCCCTTTACGAACGTTAATGTCACTTAGTAGCGGCATCGAGGTGTTCATCCACAAACCACCCGCACCTTGCGATGTTTGGTTAAAGCCCCAAAACTTTTGAATGTAGCCTTTCGCAAAGGGGGCTGAATCCGTCTTCTCATGCCACAATTGCGGAAGTACCATGGTAAAGGTGTCCAACTTTCCCTTCTCAAAGTGTTTACGTGCAATGTCTGAATCGCGAATCACCTTGATGCGCAATTTGTCGACATTAAAGCGGTTCTGATAATACTTGTTGCCATATCCCCACCAATTGTCACCTACATGTTTGAAAGTAATACTGCGACCTTTGTTGATCTTTGAGATGTAGTAAGGTGATGTCGTTGGCTCCGCTTTGAAGTTGTATTTGCGAACAAAGTTGTCGTCCATACCATCGCCGTTTTGGTCATTGATATTGGCAAAGTAATGCCGCGGGCGCGGCTGTAACCCGTGATTTGGTGTGTTAAGTAGCACCATCAGTTCATCATTACTCTTTGGCTCAGAGACTGTGATAGAGATCGTGTAGTCATCGAATTTCTCAACGCTTGCGATAGTGTTTCTGAAGAAATCGTTGTACCAAGGATCAATAATGTCTTTAGAGCGGTAGTACGTTAGCATGAACAGGTAATCATCTGCCGTTACCATTTCACCATCAGACCATTTGACTTTAGGATTCAATTTGAAGTAAGCGGTTTTGTAGTCATCAGAAAACGCCCACTCATCAGCGAGTTGAGGGATCCACTTCCCCGTATTTGGGTGACGTTGAGCAAGCTTTGGCGTGCCATCCATAATGTAAAAGCGAATGCCGGAGTTCGCGTCAGGCCCCACAGAGCGCAAAGTTTGAGGAAAACTCAGCATATAGCTACGCAGAGTTCCGCCACGTTTAGCCTCGTCCGATGCAAAAACAGGATCTTGCCAATTGCTTTGCCATTGCAGGTCACTCGGCAACTCACCTGCCTGAACCAAGCCGCTGAGCAACAGTGAAATAAGTGCAAATCTATACATGATTACTTCCTTGTTTCTATATATATAGAGTGTATTTTTTCGGGTCGAAGGCGGTGCGAATAGCTTCACCAATGAAGGTCACCATTACCAACACAGAAACAATCGCTGTTACCACAGACACCACAATCCAAGGTGAATCTAAATTCGACTTACCTTGTTGCAACAGCTCTCCCCAACTTGGCGTTGGTGGAATAAGACCTAGCCCCAGATAATCCAACGCAGTTAGAGCAGTTATGTTCGCTGCAATAGTGAAAGGAGCTAGCGTCACAATCATCACCATGGTATTGGGCAAGATATGGTGGAAGATGATCCTAGCAGTGGAGGCACCTAAAGCTTTGGCAGCCAACACGTACTCTCGTGCTGACTCCTTGTATGTCATGGTTCGCATATACCAAGTGATACCCATCCAACTGAATGCCACGTTGATCAGAACAAACAACATAAAGGTGGGTTGCGCTATAGAGACCAAAATCATAATCACGTAGAGGAACGGTACCATAGACCAAGTTTCAATTAGCCTCTGCACCACTAAGTCGAATTTCCCGCCAAAGAAACCCATCGCACACCCAACCGTGACACCAATGACGTAGGCGATACTCATTGTCAGCAATGCAAAACCCATCGCCGTTCGAAAGCCGTAAACCAAACGTGCGAGAATGTCGCGACCAATAACATCGGTACCTAGGTAGTGTTGCGCTTCAAAATCCGGAGCATTCGGCGGAAAGCTACCTGAAAAGTCCTGCTCAAACGCATTCCAAGGAACTAATGGCAATAACACAAAGTCACCATTGTTCTCATATTCAAAGTTCTGTTGAAGATCGCGATAATTGGTTTCTGCCGCATAGTCCAAACCAAAGTTGCTACCCGAATACACATCCGAGAAGATTGGGAAGAAGTACTCACCTTGGTAACGAACGACTAGCGCTTTACTATTGATGAGTACTTCTGCACACAGAGATAAAATCAATAGTGCCGACAACAACATAAGTGACCAGTAACCACGCTTGATCTCCTTGAAGCGCTTGATTTGTTTCCTGGTCAACGGATTGAGAGTGAATAGATTTAATCGAGACATGATTACGCTCCAAACTTCACGCGAGGATCGACAAGCGCAACGCACACATCAGATAAAATATTGCCAAATAGCAGCACCAATGCGTTAATCGCAACAATGCCCATTACTACTGGGTAATCACGCTCTACAATCGACTCGTAACCAAGCAGACCTATCCCATTGATATCGAATATCACCTCAATTAAGAATGAGCCCGTCATGAAAAACAGTAACGAGTTGCCAAAGTGACTTGCAATTGGAATCAAGCTATTACGAAGTGCATGCTTACGAATTGCTTGTCTAAATGGCAGACCTTTAGCAATCGCTGTTCGAATGTAATCCGAAGAAAGGTTTTCCATCAGGTTGTTTTTCATCGTCATGGTCAACGTAGCGAAATCACCAATTAAGTAACAAATTAAAGGCAATACTGCGTGCCAAAGAATGTCCGTCACCTGCTCAGAAAGTGTGGTGAAATCATCAAAGTCGTCATCGACAAATCCCCCCATAGGGAACCACTCTAGGTGATAGCTGAACAATGTGATAAGTAGCACACCAACTACGTAACCCGGTAGCGCATATCCAACGAAAATCATGATCGACGAAACGGAGTCAAAAACACTACCGTGCTTTAATGCTTTGTAATAACCAAGCGGGATCGAAATGAAGTAACTAATAAAGAAAGTGATACCGCCATACATCGCAGACACTGGCAACCTCTCGAAGATCATCTCAGTTACTGGCTCGTAGTAACGAGTCGATTCACCTAAGTCGAATTGAACCAAACGATACAACCAATCAACGTAAGCTTCTGTTACTGGCTTGTCTAAACCATAAAACTTGTTTAAGTCTGCCAACTGCTCTTCAGATAGCGCAGAGTTTTGTCCCACTACAGCACTAACCGAAGCGCCATCACCTTGTGGCTGCATATTTGCCAACATGCGCTCCACCGGACCTCCCGGCACAAAGCGAGTAATTGCGAAGATAAGTATTGTGATCCCTAGAAACGTCGGTACAACTAACGCGAAACGTTTCAATAAATATGCAACCATTTTATTTCGTCAAACTCTATTTATAACAACTGCGCATCAATATAATTAATGATAAAACGTAGTCAAATGGTTACATTTGCGTACATAGGAATACAAAAGACTCTAGATGATTAACAAAGAAACAAAAGCAACATCGTTACTCAAGCGCTCATTTTAAGCTTCAAAGTCGCTCCATCAGATTTTAGTTTGAGCTATTAAGGAAGCATGTAATGACGTTTTAAATTGAGCTTTTTTTTGTATTTTGATAGTTACTCACTCTAGAGTATCCGATTACTGATTAGTTAATTGGGGATAAATTTAGGTCAGCTTGATCGGTCGAGATATTTGGGGGCGAAATATGATCTCAAAACATAATAAATGATTCATAAAGTCTGGCGTAAACTCCCCTGGCTTTTTAACCGATACGTATGAGACGCTCGCGACAAAAATGGCACATACGATCCAAAGATGTGTCACAGAGCGATTAGAGTTAAGAAATAACTCTAATCGCCCTGTAAGAAAGCAGCTTTCTTGGAAAAGGGAAACATAGAGACGAAGATAATAGCAAAGCAAAGATACGCGACTTCACCCGTCAATACGAGGAAAAGAGAGCGAAAAGCAAGCGCCATCAAGATAGCTATCTCTGACCGCTACTTGAGCCTGGTGCCGTTCACATACTTGTTTTACTATCGCAAGTCCAAGACCATGACCTGTTTTTCCTTTACTTCTTGCGGTATTTGCACTGTAAAACGGGTCAAATAAAAACGGCCAATGCTGAGATTCGACACCTTTTCCATCGTCATGAACTTCCACGACGACTTCCACATCGTTATACCACAGTTCAATAACAATCTTTGATTCAGCAAATTTAAACGCGTTACGAACGATGTTATCAATAGCACGATTAAACAACTTAAGGTCGACATGTAACGGAACAGTCTTGTTAAGCGGCACCTTCACCAAAGTAAGTTGAGTCTCTTTTTGCCATAGTGCGCATCGCTCTTCTAGCCAATGATTCAAATCTACGGGTTGCAATTGTAGTTCAGAATTACCACGCTCTAGTCGAGAGTAATAGAGCAGCTCATCGACCATATCTTCCATTTCTTGTGTATCTGCAAGAATGCGTGAGATAGCTTTCGCCTGCTTGTCCGTTGGCGCTAAATCACTGAGCAACTCAGCTTGCCATTGAATGCGAAAAATTGGTGTTCTAAGCTCATGAGCAACTGCATTAGTTAGTGACTTGTTGCTATTAATTAAGTCACGTATTTTATCTGCCATGACGTTAAAGCTACGGTTAAGAGTACCAAGCCTAATACTATTTTTTTCTGAAGCGCACTGCATTAAGTCGCCATTAGAGAACGCGATAGTTACAAGTTCAAGATTTTTTAAGCGAAGTTTTATCCGCCAAACTAAGAATAGACCACTAAAAGCAAACCCAGTAATCGCAAATACCCAAATCAAACGATTTTCCAGTTTTATCTTCTTTCTGAGGAACGACTCTTTATCATCCGATAATTCATATACGCTTTGACTTCCCGGTAAACGCAACCAAAGAAAGTCTTCCTCATAGTAATAAGCGTATATTTCTCGATTGGTAAACGCTTTTTGCACCATTTCCGGTGCATCTTTATGGTCCACGATACGCAACAGTTGCCGCGTTTTGTTTGCGTAGTCCTGCAAGATAGCTTCGGCTTCATCTATCCCCTTTTCACTCGCAATGATATTGATCAGCTCTTGGGAAGCCTGAGCTTGATGGTCTCTTAGAATATATTCATAGTCTGTGCCAACCTGATAAACGAGAAATGCATAGGAGTATATACTTATAAGAAAGATTAGCGTTAAACCCGCCAAGTATTCAAAATAGATTCTTCGCATTAAAAATGGCCGCCCTTACCAGCGCTCCGGAACAAACAAGTACCCTTTACCGCGCACGGTAATAATCTTTTTTGGTGGCATACTTATATCGTTTAGCTTCTTACGAAGAATTACTATTTTATTATCGATGAAACGATCAAAACCGTCATACTCTACTCCGCGAATCTGCTGAGTTAAAAAGCTTCGTGACAGCACTTGCTCGGGTGAGGAAGCTAGTAACCAAAGTAATTCAAACTCACTCTCAGCCATCGTAATGTCTTGACCTGCATAAACACACGACTTAGTCGTTTTATTTAGAGACAATTTACCGAAATGCAGTTCATTATCGTTAGGTGATAGTTCGTGGTTTCGGCGAAGCAATGTGCGAACCCTTGCCAACAAAACTCGTTGTTGTACAGGTTTGCTTACAAAATCGTCAGCACCAGTTTCTAGCGCCGCCACATGATCAAAATCGTCGTCACTTGCTGTTAAAATCAAAATCTTGCCATTAAATTGACTCCTGCGCACCTGACGGCAGATCGTGAGTCCATCTACTTCAGGGAGCATTAAATCCAGAAGCACAATATCAGGTTGAATCGCCAATATTTGTTCACAGGCTGTTACTCCATCAGCCACCCTGACAACATCAAATGACTGGCTCTCAAAATATTCTTGTAGCATTTCACTTAAAATTTGGTCGTCTTCCACGATTACTAACTTAGGGTTGGTCATAAATCCTTCTTACCATGATGCTTGCTACCCTTTCGAATCGCTTCCTTGAATTGGAATTTAGAACATTCTTCTTGCATAGCTGTGATTTATTTAAACAATTTATTATTTATAAAAATAATATCAATACGTGTATAACATAGAAATAACTATGAATGTAGCTAAAAATAGAAAGTGAGCATGTTTACTTTGACTAACCGTAAAGTTCATAGAGAGTGGCTATAAACGTGCAGGTCGATGAGTTTTTCATCAGTCTGCTCTACATGAGCAAACTCGATAAAAGAAGCTAACACAACATAATTAATAATGAGAATTAATTACATCCTTAGAAACCATTTGGAGGTTGAGCTATCCACTGCATATTCAATCAAATATGAGCCGCAGTTAAAAAAGCAAAGTGTGGCAGATTAGGCTTTTATTTATGACGGAGAGATTGTGCCGATAAATGCGACAAAAAGTATGACTGTTTTTCTTAAAATGCTGAACATAACGACTTCCACAACTTGGGAGATCAGACTAATTTGCACAGCATAAATGTCAAACTTCGACAATTTTTGAATTGTGTTTACTTCATTGTTATAAAAGCATTTTTTTGATTTTAGTCAGGACATTCTGACAAGATTATCCACCTTGGACTACAACATATTTGGGTAGGATATCCCATCATTAAACTGAAATGTGCTGTTCAACAACTAAACAGCTCAACGTTTATCGCATGTTCAACAAATTGCGTAATATAAAAACCATGCCCAAGGACATGGTTTTCCGTCAATCAAGTAAACAAACCGTTTCGGCGCCGCTGTGGTACTGGTTTTTCCCCGCTTTTTTCGCTAAATACATAGCAACATCCGCTTCGTTGATCTTTTCATCTAACGTCGCAGAGTCTTCACGAGACCAATAACTGATACCTATGCTTGCAGAAACTTCACACGTCACGTCTCCCAGAAGAAACGGTTTTTCGAGGCTCTCGATGATCCTCCTAGCAATAGGCTCACTGCTCGACGCATCACGGACCCCAATTAAAAACTCATCTCCAGCCAAGCGCGAAACCAGATCGCGTCGTGCAACGCAGTTCATTAATCGTTGCGCCACAACCTTCAACAATTGGTCTCCAATTGCATGTCCATATTGGTCATTAACGGCCTTAAAACCATCCAAGTCCACAAATAAGATGTGTTGTGATGCGCCAACATCATGCTTCTCTTGGAGTCGACGAACCGCTTTAGCACGGTTGGCAAGACCGGTCAGGGGATCATGGTTTGCCTGATAATTGAGACGTTTGAGTTCAATATCTATCGTCAAATCAGTAAAGGAAACCACAAAGGCTTCAGCTCTGCCCGTTTCACTTTTTAATACTCGCACTTTCAACTCACATGGTATCACCCGACCTTGCTGGTTTTTCAGCTCCACATGCGTTTTGTAATGTCCTGTTTTTAATAAGCGTAACTTGATCGCTTTTGTTGCTTCAAATGGAGAAAGCAATTCCAGTGTTTTAAGCGCATCCACTTCACCAAACCACTGCGTCGCTGAGTTGTTCTGCGTCTTAATATTCAAAGCACGATCGAGTACTAAAATAGCGTCTTGGTTTTGGTCAAACATCAAATCCAAAAGTTTGCGTCTTTGTTCTGACAGCGCGTGCTCCGTGATATCTCGAAGCTGAATCAGACTGCTCTTTTCAGTATCCATCGGGTTGCAAGAAATAAGGTAGCGCTTAGTTTTATCGACACTGCGTACCTCGATTCCTTCTACCGTGGTATGCGTGTCAATAGCAAACATAATGCGCTCGATTTTTAGCTGAGGCTCAAAGTAGTTCATCAACAAATTGCGGGCATTGGAGTTCACTTCTATGCCACGAAGTTCGCTTTCTGCCACTGGGTTGAAATAGGTTACTTGCTCATTCGACGATACAACAAGAACGCAACGTTGCATCGCATCGAGCGCGCTTCGAATATAACGGTTTTTGTCTTCAACTCGTTTCAAGACTTGAGCCACTTGAGATTCTCGCTCAGCAAGGCTCATTGTCATTTCGTTAAAACACTCGGTCAGTTTCCCCACTTCATCTTGATGATAAACCGGTAATGCTTTGCGAATAACACCGACCCGCCCCATATGTTCAACTGAGCGATGTAAAGACAACAAAGGAAGCGAAATTAATGAATGCAATAATTTGGCTAATGCCCAAGCACAGATTGAGAGTAACAGGACAATCACACCCAAGGATAACCACATTTTACGTTCATGAATTAGCAAGCTTTCAAGCGAAACCCAAATCTCAAGTGCACCGAGCTTCTCCCCTCCTAACAATACATCATTGTGGCGCATGACTACGCTTTGATTAGCGCACAACAATTCACGACCATGCCAAGCACACTCTTTTGGTAAATCTTCAATAGAAGCGATGGTTTGGTCGTGTTGGTTGATCACCACAGCAGAAATAATATCTGGGTCAAAGCTTAAGTTAATCAATTGCTCTTTTGCAGAATACGCATCGTCAAACATCAAGGATGCTTGAAGTGTATTTGCCACGCCTTGACCAAGGATATTGATTCGGCGATCTAAAGCACTTTCTTGCGCAATCACCAAGTATTGTATGGCTAAGGTGCCTAAACCAATCACGATCAAAGTTATCATCAACCACGTTGGAAGCATCATTTTGTGACGCAAAGGCAGCCGAGCAAGGCGAGAACGGATCATGGAGCCACCTCATCTTCAGCTAAGATAGAAATACTCAACAATTGCGCGCGTAGTTGGACTTTTGTTGGAGCAATGTGGCTGCGAGATATCATGGGCCGGATGCGGTTGTTCTCTTTCACAAATGCCACCATACCGCCTTTTTTAATAAACTTATCTCCGTCACCAATTAAGAGTGAATGGGGAAACTGTTCTCGTCTGGTGGCTATTTTTGAACTATCCGCCTGAGTTAAATATAAAATATGGCAAGAACTTGGCGTCTCGCCTTTGGATAAATCATAAAACCGTGACAATTGAGGTTTGCGTGCGACGATCCGTTGGAGGTGCTCTGCGACCGAGTCATTTTCAGATACGCAATATTCTACAGGAGCAACAGGTTCGCCCGTCGCCACCCAATCCGCCAACAGGGCAAAACGATACAAATACACGGCTTTTAAATCCGCATCTTCGTAGTGAGCAAACGCAAATGTTGCACTAAGCAGCGCCCAAAAAGCTATCAGCCATTTAACGACGACAACCTTTTCTGTTCGTTTTACCATTTGGCGTAATTCCAATCTAGCGTTAGCCAATATTGAGTGCCATTAGCAAAAGAACTGTAGTTAGTTGGAAACTCTTTGCTCTGGTCAGCGCCTAAATTCTCAACTGATGCCGTGATCTCTGGCAGGCAGTCGTTATACTGCCAGCTAATGGATGCATCAAAAGACACGACTTCGGGCCAGTTATAATCTTTGTTCGCCACGTTGATTGGGTTTAGTGCAGACTCGTAGTCTTTATGCAACTTGGATTCAGACACATATTGCCCACTGACACTCACCCACCATTGAGCTGTGATATCCCACATCACTTGCGCGTTCACAAAATGATTTGGCTCGTTTTCGATACTGCGTTTTACCGCATTGTTTGTACCACAAATATCACCTTCACAATGACCAACAATGCGTTTGTAACTGTAGTTAGCATTGATCTGTACATCATCTCGGGGCTGCCATTTGACCGCAACTTCACCACCAAAGCTTTCACTCCAAATAGGATCAACCAGCGTGGAGGTATATTGCTCCACAACGGTGCCAACCGTACCTGGAGAAGAACCACCCGTGATGATGTTCTGAGTAGCAGATTCTGTCTTATAAACTCGAATATTCTCATGGCGGGTATAGAAACCTCCCACGCTGAATTGCAATGCATTGTCATCCCAAAGACGATAGCCCACTTCATAAGTCGAGACTGACTCTACATCTAAATCTTCATTTCCTTCGAGAAGCACACTGTAGTAATAATCGTAATATTGGTTATTGCTAAATAGCACATGTTGCATGTACTGATTTTCACGCATGTAGGTACTCAGCTCCAAACGCGATGGGGTTACGATTGCTTTACCCCAGCCAGCCCAAATCCTTTGGTTATCGGCAAGCTCATAGCTCAAGCGAACTTGGGGTTGTGGGTCGATATCATGAGTAAGGTTGTTATATTGCCATCGACTACCAAGGGTTAATTTGGTTCTGTCCGTCAGTGGCACACTCCAGTTTGCGTATAGACCATAAGATTGATTTAAGAAATCAGGATCTTCTGCCACGCGCAAATATGGCATGGTGAGTTCATCATACTTTGAAAACGTACCGAACTTTTCGTCAATAAGGCGAATGTTTCCACCAATGGTAAACTCCGTTCCCCAAAGATCGGAAAAGGTATAGTGAGAGTCTAAGTCGGTTCGAAAAAACTGCGCATTGGCATGAGTGCTATCATTAGAACTGTACGTAAACCAGACTTCGTTTTCCCAGCTATCACCATTGGCACGATCGAAAATATGATGACCGCCGACGAAATACTCCTGCATCGTCATTTCTGTTTCGTAGGTACGCATGGGTTCAGAGCCCGGCATGATCATATGCGGCTGATAATTACCCCAGTTGTAATCTTCACGAGAACGAATACCGCCGGCTTGGACACTTAGGGTGTGTTCACGCTTCTGGTAATCCAAACGCCCACCAAAACGCTCGGTATATACATTGAAATGTTGAAACGGTTGTACCCTAGCCTCTTCACTGGTCCAAGGCATATGGTCTACAAATTCACCATACAGACTGTAATTGGCATACTCACCAACTGCACCAGCATGATGAAGTTGATACTCACGATAGTCGTAGTTGCCGAAACTGGCGGCTAGCTGCCCTTTTGGTGAGCCCTCTGCTTCTTTTGTAATAACGTTAATTACCCCAGTGACGGCATTTCCCCCCCAAACCGTCCCAACAGGACCGAGTACAATCTCGATTTGAGCAATGCTGTCCATACTGACTGGAATGAGATCCCAATCCACACCAGACGACATCGGGTTGAACACGCTACGTCCATCGACCATCACCAACATTTTATTGTTGAGCGTTTCGTTATTGCCTCGAACCGTCACGCCCCAATCATAGTTAGAATATTTAGCGACATGAAGACCGGGTGCCAAAGATAACGCATCAGCGACAGAGCGAGCTCCTGAGCGCTTGATCTCTTTAGCGGTGATAACATAAACGGACGCTGGCGTATCCGCCAAAGACTGAGAGGTACGAGTAGCTGAGACCACTTTGGTTTCCGCTAGAGAGCACAAAGGCATCTCCAACAGAGAATCGAGGTCATAGTTGGCAAACACAGGCGTAACAACGCCAAATGAAGAAGCAAAAACGAAGCTGAACGACAAACGCATAAGGTATTTCTCAACGTTTGAACGCTTGGTTAGCTAATTAGCGGGGGGAGTGGTTCAAACGCTAAATGACAATGTATCTATATGAGTACAGTGTACCATTAGCACCCTATCGGTTCATTTTAAACCACCTTATTTTACGCTGAGTAATTTTTATCGAAACGATTAAACTTGTAGTAGTTTTCAATCAACAGCAACCAATAATTGGTCACTGTTGAAGGGCAAGTTATCTTGCGTCTATTAGACAGCAACACACATCGGAGTATCAGAAATCGGGTCACGGAATACTTTCGCTTTCAGGTCAAAAACCTCATCAAGTAATGACTCAGTAAACACTTCATCCGGTGACCCCTCTGCAATAAGTTGACCTTGTTCAAGGACAATGAGATGGTCGCAGTAACGGCATGCTTGGTTAAGATCATGCAAGACAACCACCACGGTTTTTCCATTGGCATTCATTTGTTGCATCAAATTCATCAACTCGACTTGATGCGACATATCAAGGTAGGTGGTAGGTTCATCTAACATCACGACCTCTGTATCTTGTGCCATGACCATAGCAATCCATGCTCTTTGACGTTGCCCGCCGGATAATGATTCAACCGGTTTATCGGCAAATTCGAATACGCCTGTATCATGCATTGCTTGTTCCACAATCGTTTTATCATCCTTCCCTAACCTTCCCCAATGGGATAAATAGGGAGAACGACCGTACTCAACCAGTTTTCTTACTGTGATTCCTTCTGGGCTTACTAAGATTTGGGGCAACAGTGATAACGAGCGAGCTAGGCGTTTATCTCCATAACTCGACAACGGTTTTTCATTAAAAAAGACATCACCAGATAAAGGTTTGTTAATCCTTACTAATGTCTTCAATAACGTCGATTTACCGCAGCCGTTTGGTCCTATCAACGCGGTAATTTTCCCTTTTGGTATTGAGACTGACAAATTCGGAATGATTGTATTTTTGCCATAGGCGACGGAAAGGTTCTGCGTCTTTAGCATGATTACCAACCTCGATAACGATATAGAAGAAAAATAAAATAAGGCGCTCCGATAACGGATGTAAGCACTCCAGCAGGTAATTCAATCGGTGGTTGAATCCCACGAGCCAAGGCATCAGCACAAGTAACCAGTAATGCGCCAACCAGTGCAGATCCGGGAATCAACAATTTATGGTTATGCCCAAACAACAAACGGGCCAAATGTGGCGCTAATAGTCCGACGAAGCTAATCGTTCCGGCAACAGATACACTGATACTGGCTAGAAGCACCGCTGCTAACAACGCAACCACTTGGATCTGCGTTGGCTTCGCCCCTAAAGTGGTTGCGCTTTCTTCACCCAACCCCATGACATCTAATCGCCATGCTAACCACAGCGCTAGCGGTATCAGCAATAAGAGCGCCCCCCAAATGAAAGGCACTTGCTGCCAGTTTCGCCCCCAAAGGCTACCTGTTAACCAAACCATCGCAGTGTTGATTTCAATGGGATGCGTGACCAACAAGAAGTCGATACCACTGGCGAGAAAAGCACTAACGGCGATACCAATTAACGCTAATCTTGCAGGTGTAGGTTTTGAACGCCAAGCCGCCATCGCAATGAAACCTGCTGCAAATAGACCTCCTGCCATTGCAATCAAAGGTAGCCAACTGAGTGAGGTATTAGGAAACCATACCAAACTTGCCGTTGCCGCTAACCCCGCTCCTGCGCTAATTCCCATCAAGTCCGGAGAAGCTAGCGGATTTCTAATCACACCTTGAACTAATAATCCTGATAACCCGAGCCCAGCTCCAACGCCAATTGCGAGTAAAGTGCGAGGAAAGCGGTATTGATGAATAACAAAGTCGTCGTTTGAAAAAGAAACAAGGAGCGTCATGACTTGAGAAGCAGAAAGCGAAGCGGCTCCAACTAATAAGCTCGCAACAGCAGCCAAAGCAACAAACCCAAACAACAATGCCAGTTTTGTTTGATGAAGCATTAAGACCTCCTCATCGCAACAAGGATAAAACAAGGTGTGCCAATCAACGCGGTAAGCACGCCAACCGGTGTTTCAGTGGGAAACGCGATGGCACGTGATAATGCATCTGACCAAGCAACCAGAGCCGCCCCGATCAGTGCCGAGCATGGGATCAGTAAATGATAGTTATGACCGACTATTGGTCTTACTAAGTGAGGAACAAGAAGACCAACAAAGCCAATAGGCCCCGCAATGGCAACGCACGTTCCCGCCAATAAAACAATAGTGATGCCCGTAACGAGCCGAGTCATCTGGATGTTGCTACCTAATCCAACCGCGACTTCTTCTCCAAGAGCCAGTAAATTGAGATTGCGAGCCAACCCCATTGCGAGAACCAATCCAGTCAATGCTGGCGGCCACAGTTGGTTCCATTGTTCCTCGTCCACACTTGCTAAAGACCCCGTCAGCCAATGCAATACACTGTAAGCCATGTCATCCGCAAGAATAAGCGCCGCTCGGGTAAGACCAAGCAGTAGAGCGCTAACTGCTATACCTGCTAAAACCAAACGCAGAGGATGCGAGCGAATAGAAAAAAAACCACCAAGCATCATTACAGAAACGCCACTAAGTAGTGCGCCAAGTACAGCATTAAGAATTGGGTTGATATCGCTGACTATCGGCACGCCAATGGCAGCGAAAGCCATAAAACACGCTGCACCAGCGTTAATACCTAAAATTGAGGGCGATGCCAACGCGTTGCGCGTCAAACCCTGCATCAATAAACCAGCAACAGCGAGGCAAGCTCCAATTGTTAACCCAGCAAACGCTCTCGGAGCACGTAACGTAGCAAGGATTTGATGGCTCATGTTGGTTTCATCAAATGAAAACCAATACCCCACTAAATCATTGAGTGTGAGTGAAAAGTTTGACCAGCCAAGCATTGAAGCTACGTACCCTGTCAGAACCAAAGCCAAAACAATAGCGACAACAAACATCGCTTTCCATGGCACTTGAGGCTGATGAGGGCTTTCTTTCAATATCGTTGCTTTGTTCATGACGAACCCAAAATCTGTTCTAAGTTCTGCGCCATTTTCTCTGCTGCTAGCATGCCTCGATTAAGAGACCAAAGCTCCGGTGACACTTCAACAATATGCTGTGCTTTTGCTGAAGATAACAACTTGAACAACGGGTTCTTTTTCCATTCATCAATGATGTTCGGTTGCGAGTATGCACCAATCAGCAACCAATCCGGGTTTGTTTTTAATAGCAATTCAAAGCTCGCAGGCAGATAAGCTTTTTCCGTAGCCTGCACTAGCGGACTCGTAATGCCTAACTCGCTAAGAACACCACCAGCATAGGATTTAGGGCTGTGGAGCCACATACCTTTGTCTGACACCACCGCAAACTGTACCGTCTGTTTAAGCGCAAAATGCCGCTTATACTCAGCCATGGTTTGTTGATGCAATTGAATGCGCTTGTTCATCGCTTTTTGCTTGTTAAGTGCGATTCCTATCTTACGCGCAGACTCTAGATTTTCATGATACGTTTCACCACGGCTTTTTAGCAGCAACGTGGGTGCGATGCGATTGAGGTCTTGATAGATCGTGCGGTGGCGCTCTGCATCCGCAATGATCAAATCCGGTTTTAGCACAGCGATAGCCTCTAAACTCGGCTGAGAACGCATACCAACAGATTGCCATGGCTGAACTAAATCACGTACTGCTGTGATCACTCTTGATGCATCGTTGTCATCTGCAACACCGACGGGCGACACACCAACTGCTGCTAACGCATCCACAAAAGAAAACTCCAAAACGACAACGCGTTTGGGTGTGCTTTCTAATTTAAATGTCCCCTGTTCATCTTGTACGACACGAGTTTTTGCTGAACTTGGAAAAGACATAACGCTTATGAACAATAAGAGAAATGCAGCAAGCCGTAAGTTCATCGATAGAAACCGAGATTCGTTTTCCATGTTTTTATATCCCCAACACTAAGATCGTGAAAGTCGCCAACGTAAATTAGCGACTTTGAATTGTGTTAACATCAAACAATAACGAGTTAGAACTGGTAATTCAGATCCAAAGTGTAAGAACGTCCCGGCGCCGGGTATCGACCAACAGGGCTGGTATCAATACCTCGGAAATAGTAGTCCTCATCAAACAAGTTGTTCACGGCAACATTCATACGTAGCTTACCCTTGTCATCCTTGTACAGATCAGTACCAAGGTTGAAGTTCCAAACCATGTAAGCCGGTACTTTACCCTTCGCACCTGTCACGTCTTCGTCACTCGTATTTGCGTTGTCAGAATATGCGTCACTGAAATAGTAGCCAGATAGTGTTGTATCTACTTTTGAGAACGCGTAGGTAGCATCCCAGCTAAGCTGATGTTTTGACGTATAAGGCAGTTGATTGCCCTTATTTGCGCCCTCTTCTTCTAACGTTGCGTCTAAGTAGTTGTAGCTTGCACCTAGGCTAAGTGCTTGTACGGATTCAGGAACGTAACGAGCCGATAGCTCAATACCTTGGTGAAGCGTCTTACCAATGTTTTCAAAGGTTTGGGTTGCACTTTGCCATTGTAGTTGGTCTTTAAAGTCAATGCGGTACAAAGCAGCGTTAAAGCTGGTTGAATCATGTGTATAACGAGCACCCAACTCGTAGTTCCACGCAAGCTCACTGCCCTCTTTACCTAAACCTCGAATGTATGCAATTTGAGGTGCGCGCAACGATTTCTGAGCGTTCGCATAACCAACCCATTGCTCAGTCAGATTATACGCGACCGTTAGACCCGGTAGCCATTCCGTCACTTTGTTATCTGTACTCTGTGCTTTTCCTAAGTCATCAAACGTCATGTCGACAGACTCGTAGCGAATGCCCGGAGTTACTTTTAACGTATCATTAAACAGACCTACTTCATTGCTAATATAGCCAGCAAATGCATCGGTATCCAAATGCCAATCACGAGGTACTTTCGTCGCACCGCCAGCAATTGGAGTTTGAGTCAGCTTGTAGTCGATGTCTTCATTTACATAGCGAGCACCAACGATCCAGTTTTGCGTCACCGCA
Organism: Vibrio sp. SCSIO 43155; assembly: GCF_023716605.1. NCBI lineage: Bacteria > Pseudomonadati > Pseudomonadota > Gammaproteobacteria > Vibrionales > Vibrionaceae > Vibrio > Vibrio sp. SCSIO 43155. The sequence goes on along the minus strand of NZ_CP071853.1, from coordinate 905,221 downwards.
CTGCCTTCGCCAAAGTGCATCGCGAGCTTAGGTTCTACTCCATATACTTTGAACTCTCGTGGGGAAGTACGCACGTCAGTTGAAGGCAAAGCTGGATCTGCCCAGTGACCACCTGCGCCATTAAAGCCCCACTGGAAGAAACGCTCAGAGTTATGACCAAAGGCTTGAACTTGCAGCTCTGCACTGTCCGCAATATTTAAGTCTTGAATGTATTTCAAACTCCAACGCGTTGATTTCCCCTGATATTCATCATAAGGACGCTTAGATTGGTTGCGATCTTTTTTATAATCGTCTGGCGACAAGGCACCGGGCATTTGTGTGTCCGCATCATACCTTTGAATGAATGCTTGCAACTCTTGAGTGTCGCTCAACAACCAGTTTGCTTTAACTTGGAAGTTTTTTACGTCTGTATCAGAATGTTCTCTGAAGCTTTCGCCTTTTAAAAAGTTACCTTCTAATTGAATTGCAAACGTATCCGTTAACCACCCGCCCGTTCTTAAATAGAAGTCGTTCAGTGGCGTATCGCCGCCTTCAAACACAGTTAAGCGATTACTTATTTCAGTCTGCCAAGTGTTTGGAATCGGTTTAGTCACCAAGTTAATGACGCCACCCACGTTGTTTGGACCATATTGAACAGCCGCACCACCACGTACAATATCGATGCGATCAATCATGGATAACGTTGCTGGGAAAATGGATTGTCCGGTGTGACCATATGGCGCCAGCGTAAGAGGGACACCATCCATCAAGAACTGAGCATGACCACTGCGACTTGCTTTTAAGCCTCGAACCGAAATGTTAGGCAGTACACCGGTACCAGTTTCATCTTGCACCTTAATACCAGGTACACTTTGCAGCGCTGAATCGATTGAATGAGCGGCCGTCTTTTCAATTTGCTCACTCGTCAGGACCGTACGTGCTCCTGGGTATTCTTTTACATCTTCTATTGCTGAATTGCCGATAACACTCGCAGTGACAACAACCGTCTCCATCGTAGTGGTTTGAGGTTCAGAGGCAGCAAGTGCATTCATGGAGGTGACAGAAGCAATCGCGGTCGCAAGCAAACTTAAACGCAGCTTAGCTTGGGGGTTACCATCCATATTTTGGTAAAGCATGGGGGTCTCCTTTAAGAGAAGTAAGGGTCAAAGAGAAAAAAGCGGCTTTGACCCTATGGGCTAACAATCCTCAAAACGAGGTAAGAAAGCTCGCTAACAAGTAGCGAGAATTCGAAAATAATTAGAATCGGTATCCATAGCTGAGCATGAATTCTGCTGGCGCACCGTAACCAATCTGGTTCAATCCAGACTTGCCATTGGTGGCACCTAGGATGTATTTCTCATCAAACACGTTGTAAGCGTTTGCTTGGATTTTGTGACGGCCTGTTGTGTAAGCAGCCATCAAATCCACTGTAGTGTAATCACCAAGTGCCACCGCTTCATCGTTACCAGCGTAGCGGTCACCTACGTACTTAACACCACCGCCTAAACGCCAGTTGTCATCAAGCTGATATGTACTCCACAATGAGAACAGATGGTCAGACACGTCATTTGGTTTTTTACCCGTGTCTTTGTCTTCCGCATCAAGGTAGCTATAACCAACTGAGATATCCCATTGCTGCGTGATCTGACCGCGCGCTTCCAATTCGATACCCTGGTGGCGAGCTTCAATCTTATTGATCACATCACCATCGATATTGGTTTGCGGTTGTTCTTGGTCGATTTGGAACACAGCAGCGTTCAGCATTAGAGCGTTGTCTAATAGATAGGCTTTTGCGCCAACTTCTTTCATGTCGGTATGGAAAAATTCAGCCAGTTTTGGATTGATGTAAATACCAGAGTAAGGTAACTGCCATGAACGCGCTAAACTCGCATACACAGACATGTCATAGTTAATTCGGTAGACCAAACCAGCACGGTAGCTGACTTTGTTATCGTCGAGATCTTCTTTCGCTGCCCCGGCTTTTTGCTGCTCAAGATCCATTGAGTCATAACGCACGTTACCAATCACAGAAAGATCACCAAACGTGTAAACATCTTGAATGTAGATGCCCGCTGTTGTGGTCGTGTTATCACGGAAAGGTTTAAAGCCAGGGTTTGGCGTTGGTCCTACTGTAGGGTTGTAAATATTTTTTGGAGGCAGCGTCTTGTCACTGGCTAAAGTCAAATCAATATTGATCTGGTTATAGTCTGCGCCAATCATCATTTGGTTGGATTCTGTCTCCCAAACTAACTCAGATTGCAGAGTCGTTGTTGTGCGAGGGTCGTAGCCAAAATTGTTCACCGTTTGAGAAACTTCATCACCCACAACAGCACCTTGACGAGTGCCCTTTTGTTCCAGTTCAATGCGGTTGTATGAAGCACGGTTTGTCCAAGCCCATTCATCGTTTAAACGCCATTCATAATTAACTGCAATACGAAGGCTGTCCGATTCTTGGTAGTCATTGGTTCCACCAAAGAACGTGCTTTCTGAAACGTCAACTGGCTTGCCGTTTTTTGATGGCACACCTCGGTAAGGAACTAGCTCTTGATGGGCATATTCAACATCAAAATCAATGGTATGCCCATCAGCAGGCAATACGCGAATCGTCGGTGCAATAAAGAAATCATTAGAATCGACATGGTTTACGTAAGAGTCTGCTTGGCGATACTCTAAGTTAATACGACCATTGACCTTGTCGCTAAATGCCATAGAACTATCAATCTGACCAACAAATTGATTGTTACTGCCAACACTGCCATTCACATTCGTGAAATTGTCACCATTAGCACGTTTGGTCACCAAATTAATGATGCCACCCGCCGAGCCTCTACCATACAGCGCACCAGCAGGTCCTTTTACCACCTCGACACGTTCAATGTTTGCCAGACTACGGTAGGACTGCAATGTACCGTCATCTCTCATTCCATCACGATACATATCATTAAGGGCGTCGAATCCACGAATCACAAACTGATCTCGGCTACCCTCGCCTAAGGTATTGTTCACACCAGCGACACCATCTAGCGCGTCAACTAAGCGCACTGCTCCGCGATCTTGCATTTCAGTCTTAGTCACAACCGATACCGCTTGCGGAACGTCTAACCATTCAACGTCCGTTTTGGTGCCTGACTGTGGCATGTGCTCGGCGTAACCTTCGTACCTATGACCAACAACTTGTACGGTTTCATTCGCTTCAACGTTTTCCGATGCCGATACACTCGGCATGACTGCCACTGCAGTTAACGTTCCACCTATAGCTAATGCTAATGGGGATAAGGTCAACTTCATTTCCATTTTTTTAATTCCGTTAGTTTATAAAATTGCCAACAGGTGCGAATGTAAACCAATATCATTTGTGTTTGCAATATAAAAATTATGATCTATATTTGTTTGCCCCATGTAACTGGGGAAATAACAAAATAATCAATAAAATCAGAATAATAATAAAAGCTTTCCCTAAAATGCCGCGAAAGAGACGCATTGGAAGCCGACTGTGAGCACGCAGTAACAACGTTAGAAAAATTAGGAAAGTCCCATGAAATCAACGATGATCATCGTGAGTCATGTCGTTAATGATGCAGTCACCCACGGCTTCGTACCTGCAGCAAAAGCGATGGGTCTTCACGTCGTGTTAATCACTGACCACAAGCTCAACCATCTCAAGTTGGCCAGTGAAGATAACCAGTTCACCCCCGATGACATTCTAGAATGTGATGTTTTCAATCCACTTGAACTCATCGAGGTCATCACGGAGCACGAATTACACCCTAGCGCTATTTTTAGTAACAGCGATCATTTGCAAACTTCAACGGCTATCTGTGCTCAATTCTTTAACTTGCCCGCTAAAGACTGGACTGTGACGTTAAAAGCTAAGAACAAGCACCTAACTCGCCAAGTCCTCAATGACAAATCATTGCCAAGCACACCAAGTATCTTGCTGCATCAAGGTGACTCATCGCCTCGCAAGACACTCAATTTCCCTGTCGTCGCAAAGCCAAAGGAAGGCGTTGCAAGTTTGGATGTTCAACGCTGCGACACCGATGCCGCACTTGGGGATTATTGCGATGCATTCTGGCAAAAACACCCAACCACTCCTGTCTTGGTTGAAGAGTTTTTGCAGGGCCCGCTTATCACAATAGAAACATTAGGGGATGGCGATAACTTACTCGCCGTTGGTGGGTTTGATGTCGAACTGTCTGCCCCACCGCACTTTATCGAGATGGCGGCGTGTTGGAATGGTACTCACAGCGTCCAATTTCGTGACGAATGCCTCCGCCAGTTGAAAGTTTTTGGTGTCGGATTCGGCGTGTGCCATAGCGAATTTATTATCACCGATTCCGGTCCCGTGTTGGTGGAGGTCAATTATCGCAGTATCGGAGATGGACGCGAGTTTCTACTTAATAACCTGAGCCATCATCAGTGGTTTAGCACCATTTTAAAACTGCATCTTGGCGACAAACTTGAACTGGACTTCACTATCCAAGGTAGCGCTCAAGTGCACTATGTTGTCGCCGACACGAGCGGAACCATAGCGGGTACATCAACATCTTTCATTCATCAAGAAGGCGATATTGTTACGCAACAACAGGTTCTTAAGCCCGCTGGAGAGCACATCCAACAAAGCTATTCAAACAAAGACTACCTAGCCAGGATTTCCATTAGCTCACCATCCGGACAGTCATTGCAGCCTTCACTCAAACAGGCTCTCGCCACTTTCAACCTTGTGCCAGTCGAAGAGGTAACGGCATGAACGACAACGTTTTATATCTCACCCAGCGTTTAATCGATACGTGTCTACGCGAAGATTTATTTGGTTTAGTTTCTCAAGGCGCTTTCATTAATGCTTTACCCAACAAATTGAACATCAATGCTTATGGCGCAGACCAAACTTGGCTCGCCTTCTCAACACAAGATTTAAATCTTTACTTACCTGTTACGCCTTTTTATTACATGCAGCGATGGGTCTACGGCGTGACTAACCACCATGCGCCAACCTGCTGGTTTGTAGAGAAAAATGGAGCCGTTGAATCACAACAACATTACCGCGATTGGATTGAAGTATTAAAAGCTTGTGCTCACGAAAGCTCTCATTCGTTACTCGATGGATATCTACAAGAACTCGAATGTGCGGAAAAGCATAAAGGCTTATGTGACAAAGCATTCGAGCAAAACTCAGCAGCATTGATGCAGCCAATATCGGAACTCAATGGTTGGGAACGTAAACTGTTACAAGCAGACCAAATCGCTTCATATTTGGATCATCCATACTATCCGACAGCTCGAGCAAAATTTGGACTGAGTGATAATGACTTAGCGCAATATGCACCGGAGTTTGCCAAGAGTTTTACTTTGCGTTGGTTAGCCATTGATAAATCACTAGTGACCTTAACCTCTGCGCCTCCTGAGTGCTGGCCAACAATGGAGCAAGTTGGATTGCCTGCCGACTTTTCACTGAGTCATGACTTGTTCCCTGCTCATCCGTTGACTTTACGCAGTTTAGAGTCACTACCTGAAGGCGTGATTGAAGCGCCACTCGCTTTTCTCGAGGTGACACCAACCTTATCGGTGCGCACTGTGGTAGTGAACCAAACACCGAATGTTCATATAAAAGTGCCACTTATTATGCGTTCGTTAGGAACTAAGAACATTCGTCTTATTAAACCATCGACACTGTATGACGGTCATTGGTTTGAGCGTTTGTTAACGCATTTAGAGCAAAGTGATAGTGAGCTAAGTGGCACGCTTTTCCACTGTAACGAAAAGCATGGTGGGCACGTTGGCGATGATAAAACGTTCGCTTACATTGTGCGCGAATACCCTGTTCACCACTGCGAAGACCAAGCATTAGTGCCTGTTGCAGCCCTTGCCAGTCCAATGCCTGATGGTCGCTTATTCCTTGAGCATCTCGCTGAACAATACTACCAGCAAGATACATTGGCTTGGTTTACCGACTACGTTGATCTGTTATGTAAAGTGCATCTGACTCTTTGGTTGCGTTATGGCATTGCTTTGGAATCCAATCAGCAAAACGCCATCATTGCGTTCAATAAAGAAGGCAAAATGACGTTAGCTATGAAGGACAATGACGCCGCTCGTATCTGGCCAAATCGTTTCAAAGCGTTTGAACAGCATTCCCCTGTTCAGTGCGATCAACTACTGGATCAACGAATTAAGGTCGATAATGAACTCGCGTTGGGTCAGATGTTTACCACGATTACGCTACAACTGGATATTGCCGCGATTGTAGAGGCAATGGCAGCGAAAGGGATTGCTTCAAGCGCCTCTTTGTACGCAGTAGTCGCACGAAGCCTCGCTTATTATATCGACGACTTAGGCGCACAAGGTCACGAAACAAAATTGGCACGCGAACTCTTATTTGATTCCCCAGATTTGTACGCCAAATATTTGTTGAGCTCAGGGAGTCTACTTTCCAAAGAAGCATCAGGAGCAAGCGATATCAACAAATATTATGGGTTATCCGCGCCCAACTTCTTGTTGTTAACCAGCGAAGACGCTCAACATGCTTATCTCACTGCCATTAAACAGAGCGTGAGCTAATTAATCATGACCAAACTCATCTACAGCGTACTGCTTTGCCATTTTATCGCTGCATTTGCTGCGTTAGGCATGCCGTTGTTCTTACCGACGGTGTTACCCACTTTGGGAGCCCACATAAATGCAGACTGGGCAGGTGTTTTGTTCATTCTCCCTACCTTCTGCACTGCTATGGCCGCTCGTTTTTGGGGGCAGTTTGCCGACCAATACGGCAGACGCCGTTCTCTACTGCGCGCTCAAGTTGGTCTCGCCGCGGGGTTTATGCTGTGTGGCTTAGCAACAACGCTACCTATGTTTGTGTTTGGTCTCATTATTCAAGGAACGTTTGGCGGAACAATGGCAGCGTCTAATAGCTACCTTTCAAGCCAAATAGAAGATGCGAAAGCACTGAGTAAAACGCTCAATAAAACCCAACTATCTGCTCGTTTGGCTCTGATAGTGGCACCCATTGGGCTAGGATGGACGTTATCGGAATCCAACCCGCTGAATGCATACCTGTGGTTAGCCGTATTGCCACTTGTGGCATTTGCGATCACGCTTACCCTACCCGTCGATCAAACCGAAACGCCTTCCCCCCAATCGGACGCTCTTGTAGACAAATCTGATGTTATGTCGGACTGCTCGTTACGTGCTTTATATTGGGTGTTTGGTGCTCAGTTTAGCTTTGCTTTCGCTATGGTAGTGACCTTCCCGTACTTCTCGCCTTATGTTGAGCAATACGGCAACGTGAATCCGGCATGGATCGGCTTCTTGTATGCGCTTCCGCATGGTGTTTATCTTGTGTTTGCAACCAAGATTCATGCACTTTCAGAGAAGATCAACCGCCACCAGCAGCAACGTACACTTTGGTTGGGGTTTGCCTTACTCTCCCTCAGTTGCGTCATGCACCTCGTTCAACATGAAGTCTTACTGATCGTAGCTCGCATCGTGTTTGGCTGTGGCATGGTTTGCTGTTACCAAGGTTTACATCAAGCGCTTGCAACCCGACTTAATAGGCAACAATGCGGCAAAGTGTTTTCTCGCTTTGATGCAATGTCTAAATGGGGCGGAGTTGCCGCAGGTCTTAGCGCATCTTCTATTATCCGCTTCTATTCGCTCGACGTTCCTTTTCTCCTTTCTGCGTTGGTCAGTACTTTGACTCTTATCGCACTGATCATCCATTCAAAATTTGGACATCAACATGTTACAAACGCCATTGTCTCCAAGCGAAACGCTTGCGAAAAGCCAAGCACAACTCAACAATAGAAAAGCTCAGCTCAACACCATAACGGGCGTCGTCAACTGCTATCTACGCGAATACGCGATCCCTAACAAGCAAGTTGAATGGCAGTACCGTTCAACGTCTTTACCACAAACATTGAAGCGTAACTATTCACAACAACAGCGCGTGGGCATTCATCTTCCCCATCAAAACGGTGTTTTGTTGTTGCCTGCTGAGTACGTGAGTCAGCTTGGTAAAGTCAAACTGATTGATATGCCCTGGAGCAAAATGCCGGGCTCTGGATGGCATAAATTAGATGCAATCCAAACACTGACACTGTTACTGAACTATCTAAAACAAGTGTTAACGATTCCATTCAACAACGAGCTTGTGGCTCAAATGGAAAATAGCCTGTTGGTAACGGAGCAATTTCTAAACGCAAACACAAGACCTCAACAGCACAATGCTTTTATCGCTTCAGAGCAATCATTGCTTTGGGGGCACTCCTTCCACCCAACGCCAAAAAGCCGTTCCGGCGTGAGTATGGATGATCTATTAGCATGCTCACCAGAAGTGGGAGCCAGCGTCCCTCTATATTGGTTTGAAGTGGATAATACGTTGCTCGATGTGCTTCGCTCGGATGAACGTCATACTCCTAAGTCGATGATTGAGCAATTGGCACCGGAAAAGCCGCACTCTGGAGACGCCACCCTCTACCCTTGCCATCCATGGGAGAGCTACACGATCTTGCAAAACCCATTAGTTCAACGAGCGATTGAACAAGGCAAAATGACGCCATTAGGGCTAGGCGGAGAAAAAATGCTGCCGACATCATCGGTGCGTACCATGTACCACCCTGAAACAGAATGGTTCGCCAAGTTCTCGATTAACGTCCGCTTGACCAATTGTGTCCGTAAAAACGCATGGTATGAACTCGATAGTGCGGTGCAACTGAGCTCGATTTTGCATCCGATAAAAGAAAGTGAGCAGTTACAGAATCCGGTTTTCAAAGTGATGACAGAACCTTTTGCCACTACCATCAACTTGGAATCGATTGATTCCGAGCAAAAAGAAGATCTGACGAAAGCCCGAGAGTCGTTTGGTATCCTATATCGAGAAAACCTATCCTTGTGTGAAATTGATGTACTAGAACCAACGTTAGCGGGAGCACTATTTGCCTATGATCGCAATGGCGACAGCTGTATCGCTGCTCAATTAGAAACCAAAGCACAAGCATCAGAAACAACGTACCACGACATCGCGACTTTATGGTTTGAGCGCTACTTACACTGCTTAATTCCCGGCGTATTCAACTACTACTTTAAACATGGCGTCGCATTTGAGCCTCATTTGCAAAACACACTCATTGGGTTTGAAAAAGGCATGCCCTGCTGCGTGTGGATACGCGATCTAGAAGGCACCAAATTGCTTCCAGAATTCTGGTCACCGGAGTCATTGAACCAGCTTTCTGAACGCGCTCGCCAATCGGTTTATTACAGCCGGGCGCAAGGTTGGAATCGTATTGGTTACTGTACCTTCATCAACAACATCAGTGAAGCCATTTTCTTTATTGCGGAAGGAGACCAAACGCTTGAGAAAACGCTTTGGAACTCGGTTAAAAGCGCAATTGTTCGCTGGCAATCCGTCAATGGCAAACAACCTGAGCTTGAATCCTTGATAAACGGCGGCAGTTTCCCGAGCAAAAACAACTTTACTACGCGCTTAATGCAAAGAGCGGATAAAGAATCCAACTACACCCAAGTTCCAGTGCCATGGGCGAATCACCAAGGAGCCAATCATGCTTAATTCTTCACAGCTTCCGTTGCACGTCCAACAAGAAGTTTTGCAATTGGCAGAGCAACACATGCAGCCACTATGTGCCTACCTTTATGACCTAAAGGCGCTGGAGCAACACGTTAAACAGATGAAACACGTTCTACCCAAAAATGTAGAGCTGTTTTATGCCGCGAAAGCCAACCCATCAGAGCCAATCTTGAAAACACTCGCGCCTTATGTCGATGGTTTCGAAGCTGCGTCCGGCGGAGAGCTTGCTCATCTACACGAACAGCAACTCAATATGCCCTTGATCTTCGGTGGTCCGGGCAAAATGCCAAGCGAACTTGAGCAAGCGATTGAGCTCAACGTAGATGCTATTCATGTCGAGAGTCTCACTGAATTGCATCGCATTGGTGCATTAACAGAAAAGCTGAACCGTTCTGCCTCGATTTTTCTACGAATGAACATCGATATTGGCGATATCACCTTAAGCAAACTCGCCATGGGTGGGAAACCCACGCCTTTTGGATTGGATGAAAGCGAGTTAAGTAACGCCCTCACTCTGCTGCATGATTTTCCAAACGTGCACCTAAAAGGTTTCCACTTCCATTTAATGTCTCATCAACTCGAGGTAGATCGTCACCTAGCATTAATGCAAGTTTACTTCCAAGTCGTTAAAGCTTGGCAAACACAATTTGAGCTGGATGAAGTAATGATCAACCTTGGCGGAGGCATGGGCATTAACTACCAAAATAATGAGCAGCACTTCCCTTGGATTGAATTTTGCGACAAGTTAGAGTTTTTGATCGCGAAAGAACAAGTTCAAGATTGGAAACTGCGATTTGAATGCGGACGTTACATCTCTGCACCATGCGGCTATTACGTTATGGAAGTGTTAGACATCAAGCAAAACTTGGGCGAGAACTTTGTCATTGCGCGTGGTGGTACACATCACTTCCGCACCCCTGCGGCACAAAGTCACGATCATCCATTTGCGATTTTAGCGAGTAATAAACCCAAAGTCATATCACAGCCGATTACGCACTCACACGCGACATTCGTCGGTCAACTTTGTACGCCAAAAGACGTTCTTGCAAGAAATCAAAACATTACTCACCTCGATATTGGAGATTATGTCGTGTTCACGCTTGCTGGCGCCTATGCTTGGAACATCTCTCATCAAAACTTCTTAATGCACGAACCTCCACTATTCCATTATTTCTAACACTCGCTATCCAATAGTTCTGCAGAATAAATGGTTCCAAAGAATAAGCCCCTATCGCTAGGGGCTTTCATACCAATTTTTTTATGGCACATTTCACATCAAGTTCATGTCACAATTCGTATACACATACTGATTTGCATACTTTCTTGCGGCGATAAAACGCTCAGGCTTTCACAACCAAAGTTATGCGCATCAACATAATGACTTTGAGGCTCAAGGCAAAGGAAGTTGCTTTCACCCGAGGGCTTATAAACTTGCAGGTAACGGCAAGGGCTCGACACTAATACTGACACCCCATTTTTGTGCCTTAGCGACGCCATAACTCCGCTATCGCTCATCTGATATCCATTATTGATCCATAAATCGGGCACTGTTTTTTCGCTATTGAAGTTGTAATCTGAAGGTATGTGCCTAACGAAACGATCAGGAAGATTCTGCTTATCTTCAAACCAAAAACCTGTCGCCGGGAATTCTACAAGTGTATCTTGCTGAACTGAGAAAAATGGATGGAAGCCAGCCCCGAAAGGAAAAGCATCATCCCCAAGGTTGGTCAGAACCATGGTAACAATAAGGGCGTCATCACACAGTTGATAAGACTGTTTGGCATGGTATTCACATACGCCGTCGATACTTGACGTTAACTCTAATTCCAAAAAGTCATCACCTGCGTTTTTGGTCAGTAATCCCCAATCAGAAATCCATCCATTTCCATGCAAGAAAAACATATCATCGATGGCACGACTAACCGGCAGCACGACTTTATGCCCACGCCAAACAAATTGATTTCCGCGAATACGATTCGCCATTGGCAGCATGGGAAACATACTTGAATCTCCGGCAAAGCCGTTGGAAGTATTGACTCTGGCTCTCAACGCATCAAAGGTGAATCCGTTAATATACTGAAATGAATCAACACACCCTCCAGCCTCATTCACGACCAACTTCAACTTGCCATTATTCAGAGTGTGAGTAGCCATCGATAAACCTTCACTTCATTATGATATGTTTGTTTATAGCTACTTTATGCAGTTAGATATTCAACAACTGATAACAAAGTCACAGAGATAACTAAACAGAATTTAGTTAGCACCTTCTACGTTAAACCATCCAAGAGCCATGTTCGAACAATGCCTAACAAACCATTTCAATCTGGCGCCCATAAGGGGTTGAATAATCAAAAAGTTCGACACTACAACTGTCGCCTTGTGATGGCATTGCTGTATAAAAGCAAAGGCATGACCAAATCAGAGTTAGCTCGTGAAACACAACTTAGCATTCCTGCTATTAGTAAGATTGTTGATGCTTTAGTTGAGCAAGGTCGAGTAGAAAACTTCAGTGTATCCAAAGCAACAAAGGGTAACTTTGGCGGCTTGTACAAAGTATCAAGTGATCGCCCTTACACCGTGTGCATGAGTGTTTCTCCTACCCGTATCCAAGCGGTAATGGTCGATAATGAAATGACGCCCTCTTCGGACTTTATTGATCAAGCCATTACCCCACAAACACCTGACGAACTAATTGAGGATATCGTGACGGCTATTGTTGCTTGCCGTCAGTCCAAGCCAAATACTAGTTATCGACTCTCTATTGCCGTACACGGGCAAGTGGATACTCATGTAGGATCTTCCATGCGAATGCCGCAAGCTCCTTGGACACAACCTATCGAGCTAAAATATCTTCTTGAGCAACGCTTGCTCGTTGAGGTCCTAGTCGACAATGATTGCGTCATGCTAGCCTTAGCTGAAAAGTGGTTAGACGGGCATCACGGTGAAGATTTTTGCGTACTCAACGTTGATTACGGTATCGGTTCTTCTTTCTTGATCCACAATGACATATACCGAGGAAAGATGTTTGGCAGTGGGCAGATTGGTCACATTAAAGTCGCGAATAACGGCATCATTTGTGGCTGTGGTCGAGAAGGCTGCTTAGAGACGGAAGCCAGTTCCACAGCGCTTTGTAAGCAATACCTTTCCCGTCAGGAAAACGCATCCAAGCTTGTACGTATCGATGACTTTGTATTCGATGATTTTATTAAGCTGTATCAAAACGACGACCCAATTGCACAGGAAGTCGCAATGCACGCAGCCACAGTTCTTGGACAATCTCTCTATAACTTTCTTATCACACTCAACATCAACAAAATCATCTTGTATGGAAATACTTGTGCTCTAGGTGAATGTTGGTTAAAGACAATCACACAACAAACACTCATTAATCCATTCGAAGACGAGAATGCTCGTAAACAAGATCTCACCGTAGTCTCGTTCGGGCATTTAACGCAAATTGAGCGAATAGTCGGGATGAGCTACCTATGGGTTGAGCAAGAGTTAGATAACCTCTATACGTAACTCCCAATTTAAACGCAAAGAAGGTCACCTTAATAGCGACCTTCTTGAAGCTTACTCTGTTATTTTCACTCTATAGAGAGCACTGAGTGAGTTATGCGTTCACCTCTTTACCTACCGCAGCTTCACGAGTAACAAGGATTTTTTCCAGTTCTTCCAAAGAGCGCCCTTTCGTTTCTGGAACGCGTTTGTAAATGAACACAAAACCACAGGCACAGATAACACCGTAAAGTAGGAAGGAACCTGAAGCACCTAACCCCGCATTAAGCAGTGGGAACGTATAAGTGAGTGCGAAACACGCGACCCAAAGTGCCAACGTGCTGACCGACATCGCGGTGCCACGAACCTTATTCGGGAACATTTCAGAAAGAAGAACCCAAGTCACTGGTGCCAACGTCAAAGCGTAGATAGAAATCGCGATAAGGACGAGCATCAATACCGGCAAACCAAGCATTCCATAGGCATATGCGGCTGACATCAAACCATAAATCACCGTCAAGCCAGCCGACCCGATAATCATCAACTTACGTCGACCAATTTTATCAACAAAAGGAATCGCCAAAATGGTGAACACGAGATTGATCAATCCTGTTGCAACGATCGACTTCAAGGTATCGTTGATATCAAAGCCTGCAGAGGCAAAGATTTCCTGTGCATAGTTAAAGATGACGTTGATACCACACCATTGCTGGAAAGCAGCAAGAACAACACCGATCACCAAAATTGGCTTCACATCTGGCTTAAACAACGCACTAAACGGAAGTGAACGAGTTTCTGCAGACAAGGTACTTTCGATCTCTTGCACAGTGCGAGACGCATAACTTTCGCTACCAATACGCAGCAATGTAGCTTTCGCTTTGTCTACCATGCCCATTTTTACTAACCAACGTGGAGATTCAGGCACAACAAACATGAGCAGTAAAAACGCAAATGCAGGCACAAGTTCGGCGCCAAACATGTAACGCCAACCCATTTGACCATTCCATGATTGCAAAATATCCGCTTGCGCTGCATTGGAAGCAACAGGCTCCGCAATCAATAAGTTAATGATTTGAGCAGCAAGTACACCAATAACGATGGTCAGTTGGTTTATCGCGACAAATTTTCCTCGTTTATCAGCAGGCGCAATTTCAGCAATGTACATCGGTGACAATGCTGACGCTAAGCCAATACCAACGCCACCTATAATTCGGAACACCACAAACGCATTAAAACTATCGGCAGCGGCCGTTCCCCATGCAGAAATAACAAATAACAGTGCCGCTAAAATTAACGGACGTTTACGCCCATATTTGTCAGACACGGTGCCGGCAATAAATGCCCCAACCATACAGCCGATTAACGCTGAGCTCATTGCCCATCCAGACAATGACGCATTCGTAATGTTGAAATAAGCCTCATAGAATGGTTTGGCACCACCGATTACGACCCAATCATAACCAAATAATAATCCACCACAGGCGGCCACCAGACTGATGAGCCATATGTTTCTCATATTGAGTTGATCGCTTGTTTTACGCATAGTAAATCCTTGTAGAGGTACATATCTATTAAAGTTATTGTTTTAGAGTCACCCCAGGTGATAGGTCACCGGGAGTGACCTATCCATTAATTTTGACTGTTACAGCCAAACGCATAGCGATGTTGTGCGATTTCTTTTAATAGATTCGCTTTTGTATGAGCAGGCGCTTGTCCTAACAGTGCCTGCAATGTAAGTTCAAAATCTTCAAATCCATGACGTTCATCTGTCAAAGCTAAGCCAAATTGACCCATTGCTTTTACAAATAAACAGTGTTGCTGATGTTCTGTTGTTAAATTGCTATCAAAAACAATTAACGCTGGGAGTGATACAGCAAAAAAGTCGACCTTTACGGGCGCATTCCATTCTGAGTCCGCCCAAGACACCATATCCTCAAACAGTGATACTGCTTGTGCGGTATCTCCCAATTGGTGCATTGCAGCCGCTTGATAGAACAAGTAATCAGCGGGTTGATCGTTATAGTAACGGCTTTGGTTAATCTCTTGTTTACCTTGAGTTGCAAGAGCAAAGTGCTGATTGGCACACTCTCTTTCGCCTAACTCTTGGTAGCAACGCCCTAAGAAATAGTGGATATCATTGTCAGTTTGACCAACGAGGCGACCTTCACCCAAATTTGTTGGATAAGTCAGAGCGTCATTCAATAACTCAAGCGCGTTATTGAAGCTTCGTTGTTGCATAAACTGCAATGCGTATCTCAGCTTATTGACGATGAACTGCCCTGTCACCTTACCTTCTCCCCCCTCCCAAGGGTGGAACTGCCTTGTAGATAAGCATGTCTGTGCAAGTTCGAGCTCACCACAGATGTTATACAAATTAAGCAGCTCTGCAGTTAAGTCATCTCGCTGATTGACCACTTCTAGATTTGCCTTCAAGAAAGCAAGTCGTTCTAATGGCGTATCACCCGCCGCTTTTTTCAAGTAATCCAGTTCATAGAGAACTCGGGCATCGCTCGGAGACAACTCGAATGCTAACCCCATCAAAGAAATCGCTTTATCCAGCTCTCGACGCTTGTTATAGGCATGGACAGATAGATTTCGAAGTACGGGCGCATAGTGTGAGTTGAGCCTTAGTACTGTTTCCCAATGATATACCGCTCTTGAATAGCTTCGTTTCGCATAGAAGAAGCAACCCAGTAGATATTGGGTAAAGTAATGCCCTGAAAAAGCACTTAAAACTTCAACTTCGGCTAAGGTATTCGGAAATAAAACATTGTCGTTAAATCGATCGGCAGCGACATCTAATAAGGCTTCCGCCTGTTCGGGTTCATCGACTAAATACGCTTTATAAATCAAACTCATTGAACCTGTGCTCTCGTTCAGAGCTAAGACCGCTTTAGCGCGCTCTTTTGCATCAATCGAAAGATAAAAGTTAATAAGATGAATCGTGTTAGCTTCTCTTTGATTCATAAGTTGCTTAAACGCTGATAAGTCAATATCAGAGCGAGTTAACTGATACTTTTCGAATGAAATGCCATAACCAAGAGGCTGCATCTCACTTTGTTCATCAATAAAACGAAGAGCCTCTGCGTGTCGGTTCAATGCATTAAGCAAAAACACCTTCAATGTTGCAGCTTGGTAGTGAGTACCATTCAGTTCCAGTGCTCTTTCCGCGTATTCTAATGCTTCATTTAAACGGTCTTGCTTTGTGGCAATGCGAGCAGCGGCGAAAAAGCCAGTATCACGACAATTACTACTCCACGTTGCTTTAAATACATCGCTAAAGGCAGAATCAAGACGCCCCAGTTTTTCATTTGCACAGCCACGAAGGTAGCTTGCTCTGCCGCATAAAGGGTTTTTGTTGAGCTTGTGAGCACGCTCCAAAGCGGCATCAGAATATTTAAGTGTGCCTTGATAATCCGCTCGATCATAAGCAAGCGAAGCCATCGCGACGTTGGTTGCATAATGATTTGGGTCGCGTTTGAGGGCTTCTTGGTAGTAGTCCGCTGGATTACTCGTTGCATGGTGATATTGCTGTAAATGCTGTCCAATGAAATACAGTTCTTCTACGCTCGATACATCTTCAGGTTTTTCTGGTGCGGAGGCAGGATCGGGCGTTGGTTCATCTTTAGCGTCAATATGCTCTAGATAGGACAGGCATACTCTCCCCTCCTCATTCAAGATTGTGATGGTTAAGCGCGTGCTCTCAGCAAGCTCTATGCTTTCTTCAACCACATCACCTGGAGTCATTGTCAGTTGGTGTTTAGCAAGTACACTCGCTTTGTCCGAAATAACCACCTCGTAGTTGGCAATCTCAGAAATAGCGTAAACTGCCCATTCAACGAAACTCCCGCTTCGATCCAACTTAATCGCGACTTCCGTGTTCGCATTATGAACGTTGTCTAAATTGCTATATGGAAGGAAATGTTGAGTGAATTTTTTCTCTTCATGACTATCAATCCAAGTAAAATCCGGTTGGTTATCGGTGTAAACCCCAGTCATCAATTCGATGTAAGGTCCATTGCTGTCGGTCAACTGGCGATCCCAGGCTAATCCAAAATCACAGTTTCCCCATGTCCATTGCTTTTTGCCAGGAGAGACATGGTGATTAGCCACATGCAACAACCCTCCTTTCTCATCATGACTGTAAGCGCCAACAAAGTCATAAGCGGACTTATCTGCCATATAAGAAGTAGGAACAGGCAAATTCTTGTAGCGCGAGATGTCCGTACCCGGCGAATAGTCGACTTTGTAATATTCCCCAGTCGCTATTGGGAAATCCGAAACATCTCGTTTGCCATGGTCATATACCGCAGTGACATCTGGTGGGAAGATACTTTGATGATCATCACCACCTTTTACCGCGGGGTTAGACCACCATAGGAACTGTCGAGGAGTATCGTTGCCGTTATATACCTTGCCTGTTATCTCGACAAGCGCCTTGTTCGGATAAAGTTTGAAGCCAGCGGTTACTTGCAAACCGTACATATGTTCAACTTCACCAATCCAAACGGTAACGGATCCATCTTCATGCTCTTCAATCTTAAAATCTGTAGGCATGAACGTTGTCGGACGATGATGTTGAGGCCAGTTAAACTCGATACCACCAGAAATCCAAGGACCAAGTAGTCCAACTAAAGCCGGCTTAACGACTTCGTTGTAGTAAATAAAATCACGCTTTTTCATCTTGTCGTACGCACGATGAATGCGCCCACCAAGCTCAGGCAATAGCATGATTTTTATATAATCATTTTCGATATATACCGCTTGATATGTCTGTTCTATTTGATGATCAGATATACTGTCGATCACGCCGTAAGGGTATACGGAGCCAGAAGAGCCTTGATAAACACGGTTTTCCAAAAATAACGGATTCGAGTCAACTTTGCCCGTCGGGTAAGTCGGTAAAACAATCTCTTCTACCCATGCTTTTGCATTCGTACTCATAATCTAAAACTACCTGTAAGTCGTTGTGATTGATTTACAGGCAGTATAAAAAGCGAACAGCAAAAAGGATGTATGAAGCAATCACGTGGTTAACTAAACGAAGTTTAGTAATAAATGTGACACTAAGACACTGGCTTTATAGAGCAACGTATATAGTATTTTTATTCATAGGTATTAAAAAAGCGCCTTTCGGCGCTTTCTATACATCTCTTACCCAAACGTCTTTAACGTCTTTTTTAAGAAGGTCAATCACACTCTGGTGAATAAACACTAAACCAAAGTCTTCTTCTAGCTTAAATATTAATCGTTCTTCTAAAGGAACATTGTCTAGTTTAGAAAAATCAAACTCTGTTGACTCAATGTCTAGCCAGTTTAACTTGCCGTATTGTTTTTCTTTGTCCGTCAATTTATAAGTTTGATGGATGTAAGGCATACGATAATCTTCATAAACTTTAATTTGATCATCTGTTGGTTGGCTTGGAGAACAATCGACACGAGCATCTAACCACTCTACTCCGTGTACGACCAGTTTCTCTACTTTTGACGCAATATCACTTATGATAAATAGCTTTGGAGAAAAGGTCATTTCCAAAAGCAAATCGGGCTCTACAGGCACTATTGGTTTAGGGCTTTGTTGGAATAGGAAGTTACCTAAGTCTTGTTTAGTTAATAAATGATATTGTTCTTTCATCGTAATTCCTTAAAACTTTGGTGCTCTATCTAGAGTACTAACTTTAGCTTTTCTTAAAACATCAAATTCCGATAAAGAGCCAACCTCATTAAAAAACTCTTCACAAAAAAACATCACTGTTTCAGCACCTTTTACTCGAAAGGCGATCCGTTTGTTTAGTGGTATGCTCTTTAGTTTTTCTTCAGAAAGATAAAGCACATGCACCAATTTTTTCCCACTTCTTGGTGAAGTTTTTATGATCGACTTTTCCTCATCGAGTACATCTATTACATTGTTGACTGCAATTAAATATCGCCCCTCAGTAACTCCATTATCTGCTTTCAAAAGTGAAGGGTAAACTTCTATACCATAAGGGTCAAAGCTCATCAGCATTTGAGCAAAATTGGCACTGACAGAAAGGTCACCACAATCAACAATGGGTCCAACAGAATTGATACTGCCTCCTTCAAGATCTTGCCAGATGATAGGGTTCTCAGATGAAGAAGGATGATAAATGTTCGTACTGTACATTGACTCTCTGTTATCAACGGGAGTGAAATTAGTACTAGATGCGTAGTAATCTTCTGAGATCAATGCAAAATACATATATACCCTACTTTATTTTTCCAGCGACGACTACTATAGAAAAATGCTTTTACTTCTATAGTACTGGGAGCATTATCTTAGCTATTAAAATGGTTTATTTTCCTACCTTTAGACTCCATCTTGTAACAAATGAAAAAGCGCCTTTCAGCGCTTTCTATACATCTCTTACCCAAACGTCTTTGACGTCTTTTTTCAGAAGGTCAATCACACTTTGGTGAATAAAAACTAAGCCAAAATCTTCTTCTAGTTTAAATATTAATCGTTCCTCTAAGGGAATATTTTCTAATTTAGAGAAGTCAAACTCTGTTGACTCGATATCTAACCAGTTCAACTTACCGTATTGTTTTTCTTTATCCGTCAATTTATAAGTTTGATGGATGTAAGGCATACGATAATCTTCATAAACTTTAATTTCATCATCAGATGGTTGGCTTGGAGAACAATCGACACGAGCGTCTAGCCACTCTACTCCATGTACGACCAGTTTCTCTACTTTTGACGCAATATCACTGATGATAAATAGCTTTGGAGAAAAGGTCATTTCCAAAAGCAAATCTGGCTCTACTGGCACTATTGGCTTAGGGCTTTGCTGGAATGGGAAGTCAGTCAAAGATTGTTTAGATAAAACTATGTAGTTAGTCATTATTCTATTTACCTACTTACACTAGACTCGGGGCGTCTCTTCGGATGTATCAAATGAAAAGGCAACGATACTAGTACTTATTTTACCCTCCTCATCTAAACGGACAAGCGCTTCAAACAACTCGATTGAGAAGAACGTTTTTGTCATTCCGACAGGTTTAAAAACGTGCCTCTTGCTATCCGGAAGTTCCTTAATCTTTTCATCAGATAAGTAAAAACGGGTAGTTACGTCAGTCACTTTTATGCTTTTATCATAATCAACGACATCTACTAAGTTATCTACTGCTATTATGTAGCGCTCAGTTAACACTCCGTCTCCGGAACAGGTTAATTTTGCGGGATAAACTTCAACACCGTATGGGTCGAAACTCATAATTAGTTCAGCAATAGGCTTAGTGACATTAAAAGCACCACCTCTGATTAAATCTAATGCTTCAATTTCATAGATATCATCATCTTTCCACACAATCTCACTTATACAAGAAGTGGGAGTGAAATCATTATCATCATAGAAAGACGACCGACTATCAACGGCAGTAAATAATGATTCACCCTCGTTAAAGTCCTCATTTATGTATGCTATTTCCATCTTAAACCTATAATTTACTAGCAACCTTTAGATAATTGAACTTAAGGGCTTTCTTATAAAAAAGTCCACTCCATATTTCTTCTATCTCCGGCCAAGTCGTATTTTTGTGTGTTCTTTGCTGACAATCTGAGCTTCTACAACCATTTCCTTTTGGAGAAAAGTCATCTCCTGTATTGTGAAGCAATATCGTAAATTCACTTATCATGTCACAAATTCTTTCCGAAAGATCATTCAGTTCTTTTCGATATACAGGAGGTGGCATTTCACAGTGTAGCTTTTCCAACGTCTCTAGCAATTCTTGCTTTACAAACTTATGATAGGCTTTAGAAGGATATGCTTTAATCTTATTTTTGTCTCTGTTCAGCATACTAGCCCTCTTCATTGGATTCCCCCCATTTAACATCGAGGTAGGCTTTGAATTAGAGTACACTTGTTCATCACTCTTAAGATTCAGTTTACTTACTGTATTTCTACCCGTATGACCACTAGAATGCCAAGGCAAACGATACTTGCACGCAACCTTTTTAGCAGTACCTTTGTCACTGCTGGGAAGTATTACTATATTGTCTAAACTGTTCCAACTGTATTCTTTGTTTCGCATCTGTTCTGTTCGCTGAGTTGATAGCTTTTCGAACAAATTAAAGCTAATCAGATGATGTCCAGTAAGAGGACAATCACATTTTTCAGCTAATATATGATTGGCCTTTAATAATGCTTCACCAGAAACATGTCGAGAAAAACCGTTATTGCTCATACTCATTTTTTCCTTCCTGGAAGGACACATTTTTTCTTATGTCGTTTATCGGCAATTGCCCGCTTACACACTCTACAACGAACTGTTTTAGTCCCTTTCTCCTCATTTGCCTTTGCAGAGTTCTTTCCTGACTGAGCAGACTCACCCGTATTATGTTTCACTTTTGCTGGATAAGTTTTCTCGCCCTTACCTAAGATACGAGCAAAAAGATCATCAAACTCGCCCATCGCTTCTTTTAGTTTGTCGGGTACCATCTTGTCGATGATTTTTACCTCATCCGCTAACTTCAAGAAATACGCACCAAGCTCGTCTGCGCCCATTCTGTTTGCGTATGAAGCCAACTCAGTTGCCACTTCAATACAAGGTTTTAAAACATCACTAACAATTTGGCTGGTTTGCTTGGCGTAATCCATCCAATCTAACGTGCGCAAGAATTTTTCTGGATCGCCTTTACCCATGCCTCTTAAAACAGCTAACAAAGTATCTTTTGATGTTCCTTTACCGCCTTTTAGCGCAACTTTACACGTACCTTTTACTGCACTACCAAATGTAGGAACGCAGCCGACAAGAGTAAGTGAAAGCGCTAACCAGTTTTCAGGCTTATCGCGCTCTTCTTCAGTCAACAAAGTCATAATGTTCGCTGATAAATCGCGCACGTCAGCGGCTTGATCTACAACAGGGATCATCGTCAGCGCTGTATTGGCGATGATTTGCTCAACGGAAGCATCATCGTTGAAATCACCAAGAATCACGCCCCAAATCCAACTGGCAGCACCAGACATTCGCGTCCAAGCATTTTCCCAGAAGCCAACTTCACCTTTCTTTGTTTCTTCAATGATCAGTTGAGCGTTCGCACTCGGATTAAAGTTCGGATTGGTCTTAGTTGGCACATTCGGCATAAAGTCTCGGCTGTCCTCGCCGTACTCAATGGCAAACTCACCCGGAGCAATGCCACCGACCGAAGCCTTACCGCTGTTATCCAATGTTCCTTCAAATACGGCGTCAGATTGGTCGGTTAGAGTATAAGTTGCGCCTTGAACAGGTTCACCGTCTGAGTATGAGAGGTATAAGTCAACCGTATAGGTCCCTTCCTGCTCTTCCGTAACAGAAACCGAGGGGTTTTGAGCGCCGCCAAGACACATGGTATTGGCTTTGTTCATGGTCATTTGGTCGGACAGGCGACATACGCCCTTACCTTCAAACTTGACTGTTGGTGAGGCTGAGATGAATTTTGCTTCGGCTTCTATAGTGCCGGATGCGACGCCTTTTTTATCGCCGCCCGCATCACCGGTACTTTTTGAGAATGTACTGCCTTTGATTGCGACACTGTTGCCGCCATCCATTGAGATAGTCGTTGTGCCACCAGCAAGGTCTGCTGATTTAGCATTGTTGCCATAAGGGATAGGAACGATCGGCTTGCCGACCTTCGTTAAACAAACATCTGGGAGCGTTGCATTCGCTTCACCACCTGAGCCTTTATGAACTATCGAAAGTCCATTTGCACCAACTGTTACGCCCATAACCAATCCATTTGAATTTTGTTGATTGAATAATAAAAGAGATCGCATATTGCAATCTCTCTAAATACCTAGTGAATTTCACTAATAAGCTAGTAATACTCACGATAAAGCTGAAAACTGGCAGAAGATCTCATTTTGAGATCTCCTGTTTATCGATACACTTCAAGCAGTTGCTGGAACTTTAAATCGATGACGATGTAGGTCGCGGCATACATGATTGCGAAGGTAATCGCGCTGATACCTAAAATTAGCTTGGGTGAGACAACCCTTTTTAACGGCTTCTTAAGATACTTGGCCTTAAGGTTAACGAGAGAGACTTTCTCTTGCTCTGCCAAGCGTTCGTCTCGTACCAAGCGATAAATGGTATTGCCAATTTCAGCGAGCTTTTCGTTACCGCGTTCTTCACGACCGTATTTTCCCTGAAAACCGAGTTGAAGCAGTAAGTACAAAAATTCAATAACGTGACGGTATTTGCGTGGGTCGGCTTTTAAACGTTCGAGAATGACGAAAAACTTATCACCGCCAGATGTTTCATTGTGAAACTCGGATAGCAAACTGTTCTGGCTCCAATGACTGTTAGCGCCCCACTCTTGTCGGCAGACCGATTCATCAATCGCGGCACACAAACAGTATCGGATGACCAAAATGGATGCGCGATCCAATTCCATTTCATTGAGCTTACGCTCGCCTTTTCTTATCTCACGAGCCACTTGCTCACGAAACGGCATTGGGTCATCAAGCCAAGGAATCGAAGACATGCAAGATAAACTGGCGATCAACCATGAGAACTGGTCGACCAAAGGGTTGATGCCCATGTTTTCGATGTTTAAGTCTTGTACCGCGATATTACGAGACAGGTCCGGCGCTGGCATCACCTCCATAGGTTTGCCAGGCTCTGGTTGGAATAAAACTACGGTAACGTCGGTTTCTGCGTAACTCATAGACGAACAGCCCATAGTTGCAATGACAAGTTAGCAAAGTCGCCGGCTACGTGAACCGCTATCGCAGCAGTGTTTTTCAGTGCCGCCCACTCTTCACCTGTCTTATCCAGTTCGAAATAGGTGTAGCCAGCGTGGTAAGGCAACGCACGAGGCACAACTGGCATTGGTTTTATCTCGATACCTGGCAGTTGCAGATTGATCAAGTCACGAATGTTGTCGATAGAACCGATCTTCGTTTGGCTAACAAACTGGGTGTGAAGAACATCCAAAGTAACATCTGCTTTAACCGCAAGGATAAAGGTCGTTGTGTCGATGATCTTACTGTCTGGAATCGCTGCAGTTCTAATACCGTAGTTTTGGTCTTTCAACGTCAGTGGGATTGCGCGCTGCTCTGACATCACACTTAACGTCATTTTTGCGCTATCAAGCGTACGCGATAGACAACTGGTTAAGTCGCCATGGTTGTACTTAGTGAACTCGACTGGTCGACGAGATGCAGAACACAAGGTTGAAAGCTCGCCTTCTGCTTGAAGAAGAATGCGATAAAACGACTCAGGGTGAATACCTTCTGCACTGGCGAAATGCCAAAACAATGGTTCATATCGGTTGAGAGCTTGAAGCAGCATAAAATCAGAAACTGAAGATACGCCTTGCTGGTCAACAACACCTAAACGCTGAACGATAGACTCTGCGCGATGTTTCAACATAGAGGCAAACTCGGTTGCGAACTTGTTCAGTACAGTTGAAGCATGAATATCAATACAAGTCGGAATAAAGCTCTCATCTAAGATGACACTGCCATCTGGCTTCACTTCTGAGATCTTTAGAATTGGAATAGATGTGTACGCACTCTTGTCTTCATGGTCATACATCAAGCAAAAGTTAAGCTTACCGACTACGATGTTTGCCATGTCTTCCGAATCATAACAAGCATCGACCGCTTCTTGCGATTCCATCGTATAACGAGCACCGTCTTTCTTCGTGCCGAATAGTTCAGAACGCTCAGAGGGTAATGGACAACAAAGATAAACCACTTTATCGGCAATTGAAGGATCGACATCTTTTACTTCTGGTAGTTCAGCGAGCAGCGGCAGGTCAAAAGGCGTTCGGTCTTGAAGAATGCCTTCAGCGCGGGTAATACCAATTTTGCCCAGCGCTAACAGCTGAGAGTTAATCTCTAAACGCTTAATTCCCCAATGCAAAGGCGATGCATTAGCGCTCAACATACTCGACAGTTTACTTTGCGAACGATCGAGTTGCTGAAAGTGCTGCGGCTTCATGAACATTCCATCTTGCCAAACAACTGGATTGTATAAAGACATGATTTTATTCCTTAAAAGTAAACTTGTTCAATGCCGCGAGTGTTGTCAGAAATTAACTCACTGCCTTCTAACTTAAGTTTGATGTAGTACTCACTCTTCTCTTCAATCACTTCAACTTTGCGCCAAGAAGAGCCATCAATATCGCGAAACGCTACCGAAAATCCGACAGCGCGAGTGGCAGGGTCAAGCTCCAAAAATTCATGGATTTTGTCACCCGGTTGCATTTGGTATTCGTAACGTTTGATGTATTCATCGCCTAACGACGCTTTGTCGTTTTCAAACAGTGCGAAGAAATCTAAGCTGCGAAATAGCACTGGTGATGTCAGTTCATGAACACGCAAAATAACTGGGGAGGATTGACCACCTTCACGAACATTAAGCACAGAAGATGCCTCAATCACTAATTCGACTGAGGACGTTTCGGGTGTAATTCCCGTTGATTCTTTAAATTGGTCCCACATGGAACAACCGGATAGCAAAGCACATCCGAGCAACATCGCAATACTACGCATGACTTCCCTTAATCGCTTTGGTGTAGTTTTTCTTGATCAGACCTTTCAATGACATCTCATTCATCTGGCGACGGTTATTGGCGTAAAACTCCACATATTCACCCCACAACTTTGATTTAGTGGTGAACATAGATTTACTTGCCACATCGCTTGCAAACGTGACAGGGTCATTCGTCTCTGACTGCTCGATCAGCAACTCATTGAGTGCCTTATTAAAAATAATTTGATGGTCGTTGAGCTCATCCAACATTTGCTCTACCAATTCGTTAGGAGATAGAAGGTTCTGGCTGTTTAGCGTCAACATCAGTTCCGCAAGATTCGAATCCGCTTCAGTTAATCCCTGTTCACCTTTAAGTGATTCCACCTCATGAAGGTCTTTTTGCAAATTGTCGATACACAGACGAAGACACGTTCCCATTTGCTTAAACAGCAAGGCTTCGTCGCTGATCAAATCTGGATTACTGATCCCTAAACCTTCGTAGAAGGCTTTACTAATGTCAGAGGAAGCGCCTTCTTTCTCTGGGTTCAACGATTCATTGCTAACAAAGCCCACTTTCGTTTCTGTAGTTTTCGCTTCTTGTTGAGACGATTGTGTCGAAGGAATAAAGGCTTGTGTTACCTCTTCCCACTTGTGACCGACAGGTTCTGATCTTTGTGGAGACGGCTGAATTGAGGGATTAGCGCGTTGCTCGAATGGTTGCGAACCAGACTGATGGATTTCAGGTCGCCCCCTCTCTGCTTGAGATGCAAGAGGTTCGGAGTTGGCAAAATCCTCTGGGATAACTGTGCGATTTTGAGCGGACACTATTTCTGGTCCAACTGATGCCTGGCTCGTCTCTGTACCTGCCATCCAATCTTCTGGAATCAAATTAGGGATATCGAATTCTGAGTGAATGCTAAAGCTATCATCAACAACTTGTCGTGTATTTCCGATTGGTTTGGAATGAGAAGCATCTGGCTTTTCGACATCACAAATAAGATGGTCGTCGTCGCGTTGCATCGAAAACTTCAGATGAGCGATCGGGTCATCACTGTCCACATCGTCTTGTTTTGTTTCCATGAACAAATCTTCCAATGCACCGACTTTTTCCTCTTCCTCGACCACAGCCTCGCCAAGATTAACAAGAGGGTCATTGGAAACACGCTCTGGAGCAATATCCGCAGCAATGTCTTGAGCAGCCGAAACATGCTCCAATGCCACACCAATCTCGTATTGACCAAGAGAAATCACATCACCGTCCACAATCGAAACCGGCTGGTTCTTGAGGATCTTGTTACCGTTGACCATAGTGCCATTTGTAGACACATCACTGATGTAAAAAGTGTCTCCGTATACGCTGACCAAGCAGTGTGTACCAGAAATAAAACGGTTGTGATCTGTCAAAGCGAGAGTACAGCTTGGCGCTCTACCAACTGAACCGCCACCTTCTGGCATTTCAATATGCTTGGCACCCGTGTATTCCTCTGGACACTTTGAAATGAATAGGACTAGCTGATGTGTTTGCATTGCTAAACCTTAAAATAGTAAAGAGACAGAAAGCTCTACCCCACCAACTCCGTCATTGACTACCGGAAGAATGTAGGAAGCTTGAGGAATAATCTGAATATGTGCATCTGGGTTACTGCCCAGTTTGATTGCAGTGCCGAGAGTAACAACTGCACCAAGTTCGAATTGGTCGATGTCATCAATACTTTCGTAACGAAAGCCATCCGAGTCTACTTTCCAGCGATTCGAATACTGCGAGTAACCAAGAGAAAGCCCGGCGCCAACGTATGGAGTAAAGATACTCCAAGAGCTCAGTGCGTATTGAGGAACGACACGAAGCTCATAGTTTGTGACCTCTTGGTAAATCCCATTTGAAGGAGCGTCAACATCCTCCGTAAGGTAATTAAGACCAAGCCACCAGCGCCAGCGGTTGTTGTTTTCGTCGATCGGACGTGTGTGCACAAGACCATACCGCAACGTATCTACGTCTCCGCTAGAACCTTCGTCATAGTCAATGCTCTCAATCGTAAGCATACCGACCGAGCCACCATACCGCTCACCTTTCGCGACAGCAAAAGTAGAGAACAAACACATGGCTGAGATTAGCCCAACTTGACTTGGTTTTAGCATTTCATCCCTCTTGGAAAACCTAGTAATAATATTCAGGGACGAAAGATATCAAGTCTCTTTTCTTTTTCAATATGGTTAAAAATAGCCCCATTAAATAAGGCAAATTACCTATAAATAAAAGCAATATAACTACTGATATATTCATAAAATCGGCAAAGGTTATTTGTACAGATATTGTGGTCACAATCAAAACAACTAAATTAGCGCGCTCTTAATTAGAAAACCCACTATCATCTAGATTCAGAAATGTTAAACAAATGATTAGTTTTCGATATTGAGACACTTTCGAGACCGACATTGTCTTAATTTTAATAATTTGATCTTAATTCAAAAAAATAACTTTTCTCATAACTACGCTTAATATTAGGAAATCCATTAATTTCATTTTTTGTCTCAACAATTGGAATATACATCACTAAAGCTAATACCAAACAAATCAACATAACCGACTTTTTTTGTGAAGGAACATCACACTAAGTTAATTTATATTGATTTAGATATTATTTAAGATTCAAATTCTTTCTTTTGCCTATAAAATCCCTCAAAAAAAAGATGATAGCAGTGCATTTATAATTAAATGGTCAACTTCTGCCTTCCATATAATCAGTTGGAATTAAAAAAAATATGTTTTTCAGCGACTTCACTCGAAGACCGATCGATGAAAGTAACCCTAGTGGATCAAATCCTAATGGCTTAGATGATTTTGACGAAATAAAGCGTCAAATAAATAACTTAAATAAAGTAACCGGAAGAGTCTCATGGAAGACTGTTCAGACTCTGTCAAAAGAAGATTCTTAGCACTCAAGGTAAAGACTTTCGATGTAGCTGTTACTTTACGGTAGCCGCCACCCACAACGATGGCTTAAAAGGCTTAGTTGAGGGTTTGAACTCGTTGCTTGATTTGTGTGTCGTGTATTGGTACACCGCCTACCCTGAACACGCAAAGGCTAATGCTCGTATCAATGCCATCGAATGGATGGTTGAATACACCGAGAAACGAATCAAAAAACAACGAGTTTTACCAGAAGAACTTCCTCTCATCGAAGCGGCACATCAATTATGTTTACGCATCGAGGAAGAGTTGCGTCTTCACTATGGCATTAAGGCTCCATCTTTTGGTCGTATTCGTCGTATCTTGAATCAATGGATTGAAGAGATTAAGGAAGCGAAAGCCAAAGAAGTCATGGCATTAGAAGCGAAGCAAACTAAGCCAGAGCCGCCTAAACCAGTCACTGGAATTAAAGTTGATATCGCACCACCACCGAAGACCAATGCGAAACATATACCACCAGCTCAAGAGCCTGAAACATCCAAATCAAGCCGCGTTGTGCTGCTCTCCGTGGTTGGACTACTGGGTGCGGCTTTGGCTTCTCACTTTATTTATAAGCAACATCAGTTTCAGACACTAAAAGTTGAGATTGAGCATGCCTCTTTGACAGAGCTGACGAACATCGTCGGCTCATTTAGCGTTGAAAACAAAGATCACTCCCTCTCTTTACGTTCAGCAACGATAGAACGATTAGATACGTTGATGACGGATTGGACGCTCGATCCTGTAAAAGTAAGCAGAGTAAATACGATTGATGAGCTCACTCATGAATTGACGGAAATCTACCCTGACTCATCTTCAGCTCAACAACTTCGTGAGAATTTTTTAGATCAACGTTCTCGTTTCGAAAATGAATTCGATGTCATATACAAACGCTTTACCTATGCTAGGACGGTATTCGCTAATGTCGCTAATCAGAATTCAGATAAAGACTCTAAGAAGGCGTATGAGTATAGCAATTCGCTATTTCCCCTTCTGGGTCGAATAGAGTTTGCAGAAAAAAATGCGCAGCAAAAGGAAATTGAGCGCTCCCTCCTTTTACTGAACACCTACCTATATAAGATTAATCAGTTAAAAACTGCGTCAAACGACAATAAATAACAATACAAGTAAAGAAGTTATAGGCTTATGTTCAAACAAAAAATACTCAGAAACCCGATCGTGGTTTCTACCATAGTGGCTTTAATCTTGGCTGTAATATTTGCAGCAGTATATTTATTCTTACTCGAAGATGCAGATAAGCTTTATCTATGGATTGGTCTAGGAGTCATTGCTGCTTTTTATCTTATATTCCAGTTTTCACTGTGGCTTAAGAAAAAGAACAACTCAAAAGCACAACGTTTAGAAACCGAAGAAGAGGCGCTTTCAATGGTGATTCGCCCTCTTCTTTCTAACGCTGGAAAAAAGCCAATTTATCTAATGATTGGTAATAAAGGTTCTGGACGACGCCAATTTTTGTTTAATTCCAGTGCGATTAAACCGATGGACCGTTCTCGTACGGCAAAAAATGACTTCTTTGAATGGTATGAGTCTGACAGTGCCGTTTATGTCAAACCAGACCAACGCCTCGTATTTCAAGAGGTATCCAGTAGCGACGCATCACTGTGGAATACATTCGTTGATGAAGTTATTCGTCATCGCCCAAGAAAACCATTTTCTGGATGTCTATTCTTTACAGACTTTGAATTCATGATCGTTTCAGAATCAGAACAAAAAGACTACACGATTACTGCCCTGTTGCAGAGACTAAGCTCTATCAGCGAGAAAACGTCTTCAGCACTGCCTGTTTACATGATGATGTCTAAGCTTGATAAGCTAGATGGTTTCAAAGAATACGTTCATTTCAGCTCTCTTAAGACTCGAGTAGAGTTTCTTTCCATTCCTTTAAAAGAAGCGAAAGGCGTAATCACTGAGTACTATCGTGACGGATTCCGTAACTTAGTGAAAGTGCTGGAAACGAATGCGTTAGACGCATCCGCAAACTCAGCGGATATCGACGAAAAACAAGCCATTCTTGCTTTCCCAAAACAGTTTGAACTTTGCCAAGCAGAAATTAGTTATGTACTTGAACGCCTTTGTGATGCAAACAGTGGTGTTTACTCTCTCGATATTCGTGAGATCTTCTTCTGTTCTAGCTTGCAAGGCGGTCGTAAGTACAACTTGTTGGCGAAAAGCTGCAGCAATTACTTCAATTTGCCGATCATTGCTTCTGAGCACACACAACTTACAGAAACCCCTTACTTCTCTCGTTTCTTGATTGATTCTCAGATCTTACCGGAGAGCGACTTTGCGGGAGAAAACAAAACGTATCTGCGCTTGATTCAGCGCCAAAGCCATTTAGCTATGCTGGCATCAATTATTCTATTAGCTGGCGGCGGCTATTTCTTTGTCACAACACTAGATAGCAACTTGCGTGTGATTAACCAACTGCTCGGCATTGACGACAAAGGGCAGGTAGAACAAGAAGCAAGCTTTAATCAGCTATTAGTGAGTGCGACTCGTGCAATTCAACCTTCATACAGCGCATGGTTAGAAGGTTCTCGTGCGCTTGATGAAGAAGTACTACCTTTGAACATCAGCCGCTTGGACCAAACGACAAGACTGGCCTACGAAGCACTGCTCAAAGAAGTCTCACAACAGCTCATGCCAGTTGTTGAGAAAGGCTACCGTCTGGAACTGACTCATAATCAGCACGACATTACTGCGACACTGCCTTTACTCAAAGGCTACTTAATGCTGAATGATCCATCCAAGCGCGATATTCAATTCCTACGTCGTCAGACGCTACAAACATTAAACGATTTGAGTGACAAACCAGATATTGTGAATCAGGCAATGCGTTACTTGGATGCTTATTTCCGTACCCAGTTTGCCCCTGTCGACATCAACATGGACATTGTTCGCGCTACTCGACGCTCATTGCTTGCTCACTCTAACGTAGATCTTGTTTATGCTGGTATATTGAACCAAGCAGATGCCATCGACCTTGGTACGCTCGATCTTCAACGCGCGGTTGGCTTCGAATTCAATAACGTTTTCAACGAACCACTCGACGATAACCGCTTGGTCATCGATAAGGTTTACACTTCAACAGGCTTTAGTACCTTCTATCGCCCTCGTGTGGATTTGATGTCACAACAAGTGATCAGTGACAACTGGGTTCTTGGTTTATCTAACCACGTGATCCCTACGAAACAAGAACAAGAAGCGTTCAAAACTCAAGTCCGTAAGAAGTACACCGATGACTACATCAACTACTGGCGTAATGCACTGAGTGAACTGAAAGTCCACCATTACAACAATGTCGGTGATCTAACCAATGCTATCGACTTAATTTCAGGTCCATCTTCGCCGATGACCACGGTGTTAAAGCAAGTCTACGCCAACACTCAGTTCTCTCCTGTCGGCGAGAAGAATGCATTGATTGCCAAAGTAAACCCGAAACTGGCAGAAGCAGCAGATTCGGCATCAGAAGCAGTAGAAGAAGTAGTGAAGCCTGACTACTTGTTAATGAAGCGTGTCGAACAAGCCTTCCACCTGTTGAACCAACTTCAAGTCAGTGAAACACCTAACTCCCCTACTCCGTGGGATGAAACGATTGCAGCATTAAGCCGTGTTCGTACTTATATGAAAGACATCGCTGATGCGCCAGACCCGCAAATGGCCGCACTTGCTGCAGCCCAGCACCGAATGAACAGCACTGAAGCCGATCCATTGATTAAACTTAAGCAGATTGCTCAGAAATCGCCAGAGCCAGTGCGCAGTTGGTTACTTGATGTCGTTCAGCAAAGCTGGTCAGTGATGATCAAAGAATCAGCAAAAGGCATTCAAACCCAATGGTACAGCGAGATTTACACCAAGTTTAAAGAGCTAGGGCTTGGTAAATACCCATTTGATCTGAACGCGACAG
Source organism: Vibrio sp. SCSIO 43155 (assembly GCF_023716605.1). Taxonomy (NCBI): domain Bacteria; kingdom Pseudomonadati; phylum Pseudomonadota; class Gammaproteobacteria; order Vibrionales; family Vibrionaceae; genus Vibrio; species Vibrio sp. SCSIO 43155. Next base: position 872,806 of record NZ_CP071853.1, on the reverse strand, counting down.
AAGAGATCTCAATTGAAGACTTCGAGCTGTTGTTCGCATCAGGTGGTTTATTAGACACGTTTATTCAGAAGAACTTCGCACCGTTTTACGATACTAACTTGTGGACACCAAAACAGGTAGATGGCGAAACCATGCCTCTTTCTCCTGCCCTATTGGTGCAATTGCGCAACTACAACGTTATCCGCGATACGTTAATCAATAAGAGCACAAACCGAGTTTACATCCCGTTCAGTGCGAAAGTACTAGACCTTGATTCCAGTGCTATCAGAGCCAGTCTGAAAATTTCAGACACTGATATCAACTACTATCATGGTCCGAGCCGAATTCGTGAAATGGAGTGGCCGCCGCAGAACGGTGACTTCAATATAAGAATCACGATCCAAGATGTGACAGACGAAGGCAAACAACACGTTCTAAATAAGAGTGGTCAGTGGGCGATATACAGATTGCTAGGTGATTCGACCCTGACAAACACTCATAACGGTAGCTTCGTCAGTGACATAAAAGTGTCAGGAAGGGATTTGAGCCTTCGTATCACCCCTTTGACACAGAAAAACCCATTCACTCTAGCTGAGCTGTATAACTTTACACTCCCAGAGTCGATTTAATAACAATATAAAAACCAGAATAGGCAGAACACATGATTTCAAACATGACTTTACAAGGCTTAGACAAGTTAGATCGTAAAATACTTTCCAGTCTGTTATCTAACGGGCGAGAGTCGATTGCGAATCTATCTCGAAATATCGGTTTGTCTCGTACTGCTGTTGCAGAAAGAATTAATAGATTGGAAAAAACGGGGATTATAAAAGGCTACACTGCACAAATCCGCGTTGAAAATGAAGGTCGCAAAGCTGCCAGCTACCTGCTGATTTCTTGCGAAAAGGGCAAAAAAAACGACGTAACAAATGCCCTTAAAGAAATTCCAGAGGTACGACTGACAAGCGTTGTAGGTGGTAGCTTCGATATTATCGCGCTTATAGAAGCACCAGACCTTCAGTCTATTCACCATCTATGTAATGAGATTGAATCTTTTAGCGGTATTCAGAAGCTCGACACGACGGTTGTTCTTCATCAACCAATCAGCCGATAAGTTTTTGGTTCCCGCCAAATCTTCTATACAGACGAAAAAGCCGCGAACAACTCGCGGCTTTATTGTAACTGGCGTTTTCCCCATCATATGCTAAGCATTAGATGCTGCCAATCAGGCGAATCTTAGCGTCTTTGTCACCCGGATTACCAAGCCAAAATGTTTGCCCTAGCTGGTTCCCTTCCCCATTCCCCAGTTGGTTTTCAGGGATAGTATCGAGGTTAACCGTTAACTTAAGATCCCAAGACATCGGGTCACGCAAAATAAAACGCATCAAACCTACTAAGGTTTTATGTAACTCACCATCGTAAGAAAACTGCTTAAAAGTTTCAAAATCAATGTTGTCGATGCACAAATTAAACTTACCGTTTAAGTCTGCAATGCTTTGCCCTAAATGTAAGCTTTGACCCAACACACAATTGGAACGGTTTAGTTTGTTTCGCTGACTCTCAGCAATTTCAACACGTCTATATACCCACTCTTCGATACGGACACTAGGTAACGAAAAGTAGTGTGAAACTATACCTGAAATCAACTTAGGAGAACGTGTGCGTGTGGACAGTTGGTTCACGTAAGAGAGAATTTTCGCTCGATCTAACTCAGCGACGTCGCAATCTTGCATTACGCCGGATAGACCAGCCAAATGCAGTATACGCCCGGAAAAAGCGTCGTTCGCACCACTTTGATACTGTACATGGTAACGGTATTTCTTCCATACGCGATACAGCAAACTGGTATAGCGATTATGGAAGAAATCAAAAAAGTCTTTTACCGGATTGTCATCTGGGTCTCGCCCTGCAAGTTTCTCAGTATAAGAAGCTGGCAGTGGTGAGCTAGAACCATGCAATCCAAGAAAGTTCGTTTCTACGCGTGAATACTGCTGCCCGTTTCTTTCCATATGGGTGATAAATTCCATATCGCTCTTTGGAAAGCAAAGGTTTGACGACACACTGAACTCGATACGTTCTTGATGAAAGTATTTGCTCTCACCGACTGCGATAAAGTTAGAATTTGGTTCAAGCTGGTAATGCTTCTCAAGCAGCAACACCGCTTGGTAGAAGCTAAACTCATTCGACTTATCAGAAAGTGTATTAATCATAGAATCGTCTGCTGCCCAATGAGGCTTGCCCAGTTGTAAACTTCCCCGGTTGCTTCATCAAACACTTCCAGCTCGGTAAAAGAGTTCACACTCGAATACAGACGAATGAACTCGTTCAGTACCGTTGCCATGAGAAACATATCGCCTTCGTTTACGAAGAATTGAGAGTTAGTAACCAACTTAAATTGATTACCACGTACTGAAACGCCTCTGAACACACGGTCGATTGGTTTCATCTCTGAAGAAATAATGCCATCAAGTCGATGAATCGACGCGCGATGTGCTTGCCTGTCTACACGAGAATGAAAGTCGTAAGTAGAGAGCAGAACTTTCAACACATCGATATTCGCTAAAGACAAATAGTTGAGCGACATATTGGCGATCAGCTGCCATTGAAGCTCGCCGTTTACCTGAGGGCTGACCGATTGGGTCGGTTTTGTGATGTTTCTAAACGTCGCATACGTTGGTGATTTATGGGTTGCATAAGTGATGTCACCTACCGACAGACGTTCGGCTAGGTCCGCGTTACTGCATTGCAGTTTCATCAATACTGTTTCGGTACCTAAATCCGCAATGTCACCATTGTGAGTATGGAACGAGATATAGCGCTCTAAACCCCTTCCGCTTACTCGCTCGCCTACCTTCGATTTGTAGAACTCTCGTTTATCACGTTGGTTGATTTGGTGCTCAAAAGACTCGAATTCGATAAGCGGTTTGCGACGGCGCTCATCTTTACTCCAGCTCTCTACTTGCTCAATCGAATACACTTCATAGTGTTCTTGGGTGCTGCTCTGCGGGCGAACTTTGTATTCATTCCGGCGGTGCTCTAAACGAATTGGATCCCCATCCTTTTGGAACAAGTTTACGGCGGGTGTGCAATGCAGCCTTAAATGTTTATCTTTAAGCACGACTTCTGATGGCAATGCGCGCTTAAAGTGGAATTTGATTTTCACCGTACTACGCTGTGGGATGCCTTTTAGCCACTCGAGTCCTTTTATATCAAAGAACATAAATTTATCTGGCAAAGAAAAGAACTCTTGCAGCAAACGATAACCCGCAAATGAGTTTTTACTATAAGGCAGCAGCGCCTCATCTTCTTCATGCCCTACTGGCTTAACGTATTCTGGACCAAGACGATGTTTGTAGCCGCCACCGACATCCAGTTCAACGTATTCCAAATAACGGAATAACCATAAAAACACCGTGCGAGTGATATGAATCTCACCATGCAGGTGTAGGCGCAACGTATCCAAACCGATGCGAGACAATTCAAGTCCATGCTCGGTTGACACCGTGACATCAATCGCCGAACTGGTGCGACTGTTGGTTTGTTCAATGTTGGCAATCGTGATTGGGTATAGATTTACATCGTAACAAGTGCGGAAAAGGCACTGAGTACCTTCCACCTGTTCGCTTGCCATCTCTGCGCCACGTTTTACTAGGGTTTTCTCAGTAACACTGCCCGTATGTGGTTTGAGTTCACTGATACACAAAGACGGAATCGAGCGCATGTAGTGGGGCCAAAGCAACGTCATTAACGATTGTGTTAACTCTGGTAGCTCATCGTCTATCTTTTCTCGAATACGCCCGGTCAGAAAAGCAAAACCTTCAAGCAGTCGCTCGACATCTGGATCGAAGGTTCCTTCAGAGAGAAAGTGAGTTAACTTCGGGTGATATTTGGCAAACTCACTCCCCGACTCGCGCAAATACGTGAGTTCATCTTGAAAGTATTTACTGTTACTCAAGTGGCACCTACTAAACGTTAAATTGACCGTCGGTTCCCATGTAGACATCGATCGACATTGGGACTTTACCGCCGTTATGGGAAACTTCGCCGTGAATACCAAAACCGAGTTGTAGTGGGTTATGGTGATCTTCACGGTAATGAACCTCGACATTCAGAAGCCTCGGCTCAAAGCGTTCTATGGTTGATGTGATGTTCTTTTGAATATGACGAACGAGGTTCGTATTGTTGGAAAGCACGTCGTTAAAATCTGGCAGCCCATAATCACTGTCTATCATCGCGTTACCAGAATGCGTGTTCAGCAAATCAGCAAGATGAGAATGAATGGACTCGATCAAATGCTTGTGAGACATCACTTTCTCGTAGCAATTCTTTGGTTCACCTAGCTCGATCCGCTCTAAAAGACGATAACCTTTTTCCATGTTCGGTCCTACGAAAAAAGCAGCCAGTCTTCACTGGCTGCTTGTTGGTTTAAGCAAAGGGCTATTGGTCTAGTTTACCAACTAGAGACAAGTCGAAGCTTGCGCCCATGTACTTAAAGTGAGGGCGCACAGACATTGATACTTTATACCAGCCAGGGTCCCCTTCTACGTCTGATACTTCAACCTTAGCAGCACGCAGTGGACGACGACCACGAACTTCCGCTGGCGGGTTCTCCTGGTCAGAAACGTATTGACGAATCCATTTGTTCAGTTCGATTTCTAGGTCAGAACGCTCTTTCCAAGAACCGATTTGCTCGCGTTGTAGCACTTTGATGTAGTGTGCTAGACGGTTGATGATGAACATGTAAGGAAGCTGAGTTCCCAGCTTGTAGTTCATCTCTGCTTGTTTGCCTTCTGGCGTGTTCGCAAACACTTTTGGTTTTTGAACTGAGTTTGCAGAGAAGAATGCTGCATTATCAGAACCTTTACGCATGGTTAGCGCAATAAAGCCCTCTTCTGCTAGCTCATACTCACGACGGTCAGAAACAAGGATCTCGGTTGGGATCTTAGTTTCGATTTGACCCATTGCTTCAAAGTTGTAAACCGGTAGGTCTTGAACTGCACCACCACTTTGAGGACCAATGATGTTAGGACACCAACGGTACTTAGCAAAAGATTCACTGATCTTAGACGCCATTGCGTACGCTGAGTTACCCCATAGGTAGTTGTCGTGGCTATCTGTCACTTGCTCATCGTAGTCAAACGCCTTAATTGGGTTATCTTCTACAGAGTAAGGCGTACGTAGCATGAAGCGAGACGTACATAGACCTAGATAACGCGCATCTTCGTGCTCACGCAGACCACGCCATTTCGCGTACTGTGGCCCTTCGAATACAGATTTAAGATCTTTTAGGTTTGGTAATTCTTCGTAGCTGTCTAAACCGAAGAATTTAGCCGATGCTGACGTGATAAATGGAGCATGAGACATTGCACCTACGTTCGCCATGTATTCCATCAGTTTGATGTCTGGCGACGACGCTGACATGTCGTAGTCACAGATTACCGCACCAACAGGTTTACCACCGAATTGACCGTATTCACGCGTGTAGATTTGTTTGTAAAGACCAGACTTCACCACTTCTGGTGCGTCTTCGAAGTCATCAAGAACTTCATCTTTCTTCGCTGAGATCAGTTCAATTTGAATGTTCTCACGGAAGTCGGTGTGGTCAACAAGGTACTTAAGACCACGCCACGTTGATTCAATCGCTTGAACTTCTTCGCTGTGAAGAATCGCATCAACCTGCTTAGACAATTTTTGGTCGATTTCAGAGATCATCAAATCAACTAAAGATTGATCTACTTTCTCTGTGTTCGAGCTGCTTAGTAGCTCACTGATGAATGCTTCTACGCCGCGTTTCGCAACGTCAAAACCTTCATCACTTGGCTTTAAACGAGTTTCGTTAAGAATGCTATCCAGAAGTGAGCCTGATTCAACTAAGGCTGCTTCTTGTTCTGGCGCTTGTGCTTCTGCAGACATGGTATCCCTTACTCTTCTTTCGCTTCTTGGTCATCGCCAATGCTTAGTTCATCCAACAGTTTCTTTCTCGCTTCTTCATCTTGAAGAACCGATGCGATCTTCTTACGGAACGCTGGAACGTTACCTAGAGGACCTTTAAGTGCAACTAAGGCCTCGCGAAGCTCAAGCAGGCTGTTTAGCTCAGGTACGCTTTTCGCGATCGCTTCAGGAGAGAAGTCCTTCATGTTTTGGAACGTCAAATCAACGCCGATTTGACCACCTTCTTCATCAGAAAGACGGTTTTCAACGTTAACTTTAACGTTTGGAGACATGCCTTCTAGCACTTCGTTAAAGTTGTCTTTATCGATATTGATTGGAGTACGTTCTTCGATTGGCGTCTCATCTGCACGTGCAGTAAAATCACCAACAACCATCATGCTCAGCGGCAGCTCTACGTCATCTTGCGTATCACCAGTTGCTGGAACATAACGGATATTAATTCGCTCTTTAGGAGCCACCGAGCCGTCACGTGACATAATTAGTTCCTTATTTAACTCTTTAATTAGTCATAAATTGCTTTCCACTCTTCATACTTCTCAGGCAAAAGGTCCTTACTTCTGAATAACTGATGGAGTGTTTTTCGAATCAGGACTTCTAACTGTGACGATAAGTGGGGTTCCCAGCTCGCGAGATTAAACGCTTTTTGTACTTCCCAACCCTTCTCAAGATAAGGCAGACACAACGGGTATAATCCAACAGACTGGTAAGCTGCTATCAATTGTAAATACAGCATGAACTGTCCACGTCCCGAGCTATCCAGCTCAAGTTTGCGGGCAAGTTCAGCGGCATATTCCCCTAGATTTTCTAGAGTGATATCCTCCATCGGCAGCGAATCTTCTTCAGAAATCACAACCGTTTGAACAACGGGTTGAGAAGACGAAGAAGTTGCATCTTGAGTCGATAACCAGCTCAAGGTAGCTTCATCTGCAAATGGCAAAGAATTCTTAAATGTGAGGTACTCGATGCCCTCTAGCGAATCAACAAAACGCTTCACTTCCTGTTTCACAGCAATTGCTGCGTCATCAAAACCCAAGTTATTGAGCATCAAAGACACCAAGTAGTGACCCGTCAGCCAAAACGGCGCATCAGTTAATGTGCGCTCCAAGCGTTTGATGGTGTCGATATCGCATTCTTGATTGGCTTTATCTCGGTATTCCGTTTGTTGATCGGACGATACCGCCAAACTCAAAGGCGTTTGATTGTTTTGATGATCAGGCAGACCGTCAATGTCATCCCACGTTAGATGACGATAAATTCGGTAAGCCAGAGGATCACTTGGGTTGGCATGAAGCATCACTTCCGCGACTTTCTTCAAGGTGCGTTTCGAAGCGGTTGGCGACGAGAAGTCCGTATCGATATCGACTTCTTTTGTGACGGCTTTCTTAACTGGTGCAGGTTTAGAAGTCTGCAAAACCGTGTTAGATGCCGTAGTTTGCACATCACTCTGCGCTGGCGTTTCTAACACTTCGGCTTTGGCAGGCTGTGCTGCTGGTGTCGCTTGTTCTATAGCTGCTGTTGCATCGTCGCTCTGATTGTCGACAGCAACTTGTTGAGACAACACATTTAACTGCGTACGAATCTCGAAGAAGTCCGCTTCCGAGTCTTGATAAACGTCGTCGTACTGACGCTGTACATCTTCGATGGTTGAAATACAACTTGAAACTAATTCCCAAGACTGAGGGCTTTCAGCCAACTTGCTGCTCACCAACTTAAATTGATGGTTCAGCCACTCCACTGCGCCATCTCTACCTCGCTTTCGCGACGGATACAGTTCAACACCAAAACGATTTAACGCCTCACTAAGCAGCTTCAGACCTTGTTCAAAGCCTTGCAGTCCAAACTCTTCTGTTAGAGCGCGAACGAGGTAACAAATTGCTTTTAAATCTTTGCTGTGATGCTCTAGAACTTCAGTGGCATGTGTTTTTACGACGCTCCAATCTACCGTTTCACCAAACAATGAGCCGAATTTCTTTACTTCGGATTCCATCATTTCATAGCAAAATTCGTAGCGAGCATCCTCACCTACAGGTGCGGAATCAGAGATGGGAGCGAGCAAGCGTTCAATTTCAATGACTGACATTAACTTCTCCCCTCTGCTAAGTAGTCTCTCAGAGCGCGTTCAACCGCGATTGCACCACGCGCAGGACGAGAAAGTTGATGACTTTTATCAATGGAGTCTCTAGCCATGCTCTCAAGCAGGTCGGTAATTTCGCCAAATTTCTTTGGGGCATTTCGCTCAAGGTCGGATAGTGAATCGTGCAGCTTTTGTTTATCAAATACGGATTGCTCAGTGACGGTACTAAACAAAATGAACTCGCTTCGAGCAACAATGAGATCCGTCACCTTTTTGTTGAGCTCTGGCGTATTACCAAAGTAAGCTTTAGCGGCTTTAGCCTCTTCAATGGCTTTGGTATAGAAGTGATCTTTTGCGTGTGAATCGATAGACGCATTGATATTTTCCATCACTTTATTTGGCAAGACTTGGCTATAGAAATAAGCTTCAGATTGATTTAATAACCAAGCAGCTTTCATTTCTTCGTCTGCAAGCTTTGCTTCGCCATCGAGGATTAAGTTCGCAATCTGTTCGTCTTTACTTCCTGCAACAGCAGAGATCTTCATTGAATCTATCGAAGCAACATTCAAACCAGCCATCACTTTGGTCAAGGTTTTGTCTGCGTATGGGAATAATGCTCCATCATCAACGAGTTTTTCTCGCAGCGTGACCAGCTCTTTGCGTAAATCCACCAGCGTTTTTGGTAACTCATCCGCCAAAGCTTGATAAGACGTCAATTGAGCCTGATTCTTTTTGTACAACTTAGACAGTTTCATTTGTTGTACTTGGTAAGCTTCACGATAAGGCGCAGTCGAAATCACGTCTTTTTCCATATCGTTAAGTGCAGTTTCAATCGCCCAAGGGGGTTGAGCCAAAAAAGAAGCCGTTTGCGCTGGTTTGATGGTGCTCACCAGTGGTGTTTCCGTTTGCGAGATAGGCTGCGACTTAACGATCGTTTTCCACTCTGGCTGATTCTGCTGGTACAAGTAGTGACCCGTTACTGCCACCACACTCAATACCAAACTCGCTTCTAGCACTTTAAAGCGACCGTAACTCGCTTTATCTTGTGGTTTACAGTGTGTCAGTAATAAATCGGCATTGCGCAAACTGCTAAAAATAGGTGCATTCGATTGTGAATCAATAGATTGAGTGTCAATACGTGCAAGTTGCTGGGCAAAGGAAATTGCCGTGTAGCCGTGTCCTCTTGGGTTATTAATCACCTGCTTAAGCAGTTTCCAAATATGGTTTGGAATTAATGCCGGACGTTTGCGATCTTTTAACTGTTTGTGCCAAGCATCACCAAAGATCGAACCAATAAATAGATGACCAGTTAATAGCGCGAGCGAATAAACATCGTCTTGTGGTTCTGTCGTACCTGTCTCGAGATAAAGGGGGGACGCATAACTCAAACTCGCTTCAGCATGAGACTCGGTTTCACCGATGTAGCGCGCGGCACCAAAGTCGATCAACTTAACGTAGTCGCCCTCACTAACAAGAACATTTGACGGCTTAATATCAAGATGGCAAATACCTCGGGTGTGCATAAACTCCAGCGCACCCGCAAGTTGATACACTAACCAAGCAATGTGGTCGTGGCGAAAACCTTTAGAGGAATGGCGTTCCATCTTCTCTGCCAGTGATTCACCTTGAATCCACTCGTACATTAAATATGGGCGTTCGAATTCGTTACCGATCTTAATAAAATCAGCGACGCTTGGGTGCTGAGAGAGCTCTAATCTGCTTGCTTCATTGACCAACATTTTATTGGCAATATCTGGGGCGTCTTCATTGACGACTTTACAGCAGATTTGTTTTTCTGGTTGACCCTTTTTGGCGAGATGATAGACGGTCGTCCTACCATTTTTCGATAACAGTGTGTCTAGCACATCAAATTGTGAAAAAAGTACATACTCAAGCTTTGGCTTATTTTTTTGCGCCAATCTTTGCTCGTTCTGTTTCTTTTTCTCAATGGCTTTAACAACCAATTGATCAATATAACCTTTGGCTGCTCCCTGCTTATCTGACACTTTGCACTCTTTTATCGAACAAATATTATTAGGCCGAAATAATATTTGCTGAAACATCCTTGTTTCAAGGCTGGTATTTAAAACGAACGGTAAACCTATTACTTTAGTGATAATTACTAAGTTATTAGACTCATTAACTTACGCTTTCACTACATCAATTATGTTGTTTTTATCGAGTAAAGGTTCTTGAAAAGACTTCAAGGATATTACTTTAAGAATCACACTAGCATGCCAATAATTGAAGCATCCCTTTGTCGCCATTAAAATCAAACATTAATAACGATGCCGGTTGGTTAAAGTGATGATTTTTAACCGTAAACGCGATAAGCGCAAGTGACGAACAACTGCCCATCGTCCCCCATAACTCATTGATAAGATTAGGTTGTTCTGGATCAATAAAGCGTTCTGCTTTAGCACCTAGAGCAAAACCATAATCTTCCGTATGCGCGCGCAGGTTTGTCATGTCTGAATAAACTTCACCAAACGAATCAAGTTTTTTACTCACTCGCTGCACAAGTCTAAACATGCCTCTTCGGTCTGCGGTATTCAATTCTGTGTCGATATAACCAAGCTGTGCTTGAGGCTTAAGTTTCAATGTTTCTAAAGTATTTCTTCTGCAAAGAATTAACCCCGCTCCCCCCTCACTCGGAATAACACCCCATGGGTTATTCGTACTCATTACCATCGCATCGTCAATAAGCTCTTGCATCGAACTCACCGTAGAGTCCACGCTAATGCACATCATGGCGTCGTATTTATCCATAGACTTCATTGCCTGTAGCACGAAGCTAGGACCGCTTGTATGCACGGCTTCAACCACAGAAAGAAAGTCAGAATAGTCACTTTCACCGAGCCACTCTTGTATTTTCGCTAATGAAATTGTCGTTGGCACAGAAATAAGTAACGGAATCGGCTTCAAGGACCGAGGTAGTTGGACCAAAAGGGAATCCAGTAAGTGAGCCGTTAGCTCACAGGTTTTTCCAAATAATTCGCTCTCTTTCGTGTATTCGATTGTGGCAAACGTAAATCGTTCAATACCGTCTTTACCGACCATTTGATCAAACCTAGCTAAGTCCGTCTTAGCCACGCTAGTAGCAACGTCCAGGTTCATTCCTGTAGGCGTCATGACTTCCATGCCTAACACGTAACGACCGGTTGAATTAGGCATGCTCGCTTACCTCTTCTAATAGGGTGATAGACGTAGAGACCAACAAATGTTCTTTGCCTTGACAGGGAAACGCGGCTGTATAAGTGATTGATACGGCTTGCTTTTCAGTATCAACGAACAAGGTATACATCGCCATATCGACCTGGTAGCTGCCGTCTTTGAAAGTGGCGGTTGCACGATACTTCTCTTTAGGAATGCGAAATGAAAGCGTGTCATCATGACAAAAGCCGCTCATCATTAAACGCTCGCCTCCATGAAGAAAACCTTTGCATTGTTGGTCGGTGGGCGCGCTTTGAAAAAAGCGCCTATCGAAGTCCAGCGGTAGCATTGGTTTGCGATTTTCAATCCAATCTTCATCAAACGTGCCAGCCAGTTTTTGGCGAGACTCAAAAAATGGGGGAATAGGTCCAAAGCCCGCCACTCGCAGATTTTTTGAAGTAGCACTCCACTCTTCTCTCGGGTAGAAAACCGAGGGCACTTTCTGCTCAAGTAACGCTTGATTGGAATCAGCGACACCACCGCCAATTCGGTTACGTAAGTCACCACCGATCGCGCAGGTGTAATCAATATCTCTTTCTATAAAGGGCGTCGGTTTACTGAGTGTGATACTCCCCCCGTGTTCAACCCACACGCGCTCTCCGTGGATAGCGAGAGTTTTATCGATATGACCATCAATCAGAACTCGGCACTCTTGGTATGTCACTGGCTTTTTCGCGTAGCTGCGCGCTTTGCCGTAAACAAGTACATCTGTGTTGTCTTTGGTATACGCAAACTCGTGGTCAACTTTCATCGCAGAGAAGCCTTCTTCGCCCAAATATTGGGGATCATCGAAGATTTCACTTTCACCTAATTCGTGCCAAACCACACCATCGAATTGCCAAGTACGTTTAGCGACAACAACCCACACTTCATCGCCGTTTTCATCACGTTGAAAACGCCCTTTAAGTGATAGCTCTGGGTTGGCTTCAATATCCCATAACTGCATTGCTATTCCTTAAGTTGAATCGTTCGATCGCCGAAGGTGCGGCTTTTAAATTGTTAAAGTTCCAGTCTTGCTGATGGATCGGCATAGCCATATCCCATGGCACATAAGCTCTTGATTGAATACAGATTTGACGCCATAGCCAATCGCGGAACATGACATCAACATTGGCATCTTGCATCGCCGCTAAAGTAGATTCGAAGCTCAATGCATAACCCATACGACTGGGTAGGTTTTGGACATACTTTTCATCTTCCACCCACTCGTTAAGCAAATCGATAATCTCTCCCCACTCATGCTCAACACCAATGTCTTGCGGAGTCAGGGGAAGACGTTTTCCGTAGACCACATACAATGCTTGAATCCAAACTTCGCCTTCATCTTCTTCTAAACTTTGCAAGTGTTCGATGATTCTAGGTACTAGCCTGTGATCCCCACTCAGTGCAAAATCGACAGGAGCTAACGAAGAAGAAATATCAAACACTTCAAACTCTCTAAGCTCCAATAATTTTGCAAAAGTGAGTATTTGATCAGAAGGCAACTGACTCCGTTCAGTACCAAAATACTGACGGAACCAAGTGCCTCGGTCGCGTTTAGTAATCAAACGTTCAAACAGATACTGTTCGCCATTAGCATTGTCGTTGATCCATTCAATACCCTCTTCCACATCCTGCAACGCCAGTAATGGCAAAGCGATATTGGAAAGGATGATTTCCGCTTTGTGCCAACGTTTAATCAACGCAACACTCAATGCTTGGCGGACACGTAGGCACTCAAAATAATACGCGCTGGCTTTCACTTTACCTTCGATAAGTTCAGACATCACACTATCGATATGCTCTACTGGCGATTGCGTAACAATCACCATAGCGGTATGCCTGTCTAGCTCTTCGAGTAAACTCAGACCACACAAAAGGTTATCAAGCTCTGAGCCTAACTCTCCTTGAAGCATGATCCAGGTATAGATTTCTGGCTCTTGGTTTCTTAATTGATGAATCAACCCCGGTGCTAATCGATAAAACGATAAGTAAACCTGCTTGAGCTCAGCAATTTGGCGCTCAATGAGCTTGAGATACTCCAATTCACGACTTGGATAACCACGTTTATGAATTTGGACTCTTTGCCTAATTAAGAATCCGAGGCTCTCTGAGGCGATAGAAAGCTTTTCGTTGCAAAAGGTCAGCCATGTTGCTGGCAGTTGGGAAAGGTCGCTCACTGCACGTTCGGCTTTCGCCAACGCACCTTCAACGTCTTGATTGGTTATAGGTGCCTTTAGGTGCTCGACACCGATTCTTTGTCGCATCTACTTATCCATTGTTAGCGTACGAGAACGCGATAGCAGTCAACTAGTAGCAATTAGTTAGTAATGGTTAGTTAGTTATTAACAATCAGCTCGTTGTGCTCAGTTAATTGCTATCGTTCCACCTTGAATTTTTTGTGCTTTTTCTGCTTGAGAGGTGACGTACTTAGCCTTTGTGGTGATACGACCATCGCGCCCGCTATAGCGAGTTTCTGTCTCTCCGCTTTTGACGATCAGCTCCTGTTCTGTCTCAATCACCATCTTTTTGGCTCTTAATACAAATTCGTCAGAATCATCCAAAATGGAAAAGAATATGTCCGTCACGAATGGCAAGCTTAAGTCTTCGTTCAGGAATTCAATTCGACAACTTAACTGGTTATCGATGGCCATTTGTAACTCAGAACGACGAAAGCCACGCCCTAACCTTGCGGTAAGTGGTTGGTTAAATGGATTTCCATCAAAATCAACTCGAACACTGCCTGTGGATTCGTTGATGGCGACTATGGTTCCAAAGCGCGAAAAGCAAGCCGGAGTATCGGCTTGCTGTTTCGTGATAGTTTCTGTAGTAAGTGGTTGTTTTTCCATCATTAGTTAATCGCTACGTTACCACCCTTCACGACGACTTTATCGCTGCCCTCAATGGTGATTGAAGAGCCAGACAGCTTGATTGAGCCATCACTGTTCATCACTAATGAAGAGCCGCCTGTTTTCAACACAATCTTGTCACCACTGATGATTTGCGTCGCACCGTCGGCTTTGTATGATGTGTTACCTTTGACCGATACCGTTAAATTGCCGCCTACGGTTTGATTGTCATCGGCACCGATGTCCGAACTCTTAGACGCCCCTACCGTCAGGTTACTGTTTTCACCCACATCCAAATCGTCGTTTTTACCGATCTTAGTCGTGCGGTTATCGCCAATTTCTAAATCAGAGTTATTCTTTACATACTGAGTTTCGTTGGCGTTGTAAGTGACGGTTACATCTTGCTCTACAGTCTCGGTAAATGTGCTGTTTACTTGCGTAGTCTTATGACCATCAATGGTTTCTTTGTGGTCACCATGCACTTCGTTGGTTTGATGACGCGCTACCTTTAAGAACTCATCCTGACCGATATCGCGGTAACGGTTGTTGAGTACTTTAGTCGACATATCTTTTTGAGCATGAATGTAGACTTCTTCTTGGTTTGCTTCGTCTTCAAAACTCAGCTCGTTGTAGCCTGTCCCCTTGTGTGTTTGGGTACGGAACGTAGTACGCGTTTTGTTCTCAGGTAGCGCATAAGGAGGGAAATGCAGACCGTTGTACACAGCCCCAGTCACTAACGGACGATCTGGGTCACCCTCAAGGAACGTGACGACCACTTCATGACCAATACGCGGCAAATACACAGCCCCCCAAGTTGGCGCTGCCATCGATTGACTTACACGAATCCAACAGCTTGAGTGCTCATCGTTATCACCATAGCGATCCCAATGGAACTGAACTTTAATTCGTCCGAGTTTATCGGTGTAGATCTCCTCACCAGCAGGACCAACCACAACAGCGGTTTGTGGACCATCAACAACAGGTGCAGCCAATTTAGGCGCTCTAAATACCACATCGCGTGGAATACAAGAGAACTGGTTGTAGTAAGTGGTTGGCATACCACTCGTTTCGTCTTCATGCACCTGTGGATCTTGCCCTGTGTGCATGACAGATAACATGAGGTAGTCACGGTTGATTTCAGCGCGAGGATGTTCACTGACATTAAAGCTGTAACCAGATGCTAAACGCATCACATCACTGCTCGCTTCAACCTGTTGATTATCAACAATATGTTCAGACATCCATTCCGTCGTTCTTACCTGCCCCATCGCAGGGTCCACGTAACGACCAGGGTAATCAAACTGCTTCAAGTCTTGGTCAAGATCGCCCGCATGCGTCATCTCTTGCGGGATCTTTGGTTGCTCATAGTTATAATCCGTGTACGTAACCTGACCCGTTCGCACCCGGTTAACTAACTCTAGATCGGAGATGTGCTCACGATCGGCAACGCCACCACCATCAGCATGATAAACAATCGGTCCAATGTAAGAAGCATTGATTGGCGAACTCACCAAAGGTGCAATCGCATCATTACTATCCACTATTACCATGGTGTGATTTGCATCAGTATGGTCGAAGTAGTACCACATACCGTGCTCAGCCATCATGCGCTGAACGAAATGCAAGTCCGATTCACGATATTGAAGAACGTATTCTTTGGGAGGATATATGCCTGAAAGCTCGAAGCGATAATCGGTGACAGCCCCATCATCCAGCACTTCAGTAATAATATCTTGCGCAGACTTCTGCTGGAAAATTCGACAATCTTGACGCTGAGATAAAAACCAAGCTTGCGGCACCAAAACCAATTGGTATCGAGAGAAACGGCGCCCAGTCCCCAAATAGCGAACTTCATTCACGACACCGTTAAATACACGTGCAGCACCAACACCTTGTCCATAAAGGGTTAATGTGCCCGCTTTTCGTATTAACGCATCAAAAGAGATATCTGGATCAAGTGAAAGTAATGAGAGACTGATGTGAAAAGGTTTCGAAAGCTCTTCATTCACTTGAAAACTTTCTACTCGAAATTCATGCCCACATCCAGGCACTTCAAATTTAAATTCTACGTCATTCACCATATCTTTTACCTGATACAAATAATCGGATTAGGGCCAACAATTGTTGGCCCTGAATCTTTACGCAAAGAGCAATTAAGCTTCGCGTGGAGCACGCCAGTCGTCGTTACCCGCTGTACCACAGTTTTCGTGAGTCACTTCAATTGCACGGTAAGTGAACTTAAGTACTTCTTCTGTCACACGGTCAGCAGTTGCTGCGTCTTGACAGTGGTTCATACGAGTTTGGATATCTACAAGTAGCGCATCAATCAGTTTGATTGAGTAGTAGTGCTCTTGCTTACCTTGAACTGAAGTGCGGTAGAAACGAATCACACATTCAGGAAGTTTTTCACCAGATACTAGTGCGTTGAATAGTAGTGGAGAAGAACGGTCTTGAACTTTAGTTACAACAAGTGGGCGGTGTACACGCTGACCAGTTGGCTGACCGCTTTGTGGGTCACGTGGAACAGTTAGCACGTGATCAAGCTCTTGCACTAGGAACTCATCAACGTGAGCTTCTTGCCATGTGTTACCTACAGAGTCCGCAGAGTAAGTATCTTTTGTAATGTGACCTTGAGTTTCACCGTTGATAGACATATATGCTGGAGTTGGCATCGCTATTTCCTTTTCTAAAATCTGTTTTGTTTAATCACCAAATCGCTTATCACCGCGACTACTTAGTATATTCAAACTCCATGCCAACTAAAATAAACAATAAAATACAATAACTTACAAGAAGTCAGCCATTATTTACCTATTTGTTAAGTACAATTTATTGGTTGAAAAACAAAAAAATTGGATTCAAATAATAATAAATTGTTTCGAATATAAAAAGTGGAAATAACCATATAACAACAAGACAATAAAGTTAATAAACCTAGCCTTTTGGTTATATTCACTATTAATTAATTCAAAATAACAAAGTATGATTCGCCACGATAAATATTACCACTAATACTCTCATTAAAATCACCAATAAACGCTAGTTAAAACATCTTGATAAAAAAAGAGCATTGTCACTTTTAGTATAATAGCCATTACATCTTTTCCTCTAAAGAATTAAATGGTCATGATAAATATAAACCTTTCTTCATTAATTCAGCGTCTACACCCGATAGCAAAAGTTGCACTAGAAGACGCAGCTGCACTTGCAGTTTCTGAAAAAGCAAACGAAGTTCAAATTGAGCACTATTTATTGAGTCTATTAGAAAGACCAAATAGTGATTTTGACGTCTTATTAAGTCATTTTGATTGTTCAGAGAACTTATTAAGACAATCGGTTCGATCCACTCTCGATACCAACGCCAAAGGGAATGGCAGCAAACCCGTTTTTTCTGCTTTATTAATTGAATGGTTACAAGAAAGCTGGCTGGTTTCTTCTTTAGATCTGTCTGAAACACAAATCCGCTCCGGTGCTCTGCTCCTTACTCTTGTTAGCAACCCTCTACGTTACGGTCAACACAGTTACGCCTCTATCCTTGAAGCCGTAAATCCTGATAGTCTCAAACGCAACTTTGCAGAGCTAACGAGCCACTCTATCGAAGCGCAAGTCGCCACGTCAGAAAACACTCAAGCTCGTGAAGATGGCTCAGCACTGAGCAAGTTCACGACCGACTTCACTGGTAAAGCACGCAAAGGCGAAATCGATCCAGTATTCTGCCGTGACCAAGAGATCCGCCAAATTGTGGACATTCTTGCCCGTCGTCGCAAAAACAACCCTATTGCGGTTGGTGAGCCTGGCGTTGGTAAAACAGCCGTCGTTGAAGGACTAGCACTTAAGATCGTGCAAGGCGATGTGCCTGACAACCTAAAAGGTGTCGAGCTTTATGGCTTGGATATGGGACTTCTACAAGCCGGGGCAAGCGTAAAAGGTGAATTCGAGAAACGCCTAAACGCTGTATTGGATGAAGTGAAAAACTCGCCAACCCCTATCATTCTTTTCATCGATGAAGCACACACACTTGTTGGTGGTGGTAACCAAGCAGGCGGCAGCGATGCTGCAAACTTGCTAAAGCCTGCACTAGCCCGTGGTGAAGTCAAGACAATCGCAGCAACAACCTGGTCGGAATACAAAAAGTACTTCGAGAAAGATCCTGCCCTTGCGCGTCGTTTCCAACTTGTGAAACTCGACGAGCCTTCTCCGGAACAAGCGGCATTGATCATCCGTGGTTTGCGCCCTGCTTACGAAAAATCACACAATGTATACGTTCGCGATGATGCCATCACCGCAGCTGCAGCGCTCTCAGCTCGTTACATTTCGGGTCGCCAACTGCCAGATAAAGCCATTGATGTTCTAGATACAGCATGCGCGCGTGTGAACATCAGTCTAAATGCCATTCCTGCGTCTGTAGAAACACTTCAACAAGAGCTTGCTGCACAACAGCGCGAGCTCGAAGCCCTTGAGAGAGATGCGCTACAACAAACAGGCGATAAACACAGTCTTGCTAATATTCCAGACCTAAAACTGGCAATGGAAGCAACAAAAGAAGAATTAGCAGAACAAGAAGCACAATGGCACAAAGAGAAAGAGCAAATCGAAGAAATGATTGCACTACGTTCTCGTTTACATGAGTTAGTGTCTGGTGAAACCGACGAAGAACAGCAGATTACTGATGAAGAATCAGAACATGAGCAAGACATTTCTCCATGCGCAGAAATGGATGAAGAAGCGGTTCGCATTGCAATTTCAGCCTGCCAAGAACAGCTAGACGCAATCCGCAATGACAACCCACTGGTTCACTTTGAAGTGGGTCCAGATGAAGTCAGCCACGTGATCTCGGACTGGACTGGTATTCCAATGGGTAAGATGCTTCAAGACGAAGCAGAAACCACTCTTAAACTAAAAGAAAGCCTAGCACAAAGCATCAAAGGTCAAGAATACGCTATCGATGCACTGTCTGAAGGTATCCAAACTGCAAAAGCCGGCCTAGGAAACCCAGACGCACCGACAGGTGTATTCCTGCTCGTTGGTCCAAGCGGTGTGGGTAAAACCGAAACCGCTCGTGCAATTGCCGACCAAATGTTTGGTGGTGAGCGCTTCATGACGACCATCAACATGTCTGAGTTTCAAGAGAAGCACACGGTATCTCGCCTAATCGGTTCACCTCCGGGTTATGTAGGCTACGGTGAAGGAGGCATGCTCACAGAAGCCGTTCGTCAACGTCCATACTCAGTTGTGCTGCTTGATGAAGTTGAAAAAGCGGATCCAGAAGTATTGAACCTGTTCTACCAAGTGTTCGATAAAGGTACACTGAACGACGGTGAAGGTCGTACTATCGACTTCAAGAACACGCTAATCATCATGACTAGCAACCTTGCAACGCATGAGATTGAATCTTTGGTTCATCAATCAAAAGACATCGATGCCAACATCATCGCAGAAGCCATCCGCCCGACGTTGAACCAACACTTCAAACCAGCGCTCCTAGCACGTATGTCGGTACTGCCATTTGTTCCGCTGTCTGATGAAGCAATGACAGAAATCATTCACCACAAACTCAACAAAGTCTCTCAGCGTCTACAGAGTCATCATAAGTTGTCTATGAGCTACGAAGATAACTTGGTTGAGTTCGTACTTGGTAACTGTCGTCTTGCTGAAACAGGTGCGCGTAACATTGATGCGGTCATCAACCGTCAACTACTGCCTCAGCTATCGACTCAGCTACTAGTGCATGACAAGGATGATTCACATACGCAAATCGAAGTGTCTGTCGATGAGCAAGGAACACTAACCTATGCGTTCAGCTAACCATAGCGAACTTAGCAACGCCCTACTTGCGATCAGTCAATCTTTGGCTGATCGCAGCCAGCTTACCCAAACCTTAGATGCCGTGTTGACTGCTGCGAGACAAATGACCCTCGCAAAGCACGGCATCATTTATGTTTTGGATCAGACTGGCCAGGCGTTGATTCCAAGTACCGCTCACCATAACGATAAAACGATTGTTTCCCACCCTTGGGAGGCATTGCAGATAGATTCCGCTAGTGAGAACGACCCATTTAACTTTGCCATTCGCAATGGTGAGGTGGTGTTGATTAACGAGTTGTATAAGTACAACGGCTACGACTGTGACAGCATTTATCTAACTGAGCAGACGCTTGGATTAAAGAGCGAGAATTTACTGGCTTGGCCTTTGATTGATAGCGAAAGTAAGACCATTGGACTCTTGGTCTTGCTCGACTTAAGTGTTATCGACAACGAAGCCGCACTCACCGAGTTCTGTCGCATGGCCGCAAGCAATATTCGCCAAGCGGTTTGGTTAGAGCAATATGGGCAAGTGATCAAAAGCCTGAGTGCCGATAACCAAGCACTGCTTCGTGAGAACACTCAACTCAAAAAGCGTACCCAAAAAACCTATCAGGGTCCTATTGCAGAGAGCGAAGAAATGCTCAATGTCTTGAATCGACTTGATAAGGTGTTATCCCTTCCTGTCGATGTGTTATTGCGTGGTGAAACGGGCGCTGGTAAAGAAGTGATCGCGAAATACATTCACGAAAACTCTAACCGAGCAGAGCAACCTTTGATCGTTCAGAACTGTGCCGCAATCCCAGAGCAATTATTAGAATCGGAACTCTTCGGTCATAAGAAAGGCTCATTCACTGGTGCAGATAAAGACAAAGTCGGTCTGTTTGAAGCAGCCAATGGTGGTACGCTTTTCTTAGATGAGATCGGCGATATGCCAATGCTACTGCAAGCAAAGCTTTTGCGTGTGCTACAAGAGCGTAAGGTTCGCCCTATCGGTGCTAGCAAAGAGATTGAGGTAGACGTTCGCGTAATCGCGGCCACCCACTGTAATCTCATGCAGCAAATCAAAGATGGCCGATTCCGTGCCGATTTGTTCTACCGTTTGAATGTATTCCCGATTACCTTACCACCGCTGAGAGCACGTCAGTCGGACATTATTCCACTTGCGGAACATTTTGTTCAGCACACGACTAACACGTTAGGTTTACCACAGGCACCAGGCTTAAGTGCCAACGTCCGTAAACAGCTTCTTGCTTATCCATATCCAGGTAACGTGCGCGAGCTTAAAAACATCATCGAACGCTCAGTGCTACTGTCCGATTTTGAAACCATCACTCACATCGAGTTTGGCGAACAAATACTAGAAGATGTGCCAAGCTTCGAAGTTAATGCTGTCTCCCCTGCTACCGAGCAACCTGAACAGCCAGTTCAAGAACCAAGGCGTTCTGATTCTGACGATGGCTTGATGGGTCTTAAGGAAGTGGTCAGTCAGTACGAGCGCACAGTGATCATCGACTGCTTAAATGCCTGCAACTGGCACACCAAGAAAGCCGCCGAACAGTTGGCTCTACCAATGAGTACCCTCAACCATAAGATGAAAAAATACGATATTTCTGCAGCGGGTTGATTGGAGAAACGAGAACTCCTACTTCAGTTTTCATTGATAAGAAAAGAAAAACCGCCCGAAGGCGGTTTTTTTATATTGATTTTTGCTGCGGAGCACTAACATTCATCGGTTCTTTCACAATCCAATCCTCGATCCACGCTTTTCGTTTCACTGGGTTGTTCGCTAACTCTTTTTGCCAATAGAGAAAAGCCGAATCATTCATTCGAGAAGCATCTCCCTCAATTTCCATCCAAGGCACGCCTTGCACACTGTATTTTTGACCACCAGGCAAAGACAATTTCTGAGACTGCTTTATAGGATACTCCCCTACACCGGGTGCAAGCCCCGTTTGCGATAGCGAGGATACCGAAATATGCACCGGTAAGAACTCTGCTTTTTTCTTGTCTACAATAGGACCAAATGGTCTCAAAGTAGGCACTCGTCGTCCCGTAGGAGATGTGTATCTAAGCTCAAACTTAACAATGTGTAGCGTTCTGCGGTCATTAAATGGGTCTAAGTATCGATTAGGAGCGTCTTTGACTTTCGACTGAAACTCTTCCACAAAAGATGCTAGGTCCGATGTAACCTCAGTATCAGCCTCAGTGAAACTCACCTCTTTAATTTCTACTTTTGCATAAGGAGAAGGGACTTCTTTCGTATAAGTGTACTCGCCTACTTCAAGCAGTGAACCAAAGAAACTTGGTCCTTCAGTCGCATCTTTTGAAAACATCGATTCTTGCTCTTCAATCGACAAAGATAACCGCATTGGCACCCTATAGCCCTCTCCCATCATGCGCTTATATGTCTCTTTTTCGCCGCCTTCGGAAAGCAAAGCGACATATATGGTAACTGGTTTGTCATTGGACCAATCAAGCGCGGAGGATTTTGGCGCTTTGTCATCGAACCACTCAAAACTACTCCCTTTCGAAACAGCACTAAAGCTCGAAACATCACCTTTTAGATACGGAGCAATACCTTCAGTTTTTTTAGCAGAAGCACTTTTAACAAACTCTTCGATTAGTAAATCATATTCGTTAATCACCACTTGCCTATTCGCTAAACCGTCGTATAGAACAAGTGGTAAGCCATCAAACTCGACTTCTCCATCACCATTCAGATAACACTGCTTGCCATAGGTATTATTGTCATCGACACCATAGTTAAACTTGGATAACTGCTGTTCAATACCAGCTAGAGACAACGTATTCCCATCAGCAGTGAAATAGTATTGCATTGAGCGAGCTTCTCCACTTTGTTTCCACTTATCAAAGTCTTGCATCTCGTAATTTGAGTATAAAGGCTTAAGACCTGGGATTTCATACTCACCGAACCAATATGTTGGATCAAATTCAACACATGTCAGATGCTCTTCAACTGCGTGTTGGTCAAAGTAACTTTTTAGTTTATCGTTGCTTCCGCACAAAGTTAGATCATCCGCTTTTCGCGGCGCCATCAAAACCTCAAAGCTTGGCCCTTTAAAGTCCCAAAGCGACCGCTCACAACAGTATTGCAGCGTTGTCTTAAATATCTTTTTCTTGGATTTAGAGGCATTACTTGATAATACGATCTGTACTTTAACACGTGTAAAAGGCGTAATTCGATTGGTTTTATTTGGGGAAATCCACTCTTCAAGCGGCTTCCAAGAAACCCCATCCCCTTTACTATCAACTAGCAAACGGCTGAAGCCGATATCGTCCGATTTAATCGCCTCCACGTTGTTATCGAACATTTTCGCGAAATCGGAAAAGCCATTGTCCGTATCCCCCTGATATAGACGGGCTTGTACTGGGAAGCCTTTATTGAACTCCCCTTGAATGCGAGCTCTCTTCAACAAAGGTGACAATTGTGGCGAATGTTCATTTTTCCAAGATTGCGCAAAAGCACGGGCAGCACTTGCACCTGACTTATCATCCCTAACTCGTTGTATCCAATTCTGAGCCATGGTGTTGTAGCTACTTAACGGAGCCTCCCAGTTATCATTGATAACGTAAACATCGATGTAATCCTTAACCCGATATTCCTCAAGCAACCCTTGCAACTTAGGAACATTAGGGTTCCAAAGTGAAATTCGAGCAAGCAGTTCCACAAGCCCATTAAGCGCAAGTGCACGGAGTAAAAATCGTTTCTGCAGCTCTTGCACTGTTTCTTTATTCTTCAGGTGAGATTCAACTTCATCAAGTGTCTTTATCTCACTACGCTCAATCGTTACTTCTAGATCTCTGTACTGCTGAAGGACTCGGATATGGATTTTACCTAACTGGTTTAGTTGGTCGATATTCTGATAACGTCCTTTAAAGTCAGAATAGGCTTTTTCAGTAATCAGCTCGTCCAACACAGATAGCGCGCAGTCTGCTAGCTCTGCTCCCGACCTTAGGTACAAAAGGCCCGCAGCAAGCGGAGCTAGCGGTGTAAACATCGCAAACCCGTTAAGAGTAGTTAACACCGCCGCGACTTGCGCCTTCTGCGTATCATCTAAGCCAACATCCAATGCCTGCTGTAACTGGCGTGCTTTCTCTAGTTCCACCATACCACTGCGGCTTGGTGGTAAAGCAACTTGATAATTAGGAATAATCAATCGAACTTCAACTCGTCGATCTAGGGCGGCAGGTGCACTGTCTCCGGTCTGCGACATATCGCTCTTGGTACCATCAGCCGTTAGCGGCTGAGTATTGCCATAAGACGCTGTGTAAACCCTTTCTTCCAAGTTGGAGTCAATGGAGATAATCGCGTTAGTAACAGTCTTTGCACGTTTAGCAGCCACTATATCGTTCGCATCAGAAGAACCAATCCTACCCGCATGCCCCTCTATCGATAGCTTATAACTCGGATTATCAAGCATCAATTGCGCCAAATTCTGGCACACTTGTTTAATATCTGTTCTCAGCTTGCCGTGCTCATTGCCATATTGCCATTCGTTGAACTTAAAATTGATGTGAATCGCCAACCCTTGGCGGTCCTCAACTATGTGAGCTATCGACTCACCATTACCACCATTGATGAGTTTTTTAGCGTCGTCCAACGCTTGTGCCCACTCTTGATACGCTTTAATAACCGAAATAGATTGAAGGTAGCTTTGGGATACCGCATCGAAATCTTCTTTGGCTTCAAGAGATTTCTTCTCAAGCTCGTTTTCTTTTTGTACTAAATCGTACAAATCAACTAGGCTAGAACCAGATTCAAGAATCGGAAATGCGCGATTCATCTTCTCCATTACGGAGCCATTAAACCATGACCTCGCGAGTCGTGTTGAGTTCTCACTGAATGTACCCGTGATCAAGCTAGCCTTTATCACATCGAGTTCACGCTTAATAAAGGATATGTTCATTCCGCTCTTGCGAAACGCCAAGGCTGCCGCCTGGTTAAAATCGAGTCCTTGGTTAGCAAATGTTATCGCTTTGGCTAATTCTTTACGGCTTTCCTTAAATGCTGAAAAGCCAAAAGCAAGCGCAACGCTGCTAGTCATTAAATCAGGCAATTTTTGTTGCTCGATATCCGACCAGATGCCTTTAGCTACACTGAACATTGTCTCTTTCAGGCCTTCTGAGAATGGATTCCCTCCCATTAGGAAGCCTTCGCCTAAACTTTCCGCGTTCTTTTTGATTGCTGACGCTAAACCGAGTGTATTGACACCCGTACCAGAGAGAGGGTCGGATTTACCAGTTTTTGTCATCAGCTCGCTGTAATTTGAGGGTAACGCTTGGGGATACTGATAAAACAAACATTCTTCAAGAGAGATCATGTCACCGCACACAATAGCAAGTTTTCCATAACCACTGATTGATTTAAACGTTACCTTTTCGTTCAGTTCGTAGGTATAACAATCCTGATCTGCTACACCAGTAACCGCTGAGGATTTATTACGTTCAAATCGAAGCCTCCCAGACTGAATAACTTCAGGAACTTTATTTTGAAGACGTTCATTCGCTTTTAAATAATCTTTAACAAAGAATTGGACTCTAAGTCCGTAGAAGCCATCCCCGACAACAAATTCTTGCTCGTCGTTTAGGGAGTCTACCATCGATTTGTCTATTACAGAGGGCAAATTAAATGTTACAGACGGAAGCGTGTTGTTAAAGTCCTCAGAGCTTCTATCCTCACCTACATAAAATGGCAGCCTAACTATATCACGTGCAATTACAACTTCTGTTTCTTGCTGAGCATCACTCAAGGTATCTGCGTACTTTAGTAAAGACACTTCCGCACCAACATAAACATCGCTGCTAAATACAATACTGATTGTATTTACAGTAGGAACAACGAAACCTTCAATAAACTCAACACCAGACGACTGGATGTCTGCATACCATTGGTTGTAGTTCTTCTCCTCTTGTGTAAGCCACTGCCCATGTTCATCGTCATATGGCCTTGCAAGTTGTTTTACTGAAATTTTTGACGGTTTAAAAAGCCTGGGGTTATTGTTCCGAGGACTCATTTTGGTGTAGAGGGATTTTACGCGTTCCTTAATTTGAGTAATAGAGGATGAACTTTGTGCCAGTTGACCAATTAAATTAGTGGGTGGAAATAGCATCTCATAACTTTGATCATCATCAATAGTTGTTAGTGGGCTATTGTGGCGAAGAAGTACTTGCGGTTTACCCTCTATGGCTTCACTTAAGTAAGACACCTTACATAGCCTGCCATATTGATCACTTCCCCAAAACCTAGGCAAAGTTAAAGAGTCTTGAGATAGTGCATCTATTAGTATTGGGGTAAAAGAGAGCGGTCTAACATTTTTTAACTGAATGTCACCAGTCAAATCACTCTCTTGGTTCCAGTCGGAAAAGACAACGTTTCGATCTTTATCTCTGCTTCTATGATAAGTTGCGCCTAAGAGGTATAACGACCTATCGTAAGTATGCAAGTCACTCATCGCGAAACTCCTTTAAACCACAAGCCATCATTCGCCAAGCCATTGTACAGGCTCATATTTGAGTCAACGCCTATTTCGCCAGTACCCAATGCATACCATTGCCAGGTTTGTTTTTTCTCGCGATCAACTACTGATATGTAAGACACTCGGTCACGCGCGCTAAAGCGAGCACCTGCCCCTAAAATGAGAGCCCTTAAGAAATCATCTTCTGCTGCGAACTTTTTAACGTTGTTGTTTTTAATATCAAAGAAGAAATCGTATTTACTATTTTCTCCCCAAGCGTAATGACCATCAGGACTTATCGAACGAAATTTCATTAAGATGTCGCTATCCGGTAATCTATCAACGAAGTCGATATAGCTTCTTTCTTTAGTTTCTAAGTCTATTTTTACTAATCCGTAATCATTAAGTGTGATCAACTGATTGTCTTTCATAACAGCCGCAGGACCAATTCCAAAATCAATTGGTTCTATTTTTCCTGTTTCAGAATCCCAACGCGCATTATAAGCATCAATTTTCTGCCCAGGCATTGTGTGAAAATATAGAAAACGGCTATCCTCCGACCAAACCA
The DNA here is from genome assembly GCF_023716605.1 of Vibrio sp. SCSIO 43155. Lineage (NCBI taxonomy): Bacteria > Pseudomonadati > Pseudomonadota > Gammaproteobacteria > Vibrionales > Vibrionaceae > Vibrio > Vibrio sp. SCSIO 43155. The sequence goes on along the minus strand of NZ_CP071853.1, from coordinate 845,911 downwards.
TACCAGGATAGCCCCCTCCAAGTAATTTAGTTGTCACTCCTGTTTCCAAATCGTATACGTACTTACCAGTACCACTGTCAATCCATGAAACGTAACGTAAATTAGGAGAGCGTCGAATTAGCACAACCCCATATCCAACGGTATCTTCTACGACTAAACGTAAATCTGTACCATCTGTCTTCATGCTCCAAATTTTTAAGTTCACTTTGTCTTCATCATTAGCCCACGCAAATTGAAAACGCGGCAGGTCATAAGAGCTAGCATCGCTGATATCTTCCTTAGGCCATTCATCTGAATTAAAGATATAGTATTTAGGGAACTGACCCGGCATAGGTTTTATTTTGTCATCGGATACCCAATTCTCATTGGTGACTGCCGATTCCATTACGTAGTAGTTTTGCTCGCCGACATAAACACGTTCTGGGTGTTTTTCTTGCTCTGTTTGCGCAGAACTCGAAACAGGGGAAGCACTCTGTTGAGATTGGTCATTACAACCAATGATTGCTAAGCCTAATAACGTGATTAGTAGTGTTTTTTTCATTTTTTAGCCTAATAAATCCGTAACTTTTACTTTTTCGCGCAACTTAAACGTTTCGAGAGTTTCATTCCCTCGTGATGCATGAGCCCCCCTTAAAATATCGACTTCTTTAACCTTTTCAGGCCAGCCGAAAAATCGTAAATTTAGGTAACCATCATCATCAGCAGTGGCACACCTGAAGTAAGCTTTTTGTGACCATCCATGTTCTTCATTTTGTAACATAAAATAATCATCGGGCTGATCGGTGGAGGCAAGGACTCGATAGCGTAATATGATCTCGCTTCCAGAAGGCGGTATGTTTACTGCCGCGACATTACAATTGTTCTGCTCATTAACAACCGCCTTCACTTTTTGACTTTCAGATAGCGTTGGTAATTTAAAAACCGTTTGTAGAGTAAAAACCTTTAGAGCTGCTGTAATCCGACATCTCGGATAGTGAAATTGCCATCGATTGATAGTTACTCTCTAACTCAGAGACAGCACCATCACTCAAGGCTTGAGACGAGTAATACAGATACACATCTTGGCATTCGCCTTTAATTTTGTATGGTAGCCAGATATGAGGCAGCGGATAACCCAACACTTCACCACTCGGCGCAGAAGAGGCCTTCATGGGACTAAGGTTCGTCGAAACCAAAATTTGCTCATGTGCAAAACCGGCAAACTTGATCTCGACCTCCTCAGCAACCAAGCTAAACACTCTTGCCTGCTCATTGATGTCTAATTCACCGCTAAAGACTTCTACCCCATCTTGCAAAATTGAGAATGGTTCAAATGCAACGTTCTCACCGGGGAACAATGAAGAGCCATCAATATTGACATGTCTTGTGTCCGTTGTTTTTTTTCGGCTATTGCTTATGTCTACATCAGCAAAATAACCATTGCTAGTTACTTGCAACTCACGCCAGACTTCTCCTTTCCAAATAACGTAAAAACGCCCTGATGTGTAGCCATCCCATGAAGAACCCGATTTGTATAGAGGAACTACTGGCACTAACACGTTATCCCACTCATCCATCTGAGTTTCTTTATCAACGGGCTGAAGGTCTTCGGCGAGTTTAAGCAAGATTGGCTGAGGCTGGTCGGAACAAGGAATTTTGATATAAAGCGTTTTGCCTTCAGCATCGAGATCTTTAAACGTCGCGAGGCTGCGGTGTTTGTTCTCGGTATCGACCCTGCCTACAGTCACTTTTTCTTTTTGAGCGTCAGTTTTACCCAACATCAAACATGCTGCATTGCTAGCCCACTGACCTGCAAACTCGACAACGATTTTTTGTTCTGGGCTTGGCTCAGAAGGTACATGCGTGTAACTGCGGACTAGAGCTACATCATCAGTAACCTGCTTATAACCCGCTTTGGAAACTTTGCTTTCATTCGAAGCAGAAACAGAGTCAACGAGTGTTTTAAGCCTAGGGAAACTTTGCAACTGAGAATCCGTTAATGGCGACCTACGAGCGAAGGAAGATAATGGAACCCAGCTACCTTTGCCCAATTCGATTCTGATCGCAGCTAACAATCCGCTGGTCGTTTTCTTGGCAGAGAGAGAAATCTTTTGCGCAAACTCTTTAGGGAGGTTTCTAAGAATGTCATCTGAATTTCGCAAACGCGAAAGCTGCCCTATACACTCGTCTGGCGTAAGAACATAAGATAGCTCGTTGGAGGATAGCTTCGAGCTAGGTATAAATTTGCAAACTAAATGCATTTGGATTCTCCACAACCAACATCGTAAATATGGTTGCGGTGACATTTAAGCTGATAAGGCTTACAAGTACGATTTGGTGGCTCAATGCTACTAATTAAATTTATAACATTCAATCAGATAGAGAAAACGACGAAAAAGTTAAAACCATTAAAAACAACAAAAAGACAGGCTTATTGGTAATTATCACTAGCAATAAAGACACAATAACCACCCAAACCTTTCAAAAGTTATATTTTCAGAAATCGGTTTTTTTTTCGTTTTTGGGCAGAAGTTAACAATTTCAATAGACCAAAATATAGCGGCAAGCCAAGGCTCTAAAGGGAGCAGCTTCCCCAGTAACAATACGTTGGTTAATTACTACTGAGAAAGCGTGAATAAAAAGGTGAGTGCTTATCACACCCACAAAAACGCATAACCGTTTTGACGTGATGCTAGGTTGGTGTCACTTCAATACGATTACACAAGTGATAGGTTGTACCCTATCGTTTGCAGAACTCTATACTTGGGGTATAGCAATCAGCCGTAACTATATAATATTGCGACATATTCTCAACGTGGCATATTCACCATTACATATCTAAATTGACCACCACAATCACACCAACACCATCTAAAAACAAAATACTTATAGGTATTCTAGATAATTCACCTTGTAGAAAGACCATTGAATCATCCGGTTAAATTATTATAAAAAGCGAATCGTTTGATTTAGATCACTTAAATCTAGGTAAAAAAAGCGAGCTAAGAGCTCGCTTTCAATTAGGCTGCATTAAGCAAGGGGATATCACCATGATGTTTATCCCAAGACGTTGGAATAACAAGAGCCGTCGTACTGTCGTAATTGAATGTTGTGCTCTCCTCATCAGCTGTCGCAGATAACGCGTTAGTGCCTTTTGCGGAGACAGTAATGACACCATCTTTTAGGGTTGAAAGGTCTAAATCGATCGTCCATGCTCCGCCGACAAGCACAAGTGTATTCCCTGTTACTTCTACGCCAGCACTATCAACAGCTTTGATTTCGATTGTGTCATCTACCTCAAAACGAGTACTGGTACCATTGACGGTTACCGTTGTCGCACCTGATACATCATTGATGGTTTCGAGCATAATAGTTGGCGTGATAGCTAACGCTTTGCTTGATGTGAACGATTCACCAGCATTGCCAGTTGCATCCTCAAAGCCTTGCAGCGTTAACGACACGCTCTTCACTGAATCGGCTACTGCTGCCACTTGGACAGAGCCTACCCATTGGGTGTGAGTGCCAACCTGTGGCGTCCAGTTGATCGCCGCAGTACCTAGAGTTGAACCTGTTGGAGTCATCACTTCTTTATCGAATGTAGCTGTCACTGTGACGGTCTCACCCGCCGCAGCGTACTGCGGTGAAATAGTCGTTTGGCTATCATCAACCGTTGGTTTGGTTTGCGTCAAAGTGAACGTTGTAGACACCTCTTTCGCCACGGCTTTCAAATCGTTCGTGCCATTAACAGTCACGGTAATGCTGCCATCTTTTAGACTCGTGACATCCAAGGATGTATTCCATTGACCTAGAGCATTCGCAGTGATGGTTTTCGTGACTTCTTTACCGTCCGTATCAACCGCTTTTATGGTTAATGTGTCGGTGGTTACGAAGCGCGTGCTACCGCCACTGACTGCTACTGTCGCAGCGTCAGTTGAATTGACATCACGGATATTCTCAACCGTTAAGGTTGGCGTGATAGCTAACACTTTGCTTGAAGTAAACGATTCACCAGCATTGCCAGTTGCATCCTCAAAGCCTTGCAGCGTTAACTCTACGCTCTTCACTGAATCGGCTACCGCTGCCACTTGAACTAAACCTTCCCATTGGGTGTGAGCGCCAACCTGTGGCGTCCAGTTGATCGCCGCAGTACCTAAAGTTGAACCTGTTGGAGTCGTCACTTCTTTATCGAATGTAGCTGTCACTGTGACGGTCTCACCTGCCGCAGCGTACTGCGGTGAAATAGTCGTTTGGCTATCATCAACCGTTGGTTTGGTTTGCGTCAAAGTGAACGTTGTAGACACCTCTTTCGCCACGGCTTTCAAATCGTTCGTGCCATTAACAGTCACGGTAATGCTGCCATCTTTTAGACTCGTGACATCCAAGGACGTATTCCATTGACCTAGAGCATTCGCAGTAGTGGTTTTCGTGACTTCTTTACCGTCCATATCAACCGCTTTGATGGTTAATGTGTCGGTGGTTACGAAGCGCGTGCTACCGCCACTGACTGCTACTGTCGCAGCGCCAGTTGAATTGACATCACGGATATTCTCAACCGTTAAAGTTGGTGTCATAGCTAACGCCTTACTCAATGTGAACGGCTCACCAGCATTGCCAGTTGCATCCTCAAAGCCTTGCAGCGTTAACTCTACGCTCTTCACTGAATCGGCTACCGCTGCCACTTGAACTAAACCTTCCCATTGGGTGTGAGTGCCAACCTGTGGCGTCCAGTTGATCGCGGCAGTACCTAGAGTTGAACCTGTTGGAGTCGTCACTTCTTTATCGAATGTAGCTGTCACTGTGACGGTCTCACCCGCCGCAGCGTACTGCGGTGAAATAGTCGTTTGGCTATCATCAACCGTTGGTTTGGTTTGCGTCAAAGTGAACATTGTAGACACCTCTTTCGCCACGGCTTTCAAATCGTTCGTGCCATTAACAGTCACGGTAATGGTGCCGTCTTTTAGACTCGTGACATCCAAGGATGTGCTCCATTGACCTAGAGCATTCGCACTGGTGGTTTTCGTGACTTCTTTACCGTCCGTATCAACCGCTTTTATGGTTAATGTGTCGGTGGTTACGAAGCGTGTGCTCCCGCCATTGACTGCTACTGTCGCAGCGTCAGTTGAATTGACATCACGGATATTCTCAACTGTTAAGGTTGGAGTTATTGGCAATGCGTTTGAGGCATTGTTTTCGCCCACATTACCCACTAAGTCTTTATATTGACTGACAACAAGACCAACGCTAGCTTCCGGTACATTCGGAACCTCAACTGTGCCTGTCCACACCTTCTTATTTGCGGTCACCGCTAGTGATGTAACGTTATTGCTTCCTAGTGATGCAGTCGCTTCTTGCAACTCTTTGTCGAACTCAAGCTGGATGTTGACAGATTTGCCGATTTCCTGATGTATCGGGTCAAACGTTACCTTAGTCAGTGTTGGCAACACACCTTCAACCCCTAGAAGCAAACTATCCCCAATTCCGGGGATAGTATTGACGCTCTCATAGCTACCATCATCGACTCGTATGGTTATATCTTTATCCGCCCTCTCTGGAGTTAAGTAGTTGACAGTCCATGTTTTGTCATCAGTTTTGTTCCAAGATAGAAGCTTCAGCTCTCCAACATCACTTCCATCACTTGCTTCGAGTTTTACATCAGAGAACTCAAAGTTTTTGACGTCTTCCGTAAACTTAAACGTAAGCTGAACTTCAACACCACCAGCTAATGGAGCACTCCCAGAGCTCGATATTGTGAGTTCAGGGACACTTGCAGCTTCCACTGTCGGCGTTATCGTTTCTTCAGCCTTATGGTTGACGAGGTCCGACGCCACTACTTTTATCGTGTAGTCTCCTTTTGATAATAGGTAGTGCATTACATACGGGTCGCTATCGTTGGCAGGCTGTGTGATTGATTGTGGACCAACAATTACCCCTGCCCCATTATCAGCCGTTGATGTGACTGAACTTAAGTTTTTATCTGAAACATAAGCGGTTACATCCAAATTGTATTTATCACCTGTCGGAGTCATAGAAACTTGATCAGCGCGAACACCCGTGATAACTGGTATCTCATGGTCAACAACAGAGTCGAGACCTTTGGCATCATAAGATTTATCGAAAAGCTCAAAGTCTGTAATCGAACGTCCTATGGAATCTATGACAGTGACTTTGTACGTGTACTCAGCCTGGTCATCGGCATCAAACACCATAGTGCCTGACACCGTTGATGACGTTATATTTCCCTTGAAATTAAGCGTATCCCCAACCTTCGGAATCATATCTACAGAGTAGCTAGAAGCCTTGACGTGCTCACTATCTTTAGAGGTAATCGTAAATGATTGATTCTCATCTACAAACGCTAGCTTGTTTCCTTGCAAGCCAGCAATGCCATCAAAAGCAAGTGTTACTGTTGGCGCTTTTAAATAAACAGTTTTTGTTGCGGACTCAAAGTTTTCGACAGCATCAGTCGCGATAACCTCAACTCTGATTTCATCACGACCTGCGATCTGATCTTTAGGCAACTCGAAATAGGTCACATTCTCCGTTTTTTCTTCTTCAAAGTTGAGCACACGCACTGTGTATTTAACCGTAGCGAGTCCACTGACTTCATCTCTCATCTCATCAAAAGTGAACCTAACCTTATCGTTTGGTTGCTCTGAAACCGTGATCACATCCCCAATAATTGGGGCTGTATTATCGAATCGAATGTCTTTAACTGCTGCACTTCCACGGTTATCCCAAACATCTGTGGCAGTCACATTTACAGTCAGTGCTTTGTTTTCTAGAGAGCTTTCTAATTGGTCACTATGGAAAATAGAACAACGATATTCTCCATCAACACCACAAGGCTTGAACTTTTCAAAGTTATCATCCGTTTTGAGATTGTAGGACTCTTCACCAAAGGTGACTTCTACGTTTTCTAGTTCTGAATTTTTACTCAGTTTCACTCTAAACTCTACATCAAGAGTTTTACCATTTAGAACGTTGCCTTCACTTGGGCTGATAATTTCAACGATTGGATCTTCAGTCGGTAACAAAAATTCAAACTCATGATCTAGGGCTAAATTACCTGCATTGTCTTTAATGTTTGTTACTTTGTAATCATGTGTAACTGCGGTCTTTTGGATAATGTCGGAGTACTTTTCCTTGTAGCGACACACAACCTGACCATCCGCATTTAATACACAACTTTCTGCGCTAAAAGGAATCGCTCCCGCTTTCCGAATTATTTTAGGGTAGTTGTCTTCATTGGTGATGTTCACTCCTGATAATTCATCTTTAAACATAAGCTCGAACGCTAGAAACTTCGTGTCATCACCAGGGTTGTGGGTTACTTCACCACCAGAGAATTGATAAGTATCAGTAGCTGGTTGAGTGACTACTGGGGAGTCTGAGTCCATCATTTTAAAGTCAAATTTCTGAACCGCTACCGCGCCATTCGTCCCCTTAGTTTGAACAATCAATATTGCCGGTGACAATGAGGTACTTTCAGAGTCAACGGTACAACTAGGTTCTTGTCCTGGAGATATATTCTTCTTGCCAGAAGTTGGCTTTTCGTTCTCATCAGGGGCTTCATTACCATCGTACTCTTGACGAACCCAGCACTGAATTTGCTGCGCTTTAACTTCACTTAGCGTTGTGAATGTGACATCCAGCACACCATTAGAGACATAGTTTTGAAAGTCTTGAGTTGGTTTTAATACATCAAGAGCAACACCATTACGCTGAACACTAAGCGTGTGGTTTATCTTGCTGACTAATGGATTATCGTCGCTGTTATGCTGGACATTGTTGTAAACACTAATACTGAGTTCATAGTTACCATCAGCTTTTAACTCAGACTCTTTCAAGGTAGCAGTCCACGTACCCTCTTCACCCACAACTTCATCGAACTGAAAGTCCGTAGCTTTGCTCTCACCGGAGTATTTATAAGTAGAAACAATGTTCTTTACACCACTCACATCCGTTACTTTTAACGTCAGCTTTATGTCACCTTCGTCATATACGACGCGATCTATTGTTTCACCGTTCGCAACGTTAGTGATTTTTAAATCCAGTTGAGGAACCTTGTTACTTACATTAAACCGGAAATCTTTTTGGGAAGAGTTACCACGAACATCAAGACCTTTGATCCTAATAGTATGCTCACCATCACTCAAACCACCTAAAGGAACCTTTAGAGTTTCGGCATTAACTATGTCCGTACCTTGCGTACCAAAAGGCGGCTCTGCATCCTCAAATATCCAGAACTCTAGATTTTCTCTATCAACACCTTCAACAGAAACATTGCCGCTTGCGCCCAAGTCAACGGCTCTCAGCTCAAACACATAATCGTTGACGTAATAGCTACTTTCATCGTGACCAACCAAGTTAAAATCTGGACCTTGATTGTCAAAAATGACGCTATTTGTGTTGGATTGACTCTCAAAGCCATGAATATCTTTCGCTTTGACGTAAAGGCTGACACTGTTCCCTTCACCCGGCATATCAATTTTGTCAGTATCACTCTCGACAAGTGGCATGGGAAACTTTTGGCTTGGTTCTGCGGGTTTGAATGTTTTCAGCGCATCTGCTTGTCCAACTTGGAATAACGAGACCTCCGTGATTTTCGAATCATCTGTCACTCCATCAAAAAGCACGTTGAAATTACGACCAACGACTGCATTTTCCTTTGTTAAAGCGTCTTCAACCCAAGGGGTAGAAAGTAAAATAGTTGGCCCTTCGTTATCAACTTTGAAGGTAAACGTACCTTTTCTACTTTCGTTTTTCGGATACGCTGTATCTGTCGCCGTCACGTAGAATTCATTGGTAGCATCATAACTAAAGGCATTTGCAACCAACTGAACTTTAATATCTGGCTGCTCGCCAACAAGGTACGGTTCATCACAACTACTTGCTACAGGGTCACACGCCTCTAATGTCTGGGTCTGACCCGAACCTTTGCTCAACTCAATCTTTACGTTACTTCCCTGACTGAGTTCGCCCCAATCAATGATCGGTGTCCAAACACTGTTGCCACCCAATCGTTCAGCAATATTCGCATCATTAACAACTGGAGCTTCAGAATCGATGTAGATGCGGAACCTTGGTGCACCGCTATCGGCATCAGATACGGCATTGCCCAAATTATCTTCTGCGCTAGCGACTGCGAACCAGTTACCATCCCCTGGGTTGATGGTGACTCCTTGACCCGAACAGTCTTTCTGGCTGCATAGTCGTACTACAAATCGTTTTGTTTCATTCTTATAAAACTGCTCATACGAAACTGGATATTTTTCGCCTGAACTTTTGTAAAGTAGAAGACTACGCTTATCGAGCTTATCACCAACGACATCATCTAAGATAAAAGTCAGATCGTGAATGTTATTCTTAACGCTTAGGTAAACACCATCTTTGATTTCTTCATCATTGATGTCTTTGGGAGGCTCATAACTCGCCTTCGGATAATCGTTATCTACATAAAGGCGTTCTACATGTGGGTTGGACTCAGAATAACCATTGCCTTTGGTATCAAACGCACTTATCTCCAGTGCAAATTCAATAATATCCTTTAAGTCTGATGACTCTGAGTTAAGCGTAAAGAAGTACTCTTTTTTGAACTTCCCACTCTCGCCTGACTCTTCTATGTTTAGATCCAGTGGAATAGCCGTATTTGGATTGCTTCCCGCATACCACATACTTTTGAATTTAGGTGCATTATCGCCCTTTTCGACAATACCTGATGGGTCTTCCAAAACGACTTGGGAAACCACTTCCCCCGCGACATAACGTTTGTTACCAACCATCGTTTGGCGACCAGTTACTATCTTCAACGTTTTCTCCGGTGGATATACATCAATACTTCCACCTTCACTATCAAAAATACTGTCATTGCCAAGTTTTGGGTTTGCCTGTGAAATATCATCAGCATATAGCTGAGCAATATTATCAGGAATCTGATACTTACCCGTCATGATGTTGTAATACGACTGAGCAAGGTCTTTCCTGTAAGTGTCAGAACTGAACTCATAATCATCTAGTTTGATTTTGTTACCACCAGCTCCAAGACCATTTGCTTTACCATCGTAGCTAAGATCATCATAGATAGCAGAGGCAAAATCAGAAGAGTTGTTTCTCGGCAGGTTTTGCGCCAAACCATCGATGGCCTCAACAAGGAATCGATGTAAGTAGTCATTGGTCAAAACATTAGGTATTGGTTTCTCTAGCATCTCGTTCGTGGCATAAGCCGTCACGGTCGGGTCAAAGCCAAAGAATGAGCTGTTGTTACTGTTGGCACCCGATAAAGCGTATTTCACATCAGTAAGAATTTGCGATGCACGTTCTGACGTTTTATCTCCTGCTTCTACTTGGTTCCAACGATAATCAAACAAACCCGTTTGGTAGGTTGCAAGCTCAGTGATGTAATAAGTGTTTGAGCCATCAAGCTCAAAATATGCACCTATATTGGCGTTATTTAAGTTTACACTCGCCTTTTTACCCTCATCATCTTTCCATTGGTAGTAATGAGGATCCGTCCCTTCTACACCGATTAAACGTACGCGCATGAATTCGTAATTCACCACATCAGTTGTGGTTTCACACACCGCGACGTCAAGCGCGGTTGTCTGATCGCTTTCAGGTTGCTGGATGGTGGTACAACTAGCTAAAGATGTGAATTCGCCATTGGGATTCAACCCTTCTAATTGCACTCGCGCACCAATAAAAGGCGTCACGACGGTCATTGTCGGCAAGTCAAAACTGCTTCTGAAGTAAACGACTTGCGCAGCACTCACGTTTTCAGATTCATCGATGGTTTGGATTTCCAGCTTTTGGCTCGCGTTTTCAGAAACGTTCTTAAAGCCTTCACCAAGGATTTCTCTTACGAAAGGAACATAATAGATAACTTCGCTGACTCGACCGTTGCTGTCCATGATCGTTTCGTGAGGAATATTTGCGGTAACGTCTTCTGTTGAAGCTACTGTTTGTGTTCTCTCTTGGAAGGCATATTGACCATCATTGTTTGGGCTTACATAGTACTTGACCACTAGCTTCAGTTTGTCAGCACTCGTTCCCAAGACAGTGTCTGAACTCACATCGGAAACTCGAACCTTTACATAAGGAATTTTCTTTTCTTTTAATAAGTTAACGTTAAAGTTTGCGAAGTCGACACCATCAAGAGATTTCAAACCTGAGCTTGCGTAGACGTAGTCGATTTTCAAGTAGTCTCGACTCGACTGCACGTTATCAGAAGTATAAGTATCTTGTGTGTAAACACCCTCGTATGTCGATCGCTCCCCATCAAGGTTTACATTGACGTAGTTCATCGACGCCCCTTCAGGGTAAGCAACGATCTGAGCTGGAGCTTGGTCATCGCGACTGACGGTAAATGTTAGCTTACCGACATTATCTTTTGTGTCCTTCGCCGTAATATCAAACGTGGTCGTAGATAAGAATTCTTCTGTCGAATAAGGTTTACTGGTGAATTCACAAGCACTGCCTGACTCAGTGATAACCGGAGTACAACTGAGCTCTTCTGGTAAACCGTTTTTGAAGGAGACGTTAACCGATTTAATGTCTTGAGATGCCTCTTTAACAGTCCCTTTTAACACATATTCGGGAAGCTGCTTGTTGATCGCGCTCGCTGAACTCACCGTAATAACAGGCGCGTCATTATCCCAATAAAAATTAACGTAGTGACCTTTGTTACTGCCAGGAACAAGTTCATTACCTAAAACGTCTGCAGTGTAAAAGACCAAACGAGCATCCGATACATTAGAAAGACCAGTATCCGAATCACGCTCTACAGCATCAATCGCATTGGTATCAATGCTTACTTTGATGTTTGTTTCACGAACACCAACTTCAAAGCCGCCAGCATCTACCGAACAGAACTCACTACCAGAAGTTTGCTGGTCACTACATTTAAATTCTCCTGACCAAATGCCGTTTAGCTTGTATTCAACATAAGCAGAAATAGATTGAACGCCAATATCGTCGTTGATTCTGAGATCGACGTTATCTGTGCCAGCTAAAACGTCACTATCTGTGCGAGTAACAGTTGGCGGAATTGTGTCAATTTCCGTCTCGTCGCGAGGCGGAATAACGCCATCAGTCTGACCATGAGTCCCCAAATCATTGACTTGTTGGCTAAACGCCACGTAATCATCAGCATCGGTTCCAGAAACATTGAGCTTGGGATCGTTCACCACAATTAAAATTTGCTGCGAAAGATCTTGCGTATAAACGTCACTGGTGACTTTCTGCTGACCAAACGTAAGTGGAGTAACAGCACCTGTAGACTCACTAATTTCTAAGCCATCTAAAAGACCGTCTGCAATAACATCGCGGAATTGAATGTCTGCAAGATGCATTGAGGTATATATATTGTCTTTAGACTGACCGTATTTCTCTATCAAATCATAAGAGTAAGAAGAATAAGCCGTTAGCAACGCACCGTACTGATGTCCGGGTGTAGCAAAGCTACTCTGACCGCCTTTAGTTATGTCAATCGGTGTGGTTTCATTGACATTGAACCCATACATACCATTGATACTACTCAATGCTTTAGAAATAGCATCCGCCCCAGATGCCCCTTCTGCAATTTTGTACTTTGCCAAACCAGAAACAATATTAGTTAAAGGCGTCAGCATTAATGTCTGGTTACTGCCTTCACTAAAGTTGACGACACCTTCTAGGCGCAAAGTCTTACCTGCACTTGACGACACGATCTCTTTCGTAAGCGGATCGGTATAGCTTCCTTGTTGCGCAACTACATACAAAGGCATCGATGAAGATTCGAATTCAAGCTTGTAATCACCGAAGGCGTTAGAAGTCGTGTTGGCAAGCAACCTGCCAACTTTTCCGTTCTTGTATTCAAACACCTCGATCTTCGCACCATTGACGGGAGCGTCAAAAACGTTTCCTGAGATACTTCCTGTCTTCCTAGCTGGCGGCGTGCTGTCACCCCCACCCCCACCGCCACATGCACTCAATAATAGTGAAGCAGCCATGAGACCTAACGTTGGTTTTAGCGTATTTTTAGTGATCATAGTAATTTGGCAGAGTATATTTTGCCGCGATTATATTATTGTCTAGAATTTTCTCAACGTGACAAAATAACCATAAAATCAAACATAAACGCTAAGAAAATAGGCAGTTTTCAATCTCTTTAGCAGCGCCACTTCACATCTATCGTTATTTAATTAGTAAAAACACAGGAATTGCCTTTAAAGGCGTGTAAGATTTTATTTTAAATATTATACTCCCCTCAATTTTTAGCCTCTAAGCATAATTTCGATTTAATGACAAGTTTAATATTAAGACAGCAGACTCAGCACATTGCTTTACCCCTTGTTCTTATTGCACTCGTTATCATTGCTGGCGTATCTTTGACTCATTACTTGCTCACCCCAGAACTTCATATCACTCCCACCAAATCAACAGCAAAAACAGCAAGTTACAATAAGATAAATAGTAATAGCATCGAGCAAACTTATGAAGCACACTTTCAACGCACCAAGATCACCACAGGTATTATTGATTACTCGTTTGTTGCCTCTTTAATTAATTCCGGATTGTCCCCGCATGAGATCAAATCTTTGTTCAGGTTAATCGAAGATGAGTTCAACATTATTGGTTCAGCACAGAAAGGCGACCGATTTTCAGTAAAAATCAAAACCAATAGTTATAATGAAAGATACATTAGTTCTTTTTACTACTCAGGTAGTAAAAGAGACTTTTTCATTATTAATGATGGTAAAGACAATGCTTACGATGAATATGGAAATAAGCTAATTCAAAAGCCTTATTATTCATTTCCACTAGCGAAAGCTTACAAAATTAGCTCCGGCTTTAATTTAAAGAGAAGACATCCAGTAACCGGTTTGATTGTTCCTCATTTAGGGACAGATTATGCAGTCCCAATTGGAACGCCGATAAAAAGTATTGCAGACGGTGTCGTCATCAAATCACGCTACAATCGTTTTGCAGGCAACTATATAAACATCCGTCACACAAATGGCTCTATATCCCGCTACTTGCACTTATCACGCAGCAACGTTCGCGTAGGTGACCACGTAACGAAAGGACAAGCTATTGGTCGCTCAGGTAACACAGGCAGAACAACCGGACCTCACCTGCACATAGAGTTGATCGTTGATGGCGTTCCTGTTGATTACGCACAATACATCAGAAAAGCGCGCCCTCCTCTGGTGAACATGCAAATGATGTTAGCAGCAAGGACTGAACGCGCAGAGCTGATCAGAGAATTAAACAAACATGCCTCATAACTCACCTTGTTGGTCTGACGCTCGAATCACCCGGATGTCATTTTCTTTATCGTGATAAGGCACATCATTACCGAGGCATTGATATTCGATTCGAAACTAACCAAAGCGAAGCCAAAGCAACGCTCAAGCCCTTAAATATCGCGATGTCAGCTTGCTCTAACATTTCCGCCCATCCAATAAAGTGTTAAGATCCTCACATGACTCGCTGTAGTGGTATTGAGTGGGGAAACATACCCCGCTCCCCTTAACATCCTCGTTAGTGATGTAGGTAAATTGATTAACCCACCAGCATAACCATGAAACAATAAGGCGATTTTTCAGATGGTTAACAACTCTATCCAGTGGTTTCCTGGCCACATGCACAAAGCGCGTAAAGAAATCGAAGAAGCAATCCCGCAAGTGGATGTGATCATCGAAGTACTGGATGCTCGTATTCCTTTCAGTAGTGAAAACCCGATGATCTCCCAAATTCGCGGTGATAAACCAGTAGTAAAGGTACTGAATAAACGCGACCTTGCCGATCCGGAGTTAACTCAAGTGTGGATTGATCACCTTGAGAAAGAGCAAAACGTAAAAGCAATGGCAATCACTACGTCAGAGACGAGTGAAGTACATAAGATTATGGAGCTTTGCCGCAAGCTAGCGCCTCACCGTGAAGAAATTGGTAAGAACATTCGTACCATGATCATGGGTATTCCAAACGTTGGTAAATCGACCATTATCAATACTCTTGCAGGTCGCACGATTGCCGTAACAGGCAACCAACCAGCGGTCACTCGTCGTCAGCAGCGTATTAACCTACAAAATGGCATCGTACTTTCAGATACCCCAGGAATTTTGTGGCCAAAAGTTGAAAACCCGCACAGTGGTTTCCGACTCGCAGCAACAGGTGCGGTGAAAGATACCGCAATGGAATACGATGAAGTGGCATTTTACACGGTCGAATACCTAGCTGCTCATTACCCAGAGAAGCTTAAAGAGCGTTATCAAATCGAAGAGCTTCCAGAGTCTGATATCGAAATCATGGAAGAAATTGGTCGTCGTCGTGGAGCACTTCGTGCGGGTGGTCGTGTTGACCTACACAAGGTATCTGAAATCCTTCTACACGAACTTCGTCAGGGCACCTTAGGGCAAATCACCCTTGAGTTGCCAGAGATGATTACTCAAGAGCTGATCGAAGTAGAAATCGAAACCGCTCGTAAAGAAGAAGAGAAAGCAAAACGCAAAGAAGAACGTCGTAAGCGTTACCTACGAAACAAACGATAGTTCCTATTCAATCACTGTTTTAAAGCGCGTTTTATACGCGCTTTTTTTCGCCTATTTTCCAGGTTTATAACAATCTGAAAAGAGCTTGATACTCCACTTGATGGTTGTACTTGCTCTCAAATCCATGACAACACTCTGAAATCCTCATCTTGAAGACATCATCTCGAAGTCACGTGGGTATATCTTTTTTATCAGCTTGAAAATCCACAGACTCGTTAACCACATTAAATGGAACGAACCACTCTAAAACGCCACAAAATGGCGTTGTGATTTGACATCTATTCGTTAATTTTTGTAGAAAAAACCAAACAAATTCATAGTGATTTACTATGAATTTTAACGGTTATTTTCTAAGCTCCATCATAGTTAGACTCCCGAAAGGTAAGGAATTCCAAACCGCACCCAACCCTTAAATACCGAGTTTGCAAGCGTACGCAAACTTATGCAACATTGGCAATGACACATCTCTCATATCAGTTAAAACTATATAACTGTCAGCGCTGGCGTTTTTCGTATTACTAAGAGAAATTATTATGAGTGATAAACTGAAAACGAAACCTCTTCCTTCTTTTGTTGAGGAACGCCTAGACTTTTATATTCAAGACTTGATCGAACAAAACGAGAACCAGAAGCACTTGGTTTTGGGTAAGCGACCACAATCCGGAGCAGTGGTCATGCAAAGCAACGACTACTTATCGTTATCCCACAACCAACTGATTCAAAAGGCACATCGTGATGCAATTACCGAGCATGACGACAACGTAGTAATGTCTGCAATCTTCCTGCAAGATGATACTTCCAAGCCTGCATTTGAAACCCAACTCGCCGATTACGTGGGAATGGGAAGTTGCTTGCTCTCACAATCAGGATGGGCGGCAAACATCGGGTTGTTGCAAACGATTTGCCCACCAAATACGCCCGTCTATATCGACTTTTTTGCGCATATGTCGTTATGGGAAGGTATTCGAGCAGCGGGAGCACACGCGCATGCATTTATGCACAACAATATGAACCACTTGCGTAAACAGATCCAACGTCATGGCTCCGGTGTGATTGTTGTCGATTCGGTCTATAGCACGATTGGTACTATCGCCCCACTTCACGACATCTACGAAATGGCACGTGAATTTGATTGTGCATTGGTCGTCGATGAATCCCACTCACTTGGAACTCACGGTCCAAATGGCGCTGGTCTTGTGAAAGCGTTAGGGTTAACCGATCAAGTTGATTTCATTACGGTAAGTTTGGCTAAGACATTCGCATACCGTGCGGGGGCTATTCTTGGTCCTGAGAAGCTGGCTAAGACACTCCCATTTGTCGCGTATCCAGCGATTTTTAGCTCGACGGTATTGCCGCAAGAAGTGATTCGCTTAGAAAAAACGCTTGAGGTGATTAAGGGAGCTGACGATAAACGAACCTTACTGTTCAACCGAGCTAAAGAGCTAAGAACAGGATTAAAACAAATTGGCTTTAATATCCGTAGTGAATCTCAAATTGTCGCTTTGGAGTGCGGTAGCGAGAGAAATACGGAACGTGTACGTGACTTTCTTGAAGAACGTAATGTGTTTGGTGCAGTATTCTGTCGCCCAGCAACAGGTAAGAACAAAAACATCATCCGATTTTCAATCAATGCAGATATGACTTCTCGCGATGTGGACCACGTACTTACCGCTTGTCAGGAAGCATTTAACCATCCAGAACTAGAATTCGCATAACGAATCGATAACGGCACAATTGAATGGAAGCTTGTCGCTGCCGAAAAACAAAGAGCTCAGCACAATGCTGAGCTCTATCGTCATTCCGTTCTTCAATAATGATGCTAGGCAATGAGTGCGTTAGGCGATGGAATTAAATCCAGTTCGCTATCTTATCGAACAGTCTGTTTTTATCTGCCGGTTTGACAATAAAATCTGACATGCCAGACGAGCCAATTTTATCGAGAGTCACTGGTGAACTGTCTCCCGTATGGGCAATGATAGGCACGGAAGCATAAGGTTTGTTTGACGCTCGAATTCGACGAGATGTCTCTACCCCATCCATCACTGGCATTTCGATGTCCATTAAGATGAGATCAATGTCATTTGTATCTAATGCGCTTATAGCTTGCTGACCGTCTTCGGTTTGGATCACTTCAAACCCTTGCTTCTCAAGTAACATTGCCGTGAACTTACGCAAGGATTCGTTATCATCAACGACCATAATCGTTCGTTTGTTCGTTGCATCTAGCGGCTTCGTTGATACCTGAGGAACCACATAGTTGGCGTCGTATAGCAAACGATCAATGGTTGCTTTTGTGTTGAGTAACCACGCTTGTGTTTCCACCCAAATCGGCGCAAAAGATGCCTTTCTGGCTCTCTGAATTGGGTGGTGCTCAAACAGATAAACAATACGAGCTTCAGTGAATGAAAATAGTGACTCCATTTTGTCCATATGACTGCCTCGGGCGTCTAGGCTTTCGATATCGACAAAGATCAAATCGTATTCAAATTCATATTCTTTCTTCTTGAGCAGAGCATCAACGTCTAACACCGTAAGGCTAAAGCCCATAAACCGAGCAATGTCCGTCATTTTAGACACTAGAATGTTTTGCTCACTCACAAAGAGTGTGGTTTTTAGCTTGGTTAACTCACTTTTGATCTCTTTGACTTCATTTGAGTTAATCGCCGGGAAGGTCATCGTAAATTGCGACCACTCGCCCACTTCTGACTGACACCGAATGTCCCCCCCAAATGAACGCATCACCTTTTTACAGAAAGGCAAACCTAAGCCGTAACTACCCGATTTGCCTGTAGTGTAGAAGTCTTGGAAAATGCTTTGTAACACATCAGGCGCGATGCCTGAACCATTATCCGTAACCACAATTTGATTGCTGAAATCGTCACTGTACATGGTAACGTGGATATGAAAATCTTCCGAACTTCGGTGGTGAAATGCATTCTTAAACAAGTTGTACATGACGTACTTCAACAGCGTATCACTGCCCAAGAAATCAAATTCACTACGCATATCCAACGAAATGGCAAAACGGTCAGTCGCTCGTTTGTAGCTAAAACTTTCAATTGCACTTTCAACGACAGATTGAGCCGAGTGTTTCTGGAACGTCGAACGCGACACTCGGTTTTCATCAATTGAAGTTAGCAGTAAATCAATGGTCTCGTTACCTGAGTGAATGATTTTCATTGCATCGTCACTGACTTCACGCAATAAGGTCACATCTTCGTCACTCAGCTCGTATTGCGCTTTTCTTCCCTCTTTCGGGTTGGGCAACACTGATTGAATCACATCAATTGAAGTCAACAAGCCGCTGAGTGGGTTTCGCATTTCATGGGCGATGCCCGCACCAAAAGACTTAGCCAAGGAAACTTTTGCTTCGTGCTCCACTTGGTTTCGGAAGTAGAACAAGTTACCAAATAGATAAATGAACAAGAAGATTGGTACATGCGTCCAATCCATGGTGAGCTCAATATGAAAGCCTTGAGCTACCCAAGCGAAAAACGTCGCCAAACCAATACCAGCAAAGGTCTGGGCAAACATAACCCAAGTAATATGAACCAACAAAATATGAAGGAATATCGCCGACATAAACGACATTACCCAAACATTTGACCAGTTGTTCATCAACAACATATAGAAGAAGAAACAAGGTAAACAAAGGGTAATTGCGACTTGATAAAAAGCCGGCAGATACTTTCGCCACTCGAATGGTAAGCGGTTACGATAAATGATACCAAAGAACAAGAAAGAGCAGAGAATTCTCAGTGGCAAGTTTTCGTACGGTTGTGGGAACATGAATTCCCATACCACGTAATAAATTGGGAAGCCCACAAAGCCCATCCACCCTACTAAGGTAAGGTTTGGCTCTGCGTACTGATAAACTTTGCGAATCGCGTCCATATTATTACTTAATTAACTCAGCCCTAACGTTTAACTGTCTATTACATTGTTTTCTTATAATTATATATTAGTTATCGCACATAAACAGCGAGGTGTTGTTCAAAAGTTTATGACGGTCTGCTTTAAATTCAATCCGTTACATTCATAAAGGTGATAATTAGTCAAATAACATCGAAAAGTATTTGAAAAACCGGATTATACGCAACAATTTTTACATAAACATATTGCAATTAAGATATTGCCGGAATTTGAACACGTACCTAATCAAATTAACCCAAGGATACCTATGCAAGCTAACTCAATTAAGAATGTCGTATTTGATATCGGCAACGTCATGGTGAGATGGTCACCTTTAGAAATCGTCAGATTGACATTGGGCAACCACGTTGATGCTGAGGCAAAAGCTAAAGCATTATTCGCAAACGATATATGGTTAGATTTAAACAAAGGCTTAATCACAGAAGCTGAGGCGAAAGAGCGTTACCAATCAGAGAAACAGCTGTCTCTCAACGAATGTGAGCGATTCTTTTACTATGTTAAGCAAACACAACTTCTGATCTTTGGCAGCGTAGAACTCCTCACACGCATCAAAAGTGCTGGTTATTCCGTGTATGCATTAACCGATAATGTTGTTGAGATTGTTGAACACTTAAAAACAACCTATGAGTTTTGGCCTTTATTTGATGGAACGACGGTTTCCGCCGAGCTTGGTTTGCTAAAACCTCAGCCTGAGATCTATCAGAGCTTGCTTGATACTCATCAACTTATCGCTGCTGAGACGGTTTTTCTTGATGATATGCCTTATAACGTAGAAGGCGCTCGAAAACTTGGAATCTCTGCGATTCAATTTGAGAATGCTGAACAATGTGAACAAGAACTCAAAGCCCTAGGACTCACCTTCTAAGTGGTATCCCTATGCAGACAAAAAAGAGCAGCGACGTGCTGCTCTTTGTATGTTTAAAGGAAACTCAATCTGAGTTACGAGTAAATAACATTCTCTTCAATGCCACTCACTAGTGATTGCGCGTTAGACCAACGAAACACTTTTTCGAGTACTTCATTTCCGCCCGGAGTTTTCCAGTTTCGCTCCTGACACTCTTGCCCGCCAATATGTTGATAAAACTCAACCGCAGGTTCATTCTGAGAGACGACTTCAAGATACAAACCACTGTCCTTGAAGTATTGCTGGTGCCATTCCGCTACCGCAAGAAGTAGCTGTTTGCCTATACCTCTTCCGCGATAACTGTCATCTACGTGCAATGCTTCAATAAAGCTGCCACGTTCAAAATCATGATTACCAAACACACAAACAAAACCAAGAAGAAGACCACCCTCTTCGGCTAAAACAATGTGTTGGTTGAATGGTGGATTGGTTAAGCGCGTTTGCCATATCAACAGTTTGTCGTCGATGGCTTCGCTATCCAAATAGCCATCACTCAACACACCACGGTAGTGGCGCTTCCAACTGTCTGCGTGTAACTGCGCTATGCGTTCATAATCCTTATATTCCGCTAATCGTAATTCCATTACGTATTCCTATGTTCTTGTATTGCTTCTCTAACGAGCTTTGGCATTTTCCACCTCATTAACTGCATATTATTGGCAGATTTTACAAATCTATAGCCACAGCTCATTGATTAATACTACTCATTATTCGTTTAAAAGCAAAATATCCCACCAACGAAACCCAATTATTGCGAGTTTTCGCTTAACGATAGAAATGTCACAACTCGAAACAAAGTCATCGAACTTTAGTTTGACTTACACGTGTACGCTGATATTCTGGCGTACAGTTGTTAGCTCAAAGTTAGGGGCACATTGTGAAGCATAATAAACCACCACTTATCTGGTTGAATATATTGATATTTTCCGCCAGTTTTATTCTCACCTTTATTGTACTGCCTTGGTATGCATACCACTTCGGTTTAGGCTGGGAGCATCTGATCTGGGGCATTATTGCCTTTAGTTTCACCAACCTCTCTATTACAGCGGGCTATCACCGCCTTTGGAGTCACAAAACCTACGAAGCTCACCCAGTTTTACGATTCATCTTTGCCATCGGTGGTGCTTTCTCTCTTCAAAACAGTGCAATGCATTGGTCATCCGATCATCGTGTTCACCACAAACATGTCGACGACAACGACAAAGACCCATACTCAGCAAAACGTGGGTTCTGGTATTCACATATCGGTTGGATGCTTCGTGATTACAACAAATCAAAAGAGAACGAGTACACTAATTGTCGAGATTTGAAGCGAGATAAAATCGTCGTGTGGCAGCACAAATATTATGTCCCTTTGGCTATCGCAACGAACATTGGTTTCCCACTAGCTCTTGGGCTTCTATACGGTGATATCTGGGGAATGTTCCTAATTGTCGGTGCTGCTCGTCTGTTCTTGAGCCATCACACCACTTTCTTTATCAACTCATTGGCGCACGTTTGGGGTAAACAAACCTTCACCGATAAAAACACTGCTCGTGACAATGGCATTTTGGCATTCTTTACCTTTGGTGAGGGCTACCACAACTTCCATCACATCTTTGAGAACGATTACCGTAATGGCGTTTACTGGTGGCACTACGATCCAACCAAATGGCTGATCAAATCTTGTTCTTGGCTGGGGTTAACAACGAAGCTTCGTACGACGTCAACGTTTCGCATAGAAAAAGCACGCGCGACGCAGTTATTGAAGAAAGCCAAAGAAAAACTAGAGAGTAAGCCAAACAGCCAGTCGATTCGCGATCAGCTTCAGAAGGAGTTCGACGCATTAGTGCATCACATGCAGGAGTACTACGAAGCGCGCAAAGAAGTACTTGGCGAGAAAACGGCAACAGTAGTGAAAAAGTACGAGCGCTCCGTTTCCAAATTAAAGTACCAACAAATTAAGGAAGAATTTGAACGTCAACAACGCAGTTGGAATCTCTTAGTGCGTCGCTACGCGTAACGTGTAAATCGCGCTTCAATATAAAGACGTCAAAACAAAAGCTCCGTTAATTCGGAGCTTTTTTGTTCAACCAAGCCCCTTTAACGTGATCTAGCTCGAACTATCGCTTTTCTCACTTTTTAATCATTTAGTGCAATTTTTATTCGATTGAATGTTCATATTTTCGTTTCTTTAAAATCCAGAAAACTAGTACATAACACCTAAAAAACGTAATTTAAACAATATAATCCAATGCAATTATTTATTAATCTATTATTTGTTTTAGATCATGCTAGCTCTAATTTAGTCTCGTGCCACAGGAAAGAATTCTGTAAATTCCCAGACATAAACTGAAACAGTTTCTTTCTTTTTTTCATAATATCTGGAGACAACCCTATGTTAGAGCTCTTAATTGGCTTGGTAGTGACCATTGCTGTGGGTTATTTCATTGTCAAAGGCTACAAAGCTGCTGGCGTGTTATTAACCGCAGGTATTAGTTTGCTTCTTATGACTGGCATTCTTGGCCATGACGTTCTGCCATCAAAAGTAACCTCAACGGGTAATATGGTGACGGACGCACTAGAGTACGTAAAATACATGCTTCAATACCGTGGCGGCGGTCTTGGTATGCAAATCATGCTACTTTGTGGTTTTGCGTCTTACATGACACACATCGGCGCAAACAATGTTGTTGTAAAACAGTTCTCTAAACCGCTTTCTGTTATCAAGTCTCCATACGTCCTTTTGGTAGCGGCTTACATCGTGGCATGTTTGATGTCTCTTGCAGTGAGTTCAGCAACAGGTCTGGGCGTGCTATTAATGGCGACCCTATTCCCTATGATGACGGCAATGGGTATTTCTCGTCCAGCGGCAGTGGCAGTGTGTGCTTCACCAGCGGCAATCATTCTGTCGCCAACATCAGGTGACGTGGTTATCGCAGCAGAAAAATCTGGTCTCGCGCTTGACGTATTTGCGGTTCAAACCGTACTTCCTGTTTCTATCTGTGCAATCATCGTAATGGCGGCAGCCGCTTTCTTCTGGAACAAATACCTAGATAAGAAAGATAACACACCAATGGAAAGAATCGACGTGTCTGAGATCAAAGCAGATGCTCCAGCATTCTACGCTGCGCTACCTTTCCTACCTATCATCGGTGTTTTCCTATTCAACGGTCGCACAATCCCTGGTCTAAGCCTAGATATCTACACGATCGTGGTTGGCTCGATTTTCTTAGGTGCGGTTATTCATTACGTTGTTAATAAATTCGACGGTAAGAAATCTCTTGAAGATCTAGACTCGTGCTACACAGGCATGGCGGATGCGTTTAAGGGTGTAGTAATGCTTTTGGTTGCTGCTGGTGTGTTTGCTCAAGGTCTTATGTCTATCGGTGCGATCGACAACCTTCTTCACCTAGCGGATAACGCAGGCGCAGGCGGTATCGCACTAATGCTTATCCTAACAGGTCTAACCGTGGCGGCAGCAATTGCAACGGGTTCTGGTAACGCACCATTCTACGCGTTCGTTGAACTTGCTCCTTCACTGGCTGCGAAAATGGGTTTGAACCCTGCGTTCCTAATCATCCCAATGCTACAAGCTTCTAACCTAGGTCGTACTATCTCGCCAGTATCTGGCGTAATCGTTGCTACTTCAGGTATGGCAAACATCAGCCCATTTGAGGTAGTAAAACGCACATCAGTGCCAGTTCTAGCGGGTCTGATTACTGTGATCATCGGTACTATGGTTCTTGTACCAATGTCAGCGTAAGCGCTAATCACAATCATCTAGTTCGTAAAAGCTCGGCAGTTTTGTCGGGCTTTTTTATTTCTATTCCACAGACCTTGTCACCACCTTTCCCCTCTTTGACACCTCGTACTGAATACGCAATACGTCCCATAATTACAAAACATTGCACATTATAAGTAAGTCTAATTTGCTTAATATCTCAACTACTTATATAAAGTCCAAATACATTCACAAAATGGAACTTACTATGACTTCACTTATTGTTTTCATCGTCATCATTTTGCTTATCGCGGTGTTTGCGGTCAGCATTTACAACAAACTAGTGACGCTGCGTAATCGCTTTAAAAACAGCTTTGCTCAGATTGAGGTTCAGTTAAAACGTCGTTACGACCTGATCCCAAATCTTGTCAGCACAGCGAAAGGTTACATGGAACACGAAAAAGAAACCTTCGAGCGAGTCATCCAAGCGCGTAACCAGGCAATTTCGGGCTTGAAAGCAGCAAGTGACGCGCCAGACAGCGATGCGGCAATTAGCCAACTGGCACAAGCAGAAGGCATGCTACAAAATGCACTAGGTAAGTTAAACGTCGTCGTTGAAGCTTACCCAGAACTGAAAGCCAACGAAACCATGACTCAGTTGCAAGAAGAACTAACCAGCACGGAGAATAAAGTCGCTTTTGCTCGCCAAGCTTTCAATGATGCTGTTACCAGCTACAACACTTACAAACAGACTTTCCCACCAGTCTTGTTTGCCAATATGTTTGGCTTCCAAGATGGTAAGTTGCTGGAGTTTGCAGACAGCGAAGCAATCCAAGAAGCGCCAAAGGTTGAGTTCTAATGGATTTTTTCGACCATCAAGATACCGCACGTCAGCGTACCGGGCTTTTGGTGTTTCTGTTCTCCTTAGCAGTATTAATCATCACAAGTTTGGTCAGCGTACTATCCATTACTATTTATTACGTAGTAACCGGCGAGCCATTTGATCAACGCACCGCTATTACTTACACCTTGCTGTGCTTTGCAGGTGTGGCACTGGTCGTCGCAATCAGCTCTATGTTCCGCCTATCTGAACTTTCTTCCAATGGCGGTAGTGGCGTCGCTGAAAGTATTGGAGGTAAGCTTATTTCCTCAAATACAACGGACACAAAACACCGCCAATTACTTAATGTGGTAGAGGAGATGGCGATTGCTTCTGGCATTCCTGTCCCCCCTGTTTATGTGATGCCAGAAGAGCGAGGCATTAACGCTTTTGCTGCAGGTATGAGCATTGATGATGCCGTTATAGGTGTCACGCAAGGTGCGCTCGACAGCTTTTCTCGTGATGAACTGCAAGGCGTCATTGCCCACGAGTTCAGCCACGTATTGAATGGCGACATGCGCATGAACACGCGCTTGATTGGCGTCTTGTTCGGCATTACTTGTATTGCGCACTTGGGTCACTTGGTTCTCGACAATACACACTACACTAGCCGTTCATCAAGAAGCTCTTCCGATTCCGATAAAGGCTTCGCTGTCATCATGCTGATCGCGGTTGTGTGTTTGGTGCTCGGTTGGGTTGGTACTTTATTTGGCTCAATGATCAAAGCAGCTATCTCACGGCAACGTGAGTTCTTGGCGGACGCGAGTGCAGTTCAGTTTACTCGTAATGACCAAGGTATTTCAGGTGCGTTGAAAAAGATTGGCGGTCACGCATCTGGCTCTAGCTTGGATGCGCAAGCGAGCAGCCAAATGAGCCACATGATGTTTGGACAAAGCAGCTTGTCTGGCTTCACCGGTTTCTTTGCTACTCACCCGCCTCTTGAAGAACGAATCCGTCGCATTGAACCCAACTGGGACGGCAGTTTTTCGCGCAGAAATCATAGCCAAGCTTCGACGTTTGCTCATGAACAAGTCAGCGGATTTGCTTCGGATGCCGATTTCGGCTCTCAAGACCATGAACCACAAAGTGTCACTCCAACTTCCTCAGAACTAAGTGACACAGGAAAACAACTGATCAGCCAATTGCCCCAAGACTTGGTAGACATTGCGCGTGAACCCTACAGTTCGCGCTTTATTGCATTGCTCCTGATCTTTGATGGCAGCGATGTGCAACGTGAGATGATCAAAGGTCATATTCCAATGGTCTCGCACGCAAAGCTGTTACCATGGCTGGATTACGATTTGCCCCTGCACTTAAGACTTCCTCTGCTAGAGCTCGCCATCCCAGCACTTAAATCAATGAGTGAAGGTCAGAAAAACAGACTTTGCCAAGTGTTGCGAGAGTTGTCTCAAACGGACAATCACTACTCACTGGGTGAATGGTGCGTCATTAACTTGCTGGAAAAGCAGCTTCTTGCGCCTTTTGGCTCTACTCGCCAAAACAAGACATTCAAGCAACTCCAAGAAAGCGTGCACTGGTTGCTACGTGAATTGGCGTGGGTCACGCATTCAGAACGAGAAGGCGCACAACGCGCATTCAACGCTTCGCTCACCTCGCTAGGATTTGCAGAAACGACATTGGAAGCGCCAAACAACAACTGGCGTTTAAGTCGCGCTGCATTGGAGCTGTTGTTGCAACTTAAACCCCTTCAACGGCGACAGTTCGTTAAGGCGTGTCGTTTAGCAATTGAGTCTGATGGTAAGATCACCGTCGCGGAAGGCGAATTGTACCGCGTGATAGCGTGTTTCTTGGAAGTTCCAGAACCGCCGCTTACCGTGACGCTTTAACTGCAAAAAGTAAAACGCCAGCGATGATCGCTGGCGTTTTTGTATTCGGCTATAAGTGACGCTGATTAAGCAGCTTTAAAGCGCTCTGGAATCTTAGTGATGCTTTGACGATAGCTGAACCACAAGTAGGTTACCGCTAATGAGAAGAACAAGTAAGACAAAGCAAACACGATTGGAGATGTAATAAGCTCGGCTGACATACCCCACATTACGCCAATTACCGTAATCGTCAATTTAGATAACATGCCACAGATCAGTAAGAACAAAGCAAGCTGCGGGAAACGCGAACTACGGAATGCGAAGAAGTAGCAGCTACCTACTGCAAGCGATGCAATAGAAAGACCTAGCATGAATGAATGGATGTGATCTGCTGATGCGACACCTGCAGAAACAGAAGCCATAAGTAATAGGAACAATTTCATAAGTCACCTCACTACGAGTAGAGAAAAGCATCCTTTCATTAATGAAAACTCATTTTGCGCCCTATTTTGCTTATCTATTTAGCAATTACAAGCACATTTTTTGCTCAATTTATGTTCACCCTCTCCTTTTGAATCGAGTTATTACAAGCAGTTAACATTCTCTAATTTATAAACCCTTTAGATCCTGCACTTACAGAAAACAGTCTCTATTTTGCCCACTTTTGTTACAGAACATTAACACTAAAATATTTTGAAACTTTTTGCTTAAACTGTGAGCCAAATACCCATGCTCTAGCTATAAACCTTGTTTCACTTAGGATCTCACTACCAAACCAACGATTCTTTACGTTAGATCAACATTTCCTTCATATATAAAACGCTCTCATTACAACCATTTTTAATGCTTCGAATTATTTTTAGTAATAGGGGTAAAAAGAGATTCCAATCACACATTTATTGGTTATAATCCGCGCTCATTACGTTATGCGTTGAAAAATGCAAACTTATTTTGAGTAAACCCTATCTTTAAACCGACTCCTCTTTGCTATCTGCCAAGAGGTATTACTGAGAACAAAAATGAGCAAGATTGATAAAGCTATGCGCATCCTGCTAGCAGGATTCTGTATCAACCTTTGTCTTGGCATCCTGTATGCTTGGAGTGTATTCAACAAAGCACTAGTGACTGAGTCAGGCTGGAGCGCAGCAGAAGCATCTGCACCTTACGCGACTGCAACTATTACTTTCTCTATCTGTCTTCTTGTTGCAGGTATTCTTCAAGACCGTATGGGTCCACGTTTGATCCTTATCCTAGGTACTGTTCTAACAGGTCTAGGCATGATCGCGTCTGGTTTTGTAAACTCACCACTAATGCTGAACATCACTTTCGGTGTGATCACTGGTGCAGGTATCGGTTTTGGTTATGCGTGTCTTTCTCCTTCAGCAATGAAGTGGTTCCACGCATCTAAGAAAGGTATGGTTAACGGCATCATTGCAGCAGGTTTCGGTCTAGCAGCTATCTACCTAGCTCCTGTGACTTCTGCGCTGATTGACAGCATGGGCATCCAAACGAGCTTCCTAGTTCTTGGTGTTGGTATCCTTGCTATCGCAGTTCCTCTAGCTGCAACAATCAACAACCCACCAGCGGATTACACGCCAGCAGAGCCTACAGTAAAAGAAGGTCAAGCGCCTAAGGTTGTGAAGAAGTCTGACGACCTAACTTGGAAAGCAATGCTTAAAACGCCACAGTTCTACTCTCTATGGATCATGTACGCGTTCGCAGCTTCTGTTGGTCTTATGATCATCGGTAACATCACGACTATTGCAAGCGTTCAAGCGAACCTGCCAAACGCGGTTTACCTAGCGTCTATCCTTGCGGTATTTAACTCAGGCGGTCGTGTAGCAGCAGGTATGCTTGCAGACAAGATCGGTGGCGTTCGTACTCTTCTTCTAGCATTCGTTCTACAGGGCATCAACATGGTTCTGTTCGCAACGTTCAAAACTGAGTTTACGCTGATCATCGGTACAGCAATCGCAGCAGTAGGTTACGGTACGCTTCTAGCAGTATTCCCTACTCTAACGGCTGAATTCTACGGTCTGAAGAACTACGGTACTAACTACGGCGTGCTATACACAGCATGGGGTATCGGTGGTGCAATCGGTGCTGCTGTTGTTGGTTTCTCAATGACTAACGGTGACGGTTACACGCTTGCTTACACTATCTCAGCGGCAATGATGGCGGTATGTATCGTACTGGCGTTCATCACTAAGCCACTGACTGAAGCGAAAGTAGCACAACTGAAAAACGCTTAATTGCCAGTCCAGTTCTATTTATCTAGTAGATCTGCAGAAATTGATTCGAAAAAGGCTTAACCTATGGGTTAAGCCTTTTTTATTGTTAGTTGGTTATGGAAAACACCGTCGAACTCGCACCAGATTACTATCTCGATAACTTCTTTAAGCTCACACAGCACGCTACCAAGTGGTACAGCGATTTACTTAGCCAAGATGAACATCAATGGCTATCCGCGTTTCAGAGCTTAAGCAAGCCTGCGCAGTGCCTTCTTGTACGCCTATACAGCCGTAAAGGGTGTTGGTTTCGCAGCGACAAACTCAACTACCAAGAAATTGAGAACATCCAGTCGGCTTTGGATGAATTGGCAACTCATGATTTTGTCTCGCTCTCCCCTGACCTAACAACGCAAGAATTAGCAGCGAATCTACTGACCAAGCCAGAGATCGTCATGCTCTATCCTGAGCATCCTAAATCCCTCAAGAAAGAAGCATTAGTAGCATGCCTGAGTGAAGAGCGTTTTGAGCTATTTGAGGCTCTGGATTTCACGGTGATTAAGCTTAACTCCGCACACATGATTGATGTTTTGCTGACGCTGTTTTTTGCTAATACCCATCAAGACCTCAGCCAGTTCGTGCTCGACGATTTAGGCTTACACCAATTCGAACAATACCAGTTAAGTAAAGCGCGCCGATTCTTTGAGAGCAGAGAGCAAATCGATCGCCTTATCGAACTCAACGAACTTTCCAATCTCTATTGGCAATGTGACAAAAAACAAAAAGCGAATCTCGACATTCTTATCGAAGCGATGCCAGAACGGGTTGAACATCACTACGTCGACCGTAAACGTGAGCACATGATTAACGACATTGCCCGTGATTACGAACGCATAAACGAACTTGAGATGGCAATTGCGCTGTTTGAGACGACCACACTCGCGCCAAGCCGAGAGCGTCGTGCTCGCATATACGACAAGCTAGAACAAAACGAATTATTTAGTGACATTGTCACTGATATGCTTACCCACCCTATTGATGTCTCTGAGTTTGAGGTGGCACAGAAGCTCGAACAACGCGTTAAACGTAAACAAGGCTTGAAAGTCCCGAGAGCCACCAAGCCTAAATGCAGCGAATACCACATCGAATTGGATCTATCACGGCAACGTGTTGAACTGGCAACCAAGGCACATTTCGAAAGTTTAGGTTGGACCGTTTTCTATTCTGAGAATACCCTACTCAACGGCTTGTTAGGCTTAACTTTGTGGGATGCGATTTTTGCACCAATAGAGGGGGCATTTATTAACGCTTATCAACATCGACCATTGGATTTGTATCACGCCGATTTTGCCGACAAAAGAAAGCAACTTATCGACAATGCGCTTGAGCAAGTTCAACAAGGGAAGACGCAGGCGTTGTTTGATACATACCGGGATAAAGTTGGGATCAGTAATCCCTTCGTCAGTTGGGCATACGTGAACGAAGAGCTGATATCCCTAGCTCTTGAACACATCCCTAATGACCTGTTGGTCGAACTGTTTAACGTGCAGTTGAGTGATCTGAAACTCTATCGAAACGGCATGCCGGATTTGATTGCATTTAAAGAAGGGAAATTTGAATGGATAGAGGTGAAAGGTCCAGGCGATAAACTCCAAGATAACCAATGGCGTTGGATCAAGGAGTTCAATCGCCTCAATGTACCGTTCTCAGTCTGTTATGTATACCCAAGTAACTTCAAGATGCAGGATTCAGAGCGTTGTCATTGATTCGAGGTCAAGGAAAACGACGCCGCGTAATAGCCAGCTCTTTCCAAGTTATTTGACGCAGAGGCCGGGGCAATGACACGCTCCCGAAGGGCGAGCTGTCTTGGCTTGTATACTTTGTTGTCGATTCTTGATTTAGAGTGACTAGATCTTTAAATCGCCGCCGCGTCTACAAACCAAGTCATTCTCGCTGAACCTAGCATCTCGAGGTTACTTGGGTATAACAGCACAAGCTTAGAAAAGAGCCAGAATGGTCTTAGTTACTTACTTTGGCGTTCTTCTGCCCTTTCTTCTCTTTCAATTGATCAATCACGTAGCTTGGTGCGACTTTCTCTAGTTCGCCCAAGCACTCGTCTGTTTTCGGGTTGTCGTAGCGAACATAAATGTCACAAACCGCATAAAGCTGCTCCGGCGCGCCAGAAATCAAATACGCTTGCTCAAAAGACTTCACCGATTTGTCTAGGTTGTACTCTTCTTGCAATACACCATTGAGGTACCAGAAGTAACTGTTATCTTTCGCCATGCTGGCTGCTTTCTCAATCTCTAAAGCTGCACTCTTCTTGTCATCAAGACGCACAAGCGTTAACGCTTTCGAGTAATGCAAAGATGCGTTGTCAGGATGAAGCTTAATTGCAGAATCCAGCGTCTTTACTGCATCGGCATCGCGTTGCTGCGCTCGGTAGTTGTCCGCCAAGCTTAACCAGATTTGTGAATTCTCCGGCTGATTGATCACCAAAGCTTGATAGATTTTATCCGCTTTATCCCATTCATGATGCCAACGATAGACATCCGCCAATAACAGTTTGGAACCGTTATCTTGCTTGTTCTCTAAATAGCTGATCAGTTCAGCAACCGGGGCTTCAAGCGTTTGCTTCTGCTCGCTGCTCACGTTAGAAAAGTCACGCACTAAGTTGGTCGCCGCAGTAATGCGAACCATGGTTTCTTGGTCACTCAATAATGGCTCAATCATGCGCCAACGATGTTCAATCGTATATGGCTCTGCTCCAACAATCGCGGCTTCACGAACCGCAGGATCTTGGTCTTGAAGGCTGCGTGCAACCGCTACCAGCGCGTTTTGACTTGGGTAGTTCGCCAACTCGTGCAGTGCTTCAATACGCTTTTCAACGGGTTGTTTGATGTCCTGCGCTTGGTAAGACAGCTTCGCAACCATTTGCTGTGGCGACATCTGCGCTGAGTTTGCTTTTTGAGCGCTTGTCACGCTCGCTGATGAGACTTGGTCTGGTGCGAGCAAGGTTTCATCTTGTGCAATGACAGATTGGCTTGCGGGGATACCTAAAGCGACAACTAACAGTGTTTTTGAGAATGTCATATCAATCCCCTTAAAATTTGGTTTCGAATACAGGACGCTTCGCCGCTTGTTGGCGTAGCACTGAATCACTGTATTTGCCATGTGCCACAGGGTTACCCGTTGCACGAAGAATGTATGCCATTGCCTTATCAGCATGAGAGAAGAACTTTTTCCAACCTGCACACAGGTAGTTCAACCCGGGTTCACCATCTTTGGTGCGGATGAAACGGTTTTTCGGACACTCACCGTAGCAAGCAAATTGGTAATCACACTGTTGGCACTGCTTGGTTAACGAGCGAGTCTTGGCAAAGCCAAACTTTTGCTGCTCAGGACCATAGGCCAACTTGTCTAATTTTTCGTGGTGGATGTTGCCAATCTTGTACTCTGGATAAACGTAGTGGTCACAAGCAAAAACATCACCGTTTGGTTCCATTGCCAAGCCTTTGCCACAAATCTCGCCAAGTGTACAAAGTGGGTTTTTGCGCCCCATCCAAGTCTCGACACTCGCTTCAAAGTACTGCACAAACACTTTGCCAATGTCGTGTTGAATCCACTCATCAAAAATCGCGATAAGGAAGTTACCCCACGCCTCGTCTGCCACACACCAAGGCTCTACTACAGAGTCTTTGTGACCAGGAATAAGACGCTTGTCACCTTGTTTCAGCTGCTCTTGCGGCTGCCATGTTTGAGGTGCGGTAGTACGAAACGTTTTTTGTTCCACGATGGGAATGAACTGCATTTGCGGTGAGCGTACTTCATCACGCAGGAATCGGTATACCTCAAGAGGATTGCGGCTGGTTAGATTGTTTACACAAGTCAGCGTTGCGAACTTCACTTCGTGTTTGTGCAGCAGTTCAACAGCCTTCATCACTTGGTTAAAGGTACCACGACCTGCGCGGTTGGTTCGGTAAGCGTTGTGCATCATTTCTGGACCGTCGATACTCAAACCGACCAAGAAGTTATTTGCTTTCAGAAATGCACACCAATCGTCGTTGAGTAAGGTGCCATTGGTTTGTAGATCGTTAGAAATGGCCACGCCTTCAGGCTTGTACTTAGATTGAAACTCAACAATCTTTTTAAAGTAATCCAAGCCCAACATCGTTGGTTCACCACCTTGCCAAGAGAAGATGATTTCCGGCGTGTTCTGCCCTTCAATGTACTGACGAATGTAGGTTTCTAACGTCTCTTCATCCATCACAGGCGTGCAGCCTTTTTTATACTCAAGTAAGTCCTGCTTGCTGAGGTAATAGCAGTAAGTGCAATCAATGTTACAAGCCGCCCCAATAGGCTTTGCCATGACATGTAAACGCTTAGAAGCTTTACCGTTGAACTGAGGGCCTTGAGTAATGTGCATACGTCACCTTTTTCGTTATGAAATTCAGCTGAGAACACTCATAAGCGTGCCATTCTCACCTTGATGACCTAATCATAAATCCCATTAATACATGAGGCTTGTTATACCGTTTATAACCTTTTTTCATAGCGTTTATTGCTAATATTTATCGTGACTTTTTTGGCGAGAAATTATTGATGAAATCATTTAAAAGCAAATCGTTAACCGCACTTTCTATTCTATCATTCAGCGTATTAATGAGTGGTTGTGCAACTCAATCATCGCATCCTATCGCGCTCAACATTGATCAAGACATGGTGTTGGTTGAAGGCGGTTCATTTGTCATGGGATCGGACAGCGACTCCGCCAAGAAGGCAGAAACCCCAGCACGCGAAGTAAAGGTAGACGGCTTCTACATTTCCAAATTCGAGGTCACTCAAGAATTGTTTGAATCTGTCATGGGTTCTTCAATGAGTTACTTCCAAGGTGCAAACATTCCGGTTAATAACTTGAGTTGGCAGCAGGCGAATTACTTCATCGAGAAGTTGAACGAATTGACCGGTGAAAACTACCGCTTGCCGACAGAAGCAGAATGGGAGTTTGCCGCGAAAGGCGGTAAGAAGAGCCAAGGTTTCACTTACGCAGGCTCGAACAACATTGCTGATGTGGCGTGGTATGCGGACAACTCTAAAAACCAAGCTCACCCCGTTGGTCAAAAGCAACCCAATGAACTTGGTCTTTATGACATGACAGGCAACGTTGGTGAATTTGTTATTGATGCTTATGACGACACCTTCTACCGCTTTGGTCCAACCGAAAATCCAAACAACGCTAAAGACGAAAAAGCAGGCTTAGCACACAAATCCGTACGAGGCGGCAGTTTTGCCTATGATGCTGATGAATCAGAGAATTTCCGCCGAGACTTCGCCAGCCAGTCTATAATTATGTCGGACATGGGACTTCGCCTTGCGAAAGATGCTGATTAAGCACGACTACGCATGAGAAACGACGTGACTGCCCCTTTGCGCATTCTTACCAATTAAGACGTCTCTTGGTTAGGGAAATGGTTAGGGAAAGAGGCTAAACCTACGTTGTTCTCATTTAACCTCAAATGTATACAAACAATACATTCTAACTTAGGTAAATAATAATATGAAGAAACACATCTGTGCCCTTGCAGTCTTATCTGGTTTATCATTCTCGGCGATGGCTTTAGATTGCGATCCAAACTTACTACCTTCTTGGAAAGATGGCGCAAGTAAATCTGCGATTGTTAACTATGTTGATCAATCTACTGATGCTTCGAAAAAAACCTTCATTGCAGAACAAGACCGCATCGCGGTGTTCGACAATGACGGTACGTTATGGTCAGAAAAACCGTTTTACTTCCAACTGGCGTATGCGCTAGACGAAGTGAAACTGATGGCAAAAGACCATCCAGAATGGAAGACACAAGAACCGTTTAAATCTGTACTGAATGACGATATTGAAGGCGTCTTCAAAGGCGGTGAAAAAGCGCTACTTGAGATCGTCAAGGTCACTCATAGTGGTATGACGGTAGAGGAATATCAGCAAAAAGTCGCCGATTGGCTGAAAGTCGCGAAAGATCCACGCTTTGGCAAAGCTTATACCGAACTTACATACAAACCAATGCGCGAAATGGTCAGCTACCTGCAAGAGCATGGTTTTAAGACTTACATCGTATCAGGTGGCGGTGTGGACTTTATGCGCGTTTGGGCGCCAGAGGTGTACGGTATTCCCGAAGAGCAAATCATTGGCAGCGCGCTAAAATACAAGTACGACTACAACGACGGTAAGCCAACCGTGACCAAGTTAGGTGAAATCCTCACGATTGATGACAAAGCCGGTAAAGTTGAGAACATTCAGCACATCATCGGTAAGAAACCCGTTCTCGCGATTGGTAACTCAGACGGTGACCACGCGATGATGCAATGGGCAACCAGTCAACCAAACTCTATGGCGATGATCGTTCACCACACCGACGAAGAGCGTGAGTGGAAATACGACCGCAAGTCCAGCGTGGGTCATTTAGATAAAGCAATGGATGAAGCCAATCAGCGTGATAACTGGCACCTCATTGACATGAAAAATGAGTGGTGCACGGTGTATTAACCATACCTTTGCAACTGACAAACTCCTCCTTAGTGAGGAGTTTTTTTATTAATTTTCAAACGTTAGTCTTTTCTTCACGAACACTTCACGACTCTTCACACAAAATGCCTCCCATCGAAACGAAGAGGTGAATATATAATGAAAAAAACAGTCCTGACGATTCTCGCAGCAAGCTCATTTTCGGTTGCAGCAGCACCTTACGTGGGTTTGGAATACGGATTCGGCACCACAGATCACGATTTTGAACCATCTTTTCAAGCTGACGGTGTGAATCTGAACCCTGAATTGGAAGACGGTATTTTTGGTGGCTTCATTGGCTACTCTATCAATGATTCTTGGGCTGTAGAACTGGGTTATAACCAATTTGATCTTGATGATGGTCGTTCCAAAAATCTTGGAATTGTCGATATCAAGGGTCAAAAATACCATCATGAAATGGATTGGGACGCTTCAATCAAAGCCAAACAAATTACGTTAGCGCCTGTGTTTAGCTATGCGTTAAACGAAAAGTGGACAACAAAAGTTAAAGCAGGTTTGACTTACACTCAGTACGAATCCAAAGCAAGCCAATCAGAAGAACATGAGCTTGTTATGAATGACGACGTCGAAATGAACAACACCTTGTTCCACCGTTCTGAAAAAAATAATGAGCTCGGTGCAATGCTATCTATCGGTGCGGAATACAAAATCTTCCCTCAATTGACCATCGGCGCGAACGCAAAATACCAGCTTGATAGCTACGCAAACACAGCATCAATCAACGTAGGCTCTACTTACTACTTCTAACTTAGGAAGCCATTAGCATGAAAAAACTGATTATTACGACAACATTAGCCCTAATTTCTGGCTCTGCATTGGCTGCCTTCAACGGTCCTGAAACCGCAGCAATCAGCACTGTAAAAGCGGCGCAAAATGCATCTGATGATAGCTATGTACTGTTGACAGGTAACATCGTTCAAGCACTTGGTAATGAGACTTACCTATTCAAAGACAACACAGGTGAGATTCAAGTCGAGATCGATAACGAAGACTGGATGGGTCAAGACGTATCACCGCAAGATCGCGTTGCCATTCGTGGTGAAGTAGACTCTGAATGGACAAAGACTCAAATCGACGTCGATACGATTCAAAAGCTATAAGCCACACGTTCAAACGAGATCCTTACTCTTGTTAAGTACAAAGCCACCGCATTGGGTGGCTTTTGTGCGTCTCTTAACAAACGCTCAAGCATGGGCAATTGGGCGGTAGGACCAAGCGAATACTTTTAGATCTAACATCAAATCGAATTTTACGGGAACGATAAGGCTCACCATCAAGATTTAAAGGCAGTGCTTTAGGGAAATCGATCTCCAACCAACTCGCCTGAGTATGCTTAACAAACTGCCCAGTCTCAGTTGGATTTTGAATTTCATCAATGACCTGAGGTAGCTCATGGGGCAAGAATGGATGCACCAAAGTAATGTCCATTAAGCCATCATCTATCAATGCATTTGGCGCAAGCTCTTGACCTCCTCCCGCAAGGCGACTATTACAAAACGCCCCAACCAAGATCTCCCCTTGATAACTGCCCTGCTCAATTATGAGGGAGCCATCATAAGGTTTAAAGCCAAGCACCTTCACTAGACCGGTTAATGTGTAGGCACCACCACCCAGAAAGTTTTTCAGTTCAACTGGTGTTTCAGCGGTAATTTCTGCTCCAAAGCCAGCTGCAGCAATGTTAATAAAATAGCGATCATTAGCTTGAACGCAGTCTACCGCAACAGCGTCACCATTGACGGCAAGTTCGATGGCTTCTCGAATCATGATTGGGATTTTCGTAGCAGTCGCGAAGTCATTCGCCGTACCCATTGGGATAATGGCCAATTCTGGACGAACGTTCGCCTCAATCTGATTCAAAGCTGTTACCGCTTCGTTAACGGTGCCATCGCCACCAGCAACAACAATACGTTTCATTCCTTGATTGACCGCTTCACTCACTAAACGAGTCATGTCTTGTGATTCCCAAGTGACCCGAACTTGCAGATCCACACCTTGTTCTCGCATTCGCATGATCTCACTGCGAAGCTCAGGCGTTCCGGCTTTCTTACCGTTTAGAATGGCTCGTATTGTCTTCATACTGGTCCTTTACTCTTCGATTGCTTTCCCTGCTTGCTTGAGTTGAGCTCTCAACCATTGATGCGCACTTTCATTGTGACGACTAGAATGCCAGATTGCACAAAGGTCATGAATTTTGTCACTAAAAGGAAGCGGGACGGCTTTAATATTATACGTTTTTGAAAAGTGTTGAATGGTCGACAACGGCAGCATACCGATGTATTCACTACCATTAATGACTGGCAGCATTTCCATTGCACCAGATGCGCGATACACGATATTCCTTTGCGCTAGGTCTGCAATATCTTCCTCATTCATCAAACTTTTACGCGCATGCCAACGCGAAACCACGACGTGTTCTTCCGCCAAAAATTGTTCTACAGAACAAGAGTCATGAATTCGTGGATGCTCGGCACTGCACACCACCATCAAACGCTCGGAAAACACAGGCTCTACTTTGAGGACAGTACGACCACGCGGTGGCATATCGATAATCAAATCATATCGTTGTAAACGCAGATCGCTTTCGTAATCTTCCGTGAACAAAGGATGCACTTCCAAACCGACACTCGGCGCGTTTTTACGGATTTGGCGCAGGAGCTGCGGCATTAACTCATAACTGGCAACTGAGACGCAGGCGATGGAAAAAATACGATTGGATACTTTAGGATCAAAACTGCTCGAGGCGGATAAGGTAGAAGTAAAGTTTTTGAGCGCAGCGACCATCGCAGGATAAATATCCATAGCAAAACTGGTCGGCTCGACACCCGATGTGCTGCGGTGGAACAGTGGCTCATCATAAATGTCACGCAAACGAGCGAGTGCTTTGCTCACCGCAGGTTGGCTAATATCAAGACGAGCAGCAGCCTTAGACAGGTTCTGCTCTTCATAAATCGCCACGAAAATGGGGATAAGGTTTAAGTCGGTGCTCTTCATTTTGCAAACATAAAACAGGACATGACCTTATTTTAGCTAACAGTATGATAGTTAACGACTCAGAACACTAGATTTGAGCGTCTATGCATGTTTTCGCGAGTTTTAACCTCGCATTGACGAAGAATATTCTGAAAATCACTCAGGATTTTCCTAGGTAAGAGGTCAAGAATGCACTCGCCTCTTCACCGCATAAGCCAACTTCTACTTCAACGCCACCTTCTTTTAGGATTTCGATACCGCGACCAGCATTACGGGGATCAGGATCAAGCATAGCAACCACTACTTTTCTGATACCACAAGTCACTAAGGTTTTAGCGCAAGCTGGCGTGCGACCCACAAATGAACATGGCTCTAGTGTTACGTACGCGGTTACGTCACTTAGGTCTCCGTTGTATGCGTTTAGGGCTTCCACTTCTGCATGATTACCACCAATCGCTTGTGTGTGCCCTTCTGATACGATTTCACCGTTTTTGACCAGCACACATCCGACAGGCGGGTTTGGCTGACAGGCAGGCAGCGCGTTGCGTGATACTTCCAACGCACGAAGCATAAATTGTTGGTTCATTTGAATTTGATACTCGTTATTCAGAATTTGGGTGATGGATTCTAACGCCAGCATGCTTTCCTCGCTATATAAAAGTGTTTGCAATACTGATACGTCTTATCTCAACAAACGACTCATTGCTAAACCTAATCCCCATAAAAAATAAAAAAACGGGGCAAACCGTAGTTGCCCCGTTTGGTTACCCTTCAGACCGCATTCCGAAGTGTTGACTAACGAATTCTCATCGTTAGTTCAACTGCACGAAGCTGAGCCAATGCTTTGTTCAACTCCATGTGTGCCTGTGCAAAGCTGATATCGTCTACATGAGCACGAATGTTTTCTTCCGCTGCTCTACGAGCTTCTTCAGCCCTTGCTTTGTCGATGTCTTTACCGTGAAGCGCAGTATCCGCTAATACAGTAACCACATCAGGTTGGACTTCGACCAAACCACCAGAGACATACAGGATCTCTTCAGGCTTGGACAAGTCACCAGTAATACGAGCAACGCCCGGCTTGATTTTACTGATAAGCGGTGAGTGACCCGGACGAATACCTAACTCACCATCCGCACCCGCTACCGCGATAGCATGTGCCGGACCTGAGTAAAGAGTGCCCTCCGCACTTACCACATTCAGTTGAAACGTATTTTGTGAAACCGCTATGGCCATATTGCCTCCCGCGCTTTACAGTTTTTTCGCTTTTTCAAGCACTTCGTCGATGTTGCCGCAGTACATAAATGCCTGCTCTGGGATGTCATCGTACTGACCATCAAGCAGTGCTTTAAAGCCTGCAATGGTGTCTTTTAGTGGAACGAATACACCCGGTTGACCCGTAAACACTTCTGCTACGTGGTAAGGTTGAGTTAGGAAACGTTCAACTTTACGAGCACGAGATACCAAGCGCTTATCTTCTTCAGACAACTCATCCATACCCAGGATAGCGATGATGTCTTTTAGCTCTTTATAACGTTGCAGCGTTTGCTGAACTTTACGCGCCACATCGTAGTGCTCTTGACCAACGACTTGAGGATCAAGCTGACGTGATGTCGAATCCAATGGGTCAATCGCTGGGTACAGACCCAAAGCAGCGATGTTACGAGACAGAACGACCGTCGCATCCAAGTGCGCAAACGTGGTTGCTGGTGATGGGTCAGTCAAGTCATCCGCTGGTACGTAAACCGCTTGGATAGACGTGATAGAACCATTTTTAGTCGACGTGATACGCTCTTGCAGCACACCCATCTCTTCTGCCAGTGTTGGTTGGTAACCTACCGCAGATGGCATACGACCAAGCAACGCCGATACCTCAGTACCTGCCAATGTGTAACGGTAAATGTTATCCACGAATAGCAGTACGTCACGACCTTCATCACGGAAACGCTCTGCGATGGTCAAGCCCGTTAGCGCAACACGTAGACGGTTACCCGGTGGCTCGTTCATCTGACCGTAAACCATGGCTACTTTGTCGAGAACGCCCGCTTCCTTCATTTCGTAGTAGAAATCGTTACCCTCACGAGTACGTTCACCTACACCGGTAAATACCGACAAACCTGAGTGAGCTTTAGCAATGTTATTGATAAGCTCCATCATGTTTACCGTCTTACCTACACCCGCACCACCGAACAAACCGATCTTACCGCCCTTCGCGAACGGACAAATCAAGTCGATAACTTTAACGCCCGTTTCCAGTAGCGCAGTGCTGTTAGATTGCTCTTCATAGCTTGGTGCATCACGGTGGATTTCGTAAGACACTTGCTCACCGATTGGACCACATTCATCGATTGGGTGACCCAACACGTTCATGATACGACCTAGGGTTTCCTCACCCACAGGTACCGTGATTGGGTTGCCCGTAGATTCCACTTCTAGGCCACGTTTCAGACCATCCGAAGAACCCATTGCGATACAGCGAACCACACCGCCACCCAACTGCTGCTGAACTTCCAACATCAGTGAGCCGTTGCTACCATCGTTGATTTTCAGTGCGTCGTAAACTTTCGGACCTTTGCCTTGTTCGAACTCGACGTCGACCACCGCACCGATGACTTTGACGATTTTGCCAATACTCATAATTTAAACCTCAAATTCTCTCTCTAAACCGCTTGTGCGCCGGATACAATTTCACTCAACTCTTGAGTAATCGCCGCTTGACGCGCTTTGTTG
Source organism: Vibrio sp. SCSIO 43155 (assembly GCF_023716605.1). Taxonomy (NCBI): domain Bacteria; kingdom Pseudomonadati; phylum Pseudomonadota; class Gammaproteobacteria; order Vibrionales; family Vibrionaceae; genus Vibrio; species Vibrio sp. SCSIO 43155. Next base: position 804,654 of record NZ_CP071853.1, on the reverse strand, counting down.
TAAACCAGTTGCAGGTCTTCAATCAGTTGCGCTGCGTTATCCGTCGCGGCAGACATTGCCATCATCCGCGCGGCTTGTTCACAAGCGATACTCTCAACCACCCCCTGATAAACCAGTGATTCCACATAGCGTTGAATCAGGTGGTTGAGAATGTCTTGAGGAGACTGCTCGTAGAGGTAATCCCAACGAGCCTCTTTATCACGTGAAATGTCTTCTTTAGGGAACGGCAACATCTGCAATACCGTTGGTTTTTGCACCATGGTGTTTACAAACTGGTTGTAAACGAGGAACAAGCGGTCAATTTTGCCTTCGGAGTAGTGCTCCATCATGGCGTTAACCGCACCCAACATATCTTCCAGTTTTGGTGCATCACCAAGCCCAGAAGTCTGTGCCATTACTTTCCCGAGGGACTGGAAAAAGCTGATTGCTTTCGAACCAATAAGCGTCGTATCTACTTCAACGCCCTTCTCTTGCCAGTCCTGCATTTCTGCCAATACTTTTTTGAACAAATTACTGTTCAGGCCACCACACAAACCTCGATCGGATGAGATGATGATGTAAGCCACTCGCTTCACTTCGCGTTCTTGAAGGAAAGGATGGCTGTACTCCAGCGTACCGGACGAGACGTGACCGATAACCTTACGCATGTTCTCCGCGTAAGGACGGGACGCCTGCATGTTCTCCTGCACTTTGCGCATTTTGCTGGCGGCGACCATTTGCATCGCACTCGTAATCTTTTGCGTGCTACTCACGCTAGCAATTTTGGTGCGAATCTCTTTGGTATTTGCCATAACGGACTCCTGTTAGTGGTCCTACGATTGCAGCGCAGTGAACTCTTTCAACAAGCTGTGTAGCTCACTCTCGATCTCGTCGTTGTAATCACCGGATTGGTTGATCTTGTCCAGTAGCGGCTGCGCGTTTGTACGACCAAATGCCATCAACTCATCTTCAAAGCGAGAGATTTGGTTTAACGCCACATCAGTGAGGTAACCCTTCTCTGCTGCAAAGATCGCCAGTGCTTGCTCAGCAACGGTCATTGGTGCGTACTGCTTTTGCTTCATGAGTTCCGTTACTTTCTCACCGTGGTCAAGCTGACGACGTGTCGCTTCATCTAGGTCAGAAGAGAACTGAGCAAATGCTGCCAATTCACGGTATTGCGCCAACGCGGTACGAATACCCCCCGACAGCTTCTTGATCACTTTGGTTTGCGCTGCGCCACCTACACGAGATACCGAAATACCTGGGTCAACCGCTGGACGTAAGCCTGAGTTGAATAGCTGAGTCTGTAGGAAGATTTGACCATCGGTAATCGAGATTACGTTGGTTGGTACGAATGCTGATACATCACCCGCTTGGGTTTCGATGATTGGCAGTGCGGTTAGAGAACCGGTTTTGCCTTTCACTTCACCGTTAGTGAACCGCTCAACGTATTCTTCGTTAACACGTGCTGCACGTTCTAGAAGGCGTGAGTGGAGGTAGAAAACATCACCCGGGAAGGCTTCACGACCTGGTGGACGTTTTAGAAGTAGGGAGATTTGACGGTAAGCCACCGCTTGTTTTGATAGATCATCGTATACGATCAACGCATCTTCACCACGGTCACGGAAGTATTCGCCCATGGTACAACCTGCGTATGGCGCTAGGTATTGCAGTGCTGCCGCTTCTGATGCTGACGCAACCACCACAATGGTGTTTTCTAGTGCGCCGTGTTCTTCAAGCTTGCGAACCACGTTGGCAATCGTCGATGCTTTTTGACCAATTGCGACGTAAATACATTTAACGCCCAGTTCTTTTTGGTTGATGATGGCATCAATCGCCATCGCGGTTTTACCTGTCTGACGGTCACCGATGATCAACTCACGTTGACCACGACCAATTGGCACCATGGAATCTACCGCTTTGTAACCGGTTTGGATTGGTTGGTCGACAGATTTACGGTCGATAACACCAGGGGCAATGACCTCTACAGGGTCCATACGATCGAATGACACTGCGCCTTTACCATCGATTGGTTGACCTAGCGTGTTCACGACACGACCTAGCAGACCGTTACCAACTGGCACTTCGAGAATACGACCGGTGCCTTTTACTTTCATCCCTTCTGACAAGTCCGCATATGGACCCATCACAACAGCACCGACTGAATGACGCTCTAAGTTCAGAGCCAACGCAAAGCGGTTATCTGGCAGTTCTAGCATCTCGCCTTGCATAACGTCTGCAAGACCGTGAATTGTGATGATGCCGTCACTCACAGAGACGATAGTACCTTCATTTCTCGCTTCACTTTCGAGGTTGAAGTTAACAATTCGCTCTCTGATTAATTCACTGATTTCATTTGAATTTAATTGCATTTCTATACCCCGTTACACATGTAGGTTGGTCGCCAATCGGCTCAGGTTGGTGAGGACACTGCCGTCATACACGGTCTGCCCTGCTGTGATCACCACACCACCTACAAGGGATGGATCCAGTTGTGTTTCTAGTGTGATGGCTTTACCGTACTTTTCGGTTAACGCTTGTTTAAGCCTTGCCATCTGTTCCTCATCCAGAGGTTCTGAAACACGCACTGTTACTGTCATGGTTCGTTCGTAATCCGCTTTCATCTCTTGGAACTGAACGTTTACTTCACTGAGCGCTTTTAGGCGCTTGTTCTCTTCCATAATGCGAAGAAAATTCTCGAAGTTTTGATTCAACCATTCACCGCCAGCATGAAGAATCAGATCCAACAATGGTTGTTCAGAACCGTCTTCATCAAGGTCATTCAAGACCAGAAGCGTGTTAGGTTGTTCCAAGACCACTTGGGTAATCGCAAACATTTGTTGCCAATCGTCCAAGCATTCTGCGTCGCGTGCGTAATCAAACGCCGCTTTTGCGTAGGGTTGAGCTACCACTGTCAATTCGGACATGTGCCCTCCTACATTTCGTTGATGAAGCGGTTCACCAAGTCGCGGTTAGCCGAGCTATCCAGATTGCGATTAATCAGCTTGCTGGCACTTTCAATCACCAGATCCGCCATTTCATCTTTCAGCTCTTGGCGAACTTTGCTGCGTTCGCTTTCCACTTCTGCTTTGCCTTCTGCGACAATGCGCGCTTTCTCTTGATTTGCCAGATCAACCGCTTCCGCAACCATCTGTTCTTGACGTTGCTTACCTTGGTTGATGATAGCTTGAGCTTTTGAGCGAGCTTCTGTCAGCAGCGCTTCACCGTTCGCTTTTGCCAGTTCTAACTCTTGTGCTGCTTTTTCTGTTTGCTCAAGACCTTGGGCAATTTCAGCACGACGCTCATCAAGCAGTTTTACAAGTGGTGGCCAGACATATTTCATGCACAGCCAAACGAAAATCACGAAGGAGATCGCCTGACCAAACATTGAGGCATTTAAGTTCATAGCACCCTCTCTTCTATAACGTTATGAAAATTATTAATTCGAATTACGCTACAGCGAAGATGATGTACAAGCCGATACCAACACCGATCATTGGCACCGCGTCCACAAGACCCATCATGATGAAGAATTGAGTACGAAGCATTGGGGTCAAATCAGGTTGACGAGCCACACCTTCAAGGTATTTACCTGCAAGGTTACCGATACCTGCTGCGGCACCCGCTGCACCAAGACCGATCAGTAGTGCACCCGCCACGTAAAGAACTGCGCTAACGATATCCATAACAACTCCTAGAATTGAATTTTTTAATTAATAAAAAAGATTTTTGAAATTAATGCTCTTCAACAGCCATGCCGAGATAAACCACGGTCAGTACCATAAAAATAAATGCTTGAAGAACAACAATAAGAATGTGGAACAGTGCCCAAGGAACACTTAGTGCCCATTGCATCCACCACGGCATTAATGCAATTAGAATGAAGATCATTTCACCTGCATACATATTGCCAAATAATCGAAGACCTAAAGATATTGGTTTAGAAATTAACGTCACCAATTCAAGAACTAAGTTCACTGGATATAACAACGGATGTGAAAATGGTTGAGTAGTTAACTCTTTAATAAAACCTTTCACGCCTTTGTTTTTAAACGTATAACCTAACACCAAAATAAATACGCCTAATGCCATCGACATCGTAATATTGACGTCAGCGGATGGTAAGTCACGGAAGTGTTCAACCCCTACAGCACGAGTAAGTGCAGGAATTAAATCAATCGGTAACAAATCCACGGCATTCATTAATAACACCCAAACAAATATTGTCAGTGCCAAAGGACCAATTAACTTGTCCTTCGCTTGAAATATTTCTTTTACAATGTCATCGACGAACTCAAATATTATCTCGATCAAACACTGGAATCGTCCTGGTACTCCTTTCGTTCCTTTCGTCACCGCATAACGGAATGAAAGGATGAAAACGAGCCCCGTCAACCAGACCATGATCATGGAATCAAGGTTAATTCCAAACCAACCGTCGCCGGCGGTGAGAAAGGTCAAGTGGTGCTCAATATATTCATGAGCGGACTGGACAGTCTCCATTTATGCCTTCCTTTCGAAGCGGTCTCTGAACAGCGGCGTTAAGAAGTGACCAAACATCGTCACACAAAAGCCTATCAGGACCACGATGTTGCGAAGAGCCATAAATCGAAACGTCAAAACAAACATCACTATGGTGTAAATGACTTTGATATTTCGACTCAGATGCATGAGGTCACGCAAACTCTCTTCTGGTTTCACCCTAGATTTAATGGACGCGAATACCATGCCAAACAGAGATGGAAGAATCGCAATCAGTACCCCAGTGATTGCTGATTCAGCGCTTAGAGTCCCGCTTCGCATGTACTCATACGCGATGAATACCAGACCCAAAGCTGCTTGAGCAATCAGAATCCTCTTGCCTGCCACCAATATTGGGTCGTCGTGAATATTAGCTTCCATAAATCACCCTTTAAAATAATATCGAATTAAAACTTCTGATAATTAAACTTCACAAAATAAAGCTGCCTAGTGACGACGAATTATATTAAGATAAATTTAATACACAGAATTAAATTTAATCTGATAATTATTATTCACATATTTAAAAATCAAAACGGAATCACTCCGTATTTCCGTTTCCCCAGAAATATACACCGATAATTTTAATAATCTAAATCGAAAAACTTGCAAATTATCATTCCATTTTTGAAGTGTTATTTTATTTGAACAAATCAAAAATGAAATATACATTGAATAAGCCGTCTTTATCAGGGTTAAGACGAAAAGCTTGTCACATGGAAGTGACACTCCATCACGAAAGGAATTAAAGTGATTTATTGGTTATATAATCTTAAATATACTATTTTTAATATATAGCCGATTAATAAACCTGTTTAATATAAAGATAAAATAGATCAAAAGCAGAACGTCGAAGTGACAAGAATTAAATATATGTAGAATATATTATTTGGTCACGCTCATTGTAGCACGCAAAAATAACAACATGACGTTTATTAAAGGATATAAAAAAGGACGCTTTACTAGCGTCCTTTTCGTTTTTATTTCTTATTGCTTGCCTGCTTATCGAGTTGTGGCAAGGCTTTAGGTATCGCCCACTTGAAGCGTTTTGGCTTCAACGCTTGTATCCCTTTCCAAAGAGCATTCATCAAGCTTGCGTCCTCCTGCCCCTCTTGTAGGCGCTGTGAACGCTTCTGCCAAACGTCAGAGTCACTGGCTTTACTCATTTCAAGACCACCTGTGTTGTTTCTCAACTGCTTATACAAGCTTGCTCGAACATCACCCCATCGGTTTGCTTTCACCATTCGTCTGAACACTAACCAAGGAGGCGTAGGACGAGAACGATAATAACGGTGAATGCTCAAGACGGCGATAACGAGAACAAATAGCGTCACTGCGCAGCCAATCAACCAGCCAGAATAAGCTCGAACAAAGGATTTGAATGTATGCTTGGCTTTGAAGGTCTTACCCTCAATCACCACCGTTTCCAGCTGTTTACTCTGGCTATTCCACCATTGGAACGTATGCTCAGGCAAGGTGAACTCACCACCCTGTTGGATCACATACACGCTTTCTTCGATGCGACTCGATTGGTAATCGCCACGCGTTTGCTTATCATCTAAGCGGTTTGGTTGAGGATAGGCTTGATAGCTGGCAGTAGAATCATTGGATAACAAGTCTGGAAGCAATACTGACAAACTGTCTTGTGCATTGATCGTAATGGTGCGAGTGATTGCATCACCGACTTTCAGCTCATCGTTAGACGTTGTCCATTTCTGACCCACACTCACCTTAGTCGCAGTAAACCATTCAGACTCATCACTGAGCAATCCAGAAGGCATAGACGCTTCAAACTTAATTGGCTGCGTATAAAGCGTGCCAGCGACCTTCGAACCATCAGGCGCAGAGACTTGCACACCAACGGCGACCGGTGGAATTACAAATTGTCCCGAGGCTTGCGGATACAGGGTTATTTCCCAACGCTGACGAGACCATGTTTTCCCCCCTTTACGCTCGGTATAGTTGGTTGCTAATTGGTTACGCTGCTTTGCAATCACGTTAGGGATTTCTACGCTGCCAATGCGTGTACCACCGGTGAACCAACGAGGCGTTGCGACTTCGATGTACAAGATCACCTGCTCATTCACACTGAACTTAGGCGCTTCTTTCGTATCTGCCCCTGCTCCCTGTTTACCGACCCATGCTAACAATTCAACATTATCGCTGCGCTGCAAGTCTTGAATGTCTTGTGCGTTCGCCAAACCAGTAAAAAACAAAGTAAACACCATCAAGATAGTGCTTAGACGCGCAACAATAGAATCAGCGCCAAGTTTGAATACATTCATCATTGTGCTTGCTCCTCTTCTTGTTGTTGCGGTTGTGGCTTCGGCTCCGCTTTCACGGGTTCACGCAGTTGAATTTGGAATTTAGCGCGCAAGAAGTACTTAGGGTCGGCCTCTACGCGTTTTAACCACTTATCCGCCAGTTCTTGGCTGCCAAGGATTTCGTTCGCATTGAGTTTCTCTTTCAGCATTAATTCAGCCGCGGTTTTTTCGTCTGCCCCATCTGCCGTTTGCGGGTTGTCACCCAGTTCAAATGACTCTTCGGGTCCATCTGTTGTCCCCGCTTGGCTTTCACTGGTGCGGTTTATCTCTTCGACAATACCACCAATGACTTTTAGGTTGTGCTCGACGTCTGGTCGCAATTGATCGCTCAAGGTGTCTTTATCTGCCAGTGTTTGCAATAAATTACGCGCTGCCAAATACTCACGTTGACGCGCCAACGCACTCGCAGCGTTGTACAAGCCATAGTCTTTTACCGCATCTGATGGATTGTTTTGCATCTCCAAGAAAGCCGTATGAGCCAGTTTGTACTCGCCAGCATAGTAATAAGCCGTCCCTTTTCGCAACGGATCCGTAAAGTGCTTTGCTGCCTCAAGGTATTCGTTTTTGTTGAACAGGCGCTGCCCTTGTTGGTTTGGCGTAAGCCATAAATCCCACCACCATTGAGACGCTTTATCCCAGACCGTAACCTCTTGCACCACTTCGGGCTTATCCGCTTTGAGCGAGACCGTTTCAGCCATGACTTTTGGCGTCATAAACAAAGACGTTGACACCATCGCGACAACACACCATTGCACTAACCACCCTTTGCGGAACCAAAGCATCATGATGAGCGCAATTGGGAACAACAGTTGATAACCCATGTCTTTCCAAGGCATTGAGGATTCACCATTGAGTTGCATGTTTCGCTCAACAAAACGATTCAGCTTCTCTATGTCACTATTGTCTACCGTCACTTCCACAAGGCGTCCACCAGTCGCGCTGGCAAGATTATTTAACGAGTCCAAATCGACCGGGTTGTTAGAAACAATGTCTGAGTTACCCGCAGCCAAGATAAGCAATTGATAAGGCTTGTCAGCGAAGTAGTTTTTGTAAGCGGTAATAGTTGCAGGATTAACCCCATCCGTGACCAACAGAATCGTCGAACCCGGTTGATCTTGTAATTGTCGGTCAATCAAAGGCAGCGCCGTTTCAGCAAGTTTACCTTCAACCGGCATAATTTCTGGTGTTATCGCAGCAAGAAACGGTTCGAATACTTTACTGTCCTGCGTCACAGGCATCGCAACATGAGCAGACCCCGCATACACAACTAGCCCAGTACTGCCTCCTTTTCTTGCTGCCAATAGGTCGCGGATCTTTTGCTTAGAGCGCTCCAAACGGCTTGGCGGAAGGTCTTTTTGCAACATCGAATCGTTGTTATCCAACACCACCAACATGGAGGCTTTATCCTCTCCAAATGGAGAAGCTTGGCGCTCCCACGAAGGGCCGGCACAGATGACGATGGCAATCGCCACTATCACCATAAGTAGCTTGAGCGGCAGTTGCTTTCGCCAACCATAATCACCAATCGTTAAGGCTTTACGTAAGTGCTCTGGAAGAATGTCTTTCCAGCTAGGTTTGGCTTCTTCTCGCCACCTTAACCAAAGCAAAAGAAACATTGGGATGAACGCCAATAGCCACATTGGACGAATGAAATGGAACTGTGTGAAGAACTGTTCTAGTCCCATGCTAGAGAAAGGAGAATCAAACATGGCGCTCCCCTTTTCCGTTTTCTGCTTGCGTGGAAGCTCCACTGGTCACTGATAGTCGACGACGCTTAAATGTCGCTAACGTGAACGCGGTCAAGTACATCACAACGACTAAAGCCATTAAATAATGATGCAAGCTTTGCTTGGGGCGATACGTGGTACTTTCATAAAGCTGGGGCTCTAACTTACCAATCTCATCATAGGCTTTAGCAAGTTCGTCACGGTTGAGCGCTTCAAACGCCTCACCACCGGACTCCTTCGCAATACGTTTGATCGTATTCATATCTAGCGCAGTTTCACCCACAGTTTGTGGATCACCCATTGCAATCACGTGGATACGTACATCTTTCGCTTTCGCGACTTTCGCAGCATCAATCGGCTCCACGAAACTTCCCGTATCATTACCATCCGTTAGCACGATGGCGACTTTCTCTTTGTTCTCTTCTACGTCGGTGCGTGACTGTTCGCTTTGCTCAAACACCTTAATCGCTAAACCAATTGCATCACCTAAGTGGGTACTCTGCCCTGCCATCGCCACATCCGTTTGGTTAAGCAGCTCTAACCATACTTTTTGATCAGGCGTGAACGGAGTTTGCACAAATGCTGCGTCGCCAAACAAGATCAGACCTAGGCGGTCGCCTTTGCGCGTTTTAGCAAAATCGCTCAACACTTCTTTGGCGGCATCAAGGCGAGTGATCTTTTCTCCGGTTTTGGACGTGAAGTCTTGCTCTGCCATTGAGCCAGACAAATCGACAACGACCATGACATCACGCCCTAAGCTTTCACGCACCTGTGGCTCACCAAGTACTGTCGGCTTTGCCATTGCGGTCACGACTAAAAGCCAAGAAATAATCAGCGTCGCACGCTGCCACCAGCTCGGAGTCAGTTGGCTTGCGCCTTCTGATGGCGTTTCGCCAATGGCGTCCACAAGCTGACTAAAAAACGGCACTTTGATGGCCATTTGTTTGGTGCGGTAAGCTGGAACGAGGAAATACACCACCAAAGGCAGTGGCAAGATGATGAAACAAAGCGGATGCTCAAACTCAAAACTGCTCATGCCCAGCCATGAAGCAAGAAGATCACCCATGGCGACCTCCTTTTAATACACGCGCTTTGTAGGCAAGCGTGCGCTTTTCAATATTTTGAGCGTTCTCATCATGCTCTTTCACCCACTTAGTGGCGCGTTCAAGAAGTTGTAAACACTCTGTTTTTTCCAGTTCAACACTTGGGTCAACGATACTTTGCAGCCATCGTTTAGAGACTTCGTCATCAAACATTTTATGCTTAGGGTTAAGCGCATCTAACTTGCGCAGGAACGCGGTGTCAAACAAGCGAGCATGAGAGCTATCAAGATGAATCAATACAATTTTCAAAATCGAGAACAGGGCTTTGGGCATACTCGCGTCATCTGGATTCAAACGAGAAATGGCTTCAATAGCTTCTTTACGGTAGCGGTTATCCCACCAATGGTGCAGCAGTCGGTAACCCAGATACATAAGTACAATCGCACCAATGACGGCAAGGATCTTCCAACCAATGGTTTGTGGTACCCAGCTTACGCTTTCTGGCACCGCAACGTCATGCAGCTCACGCAGAATATACGTGCTTGGAGGCGTGTGTAAGTCTGTCATTTATCGACCTCCAACGAGTTTTTGGAATTGAGTAATGTGGTCACCTGATGTATCGATTTCGATATGAGGCAGCTTTTTCATCGCCATTAGTTGCGCCAGTGATTGGCGTTTTAACTGCGCTTTCTCAACCAAACTGGCACTGGCGGCGTCGACTTTGGCTTTGCTGTCTAAGTTGAGCTGGTAACGACCGTCACCAATCACCCATTTCACTTTTGCCAAATCTTGAGGAAGCGACTGCTCTAAAGGGTCGCTCACCATCACCGCGAGAACATCGTTGTGTTGTTGAAGCTGCTTAAGGTGATCTAGGTGGTGCTCTTCGCAATCACGCCAATCACTAATAAAAATCAATGTGGATTGTTTTAGTTTCATGCGTTTGATGAGTTCTATCCATTTACTGAACGTCACGTTATCTGCATCAATCGAGTCCACATTTAAGCGCTGGTTAACTTGAGAGAGTCGTTTCAGTTGTGCAAGCAGATCGTTTTGTGAACGCTGGGCTTTGCTGTGATATAGAACGGAGTCAGAAGCGATAACAAATCCCACTCGATCACCGTCTTTCAATACTCGCCAACCACACATAGCCGCGACTTCAGCAGCGACCACGGATTTCATGACCTCGGTAGAGGCGAAAAACATCGCACTGCGCTGATCAACGCAAACAATCACATTGCGGTCTTTTTCTTCGGTGTAACTGCGCACATGGGGCTTGCCTGTGCGCATGGTGACTTTCCAATCTAGGTTTCGGATGTCGTCCCCTAGCTGGTAATGACGCAGCTCTTCGAAGTTCAGACCACGCCCACGGAATAATGAGTTGTGCCGCCCAGAAAGCACACTGCCCGCTTTTAAGTGAGGCAGCAGGCTGAAGGATTCGGCTTGTGCTTGTAAACGCACTAAGCGAGCGTAATCACAATACAAGCGAGGATCGAGCCCTTGGGATTGAGGAGCAAGCGTTGGCTTTGCCATAGTCCCTCCTGCTTATCCGATTTCTACACAATCAAGCAGCTCTTGCACCACTCGCTGGTGATCAACACCATCGGCAAGTGCATCGTAAGAAAGTGAGAATCGGTGTCCAAGTACCGATGGCACCATCGCACGTACGTCATCAGGCGTTACATAGTCACGCCCTTGTAACCATGCGTAAGCACGAGCACATTTGTCCAACGAAATTGATGCGCGAGGGCTTGAGCCGATTTCGATCCATTTTTGTAGCTGGGAATCCGCGTAGCGCTCTGGTTTACGCGTCGCCATCACAAGCGCAACGATGTAGTTCTCGACCAAATCGGAAACAGTAATATTTGGCAGTTGACGTCGCGCTTCAATCACAAGCTCTGGCTCAATGTGTTTTGGCGTCACTAATTCACTACTGGTTTCTGAACCCAGCTCTTCACTGCGCACTAAACGAATAATGTCACGCTCAGCTTCATCTTCTGGATAGTCGACGGTCACTTTCATGATAAAGCGATCCATCTGCGCTTCTGGCAATGGGTAAGTGCCCTCTTGTTCAACTGGGTTTTGCGTAGCAAGCACCATGAACAACTCTGGCAAGACGTGCGTCTTATCACCCACTGTAATCGTACCTTCTGCCATCGCTTCTAGCAGTGCAGCTTGTACTTTTGCTGGCGCACGGTTCACCTCGTCCGCCAATACGATGCTGTTAAAGATTGGACCTGGTTGGAAGTGGAGTTGAGGCTTGCCATCTAGTTCTTGGTACACTTCGGTACCCGTAACGTCTGAAGGTAACAAGTCGGGGGTAAACTGAATACGACCAAAGCTGGTATTAAGTAGATTGGCAAGCGATTTCACCGAGCGCGTTTTTGCCGTCCCCGGTAAACCCTCCAAAAGTACGTGACCATTGGTCAGTAACCCTATCACCAAAGCCTGAACCACATGGCTTTGTCCAATGACACTTTTTTCAGTTTGTTCGATTAATTCATTAATGGCTTGTTGTGCGTGGTTCATAGTCTACCTATTGAGTTTACGGGAGCCTGAGCGTTAAAAGTTGAGTATAAGACTGAAAGTAATAACTAAAGGTTATATTCGCTATATTCACTTGAGTTGTAAGACTTTATTAACGTAGATATACCAACCAAAATTGGCAGCGAATGGTCAAAGAACATTTTTATTCCTGGACACAAGTAGTTTAGACCAGCCTCACCATTCGGCGCGGTAAGTAGCCGATTTTTTGGGCATTCTCCCCAGCAATATTTCAAATACGGGCAATCGAGGCAGTATTGCGGCAAAGAAGACTTTTTCGCCATGCCAAAGCTGTATTGACGAGTTGAGATAGCAATTTCATTCAGAGATCGGTCATGAATGTTAGCCAGTTGGTATTCCGGATAAACGTAATGATCACAGCTAAACACATCTCCATTGTGTTCAATCGCTAGACCTTTGCCGCAGAACTCTGCGCTAACACATAACTGCGAAGGCATCCCCATCACTTGCGCGACGGCGGTTTCGAAAAGGTTGACCAAGACTCTGCCAAGATCGTTGTTCACCCATTCTTCAAATACAGCAATCAGAAACTCGCCCCACTCTTCTGCATCGACCGACCAATCCGTAACGACCGACATCAAATGCCCCGGCTTTGCTAATTCGCTGCCAAGTTTTGGAGACATGTTTTCTTTCCAGAAATGGGGAGCGGTTTGAGTGAAAGATCGAGGTTCAACACAAGGTGTGAATTGGATATAAGTGACACGGAGTTCTTGAGTAAGAAAGCGATACACTTCGAGCGGATATTTGGCGTTAAAGCGGTTTACTGTCACCAAAGCGTTGAATGACACATTATGACGCTTCATCAAATCAACGGCTTGCATGACGCGTTGAAAGGTCGGCTTTCCACTTCGGGTTTTACGGTATTTATCGTGGATAAACTCAGGACCATCTATCGATAGACCAACCAGAAACCCATGGTCATGCAGAAACTGACACCAAGCCTCGTTCAATAAAAGACCATTGGTTTGAAGGTCGTTTTCGATACGAACGCCGTGTTTAGCGTATTTGTTCTGCAGTTCAACAATCTTCTTAAAGTAATCCAAACCTAATAATGTTGGCTCACCACCCTGCCAAGAAAACACAATCTCGTCACCGTCTTGGCTTTCGATATAGCTCTTTATGAATGCCTCAAGTGTTGCATCATCCATTTTTGGTTGAGTGCCTTGATTGAGTAATTCATCTTTGTGCAGATAAAAACAGTACTGACAATCGATGTTGCATTTTGCTCCGCCCGGTTTCGCCATCACGTGAAAACGTCGTTCGACTTTATCACTATTAGATGCAAATGCCGTTTTGAGAGGAGTTAATGCCATTTGAGTGGTATGAATGTAAGTTTGTTTTTTCATAAAGAACGATCTCGAAAGCAGAAGAAAGTCAGCGCCCAATTTGGGCGCTGTATTTAAGGACAATAACTAGGGTCTATCGACCTGTGGACAAAACGTTATTTCGGAACAAACGAGCCCGGAGCCATACGCGGCGGGTACTCTTTGAAAGTTTCCATGACCTCTTTTACTTTCTCGATGGCAGGCATCATCAAAAACGAACGTTCGTACATCCAACGGTCGTAACCCATACCAGTATCGCCACGCTCAAATGGGTCGATACTCAAATCATAAATTTGTGGTACGCGGAGTTTGGTGAATGGTTTCTTCCAGATATCCAAGCCCGTTTCATTTTCTTGGATCATGAAGTGATATTTGTACTTACCGTAGCGCAGAGCCAACAAATCTCCGTCGTCGCTCCAGTAGACAAACTCGTTACGAGCAGACTTGCCCGTTTTCCCCGTTAGATATGGCAGCTGATTGTAGCCATCTAAGTGGACGTTGTAATTCATATCGCCCACTTTCTTACCCTTGAGTAGCTCCTCTTTGACGTTACTATTGCCCGCCGCAGCTACTAAGGTTGGTAGGAAATCTTCCAGAGACACAATGCCATTAAGCGTTGTGCCAGCTTGGATATGACCTGGCCATTTGATCAATGCAGGAACGCGGAAACCGCCTTCCCAGCCCGTGTTTTTCTCGCTGCGGAATGGCGTCATACCTGCGTCCGGCCATAAGTTGATCATTGGACCATTATCTGTGGTGTAAACAATGATGGTGTTGTCGTCGACACCAAGCTCTTTAACCTTATTGAGCAAGTGACCAATCTGATCGTCATGTTGCTTCACACCATCGGCGTAGAAGCCAGCGCCAGTTTTGCCTTTGTATTCATCAGGAACGTGCGTGAAGTTGTGCATGCGCGTGGTGTTAAACCACGTAAAGAATGGTTTGTCAGCTTTGACTTGTTTCTCGATAAACTTCTCTGCTTCATCTAAGAACTCATCATCGACTGTTTCCATACGTTTGCGGGTCAATGGACCTGTATCTTCAATCTTGCCATCCGCATAAGAATGGATCACTCCACGAGGACCGAACTTCTTCTTAAATTCAGGATCTTGTGGGTAGTCTACGTTCTCCGGCTCTTCTTCTGCATTTAAGTGGTAAAGGTTACCAAAGAACTCGTCAAAACCGTGGTTGGTTGGCAAGTGTTCGTCACGGTCACCTAGATGGTTTTTACCAAATTGACCCGTTGCGTAACCAAGGTCACGTAACAATGTCGCTATAGTTGGATCTTTCTCAGAAATCCCCTCTTTCGCTCCCGGCAAACCAACTTTAGACAAGCCAGTACGCTTTGGCATTTGTCCCGTAATGAACGCCGAACGACCTGCGGTTGAGCTTTGCTGAGCGTAGAAGTTCGTAAACTTAGCGCCATCTCTAGCAATACTATCAATGTTTGGAGTGCTGTAAGCCAGCATACCGCCGTTGTAAGCACTTAAGTTCCAGTAACCGACGTCATCACCAAAGATAACGAGAATGTTGGGTTGTTCTGCTGAATAAGCGGTCGCTGATGCCGCTCCAATCGCAAGAGTGCAAGCGTTTAATACCAACTTCTTGCCGCGTTTTTTATCGTGGTTTGCCATAAAAGAGCTCCATAAATCCGTTGCTGCTAATCTTGGGGAGAAATCAGATGCCAAGATTTGATTAAGATAAAACTTGTAATTTGACGGATAAATAGAGTTCAGATACGTTAATACATAAATTCAGTTTATGGATAAGAAGATGGACTTAAACTTGATTCAGACTTTTTTGGTTGTCGCTGAGTACCAGTCATACACCAAAGCAGCAGACCATTTAGGAGTTACACAGCCTGCTGTTAGCGCCTCAATAAAGCGACTAGAGCAAGTAGTAGGCAAGCAGCTGTTTGTGAAACAAGGTCGTGGTATTGCACCAACCTCGACTGCCTATCAATTGATGCCGCAGTTTCGCCAAGCCGTAAGTATTGTCGACAACGCCATTTCTGAACGTACCTCTTTTCAAGTTTGCTGCTCCGAAACCTTGCTCCATAGCTTAAATCCAATTGAGAACGTGGTATTCCACGAATCTCCACCGGAAAAATACTTACTTTTTGAACAGATTCGCCAACAGAAAATGGACTTGGTGATTGATACTATCATCACTAAGGACTCCTCATTCGTGATAGAAACGGCTTACGACGAGCCCGCCATGGTGATCTGTCGCCAAAGCCACCCTAGGATTCAAGGTTCGCTCAGCAAAGAAGCCTTCTATCATGAGAATCACTGCATGTTTTCAGGAAAATGGAATAACACGTCCGGTTTTGAACAGTTGGCAAAAGAGCCGATTCAGGAGCGAAATGTCGAGATCGTGACGTCATCATTAGCAGGTATGGCAATGTATGTAGCACAACGTGATTGCCTCGGTGTCGTGTCACGCTCGTTTGCGATGAAATGGAGTAAAGCACTTAAATTACAAGTGCTTGATTGTCCAATAGAAATAGAGCGTATTCCTTATAAATTTGTCTACCATAAGCGCGACGAGCACAACCCTGCCCATCAACGCTTAAGAGAACAAATTCAACATCAGTTGGAGTCTACCAATCCAGCACCTATTGATTTATAGAGGCTCTCAAGCGTTGAACAACCTCCGCTGGAGCCACTTCTGCAAGCTGCTTAACACATTGTTCAAAAGCAAAAGCTACGGCCCCTTGTTTATAGTTGCGCGCTAACACTTCACACTCGGCGTACAAATGCTGCGGATTTCCACCCACTTGGTAGGCTGTGCTCAGTGCTTTGCTTGCCGCGAGTATGTCACTCTTCTCTAACGCCAAGCCATACACATACCAATATTGCGGGTTGTGTTCTGCCGTTTCAGCCGCTTGTTTCAAATATTGGTTTGCCTTAACGCCATCTCCAACACGAAGCCATGCCAAACCAGCGCTGTAAGGCAAAGCACTCGATTTAGGTTGCGCTTCAATCCCTGCCATCAAGGTTTCTAGTGCTTTTCTGTCGTTACCTTGTGTACGGTACAAATCCGCTAAGTTGGCGTAGCTGTTTTCAAAGTAAGGCTCTATTTCAATGGCTTTTTGATAAGACGCAATGGCTTTACCTGTTTCTCCAAGATCTCGATAGACATTTGCTAGGTTGGTTCGTCCAAAACCTCGATCCGCATTGAAACGCTGGATTGCCATGTAGTCTTCCAACGGCTGTTTGATCTTGTCGCGTTGCAGCGGATTCATTTCTGGATAATGACGAACCAAAGCAGCCGCGGCTTCAGCGCGAACGGACAATACTGGGTCAGTTAGTAATGGTTCGAGAATTTGCCAACGATCGCTAAATTCATAACCAGAAGAACCAGCAACGGCACCCAAACGGATCATATCGCTTTCATGTTTTACTGCCCTCGCTAATGAAACCAAAGTGTTCTGTCCGGCATTGCCACCCATACGTTCTAAAGCAGACGCACGAATAATATCGCTTAACGATGCGTCTTGAGCCGAATATGCTAATGCATCAGGCGCACCACGATGACCAATAGAATCCGCGTAAAATGCGACCGCGAAGTGTTGTTGATTTCGGTATTTTGAATTCGGGAACCATTCGCCTATTTTCTTATCTGCCCACTGATTGGTTTCGTCTTCATGACAAGACGTACAGACGTTTGGCGTATTAATATGCATACTCAAATCTGGGCGCGGCACATGCCAACTGTGATCACGACGCGGGTCCACTTGCATGTAAGTCGTTTCTGACATGTGACAAGTTGTGCATTGCGATGCCTCAGTATTTGCCTCATGGAAAGTGTGATTTTCCGGCATGTAGTCAGACGCAATATGGCACTGAGCACAAACCGCTTCTTCTGGGATCTTCAACTCTGCGGTATGCGGATCATGGCAGTTAGTACAAGTAACGCCTTTTTCTGCCATGGCAGATTGCAAAAATGAACCGTAGACGTAATCTTCGTCATAGATTTGACCATCGTGATAATAGAGCTCTGGTGTGATTAAGCTAAGACGATATTTATCTAGGAACGAACCTTTTACGTGATCTTCAGTTTCGTTGAGCTGCGTACGACGACTATGGCACTGCGCGCACGTTTGAACTTGGTGCGTCATCGCTATTTCTTTTGGCTGGAGCGTACTACGCCCTTCTTCGTAGACCCATTCTTTTACAGCCAGACCTAAATCTCGATCAAAACCATAGTGATTCGCTGAGACGATGGTATTTCCAGATTTTTCCGCTTGTTTGGCAAGCTCTACATGTTCGCTGGCAGGGCCATGGCACGCTTCACAACCCACATTGATCTCAGACCACGTGGTTGAATACGTATTGGTTTTGGCGTCGTAGTTCTTTTCTAGATTCGTTGAGTGGCAATCGGCACACATGAAGTTCCAATTTTGCCCCGTATTCGTCCAGTAGAATTCATCTTTTGGCGTGGTATCTGGATATAGGTGAAACCAGCGCTGACCACCTTGTTGCTTGGTTCTCGAATCCCATGCAAAAGGAATGAGCTGAACTCGTCCATCTTCAAACTCCACCATGTATTGTTGAAGCGGTTCCCACGCAAAGGTGTAGCTAATTTTGTAGTCGTGCCACTCTCCATCTGGACCTTGGATATTGACCCAATACTCGTCCCCTTTTCGATAAAAACGGTTTGGCTTTCCTTCGAATGTAAATGTGTGCTCGTTAAAGTCACCCAATATGGACTGTGCATCAGCATGCCTCATCGCCATATCATGATGAGATCCTTGCCACGCTTTGATTTCTTTTTGGTGACAATCTACGCAAGCTTCACTGCCTACGTAAGTGAGCGTTGATGATGCGGTTGATTGCGGTGTTTCCTGCGCAAACAGAGAAAAACTGACGAGCACTGCAAGACCAATTAAGATCTGCTTCCAACTTGCCCACTGAGTCATAACTGTCCTTGTGTGATTCTTTTTATTCTCTGATCAAAGATAGAAGTGTTTTTTCTTTTTAGACAAGCAATTACATAGGTTTTAAGAAAAACTCAAACGAGGCGCAAAAAAAGAGGCTCCGAAGAGCCCCACATTTGGTTGCAATCAATCTATTTATTGTGACTTTCTTGCAGTTTCTCCATCACCTGATCAAGTGAGAAGCTCGCAGCTTTCTGCCTTGGAGGGAATTCTTGGAATGTTTCTAAGAACTTGCCCACATAAGCCTGTGCAGGAACAAGCATGTACGCATGGTCGATCAACCAATCGTAATACGTGTTCGACGTAATATCTGCGACTTCGTATGGGTCCATGCGTAGATTGAAGATCTTAGGCACACGCAACGGTGTAAACGGTTCAGCCCAAATTTGCAACGTACCTTTCGCGCGCTGCTCTAGGAATACGATCTTCCAGTTGCGGAAACGCAGTGAGCTCAAATCACCATCGTCTGTAAAGTAGAAGATTTCTTCACGTGGCCCTTTGTCCTCTTTACCAGTTAGGTAAGGCAGGAAGTTGTAACCATCAAGGTGGTTTTTGAACGTCTTATCTCCTGCTTTATAGCCTTTCAGGAGTTTCTCTTTGATTTGATCATCGCCTGCTGCCGCTAGGAATGTTGGCATCCAGTCCATATGATGCATGATCTCGTTAGACACGCTTCCCGGCTCAATTTTACCCGGCCAACGAACCATAGCGGGAACACGAAATGCGCCTTCCCAGTTAGTATTTTTCTCACCACGGAATGGCGTTGTACCTGCATCTGGCCACGAGTTCATGTGTGGACCGTTATCAGTGGAGTAAAATACGATAGTGTTATCTTGAATGCCAAGATCATCCACTTTCTTCAATAGCTGACCAACATGGTTATCGTGCTCAACCATGCCGTCGGCATAAAAACTGATGCCAGTTTTGCCCAAGTTGTCTTCTTTAACGTGAGTGCGGAAATGCATGCGTGTGGCATTCCACCAGACGAAGAACGGTTTGTCAGCTTTCACCGCACGATCCATAAAATCAAGTGCCGCATCTAGCGTTTCTTCATCTACGGTTTCCATTCGCTTACGAGTGAGCGGTCCCGTATCTTCAATTTTGCCATCAGCAAAGGATTTAATGACACCACGAGGACCAAATTTCTTACGGAATTCTGGGTCTTTCGGGTAATCAACATTTTCCGGTTCTTCCTCGGCGTTCAAGTGATAAAGGTTGCCAAAAAATTCGTCGAAGCCATGATTTGTTGGAAGATGTTCGTCTTTATCGCCTAAGTGGTTTTTACCAAATTGCCCCGTCATATAACCTAAAGGTTTAAGCATTTCTGCAATCGTTGCATCTTCTGCTTGCAAGCCTAGGTCAGCCCCCGGAAGACCAACTTTACTCAAGCCGGTTCGCAGCACTGTTTGACCCGTAATAAAGGTGGAGCGACCTGCGGTACATGATTGTTCGCCATAGTAGTCGGTGAACATCATACCTTCTTTTGCGATTCTATCGATGTTTGGGGTTTTGTAGCCCATGAGGCCGAACGTATAGGCGCTGATATTCGACTGACCAATATCATCACCCCAGATAACCAGAATGTTCGGTTTTTCTGCTGCGATACTGCTACTTGTCGCGCCGATAAAAGCAGCGGCAAGAATCGCTAATCGGCGTTTAACGCCATAATTCGCTGTCATATAAACCTCTGTCTGTATTAGAAAAGTGCATCCTGCACACAAACGTATAGCTCACAAAACAAACTAATGCGAATCCAATAGCATAATTAAAATTAAGTTAAAACTAAGGTCTTATAAGCTCTAAACCAAAGGGAAATTAACGTGACCCAAGTCTCGCTTCAGTTTTCCATACAAAAGGTAAGGTTTGAATATTAAACCAAGAAAACAAAGAGTTACGCGTCTGCATAACTTATGGTTATAAACACTATAAAGCGACATTCTTCAATTGCATCATTAACTTAATAGCCAACGAAGCGTAGGCGGTTCCTACGCTTCTCTTCCAACTTTCAACCAATTTGGAGTTTTTATGGCTAACCAAATGAGCAAGCTGGCTGTCGGTCTCGGCGTACTGGCAACCTCAAGCGCAGCAGTGGCGGCAGACAAACCGAATATCCTAGCGATTTTTGGTGATGATGTTGGTTACTGGAACATCAGTGCATACAACCAAGGTATGATGGGTTACGAAACCCCGAATATCGACCGTATCGCAAACGAAGGTGCACTATTTACTGATCACTACGGTCAGCAATCTTGTACTGCAGGCCGTGCAGCATTCATCACAGGCCAAGAACCGTTCCGTACTGGCTTGCTTACAATTGGTATGCCAGGCTCAACTCACGGTATCCCTGATTGGGCACCGACCATTGCAGACTTGCTAAAAGAGCAAGGCTACATGACGGCTCAGTTCGGTAAGAACCACTTGGGTGACCAAGACCAACACTTGCCAACTAACCATGGTTTCGATGAGTTCTTTGGTAACCTTTACCACCTAAACGCTGAAGAAGAGCCAGAAACATATTACTACCCGAAAGACCCTGAATTCCGTAAAAACTACGGTCCTCGTGGTGTAATCAAATCATTTGCTGACGGTAAGATCGAAGACACAGGTCCTATGACGCGTAAGCGTATGGAACATGCCGATGAAGAATTCCTAGAAACGTCATTGGCGTTCATGGAAAAAGCCGTAAAAGCGGACAAGCCTTTCTTCATCTGGCATAACACAACACGCATGCACGTATGGACTCGCCTTCAAGAGAAATACCAAGGTAAATCTGGCATCAGTATCTACGCCGACGGCATGTTAGAGCATGATGATCAAGTGGGTATTCTACTGGACAAATTGGATGAGCTAGGCGTCGCAGACAACACCATCGTTATCTACTCAACCGATAACGGTGCAGAGACTGTATCGTGGCCTGACGGTGGTGCAACACCATTCCACGGTGAAAAAGGCACGACATGGGAAGGCGGTATGCGTGTTCCTCAGCTCGTTCGTTGGCCTGGCGTAATCGAACCAGGTACTAAGATCAACGAAATGATGGCGCACCAAGACTGGTTACCAACACTGATGGCAGCAGCAGGCGTTCCTGACGTGAAAGAGAAACTGGCTAAAGGCTACAAAGCAAATGGCAAAGACTGGCGCGTACATATTGATGGCTACAACTTCATGCCTTACTTCCAAGGTAAAGAAGAGAAAGGTCCGCGTGAATCACTACTGTACTTCACAGCAAACGGTGAGCTAAACGCAGTTCGCTGGAACGATTGGAAACTGCATTTCGCAACACTAGAAGGTAACATTACGGACGCTGTACGCTTCGCACCAAACTGGCCGAAGATCATCCACCTACGTGCTGACCCATTCGAGAAAGCGCCTCACGAGTCTGGTATGTACCTGCGCTGGATGGCTGACAACATGTGGTTGTTCGTACCTATCCAAGACGTGCTAGGTGAGTTCTTCAAGACACTACCGGATTACCCAATGCAGCAAGGTCAAATGATGAACCCTGCATCAATTAGCTACCAATCTCTTGGTCTACAAGGGAAAATGAAACAGCTAGAACAACTGCAGCAAGAAGTTAAGAAAATGAAATAGTTTCTTTTGCTACTACCGAAAAAACCCGCCAGCCTGGTGGGTTTTCTTTTTTCACTTTTAGCCGTTGGTCGCTTGTTCTTTAATAATTGACCGCCCTATATCACACGTTCGCATCACCTCCCTCTCAGATAACGAAACTTCTAATTAGGTCGCACTTTGACGCTCTATTACTAATAACTGATAGCTTTCTCATTCAGCACATTGATTTTCACCAGTTGATTTTTGATAATAGTTCGCATTATCAAGTAATGAGTAATGCATCAACATGTTCAGTCCAACGTCAGCCACTAGCACTTCTCATCAAAACTGGTCTTCTAGTGCTCCCTCAACTGCTCCTTCTATTTTGTTAGTTGAAGATGATCTCGACCTCAACCTTCAACTCACAGAACTACTCAAAGAGCAAGGTTACAGCGTGAGTTCTATGTACAGTGGTGACGATGGAGTAAGCGCATTTCATCAACAAACGTTCGACTTGGTGATTTTAGATGTGAACCTACCTAACCTTGATGGATTTGAAGTGCTCAATGTGATTCGATCTCAGTCGCAAACCCCCGTTGTCATGCTCACCGCTTACGGTGCGGAAGAATATCGGATTCAAGGTCTTAAATGTGGTGCTGATGATTACATTACTAAACCCTGTAACTTCACCGAGGTTA
The DNA here is from genome assembly GCF_023716605.1 of Vibrio sp. SCSIO 43155. NCBI lineage: Bacteria > Pseudomonadati > Pseudomonadota > Gammaproteobacteria > Vibrionales > Vibrionaceae > Vibrio > Vibrio sp. SCSIO 43155. The sequence continues at coordinate 781,984 of NZ_CP071853.1, read as the reverse complement.
GCTTACGTGTTGAAGCGATACTGCGCCGAACCCAACTGATTCAACAACCTAACTCTGCCACAAAACTCACTGATAGAGAGCTTCTTCTCAGTAAGCAGACGCATTCCGTTACGCTTCATCACCGCCCAGAAATGGAACCTGTTCAACTCACACCGATTCAGTTCAAGTTACTTTGGACTTTAATCGAACATCGCGGTGAAGTGTTAAGTAAACCCTTTCTCTATCAGACCGTTCTAGAGCGTCAGTTCAGTCAATACGACCGTGCTCTTGATATGCACTTAAGCCGAGTACGCAAGCGCCTCATCGCAGAGGGAATGTCTAACGACCGCATCCAAACCGTTCATGGCAAGGGATACATTTTTAAATGAAAAAAATGCTGTTTTGGCGGCTATTTATCGTCTTATCCCTTGGAGTGGTGATCTTTTTCTCTCTGATTCATAGTGCTGCCATCCTCTCTAACGAGAAAATGAGCTATTTAAAGAAGTCTCATCGTCAACAAATTTTAGATTGGGGCAATACCGCACAAACCTTCATTGACCAACAAGATTGGCACGGACTTGATGTTTGGCTGGAAGAGCTTGCTATCAAAGAATCAACTTGGGCAACCGTGTTGCAATCCCATCTTGACGTAAAAGGAGGGAACCCGCTCAACCAACGTTTTTGGCAAGGTTATGGAATTGGTCGAAGTGTAGAGTGGAAGATTCACCTCGATTTCCCAGACAACCCAATTATGGAAGTCCCACTCTCTCCATTCGGATACCATTTTTTGATTCTGCTACCAGATCGAATGCGACCGGGAACCTACATGTCTCACGCGTTTTGGTTGTTTCGCTTTGTGATTCCCTTTCTTTCTCTACTAGCACTTACTGTGTATTTGTACCGCTATGTTATGCGCCCCTTACAGCAGTTTCATCGTGCCAGCCAAGCCTTCAGTCAGGGCGATTACTCTGCTCGTATTGGGCATACCATGAAACTAGGCAGCGACGAGATTAGCCAAGTCGCTCGTACTTTCGACAAAATGGCGGAACGAACGTCAGATGTAATTCAGCACAACCGCAACCTTATTGCGGACATGTCACATGAGATACGTACCCCACTCGCTCGAATTGAGATGGCAATTGACTGCGTAAATAAAAATATCGAACGCGAGCAAATGCTAGAACGAATCAAAAGCGATACTCAAAAAATGCGAGCGACCGCCGAAGACACACTGACCCTTGCGTGGATTGAAAATGAGCAACCAAACTTAAGAACCGAGTCGTTTGATCTCGCCGAGCTAATTGAAATCATCGTAGAAGATGCGCGTTTTGAATACCCGGATAAACAGGTTTCATTGCTGCAAGATCATTCTCTTCCTCTACAAGATTCGAACCAAATGGCGCTCAGCCAATCTTTGGAGAACATCATTCGTAACGGTCTGCGATACACGCAAACAAAAGAAACGTTAGACATTCGTGTTCTCACCAAATCCAATCATTATCAAATCTTGATTACTGATTCAGGTCCGGGTATCGACCCTAGTCTGTATCGACAAATCTTCAAACCCTTCTTTAAAGCAAATAACCAAGTTACATCCCGAAAAGGCTTTGGTGTAGGTCTTGCGCTCGCCAAGCGCCACATCGAAGCAGTAGGCGGCAAGATCACCGCTTACAACGCAAAACCAAAGGGATTGACGATGGATATTTCATTACCTAAACGACGCTAACTCCAGCTCACTGCAAGGATTGTAACAGTTGTAAAAGTCGTTTACTCAGAGTGTAAGAATCACCAAAATCTCACTCGATAATAATTCTCATTAACAATGGAGGTTACGGTGTCTGCTTCAACCGTATTTAAGCTAAGCCCACTTACCATCGCGCTTTTGGTTGCATCACAAGCGACATACGCCAAGGATGACATCGAAATTGTCGAAGTTACTGGGCATACGCCTGAAGGCGTCGATATCACAATCGATTCCGATCAGCTCGCTAAATCCCAAGCGCAAGACTTGAACGACATTTTCCGTAAAGATGCAGAAGTTAGCGTCGGTGGCTCTTCTGGCGTTTCTCAAAAGGTCTATGTCCGTGGTCTGGAAGATACCATGTTGAATGTATCTATCGACGGTGCGGAGCAATCCGGTAACCTATTCCACCATCAAGGTCGACTCTCTATTGAACCTGAACTTCTCAAGCAAGTTGATGTGAGTGCAGGTACAGGTCGTGCAACAGACGGACCAGGTGCACTCGGTGGCGCGATTAAGTTCACCACTAAAGATGCACACGATCTCCTTGCCGCAGGTGAAACCTATGGTGCGATGCTAAAAGGCGGTTATTACACCAATAATGAGGGTTACAAGGTTTCAGCAAGTTTATACGGAGAAGTCGCTGATCAGCTTGGTCTTCTGGCTTCATTTGGTTACGTCGACGGCGATAACATCGAAGACGGTAAAGGTCAGGAACAACCCTACACAGCGTTAGAGCAACAAATTGCGCTTCTAAAGCTTTCTGGTCAGTTGAATGACGAACATTACTTATCTATCAGTTACGATTACCGCAATGATGATGGTCGACGTTTAAATCGCCCTCACTTCCAGCCAAGCTTTAAAAATGCGCCTCTCGATCAAGAAACCGATCGTTCTACTTTTACTCTGAATCACAAATACGCAGCAAGCGAATCGTTTAATTTAGACACCACGCTCTACTACACCGATAGTCGCTTAGCTCATAAAGATCACCCCCGCTGGGGCACCAGTGATGGTTCGACCCAGACTACTGGTATAAAGATATTCAACACGAGTAAATTGACTGACCACACTTTGGTCTATGGCTTGGATTACAAGAAAGACAAATCGGAATTTGAAACCAACTACGATGGTAAAAAGGATGATGAAGAAAAAGGCACAGTCTATGGTCTGATTGTCCAAGATGATTGGATGTTAACAGAAACCATCATTCTAACCGCTGGTGCTCGTTACGATTGGTACGAGTTAACCGATAACAAGGACCAAGACTTCGACTCAAACGGTTTTAGCCCTAACGTAGGTATTAATTACAATGCGTTGGAAGGCTTGAACCTATTTGCTAGTTATGCGGAAGCGTTCCGTGGTCAACAAATCAAAGAACTGTTTGTTATCGATTACCGCGAAAATGACCCAAATCGTAAGCCTGAGGAAGCACGCAACTTAGAGCTAGGGGCAAATTACCAATACGATGATTTCTTTGCTGGCGTCACCTTCTTCGATAGCACAATCAAAGACGTGGTAACAAACCAAGGCGCGGTTTACACCAACGTGGGCGATTTAGATAACCAAGGTGTTACCGCTTACTTAGGCTATGCAATTGCTGACGTATCAGCTCGATTGAGTTACAACCAATCCCGTCCAGAGCTAAACGGCACACCGCTTTCTGATGAAGATTCCACATTGGGAACATCGATTGGTGATACTTGGGTACTTGATCTTATCTACCAACCAATGGAAAACCTTGAGTTTGGTTGGAATGCTCGATTTGTTGAACGCTTGACCGATGTAGCGGATCCAACCGTCCATCCAGAAAAGCCAGGCTATGGTGTGCATGACGTTTACGCATACTGGATGCCATTAGCTGATGAAGAACTTTCCTTAACCCTATCGGTGAAGAACGTCTTTGATAAGTACTACTTCGACCATGCCTCATACATGGCATACATCGGAAGCCCAGTAGCACAAGGGTATGCGAGCCCTGGTCGAGACTTCCGATTTAACGTCACTTACGCGTTCTAGGTTCGAGTGAGTACATTGCCATTGAGCTAACGATAACAACTCAGAAATCGGGGCGAATTGCTCCGATTTTTGGTATTTAGCGGCGTATTTTGCTTTAATTAACGCAAATTCAATTTACTCAAAATAACTCAATGAATTTACGTTTAATTTTTACACTGTCTATTGCCACTCTATTTGCGGGTTGTGCGACCTATGCAGGACTAAACTACGATAAACTGTTTGGTCCTGAGCAAGTTCGCGAGCGAACCGCAACGATTGATACGCCACAAGCGGATTTCTTTCAACATGACGTCAAACCTATTGTTGATAATCGCTGTGTGGTTTGCCATGCCTGCTACGATGCCCCTTGTCAGCTCAAACTTTCTTCCGTAGAAGGCATAGACCGCGGAGCAAGCAAAGCTTTAGTATATGAAGGCACTCGCCTCACTGCCGCTGCCCCAACTCGTCTATTTGAAGATGCACAAACCACTCAGGAGTGGCGTGACGCTGGCTTCCATCCTGTGCTTAACGAACGTGAGCAGAGCATGGCGGCTAACATGGATGCAGGTCTAATTGCACGAATGCTGCAACAAAAGGAACGTCACCCTCTTCCCGACCAAGTTCAGCTAGAAGGCTTCGATTTTTCTATCGATCGTGAACAAACCTGTCCGACCATTGAAGAATACGCGCAATATGAGCAAGACAACCCAACATGGGGAATGCCTTTTGGTATGCCGAACTTAACTTCAGCGGAGTATCAAACATTGATGCTTTGGTTAAAGAACGGCGCGATCATGAACGCACATGTACCGTTAACCGAGCAACAACAAACAGAAGTAGACAAGTACGAAGCGTTACTCAACAAGGGCTCTCGTAAGAATCAACTTGCTGCTCGTTACATTTACGAACATCTGTTCTTATCTCACCTATATTTCTCTGAATTAGATGGAGAACAACCTCGATTCTTTATATTAGTTCGCTCTGCGACGCCTCCCGGCGAGCCTGTAAAACGCATTACCACACGTCGTCCATATGATGACCCCAAAGTGGAACGCGTTTACTACCGTATTATTCCAGAGCAAGGCACTATCGTGGATAAGACCCACATGCCGTTTGCCTTGAATAAACAACGCATTGATAACTGGAAAAAGTGGTTCATTGATGCCGATTACAAAGTGGCACAACTGCCAAGCTACGAGCCAGAAGTCGCTGCTAACCCGATGACTGCATTCATTGACCTACCAGTGAAATCTCGCTTCAAGTTCATGCTGGATAATGCACAAAACACCATTATGGCTTACATCAAAGGCCCAGTGTGTCGCGGTCAATTAGCATTGAATGTAATTAACGACCGTTTCTGGGTGTTCTTCCTCGATCCAGACAAAGCGGATATTCCCGAGGTGAACGAGTTTTATCGTTCCCAAGCAGACAATTTGAAGCTTCCGGGCGAGTTAGAAAGCAATACCGTACCAGTAACAAACTGGGTGAAGTACTCACGCCAGCAAGCTCGTTACCTAGAGGCTAAATCAGACTTCATCAACAAATGGTTCAAAAACGGCGAGCATCTTTCTACGGATGTGATTTGGGATGGTAACGACACCAATCCGAATGCAGCGCTAACGGTATTCCGCCACTTTGACAGTGCATCTGTCGTGCAGGGTTTAGTCGGAGAACAACCAAAAACAGCTTGGGTGCTGGACTATGCCCTACTTGAGCGAATTCACTACCTTCTCGTTGCTGGGTTTGATGTTTACGGCAACTTTGGTCATCAGTTGATCACTCGTATGTTCATGGACTTCCTTCGTCTTGAAGGGGAGAGTAATTTTATTGCCCTATTGCCTGCCGATATGCGTCATCAAGAGCACTCAAGTTGGTACCAAGATCAACCGCGTCAGCTAAGCGACTTTTTGCAGCGTAATGTCGCACCATTTAGCCAACCGACTAGCGTTGTGTACCATACTGACGACCCGAAATCCGAACTGCTCGACATCTTGCGCAAGCAGGTTTCACCTATCCTGTTACCACGTTATGACATTGTAGATACCGCACTAACGGTGGAGAGTGAGCAGCAGTTGGCAAGCATCAACCAAGTTCGTGGAGAGGGACTCCAAACTGTGCCGCAAATCACCATGCTGATGGTGCGCAGTAATTCCGGTCAAGATGAGCTGTTTACCCTGCTGCATAATAACGCGCATATCAATATTTCTAGTTTGTTTGATGAAGAAAGTAACCGTGACTTCGCAAATGATGATATGACCATCGTTCGAGGTGTTGTTGGCAGTTACCCAGCTGCGTTTTTCTCAATTAACGAAAATCAGGTAAAAGAATTTGTCGATCAATTTAGTGCTCTAAAATCCGAGTCAGATTACGTTAAGTTACTGGATAATTTTGCGATTCGCCGAAGCTCAGAAAAGTTCTGGCCGTTTAGCGATCGTATCCACGATTGGTATCGTACAAATCAACCGATCGAATTTGGTTTACTTGACTATAATCGTTTTGAGAATCGATGATGATTTAAGGGGGTTCTCATGAGTATCCGAGACAACATTGCCGCTCTCGAGCAACAGATTTACGTTGCTTGCTCAGAGGGGGATTACGATACGGTCAACATGCTTGAGCACCAACTCGAATACTTGCGTGGCAGAATGGAGCATCCGTTCGAAGATGATCCTTATGCATTAGACACTCGGTTTGAGTGGGAAGATGATCTGACCGAATAGAAAAAAACCTCCGGCGTAAACCGGAGGTTTTTGTTTATCGGCATTGATCTGCTTGCTCGAATTTACCTTCTGGCTCAAGCAGGTAGCAAAATAGACGTTTATTCAGCCATCAGGTTATCAAGGGCATGAATCGACTCATCAACTTGCTCTTTTAGCGCACCTTGGTGTGTGGCGTACGCCTCCAATGGCTCAGCGGCAATCTCAACACATTGGCATGTATTCATTAGTGCCGTCAGACCTAAACTGCCTGCGCTGCCTTTCAATTTGTGGGCAAGATCTTTCACGCCTCGGCTGTCACCGCTTTCTGAAGACGTTTCCATTTGGCTTAGTACATCAGCGCTGGTTTGTCTGAACAAATCAATGATGTGCAGCATCTTTTCTCTGCCCAAAATCTTCATGTCTGACTGAATCACATTAGGGTTGATGATAACCATTGCTGGCTCCTCTGCTATCGTGTCTGTTGTGACCGCCGATTCGTTGTTGTCGGTCGTTGTTGTTATTTCATCATGTGGGATGCATTCCCCGCTTTGAGGAAGCAGCAACTGTTTGCCATCCAACATATCTTGGATGAGCGCAGCAAGAGCTTCTTTTTCCATAGGTTTTGGTAAGTAGCCATCAAATCCCGCCGCCAAATAGCTTTCCACTTCTTCAGCAAATACATGAGCAGAAACCGCCACCATTGGCGTTGGTGCAAGTGCTTTATCCGCTGGTTTGTTGCGCTCTATGCGTTTAAGGCGGTGGATTAAATCAGCACCGTTACAATCTGGCAAGTTGATATCGACCAGTGCAATGTCGAAATCGTGCTTGTCAATGATCTGCTCCGCCTCTAAGCCATTTTCTGCCATGATAACTTGGTGTCCCATGCTCTCTAAGAAACCTTCCGCCACAACACGGTTTACAGGATTGTCTTCTACTAGCAGAACTTTCGCTTTCACTTTACAACGAGCGCTCGCGATGGAAACCGTCTCTACAGGCTCACTCTCTTCTAAAGGAATGGAGAACCAGAAACGGCTACCATGTCCTTCATCCGAATCCACATCCAAACGGCCCCCCATTGCTTGAATAATACGGCGGCTAATAGCAAGACCTAACCCGGTACCACCAGTTTGGTTCAAACCGCCTTCAGCTTGTGTAAAGGCATCGAATAAGGTTTTTTGGTCTTTCTTTGCAATGCCAATACCGGTATCCGAGACTTCGAACAGAACTTGCGATTCATCTTCTGGGTTTAAGCTGACATAGATGTCAATCTCACCTTGTTCGGTGAACTTAATCGCATTACCCACTAAGTTATTTAGAACTTGATTGATGCGCGTAACATCCCCTTTCCAGTAACGCCCTACATCACTTTCGATATGGTAAGAGAACAGCAGTTTTTTCTCTTGCGCTTTGCCGTTCATCAACTGGAATGTGTCTTCTATCATTTGGTGCAAGTCGAAACCTAAACTGCGGATCTCCAAATGTCCGGCTTCGATTTTCGAGTAATCCAGAACGTCATTCAAAATCGCCAGCAACGTTTTACCACTGCGGTTGATGATTTCTGCGTAACGCTTTTGAATTGGGTTCAGACCGGAATCAATCAGCAGACGTGCCGTACCAAGCACACCATTCATCGGCGTACGAATCTCATGACTCATAGTAGCAAGGAAGGCAGACTTCGCTCGGCTGGCTTGTTCTGCTTGCTTACGTGCTTTCGCGTGGTTCAACACCTCTTCATTCAAACGGCGATTTGCTTGTTTCAACTGAGAAGTTCGTTGCTCAACCAGCTCTTCGAGGTGCTCTTTATGCTCTTCCAATTCACGCTTGGCTTTCGCTTCGCCCTCAGCAACCACCTTGAGGGCTTGCGCCGTATTACGAGCAGTAATGATGGCTTGCCCCATATGCGCTAGCTCATCTTTTCCTTTCACTTCCAGCTCTACCGCTAGGTTGCCCTGCGCAACAGAAAGCAGCGCCGAAGAGTATTCTGTCAAGCGCTTCACGACCGACACGTAAACCACACGCCAAAGAATAAGCACAACAATGATCAAACCAATGATCGAAATGACCGTCAGCGACCACTGAGCAAATTTCAAGGTACTTGTCAGTTGTTCAACCGCAATACGGGTAGTCTGGTTAGAATCATCCACCAGCTTGTTTACGGTGCTGTTTAACTCAGAGAAAAGCTCAAGCGTTTTTTGCATTAGTTGCTGAGACTGCTCGTTGTTCTCATATTGTTGAAGCAAAATGGTAAAGACAACTTGGCGTTTACCCAGTTCAGTAAGAAGTTGGCTCATTTGCTCTGAGCGCGTTGGGTCTTCTACCGCTAACACTCGGCGTTTCATGATTTTTAGGTTGTCTTCGAACGCTGTTTGGATCTGTTGAATGCGGTCTACGTTAGTCAGTGTGCGCGCTTCTTCAATTTGGTTGAGCATCTTGAAGGCGAGTAAATGCAGCTCGTGAAGTCGTTCGGTCAGGTCTAGGTCGACTTCCACTAACGCATCTAGCGCTTGATACACTTGATCTTTCTTGTTGGATTCAAGCAAATCATAAATATGCGTCACGTTCGCAACGGCAATGGTACTGGTGTTTTGCACTTGAGTACGCGTAAGTTGCTCCAACTCTTCACTCAATAAGCGCATTTCTTCTACACGCGTATCGATCTCTTTCGCTAGCCAAAGCTTGCGTTCTACCGTGACACCTAACTCCGCCAGGTTGTTAATGACGTTCTGGACGTTATTTTCCAATGCCTCTAGCAATTGTGAATCAAAAGACTCTCCACCCAGCTCTTTGATGTGAGTAAGTAAGGACTCAAGCTGATCAAATAAGACGCGCCCCGCCTCTTTACGCTCTTGTTCGTTTTGCGCATTGGACAACATTTGAACCGATGAAATGATGCGAGTACTGAGCTCTGACACTTGTCGAGCTTCAATCATTGCTGGTATGGCAGCATCTACCACGTTCCTTTCCGTTTTTGCCACCAGAGAAAACCCTGATACACCGATTAATGCTGATAACATCACCAACATTGCCATCGCAATGAAGGACAATAACAGTTTACGACCGATGCTTGCGGTAGCTAGCAACATATTTTCCTGACCTTAATATTCGTGTTCGGCGACATATTACGTTATATTTTGCAGTGTTTACTTAATCTATGCCAACGAACTTCATTTCATGGTTATAAATCAGCGTTCATTTCGCACAATTTTCAAACAATCTGCGCTAGCAATGACACTTTTCGCTTCAGTGCCGAGTTTTGCAGCAGAGAAAATCTGTGCCATTTACCCTCATTTAAAGGATTCATACTGGCTATCAGTAAACTATGGAATGGTTTCCGAAGCGGAAAAACTGGGTGTTAACCTGCGCGTACTTGAGGCAGGCGGTTATCCCAATAAAACGCGCCAAGAGCAACAATTGGCTTTGTGCACTCAATGGGGTGCCGATGCCATTATCCTTGGTACCGTTGATCCACAAGCTTATGAGCACAACCTGAGAAACTGGGTTGGTAATACGCCTGTATTTGCTACCGTAAATCAACTCGACCTTGATGCAGAGCAAACCAAACTGCTTAAAGGCGTAGTTGGTGTGGACTGGTATTGGATGGGCTATGAAGCCGGCAAATACCTTGCAGAAAAGCACCCTAAAGGCTCGGGTAAAACCAATATTGCCCTACTGCTTGGTCCAAGAACGCGTGGTGGTACCAAACCGGTTACCACAGGTTTCTACGAAGCAATAAAGAACAGCGATATTCACATCGTGGATTCTTACTGGGCTGACAATGACAAAGAGTTACAGCGTAACCTAGTTCAGCGTGTTATTGATATGGGCGATATCGACTACATTGTCGGTAGTGCCGTTGCGATCGAAGCCGCGATCAGTGAACTACGCAGTGCAAACAAAACCAAGGACATTGGTTTGGTTTCCGTGTATCTCAGTCATGGTGTGTATCGTGGACTATTGCGTCATAAGGTGTTATTCGCTCCAACCGATAAGATGGTGGAACAAGGCCGTTTGTCTGTCCTTCAAGCGACGCACTATTTGCGTCATCAACCGTATGAAAAACATGCGTCTCCACAGATCAAACCATTGACGCCAAAGACACTTCACGACGATACAATTGAAGAATCGTTATCTCCGTCAGAATATAGGCCGACATTCAGCGTTAAGGCTGTTGATTGATAGGCAAAAAGTGTGTTTTATTGAACCGTAACGACTTTAAAATCATAAAAACGGAAATAACTTGATGCAAAAAACAACTCGTACCATGCCTGCGCACAAACATGTGGCATTGGTTGCCCACGATAATTGCAAACCTGAACTGCTTCGTTGGGTAAAAGAGAACAAAGAAAAGCTACAAAGCCATTTCTTGTATGCGACTGGCACAACGGGTCACATGCTAAGCAAAGAAACGGGCTTAGCGATCAAGAGCATGATCAGTGGTCCAATGGGAGGCGACCAGCAACTTGGAGCGCTGATTTCTGAAGGCAATATCGATGTTCTTGTGTTCTTCTGGGATCCGCTAAATGCTGTACCACATGACCCAGATGTAAAGGCACTACTACGTATTGCAAGTGTTTGGAACATTCCTGTAGCAACGAACCGCGCGACAGCGAAGTTCCTATTCAACTCTCCACTGATCGACCAAGAAGTTGATATTGAAGTGCCAGACTACGACGCATATATAGCAGAGCGCACTTAATTCCTCTGAGCGGATCGACTCGTCACAAATAAAACTCATCACAAGTAAAACAAAGGCGATACTGAGTATCGCCTTTGTTGTAATCAGATAACAGGTATACCTTATCTTGACGTCACGATGGGATAATCACCATTTACCAGTTCTTGTACAAATGAGGACCCAGCTCCCGTGTGCGTGATCCACACTTTTTCCTTCGCACGCGTAATTGCCACATAGAATAAACGACGTTCTTCTGCGTATGGATACTTGTCTTTCGACTCACATAGCGCACCATCAATATGAGCTTGTTTTTTCTTCGCAGGGAATTGCCCTTCGTCCACTGATAGGATAATTACAAAGTCTGCTTCTCTACCCTTACTCGCGTGACAAGTCATAAAGCGAATATCCAAGTTCGGGAATCGCTTCAACCAGTCATCGTATAAGTCTGGTTTGTGGTAATGATTACGTCCTAACAACAACACAGATTTGGTTTTCTTCGCCTGTTGGTTAAGCTGGTCAAGAATCTTCTCAACTTGGTTGCTTGGTGCTGTGTGAACGCTTTTCTGCTTACGTTGTTTGTGACTGTTTAGTGTCTTCGGTAATTGCGACGGGTTTTCTTGCACAAAGGTATTTGCTACATCACCAATTTGATTGTTGAAGCGATACGTCGTATCCAAGTGATGCACCGTTGAATGAATGAATCTATCTTGGAATCCTGTCGTCAAATCCACATCTGCGCCCGCAAATTGGTAGATCGCTTGCCAGTCATCACCTACAGCAAACAAGGTTGCACCTGCTTGCTTCTCTGTGGATTCACATAGAGCCTCAATCAACGCCAAGCGATCAGGAGAAATATCTTGGTATTCATCCACCATAATAAAACGCCAAGGTGAACTGAATTTCCCTTTCTTAACGTAATCGGTCGCACGACTGATCATGGTTGGGAAGTCCACTTGATTGGTTTCTTTGAGCATCTTTTGCCACGCACTAAAGCACGGCCAGCAAAGTGCCAACTCACTGTTTAAACGAGTGTAGTCTTGGTGATTAACGAGCTTTTCTTGTACTTGTTTCTTAGTTAAACCAACCGATGCAAGTTGAGACAATTGGTTATCTAACCAAGCAATCAGTTTAGGATTTTCCGAGTGACTGCCGAGCTCATCGTCACCTTTCAAGTACGCAATCGGCCATTTATCTAGATGCTTTTGCCAACGCTTAAAGTTTGTTGGCGTCATCCAATGTTTCTTAAGCCAATCAATACACCAGGCTGAGCGCTGATTATCATCGAGCGCTAATGGGCTGATTTCGACGGGTTGAGTCTCAACTTGATTTAGGATGCGCAAACCAAGTTGATGGAATGTATTAACGCGAACACTTTCTGCCGCCAAGCCAACTTTGTCGACCAATCGCTCTTTCATCTCTTTGGCAGCGTCACGACCAAAGGCCAGCATCAGCAGCTCTTCTGCTTGCGCTTGATGGCTTTGTAGAAGGTACGCCACACGCGCTGTCAGCACACTAGTTTTACCTGAACCAGCTCCGGCTAGTACCAAGTTATGGTCATCGTTAAGGAGCACCGCATGCTGCTGAGAAAGGTTAAGCGGCGAAGATTCAATTCGGCTAAACAGCACTTCCCAGTTTGGGCGTTCGTTCTCTAACCATTCATGGTTACGCTCACTCAACGTCTGCGAGGTTTGTGCAAGCCATGGTTCAATCTCCGCCATACGTTTAGGCATGCGCATTTTCGCTTCTGCCAAACTGGTTTTGATTTCAATGAGCTCTTCGTTCAGTTGAGTCACCCAAGACTGCACTTTTGAGTGAGGTAAGTAGGCTGGAAGATGTTTGAGTTGATACAGCTCATCTTCCCACTTGGGTAGATATTCCGCGAGTTTACGGCATTGGGTGTTATGCCAATCTTGATACTGACGCACGGCTTCGACCGCAAACTTACGACATTGCGGCCAAGGTAAACCTTGCACAAGCCAGCTTTGTTGCTTGCCATCTTGCTCATGAGCGAAAAACTGAAGTGAGCTCCAGAGAAGACCACGTTTCACGCTAACTTTGCCATTCCAAATCGTAAACGGGATGTGTTCTTCACTACCCACTGAGCTTAATAAAACACTGTTTTCTTTTATTTCGACTTGGTAATACTCATTTTGAATAAAAAACTGTGCTTTATTAGAGGCAGTAAGCTGCATGAAAGGTGCGCCTTTTGATATAGAGGTTCCCGTTTTATATCATTTTAGACCGCTAAATTGTAGCGATGGATGAAGCACAAATCGCCTTCTGCCTGTATTCTTAATTAAAATTCACATTACTGTTGAATTTGTGAACAACGGTATATTCTTTCATCCGTGTAGATTCGTTAAGTCAATGACAAATCTGTTGATTTCCTGAGCAAGTGACGATTTTTATTAAATTAGGTCATAAACGCGCTATAGTGAGTTTGTTAAACTTCTCTCGTTTTCCACCGGCAACGAAAGGCGCATCGTGCAAGCAGCTTTAAAATTCCGCCTCTTTTGGGCAAACAAAACTCTCAACTACAGCATTCTTATTCTGATCACTTTACTAGGCGTCGTGATCCCCGCATGGTACTTCCAGCAAAACACATTAATCACGCCCCTGATTCTAGGTGTCATTGCCGCTGCACTTGCAGAGAGTGATGACAGCTTTACAGGTAGGATAAAAGCCCTCTTTCTCACCTTTATCTGTTTTGCGGTTGCTGCTTTCTCAATAGAGATCTTATTTGATACGCCATGGGCATTTGCGATCGGTCTGTTTATCTCGACGTTCGGCTTCATCATGCTAGGAGCAATCGGACCTAAGTACGCCAGCATTGCATTTGGCTCATTGTTGATCGCCATCTACACCATGCTTGGGGCACATGAGAGTACCAATATTTGGTTCCAACCATTGCTGCTTTTAACGGGCGCTGCGTGGTATTACTTTATGTCGATGATTTGGCAGATGTTTTGGCCAATGCAGCCTGTTCAGCAAAGTCTGGCAACTGTGTTCCTGCAAATCGCCAATTACCTTGATGCGAAAGCCAAGCTGTTTCATCCAGTAACGAACTTAACCCCGCAGCCGATGCGTATTGAAGCAGCAAGATTAAACGCAGCCACCGTAAATGCATTGAATGCTTGTAAAGCAACCCTGCTTAGCCGCTCCAAACGCGGGCATATTGATGGTCCGAGTGACCGCTTCCTCAATATCTACTTTATTGCACAAGACATTCACGAGCGCGTGAGTTCCAGCCATTATCGCTATCAAGATTTGGCGACGGAATTCGAACGCTCTGACGTCTTATTCCGCTTTAAGTATTTGCTTGAGTCTCAAGCCCAAGCTTGCCGCGATATCGCTCATGCGATTCGGTTGGGAAACGAGTACACGCACACTGATCAATCCATATTGGCATTAGCGGAATTACAAAACTCATTGGGTTATTTAGAAGAACAACAGCAAAGTCACTGGAAGCGCTTATTGGCTCAGTTAACGTACCTGTTCAATAACCTTGCTACCGTAGAAAAGCAGTTGAGTAACATCAACAACCCAGATGCTGAACGATTGGAAGAAGACGTGCTGGATGACACCAATCCGCACACGCTTAAAGCAATGTGGCAACGCATTTCAGCTAACTTGAACAAGGATTCAATGTTGTTTCGTCATGCCTTACGCATGTCGATTGCGCTTACTGCAGGGTATGGGATCATTCAAGCGTTCGATATTGATCGTGGATACTGGATATTGCTGACCACGTTGTTTGTCTGCCAGCCAAACTACAGTGCGACAAGACAGAAGCTTACTGCGCGCGTAATTGGCACGTTAGCGGGCTTGTTGATTGGCGTACCACTGCTCACCTTCTTTCCTTCCCAAGAAAGCCAGTTGGTCTTCATTGTGATATCCGGCGTGATGTTCTTTGCGTTTCGCATCAACAACTATGGTTATGCGACAGGCTTTATCACCTTACTCGTGCTGTTCCTATTTAACCAATTGGGCGAAGGCTACGCTGTGGTGCTCCCTCGCCTTGCAGATACCTTGATTGGCTGTGTGTTAGCGGTTGGTGCTGTTATGGTGATTCTGCCTGATTGGCAATCAAAACGTCTGCATAAAGTCATGTCGGATGCAATCGACGCCAACAAGCAATATCTTGGACAGATCATCGGTCAGTACCGAATTGGTAAGAAAGATAACTTGAGCTATCGAATTGCTCGTCGTCAGGCGCACAATACCGATGCCAACCTATCTTCAGCCATCAGCACTATGCTGGCGGAACCGGGTAAGTACCGTACAGCCGTGGATGAGAGTTTCCGCTTCCTTACGCTAAACCACGCGATGTTGAGTTACATTTCAGCACTGGGCGCACACCGGACAAGGATTGAGGATGAGTCAATTCACCAACTCGTTCTGGATGCACACCGTTGTATTCACCAGCACCTAGACGTACTGTACCGACAACTGCATCAACACTGTGAAGAATGCGATTTGTCCTCGATCGATGACACGAATTTGGAACAACGATTAAATGAGTGGCGTGATGAAGATGATCATTCTGCACGAATGGTGCTTCAACAGCTTCACCTAATCTATCGCATGTTACCCGAGTTGCATTCACTGGCTTCTAAGTTTGCCGTGCGCGTAAACTGATTAAGAACACTGTTCCAGAGGAGTAGGTTATGATTCTACTCCTTTATGATTAGCAGACTTATTCATAAGAATATTCTTACATGTCATTTGACACCATCTGACATTTCTCGGACAAAAAATCACCACTCAAAATCTAATCTAACCATATTAGAACACTGTTTGATTGTGACCATGAGGGTCGCTGAGGTGGGTTGATGAAGGAGAAACCCAAGAAATGTGGGGAGGTCACGATGACTACTCAAGAATTTTATGAATTAAGAAAGAAGATTAATGAACTGACGGCTTCTCAGTTAAAGTCACTTCAAGGTGAAATTAATCTATCCCTTAATAAAAAAGAGAGTCCGCTTCTTTCTTCGGAAGAGCGTGATATGCTTTCAAAACTGTTTGCGTAATCAAACAGTTCAAATAAAGCACTTGCACGAATTATCAACACTTCCTATGCTAACAAAAGCATAACAAGTGAGAGAGTAACCATGCCAGTATCAGGAATACAGTCCGGATATAATATGATTCAGCTATCGCATAAGATGGCTGAAGGTGCTGCGCATGAAATTCAGCAAGACTTCATAAAAGAAAATGATCTCGCCTTCAATAAAGTTGATTTAGTAAAAGGCAACGAACTTGAGTTCAATAAGGCTTCTGATTTGCCTTCTAACCCAATCGAACCCTTGGTAAATCTCACCCAAGCTTCAACCTACAATCGCATTGGTGCTTCCGTTGTTGATAAAAACAACGAAGTCATCGGCAGCTTACTCGATATCCACGTTTAAGCCACTCCTAATTAATACCTGCGAGCAACGGTAATCTACCAGCAGTCAGCGGTCGAACAGCAACAAACTGAACACAAAAAAGCGCGATAACTCTATGAGCTATCGCGCTTTTGCTTTTACACTCGTTTAACCATTGGCAAGAACGTTATTATTCAACAATGACTCAACAATTTCATTAGAGGTTAACCCATTGAAATCAATTGAATCACCTAGATGTTCAACCACGATAGTTTGATGAACATTGGCATCGGTCGTGATGTTCAATGACACAGCCTCTGTTGACGCATCGTAGTCTGCAGAGATATGACTCAACAAATCATCCATATCGATCATTGGGCTACTTAGGTCAGAAATTACTTCGCGTAGGTCGATACTGTCTTCGTTAAGGGTGAAGTCCGTAATGGTATCAATCGCCCCCTCATCTACGGAATCGATTGTCCATTTAAAGATATCACTACCATCGCCACCAGTTAGGATATCGGAACCCAAACCGCCGATAAGGACGTCATCGCCATCACCACCAACGATCAGGTCGTCACCGTCACCACCAGTTAGGCTAATGCCCGTATCGCCACCAGCGAGGTAACTGTCATCCGATGCGCTCGATTGATCAATGTCGTCTCCATCGCTACTAACATCTAAACTAATTTGAACGGGTGATGATTGCGCTTCATCGCCATTAGATTCGGTTGATACCGCCGTTACGGAGATATCGTAACTACCCACATCGATACCGCTGTTTGTATCCGTTGCGACAATTTGCAGTGTATCAATCTCATCACTTGGAACCGTCCATGTTGTGCCATCAAACGTAATGTTTGACGGTGCAATACCACTGGTCACGTTCGCACTCGCGGGTACGCCGGTTAATTCAAGAGATAGCACTTCATCAATATCCGTCAGTGCCGCCATGATACCGACAATGGCTAAACCTTGAGCACTCGCCGTTTGGCTCGCCGCAATTTGACGAATGTAGTTAAACTGAGGGTCAATACCTAATGTCGGAGCGTCAGCTACCGGTGTCACGTTGATAGCAAAGTCCTGGTTTGCCTCTAGCGCCATGCCTGCTGTATTCTCAAAGTAGACGCCATTATCTTCGACTTTGACAGACAACGAGATAGAAGCCGCGTTAACGTTTCCTGCATCCACAAATACACCTTCAGCAGCATCCGTTGCCCCAAGAACGGCATTAATATTGTCAGGCGTCCCCATAAGAATAACTTCACCCGCCATCCCATTTCCAACAGTGACACCACTGCCCGCAGGTGGCTCAACACGAACATCGCCTTCGGTCAAGCTGAGTGTTACTGTCATAATTTCGTTCGCTTGTGCACCTGTAAAATCGATATCACTGACACTGATACCTGTGATTTTCTGCCCATCTGCTTCATTAATGGTATCCGTAACCGATGTTGCCATAATTTGTGGTGCATCATTGGTAGCTTCAACATTAATCACTGCTGTACCAGCGACCGTAATTGGGTCTGGTGAACCATTGGTCGTACCATCGTCGGTGATTTCGTAGGTAAAATTCACATCTCCGAAGAAGTTTGAAGCAGGTTCAAACGTCCATTCCGTTGCGCTCACTTGAGTTAAAACGCCTTCAGTAGGATTAGCGAGAGCAAGGTTACTAATGGTCAGGTTGTCCGATTCAGGATCCGTGGCATTACTTAACAATTCTGTCGCCGTAATTGTCACTGTCCCGCCATCTTCTTCCGCACTGCTCAGCGTCACTTCAGAGGTCACTGGTGCATCATTGACTTCCGTCACCTCAAAGGTTGCGGTTCCTGACGCAGTCTGTGGGTCAGAAGCGCCATTGGTTGTACCATCATCGGTAATGTCGTAAGTCAGATTTACTGTGCCGTTGTAACCTGGCGCTGGTGTAAAAGACCATGTACCCGCAATGCTATCAAAGGTGAGTAAGCCACTACTTGGATCAACCAATTGCACGTTACTTACAGTCAAGGTGTCGTTTTCAATGTCAGATGCGTTAACGAGCAGATCGGCTTGGGTAATTTCGACCGCCGCACTGTCTTCAGCTATGTCAGAGAGCGCAACTTGTGATGTGGTTGGTACATCATTCACTTCCGTTACATTGAATGAAGCGGTGCCATTTACCGACTTAGGATCCAATGCGCCGTCTGTCGTACCATCATCTGTTATCGTGTAAGTGAGCTCGACTGGACCGTTATAATCCGACGCTGGCGTGAACTCCCACTCTCCCGTCACATTATTAAAATTCACGCTACCAGCGTTTGGATCCGCCACCTGCACATTACTTACTGTGAGGTTGTCGTTTTCAATATCCGTCGCGTTCGCAATTAGGTCTGCTTCAGAAATAGAGAATACGCCACTGTCTTCTTCGATATCCGGCAAGGTAACTGGTGTTGTCTCTGGTGTATCATTGACCTCAGTCACTTCGATATTAAAGCTAGTGCTGTTGGTATTGAGTGTGTCATCGACGCCACTGATCACTAGACCTTCGTTACCTTGGTCATCGACAGTAACGCCAACGGTAACGTCACCAAAGAAGTTCAAATCAGGGTTGAACTCTATCAAACCATTGGCAATAGCATTGTTGAGATCAGCCACTGTCCCTTTCAATTCAAGAGTATCAGAGCCATCACCTTGCACAGTTAAGTTGTAAGTAGTGACAAGCGCAGGGTCCAGAACCAACGTACCGCTATCGACCGTCACATCCAATACGTACTCAGCACTCGGATCATCCAAAACGGCATCAACATCCGAAACACTAAAGCCATCAAGGAGTAATGGTGTGTCTTCCGGCGTTTCAACATCTACGGTATTAACGAATTCAGGACGGTCGTTAATCGCCTCAACCTCAACATTCACATCAAATTGCTGTGGAGTGCCTAAGCTTTGGCTTCCATCTAGACCGGTATCCACGGCTTGAACTTTAAACTCAAGCGTACCATTCCAAGAGTTATCGTTACGATCACCCGAATTGAAGACCACTTTATCCAAATCTTGTGCATCGATTTCTAGGACGAATACACCACTGCCTTGGTTCACAAACTGAGTACCATCTGCCAGTGCAATGGTTGCGCCATCTGGCACGTTTGAAATTTCGACGCGAAGTGTTTCTGGGTCATTTTCTTGATACGTTGCACCATCACCAATCGACTCTTTATTGTCGACCACTAGAGCATTTATGTTGATATCGATGTCTTCGCCTTCGTTACCTGACACAAGCGTATCTGGGTTAACGTCGACATCATCACCAATTGGGTCAATCACAACTTTGAAATTACCAGTATGTTCAGTAGGAACTTTAAGTAATTCTTCCTGCGTAAAGACTGTAATTCCGATCTCCGCTTCACCACTGAAGTTTTTCGGCGGTTGAATTTGAATAGCGCTGAGATCAACTGACGTTTGCGTCAAGTCTTTCAACTGAATACTCCACTCTCCGCCGCCATTGTTCTTCACGGTGTAATCAGGAGAATTTGAAGTGACGATAAAGTCAGTCGGTAAACCCGTCAGTTTCAGCGATACAAACTGTTCCGAACCATCATTGTCATTCAGGCTCACTGACACACCAGAGCCTGATTGCGCTAAGGAAATCAACGTATCTTCATCGCCCGTCACCACTATAGGCTGAGTTGGATCGGCACCGCTAATAGTGATGTCATCCACAACAGGAGTGATTTCAAATGACACACTGTCGGTGAAGTTGCGTACGTCCGTATCATCACCCGGGTTTGCCAATGTAGTCTGGTCAATAACTGCAGTATCGGTGATCTCGCCTTCAATATTGATTTGAACTGTATTTTGACCACCACCGACAGGGTAGTTTTCTTTCGGTTTAAACAACACCTCATCAAGTGCACCTGCCGCAATCTCAGCAGCATTAAACTCAATGCTTGTACCAAGTGGATTGCCATTTGCATCAACAAACTCACCCAGTGTTGTATCGGCAACCGTAAGCTTCACGTTAGTGAGTGTTTCTTGTCCTGCTTGAAGGTTGTTACGGTCGTCAGCAAAATCAACGTTCAAATTCAACTGAATCAAGCCATCTTCGTAGCCAACACCATCGTTCGTTGGAACATCGCTATTGAGGTCATTAACTGGTTGTTTGTTAGCATCAAGACCAAGTGTGCCAGTGATGTCGACCGTCACATCCGGAGTGACGTCGCTATCAAGAGGTTGATCAACAGAGGACCCTGGTACGTCTGCAACGGGTAGGATCTGAACAGGAAGTGACTCAAGCGTTGAGTTTTCGTCACCGGACTGCGTGTCAGTCGTTACAAATAGTACTGGTAGGGTAAAGTCTCCCGCCCAGTCTTCTGCCACACGTAGAGTGAGACCGTCCAAACCAGTGATATTTCCACTTGCATCAACCGTCGCTTGGAACACATATTTGCCATTAACAAAGTCGACATCGGTACCACCAATAACAAGACCTGGCGGTACACTTGGAGATGTTGGGTCTATCACTAACGTCAGCACGTCTTCTACTGTATCGCCATTCATAGTGCTGACTTTCGATGCCAACTGAACACCTAAATCAATGACATTGTCTTCGCTACCATCAATTTGGACCGTGTTATCAAGCTCTATATCAGCCGCTACACTAGTTTGAGGCGTGATATCAGTTGGGAACTCCAGTGTGATATCGGTTTGTCGCGTCACGGTTGCGTCGACTTCTGACGCATCTTCACCTAAATCGTTAACTTGAGCATAGATGGTAAGACCAATCGAAGAGATACCACCGTTTGCTCCGTCATCCGTGTTGTCGTTTGGCGTCAAATCTAAGCCAGCAGGCGCAATGATTGAGAAGTTTTCTTCATCGGTAATAGTCCAACGACCACCGCCTTCGTTAGAAGCACCAATAATAACTAATTGATTCAAGATCTCTGGAGAAGTATTACTAAACTGCACCACAAGTTGGGTGACCACTTCATCTGAAGAGTTATCGAACTCCTGATACTTGATAATGTTTGCATCAGCAGAACCACCAGCCGCAGTATTAATAGTGAAATCAATTCGTCCCTGAGTATCGGACTGTACCGTATCAGTAACAGCACCGCCTGTACCTTCAACAAGAAGACGTGTTTGACCTGAAACTGGACCGGTTAAATCTTCTGGCTCAACCACTGGGTTAACTTGAACATTGACCGTGCCATTGATGACCGTTGATGCTATGCCCTCGCCCGGATTACCCGAATCTACGTACTCAGCATCAATTTCCTTCACCGTCACTTGCGTGCTCAAATCGAAGTCTAAACTAGAGTCTTGCTCCAATTGCACCTGAATGTATCCGTCTTGGGTTATTCGCGCCGAGAAATCTTGCTCTGACTCATTGGTTCCCGGCGTCAACGTGATGCTGCCACCTGTTACCGTTTGAGCAACACCACCAACATATACGGTGCTGCCATTCGGGAAGCCACTGATGGTTAGTTCGGCAAAGAATTCGTCCGCATCCGGACTTTGTGTTGCAGTTGGCTCCCAATCGATATTGATGCGAGTATCTTCATTACCTTCAGAGCTCACCACATAGTTGTCTTGAGCATCAATAACTGGTGCCACTTTAACGCGGATCTCACCCGCCACAGAGCGAGTATGACCATCGTTTTCTGTCACGATAGTGGTCGCCGTGATCGTGATATTTTCCGTAGATGAGGTTTCAGGTCGAATCACAATACCTGAATTCACATTTGCGTCCGTAATGTTCGCTTCGTAAATCGGTTCACCAGCACCGTCGTATCCAACAAACGTCAAATCGATGGATGAGCCATCACTATCAAACAGTTCAACACCGTCTGGAATGTTCGACAGAAGAACCGTAATGGTTTCTGAGCTGTCTGCAGGGTTATCCTTCAGTTCTCCGGAAACCACGCTAAATGCAAGATCGACTTGACCATTTTCGTCAATGGTTGCTTCGATACCACGAACGTTACCATCATCAAAAACATTCCAAACCCCTGTTTTATCGTTCAGCTCAATGTCCGGGATATCGGCAACACCTTTGACTGAAACGATCACTGACTGGGTACCTAATGAGCGGATATCCTGCGCGGCGCCAGAAGAAAGTGATGCGTTGTCTTTCACAATACCTTCGACATTGAAAGTGAAGTCTTCATTGCTGTGAATTGGAGGAAGCACCTCAACATCCGCTAGATTCGATTCTGGAATTTCGTAATACAGAACATTGCCACCAGAGTCAGTAACAACGTTGATTTGGCTTGGGTTACCGCTATCAAGCCACACTAAGGTGACACCATCAATTGAGAAGTTATCGATGCGTACAAACAACTCTTCCGAGCCATCTATATCTGCAGAAGGCGTCATCTTAATCACTTCACTGAGTTGAAGTGGATCATGATCTGTCACTGGGTCTACGGTGTCTTGCGTTCTCGCATTGTCCTCAAAAATATTAATGCGGTTAACAGTAAAACTACCGGCATCAGCAACCGGATTCACGTCAATCACAATTTCTTCTGTCACAGAGCGAGCGGTATCTTTACCAGCAAGCGGGTTATTCCCTTCCGTCGTAATCGCTGTCACATCGATTTTGATCTGACCGGAGAAGTTATCTGCAGGATCAACCTGGACTTCACCAATTCGGTTTGCGTCAACAAGATATTTACCACCCACTTCTGGGATAGCGGAACCATCTGAGTACACAAGTGTTGCGCTCGCACCACCTTCAGTAAATACAAACTCATAGGCTATTGCTTCCGGATTACTGTTATCTTGCGTTTCAGCTTCAATGTTTAATGAGACGTTGTTAGCATCCTCATCAACCGTATACGCAAAGTCACTGGTCCCTTTCCACGTAGCAATATCCGCAACAGCATCCACCTCAATATCTAAACGACCATCAACAAAGTGATCTCTTACGCCGTTGTTGAGGATTTCAATACGAATACGAGGGTCAACACCTGCTGCATCTGTTGAAGCATGGCGGTCAGGAACGAAATATAGATTATCGAGTGACACAAGTTCGCCGCTGAACGACTGCTCGACATTCGCACCATCCAAAATAACATTGTTACCGCTAGTCGTTAGCGCCACATAGCTACCAGTAGCACTATCTAGGTAGAAGAAAGTACCTTCGTAACTGTTCGCGTCACGAATAATGATATCGCCTAAACTCTCATTACGATCGATATCATGCAGATCAATGACGAGGTCCACTTTTGCAGGAGTGATATCTAACGTTGACAGGTTGTCTTGTGTATTCGCTGAATCAACACCAGCGACAACACCACCGCGCCCTTGGTCCTCAAACGCGGTTACTGTCGACGTTTTAATTTCAGCATTTCTATCTCTTACCGAAATATCTACATCTGCATCACTTGTATCACCATCACCATCGGTAGCAACAACGTTGACAGTGAAATCAATAGAATCTGTTTCGGTATGATCTAAGTCGTCGTTAGGGCGGAATGTCACACGACCATTAGTGCGAACAATCAAAACACCGATTTCGGCATCGGCACCATCTAATACTTTATGGACTGAGACGGTTTGATTACTACCATTGAGGTCAACTGAGCTGGAGTCAACACCATTCTGCTTGAAGTAAATTCCGGAATTGTCCGCTGAGAAAGAGGTAATTTGCGCACCATCGGCGCCAAGATCATCGTCGCCTTCTACTGGGTCTCTAAACAAGCGAACCGTGCGTCCACTTTGACCTTCAACACGTGAAATCGATGCGTCATATAACGTTGGGACGTCATCGGTTATGGTTACAGGTAAATTAATGCCCGCAGTATCTCCATCCACGTCTGTAGCAAAGACAGGCAGGTCGAGGATTAAAGTGTCTTCACCCTGCACAGAATGGTCAAGGACACCTTCAAGCGTAAACTTGTAAGAGCCGTCTGCATTGAGTACCAAGGTGAACACGGAGCTGCCATTTGGCGTTTGTCCTTGATAGGTGTAGTTATTATTGCTTACCCCAGTTTGTACCAGAGTCACCGCTAACCCACCCGAAGTGACACCAGGAATAGGATTCGAAGTCAGATCAAGCTGATAAGAAACAACCGTATCTGCCCCTTCAACCGTATCAAAATTGCCAGTTGCTTCTAAGCTATCTTTACCCGTTGCTTGAGAGCCATTGGCTAAGTCGTCTTCATCCACGGCAAGCGCATCCGCCGATTTAATTTCTGGAATATCATCCACTATGGTAATCGGTAGATTAAGTGAAGCAGACGTATCACCGTCATAATCGGTGACCGTGATTGGAATATCGATCGTTAGCGTGTTCTCACCTTGAACCACCGCATGATCGAGCGGACCCAATAACTCAAATTGATAACTGTCGTTATTCGCATCGAGTGTCAGCGTGAAGATTTGCGTTGAAGTTCCCACAATGACGGCTTCATAACCTGTCACACCACCGGCAGAAGGCAATGGCTTCAACTCAAGATCTAAACCATTCGAAGTTAGTCCAGATACCACCGCATCAAAATCAGAGATTTGATAACTAACAATCTCATCCGCACCGTCGACAACGTCAAAACCACCATTAAGTACGCGAGAATCACCACTAGTGGTATCCGAGCCTCCTGGCAAGTCATCTTCATCCACTGTTTGTTCGCTTGTGTCCGCGACTTTGATAATCGCCGGGACATCATCCACAACGGTGATCGGTAAGGTAATGTTGTTTGAGACATCACCATCAAAATCGGTCGCATTGACAGGGAAGTTAATCACTAGCGAGTTTTGGTCGCTGCCTGATGGATGGTCCAAAGCCCCCAATAACTCGAATTCATAACTGTCTGCAGAGCCATTAAGCGTCAGTTTAAATACTGTGTCGGTTGTCCCTTGGACGTAAGCACGATACTCAACGACACCGTTAGCATTAGAGAATTCAACCAACTCAAGGGATTGACCTCCTGATTTTAGTCCTGAAACAGGCGATGTTAAGCTATCTAATTGGAAACTCACGATAGAGTCAGCGCCGTCAGTAACATCGAAGTTACCGCCAATAACATTGGATTCAGGCGTGGTATCTGAGCCTTCACTTGGGATGTCATCTTCATCCACTGACAAGATGCTACCAGGACGAATGGCATCAATCGTTGGCTTATCATCCACAATGGTAACAGGCAACGTTGCTGTAATTGTATCGTTATCGCCATCTGTAATTTGAACAGGAAGATTCAATAGTATTTGGTCTGAGTTAACCGCATGATCAAGTTGACCAGACAGTTCGAAGTCGTATTTACCATCTTGGTGGAGTGTTAAGGTAAAGACCGTTGCTCCATTCGCAGTTTGACCAATGTAGACAAGTGCATCTGCCGTTGACGCGCTTGCATCCGGTGAAATGGTGACATCCTCCCCACCCGATTTCAGGTTTGGAACTGGATTTGTGCTCAGATCCAAAACAAACGAATCAATACCATCGGCACTGGTTACTTCAAACTCACCGGATACGGTCAGAGGCTCTTTCGACAAATCTGAACCCAAAGGAAGGTCATCTTCGTCAACTTGCAAGCTATCAATTTGCGTAACGACTGGAACATCATCCACTACCGTAATCGGCAACGTAAACACTGGTGACGTATCGCCATCGTTATCTGTCGCTGTAACAGGAAGGTCAATAACAATGGTGTTTTGCTGATTACCATCTGGATGATCAAGTGGTTTTTGTAGGTCAAACTCATAAGAGTTATCTGTCGCATCTAACGTCAGCTCAAATACCACCTCTGCTGGGTTACCAGCAATGCCTTGGTAAACATTGACCCCATTGAGACTTGAACTCAACACAAGAGAGATAGGCTGACCATCAGACATTAATGACGCAACTGGCGTGGTCAAATCGCTAAGCTGGATAGAGGCGACTTGGTCTGCGCCTTCATTGATATCCAGCGTGCCTGTGATGACAGTATCTTCGGCACTTGCCGCGTCAGTGCCTGCCGGCAAGTCATCTTCATCCACAATCTGCTCGCTGCCAGCCACTACGCCATCAATGATTGGAACATCATCGACAACCGTAATCGGTAGCAGTTGCGTATTAGAAACATCACCATCAAAGTCGGTCGCTTGGATAGGTAAATTGATGACGATCTGGTTTTCTCCGTCCGCATCAGGATGGTCTAGCGCACCAAGCAAATCAAACTGATAGCTGTCATCCGATGCATCAAGCGTAACGCGGAAAATTGGTGTCGTGGTCCCATCAATACGCGCTTCATAAACAGAAACACCGCCTGAATTAGAGACTTCAACCATCACTAGGTCTTGCCCTCCAGACTGCAAACCTTGAACTGGAGAATTTAGATCGGACACCTCATACTCAACGATACTGTCAGAACCATCATTCGCGATAAAGTTACCCGTAATGCTATTCGATTGAGCACCATCAGATCCTATCGTTGGAATGTCATCTTCATCCACTGTTTGCGTGCTGGTATCAACAATACCGCCAAGTGTCGGTTTATCGTCCACAATCGTGACAGGAAGCGTTTCAGATGATGTATCACCATCAAAGTCGGTCGCAATGATCGGGAAGTCAATCTGCAAACTATCACTGTTGGTCGCATGGTCAAGTGGACCTTGCAAGGTGAACGTATAGCTACCGTCAGGCTTAACAACTAATTCAAATACAGCACTACCATTAGCCGTGGCTGTGTAGGTATAACTGCCATCAAGATTAGCGGTCTCAGCAAGTGTTACGTCATTACCTTGAGATTTCAGCCCTGCAACCGGATCTGCCGTCGTATCTAATTGATACTTCACTACGCCGTCAGAACCTTCTGTGGTCGTGAACATGCCTGACATAAAGGCGTCGTCGTTTTGGTCAGAACCAATGGTTGTGATGTCATCTTCATCGACAGTGAGTGCATCAACATCAGTAACGGTTGGCTTGTCGTCCACAATCGTAACAGGAATGGTTGCCGTTGAAGTATCGCCGTCAAAATCCGTAGCGACGATTGGGAAATTGAGGATCAATTCATCACTATTCGGCGCATGGTCAATCGGACCTTGCAACGTGAAGTTATAGCTGCCATCAGTATTAACCGTTAGCGTAAATACTGCATTCACCCCAGCTGTCGCCACATAAGTGAAGCTGCCATCAGGGTTAGCGGTTTCATTGAGAGTAACGTCAACACCTTGCGATTTCAGTCCAGCGACAGGGGTTGCAGAACCATCTAGTTGATAGCTCACCACACCATCTGAGCCTTGAGTCGTCGTAAAGTTGCCATCAATGGAAACCGGATTACTTTGGTCGGAACCGATACTCGCTAGGTCATCTTCGTCCACACTGATTGCATCTACATCAGTAATGTTGGGTTTGTCGTCCACAATCGTAACAGGGATCGTTGCTGTCGAAGTATCGCCATCAAAATCTGTCGCAATGATTGGGAAATTGAGGATCAACTCATCACTGTTTGGCGCATGGTCAATCGGTCCCTGCAACGTAAAGTTATAGCTGCCGTCAGCATTAACGGTAAGCGTAAATACCGCGTTAGCGCCTGCTGTCGCTTCATACGTAAAGCTACCATCTGGGTTTGCAGTTTCCGCTAGTGTCACGTCGACACCTTGCGATTTCAGTCCAGCGACAGGGTTTGCAGAACCATCTAATTGATAGCTCACCACACCATCTGAGCCTTGCGTCGTCGTAAAGTTACCATTGATTGAAATTGGGTCTGAACCATCCGAACCAACACTCGCCAAATCGTCTTCATCGACAGAAATCGCATCGACATCAGTGATGGTTGGCTTATCGTCGACGATGGTGACTGGGATACTTACCGTTGACGTATCACCATCAAAATCGGTCGCAATGATTGGGAAATTGAGGAGCAACTCATCACTGTTTGGTGCATGGTCGATTGGACCTTGCAGCGTAAAGTTATAGCTGCCGTCGGTATTAACGGTAAGCGTGAATACCGCGTTAGCACCAGCTGTCGCTTCATAGGTAAAGCTGCCATCTGGGTTTGCAGTTTCCGCTAGTGTCACGTCGACACCTTGCGATTTTAAACCATCAACTGGTGTTGCAGAGCCATCAAGCTGATAGCTCACCACACCGTCTGAGCCTTGCGTCGTCGTGAAGTTGCCACCAATTGAAATTGGGTCTGAACCATCCGAGCCAATGCTCGCCAAATCGTCTTCATCCACCGAAATCGCATCTACGTCAGTGATGATTGGCTTATCATCGACGATGGTGACTGGGATACTTACCGTTGACGTATCACCATCAAAATCGGTCGCAATGATTGGGAAATTGAGGAGCAACTCATCACTGTTTGGCGCATGGTCGATTGGACCTTGCAGCGTAAAGTTATAGCTGCCATCAGTATTAACGGTAAGCGTGAATACCGCGTTAGCGCCTGCTGTCGCCTCATAGGTAAAGCTACCATCTGGGTTTGTAGTTTCCGCTAGTGTCACGTCGACACCTTGCGATTTCAGACCATCAACCGGTGTTGCAGAGCTGTCTAGTTGGTAACTCACTACTCGGTCTGAGCCTTGCGTCGTCGTAAAGTTGCCATCAATAGAAACCGGATTACTTTGGTCTGAGCCAATACTCGCTAAATCGTCCTCGTCCACACTGATCGCATCAACATCAGTGATGGTTGGCTTATCATCGACGATGGTGACTGGGATACTTACCGTTGACGTATCACCATCAAAATCGGTCGCAATGATTGGGAAGTTAAGGATCAGCTCATCGCTGTTTGGCGCATGGTCGATTGGACCTTGCAGCGTAAAATTGTAGCTGCCATCTGGGTTTACCGTCAGCCTAAAGACCGCACTGTTCCCTGCTGTCGCCTCATACGTAAAGCTGCCATCTGGGTTTGCGGTTTCCGCTAGTGTCACGTCGACACCTTGTGACTTCAAACCATCAACTGGCGTTGCAGAGCCATCAAGCTGATAGCTCACCACTCGGTCTGAGCCTTGCGTCGTCGTGAAGTTACCATCAATGGAAACCGAATTACTTTGGTCTGAACCAATAGTCGCTAAATCGTCCTCGTCCACGCTGATTGCGTCAACGTCAGTAATGGTTGGCTTATCATCCACAATCGTGACTGGAATGGTTGCCGTTGTGCTATCACCGTCAAAATCAGTAGCGATGATTGGGAAATTGAGGATCAATTCATCACTGTTTGGCGCGTGGTCAATTGGGCCTTGTAGCGTGAAGTTATAGCTGCCATCGGTGTTGACCGTTAACGTAAAGACCGCATTGCTCCCAGCGGTCGCTTCATACGTGAAGCTACCATCAGGGTTTGCAGTCTCGTTCAGAACGACGTCGACACCTTGTGATTTCAAACCATCAACTGGTGTTGCAGAGCTGTCTAGTTGGTAACTCACCACGCGATCTGAACCTTGCGTCGTCGTGAAGTTACCATCAATGGAAACCGGATTACTTTGGTCTGAACCGATAGTCGCTAAATCGTCCTCATCCACGCTGATTGCGTCTACATCAGCAATCGTTGGCTTGTCGTCAACAATCGTAACCGTAATCGTTGCCGCTGTGCTATCACCATCAAAATCGGTCGCGATAATTGGGAAATTGAGGATCAACTCATCACTGTTTGCAGCATGGTCAATCGGACCTTGTAACGTGAAGTTATAGCTGCCATCTGGGTTCACCGTCAGAGTGAATACGGGATTTGCCCATGCTGTCGCTTCATAAGTGAAGCTACCGTCTGGGTTAGCCGTTTCGTTTAGACTAACGTCGACTCCTTGCGACTTCAAACCATCGACTGGCGTTGCAGCGCCCTCAAGCTGATAGCTCACCACTCGGTCAGAGCCCTGCGTCGTCGTAAAGTTACCATTGATTGAAATTGGATCTGAACCATCCGAACCAACGCTCGCCAAATCGTCTTCATCGACAGAAATCGCATCGACATCAGTAATGACCGGCTTGTCGTCCACAATCGTGACAGGAATCGTTGCCGTTGTTATATCGCCGTCAAAATCGGTCGCAATAATCGGGAAATTAAGGATCAACTCATCGCTGTTTGGAGCGTGATCGATTGGGCCTTGCAGCGTGAAATTGTAGCTGCCATCGGTGTTGACCTTCAGCGTAAAGACTGCATTTGCGCCTGCTGTCGCTTCATAAGTGAAGCTACCATCTGGGTTTGCCGTTTCATTCAGAACGACGTCGACACCTTGCGATTTCAAACCATCAACTGGTGTTGCAGAGCTGTTTAGTTGGTAGCTCACCACTCGGTCAGAGCCTTGTGTTGTCGTAAAGTTACCATCAATGGAAACCGGATTGCTTTGATCTGAGCCGATAGCCGCTAAATCGTCCTCGTCCACGCTGATTGCGTCAACATCGGTAATGGTTGGCTTATCATCAACGATGGTAACTGGGATGCTGACTGTTGACGTATCCCCATCAAAATCTGTTGCTGTAATTGGGAAGTTAAGAACCAACTCATCACTGTTTGATGCATGGTCGATCGGACCTTGCAGCGTAAAGTTGTAGCTGCCATCAGCGTTGATCGTTAACGTAAAGACCGCATTAGCGCCTGCTGTCGCTTTATAAGTGAAGCTACCATCTGGGTTTGCCGTTTCATTCAGAACGACGTCGACACCTTGCGATTTCAAGCCATCAACTGGTGTTGCAGAGCTATCTAACTGGTAACTCACTACTCGGTCTGAACCTTGCGTCGTCGTAAAGTTACCATTAATGGAAACCGGATTGCTTTGGTCCGAGCCAATACTCGCTAAATCATCTTCATCGACAGAAATCGCATCAACATCAGTAATGGTTGGCTTATCATCAACAATCGTGACTGGGATGCTGACTGTTGACGTATCCCCATCAAAATCTGTTGCTGTAATTGGGAAATTAAGGATCAACTCATCACTGTTTGGTGCATGGTCGATCGGACCTTGCAGCGTAAAGTTGTAGCTGCCATCGGTATTGACCGTTAACGTAAACACCGAGTTAGCACCCGCTGTTGCCTCATAAGTAAAGCTACCATCTGGGTTTGCAGTTTCATTCAGAACGACGTCGATACCTTGCGACTTCAAACCATCAACTGGTGTTGCAGAGCTTTCTAGTTGGTAGCTCACTACTCGGTCTGAGCCCTGTGTGGTAGTGAAGTTTCCGTCAATTGAAACCGGGGCAGAGCCATCTGAACCGATCGGCGCTAAATCATCTTCATCAACAGAAATCGCATCGACATCAGTAATGACCGGCTTGTCGTCCACAATCGTAACTGGGATAGTCGCGATTGTTGTATCACCGTCAAAGTCTGTCGCTATGATTGGAAAGTTGAGGATCAACTCGTCACTGTTTGGAGCGTGATCAATTGGACCTTGCAGGGTGAAGTTGTAGCTACCGTCAGTGTTTACCGTCAGCGTAAAGACCGCGTTAGTGCCTGCTGTCGCTTCATAAGTGAAACTACCGTCTGGATTTGCGGTTTCCGCCAATGTGACATCGACACCTTGCGATTTCAGACCATCGACAGGAGTTGCAGAACCGTCTAACTGGTAGCTCACCACGCGGTCAGAGCCTTGCGTCGTCGTGAAGTTGCCATCAATTGAAACTGGGTCTGTGCCATCTGAACCAATCGTCGCTAAATCATCTTCATCAACAGAAATCGCATCTAAGTCAGTAATGGTTGGCTTGTCGTCTACAATCGTGACAGGAATCGTTGCCGTTGTACTATCACCGTCAAAGTCTGTCGCAATGATTGGGAAGTTGAGGATCAATTCATCGCTGTTTGGCGCATGATCGATTGGTCCCTGCAAGGTAAAGTTATAGCTACCATCGGTATTAACGGTAAGCGTGAATACCGCATTTGCACCCGCTGTCGCTTCATAAGTGAAACTACCATCTGGATTTGCGGTTTCCGCCAATGTTACATCGACACCTTGCGATTTCAGACCATCGACAGGTGTTGCAGAACCGTCAAGCTGGTAGCTCACCACGCGGTCAGAACCTTGTGTCGTCGTGAAGTTACCATCAATTGAAACTGGCTCGGAGCCATCTGAACCAATACTGGCTAAATCATCTTCGTCAACAGAGATCGCATCGGCATCAGTAATGGTTGGCTTGTCATCTACGATGCTAACTGGAATAGTGGCTGTCGAGGTATCGCCGTCAAAATCGGTCGCAATAATTGGAAAATTGAGAGTCAACTCATCACTGTTTGCAGCATGGTCAATCGGACCTTGCAATGTGAAGTTATAGCTGCCATCGGTTTTAACGGTAAGCGTGAATACTGCATTTGCACCCGCAGTTGCCTCATAAGTAAAGCTACCATCTGGGTTTGCAGTTTCCGCCAATGTTACATCGATACCTTGCGATTTCAGACCATCAACTGGCGTGGCAGAACCATCAAGCTGGTAGCTCACCACTCGGTCAGAACCTTGTGTCGTCGTGAAGTTACCATCAATTGAAACTGGCTCGGAGCCATCTGAACCAATACTTACTAAGTCATCTTCGTCAACAGAGAGCGCATCAACGTCAGTAATCGTCGGCTTATCATCCACAATCGTGACTGGGATGCTTAAGGTAGAAGTATCCCCATCAAAATCGGTCGCAATGATTGGGAAGTTAAGGAGTAATTCATCACCGTTTGCCGCGTGATCAATTGGACCTTGCAGGGTGAAGTTATAGCTGCCATCGGTGTTCACCGTCAGCGTAAAGACCGCATTCGCCCCTGCTGTAGCCTCATAAGTGAAACTACCATCTGGATTTGCGGTTTCCGCCAATGTTACATCGACACCTTGCGATTTCAGACCATCGACAGGAGTTGCAGAACCGTCTAACTGATAGCTCACCACGCGGTCAGAGCCTTGTGTCGTCGTGAAGTTACCATCAATTGAAACTGGTTCGGAGCCATCTGAGCCGATACTTGCTAGGTCATCTTCGTCAACAGAGATCGCCTCAACATCAGTAATGGTCGGCTTATCATCCACAATCGTGACTGGGATGCTTACCGTTGACGTATCACCATCAAAATCGGTCGCCGTAATTGGGAAATTGAGAACCAACTCATCGCTGTTTGCAGCATGGTCAATCGGACCTTGCAGGGTGAAGTTATAACTGCCATCGGTCTTAACGGTAAGCGTGAATACTGCATTTGCACCCGCTGTCGCCTCGTATGTGAAGCTGCCATCTGGGTTCGCAGTTTCCACCAATGTCACGTCGACACCTTGCGATTTCAGACCGTCAACTGGCGTTGCAGAACCATCAAGCTGGTAGCTAACCACTCGGTCGGAACCTTGTGTCGTCGTGAAGTTACCATCAATTGAAACTGGTTCGGAGCCATCTGAGCCGATACTTGCTAGGTCATCTTCATCGACAGAAATCGCATCTACGTCTGTGATTATTGGTTTATCATCGATGATAGTCACTGGAATGCTTACGGTTGACGTATCACCATCAAAATCGGTCGCCGTAATTGGGAAATTGAGAACCAACTCATCGCTATTTGGCGCGTGGTCAATTGGACCTTGTAGCGTAAAATTGTAGCTGCCATCTGGGTTCACCGTCAGAGTGAATACGGGATTTGCCCCAGCTGTCGCTTCATAAGTAAAGCTACCGTCTGGATTAGCCGTTTCGTTTAGACTGACGTCGACTCCTTGCGACTTCAAACCATCGACTGGCGTTGCAGCACTATCTAATTGATAACTTACTACTCGGTCGGAACCTTGTGTTGTCGTAAAGTTACCATCAATTGAAACTGGATTGCTTTGGTCTGAGCCGGTACTCGCTAAATCACCTTCATCGACAGAGATCGCATCTACATCAGTAATCGTCGGCTTGTCATCCACAATCGTTACTGGAATGGTTGCCGTTGTACTATCACCGTCAAAGTCTGTCGCAATGATTGGGAAGTTGAGGATCAACTCATCACTGTTTGGCGCATGATCGATTGGACCTTGCAGCGTGAAGTTGTAGCTACCATCGGTATTAACGGTAAGCGTGAATAAAGCGTTAGCACCTGCTGTCGCTTCATACGTAAAGCTACCATCTGGGTTTGCTGTTTCACTCAGAGTGACGTCAACACCTTGCGACTTCAAACCATCAACTGGCGTTGCAGCGCTATCTAATTGATAACTTACTACTCGGTCAGAACCTTGTGTCGTCGTGAAATTGCCATCAATGGAAATTGGATTGCTTTGGTCTGAGCCGATACTCGCTAGGTCATCTTCATCGACAGAAAGCGCAACGACGTCGGCAATGGTCGGCTGATCATCTACGATGGTAACCGGAATTGTTGCTGTAGAGGTATCGCCATCGAAGTCTGTCGCAATGATTGGGAAATTGAGGATCAGCTCATCACTGTTCGGAGCATGGTCGATTGGACCTTGCAGCGTGAAGTTGTAGCTACCATCGGTGTTTACCGTCAGCGTAAAGACCGCATTTGCACCCGCTGTCGCTTCATAAGTGAAACTACCATCTGAGTTCGCTGTTTCCGCTAACGTCACATCAACACCTTGTGATTTCAAACCATCGACTGGCGTTGCAGAATTATCGAGCTGGTAACTCACCACTCGGTCAGAACCTTGTGTTGTAGTGAAGTTGCCATCGATAGAAACCGGATTACTTTGGTCTGAGCCAATACTTGCTAAATCATCTTCATCGACAGAGATGGCATCGGCATCAGTAATCGTTGGCTTGTCGTCTACAATCGTGACAGGAATCGTTGCCGTCGAGGTATCGCCATCAAAATCTGTCGCTATAACTGGGAAATTGAGGAGCAATTCATCACTGTTTGGCGCGTGGTCAATTGGACCTTGTAGCGTGAAGTTATAACTGCCATCGGTGTTGACCGTTAACGTAAAGACCGCATTGGTCCCAGCGGTCGCTTCATACGTGAAGCTGCCATCAGGGTTGGCAGTCTCGTTCAGAACGACGTCGACACCTTGTGATTTCAAACCATCAACTGGCGTCGCAGATCCATCAAGCTGGTAGCTCACCACTCGGTCGGAGCCTTGTGTCGTCGTGAAGTTACCACCAACTGAAATTGGTTCGGAGCCATCTGAACCAATTGACGCTAAATCATCTTCATCAACTGACAAGGCAACTACATCATCAATCGTAGGTGTGTCATCTTGGACTTGAATGACAATCTGAGCAGCTTCAGGTGTATTCGAGCCAGCGGTAATAGATGAGCGGTCTCCGTCGGCGTCCACTGCATAGACTGGCAAAGAAAACGTTAGAGAATCATTATTACTACCAGTGTGATCCAACTGTTCATATAGATTAAACTGGTATTCACCAAGATCCGGAGAGTCAACCGTCACATCAAAGACCGTGATGCGATTACCACCCAGTTCGATATACCCTTCATAAGTACGAACGCCATTGCTCTCGGAGGTTTGTTCCAGTTGAACAACTTGCCCTTGAGATTGCAGCTCTCCAGAGTTATTAAATTCGCTCGGTTCTAATTCATAATGGTCGACAATGTCACTGCCAACAGAAGTCGTAATAGATCCAGCACCACTGGTAATCACAGCCCCTTCTTGAGAGCCTTGATCTACGCCCGCTTCGTCTAAAGATAGCCCTGTCACGTTTTCGATAACTGGATTGTTGCCATCAGAAATGGTCAGGCTGAAAGTATTAGCAGTGATGTCCTGGTCAAAATCAACAATAGTGGTAGGCAGGGAAAGCACAATGGTATCGTCGGCATTACTCTGCTCTAGCGGTTTGAACTGCTCGAATTGATACGTACCATCTGTGTTGAGACTTATCGATAAAACCGTTTCGTTAGAACCGGCGATAGATAAAATAATGGTGCTACCGTCATCGGATAGTGTTACTTCTGTTGCTTGGTTGTCACTAAGCAAACCATTAAACTGGCTCAAGCCTTCTTGGTTAAAAGAGACAGAAGATAGTTGATCACTGCCAATATCGACAAAGCTCCCTGTAATAGGTGTTGAAGAAGACTCAACATTTTCAAACGCGATGTCTTGCGAACTTGGGTTATCACCATCAATCACAGTGGTTGTAAAATCCACTGGAGCTAGAATACTGTTACCACCTACATCTGCACCCGTAATATCAAATGCAATGCTAATTTGGTCGCCAGCGATGGAGACTTGTCCATCCGCTATCGAAGGTAAATGATCAATACCTTGGCTAATTGTCGTGGTGACTTCAAGTTCTGCATCTAAACCTAACGACGTTGCATCAATTTCAATACGAAGAACTTCGTTACTACCTTGAGTACCGATGATCGCATTTTGGTTTTCATCATAGACAAATGAAACGGCAACACCACCGGAAGTGATATCCGCGTTTAACTCTGCCAGTAAAGATGCAAGAGATGCGGCTTCAGGTACAAAGGAGTCTGTATCAAGTGCGAGATCAGCGGCGCCAACCACCACAGTTGAAGAAATAGTTTGAGGGTAAGTAGAGAGAGAAATAGAGCCTTCTGTTACTTGAGAAGACAGCGTTTGACCGCCATCAGCAAAGATGGTGACATTAATGCCATCCAAATCTTCATCAGTTTCAGTGTCGGTTGTTGGAGCGGAGGTTTCAAAAAAGGTCGAAGCAAGAATTTCAGGGTTATTGTATTCAATGGTGACAAAACCCGCATTTGCCGATCCCGCACCGCCACCACCACCTGGACCAGCAGCAGTAGCTTCAAGAATAGCCGTTGGGTCGGCGCCTTCTAAAATAGCTTGTTGAATCGCAGCGACATCTTCTTCACCGAATTCAGCATTACCAGTTGCGGTTGGGTCAACGTTAACCTTGCCATCAACAGGCGCAACGACAAGCGCATCACTAGAGTCTTGTTCAGGGCTTGAGGTTGGTATGCAAGCAACACAATTCTCATCAACGAGATAAAGTGCCCCCTCAGCAATAACCTCCAGAGCAGCACCATTTTCCGTGATGACCACCTCATCAGGAAATAAAACATCCCCAACTTTTACTTCTCTAACATTCCCTTCTGGGGTTAAAGCGTAAACACTACCTTTGACAGCATCAACAACTACTTCCTGCGGCACAGTTTGTGTACTCATCTGACCCCCGCTCATTGCCTAACGTCTTTACGAAAGACCTTTATAAATTATTTTAGTTTATCGAAATGTGATGCGCATTAGCTCACAATGCTGATTTAACTAACAATCAACTCAATAAACAATCAAATTTTGAACATTCAATACGCTTTAGACATGTTATCTGTGTTTCATCACAACAATGGCATTTGTCACCATGGCAATACATTACATAACCATATGAAAACATAAGCCTATTAATTAAAGCTTAGACCTTAATTGTAAAAAGTAGAAACCAGCAGATTTTAAGCGGTAAACATCATCCCGCCAGTACCGATAAGAAGCGGTAAAAAGGCAAATAAGATGTCATAAGAAGAGGAGCGTTTTGCAAGTCGAATAAGGAATGGAGAAGAGAAAAACATCACCATAAGGTATTGGACAACATAGTCAGAAGGGATAAGAAGTAG
Organism: Vibrio sp. SCSIO 43155; assembly: GCF_023716605.1. NCBI lineage: Bacteria > Pseudomonadati > Pseudomonadota > Gammaproteobacteria > Vibrionales > Vibrionaceae > Vibrio > Vibrio sp. SCSIO 43155. The sequence continues at coordinate 744,137 of NZ_CP071853.1, read as the reverse complement.
CATCAACACATGTGTTAAAACGTGAAGAATCACGCCCCATGTATGAGGTTTAGTACGCATCATTAGAGCAAACGAAAACAAGAAACTGATGGCTACTGGCATAATATCGACTTAGTTGTAAATAATTCTCATTTGCAATAGTATGCGATAACTCTTATTTCTTCAACTTTGTTTTATCTATTGGTGACATCGTTATTATCAATCAACATAATAAGTAAAATTATCAATGATTTTTTTCCTAAACGTTTGCGTAATCGCTAACCTTCTCTTAACCTTGATTTGAGGCTTTCATCACGGTTTTTCCATTGCTATAGTTCACCCATCAAAACGAACAAGACCATTCGAGGCATGGAGCTTCCTCGTTAATCTCAAGATGAGAAGAAGTGGTACCGACAGAATTCGGCAGATTTAAGAGGGTCAAATAATGGAAATGAATATGGTTGAGATTCTAGGCTACGCGGCTTCAATCATGGTTGCAATCTCACTAACTATGAAAGATATCGTTAAGCTTCGTATCCTTAACTTTATCGGCTGTGCGCTTTTCACAGCTTACGGTTTGATGATTGATTCATGGCCAGTAGTACTAACAAACGGCTTTATTGCATGTGTTAACGTGTACTTCCTTGCGAAAATGCAACAGGAAAAAAAAAGCCTAGCGCCTGAAAAAGCCTAGTTAAAACGAATTAAGAAAGCCCGTAAGCGTGATGCTACGGGCTTTTTTGTGCGTTCTAGATCGCGAAAAAGTATCAAAACCACTAAGCCATTAAGCCAGACATAAAAAGCCCTTCTCCATTCGCTTATTACTTGGACTGGAGCCCCGTCTTCTGCGCAAACTCCTGCATCGCTTCTGCAAACGTTGTGGTCCCGCCTTTCGCTTGAACCTGTATCACCTTATACCCCATCTTTTCCAGCGCTTGGCGTTCTGCCAAAACCGCTTTGTCATCTTGCTGACTGCCCTTTGCAGGTTGATGAAGGTAGCACCCTTCAAGTTGACCATCTTCGACCAGTTGGTGGTGTTTCAGTGCATTAATATCAAAATTCATGGTAATTCTTTAAATCAAAAATAGGGAGTTTCTATGGCAGGTTACATGCGCTTTAAAGGCTTAACAACACTATCTAAGCCTTCAATTTTTAGCGCGAGGCAGAATTTCAGCAGTTCACCTAGCTCCCCTTCAGGAAAGCCTTTTTTATCAAACCAGAGTAGGTACTCTTCTGGAAGATCAATCAGTACTCGCCCTGCGTATTTGCCAAACGGCATTTGCATTCGAGCGAGTTTGATTAAATTTTCTTTTTCTAACATGGCGTTTTGTCTAACGACCTAGATTTGGGTAACTTGGTTGTCGAAAGTAACAAATAATCGATTAACCCACCAGTCGATTGCGTCTTTCGCTCCACTTAACCCGTCAACAATGTTATCCAAATCTTTATCGCCAACATGTCGGTCTATCACCGCAAAGATAGGTTCCGCCGTTTTAGAGTCGCTTACCAGCAGTTCAATGGTCGCCTCTCCCACATTGGTGTGCTCGCCCGTTGTTAGCTTGGATATTGTAGAAACACCAATACCAAAAGGCAGTACAGAGCTTGTTACCGCTAAGATCGGATTAGGCGTTTCCACATTACTGATCGCGATACTCAAACGAAGTGTTGAGTCACTTGGCTCATCTACAATGCGTTTATTGGTCGAGATCTTCTCTTTGAGCCTCATCACCATGTAGTCAGACAATTCATTAATGCTCTCATCATCCAACTCAGCATCTTTCACAACCACAAAAACACGATCCACTAGTACGCTATCGTATTTATCAAGAACGGCTTTTAATGTTTGCGCATCTTTAATGTCATCTCTTGCCCACACTAAATCGACTCTGCCTTCAGGACCCGGTCGAAAGTCCTCATACGACGTAAATTTCGTTTCATCGACTTGTGGACCTCTGGCACAACCAGCCAAAAGAACGATAAAAACAGACAAGGTGATGCACTTAAAATACGGTTTAAACATGACGCCTCCTACAATTGAGTATACAGTTTATCATTCCATATAAATTTGACCAGTATTTATTCACCTAATGGATATTTTGTTGAATCAAGTATTGAGCTTCCCGCTGCACAATTTCATGTTAAAGTACGCCGCTTACTGGAAAGCATAACGAGAAAAATAATGAAGTCACCTTGCCGCGCAGCCTGTAAAAACAACGGCGGAATCTGTTCTGGCTGTCACCGAACCATGGAAGAAATCGTGCAGTGGAAAGATAAGTCTGATGCTCAACGAGACGCGATCATCGAGCAATTGGTTGGAAATGACTCAACCCACTCTTGCCCTGAGTGTGGCACGAATGCGCACTGCGATATTGCTGCGGGGAAAGAGACGTGCTGGTGCTTTGATATTGAGACCAGAGATCTACCCAAGCCAGAAGCGGGACAGCTTTGTTTGTGTCGTAAATGTTTGGAGAAAAAGCCAGTCGCCTAGTTAGTCGTCCTTTGCTGACTGGCTTGTCATTGAAATCGAGACTTTTAGCGCGCTATTTCTGCGCTAACGCTTGGGATTCGAACTTCACGCCATCCCAACCTGTCACCATAAAGTTACGAATGTTTTGATGGTCGTTGTTCTCTGGATGTGCCAATACGTCTTCTCGGTAGAAGCGACCAAAACACGCCAACGTTGCTTCTTTGCTTAGGTTATTCAATTGACCAAACGCGAAGATCTTGCACGAGCCGTTATTCTCACCTGCATTATTGTGCGTTTCACCATTCACAAAAGCCGCTGGCGTAAACGCGTAGTTTGCCTCTATCGCTGCCATTGTCGTTTCAAATTCTACTGTCTCAGGTGATGCCGCTAGCGCATCCAAAAATTCTTTAAGTTCCATTATTTCTAGTTCCTAGTGTCTTTTCATCTTAAATGTTCGACAGACGTTCAGATTTAAACTGACACATTTGTTTCATCAAAAGCCAATATAAGAGTCATAAATCATAAATATATTCAGAACCTTATTTAATAACACATCAATCAATGCACTATTCCTCACTGTTGTAATGAATGAATAGATATCTAATTTAGGTGCATTGAGCAACATTGTATCTGCTTAATAAGGAAATATCATGACCACCCCATTTAAGGCAATAGGCGTATTGGCATTATCTTCACTTGCCATCGCATGTTCATCTCAACCTGACGATTCTCTCTCTTCGTTTGCAGCTCAGTGTAAAGCATCGGTAGCACCTGTTGTTGGGGAGACATCCATCCAAGGTTTGACCTTTATGGGAACGTCTATCGCTGACGCACCGTTCGACACATCAGCAGCAGAAATCGTTCAATATGATGCGTGTACTGACAAGCTTTACGTGGTCAACGCTCAAGCAAAGCGTGTCGATGTATTTTCTATGGATGACAACGGCGCACCAACGCAAACCGAATTCATCGATCTCAACAGCGCGGGCAAAGCGTCAGGCGTTGAGATTGGTGCGGCAAACAGCGTTGCTGTCTTTAATGGTTTAGTCGCTGTTGCGATTGAAAACAGTAATAAGCAGGCGAATGGTATTGTTGGCTTGTACCGTTCGGATGATTTGTCGCTGATCACCACCTTCCCTACCGGCGCACTGCCAGACATGGTCGGCTTCTCAAAAGACGGCAGATACATTGCGACAGCAAACGAAGGTGAGCCAAATGGTGACTACAGTGTCGACCCAGAGGGCAGCATCACATTAATCGACTTGAGCCAAGGCGTAAAACAAGCAGAAGTCACGCAGATTGGTTTCAATGAGTTTGATGGTGCACGTAAGTCTGAGTTGCCTGCTGATGTTCGAATCTCTGGTCCAAATGCCACAGTGGCGCAAGATCTAGAACCGGAATACCTCACCTTTGCTGAAAACGGTAAAATCTACGTTGCGCTGCAAGAAAACAACGCGATGGCAATCGTAAACCCTGAAAGCAAATCGGTAGAGAAGATTGTGGGTCTGGGCGAGAAATCTTGGTCGGACTCAAAACTGGATGCTTCGAACAAAGACAAAATCATTGGCAACTTTAAGAGCTACCCTCAACTGGTTGGTCTGTACATGCCAGATACCATCGACAGCTACTCGGTAGATGGCAAAACTTACATCCTCTCTGCCAACGAAGGTGACGGTCGTGAGTATGGCTTCAAAACAACACAAGCTCTATGTGACCAAGCGGGCTTCAAATGGGATGAAGACGATTACCTCGGTACAGATGAATATACTTCTGAGCAAGGCACCTGTTTAAGCCATGTTGATGAGGTGCGCGGTAAGAAGCTGAAAGTTGCAGCAGATCACCCGCTGGCAGAGGCGCTAAAAGATAACAAGCAACTCGCGCGTCTAAAAGTGATTAAGCCTGAACAAACGCTTTCTGCACAAGACAATGTTCAAGCCTTTGGTGCCCGTTCATTCTCTATTTGGGATGAAAACGGTGAGTTGGTTTTCGATAGTGGTGACGATTTCGCGACAATCGCATTAATGAATGAAGGTAAGAACTTCAACAGCACCAACGATAGCAATGACAGTGGCGATGACCGCAGCGACGACAAAGGCATTGAGCCAGAAGCGATTGAAGTAGCACAAATCAATGGTCGTCACTACGCGTTTATCGGCTTGGAACGTCAAGGTGGCATCATGATTTATGACATCACAGACCCGAAGCAAGCGCAGTTCCTGCATTACGTAAACCGTCGTGATTACAGCCAACCAGTTTGTACTGAAGTGGAAGACGGCGAGTGTGCGAACGACACTTACAATCCGAAAGCAGGTGATTTGGCGCCAGAGTCAATCAACTACTTTGCTCGTAACGGACAACACTTTATCGCAGTAGGCAATGAAGTTTCAGGCACGACATCTGTGTTTCGAATTGAGCTTTAATACCCACTCTTCAAGACGACAAAACTAAAAGTAAAGCGCCCGAACTTTAGTCCGGACGCTTTTTGTTTATAACGAGTGAACATAATCACTCTGCTCTATTCTTCAATCGCCAATGCGTCGCACTTAGAAGCACAGATAAAGTCGTTCTTATGCAGACCTTTAATAGAATGGCTCCACCACGTGATAGTCACTTTGCCCCACTCCAACAAGATTGATGGGTGATGGAATTCATCTTCTGCAAGCTCAGCAATCTTGTTGCTAAACGCCCACGCTTGTTTGAAGTTCTTAAACTTGTAGACCTTCTCAAGTTGAGGAATCTCATCTCTCTCAATGATCTGCCAATCTGATAATTGCAGCAGCAAAGACTGTTGTTCCTCTTTACTAAGTGCAATGGCATCGATACTACAAGCTTCGCATTTTTGTTCATTCAACATGAGCAGGTTCCTTTGGTTCAAAAACTGGTGGAAGCAATCCGGCTTCAATCGCTAGATCGGCTTGTTTCAATAGATTCAGTTGGCTAATTTGGAAAAGCTGGGACAAATCTTCAATCACGTAGTATTTCGGCTGCATGATATCGATGCGATAAGGGGTCCTTAGTACAGTTTGTAGGTCGAATTCGTCTCTAATCGCGATGTCGCTTTCCAATGAATAGATGGTTTCTCCCGGAGATGAAAGGATGCCGCCACCGTAGATCTTGGTTTTGTTGCCCTCTTGAACCAAGCCGAACTCGACTGTAAACCAATATAGACGCGCAAGGTACCCTCGCTGCTTCGGTGTCGCGGCTTGTCCGAGCTGTCCGTAATGCTCGGTAAAGGCGGCAAAATCAGGGTTGGTGAGCATGGCGCAATGACCGAAGATCTCATGGAAGAAATCTGGCTCTTGTAGATAATCAAACTCTTCTCGCGTTCTCAAAAATGTCGCGACTGGGAAGCGTTTATTGCCAAGCAAATTGAAGAAACGATCAAAGTCGATCAATGCAGGTACTGGCTCCACTTGCCAGCCCGTTGTTTCCATCAAGACACGATTGATTTCGGGCAGTTGTGGCACGCGGTCATGAGGTAAATCGAGTAGCTTGAGTCCATGCAGATAGGCGTCGCATGCACGGTCTTGAATCACGCTCATTTGTCTTGTTACCAAGTCGCGCCAAATGGCATCCTCTTCATGGCTCCATTCTACCCTTCCATCCTGATCGACGGGTTTTGAATGATACTGAGTCATTGCACATCTCCGTTAACAAATCCTTTACATTAAGCCTATCTACACTCTTTTGTCCTTCCAATCCCCTGACCATTTTCCACTCAAAATTCAGGTGTAACATTTTCTTTACATCAACTCCTAACACATTGATATACATAAGGAGCCAGTTTCTCCAACGAGTTTGACTTTATTTCTGGTTCACCTCAGACTGAAAACGTTAAAACTTTGTTATAGAGGGAGCTATGCGCGAGAGCAACAAAGTCTGGCAGCCGACGGAAGATCGAATCGAGCAAGCCAATATCACGCAGTTTATCGAGCACATTAATCGGCAGGGTTTCGAGCTCAAAAACTACTCTGATTTGCACCAATGGTCTTTGGAGCATAACGAGCATTTCTGGAAAGAGGTTTGGCAATTTTGCGATCTAATTGGCACGCAAGGCGATACCGTAAAAGCACAAGGTGAAAGCCGTTGGCAATCACCAATGCAAAATCGAGATACCGTGTGGTTCCCTCAAGCTCAAGTTAACTACGCAGAGAACCTGCTCAGTTTGGCAGAGCAACAAGCGGATGAGCTGGCGATTTGGTTTGAAAACGAACGCGGCGACAAACAGACTTACACTTGGAAACAGCTTTGTGACGAGGTCTCGAGCGTTCAGCAATGGTTAGTCGAATGTGGCATCAAGCAAGGCGATGTGGTTGCAGGTTATTTACCACATATGCCACAGACCATTATTGCAATGCTTGCTACCACCAGCTTGGGAGCGACTTGGACGTCCACCTCCCCTGATTTTGGCGTAGAAAGCGTTATTGAGCGCTTCGGGCAAGTGAAGCCAAAGGTTCTCTTTACCTGCGATGGTTATACCTTTAATGGAAAAACCTTCGATATGTCGGAGAAGAACCACCACATCGCGGATCATCTCGATGGACTGAAACAAGTGTGCCAGATCGGTTACCTCAAACCGCATGTGTTCGAATGCGATGTTTGTACTCACGATTGGCAAAACATCATTAATCAATATTCCCCTGCTCCGTTGCATTACACTCGCGTGGAATTCAATAGTCCGCTATTTGTGCTTTATTCCTCCGGCACAACTGGCAAGCCTAAGTGCATCGTGCATTCTGTTGGCGGTACGATTCTTAATCACCTTAAAGAGCATCAACTTCATTCAGATATTCAGCCTAAAGATCGCGTCTTTTATTACACAACCTGTGGTTGGATGATGTGGAACTGGCACGTATCTGCTCTAGCGAGTGGCGCGTGCTTGGTGATTTTCGATGGGAGCCCGGTTTACCCAACGCCTGATGTGTTGTGGGATTTAGCTCAGCGAGCAGAAGTAAGTCTCTTTGGTACTGCCGCCAAGTACCTAGAGGCGATAGAAAAAGCCGGACTGTCGCCAATCCAAGATTACTCTCTCCCAGCTTTGAGAACCTTGTGCTCTACGGGCTCAGTGCTTTATCCAGAGCAGTTTGACTACGTGTATCAACGAATCAAGCAAGATTTGCACTTGGCTTCTATTTCAGGCGGAACAGACATCTGTGGCTGCTTTGTACTAGGCAACCCTATCTCGCCTGTTTATCGTGGTGAGTGCCAGTACGCTGGCTTGGGGATTGATGTTCAAGTGTTCGACTCACAGGGTCAAAGCGTGAGTGAACAACGCGGTGAGCTCGTCTGTGTCAATTCCATGCCTAACTTCCCTGTCGGCTTTTGGAACGATACAGGGGAGCGCTACCACAACGCTTACTGGGACAAGTTCGATGATATCTGGCGTCACGGTGACGATGTCGAACGCAGCGCCAAAGGTGGGTTTGTTTTTTACGGTCGTAGCGATGCATTGTTGAATCCTGGCGGTGTGCGCATCGGCACAGCGGAGATTTATCAGCAGGTAAATTCCATTGAAGGTATCGTCGATTCCATTGCCGTTGGTAAAGAGATCGAGCGAAACGAACAAATTTGGCTGTTTGTTCAGACCGTTTCTGGCGTCACTTTAGATGACAGGTTAGTAGCAGAGATTAAGTCGCGCCTCAAAACGTCCTGTTCGCCAAGGCACGTGCCAAGCCAAATTTTCGCCATCAGCGACATTCCTAAAACACGCTCAGGAAAGTTGGTAGAACTTGCAGTCAAACAAGTCATAAATGGTAAGGAAGTTGAGAACTTAGGTGCGATTGCGAACCCGGATGTTTTAGAAGAAATTCGACAACTCACGTTTGTCTAGCTAATCAAAGAAAACAAAAAAGCGAGCTAAACAGCTCGCTTTTCTTATGTTCTTTGTCGGAGATTAACGGCGACCTACACCCATTAATACTGACATTGTGTGACCGTCTGATGTGATTTCGAAGACCTTCTTCGTTTCTACCTCAGTAAAGCCGGCTTTGATAAGTGCGTTTTCTGATTTCGCTAGCGTGAAGCCTTCTTTTGCTGAATCTGCGATCCAATCAAAATGCACGAAGTGACCACCAGCGTTAAGTAACGAGTGAGCAATCTCTAGAGACGTTTCGTAGTCTTCGATAAAAGCCAGAACTGAAGAAGCAACGACTAAGTCAAACTGACCACGGAATGCTGGGTGCTGAGCAACTAAACCACGCGTCAATGCGTCAACAACTGGTTCTACATTCTCTAACTCTTTCTTATCAAGCTCTTCAATCATGGCTTCAGATGCATCCAGCGCCACAATCTCTTTTGCGGATGGCGACAATAGTTGGCTTAACTGCCCTGTCCCACATCCAAAATCCAATACTTTAATGCCATCAAGCTGAGTAAGCTGTTGTAACTGTGCAAACACCGACTGAGCAAATTGATCTGTTGCTGGGTTAGATTCCCAATTCTTTGCTAAGCCGTCCCAATCTTGTGCCATCGTGGCCTCCATGTTCACTTCTTGTAACCCCCATAGATTACCGCAAAAACGCCAAAACACCATAGACTTATCTGGCGAATCCGTGTTTTTTTCGATAATCTTTCTAAGCGTCAGTACGCTCATTCATCTACGTTATCGATTCTCATCTTTTTAGTTTAGGTCTTTTTTAATCATGAACTTAACTCAAGTCGAAGCTTTTTGTACCATCGCCGAATATGGCTCCGTATCGGAGGCTGCGCGTCAACTCGATTGCAACCGCACCAAACTCAGTATGGCAATTAAAGCGCTTGAGAAAGACTTAGACGTCGAGCTATTCACTCGCACAGGCAATCAACTAACGCTCTCGGAAGCGGGGAAAGCCATCTTCAAAGACTGCGAAAACCTGCTCGTAACCGCACAACGAATCAAAAAGACCTGCGCTCAAGTTTCTGACGGCTTCAACGCTGAGGTCTGGGTGGCACGTGATGACTCGCTGCCAGACGAACTTTGGCAAGAGCTCTCGCATACTCTAAACAATCGCTTCCCTTCCACCACATTCAACCTGATTCTCGCTTCCAGTGGTGACTTAGCTAATTTGGTCAGTACTCAACAGGTCGATTTTGCATTTGGTGTTGATTACGAGCGCGTGGATGACCCACACATCGTTTACAATCCACTTGGTAAAATTCGTATGATGTCGGTCTGTAGCTTCGATCACCAACTCAGCAAAATGCGTCGCGTCACCGATGAAGATTTGCGTAACCAGATGCAAGCTTTGATGGTGTATTTGAATGAGAAAGACAACCCCGAGCTACAACCCTTTTCTACTCGATACATTGGCTTCTCCAGTTTTGACTACATGCTGAACACTATTTTAGAAGAAGATGCATGGGGCGTATTACCAGAGCCATTGATCCGACATTACTTAAGACATCAGAAACTTGCGGTGATCAAACACACCTATGGTTTGACGCAAGAAGACTACTGTATGTTCGTACCAAATGGACAAACAGAACACCCTGCAATGAGTTGGTTGGCCGATAAGTTAAGCGAGTATTTATTCGACTTCTAAACATATTGCAGTGAGCGTCAATTATATTGACAGCAAAATTTAATATTAACTCATTGAAAAATAAAAACATAATTCAAAATCAACATTTTATCGTTTAAATGTCACACAGTTTTCATTTGCTTAAATTTGCCCTAAGGAGAAGAATGTAAGGGTGTAATAATTTAAGGCATCTTTTATGTGTGACAGGACAAGCAAAAACGAAAACCGTATCCTAACCTTCTCAGCCCTTTTAGCATCTGGGTTTGCAATTGGAGGGATGGTACTTGGCTTGCTTGTTGGGTCGATCGTCATCGTTTTTGACGGTGTTTATTCTCTAGTCAGTCTGCTGTTAACTTTATTGTCACTGGCAGCTTCTTACTACATCAGCAAGCCATCAAAATCTATTTTTCCTTTCGGCAAAGCTGTACTTGAACCTATCGTTATCGCTATTAAAGCCGCTGTTATTTTAGTGGTGGTTTCTTTCTCATTATTTTCAGCGGTAACCGCGTTGATGACAGGCGGTCGTGAGGTAGACGCTTCCATCGCAACCATCTTCGGTGTCGTTAACGTGATTGGTTGTGGTTACGCTTGGTGGTTTATGGCGAAGAAAAGTCGTCGTTTCTCATCAGGTTTGATCGAAGCCGAGAAAAAACAATGGCAAATGGATACGTTGTTAAGCGTGGCAGTAACGGTTGGTTTTATCGCTGCATGGTTGGTATCACTAACACCATACGCACACTACGCGGTCTATGCAGACCCTATGATGATGGTCTTGATGGGCTTCTACTTCCTTAAAGTACCATTTGATATGCTAGTTGGTGCCCTACGCGAACTGTTAATGATGACACCAAGCAAAGAGTTGTGTCAGAGCGTTGGTAAAGACGTTCTTGAGATTGAAAAAGTGACTGAGCACCAATTGAAACTGGCTGGCGTAACTAAAGTTGGTCAAGAACTGCGAGTAAATGTGGACGTGCATGTGGATGACGACACGCTAGAGCTTGATACGCTAGAACACACTCGTAAGCAACTTACTAAGCGACTATCGAAGCACAGATTCAAGCTTCAACTGAACTTGAACGTCGCTTATTAGAGCGCCACCAAACAATCATTAGAACTCAAAAGAAAAGCTCCCAATCTCGGGAGCTTTTTTCTTGCTTTGATTTGAACCTGAAAGACACTCGAGCGTGCTCTACATATTTCTATACCAGCGTTCATCCCGCCGCTTCGCGCTTCTCTTTGGTGACCAGCCAACACATCAGCGAACCAACCGTTACCATTACGACTCCTTGCCAGAAGCTGTGGCTTAGAGTGACGCCTAGAATAAGAGAGGAAAACAGAGCAGAAAAAATCGGCGTAAAGTAAGACAAGGTTGCGAGAAACACCATATTGCCGCCCACAATCGCGATGTTCCATAATCCGTAGCCACCCGCCATTAAAGCCGCAGACGCCACTAAATACCCCATCGCTTCCCAACTGAATGCCATTGGCGGCTCATCAGTAAAGGCGTATTTGATCCACAAAGAGATGGCTGTCGCGATAAAAAACAAAGTAATCGCGTTGTGCTTCGATTGTTGTCTTTGGGTCAGATTGCAATACACAGCCCAGATGACTGCGCCTGCAAATGCCATAAAGTAAACAATCGGATTGCTGCTGATGTTCGCCAATAACTGCGTCGGTGATAAACCGCTATCACCACTGACCGTCCAAGCGACACCAATGAATGCCAATATAACTGCCGGGTACAGTAGCCAGTTCGGCTTTTTGTTACTGCCCAATACCGCAAACAAAACGGTTAGTGCCGGCCATAGATAATTGACGATGGAAACTTCAATCGCTTGAGAACGAGAATTGGAGTAGCCCAATGCCAACGCCAGGAAGATCTCGTAGCAAACAAACATCGCCCCACCCAGAACTAAATACTTGGGTGAGAAATACGACAGTTTTGGGATGCCAACCACAATCAACAGAAAAATGGAGCTCAGAGAATACAGCATGGCTGATCCGCCCACGGGTCCCAAACTTTCTGTGACCAATCTTGCGATGCCTAACAAACAGCTCCAAGAGAGAATGGCGATACAACCATAAAGGGTGAAACGAAACTGATAGGATTGCATGTTATCTATGTGACCTACTGCTCATGAATGCCAAAGGAAACTGCAGCTTAACTCAAAAATGATCCGCTTCAACGTACTCTTTTTCCAAAATCGGTATAAAAACCACTCTATTAAGCGGTTGGAGTCGATATGAAACATTTTCTACCTTCGAGTGTCATGCTGACACCTTTTGTTGTGCGCTACTATGAGGAAGACGACGAAAGTGAAAACGTTGAAACACATTCGGAAACGCATGGTCTAGATAGTGAAGAACAATCTAAGGAACGTTCAGAGTAAAGGAATCCAATCATGAAAAAAGTCGCAGTCATTTTAAGTGGTTCAGGCGTTTACGACGGTTCTGAGATCCACGAAGCCGTATTGGCGCTCTACGCCATCGAGAAAGCAGGTGCAACTTGGCACTGCTTTGCACCTAACATTGACCAACTCCACGTCATCAATCACCTAACTGGTGACGAAATGGATGAAACACGCAACGTCTTGATCGAATCAGCTCGTATCGCTCGCGGTAACATTGACGATGTCGCCAAACTTAACGTTGATGAATACGATGCCCTACTGCTTCCAGGTGGATTTGGTGCCGCGAAAAACTTAACCGACTTCGCCGTCTCAGGCGCAGAGTGTTCGATTAATACTCACGTCGCCCAAGCGTGTCGTGCGTTCGCTCAAGCGGGCAAACCTGCAGGGTATCTATGCATCGCACCAACTATTATCCCGATGATTTATGATCAAGGTGTAAAAGGCACCATTGGTAACGATGAAGCCACTGCTGCAGCATTCGGTCATATGGGGGGCGAGCATGTCAATTGTCAGGTGGATGAAATCCATTTCGATGAAAAACACAACGTGCTTTCAACACCAGCTTATATGTTAGCGGAGAATATCTCCCAAGCCGCATCAGGCATTGAAAAACTAGTAGATAAGTTAGTTAAAATCGCCTAAATCGAAAACGTTTGCTTAAAACACACCATACGAATCCCCATTGATAGACTACATATTAATGGGGATTTTTTATACTTTAGTCGAATTGAGAGATAAACCGTACGAATCTTGTTATTTTTGCCAATCGTTTGCGTGATAAATGAGATATTTCAGCTACGTTAAGTAGGTGTTGCACCATCTCACTGTGCAACAAGACTGTCATCACACTTTCAGCCCTCAAGATACCCCTAAGGGGTTAAACTTGTCCTAGATCAATCTAAATCAAGAACGGGGTATGCAAGAGTAAATGACAGATTAAGAAAGATTATTAAAAATAACGACGGAGCAATCCAATATGACAAGTGCATTTTTTATCCCTACCGTAAACCTAATGGGCGCTGGTTGTCTGAAAGACGCAGCAGACAGCATCCAATCTCAAGGCTTTAAAAAAGGTTTGATTGTTACGGATAAGATTCTTAACCAAATCGGTGTAGTAAAGCAGGTTCAAGATCTACTAACAGAACGCGACGTTGCAACTGTTGTGTTCGATGGCACTCAACCAAACCCTACTATCAGCAACGTTAACGACGGCTTGGCACTTCTTACTGATAACGAATGTGACTTCGTTATCTCTCTAGGTGGCGGTTCACCACACGACTGTGCGAAAGGTATCGCGCTTGTTGCTTCTAACGGCGGCAAAATCGCAGATTACGAAGGCGTAGACCAATCTGCAAAACCAATGATGCCACTTATCGCAATCAACACGACTGCGGGTACTGCATCTGAAATGACGCGTTTCTGCATCATCACTGACGAAGAGCGTCACATCAAGATGGCTATCGTTGATAAGCACACAACACCGCTTATCTCAGTAAACGATCCTGAGCTAATGCTAGCTAAACCTGCTTCGCTAACTGCGGCAACAGGTATGGATGCCCTAACTCACGCGATTGAAGCTTACGTATCTATCGCGGCAACACCAATCACTGATGCGGTAGCAATCAAAGCAATTGAGCTTATCCAAGCTTACCTACGCACAGCAGTGAAAAACGGTGAAGATCTAGAAGCTCGTGAACAAATGGCATACGCACAGTTCATGGCGGGTATGGCTTTCAACAACGCGTCTCTAGGTTACGTACATGCAATGGCGCACCAGCTAGGTGGTTTCTACGACCTTCCACACGGTGTTTGTAACGCGATTCTTCTACCTCACGTACAGCGCTACAACGCGCAAGTATGTCCTGAGCGTCTACGTGATGTAGCGAAAGCAATGGGCGTAAACGTAGAAGGCATGTCTGCTGAAGCAGGTGCAGCGGCAGCAATCGACGCTATCGTTACACTAGCGAAAGATGTGGGTATCCCAGCAGGTATTAAAGAGCTTGGTGCGAAACTAGAAGACATCCCAACACTAGCAGACAACGCACTGAAAGATGCTTGTGGTTTCACTAACCCTAAACAAGCAACTCACGAAGAAATCTCTAAGATCTTCGAAGAAGCGATGTAATCTCGCTACATAAACAATTCTCTAGCCTTAATTCAATCCCCGATCTCGTATCGGGGATTTTTTACATTCTTATACAATCCATGCTCTGCAAAACGTTCCCTTTTAGTGTTAGCTTTTAAGCATTAATACGATTCATATTGGAAGGAACCATGAGAACGATTGCTGCTGCCCTACTCGCTTGTTTATCCTTTTCTGCCAACGCTGCCGAATACCGCGCCAACGAAGTGGCGAATGGATTTCAGATCCCTTGGGGGATCGAGTTCTTAGATAGCCAACGCGTAATCGTCAATGAAAAGAACGGTACGGTTTCGTTGCTAGATATCACCACAGGCAAACCTCAAAAGCTGTTTAACGTTCCCGATGTGAATACCAGTGGGCAAGCTGGCTTATTGGATGTCGCGCTCGCACCGAATGCCGATACGCAAAATCCGCAACTCTTCTTTACCTACAGCAAGCGCACGAGCAAAGGCAATACGGTGGCGTTAGCGACAGCGCAATTGCAAAACAATCAGCTTGTGGGCTGGAAAGATCTCTTTGTTGCTGATGCCATCACTGACACAGGGCGTCACTACGGCAGTCGAATTTCATTTATTGACGACAAAGTTTACTTCTCAATCGGTGACCGTGGCGAACGAGATAATGGGCAAGACACTCAAACCCATGCTGGCAGTATTCTGCGCCTTAACCTTGATGGTTCGGTTCCACAAGACAACCCATTCAAATCTTCCGGAGCTCGTCCTGAGATATGGAGTTACGGGCACCGCAACCCACAAGGTATGTTTTACGACGAAGCAACAAAACAGCTGTGGTCGATTGAACATGGACCACGCGGCGGCGATGAAATTAATTTAATCAAGAGAGGCGCGAACTACGGCTGGGCAAAAGTCTCTCATGGTAAAGAATATTGGGGACCGTTGGACGTCGGGGAAGCTAAGTCGTTACCGGGAATGGAAGATCCAAAGTTGGTATACATCCCTTCTATCGCACCCAGCAATATGATTTTGTACCGTGGCGATAAATACCCAGAGTTGGACGGAAAAATCCTCGCCGGTGCATTGAAACTGGCGCACATCAACGTGGTTTCTATTGAGAATGGCAAGCTCACCGAATCAAAAAGATTGATGGAGAATCTTGGTGAGCGAGTAAGAGATATAACCATCAGCCCCGATGGTTATATCTACTTTTCTACCGACAGCGGCAAAATCTTTCGTCTTGAGGAGAAATAGTTTTCTCTGACGAACGAGTCAAAAAAAGCTAGCTCTTTAAACTCACTGCCACCGTTTCATTGTCAAAATCGAGCGTCATGGTCGAGCCCAATGGAACGGTGAGCATTGGGTGGGTATGACAGCTGTCAAAGTCATACAAAATTGGCAGTGGTTGACCGTTAAGTACTTCTAGTAACACGTCTACAGGTGCTCGTCCTGTGCCTTTATCATTGAACTTTTCATGCTTGCCGAGCACAACCGCACCAACTTTATCAAACACACCAGAGAGCTTGAGCAGCGCAAAAGAACGTTCGACCGTTTCAATGCCCTGCAAACAATCTTCCACTAGCAAAATATCGCCTTGTTCGATACTCGGCATAAACTCACTTGCCCAAATACCCGTCATGGTATTAAGGTTGCCGCCAATCAAACGCCCTGTGATCTTGCCTTCACCTTTGAAGTGCCAATGGTTTCGCAAGGTTTGCTTTGCGCGGTCTTGCTCGCCCCACTCTATCCATTCATCTGTCCACCCTAGTGGCATTGTGTATTGATGATCCAAGCCGACTAATGTATTCACTATCGATTCGAACGAAGCGAAGGTCTCGTCCACCAATGGCGGGAATTCACCCAGAGATGCCACCAAAGCTGGACCATAGAAAGTAACGATGCCAGTTTGTGCGTAAATGCCCATAAGCAAAGCTGTCACATCCGAATAGCCAACAATGATCTTTGGATCCTTCTTCAATGCCTCGTAATCAATGTAAGGCAGCAATGAGTTACTGTTGTTACCGCCAATGGTCGACATAATACAGCGCACTTCGGGATCACGAATCAGCGCATTCAATTCTTCTACTCGCTCTTGAATCGAACCCGAGCGGTATTGGTCAGTTTTACCCGTTAAGCTGCCTGCTTTTAGCTGGTAACCATGAGATTCCACGTACGCTTTGGCACGCTCAAAACGTGTTGGTGCAAATACCGTGGCTGGGGAGGATGGCGAGAAAAAGCCGATGGTGTCGCCTTTTTGTAATGGTTTAGGAATGATCATGCGCGTCCTTGTTTTGTGATACATGGTTGATTTATTTTCGTATAATCTAAGCAGAAGAATCTAAACTTAACAATAACCTTTTGTTTTTTAAAACGATAGTTCGGTTAAGTTGTACGAGGTCATTATGATTCCATTCCCTTTACAGCTCGATAAAATTAAAGCCGTGGTGTTTGACTTAGACAACACCTTGGTGAGTTCTGATATGAACTTCGGCGAATTGCGACAACAGCTAGGTTGTCCGCAGAGTGAAGATCTATTGGATTTTGTCGACGCACTTGAGCATCCTCATCATCGAGAGCACGCTCATAACGTGATATTTGATTACGAGATTTCTGATGCTGAGCAGTCTGCTCCAATGATTGGCTGCCATGAATTGCTCGCCCACTTGCATCAAAATGAAATCAAAACCGCTATCGTGACGCGCAACTGCCAAATCGCCACGCAGCGCAAACTAGAACACAACCAAATCTCAGTGGAACGAGTCATCACTCGTGAATGCTTCCCGCCCAAGCCAGACCCATTGTCTTTGCAGGTGTTGGCGAAAGAGTGGCGTTTGATGCCTGATGAAGTGCTTTATGTCGGCGATTACCTCTATGACTTACAGGCAGCGTATAACGCGCAGATGCCCTCTTGCCTTGTGCACCATGGGAATCAAGAAACCTTCAATGACTCAGCCTCGTTGGCGCTTAATGAACTCAGTGATTTATTGAGCCGTTTCGAATCCTTACCACGCAAATAAAATACGCAAACAAAAAAAGGGGTACTAACGTCCCCCTTATGACTTATTCCCGATTGTTTCAAGCGTTCCCATGGATTGCTTGGGTGATGCGCTGCTTAGCCTTGTAGGTAAGCGTTAAGCATCCACATTAATTTTTCTTGCTCACGGATGTAGTCACCCATCAATGCCGCTGTACCTTCGTCATCTGCTTCACCCGCGTTTTGTAGAATCTCACGCTGTTTTAGAAGTAGAACGCTAAAGCCTTGAACCAGACCTTGTACACACTCCTCACCAGAAGTCGCGTTTTGATGTTCTTTAATTTCACTTGCTTCCAAGTAGTTGCTGAATGCGTGCGCTGGCGTATGACCCAAAGTTAGAATACGCTCTGCAAGCTCATCAATTTTTGTTTGTAGATCAGTGTAAATCTCTTCAAATTTTACGTGCAGTTCGAAGAATTGCGCACCTTTAATGTTCCAGTGGTAACCGCGAGAGTTCATGTACAACACTTGGTAATGCGCTAGCAGTTGATTTAACTGTTGAGCTAGTTGTGCTGATTGTTCGCTGTCTAGACCAATTAGGCTTACTTGTTTGTTCATAATCTTGCTCCTAGAAGGATGATACCAATTGTAGTAACGAACGATTCTCTTACTGAGATTGGTATAAAGTTTAAAAATTCTTTTGCAGTATTTGCTGCCGATGGAGTCATATTACGACTCCGGCTCGGTGAAGAGAATTTGGTTTTAGCTATGATTTAAATAGCCAAATCCAATGAGCAAATAGACGAATATCGGCGTATCATCCAACAAAAAGCCCCAATCCTTTTTGTGTAAAAAGGATTGGGGCTTTTTTACTATTTGGTTAACGTTCAAAAGTCGATGAACGATGTAAACCTTATCTACGCCGTTTTGAAAGTTGCCATCTGTTGATTCAGCTCAGTAACTTGCTCTTTTACTTGCAATGATGTCTCTGATGCACGTTGGCTGTTATTCGAAACCTCATCCACTGATTGAGTAATACCGGACATCAATCCAGTGATCGAATTGGTCGCATGAGATTGCTGCTCTGCCGCTGCCGCAAGTTCTGCCATTTGTTCATTCAAAGAACCAATTTGTTCAGTAGTGACGAGCAAACGAGTTACCGCTTTTTCAATGTGCTCAGCGCCCTGCTCCGCAAGTGATTGACTGTGTTCAATCTCCTCAACCACAGAATTGGTCGAGCGTTGAATCGCATTGATGATACCGTTGATTTCTGTCGTCGATTGAGTAGTGCGCGTCGCTAACATGCGTACTTCGTCCGCCACAACCGCAAAGCCTCGTCCTTGGTCACCCGCACGCGCTGCTTCTATCGCGGCATTCAATGCCAGTAAGTTAGTTTGTTCTGCTAAGCCTTCAATCACCTCTGTAACTCGACCAATGGCTTCGCTCTCTTTGCTTAACTGCGTCACTTGCGTGCTCGCGGTTTCAATGCTGCCATGTAAGCTTTCCATGGTGACTTTGTTTTGCTCTAAAGCATCACGACCTTGTTCAATCTCACCTTTTGAATCAGAAAGCTTCTGCACCGATTGATTGGCTTGATCTAGGGTGTTACGCGCGGCTAAAGCGATTTCATCCAATTGGCTTCCCATTTCAACAATGCTGGTCTGTTGCTGTTCAACATTCGATGAAGTGACTTGCGCCGATTCCAACAAAGCTCCCATGCTGGTATCCACTTGGTGCGCTTTTTCACTCACCCCTGCCACGATGCTCGCTAACGATTGGTTCATGCGGTTAATCGAATCGGTAAGGTCTGCCAATTCATCTTTCCCAACAACGGTGAGCGGAGGCTGAGAAACGTCCCCTGAAGCGATCGTCTTTGCACGTTCCGATAAGTTTTTCACTCGACGACCAATGGTATTGCCCATGTATTTTGAAATCGCTACTGCGGCAAACAAAACCAATGCCGCTGCAATCAACATGGTGGTGAGTACGTTCTTGATTGACTGATTAATGCCCTGCCCGCTTTGATCAGCACGACTTTGCTGAGCCAATACGATCGTTTCTAAACTTTGGTCTAGGGCATCCGCTGCTGGCAACAGTTCGTTCGCCATCAGCAAGTTTGATTCGTTCCACTCTGGTGACTGACGCAATGCAATTACCTGCTCTGCTAAAGGAAAGTACAGTTGCTGCATTTCCTTAAACAGTGACCACAATGATTGGTCGTTATCAGTTAGTCTGTCGAGTTTACTGTCGATTTCCGCCACGGACTGATTGTGGTACTTAATCAAGTCGTGGTATTTGTCCAAATGATCTCGCTGCCCGTACAACAGGAAATCTCGCAAAGCAGACATTGCATTGGCGAGGGAGGTATAACTGTCGGCATAGACTTTAAACAGACGTTTTCTGTCTCCACCAAATGGGTTTCCTGACTCTTCATTGATTAAGCTTTGAAGCTGATCAAGTGCCACTTCTGCAATGGGTGCCGCTTCGTTAATAAAGAGGTTGTGCGCGGGTAAGTTCTCGTCACTGTGGCTAAGTTCAATCAGCTTGTTCAAGGAGACTTTGACTGCATCCCACTGACTTTGAATCGCTTGAAAATCCTGTTCAGAGATCAACGCCTGCAAAGTTGGAAGCGACTCGTCTGTAGATGCCATGATATTGCGTACGTCCTCACTCAGACGTGCGCTCGCCTCTTCATCGCCACCTAGCAACATGTAGGCTCGAATAGAAGACAGCGACGCTTGAACGGACTGTTGGATACCGCGACTGGTGTCGACGGTCGGTAAATCGGATTTAAGTAACGAAGAGGCGTATTGCTCTACGGTGGTGACGTTGCGATACGTGAATACCGCTGATGCCATAAAAAGTACGGCTAGCAGCACAAAACTGAGCTGCAACTTCCCTGATATCGTAAGGTTCATCCATAAACTCCTGACAACGATGAGCCTTAAATATAACGATGTTTACAAAAATGTTAAATACAGGTATCAAAAGTTACTAAGAAAACCATGTAAACCACTATTTCAAGCCAAGAAATGGGACTTATTCGAAGTATGGTATGCGCTCACTACGTAAAATCAGATAATTAACGTAAGTGGTTTCTAAACAGTCTTGCTCCCACAATGAAAGAATCCGCTTGGTGGCAAAGTAGTAATCTTTATTACGCAGTAGCACGCCCACCGTACGGCTTAGCTGCTCAAAGCGCTGTTGCTCATTAGCAGAGATGTAATTGTCTTCATTTTGAATGATGGGCGCCAATCCATCGGCAAACCAATTGTTCAGAATTTCACGCATCTCTAGTTCGGACTCCGGCACATCGATACTCGACAACTCACGATGCTGTGGCGGCGGTACTATGTACTTCGACGCTTTTGGCGAACTGACATAACGGTACATGTCGCTCCTCCTTGTAACTCACTCTTTAACTAGCTAAGAATACTTTTTTCAATTTCCAAGTTTTTTTCTAAAGCTCATAGAAAGAAGACCAACAAAAAAGCCATGCAAAGTAGGCTCTGCATGGCTTTGGTTTGGGCAGCAATGACACTGCCCTCGTCTAGGACTGCTTACATTGAGCTTTGGTCGAAATCGTTGCCTTGGTCAGTACCCGTTTGAGTATCCGAGTCGAAGCTGCCAGAGTCGTCCGTGAAGTCAACACCTTGATCTTGACCTCCTGCACTTGTCCAGTCACTGCCGCCAGATTCCATACCCGCCATGTCTGGCTGCTGATCTTGAGCAGAACCTTGCATGGTGTATTGATCATCGACTTCAACTTCAACTGTGCCACTCGCACCTTCTACCGCGCTGCCCAATTCGTCGTAACCTTGGAATTGGATTTCGCTCGTACCTTCGTAACCTTCTGGTAAGTCAACCGATACTGGTTGGTTCAGGTTGCCACTTAATGTGAAGCTGCCATCGCCATTATCCAGTGCGTTGCTTACTGATGCACCATCAGGTAGACCGGACATTTCTGCATAATCCACCGATTCGTTACCACTGACCTCATCTGGAACCGAGATAGAAATGGTATCGCCTGGTGCTGCAGTCACATCAGCTGCGCTCTCCTCTTCACTGTCTGCACCGTTTGTTGCTTGCTCTTCAGGCTGTTGCGCTTCGCCGACTTGCTGCTCTGATGATGCTTGAGCAGTTTGGATTTGTGGCTCGTCGCTTTGCGCTGAATCGTCCGCAACTTGGATGCTCAGATTCTGAGTCGATACTTCACCGTTGTCGTTGACCTGAACATCCATAGCCAAATTGCCATCGAAGTCATCATTCGGCCAGTATGTCCACTCTTCATCACCTGATTTCGCGAAGAAACCAGCATCGTTTGCATCGGCAACATCCAACACTTCTGCTGAAGGGCTAATGCCAAGCTCATCAATCAACTGTGCTTCCGTTAGTGTTAGTGAACCATCATCAGCGAGTGCGTAGCCTTCGCTGGTAGTAGTTTCACCCTCACCTTGGATGTCGACATTAAAGAAGCTCTCAATGCGGTTTTCACCGTCAGTTGCGATAAAACCAACTTGAACATCTCCGGTGTAGCCTTCTGCTGGTGTGAATTGGTAGTTACCTTGGTTATCGGTCTCTATCACACCTTGACCTTCCATTAGACTGACTGACTCAATGCTCAAGCTGTCGCCTTCTGCATCGCTCAAGGTCGATAGCATGTCGTCATTGGTGAACGACAAGGTGCCATCCGCTGCCATTTCTGTGGTAGAAATGCTGTCGATTTCTGGAGAAGCATTCTCTTGTGGTGCGTCTTCTTTCACGACCACACCTGTTTGCTCATCATGAAGCACACCGTCTTTATCAATCACATAAGCGATATCCGCTTCACCAGTAAAGCCTGGTGCTGGATTGAATGTCCATGTGCCATCACCGTTATCGACAATCTCACCTTGGCTGCGATCAGCTAGGTGAACGAATTTCACTTCATCACCCGCGTCAGCGTCCACATTCTCTGCCAATCCGATTAGGTCATCTGCGGTTAGGATAACGGACTCACCCGCTAGGGTTTCGAAGTCACCTGAATCGATACCATCTTCGAACTCTTCTGGCTCGTCACCATAATCCACCGTTGTTGCGGTCACGGTTACGAAGAACTCGCCATTAAAGTCAGCCGGAGGCGTCATTTGCAAGTCTGAAATATCCCACTCGTTCAAGTCGATGTATTGACCCGGTTCCGTAATGGTAATGGTGTTCACACCATCCGTAACTTCGAAGCCAACAGGGAAACCAGTCATCACTAGGTTACTTAGCGTTTCTGAATCGTCGATTAGACCGACATTCAAGCCTAGGTGACCCGTTTCGTCCTCACCGAACACTAACGGACCATCATGGTCGGTTGTGATGACCGCGCCATCTGCAACAGGGCGAACAAACACTGGTACATCAAGTACTGTTTCAAACTCACCGTCACTTACCACAACTTGCAAGTCAGAAACCCCTGCAAAATCGCCAGTCGGTGTGAATGTCCAAGTACCGTCACCGTTGTCCGTTACCTCACCACCATCTTCACCTTCTGCGGTGATAATGCGTGATACGACTAGGTTTTCAGTGTCGATATCGCCAAACAAGTTCATCAGGTCGCCCGCGTCGAAGGTGAATGCGCCATCCTCGTCGGTTGCCATAAAGGCATTACCCACATTGAATGGAGCATCGTTGACTGGAATAACATCCACATTCAACGAGCCTTCAACCACTTCTTCACCATCCGTAGCGGTATAGCCCAGTTCCACCAAACCATTGAAGTCTTGAGTGGTTACCAAGTGGTACATACCATCTGGCTGCTGAGTTAATGTCGCATTTGCAGGAGCACGAACCGTGATGCTTTCTACGCTGATTTCGTCACCATCAAGATCCGTAACTTGATCAGCGATGTAAGCAGGGTCAATCACCATGACCACATCTTCTTCGCCTTGCATCTGGATGGTTGGCGCTTCTGGTGCATCGTTAACCGCTTCGACGTTTAGATTGCCTTCAACCGGCGTAACTAAATCACCATCGCTGACGCCGAACGACATTGGCACATCACCATTGAAGTTCTCAGCCGGAGTGAATGACCAAGTGCCATCACCGTTGTCTAGCAAGTCACCGTATTGCTCATCAATCACTAGGTCGACAGCAGACAGTTCGTCGTAGGTGTTATCGATGTCTGTCGCGTTAGCAAGCAACATGTCCTGCGTGATAAGAATGGTGGTATCTTCGGTGCCAGCAATATTCACTGGCGTTGATTGCGGCGCATCGTTAATTGGGTTCACCGTTAGGTCAACGCCCACTTCCACGCTTGCACCATCGTTATCAATCAAGTCGAAGCTTAGGTCGATATCGCCATTGAAGTTCGCATCAGGCGTAATCGTAAAGCTACCATCTTGGTTCTCAACAACGGTTGCATTGGCTACCGCGGTTAAGTTCACTGCTTCTAGATTATCGCTGTCGACGTCACCCGCTTGAGCCAGTAACTGCTCTTGACTCAATGTGATTGAACCGTCTTCATCGACGCTGTAAGCCAAGTCGCCAGATACCGGAGCATCGTTGACTGGCAATACATCAATGTTCGCGTTGGTTGTCGCAGTTGCACCGTCTTCATCTGCGACGACTACGTCTAGGCTTACGCCACCGTTGAAGTTTTCATTTGGTGCGAAGCTGTAAGTGCCATCGTCATTCGCCGTTAGAATGCCGTCGCTACCACTGTAAGAGACGCTTTCTAGGCTCACGTCGCCTTCCACGTCACTTGATTGCGCTAGCAGTTGCTCTTCCGTGAAGATAATGACTTCGTCTTCATTAACAGAGTAACTTGTCGCACCTGCGATTGGTGGATCGTTCACCTCAAGTACTGTGATACCCGCAGTGGTTGAGTCTGTCGCACCCTCTTCATCGACAACTACAACGTCTAGGCTAACCTCGCCATTGAAGTTCTCGTTTGGAGAGAAGGTGTACGTACCATCGCCATTGTCTTGGAAGACGCCATCGTTGCCACTGTAAGTCACACTACTGATGTCTACGTCGCCTTCAATATCCGACGAATTAGCCAGTAGTTGCTCGTCACTGATGGTGATCGAGTTGTCTTCATGTACTGTGTAAGACGTGCTGCCCGCCACAGGTGGATCGTTCTCCGGCGTCACACTCACATCAATGTTGGCAGAGGTTGTATCCGTACCGTCTGATACATCAAACGTGAAGTTCACGTCACCGTTGAAGTTCTCGTTCGGTGCAAAGCTGTAAGTGCCATCACCATTATCGGTTAGGACACCGTCTGCACCTGTGTAGGTCACGCCTTCAACTGTTAGGTTGTCACCTTCTACATCCGTCGCGCCTGTTAGCAAGTCCGCATCTGTAAAGGTAAGAATACCGTCCTCACCCACAGTGAACGCTTGGTCTTGTGGCTCTGGAGCGTCATTGACTGGTGTCACCGTTAGATCGAGACCAGCCGCGACCACTTCTTCGCCATCCGTGACATCGTAACTAAACTCAATGTCACCGTAGAAGTTCTCGCTCGGAGTAATGGTGAAGCTGCCATCCTCGTTCATTTCAACCGTTGCATTTTCATCATTGGTGCTCAGGTTGATTGCGCTTAGGTCGTCACCATCAATATCAACGGCATGCTCAAGTAACTGCTCTTGAGTTAGCGTAATGCTGTTGTCTTCTGCAGTGACTGCGCTGATATCACCCGTTACTTCTGGTGCATCATTGGTTGGCGAGATATGAATCGTCACATCTTGCGTCGCTGTCGCCGTTGTACCTGTATCCACATCTGTAGAGGTTGCGTTCACGGTTAGCGTCACATCGCCATTGAAGTCTGCAGAAGGAATAAACTCTAACCCTTCTAGCTCGCCTGGTTGTAGTGACCAAGTGCCGTCGCCATTATCAACACCTGCTGATAGTGAGCTGCCTTCTGGCACATCTTCAATCAAGATAGCGAGGTTTTCTGAACCATCGGTATCTGTTAACGCGGCATCGATATCAAGCGGCACTGGCGTATCTTCGGTACCAATGATTTGGTAATCCGCGTCCGCTACCGTGATTTCGATGTTGTCGATACCAAACGACTCATCCCAAACGTCTTGATTCAAGGTTGAACCGAAGCCAAGTTGCAATTCACCATCCTCGACAGGAACCGTCAGATTGATTTGGTGAGCTTGGTCGTTCCAACCACTGAAGCCTTCACGTTGAGAGGCTCCGTGGATCACTTCACCCACTTCATTTCCATCTGAGTCGTAAAGCGTTGTCGTGCCATCTTGAGTACGGAACGCGGAGTTCTCCAAGGTGGTTAGCTGTTCGCCGCCGACAAAGATTTGGAACGACTCGCCATCCCATGAATCAATTTCGTAGAAGCTAAACGAAATATTCACTTCGTTGACATCGCTTGGGATCTCGTAGGTTTTGCTGACCGCTTCATCACCGCCAGTGCCACCAATACGACCCAGCATGTCGCCCGTTTCGAAGCCTTGTGAGCTCTCAGTGTTCGCGTTCCAACCGTTCGATCCAGACTCGAAGTTATCAGAGGCAATCACCAAGTCCGAAGCAATCGACAGCTCTGGCATATCAACCACTGATTGAACATCAATGTTCGCTTCTGCTGGAACCGTTGCGGTGCCATCGTTGACATCAAACGTCACGTTCACGTTGCCATCGAAGTTTTCGTTTGGCGCGAAGGTGTAAGTGCCATCACCGTTATCAACCAAAGTACCGCTGTCAGAGGCAACGTTTTCAACCGTTAGATTATCACCATCGATATCACCTGCATTTTGCAGCAGTTGCTCTTCGGTAAAGGTGAAGCTGGTGTCTTCTTGCGTAACAAACTGTGGCTGACCAACCGTTGGTAGGTCGTTCACTGGGTTCACAGTCAGATAGGCAGTGGCTTGAATGGTGGCATCACCGTCCGTAATGTCAAAGCTCAGATCAATGTCGCCATTGAAGTCTGCATCCGGTGTGATAGTGAAGCTACCATCGTCATTCGCAACAACGGTCGCATTGCCATCAACAGTCAGGTTGGATGCAGTTAGGTCGTCGCCATCCACGTCGCCGGCTTGAGCAAGAAGTTGCTCTTGGCTGAGAGTGATAGAACCATCTTCATCCACGCTGTAAGCCAAATCACCTGATACTGGCGCATCGTTGACTGGCAATACATCAATGTTTGCATTGGTTGCTACCGTTGCGCCATCTTCATCGGTCACGACAACATCTAGGCTGACATCACCGTTGAAGTTTTCGTTTGGTGCGAAACTGAATGTGCCATCGCCGTTATCGGTAAAGATACCGTCGGAGCCACTGTAGCTGACGCTATCAATCGCGACGTCACCTTCAACGTCAGAAGCATTCGCCAACAGCTGCTCAGAGCTAATGGTGATGACTTCGTCTTCGTTCACTGAGTAGCTAGTTGCACCGGCAATTGGTGGATCGTTTACCTCAAGTACTGTAATACCCGCGGTGGTTGAATCCGTTGCACCGTCTTCGTCTACCACAACAACATCTAGGCTGACTTCACCATTGAAGTTCTCGTTTGGCGAGAAGGTGTAAGTACCGTCGCCATTGTCTTGGAACACGCCATCTGCGCCGCTGTAGCTGACGCTGTCGATTGCTACTTCGCCTTCGACGTCAGATGAGTTAGCCAATAACTGCTCGTTACTGATGGTGATCGAATTGTCTTCATGCACCGTGTAAGACGTGCTACCTGCCACCGGTGGATCGTTCTCTGGCGTCACACTTACGTCGATATTTGCGGTCACGGTATCCGTGCCATCAGAAACATCGAAGGTAAAGTTCACGTCGCCATTGAAGTTTTCGTTTGGCGCGAAGCTGTAAGTGCCATCACCATTGTCGGTTAGGACACCATCTGCACCAGTGTAGCTCACACCTTCTACCGAAAGATTATCGCCATCGATATCCGTTGCACCATCAAGCAGATCTTCATCAGTGAACAGCAAGACGCCATCTTCACCAATGGTGAACGCTTGATCTTCTGGCTGTGGTAAGTCGTTAACTGGATTAACCGTTAGGTCAGCCGTTGCAACAATAGTGTCGCTGCCATCATTGATGTCGAACGTGATATCAATGTCACCATTGAAGTTCGCATCAGGCGTAATGGTAAAGCTGCCATCATCGTTTGCCGTAACCGTTGCATCACCGTCAACCACTAGGTTAGATGCGGTTAGCGCGTCGCCTTCTACATCCGATGCTTGAGCAAGAAGCTGCTCTTGGCTAAGCGTAATTGAATTGTCTTCATCGACACTGTAAGCCAAGTTGCCCGATACTGGCGCATCGTTGATTGGCAATACATCGATGTTTGCGTTAGTTGCCGCAGTTGCACCGTCTTCATCAACAACCACAACATCTAGACTAACATCGCCATCAAAGTTGGCGTTTGGTGCGAAGCTGAATGTGCCGTCGCCGTTATCGGTAAAGATACCGTCGGAGCCGCTGTAGCTCACGCTATCAATCGCAACTTCACCTTCAACGTCAGAAGCGTTCGCCAACAGCTGTTCAGAGCTAATGGTGATGACTTCGTCTTCGTTCACTGAGTAGCTAGTCGCGCCTGCAATTGGTGGATCGTTCACCTCAAGTACTGTAATACCTGCGGTAGTTGAATCCGTCGCACCGTCTTCATCGACTACGACAACATCTAGGCTCACTTCGCCATTGAAGTTCTCGTTTGGCGAGAAGGTGTACGTACCGTCACCATTGTCTTGGAACACACCATCTGTTCCGCTGTAGCTAACGCTATCAACCGCGACATCTCCTTCGACGTCTGATGAATTCGCCAGTAACTGCTTGTCACTGATGGTGATCGAGTTGTCTTCATGCACTGTGTAAGACGTGCTGCCTGCCACCGGTGGATCGTTCTCAGGCGTGACTGTCACATCGATATTCGCGGTCACGGTATCCGTGCCATCAGAAACATCGAAGGTGAAGTTCACGTCGCCATTGAAGTTTTCGTTTGGAGCGAAGCTGTATGTGCCGTCACCGTTGTCGGTTAGGACACCATCTGCGCCAGTGTAGCTCACACCTTCTACCGATAGGTCATCACCATCGATATCCGTTGCACCATCAAGCAGATCTTGGTCAGTGAAGGTCAACACGCCATCTTCACCAATGGTGAACGCTTGATCTTCCGGCTGCGGCAAGTCATTAACTGGGTTAACGGTTAGGTCCGCCGTTGCAACAATAGTATCGCTGCCGTCGTTGATATCAAACGTGATATCAATGTCGCCATTAAAGTTCGCATCTGGCGTGATAGTGAAGCTACCATCGTCGTTTGCCGTAACCGTTGCATCACCATCAACCACTAGATTAGATGCGGTTAATGCGTCACCTTCTACATCCGATGCTTGAGCAAGAAGCTGCTCTTGGCTCAGTGTGATTGAGTTGTCTTCGTCGACACTGTACGCCAAGTTACCCGAAACTGGAGCATCATTGATTGGCAGAACATCAATGTTTGCCGCCGTCGAAGCGGTCGCACCATCTTCGTCCACGACTACAACATCAAGATTCACTTCACCATTGAAGTTTTGGTTTGGTGCAAAGCTGAACGTACCATCACCATTGTCGGTAAAGATACCTTCACTGCCACTGTAGCTCACGCTATCTAGTGCTACCTCACCTTCAATATCGGAAGAGTTTGCCAACAACTGTTCTGCACTGATGGTGATGACTTCATCTTCATCAATGGTGTAACTGGTAGTGCCTGCGATTGGTGGATCGTTCACCTCAAGAACGGTAATACCCGCTGTCGTTGTATCAACCGCGCCGTCCTCGTCAACCACGACAACATCTAGGCTAACATCGCCTGTAAAGTTTTCGTTTGGTGAGAAGGTGTAAGTACCATCGCCATTAATTTCTAGCACACCGTCGTTACCGCTGTAACTCACGCTGCTGATCGCAACATCACCCTCGATATCCGACGAATTAGCCAGTAGTTGCTCATCACTGATGGTGATCGAGTTGTCTTCATGTACTGTGTAGGACGTGCTGCCTGCCACCGGTGGATCGTTCTCTGGCGTCACACTCACATCAATGTTGGCAGAGGTTGTATCCGTACCGTCTGACACATCAAACGTGAAGTTCACATCGCCATTGAAGTTCTCATTCGGTGCGAAGCTGTACGTGCCATCGCCATTGTCGGTTAGGACACCGTCCGCGCCAGTGTAAGTCACACCTTCAACTGTTAGGTTGTCACCTTCTACATCCGTCGCACCTGTTAATAGATCTGCATCTGTGAAGGTAAGAAGACCGTCCTCACCCACGGTGAACGTTTGATCTTGTGGCTCTGGCGCGTCATTCACTGGTGTTACTGTTAGATCGAGACCTGCGGCGACCACTTCTTCCCCGTCAGTCACATCGTAGGTGAACTCAATGTCACCGTAGAAGTTCTCGCTCGGAGTAATGGTGAAGCTGCCATCCTCGTTCATTTCAACCGTCGCATTTTCATCATTGGTGCTTAGGTTGATTGCGCTTAGATCATCACCATCGATATCAACAGCGTGCTCCAGTAACTGCTCTTGAGTCAGCGTAATGCTGTTGTCTTCGGCAGTGACTGCGCTGATATCACCCGTCACTTCTGGTGCATCATTGGTTGGCGAGATATGAATCGTCACATCTTGCGTCGCTGTCGCCGTGGTTCCGGTATCCACATCTGTAGAGGTTGCGTTCACGGTTAACGTCACATCGCCGTTGAAGTCCGCAGAAGGGATAAACTCTAGTCCTTCTAGCTCGCCTGGTTGTAGTGACCAAGTGCCGTCGCCATTATCAACACCTGCTGATAGCGAGCTGCCTTCTGGCACATCTTCAATCAAGATAGCGAGGTTTTCTGAACCATCGGTATCTGTTAACGCGGCATCGATATCAAGCGGCACTGGCGTATCTTCGGTACCAATGATTTGGTAATCCGCGTCCGCTACCGTGATTTCGATGTTGTCGATACCAAACGATTCATCCCAAACGTCTTGATTCAAGGTTGAACCGAAGCCAAGTTGCAATTCACCATCCTCGACAGGAACCGTCAGATTGATTTGGTGAGCTTGGTCGTTCCAACCACTGAAGCCTTCACGTTGAGAAGCTCCGTGGATCACTTCACCTACTTCGTTACCGTCAGAATCGTAAAGCGTTGTCGTACCATCTTGAGTACGGAACGCGGAGTTCTCCAAGGTGGTTAGCTGTTCGCCGCCGACAAAGATTTGGAACGACTCGCCATCCCAAGAATCGATTTCATAGAAGCTAAACGAAATATTCACTTCATTGACATCGCTTGGGATCTCGTAGGTTTTGCTGACCGCTTCATCACCGCCAGTGCCACCAATACGACCCAGCATGTCGCCCGTTTCGAAGCCTTGTGAACTCTCTGTGTTCGCGTTCCAACCGTTCGAGCCAGACTCGAAGTTATCAGAGGCAATCACCAAGTCCGAAGCAATCGAAAGCTCTGGCATATCAACCACAGATTGAACATCAATGTTCGCTTCAGCAGGAACCGTTGCAGTGCCATCGTTGACATCAAACGTCACATTCACATTGCCATCGAAGTTTTCATTCGGTGCAAAGGTGTACGTGCCGTCACCGTTATCAACCAAAGTACCGCTGTCAGAGGCAACGTTTTCAACCGTTAGGTTATCACCATCGATATCACCTGCATTTTGCAGCAGTTGCTCTTCGGTAAAGGTGAAGCTGGTGTCTTCTTGCGTGACGAACTGTGGCTGACCAACCGTTGGTAGGTCGTTTACTGGATTCACAGTCAGATCGGCAGTCGCTTGAATGGTTGCATCACCGTCCGTAATGTCGAAGCTCAGATCAATGTCGCCATTGAAGTCCGCATCTGGTGTGATAGTGAAGCTGCCGTCATCGTTTGCAACAACGGTCGCATTACCGTCAACAGTCAGGTTGGATGCAGTTAGGTCATCACCATCCACGTCGCCTGCTTGTGCAAGAAGCTGCTCTTGGCTGAGAGTGATAGAACCATCTTCATCCACGCTGTATGCCAAATCACCTGATACCGGAGCATCGTTGACTGGCAATACATCAATGTTTGCATTGGTTGCTACCGTTGCACCATCTTCATCGGTCACGACTACATCTAGGCTGACATCACCGTGGAAGTTTTCGTTTGGTGCGAAGCTGAATGTACCGTCGCCGTTGTCAGTGAAGATACCGTCGGAGCCGCTGTAGCTGACGCTATCAATCGCGACGTCACCTTCAACGTCAGAAGCATTCGCCAATAGCTGCTCAGAGCTAATGGTGATGACTTCGTCTTCGTTGACTGAGTAGCTAGTTGCACCGGCAATTGGTGGATCGTTTACCTCAAGTACTGTAATACCCGCGGTGGTTGAATCCGTTGCACCGTCTTCGTCTACCACAACAACATCTAGGCTGACTTCACCATTGAAGTTCTCGTTTGGCGAGAAGGTGTAAGTACCGTCGCCATTGTCTTGGAACACGCCATCTGCGCCGCTGTAGCTGACGCTGTCGATTGCTACTTCGCCTTCGACGTCAGATGAGTTAGCCAATAACTGCTCGTTACTGATGGTGATCGAATTGTCTTCATGCACCGTGTAAGACGTGCTACCTGCCACCGGTGGATCGTTCTCTGGCGTCACGCTTACATCGATGTTTGCGGTCACGGTATCCGTGCCATCAGAAACATCGAAGGTAAAGTTCACGTCGCCATTGAAGTTTTCGTTTGGCGCGAAGCTGTAAGTGCCATCACCATTGTCGGTTAGGACACCATCAGCACCTGTGTAGGTCACACCTTCTACCGATAGGTCATCGCCATCGATATCCGTTGCACCATCAAGCAGATCTTCATCAGTGAACAACAAGACGCCATCTTCGCCAATGGTGAACGCTTGATCTTCTGGCTGTGGAAGGTCGTTAACTGGATTAACCGTTAGGTCTGCCGTCGCGACCAAGGTGTCAGAACCATCACTAATATCAAACGTGATATCAATGTCACCATTGAAGTTCGCATCTGGTGTGATGGTGAAGCTGCCATCGTCGTTAGCAGTTACTGTCGCATTACCATCTACAAGCAAGTTTTCAGCAACAAGGTCATCGCCGTCCACATCGCTCGCTTGAGACAACAATTGCTCTTGGCTCAATGTAATCGTGTTATCTTCATCTACGTTGTAAGCCAAGTTGCCCGATACTGGCGCATCGTTGATTGGCAATACATCCACTGTGATATAGGTGTCGACTTCTGCGCCATCTTCATCACGAATAGTCACGTCTAGCGATACTTGACCATTGAAGTTCTCATTCGGTGCAAAGCTACAAGTGCCATCGCCATTTACTGAGAAGATGCCATCTGGACCGTCGTAGCTGATGCTTACAAGCTCAACATCCCCTTCGACATCCGAAGCATTCAGAAGCACTTGTGATTCACTGAACGTTAGAACTTGGTCTTCATCGATGGTGTACGCAGTTGGACCTGCGATTGGCGGATCGTTCACCTCAAGTACCGTGATACCTGCGGTAGTTGAATCCGTCGCGCCATCTTCGTCGATTACAACAACATCTAGGCTCACTTCGCCATTGAAGTTCTCGTTTGGCGAGAAGGTGTACGTGCCATCTCCGTTGATTTCTAGCACACCATCGTTACCGCTGTAGCTCACGCTATCAATCGATACATCACCTTCAATATCCGATGAGTTCGCTAGTAACTGTTCATCACTGATGGTGATCGAGTTGTCTTCATGCACTGTGTAAGACGTGCTGCCTGCCACCGGTGGATCGTTCTCTGGCGTCACACTCACATCGATATTCGCGGTCACGGTGTCCGTGCCATCAGAAACATCGAATGTAAAGTTTACGTCGCCATTGAAGTTTTCGTTTGGAGCGAAGCTGTATGTGCCATCGCCATTGTCAGTTAGGACACCGTCCGCACCTGTGTAAGTGACACCTTCTACCGATAGGTCATCGCCATCGATATCCGTTGCGCCATCAAGCAGATCTTGGTCAGTGAAGGTCAACACACCATCTTCACCAATAGTGAACGCTTGATCTTCCGGCTGCGGCAAGTCATTAACTGGGTTAACCGTTAGGTCCGCCGTTGCAACGATAGTATCGCTGCCATCGTTGATATCGAACGTGATATCAATGTCGCCATTGAAGTTCGCGTCAGGCGTAATGGTAAAGCTACCATCGTCATTAGCCGTAACCGTCGCATCACCGTCAACCACTAGGTTAGAAGCAGTTAGTGCATCACCTTCTACATCCGTTGCTTGTGCCAACAATTGTTCTTGGCTTAGCGTGATTGAGTTGTCTTCGTCGACACTGTAAGCCAAGTCACCCGATACTGGAGCATCATTGATTGGTAAGACATCGACTGTGATGTAAGTATCGACCTCTGCGCCGTCTTCATCACGAATGGTCACATCCAACTGCACTTGACCATTGAAGTTTTCATTCGGTGCAAAGCTACAAGTACCATCGCCGTTTACTGAGAAGATACCATCTGGACCGTCGTAGCTGATGCCTACTAGCTCAACATCCCCTTCAACATCCGAAGCATTCAGTAGCACTTGAGATTCACTAAAGGTTAGAACTTGGTCTTCATCGATAGTGTATGCGGTAGGACCTGCGATTGGTGGGTCATTTACCTCAATCACAGTAATGCCAGCAGTGGTAGAGTCCGTTGCACCCTCTTCATCGACAACGACAACATCTAGGCTCACCTTGCCGCTGAAGTTCTCGTTTGGTGAGAAGGTGTAAGTACCATCACCGTTGATTTCTAACACACCATCGTTACCGCTGTAGCTCACGCTTTCAATCAACACATCGCCTTCAATATCCGATGAGTTCGCTAATAGCTGTTCGTCACTGATGGTAATCGAATTGTCTTCATGAACGGTGTAAGCCGTGCTGCCTGCAACCGGAGGATCGTTCTCTGGCGTCACTGTTACATCGATATTTGCCGTCACGGTATCCGTGCCATCGGAAACACCGAAAGTGAAATTCACGTCGCCATTGAAGTTCTCGTTTGGTGCGAAGCTGTAGGTGCCATCACCATTGTCAGTAAGAACACCGTCTGCGCCTGTGTAAGTGACGCCCTCAACAGATAGGTCATCCCCTTCAATGTCGGTAGCGCCTGTTAGCAGATCCGCATCAGTAAAGGTCAGCACACCATCTTCACCAACAGTGAACGCTTGATCTTGTGGTTCAGGCGCATCGTTAACTGGTGACACCAATAACTCAAGGTTGGTAGAGACAACATCATCGCCGTCAGACACATCGAACGTAAAGGTGATATCACCATTAAAGTCCGCATCTGGCGTTAAGGTGTAAGTACCGTCGCCATTGTCTGTGATGGTGATGTTTTCATCATCCGTTGCCAGATTCAGCGCTGTCAGTTGGTCTCCATCCAAGTCACGCGCATTAGCGAGTAAATCTTCTTGCGTAATTAGGATTGAGCCATCTTCTTCAACCATCGCTGAAACAGGCAATGCTTCAGGCGCATGTTCAATGTGGGCACCAGTTGCATTGACGTAGATGGTTTGAGAAACGGTTTCAGAATCATTATTTGATAGCTCTGTTGCCGTTGCCGTTACGTTGATTTCTAGCTGTTGGTTAAAGTCTTCTGGCAATTGAATCTGTAGCTCTTGTTCAATTGCTGTGGTTGGAAGCGTTACAGAACCATCTGGACCTACTGTTACTTCACCGCTGTAGATCTGGCTGTTCACTTCACCGACATCAATGGTGAAGTTGAAGTCGGTGTAATCGGCATCGCCGCCACCGTAGAGATCTTCAAAGCCGTAAACCAGTTCACCGTCTTCGTTCACGGTAGTTCGGGTATGTTCAATGCCATCTTGGTTGAGCTCTGAGCTTGAACCACCATGGAAGACTGCATCACCGAATTGGCTTTGAATTACGGTTTCAGAACCATCAGCGCCAACAAACACGAGTTGTGGGTCAACCGTATCCATGTTCGCAGGAGAGCCATCTGCTGCACGGAACTCGTACTGACCATCTTGCATGGATGCAAAGTCATTGAAGTTATGACCGTTAGGAATCAAGAATAGGTTGAAGCTTTCCCCTTCCGAGATTTGGAAGCTGAACTGATCTTGTCCCGGAACTAGGTCACCACCTCCGCCAACTTGAGATGCATTTTCGTACACCACTTCAACGCCAGTGATGTTGCCATCTTCATCGACTTTGTAGTAACCCGCTGTGTTTTGGTAACCCGCGGTTTCACCTTCAAACGTAACCGTGATTTCAGTATCGTTGAAACTGGTGATACCGTTGTCTTGATCGTTAAGTACCCCTTCGTTGTCGTAGCTGATCACCGAACCTTCAGGAACACCATCAACGGTCACAGTCAGCGTTTCTGACAAGTCTTGGTCAACCAATGCTGCGGCGATGTTCACTTCAACAATACCGCCTGGCTCAACCAAGATTGCTTGGTCATCCACGTTTCGACCGTCGCCATCAGTGATGACTAGGTCTGGCGCATCTGCTACGGCTTCGATATGGACATTAATGTCTTGCTCAACTTCATCAGTACCGTCAGAAACCGTAAAGCTGAACTGCAAGTCACCACTGAAGTGCTCTTCTGGTACGAAGCTAAATGTACCGTCACCGTTGTCCGTTACAGTACCTTCATCACCCGAGTAGTTAATGCTGGTAACGGTGAGGTCATCACCATCAATATCAATCGCACCACTTAGCAGATCTTCTTGCGTGAACAGGATGCTGCCATCCTCTTCAATGTGGTACATGCCAGGCGCAACAATTGGAATGTCATTGACTGGGTTCACCGTCAATGTCATTTCATTGGCAACACTCAATTCACCATCGCTCACTTCATAAGTAAACTCGATGTCTCCATTGAAGTGTTGTGAAGGCGTAACGGTAAAGGTGCCGTCACCGTTATCCACGATAGAGGCATTCGGGTCATTGGTTTCTAGTGCCGTTGCGTATAGGTCATCACCATCTTGATCGCTGGCGTTTTCAAGCAGCATTTCTTGTGTCACGAGGATAGATCCATCCTCGTCCACGTCTGCCACGATTGGTGCTGCTTCTGGTGCATCGTTAACGAACTCAACTTTCAAGTCGATGTTTGCCGCCACCACATCGGTGCCATCGCTCACATCAAACGTGAGGTCAACATTACCAAAGAAGCCCTGCTCCGGCGTTAACGTGTAAGTGCCATCGCCATTGTCTGTCACTTGAACCGTATCGCTTAGGCTCGTCACGTTAACAACAGACAGATCATCGCCTTCGATGTCCGTCGCTTGAGCCAGCAGCTCTGCTTCAGTAATCGTGATAGCTTCGCCATCTTCTGTGGTGAAGGACAAATCAGGCACATCTGGCAGGTCGTTCACTGGGTTAACGGTGAGGTTTAGATCCGCGGCGACGGTTTCGATCGCGTCAGTTACGTCATAAGTAAATTCGATTTCACCAAAGAAGTTTTCACTCGGCGTAATCGTGAAGCTACCATCAGGATTCTCAACGACGGTTGCATTAGGATCGTTGGTCGACAGGTTCACCGCTTCAAGGTTGTCACCATCCACGTCCGTCGCGTTCGCCAGCAAGTCTTCTTGAGTGATGGTAATTGAGCCATCTTCATCGACGACCGCATCAACAGGACCGCTTACTTCTGGACCTTCGTTGACGATCTCAACATCGATCTTCGCAGTGCTTGGTGCGCTTGCTTGACCATCGCTGATGTCGAAGGTCAGGTTCACTTCACCGTAGAAGTTCGAAGTTGGCTCGAAGGTAAAGGTGTTGTCGCCGTTGTCTGTCAACGTACCTTGTGACTGGTCAACAAGCAGCAGATTCTCGATATGCAGAATGTCGCCATCCACATCAGTCGCACCTGATAACAGGTCTTTTGCTTCGATGATGATGGTGCCGTTTTCTAGCATTTGAGTATGCAGCGGCGCACCAGGAACTGGCACATCGTTGACTGGAATAACGGTCAGATCTAGATGGGTATCGACTTCATCGGTGCCATCGAAGACTTTGTAATCGATGTCGACTTCACCATTGAAGTTTTCATTCGGCATAAAGGTGTAAGTGCCGTCGCCATTGTCGACAAGCTCACCGTTATCACCGCTGTAAGAGATATCAGAGATAGACAGCGCATCGCCTTCCACGTCACTTGCATTGGCAAGCAAATCATCCGCGCTAAACGTAATGCCCACATCCTCATCAGTCGACAACACAATCGGACCAGAAACAATTGGTGCATCGTTTACTGCTTCAAAGTTGATGTTGATGATGTTGTCGTCGGTGAGTTCACCATCCGTGACTTGGTAACCAAGCTCAATCTCACCGTAGAAGTTCTCATCTGGTGTGACTGTCCATGTACCATCGCCGTTGTCGGTTAACGTAGCGTGCTCCGCGTTATCCCCCACCAGCTCAAGGTTTTGAATATCAAGAACATCGCTATCGATATCACTCGCTTGTGCTAAAAGCTGTTCTTCTGTGATTACCACAGAGGCAAACTGCGTAGAACCTTCGGTATCAATGGTCACATTTGGTAGATCAGCAGTCAGTTCGATTTCACTGTCACCTTCACGGATATTCAGTTCTACCGTTTCAGTGATTTCCGTGCCATCCACGCCAATAGATGTGAACACCGCTTCATCATGACAAGTTTGCGAAACCGTCATGTTTTGAACCACGTATGTACCGTTACCTTGAATCGTACCTAACTCAAAGTAAGACACCGGCTCGTTCACCGTTAGGGTGTAATCCGTCTCATAGCTACCACGATCTTCTTTGTGGTAAGTCATCGAGTCGATCAAATCACCATCGGAGTTGAATGCGCGAATTTCGACTTCGGTAAAGTGGCGAGACTCTTCCATAAACCAGCCGCCTAGACCATCTAGGTGGAAGCTGATTTCGTTGATGTCTTGACCTTCAACGGTCACAGTCAGTTTTTCATCACCGCTCAAGCCTTGGCGGTCAGTATCGCCAATACCGTGACCAATGTGTGTTTTACCATTCCACGCACCGAGTGGGTCATCATTACTTTGAACGGTAACTTTCAAATCACCATCAACAAACTCACGTGTGTAAGGGTCAACAGCCGTACCCCAATCATCGAGGCTAGCGTTGTCGTCAAAGGTACCAATTTGACTCGTATGCGTACCGTTTGCCAATGCGTCATCGTTTGGAATGAAGCGCACTTCCGTATCTGCAGGCACCTCCTGCCCGACTTCTAACTGTACCCATTCGTCATTTAGATTCGCTTCAATGATGCCGTTTTCAGGGGCTTGGTCGAGACGTAACGCAGGCTCTTCACGCAGAGAAACACCCACTGTTTGGTCTTCTTCCGCTTGAATAAAGATCTCGTCGCCCGCTTCTGGCGCATCGTTGACAGGATTAACGGTCAGATCCAGCGTGGTCAGAACATCATTTTCGCCATCGCTGATGTTGTAAGTGAAGTCCAACTCTCCGTTAAAGTTTTCCGTATGCGTAATCGTGAATGAACCATCATCGTTGGCTACGATCGTCGCATCCGGGTCATTGGTTTGTAGATTGCTGGCAACAAGGTCATCACCTTCAATGTCTGTCGCATTCGCAAGCAACTGTTCTTGCGTGATGGTGATGGCGTTATCTTCATCCACCTCCGCTTGGATACCTGACGTTTCTGGTGCGTCGTTCACCGCGATAACATCGATGCCTGCGGTTGTTGTATCCGTTGCACCATCTTGGTCGATGACCGTAACGTCGAGCGAAATGTTACCGTCAAAGTTCTCATTTGGCGTGAAGGTATATGTGCCGTCGCCATTGTCCACGAAGCTACCGTCGTTACCAGAGTAGCTAACATTCGCCAAGGCTACGTCGCCTTCCACATCAGAAGAGTTGGCTAACAACTGCTCGTCACTAATGGTGATTTGACCGTCTTCTTGAACCGTGTAAGACGTAGAACCTGCAACCGGTGGATCGTTCACTGGTGTCACGCTGACATCAATGAATGCTGGTGTTGAACCTGTGCCGTCAGACACATCGAATGTGAACTGAACATCACCGTTGAAGTTGTCATTCGGCGCGAAGCTGTAAGTGCCATCGCCATTGTCGGTAAGCACACCATCCGCACCTGTGTAGAGAACGTTTTCGATAGACAGATCATCGCCATCAATATCCGATGCGCCTTCCAATAGGTCTGCATCCGTGAACAGCAAGGTGCCATCTTCTTCTACCGTGAACTGTTGATCTTGCGCTTGTGGCAAGTCATTCACAGGATTAACCGTAATATCCAGACCAACTTGTACCGAACCACCATCGTTATCAATGATATCGAAGGTCAGGTCTAGATCGCCGTTGTAGTTTTCATCCGGTGTGATGGTGTAACTGCCATCATCGTTGTATTGAATCGTCGCGTTGTCATCTGTCGATAGATTGATGGCTTCAAGGTTCTCGCTATCAATATCGCCCGCTTTGGCAAGCAGCTGCTCTTGGCTTAGCGTTATTGAGCTGTCTTCGTTGATGGTGTAAGCCAAATCACCCGATACTGGTGGATCGTTGATTGGCAATACGTCGACATTGATGTGCGTATCAACGGTTGCCCCATTTTCATCTTGAATGGTCACATCCAACTGAACTTGACCATTGAAGTTCTCGTTTGGTGCAAAGCTGCAAGTACCATCGCCATTGACGGTAAAGATACCATCCGAGCCTTCATAGCTGATGCCAACAAGCTCTACATCACCCTCGATATCAGATGCGTTGGCAAGAATTTGTGACTCACTAAATGTCAGTACTGAATCTTCGTCAACCGTGTAAGACGTTGGACCGGCAACTGGAGGATCATTCACTTCAATGACCGTAATGCCTGCGGTCGTTTCGTCAATCGCACCTTGCTCATCCGCCACAATCACATCAAGGCTGATATCACCGCTGAAGTTCTCATTCGGCATGAAGGTGTAAGTGCCGTCACCGTTGTCTTGGAATACGCCATCGGTGCCTGAATAGGTCACGCTATCGATGGACACTGCGCCTTCCACATCTGAAGAGTTAGCCAGAAGCTGCTCGTCGGAAATCGTAATCGCATTATCTTCATCAACCGTGTAAGACGTTGAACCCGCAACCGGAGGATCGTTCACTGGAGTGACGCTCACATCCACATTGGCAGGTACGGTTTCAGTGCCGTCAGAAACACCAAAGCTAAAGCTGACATCACCGTTGAAGTTTTCATTTGGTGCAAAGGTATAAGTACCATCACCGTGGTCAGTCAGCACACCATCGCTGCCCGTGTAGCTAATGCCATCAACCGTTAAGTTATCGCCATCGATGTCGGTCGCGCCAGCAAGCAAGTCTGCGTCAGTAAACTGAAGCGTGCCGTCTTCTTCAACACTGAACTGCTGATCTTGAGGAACAGGAAGATCATTAACCGGATTAACCGTTAGATCCGCCGTTGCTTGGATAGTGTCTGTGCCGTCCGTAATGTTGAATTGGATATCAATGTCACCATTAAAGTCCGCATCTGGTGTAATCGTGAAGCTGCCATCATCGTTCGCTGTAACGGTTGCGTTTCCATCAACAGTCAAATCACTAGCAGTCAGGTCATCGCCCTCAATATCAGACGCTTGAGAAAGAAGCTGCTCTTGGCTGAGTGTAATCGCACCGTCTTCATCAACGCTGTAAGCCAAATCACCCGATACTGGCGCATCATTGATTGGCAATACATTCACATTGATGACGGTATCAACTTCTGCCCCATCCTCATCTCGAATGGTCACATCAAGTTGAACTTGTCCGTTAAAGTTCTCGTTTGGCGCGAAGCTGCACGTACCATCATCGTTAACGGTGAAAATGCCATCCGGACCATCGTAACTAATGCCAACAAGCTCTACATCGCCTTCCACATCAGAGGCATTCAACAGCACTTGTGACTCACTGAAGGTCAGAACTGAATCTTCATCAATAGTGTAAGAAGTTGGTCCTGCGACTGGTGGATCGTTCACTTCCAGCACCGTAA
Source organism: Vibrio sp. SCSIO 43155 (assembly GCF_023716605.1). NCBI lineage: Bacteria > Pseudomonadati > Pseudomonadota > Gammaproteobacteria > Vibrionales > Vibrionaceae > Vibrio > Vibrio sp. SCSIO 43155. The sequence continues at coordinate 702,805 of NZ_CP071853.1, read as the reverse complement.
TGCCAGCAGTGGTGACATCCGTTGCGCCTTCTTCATCAGCGACGACAACATCAAGCGTCACTTCACCATTAAAGTTTTCATTTGGAGAGAAGGTGTACGTACCGTCCCCATTGATTTGCAACACACCATCGCTGCCAGAGTAGCTCACGCTATCAATCGAGACATCCCCTTCTAAATCCGAAGAATTTGCCAACAGCTGCGCGTCAGAAATGGTAATAGAGTTGTCTTCGTGAACCGTGTAAGACGTTGAGCCTGCCACCGGAGGATCATTCACCGGCGTGACGCTCACATCCACATTCGCTGAAACTGTATCTGTGCCATCGGATACATCAAAGCTGAAGTTCACATCACCATTGAAGTTTTCATTTGGCGCAAAAGTGTAAGTCCCATTGCCGTTGTCGGTCAGGATGCCGTCACCACCGTCGTAGCTTACGCCCTCAACCGTTAGGTTATCGCCTTCAATATCGGTAGCGCCAGCAAGCAGGTCAGCATCTGTGAAGATCAGCGTGCCGTCCTCTTCCACGCTGAACTGCTGGTCTTGAGGAACCGGCAAATCGTTGATTGGGTTAACGGTTAGATCAGCGGTTGCTTGAACGGTGTTCGTGCCATCTGAGATATCGAAGCTGATGTCGATATCACCGTTGAAATCTGCGTCCGGCGTGATGGTGAAGCTGCCATCTTCGTTTTGAGTCACCGTCGCATTGCCATCTACCGAAAGATTAGATGCCGTCAGTGCATCGCCTTCCACATCGGAAGCTTGCGACAACAACTGCTCTTGGCTCAAACGAATCGAGCCATCTTCATCCACCGAGTAAGCAAGATTGCCAGATACTGGTGCGTCATCGACTGGCGTGACGCTTACATCAATGTTGGCAGAAACCGTATCTGTGCCGTCGGACACATCAAAGCTAAAGTTCACATCGCCGTTGAAGTTTTCATTTGGCGCAAAAGTGTAAGTCCCATTGCCGTTGTCGGTCAGGATGCCGTCACCACCGTCGTAGCTCACGCCTTCAACGGTGAGGTTATCGCCTTCAATATCCGTTGCGCCAGCAAGCAGGTCAGCATCTGTGAAGATCAGCGTGCCGTCCTCTTCCACGCTGAACTGCTGGTCTTGAGGAACCGGCAAATCGTTGATTGGGTTAACGGTTAGATCAGCGGTTGCTTGAACGGTGTTCGTGCCATCTGAGATATCGAAGCTGATGTCGATATCACCGTTGAAATCTGCGTCCGGCGTGATGGTGAAGCTGCCATCTTCGTTTTGAGTCACCGTCGCATTGCCATCTACCGAAAGGTTAGATGCCGTCAGTGCATCGCCTTCCACATCGGAAGCTTGCGACAACAACTGCTCTTGGCTCAAACGAATCGAGCCATCTTCATCCACCGAGTAAGCAAGATTGCCAGATACTGGTGCGTCATCGACTGGCGTGACGCTTACATCAATGTTGGCAGAAACCGTATCCGTGCCGTCGGACACATCAAAGCTGAAGTTCACATCGCCGTTGAAGTTTTCATTTGGCGCAAAAGTGTAAGTCCCATTGCCGTTGTCGGTCAGGATGCCGTCGCCACCATCGTAGCTCACGCCTTCAACGGTTAGGTTGTCGCCTTCAATATCCGTTGCGCCAGCAAGCAGGTCAGCATCGGTGAAGATCAGAGTTCCGTCCTCTTCCACCTCAAAGGTTTTATCTTCAGGCACTGGTGCGTCATTGATTGGACGAACGGTTAAATCGATAGAACTTGAAACGGTTTCTTGACCATCACTGATATCAAACGTTAAGTCGAGTTCACCATTGAAATCAGCGTCCGGAACCACGGTGAACGTGCCGTCACCATTGTCTTGAACCGATGCATTCGCACCTACTTGGACGTTAGACGCAACAAGGTCGTCGCCATCAACATCACTTGCGTATTCGAGTAATTGTTCTTGCGTGAAGGTAATGGTGCCGTCTTCATCCATGATGTAAGCCAGATCTTGTTCTACCTCTGGTGCATCGTTTTCACCTTCGACTTTAATTTGGAACGTTTCGCTCGTGGTTTCAGAGTCGAAATCATCTTCTACTTGCGTCGTGGTCTCTTCACTGGTGTCTTGAACGTCCACCGCAAAGGTTTCTTCTGTGGTTTCTGAATCTAGGTTATCACCACCTTGTGAACCTTCAGAATCGGATGAAGAGGCACTTGGCGCAGCCGACGTTTGTACAGCTTGTCCTTGTGCTTCATTGCCTTCTGCGTCCGAACCACCTTCAGAGCCAGAGGCATCACCGCCACCAACGGCTTGTGCACCCGCACCGGAAGCCGCACCGCCGCTGCCAGACGCTTCTTCACCAGACCCACCATCTGATGCCACGCTGTCTACCACGTTCGATTGAGCGGCATCCGAACCACCACTACTCTCTGGCGAGTCTTCTTGTACCGCACCACCGGACGCCGAGGCTTCTTCCTCTGTTCCGGCACCACTTGGGTTGTCTTCCATCGCCTGATTGGCTTCGTCTGCTGCATCGGTATTTTCAGCACCCGTCGCTACGGTCGAAGCAATAGTATTCTGTTGGTTTTGCTGATTCTGCTGCTGGGAGGGCGTACCCGCGTCATTGGTTTCCGTTTGTTCTACCGCGTCATTTAGGTCTTTGTTTTGGTTATTTTGGTTGTTGTCACCTGCCATTACAGCCTCCGTTGCCATTAGCTAACTGATCGTGTTTAGAGGCAGTAAAGGACACCATTCTGGAAAACCAACTTTTTTATCCAACTTTTTTCATACTCATGTTGTTTAACCAGAAAGAGGTAAAAAAAATTTGAAAACGCAATTTAAAGATCCTTAGTTATTGTCATTAAAGCAATTAGGGCGGTGGAACAATGATAAACATGACGAATCTGTTGCGCTCAGTCGACAACAGCCACAAAGGGCTGCAATTGCTATTGGGAGATTTTTATAAGGACTTCAGCAGCGCGGCGATCAACATCGAAATGCTGCATAAACAAAACCGTTTTGAAGAGCTGAGCGGCTACTCAAAAAAGCTGAAAACCATTCTGGTCCTGCTTTGTGATGATGATTTACCACCCAAGATGGCAAAGCTAGAACATTTAAGTAAGCACCACTTTCCCGCACCTAATGAATTGATTGAGGACATCAAAACTGAGCTCAACAACGTGAACAAACAAATAAGCCAGCTGTTAGATATCGAGAACTCTATCGATGACAGCGCAGATGATGAATAACCGGGGTGGATCATGAGTAACAAGCAGATCGAGCACCACCTCAGAAAAGCACTCGTGTCCAACAACGAGTCTTCGAAGGTGACCGCAGACGATACGATCGTGCTAGCCAGTGCGATGACCAGCGTACACAAAACGTTGCTGGTTATCTTTTTGCTTTCAATGGTAGCGATCGCCGTGGCGTCTCAAGCTCGTATCGACATTGTGGTGTCGGTGCGCGGTGAGCTATTGCTGGAGTCTGACGTAGAAAAAGTGCAACACCTTGAAGGCGGTATTCTCGAAGAAATGTTAGTGCGAAAAGGCGAAGTGGTTTACGAAGGTCAACCCATTGCGCGCATTCGCTCTTTGGACAGAAACACTCAACTCGATACGGTGAACACAGAAATCATTCAGCTCGAGTTAGACAAACTCCGTTATGAAAGCCTGCGCGATATGGTAGAGCCCGATTTCTCTGCCTACATCGAAAAATACCCAGAACTGGTTCAGGTAAATATGAATACCTGGCAGCAAGAGTTTTCCAAAAACCGCTCTAATGAAGAGTTGATTACTCACGACATCAACCACAAGAACTCGTTGATTGATTCTATGCTTAAGCGCCGCAAAAGCTCCGAGAACCAGCTTTCTTTGATTCGTAAGCAGCTCAATATCAAGAACACCTTGTACAAAGAAGAAATGGCATCTTATGTCGATGTTCTGAATATGCAGGTTCAAGAGTCAAACATGGTGCGTGAGATTGAAAATCTCGATGAGTCGGTCATGAATGAGCGTTTCCAACTGGACAAACTAGAAAAGCAGTACCGAGACTTGGTGGAAAATCGCAACTCCGAATACCAAGCGCAAATCATTCAAGCGAAGAAAGATCTCAAGTTAAAACGCATTCTTCGTCCTCAACACTCTGACAAAGTGGATCGTCTTGTGGTCTACGCCCCTATTGATGGCGTGGTCGATAAAGTGCACTTTAACTTCCGTTCTGCCGTGATACCGCCGGGGGAAAGTATCGCGGACATTGCGCCTATCAATAACTCCCTTCATGGCGAAGCGAAGATTCCACGTAAAGACATGGGCTTTGTTGAAATCGGACAGGCAGTCAAAGTGAAGATGGACACCTACAACTTTGCCAAATACGGATTTTTAGAAGGTCGAATCGCGTCGATCAGCCGTTCGTCCTATGAAGAAGAGGACGCTGAATTCTACCTCGCTGAAATCCAAATCAGCCAAAACTATCTAGAGCGTGGAGGCACACAATACAAACTGTCCCCTTATATGGAGTTTACCGCCGACGTGAAAACAGGGTCACGTCGGGTTATCGAATACGCTGCGAAGCCGGTTATGTCGGCTATCGAAGACGCGTTCGATGAGAGGTAATGGATGAGTAACAAACCTTCCTACAATATTTCCGTTCCTGTTATGCGCCTAAGCATTGCTTTCAGTTTGGTGCTGGCTGCCCTCGCCTTTTATTTGTATGTATCTTGGAAAAAAGTGGATTCAGTGGAGCAAGTGCAAAACGCGCCTCTGTTAGTTCAAGCCCAACAACTAAACCAAACCATCGAATTTGATATCCAAACGCTTCAGCGCTGTTTAGCCACACGTTATTGCAGTACAACAGAGCTCGATTTTGAGGTTCTGAAAAACGAAATTGACCAGTTTAAGGCTCTCGCGTCACTCAACAAAACCGAGTTTAGCTTGGTAGGTGCGACCGAATATACGCAGCTTGAACTGGCGATTAATCGCTTCTCGGACAGCTCAAAAACGCGTGACGATGTGTTGGCACTGTATCTCTCGCTCACCAATAACTACCTACAAATGGACGACAACTATCGCACCATGTTTAACAACCACGCGAGCGACCTAATGATGGAGAAAAACGAGTTCTTCATTTGGTTGTTTGTGGTCGTTGTTGTGTTGGTTGGTATCGCCGTTCTATCGAATTTAGTGGCAATCCTTAAACTGAGAAAATCCAGTTCGAATGAGCGCGACATTGATCAAGAATTCGACGGGCTTTATCAAGAACTCAAACAACTGGATTTACAAAGGTTGGAAGAGTTGCTGAATGAAGTGAGCATCAATCCGAAGCAGCGTCAGATCTACTCTCACCTAAAACTGATTTTCAGCAAACTCGAAGAGCAAAAACGTAATAACGATCTCTACAAGCAGCTCTATGCTCTGATTGGTTACGAGATTCGTGGAATCACCAACACCATTAACGGCGGCGTGCAATATCTCGTTCAAGAGACCGATGAGAGTGGCGTGTTGATGGCGCAAGATATAACCTCGGCTGCGAATACCCTGTCTGAATTGGCAGAGAACTACAACCGACTCATTTCACAAGGAACAGAGAGCAAATCGAAAGAGTTTTCACTGCTAAATGTACTGTCTGAATTGATGATTCACATCAGTTCCAAAGTGCAGCGGAATGAAGGTGAACTAGACTGCTTTATCTCGGATAACTTACCAAATCGTGTTGAAGGACAGTCCACCAGCTTATTCTGGGTGTTGTTCCTACAGCTATCGAATGCCATCCAACTCAAAGCCGATAAGAAACTGTTTGTCACCATTGAATCTGGGGCGGCGTCAGACATTGAAAACACCCGCTTGACCATCAATCTAAACTTCTTAACCACGCTGGATGTGCCGTTTGCCAAGCTCAATACCCTACACTGGAGCGACCATAAACAGCACACAGCAACCAAAGACGATTTGGCAAAAAGCGTGCTGAAAGATTATGGCTATTACGAGAGCCACTGGTATCAATCGGGCAATCAGGAACGTTTTCAAATTCAGCTCGATTTAAAAGCCAAGAGCTTCCACACCGAGAAAACTCGCTTCGACAATAAACGTTTGTTGCTGTGTGCCAACTCTCAGCTGCGCATTGATGTGATGAACAAAATGCTGGTCAACTTGGGCTTAGAGATCACGCCAATTCGAACCCCGAACGAGCTCTTCTCTGCTGCAAAAACGTTTGGCGAATACGATGCCATCATGCTGACCGATACGTTCGAGCCAAACAAGCTGCCCTCACTGAGCAAAACAGTGAAATCGCAATTGCGCAATCACCCGAACACCAAGTTGTTGCTTTCAGTCACTAGCACTCAGCAAGCACAAGAGAGCCATACCTTTGTCGACAAGATTCTGAACTCTCCTGCGATTCCGTATGAGTTCATCCCTAACCTGTTAGCAATCATGGAAGCGGAAGCCTCTGAAGATCAGATGGAGAACAGCTCATTCCTGATTGTTGAGGATGACCGTGTTCAACAGATTCTACTCAAACGTATTTTGAGCAAGCAAGAATACGAAGCCGATACCGTTGGCGATGGCGCAGACGCCGTTCAGCACTTCATGAATCAGCGCTCGGATATCATTTTTATGGACTGCATCATGCCAGGCATGGGCGGTATTGAAGCAACCAAACGCATTCGACAATACGAACAAGAGAGCGGACAAAACCCCTGCACCATCATAGGTGCGACAGCATTGACCAGCAGTAATGAACACCAAGCTTGTATCGAAGCTGGAATGGATTACGTGATCAGCAAACCTTATAAAAACGACGAAATCATCAAGGTGATCAACAAGTATGTGGCGGTACAGAAACTTAACTAGCTGCGTATTGGCAGCGCTTACATTGAGCAATGCTCCTTCGGCAATGGCGACCACCTTGCTTGAGGCGGTCAAACTCGGCTTGGAAAACAATTTATCTCTGCGCGCTAGTGACAAAGGCGTGGAAGAAAACGAATACAACATCGACATTAGCCGTTCTAAGTTCCTGCCCTCTTTAAACGGTGCCGCTGATACCACATGGAATGAAAACGAGACCATATTAACGGGAACACCGGATACGCGTTCAAGCTACAACTCGAACAGCTATAGCGTGTCTTTATCCCAATCGGTGTTTAACCTTGGCGACATCTTCAAATACGGCACCGCGAAACTTGATTTCAACATTGAAGAAATCAAACACGAGAACAAAATCCAGAGCACCATTTCTGAAATCGCGACGCAATATTTCGAGTACCTGAAAAACAACGCGCAAATCAAAGCCACCAAAGTTGAGCTTAAATCGTCCGAAACGCGTGAACGCCAAATGCGTCGTAACGTGGAACTTGGCAACACTGCGGCGAGCGAGTTGTATGAGGTGATTGCTCAGAAAGAAGGCATTGCCAATCGCTTAAGAACCTTAGAGAAAGACCGACGTGTGATTTTGAACGGTTTAGAGATTCAAGTTCAATACCCGGTCACCCCATCGCAGGACATCTACGAAAGCGTGCCCTTGGCAGAAATCAGCGAGTCCGAACAACGTGCGATTCTTGAACAAGCTTTGAAGCTCAATAACGATTTATTGGTTGCGAAGAAAACCGTAGAACGCAGCCGAAGAGGCTTGAAAGAAAGCGGTTCAAACTTTGTGCCGACCGTCTCGCTCTCTGCCAGTTACCGTTACGACGATGCGAACAACTATGACCGAACCGACCCCACCGCAACAGGGGACAGTAACTCCACCAGCGTCGGCTTGAACTTGAATGTGCCGATTTTCTCCGGTGGTTCGGATTACTACGGTTATCAAAAATCGTCGACTGCTATCGAGCGAACGGAGCTACTGTACCAAGATTCGTTGTTCACGACGCGCAATAGCGTTAACACCTCGGTACTCAACATTAATGACTTCTCCCGCGCTATTAGCAGTTACGAGAATATCATCCGAGCTAACTACGCCTCCTACAAAGGCATTCAGCGCGCTTACCAGCTTGGTACGCGAACCATTACCGACTTACTGGCAGCAGAAAGTAAACTGTTTAGCGCGCTACGTGATTACGAGAGCGCGCGTTATGACTACATCATTGAATCGATCAATCTAGAGCAAATCAAAGGCATGCTGTCGGTGCAATCCATCGAAAGAATCATGCAATTGATGAACGATATCGAAGGCAGAAGCAATCAAGACTTAGTTCCAAAACACCTTCTCTCCAAACCATCGATTAAGAAAGGAGGTCGCAATGCAAACTGAGCATTTTTCCCAGAAGATTAACTTTGCTGACAAATGTTACCTGACTTTCTCAACGGTCATCTCGACGCTGTTTGGTTTAGTACTTCCCTTTTCGATTCTGATTATCTTTGACCGAGTTTTACCTAACCAAGCCAAAGACACACTGTTTCTTCTGTTTGCCATTATCTTGATCACCATCTTCCTCGACTATCACTTAAAAAATCAGGAAGAGAAGATTTCGTCGGTGATCATGAAACAGTTCGAAACCAACCTAACCAACAAGGTGTTTCAATCCATCTGTTTGGCTGAGATCTCGAAATTTCGTCGCCTAGAACCCGGTGAATACCTAGAGCGTATTGCTACCATTCCAGAGATTAAATCCTTCTTTGGCGGAGAATCTGTACGGGCATTGATCAACCTTGCCGTCAGCATACTGACCATTCTGATTATCGGTCTGATCAACATCTGGGCAGGGGTGACCATCTTGCTCGCCTCCATCGTTTTAGCAGTGTTCGCACTGAGCCTATCTAAGCAAAAGATCAATAGCCTAGAAAACAAATCCGACATCGAAGGCTTAACCACCTCGAAAATCATCGAGATCATCTCTAGCCCACTCGATATCAAAGCGCGCAATATGGAATATCGCGTTGAGAGCTTGATGACACAAATGGTGGAAGAGCGTGAAGTCGAGAACATCAAATACGAGCAAATCGAATCAAACTTCAGCCTTATCTTGTCGCTCATACAACAGCTCTCCATCGCTTGTGTGGTGGTGGTTTTGGCAACAGCGGTTATCAACATGCAATCTAGCCAAGGCATCATGGCAGCCATCATCATGCTTACCAACCGCTACTTCGCCCCATACCAACAAGTGATGCGTACGGTGAGCCGCTGGGAGTTGAACAAGCTTCATATTCAACGTATCGCCGAGTTGCTTGAGCTTGCTGCGTCTGTAGAACAACAAAATGACACGACAGAAGTCGAGCGCATCTCGGTGAAGTATTCCGAAAAACAACGCATCGAGTTTGAACGCGGTCAGGCTTACTTGCTTACAGGGAAAAGCGGCGCAGGCAAAACCCATCTTGCCAATTGCATTACGCGGCAAAACACCGACAGCAAACTGGACATTCAAATCAACGAGACACCGCTCGATGACGTTAATTACAACGTCTGGCGCAATAGCGTACTGATGGTCGACAAAACCAGCTCGTTCGTCGAAGGGACCATCATCGACAACCTAACTTGTTTCCGCCCGAGCTTAAACAACACCGCATTTGCGCTTTGCGAAACCATGAACATCAAAGCACAAATCGATGCCCTTCCTGCTGGTTTTTACACCGAACTTAAAGGACATTTACGCAATCCATTCTCGCGCCAAGTCGCTTATGCCTTGCTGCTAGTGCGCGCCTTGCTTGCAAACAAACGAGTGTTGATCTTCGACGACATCGACTGTGTTTATGACGACGACTTTGCTCGATTGGTTTTGACCAGTACCGCCTATCGCGCCAACGACAAAATCCTCATCATCGTCAGCAATAAGATGGACAAGCTCAATCATCGCCTCAAACGCGTCAAACTTACCGGAGGTGACCAATGAGTATTTTGGTTGATTTTAATAATGTTCCTCAACGCTTGTTGGACTTTGAGGCTCGCAGTTATGATGAACGATACAATCAGTCACCTTTAATTCGTGGTTTAGCTTACACCCTCATTGCGCTTGAATGGGAAGGCACACCTTCTATCCTCAGCGACGCTTTTATCCCTAAACCAAAAGACAGCGACAGTTTTATTGCCACGATTGAGCGCCTTGGTTACCGTTGTGACGTCACCAAATTAAAAACGTTGGAGCACATCGAGGGGCACCCTCATCCTTGTTTTATCGAGATAGAAAACCTCACTGCGATTTTCTTGGGCACCAAAGACGGCAAACTGATCCTGTTTGATTACACCAATAACAACACCATTGAATACCCACTCTGCAAGAAGCCGTGCTTGTTAGTTTCGATCAGCGAATACTCGCGCTTGTTCCGAGAGCCGCCACCAGAATCTCAAGACCGCAGTAACTGGATTAAATACGCATTCTATCGCTACAACAATGAACTCAAAAGCCTGATTATTCTTAGCTTTGTCATCAGTATCTTGGGCGCGCTCCAACCCTTCTTTATCATGAGTGTGTACAACTTCGCCTTGACGTCTAGCTCTCAAGCCACGCTCTATTGGCTCACGTTGTTTGCCGTGATTGTTGGATTTTCGGAATACTTTTTTAAGAAGATGCGAGTCAACATCATTGCCACTTCAGGTAAGGACTTGGCGGTGCACATTTCTCAAGCGGTTATATCCAAGCTGTTATGGCTCCCTTATGCGATGACATCCACCGCAGGCGTGTCTTCTCAGTTGGCGCGTTTGAAAGACATCGACACATTCCGCCGATTGGTAACGGCAGAGTCGACCTTGAGCTACTTCGACATGCCGTTTGTTATCGTGTTCATTGTCGCGATTGCCATCATGTCAGGAACCGCTGCATTGGTCGTCATGGCGGGTTTGATTCTGATGTTGGTGTTCTGTGTTTATTCTCGTTACATCTATTCACAAGCCACGTCTAAGAGCTCTCGCGCCAACGCCATGGTTTCTTACCAATGGAATGAGATTCTTCGCGGCATCAAAACCATCCAAGGCTTGCCACTATTGCGCGTTATTCAATCTCGCTTCAGCGCTTCACACATGCAAAGCACCAACGATGCAGAAAACGTTGCCGTCACCAACAGCAAAGTTCAAGCCGCAGGTGGCAGCTTGATTCAGGTGATAGGTACCGCAAGTATCGTGACCGCGGTTATCGGTGTAATGGATGGAACGTCTGACGCTGGCGCTATGCTTGCAACCGTAATTTTAGTCTGGAAGGCGTTAGGTCCGATAATGGGTATCTACAACTCCATATCTAAATTCCAATCCATTAAGGCGTCTTCTGCGCAAATCAACAACCTTATGGCAATGAATGACGACAAGCTAACGTTAGAGAAAAGCCCCCCTATTCGCCTGTTCCAAGGCAGCATTGTCGGCAGCGGTGTAAGCCATCGCTACACTGGCGCGGCAACAGGCTTAACCAATCTCGGGTTTAAAATTGCCCCAGGGGCGAAAGTGGTGATTTGTGGACCGACTGGTTGCGGCAAAACCACGCTAATCTCCATTCTTGCGGGTTTAGAGGATAGATACCAAGGCGCAGTGTCGGTAGACGGCTACAACATCAAACAGTTCAACAGTTATCGCTACCGAACCTCGATTAACTACATCCCGTTTAATTTGCATATTTTTGAAGGCTCTCTGGAGACTAACTTCATCTTGCATAATGGACTCATCCCTACAGAAAAGATGCAAGAGATGGTGAGCTTTTTCGAACTCGATGCGTGGTTGCCAGAAGGATTGAACACTCAGCTAAGCGTAGATAAATGCAAGAACTTACCTAACGGTATTCAACAGAAATTGCGCCTCGCGCTGGGGCTTGGAAGCTGTGAACAATCACTGATCATCATTGATGAACCATTTAATGGCGCTGAGCAAGAAAATGCTCAGTACTTCAACCGCTTGTTCACCGATAAATTGCTAAACAAAACCGTGGTGTTCTCTACCAATGATCCGGGGTTGATCGCCACTTCGAACATGAGTTTGGTATTAGAGCCAGACGGCAACTTGAAATATTTTGGCTTAACAGACAAATACTTAAACAGCTTAAGTTAATACTGTGGCGCTTATTCACAATTAACTCTTTAATCAGACAGATACAATTGACAAAGATATAAACCAGAGAGATGATTCGACCGAGATTTAGAGGTATTTAGGATTCAGATGTATACATTTGTTGCTGACAAATTGGATGTGGTTTATTTATCAGCGATACCGGAAAACCACGCATTGCAGGACTTTGATGTACCTGAAGAAGAACTCGAAATCCGCGAGATTGTCGAGGTGTGGTATGAGTGTGCATTTTTGCCTGATTTCAATCTCGAGCAAATCGACATTGCAAACAAAGCGGAGCTAGTGGCAACACAAACTCAAGTGGTGAACAACTACACGAGCACTCTCGCTTTCTTACTCAAGAGCAGAGTGTATCGAGCTGCCCTTAACCGCATGTTAAGCATCTGGACACTCGAACCCTCCGCCAAAGCACAACTTGAGTTACTGCTTTTTGCCGAAGAACAAGCAAAGACCAACTGAGCAACACGCAGATAGAAAAAAGCCAGCAATGACGCTGGCTTTTTAGAAGCTATTGAACTGGTATTACACCCATCCATCAAACTGAAGACGTTTTTGTATTCGCTCTACCGCCTCTTTCTGCATTTGTCTCACGCGTTCGTTAGAGACATTCAGTAAGTCACCGACTTCAGCTAATGTTTTCACATTATGTTCAAACAAGCCGAAGCGATGAATCAGCACTTGCTGTAACTTCACAGGCAATGTGTTAACGACGTGCTCCAGTGCTTGAGTAAAGCAATGGTCTTCGCAATCTTGCTGTGGATCTGTTGTGTATTCGCTTTCACACTGTTCGAGCACAAATGGTGCATGATTAAGGTCAACAGTCGTTGAAACATCGATAAAGCCGCTCAACGCGACTAACTCATCAACACGCTCTACTTTTACGCCTGAACAATGGGACAACTCTGAAATCGAAATGTCTTTGCTCATGGTTTTGCTCGCATCATGCTTTTTCGACGCAAGGCTATTTATCTCTTTACATACGTGAGCAGGTAAACGTACCGTGCGTCCGTTGTTCATTAATGCCGCTTCAATGTTTTCGCGAATCCACCACACCGCGTAAGTTGAAAAGCGATAACCCGGCTCAGGATCATACTTGTCGATGGCTTTGATCAAGCCGATGTTGCCTTCTTCAATCAAATCAAGCAGCGTGAAGTTATTACCAGTACGTTTTAAGTAGCTTTTGGCAATCTTTACCACTAAACGCAAATTAGACTCGATCATCACCTCGCGCGCTTCTTTGTCCCCCGCTCGATTGAGTTTGGCATAATGCAGCTCATCTTCTCGAGAGAGTAAATCAATCCCCACGATGTCTTTTAGGTAATGTGCATAGGGATCTTTACCTGCAGAAAACGTTTCTTTCATTGGCATCTCATCCGTGACACCTCGGGACCTAGCAAAACACTCGTTGTTCATTTCCCCGTCCTTATCAGCCAACTTTACTGGTGTAGCTCTTTGGCTACTTTTCTCCGTGGCTCAATTAATATGCCACCCAACGAATAACATTCGTTTTACGTTGAGTGTAGACAAGGCTTTTTAGCTTTACCAAGAAATTGCATTTAATTTCATATCAACCCTGTACTCAACTGTCAAAGCGTGAGCGGGTTGGGATTTATGGAGCAACATTCAGTATCGTATTTACATCAGAGTTGATAGAAGAGTTTCACTTACTAACAGTTAAATAAATTCACTTTTAAAACATATATTTAAAAACTGTATTTAATATTAGCAAACAACAAAGTCGCAGGTGCTTCGCCAAACAAACTGCCACTGCTACCGTTAAAGCTCTGGATTACCGTGAGCAACTGCCAGTCATTAGCGAGAGAGTAGTTACTTGATATCCCAAGGAAATAGGAATGATCGTCGTAGTAACTGGTTGAGAGCGTGACGCGGTTTAGAGGCGTTAAGTCAAAGCTCATATCGGCGTACCATGTATTTCGTGTAAAGCTCAACGTTTTTGCATCAAGAGGAAGATTCAAATACGCCAATGCGTTTGATGCATCTTGAGGTTCAGAGATAAATAACCACGCTGCACGCCCCATCCAGCTGCGTTTGCCGCCAAAGCTGTAATCCGATTCGATACTGGCAACCGTGGTCTTTTTGGTCGGTTCACCCTCAAATTCTGGATCAATGGGATCAAACCACGTGAGCTCTCCACGAAAACCCGCATCAAACACATCCGTTGCAAAACCAGCGCCGAGTACGTAATCCATCCGAGCTCGCCCTGCAATAAACTGATAATCCCATCCCGATTGATTGGCGAAGTAACGCAGTGAGGCACTGTCTTGCCCTGACTGACGAGCTGGTGAAAACACCAAATCTACCCCATCGGCAAAACCTAATTTTCTGCTCAACATGACCGCATCCGTGCCTGCCCGCTCTTCATAGTCAAAATCGTAAATCGAATACGCATTATAGATATCGTTTGGATTCCATATCGTATTCATCGACCAATTGATACGAAAGCGCCCTAGTTGCGCTCCCCAGTCATCTTGCTGCCAAGTGAGATATAGACGATCAAGCTGACTGTTAATGACCACATCATCTTCATGCCAGTTTTTGCTCAAATCCATGTAACCAGAATCCAACGCAACCAAATCGGCATAGCCAGGAAAGTCGGTAGAATCGCCCCAAAGTGCTCGATTTCGTAGCCCAACATTCACACGCCAGCTAGAGGAAAAACGGTATTCAAAGTTAAGTCGATTGTGTATCAGATTATCGAACGTATTGGCAGTTCCATCAGGAACACTGTAGGTTGCCATGTATTTGATGTAGCCATCCAAATCCCATGACTTTTGAGGCTCTAATCCGGGGACAGCAGACAAGGCAGAACCTGCCTGAAGACATAGCAATGAAAGACTTAACGCCTTAATAAACACTGCATTTACTTTTGTTCTGAGCAAGCCGGTATTGAATTGGAGAGATTTGGTGCAAGTCGCAGACAAATAGGAAGCAGCTCTATGCATGCGACCTCTCTGCACGATTATCAATATTACTGAAATCACGCGCCAAACGACCGTCTTCAAATACGATAATGCGGTGTGCACGTTTTATCACCCGCGGATCGTGGGTCGAGAAGATAAACGTCGTTCCCTCTTGTTCGCTAAGTTGCTCCATAATGTCGAGCAGCTCCGCGGTGCTTTTGGCGTCTAGATTGGCAGTCGGTTCGTCCGCCATGACAAAACGAGGCTTCGGCGCTAAAGCACGAGCAACCGCAACACGCTGCTGCTGTCCGCCGGACATCTTACCTGGCACCTTATTCATTTGTTCCGCTAAGCCCACTTGTTCAAGCAAGGAAGTCGCACGTTCACGGCACTCTCGCTCAGTTTTACCTTGCAGCTGCATGACGAATTCCACATTCTCAAGCGCGGTTAACACAGGTAACAAACTGTAGTCTTGAAAGATGAAGCCTATATTATCGCGACGATAGGCAATCAGTTCTTTTTCTGACATCGATGAAATCATGCAACCATCGATTTCCACCTTGCCAGAGCTTGGGGCATCAATACCGCCAATCATGTTCAGCAACGTCGTTTTTCCCGAACCAGATGGTCCCATGATCGCAACAAATTCACCCTGCTTAATCTCCAAGTCTACCGACTGCACTGCGTGCACAGGGTAATCACCATCGGCGTTGTAAATCTTAGTTAGGTTTTCTAGTTTGATGGTCATTAGCTTTTCTCCGCCATGGCATCCACAGGTCGATGCTTCAAAATTTGTCGTGCGGGATACAGGGCTGCGATAAGGCTGGCAACAAAAATTGCGACAATGATCATTTGATATTCCGCTATCGATACCCGTGGATAAAGCAAGGTATCCACGCCATAAGCCCCTAGCCCTTCCGCCATACCAGCCAGCGACAATCCGGTAATACTCAGCACCTTGAGCATAATTGCACTCCCGAGCAACCCAAGCGCACAACCGCTTAATCCGAGGAACAAGGTTTCAAAAACAATCAACAAGCGTATCTTGTGTTTTTGCATCCCGACAGCCATTAACACACCGAACTCTCGTGTACGTTCAAACACTGACATCAACATGATATTGATGATGCCAAGGGTCATCGCCAGCACAAACACCACCAGCATCACTTGGTTAGAAACTTCCATCGTGCTCATCATGGTAGAGAGCAAAGGCTGGATCTCCTGCCAAGGTCTCACACTGAGCAAACCTTGACTTTCCGGCGGCAAAATAGAGTGAGTGAACGCCAGTAACTGCTTGAGCTCAGGATCGTTATTAGAAGTAAGGAGTATCGCAATTTCGTGCGTGCCACTCAGCCCCGCTACCTTTTCAAGATCCGCTTTTCGGACGTAAACATTCCCGTCATCAAACCCTGTCGATGGTGTTTTGAATATGCCTCGAACACGAAATGCCGCACCTGCAACCTCCCCATTCACATCAGACAGAGTGAGTACCACTTTGGAGCCAACGCGTAGCTTTAATCGCTCAGCTATCTTGCTCGATACCAAAATCGGATTTCTGCCTTCTTCGCTCAGCCATTCTCCGTCGACAATATGTTTCGAGAGTGGCGTGATGTTTTGCTCTTGCTCGATATTAACGCCGTTGATGCGAATACCACGAGTGCTGCGCGCCGACGCTATCATGCCATCTGCTAGAAATCGCTCAGAAATGGCTTTCACTTCTCGGTTACTCGCCAACACTTTGCTTATCTTTTCCGCATCGGGAATCACATCTTTTAGCTCTGGATTGACTAAGTAGGACTTTTGCTGGATCTGCAAATGACTGGTTTGCCAAGAGATGGCGTTCTTAATCATGCTATCGACCAAGCCATTCATGAATCCCATCATGGCAACCACGCCCATCAAGCCAAATACCATGGCTCCGAGCATGATTGAGGTTCTCAACTTGTTGCGCCACAAGTTACGCCAAGCCAACTTAACCAGCATGAGCACCTCCTTTTAACCCTGCCGCAATGGGCATTCGAAACATGCGAACCATTGGGTAAAGCAGACATAACAAAAGAATTAACAGCACGACGGCGATTTGATTGAGCAGTAAGTGTGGGTCGAGCGAAACAGGCACAATAGGTTCAAAACCACTTTCGCGCATGAGCTTGGCAGCATCGCCAGTAATTTCGATTGGATTAAAATAGAAATACCCCAACACGGGAGCACTCACGATAAGCCCAATAATGATGCCAATAACGGACATAAACAGAGACTCTATCGTGAGCAGAAGGGCGAGATTGGAGCGCAACATTCCGGTTGCCAGCATGACGGCGAACTCGCGCTGGCGTTCCAATGTCGTCATCAAGATTGTCGCGAACAAGCCAAAACCAACAATACCGTAGAGAATGTAAATCAAGAAAATACCGCCCGCTTTATCTAAGGCGATTTGTTGTGCCATCTCTGGCGACAGCTCCTTCCAATCTTTCACGGCGACATTTTTGCCATACTCGGCTTTAAGCTGTTCAACGGTATCAGGTAAGTCTCTTAGACTCTCAGTATTTAAAACCCATGCGGTGACTTGGTCATCCAATGAATACAGGTTTTGCGCAGTATCGAGCGGCATGTACACCAACTGAGAATCAAGCTGCTGCAAAGGAAAATGAAGAATGCCCGAGATTTGATACAAACCTGCCGCGGTCTGTCCCCTATAACCGACACCGTAAAGCACCAATTCATCGCCAACCTTGAGTTGCAAATAATTGGCTAAACCACCACCGACTAGCACTGATTTTTGCCCTGATTGGATGTAGCTTCCCTCAATCAATTTGTCACTGATATTGGAGTACTGATCTTCAGCTTCAGGCTCAACGCCTAGTACCATCACGCCTTTCGAGCGTTCATCTTTTGCGGCTAAAGCAAAAGATTCTACCCGAGGTAATACCACATCAATATTGGGATTGTTTTTCGCCGCGGAAATGAAAGAAGCGGTTTGTGGCAAGACATCATCAATGCTGGAAGAATCACCAAACTCGGGGTTTTGCAGTTGAATCAACCCGGTATAAAACTTGGCGGCATTTTTGATATTGGACGTATAACTCCCTTCTTGAAACGCTCGCGTAATCAGCGAAAGAAACAGCACCAATGCCAACGCAGACGCCGTCAGTAGTGTCCTGCGCTTTTGTCGCCAGAGGTTTCGCCAAGCCAGTTTCACAAGCATTGATTCGCTTCCTTCCGTTGATGTGTGATTATCCGTTTCTTCTTTTAGCCGCTCATTTACCCAAACTTAGTCGCGTAGCGATTTCATCTGTTGCTGAGAGAAAAAACTGTCATCGATATCGAAATCAAACTGTGCTTGGTGGGTGATGAGTACGGTTTTGTTCTCTGGCTTATCCAGCGGCTGCATTTCCATTCTGGTCGCTAATTTTCTCCCGCCGAGCTCTTTCACGTCATAAGTCGTCATCACGTTCACTCGCTCATCAAACTCATCGTAGAATTCCACTTTGCGCTGCAGGTAGGTCGATTTGGAAATCCACAACGTTACTTTGCTCCAAACCACGGGAGCATCGGGCTTCGCAACGGCGTCTATCACCCAAACCTTGTCGCCATCAAACACATCCCCGCCTTTTAATTCATGTTGATAATCGACCACAATAGAGGACTGGTTGATCAAATCATCGTTGGTGAAGTCTGAGCCCATCCACGATTGGCTCAACATAGATGGCGCAATTTTGATGACGCGTTCAATACTCGGTACCCAATTCCACATTTCTCTTTGTCGTTTTAGAGAAGCACTGCCCTTATCCTTGGCTGGCGCCGTGACCAACACCAAAGACAAATCCGTCCCTTTGGTCCAACTCTTCATGGTCATCGACCGAGTCCAATCAGGACGAATGATCTCCATAGTGGATTCGGTATAACTGGAATCACCGCGCATTGCTTGATCTGACTTTTGCACGATATCAAAAGCACTTTCAGCCACAGCAGTAAATGAAATGGACCAACACAGTAGAGATAACCAAGCAGTACGCATAACCGTCCTCGACACTGAAATCCAACACTATTCACGTCAGAAATAACAATAAAAACAGGGAGTTCAAATCAGTATAGCAAGGAGAGGATGAAGGTCAGCGAGAGCACGCTCAAAGTTTTACTGAGCTTTACGAAGTAATGGTTCCACTTTGTTTCTGTTGATGATTTGGAATACAGCGCGATTCTTCCCATTTGCCTTGCCATGGTACATAAGTTGATCAGCATCTTGCAGGCTTGGTTGTTCATCAAATTTTGGATAATACGCGCACCCTAAACTGATACTCACGCTAATCGTTTGTCCATCTAAGGTCACTGGTGCGCAATTTACTTGGGTGCAAATTGTACGAGCAAGAACTTCTGCTTCCTCTGCAGAGAGCGAAGCCGTTACTAAGGCAAACTCTTCACCACCAATGCGCGCTAAAGTCATTCTTTCATCGATGACAGATCTTGCTGTATTCGCCACAGCAACAATAGCTTGATCCCCAACCAAATGTCCAAATTGATCATTGATGGATTTAAAGTCATCAATATCAAACACCATCACGGTCAGGTTTCTTTTTACTGTACTTAACGTCGCCAACCTTTCTATCAAGTGACGTCGATTATAAAGCTTAGTGAGAGGGTCAGTCAGGGTGAGCTCAAAAAGCTGTTGATTCGCCATAGTGAGTTGCCGAGTACGCAAAGCAACCGTACGCTTAAGTGAAAAAATATGGAACATGGCAGCAATAATCAGCGCAAAAACAGCAAGTGGAGCAAGATACGCTGGATAGACGGTTTTAACATGAATCCAACGACTGAGGATCCGGTCCTTATTTGCCTCCATGACTATCTCAAAATTCCTCGATACCTCTTCAATCGACTTTGCACTGCTGTCACCCGTCGCGATTCTTAAATCTTTGCTGTAAAGATGCAATGCAGGTAAGAAAGTCACCGAGTCAGGTGTTGTTGCCATGTAGAAATTGGATACCTGGGTATCAGCGACAAACAGAAAAATTTGCTTATTCGTAACCGCTTTTAGCAACGCATCATTATTCGAAAACAACCGTATTGCCGCGTTCGGGTAGTGTTTACGAACAAAAGTCTCTTCGTATCCTCCTTTCACCAAACCAACTTCCATTGCCGATTCACCTTTCAGCACCGATTCTACGTCAATTCCTAACAGGTCACTGTTGACATAAAGTTGAGTATCGATAGGCATAATCACTGTGCCAAAGTTCAGATACTGGCTGCGCTCTGCAGAAAATATCAATCCAGCATGGATATCTGCTCGTCCCTCTTTTACTGCTAGTAAAGATTCTTCCCAGTCAAGCAATAGAAATTTCACATGAACATCATTTCGAACGGAGTACTCGCGCCAGAAATCAATCAAGATGCCTTGCGGCTCGCCGTCTGGCGTAAGGTATGAGAAGGGTTTCCATGCTTTTGAATTAGCAACAACTAAGGTACCTTGCTTAGTTTCGTGCCCGTAGACTGCGCTGGAATGGAACGCAACAATAAGCAGCAGAAACATGCCAAATATTGTGTTTTTCCAATCATTAGTACTATAACGCATGAAGGTCATACCTACTTCTCACTAACCTACCCTAAAGGGCTATCTAAGACTTAAATAGAACTAAAGGTATAGCAGAGGTTCTTTCTTTAGGTAGCAACTCTTATTGATATGAATCTAAATTAGTACCTTTACACTGAAAAATGGCACTTTTACATTAGATTATTTTATAGAATCATCACGAATTGTTATGAATTTAATATGAATAAAAGTTCGAAACTCCGGGTTTCTCTGGGTTGAGCCTTTTAGCGACATGAGTAACACCTGACACAGTCCACAAAATCACACAAAAAAGTTAATGATTATTCGCTCGACAAGAATCACTTTGTTAACTTACGCGCAATTTTTTTGTGACTCGAAATTTTCGCTTTCGCCATGCCTTCTCAATATAGAATTAACAAAATCGTCGAAATTGGCGATACGCTGCATCGTAGTGGCTGTGCGCCATACAAAGTAGAGAAATACACTCAGCACTACGCGCAAAAACATGGCGTGGATGTGATGATTCAAGCCACGCCAACCGCGATCAATTATCAATTTCCAGATGATAACAATGCAGTGGTACTCAAGCGCTTGAAACCAGCTTCAATCAACTTAAGTTTGCTAGCTAACACCATCATTCGAATCAACCAACCGAGTAGCGAACCCGTCCCAGAGCCTGCTGGATATCCTTCATGGGTTATTGCATTGGCGAATATGGGCATTCCACCCGCGTACTTGATGCTGGTCGGCAGTACCTTAGAAGCGGTCGGCTTTGCTTTTATTCTTGGTTTTATGGTCTGGGGATGCCAGCAAGTTTGCCGAGCGAGACGTGCAATTGCAGTTGAGTTCATTGCAGCTTTGTTCACAGGTATTATTGTTGCGTACCTGTCCAGCACTGGACTGCCGATCCCTGTTTGGGCGCTATGTATCGCAACGATTGTCTTATTTGTACCCGGTCTCTCCATCGCTAACTCCCTTGAATGTCTCGCGTTTAATGATTTGGTATCAGGGACCAGTTTATTGGGGCAATGCGCTCTTACGTTGATCAAGTTGTTTGTTGGCATCACCATGGGGCTCAATATCGGTGAAGCCATTTGGGGACAAGCGCAATCCATCGCCTACACCAATGAAATCCCGATTTGGATGCACATTAGCGGGCTATTCTTAATTTCCGCCAGCCTTGGAGTGATCTTTAACGCTCGCCCTATCGACATTCTGCTTGGCTTACCCGTTGCAATGCTGGGCATGTGGGGACCTTTTTATCTTGGTTTCGAAAGTGGCTGGGTTGTGGGGACTTGGGTAACTACAGTTCTAATTACATTGTACGGAACTTGGATTGCGAAAAAGATGGAACTGACTGGCTCTATCTACATTGTTCAAGGCATCATCATTTTGGTTCCGGGTAGCCGCGTCTTAGTAAGCGCAAGCCAATCCGTGTTTGAACAATCTATTTTACCCATTCCAAGTATTGGTCTGTCTGCGCTGTTTATGTTCTCTGCTATCGTTGCGGGGCAAATCACGGCTTACTCAATTTACTCTCCAAAAATAGAACGCTAAAACCCCCTCTCGCCATCACCTTCAGATAAGAAAAAAGCCCTATTCAAAATCCACTTTAGTGAGAACTTTGAATAGGGCTCTTTGCCTCTATGTTTTGCTTTCCGATTGAAGCTGCCTTTGCCTTTTTTGGCTTTCACAACCCGCGTTCTAAACAGTTGACTAGTGACGACCGCTTTAAGTGCGTTGTCTTTGATTTCCCCTCTGCCAAACTCGGTATCTTGATTCAATTCATTTGGCTGAGGATTAGATTTGTTCTTTACCATACTTCCTCCTTAATGGTCGAACCAGATTGGACAATAATTAGGGAAAATAGTCAAATTTGTATAATAAAATTCATTTTATTCTCCAAAAACTTCACAACAACGTCATTTATTTGAAAATTCATCAAAAATACACCGTATAAAAAGTGACTAGATACAAATATTTGCCCTTGATGGGTCGATATATGTTGACTATACCCGTAATTAACCTAGACTCGAACACGGCTAGAAAGAAAGTTCTTTGTTTTCACATTTCGTTGGATTACTCGTAACTCCCCCGTCCTGTGGTACGCAATAGCAATTTATTTTTCCACGCTATAAGCGCCGATTAGGCGAAGATTTACATAAAATTAGATATTTAGGAAATAGACATGTCTAACAAAGCTACTGGTACAGTTAAGTGGTTCAACGAAACTAAAGGCTTCGGTTTCATCCAACAAGAAAACGGTCCTGACGTTTTCGCTCACTTCTCTGCAATCCAAGGTGACGGCTTCCGTACGCTTGTTGAAGGTCAGAAAGTAGAATTCGAAATCACTCAAGGTCAAAAAGGTCCACAAGCTGAGAAAATCACTCTAGTTTAATCCTTTAAGATTTTGATATGGTAGCCAGCTTTTAGCTGGCTATTTTTTTGCCCTTCATTTATCGATACTTCCTATGGCTCTAAAACCAACAATTTACAAGTTTCGTATCGCAATCTCTGATATGAACAACGATTACTACGATTCAAAAAATCTTACTATCGCCCTTCACCCTTCTGAAAAGCCACAGCGCATGTTGGCTCGTATTTTCGCCTACTGCTTGAATGCACAAGATGATCTTGAGTTCACTAAGGGTCTATCTACAACAGAAGAACCAGATTTGTGGCGTGTAGAGGACGACCAATCTATCACTCACTGGATTGAGATTGGCGAACCAGAACCAGATCGCATCAAGAAAGCGACCCGTTTGGCTAAGAAAGTAAAAGTCTATACCTACAACACCAAAGCCTCCGTTTGGTGGGATAAGATGGCGGGCAAATTTGGCATGCTTCCAGTGGATGTGGCAAGCCTTGACTACGATGCTATCGACTTGATTTCACAACACCTTGACCGTGGCACTAGCCTATCTGTTATGATTACCGGCACCTCTATTTTCGTTGATATTAACGAACAACACGTCGAAGTGACGGTGAAGGAATTACAAAGTAATGACGCCTCTTAATGAACTGATCCAAGAAATGGGGTTCAAAAACATTCCCTTCGTTAATGAGCATAAGGCTGCAAGGCGACGTTGGACAAAAGAACAAGCCCCATTGTTCATTAGAGTATGTGAAAACAAGCCTGACACAGCCCCTGCGCTGCATATGCTTGGGCTTTTGACTAAATCTCACATCGAAGCCAGCGCCCTGTATGAACAACATGCCACCTCCACTCACCACATGCAGCAAGTGTTGAACGACACGCTTGGTGAAGAGCACGCGGAAAAGTTCACCAATCAGTCGGCCGAAGACTTAGTACTGGTGACGCATTTATGGCTATACACCCAAGGCTATCTAAATATGGATTTTAGCCTTGCTCATGACCATGCAGAACAAACGCAAAATATCCTGCAACATGAGTTAGTGATTAAGCGCATGGATTTGGATGCTTTTCGTACCGATTTAATGCAGAGTTTCTATCTTGGTAAAGACGCTAACCCAGTAAAAGCAAGCGGGCTATTTGGTTGGGTAAAACGTCTGTTTTCCTCATAAAATACATGGTTTTGTCAAAACCAAACACCTGATAGACTACGCCCTTTCATGCAACGGCTTTCTACGCTCAACGACTTCGTTACGTAAGTTCGTTGCATGATATACAAGGACACTCATCCACTGAACATCAAGGGATCATTATGAAGTTTATCCGTTGGATTTTGGGAAAAATCATTCTACTTCTCAATGCAGTATTCTCTCCCCGTGGCGTTAAACGTTCGGCAGAAGCACAGAAAAGCGTTGATGATAAAGCCAAAAACTACGCACTGTACCAATTTGAAGCTTGTCCTTTCTGCGTAAAAGTTCGACGTGCTATGAAACGTCAATCCGTGAACATTGAATTACGTGATGCGAAAAACGACCCAGTACATCGCGAAGCACTTGAACAAGGTGGCGGTCGTGTAAAAGTACCTTGTCTGCGTATTGAAAAAGATGGCGAGACGCAATGGCTTTACGAGTCTTCAGACATCGTCGCTTACATTGAAAAAGAATTTGCCTAGTTCCCCCTAAGAACATTGGCGGATGCAAAAGAGGCACCATACGGTGCCTCTTTTCTTTTATCTCAATTCAATGATATGGGCGCTTACTGATCGACAATCAGCATCAGTTCCACTCGACGATTACATGCCTTACCGCTTGCTGTGGTATTACTGCACTGCGGCACATATTCGCCAAAGCCACGAGAGAACACTCTTTGACGAGGCAAGCTGGTTGCAAGTAGCTGCTTTTCTACCTCACGAGCACGCTTTTCCGATAACGAATCATTAAAACTCTCTGCGCCTGTACTGTCTGTATGACCGTCTATCACCACATCAACATCAGTACGCCCGGCAAGATAATGTCCAAGATTGCGGATCCAGTCTTGAGATTGCGATGATAATCTCGCAGAGCCCGTTTGGAAATGCACTTGTTCTTTCAAACGCACCATAAGGTGATCGCCACTGATGGTTTCATGGGCGATATGATGTCTATTTAAAAACATCTCCAGTGACGTCACGCCCTGTGACTTTTTTCCAGCTGTACTCGGAGTCTGAGCAACATAACGTGGAGTTGACACGTAAGATTTCGCGTAACCCCACTCTGGATGTCTTAGCTCTGAGTTAGTTCTCGGGGCAGTATCGAGAATATTACCGCCCGGAACCATATCTGAATTAATACTCGTGCACCCGGCTAATAGACCGCATGCCACTAAAAACCAATGCTTCATACCGTTACCAACGTAGAATGAATTCCTGTTCACTGTGTCGGCTTAAATCGCCCAAACTTTAGTGCCTATTACCATATTTTCTTCAATACACAAGCACAGTTCATGCCAACGATTTAAGTTGGGCATTCATTTTTATCAAACATTATTTGGTAGATAAGAGAGCAAAGAAAATCTCGTTAACTAAACTGTCGCTTAATGGCGTTTCACTTCACGAATTTTCAATAGCTGAGCGCACTAAACACAACGTCATTGCCATGTTTTGTCTAAACTTTCTTCGATTGTCTCACTTTAGTGTAACAAGCCGTATTAATGGTTTTCGTCGATACCGTTAACCGATAAACTAGCACCAATTTTACTATTTAGAGCCTTACCCATGTTCAAAACCATTTCTAAAGGCGCTGCACTTTTTGCCGCAGTTTTTGCCCTAACAGCTTGTGACAACGGCAATAGTCAGCCACAACAAGGCAAGCAATACGAAGTTCTGCCAGTTTCTCTTGCTGAATACAACTTAGCACCAGTAACTGAAGCGTTTTCTCTCACCTGTGGTCATTGTCGTACGATGGAGCAGTTCGTTCCTCAAATTGAATCGTTGACAGAACAGAAAGTTGAGAAGATGCACGTTACCTTTAACGAAAGTGCGCAAATCAGCGCGATCATTTTCTATACAGCGGCAATGCAAGTTAACGGCACTCCGGACAAAGCGTTTATGGAAGAACTGTTTGCTGCCGTTCAAATGGGTGCAGATGCAACTGCCGATGAGCGCCAAGCTGCGGTAGAGAAAGCTTTTGAGTCTCGTAACCTAGTAAGCCCTTACCAGCTAGACGACGCACAACAAGCGAAACTGTTTGAATATATTACTAAAGCAGAAGAGATCACGACTCGTGGTCAAATCAACTCAGTTCCTGCCTTCATCGTAAATGGTAAATACCAAGTAATCACTGGTGGCCACGAGACCGTTGAAGCAATGGCTGACACTATCAACTACCTGCTAAAACAACCAAAATAAGACAAGGAGCTACTGTGTCTAAATTTCTGTTTCCTCTTATTATTTTCGTCCTAGCGGCATTCTTTATCTACCGTACTTGGACAAACCACAAAGCGGCAGACGAAAACTTTGCAAAAGGGCAAGAGTTCCTGCTAGAAAACAGCAAGAAAGAAGGTGTGATTACCACAGAGAGTGGTCTGCAATACCTTGTTCTTGAGAAAGGAACGGGCGACGTTCATCCAACTGCAACTAGCAAAGTGAAAGTTCACTACCATGGCACGCTTATCGATGGTACGGTTTTCGATAGTTCAGTAGAACGTGGTGAGCCGATCACATTCGGTCTAAATCAGGTGATTAAAGGCTGGCAAGAAGGTCTGCAATACATGGTTGTGGGCGAGAAAATCCGCCTGTTCGTGCCAAGCACACTTGGTTACGGTAAAAACGGTACTGGCCCTATCCCACCAGCAAGTGTACTGATCTTTGATGTGGAGCTATTGGACATCCAATAATCCTCAGCAAGAACAAAAAAACGCCGCATCAATTGCGGCGTTTTTTATTCGTCTCAACTTACGTTAGTCAGTAGGCAATCAAACTAATGGTCATCTCATCTTCATATAACCCTGCAGCAGTACCTGGCACTGCCTTATTTTCAAAAGCCATATTGAAGCGAGTTTGGTTCCCACGGTGAGTATTTAAAAACACCGGACTATCCAACCCAAGAGTCTGACCTTGCAAAAATGTGGTGTACGGAACTTTATGACTCGGTTTCCTAATATTGACAAGGTGCCCATGATTCAACGAGTCGAGCTCAAGTTTTACGGAAGCGTTGCTCACCACGACAATGTCCAAATCCCTTCGGTTTTGCTTGGTTAAATTCCCCATATCCACCGTCACTCTTGCCCCAGAAACAGACACATTGGAACTTGAATTTGCCTCTATGCGTGCTCGTACGAATGGCTTTATCGTGTAGTCGAGCCCTGCATTTCTCACACCAACTTCAACTTGCTTGCCAAGTAACGAAAATTCAAAATCTGCCCGATAATTGCCCGGTTGCATGGTTTTTCCTTCGGGCACTTGCACCCAAAAATCGACCTGCTTACTACCACGGCTTGGTAGTAAAAAGTCTCCTTGAGGGGTTCTATTTAGGCTTTTTCTTTGCGTGTTAAGGACGGTCGAATTGATCTTACCTTGAGGGCCAGAAACAACCTGCTGCCAACCATTTGACGGCTTGATGACAATGCCGCTCATACAGTTAACTAGTTGGCTATCTAACTCTATTTTGCCTTGAAACCACAAGGTATCAGGTTGCGTCACATGAGGTTTATAAGGTGTATCATTGATGCTTACCCTAAATGTCCCCCCACACTGCGCTTCGCTGGCATCATTCGCCAACAACGGTGAAGCAAAAGCAGTAAGAAATAGCACGGTTGCGAATGTTAATACATCACTGCGATTAACTGTTTTCATCCTATTCTCCTTTTCTTTTACCAGTACAATGCGCTAAATTATTTGTCATTGTTCGGCATTACTGTGATTTCACCTAAATCGATTAAGCTCGTATCAGACTCAGGAATCGAGATAACGACAGGGCTAATCTGTAGTCCATAAAGCTCAACTGCATATATGCCAGGACGTAGACCTTGAATGAAGAATCGTCCTTGCTTGTTGGTAAAAAACTCAATTTGTTCATCATCAACCAACACACGCCCTTGTCGGTACTCGATAGGTTCACCGCTAAGACGCTTCAAATAACCACTCGCCGTGTATGACGCATCGGAACCTATCGTCAACAAATATCCGGTTGCCGCCGCCGGCATTAGCTCAAGTTTGCCATCTCCCCAGTCATAACCAACAGGAGAATCCATCACGTTATAATCCATCGCATAGCGAGCATAAGGCTGGGAGATCGAAACAAGACCATTAAGATGCTTTGTCGCTATTGCGGTTGGTCTTCCTTGGGAGTCTACATCTAGGTTCGCAGTCGCTTCACCCAACGTCGGGTGCATTTCTGCCACAACAAAAGGACCACTGGTCGCACGTCCCCCCCCCCAATCACCGTCAACCATACCAACTGCAGTCGCTAGGCGCAGTGAAGCTTGGTATTGCTCGGTATCTTCTTTTCTCACTACATCACGGCTTACTTCGGACTCTGCTCTAAAACGATTTGCGGTGTAACTCAATTGAGCTCGTTGGGTATCACGAAATTCGTCCTGCTCAGCTTCGATTCTTACGCCATAGTCACCAACGTAGTTCAAACCTTCATTACTAAAATACGCTCGGCTCCGTTCATTCTCACTGTTGTAAGAGAGACCTATACGATTTCCATGCTCATCCGAATACCAATTGTATTCAAAGGTAAACAAGAAACGCGTATCCGGTTCGTTATAACGCTCGGATTCTTCGTATTCGCTGCCAACCCCTACCGTAAAACCACCATGTCGCCAATTTAGCAAGACCGAACCACGTAACTCATCGTCATCAGGAGGGAGCTGAGTCAGGCGTCCTGTTAATGTCAGATCAAATTTACTGTTTATCTGCCAAAAGTAATTTGCGAGATATTGTGTATATGAGTTGCCTTCTTGGGATTCTTTCCAAGGTTTGTTTTGAAAATCATCCGATTTTTCAATCGCAAAACGTAGGTTGGGAGATTGGCTTTCCCCACTTCCAAAAATGCTGTTTTCATAATCAAGGGAAGCTATCCAACCGTCTTCTCCCGAACTTGCAGAGCTTAGCGAATAACGAGCAGTCACATTCCCTACACCGCTTTTGAAAGTAAACAGAGCCCCAAATACCGAACCATCTTGAGCATATAAGCCGTTTGTACCTGCGGTTAACCAGTCAGTGACACCATATTCTAAGTAACCTGTCGCTACCCATTCCTCTTCGTATTCTACTTGACGGTTGTCATAGATGATTGGCTGCCCAACGGAAAACGAGTAATCAATCAGACCTTTTTTCAACAGCTTAGCGTTGTAAAATTGAGTAAAGCGCAATACTTCTTGCTTACCAGAAACATAGTTGACGACAACCGTAATATCGTTAGCACCGTTATCTAAAATCAGATTCTTGAGGTTGTAACGTCCCGGCTCCAATCGCCCACCAGAAATTCGTTCACCGTTGACATAAACTTCCACTTCAGCGGATTCGAGCAGAACAAGTTGTTGGCTACTCTCAGGGCTTGTCTCACGATCCGGTTGTAAGTCAGCGTATCGACTCTCAATTGAAAAACCACCCAAGGACATGCCATAAATATGTCCAGATTCACCACTGATAACATCCCCTGTGGAAGCACGCATCGGTAAGTTTGGATCATCATAGAAAGCAATCCACTCACCTCGGGAAAACTTTGTGGTTTCGTTATCCGCTTCAAGATAATTGGCTAAAAGAAAATTCACACCACTGGCACCACCGATATTGCCTTGTGACAACCAATCCAGCGACGAATCCCAAGTCTCAACATCCTCTTGCCAATAATTGTTATAGGCGAAGCTAAAACTGTTTAACCAGTTTATCGAGCCACTTTCAGAGGGAATAAAATCGGGATAGCCAGACGACAAAGTAATGTCTTGTTCGCTAAGAATTTGTGCCGAGAGCCGAACGTCAATAAACAAGGATTCAGTATTAAGTGTCACCTCGATACCTCGCTCAGCGAGTGTTTCGATATCAACGAATGTTGACGGCTCTGAACCAAAAAACTGCGACCACCATTCCGGACTCACGCGCGTTCCGAGCAAATCTTGGAGGGCATCGACAGACACTCGCTCAAGAGCCATGCCGTTTATTTCAACAGGGAGTTCGCCAAGCTGATTTTGTTCATACACAAGGGGTAAGGAGAGGCTGTAAGAGCTTCCCCATACAGCTCCAGAAATAAGGACAGCGATCGATACGACGAATGCGCGCCACATTGTAACCTTCCGTGTATGTCAGCGACGTTATGAAAACTGGGTGTCGTTAGTTCACAAGAAGTGACTCGACGTTCACCTGAACTTTCTGGTTTGGCACGAGATATTGCATCGGTAGAACCGGCTCTAGTTGCTCCCAATCCCAACGCTTCGTTTGACCTTGCCAATCAACCGAGTAAGTGTGTTTGTTTAACTCAATAACACTTGAACCTGTATTGCTAATTTTCAGATTTGGCTTGTTGTCATTGGATACAGTGATTTCGCTGGAATATTGGTCTTGCGCATCTTGTGGAGAGACAAACACAAGCGCTCCGATTCGGAACAACATTTGTATGGCATCTTTCTCAACTTCATCCGCTTTGAGTGGCAATTGGCTCACGATCAAACGATAGGATTCTGCTACACCCTTGGGTGCGCCAATGTATTGCACCTTAATGGTCTGAGATTTCCCCGGCTGAATAAGTACTTGCGGTGGAAAGATCATCAAGTCATCGGTTTCAAGAAGCGACTCTTCGTTGTTGAATTCAACTAATCGCCTAACGCCAGTCACCTCAATAGGCAAAGGTGCAAGAGAGGTATTGGTTACCTTGAAAAATACCGTTGTCTCTTTCCCTGAATCGGAAAGAAATTGCACCATTGGGAAAAGCTCAAAAGCCAACACTTGTGCTGGCATGTAAATCAAGATGAGAAATAATATTCGAAGTGTTTTCATACAACATAATGGCTGAGGGATGGACGGGACCTCCCTCAGCGCATTCCTTCCTACATGTGGAATAGAGTCACATACATCGCGCCGCTGTATTCACCCCAACGCGCACCAGCTTGAGGTTTAGAGGTAATTGAAAGTTTGTGCTCATCAGTCATCGTTTTATCTAGGTTGTTACTAATTTCAACCACTTGATGGATACGAGCAACGGTAGTGTCAATCCCTTTGTCTTTTAGCTTAGTTTCACCATTGAAGCTGTACTCCATTGGAATTTCATCTTCATTGCTGTTGGTAAAACCAAATGGGTCAACTTGGACGATACCTTTCGTGCCGTATGAGTTGCACCACGTTTTAAAGCCAAATTCTTTTGTATCAGATGACTTAGTTAAGTCGAAATTGATGACATCCAAGTTGCCGTAAGTCATCATTTCACAACGCTTAGGCACTTCACCTTTGAATTTAACGTAAAAGTCTGCGCGACCTTCGTCAGACCCAACGACCCATGGATTCGCAACTGCACCAGCCGATACAAGCAACGCCATTGCTGCAAAACCTGCTAAACGTTTCATGATTGTTCTCCTTTACATTTTTTCCTGCGGTATAGACCAAAAGTTGAATTAAGTAGACGAGTTAAATGTACGCCTTATTAACTTTTTTCCTATCGGTCATCTGACCAAAAGAACCACATAAAAGGATGAGTAAAGGACAACCAAATAATTAATTTGAACTAGATCAAAAATCACTCAACCATTAAAGATCCTAACTGAGAACGGCTTTGCTTTCCTGTTTTAGATAATATATGGGAGACATGTGTTTTTACCGTGCTTAAACTTACACTCAGTTGACCTGCTATTTCTTTATTTGAATAACCTTGAACTAAATACATAAATACTTTCTGTTCTTTAGTAGAAAGTTCGTATTTAGCACCTAGAACTTCCGCAGATGAAGAACTATGAACTTGTCCCCTCACAATATTCTTTAATGAAGAAGACATGGCTTCTCGACTAAACCATAACTGACCAGAAGCCACCATTCGGACGGATTTGTGAAGCAGTTCTAAGGTAAAGTCATTCTCTAGTAACCCACCCCAACCCAGAGATATAAGCCCTTGAACTCCCTCTAAGTCTTGCTTACTCGCATTGGCAAGCAACCAAGCGCCGCCACGCGAAAGTGGTGAGATTAAGTGCAATGATGGATTACCTAAAGTAAGGCGATCATAAATAACAATATCAGTATTTTTTAAATTCCATATATTATTGACAGTTTTCTCAGTGTAAAAAGTGTAGTTTTTAAAAGAATGAGATAAACCAGCAATAACTAACCCTGACCAATCTGAGTCAGAAGAAATTACATAAACATTTTGAGAGCGTGTCATGCTCCTTTCCTGTAAAAATAATTTAGTAAAAGGAATAAATAACTATAGCGAGTGTAGATTATTAATACTTTATAATTAGATTGATAATTTGATTAATTTCACAATAAACATTCACATTCTCATTATGAGAATTATATAAATTCACTGAGGTTATACAAAAAGACCACGATAATATCGTGGTCTTTTAAATGACAATTAACTTATTAAGTTAAGATTTTGGATAAAATACTAGCTCATTACCCTCGACCATCACACAATCCATTCCTGCGGCATGAGCGGCTTTTTTTCCTAACTCGGTATCTTCAAACACCACACACTCTTGTGCAGACAAACCAAGCTGTTCGGCTGCCATAAGAAACGTATCTGGGAAAGGTTTGTGATTTTCTACATCCGTTGCCGTAACGACAGCATTTAACTTCTTCAGAATGCCTGCTTTTGCTAACAGACGCAGTGCGCTATCACGTTGACTGCCTGTTCCAACAGCAATCTTCTTATTACCAAGATGTTGGTCCAAAACCGTATTCGTGCATGAAATGATTTCACCGTGTTGTTCCATTTCTGCAAACGTGTCCATTTTGAAACGAGAAACAACTTTTGGGTCGAGAGATAAACCGTGTTGACGATTCACTTCGCCAACAATTTTGAAGCTTGGCATGCCCCCTAAACTATGCAACCACTCTTGGTTAAAAGGGAACTCGAAACGGTCTGCTGTCGCTTGCCATGCAGCTAAGTGCGCTGGCATCGTATCAATCAAGGTGCCGTCCATATCGAAAATTAACCCTTTATAGGGGCTTAAATCTATTGTGTTCATGTCAATTCTTCTATTTGTACATCTCTGATGGTAATTTATCAGCCATCGTCACATTCCTTATTGGCATTTAGTAATCATGCTCAAAATTTCGAACTCCGTCACAATTCAAGATTGGGAAGTCCAATTATTGCCTATCCGGGCTCAAGGAAA
This sequence comes from Vibrio sp. SCSIO 43155, assembly GCF_023716605.1. Taxonomy (NCBI): domain Bacteria; kingdom Pseudomonadati; phylum Pseudomonadota; class Gammaproteobacteria; order Vibrionales; family Vibrionaceae; genus Vibrio; species Vibrio sp. SCSIO 43155. The sequence goes on along the minus strand of NZ_CP071853.1, from coordinate 669,725 downwards.
TGGTGGGCAGAACGTTAATAAGGTATCGTCCGCAATACATCTGCGCTTTGATGTACGTCATTCCACACTGCCGGAATTCTATAAAGAGCGACTCCTCGCCCTTTCGGATAGTAGGATTTCAAAAGAAGGGGTGATCATCATTAAAGCTCAGCAGTGTCGGACGCAAGAGCAGAACAAAGAAGACGCACTAAATCGATTACAAGCGTTGATACAATCTGCCAGCCGACAGGAAAAGAAGCGTATTAAAACGAAACCAACTCGCGCTTCACAACGTCGCAGACTTGATAGCAAAACCAAGCAAGCGACAAAAAAACAGCAACGCCAGAAAGTGCTGTACTAACAAACGTCAGAGCTAGCCATTGGAAGCCTCTTTGGGTTTCTTAACTTAGTCAATTCTTCAGGACAAACTATATGACTATTAGGCACAAGCTCTACTCCCTAGGAGTAATTGCCATTCTTGGCATTGTAACCCTATTGGGTACCTCGTCACACTTCGCTAACCAAAGCCAAGAGCTCAACCATGCAATCAAATTGGTTGGCGATCTCGAAATTCGTCTCCTTAACCTGCGCCGTAATGAAAAAGACTTCTTGTTACGCAGCAACATCAAATACCTCGATAAATTCAATGCTAACGTCGACAAATTTTTGGGTATCGAACAAGAATTGGCTGGCATTCTCAACCTTTATGAACTTCCTTCTAGTCATCAATTCAAGCAAGATTTACTGGCTTACCAAAAAGGATTTCAAAAATTAGTTGCTGCTTACGAACGCTATGGTCTCGATGCAAATAGTGGTCTATTAGCGAGCTTTGAACAGGCTTTATCTGAAGCCGAGCAAAATGCAAACCACCAACAAGTAATGGCACTGACTAAGTTCGCGCAACGAGTTAAAGCCGGACAAATGGACGAAGGTCTGTTGCAAGGTTTGTATGTTCCTTCATTAATCGAAAATGCGCGCCAACTTGCGACGCAGAGACAGACGATTGGAGTCGCGTACAACAAAGGTCTACTGGGTGACACTCGTGCCCTATCACACACAGTTGAAGAACAATTTAAGACCTTCTCATCTGCGTTGAGTAATGCAGCGACCGAACGTGATAGTCAAAACACCATGGTGAAACAAGTTATCACTGCGGTAGTATTTATTATTATCTTAGCTCTGATTTCGCAAATCTCACGCTCAATCAATGCACGCGTTAGTAGCCTGCTTGCGACCATAAAGAACATCAGTGAAAGTAATAACATGGGTTTACGTTCAGAGTTGGCAGGTAAAGATGAACTGGCGGACATCAGCCACCACTTAAACGATCTGTTGGATAAGCTTGAGCACCTGATTCATGGCACACAAGAGAAGTCAGCACAGCTATCAGCAAGTACTGACAACATGCATCGCGAACTAGAAGGTGTGATGGAACAGTTCCACACTCAGGCAGACCATACCTCATCAATGGCAACAGCAGTTCAGCAAATGGTCGCCACGATTGGTGAAATCTCTGAAAGTACTTCTGTGGCAGTAGAAGGCGTTCACCAAGCTGCAAACAATGCGGAGCAAGGTCGTACCGTTGTTGAAACCACAGTAACAAATGTCGGTCAATTAACTGGTATTCTCTCGAACAGCCAGCAATCAATTGGCTCTTTAAACGAACATGTAGCGAAAATTGGCGGTGCAGTAAACATCATCCAAGATATAGCAGAGCAAACTAACCTACTCGCGCTAAACGCAGCAATTGAAGCAGCACGTGCCGGCGAGCAAGGTCGTGGCTTTGCCGTCGTGGCGGATGAAGTACGCGCACTCGCAAGTCGTACTCATCAATCGACAGAAGAGATCACTCGCGTGGTATCAGACATTCAGTCACAAATGTCGATGGTCGTATCTGATATCGACCAATGTAACGATCAGGGTCAGCAAACCCTACAAGCATCGGAGAAGCTGGATTCAAGCCTTCAGCAAATCATTACAGACATGCATGCAATTCAAGGCAACTCTGAACGCATCGCATCAGCAATTGAAGAGCAAGGCATCGTGATGAATCAGGTGAGCGACTCGATTACTGAATTGAACGTGATTTCAGAAAACAACATGCAATCCGCACAAGAGTGTCTGCATGAAGTCGACTCTGTCTCTGCTCAAGCCCATGACATGGACGAAGCGGTTGCGGAATTTAAAACTCGCAGCGCGTAGCCCAAATTCACTTACTCGGTTTAAATGAGTACCAACAAAAAGCCCGAAGCACTCTCATGCTTCGGGCTTTTCTATTTAAAGTTACTTAGTGCTTATTCATCATCTAAAGGAACCAGTTTGGTATTACCACCGTGGATCTTCTCACGTTTTCTCTGTACCAGAGCGTAGAAGCCCGGAATCAGGAAAGTACCTGCTAGGAGCACACACAGCAGACCACCAATTAGGGAAATACCCAGTGAGTTCTGACTCACGTGGCCCGCACCAGCGGCGAAGATCAATGGGAAAATACCCAAGATAAACGACCAAGACGTCATGTTAACAGCACGGAAACGAAGCTTGCCCCCTTGTACTGCTGCACTGTCGATATCCACATCTTTTTCTTCACGCTCTTGCTTGGCGAATTCCACAATTAGGATTGCGTTCTTCGCCGCGAGCGCTATGAGCAGGACGAGACCTATCTGAGCGTATAAGTTGAGTGGCGTTCCGGTTAAGTTCAATGCGAGGAAGGAACCCAACGTTGCCACTGGCACCACTAGGATGATCGCTAAAGGAATACTCCAACTCTCGTACTGCGCCACCATGAACAAGTAGATAAAGATCAATGCCAATGCGAACGCGTAAATCGCTTGGTTACCTGCCAAGACTTCTTGATACGCCATACCCGTCCACTCGTAAGTGTAACCTTGTGGCAGAACTTCAGCCGCGACACGTTCCATTGCTGCAATCGCGTCACCACTTGAATAACCCGGAGCGGGTTGACCTTGAATGATGGCACTGCGGTACATGTTATAACGCCATGCAACATCCGGCTCAAACACCTGTTCGTAGCTCACTAATGTACTCAGTGGTACCATATCGCCACTTGAAGAACGCACGTGGAAACGCTCAAGATCTTCCATACTGCTGCGGTGTTCGCTGTCTGCTTGCATGGTCACACGGAAGTTCTTACCAAACATGGTGAAGTCGTTCACGTATAGCGAACCAAGGTTACCTTGCAATGTTTGGAAGATTGACGACAGTGGAATACCTAATTGTTGCGCTTTCTCACGGTCAATATCGACATAGTAATGCGGTACATTTGCACGGAAGGTACTGAAGGTATATGCGATTTCTGGAGCTTGGTTAGCCGCCTGAATCATTTCACCCATTACCATCGACAAATCAGTACGGCTACGACCTAACGTGTCCTCAAGTACAAATTCAAAGCCTGAGGCTGCGCCCATACCCGGAACGGCAGGAGGTCCCATCGCAAATACTATCGCTTGCGGCAGTTCCATCGCAGCACGACCGTTGATGCGGTTTGCAATTGCGTTAGCAGCATGTTCACCGTCAAGTGAGTTACGCGTATCCCAATCATGCAGTTTGATAAACAGAGACGCACCATTTGATGCTGCGGCACCCGTCATGAATGAGTAACCATTCGCAACCGTCACGCCATCAACACCCGGTTCTTGCTCAACCATCTTCATCAGTTCATTGGTCACTTCTTCGGTACGAGAAAGTGACGCAGAGTCCGGAAGTTGCACGTTCACCAACAAAATGCCTTTATCTTCTTGAGGTACAAACGCCGTAGACGTTGTTTTCGCGAAGAAAGTTACTGCGGCAACCGCGACGAAGAAGAAAGCAATCAGCAACATAGACTTCTTGACCAAGAAGCCAGCGATCTGACCGTAGCGCGCTGTTACACGCTCTAGACCACGGTTGAACGCTTGGAACCAGTTTGCCGTGTTACCACCACCCTGCTTCAATACCAGCGAACATAGTGCTGGAGACAGCGTTAATGCGTTAATAGACGAGATAACTACCGAGATACAGATCGTCAATGCGAACTGACGGTACATGATGCCGGTAATCCCCGGAAGCATGGCTACTGGTAGGAATACCGCCAATAGAACCAAGGTCGAGGTAATGATTGGACCCGTTACTTCTTTCATCGCCAGCAAAGTGGCTTTGCGTGGTGAAATGGTTGGGTCTTTCGCCATAGTGGTATCGACGTTTTCGATAACTAGAATCGCGTCATCTACCACGATACCGATGGCGAGGATCAAGCCGAACAGGGTTACCGTGTTGATGGTAAAACCCGTCGCCTGCATGATAGCGAATGTGCCGATAAGGGATACTGGAATCGCAACAACAGGAATTAAGGTTGCGCGCGCACTACCAAGGAACAGGTAAGTAACTGCAATTACCAACAAGATCGCTTCAATCAGCGTTTTCACTACACCCTTGATCGACTCAGCAACGAACACGGTTGTGTCATAACTGGTTTCGTAAGCCATGCCTTCAGGGAAATTCGTGCTCAAACGTTCAAGCAAGTCCATGACCGCTTGCCCACTTTCCAATGCGTTTGCGTCTGATTGTAGTGACAACGCGACGATAGAAGCATCTTGACCACGGAACTTACCGTTACCGTCATAGAACTTCTTACCAAGCTCAACGCGAGCAACGTCTTTTAGGTATACAGTAGAACCATCTGGGTTTGCACGAAGTACTACATCCTCAAACTCGCTCACGCTCTCAAGACGACCTTTGGTCACCAAGTTGAACTGAACTTCTTGAGGGTTGTTGTATGGCGCAGCACCAATACGACCTGCTGCTACCTGTACGTTCTGCTCCGCCAACGCCGAGTACACATCGGTTGTTGTGAGGTTCAGGTTAGCCATTTTTTCTGGATCTAACCAAACACGCATCGCGTATTCACCACCACCGATAACGTTAACTTCACTGATGCCCTTAACACGCGCCAGTTGGTCTTTTACGTTCAGGTTGATGTAGTTGATAAGGAACTTGTCATCGTACTTACCGTCAGGTGAGTAGAAGTTCAAAACCATCAACAAGTCAGGAGAACGCTTTTTCACCGTTACGCCTACCATGCGTACTTCTTGAGGCAGTTTTGACTCAATCTGCGATACACGGTTTTGCACGTTAACCTGCGCCATGTCTGGATCAGTACCCACATCGAAGGTGACGTTTAGGCTGTAAGAACCATCGTTAGCACTCTTTGAAGACATGTAAATCATGTTTTCAACGCCGTTCACGGAGGTTTCTATTGGGTCGGCTATCGCCTGCTCCACAACCTCAGCACTTGCACCCGTATAAAATGCTGTCACGCTCACCGATGGTGGACTGATTTTAGGATATTCAGCAACAGGCAAGATCGCTAATGAGATGGCACCTGCCAACGTCAAGATGATCGAAATAACCAGTGCGAATTTCGGTCTTTGAATAAAGAAACGACTTAACATGACGCCTCCTACTGTTTCTGTTCAGCAGGTGATTGAATACGCACTTCTACACCGTTGCGTACACGTTGTAGACCTTGTGTAATCACAGTGTCGTCCTTGTTCAAACCTTCTTTGATGATGATACCCTGCTCTACTTGCGCACCAAGTTCAACGTTACGGCGCTCCGCAACATTGCCTTCTGCCATCACCATGGCAAAGTCACCTTCTAGGTCCGTTTGCACTGCACGACGAGGAATCACGATGACGTCTTTTGCATTCTTATCGCGAAGGTTCACTTTAATGTGTTGGCCAGGAAGTAGCTTTTGCTCAGGGTTTGGTACCACTGCGCGCATCGCGATCGTACCGGTTTGCGTATTAATCCGATTACCTAAAAAGTCCAATTGACCTAGATGTTCGAAGTACTCTCCGTTTTCCAGTTCAAGCTGAACCTCAACGCCACTCGACTCTGCACTGCCGTCGCCTTTAATACCGTCCATACCAAGGTTTAAACGTTCACGTTCACTCACGCTGAATGAGGTATGCACTGGGTCTAGGCTAACTAATGTCGTCAAAATGCCAGAAGATGGGGAAAGCAGATCACCAGTACTTACTTTACTGTCACTGATGCGACCGCTAAATGGAGCACGAATTTGAGTGTAAGAAAGGTTTACTTCCGCAAGCTTAAGCTGAGCGTTTGCTGCTTCAAGCTCTGCTCGCGCGCCAAGTAACGTCGCCGTCAACGCATCGAACTCTGATTGGGAAATACTGCCACGTGGCAACAAGTTTTTACCACGTTGGTGGTCGAGCTCTGCTTTCTTAAGCGCCGCTTTTGCCTGAGCTAGCGCTGCTTTTGCACTCGCCACTTGCGCTTCAAAAGAAGAAGGCTCGATGGAGTACAACAACTGCCCTTTCTCTACCATCTGACCTTCGTCAAAATGGCGAGCTTCAAGATAGCCGGAGACTTGTGCCGTAATATTCGTATCTTCTACTGCTTCAATGCGACCGATGTAAGACTTACTCGGTTGGTAGTCGATAATTGTGACATCTTGAGTCACAACAAGAGGAGCTTGCGCCCCCTTCTGGGCATTGTTTGCTTCTCCGCATCCCGCGAGGATAGCTGTTGCCGCCATTAGTGCGACGAGTGGTTTCTTTTGCATGTATATACCGTCTTTATAGAACAGAATTCGTTTGACAATACCCTAACCTTACAGGGTGCTTTGTCCGAAAACTTTAAGAGAAACCGGGGAAAGTGTATCAAAGTGTAAGCCGATGAAACGACTCGCAAACATCGTAATCAACAGGCTAAATTTGTTGCGATCATGTACACGAATCACGCTGAAAATTGATGTGAAGTAAGCAATGAGAATATGGCGTCATCATCACTTGGAGATCAAAGTCTACATAGGAAAATAGAATCTTCATGATCGCTAGACATGTTTTGACTATTTTTTTAAACAGAATGCGTTATCATGCAGATAATTCAAAGCTTTCGACCGAGAGGATGAGTATGATTTCTAAATGGGAGAAACGTTTTTACCAAATGGCTGAGCTGGTGGCATCTTGGAGTAAAGATCCATCGACACAGGTAGGTGCGGTTATCACAAAACAAAACCGCATTGTTTCTGTTGGCTTCAACGGCTACCCACATGGTGTTTCTGACAGTGTGGATACGGATGAACGTGAACTGAAATACTTAAAAACACTGCACGCAGAAGAGAACGCGATTTTGTTTTCAAAGCGCGACTTAGATGGATGTGATATCTGGGTAACGCACTTCCCTTGCCCAAACTGTGCGGCAAAGATCATTCAGACAGGTATCGCTCGCGTGAGTTGCCCGGAACAGTCTGAAGATTTCTTGTCTCGTTGGGGTGATAAGATTCAAGTAAGCCAAGATATGTTCGACCAAGCCGGAGTCGAAGTGAACTGGCTGCCAATTAGTGAAATCGAAGAAAAAAGCGTTCGTTAAACCACCTCTTGGATGGCTAATAAACGTACAGAATTCATTTCACTCGAGCAAAATTAAAAAGCCCAGACACGTGTCTGGGCTTTTGTTTACTTGAATGGTGAGATTACTCAGCAAATGATATTAACCGTGCTTCTTCGCCGTTAGCTCAGCAATTTTAACGATCACTTGAACCGATTTCTCCATCATCTCAACTGAAATAAACTCGTGGATACCGTGGAAGTTATAACCGCCAGTGAAGATGTTTGGACACGGTAAACCCATAAATGACAAACGAGCGCCATCTGTTCCGCCACGAATTGGTTTGATCAGAGGTTCCACATCACAATCTTCCATCGCTTGTTTCGCCAAGTCGATAATGTGCGGGTATGGTTCAACCATTTCACGCATGTTGTAGTAGCTGTCAGTGAGCTTCAACTCAACAGAGCCATGCTTCAACCCAGCGTTCATATCATCGACAAGTTTCTGCATGAAGGCTTTACGGCTTTCTAGACCTTCACGATCGAAGTCACGGATGATGTAACCTAGCTCACTGCGAGCCACACCAAGTTCACCTGATTTAAGATGGAAGAAGCCTTCGTAGCCTTCTGTAGTTTCTGGCGTCTGATCTTCTGGCATTTGCACTTGGAATTTTGCCGCCAAGTTCATCGCATTAACCAATTTGCCTTTTGCTGTACCAGGGTGAACACTCACGCCATGGAAAATGACATCTGCACTGGTTGCATTAAAGTTTTCGTATTCTAGCTCGCCTTGAGGGCCACCATCGATAGTGTACGCCCATTTCGCACCAAACTTTTCAACATCAAACAAGTCCGCACCACGACCAATTTCTTCATCTGGTGTAAAACCAATGCAAATATCACCGTGTGGGATTTGAGGGTTTTCAATCAGCATCGCAACCGCGGAAAGAATTTCTGCAATACCGGCTTTGTTGTCAGCACCAAGTAGTGTCGTACCATCAGTCGTGATCAGGTTGTGGCCATGAAGATCGTGCAAATCTGGGTATTGGACTGGTGATAACACTTCATCGCCCAAACCAAGTGCAATATCGCCACCCTGATAGTCCTCAATAAACTGAGGATTTACATTTTTACCAGAGGCATCTGGTGCAGTGTCCATATGCGCGATAAAGCCAATAGCAGGTACATCGTAATCAACGTTAGATGGCAGTTTTGCCATCAAGTAGCCGTTGTCACTTAACGTCACATTGCTTAAGCCAAGCTCAATCATCTCTTTTTTAAGTTGCTGAGCGAACACCAGTTGCCCGCTGCTGCTTGGGCAAGCTGATTCGTGGGGATTAGATTGAGTATCGAACGTGACGTAGCGAAGAAATCTTTCAACTAAATGTTTCATAATTATTCTCATTGTTTTGGGCGAAGGATGCCACGCACAGGGATGCTTGGTATGCGAGGATCCTATCCAACATGGTTCGACAAACCATGTTACGCTCATGAGGCGATAAGAATTTGCTTTGAATCAGTTTTTCATTAAAAAGTGCTGGCGCACTCCTACAGCACTCACATTAAGAATTTGATTTATCGAGTTTTAATTCAATAGGTCTTCGGCAAGTTCTCGCCACTCTCGGATTTTGCCATGGAAGTGTTTCCATTGTTTATCACTCATGGATTGAGCTATATCTAGAGTGAATTGATCCGTTAGTGCGATATTTTGATCAATATTCTTAGTCAATTGATCACTATAATAACTTTCTGGTTCAAATAAGAGCTGCATGAATACTTGCTGGTAAACCACGCTGTTGGTTTTATTTTCGAAAAGATATTCTAATTCTTGAATAATGGAAGATCGATAATCACGCCATAAGGGACTATTTATAATCACTTGTTGAGAAAGCTGTTTGGCTCGCGCTTTTTGTTGGCTAGATAATTTCCCCAACCATTCTTCCATCCAATCCTCTGTATTCTCTAAGACAACTTCTCTCAGTTCTTGTTCCGTTTTTCCTACATATTTTTCATCTCTCTCCTTATAACGTTCTCTTACACTATCAATAAACTCTGCTTCTTGTTGGTTATCGAGCTGCATACTTAACGAGAACAGATCTGGAGCGGCTTTCGAAACAAGACGTTGATAATGTTCACGCATTTGGTCTCGATTCGCTTGCAATGCTTCCAACGTAATGCTGTCTTTATTCAGTGCCTCCAATTGCTTTAAGTGATCGATATATAAAGGTAATTCTTCTTTCTTGTGCCAATCGGCTAATAATAAGATTCGCTCCTCTACCAGAGCTTCTTGTTCACCATCTAAAGACACATAGTCATCTAAATATTCGATCACTACCCAATCAATATTGCTGTATAAAAACTTCTTCGCACAACCAGCAAGCGCCAAAATAGATAACAAGATACATCCATATCGAACCGCTTTATTAGATAAATTTTTTAATTTCATCACCGATCCATATTCCCTTTTCCATTGATTAAGTTCTATACTCAATCTAAATCACTTATTATTGCGGCAAACTTACGTCAGTCTGGCAAAGTGACATTGCCACCCTAGTAGTATATAGAGTTTGAAATTAACTTTTTTATCACAACTATCCGCAAAAAAGTGAGTTAGTGCGCAATTATTAGCCAAAACTCGAACGATATAGCGTTCCTTAAAGTGGCATATAAATTGCTTCAATAACATCAGGATAGTTTATGGAGGCGTAGCATGGCTGCTGCTGAGCAACTTGATACGAGTGTAGAATACGAAATTCGCTACTTTGAACAGGGGAAAATGCACAGTATGAGAGTCGTCGCGGAAGATAAGAAAGCGGCGCATCGTTACTATTTGGAGTGTGGCAAACACAATAGTGATTTGTACTCCATTCGCCCAGACCAATAAAAAACCGCCCTTGTTTGGGCGGTTTTTTCTATTTGGCGTTTCTAGAATGGGCGTCTAAAGTACTACTTAATTTCGCCGAATCGCTCTAGATAAAGCACTGTCGCTGCAGTACGTGAAGGTACTTTTAACTTTTTCAGCAAACTCTTCATGTGCACTTTAACGGTCGATTCAGAGATAAACAGGCGATCGGCAATCTGCTTATTGCGAAAACCACGCGCCACCTCTTGGAGGATTTGCGTTTCACGGTCAGTCAATGAGTCAAATACGTCTTCTTGACCTTCACGCTCATTTAGGTATTTCGCTACCGCTTGGCTGTAGGCTTTGTCCCCTTCGTGTGCTTGTTTTAGCAGTTCAACCAATTCATCTGGCTCTGTGTCTTTTAACAAGTAACCATCTGCGCCGCTACGCACGATAGCTTCGATGTCTGCCGGACTGTCCGATACGGTGAGAATAACAATGCGAGCTTCACAACCGTCAGCACGCAAAGCTTTTAGCGTATCTAGACCAGACATGCCTTTCATATTCAGATCAAGAAGTACCAAATCCAGCTCAAGTTCATGAGCTTTCGCAACCGCATCCGCACCGCTACTTGCCTCTGCGACGACTTCAAATTCTGGCTCAAAACTGAGTAACTGATGAATACCACGTCTCATGAGTGGGTGATCATCCACCAGCATTACTTTACACACTGTCAATGTTTACTTCCTTACTATGTTGGAATTCTAGTCTTACGATACAGCCGCTATTAGCTGCGGCTTCAATTTGCAACTCAGCGTGCAATCTGGCTGCTCGCTCTTGCATGATACTCATACCGTAATGATTTAATTTTTCGTCTTGCTGCTCAAAGCCTATACCATCATCGGTAACAGTCACTGTGACTTTCCCATCAGAATCAAGACATTGAATCTTAATATTGTTCGCTTGCGCATGTTTAATCGCATTTATTGTCGCTTCTCTGATCAACTGTAGTAGATGGACCTGCTGGTGTGCATCTAATTCAGTTGAAGAAAGCTCATTGTCAAGCGAGATTTTCGCCGCAGTTTGATCATCAAGCGTCGAAACCATTTCTTGAAGCGCTTGACCAAAGCTGCCCTCTTTTATTGTTAGGCGGAATGTAGTCAAAAGCTCACGAAGTTGGGTATATGCTGCTGACAGCCCAGTATCGAGCTCAGCAATAACTTGATTTGTCTGCTCTATCGCTTTGTCATCAGGAATATTCTTCACACTTCGTTTGAGTAGCGATACTTGGATCTTCAAATAAGACAATGCTTGGGCTAGTGAATCGTGTAACTCACGAGCGATGGTGGCACGTTCTTCCATCAAAAGCAGCTGCTCGGCTTGTCTCTGCGCTCGGTTGTAATATACCGCACGAGATAAAATTTGAACAAAGTTATCAATAAGAGACTCATTAGGACACGGCAAACCCGCTTTCCAATGCAAATACCCAAGGTGAACACCGTCCAGCGTTAATATCTTCGTGTGGCATTCCCTATCACATTCGTGACGGCACTCTTCCCCCTCAGAGAGTATCCAATTTGGTTCCCCAATTTGATCAATTTCGAGCTTAACTGCACGAATTCCTTCCAAACTTGCAATATGTTGTAAAATCGCTTGGAAATTCTCCTGATGGATACGTGAAGCCGTCAGCTCTTTCGACGAATCATACAACACTCTCAGCGATTGGTTAGCATGTTGTAGCTTACGTGTTTTCTCGTCGACAGCTTGCTCCAACCCTCGATATAACTTACCAAGATCGTTCGCCATCCTATTGAAAGTTCGGGTCAAAATACCCATTTCGTTGTCACTCGATACATTGAGTGACACATTAAACGAACGATTCTGAATTTGTTCACTTGCAAACACAAGAGCGCGTAAAGGTCTGACAACTTCTAGTCTCACAAAGTGCACGACAAACATGCTGACACACAGTATGCCGCCAAGCCCTAAGCCACCAATCCACGCTAAGTTGATCAGTTTTTGTTCTGAGTAGTTCTGCAGTTTAAATACAAAAGCATCAATTTGTTGAACAAAACCAGCCACTAAGATCAGATATTTGTCTCTATCTTGGCTCTTTAGTACCGATTTCAGCTCGTGCCAGCGCAGAATCAACCGATAGTAGTCTTTTGTAATATCTTCTGGTACTGACCAATGCTGTAGTGCCAGCATTGAATGGGAGTAAATTGACTGCTCAAATAAGTCAATATGTGAAGAATAGTCAACAGATTCACTTTGAATATCATGGGCTAAACGATAACTCTGCATTCGCATCGAACCCGCTACGTTGACCGCCTCCGCATCATTAAGGCTTGATGCAAGAGTGAATATAGCAAAGCCAGTCGTCGCCACCGATAGGAGTAAAATCAACATCATGGCAGACGCAATAGTGCGTGTTACTGACTTTTTCACATTTTTAAACAACTCTGAACTCCGCTCGTTTGATAACCACGTTTGTCTTTATACAACGCGCATTATCTTTCAACTTTATCAATATGTGATCACCTGCGCCGGAATTTATTGATCCAAAACAATATTGCATCCTAATTACCTCCTAAGAGGTATTTATACATATATGTCAAAAACTACAATTTCGTGTACTTAAATGACAGTTTATTAATGAAATTGTGGACTATGCTTAGTTTGGGTTTCAATTTTTGAGGTGACTAAGTGGTAGACCTTTCTAGACGAAGACTTTTTGCACGCAAAGCGCAACCGGATAATTCGGTACGTCTTCCTTGGTTAGCAAAGCCAACTCAATTCACGGATGACTGCACTCGCTGTGGCAAATGCATCGAGGCATGTGAAACCAAAATTATAACCAAAAGCGACGGCGGTTTTCCTGCAGTCGATTTTTCTATTGATGAATGCACATTTTGTTACCAATGCGCCGAGGCTTGCCCAGAGCCACTATTTTTAGCAGAAGCGGAGCAACCTTGGCAGGCAAAAGCGAGCATCACCGATAGCTGTTTAGCAAAACAAAATGTCGAATGCCGAAGCTGTGGGGACATGTGCGACCCGATGGCGATTAAGTTCAAGTTAGAACTTGGCAAAGTAGCACAACCAAATTTAGACCTTGATGAGTGTAACGGCTGCGGCGCCTGTGTTTCAGTGTGCCCTACTTCATCCATCAATGTGAGCAATATAACAGCCTAGCCGTTAGTGGTCGGCGCGATAGGCGATAAAACGAGAGAGATGTATGTCACTAAACGAAGTGCACATTTCGAGTCTGGTAGTCCATGTTCTGCCTGAACATCTGGCTGAAGTTAAAACCCAGATTGAAGCGTACGAAAACGCAGAAATCTACGGTGACAGCCCAGAAGGCAAAATCGTGGTGGTGCTAGAAACTGAGAATCAAGGTTTCATCACCGACACTATCGATGCGATTAATAATTTACCGAATGTCTTGAGCACAGTATTGGTTTATCACCAAATCGAAACTGGGCTTGAAGAAACGGAAGAAGAAGACACTGGAACACAACATTCCCAAATCGAGGGTGAAGTATGAAAATGACAAGACGTGCGTTTGTGAAAGCAAACGCGGCTGCATCAGCTGCTGCTGTCGCAGGTATTACACTACCAGCTTCTGCAACCAATCTGATTGCAAGCTCTGACCAAACTAAAATCACATGGGACAAAGCACCTTGTCGTTTCTGTGGTACAGGCTGTTCTGTTCTTGTTGGTACTCAAAACGGCAAAGTCGTGGCGACTCAAGGTGACCCTGAAGCGCCAGTAAACAAAGGTCTGAACTGTATCAAAGGCTACTTCCTTTCTAAGATCATGTACGGTCAAGACCGTCTGACTCAGCCTCTTCTACGTATGAAAGATGGCAAATACAGCAAAGACGGTGACTTCGCTCCTGTATCTTGGGACACCGCTTTCGATATCATGGCTGAGAAATGGAAAGCTTCTCTAGAGAAGAAAGGTCCAACAAGCATCGGTATGTTCGGTTCTGGTCAATGGACAGTAATGGAAGGTTATGCAGCAGCCAAAATGATGAAAGCAGGCTTCCGTTCAAACAATATCGATCCGAACGCGCGTCACTGTATGGCATCTGCAGTAGTAGGCTTCATGCGTGCATTTGGTATCGATGAACCAATGGGTTGTTACGACGACTTCGAGAACGCCGACTCATTCGTTCTTTGGGGTTCAAACATGGCAGAAATGCACCCAGTTCTGTGGACACGTATTACTGACCGTCGCCTAAGCCATCCTCATGTAAAAGTGAACGTGCTTTCTACTTACTACCACCGTTCATTTGAGTTGGCAGACCACGGCTACATTTTTAATCCTCAGTCTGACCTTGCGATTGCTAACTTTATCGCAAACTACATCATTCAAAACGATGCAGTGAACTGGGACTTCGTGAACAAGCACACGAACTTTACCAAAACAGACACTGACATCGGTTACGGTCTGCGTGACGATGACCCGCTACAAAAAGCCGCTAAGAACCCGAACTCTGGCAAGCTGACGTCTATCTCTTTCGAAGAGTACAAGAAGACTGTCGCGCCTTACACCGTAGAGAAAGCATCTGAAATCTCAGGCGTAGAAAAAGAGAAACTAATCGAGCTTGCTAAGCAGTACGCGGATCCAAACACGAAAGTGATGTCGCTATGGACAATGGGTATGAACCAACATACTCGTGGCGTATGGATGAACAACTTGGTTTACAACATCCACCTACTAACTGGTAAGATTGCTACTCCGGGCAACAGTCCATTCTCACTAACGGGTCAACCATCAGCATGTGGTACCGCTCGTGAAGTTGGTACGTTTGCTCACCGTCTACCTGCAGACATGGTGGTTGCTAACCCTAAACACCGTAAAATCGCGGAAGAGATCTGGAAACTGCCAGAAGGCACCATCCCACCGAAACCAGGTTTCCACGCGGTACTGCAAGACCGCATGTTGCATGATGGCGTTCTGAACTGTTATTGGGTTCAATGTAACAACAACATGCAAGCTGGTCCAAACATCAACACAGAGCGTCTTCCAGGTTACCGTAATCCAGAAAACTTCATTGTTGTGTCTGACCCATACCCAACAGCAACAGCGCAAGCCGCTGACCTTATCCTTCCTACTGCAATGTGGATCGAGAAAGAAGGCGCTTACGGTAACGCAGAGCGTCGTACACAAGCTTGGTACCAACAAGTAGAGACCATCGGTGATGCAAAATCTGACCTTTGGCAGGTAATGGAATTCTCTAAACGCTTCAAGATGGAAGAAGTGTGGCCAGAAGAGCTTCTTGCAAAAGCACCAGAGTACCGTGGTAAAACCATGTACGACATGCTGTTCAAGAACGGTCAAGTTGACCAGTTCCCTATCGAAGAAGCTCGTGAACTAAACGATGATTCGCACCACTTCGGCTACTACGTTCAGAAAGGTCTGTTCGAAGAGTACGCAACATTTGGTCGCGGTCACGGTCACGACTTAGCACCTTACGATGTCTACCACACTGTACGTGGTCTACGTTGGCCGGTTGTTGATGGCAAAGAAACACAATGGCGCTTTAAAGAAGGTTCTGACCCATACGCTAAAGCAGGTTCAGGTTGGGACTTCTACGGTAATGCTGATGGTAAAGCGAAGATCATTTCTGCGCCTTACGAAGCGCCACCAGAAGTACCAAATGAAGAGTTCGACCTATGGCTATGTACAGGTCGTGTTCTTGAGCACTGGCACACAGGTACTATGACTCGTCGTGTACCAGAGCTTTACAAAGCTGTACCAGACGCTGTGGTTTACATGCACCCTGCGGATGCGAAAAAACGTAATGTACGTCGCGGTGAAGAAGTTCTGATTGCAAACAAACGTGGCGAAGTACGCGTTCGTGTTGAAACCCGTGGTCGTAACCGTCCACCTGAAGGCTTGGTATTCGTACCGTTCTTTGATGCCCGTATTTTGATTAACAAGCTGATTCTTGATGCGACTGACCCTCTGTCAAAACAGACAGACTTTAAGAAGTGTCCAGTCAAAATCACGAAAATTGCTTAACCGTCAAATAACGAATGCAAAGGCCGTCGACTCGGCGGCCTAAAAAGAATTTAAGCCATAAGGCGGAGATGAAATGATGAAAAAATACCTTATCGCACTTTTATCTGTAGGTGCTTTATTGACAGGCGTTGCACAAGCGGAACTGGACAATCCAGGTGGTACAGGCGGTCTAGACTCGCTACGCGGCACTGCGCAACTTGAAGACACTCGCCCTGCAGATGATTTTAAAGACTTTCCCAAAGACCAGATCGTTGCAGACAGCTTTGTATATCAGCCGCCACTGATCCCTCATAGCATCCGTAACTACGAAGTGTCTTTGAACGCAAACAAATGTCTAGCATGTCACAGCTGGAAAAATGCTAAAGACGCAGGCGCTACCAAGATCAGTGTAACGCACTACGTTAACCGTGAAGACGCGGTACTAGCAGACATGTCACCACGTCGTTACTTCTGTTTGCAATGTCACGTTCCACAAACGGATGCTAAACCATTAGTGGAAAACGAGTTTAAGGCAGTCGATTCGCTTCAGTAATTGAAACGCGAGTACTAAGAGGTTACTTATGAAAATACTTAAAGCGTTTTGGAAGAGACTGTCGAGCCCGAGTAAAGCTGCCGCTGGTGTGGTTTTATTCCTTGGCTTCGCTGGTGGTCTTCTGTTTTGGGGCGCATTCAACACAGGTATGGAAGCGACCAACACAGAAGAATTCTGTTCTGGCTGTCACGCTCCTATCGTCGCTGAAATTCAAGAAACGATTCACTACTCGAACCGTTCTGGTGTTCGTGCAATCTGTTCTGATTGTCACGTACCACACGAATGGACCGATAAGATCGTTCGTAAAGTTCAAGCGTCTAAAGAGTTGTTTGCTCACTTCGTAACGAAGACGATCGATACGCCGGAGAAATTCCAAGCTCGTCGTGAACACTTAGCGGAACGTGAGTGGGCGCGTATGAAGAAGAATGATTCTCTTGAATGTCGTAACTGTCACCAGTTTGATTACATGGACTACTCGCAGCAGGGTAAACGAGCGGCAGCTCAACACTCTACCGCTCTGGCTTCAGGCGATAAAACTTGTGTAGACTGTCATAAAGGTATCGCACACAAACTGCCTGACATGCACGGTGTTGAAGGCTGGCAATAAGGAGAAACATAGACAATGAGTAATCTTGAATCCTTTATCTGGCACTTCCTTGGATACAGCGCAATGCCAGTCATTATTCTTTCCGGCTTTGTCGGAGTAGCAGCAATCTCTCTATGGCTACTCTCACTAGGTAAGGATAAAGAGGTGTAATTCACCTCGAACCAGTCAACTTTTTTGCCTATTTTGTTGACGGAAAACGCCGAGCATTTGCTTGGCGTTTTTTCTTTCTACGTTTCCAACCAAAGCACCAAACCCAATACTCTCTGACGGCTTATGGTGGTTCTCACACTTGCTTGTTGTGATGATTCTTTGCTCCTTGCGAAGCAAAGCTTCAGACAGAAAAAAGGCGACCATTCAGATCGCCAAATAATACTGCTTGCGAGGAGCAGTCTAGGACTCGTTGATAGGCAGAACTTGTCGAACATACTGACCAGGAGCATCTTCAATAACCGGATTTTGCTCAGAACCAACTGGGAAAGGCTCAACTTGCTCTTTCGGGTTAAACTGCATCAACCATTGGTGCCAATGCGTCCACCAAGAACCTTCTTGATGATTCGCGTTGTTGAACCATTCGTCCGCCGAGTCATCAAGATTGTCGTTCAACCAATATCCATATTTGTTTTTCGCTGGGTGATTCACGATACCAGCAATATGCCCTGACTCACCTAAAACAAAGGTCTTATTACCACCTGTATTCAGAGCACCACGATACGTTCCTTGCCACAGTGCAATATGGTCTTCTTTGGTCGATACAAAATAACTTGGGATCTTAATCTTGTTGAGATCAATCCAAACACCGCCAATTTTAACACCCTTGTCTTGTACCAGCTTATTCTCCAAATAGAGTTCTCGCAGTAAGAAATTATGGCAAGCGGCGCTCACATTAGTGCTGTCACTGTTCCAATACAGCAGATCAAAATCAACAGGGCTATTACCTTTGAGGTAATTATCGACGTAATAGTTCCAGTACAAACTGTTTTCACGCAGCAGACTGAATGTCACGCTTAACGAGCGACCATCCATGTAACCCTTGGCGTTGTTTTGCGTTTCTATAGCACTGATGATTGTGTCATTGATGTATGCCCCAACCTCCCCCGGCTGAGAGAAGTCCAATAAGGTCGTAAAGAAGGTCGCAGACTTAATACGCTTCTTCATACGTTTCGCTGCATAGTAAGCTACGGTGCTGGCGAGAACCGTACCACCGATACAGTAGCCAGCTGCGTTGATTTGCTCTTGACCAGTAATATCCTCAATCGCAGTAACCGCTTTCGCTACGCCTTCGGTTACGTAGTCCCCAAACTCAACCTGCGCTTGTTCTTTACCCGGATTGCGCCAAGACATCATAAATACGCTATGACCTTGCTCTAATAACCAACGAACCATTGAGTTTTTCGCCGTTAGGTCAAGGATGTAGTACTTATTGATGAACGGTGGAACGATTAATAGCGGTGTCGCATTCACTTTTTCCGTCAAGGGACGGTACTGAATCAGCTCAAACAATTCGTTTTGGAACACAACATCGCCCGCAGTCGTCGCTACATCATCCCCAACGCGAAACGCATTGTTGTTAGTCATGCGTACTTTGAGAATGTCGGCACTCGACTCAACATCTTCTTTTAACTTCTCTAAACCCGTCAGTAGGTTTTCACCATTTTGCTCAAGAGTGAGTTTAAGCAGTTCTGGGTTGGTCGCGATGAAATTAGATGGAGAAAGTGCGTTGATAGCCTGACGAGAGAAGAAGGTAATACGCTCTTTCGTCTTCTCATCAAGACCTTCGATGGAATCGAGCGTGTCTAGATAGGTTTTACTAAACAACAAATATGATTGCTTGATGAAGCTGTACATGGCCTCTTGCTGCCAAGCATCATTTGAGAAACGCTTGTCGCCCTTCTCTGCTTCGATAAGTTGCGTTTGATTACCTGCTAGAGCCACATTCTGCCAAATTTGAAGCTGCTGCTCCCACCACTCTGCTTGCAACTTCAAAATTGCAGCGGGTTGGTTTGCCGCTTGTTCGAACAGTTTAGCAGTATCTTCAAAGTTCACTTCTTGCATGGCCTTGTTCAAAGGAGAATTCACGACTGCCTTGTTCACTTCGAAATCATGCCACCACTGTTGATTGGTTTCCTGAAGCTTTACAAGATAGTCCGAAAAGAAGTGTTGAAACATAGTCTTACTCCTATATTCGGAAAAAACAACGCCGCCCAAAAAGCGGGCGGCGCAAGCGGACTTATTACGCTGGAGTAACAGTCTTTAGGTTTTCCGAAGTCATTTTCTCAACGTCTTCTTTGAACTCTTTTGCGATAGATTGCAGCTTGTTGCTGTCGTCCATCATTTGCTGAGAAAGTTTAGTAAGAACGGTAAGTTGTTGGCTGTTGAAAGCCGTTAGAGAAGTCACGTCTTTGATTTCTGACGCTGCTTTCATTTGGTTTAGACCCACTTCGCTGTAAGTACGGATCGCGTTCAGTTGAAGCTCAGTAAGCACTTCTACGTTCTTTGTTACTAGCTTGTTGAACTTCAAGTATGGTTCTAGATTCTTTTCAGTTTGATCGCTAAAAGTTTTGAAGAAATCAGTGTACATGGTTTATCTCCTAGAGAAAGAATTAAAAATGTCCGTTTAAATAACTACTTAACTGCTTTTACAATCACAGCCGTGCCCATACCGCCGCCCACACAAAGTGAAGCAACCCCGTACTGACCGTCTTGTTTGTGAAGTTCATGAACCAACGTAACCAAAATTCGGTTACCTGATGCACCAAGTGGGTGACCCAATGCGATAGCACCACCATTAAAATTGGCTTTATCTTGAATCGAGCTTACTGGTACTTGGTTGGTTTCAGCCAGTTTATGAATCACGCCTAATGCCTGAGCAGCAAAGGCTTCGTTTAATTCATAAACATCGATATCGCTGGTTTTCAGCTCGGCTTTTTGTAGTGCCTTGTTCACTGACTCAACAGGACCAAGCCCCATAATTTGAGGGTCTAAACCAGATTGTGCGTAGCTCACTACCTCGGCAATTGGTGTTAAACCATGCGCTTGAACTGCAGTTTCTGAGGCCAAAATGATGGCACTTGCACCGTCATTAATGCCCGATGCATTACCTGCTGTCACTGTACCTTCTCGGTCGAACGCAGGGCGCAGCTTGCTCAAACCTTCAAGTGTGGCATTGGCTTTCGGGTATTCATCGGTGTCAAACACGACCGTTTCTCGACGCTGCTTAACTTCAACAGGAACAATTTCATCTTTGAATTTACCTGCCTCGATAGCCGCGACAGCTTTTTGCTGACTCGAAAGTGCGTATTCGTCTTGCTGTTGGCGAGACAACCCTACCTCTTTTACAACGTTTTCAGCCGTCACTCCCATGTGGTACTGGTTGTAAACATCCGTTAAGCCATCTGAGATAAGGAGATCTTTCAGCTCCATGTGACCCATTTTGTTGCCATCTCGCACGCTGCTAGGCACGATGAATGGGATTTGTGACATGACCTCAACGCCGGCAGCCACCACGACTTCTGCATCACCGCTGCGAATATGCGAAACGCCATCCATGACGGTTTTCATACCACTGCCGCATACCATGTTTACGCCGTATGCAGGGACTGACTCCGGGATACCTGCAAACAGTGCAGCTTGGCGTCCAACACCCATACCTTGACCGGCTGCAACAACGTTACCAACAATAACTTCATCGACCTTATCTGCTGCCAAAGAAGCTGCCTCAAGCGCACCTTTTATTGCTACTGCAGCTAGATTTCCTGCTGAGGTGTTTTTTAAGCTTCCACCAAACGCACCAATTGGCGTACGCTTTGCTGCAACGATAAATACTTTTTCCATCACTCTACTCCTTAGCTCATGTATAGGCCGCCGTTCACCGACAATGTTTCACCGGTGATGTATGCGCCGGCATCACTCACTAGGAAGCTTACTGATGCTGCAATTTCTTCTGGCGTTGCTAAACGCTTCATTGGGATTTGGTTGGTGATAGATTCAAGCACTTCCGGTTTCATCTGCTCTACCATTGGGGTGCCGGTGTATCCCGGAGCGATAACATTCACAGTCACACCAGAACGAGCACCTTCATATGCCAGAGCTTTTGAAAAACCAATCATGCCAGCCTTAGCCGCTGAGTAGTTTGCTTGTCCAAACTGTCCTTTCAAACCATTAACGGAAGAGATGTTAATGATGCGACCACCACCTTTTTCACACATAGTCGCGAACAAAGGTTGAGTCACATTGAACAAGCTATTTAGATTGGTGTTAATGACGTCATTCCAAGCTTGTGCAGTCATCTTTTTAAACACGCCATCACGTGTGATACCTGCATTGTTGATGACAACATCTATAGTCCCTTCTTCCTCAAGCAAAAGTGCCAGTTTTTCAGCACACTGCGTGGTGTTTGTCACATCTAATTCAAATAAGCGTACCTGATCTTTGGTAAACCCTTTTTCATTAAACCATTCCAAAGCACACTCATAATTACCTGTAAAATAAGTAGCAATTACTCGATAACCATCATTTACTAATTGAGAGGAAATAGCAGAACCAATTCCGCCTTTTGATCCAGTGATCAAAGCGACTTTCTTCATTGAAGACTCCATTCTTAACGGCATTAAAAAAGCGAATTAAGATACTGGCGAAATGTTTCGCCAACTGACGTGTTAATTTATTCTTTTGGCAACAATTCCTCTGCTGCCTTTTATTTTAAGTTAACCTAGAAATATGACATTTCAAATAAAAAACTCATTCATTTGCATAAGATTGATTTAGATCTCATTCGGAATGAAATGTTATAAAAAAGTTAATTACACATAAACCACTGTTTTAAAAGAAGAAACACTAAAGACAATTTGATTATTAATTTTGTAAATCACTTTGCATTCAGTAAGTTATACGAATTTCTATCTATGTTGCATTTGCAAATGGTTTAAGATCATCTTTCATTTAGAAACTAATAGATCGCAATTAAATTATCGAGTCAATAGTTAACAAAGCTCAACTAATAATTATGAAATATATCATTAGCTTACATCCTACTTTGGGTATTTAATCTAAGTAAAACATGGTCAAAATGACATAAATACCAATTAAAAAATAATATAACTGGTAATTAAACTAACTAATTTCTACAACTAAGTTATCTCATATTAATTTATAAATGATTTTATTTGGTGCAACAGCGCACTAATATGTCGCACACATTTAATTGTTATTTAAATTTTATTAAACAGTTGAATGTTAACCCTATACCTCCAACCTCTACTGTTTTTAGATGTGGCATTGAATGCCAGTTTGCACTATCTTTGATACTTCTTTATTTACTTACACACTCATCAATATTCATGAATACCGCCTTGTTAACCATGTTCATCCCTACCTTCTTCTTTGTGTCCATTACACCTGGGATGTGTATGACGCTTGCCTTAACGTTAGGTATGAGTATCGGATATCGTCGCACCCTTTGGATGATGATTGGCGAACTGTTTGGTGTTGCTTTAGTTTCAATCTCTGCAGTGCTCGGTATCGCAGCCATCATGCTCACTTACCCTTGGCTCTTTACCGTACTAAAATTGATTGGCGGCGGTTATCTGCTTTATTTAGGGGTTGAGATGTGGCGCTCACGAGGCAAACTTGCCATTAATGTTGATAGCATTGATGTTCCTACTAGCGGTAACTGGGATTTGGTTTTGCAAGGCTTTGTCACCGCAATTGCAAACCCGAAAGGCTGGGCGTTCATGATTTCACTTTTGCCGCCTTTTATTGATCAAACTGCGGCTCTTGCTCCTCAGCTCATCGTGCTTGTTTCTATTATTTTGATGTTCGAGTTCATTTGTATGTCTCTTTACGCAACGGGTGGTAAAGGATTGAAGCGATTGCTAGGCCAATCCAAAAATGTACGCTTAATGAACCGAATCGCTGGCACTTTGATGATGGGAGTGGGTATTTGGCTCTTAATGAGTTAGAAAAAGCAGTATTGATGAAACAGGTCTAGTGATGAAAAACAAGTTATGAAGAACATTTTAAGCAGGCTCAAACAATCCTTTGGTGAGGTGTTGGATTTTCAAGCCCGAGTGTGGGTAGTGAACGTCTATGCTGGCGAACATAAAGGTGAGTCTTACGTGGTCAATGAGGACAGCTTTTCTGAACCGTTACAATGGATGAAAAAGAAGGGCTATAAAGGAGCAATGCTCACCAAAGTCGAGTCAATGAAGCGATCTCAGATCATCGAATTTGATTTAGGTTCAGTCAAGTATCGACTAATGCGCGTGAAGTAGCGTCCGATTCTATTTCTTTTCCCTTTTCCCTTTTCCCTTTTCCCTTTTCCCTTTTCCCTTTTCCCTTTTCCCTTTTCCCAGATAAAAAAGCGCCACTCAGAAGAGTGGCGCAAGCACTTTTACCTTAAACACCAAGTATTATGGTGCAGTGTCGATCTCTACTGGTAAGTAGTGTTTTGGTTCTAGCTTCAACCATTCAGGAAGCACCGTACCAATCGAGATTGATGACCACGTACCAGACAGTACGCCAATGAACATTGCGGTAGAGAAACCTGCCAATGCAGAACCGCCCATAATCCACAACGCACCAACAGTGATTAAAGTAGTACCTGATGTCACCATAGTACGTGAGAATGTCGCCAATACCGCTTCATCGTTGATCTGTTCTGTTTTCCAATTTTGCTTCGCAACAAGCAGTTCACGAATACGGTCAGCGATGATGATCGAGTCATTAAGCGAGTAACCAAGAATCGCCAAAATCGCCGCAAACACCGTCAGGTTGAACTCCATTTGTGTAATCGCAAAGAAGCCCAATACTAAGATAACATCGTGCGCCAACGCGAATAGAGAGCCACTTGCCAGACGCCATTCAAAGCGGAAACACAAGTAACCAAGAATCGTCAGTACCGATACTAATAATGCTAAGCCACCTTGGTCGAACAGGTCCTGACCCACTTGAGCACCCACGATGCTGTTACTTACTACATCTACTTGATGTGAAATAGGCTTAAGTACATCTGCAACATTAGGTAATGTATGACCTTCTGCCGGTGCTGAGTAACGAATAACCCAACGACCATCTTCGCCTGAACGGGTTACAGATGTTGATTCACCAAGCTTTGGTTGCAGCGCATTAAGCAAATCATGGTTAGTCAATTGTTTATCGACTTTCACTTCAGTAACCATACCACCAGTGAAATCGAGACCTAGGTTTAACCCTTTCATACCCAGAGCAACCAGAGCAATAATCGTCAACACAACCGATACAGCTGTCGTGAAGTAACGAATCTTACGGATATTTTGTTTTAGCATTTCGACCATGATTAAACCCTCACATCACGACGGGCATCGCGGCCCCAAATTAAATTGATCATTGCACGAGAAGCAAATACGCCTGTAAACATACTGGTCATCAGACCCAGACCTAGCGTCAGCGCAAAGCCTTGGATTGGACCGTTACCAATCGCGTATAGAATCACGGCAGTGATCATGGTTGTGATGTTGGCATCAAGGATAGTAGCGAACGCGCTGTCGAAGCCTAAGTCGATAGCTTGTGCAAAACTACGACCTTCACGCATCTTGTCCTTAATACGTTCGAAAATAATTACGTTGGTATCCACCGCCATACCGACAGTCAATACCAAGCCTGCGATACCAGGAAGTGTTAGCACGGCACCAGGAAGTAGTGCGATTAGACCAAGTAAGCAAAGCATGTTTGCACACAAAGCCACGTTCGCAACCCAACCAAGACGACGGTACCAAAGTGCCATAAATGTCAGTGTTAGACCCATACCAAGAGCAAGAGCAGCGAAACCGTTTTGGATGTTTTCTGCACCTAGAGAAGCACCAATTGTGCGTTCTTCAACAATCGTTACCGGAGCGGTCAATGAACCCGCACGTAGAAGCAAGGCAAGTTGCTGTGCTTCATCCATGCTACCCGCACCTGTAATACGGAATTGGCTACCCAATTGAGACTGGATAGTTGCAACACTGATAACGCGCTCGCTACGCTCTGTCATACCACGTTCGTTAGTTTTGTACTCACGGTAGACTGTCGCCATTGGCTTGCCAATATGCGTTGCAGAGAAGTCACTCATCTTCTTACCACCAGCGTGGTCTAGAGAGATGTTTACTTCTGACATGCCCATTTTATCAACGCCCGCGCGCGCATTTACAATATGCTCACCCGTTAGTACTGGGCGCTTAGAAAGAATCACTGTACGGCCATCGTTGTCTTTCAGGACAAGGTCTTGGCTGCTACGTGCTTGACCTGCGTCTTTCACTTCGTAGAACGCAAGACTTGCTGTTGCGCCAATGACGTTTTTCGCTTGTGCAGGGTCTTGAACACCTGGTAGCTCGATACGAATGCTCTCTTTACCTTGGCGTTGTACCAACGCTTCAGTAATACCAAGCTCTTCGATACGACCACGCATGATCTTCAAGTTTTGTTGCAGTGTCGTTGTTTGGAATTCTTGGATGTTTTGTTCGCTTGGTTGAAGTTCAAAGCCACGATCTGAGCTTGTCATTGTCCAACCAGGGTAGTTTTGACGAATGAATTGGCTCGCCGCTTTTAAGCCCGCTTCGTTTTCACTATTTACTGCGATGTGGTTATGCGCTTCAGCACGAACTTGAACGCCACGTACACGTTGCTCACGCAGGCTCGCTTTGATCTCATCAACCAATGCGTCGCGCTGTTCTTCAAACGCTTTATTTACATCTACATTCAATAGGAATTGAACGCCGCCACGAAGGTCAAGACCAAGCTTGATTGGGCTGAAACCCATCTCGTTTAACCATTCTGGGGCAACAGACACGTATGAGAACGTGATGCTGTCATCTTTGCCTAACTGATCGTTAAGCAATACACGAGCCTTACTTTGCGCATCTTCACCATCAAAAACAATGGTGGTCTTACCGTCTTTTTCAATGATTTTAGAGGCTGGAATATGGTGCGTTTTTAACAGCTGGTCGAGCTGAACCACTGACATCGCACTGTTGTTTTGGTCAGCAAACGTCACCTGAATAGAAGGCTGCTCACCAAACCAAGTTGGGATGGCGCTAAGGGTTAAGATAATAACCGTCGTAATTAAAACGACGTATTTCCATGCTGAATAGTGATTCAGCACTTTTCTGTTCTTTTGTGGTTTTGGTGTTTTCTTCATGTAAACATCATCCCTTCACTGCTCAGTGAAGTTTTATTTAGTTAGATTCAAGACACGACAAAACGCTCACCTGAACAACATACAGGTATGGAATGCCCAGAGCTTCAGTTACTCTGTTGAAGAATTGCCGTGTTAGAAATGCACAAAATGTGCAGAGTGATGGTGTTTAAGCAGAAAACTGACTATTGAGGGCGACGTACATCGCATTGGTTTCTTTCCAACCAGAAAGGCGGTGGTCGCTAACAAAGTGATTAAATGTCGATTGGCTTTGACGCCAGCTGATATCCATAAGGCTATAGGCATAGCCAGCATCAGCATAAAACGGGGCATTTAAATCGCCGATGAAATCAATGTGTTCATCGTCAATGTTCTCACGAAGGTGCGTTGTCCAACGTTGAGAATTAAAGATGGCAAACGAATCTTGGAAAGCATGACCTTCAGATACTGGAGATTGGGTGCTTTCCTCAGAGAGTTCTGAGAAATCAACTGGAGAGTTCGATGCAGAGTTGCTCGCCGTAAATGGCTGCAACTTAGAAAAGTGAGGTAAGTAGGATTTCTGTTCTGCTTGTGCAGCCGACGCCTGCATTGGCGATAAAGCCATTGCAAGAAGCAGCAAAAACAGTTTTCTAACGTAAATCCAAGGCATGGTAGCTCACTTAAAACAAAACGAGCCGAGTTCTTCAACTCAGCTCGGTGATAGTATTCCTATTGCTTATACTTAACAACTAAAAAGTTATAAATCTCTGTTTCCAACCGTGGAACGCAGTTGCCAGCAAGCCTTAAGCGGTATTCATCGATAAAATATTTCACCTTTATCGACATCCAAATAGATTTTGTTTTCTTGTTCCAAGCCACCACAGTAGATGAAGTAAACATTGCGGGTTTTGTAAGTGACAGAACGCACCCACCCACCTAATTCTTCAAAATCACTTGGGTCGCAAGTCTCATCATCGAGCAGTTGCTGCGTTTTGTTACGAAACATATCGAGATGCGTTTTTAAATCGTCTGATTTTTGCAAATACCCATCAAGGATCTCCAAGCGCTCTTGCTCTTTGATGACAGGTTCTGAGTCTGATAATCCTTTTGAGTCTACCCACTCAGCGGTCTCTTCCCCACCCTCTTCATACACAATGTAATCCGTCAAGCGGAACCAGCCATTAGATTTCTCCAATACCGATACCTTCTCACCTTTATACAGCGCATCAATAATCAACGCCTGATGATCTGGCTTATTGTAAACATCGATCCGGCGCTCAATCACATAGTACTCGGTGACCTCAGGTGCGGGCGCCTCAAGATCCATAATCGGTTTGGGTTTTTCTGCAGGTTCGGCTGGTTTCTCTGGCTCTTTTTCCTGTTCAGCGACAGGGTCGTCTTGCTGCATAAAGAAGAAGTAATACCCTGCGCCCGCTCCCCCTAACAAGAGCAAGACAACGATTAAGATCAAGGCTTTCTTCATATTCCGTTCCTTTTTCATTCCTTACGCAGTAAGCACCGTCACACTAACTATACTGATAGAGAGTGCATAACGGACGCAAAAACTAATCAACGAGAAAGCTAATTAGTGTGAAAACAATGATGAATAAGTTCAAATGGATATTGCTACTGCTTCCACTTCCTGCTTACGCAAGCATTCAGTGTGACCACGCATCATGGAATGACAATCTTACCCAATTCAACCGTTTAGAGTCCAATTACAATAGATACGTTGAGACATTCAATACGCTTCTCACTGAACACAAACAAAGACAACTGCTCTCTCAGACCTTCTCCCTACGTGAACTTACCTTGTTGTGGCAGGCACAAACTAACCAACGAGCTTTTCAAAGTCAGCTTAAGGCGTCGATTCAATATCGCGAAGAACTCACCAGTAAAGCGCGAGAGTTAGAGAAACTCAGCATTGAGTCAAATTGGATGGCAAACGGATGGCAAAAACTCGCAAGTAAATGTGAAATTTCTGATGCCACAGCCAACCAAATTAGCGCCGAATGGTATCAAACAAACGCTTCCCAACTCGCTAAAGATTATACGCAACTGGCAACACAATATCTTGGTTTAGCGCAGCTGTACGATAAAGAAGCCAACGCATTAAAATACGTGCAAAATGAATCTGACTAAGTCTGTTCATATTGGGATTGTTCCCTTTATTGAAATTGAGCAATTAATAGGCAAACAGGTCAATTTATAGAGAGGTACGTCACAATAACGCTTTACTTACGAGCAGATTTTGGGTAATTTACCCATTAACAAAATTTAATATAAAGTCACATTTGGCTGGAGATGATGCTAAACCAATGGTTATCAATCGATTAAGTAACAGGGATTGTCCTAATGCTACCAAAGCCAAGTTTTTGTCAGTAGTTAGGCATGTTAAAGAGTTCGGTTCAATCAGTGATTTGGACCTATGTAAAATCTTCGGAGAAACAATTTGGAGTGATGGGAGGGAATACCATTCAGCTGCTTTCTCTTTTAGGGTTGATAGACACACAGGTAACTGTGAGATCTCAAAATACAAATACCAATAAGGCTTAAAAGACTATTCGAACGGAGACAGGAAACTGTCTCCGTTTTTTATTGTCGGTTATTTTGGCATCACGATAGTAAAATCATGATCGGAATAACCTTCAATTAAGTAACTTCTCTCACTCAACAGCTTGCAATAACGCAGTACACCATCTTTGTTGTGAGACTCTAACATCCGCATGCTGGGTAACTTAGCCTCATCCAACAGATTAAACACACAAGCAATACTCGCAGTCTGATACATTTTCTCAATCATCTCGATTGTATGATTTGGGTTGGCAGATTGGTAATTGAGCGAGCCAGATGCAAATACATAGTGCGCTTTCGGCAAAATCAAGTTAGAGAAATCGCCCCGGATAAACTGCGTATCAGTAATGAAATGACGCTTGCGAGATTCCACGATAAACCGCTTTTGTTGATCAATGCCGATATAATGACTGGGGCTATTGCCTTTTTGTTCTATATACGCCAACAAATCTCCATATCCACAACCAATATCAAGAATACTTTTGCCATTAAGGTCTAAATCCCGACATAAGGCTTCAAAGCGTGTGACTTGGCTGAAAGTGTCTTGCCACCCCAGCGTCCTGGCTCTGTCTTCGCCAAATTGTTTGTGTCTTTTTCGGTGATAATGTGCGATGCGTAATCTGTCGAGCCACTTCATGATTGCTTTGTTTGTTGGGTTTGTGAATAACCGTATTTATGAGTATACCCAGTAACTTCAAGATGCAGAATTCTGAGCATTGTCATTGATTCGAGGTCAAGGAAAACAACGCCGCGTCTACAAGACAAATCGTTCTCGAAGAACCTAGCATCTCGAGGTTACTTAGGTATAAATCGGTAAGTTACCATTTCCTTTCACTTGGCGAATCGCTAAGTGCGTATGAATATCTTTGACGTTTTCAAGGATCTGGAGTTTTCGCGTAAAAGCTTCATAGCCAGTGAGATCTCTACTCACCACTTCTAATAGATAATCGCACGCCCCAGAAACAACATGGCAGGAGATCACTTCTTCCATTTCGCTTACCGCTTGCTCAAATTCATCTATTGAACTGGCTTGGTGATTATTAAGGCTTACTTCAACGAATACCGTCATTGCAATTCCCGCTTGTTCGCGAGAAACCATTGCGCGGTAACCACTGATCACGCCTTCTTGTTCCAAGCGTTTAATTCTTCGCGCACAAGGGGAAGCGGAAAGCCCCACTCTATCTGCCAGTTCGCTTGTTGTCATTGTGGCGTCTTGCTGGATCAAATCCAATAACTGTCGGTCAATTTTATCCATCTTGCCTTCCTTGCCAGATTTCGCCATGATTTTTTAATTCCATGCCGAAATTTACTAAGTTCTAACTGTATTAAGTCATATTTTGCCACCATTGAGCGTCACTTTCATTCGATAATTAACACATTATTTACAAATAAACGGAACCTCCCATGGCATTAGGATACGCCGCAATCATCACAACGCTCTTTCTTTGGTCTGGTTTCTTTCTATCGCTACGTGGAGGCGCAATTTCAGCCCTTCAACCTGCCGATATTGCCTTAACTCGCTTTTTCATTCCGGCGTTGGTGTTACTTCCTTTCGTCTTCAAATCCATGGATAAAGTACGCGCAGTACCGAACAAATATCTTATCGGTATCGTCATAGGAAGCGGACTCCCTTACTTGCTCGTTGCTGGCACCGCTATGCACTTTGCCCCAGTCGCCCATGGCAGTGCTCTGATACCTGGCACTTTGCCTCTGTTTGTCTCTGCGATTGCGGTCATTTGTTACCAGCAACCTCTTAGCCAACATCGTATGGTCGGTTTGTCTGCTGTCTTACTTGGGATTATGGTGTTCCTGCTGTCCAATCTCGGTGAAGAATACAACTGGGCACAATTAAAAGGGCACTTACTGTTTCTAGTCGGCAGCTTAATGTGGGCGGTATTTACCATCAGTGCTCGCGTTGCAAATTTAAGTGCTTATGTTTGCGCTGGGTTTGTTTCAGTCATTTCGTTTGCATTGCTGATTGTCGCTGTAGGTTTCGGTTGGTTGGATAGTTATTTAGCCATCACACCTATCACTGATTGGCCATGGAAAGAGCTTGTTGGTCATCTCGTATTACAAGGTATCGGAGCAGGTCTATTAGCATCTTTCACTTTTCTTTACGCAATCAGAACCATTGGAGCGGAAGCCAGCGCCGCATTCGGATCTCTCACACCAGTATTGGCAACCTTACTCGCAATGCCAGTGTTTAATGAGCAGCCTGATACCCTTACATGGTGTGCTTTAATATTGGTGACTTGCGGTAGTATCGTGGCGAGTAATATCCTGATGAAACAAGACCCTAGTCAGAAATATCAGCCACCTGTTCACAGATAACAATAAAATTGCATAACTTTTTACAGGCACCTATTGAAAGCCAAAATAGCGTTTTGATAACCTGTTGCGATAATAAATTAAACGTCAGATGTTATGCCTTCAACTCATACAAAAGATGAACTGCATAAATTCCTAAAAACAGGGATGCGAATCTCGGTAAATTTCGAGTTCGGTCAGGAAGAAAAGTACATTTACGCTGCTACTTATTTAGGGCTTAAAGAAAACGCTTATATCATTCTCGACATACCCGCTCGGTTATTAGAAGAGCAAGCGCTAAGAAAACTCACCAATGTGGACGTTGTTATCCGTGGTGTGTCAGATACGGATCTGGGGCATGTGATTGCTTTTAAGACCAGTGTGCTGATGAACTTGGTCCGACCGTCTCCGTTATTGTTTGTACGGATTCCTGCCACCTTCGCGACGAAGCCTGTGCGTGAACATGAGCGTTATAAATTGCAATTAGACTGTGCAATAGACCACACTGGCAATAAATATGATGGCAGTTTGGTCGACTTCTCTCTTTCTGGCTGTGGAATTTCGACGTTGGTTGAACCCGAGTTTGAAATCGGTGAACGAATTACGATTGAATCCCCTTTAAGTGGCTATATCGACGAAGAAAACCACTGCTCAGTTGCCAATATTAAGAAGCTACCAAAAGGTTGGATTATAGGCGTGAAATTTGAGGTACCGCTTGATATGTCCGAAGAATTGAAGAATGAGTTACTAGAGCATTCTTTTTCAGCCAGCACGATTTAGGCTGCATAAGGTTCTCAACCGTAAAGAACTAAAAAGGGAGCATCATGCTCCCTTTGCTATTTCTGCATTACGTCCGTTCTAGCAAAAATCTTTGCTTAAAATCGACAAACGCTTCATGTAATGCGTTTTCTTTGATTGGCTTGAGCAAGACATAATTCGCCCCTGCCGCCATAAATGCATCACTAGTTTCTTTAGCTGTATCAGCCGTACAGGCATAAATAGGCGTACCAAGTCGCAAGTTCTGACGGATCTCATGAGTTGTTTCAATACCACCAAGATGCGGTAATTGATTGTCCATCAAGATAAGGTCATAAGTATTGTCCGCGAGAAACTCCATCGCTTCTAATCCATCTTTTGCCCAATCAACCTGCATTTTGTACTTCTTGCAGAACGCCTGAAGAATAAAGGCATTGGTGTGATTGTCCTCCACCAGCAACACTTTCAAACTCTCATCAAACAAAGCTTCAGGCTTAACGCGTTGACTGACTTCTAACGGTCGGAATACACGCTCACGGTCTTTTACCGGCAATGTCACAACGAAAGTTGTGCCCATCCCTTTACTACTACGAACCTGAACATCGCCTTCCAACATATCGACAAGATTCTTAACGATGGTTAAGCCTAAACCACTGCCACCGTATTCTCGTGTTGTTGTTGCTTCTTCTTGTACAAACGGTTCGAACATTTGGTCTAACTTGTCCGACTCAATCCCGATCCCCGTATCAGTAATTTCAACAACCAATACACTGTTCTCTGCACCATAAAATTGCTCAAGCTCGGCATGGATCCGGATAGAACCCGACGGAGTAAACTTGGCGGAGTTACTAACAAGGTTAAACAGAATTTGGTTGAGTCGAACTTGATCCGTAAAGATTTCGACATTCGGATCCAGTTTGTTTTCGATAACCAGCTCAACACCTTTATTTGTACAGATTGGACGATAGATATTTTCCAATGTGCGAATCGTATCGGAGAATGAGAACGGGTGCTTCTGGATATTAAACTTACCTTGCTCTATCTTGGAGAAATCCAAAATATCATTCAGTACGGCAAGTAAGTGCTCACCACTGTGGCACAGAACATCAATTTGGTTCTTCTGCTCTTGAGTTTCTACCGTGTCTTTAAGCAATTGCGCAACACCTAAGATACCGTTAATTGGAGTACGGATCTCATGACTCATCTTCGCAAGGAAATCAGCTCTAGCTTGTGCAGACTTCTCTGCTTCTCTACGTGCGATATTACTTTGCTTTTCCGCTTCAATCAGAGTTGTAATGTCTTGCCCTTGCACAATGATGCCACTGATATCACCATCGACACGAATTGGTGATAGGTTCCAACGGTAAATCTTATTCCCAATTGGAACGTTGACGCCTGTTAACGTCGCACCTTGCGCTGCCATCTTTAGGTGAGGTGTCAATTTATCTTTGAAGCCTTGGAAGACAGGATGCATGGTTTCATTGTCATCTTCGATAACGAGCTCTTTGCGTGCTGCAGGGTTCATTTGGATAAGAACACTTTCCTCAGACCACACCATAATCGGTGATAACGCGAAGTTAAACAGGTCTCGGAATGACTTCTTCTGCGCCTCTAGTTCCTCAAAAGTACTTTCAAGAGTAGAGCCGATATGATCGAACTCTTCGATATCCGAGCCATCAAAGCGCTCAAAACCCTTTTCCTCACGCGCGGAACGAGTATAGGACATCAGAGACTCCAACTGCGCCGCTACCTTACTCTCGATCCATTCTTTAGTGAGCAACGCAATCATGATCATACCGATGATAGAAGCCAACATTGCTAGGATATGTTGGATCTGCAACGTAACAACGCTTTGGTTATCCTGCACAGTAAGCAAGCATAACTCTGTCGTCACGGCATTCACTTCTATTGGAGTTTGAATCACTAGAAGTTTGTCGAGCCTTCTTTCTGAACCTTTGCGCTGCAAAATATCCGCAACATTGTATGGCTCGTCACCAATTAAGGAGTTAGCTAAAGGGACGTTATTCGCCACAAGGACCACATTGTCGACATTACTTTCGCTTTTTAGCTTCTCCATCAAAGCGAAGTTGTTATCAAGCACTACAACATTAAAAGAGAAGCCAAGCACTTCACCTGTCGCAGGATCCAACACTGGCACGCGACGCGTCAGCATATGTCTAGAACCAATAGAGGTCATCACATTAATGTAATACCAGTTATTACTAAAGGTGACTCGGTTCGCCAAACTGTCGAGGATAAGATCATTCACACCATAGAAATGTGCATTACCATCATCCCAAATGATGCCCTTATGATCGGTCAGAAAGCGAAACTCTGGCGTGTGCGATGGGTCACTTTGATCGATACTGAGAAAGAAAAAGTTAAGTGCATCAGTGTCGCGATTGGTGTAAAAGTCACGAATCACTTCACTTTTTGAGTTGCTGTCATGATGTATTTGAATCGCCGCAAAGTGACTATCAAATATATTGTGGATCAATGCAGAGGTTTGTTGCTTCGTTCTGTCGACTTCTTGCCAAATGATCTGTTTAGAGAAGTAATAGCTCTGAATAAAAATCCCTAGAATGATCGGAGCAAGAACAAGAATGATGATCTTTGTTATGAGCGTCGCCAGTGAGCGACGCTTCTTTATGTTTGATCGAGTTATTGTCATCAATTATCTGAATATCTAAATGCACGCTTCTTCAGCGTTTCGATTCTTTCCGGTGAATCAGCTTTGGTAACAATTTCAAAATCACCGGAATATACGGTTGGGACAGGTTTTCCTTCCAAATCCCACTTAATGGCTTCTGCCATGGCAATACCAGTATCATCATTCATACGCATGACAGTGATATCTAAGTCGCCTTTCTGAATAGCGTCAAGTTCTGCTGAACCACCGCCCCAACCGTTGATCATAACGTCACTTCGCCCTAAATCTGCTAACGCCTCAACAGCGCCTAACGCAACATCAGTCGAGCACGCATAAATAAAATCAACATCTGGGTGCTTTTCTAAACTTGCTTTTGCAGCATCATATCCCGACTGCTTTGTTGCTTTAGTGTAGTACGCTGATTGTAGTTCAAAGTTATTATCACGGTTAACCTGATGAATAAACGTGTCACCTCTCACATCACTAATGTACCCTTCCGAGAAATAGAGCACACTGTAATAGGTGTGCTTTGGAAAGTACTTTCCGAATTCTGTCGCTAATTCACGGCTGCCTTCCGCGTGATCAAATCCGACATATAAAAACGGTTGATGTTTATCCCATTCACGCACTGGTGTCGTGATATTTTGTAAGATCAATTTGGTGTTTGTTGAATCAAGAACGTGTTCAACAAATTTGCGGTGTCTGGTTGTATCTAACGTAAAAATCAAATAATCGGATTTGCTCTTCAGCGCTTCCATTAACGACAAGCTTTGCTGCTTAATATCCGCATTAGGGCGTGTGAAAACTTGGTTGATCTGATAGTTGATATTTAGCTTGTCCAAGCGCTTTTCAAATGCCGCAATGTTTCTTACCCAGTAATCAGATACTTGCTGCCCCGGATAAACCACAGATATTTTAAGCGGACGCTTTTTGTTTTTAGAGAATGGTACAGGACGTTCACGAACGGCTTCTGCTAAAGCATTAGTGAGTTTTCGCTGCTGCGGGAATTCATCCAAGAACTCTTGATAACCCCAGTAGCCATTGAGCACTTGCGTTGCATGTGAAACAGGAGAGAAACCGACCATAGAAATCAGGGAAAATAGTAACGCTTTTTTCATCTGTTGCTCTTTTAGTTTTTTATGGAGCATGGAACTGCTCTATTTTATTACCTAGCCGAGTCATCCTTTACCCTATAATTCTGATATCCATAAATTGCCCGCTTCTATATAAATTTTTTTGATATTAAGCCTAGCAGGGCATCAATGTATTATGTGTTACTGTCGCCTGAAATGATACCCATAATAGACAAAAATAAACCGCCATTTGAAGGCGGTTTGCTCTCTAATACGCATAGTGTTAATTCAAATTGCCCAACATTGAACTAGCAGCACATATTTGGACTTTTTAGTTGATTAGAAGTTGTACAGCTCAATATTGGTCGAAAATGTCACTTGCGAAAATCATTGATTAATTTGAACACTTCACTCGAGTTTGAAATGCAAGAACATGTTTTTCATCGATGCAAATTTCAGCATCTTCGCTGACTAAGAGCTCTTTCTTAGCTTTAGTCAGTTGCTTGATAAAGTATTCCGCTTTCATCGCGACGCTTTTGCTTTCAAAAGAAGAGAACCATTCCAAGGTTAATGGTCCCTTCCCTTTCAGTGCTTTTGCACCTTTCCCGCTCTGATGCTGTTTGAAGCGTCGGTCCACATCATTCGTTACACCACAATACAGCGCATTGCGGTTATTACGGATTAGATAGACGCTCCAATTTTGCTCGGCAGTCTCACTCATGAAAGCTGAGATTCAACCTGTTCTTTTAATGCGGTCAGCTCTGCACGAAGTTCTGCCACTTCTTGTTCTAACTGGCTAATGCGCTCAGAACCGGCTGATGATGGCGCCGCACTTGCCACAGCCAACTCACTGATGTCTACCTCACCACAAAATAGATGCATGTAACGTGATTCACGCTTGCCCGCCTCGCGAGGCAGTTTAACCACAAGAGGTCCTTTCTCTTCGCTTGCAAGGTGCTCAAGAACGTTTTCAACTTCCTTTACATCATTAAATGTTGCTAGACGATTAGTGCGCGTGCGAATTTCGCCAGGGGTTTGAGCACCACGAAGCAGCATGCAACATACGATGCCTTTCTCTTGCTCGGTAAGTTGTAGGTCGCCAAACTCGGTATTACAGAATCGGTGTTGGTATTTGCTGACACGGCTATTGAAACCACTTTCATCACTGACAAGACGACGCTCGATGAGTGCATCAACCGCGTCTAGTACGTCTGCTTCAGACAATGACATGACAGGTTCGCGGTTGCTTTTTTGATTACATGCGTTCGTCAGCGCGTTAAGGCTTAGGGGGTATTGGTCGGGGGTGGTGACTTCTTTTTCGATTAAGCAGCCAATTACTCGTGCTTCAATTGCCGTTAGCTCAACTTTCATAATGCATTTCCTTATTATTGTTGCATTTGAATTTGGGTATCAGGCTAAAGCATAGCGCATGGACCTGACACCCTTTGCGAATCGGGTTAGGTCTTAATGCTCTGATAGAATCGACACTTTGGTCATTTTTCCATTCTCGTCAATCATCATTATCTTCGAACGATTGAGTTCGACTTCAGTGATTTCGAGTTGCGTTCTAGCAGCCACATACGCTGCTTTGAGTTTGGTAGCCAAAGAATCGTCTTGGTTATCGACCTCTTGGCTTTCGACTTGCTCCGCAATAGTCCCAGAGTTCATTTCGAGCTTCATATTTTTGTATTGAATGAAGTTGATGATATAGCGAAGGCTCCACCATGACAACGAGTCCCTTCACTCAAGTGAGCAACATTCACGCTTTTAGCACTCGATTGTTAACGCCACATCAGAATTGATGGATAAATGTCCAACCCAGCATGACGTTTGATCTAAAGACTGTTATGCCACGAGATGTTGTGCTTTAATCGAATCAGATATTCACAAATTAGGAAAGGGAACCATGAGTAGCGTATTTGAAATCGTGAACCAAGCTCGTCGTAAAAACAAACTAAAACGTGAGCTGCTTGATAACGAGAAAAAAGTTCGTGACAACCGTAAACGTGTAGACCTACTAGAAAACCTTCTAGACTACATCAAACCAGAAATGTCTCACGACGAAATCGTTGCAATCATCAAGAACATGAAAGCAGACTACGAAGACCGCGTTGACGATCACATCATCAAGAGTGCAGAAATTTCTAAAGCACGTCGTGACATCAGCCGTCGTATTCGCGAACTGACTGAAGAAGACAAACAAACTAGCGGCAAAAAATAAGCCCAAATAGTTGTAGAATTTAACCCCGAGCAGGGATAACTTGCTCGGGGTTTCTTTTTGTAACTTACAAAACCAGTGTGTACAATAACACCAATTCTTGTTCCCAAAACACCCAATTTCTCTATGTCTTCTACTTCTTCTAGCGTGCAACCAACGTTAGCAAAACAACTTTTCACTATGACCTGGCCAATGCTGTTTGGCGTATTGTCATTGATGAGCTTCCAACTTGTCGACAGTGCCTTCATTGGGCAACTGGGCGTTTTACCACTTGCGGCACAAGGCTTCACTTTACCATTACAAATGGTGGTTATTGGCATTCAAGTTGGTTTGGGTATTGCCACTACCGCAGTGATATCGAAAGCACTAGGAGCAAACGACACCCACTACGCAAAACAATTAGGTGGGTTAGTCCTAATGATTGGCTCTGTCGGCGTAGCTGTACTTGGTTTGATCATTTGGTTATTGCGTTACCCTATTCTCTCTTTATTAAGCGCACCAGAAACCGTCATGCCAATTATCGACAGCTACTGGCCATGGTGGTTGCTAAGCTCATGGACGGGTGCTGTGCTGTACTTCTATTACAGTATTTGTCGTTCTAACGGTAATACTATGCTGCCAGGCACCATGATGATGGTCACCAGTGTGGTGAACTTAGTGCTCGATCCACTATTCATTTTCACCTTTGATTTAGGCATCAACGGTGCCGCTATCGCTACCATAATCGCGTTCGGGTTTGGCATTTTGGTTGTGGCGCCTCGCGTACAAAAAAATCACTGGGCGACGTTCCAATGGCAAGAGCTGGATGTTGTGAAAAGCGTTCGCTCCATCGGTCACATTATGGGACCGGCAATGATCAGCCAATTATTACCACCACTCTCTTCTATGCTGGCGACGAAGCTATTGGCAGGCTTTGGTACCGCAGCGGTAGCATCATGGGCGTTAGGCTCTCGTTATGAGTTTTTTGCTATTGTTTCTGTACTTGCACTGACGATGTCAATGCCGCCGATGGTTGGTCGTCTACTAGGAGCGAAAAACTACACCGACATTCAGTCTCTCATCTCGATTGCGGTTAAGTTCATACTTGGTTTCCAATTGCTGATTGCTGTGATTACGTTTATCGCTGCAGACCCACTGGCATTATTGATGACCAGCGACGCGCAAGTCACCCATGTACTTGAAATGCACTTGATGATTGTACCTATCAGTTTGGGCTCGCTTGGTGTGTGTATGTTGATGGTTTCGATCTGTAACGCCCTTGGTAAGTCCTACACGGCTCTGACCATTTCGGCACTGCGCCTATTTTTGTTCTTCCTTCCGTGTTTGTGGGTCGGTGCGCAATTGGGTGGGATTCAAGGGCTACTTATTGGCGCGTGTTTGGGTAATATCTTAGCTGGTATCGCGGCTTACTTAACCTATAGAAAAACGATTCGTAAGCTCACAGAAGCGCATGCTGCCGCTTAAATAAGCAAGAAAAACGAAAGCCCTCGCATTGAGGGCTTTATGGTTTTTATACACTGGGGTCTGTTGATCTTTCGCGGTTAAATTTCACTCAAATGGGAACACCTAGCCGAACCCTTTAGGCAGCGTTTGTAAAGAAAGGCGTTAGCCTAGCGCCACTTTATCCGCTGGGAACACAACACCAGTCTGTCTTCTCACCTCAGTGAGCACTTTAGCAACGACAAGTGAGCGCTGCTTCATTTGAGGATCAATCGAGCCAACTTTGAGTTGCTTTGCAAATGCGTGCGCTTCGTAGAACATGTGGTTCTCTTCTTGAGGCAATGTTAGTACTTGTTTACTCTCACCTCGCAAAATGCGCTCAACACCACGTCCTGTGGCAATCATATCTACCAACACACTGCCCTGTTCACCTTGGAATTCACTTGGGATTAGCGAATCGCTTACCTTGGAATGTAATAGGTTCACGTTAAAGCCGTCATACGCCAACGTCACACTGCCACAACCATCGACGCCAGAAGGCAAAATGTGAGCACTTGCTTCTATGCTGTTAGGCTCGCCAAACAACTCAATCGCGGAGCCAACACAGTAGTAACCGATGTCCATAATCGAACCGTTAGAAAATTCTGGATTGAATGTATTTGGATTCTCACCATTTAAATATTTCTGATATCGGGAAGAATACTGACAATAACTGATCGTGGCATGACGAAGAGGGGCGATCGCTGGTAGGCTGTCTTTTAGCACTTGAAAATTCGGCGTATATGGTGACATGAAAGCTTCGAACAACACGACGTTATTTTCTTCAGCGGTCTTAAACATCGCCTGAGCAAGAGGATAGTTTGAAGCCATCGGCTTTTCGCAAATCACGTGCTTACCCGCTTTAAGCATTTGCATTGCCTGAGGAGCATGCAGTGAATTTGGACTCGCTATGTAAACGGCATCGATATCGTTATCAGCCCCTAATGCTTCTAAGCTATCGTAATAAGATTGCGCATTATAAGGCTTGCCAAATTCGCACGCTTTCTCAACATCACGTGAATACACAGCTTGAAGACAAAATTCTTTGGTCTGGAGCGCAGCTTCAACAAATTGTTGAGAGATCCAGTTCGTCCCGATCACAGCAAGTTTGAACATGTTACTTCCTTTTCTTTATCGTTCTAGAAGCCGTAAGGAGTTCGGCTCGCAGACACGATTTAAGCAAGCTTTAGTTCATTAAACAACTCAAACAGTTGATTCGACTTGTAAGGTTTCGGTAAGTAAGCATCCATTCCCGCAGCAAAGCAGTTTTGAATATCTTCTTCGAGCACACTCGCTGTCAAAGCAATAATGGTGATCTTCCCACTTCCTACTTCTTTCTCCCAGCGGCGAATTTCTTTTGTTGCGGTCAAACCATCCATAACTGGCATCATGCAATCCATAAGAATTGCATCAAACTTCTCCCCCTTAGTGATGGCTTCTAATGCCTCTTGCCCATTGCTGGCAATCAGATAATCGTATCCCGCCTTATCTAAGAAAAAGCTGGCTATCTTTTGGTTCATCAAGTTATCTTCAGCAATCAAAATGCGACGATGTGTACGTGACTGGTTGATATTATGAACCACTGCCGAATGTGTGACATGGTAACTTTGAGTATTTTGTTCAATGTGTGCGAGTTCATCAATGGCATGCCTAAAGCGGTTACCTAAAAAAGGTAAAGTCAGCACAGAATGAATACGCTCAGAATTGGTGTAGGTAGAGATCAAATGATGTTGGCAAACAATGATTCGGCTAATATCAACCGTACGCGCTAACTCGTCTATTACAGAATCCAACGCCACTCTGCCATCATGACAATAAAAGATCACTTCCAGCCCCTTTGTAGAAGTCGGTAAATCCTTAATACTGCTTACCTCTGAAAGCTGAATACCAGCTAAACGACACTCTTTCATAATTTGATCGGCATACGCGTAGTTATCTCCAATGAGAATACCGTTACGAATGGTTTCTGAGCGCCAACCTACGGTCGGCAACACTTCCACTTCAATTGAGAACTCAAAACTGGTTCCCACTCCTTTTGAAGACGTCGCGGTTAACTTGCCGCCCATCATAGCCACCAGTTGACGACAAATGGCCAAGCCTAGTCCTGTCCCTCCAAACTGACGTGATATACCTTCGTCTTCTTGAGTAAAAGGCTCGAAGATGGAATCAAGCTTGTCCTTTTCTATACCTACACCGGTGTCAGATACTCGAAAAGTCAAAAATACGCTCTTTTGTGTGGTGGATTCTTGGTAGTCAACATCCACATTGATGCAGCCCTTCTCTGTGAACTTCACCGCGTTCGATACCAAGTTCATGACGATTTGCTTGATTCGATGGTCATCAACCTTGATGCGCGCGGGAATACGCTCATCTAAATTGATATTCAGTTCTAATTGCTTGGACGTGGCTTTGGACTGGAACAAAATCATCGATTGGTACACGACTTCGCGAATATCTGTTTCGATAAGAGAAAGCTGTAAATGACCTGATTCAATCTTAGATAGATCAAGGATGTCATTAAGTAACGTGAGCAAGGTATGCGACGAGGTATCAATATCGGTTAAAACTTCTTTTTGATGATCTGAAAGTTCGCTTTGTGACAGGATCTCTGTCATCCCGATAATCCCGTTCAAAGGGGTTCGAATTTCATGAGACATGCTTGCAAGAAAGACCGACTTTGCGCGGTTTGCCGAAATAGCAGATTCTTTGGTTTGCAAAATCTCTTCTGTTTGTCGGTTTTGCTCCTCCATCATTCGATTAACTTGTTGTGCAAAGATCGTGAACTCATCATTGCCATCAACCACCACCTTCTCCCCTTTTACATGTTCATGGATTAAGGTGTTAAGCGAATAAATAATCGAGTCCAATTTACTATGCACACGATACCAAGTACCAAAGCCTAACCAACATAACAGGATGATGATGACCATCACGCCCGAGGTCATTAGCGTAATGCTCTGCTTTTGCGAACTGACTTGGACCAACAATGCACTTTCAACCTGTTGCGTGAAACCCGCGGTAATGACTTGCAAACGTTGAACACGGTGGTCAAGATCTCGTAAATAAGTCACATAGTCAGATTGGGACATCTCTCCTGCCAATAAACGTCCTCGGGCTTCGATACTCGACAAATAACGAGGAGACGTATACAAACTAAGGAGCTTTTCTACCTGCTCATTTGATGCACCTAACTTTAAGAATCCTTCCAGACTCTGCTGTTGGCGCTCAATGGCTTGAAAGAACATATTTTGATTCGGTTGGCTATCAGGCTGTAGCACCAACCGATACGTCAACCAAGCTTCTTTTTGCGT
Source organism: Vibrio sp. SCSIO 43155 (assembly GCF_023716605.1). Lineage (NCBI taxonomy): Bacteria > Pseudomonadati > Pseudomonadota > Gammaproteobacteria > Vibrionales > Vibrionaceae > Vibrio > Vibrio sp. SCSIO 43155. The sequence continues at coordinate 626,891 of NZ_CP071853.1, read as the reverse complement.
CCAGTAAGAAAGTTGAGCAAGATAAGCGATGAAATCTTGCATCCAATGTGCTTCATCACTATCAAACAAGTGATTATGTTGAACCAGTGATTGAGACATTTCTTGCAACAGGCGAAACGACCAATCTCCGGCATCCACACTGTCTCTCAAGTCACCAGAGATCAAATCTAACATCGCTCGCTTAAGGTCATCAGAATACTCGGCAGTATAACTGTTCTGTATAAACTTCTCGTAGATAGAAAGCGCTCTATCACGTTGTACTTTCACTTCAATTGGTAAAGGCTGCTCTTCTCCATATCGATGACGCTCCTTCTCCATGTCATAGACAAAATGAGACGCTTCGGAAATCAGTTTCAATCCTTGAATATTACTGACCGTTTGATTGAGTTGATCGACTCTTTGAGAGTTAACGACAAATTGGTGAACGGCAAACACAGAAATAACCACCGCGGGTAACAGTGCGAGTAGAGCTAAACGTAATTTTATAGAAAGTTTTATCATCCGTTTGCCCGTGTTAGGAAAAGGCTCTCGAATTAATACTAGACCACTTTCATAGATTGAATATGAACTTGTATGAAGTGTTTTATCGGCAACTTAATCGGTCTGAACTGCCCAAACGGCTAAAAACAACACTCATTACCCTTCTATACATTGAGGTCATAAGAAGGAAAAATGTGATTGCTTGCAAAATTTTGCTGCATCATTTTTAAACAGATTTAGTTAAACCAACTCATACCATGGGCGAACTTAAAGATACCGCCTAAAATGGCGAAAAACGTTTACCATTTAAGTGTTAAAGATTATCCATATCACATTATTTAAAAGGAAGTTCACCTTGTTACATATACTCACTTTGAGATGAACCTTTATTGTCGCGAAATAAGTTTTATAGATAGGAAAAGTCAATCCCTATAAAACACCGCTTTAGTCACATTAATAAGCCAAAAAATGAATCATACCCCACACTTTTAACTGGATTTATTTTTCCTAGCAGAATAAGACCTCCACCCGTACAATCCGCACACATAATTATTACAACCCAATTACAAAACACCCTCACTTCACGCTCTACCGTTGAGGTAACAGCAGAAAGTAAGGTCAGCCCCCAAAACGTGAAAGGTCCAAAACAACAATGAGTCCAGAGAAATATCTCCAAGACTGGCAAACTAGCCAAACGATTGCTGAATCTATTTCCCCTCTTATTGGTAAGTTATATCGTCAAAAAGGAATCGAAGTGGTTCTGTTTGGTAAAACACTTATCAACGCAACAACCATCGACATTCTCAAAACTCACCGTATTGCAAGACGTTACACCGGAAGCCCTCTTTCTCTTGAACAAACCATGCCAATCATCCAAGCGCTGTGCGAAATGAGCATCTCGTCTTGTCGTGTTGATGTTGGTCAGCTTGCTGGTATGTACTGGAAAGATCACGAAGATACTGCCGCACTTAGCGACTTTTTACACACAGCACTTCAAGGTGCTCGTGATGCCGACTCTTCTCTAGCAGCTCGTGACGTGGTTCTTTATGGCTTCGGTCGTATCGGCCGCCTATTGACTCGCCTGTTGATTGAAAAGAGTGGTCCGGGTTACCCACTTCGTCTGCGTGCAATTGTTGTGCGTGGCGGAAAGAAAGGCGATCTAGAAAAACGTGCTAGCTTGCTCCGTCGTGACTCAGTTCATGGACAATTCAACGGTAGTATCGTGATTGATGAAGAGCGTAAAGCGCTGATCGTGAACGGTAACTACATTCAAATCATTTACGCTAACAGCCCAAGTGATGTGGACTACTCAGTTTACGGCATCAACAATGCACTAGTTGTTGATAACACGGGCGTTTGGCGTGATGCCGAAGGTCTTAGCCAACACGTAGCGTGTAACGGAGCAGAGAAAGTACTGCTTACTGCACCAGGTAAAGGCGACATCAAGAACGTCGTATTTGGTGTGAATGAATCTGTGATTCAAGAAGATGACACTATCATCTCCGCAGCGAGCTGTACGACTAACGCTATCACTCCGGTTCTTAAAGCCCTGAACGACAAGTACGGTGTGCTTTCTGGACACATTGAGACCGTTCACTCTTACACCAACGATCAAAACCTAATCGACAACTTCCACTCAGGCGATCGCCGTGGTCGTAGTGCTTCATTGAACATGGTTCTTACGTCAACAGGCGCAGCGAAAGCGGTAGCAAAAGCACTTCCAGAACTTGCAGGTAAGCTTACAGGCAACGCAATTCGTGTACCGACTCCGAACGTATCAATGGCTGTTGCAAACCTTAACTTGGGTGAAGATGTAGACCGTGATTCGCTGAACGAATACCTACGTGAAATGGCATTAAACTCTGAGCTTTCTGCGCAGATCGATTACACAGATTCGACAGAAATCGTATCAAGCGATCTAGTGGGCTCTCGCCACGCAGGTGTGGTCGACGGTCAAGCAACCATCGCTCAAGACAAGCGCTGTGTACTGTACATCTGGTACGACAACGAATTTGGTTACAGCTGTCAAGTTGTACACTGTATGGAACAAATGATGGGTGTTCGTTACCAAACATTCCCTCGATAAGGTGAACCTTGCTCCACAACGTTAACCACAATGTGTATCGAGCAACACCCCAGCATTTGTTTTAAATAATAAGCGCCTTGCGCATTACTAATATACTTCCCCGCTTATACGCCTGATGACCCTCAGGCGTTTTTTCGTTTTAAGACACTTTGACATTCCTCAGATAAATCGATGCGAAATTGTACGTTAGATACCCAAATGACCTCAATATTCAGAATTCAGAGCGTTGTTACTAGCGCTAGTTCAAAGATAAATCGCTTGCGTAATAGTTCACTATTGCCGAGGGATTTATCAAAGAAATGGCGTTAGTAACACGCTCCCTAGGGCAAGTTGTCTTGCTGAAACTAGAATTTTGAGGTTATTTGGGTATGTTCATGTTTCGTTCATATTCAAACTCGTAGTATGAACCCATAGATTGAAAGAGAGGTCATGATTATGAATCGAATTATCGTTACTGCACTAGCACTGATTACTGGCTTTTTTACTTTGGTATTTAGCCTAATCATGGCGATTCCATTGACCATCGCAGCCCTGATTACTGGTAAACGTATTGAAAAGCGCGTGAAGCAAATGCAACAAGAAATGCATGAAGAGTATGAATTCAATACGGGTAAGTCCGACGCAATTGAAGGCGAGTTTGAAGAAGTTCGTCGCTAACGCTTCTGAAGGTTCCACACTCCCCCTATGTTCCTGAGCAACCTTCTTTGCTGACATCCTATCTCGTTAAGAGTTAGGATGTTTTTTTATTGGTCATCAACGAAAAAGGCTACCATTACGGTAGCCTTTTAACTTCATGAGCAGTGCATTCTACTTGGTTAAATCGTCACAACCACACGCACTGCCAGCAACATTAAAACGATGCCAGACAGTCGGTCAATCAATACAGCCTTTGAGCGAATACGGTCAACAACTCGTGAGTTAGACAATACCAATGTGATGAACGTATACCACAAACCATCAACAACAAATGGGGTCGCGACGATAATCATTTGGTTACTTAGGTCATTACCTAACGCAACAAATTGACTGAACAGTGCAATAAAGAACAGTGCAATTTTCGGACTTAGAATCGAAATCAGAAAACCCTCTCGCGCCGATTGCAAAACCGTCGTCTCTTCACCTGATTCTAACTTCGCCGCTACGCCCCCCTTTGAACGCAATGCATTGAAACCAAGATACGCCAAGTAAGCTGCACCAGCTAAACTAATAGTCTTAAATAACAATGGGCTTTGTTGAAGTACCACGGCCAAACCGATCAAGGTAATGAAAGCATAAATACCGATACCAAACGCGTGTGCCCATGCGGTAGCCAAACCATTCACACGACCACCAGCCAACGAGTGCTTAGCAACAATCGCTAAACTCGGTCCTGGCGACATCGCCCCTAGTAAACACACGGTAAAAAGTGATAACCAAACTGTTAGTGTCATAAGAATCTCCCCTCTTTGACGCTAATCTATCAATGGAATAGGTATAATTAGAAATCAAAGTTTTTCATACTAGCCATGATTTAAAATCATAAGGAAACAATGCATTTATTATCGAATGGAATACTCTGAAATCTGCATAACCGAACGAATCTCTTCGCGCACCCATTTATGTGCAGGATCCGTATCGTATTTTGGATGCCACATTAACCAATACTGATGAATAGGCGTTTCGAGAGGTAGTGCTTTATGGGCTAAGTCCCAATGCTTTGCGAGATTGACCGCAATATGCTCTGGAACCACCATCAGATGTTCACTAGAAACTAGGCGATTGATAGCAGCAGAGAAGAAAGGCACTTTGAACGTGACATGACGTGTATGCCCTAGCTCTCTTAACGCTAAATCGGTATAAGAATCTTTATCTCCACCGCCTGTTACTTTGATATGAGAGTAAGAAATTAAATCTTCAACGCTGATGCTATCTTGCTTTGCTAAAGGATGAGAGGCTTTCATCAAACAGACTGATGAGTCTTCACCAATCTTCACACTAGACACACCTTGAGGCTTCTCTGGATACATGGAAGACGCGATATGAATACCAGTCTCATGAAGCTTATCTAGAAAGTCTGGTTGCCACAATCGATACGCCATATCCAACCGAGGAGCAAAGCCACTCAAGTGCGCGGCAATGTCAGGGAGTACGTATTGTGCGACGTAGTCACTCGATGCCAATACTAGCTCCCCTTTCCAATCTGCGGGTTCAAAAGGCTTGTCATCGAGAAGATGATCGAACTCAGCCAATAAGTCGTCCAACTTCTCTTTTAGAAGTAGTGCTCTTGGCGTTGGAATCAGTTGGTTCCCCTGTCGAACCAATAAGGGATCGCCGCACAACTCACGTAACTGCGCTAACTGACGGCTTACCGCCGATTGGGTGATATGCAAACGCTCGGCAGTTTTGCTCACATGGCACTCTTCAAGCAATACATGCAGAGAGCGCAGCAGATTCAGATTGATGTTATTCAGCACGTTCTACCCATTTCGCACGCCAATCTGCGGCGGTATACTCTTCTGGCCAATATTCAACTTGTTTGCAAATCAACCCATCTCGCACGGTGTGAAAAGTAATCGCCCGATCGGAGCGAACGCCATCGCTTACTATAACGTCAGTGACCACTTGCTCACCGTCACTTACGATACGCTCTATAGTAAAGATCCACTCACCTTCTGCTGGATAAGCAGAGTTCAATTGGGCAAAATTCTTTCTGCCACGAATCACTTCTTTCGTCAGTGGCCAAACTACTTCACTATCAGGCGCAAGGAGTTCCGCTGCTGCATAGAAGTCATTGCTTGCCATTACTTTCCAGAAGTTGAGGACGATGTCTTTCTCGGTCATTTTACGAACTTGCTCCCTGTCGTATTGAAAAACTCCGTTAACACGGTATGTGTCATCACGTTACGAAGCTCTGGATAGCTTTGGATATAATCTCGAATCTCGTTGAGGCGTGCGATATTCGGTACTTCGACAAACAGCATCATATCGGTTTCACCACTGATTGCATGGCACCATTTCACACCATCAATTTTGTACAGATCATTCGCGTAGTTATCACAGTGATGACTAGAGGCTGATGTATCAAACTTCAGCGCCATATACGCACAAATCGTCGACTCTTTGGATGTCGCAATATCGGCATGATAGCCAAGGATCACTTGGTCATTTTCAAGCTTTTTGATTCGAGCTGTCACAGCAGAACGTGACAAGCTAACTTGCTCTGAGATTTCAGTAATAGAGAGACGGGCATTCTGCCGTAATAGATCTATGATCTGATGATCAAATTTGTCCATAACATCACCAAGCTTTCCTTAATTTTTTCATTCTACTCAATTACAACTTATTGAAAACCGACAATTTGCTGTTTATCGGTAAAACAACCGTCATTTTGACGGTCGACAACATCATTTTGATATGCAGAATTTAGATATGCTTGTGGCTTGCATTACCTAGATGTTCGAGGTCGTTATGGAACAACTCAAAAAAGACATTACGCTGATATCAGGAATTGGTCAGCTATCGACAACCTTAATGGGCACGGGTCTATTTATGATTCCAGCGATTGCCGCTGGCATTGCAGGGCACTTCTCACTTTGGGCTTGGATTATTTTATTCATTGCTATTTGTCCCATCGCTTTGACTTTCGCTCAGTTGGGCAAGCGCTATCCAAGTGCTGGCGGCACGGCGTATTTTGTTCGTAAAGCATTTAATAGCAAACTAGAGAGCAGCGTCGCGTGGTTATTTGTTAGTGTTATTCCTGTTGGTGTCCCTGCTGCTGTCGCACTTGCCGCTGGCTTTTTACAACAACTGTTACCAGAGTCCATTAGTAACCACCTTTTCGCTCAAATTCTCACAGTGGCTCTGTTAGTGGTCGTTAATCTACTTGGCACTAAATCATCGGGGCGGCTCCAGACGGTCATCGCATTGAGCATTTTTGCTTTAGTCGGTGCATTTTTGTGGAAAGGCGATGTGGGACCTGTTGATTTAAGCATGCCTAAGATAACGACGGATTCGACATGGTCAGTTGCTGCAGCGCTTGGTGTCATGTTCTGGTGTTTTGTCGGAATAGAAGCCTTTGCACACATGGGAGAAGAGTTTAAGAACCCGCAACGAGACTTCCCGATCGCGATCATCGTTGGCTGCTTTGTCGCGGGTGCAACCTATTGGGCATGTTCTGTCGTGATATTGAAGTTTGGTGCTTACGGCAGTGCTGAGTTCGACAGCGCATCAATTCCTTGGTTGAGCGCACATCTATTTGGTGATCATGCGAAATGGCTTATCAGTATTATTGGTTTCTCAGCATGTTTCGCTAGTGTAAACCTCTACACTCAAAGTCTGGCTCGAATGGTGTGGGCGCAAGCAAGAGAACACAAGCCAACCAGTGCTATCGCGAGAGTGTCCGTTCGGGGCGTTCCTGCCAATGCAACGCTAGTCGTTGGCGCCATTTTGCTTGCTTCTTGTGTTATTGGTTCGCTATCGGGACTGGATTTGGAGTTCTTCCTTAAGCTCGCGAATGGCATTTTTGTTCTGGTCTACCTGCTTGCTATGCTTGCCGCTTATAAGTTGTTGCAAGGCTGGGGAAAGACGCTCGCGGGAATTTCTTTGGTATTGTGCACCGCAGTGTTCATTTGTTTGGGTTGGTCTATGCTTTACGCCATCACTATTTTTGCCGTGCTGTCTTTACCGTGGAAGCAATGGCGAAAAAAGAACCCTAAACGGGTGATTGAGCAAGACTGATACTCTTATTCAAACAGCTCAGAAATCTGTTCAACCAGAGCATCAATCTCACCAAGCGCGACATTGCCATAACCAAGAACCACTCCTTGCCAATCTCGCACTTTATACTCTGGGTGCTCATAAAAACTCATCGGGCGCAGCACGATACCTCGAATCTTCGCTCGCTGTGTCCATTCGTTCTCATCAATACCTTGTTGCCACTTCAACGTAATATGAAGACCGGCAGCTTGACTGATCACCTTAACTTTATCACCAAAGTGTTTTTCTATCGCCATACACAATTGCTCATGTTTGGTTTTGTACAGTCGACGCATTTTACGAATATGGCGGAGTAACCCTCCTTCAGTGATGAAATCAGCCAAAGCCTCTTGAGTATGAGAGGGAGAATCCCCGCTTAGCGCATCTTTAATCACTAAGCATTCTTCAACTAAAGCATCCGGTACAACAAGATACCCAAGCCGCAACCCGTTAAACATGACTTTACTAAAAGAGCCTACATAAAGAACGCGATCATCACGTCCCATTTGGGCTGCAAGCCCTTGCAAGCTGGTATATGGGCGATGGGCAAACTGAAACTCACTGTCGTAATCATCTTCGATAATCCAACGTGACTGTTGCACCGCCCAGTTAATGATCTTTCCTCTTTGTTCGGTATTAAGCGTTGTGCCCATCGGATATTGGTTACTTGGCGTGACATATAAAGCATCTGCATTGCTGGCCGTTACCGCTTCCACATCGAAACCCAATTGCTCTCGAATATAGAGGGGCTCAAATTGATATTGCTGGAATTGAATCAACTTACGCATTTGCGCGTAGCCCGGTTGTTCCATCAAGACTTTGCTACCCGGCTTAAGAGTAACCATAGTGGCAATCGACAACGCTTGCTGAGCCCCGGAGGTAATAATTATCCGCTCAGGGGAACAGCTCACAGAGCGGCTTGATGCAAGGTAGTTAGCTAAAGCGCAACGCAATGCCCAGCTTCCTTGAATATCTTGATTGCCCAACAAGCACGTGCGAGACATATGGCGTGCGAGTAACTTTTGCCATTGAGCCATCGGAAATGCGTCCAAATCAGGCACACCCGGTGCAAATGCACGGTTGATATCAAAGTTACTTTTCGGTGATAAGCCCTTCTTTTCTGAATTAGGCTCAGGCAGATACTGCTCTGGTAATTCCACTGCGACATAAAATCCCGAGCCTTTTTGGCTGATTAAATAACCTTCCGCCACCAACTGCTCATAGGCTGCGATCACCGTATTCCGGCTGATATTAAGCCCTTGTGAGAGTTTTCGTGTTGAAGGTAACTTGCCGTTTTTTGCCCACAATCCTTGAACAATTTTCTCGCGAATTGCGAAAAATAGCGCCTGTTGACGCGTCCCATCACTGTGCTTTAAGTACAAGTCACCAATATCAATCAAAGACAAACTGGATCCATCCATAAGTTAAAACTGGCTCTCTTTAAGCTACCAGTTAAGCGCTACATTGCAATCAAAGATTGAGGAGCAAGTGCTTACCCATATGAGTAAATAAGGAGAAAAAATGTTATCCAGCACCAATAGAACCGAGATAAAGAAAGGCGCACATAAGGCGGTGACGGATGTCGATAAGCTACATGCCATAATAGACGAAAGCTTGATCGCCCATATTGCAATAACCAATGATACGGGTCCGGTGGTTATCCCTATGTTGGCTTGGCGTGTCGACAATTATGTCTATATCCATGGCGCGAACAACAGCCGGCTATTACGCTCGCTCAAACAAGGAGTACAAACGTGCCTAACCTTTACTTTATTTGATGGTTGGGTGTTAGCTCGAAGTGCTTTTCATCATAGCGCACATTATCGCAGTGCCGTCGTCTTTGGGCAGTTTGAAGTCGTAGAAGATAATAATGAGAAAGACAGACTTCTGAATCATTTTATTGAGCAAATTGCGCCAGGTCGAACCGAAGAAGTGCGTTTGAGTAACGAAAAAGAGCTCAAAGCGACCATGTTACTGCGCATCTCCTTGGTGGAAGCATCGGTCAAAGTCAGTAACTTTGGCGTCAACGACGATGCAGAAGACATGGATCTTCCCGTTTGGGCGGGAGTCTTGCCGTACCGAACTGTGGTAGGTCCGCTTCAAGCTTGTGACGACTTATATGAAGGTATATTAGAACCAGATTATCGTAGTGCTTACCCTAATCGTTGGCAGGAATAAGCACCGTAAAGCGCGCCCCACCTAAATGGCTTTCGCCGACAGAAAGCTCCCAACCCAGTTGCCTTGCTGCACTGGTTGCAATGGCTAACCCCAAGCCAAACCCTTTCACGTCGGCGTTACGGCTCCCATCTAAACGTGAGAACGGGATAAACACTTCTTCACGTTTCTCTTCCGGAATGCCAGGACCATCGTCTTCAATATCAACAATCCAAAAGTGCTCTACAGAACGAATCGTGACCTCTACGCTGAATTCCCCATAACGTTTTGCGTTTTGCAGTAAGTTATCCAGAACCAAGTTCCCTAACGTTGGCTGTAGATGGATAGACTGGTAATCGAGATCATTTTCAACGGTCAGCTTTGCTTGTTCTAACCCACGATAATTCATGCGACTCTTGCACCACAAAGGCAACTCAATCGTTTCGATAGAGTCTTGTAACGAATGGTTCTTAAGGCTAAGTCGAGAAAGCATCACGATGTCGGATGTCAGATCCGTAACGACGTCTACGTAACGCTCAATGTCATCATGCAGTTCAGCTTGCATCTCACCCTCAGTACGCCTTGCTAAATCAGTGGCTAATTGGATTCGACTAAGTGGCGTTCGAACTTCATGAGGGATGGCTTGAGTAAAAATGTGTGTTTGACGCACTCTTCTTTCGATTTCTTCAGACATACCATTAAAGCCGCTCGCCAGCTCTTTAATCGGTGAAGAGTATTGTTCCAACTTAACGCGAGTATTCAGCTCACCTGAGCCAAATAATCCTTGTGCCTTAGTCAGTTGTCGAATCTGACGATCCAACCTTCGTACAGGGATGTATACCATAACTCCGAGGCTACAAATCACCGTGAGCAGTAGCGTCAAAATAAAGATGATTTCGGAGTCTTCATCCCAATCAATATCCGGGCTGAAAAAATCACTCTTTTCTTTAAACACTAAGCTCTGAGTGGTATTAGGCAAAGGAAACACTGCGGCGTATATGCTTCCATCAATCAAATAGACCGGAACGCCTTGCATTCGATAAAGTAACTCGCAGTCCAAGCAAGGTGGCGTGCCATCCCAATTGTCGACAAGCGTTAAATCAAAGATGAAGAAATCTTGCTTTCCGTTTGCCGTTAACTTTTTGTAGAGAGAATCCGGCGTACCTCGTTGTTCAATGTATTGATCAACAAAGTAAGCACCATCGTTGAGAAAAACACTGACTTCTGTTTTGCGCATATACTCGCCCCCCATAAAAAGGAACAAGCCAATCGTTAACGCAAGACCTGTCACCAGCCCTACATAGAGACGGGAAAACACAGAGAACATCGATTATTTGCCCGTCAGCATGTAACCGCGATTACGCACTGTTTTAATCGTTGCGGTGTGGATGTGCGCTTTGGCGAATTTTTTACGTAACGATGAAATTCGCATATCAATTGATCGATCGGTAATGCAGTACTCAATACCTCTCGCTAGGCGGCAGCATGACTCTCGGGAGACAGGTTTGTCGACATTGAGCATCAAAAGTTCCAAGATTTCGAACTCAGAATCCGTCAGGTCAATATCTTGTTCTAGATAGTACGCTTTAGAGCGACGCGTACACAGTTCAATACCGTATCGGCTCAATTCTGTCTCTTCAACCGTATCGACCTGACGACAATAGCGACGCAAGGCGGCTTCAATCCGAGCTAAGAGAATATTACCTTTGATGGGCTTGGTTAGGTAATCATCAGCACCAAACTTAAACAAGCTTACTTCACTCATTTCATCATCTGTTGCAGTCAGAACAATAATGATCCCGTGAAAAAACTCGCGCGCTTCCTGACATATCTCTGCGCCATTTTTACCCGGGAGCATCAGATCCAGCAACACCAAATCAGGCTTCAAATCTTTGATTGCATCTAGTGCATTTAGACCATTGTCGACCACTGTCACTAGGTAGCCCTCAGCCTCTAGGTACATTTTGGTTAATCGAGCAATCTCAGAGTCATCCTCTACGAGCAAGATTTTATTGCCAACCATGATCTATTCACTCCATCTATAAAACAGGAGAAGTATATCGTTCGTTTTGTAGGGTGCAACCCACACTGCCGACACTTTTTCATACACAGAACGGCTTACAAAGCCTTACAAACCATACATTTACAATCGGCAGTATCATTGTAAGAGTCAGGAAACAGAACAACCCTCTATTTTATAAATGAATATCAAAACTTTAATTCGGAAATAAAACCAATAATCACATATAAACCCGTTATTATTTTAGTTTTATCGAATTAATAACCTTACAACTAACCATTTTTAGTGGTTATGACTATATTTGCGCATATAGACAGAAATTTCCTATCCCCCTACATTCCTCGGCGAACCTTCAGTTTGTGAGTACAAAAAGATGAAATTCGCTCAATTAACACCTTTAGCAATGCTGTGTGTGGTCAGCCTATCTTCGTTCGGTAGCAATGAATTCAGTTCGGATACGTCAACACCTCAACCAAATCCAATCACAAGCACCGTATCTATCCCAGCAGCCGTCTCTTCACAGTTTCCACCGAAGTTAAAAGTCGCTTCTGATGCGGGGTTTACCCACTACTTGAAAGTTTCTGTTCCAGCAGCCCACGATGACCAATCATTTCATATCATTGCGGTCGATGATGGAGCAAATAATGAGAAAATTTTTCGTGCAGCCAAAATCATCCAGCACTTACTCACAAACCAACCGGGGTCTAAATTCGGTGCCGACAAATCTGAGATCGCTAAGACACTAGCTGAGCACGATGCCACTTTAATGCTGACGAGAGACGATGATCAAAGCAATGAGCTATTAACTAAAGTTTTTGTTGGGGAACTGATTCGCCAAAACAAATTGAGTGATGCGGTATTAGATTCTGGTTTAACACACAGTTTTGATACCGATTCTTTAGAAAAGTTTGTTGCTAGCATGACGGTATTGAGTGAGGACGATATGGATGTTCTCATCGATTCCATCACGTCCACATTAATGAGCAGCCAAGACACGCCAAATTGGCTGATAAACAGTCAATCTTTGATGTATCGAGAACTGACAGTCGAAGGTGACTGTCATTACATGAGCAACTTTTCGGATTACTGCGCCTATCTCGGAGAACACGCCGATCGAGATGCCGCTTTTGAAGAAATTTTACACTTGGTCCAAGCGCAAGGTATTGCACCTAACCCGTCGACTTCGTCATTGCAAAATGAAATCCAAACACACGCGCTAAACATCTACAACGATGCTCAAGCAGGTAAGCAAACTGTCTGGCAACCGACTCAGCGTGATTGGCAAGATTGGGAGTCTGACGACTTTGATCCTGAACGTGTAAAACAAACGGGAACATCTTTTTCTCATGAATACTTTGCTGCCGCTTTTGAAGCCTACATGGGCGTAGCGAAAGCAAATGGGCATGGCTTAGATGGCTATCAAGCACTGACTCGTTCAGCGATGCACACGCAAGATCCATCAGCCGTTGAGTGGATTAGTGAACTCTTCCACAGCCACTTACACTACACTGCACACATCGATTCTGAAGGCGTCAAAGTCTACACAGATAACACGCGACCAGGTACGGTTCCTACCTTCCGTATGTCACCAAATGAAAACGGTGTAGTTGAAGCATACACCTATAAATCTCAATGGTTAATAAACGTGAAGATCATTGGCGACCAAGCGATGGATGTCATCGGGAATGATCAAAATAATACATTTGAAGGCAACGGGCAAAACAACCGTATTTACGGCGAAGGTGGCGTTAACACTTATATCGTTTCGCACGCATTCGCAGACTGTACCCTTGTAACTGCGAAGAACGTATCAGTGACCTGCCCTAGCACTGGTACCGATGAATTATTCGATATACACAACATTCAATTTACCGATCAAATCCTAGATGTAACCAAGCGATAAATGATGAAAAACATGAAGAAACTTACTTTGCTCGCCCCTTTGTTCCTTGTCGGTTGTGGTGGTCTTGCCGTAATGGATCGATCCGATGCGGTGAAAGCACAACCAGAAATGTTGGTCAAAACAGATGGCGATTTCTGGGGATTTGGTGCTGATGGCTATTTCGACTTTGCTGGTAAGTACAAAGGAAAATACTCACGCAGCGCCTCAAAGTCGAGCTGGTTTAATCGCGTATCGTTTAAAGATGGGGCGATGGGTGCAGAAGTCACGCGCATCGACAATGGTAAAACTTGGCTATTGAGTTGCACGGGCGGCGGCATGTCAGTTAACTATATGGGCGTCGATTTCGGTGGAAACGATCCTTACACATGCCAAATCACCCAAGACGGTGTAAAAGTCGGTGAGTTTGCGATGGAGCCTAAATCGGCACTGATTGATATCAGCTTAGAAAAGAAAGAAACAGGCACCGTTCGCGTTGGCGACACTCATTTCAATGTGGAAACCGTACACACTAGCCCTGATTCCATGATGGCGGTAGACATTCCATTGGGTTACAGCTTTAAACAAGGCACACAAGAAATTGCGGCAGTGCAAACAAACGGCACAATCGCAGTACAGATGCTGCCAGAACTTAGCGAGCAACAAAAAGATGTTGTTGCTATCGGTGCGGTTGCAAGTGCACTGAGCTGGCGTCCCGAGCAGTAAACGTCTCATACCCTAAAAACCAAAGCCGCTAAAACGAGCGGCTTTTGTTTACTAACAACACTTTTTCTTACAAAGACTATTTTTCCAATCGAGCCGCATATTGCTTGGGCGTTAAACCACGATGTTTTTTGAACATACGATTAAAGCTGGCCACATTGGTGTAACCGAGGCGCGCCGCAATATCTTCAATGCTGACGTGCTTACTCAACAAACCCGCAGCAACATTGCTCAATACGTAACCCGATACCGTGGAGAAATTGAGACCTAGTTTATGAAGCCGGCGCTGAAACTGCTGGTCAGATAATCCTAACAACGCAGAGACACGCTCTAGCGTTGGTAATCCGTAATGACTGCTGTAGTGCACCACTTCATATATCACTTTCAGCTCATCTTCTGGATCTGGCATATTGAGTAAATCATCCAAATCGGAAAAACTCATTGCTAAACGGTTGTCTTCGCGATGAATTACCTGCCGAGAAGCGAGACGGTCATCGCCGTTAATCCATATTTCGGTCTTGGGTTGGCTCCATTCTACTTCACAGCCAAAGTACTCTTTATAGAGCTCACCGTTTTTCCTAGAGCCAGAAATCATCACGCGCAATGGTTTGTAATCTTGTCCCAGAAATTCACGTAAAATCTTAATCATGAAAATCGCACAGCGAATGCTGTCATGTACTTTCACTGAGGTTTCAACGAAGGGGTTATGGTAAGTCCACTTGATGATCTTCCCTGACTGCTCGCCAGCAAAAAAAGCCCCCGATTGCAGGTTACTCACTCCGTAATTCACACGTCGAATCGTACTGGCTAAATCGTTACCAGAAAATAACCATCGACCGACAGGACCGAGTTTCTGCAATTCGATGCCACGACTCAAATTAAGCACCACATCAGGATCATTACTGAGTTGCTCAACACGTCGATACCATTCCGCGACCGCCTTTAAAGGCACCAATGTCATTGGATTATGAAACACCGACGACGGGATCCCAAGCTCTTCAGAGCTCAAATTATACTTAGATAACGCGAGGTTATGCATATTTAAAATACCCATCGCGCGAATAAATCGAACCGTTTTCATAACCAATCACATCAAATTTAATCTTCTAGTGATTGAATTTGTCACAAACCCTCACCTATTTCAATTCCAGATCACAATACGCCAACAGTTTGATAGAGGAGTGTTTAATGAGTTTACTGAGTGTCCCATTTGTCGGAACAGGCGCAGATACAGCGTTACATGTTGTCGCTGCCGTCGTTTTAATCGCGAGTGTCGCTGGCGCATGTTACGGCTTTTGGAAAATCCATGAGTTGCCAATCAATAAGGCACACAGCAAAGACCATCACCAGATAGGGCTTATCACCGCCCTCACCTGGATAGGATTTGTCTGGCACTGGGTATGGGTGTTAGCCGTAATCTTTGCATTCGTTGATATGGAAAAAGCCATCATCAATCTGCGTGATACATGGAAAAGTAAACCGCAAACAGAAACACAGCCACAAGAGGAGGCATAATGTTAGAAGGTTTAGCGGTATGGGCACTCTTCATCTACCTGCTCCGTTTAGTCGGTATGCCTTGGAACAAAGCAACCAAATCGTTCGCTTATCTTGGCGGTTTAGGTTGGTTAATGTTCGTATGGGTAGGTCTCATTAACTTCACGCCTATGGACTTATCTGGCGGCTCTGTTGTGCAATCACCGCACATCCAATTGCGTCCAGATTCGACCAACGTGAAAGGCAAAGTTGACCATATTTACATCAAACCAAATCAACAGATTGAGAAAGGTCAGCTCATTTACGAACTCGATCCAACGCAGTATGAGATCGCATTGAACCAAGCAAACGTGTCAGCTGATTCGGCTCGAGTAGCACTGGCAACAGCACAAGGTGATATCGAGATTGAAGAAGCAAACCATCAAGCTCTGGTACAAGATCTAGAAACCTCCAAGAGCCAATTAGAAGCGGCGAAAGTTGACTACAAATTGCAGAAAAAGATGCTCGATCGTTACGTTGAACAAAACCGTGTGGTCCAAAACACCATCACGGAAAGCGACATCGACAAACAATCGAGTGCCGTTGATATGGCACGCCACAACGTGTTAACTCTTGAATCTCAAATTAAGAAGAAACAAGTTGATATCTCACGAGCAAAACTGGCAATTCATAAAGCAGAATTAGCAGTTGAAACCAAACAGGCTGAATTGCGCCAAGCTGAGGAGCAAATTGCAAAAGCGCAATGGGATTTGAGCAGTACGAAAGTTCACGCACCAGCAGATGGCTTTGTGACCAACTTTATCTTGCGTGAAGGTCAACGTGTTTCGATGATGCCGCGTATCAATATGTACACCAACGAGAAGTACGTTCTGATGCGCGTCAATCACCAAGCGATTCGTAACATCAAACCAGGTCAACCTGCGGAATTCTCTTCTTCGGTTTATCCTGGCAAGATCTTCTCTGCAACCGTAGAGGGCATTGTTGAAGCGACTGGTGAGTCACAAGGCAACCTACTTGGTTTGGATGATTCCGTTCGCGCTACAACTGGCAAGAACTTACAGAATAAGCATCACTTTGTCCGCCTTAAGATTGACGAGCCAGAAGGCTACGATATCCCTGTCGGTTCGGTTGGCTTAGCATGGGTCAGCGGCGAGAAGCCGATCGGTTTCCTAGCGTTCTTGGATGTGATTCGTGGCATCATCATCCGAATGAAGTCTCAACTGTACTTCTTCTACTCTATCTAAACTCATAAACCGCCAGTTCTGCTGGCGGTTTTCTTTTCATTTGTATCCAAGCACGTACTTTTCCCGTATAACAAATAGTTAGTCATAAGCGGAGAAGATTCATGTCGGCAAAGGAAAGAAGCCTACCTACCCATCGTATCTCAAGATTCAGCAAGTTTGCTTCCCTTGCAACCCGTGTCGCAGGCAACGTAATTGCAGAAGGCACTAAACAAATCGCCAAAGGTAATAAACCTAAAGCGAAAGACCTGTTGCTGACGCCACAAAACATCGCGCGTTTAACAGACCAACTTGCTCACTTGCGTGGCGCTGCAATGAAGCTTGGTCAAATGCTCTCAATGGATGCTGGTGATGTTTTAGAACCTGAACTCGCCGATATTCTCTCTCGCCTTCGCTCCAATGCAGACCCGATGCCAGCCAAACAGCTAAATGGAGTAATGGAAAGTTCATTAGGGACGAATTGGAAAGCCGAGTTCCTGTCCTTTAACTTCAAGCCAATTGCCAGTGCCTCAATCGGACAAGTACACCAAGCCTACAGTGACGGAGGTGATAACCTAGCAGTCAAAGTGCAATATCCTGGCATAAGAAAGAGCATCGACAGCGACGTAGACAACGTGGGTACTTTGCTCAAAGTCGTTGGGTTAATTCCCGAGTCTGTTGATTACAAAGGGTTGCTGGAAGAAGCCAAAAAGCAACTGCATGATGAAGCCGATTACGCACGAGAAGCGCAATTTGCCATTCGTTATCATGACGCTTTGAAGGATCACCCTCATTTTGTCGTGCCAAAGATTCACACTGAAAGTTGTTCAGAATCCGTTCTCGCTATGGAATTCATTGATGGCAGCCCGATTGAGCAAATTGAACACTATGACCAAAATACGCGTGACTTCGTTATGCACAGCCTGCTCGAATTGCTATTCCGAGAGCTGTTCGAATTCAAGATGGTGCAAACCGATCCCAACTTTGCCAACTATTTATACATAGAGAACACCCGTCAAATCGGCTTGTTAGATTTCGGTGCGACTCGCGAGTACAGCGAACGATTCAGCACTGGTTATCGCCAAGCTTTTGCATCGGTTGTTAACGACGACGAACAAGGCTTGAACGATGCACTGGAACAGATTGGTTTCTTCAGCACAACCATCATGCCTACGCAGCGCCAAGCGATTCTTGATTTGGTAAAAATGGCATGTGAGCCAATGTTAGTGGATGAGCCTTATGACTTCAAAGCCAGTGGTTTAGCCCAGAAACTTAGAGAAGCTGGCACCATTCTAAGCATGGAGCAAGACTACTGGCACACGCCACCAGCAGATGCCCTATTCCTACATAGAAAGATCGGCGGAATGTACTTGCTGGCAGCCCGTATTGGCGCAAAAGTGAACATTCGCCAATTGGTCTCACCTTACCTACAGATAAGTAACCAATAGGCTATTGTTTTTCTGCTATTTTCGAGTACCTTGATCAGCTGCCTATAAGAATAATCTGACTGTCGGGGTGCTCGGTGAGTAAGTTTCAAGACCTCTCCACTCTAATCGAACAAATTGTCCAAGCAGACGAAGCGGATCAAGTCACCGCTTTGAATGATTCTATCGAATGCGGTCTCGAGCCCGGTGCTGTTGCGCTGATCCTCGAAGCCTTTCCTATCGATGATCGTGTGCGCTTGTGGCGTGCATTACCACTAGAGCTACATATTGATGTACTAACGGAAATGCGTGCTGAAGTGCGCCTTTCTATCATCGAAGCATTATCGGAAATAGAGCTAAAGCTCACGCTAGCCAAGCTAGATAACTTATCTTTAATCGAATGGGCAGACTCTCTGCCAGAAGAGTTCATCAATGAAGCACTAGAGCTTATCGAGAAAGATGAACTTGAGCTTTATGATCAAGCGAACGAATACGAAGACGAACAACTCGGTCGTTGGGCAGAGCGTAAGATAATCACCCTCCCTTTTAATATCACCGTTGGTAAAGCAAGACGCTTGATGGAGCGCTATAGCTACGATACACCACAGCAAGTGTATCTCATCAACCGTAAGAAACAGTTTCGTGGTGCGGTAAACTACTATGAAATCTTGCGTAGTGAAGCTGACGTCCGCCTTAAAACTTTAGCGATTGAGACCGTCACCGTACTCGATAGTAAAATGGAACTTCCGGAAGCAGTGGAAGCACTTGAGCACAGTGCGCTTCCGGCACTTCCGGTTACCGATGCGGATCAAACCCTGATCGGAGAAGTGGATTGGCAATTTGCATTGAGTACTCAACGTGAAATCTACGAAGCACGTTTGATGGCGGGTACCGGTATGGACGAAGGCGATGACTTATTCGCCCCTGTTTTAAAGAGTTCGCAAAAGCGTGGAGTTTGGTTGGGTATAAATTTACTCACTGCAATTCTAGCCTCCGTCACCATTGGTCTATTTGAAGACGTGATTGCGCAGGTGGTCGCCCTTGCTGTGCTGATGCCAATAGTAGCCTCAATGGGTGGTATCGCTGGTAGCCAAACACTGACCCTGATGGTTCGTGCTATGGCATTAAACCAGATCACTCCAGGTAACCGTTTTGCATTACTCAAAAACGAATTGGGAATCGGCTCTCTTAATGCATTGCTGTGGGCGCTGATCATCGGTGGTTTAGCAGGGCTTTGGTTCCAATCTCCCGTATTGGGCGGCACCATTGCTCTGGCGATCATCGTCAATATTGTTACTGCAGCCTTATTTGGTGTGCTTATCCCAATAGTTTTAGACAAGCTCAAACTCGATCCAGCATTGGCGGGCTCAGTGATTCTGACCACGGTAACGGATGTCGTTGGCTTCTTTGCCTTCTTAGGTACCGCAAGCCTAGTAATGTTATAAAAAGAATTACTCTAGTTAATTAATTCATCATTAGCATTATAATTACAAATTGCAATCCGCATTTGCAATTTGCAACAAACAGCTAAATTTAGGCAACTCATATCACAGAAACCGTGTTTTTTCGGTGGTTTTAAAGTTGGCACACTAACTGCATTATTTAAAGTGACCCTTCTTAAGCCGAGGGTCACCTAGCCAACTGACGTTGTTAGTGAACTTGAATTTGTTCACAAGTATATAAGCCAATCGCACTCTTTGCGGTTGGCTATTTTTTTGTCTATTCCTTCTCCAACTTCTTCGATTTACCCTCCCGCGCTCAGCAACCAACCTTATTGAATAACTTTACAATCGATTACACACGTAAAAGTCACGACGTTATCTATTATAAATACCCACTTAACCCAAATCATCAAGTCAAACTTACAAAAGAATAAGCTTACAAATCGCCTTTCGATTAAATAAAAAACAACGGTTACCAGCAAGCTCATAAAAACGTTTGCCAACCATCACTAAAATCAATCAAATCGCAATTTTATAAACAAACCACATAAATATGACATCACAACCACGAACTACCAATGACACCGATTTCATTACACATTACAGAAAACAAAACCCACTTGTAGCTAAACTTTTTTGATTTTTCAAAAAACTATAACACCATGTTTTAAAAAGCATTAATAAACAAAAACCTTAAAGCAAACGCTTAAATGACAAAAAACTCATTGACTATGAGATTTACATCACGATAATACGCGCCGTTTGCCCAGAAATTGGGATCTATAATTCGTTTTA
Source organism: Vibrio sp. SCSIO 43155 (assembly GCF_023716605.1). Taxonomy (NCBI): domain Bacteria; kingdom Pseudomonadati; phylum Pseudomonadota; class Gammaproteobacteria; order Vibrionales; family Vibrionaceae; genus Vibrio; species Vibrio sp. SCSIO 43155. The sequence continues at coordinate 606,440 of NZ_CP071853.1, read as the reverse complement.
ATTTTCTTTGCGGAGGTAAAAATGGCTGCAGACAATAACTACAGTCTTGGACCGGTTCCTAACACTGCCAGAAAGGGTGTTGCATCATTAACCATGGTAATGTTGGGACTCACTTTCTTCTCCGCAAGTATGTGGACAGGCGGTTCGCTCGGTACCGGACTTTCTTTTGATGATTTCTTCCTCGCTGTTCTTATTGGTAACCTAATCCTCGGCATCTACACTTCTTTCCTCGGTTACATCGGCGCTTCTACTGGTCTCTCTACTCACCTCCTTGCTCGTTTCTCATTTGGCTCTAAAGGCTCTTGGCTCCCTTCCGCTCTTCTTGGTGGCACACAAGTTGGTTGGTTTGGTGTTGGCGTGGCTATGTTTGCAATTCCAGTAAACAAAGCAACAGGCATTGACACAAACACACTCATTATCATTTCTGGTCTACTCATGACCGCAACGGTTTACTTCGGTATCTCTGCACTAATGGTACTTTCAGCGATTGCAGTACCAGCGATTGCTCTGCTTGGTGGTTACTCAGTAGTCGAAGCGGTAAACAGCGTTGGTGGTGTAGCTGAGCTACAAAAAGTACAACCAGCGCAACCTATCGACTTTTCTGTAGCGCTAGCAATGGTCGTTGGCTCATTTGTCAGTGCAGGGACACTAACTGCAGACTTCGTACGTTTCGGCAAAAAGCCAAAAGGTGCCGTGATGGTCACAATGGTGGCATTCTTCATCGGTAACTCATTGATGTTCATCTTCGGTGCCGCAGGTGCCGCAGTAACCGGTCAATCAGACATTTCAGAAGTGATGATTGCGCAAGGTCTTCTTATCCCAGCTATCATCGTGCTTGGCTTAAACATCTGGACAACCAATGACAATGCGCTTTACGCATCAGGTCTAGGATTCTCCAACATCACAGGCTTGCCAAGTAAATACATCTCTATGGCAAACGGTTTAATAGGTACATTGTGCGCACTATGGCTGTACAATAACTTTGTAGGCTGGTTAACCTTCCTATCGCTTGCAATTCCACCAATTGGTGGCGTCATTATTGCGGACTTCTTCATGAACCGTAAACGTTACACAAATTTCGCAGCAGCGGAGTTCCAAACGGTCAACTGGGCTGGCATTATCGCGGTAGCGATTGGCGTTGCAGCAGGTCACTTCCTTCCGGGCGTAGTACCTGTGAACGCGGTACTAGGCGGCACAATCAGCTACCTGATTCTAAATCCTATTCTTAATAAAAAGACACTGGCACAGCAGCCAGCGTAAGGAACCATCATGACAACACTATTGATCAAGAACGCAACGCTTAAGGGACAGGAAGGTCTCCAGCAAATTTTGATTGAGGATGGTCAATTCAAGCGTATTGAAGACAATAATGTAGAACTAGATTACACAGGTGACACTCTTGATGCGGAGGGCGGCATGGCTGTCGCGCCATTCTGTGAGCCGCACATTCACCTAGATACCACGCAAACCGCTGGTGAGCCGAGCTGGAACATCTCTGGCACACTTTTCGAAGGTATCGAGCGTTGGGCTGAGCGCAAAGAAATGCTGTCGATTGAAGACGTAAAATCACGCGCGAAACAAACACTTAAGTGGCAAATTGCAAACGGTGTACAGCACGTTCGTACTCACGTTGACGTTTCTGACCCTACTCTAATTGCTCTAAAAGCAATGGTAGAAGTACGCGAAGAAATGAAAGAGTGGGTAGACATCCAAATCGTTGCGTTTCCACAAGAAGGCATTCTGTCTTATCCGAACGGCAAAGAATTGCTAGAAGAGGCAGTTCAGTTGGGTGCTGACGTTATTGGTGCTATTCCTCACTTTGAATTCACTCGTGAGTACGGCATCGAGTCTCTGCACTACGTTTTCGAACTGGCACAGAAATACGACCGTTTGATCGACGTACACTGTGATGAGATCGATGACGAACAATCACGCTTTGTTGAAACTCTTGCAGCGCTAGCGCACAAGTTCAACATGGGTCACAAGGTAACCGCAAGCCATACAACGGCGATGGGCTCTTACAACGGTGCTTACGCATCTCGCCTGTTCCGTCTGCTACGCATGTCTGGCATCAACTTTGTTGCAAACCCATTGGTGAACATCCACCTTCAAGGTCGCTTCGATGATTACCCGAAACGCCGTGGTGTGACTCGTGTAAAAGAAATGCTGAACGCCAACATCAACGTATGTTTTGGTCACGATGACGTCTTTGATCCTTGGTACCCACTAGGCACTGCAAACATGCTGCAAGTTCTGCACATGGGTCTGCACGTATGTCAGGTAATGGGTTACGACCAAATCAACAACTCACTTGATCTGATCAGCACCAATTCAGCACGCACACTGAACATTCAAGACAAACACGGCATTGAAGCAGGTAAGCCAGGTAGCTTGCTTATCCTTCCTGCAGAAAATGGTTTTGATGCAGTGCGCCGCCAAGTACCTGTTCGCTACTCTGTTCGCCACGGTAAAGTCATTGCTGAAACTCAACCGGCAACAACGCACATTCACCTTGGTCAACAAGAGCAAGTAACGTACAAGCGTTAATCTCTAATCTGCACATACAAAAAAGGGTCTGATTTGCATCAGACCCTTTTTTATTTCTTTACGCGTTGCGTTAGCTGTCTACGGCAACTAATGACATTTCTTAGCAACGAGGGTGTATTCCCTAAATAAACAACCTTGCCATCTTGATCAATGATTGCAGGAACAACCTTTAAGCCTTTCATGTCTGCGCCGTATTCCACCAACTTACGCTCTAGCTCATATAAATCCTGCATAGCTTAGGCTCAATTTATAATTCTCAATTTCGCGTGAATGCTATCCCTCTGAAGGAGGATTAATATTGATCCAGATCACAAAATGGCGATCCAGTTTATGCTTGGCTCAAACATGAGACAGCACAAGCGATCTTGCGCTATTTCCACCATTTTAGATTGTTATCTGTTGTGATATTACTTCAAATTATATTTCAGAATATAGATAGTTTACGTAATAAATATTTGCACTCGTGTTGAACAAGCACTAAAGTTAGCAAGTTAGTTGAGCTTTATATTAAAAAGCCAAAAATCGCCCAAAGTAGATTTACCACTAACAACGTCAAAATTAGTGCTTATAAAATAAAAGAATAAAACCATATAGGGTCAACAGCGATGTTGACCCTTTTCTTTATCTCTTTTTTATCGAGCTATTCAGTTAAGATTTGAGCTTTTTAATAAAAAACGTTTGCATGTGATAACTGACGGTTATCAGCGAGATAAGTGGATTCACAATCAAACAGCGTTCAATAATAGCTCCGAACCAAACATCTCGGAGTGAACACATGAACATTTTCAACAAAACAACATTGGTCGCGGCGCTATCTCTTCCCCTACTTGCAGGATGCGTGACTCCGGGAGAAGACGATCCAAATGCATTAACAAAACAAGGAGCCGCTGGCGGTGCACTTCTCGGTCTTACTATGGGCGCATTAACTGGCGACGCAGAGCTTGCAATGAAAGGCGCTGTCGCAGGTGGTGTTGCTGGCGGAGTAGCAGGAGCTGGCGCAGATATTCACAACAATCGAGAAAACATTCGCCATGATAGCCGTAACGAAGCGATTGGTGGCATCAATGGCGGTCAGAATACAGCAACCACCAACGCACCTCAGCAATGGCAAGAAATCGATAACTTTGTTGGGGATTGGAACGTAAACATCCAAAACCACAATCGCGATTTTAAAGGCTTAGACGGCTTACAAGCGCACGGTTCTCTGGCGAAAACAACAGAAGCAAATATTAAGGTGACCAACTCGCAAGGTGTTGACCTTAATGCCGCATTCACGTTCGACCAACAAGCTGGCTATCAATTGACATTAACTAACCAAGCAAAAGATGTATCGGTCGCATTTGCAGGCGAGCAACAAGCGCAAAGCAATCGCTACAACTTTTATCCGATGAACATTAACGACGTTATCTATCAAGGAATTCCAACCGGTGATGTACGTGTGGAACTAGGTTTCGCAGGTCCAAACGTTTGGACCATCGATAGCTATGCATACATCGACGGAGCAGAGCAAAAAGTGCAGACGTTCCGCTTCACTCGTACACAATAAAACGACAACGTATTCATCGTAACATCGCAATAACAACGTCTCATTTGGCAATTTAATAAAGGCTTAGGCATACTCTGTCTAAGCCTTTATTTTTTAGAAGAAATCCATGCCTCAACTCAATACATCAGAGCTCAACCGATTTGAGTCTCAGTTCCTTCAATTTATGCAACAAGAGATGCAAACCGATGCGGCTCACGACCTCAGCCATGTCCGCCGCGTAGTCAAGACAGCTCGCCAGCTTGCACTTCAAGAAGGCGCTGAGTTAGCAGTTGTGTTACCCGCAGCCTATTTGCATGATTGTTTCACCTATCCCAAAGATCACCCAAACCGTAAACAAAGCTCCGCTATTGCGGCAACCAAAGCCATTTCGTTTCTTGAAAGTATCGATTACCCTGCTCAATACCATGACGCCATTGCCCACGCGATCGAATCGCACAGTTTTAGCGCCAATATTACGCCGAATACTTTGGAAGCTCAGGTCGTCCAAGACGCAGACCGCTTAGATGCGCTTGGCGCTATTGGCGTTACACGCTGTATTCAAGTCAGCACGCTATTTGATGCCACCTTGTATAACGAACAGGATATGTTTGCAGAGCATCGAGAACTGGAAGATAAACGATTCACCATCGATCACTTCCAAACCAAACTGTTTAAAATTGTAGATACGATGAACACCAAAGCGGCGTATGAAGAAGCTGTGAAGCGTAAAGCGTTTATGCAATCTTACTTAGAACAGTTGCGCCAAGAAGTAGAAGGTTAATATGTCGGAAAGTCACAACCTAATTAAAGAGCTTAAACGCCAGCTCAAGTTGTCCGGTATACACTATGTCGATGTAGCAAAACACTTGGGCTTAAGCGAAGGTTCCGTAAAGCGCTTATTGGCAGAAGGCAGTCAAATTAGCCTCGATCGGTTGGAGCGAATCTGTCAACTAATTGGTTTGGAAATGGCAGAATTGTTTAAGCTATCAGCGGCAAGTAACAAAGGGCTGGAATCGCTCACGTTAGAACAAGAAAAGCAGCTGGTCGACGATAAAGGCTTGTTGCTTGTTGCGGTATGTGTGGTTAATGGTTATCGCTTCGAGCAAATCATCGAGCAATACACCTTTGATGAATTGGAGCTCATACAAAAGCTCGCCCAACTCGATCGTCTCAATATCATTGACTTGCTACCAGGTAATAAGATTCGTCTACGTATCTCCCCGACTTTTCGTTGGCACACTGACGGTCCTATTCAGCGCTTCTTCCAACAACAAGTTCAAGATGCCTTCTTCCAAAGCTATTTCTCCGCCGAAGATGAAAAACTGGTGATGGCGACGGGGCTGATGAGCTTGCCAACAAACAAAAAGATGCAACAGAAGCTACAGAAGGTCATTGATGAGTTTTACCAAATCTGCCAAAGCGACGACTCATTAGACATGAACGAGAAACACGGTACTTCTCTAGTGATTGCCATGCGTCGCTGGACATTTCCGCTGTTTAAGCCTTGGGAACGTAAATAGGGACTACCTGATGCTCGATAAACTCAAAAGCCTATCTATCAAGACAAGACCTATTCTCCCTTTATTCGTGTTAATTGCATTTGGTGGTTTTGCTGTGTTCGTTGCCACGCTTCTGCAACTTTCCAATATGGTTAAAGAGTCTTATCTGATTCCGAGTGGTGTAGCGGCTTTATGGGCTCTTGCCGCTTGGGTGATGATCTCAAGCTTTCAGCATGTTCCAGAGCTTACGCCAAGCCTTGGCTTTTTCAAACGAATGAAAGCTCGCATGGTACGTCTGTTTTTTTATCTCATTACTTTGGGCTTTATAGGATTATCTGGCTTCATCCTATTTGTCACATTGAGAATGCTCAGTGTCTGGTTCCGACACTAAATTCATACTCGTAATACATAAAAGCACCAATTCGTATCAAATCACGAATTTATGCAATCAAAAGTAGCATTAAGTGTTACTTTTGGTTTCTCATAACGTAACTCTTTTCTTCACACTGGCTTCCTAAAGCCAAGCCTTTAAAGTGCTCCCATCTCAACGCTATTTCGCCTTTACGGAGCCAGCATGTTTCTCACTAAACGATTCTTCCCTTATTTCGTCACTCAGTGCCTTGGTGCACTGAACGACAATGTCTACAAAAATGTTCTTTTACTGATGGTGACGTACAGCCAAATTGACTCACTGCCAATGTCGGTTGACCTTTTTGTTAACCTTGCTGCTGGCTTGTTTATCCTTCCCTTTTTTCTGTTTTCTGCCCACGCAGGTGCGATTGCAGACAACATGGACAAAGCAAAATTGATCCGCCGCTTAAAACTTATTGAATTAGTGATCATGAGTTGCGCTGCGACTGCCATTATGACGCAGAGTGCTATCCTGATGCTCGTCCTCCTCTTCATGACTGGTACTCAATCGGCTTATTTCGGTCCAGTGAAATACGCTCTACTTCCTCAAGCGCTAAAGTTGAATGAACTAGTGAAAGGTAACGCTTGGGTTGAGATGGGGACTTTCCTTTCGATTCTGATTGGTACATTAAGCGCTGGTCTATTACTCGCAGTTCCAAACGGCATGATTATCGCCTCTTGCATTGTGATTACGCTATCTCTGCTTGGCCTGTTAAGCAGCGCTAACATCCCTTCTCTGCCAAGTAAGAAAAGTGACAAAGTAAAGTTCGAGCCTATTACTGGTTTGAAGAAAACGCTCAAACTGGCACAAAAACAACGCGGTATTTGGATGTCGATTCTAGCCATCAGTTGGTTCTGGTTTATGGGCGCAACTTACCTGACCCAATTTCCAAATTTTGCTCGCGAACACTTATTCGCAGACAGCACTGTGGTTTCTCTATTATTGGCTCTATTTTCAATTGGTATCGCTACGGGTTCATGGCTATGTGAGAAGTTGTCTTTCAATCAAGTAGAACTGGGCATTCTGCCATTTGGTATTTTGGGCTTAACAATTTTCAGTGCAGACCTTTTATGGGCGGTGCCTGTAATCGAATCTTTTCCAAGTCAGTATTACGCTATACATAACTTTGTTACTCAGTCTTCGCATATTCGAGTGATGATCGATTTGTTCTTGGTTGGTGTGAGCGGCGGTGTGTTTATTGTTCCCCTTTATGCGTTTATCCAATCACGCTCTGAGGAAGGCGAATGTGCTCAATCTATTGCAGCCAATAACATAATGAATGCACTATTTATGGTCGCTTCTGCTGCTGTTTCAATCTTGATCTTAAGTGTTTTAGAGTTCTCTATCGTTGAACTGTTTGCCATTTTGGCCGTCGGTAACTTCATCGTAGCTGTCTACGTTTACCGCCAAGTACCTGAGTTTACTCAGCGCTTTGTTAGCTACTTACTAAGCCACTGTTTGTACCGAGTATCCGTAACTGGTCGTCAGCACATCCCAGAGCAAGGTGCAGCCCTGATTGTGGCAAACCATGTGAGCTATGTAGATGCTTTGATTCTAATGGGCACATCAACCCGCCCAGTGCGATTTGTGATGGACAAATCAATCAGCGAGCTGCCTGTTCTTAAATACGTCTTCCGCCATGCTGGCGTCATCCCAATTTGCTCTCCACGCAAATGCGCAGAGACTTACAAAAAAGCTTTCGAACAGATTGAGCAGGCTCTTAGTAACGATGAAGTTGTTTGTATCTTCCCTGAAGGTCGCTTGACCTCAAATGGCGAACTAGGCGAGTTCAGACCCGGTGTTGAGAAGATTTTAAAGCGTACACCTGTACCCGTGATTCCAATGGCGTTAAAAGGCTTATGGGGATCTTTCTTCAGTCACAAAAATGGACATGCGTTAACTAAACGCCCTACTCGCTTTTGGTCTCGTATCGAAGTCAATATCGGTGAGTTATTGCAACCAGCCACACTAGATCGCCATTTGTTACAAAAAGAAGTGCAAGATTTGCTAATTCGCTGACAGTAGCCCTGTGGAGAATTTAGTAGGATAAAATCAACATCATAAATCTAGGAGGTATTATGAAAATCATCATCTTACATGGTCTTTATATGCATGGGCTGGTCATGCAGCCTCTTAGCCAAAAGCTGAGAAAGCTGGGCTACGAGACCCAAGTATTGAGTTACAACACGGTTTCAATTAATGAAGAATCGCTATTTAACTCCATCGACAAAGCGCTTAACCCGTTGACTGCTAATGTGTTAGTGGGTCATAGCCTAGGTGGCTTGATGATTAAACGATACCTCGCAAGCAGAAAACCATCGACAAGCCTCGTTTCTCACGTTGTTGCAATTGGCTCACCGCTGAAAGGCGCTTCCATCGTGACTCGCATTCAGGATTTAGGTTTAGGTGCGATTCTTGGTAACTCACCATACCATGGTCTGAATAAGCACGAGGACAGTTGGACTTTCCCACAAAAGCTTGGCAGCATCGCTGGCACGATGGCAATTGGTGCGAGACCCATTCTAATGCACAGAGACAACACCATGTCTGACGGTACGGTTACTGTCGATGAGACACGCTTAGAGGGCATGCAAGACCATATTGAGACCAAACAAACTCATACCAGCCTTATATACAACACCTACGTGCCTGCACAGATTGATCACTTTATCAAAACTGATCACTTCAGCCGATAGCGCACTTTTCCATCAAGTAGTTGCAATCTACTTTTCAAGCCAAGGCGTTCGCAGTACTATCCCTACTCCGACCACTCATTTGAGTGTCGGAGTTTTTTACTTCTGACCATATTGGTTGGATTCAATGTTCTCAGGGCGGGGCGAAATTCCCCACCGGCGGTATACTCTTTTGAGTGAGCCCGCGAGCGCTCGATTCGTCGAGGTCAGCAGATCTGGTGAGATGCCAGAGCCGACGGTTATAGTCCGGATGAAAGAGAATAAGAAAACATCAGCGTTTTCCTCAACGTTCTTTGTTGATGAACAATGGTGCACTTCTTTTTGGATCGCATTTTTATTGCGTGGGTTTGTGCCAACTTACCGTTGGCGGCTCAGCGCATGCATAAAATGTGACGATCCCTCATACCGCCCTGATTCTGGTGATATTTAGGAGTTAACCATGAATCAGTCATCACTACTTGCCGAATTTGGCGACCCAATTACTCGCGTTGAAAACGCACTTATCGCACTTAAAGAAGGTCGTGGCGTACTTCTTCTCGACGATGAAGATCGTGAAAACGAAGGCGACATCATTTATTCCGTAGAGCACTTAACCAATGAGCAAATGGCTCTTATGATCCGCGAATGCAGCGGTATTGTTTGTCTGTGTCTGACCGATGCTCAAGCAGACAAGTTGGAACTGCCACCAATGGTTGTAAACAACAACAGCGCAAACCAAACGGCTTTCACGGTTTCTATTGAAGCAAAACATGGTGTAACAACTGGCGTTTCTGCCGCTGACCGCGTGACGACCATCAAAACAGCTGCTAATCCAAATGCAAAACCAGACGACTTGGCTCGTCCTGGTCACGTGTTCCCGCTGCGCGCTCGTCCAGGTGGCGTAATGACTCGCCGTGGTCACACAGAAGGCACTATCGATCTAATGCAAATGGCAGGTTTGCAGCCTGCTGGCGTGTTATGTGAGGTGACAAATCCAGATGGCACTATGGCAAAAACACCAGAGATCGTCGCGTTTGGTCGTTTACACAACATGCCAGTACTGACCATCGAAGATATGGTTGCTTACCGTAATCAATTTGATTTGAAGCTAGCGTAATCAACACGTATTTGCTCTAGTAAAAAGCCGCTGAACTCAGCGGCTTTTTTGATCGATTTGGTTCCTTTTCTAGTAGTTATACTTAGTAAAAATAAAAGGAATCAACATCATGAAAGGAATTACTCGCAGCGCACTTATCGCGACACTACTCTCCACCAGCTCTTTGACTTTTGCATCGAGTTGCCCAGATATCTTGCAAGGTAAGCAACGACTTCTCAATTCAACAGAAGAAATAGCCCTGTGTGATGCCTTTAAAGGCAAAACACTATTGGTTGTGAACACCGCGAGCCAATGCGGCTTCACTCCCCAATTCGAGCAACTGGAACAGCTACACCAAACGTACAAAGATCAAAACTTTTCAGTTGTCGGCTTTCCTAGTAACGACTTTCGTCAAGACCGTGGTAGCGAAGAGAAGACCGCAAAAATCTGTTACCTCGACTATGGTGTCACCTTCCCTATGATGGCTAAAACGTCTGTCCTAGGTGAGGATGCAAATCCAGTATTTACCCAGATCAGTACCCAAGCGGGCATTACACCGAAATGGAACTTCTACAAGTTCTTGATCAATAAAGAAGGCAAAGTCGTCGCGACCTTCCCAAGCTCAACCTCTCCAACAAGTACTACGCTTACTAACATGATTGAACAGCAACTGTAAGGAAGGCTGCTATGACAACCACACGTACGACGATGTTGCAATTGGGTTATTTGGGGCTGTTGCCATTTCTGTTCAGCTTGGTTCTCATCGTTACGGAAAGAACTTTGTTTAACTTGTCTGGGGAACAATTTTTTATCGCTTACAGTGCAGTGATTTTGAGTTTTCTCTCAGGGGTACTTTGGGGCAATGCTATTGATCATTTTTATCACCGCTTGAGTCGCAATGCATTGGTGCTCAGTAATTTATTTGTACTACTCGCTTGGGGAGCGCTACTACAAGGTAACAAACACTATTTGATTGCAACTCTGTTATTGGCTGCTGGTTACATTGCCGTTTGGTACGCGGAAAAGCTGATTCGGAAAATAGAAAAAGAGGCGGAGCCAAAAGGTTACCAGATGATGCGAGGCAAGCTCACGACAGGCGTAGTGCTCATGCATGGGTTGGTTTTAATTGCATAATCTGGTCTGTCCACCTACCAGATCACAAAATTACTGTTGTTATATAAAACAATGTTCATTTCGTGAACCTATAGCAATTTTGAACACTGTTTTGTTCCAATTATGAACAGGCAAGCATATAAGTACTCAAAAGCATTCACAAAGGATATGAATATGTTTTTTCGTAAACTTCTTTTTAGTACTGCAGTTATCAACGCAACAGCAGGTTGCGTGTCTTACCAAGCTCATCAAGCTGCGGTCAATACGGTGAATAACACTGGCGTGGTTTTAAATACCGTGGTGAAAACCACTATAGCCCAACCTTGTAACGTTGCCGTCACCATGGCGAGCTTGTTTTACCCAAACGCGATCTTTATGACCGATATGCCAACAGCAGCTTGCACAGCCGTCCTACGCTAGAGCGAACAAAACAAAAAAATGGCGACCTCATTGGTCGCCATTTTTCATTTTATAATTAAAGCGTTAGTAAGTAGTTTACCAACTTGTTGTACTCATCGTAGCTTCGGATTTCGTTCGGTAATACGATGTACTTGTTGTTAACAACCACCCCCGGAACACCAGTCAACGTACTTTGCTTAAACTGCTTATCGAAACCCTTTTGCATCGAGTTTACGGCAAAGCTGTTGTATGCCGCATCAAATTTCTTACCATCTACCCCATTGTCCACAAAGATTTGCTTCAATTCAGCTTCATTTTGAGGTGCTTGACGTTTCTGGTGAATTTGAGCAAACATCGCCGGTACCATCGTCTTCTCTACGCCCAAAGACACCATTGTCGCGTATGACTTCGCCATCGGCACCGCCATATTGCCGCCCATAAATGCGACATGTACTTTCTCAAAACTCGCGTCTTTTGGTAGCGATGGTTTTAGGTTATCGATGACTGATTCAAATTTGTAACAGTGTGGGCAATAGAAAGAGAAAAATTCGGTTACTGTCGGTTTCTTCGACTTCTCTACGTCCAACACTTTGTAATGTTTACCCGCTTCAAATTGCGCAGCGTGAGCAGTGAATGCCAGTAATAGAGTGCTACAAAGAGCAAATAGCTTTTTCATGTTTGATTCCTTCAGGCACACGTGTGCCGTATTCATTAGTGAGTTTTTTAAAAGCCCAGCAGGGCTGGTTTGTGATGAATAAAAGGATCAAACAATAGGAGGACGGTAAGGTTTATAAACCACAGTCACTGCTTTCGGTGTGGATGACTTATCGATCAGTGCGAGGCTATGCGGGAGCAAGATGACATCATCTTGCAAAAGGTTAGTTGGAATTTTCACGATACAGGAAGAGCTGCAACTGGTATGTGCTTGCTGCCCTTTTTCCATCAAGTGATCACTATGGTGCGACTCGATGCAATCCTTATTATCTACACCCATTTTTTGATGAAGTTCAGCGACAGGGTCTTTGTTTGAACTCACTTCAATTGGTGCTGTTGCTGCACGCACACTCGACACGACACCCGTTAGCAACATGGCTAATAGACAAAGCATTGTCGTCAGGAATGTACGGTTAAAACTCGGCATACAACTTCTTCAAAATATGGTGAATCTTCATCATACAGAATCCTTCTTTTCATACAAGCCAATCACTTAGTAGCACGTTCACAAACCAGAGGATTCTGACACTCGATACCGACTGCAATGCCGATAACACTTGAAATCCTTATGAAACCTGAGTAATAGTTAGATCAGTTTTTGTACAAACAAGGAAAGATTAATGCTTAAAAAGAGATTCTTTAAAACAAAAGACGAAGTCGAAGTCACGTTCGAGCTAGACAAAAACCAGTGGGAGTCGATTCAAATTGCAGGCGACTTTAACAACTGGCAACCAGAACCAATGAAGCTCGTGAAGAAAAGTGGACAGTTTAAATTTAAAACACGCTTGCCGAAAGAACAGAATATTCAGTTCCGTTACCTATTTAACGAAGCTGAGTGGGAAAACGACCCACAAGCGGATGCCTACGTACCAAATGGTTTTGGCAGTGATAACAGTGTCGTGTGCACTCAAGAGCAACCAGCTTAATCACACAGACAGAAAAGATAGGCGTACTCAGTGCGCCTTTTTTATCGCCAATTTTTCATCGAGTTACCATTAATTGTTGCTATACAACAACAGTGTTTTACCTAAAGTGATATATATCAACAAAAGCCATTTCCTTAATATACCCACATCGCAGCGAGATAGATGTTCTTAACTAAAAGCTGCTCTCATACAAAAGCAACTCTCAAACAAAGAGATGAAGGAAACAAAAGATGAAAAAACTGATTGTAATTACAGGTGCAAGTTCTGGTATCGGTGAAGCAATTGCCCGTCGTCTAAGCGATGAAGGTCACCCACTTCTTCTTCTTGCTCGTCGTGTAGAACGTTTGGAAGCCCTAAACCTGCCAAACACGCTATGTGAGAAAGTAGACGTAACAGACAAGTCTTCATTTGAAGCTGCGATTGCGAAAGCGGAAGAGAAATTTGGTCCAGCTGATGCACTAGTAAACAACGCAGGTGTGATGCTACTTGGTCAAATTGACACACAAGATGCATCAGAATGGAAACGCATGTTCGACGTGAACGTACTTGGTCTGCTAAACGGCATGCAGTCTGTGCTTGCACCAATGAAATCACGTAACAGCGGTACTATCATCAACATCAGCTCAATCGCAGGCAAGAAAACGTTCCCTGATCACGCAGCTTACTGTGGTACTAAATTTGCGGTTCACGCGATTTCTGAAAACGTTCGTGAAGAAGTTGCAGCATCGAATGTTCGTGTAACAACAATTGCCCCTGGTGCGGTAGAAACCGAACTGCTTTCTCACACAACATCGCAAGAAATCAAAGATGGTTACGGCGCATGGAAAGAGGACATGGGCGGCGTTCTTGCTGCTGATGACATCGCACGTGCAGTTGTATTTGCTTACCAGCAGCCACAAAACGTTTGCATCCGTGAAATTGCATTAGCACCAACTAAGCAACAGCCTTAATCTATACGATTTTAAGACGACGAAATTCAAAAAGCGGCTTCAAAGCCGCTTTTTCTCTTTATGTAATCAACGCTCTTCATGTAATCAGCAATCTTCGGTAAATGAGGCGACCGTAACGCTACCGCCGGAGACAGCATCTTTGTAATAAACGTAGCATTTCTTGTGCCACACGTTATCTTTCGTAAAGCCAATAAACGCTTCCCTACCCGCGGCATCACTGCCTTTGTTTGTAACGTAAACTTGCTCAGCATCGATATTAAAGCTCCGCAAAACATTATCTCGGTGTGCAGTGGGATACCCATTACAGGTATAAATGTCATCGATATAGGTATAACACTGGTTTTCAAGGCCTTGAGTCAGGGCCTTAGAGAACACAATATCCGAGCCTGTTTTCATCACCGCTTCGATTTCTTTTAATTTTGCCACGCGTCCATCACTAAAAAAACCTAAAATTCGAGGTGCAGAAGTGACAGACACGAGGGCCAATACAACGACAACAATAACCAGCTCTAACAAAGTAAACCCTTTGCTTCTCCTCATAATCTATCTCTCTACAAATCCAAGCAAGCCACCAAAGTAATGAAGAAAATTATTTCATAACCACACAGTCGCCACGTAAGCGTTTGTAAGAGGTCGTGCACTTCGTAGACAAAAAAGCCGAGCAGTTGCTTGCTCGGCTCAATCGGCTAACGCTGAAGAAGAAACCTTCTTTACTTCCTCGGCTTAATCGTTCGATAAGCCACATCAGTTAGGTAGTCATTTAGGCGATGTGATGCCGTGACCGCTTCCTCGGCATCAGTATGGCTGACAGCGCGTAAAACGGCAGCATGAAGAGAAGATGCTTCAACCAAATCTGAGTCTTGGTTTTTAAATGCAAACCAAAAGCGACGGGATAAACCTTGTAGTGGTGCCATCGCTAACTGTAGATATTCATTACATGCAGCTTTGACGAGCAAGGTATGGATTTCTTTAAGTAAAGACGCGTAAAGCAGGTCATCTTTGTTTTCTGCACAAGCTTCTAACTGCTCAGCCAACATTAACATCTGCTGCTTCTCTTCAACACTTGCTCGCGAGGCAGCGTAGTTGACACATAAGGCTTCAATGTCGCGACGGACTTCTAGGATCTTTAGTTGGCTCTCGACAGAGATTGCTGGGATTTGAATTCCACGTCGCGGGTGGATCTCAACCATACATTCATAAGCCAATCTTTGTAACGCTTCTCGAACTGGCGTTCGCCCAAGCTCTAACTCTTCTGCCAACTGCTTTTCACTGACCATACTCCCTGGTTCTAATTCGCGGAAGATGATCATTTTTTCAAGTTTGCTGTATGCAACTTCTGTCTTATTGACTGAATTTACGGTCATTCTCGTTCCTATTCCATTGATCAATCTTTTAGTGAGCAATCTCACGATAAGAAGTTTTGCCATTGTACCAAAAAAAGAAATACGAATATATTAAAAACATACAACTGATATATCAGATGAACATCAGTCATCTATTAGTGAGGTAAGAATGAAATCTTGGAACATTATCCGTCGTTATGAACACACTCCTGACCTACCTGTTTTGGCTGAAGTAGAAGTGCTAGTCATTGGCGGAGGTCCTGCTGGTGTTGCCGCAGCTGAAACGGCTGGTCGTCTAGGTAAGAACACTTGGTTAATTGAGAAATACGGTTTTTGCGGTGGTGCTGCCGTCGCGGGCTTATCTGGCACTATTTGTGGTATGTACATGGCATCGGACGATGAAAATGCACAGCCAGAACAAGTAGTATTCGGTTTTACAGAACGTTTTCGTCAAGCATTAGAAAACAAAGGTGGTGTCACTGCTCCACAGCGTTACGGTAAAACGTACACAGTGACGCACGATCCTTTGATGTGGCGTGAAGTTGCTGATGATTTCCTAGAGCAAGCAAATGTCAAAACTCTATTCCATACGTCAGTCACTGGCGTGATCATGGAAGGTGACACATTTAAAGGCGTGATCATCGAATCAAACGCAGGTCAAAGTATCATCTTAAGTAAACAGATCATCGACGCTTCTGGTGATGCTGCTGTGGTAGCTCGTGCGGGCATGGATTATTACTTTGGCGACAATGGTCGTATCCAAAACCCAACCATGTTCTTCCGTTTTGGCGGTGTCGATATGGACACTTATCTCGACTACTACGGTAACGACACGATCTGCCCTCCAAAAGTCACCGAAAATATTCTTGCAGCCAACGAAAGCGGCGAATACCAGTTGCCACGTCATAAGATTTGGATTTTTCCGACCACACGCGCGAATGAGCTGATGGTTAATGCGACACGCCTTGCAGGTCAAGATGGACGCATGCTGAACGTCATTGATCCTGAAGATTTCACAGAAGCCGAAGTGTTCGGTCGTCGCCAAGTTCGTGAGTACGCCCGTTTCTTGAATAACTTTGTTCCTGGTTGTGAACAGGCATTCGTTGTCGACACCGGTGTAGAAGTCGGCATTCGTCAAACGCGCTCTATTGTTGGTATCGAAACGCTAACTAATGAAGACGTTGTTAACTGTCGCAAGCGTGAAGACGGTATTTGCCGTACCCCTTGGCCTATTGAATTGCACTCCGGCGATAAACCAAAACTGCACTGGCTAATTAACGATTATTACGACATTCCATTCCATACGCTAGTGCCAGTGGTTGGTGAAAACATCATTGTTGCTGGTCGATGCTTGAGCGCTGAACACGAAGCGCTTGCTTCTGCTCGCGTCACCGCGCAATGCTTTGAGCTTGGTCATGCAGCTGGCGTTGCTGCTGCACAAGCGATTGATACAAATACGGCGATTCGTGACTTAAATGTCGCGGAGATTCGCGCCACCATGATTAAAAATGGCTCACGCCTGTAAGGACTGAAAAATGACCGATCTAAAAATTGAACGTGTAGAACTTTACGCTGTAGCAGACCGCGATGCAGCACCTGTACCATGGGCAGATAACCAAGAACCTTTGTTATACACCAATAACATCGTCCGTCTAATTTGTAACGATGGTACAGAGGGGTTAGGCGCAACAATCAGCTACACAGAGAACGATTTTGACCGCTGCATTATCGAATCTCAACGCACCATAGTTCCAGGTTTACTGGGTAAAAATCCATTGGCAACTCAAGAGCTCTACAACTGGTTAATGGCGCGTTGTACTTGGGGTGGTCTGCCGGCTAAAGCGCCAATTGATATTGCAGCATGGGACATCAAAGGCAAAAAAGCGGGCATGCCTCTTTACATGCTTTTAGGTGGCGCTCGAAACAAAATGTTGTCTTACGCATCGACGCCAATGTTCGACACCGTAGAAGAGTACTTCCCGTACCTAGACGACTGTATTGCACACGGCTTTAAAGCAATCAAGCTTCACTGCTACTGCGTGTACGAAAAGGACGTTGCCCTTGTTGACGCAGTTCAGGCTCGTTACGGCAAAACAGGCATTCGATTCATGCTTGATACGGCAACCTTCTACACGCCAGAACAAGCAATGGCAATGGCCAAACGCCTAGAACGCTACCACTGGGAATGGTTAGAAGCACCGGTTTCTGATTACGACTACAACACTTATAAACGCCTAGTTAAAAACACTGACCTTGAGATTTCTAGTCATGGTAACTGCTTGTTAACACTGCAAGAAGTGACCTATGCATTATCACAAGAGATGTGGTCTGACATTCGCCAAGACGCGACGGTTTGCGGTGGTATTACACCTCTAAACAAATGCTTCCACATTGCAGAGGGCTTCTCTAAGAACCTAGAGATCCAATCAATGGGTTACACGCTAACGCAAGCCGCAAACCTGCACGTCGCTCTTGCGCACAACAACTGCAAATTCTTTGAACAGTTCTACCCTTACGAAGACTTTGAGCTAGCGTCGAAAACCGTTATCCGCACCGACAAAGAAGGTTATGTCCGTGCTCCTGAAGGCAATGGCTTAGGTGTTGAAATGGATTGGGACAAAGTGAAAGAAATGTCTGTGGCGTCGTACGTTTTCGAATAAACCGCATGCTTCATGACATAAACAATTAATACAGAGACAGCAAAAGACTGACATCCCTCTAACCCTACACTGTCTGCCTTTCTAATTACTCGTATGGGAACGGGAGAAAGGCAGACACCCTGAGTGTCAGTGACAATAAACAAGGCCGTCCGAGTATTCTCATTAATAGACAATATTGGAAAGTCACAATGAAATTGAATACTTCAGAAATCGACTGGAAACTTACTTTTGGCAGTTTTGGATTTGTACTGCTTCTAGGTATTCTTGCAGTGGTATACCCAGAAGCCGTAAAAAGCACCATGAGCGGCATGCTAGATTTTACCGTCATTAACTTCGGTTCTGGTTTCCTTTGGTACACACTTTTTGCAACAGGTGCCCTATTGTTCCTCGCCTTTTCTAAATATGGCGATATTCGTATGGGCGACACCAAACCTAAGTTTACGAAATTCCAACTATTCGCAATGGCATTGTCTGCGGGCATGGGTGCAAGCACCATGTACTGGGGCTTTATTGAAGCGGTATACTACTTCATGGACCCTCAGTTCGGTATTACAGATAAAGCCATGGCAATGGAATACGCTACAGCTTACAACATGTTCCACTGGGGCGCTGCAGGCTGGTTTATCTACCTCATTGTAGCCATCCCATTCGCCGTCGTATTCTACCTAAAGAAAAGCCGTCGAATGAGCTTAAGTGGTGTCATTAACTCACTGTTTGATGACCGATTACCGGTTTGGGCACAAAAGTTTATTGACCTACTGTTTATCATCACAACGCTTGCCGCAACCGCATTAACATTAGGTTTGGGCATCCCGATGATTTCCTCTAACCTAGCGAGCTTAACAGGCATACCAGACAATTTAATGTTGGGTATTGGCGTTATCCTTGGGTTGTCAGTGATCTTCTCTCTCAGCTCTTACATCGGCATTGAGAAAGGCATGGCCCGCCTATCTAGTGCAACCATTTATATCTGTGCAGCGTTTGTTGGTATCATCTTCATCATCGGACCATCAGCTCTGATCATGAACAACTTAACCAATGGCATTGGTATCATGTTGACTGAATACATCCGCATGAGCACCAACACAGATCCATATGGCACAACGTTGTTCCCTCAATACTGGACGGTATTCTTCCTAGCGAACTGGATTTCTTACTCACCGGGTGTAGGTGTCTTCATCACTAAGATCATCCAAGGTCAGAAGCTAAAAGACGTGGTTCTCATCCTCGTGATTGGCGGCACAATGGGCTCTGCGGTTATCTTCGGTGTATGTGGCACCTTCTCAATGGATCTTGTAAACAACGGCGTCGTTGATGGTGTCAAACTGATTGGTGAAGGTCAGCCAACTGAGTTGGTGAAGCAAGTATTTGACTCAACATCTATTCCAATGTTGCTAACTGCTATCTACCTAGTCACGATGATTCTGTTTACAGTAACAACACTAGATGGCACCTCGTATTCACTAGCAGGCATCGCAACTAAACAGCTAGATGAAGAAGCAAACGTAAACCCAATGTTTCGTCTGTTCTGGTGCTTATTGCTAACTGCACTACCAATCATCTTCTTACTGATTAATGCTGACTTGAATATCCTTAAAGCGTTCCCTGTACTGATCATCGTATTGATCGTGCCAGTGTTCTTCATCGCGGCGGTTAAAACACTCCAATACCTTAAGCAAAACTACGGACAAATTATGGAGCATCAACGCCAACAAGACGAACTTCTTGCAAAACAAGCACAAGAGCAACAAGTTGAAGTAACAAACTCGACACCCGCTCCTCAAGCTAGCTAGCATCGACTTCTAACTCTCAAAAGCTCCGATAAACGTCGGAGCTTTTTTTATTGGTTGTTAAGTTCAATCACTACCGTCTATAAATTCCACAAGACTATTGATGTTTATTGAAATCACTGACAAATTTGTTTAAGTTTCAGGAAGAATTCCTACAAAGCGCATCACTGCCATGAATGTACAAGACACTAAGCAATCAATTTTCATCGTTGAAGACGATCCTAAACTGCAAGCCATGTTAAGCGAATACTTTATTGAACAAGGCTTCGACGTCCGTTGTATCGATAATGGAACAGATGCTCCAGATGCGATTCTAGAAGCTCAGCCCGACCTCGTACTGCTTGATTTAATGTTGCCTGGTCAAGATGGATTGAGCGTCTGCCGCCAAATTCGCGAGTGCTTTAAAGGCAAAGTCTTGATGTTAACTGCTAGCGACGATGATTTTGACCACGTCGCTGCCCTTGAAATCGGTGCCGATGACTTCGTAAACAAGCCAATCAAACCACGAGTTTTGCTTGCGCGGATCCGCATGCTGTTGCGTCGTAAGGAGGTAACGACATCTGATTCCGATACTTGTCTAGAAGTGGGGTTACTATGTCTTAACCGCCTACGTAAGGCTTGTGCTCTAAATCAGGAGCTCATTGCCCTGACCGATGGTGAATTTGACTTACTTTGGGTCCTCGCAAACCACCCTGAACAAACTCTTTCTCGCGAGTGGCTAACAAAAACCTTACGTGGTATCGAATATGACGGCACTGACCGTACTATCGACAACCGCATCGTTACCTTACGCAAAAAACTGGGCGACAGCACCACTCCACCACAAAAGATCATCACTGTGCGTGGTAAAGGCTACTTGTTTATGCCTGATGCTTGGAATGCGTAATGAAACGTATTTATCTGGAAAGCTTCTTAGGTCTGATTATTCTTTTTGTCGCTAGCTTAGCTGGTTATGAAATCATTGTTTATCAACTAAACACAGACTACGACTACCTACTAGAAGAACATGAAGCGCAAGCTTTCCACGAACTTATTTATCCGATTTATCGCGAGAAAGGTGAGGACTACACCATTCAACAATTGGAGAAGTTCGCCTCATCTAGCCATATGTTGTTGATCGCGCAAAAGATGACGAACCTCCCTCCAGAGATTCAGTCAGCCTTCGATGAAGATCCTTCCGTCAATACCAAATTTGATGAAGATCGCGACCTTTGGTTTCGCTTTGAGCCGGGCTCCCCAGTATTTAGATTGAGCCAAAACCCCAATAGCCCAATCATTCAAGCCATTAATTTTGACGATAACATTGTTTGGCTGTTCTTCCTCGCTGGATTTGCACTGTATTGTGTTCTGCTGATTTGGTTTTTAAGCCGCCGCGTAAGGGCATTAGAGAAGGTCACGATGGATTTTGCATCCGGTGATTTTAATGCTCGCGCCGATACTTCCAGCGCGAAGTCGGTGGGAACATTAAACAAAAGCTTTAACCATATGGCAGAGAAGGTCTCTCGTCTTATTACGAGTAACAAAATGCTAACCAATGCTGTCGCTCATGAGTTAAGAACACCAATCTTTCGACTTCAGTGGCAAGCCGATCTTCTGGCGGATGCTTCATTAAATGAGCATCAACAAAAATACGTCGATAGCATCGTAGAAGATATTGACGACATGGAAAAAATGGTCGAAGAACTGCTCTATTACGCCAAAATGGAACGCCCAAATTCTGAGATACAAACGTCAACCGTTGTATTGTCTCACTTTCTTCAATCGCTCCTCCCTAAATGGCAACGAGATACCTCTCTATCCATTGTGATCGATGATGCCGAGTCACAGGGTGTTGTTGTCAACGCTGATCCAAAGTTACTCAAACGTGCGCTGGATAACCTACTGCGCAATGCGATGCGTTATGCTGAGAGCGAGATTGTTTTGGAGCTGGTTGAAACTCCTGACCAATGCTGCATTCAAATTCATGACGATGGCTGTGGTATTGAGGAAAAAGATTGGCCTCACTTGTTTGATGCTTTTTACAGTGCAGATAAATCTCGAAACAAAAGCACCAGTGGCTTCGGTTTAGGGCTTGCAATCGTAAAACAAATCGTCGATTTGCAAGACGGTTCTGTATCTGTCTCTCACAGCCCTCTTGGCGGTGCCTGCTTCACCGTTTGCTTTCAAAAATAAAATCATAAACTTATCAATAACCTCATCAGAGCTGTTACAAAACACGACACTTCAATACATTCGATAGACAGAGCACAACAATAAAACAGTGTACATTTAATCCATTATTTCACAGCAATAATGGATCACCAAATGTATAAACCTCTTGTTCTTCTCACCCTTTCTTCCACGCTTGCTGCTTGTGCCTATAACCAAAAGCCTGTCGTTGATATGACCAATGTCGATCAAGCTCAATACGAACAAGACTTCGCTTATTGCCAAGGCTATGCCGAAAAAGTCGACAAAGGCGAAGCAGCAAAAGCTGAAGCGAAAAATGGGGCTGTAACGGGTGCTCTCGTTGGTGCCGTAGCTGGCGCACTCGAAGATGGGATCGGTGGTGCTGCTGTAGGTGCAGTAGCTGGAACAGCTGTCGGTGCTGGCGCAGGTGCGCTTGGCGGTGCAAATGACTCAACCAAAACCCAATCGCTCGTACTACGTAAATGCCTAGCAAATAAAGGCTATACGGTTTACGACCTTGATTCATAAAGTATAAATGAGCATCAATTGCATAAAATAATGGTCAGGCGACTTCTTTTTCACAAATGTTTCACGCTCGACCTAGTACTCTCAACTTTCGCAATTTGATGCCTTTTCTTTTATCAGGGGGATGCTTATCCCTCAAGCACCCCTTCTTTTTTGGCTCAGCAGTATAGGCCCCATTTTGAAACCAGGAAAAACAGGCATTCGCCGGATATTGGACGCAACCGGCTATTCACTTCAAGGATTGAAAGCAGCATGGATTAACGAAGCAGCATTTAGACAAGAGTTAGTACTGACGTTAGTGCTCTCTATCGCTGCATTCTTGTTTCCCGTCACCATGCTTGAACGGACAATGATGATCAGCAGCTTACTGCTGGTTGTAATAGTTGAATTGATTAATTCCGCCATCGAAGCGGTTGTCGATCGTGTCAGTGATGACTGGCATGAACTCAGTGGAAGAGCCAAGGACATTGGTTCCGCAGCAGTATTCGTTGCGCTTGCTCTCGCCCTATTTGTTTGGGCGTCGATTTTAATTTAGTTACATCGAAGTGCGTCAATTATGAAGACAATTGAACTACCAACGAAAGGTCTCTCTTACGTTACCTTTACGCTTTTACTCGCCTTGTATTTCGCCCTTGTGGTGAACATCCCCATTTACAAGGAATTGGTTCACATCCTTACTAGTCTCGATCAAGTTAAGATCGGTTTCATTATTACCATTCCCATCTTCTTTTTTGCCGCGCTGAACTTCTTATTCAACTTGTTCAGTTGGCCTTGGATCAGTAAGCCATTCTTTATGTTATTGCTGATCACCTCTGGTATCGTGAGCTACGCGAGCTACAACTACGGTACACTCTTCGATACCGACATGATCACCAATATTGTCGAAACTGATACCAGTGAAGCAAGTTCCTACTTCAGCGCTTACTCGTTGATCTGGACAGTTTTGATGGGGGTACTTCCTGCATTACTTGTCTTTAAAGTGAAGTTTCAATCGCTAAAAGGAAACTGGCTAAGATTCACATTAACTAAAATCGTCTCAATGCTTGCTTCTTTAGTGATCATTGCGGTGATTGCTGGTTTGTATTACCAAGACTACGCATCCGTTGGTCGTAATAATAGCTACCTAAAGAAAATCATTATCCCTACTCAGTACGTGTATGCGATCTCTAGTTATGTCAAAGAAACCTACCTGACAACGCCACAACCATACCGTGAGATTGGTACTGATGCTAAGCAATCTCAGCTAGCTTTAGAACAAGCCAAAGAGAAGCCTACTCTGGTTGTCTTCGTATTAGGAGAAACTGCGCGTACTCAAAACTACCAAATCAACGGTTACGATCGCGAAACCAACCCATACACCAGCAAGCTAGACGTCATTTCATTCCAAGACGTTTCCTCTTGCGGTACAGCAACAGCGGTTTCCGTTCCTTGTATGTTTTCGCAACTGCCTCGTAGCGACTTCGATCGTAGTACAGCAGATAACCAAGACAATGCTTTGGATATAATGCAACGTGCTGGCATTGATTTGATGTGGAAAGACAATGACGGCGGAGATAAAGGCGTCGCGCATAAGATCAATAAGATGGATGTGGACCGCAGCCAGAAAAATGAACAGTGCAACGGCAGCACTTGCTATGACATCGCATTGCTAAATAACCTAGATGATCAAATCGCAAGCATGAAAGGTAACCGCCTTGTTGCGCTGCATCTCATTGGTAGTCATGGTCCAACGTATTTCCAACGCTATCCAAAAGACAAAGCCTTCTTCCAACCAGACTGCCCTCGTGCAGACATCGAAAACTGTAGCGTTGAACAAATCGTCAATACTTATGACAATACTATTCGCTACACGGACTTCGTTTTGGATCAAACTATAGCGAAATTGAAAGCGCTAGAAGACAAATACAATACGGCCATGATTTATATTTCTGATCACGGTGAGTCTTTAGGTGAAAATGGCTTGTTCTTACACGGCATGCCTTACGGATTGGCGCCAGATTTCCAAAAGCGTGTTCCTATGATACTTTGGATGTCTCCGGGCTTTAAGCAAGCTAAACACATCAATACTGATTGTTTGGAACAAGAGGCGCAACTAACCGCGACGCACTCTCACGATAATGTATTCCACTCTTTACTCGGCATCATGGACGTAGAAACCGATGCTTACGATGGAGGTCTTGACATCTTTAAGAGCTGCCGTCAAAGCTAATACATCATATACATAACTAAAAGGAGAGGGGTATTTACCCTCTCCTACTTCGAACCATACGCATTCAAATCAACATCTATGGCTAGGTGGAAAGTTTCATGCAATACAAGGTTCTATCATGAAAAAACAAACACTCATCGCAATCTCAATCACAACTGCCGTTCTTTCAGGTTGTGGTACGAACAATCAACCATCGCTCACCCCGGACCCGATACAAGCAGTTCATGTTCAAACCGTCAACCTTGTAGACTTCGGCAAAAATCAATATTCGGATGTGCAATTAAAAGCTTATAGTAATGGAAAAGAGCAAGTCATGTACTCTGACACCATTCTATATGGCGCGACCTCACCAAGCCTTTTGATTGCTCAACAAAAAAAACACGCTATTCCTTATACATTCAAACTTTTTGATACAAACTCACAAAATGAGTTAGTACAAAAGAAACTCACTTTAAACTCAGGTGATCATAAGCTCGTTTTTGCTTTTGGCGACGTAGATAAAGACTATTATGAGCTGTCCGTGCAAGACAAACCTAGCATTTCTATTGCCCCTTCAGGCGAAGTTCCTATCTACATTTTAGATTCAAGCGATGCAGCAAAGGGATACCAAACAAGCGTCACCGTCGAAGGGCAAACGATCGATAACCTTCCGAGTAAGATGCTTTCTAGAGCCTTGAATGTACCTGCAAACCAACAAGAGATGAGAGCAACATTTAATCACAATGGTATCAGTAATACTTGTAAATTTAGTACCCAAAACTCTCCAAGAATGGTCATTCTTGGTCCTTATAGTCGATGCTATAGCTTAGACTTCCTAACATCATTTGAAGATTAAAATGAACCTGCGTATTACGGTACGCAGGATCAGTTCATGATACAAAATATCGATAGCCTGCTCATAAACTATGACCCCAAATTCAAGTTATACTCTGTCCCTGCAAATAGAACGTCTAAAGAAGAACCAAATGAAAATTGGCATCATTGGCTTGGGCGACATTGCTCAAAAAGCCTACCTTCCTGTTATCACCCAGATTCCAAATGTTGAACTGGTATTTTGTACTCGTAACGCAAATACACTTAACACACTGGCTCAACAATATCGCATCACAGAAACCTGTCAGGACTACCAACAGTTGCTTGGCATGGGTGTGGATGCAGTAATGATTCATGCAGCGACGAGCATTCACCCTCAAATCGCATCTTTCTTTTTAGAACAAGGCATCCCGACATTTGTTGACAAACCTTTGGCAGACAGCGCTGCTGAGGTGGAAAAGCTATACGAACTAGCAGAACGCGTGAATCAGCCTTTGTATGTCGGTTTCAATCGCCGTCACATTCCGCTCTACAATCAGCATATGCCGGGCGTACAGCAAGGCGAACTTTCAGGCTTGAAATCAATACGTTGGGAGAAGAATCGTCATCAATTACCGGGGGATATTCGTACCTTCATTTTCGATGATTTTATCCACCCTCTCGATAGCGTGAACATTACGACCAAAGCAGATCTACAAGACGCTTACATTACGCACCAAATGGAAGGCGACCAACTGGCTCGTTTAGATATCCAATGGCAGCATGGTGAGACACTGCTTCATGCATCAATGAACCGCCATTTTGGTATCACAACGGAGCGAGTCCAAGCTTGCTATTCAAATAAAGCGATTGAATTTGATTCATTTGTTGAAGGGAAAATGTGGCAAGACAATCAAGAGCAAAAGCTCAGCTTGAAAGATTGGACGCCAATGCTGACCAGTAAAGGTTTCCACTCTATGTTGCTTGATTGGTTTAACGTCATTCAGTCAGGTAAAGTCGCCACTGAAATTGTCCAGCGCAACATTGCTAGTCATCAACTTGCAGAAGCGCTCTGCCTTCATATCGAACACGTAGCACGTCGTTAATTAAGCACTAAAACGAGCGCGGAATGCTTTGGGTGCCAGTCCCATGGTTTTAATGAATACTTTTCGAAACGCGCTCGCATCTTGATACCCCACGTGATAAGCAATAGCCTCAAAAGCGAGGTTGCTTGATTCCAGCAAGTCACATGCTTTTTGTACCCGGAGGTGTTGTAGATACTGATTCAAGTTCAAACCTGTCGCTTTTTGAAAACGTCTCTGAAGCGTGCGCTCAGTTAAACAACTGATCTCCGATAGAGCTTGGTTTGAAATCACATGTGAGAAATGATCGGCCATGTAGTGCTGAGCACTAAGAACGGCACTATCACCGTGTTGAAAATTAGGCATGAATTGCTGATAAAAACGTTGCTCTCTGGCACCAGTATCAACCACCAGCATCTTTCCCAATAACCGCATCACCGAAGGTGTGCTTAGCTGAGATACCAGCTCCAACCCTAAATCGAGCCAAGACATCATGCCACCAGCTGTGATGACACTGCCCTCGTTGATAAGGATGGATTCAGGCTTAAGCATCACGTTAGGAAACCTATCTCGGAATAACCCTGCCAGCCCCCAGTGTGTCGTGCACGCTTTGTTGTTCAACAAACCAGCTTGAGCGAGAACAAAAGCCCCGGCACATGCAGACGTAACAACCGCTCCTGCTTTGTGTTGCTCAAACAGCCAAGATGTTAACGCCTCACTTGGCGAAAGATAATATTGCTCCGCGCCGCTTGGCGGCAATATGACGACCGTGAAATCACCGGCTCGAATAACGTCTTCTTGCCAATCAATGATGTCTGCATCAAAGCGGCATTCAGCACCCAACTCAATCGCAGCGCGGCTTGCCATCTCAAACAGCTCCTGCAAACCATAGACTGACGCTTTTGAAGCCCCCGGATAGTTCACAATAGCAATGTTTATCTTGTTCATTCCAATTGTCGTTTTTAACCTATTTTTTGTCATTTTAGACACTGAGCAAGATAAAAGAAAGCACGCATAATAGCTCCCATACCAAAGCAATACATTCACTGAAAACAAAAGGAAAACACCATGAGCCAAGCAGCACTTCTTGTTATCGATCTACAAAACGACTACTTCCCAAACGGTAAATTTCCTCTATGGAATACAGAAGCAACACTAAACAACATCAAGGGCGCAATTGCTAAAGCGAATGAGAAAAATATTCCTATCATTCATATTCAGCACATTGCGGATCCGGCAATGGGTATTGCACCTTTCTTTAATGAGGGGACCGAAGGTGCTGATATTCACCCTGAGATCTTAGCGCTAGCGCCGAGTGCAGATGTAGTTATCAAGCACTTTGCAGACAGCTTTGAGCAAACAAACCTTGAAGAAGTGCTGCAAAAACATGGGGTAACAGAACTATTGGTATGCGGTATGATGACGCAAAACTGTGTCACTCATACTGCGATTTCTAAAGCGGCAGAAAAGTATGATGTCTCAATTCTTATGGACTGCTGCACAACAGTTGACGAAATGATCCACAACATTGCCTTACACGCAGTCTCTACCCGCGTCCCCCTAATAACTGCAGAACAAAAACTATAAACGAAATATTATAGAGGTATGCATAGAACGCATACCTCTATTCACTTTTTGTAATTTGTCTCGCTAGACAATTATCTCTACACTTCGCGCTCATTTTTCTACTTGAGCGCACAATGCATGCTTTTTTCTCAATCCATTTTCGCTCAGGTGCTGAGAATGTCCGTCATGTTGGGGCTATCTTTAGTTATCGTCCATCACTCTCCTAGGTTGCTGGAAATATTAGCAGAGCAAGCCATCAACAGCGGCTGTCACCAAACCACAGGCGACGGCGAGCGTCATGATCATTCTCATCACCACCATCATCATTAATAAGAGCAAATTATGAGTATTTTCCGATTTCCAATTCTTGTTTGGCTTGGAATAGGGATTTTGATTATTTGTCTAGGGATCAGACAATCTTTCGGCATTTTCATGATGCCAATTTCAGACTACTTTCACACTGGTCGCGAGTTCTTTAGCTTTGCTATTGCATTGCAAAACTTGTTGTTTGGTGTGTTCCAACCGTTTGTTGGTATGCTTCAGATCGTTGGGGCGCGAAGCGTATTATCATTTTAGGTGCCATTTCTTACGCTTTGGGTCTCTACCTGACTTCCATCGCAGTTGAACCAACCATGATGTACCTGTCACTTGGCGTTTTGGTCGGTTTTGGTCTGAGCGCGACCAGTTACGTGATCGTGCTAGGTGCCGTTGCAAAGGTCGTCCCTGCACAACATGCTGCGAAAGCATTTGGTTTGACAACAGCCGCAGGTTCATTCGGTATGTTCGCCATGATCCCAGGTGCCCAAGCGCTGTTGAGTGATTTTGGCTGGCAAGGCGCGCTTCAAGCATTCGCTGTACTGTGTAGCTTTATGATCATGTTTGCACTGTTCATGAGAACGGCGAAACCACAAGCGAGCAATGCAACTAATGCTCAAGAAGACACACAAACTCTAAAAGAAGCATTGAAAGAAGCCTTTTCACATAAAGGCTATTGGCTAATCCATGCTGGCTTCTTTGTTTGTGGTTTCCACGTAATGTTCATCGCGACTCACCTGCCGAGTTACTTAGCCGATAAAGATTTACCCGCATCAACGGCGGCAATGGCGCTAGCGTACGTCGGTATTTTCAACATCTTTGGCTCGTACTTCTGGGGTGTAATGGCAGACCGCTTTAACAAGCGTCATGTTATGTCTGCACTTTATTTGATGCGCACAGTCGTAATCGGTGCTTTTGTGACGCTACCTGTCACCGAACACACCGCTGCTATCTTTGGTGGTGCAATTGGCTTTTGCTGGTTAGGCACAGTGCCACTGACTTCCGGCTTAGTTCGTCAAATCTTTGGAGCTCGTTACCTTTCCACCTTGTATGGCTTGGTGTTCTTTACGCACCAAGTAGGTAGCTTCTTAGGAGCTTGGGTTGGCGGTCGTATTTACGATTACTACGGTTCGTACGACCCAATCTGGTGGTCAACCGTTGTATTAGCATTTATTGCAGCACTGATTCACCTGCCAATCAATGACAAGCCAGTCCCTCGCTTGAACTTAGCTACTGCCTAACCTGAAAGGCTCTCGACATTTCTCGTTGAGAGCCTTTTCTTTACTCCATCTCATGCGGTCTAGTACCTGTATTAAATCTGTATTCTCATCAATGATTGCTTATTTAAGATAAAGTGTGTCCATTCATCCTCTGTTAAGATTCGTGTGACATACTTAACACAACGCTATAAATCAAAAAGGGTTTTAAATGAGAACACTCGGCAACATCATCTGGTTTGTATTCGGTGGCGTATTCATGGGTTTGCTATGGTGGTTCTTTGGACTTCTAGCATTCATCAGCATCATCGGCATTCCATGGGGACGCGCTTGTTTTGTAATGGGGAACTTCTCGTTCTTCCCATTCGGTAAAGAAGCAGTCTCACGAGATGAATTAACCAATGAAATGGACATAGGCACGAGCCCACTTGGTGTCATTGGTAACGTAATTTGGTTTGTGTTTGCAGGTATCTGGTTGGCAATCGGTCACGTACTTTCTGCCGTAGCGTGCTTTGTCACCATCATCGGCATCCCGTTTGCCCTTCAACACCTGAAACTTGCGGTTATCTCTCTAGCTCCGATCGGTAAAACAGTCGTGACAACAGAAGAAGCAGCAATGGCTCGCTACAATATCAATCGTTAATATACTAAACCCTCTAAGCTTCCGGCTTAGAGGGTGATTCCCGTCAAGAGCAACCCCATAATCGCCACTGCGTATTCAATCATCGTTGATTGTATGTTCATATCGACTCCTTAAAAGTTGAAGTTAACGCCTAGCTCCACACTATTTTCTTCACTTACCTTCGTGGAACCTGGAGAGACTCTATGTTCACCAAATGTGTATTTCACGTAAGGTTCAACCCACTTTGGTTTTAATGTAATTCGCACTTCATGGTTTGTACGATGACCGCCCTCCGTGAGCTTTTTATCGTAGTTATAAGCATAGCCGAGGCTGACAAATTCAATTGGTGTATAACTTGCCCCGATGGTGTTTTTCCATTCTCTTGTTGTATTTTCGAATGCCGGAAATGACTTACCAATAGCGCTTTTTCTCCATTCGTGAGAGCTATTGGCATAAACCATCCAATCTTCACCCAACGCTGTTCCAGTAAATACGCCGGCGTCATACACATCAAACAAATCAGCACGTCCGTAACTCACAAAAGCCTCGGTATAAAACTGTCCCAGCATGACACCATATCCAGTCCCAAGTTCTAGGTAACCAGTCGAGTCGATTTCCGCTGAAATATTCCACTCTTCCGTTGCTTGTAAGTAGCCGCTGGCAGTGACAATCCATTCATCATCTGTATTGGATACGTCCAATCCAAACTCTGGCATTTTATAGTCAGCAGAAAAACACGGGACAGCAAAGAGCGCGCAAAGCAGTGTCAAAGATTTATTCATTGGGGAGACCTGTGAAGAAGAGTTAAAACAAAAAAGGAGCCACTTTATTCAAGCGGCTCCTTGCTACTTACCCTTATGCGATTAGCTTACGAACGCTCAACGCGGTCGCGAATCGCTCTTTTTATTTGCTGACGTTGCTCTTGTGACAGAGATTGAACCTTTTGTTTCAGCTCTGCACGCTGTTCTTTGGTTAACTCATTTGCAGGAAGATTTACTGGACCTTCGATCGGGTGACCAATTTCCGGCTCGATTGGGTTAACTGGCGACGGCAGTTCAATTGGATGCATTGGCACACCTTCAATTGGATGGCTAATATCCGGGCGGTTCGTAACGCCTGCGAATAAACGACCATCTTCATTACGGAATACGACTTCTGTACCATCTTCTAATCGTACGATGTAGTTATCACCCTCTTTTGAAGTGTGTCCGACAACCTCACCGTCTTCATTTCGAATCTCACTACCATTAACAGTGTAAGAGGCACCCGAATCACCAACGGCAATGTTTATCGTGTCTGTTTCGTCTTTACTGATGAACACATGGTTGCCATTATCACCAACGATAACCGCTGCGCCTTCAAGCTCGATGATGTCACCATATGTAGGAACAACGCCGCCTCCGTAACCAGGATCTACATCTTCTTCAATAGGATGCTCGATCTTAGGTTTTACCTCTTCGACTACTAGACGACCATCGTCAACAGATAAGTGAATAAAGCCTTTGTCATTCACAAACACCAATTCATTATTGCGAACTTCAATGTTACCAACTACGTTACCAGAAGCGTCTTTCACCACATCGCCGTCAGTGAAGTACAGCTCACCGCCAACGTTGAATACGGTGTTACCTTCTACGCCACGAATAGCTACTGTGTTGTATTCGCCGTTGTCACCTTGAATTGCCATGCCATCAAAGTGCTCACCTTCGAAGGTTTGTACCGATGCAACTCCTGCAGGCTCACTTGGGGAGTCCGAAGAACCAGATGATGAACAACCGGCTAGAAAAGACGCTGCGATAACTGCACTTAGTAATTTAACTCTCATGATTTGCTCTCTTAATTTGTCGAAATTCAGGGCTGCCTCTTGCAGATTCAGTGGACTCCCTGCCCGATGAAGAGAAGTATATTGAGCGGTGTTTTATTGCTCTAATCGCTTATAAGAAACCCGCCATTAACGGCGGGTTATTAATAAACCAAGGTAGAGAGCTTGATAACCGATGGTTATTATTGTTCTTGAGGGCGTTCGAGGTGACTAATGATCACTTCGGTCACGATATTACGTAACCAGTGCACGGTTTCGTTGCGACGATTCTTATGATGGAAGTAAGCGTTCAAACACGGTTCTATCACCATGCCATCCAACTCAATATCCAACCTACGTAGCTTATAAAGTTTATCGACATTGACGGTTTTTGATGCAGGAAACACCATATCTGAGTTTGCGACTACGTCGATGATGGCTGATGGAAGCTCTGATCTAAAAGCAATTTTTGGCTCTACCCCTTTAATTTTCATGATCTTTTCTGAAAAAGAAATGTTCGAGTTCCAGTCAGCAGCGATGACAGTTGCAAATTCTAGATCATTGCAATCAGATATCTGCAGTCGGTGACCTTGCAGAGGATGATCTTTTCGCACATAAGCACAGAATTCATCTTTAACGATCATTTTGGTCAGAAGCTCTTTGGGTGCATGGTTTATTTCGTAATTAACTCCTAACACAACTTCGTCCTTGATGATCTCTTCCATGGTTGAGCGAGACCAATTCAGCAAATGAATTTGGACATAAGGGGCAGCTTGCCTGATGGCTTGAAAGATCTCACTCGCGTAAGAACTAAGAATAAATGGTGCCAGAGCGATCTTTACCGTGCCGTTCATTTCCAGTGGGTTAAATGCCTTGGAACCATTTATCGTTATGGAAATATCGTCCAACAAAGGCGCTAAGCTCTCTGCAAGATCATTGGCATATTCGGTTGCTCGCAAACCATGATGAGTTTTCACAAAAAGCTCATCTTCAAAATGATCACGCAATCTTTGTAGCGCTTTGCTCACGGCGGGTTGGGAAACAAACAAACGTTCAGCAGCGCGCCGCATATTGCGCTCTTGATGAAGAATGATGAATGTCCTGAGCAGGTTTAAGTCAAGAGTTGAGAATAGATCTTTAGCCATGTTCCACTTCGTTAATAACTTGAGGTTATTATTCAGCATAAGAACAGATTGGCGCAGTTTCCAACCGAAGTGCATGAATTCTTTGCGCTCGATAACTCTCTATGACACAAAAATAACAAAACAGACAGTAAGATTATTTTGAAAAAAGGAATAAATGACGACGCAAATTTGTAAATGAACTCATTGTCTGACGCCATACATACATTACATTCCTGCTGTCAATGTATGAAGATCGTCGACTCGATAGGCAGCAAAGAAAAGAGATGATGGGGTGAAGTCTAGAGGAGATAGGAAAAGGTTAATTTCATCAAACATGACGCGTTTAATGAGAAAGATAGAAAGCAAAAACGTCGGCTAAACGCCAACATAAAGAAATTAAAAGACCTGACTTCAAACACTTTGAAATCAGGTCTAAACACACTCAAGAGCCAAACAGCCTCTTGGTTTTAGCTATTTACTGTGGTGTTACTTGCTCATTTGGATCAATGAGCGACCAATCAACCACTCTAGCTCTTTGTCACTGCCTGCGCCAAACTGGCTCTCAGCCATTTTGTACAAACGATCAATGCCGTTTGCCGCAAACTCGTGCGCGCTCTCAGAAGTAACAATATGGTGGAATAATAGACGCAAAATCGCTAAGAATTCAGAGTCTTCTAGAGCCGTGATCCAGCTCTTTGAAAACGCTTCTAGACCTTTATCGAATTCTAGATGTTCAACGAACATTTTGAAAATACGACCGTCTAAAGCGGCGGTAAAGTCCGTTTTCTTAGGGAAATGGTGGCTAATACCTGTACGCGATACACCTGTCTGCTGGCTTAACGTGGTGTAAGACATTTTGTCATAACCAAGTCTCAGAAGCTGATCAACAACGGCATCCATGATCTTCTGGATAGTGATTTCGGTATCTTCTTTACTACGCTTTGGCATATTTTAAGCTCTTCTCTTTGTAAATCCATCTAACTCACAATTAAATGAGGCCAGAATGAAAATCATCCTCAGCATTATGTACTGTATACCTCAAACATCAAAGTTAGAGGACCAATCATAACTAAACTGCACTGCGTAACGTGCAATTTACAGTGATATTTCTGTCAATACATGTGACTCAAAATATGGCGAAAAGTCCACTCCATCAAAACCTTGCACCAAATCATTCATCGAAACTATTCTCAGGCTAAGAATGATAATTATGTAAAAATAATTAATCCGGAAATAGTCTTATAAATTGAACCCCAGTTCAACTCACCTGACAGAAATCTCACGAATATCTAGGTTAATTGATTTTAAATATTGATACATATCACACTAATTTCCTTAAGGAAGTTCTAATAAAATTAGTTAACCCTCCATTAACAACATAACATACTGTCCTTTTTTTATCCAAAATCATTCATTTTTGTAGATAGAGATCAAATACCTGATAGAATACTGACAGTATTTACAAGAGGATTCGTTATGAGTGTCGAATTAGAAGAAAACCAAGTATGTGAAGCTTGCGGTTGCGCTGGTGAAATGGGTTTTATCATCAAAGAAGGCGACGATGTCGCTGACGTAACGATTTTCGCAGAGACTAAAGCAGCACTTGAAGCTGAGTTGGCGAAATACATCGAACTAGCAAAACAAGTTTGTGCAGGCGTTGAATACAACGTTTCTGAACTAACGGAAGATTCGAAAGAGCTTACTGCTCGATTCAAGTTTGAAGTAAGCGCTGAAAAGCTAATCTTCGAACTTAAGACTCGCTCTCTAGCGCGTTAATCGTCGATATTTCATCGTTAGATAGGTAAAAGCGAGCATCCAGCTCGCTTTTTTGATCTCTACTGAACCTATCTATTTCTTGTCTTTCTGAAACACAACCCACTTCAACGAGCCATTAGTTTCAAAATCATTTTCATCGGTACACATCAGTAGCACCCCATCTACGTTTAGCACTGCCCCAGTAGTGTAGGCTTTGTCGTCATAGTAACAAACACGCTGCCCTAGCTTACCGTCTGCCACCACTAACGCTTTTGAATCTGGCGTATTATAGGATTTCGCCATCGCAAAACTTGATAAAACAGCAGCAACGCTTGCAAGCAAAACAGAAATCGATCTTACGTTCATGAATATCCCCTTAATGAAGAGCCATAAAACTAACAAAGAAGCGCTTTCAGTTCTTGGCAGCATCTCATATTCTTGAGACATGGATAGGTAGCAGCCCCCCAAGCTTTACGTTATCCTTTTCTCGCTTTTACCAATACTGTGGTTGCTATGCGCATTTTCCCTCTTTTATTAGCTCTGGTGTTTTTCTCGAGCTCTTCTATCGCTTACGAGCTTGATTACTATGCTAAATTCGGTCATACCGACAACTACGGTAATATCGATCTCCGCAACAAGCCCTATACGACCCTACCTGATGGTCTTGTCGTAAAAGGAAACCTCAATATTTCCCAGACACCGATTACTAAACTACCTAAAGGACTCGATGTTCAAGGCAGCCTTGAAGCAACGAATAGCGCCCTCAAAACGATAAGACCTGGAGTTAAAATTAAAGGCTATGCAAATTTACTTGGTAGTAAAGTTGAACGCTGGCCTCGCGGTGTAAAACTGGGTGGTTATTTGAATTTAACCGATACCCCGTTAACTAACCTACCAGCAAGACTAAGAGTAAAAGGCGACTTGAGCGTCATTCGGACACCATTGACCGAACTACCAGAAGGATTGGTGGTGGATGGTAACCTCTATATAGGAGGTTCAAAGGTCACAACATTTCCTGACACCATGACAGTCAAAGGCAACATCTTCTTGGGAGGAAATCGAGTGACAAAGTGGCCAACGAATTTGACCTTAGGCGGTGCGGTTGCACCATAAAAGTAATTGAAGTGAGGAACGAGCTCAGAATCTAACAAATAACACGCCTGAGATAGATTCCGATTAGGTCCCGTTCCTCGCAATTGAATGTCCATTGCTACTTCGCGCAATGGACAATAGCAAGGTTATTCTTGGTTATTTACTGGGTTAGCGTAACTTGCAACCAAGTAACTGTGCGCACCTGTCGGTAGCTGTTCAAGTTTCTCTTGCAACTGAGATTTTACTGACTCAGTGATCGATTCGTCTTCACGACCCGCAGCGAGCAAATTGATAGGGAATACGCGGTAGTTATTGTGGATTTGGCGATCGATTTCGTTTGCCAACTCATCCGGCGTCTCGAACTCTTGATCGATCACATCACCAAATGCGACATGCACTTTACCTTTGTAACCCACGATACCTTGGATGATGCTTTCAATATCTTCAAACTCACCTTTTTCATAGCTGCCGTTCTCTGCTTTTTCATACAGTTCTTTAGCTTTTGCAATATCACAAGGGTCATTTTGGTAAGAGATAGAAACAGGCACAATCTTCAGTGAACGAGTGTATTCACCAAAGCTGATTTTTTGCTTACGACCTTCAACATGGAACATCTTCAAGATTGCTGGGTCAGTGAAATCATTACCGTCTTTCGCACGACCTTCTTTTTGCGCAATCCAGATTGAGTTACCGGTATCTAAAGAGTGCTTGATATAGCCCGACAGTAGACCAAGCGCTTTCATCATTTCACGTGGTGCTTTCGCAGAACGTTTTACGATGAAGCTCTTGTTGAGCCTCATTAGCTCCGTCGCACAAGGTTTCTTAAGCAGGTTATCACCAATCGCAATACGCACTGTACGGTGGTCTGTTTGGTGTAAACCAAAGTTAACAAGCGCGGGGTCCATTGCGATATCGCGGTGATTAGAGACAAACAAGTACGATGTGTTCTTGTCGAGTTTGTCCAAACCTGAAAAAGTAACTCCGTCAGTAGTCGTATCTAGTGTGTCTTTAAGGTACTTCTTCACTTCTAGCTGAATGGCTTCCACAGAATCCAGTTTACTCCACTTCGCTTTTAAGTAGACACGGATAATCGGACTCATGAGTGTTTTGAACCACGCCGCTTTGTTTGCAAAACGGTGGTTTAAAATCGCACTGATAAACTCATCGTCTTTGATCAGGCGGTCCAGCGCAGCTGGAATTTCTTCGTCGTTGTATGGACGAATTTCAATATAAGGATCGTTATTGGCAGTCATTATTCAATTCATTTCAAAAAAAGCTGGCACATTTTACGCATTGTTTTGCCAACCCGCAGCATTTCAGACCATACTTTTAACATGGTCATACCAGTAGCATTACAATTTCTATTCGCAAAAAAATCTGTTATCCGGTTGGCAATTTAGGGGTTTAGCGTTACCCTTAGCGCCCCAAAAACTCTGGTATTCACAATGAACTACGCAATTGAATTTCACGACGCTAATTACCCTTTTCTTAATGTTGCTGCGCGTAAAAAAGCGCTAAAACACAGCTTACTATCAGTAGTGGAAGGTTTGGCGATCATTAAATTGGGTAAACATGAGTATGCCATTGAACCGGGTCAACACTTCTGGATTCCTCAGGGATGTTTGAGCTCCCTCACCTTTTTACCTAACACACGAGTAACTCGCTGTGACTTCTCTGTGCGCTTAACTGATGCATTTGCTCAACAAGCAGGCTACGTGAAACTACCTGTGTTATTGTCAGCGCTGATTGAAAAGTTGGTGATGACAAAAGCACGCAGTGAACATCAGCTCGACTTGCTAGCGGTTGTGAAACACGAAGTGCTAACACTCAAACCAATGCTTACCAGTTCAGCATTAACGGATTCTATCAATAAGTGGAAACCAGGCTGTGAATCTCAGATTTCCATTGAGCTTTGTCTAGTATTAACGCTTCGAGAAGCACGCAAGATGAAGTTATCCGGCAAAAAACAAGCGGATATCGTTGCGAAGCTATTTAACGACAATGAAGAAGAATACGAACAGCTTTGCTTTTTGGTGTTTGGGGAAGCGCTATAAAGGGTAAGTCGCAATAGAATACAAAAAGGACGCATCAATGTGCGTCCTTTTTATTTTGATTCGAATATTAAAACGGTACTTCGATCTGCATCATCCAATCAGCGTCATAGTATTCATGCCAGCGGTAATCAACACGCATTCGTGGTTCACTGCCGTTCTTGTCACCAAAGCCGATGCTGAACATTAAGCCATGACTTCTCAGCCACTCTTCTGTACTCATTTTGGCTTCATCATCACGCAGTTCTTCTGGCATCCATAACCCGAGCCCAAAATAGTTACTATCTAAATTTTGAGTAAGTATTGGAGAGTCTTCAGACTTGAACGCCCATTGATCCCAGTAACTTTCTGTCGGACCTTCTATCTGTTTTTCTGCGGTATACCAATTGAGCGTATCGATACTAAGAACGCCAACACTGTCAAAGATGTCTTCACAAACTGGCATGGTGTTATCAGCAAATACAACGGAACGATCAGATAAATAGTTACATGCGGAACTCGCCTGTGTTGCCACAAGCATTGCGCATGCACTAAGTACGCCGATTCTGACCATGAAAACCTGACCTCTCAGTTCTCAGATTACGATTGTTTATATAAGCCTTCGCTTAGCAATAATTCATTGACCGTTGATGTTGTATACCCGCTAATATCGTTACCTTCGAGCAATGCATTGCGAATATCGGTGCTCCTGATTTTCACTCTCTCAGGGCATGCCATCACAGTCCAACGTTCCGTAATTTCTTCTGCTTTGTAAAATTTAGCAAATTTGAAGAAATTATCAGGACCAATGACAAAAGTTATATCGGCTTGCGTGTGGATTTCTTGAATTTTTTCTAATAACGCAAAAGTCGTCACACTTTGTCCTGGTTGGTACAAAGTTTGCTCAAGGTCTGAGCGTTGAACATTAGAAAGCCCCATGTCTTTAATAAAGGCATCAACCAGTCTGCACCGAATTGGGTAATCCAACATATTTTTGCCCCAAGCGTGTGCAATGCTTGGTTCTAGTAGCACAAGATCAAAGTGGCTCAGTGACTCGATCACACTCTTGTGACCTAAGCTTGGTGGGTTAAATGCGCTGCCAAAAACGGCGATTTTTTTCATATCCGGTGATTACCTGGTTGAAGAGAGTTTTCTAATCCGATGAATTCGGTATGATACTACTAATCTTTAGAGCTTTTTGACACTAAAGCGACGTTTATAGACATCAACTGCATGGTTTGTCGCCATTTGTGAACTATAAACGCCTGCGACAGTATGAATTTATTCACACTCACTTGGTGTCGTACATATTTGCAGGAAAAGGAACCCTAAATGGAACAATCCATCCGCGATGAAATGCGAGTACTCCCTTCTATCGATCCGCATTTCGAAATTGAACGCCGTGTCGCTTTTATTAAGCGTAAATTGCAAGAAGCAGGCTGTAAGTCTCTTGTTCTTGGCATTAGCGGTGGCGTTGACTCAACGACATGTGGTCGCTTGGCTCAACTGGCTGTAGAGCAACTAAACGAAGAAGCTGGTGACAACAACTACCAGTTTATCGCTGTTCGTTTGCCTTATGGCGAACAAAAAGACGAAGATGAAGCACAGCTCGCACTTTCTTTCATCCAACCAACGCACTCTGTATCGGTAAACATTAAAGCTGGTGTCGATGGCCTCCATGCTGCTTCTCACATCGCACTTAAAGGAACAGACCTTCTTCCAACGGATGCTGCAAAAGTGGACTTCGTGAAGGGTAACGTAAAAGCGCGTGCACGCATGGTCGCTCAATACGAAATTGCTGGTTACGTTGGTGGCTTGGTTCTTGGTACTGATCACTCAGCAGAAAACATCACTGGTTTTTACACTAAGTTCGGTGATGGCGCATGCGATATGGCACCACTATTCGGCTTGAGCAAACGTCAAGTTCGCGAAGTTGCAGCAACATTGGGTGCGCCTGAGCAACTCGTGAAGAAAGTACCAACGGCAGACTTAGAAGAGCTTGATC
The DNA here is from genome assembly GCF_023716605.1 of Vibrio sp. SCSIO 43155. NCBI lineage: Bacteria > Pseudomonadati > Pseudomonadota > Gammaproteobacteria > Vibrionales > Vibrionaceae > Vibrio > Vibrio sp. SCSIO 43155. The sequence continues at coordinate 566,490 of NZ_CP071853.1, read as the reverse complement.
CTCAAAAAGCTGATGAAGATGCTCTGAGTTTAACTTACGAACAAATCGATGACTTCCTAGAAGGCAAGCCAGTATCTCAAGAAGTCAGCGATCGCCTTGTGGCTATCTACAAAATGACTCAGCACAAGCGTCAGCCGATCCCAACGATCTACGACTAAATCACGATTGTGCACATCAACGATTCGTTTTTAAATCGTTCAGCAATAGATAAAAACGCCGCTAATTTAGCGGCGTTTTTGTTTGCTTGTTACAAGCAGTGTTTATGCTCAGCAACGTTAGTCTGTTAGCGTCACATCCGTTTCCGGAATAGCACAACACGCAAGCACTTTACCCATCGCGCGCTCTTCTGCGCTCAGTGCAGGCACGTCAGGATGCTCTACCTGTCCTGATTCTAATTGAACCTTACAAGCACCACACAAGCCCGCACGACAACTATTGGTAATACTTTGACCGGCATTCTCAACTTGTTCAAGTAACGTTTGTTGGTTGTTACCCATCAACTTAAAGCCGTTGAATTCAATCTCAACACTTTTCTCTGGCTTAGCTTTTGTCGCTGCAACACCAAATGCTTCTTGATGATAATTGTCTTCTGGGAGCCCCTTCTTAAGCAATAGGTTTTTCGCCTTTTGCATAAAGCCGTCAGGACCACAAACAAACACTTGGCGCTGTTCAACATCTTTGATCTGTTTTATATGAGATAGACTGATTCGCCCCTTAAGACCAAACCAATCTATCGCAGGTTGCGTTAAGCAGATCTTTACATCCAACCCCGGGTGTTGGCGCTTTAACTCGTTTAACTCATCTTTGCATGGAATATCAATCTCGCTGCTGCACTGATGGTAGAACACCACATCATCGAGTTGGTTGTGATCAGCCAAATAACGAACCATCGACAGCATTGGTGTTACGCCGTTACCAGCAGACAACAGCAATAGAGGCTGAACAGAATGCTCTTTTAGATGAAATTGACCATCTGGCGTTTCCGCTTCCAGAACATCCCCCACTTGTAGGTTGTCAAGCAAAGCATTGGATACGCGACCACCAGAAACACGTTTCACCGAAATTGCATAGCGTCCCGGGCGAGACGGGCTAGATGACAGCGTATAACGACGCCCTACTTTCTTACCGTCTATATCCACTTCAATAGGTAAATGCTGTCCCGGTAAGTACGTTGGTAATTGACCTTTGCTTGGCTCAAGCCACAAGGTGACAAAGTCGCGTGCGATTTCTTCTCGTTCGACACAAGTTAGCGTCATTCGCTGAGGAGAGTTGTCTGGATAGAACTCTGGCTCTTTGTATTCCAGCACTTCAACTTTGTCACCAGAACGAATAATGCCTTCGTTCAGGGCAACAAGGTTTTGACCGAAGAACACGCCCCCACGCTCGTTTGCACGAAACTCTTGCAATGTCTTCAGTGGTTCTTTGCTTTCTCGAAATGTGCCTCGCTGAGTATTAACGGTAGTTAGAATACATCGCTCACATGGTTTTACTGATTCAAATTCCACTTCGCCAATGCGAATACGCTTCCATGAGTCTTCTTCAAATGGCTTGGTATCAGATACCACAAGGTTGGTTCGGAATTGATCCATTGAGTGCAGCTCAGAGCTTCTGCGGTTTAATTCTTCCAGTGATGCCTCACTGATGACAAGTACTGGGTAGCCATCGGCAAAGCTGACGTTGTGACCCAGTTTCTCTCTTATGCGATTTGATTGCTCACCAGTAAAAAGTAACTCGACGCGAAGACCTAATACTTTGCTAAACCAATCATCCGCTTCATCCGTGGTGGTATATGCCGTAAAACTGTCTTTCCAAACCGTTGCAGGTGCTTCCTGCATTTTGAAATCTTGATAGCGAATCTTTAGTGGCTCTTCGCCAAGACTGGTAAACACCACTCCGTCTGGCAACAGCGCGGACTTGATGGTCACCATTTGAGGGAACTTTCGAGCTGTCACCATTGAGCCATCTGACGTCGCAATCATAAATCGACGATCAAAACTCAATCCTTGTTTTTCTACCCAAGCGGAAGATAACGCAACGCCTCCGACGGATTTGACTGGAAAAACATTAATTTGGGACAAAACTGATTGCGACATAGCCTTCTTCCTACAGGTACTTTCTCATTATTGGACTATCATATCCTTATAACAGTTATGACCCAAGCCTCTATAAAATATCGATTTATAACCGCACCTTCGTCAGTCACCCGATATGACGCTTGCTTTGCAGGTGGAAGAACTTCTTTTTAAGAATGGAGTCCCATAAATTTGCATAGTATTGACGAAACTAGGATTGCCAAGATGTGATATAGGGCACATAATTCGCCAACTTTTTGACACTATAAATAATCTATCCGGAGCATAGACCATGGATACTAATAAACTGATTCTAATTCTACTTTGTATCTTCCTTCCACCAGTGGCGGTTTACATGGAAAAAGGTCTAGAGAAAGACTTCTTCATCAACCTAATCCTGACTTTCTTCTTCTTCCTACCCGGCACAATTCACGCGCTTTGGTTGACGATGAAGTAACCAACTGAGCTCCTACCGTAAAGAAATGTGAAAAATGGGGTGAAATAGAACTGCAATTCCTCTATCATCCTGTCGCCTAAGCGCAAGCGTTTGCTCTTGAGGTAAATGCAGCGTTTAGGCTCCAAGCATAACTTTTTAATGGTGGGAGCAATTAATGACAACACTGACTATTACTCGTCCTGACGATTGGCACGTTCACTTACGCGATGGTGAAGTTCTAAAAGATACCGTTCGCGATATTAGCCGTTATAACGGCCGTGCGCTGATCATGCCAAACACCGTCCCACCAGTGACCAATACTGAAATGGCATTAGCCTACCGTGATCGAATCCTTGCTGAGCAACACGGCGAGCAATTCGAACCTCTTATGGCGCTATACCTGACAGACAACACCACGCCAGACGAAATCCGCAAAGCCAAAGCAACAGGCAAAATTGTCGCAGCAAAGCTTTACCCAGCAGGTGCAACCACCAACTCTGATTCTGGCGTAACCGATGCAAAGAACATCTACCACGTTTTTGAAGCGATGGAAGAAGTTGGCATGCTGCTTTTGGTTCATGGAGAAGTGACTCACAACCACGTTGATATTTTTGACCGTGAGAAGGAATTCCTAGACACGGTTCTTGCTCCTATCGTTAACGACTTCCCTAACCTAAAAATCGTTCTTGAACACATCACGACGGCGGATGCCGCAAACTTCGTTAAGAACGCTTCTGATAACGTCGCAGCAACCATCACTGCTCACCACCTGCTGTTCAACCGTAACCACATGCTAGTCGGCGGCATTAAGCCTCACTTCTACTGCCTGCCAATCCTTAAGCGCAATACCCACCAACAAGCGCTTATCGAAGCAGCGACAGGCGGCAGCAAGAAATTCTTCCTAGGTACAGATTCAGCGCCGCACGCAAAAGGCGCAAAAGAATCAGCTTGTGGTTGTGCAGGTTCTTATACCGCACACGCAGCACTAGAACTTTATGCAGAGGTGTTTGAGAATGAAGGCAAACTAGAAAACCTAGAAGCATTCGCAAGCTTAAATGGTCCTGATTTTTACGGCATCGCTCGCAACTCAGACACAGTAACGCTAGAAAAAGCAGCTTGGGATGTACCAGAAACGATGCCGTTTGGTAGCGACATCGTTGTGCCAATTCGTGCAAATGAAAAGATTGAGTGGGAAGTGAAGTAATCATCTCCACGAAATAAAAATGGGTCATGCCACCATATTCGATATGGAAACGCATGACCCTTTTCTTTTGGCTCCTATAAAGCCTTATGTCTACTGTCTACTGTCTACTGTCTACTGTCTACTGTCTACTGTCTACAGAGTAATTATTTACCACGAACTTTCTCTACTAAAGTCCAAGCTGCAACCACAACCAAGCCAGCGATGACACCAATCACACCATTAAGCAATGTCGGCACAATCGCCGTCGCAATCGTATGACCACGGAAATCCATGATGATCGGTTCAATCAGATGATGAATTGCAGGCACGTTATGGACAACAATACCGCCCCCAACAAGGAACATTGCCGCAGTACCCACCACAGCAAGCATCTTCATCAACTTAGGCGCAAACGCCACTAACGCTCCACCTAACTTGGCTTTCACTCCTTCACCATTTGATGTGCGTTCTAGGTAAAAACCTAAGTCATCAAGCTTAACGATGCCAGCGACTAAGCCGTAAACACCAATGGTCATCAATACCGCGATTAAGCTGACCACAAGGATTTGCGTTACGATGCTTGAGCCTGTCACCGTACCCAAAGCAATCACGATGATTTCTGCAGAGAGGATAAAGTCAGTACGAATCGCACCGGCGACCTTTCTCTTCTCGTACTCTTCAACCGATTCTCCGGTATTGAGCTCTTCTTTCTTCTCTTCATGTTGGTGCGCATGAGGAAAAAGCTTTTCTAAGATCTTCTCAGCCCCTTCAAAGCAAAGAAACAAACCACCAATGAGAAGTAATGGCATGATCAGCCAAGGAATGAAGGCACTGATCAACAACGCCGATGGCACTAGAATCAGTTTGTTTTTAAACGACCCTTTTGCCACCGCCCAAACCACCGGGATTTCTCGTTCTGACGCTACGCCAGACACCTGTTGCGCATTTAGCGCTAAATCGTCGCCCAGTACACCAGCGGTCTTTTTCGCCGCCATCTTCGACATCAACGCGACATCATCCAATACAGCTGCAATGTCATCCAACAGTGTTAGTAAACTTGCTCCAGCCATTTATTTATCTCTTTTATGGAATTGAATAAGTAACAAAATGTAACACCAATAAACTACTCAGCAAAGTTATGATTTCGCAAAGAATAAGGTCACAAATTGTGTTTTCTATTGCCGTGGCTTTGAGACAGGACTAGTCTTGTCTTACCTTTCACGCACACAAAAGAAAAAGTATAGATGAAAAGCGGATACACTTACCCAATTGGTACCCCAGGTCAGTCATGGGGTGAAGCAGAACGTAAAGCTTGGCGTGAGCAACGTGACGTAAAACGTAGCTACCAAGAAGAAGTCGTGACCAAAATTAATGCTCTTCGCGAACGTTTTGATGTTGAGCAATACGGCGCGCTCTCTTACGACGAGGCGCGCTTCCCTCTGTTTTGTATCAAGACTCGTAACTGGGATGCTGCAAAACCGGTTGTTTTAGTAACTGGCGGCGTACATGGCTACGAGACAAGTGGCGTACATGGTGCGCTGAAGTTTGTTGATACGCAGGCAGAGCGTTATGCAGAACACTTCAATATTGTCGTTGCACCATGTGTCAGCCCTTGGGGGTACGAGGTGATCAACCGCTGGAATCCAAATGCGATTGACCCAAACCGCTCTTTCTACGCAAATAGCCCTGCGGAAGAGTCAGCTAACTTGATTAAGCTTGTTGCGACCTTAGGTGATGTTCTAATGCACATCGACCTGCACGAAACCACCGATTCTGACGAGACCGAATTCCGCCCTGCACTTGCAGCACGTGATGGTCTTGAATACATCGAAGGCATGATCCCAGATGGTTTCTACACGGTGGGCGATACAGAAAACCCGCAACCTGAGTTCCAAAAAGCCGTCATCGAGTCAGTAGCGAAAGTAACGCACATTGCACCTGCTGACGATAAAGGCGAAATCATTGGTTCGCCAGTGGTGCAATTTGGTGTGATTAATTACCCAATGGTGAAACTGGGTCTGTGTGGCGGCGTCACCAACTGCACTTACGGCACTACAACAGAAGTTTACCCAGACAGCCCGAAAGTCACTGATGAAGAGTGTAACGACGCTCAAGTTGCAGCAGTTGTAGGTGGTTTAGATTACGTGCTTACTCAGCTATAACAAGCGGTTCTTATATTGCTCCGGTGTAATGCCGGAGTATTTCTTAAACATGGCGATAAAAGGACTGGCCTGGTTGTAACCCAATGTCAACGCCACCTCTTTTACGGTTTGCCCCTTCCTTAACAACTCCATCGAATGCAAGTAACGCACTCGCAATCGCCACTCGGTAAAACTCATCCCTAACTCACTTTGGCAATGGCGAGCTAAAGTGCGCTCCGTGGTATGAACCTTTTCCGCCCATTCCCCCAAGCTAATTTCATCAGTTGGCGCTTCTTCGACGGCTTTAAGAATTGGCTCCAGATATTTGTTGTCTGTGGTTGGCAAAAAGTGATGTTCGACTTCTTGTTTGGCTAGCTGATCCAACAAGACCTGAACGAGGCGTTTATCTTCTTCGCTCTTAGCAACATTAATATCACGCTGGCGAAAGTCTTCCACAATCGCCGAAACAATGGGCGTCACTTTGATCAAGCTCGTTTTGGATGGAAAGTGCTGAGTCAACTCTGGGTCGATATTTAACGAGCAGTATTCCAAAGGCTTACGATTATAACTGGTGTGACGGATCCCAGCCGGTACCCAAATCGCAAGATGCGGAGGCGCTAAGAAACGTGTGTCTTCCGCATCCATTTCTAGAATACCGCCACTGATCAGTTGAACTTGTCCCCACGGGTGGCTGTGAATGCGAGTTTCTGTATTCGACAAAAAGGCTTCAAAATTCATAAACACATCTGATGGTGCTCTGTCGATTGATAATGACGGATGAAGATTCCTTGTGCTCTTTTTCAAATTTGTCTTCCTATCGCTTACGATGTCTTTCCAGAGATACTTTTCATTATAAAGACCTGTCAGACTAGCGCCATTAATTATTCTGCGATGAGGTTCTCATGGTTTATTTGCTTCCGTTTTTTACTGTCATGATTTGGGGTGGGAATTCCATCGTAAATAAAATGGCAGCAAGTGCCATCGAACCTAGCGCAATGAGTTTCTACCGTTGGTTTGTTGCTATGGTACTTTTAACGCCATTTTGCTTACCAGCAGTGATCAAACAACGTCATGTGATTCGCCCATACTTGGCTAAATTGGCTTTCCTCGCACTATTAGGCATGGTGCTAAACCAATCCCTAGGTTATTACGCAGGGCTAACAACGACCGCTTCTAATATGGCACTGATTACGTCTCTCGTTCCTTTGATCAGTGTTTTCTTGAGTGTACCTTTACTTGGCAAGTCGATTTCCATGCTGAGCGTGGCTGGTGGTGTGATTTCATTAGGCGGCTTGGCGTTTATGTTAGGGCACGGCGATATCACCTACTTCCTGCATCAAGATATGACGCAAGGTGACAGCTTGATGCTGCTGGCTGCGCTTTGCTACGCAATTTATTGTGTGTTACTAAAACGCTGGAAGATGCCTTTCAACAGTATGACTTTGGTTTACATGCAAGGCTTTTTCTCATTGGTTATGCTTGCGCCATTGTGGCTAAGCAGCGATCAACTTCTACCAAGCCAAAGCGCATTACCTTTAATTGCTTACGCTGGTATTGCCGCGTCTATCTTTGCTCCATTGATGTGGGTAAAAGCGATTGACTTGATTGGTGCTGACTCAAGTGCCATGTTCATGAACCTGATGCCTGTGGTTTCGGTAGCTCTCGCTTCAACCATGCTCGGCGAAGAAGTTCATGTTTACCACATCATTGGCGGTATGTTGGTTATCTCTGGCGTTATCTTGCCGCAAATTAAAGTACGCAGAAAAGGCAAAGTCATCGACCCAGAAGCTCAAACTGCAACGAGCTCATAGCAACTAAAAAGAAAAGAGCCATGATGGCTCTTTTCTTTTTGCTTTCATTTGGATTAAAGGGCTTCAGCCTGCTTTTCCAATTCTTTGCTTGTCTTTTGGCTCACAAACTCTTTGTATAGCGCCGCTTTATCCGTTGGATCAATATCCGTTCCTGCCGTTACAGCAGAGTTAAACATCTTTTCTGATTCAATCTTTGGCATGACTACTAGCGCACAAATTTGCTCTACACCACCAATTTCAACCAGTGATACTTGCTCAACTTGGCTCTTTTGAATTGAAGTATTAGTTATTTGCTTAGCGATTTGCTCAAAAGATGTGCCAGAGGTTTGACCGTCAACTGAGCTATCAATTTTTTGATAGTTCTTCTCTAACACACTGACTTTAATATCAAGGTTTTGCGCAAGCGTGTTACGTGCTAGAGAGATAGCGTGGTTACGATCAACAGAAAAGTTACCTGACGCCGTAACACAGTTTGACGCTGCAAAGCCATTCGCTGAAGTTGGGTTTAGTACCCAGCTAGGCACATTGCTGCCTTTGTTGGTTTCCACTTTCGCCGTGTTTTCAGAACCACTTTGACTCGCACAACCAGATAAGATCACTGCGCTGATTGCAGCGGTAAGAATTTGATATTTCATCTTCAATTCCTTTTAGATAATTGAGTTGGACTGCGCATGATAGGTTTTCATTCTATCGTTGACCTTTTTGAGATATTTGCGAGTCTCGTTATAAGGTAAGTTCTTGATAAGGTGCTCATATACTTCATCAGAACTCATGGTATTGATTTTCTTAATCGCACTAGAAACACGTCGCTCACCAAATGCTTTGGCCACATTACCTGACCCGGTGTTGTAAGCCGCGATCACACTGTAAGTCGCACTTTGTGGGTCTTTAATGCCTTTTAGGTATCGACTCTGAATAATTTTTAGATACGCCGTGCCAGTTTCGATATTCAAATTGGGGTCGTATAAGTCATTCGCTTTCATCGGCTTATCTTTACCGCGATATAGCTTATTCACGTCATGACCAGCGGTTGTCGGCACGATTTGCATCAACCCGTATGCTGGCACATGAGATTTTGCTTTCGGGTTGAAATGCGACTCTTCGTGCATGATTGCCAAAACAAGTGCAGGCGGTAGTTCTCGCTTTGCACTTTCTTGTTGAATCGCAGGAAGGTACTGATTGGCGCGGTTCGCCAGTGATGATTTTGGAATCTTGACCTTATACTCAACAATCTTTTTAGGCTGTTGCTTTAACTGCTTTTCTTGCTGAGCTAATTCTTGCTTCACAGCAGCAATGCGTTTTTCTTCCAGCTTCACCATTTGTTGTTTTTGCTGAACAATCACTTGCTCTTGCTTTTGTTCACTTAACACTGCACTTTTCTCAGCAGCAAAGATGTCAAGTTGACTCATTTGGCGCTCAGTTTGCGCCTCAATCTCTTTCTTCACCTCTTCGAAAGTCTTTGGTTCTACTTTAATTTCCTCAACGAAAACCATTGTAGGCTCAGCTTTTTTAGGTTGAGTTACACCAACTTCTTCAAACACCTTGGCGTTTTTCTCGATAACGGCATTGACGACTTCAGCTTCAACAACTGGAGCTTCGGCTTTTTCTTCTTCCGCAGGCGGTAAGTAGCTAACCGTAATCTCACCTTTCTCCAAATCAACAACGGTTCGTGCGTTATGTTGTTCGTCATAAACCACTACCACATCCGGAGAAGGTATTTTGGTGTCACCCCATTTTTGAATAGAGGCTTTCTGTTTTTTGTCCCAGTCCGCTAAGTAAGCTTGCTGCCATTGATTGAACTCTTGAATTTGGGCGGCATACCATTGCTCAAACTCATCCGTATCATCAGCGGTTAATTGTTCGATTTCTTGGTCCAGTTCAGCAAAAGGATCATTTGCAAAACTTGGTTGCATCACAATTAGGTTTAACAACGCAGCCAGTGCGCAATATTTCAATTTCATAAATTGAGTTACCGTAATTTGTTAAATCAGAAATAAGAAGACAGATCTCCGACACTCTCAGCTTGTTGCTCAAACATTTGATCTTCAATGTCTATCACCAAACGCTCGCATTCTTTGCTTGAGCACTGCTTTGCGATGAACAAGCTTTCCTCAAGTTCTCCTTGCTCAAACTGCCATTGAGCTAGCCAGTGCTTGATTTCACTGTTGGAAATTGCGGAAACATCGACATACTGCTGATAGTAATTTTCAGCTTTGGTCACGTCTGATTGAGATAAGAGCAAGGTGACTAAACCTGCGGCATCCATTGCAACGCTAGGTTCTTTGATGATCAACGGTAATATCGGCTTGATGTGCTGGTACTGCTTGGTTGAGTAATACGCAATGGCATAGTTCAGCGCTGTGGTTTGGAGATTGGTTTTGTAGCCAGTATCATTCACATTCGCACGGCACTGAGCTTGACTCTTGCTCACTGAAGAAAACTGAATATTGGTCAGTTCGTAAGTTAGACTCGCAAAAGACCACGAATCTAAAGTTTCACGAATGAAACCACCTTCAAGCAACTTGTCTTCGTATTTTTTGCGAAGCTCTAAACCGAGCCCTTTACGACACAATGACTTCATTTGTTTCGTGGTCAGTTCATGCTGTCTTTTCACTTCAACTGACACTTCTGAGTCACTGGTTTTAAGCTCATAATCCGTGCCGTTGAACGACCAAGAATGAGAGTCGGAAGCAAAAACTGGTAGACCTAAAAGGCCTACCAGAACAAGCAAGTATCTGTGGTTACAGATCATTTGCGTTACTCACTTGACCAGATGGTCCTTGAGTATTGTTGCTTCCGTCAGTCAAACCGCCAGTTGTTGAAATTTTGTGGTCTGAGCTTGCGTTTTGACCTTCACGAACGCGCTTTTTGTTTTCTGCAGCTGCTTGCTTTGCCGTCGCCTCTAGAGAAGGGGCATAAACCGCAACGGCTAACATCCAGTCACCATCGCTACTCTTAAAGGTTTTAACAGAAACACCTGGAGGAACTTGACCCGCTGCAAATGACTTGTACGAATCAAAGCTCTTGATGTTGTTCATGAACGTGTGTTTGTCTTCTGCCAATACTTTCGCATCTGCTGGGTTAACGCTCTCAGGTGGGTACTCGAACTGTTCATTCTTCTCTAACTGGTTCTCTGTGAAACCACCTTCCCAGTAAACTTGTTCACCTTGCATTACTGCAATCAGACCGTTTCTCGCTTTTGCTTGCGCTTGAGATTTAGACATACCAAGCAGCTTGCGTTTCACGCTCTTATTCTTGTTGTCACGAATGATCGAAGAACCGAAGCCAAGTACAAACGACTCGCCCGTTTCAGCGTTGGTAATCACTTTCGCACCAACAGGAGGCATCACACCCGCCTGCAGATCAGCGATGATTTGCTTGAAAATCACGTTTGGTTCTGTAGTCTGAGTCAGAGCGCCCACTTTACGCTTCGTTTGCTCACGTGTTTTCGGCGTTGAAATCAAACTAACACGAACTAGGTTTTCACTTGGATCATCATACACATCGAACGTCACGTAACCTGCCAACGCGCCTTTTACTGACTCAGCACAGTTATCGCTCATCATGCTTGTGGTGTTTGCCGCGCCTTCTGTCGCAGTATCAATCACATCCATGGTTTCGTTGATCGCTGTCGCACACATGTTGCTCATGCCTTCCATGTTTTCCACTAATTGCTTTTTCGCAATTTGGAAAGCTTTCATGTATGCACCACGCTTAGATAACAACGTCGCGTTACGGTTTTCGTAAGTTTCGTAGCTACCAGAACCCGTAGATAGAATACCGATACCCGAGCCAACTGCGATCATCTTAACGCCATCACCTTCGTCTTCGATCAGGCTTTGGTGAGCAACAAGTACCGCGGCTTTCGGGTCTGCCGCCACAACTAGATCACCCACCTCTTTTACGTCATCTGTATTTACAGCTTGTGTTTCAGAAGGTGCATCGGTTGCAGGAACGAGATCATTAAGGTCAAAATCTACATTTGCATGTGCAGAACCAAAGGCACTTGCTAGTACCAATGAAAGAAGTGTTTTTTTAAACATAAATATCCTGTAGAGGTCTTAAAGCACGTTGATTTGGTAATCGTTCAAAACACGTAGCTTGGACTGATAATTTGGCTGATGAATGCGCAACGTTGGCTGGATAAACTGAGCAAGGTCATTGGCGTTGTTTAATGAGCGAAGTCGGACAATCACCTTGCCAGAACGACTTTCAATCTTGATATCAGAAACGCCGTTAATCGCACTAAGCAAGGTATAAAGTTGACCTTGTTGACCCGCCGCTTTCGGCGTAAAGATCAATTCTCTAACCGGGCCACCACGCATTGCCATTTTTTGGACGGCGCTATGTAACGCTTGAGTCAGCATTTTCTGGTTTTGATCGACAGCCAAGTGCACTGACGCTAGTTCATTCAGCATCCCCTCTTTGTTAGGAAGGGTTATCAGTGTTGGATCGTTGTGCCAATCACCGTATTCATTACCCGCTCGGTCTAATAGCTTAGCCGCCAATTCCAACTGCAAGCCGGAAGGCGTCACTTTCTCTTTTTCTTGAACTTGAAGAATGATGGTTGCCTGCTCTGGAGTACCAGAGAGATCGAAGCCCATCTGAGCAAGAGAGCTACTGAACGTGGTTTGAACAACCGGAAGGTGCGCATCCACGTAAACGGCAGGTTGCCCTAAACTCTTGATAAGTTGAGCGATCTTAGCCTCAACCTTTTGGCGTTCAACAGACACATCGAGCGTCACGACAAGCACACCATTTGGTTTAGTTTGGCTAGAAATTTCGCTCCAACCAGTAATCATACCTTGCGATTGCATTGATAAGGATTGGACAGCCACATCATGCAAGTTAAAGTCATCACTGACCGCATTTGCCGACATGCTTGAATAGGTTTGCTGAAGGTAGCCAGATTTAACCATCACGCCCAAAACTTGGCTGATAGCACGACGAAATGCATCTTGCTCAGCCGCTTGGCGCGCACTTAAACCTTGCTTAGCGTTCGGGATACCCTCACCGATGACCACAACAGAAACCGTCGAGTCAGAACCCCAAACAATACCCTCGTCTGAGTCTTCTTCTGTTTGCGTTGGTGGCATAAGACGCACATTCACACAGGTATCATCGCCGTAGATCTCAGGTTGCCCAAAATCCGCAGTGATCATACCTCTCTCGATTCCAGTTACTAACATTTCTCGAGCAGCTTGATTAAACTGTTCGTTGAGTAATTCGGAATCTTCAGAAGATAAAGAAAGTGAAACCTGCCCATTTAAAAACAGTCGCAGGTTATTGATCGCATCCGCTTTCGCCCCCTCTATCGCTAACGCACCACGACCATAGGCGCACCCCTGCTCAACAAGAGCCAGTGTTGACTGGCTCTTATCAAGTTCAAGCGCAGCTGCAGGTGCAGCCGAAAGCAATCCACCGAGGGTAAGACTAAGACTTATCCCTTTTGCGCCCATGTGCTGCGTTCCTTCATGAATTCCATCGGGACACCGACGCTAACTGCAAAGATTCGACGCTGACGATCTGGACGGTAAATACCCTGCTCAGCTTCGTCTTTCACTTGATCAGCAAGCTTACTGTCTTTCCAGCGGACAATTTTGCCTTGAGCACTTTGTTGGCTAGGGTTAACCGTCGCCACACCGATTGGCTCAACAAAACCTGCACTGTACTCAAATACAACCATGGTTTCATTTGGTAATACACCAGCATTTTGACCACGATCTAGCGAGATTCGGTCGCCTTTAATACCCATAACTTGTGCTGTTGCTGGCATCTCTTTTAGCAGACGAGTCAACATGATATCGAAACCACGTGACGCCATTTCGTTCATCACAGAATCAACGTCTTTACTACTGGTGTAGTTAAAACCGCGGTAGTAGTCACCATTTGCGATTACGGTTGTGAAGCTTTCCTTATCACGAACATCAAAGTTAGAAACGCGGATCTTACCGATATTCGGGTAGCTCAGCTTTTCACGAGTGTACGGGTCAATAACACCCGTCGTCATTTCCATTGATGTTTGGAATAAAGACTGCGTAGAACCAAAGAGCATATCGCCAGTTTTAAGCACGTCGACCTTCATGATGTAGTCCGTCGATAACTTGTCACGACCATTCATTTTTTGTGCGACTTTTGCTGCACCTTCATCGGCAAGAATCTCTTCCATCGCCGCGTTTACTGACTTAGTGTCACGCGTCAAGATACGGAAACGGTTAACACCCGCAAATTGGTTTTCTAACGTGTTCTCAAGCGCTTTCGTTTCGAACTTACCAATACTTGAATGCATTGCATTGAATACATCGGCAGATTTGCCTTGAAGGTTCTCGCTAACGTCAGTTTGAACGTCACCGAAGTAAAGGCGAATAGTCTTTTTAGCTAACGGACAACGGCTGTCTTTCTCGTTTGCTTCGTAAGTACAGAATTGAAGACCTTGAGTGTTGAAGTATGCTGGAACTTCGATGTCACTGTTGGTGAATTCAAACGCTGACTTACCAATGATTAAAGACGAGTTGCCTGCGTTACTCTCAACTGCGTAAGTTTGTTGGCTGGGCGTGCTATTACACCCAGCCAAAACAAGACCAGCAGCGACAAGTGTTGCGATCTTTGAATATTTCATTACGACTTAACTTTCTCTGCTAAAACTTTGTCTAGGTTCTCTAGTTGCTCGATTGTGTTTTGGTCTAGAGAAATCATGTCGTTTGCGTCGTAAACAAGAAGAGAACGTGCTTTCATCTCGTTGTAAGCTTCAACAACTGGCACTTCTTCTTTTGCTTCTGCATCCGCTTCGCCTTCTTCTTCAGACTCGTTCGATAGGAAAGAAAGTGCGTTGCCTAAACCCGCCATTGCAGAATCTTGCGCAATTACTGCCGCGTTGTCTGAAGCAATAATTGCAATTTCAGCCGCCTCAAGCGCGATGTCTTTCGCTAGCTCAACGTTCTTGTCAAAGATTGAATCAGACGCCGCTTTGTACGCTTCAACTTGTGGGCGAATTTTCTTGTTTTCAGCTTTGCCTTCATCGAATTCATTCATCGCAACAAGAAGCTCTTCGTCACTCTTATCAGCATTGATCTTTAGGAAACCTGCTACGTCTGCATGCTTGTCTGCTAGTGTACGGTAGTCTTGGAATACAGCACATTGACGCTCTTGAATCGACACCATCACTTTAGATACTTTGTCTACAGCGTAAGATACTGGTGTGTATTCAGAGCCTAGCTCAGTACAAGATTTAACAAGAGCTGCACTCATTTCGTTGCGGTCAACCGTCGCAGACTCCATACCTGGCATTGAAGAACAACCTGCTAGTGCGGTAGCAAATAGAGAAGCCATGACTGTTTTTTTAAACATTTCTGTATCCTTTAGATCAATACTGAATAGATAGATTTATTAGTAAGCTTTTTAATTATTTTTTGCTCAGCAGCGTGTTTTGCCGCCGCAGAGCTAGCTTGGGATTTACCTAACACGGTGATCACTTTTTGGGTCACCATATGAGATGAATTTGAATCGAAGACTTTAAGTTGAATACTTTGCTTGGCGATAAAGTCTTTCCCTTGTCGTCCCTGCTGGGATTTCGTCTTGATATAAACGGAGATGCCACCATGATTCGACGCAAATGCGTGACGTGATAGCAACTCGTGAATTTGATGAGAAAAAGCATCATTCGATGCGACAAACGAAATCGAGAGCATTTCTCTCTTCGCGTTCATCGTTTCGCTAATCTGTAGGTGTTGTGCACGGTATGACTGTGCAGCATCGGAATCTAAAATACCAAGCACATCGAGCTGAACGGCACTTTTCGTCATTAGCTCTTCAGCATGAAAGTAGTCCTTCACACCACGCCAGTTGTTGTTGAGATTTTTAAGTTTTATCGCAGCCGTTTGGTACGAGACCGTCAAATCATGCTCAACCTGTTTCTGCCAGGTTTTCTTACTCAGCCGATAGCGATACTCACAACCTTTCTCGCCACATTCATGACTTAAAACTTCCAAGTGAGGGATTTCAATTGGAAGTGAATGTATGGATGAATCCTGAGAAAAAGAGGTGTCGACACCATGGGAAGTCTTAACAATAGATGACTTTTCATTCACTTCGATAACACTAATCAAGTTAAGTGCCAATTGCTTCTTAGCATCTTTTAGAGCTACATGTTCAGCGTCACCAAACCCTGAAGCATACAGATACCCAGAGTCCACCCCTGCATATATCTTTATACTAATTAGCGAGATAGCTAAACTAAGACTTAAAACACGGAACAAGAGACTAACCATAAAGTGTTATTTAAAAACGGGCAGAACCATACGAAATAATTAAACCGTATGCAATTGAGCAAACAATCACCAAACAGCATTCCGAACGAATATTTATTCACAAATGAAATTATGTGACATTCATTCCACAATTACAGATCCTTACACAACCCTTACAAACAAAGACACATCATTCTCAAAAGTAAGATAACCAACAAAACAGATATTCAATTAATTGAATTAGTGCGCTTTTTATCAATAGTGTATTTTTTTAATAAGTGTGACTTATGTTTTATCTATAAAATGATAAAACTCGATTTTTGAAGGATTTTTAGCCAGCTTTCGGATTGCTTAATCCAACTCGAAGCGACACTGATGTGATAAATGTTTTGCTGACGTATTTAAGAGTCGTTGCATTGCTGTTACATTGAAGCTAAACAACGCACAAAGGAATGACAGATGAGCAGTGGTCAAAGAGACATTACCCTTCGTTTTCTTGCAGAACCTGGAGACGTAAACTTCGGTGGCAAAGTACACGGCGGCGCCGTAATGAAGTGGATCGATTTAGCAGCTTACGCATGCAGTGCAGCTTGGAGTGGAAAATACTGCATTACCGCGTACGCAGGTGGTATTCGCTTTGTCGCCCCAATTCATGTTGGGAATTTAGTCGAGGTCAGTGCCAAGGTCATTTATACGGGGCGCAGTTCAATGCACATTGCTATTGATGTACAAGCCAGCGATCCAAAAGAATTGAAAAACCGCCTTACAACACATTGCATCGTCATCATGGTTGCGGTTGACGAAGACGGAAAGCCAACTGATGTTCCTAAGTGGAAACCGGAGTCTGAAGAAGATAAAGCGCTCGAACAATCGGCTATTCGCCTAATGAATATGCGCAAGCAGATTGGCGAAGAAATGGAAGCTCACGTCAAATATCTCAAATAAATCAACTTATATACCCAAGTGTCCTCCAGACACTTGGGTGTACCCGTGAAGTAATGTCATGGTTCTGTCATTCACTTCATGCCAGGTTCAAATTGTCATAAATCTTTCACTTTGATTTGGTTAAATCCACCCACAATTTTGGTGTTGGGTAGAGTTTGGATCTTGAGCTTAAAAAAGACCACGTTAAGTGAAAATACATTAACCAATTTAAAAGCGGTCGAATATCAGTGGGTCAGAACCATGTATGTCGAAGGCTACAACGAAGAAGAAATTAACCATTACATACAAACTTGTTTTGGTGGTGACTCAACTTTTGCCGATCTATTCCGCCGTGTTGCTCTACAGCAAGAAAGTTTATATACCTTACTTCAATATGTAGGCTGTGCTCCCTCTAGCCGCGAGTTTTAACGCTTTCTCAGCAAATCCAGCCCCTTCCCTCTAAATACGCTTAAATTAATTCTGTGAAGTGATACGCAGGGCATTCTGATGCCACTGTGTAATCCATTGCAAACTGGTTAGTCTGTATCGGAAACAAGAAAGCATAGAGATTCTACGGGTATAAAAAAACCTGAGTCGAGACTCAGGTTATGGTTACAAGAAACTGTTAGTGATTAAAGCGTAAGGAACTAAGCTAACAGCCAGCTATGCGTAACGCCAATAAAGCCTGATATTACTGATCGGCGGCCAAACCAAAAGCGTAATATCGATGCTAAATATAAGGGCGACCATTTGGTCGCCCTTTTCTAGTTATTCTTTTCTCTCAGAGACCAACTGAGATTATCCTTTCACACCACCAGCTGTCAGACCACCGACTAACCAGCGTTGTGCAAGCAAGAATACGATTGTAATTGGTAGTGCAGACAATACTGCTGCAGCTGCGAAATCACCCCATAGATAGTTCTGCGGGTATAGGTACTGCTGCATACCAACTGCTAGTGTGTAGGAGTTTACATCAGAAAGTAGTAGAGATGCTACCGGTACCTCACCTACAACACCGATAAATGACAAGATGAACACTACAGCTAGAATTGGCACAGATAGTGGTAGTAGTACCAAACGGAACGCTTGCCATGGCGTAGCACCATCCAATGCCGCGGCCTCTTCTAGCGAGTTATCAATCGTCTCAAAGTAACCTTTAATGGTCCACACGTGCAGTGCAATACCACCTAGGTAAGAGAAGATCAAACCACCGTGCGTGTTTAACCCCAGGAACGGAATGTACTGACCTAGTTTGTCAAACAATGCGTAAAGAGCCACAAGCGCAAGTACCGCCGGGAACATTTGGAAGATCATCATCGCTTTCAAGATGGTGTTCTTACCTTTGAAGCGTAGACGTGCAAACGCGTAAGCCGAAGTTGTTGACAGTGCCACGATAAGGATTGACGTGATACCCGCAACTTTTACTGAGTTCCAAAGCCAAGTTAGTACTGGGAATGGAGGCGGTGTTACAGAACCATCTGCATTTGTTACCGAGAAGCCTAGTGCTAACTTCCAGTGCTCTAACGATGGGTTGTCTGGAATCAGACTACCCGTTGCAAAGTTACCCTCACGGAATGAGATCGCAATGATCATCAGCAGTGGGAAAATAATCAGTGACAGGAAAGCCCAAAGAGCAATATGGGTCGCCCATACACGGTACTTTAAAGATTTACCTTGTACTATAGCCATGGTCGTTACTCCTTAGTCCTGAGATAGCTTAGTGAAACGTAGGTTCAATAGTGCTAGCGCGCCAACCAATAGGAAGATAAGCGTTGCGATTGCACTTGCTAGACCGAAGTCTTGACCACCTGCACCTTCAAACGCGATACGGTACGTGTAGCTTACTAGTAGGTCGGTGTAACCCGCTGGCTCAGAAGTACCAATCATGTTTGGACCACCGCCAGTCAATAGCTGAATCATTACGAAGTTGTTGAAGTTAAACGCAAAGCTCGCAATCAGTAGTGGAGTCAGAGGTTTAATCATCATAGGTAACGTTACTTTCATGAAGTTTTGGACGAAGTTCGCCCCATCGATTGCAGACGCTTCATAAAGGTCATCAGGAATCGCTTTTAGTAGACCCATACATAGAATCATCATGTAAGGGAAACCAAGCCAAGTGTTCACGATCATTACCATGGTTTTCGCTAGGAATGGGTCAGAGAACCAAGATGGGCTAATACCAAAGATAGCGTTCAATACCATGTTGATCTCACCAAAGCTTTGGTTGAAGAGACCTTTAAAGATTAGGATTGAGATAAACGCCGGAACCGCATAAGGCAGAATCAATAGTACTCGGTACACTGCTCGACCTTTAAGCTCCTCCCACTGAACAACACTCGCTAGAACTAAGCCAATAACTAGCGTGAACACAACCGTCAGGATTGAGAATACGACCGTCCAGATGAAGATACTGATGAAAGGCTCTTTGATGCCGTCGTCTTTCCAAACTCGCTCAAAGTTATCTGTGCCAATGTTTACGACAAAACCAGGAGAAACTGTGTTGCCAACAAACTGACCATTCTCATCAACGGGTTGGTAGTAACCCACATCCATGTTTGGACGCAATAGTTCTTGAGTACGGTTGTTGAACAGTGATTCGCCATCATCTTGAAGTGTGTATAGCGGAACCACAGCTGCGAACTTACGTAGACCGCTCATACGAATGTCATCGCCGCTTGGAAGGTGCAAGTCAACGCTGCTTAGTGCACTGCGGTTCTTAACGATAGTTTTGATTGGCTCTTTGTCACCAGTCGCTTCAGTGATAGGCGCTAAATCAAGATCCGTTGCAGAGAAGCCGTCAAGTTGGAAGGTTGGCGTTGCTAATAGCTCGTCGCCTTTCTTCACAACAATTTGATGACCTTGCTCAGTCTTGTACAGAGTGAATGGGAAACTTTCACCACTCTGATAAGTTCTGTCTAACAGTACAGTCTGTGCACGATCGAAAGAAAGCTGGTTTTTCGCGCTGTAGTTAGTAAACGCCAGACCGACGGTATATGCCAAAGGGAACAGGATGAATAGAATCATCCCGGCAATACCAGGGTAGATGTATCGGTGAGCGTAAGTTTTCTTACTACCAAAAATGAATAGCGCTAATGCGGTTAGAATGATCGTAAGTAGCGCAAACGCAATCTCACCGCGAGAATACATTAAGATAGTTGCGTAGCCATTGATAATGCCGACTGTGCCCAATAGTGCCCATTTGGTGAACACTTTTTTGCTGCTTGGTAGGCTGGCTTCTGGTGCTGTCATAGCATCTGTACCTTGAACTGACTGCATAGGGAACCTGCTAGCGAATATAGGATAAATATAGAAAAGTAAGGAGGAGTTGCCCCCTCCTTAAAAAGGGTATTACTGAATTATTTAGTCATTTGTTTTTCTGCATCTGCTAGAGCAGCATCTACAGTTTGACGACCGTCAACAACGTTGATGATAGCGTTCTTAGCTGCACCCCAGAATGCATTCATTTGTGGGATGTTTGGCATGATTTCACCGTTCATCGCGTTGTCCATTGTTGCTGCGATACGAGTATCTGAATCTAGCTCACGTTGGAACGAGTTAAGCGCTACTGCACCTAGAGGCTTGTCGTTGTTAACCATACGTAGACCATCGTTAGTTAGTAGGTAGTTCTCGATGAACTCTACCGCTAGGTCTTTGTTAGGTGATGCAGTGCTGATACCAGCAGTTAGTACACCAACGAATGGCTTAGAAGACTGACCTTGGAATTTAGGCAGTGTTGTTACACCGTAGTTGATGCCAGACTTCTCGATGTTGCCCCAAGACCACGGACCGTTGATAGTCATTGCTGCAGTACCTTGGTTGAACGCAGACTCAGATACTGAGTAGTCCATATCCGCAGAGATTACGCCTTTGTCTACTAGACCTTTAACGAAGTTCATCGCATCTTTCACGCCTTCCTTCGCGATACCAGCATCTTTAATGTCGTAACCTTCAGATGTGTATTTAAACGCGTAGCCGCCATCAGCTGCCATTAGTGGCCATGTGAAGTACGGTTCTTTTAGGTTCCACATGATCGCAGACTTACCGTCTTTCTTAAGCTTCGCATCTAGCGCTGCTACTTCTTCCCAAGTCTTAGGTGGGTTTGGAACAAGGTCTTTGTTGTAGATTAGAGATAGAGACTCAACTGCTACTGGGTAACCGATAAGTTTGCCGTCGTAACGAACTGCATCCCATGCAAAATCAACGATGCCGTCTTGAATTTCTTTAGATGGTTTGATTTCAGCTAGTAGACCAGATTCTGCGTAGCCACCGAAACGGTCGTGAGCCCAGAATACGATATCAGGACCATCACCTGTCGCTGCAGTTTGAGGGAACTTGTCTTGTAGACCGTCTGGGTGAGCCACTGTTACCTTGATGCCAGTGTCTTCTTCAAACTTCTTACCAACTTCAGCAAGACCGTTATAGCCTTTGTCGCCGTTGATCCAGATAGTCAGTTGTCCTTCTTCGATGGCAGCATTAGCACCAAAAGAACCCAAAGCAACAAGAGTACCTAGTGCTACAGCGCTTAATTTTTTCATGTTCGTATCCTTTTTATATTTTTGATGTAGGGCTAGTCCATTGAGGTTCAGCCGTATTTCGACATATATCATCTGAAATAATCCTATATGTCTCATCCTCCTAATCCCTACGCCCTTGCAATTATGACGTATTTTCGTGATCTGAATCGCCAAGGGTTAGAGACTCAAATCACAAAATGAATACTTCCTGTGATCGGTTTCAACTTTAGGTCACGCAATAATGTGATTTCAGCCCAACTCCCACTCTACTCCTCCTTTTTGACTCCTCCCCGCCTACTCCCCCTACAATTATTTCGATTAGGAGGATGTAGCAGTGAACACAATCTTAGAAACTGCAGTCATCCAAGAGTGGATGGTAAGAACCCTTTCCCAGCAGTACCTACCCTATAGGTGAAAAGATTTGCTGGTTTTTCATTGCCATACGAGTGGAATGTCATTATTGGTGTTGTTTGTGGTAATTATTTCACGGGGGAGACAACACGAATAATGTGGGGGAGAGAAACTCGTATTTGGCTATGATGGGTAGTGCTCCAGTTCAGGACATTTGGAGCGCTACCCTGTTTTTCTTACCAATCCCAATAACTTACCGATTCCTACTGTTACTGCTCGCTAGATAATTCATATAATGATGAGCGGTGAATAATAAAAATTGATCGAGGACGAGCTACATGGCGAGTGTCACGTTAAAAAATGTTTGTAAAGCGTATGGCGACGTACTGATTTCTAAGAACGTAGATCTAGAGATCAACGAAGGTGAATTCGTTGTTTTCGTAGGTCCATCAGGTTGTGGTAAATCTACCCTGCTACGTTGTATTGCCGGTCTTGAAGACATTACTTCAGGTGATTTGTATATTGGTGACCAGCGCATGAATGACGTAGAACCATCCAAACGTGGTGTTGGTATGGTGTTCCAGTCTTATGCTCTTTACCCACACCTAAACCTATATGACAACATGTCATTTGGTCTGAAACTAGCAAAAGCTGACAAAGCTGAAATCGATAAGCGTGTTGAACACGCAGCAGAAATTCTACAGTTGGGTCACCTGCTAGAGCGTCAACCAAAAGCACTTTCTGGTGGTCAACGTCAACGTGTTGCGATCGGTCGTACGCTTGTGTCTCAACCAGATGTATTCCTTCTTGATGAACCATTATCAAACTTGGACGCAGCACTGCGCGTAAACATGCGTGCGCAAATCACGAAGCTACAACGCCAGCTTGGTTGTACCATGATCTACGTTACGCACGATCAGGTTGAAGCGATGACAATGGCTGACAAAATTGTCGTTCTTGATGGTGGTTATGTATCACAAGTTGGTAAGCCATTAGAGCTTTACCACTACCCACAAAACCGTTTTGTTGCTGGTTTCATTGGTTCACCAAAGATGAACTTCATGAGTGTTTTCATTGACGAAGTCGAATCAGAGCGCGTAAAAGTACAACTTTCTAACGGTGTATCATTCTGGATCCCAGTAGATGGTACGACGGTGAACCGCGGTGACCGTATGTCACTAGGTATTCGCCCAGAGCACTTAGTTCAAGCCGTTGACGCTGATGCGACAATTCACGGTGAAGTGATGATCGTAGAGAAACTAGGTAACGAGACTCAAGTTTACCTAAACCTAGAAGGTGCGGACGCAGACGTTATCTACCGTCAACCAGATACACTACCAGTAGAGTCTGGTGACAAACTAGAAATCGGTATCCCTGCACATCGTTGTCACCTATTCCACAGCGATGGTCGCGCATGCCGCCGACTACATAAAGAAAACGGCGTAGATTTCGAGTAAAACTTCTTTCACCTTTGCTTGCTACCAATCCCTCTCATTCGAGAGGGATTTTTTATTTCCGAAACTAACGTATTAATTTTCCGTCCTAAGAATTAATTCGATAGACCATAAGCAAATTAAAACCTTAGTTTCTTTTCAATCCTTTACGATTAGTACTTTTACCCGCCCTACTCAGACAAGTATTAAGTTTTTCCTAAACTGCCAATATTAGCCGAAGGTCTAAATTTCATTCTTATTTCCACTTACCTAAACAGAGCGAATTTTTAAACTAATTTCCGAATTATGGTGATTGATAGATCGGTTTTCTGCGGTCACCGACAAACACATTTTATTTATCACTAAAAAGCGTTAACGACACGGATATTGGGAAACGACACCCAATGGCGGTAGCGTGTCTTAAGGGAAATTAGGTTATGAAACACAAAGGACTCATACGTTCTCATGAGATGGAATTCGCATTTTTATACCGCATCTCTGATCTCGTAGTCATCGTCTCGTTTATGCTGTTTTTGGTTGTCAAAGATGCCAACACGTCACTCTACAAAGATTACGTTATCCTATCTTTCGTAGGCAGCGTTTCTTTCCTCATCATGGCTGAGAGCGGAAAGCTATATCGTTCTTGGCGCACCAGTTCATTTAAAGAACAAATATTTATCCTGTGCATTTCATGGTTAGTGACCTGCACCTTCCTGTTTATGGTTCTGTACTTTTCTCAAGTACATGTCTTGTTCGAGCGCTACATTCTTGCATCTTGGTTCTTAATTACACCAGTACTACTTCTTTCTTGGCGCGTTGCGTTTCGTGCGGTCTTGGCATACATGAGAAAGATGGGCTACAACACTAGAACTGCAATTATTATTGGTCAAACGCCACACGGTTTAACACTTGCAAATGAACTAGAAAGCCACACAGAGCATGGTGTCTTATTTGATGGTTTCTACGATGAGCGCTCTAAAGACCGATTGCCAGAATCCGAATACCCAATAAAAGGCAATGTTGGGCTAGCCTTAGAACGAGCTAAACGCGGTGAAGTGGATTACGTTTATATCGCTATGCCAATGCACGCTAACGAGCGTATTGCATCATTCCTGACTCAGTTTTCAGACACCACGGCGAACACTTACCTTATCCCTGATTTCTTTACCTATAACTTACTGCACTCTCGTTGGGATCAAATAGGTCAAGTTCAAACACTCAGCGTTTTCGATACACCTTTCGCTGGTATTTCATCATGGGTAAAACGTCTAGAAGATATTGTTTTATCAAGCATTATCTTGCTTCTTATTTCACCAATCCTACTCGCAATTGCTATCGGCATTAAAGCTACATCTAAAGGTCCGGTTATCTTTAAGCAATTCCGCTACGGAT
This sequence comes from Vibrio sp. SCSIO 43155, assembly GCF_023716605.1. Classification (NCBI taxonomy): domain Bacteria; kingdom Pseudomonadati; phylum Pseudomonadota; class Gammaproteobacteria; order Vibrionales; family Vibrionaceae; genus Vibrio; species Vibrio sp. SCSIO 43155. The sequence goes on along the minus strand of NZ_CP071853.1, from coordinate 541,987 downwards.
TGGATGGCAGAAAAATTGAAGTTTGGAAGTTCCGTTCAATGACCACGATGGAGCAAGGGAACGACGTAAAACAAGCCACCAAAAACGATCCTCGCATTACACCATTTGGTGGGTTCCTACGTCGCACTTCTCTTGATGAACTGCCCCAGTTTATCAATGTTCTGCAAGGCACGATGTCGATTGTCGGTCCGCGTCCGCATGCGGTTTCACACAATGAGGAATATCGCCAAATCGTCGACCGTTACATGCTAAGACACAAAGTAAAACCAGGCATCACAGGCTGGGCACAAATCAATGGCTACCGTGGTGAGACCGATACACTCGATAAAATGGAAAAGCGTGTCGAGTTCGATTTGGATTACATCCACCAATGGTCAGTTTGGATGGACATCAAAATCATCTTCCTGACGATATTCAAAGGATTTACAGGTTCAAATGCGTACTAAGTCGATCATGATAAAAAAGACGTACTTGGGGGTTGTTCTAGCACTAAGCTCTGCTGCTTCAATGGCAGAACCGATGGCTTACAGAACCGAATCAGGCATTGAGTTTATTCCTACCGTAGGCGTGTTTTATGAAGGCAATGACAACATTGCGAAAGCTGACCAAGGTGAAAACGTTGAATCAGTAAATATTTGGGGTGTTGAGCCAAGCCTATTAACAAAGATTGAACGCAATCAATACCGTGCAGACTTGCTTTATAAATTAAGCGCGGGCTTCTCCTCTGATGAACAAAATGATTACGATGATCATCTTATTCAATTCACTAACTTCTTTGAGTTTAATCATCGTAACCGCTTGGTCTTGGATTACCAATTTCGCGCTCAGCATGAAGAAAAAGGTGAAGAGTTTACTGAGGGGCAAGGAAACAAAATTACCGATCCGTTGGAGTTTCATCGCAATGTTTTCAGATCCAATTACATATTGGGCTCTGACGGTTCAAAAGGACGGTTTGAGTTTGGTATAGGTTACCAAGATAAAACCTATCAGAACTACCGTGATGGACTGCCAGGAAAGCCTGACTCTAAAACCAAATACAACGACTTTCGAGCGCCGAGCGCGCATCTCGAATTTTATTTGCGCGCCACACCCAGGACTTATTGGTTAATCGGAACAAAACAAACCTTAACAGATTATCAAACAGATAATCCAAATGTACCTTCCAAAGATAATCACTCGGGCTTCTATTACACCGGTGCTCAGTGGGAAGTCACGGGGAAAACACAAGGTATCGCGCGATTGGGTTACCAAATAAAGGACTTCGATAGCCATCAAAGAGAAACCTTCGAGGGATTTAGTTGGGATATCGGATTGGAATGGCAACCACAGGAACACACGCTCCTGACCTTAAAGACGACTCAAGCTGCGGTTAGCCCAGATCAGGATGGCGATTACAACTTGCAAACTCGTTATACGCTAGCGCTCAAGCAAGATTGGAACAGCTACTTAACCACACGTTTAGAAGCACTCTATCAGCAAGATGACTATACCGGCGTCACACGTAACGAGGATCGCTACGCCTTGTCCGCAGGTGTGGATTATCAAATTAAGCGCTGGGTACTACTTAAGGCAGATTGGCGCTATCAAGATAAAAACTCCAACTTGCAGGGCTATAGTTTTGACCAAAACGTTTGGTCTATCAGTGCCCGATTCTCTTTATAACAAGGAATATCAATGAACCTTTTAACAACGCTGCTTGGCTTAACGCTGGTTCTATTTAGCGCCTTTGTTTCGGCAAATACCAGTGAGCAAGATTATTTGCTCGATACAGGCGATACCATTTCTGTACAAGTGTATGGCGAAGAAGATCTGACGATAAAAAACATCCTAATTACGTCAGATGGCTACTTCGATTACCCATACCTAGGACGCATCAAGGCGATCAACAAAACACCAAAACAGCTGAAATACGAAATAGAAACCGGGCTAAAAGGTGATTACCTCATTAACCCTAAAGTCATGGTCACAATCAACAGCTTTCGACTTTTCTATGTGAACGGTGAAGTAAGAAAACCAGGTGGGTTTGAATATCAACCAGGGCTCACCATAGAAAAAGCGATCGCTCTAGCCGGTGGTTTGACCGACCGAGCATCAAGAAAAAGTATCAACCTTACCCAACATGCAACAGGTAAAACTGTTGAAAGCGTCAACATGCAGCGCTCGGTAGAGCCTGGCGACATTGTATTTATCGATCAGAGCTTCTTCTAATGACAGGCAATTCAATGAACGGAATTCATTCTACTCATCCTTCTTCCAATCGCATCGAGTTGATTCGTTTTGGGCATCACTACCGAACACTTAAAAAGAACTGGTTAAGCATTCTAGCGTTTACCATCATCTTTTCTCTCACTTGCACTTGGTATATCTATTCGAAAAAGTCGGTATACCAAGCCACTGCTACCCTTCTTATTCAAGAAGAGCAAAAAAGTGCACTCTCAATTGAAGAAGTGTACGGCGTGGACACCACTAAAAAAGAGTACTTTCAAACTCAAATCGCCATTCTTAAATCAAATCACATTGCCGACAAAGTGATTACTCAGCTTAACTTAACCCAGCACCCTGAGTTCACAGGGTCAAGTAGATTTGAGCAGAAAATCGATGAGATTAAGTCCATCCCACTAGTACAAGATGTGTTACGAGTGTCTCCAAACCCTGAAGAAACTCAACAGCATGCAAAGCCATACTACCAAGCTCTTCAAGCATTCAAAGAGAAGCTAGAGATCGAACCTGTACGTAACACTCAGCTAGTGAAAATTCGCTTTCGCTCTACTGATCCCGAGCTTGCTACCAAGATTGCGAATGCCGTCGGTCAGGCATACATCGATACCAACTTCGAAGCCAAGTTAGTAATTACTCAAAACGCAGCGACTTGGTTGACCAATAACTCACAAAAGCTAGAACAACGCTTGAGAACGTCTGAGCAAGCGCTACAAGACTTCTTATTGCAAGAAGGTCTTATTGATATCAATGGTATTGATGATATCTACGCCAGTGAACTCGAAGAGCTAAGCCGCAAGTTAAATGCCGCGATTAATAACCGTATTGAAGCGCAGACTCTGATCGACCTTTTGAAGCGTAAATCTTCACAAGACTTAGATAGCCTTCTGTCTATCGACGAATTTGCAAACCAAGCGCAGATCCGCGATCTTAAACTTTCTGAAGCTCAAGCTGAGAAAAATGTCTCTGAGCTTTCTCAACGCTATGGACCAAAGCATGACCGTATGGTTCAAGCTAGGGCTCAGCTAGATTCAATTCGCACCCGAACTCAACAGCTGATTCGCGAAATCTCATTCAGCAAACAACAAGACTTACTCGCAGCGAAAGCGCAAGAAGATATGCTTCGCGCGGAATTAGACAGCAAAAAGTCAGATTTCCAAATGTTAGGCTCCCAAAAAGCCAAGTATGAGCAACTGAAGCGAGAGGTCGAATCGAACAAAGATTTGTATGAAGCGTTTTTGAACCGCGAGAAAGAGACCAGCGCCACTAGCGATTACAAAAACGTCACTGCGCGTTTTACTGATCCAGCAATCATTCCGCTTTTCCCAATTGCGCCACAACGTATGAAGCTGGTGTTAATTGCAACCTTCTTTGGTTTTGCTATTGCCTGTGCGCTTGTCATCATTTTAGAAACATTGCGTGAAGTGATTCGTACTTCTTCAGATGTACAAGAAAAGCTGGGTGTCACCTGTCTAGGCACAATACCAAGAGTGAAAAAGCGTAATCTACGCAAAGGTGGGGTGAGCTATACAGCTTATCTCGACAAAGATGAGAAACTGTTCAGCGAAGCCTGCCGCTCGGTCAGAACCTCTCTCCTGCTCAGATTAACAAACTCGAAACAGAAAGTGCTCCCTTTCACTTCAGCTATTCCAGAAGAAGGCAAAACATCAACGAGCATCAATATGGCAGTGTCTTTTTCCACCATGGAGAAAGTCTTGATCATCGATTGCGACTTACGCAGACCATCGATCGCCAAACGTTTTAATATCTCGGAGTCGAGCCCTGGACTCACCAATATCCTTACGATGGATACATCGCTAAGTGAGTGTATTGTTCGCAGCGAGGAGGCGAATCTAGATGTATTGCCTGCAGGGATTATTCCACCAAACCCACAAGAGTTGTTGGCATCCGATCGTTTCGACAAATTGATCGAATACCTCAAGGGGAAATACGACCGCATCATTATTGATACGCCTCCACTGCTATCAGTGAGCGATGCACTCATTCTAGGTAAGAAAGCAAACGGATTAATTACGGTAATCCGATCAGAATCGACCAAGGCATCATTGGTTAACGCAGCGCTATCTAAACAAATTCAACACTCAGTTCCTTCGCTTGGCGTTCTGATTACTCAGGCAAAATCAAAGGAAGGAGAAGCGAATTATGTCCAGCAGTACGCCTATTAGCCTTAGCATGCAGTGGTACCAACTGTTAAAGGAGCAGGACAGCCCGGTACTGATTTATCAAATGGGAAAAGTGGGGTCGAGCGCGTTGGAGAAATCGATTCCAAAATCGATTCATCTACACGATCTGATGTCTATCGATGCAGAAAAACAGATATCTCCAGTTCGTGCACAACTGCATAACCCTGCGACTAACTACATCAAGCGCTTATTAAAGCGCTTGATCATGAGTCGCATGCTCAAGCGTAAGAAACAAGTCCGCATCATTTCTTTAGTGCGTGAGCCGATTGGTCGAAACATATCTATGTTCTTCCAATCCCTACCATTCTGGATGGCGGCAAAGTACTTAAACGATGACAGTGCAGTACGCTCTGAACGTTCTCAATTGTTACATGAAGCTTTTGAGGAGCATGTAAACCATCAATATCCATTGGAATGGTTTGATAATGAAATCAAGCCACTCACTGGCATCGACGTGTTTACACACCCTTTTGATCATGAGCTTGGATATCAAGTTTACCAAAAGGACAACTTCTCTCTTATGGTTGTTCGTGTCGATAAACTCGATCAGTCACAAAAAGCAATTAGCACCTTTTTACAACAAGAAGTAAAGGTGCAGCATGACAACCAAGCCGATAACAAGTGGTACTCCCCTCTTCTTGTTGAATTTAAACGTACTTTTCATCCCAAAGTAGCGCTCATTGAAGAAATGCTCACTTCTAAATTCACTAAGCATTTCTTTTCTGCATCTGAGATCGAAAAGTTCAAAAAAGATTACTTATCTGCCTAATTATGAAAACAAAAATACTTCATATCATCAATGACTTATCCAAAAATGGGGGCGCGCAAAAATTCCTTGTGGATCTTGTGATGGAACACGCACCTCAATACGATATAAAGATTCTTGTATTGTGCGATGACAACGACTATCTGGACTTGTTATCTGCTCAAGGCATCGAATGTTGTAACTGGAAAACGCTTTCACTAAAAGAAAAGTGGTCACTGTTGCGTTGGCCTGATTTAGTTCATGGTCACCTATATCCTTCCATCTATCTCGCGCTATTAGCTGTGGGGAAAAAACGAATTCAAACCGAGCATTGTTCTTATAACCGCCGCCGTGACTACCCCCTATTCAAATTCATGGAACACCTGCTTTACAGAGGTCATAACCTTACTGTTAGCATCAGTGAAAAAGTGCAAGAAGAGCTCGTGAAATTCATGCCTCACTACCAACACAAATATCGTGTTGTACACAATGGCGTTGATCTCGAACGTTTTCCAATGGTCGCAAAGTCCGCCAGTTCAGTGCTACAAAAGCCAGTTATTAATATCGGTATGGTCGGAAGACTGCATGAGCATAAAGACCATGAAACCTTGATTCGTGCGACTGCCCTAATGCCGACCAATTATGAGCTTCACTTAGCGGGAGATGGCAGTAAACGCACCGAACTACAGTCTCTTAGTCATCAACTCAATATTGCCGAAAGGGTTCATTTTCACGGCATCATCTCTGATATTCCGTCATTCCTGAGCGACATCGACGTATACGTCCAGTCTTCTAAAGTGGAAGGCTTCGGTTTAGCTGCGGTTGAGGCGATGGCAGCAGGTTTGCCAGTATTGTCTTCTGACGTACCTGGATTAGATGAAGTCATGGGCAGCAGCGAATACCTGTTTGATCTGGGAGATTCAAAGCAACTTGCCCACAAATTAACTCAACTTTGCACCACCCAAGAAATGTACAACAGAGCAAGCGAGTACTCAGTTAATCGCGCCAAGTTATACACCATCGACAAATTCCGAGACGGTTACTATGGACTTTACCAGCAACTCTGCACCAGTAAGTAGTCGCATCTCATTACTGGCAGCAATTACGCTCTCCCTCTTTTTCGCACCATTTAAAGTGGGAGCAGGTAGCCTCGTACTCGCGCCTTCCGATATTGCAAGCTTGCTCTCGATCGGTTTGGTGGCTCTTATCATACTGGAAGGTAAGACCCATGCATTGCTACATCCTCGCATGGGCTTCTTATTACTGTTTACCAGCTATGTTTTTGTCAATGGACTTCTTAATCGTGTCCCATTTATGCCTTTGGTTACGGAGACAGTTCAATGGGTTGCCATATTAAGTTTGCTGTGTTTGCTTTACGCCTACGGTGTCTTTAACGACGACCGAATCATGGTCTATTTTACATACAGCTTACTGGTGATTTGCTCTCTTGTTGCGCTGTGGCACTTCTCACAAGGCTACCAGAGTGGATTCAAGCTATTGGGCGTGAGTAAGTACGCCTTCGGTGTTCTCTGCTCCCTACTCTACCTTTACAGAGACAAAATCCGCGCCTTTCCCCTATTAATGCTATTTGCATTCGTACTACTGGTTCTTTCTCAAGAGAGAAAAGCGTTGCTCGGTTTTTGTTTGTTGGTTTTTATGGATCAACTGGTGATCAAGCGATTAGTACGACAAACCATCAGTGAGACCTACACTTGGACTGTTCTGATTGGGGTAAGTTTGGTCATCTTCTTCGTCGTATCAACAACGCTTTACGTGGGTTTTGACCAGCTTGCAGACAAGCTCGAAATTACTCAAGAAGACATCCTATTTGCCAACCAAAGTGAAGCGCGTTGGGTCTCCAATTTACACCGTAAATTGCTCTTGGCAAACGGGTTAGACATCTTGCTTCAATATCCAATTTTAGGTGTCGGAGCAAAGATGTTACCTCACTACATGATCAACTACTTTAACTACGATGAGTTAGCGATTTACACCCACAACTTTGTTCTAGATACCTCTATCGAATACGGGCTATTAGGCATTTTGTTGTTATTTGGTGGTTATGTGCACTTTATGAAGGGCTGTTTCAACTCATTGGAAGAGAATAGAAAGAGCTTCCTACTCGCAATCTACGCTCTAATCATGGTGTTTTTTGTCGCCGTGAATACCACCATCATTTTAATACTTTTACTACCCGTCATGATCAGTAAAGCAAGGCATTATAACCTCCAGCAAGAGACAACCGTTTCGGCAGAGTTCCACTCTCAACCTGCTCATGATTCAAAACCCAATTAACTGATTTCGCCACCAACCAACAAATAGAAATGGCGAAGAGCAAACAATTTAAAGCTATCAAGGATAGGATAAATGAAATATTCAATCTCTCGACAATTTGAGAAAAACCGAGAACTTCAAGCAGACAATTTCGTGCTGGTTTACCAAATGGGTAAAGTCGGTTCGTCGTCTATTGAGCATACTTTGGGTGAGCGTAAAATTCCGAGCTACCACATCCACACGTTTGATGATCACGAAGAGTTCCAGATGTACCACAATAAAAAAGATGTGAGTAAATTCTTCGACTTTAAAAACCGCACCATGTATCGCCTTGTTCTCAACAAAAGAAAACGCATCTTACAAAAGCGCGACAACATCAAGATTGTGACTCTGGTACGTGATCCAATTGCAACGGTTTTCTCCCGCTTTTTCCAAGACCTGCATATTCAATTCGTCGAAGGCAAGAAAAACGACGCTATTCATCGCGATATGGATGTGACTTACAAACATTTAGAGCATTGCTTCGATAACTACCTTAACCTTAATTATTTTGCTAACTGGTTCGATAACGAGCTTAAACGTAACTTCAACATCGATGTACTTCGCCAAGAGATTGATAACACTCAACCTTTTTATACATTCAGTAATGAAAAGGCGAGTGTCATTCTAATTAAATGCGAACAGCTGAGCTCCCTTGATAAAGAGATCGGTGAGTTTCTTCAGCTTGATGATTTTATTCTTAAAAACAGCAACGAAGCAAAAAACAAGTGGTATTCCAATATCCATCAGTACTTCAAAGAGCGTTACGACTTCTCCAAGCTTTTCTACATGTACGATCTTCCTCTTTATCGTCACCTTTACTCAGAGCAAGAGCGTGCAGCATTTAAGAACAAGTGGAAGCAAACTCCAGGGACCAAAGCATAATGAAGAAAGTACTGCACATAACCGAAGCTTTTGGCGGTGGGGTTCAAACAGCACTCTACAGCTACGTTCACTCTTCGCGTAGCGAAGCATTCGAGCATTCATTGCTTGCTCGTGCTCGCTCAAATGATATGACTAATGAATCAAGCAACCATGTCTTTAGCCACACAAAATGGGTAGAGGGCAACTTATTGCAATTCATGAAGGACGCAAACGCATTCATTGCGGAGCTCAAGCCAGATTTTGTTCACTTGCACTCAAGTAAAGCGGGCTTCCTCGGTCGATTCTTAAAGCTCGGTCATGCTCGCCTTATCTACACGCCCCACTGTTATGCATTTGAACGTGAAGACATTTCCAATTTTGCCAAACAGATTTACAAGACGTTAGAAAAAATCGCGCTTAAAAAAATCGATGTTGTTGCTGGGTGCAGTCAACGCGAATGCGATTTAGCCATCAGCATAGGCGCTAAGCGCGCTGAGTTACTCAATAACTACGTAACCTATGGTAGCGAAGAGCGCAGTCCAAATACTAACAAAACTCAACTGAAATTGGTCATTCTAGGACGAGTCGCTCCACAAAAAGATCCTCAGTTCTTGCTTGATACACTCGGTCAAATCAAAAAGGCTGAGTTAGCACATGATATTGATATCACTTGGATTGGTGGCGGCGAGAGAGAGCTTGAAGATCAGTTACGTGCACAAGGTATTAAAGTCACGGGCATGATTCCACGAGATGAAGTCGTTAGCCTACTCAAAACTTCGGATTTGTACTTACATACTGCTGCTTGGGAAGGTATGCCGCTGACCATTCTTGAAGCGGCGAAGCTGCATTTACCTATGGTCATTCGCTCTATCGGTGCCACCAAAGATCTTAACTACCCTTTCTTGGCACAAGGTCCACAAGAGATGGCAAAACAAATCACCCATTGCATTAATCACTACCACGATATTGACTTCAATCAGTACTCAAAGAAGCTCAATGAAACATTTAGTGAAGAAAAACAACGAATCGCGCTAATCAGCATTTACAGCTAGAGGATCAAATGCTTCAACAACTACAACAAAAGCGCGCAGCCACTCAGAACAAGGAAAAAAGTCTGTTTTCCCTCGGCTTTCAAACCGCAGTTACCCGTGTTCTGAGTGCTGGTTTTGCGTTTCTTTTAACGCTCATCGTTTCCCGAGTCACAGATGCATCGACATCAGGGCAGTTTTTCTTTTTGTTTAATCTCGCTTACTTCACTGCCATTATTTCTCAGTTAGGATTTGATGTTTCGCTTGTTAAGTACAACGCTATTGGTTTCTCGAATAACAATAGTGAGGAACAGAGCAACAACTACCGTATCGCGCTAGCACGAAGTCTGTTGTTTAGTGTAGCAGCGTGTACTTTTATCTACTTGGCATTCAACTTTTTCCCTAAACACGTAAACACAACTGGCGTTTCCGACGCTGCACTGGCACTTGCTTTGTTGTCGATCCCATTACTCGTTATTGGGCAGACAAATAGCCGAGTATTGCAAGCCTCTAGACGAGTTGTCCCCTCGCTATTTGCGTTACAACTCGGCGTGAGCTTCTTTATGGTTGCGCTGGTATTAGTGGCTCAGAGAGCTTACTCAATTGATGCAGATCTCCTTATGATTTTACTCGTCATAGCAACAGGGGCTGTCGCTCTCCAATCGAGCATCAAATGGCTTAAGTCTGATCAATATAGTCATGGGAAAACGGAGAAAAATACCGAGCTAACCTATTCAGCAAAACAAGTTTGGTTTGGCAGCATCTTTTCCAATTTGGTTCAATGGGGCAGCTTGGTCATTGCGGGTTTCTTTCTCGCAACTTCCGATCTTGGCTTACTCGCTGCAGCACAACGCACCTCATTACTCATTGGCTTTGTGTTAGTCACAATTAACTTCGTCGTCGCTCCGATGTTTGCTTCACTCTATAAGGAAGGAAAACGAGATCGACTGCAAAGCCTTAGTCGTTTGGCATGCCGTGCAAATATTGGAGCAGCAATGATTCCCGTGGTTGTGTGCGTCGCCTTTCCTGAGTTTGTTATGCAACTGTTTGGCAAAGAGTTTACTGCAGCTGCGCCCTTACTCGTTGCATTGTCGCTAGGGCAACTAGTGAATGTAGCAACAGGTTCAGTTGGGTTTTTATTGCTTATGAGTGGACATGAAAAGACCATGAAATACATCACTATCGTGTCTGGTGTCATCTCCATTACATTACTGGTCACGCTCTCTCAATGGTACGGCGTATTAGGTGCAGCTTGGGCAATGGCGATAGGTTTAGCAATCCAAAACTTAGCCGCACTCTACTTCGTGAAACGTTATCTTGGCTTTTTTCCTGTGGGGTAAATATGACAAATACGATTGCACGAATTAGCTTTATCGGAGTGTTACTACTGACGATTTCTCTATCGCTTTGGAAGAGTTCTGATATCAGTCATGCCACGTACCAAAATCTAGAGAATTATGTCGGCGGCTCAAGTACGTTACATTTTACCTTTAGCCTTTTGATTGGTTTTCTAGCCGTGTTTAACTTCCCTAAATGGGTGACAGCAACAAATGCGGACATGTTTGGTATTCGGTTACTGATCGTCCTATTGTTTATCGTCTCTTTAGAGGAGTTCAGCCAATTGTTTATCGCAACTCGCTCCTTCAGTTTTGATGACTTAAGCACTAATTGGATCGGTATTATATTAGGTTACTTCTGTGCCAAACTTATAAAACTCATTGTTAAATAATAATATTTTCGGCGCACTCAACACTCTAAAGCGACAAACTATACACCTCGAAATAGCGACTCTACATAGGCGTCTTTGGTGAGCACTTTTTTGGATATTTTTCTTAAAGGGCGAGATATACTCTCGCCCTATTACATTAATATGAGCATCGGTTATGTCTTCACATCCAACTAAAATCACCTTCTTTGAATTCCTAACACCACTTATCACTGCAGGTAAAAAGACAATCACGATTCGTGATGAATCAGAAAGCCACTACGTGCCCAATACCGAAGTGGAAGTGTTTACCTTGGAAACAGATCGCAAGGTATGCGACATTAAAATCCTGTCAGTAGCACCACTGAAGTTTGATGACATCAATGAGTTCCACGCAGAGCAAGAAGCGATTGAACTGCCAAAACTGAAAGAACTTATCCGTGAGATCTACCCAAATATCGATGAGCTGTATGTGATTGAATACGAACTGATCAAGTAAGATTTACAAATTACTAGACGACTGGTCTAATCGCTTTTATAGTATTAGTCATGAATGCAAAAACGAACGATACACGCCAACACATTCTTGATGTCGGCTACCAGTTGGTAGTGACCAAAGGTTTTACCAGTGTTGGACTCTCAGAACTATTAAAGGTAGCGGATGTGCCGAAAGGCTCTTTCTACCACTACTTCAAGTCGAAAGAGCAATTTGGTGAGGCATTGATTGAAGATTACTTCTCTCGCTACCTTAAAATGATCACAGCCCACTTTACTGAAAGTGAAGGCTCTGGTTCCGAGCGCCTGTTGAGCTACTTCGAGCGCTGGATGGCGATTGAAAATGGTCAATGTAATGCCAACAAATGCTTGGTGGTGAAGTTGAGCGCGGAAGTTTCTGATCTTTCAGAAGCAATGCGTGTAAGACTGGCTTCGGGTGCCACTCAAGTGGTGAAAGCCATCGAAGATTGTGTCCAAGCGGGCATTGAAGACGGCTCTATCCAAGTTGAATCAGCAGAACAAACCGCCCACCTGATTTATCATCAATGGATTGGTGCAAGCTTACTCAACAAACTGTATCAGGATCGTTCCGGCTTAATACGCAGCTTTGAGAGCACTCAAAGTATGCTAAAAGGCAAATAACGAACCACACTTAATCCGCCTTATTTTTACCCAAAAAGTACGGCGGATTTTTTAGGAATCAAAACTAGACGACTGGTCTAATAATTAATATAGGAACTTACCATGACCCAAACGCTCAACCGTCAAATCGTATTGGCTAACCGTCCAAAAGGTTTGCCTGTCCCAGAGAACTTCCGTTTAGAACAAACTGCCATCCCTACTCCGAGTGAGGGTGAAGTGCTTTTACGTAGCGTGTACCTGTCTCTTGACCCATATATGCGCGGCCGTATGAATGAAGGAAAATCCTACGCAGATCCTGTTGAACTAAACGATGTGATGGTTGGCGGAACCGTTTGTCAGGTGGTGGAATCGAAGAACTCTGACTTCCAAGCAGGCGAATGGGTAGTGGCTTACACAGGGTGGCAAGATTACGCGCTATCTAACGGCGAAGGTCTGTTTAAATTAGGCAGTGAGCCGACGCATCCTTCTTATGCCCTTGGTGTGCTTGGTATGCCTGGCTTTACCGCTTATGTGGGTTTATTGGAAATTGGTCAGCCTAAAGCTGGTAATACCTTAGTTGTCGCTGCTGCAACCGGTGCGGTCGGTTCTATGGTTGGTCAAATCGGTAAGCTAAAAGGTTGTCGTGTAATCGGTATCGCAGGCGGCGCAGAGAAGTGTCAGTACGCAAAAGAGACCCTAGGCTTTGATGATTGTCTTGATCACACCGCAGATGACTTTGCAGAGCAACTAGCAGCAACATGCGACAAAGGTATCGATGTCTACTTTGAAAACGTAGGCGGTAAAGTCTTTGATGCCGTGTTACCTCTGTTAAATGTCGGCGCTCGCGTGCCACTTTGTGGTTTGATTTCTCAATACAACGCGACAGCGTTACCAGAAGGTCCCGATCGTATGTCGATGTTGATGGGCAACATCCTGGTCAAACGCATCAAGATGCAAGGTTTCATCATTTTTGATCACTATGAGCAAAGCTACACAAATTTCGTGAAAGATGTAAGCCAATGGCTAACGGAAGGCAAAATCCACTACCGTGAGCATTTAGTGGAAGGTTTAGAAAATGCGCCAGAAGCATTCATCGGTCTGCTGGAAGGCAAAAACTTCGGCAAACTTGTTATTAAAACTAATCAACCTGTATAAGAAAAGGATTCTTCTATGATTAAACTGCATCACTTAAACCAGTCTCGTTCAAAACGCATCATTTGGTTACTAGAAGAGCTGGACGTAGATTATGAGGTCGTACCCTATCTTCGTGACAACGTCACCTTTCTTGCTCCGCCTGAGCTCAAGAGCATTCACCCACTCGGCAAGTCACCCGTATTGGAAGATGGCGACGAGATCGTTACAGAGTCTGGTGCCATCACTGAATACTTAATTGAGAAGTACGCGGACGGGCGTTTTGCACCAGAACGTGGCAGCAAAGCTTACACGCAATACATTCAATGGATGCACTTTGCAGAGAGCTCAGCCATGGTTCCATTGCTTCTCAAAATGTTTGTCGCAAAAGATGGCGCGCAAACAAATTTCCTAGCTGACTATGCAGATGCGGAAACCATGAAAGTCATGGGTTACGTTGATCAAAGCCTTGAAGGAAAAACCTACTTTATTGAAGAGCGGCTAACAGGCGCGGATTTCATGATGTCGTTTATTGTCGACATCCTAAACAAGTTTGGCGTTATTGAGCGTTTCCCTAACATTCAACGCTATGGTGCACAGCTTGCCACTCATCCAGCATTCCACAAAGCTGAAGAGCTAGAAGTAAAGTATGGCTAACTTAATGACTGCCAATCTGCGCTGAGTAGCCTAAGTTTCTGTCTATTTCCGATTTAATTGAAATAGACAGAAATTATTCATATAAGCCATATTCAAGAACAACCTTTAATCCATACGACAAATAATGTTAATTGACACAAAGGCATTGTTTAACAAGCACTTAAAGCATAGGTGATACCTATCACACTGATTGCTAATAACAGTTTTTTTATTCTCAGTTGCAGCGCTATTCTCCTTGCATAACTTTCGAGCAGTTGCCGAAAAGTCGATAAATAATCACTATATTGCAAGGAAAATCAAATGAGCAAAAAACTGACTACAGCAGCAGGTTGCCCTGTCGCCCATAACCAAAACGTTATGACTGCTGGTCCTCGTGGCCCTCAACTATTACAAGACGTTTGGTTCCTTGAAAAATTAGCGCACTTTGACCGCGAAGTGATCCCAGAGCGTCGTATGCACGCAAAAGGCTCTGGTGCTTACGGTACGTTCACTGTAACGCACGACATTACAAAATACACTCGCGCGAAAATCTTCTCTGACATCGGTAAAAAAACAGAACTATTCGCTCGCTTCACGACCGTAGCTGGTGAGCGCGGTGCAGCAGATGCAGAGCGCGATATCCGTGGTTTCGCACTAAAATTCTACACTGAAGAAGGTAACTGGGACTTGGTTGGTAACAACACACCAGTATTCTTCCTACGTGACCCGCTAAAATTCCCAGACCTAAACCACGCAGTAAAACGCGACCCTCGCACTAACATGCGTAGCTCTACCAACAACTGGGATTTCTGGACATCACTGCCAGAAGCATTCCACCAAGTGACTATCGTAATGAGCGACCGTGGTATCCCAGCTTCTTACCGTCACATGCATGGTTTTGGTAGCCACACATTCAGCTTTATCAACGCAGAAAACGAGCGTTACTGGGTGAAATTCCATTTCAAAACTCAGCAAGGCATCAAAAACCTAACTGACCAAGAAGCAGAATCGATCGTCGGTAAAGACCGCGAAAGCCATCACCGTGACCTTTACGAAGCGATTGAGCGTCAAGACTTCCCTAAATGGAAGATGTACGTACAGATCATGCCTGAGCTAGAAGCGGATGAAGTCAACTTCAACCCATTCGACCTAACAAAAGTGTGGTCTCAAAAAGACTACCCACTGCTCCCAGTTGGTGAGTTTGAACTGAACCGTAACCCAGAAAACTTCTACGCAGAAGTTGAGCAGTCAGCGTTCAACCCAGCAGCAGTAGTCCCTGGTATCAGCTTCTCTCCAGATAAGATGCTACAAGGTCGTCTGTTCGCTTACGGCGATGCTCAACGTTACCGCCTAGGTGTGAACCACCATCAAATCCCTGTGAACGCACCTCGTTGCCCTGTTCACAGCTACCACCGCGATGGCGCAATGCGCGTTGATGGCAACTTTGGTTCAACACTGGGTTACGAGCCAAACTACAAACAAGAATGGGCAGAGCAACCAGATTATTCTGAGCCACCTCTACGCATCAATGGTAACGCTGATCACTACGATCACCGTGTAGACGAAGACTACTTCAGCCAAGCGGGTGACCTATTCCGTCTGATGAACGAAGAGCAACGTCAAACTCTGTTCGACAACACAGCTCGCGCAATGGACGGTGTGCCAGAGTTCATCCAACAGCGCCACGTTCAACACGCATACCAAGCGGACGAAGCGTACGGCAAAGGTCTTGAGATTGCACTAGGCTTAAACAAGTAAGCGAACGCTGTAATCATCACACTGTGTGATTAAAAGACATAAAAAAGGAGGTGCTCTACAGCACCTCCTGATTTCAAATCACTAATCCTTAATCACAGGTCACTAATCACAACCATACTCAAGGAGATTCATTATGATTAACTTAGATTTCTTTAAGCTCTTTGATACCAAAGAACTGTTTATCTATTACTGATTCATCAACTACTGATTTTTAGCGACCGCTTTGATCAGTACTGATGTATCCATGCGACCTAAGCCATCACGCTGAAGGTCTGCGTATTGCTCATCCACTTTCTTCGTCAGTGGAAGTTCTAGACCCACTCGCTCTGCTTCTTGCAGACAGAAACCCAAGTCTTTGCGCATCCAATCAATAGCGAAGCCAAAATCGAACTTATCTTCCGCCATCGTATTTGCGCGGTTTTCCATCTGCCATGAACCTGCAGCGCCGTGCTTCAACGTTTCTACAACTTGAGCGATGTCCAAGCCTGATTTTTGTGCCAACAGCAAAGCTTCACTCAAACCTTGTAAAACGCCACCAATACAAATTTGGTTTACCATCTTACAGCGTTGACCCTGACCGTTTTCACCCAGTAGTGTCATCTGCTTCGCGTACACATCCATCACTGGAGACACACGGTCAAAAATGCTTTGTTCACCACCACACATGATGGTTAGGACACCATTTTCTGCGCCTGCTTGACCACCAGAAACTGGCGCATCAATGAAGTGATTGCCGTATTTAACACACGCTTCAGCCAGTTCTACCGCTAGATCTGCAGAAGTCGTCGTGTGGTCCACTAACACTGCATCCGCTTTCAAGCCGACCAGAATGCCTTCTTCACCGTAAACAACGCTACGAACGTCATCATCATTACCCACACAGGTAAAAACGATGTCACAGCCTTCTGCCGCTTCACGTGGTGTTTCACAAGCCACGCCTTGGTATTCTTCAGCCCACTTGTCAGCTTTCGCCTTTGTGCGGTTGTATACTTTGGTTTCATAGCCCGCTTTACTTAGGTAACCAGCCATTGGGTATCCCATCACACCCAGACCAATAAATGCTACTCTTAGTTTTTCCATTGCAAGCCTCCTTGAATTCGAAATAAGTGACGTTTTGAAACTATTACTATTTGAAACAGTTAATATTTGAAACATGTTACTAAAGATTTCAGAACATTACTTGCAATAATTTCGTCTTAAATAAGCGCAACAAACTCAATCAACGGCGAAGCTACCAAAAGTGACAATAAAAGCGTCACAATAGACGGAATCGCATCTTTCCAAGTATCAAAACGAAAATGGAAAAACATCGCACCAACTGAGGTGAAAACAATAAAACTTGCACCTATCGCACTTAACAAGTTGTTCGCCGATAACAAGCCAATTAACATCAAAATTGCTCCCGTAGCCTCAATCATTCCAACCAAAAACATAGCGGCACGGTTCAATTCATATTTATGAAAGAAAGCAAGCTGTGGCTCAAAAATCGGCTTCACCCAACCGATGATTTTGATCGAACTGGCAAACAAGAAAAACGCGATTAACAACCCTTGAATCAACACCATAATTTTAACTCCCGAACAGATAATGGAAGTATTAAAGCATTCCACTTAAAACTTAAGGAGAGTAGTATTTAGCTACTTATCATTCCAAACAGGAATGCATCATGGATAAATTTGATTGTTTGAAAGTCTTTTCTCGTGTCGCTCAGTTAGGTTCATTTACCTCGGCCGCCAATGAGCTCAATACCACTCAGAGCGCGGTGAGCAAGAAGATCGCTTGGCTTGAGAGTGAAGTCGGCATCACCTTGTTTCATCGTCATGCTCGCGCTATCAGCTTAACTTCTGGTGGAAAGCAATATCTCGAGCTGGCGCAGACACTCACAGAACAAATGGATTCCTTCGAGTCGCAGCTTAGACAAGAACAAGCGTCGGTCTCTGGCGAGCTCAAGCTTTCAGTGCCGAGTGCGTTTAGCGTTCGCTTGTTATCTGCGCCACTGAATGAGTTTCTCAACCAACATCCAGAGCTTAGCGTTGATGTGTCGGTTTCGGACAAGTTTGTCGATTTAGTTGAAGGCAATGTTGATATCGCGATTCGTGCCGCCTACCTAAAAGACTCGGGTTTAAAAGCGCGTTGGTTGATGGATAACGAATTGGTTTACTTCGCCTCTCCAAGTTACATAGACAAGCGCGACCCTATTCTTAGTGCTAACGATTTGAGTACGCACTGCTGCTTAACCTACTCACTCTCCAATCCGTCTAACTTGTGGCGTTTTAGCGATGGTGATGAAGCCATTAAAATCAAAGTGAAAGAGCAGGTTCGAAGTGACAGTCCTGAGATGCTGGTGCAAATGGCAAAGCTTGGGCAAGGCATCGCTGCAATGCCAAAATGGATGGTAGAACAAGAGCTTAACAACGGTGAACTGATTCAAGTACTAACGCAATATCAATCAGTTAAGCTACCAATGTACTTGGTTTACAAAGATAGTGAGTACCAACCTCAGCGCATTCGCACTTTTATTGATTTCTTAGTGCAGCACTTTTCGCAGGCATAAAAAAGCTCCATCAAAAATGATGGAGCTAACGAGCAGATAGCCTTAGTTGGGATTATCCCCAAGTGACTTCAAGATGCAGTATTCAGAGCTTGGTCACTGACTCGAGTTCGAGGAAAACATCGCAGCGTAATAGTGATCTATTTCCAAGATGTTTGACAAAGAAATCGCTTCAGTGACAAGCTCCCGAAGGGCGAGTTGATTTGGTTTGCATACTTTGTTGACGATTTTTGATTTAGCACCCTAGAACTTCAAATCGTCGCCTCGCCTGAAAACCAAATCATTCTCGCTGAACCATGCATATCGAGGTTACTTGGGGATATGTACTTAAGGGATTCTTTTCGCCTGCAACAGTGCTGCTGCATTGAGCATCGCGTCTTTAGTGCTGACATCCAGCACCTTCATTTTTCTGAATCGTTCTGGCTCTTTGATGGCGACATCGTGAGCGAAGATTACAAACCTCGCCTTGGCGATATCTTTGTCAGTGATTCGGTTAATGATGCCGTTCGCACCTTGCGTTTCGACCTTGATCTTAATGCCTAACGCACAGGCGGCTTTCTCTAGTGACTTCGCAGCTAAGAAGGTGTGCGCCACACCTGATGGACAAGACGTCACAGCAAGAATGTCTGCTTCGCCCTCGCCTTGCACAGATGTATAAGCTTGAGATTGACCGACTGAGCTATCGTCTTCCGTTACCGTCTTCTTAAGCGCGATAACAATCAGTGCTGTAGTAAGCGAGCCTGCAACTGTGCCAACTATGTAGCCAATCTTGCCGTCCACAACTGGCAGCACAATCCAGCCGCCCCACGGAGCATGGTTAATGACATGGAACATAAACCCAATCACGTTACCGACGATACCACCAGCAACAATCGCAGGCAGTACGCGAGCTGGGTCACCCGCCGCAAACGGAATTGCTCCTTCGCTGATGCCAATCATACCCATGATGCCCGCGGCTTTACCCGCTTCACGTTCATCACGTTTAAACTTACTTGGCGATAGAAAAGTTGCTAACGCCATACCCAAAGGCGGGGTACAAATCGCGATACCGACACCACCCATCAACCACGGCTGAGTATTCACTTGAGTCTGAGCAAACAAAGTCGCCACTTTGTTGATAGGACCGCCCATATCAAACGCCGTCATTGCACCCAGCACGGTGCCCAACATCACTTTGCCTGAGCCCGCCATACCCGTGAGCACATCGTTCATGGTTGTCATTGCGCTGGCGATCGGTGAGCCGATCACCCACATCACAGCGCCACAGGTGACAAACGTACCAACCAGTGGGTAGATAAAAATCGAGCCGAGGGAGCTCATGCTGTCCGGCAATTGAATCTTCTTCAGTAGCCAAACCACAAAGCCGGCGAAAAATCCGACGACAATCGCGCCCAAGAAGCCAGTGTTGTAATGACTAACCGCAATCCAAGATCCAATCATTCCCGGAGCAAGACCAGGCTTATCAGCGATCGAATAGGCAATGTAACCACCTAATACCGCGGTAAATAGTGTCAGACCAGCAATACCCATTTTGGCGATATCAGCCAGAATGCCTTCTTTCGGAACCCCACCATGACCTGAGATCATCACAGAGAGAGATAGCAATACACCGCCCGCGACAATAAACGGGATCATATGTGAAGTGCCGAACAGCAAGTGCTCTTTCATTCTGCTCAGCTTTTGTGCCCAAGGGCTAAGGGGTTCAGATGCGAATTCCAGAGGATCTAAACCTGAGTCGTTTGCGTTCGACTGAATGTCAGTGAGTAGTTCGTGCGCTTCATCCACTGACTTCGCCGCTTTTAACTTATTGACGAAACCATCTTCAATGATTTTAGTGGAGATTTGTGCCAAGACTTCGATGTGGTGATGATCATCCCCATCTGGAGAAGCCAGCATGAAAAATACGTCAGACAGTTCGCCATCATCAGCACCGTAATCAATCCCTTTGCGGCTGATGCCCACTGCAACTGCGGGTTTTGCGACCGCATTGCTTTTGGCGTGAGGAATGGCAATACCCTCGTCAAAGCCGGTATTGCCAATCTCTTCTCGTTTCCAAATGTCCGCCAAGAACTGACTTTTGCTAGTGAGCTTGCCCGCCGCGTCCAACAATTCGACGAGCTCTTTGAGCGCTTCATCTTTGGTTTGAGCCTGCAAATCCAAGCAAATGGTTTCCGGCTCAATAAGGTTTAATATGTCCATTGTTTGTACCTTGCAATGTTCACGCTCGTGAGTCATGAGTTATTTGTTCCATCTATGACTGTGTACAGAGTAACCAACACTTTCTCTTTTCAATACAGGATAAAAAGTGCATTAACTGGATTAATGTAACATGAGATTTAAACTGTGATAGAGCTCTTGCGATTATCTGCTTTAAATCCATTCTTTCGTCGACCACTATGCTAAAATCCACAAAAAATAAAATGGATAGAACATGAAAATCGTAGCGGTGACAGCGTGCCCTACAGGCATCGCTCATACTTATATGGCGGCAGATGCTCTAATGAAAGCTGCGCCTAAGCATAACGTACAAATTAAGGTCGAGACGCAAGGTGCGATGGGTATTGAGAATCAGCTCACTCCCCACGACATTGCACAGGCGGATCGTGTCTTAATTGTGTCCGATATTGAGATTGAACAACCAGCCCGCTTTGAAGGCACCAACAAAGTCCAAATCCCAATTGAAGATGTGTTACTCAATGTCGATAAAGTGTTCCTCGTGCACTGTCGATGATACGCTGTGCTGATGAACGAATACCAAATCACCTTTTTTGTCGACGATATTAATGCCAGTGCTCACGTAGCGCAGCCCCTCAATCGCGTCGCCAAAAAGTTCAAAAGCACCATACACATCATAAACATAACGCAAAACCGCATCGCTGAACTCACCAAGTCAGTCGCGGTTTTGCAGGTCGGCTTGCAGCAAGGCGACCTGTGCCAAATCACTGCCATCGGTATTGATGCCGAGCTTGCCTGTTTCGTTATCAAAGACATCATTGCTGAGAACTTTACCGTTGTGGGCTCCCACATTAATTACGAGTTCTCAAGCCAACTTGCAGAGCGACTTCCCCAGATTTGTCCTCCGTGTGAAATCCAATGGCATTACGCCAAAGCGCACACTGAGCTCACCAAATTTGAGTGCTTGAAAGGGCTAGCTCAGCTTATTCATCCGATTCACCCAGACGAACTCATTCTCGCCTTTATCAAACGCGAAGAACGATCTTCAACCGCAGTAACACCAGGCATTGCCCTGCCCCATGTTATGTTCGAAGGTGTGGACCACATTTCTGTCGCGGTTATCGCGAACGAGATTCCAATGGATTGGGCATCCAAAATGGGTGAAGTGCATCTTGCTATAGCATTAGTAATGCCAGCGAAACCTACACGCGAGCACATCATCGCGGCAACCAACTTAACTCGTAACCTGCTGACCGACCAAATGGCTGAGCGTTTACTGCTAACAAAAAGCAGCGTCGACTTGCAGGCGCTTCTGATGTACGCCATGTCGAGGCTGCTCGCTTAATCTTTACTGTTTTGATTTCTGTTCTAGATTGAACCGCGATATTCCGTCGGCGTTCTGCCCGTGCGGTTCTTAAAGACTCGGCAGAAGTAGTTCACATCTTTAAATCCACAGCGCACCGATACCTCATTCAACTTAAAGTTGTATTTCTTGAGCATAAACTTCGCTCGGTCTACCCGTACCCACGTAATGTAATCGGCTAACGTCATGTGACCTTGCTGACGGAACAAACGCGACAAATGGTTAGAAGAGATGCTGAACCTCGACGCAATACTGTCACGTGTGATTGGGCGGTGAAAGTTCTCTTGGATGTAGATACAAATGCCCTGATACAGATCTTGCACTCGACTGTGCGCCTGCGTCTCAATAGGTGCATCTAACATCGACTTAGCGTATTGCAACAAGGCTTGCAGTAACAACTCATCCATTGGCTTTTTATTGCACTCACGAGCCAATGAACTCAGCGCTTCCAAGATATTATCAATGGCAAATCCAGAACGAGTTTGAATACTGTGTTTTTGAATATCGTAAAAGCTCGCTTCCCCTTTACGTTTGGACACGAGACTCAAACCCAATTGACGGCGACCAAAGAGAATACTTAATACCGAGCAATCTGTATCCCAGTCAGGTTTATTCCAACAGTTAGGCGGAATAAATATCGCATCACCGGTTTTCGCCACGATATGCGTCACTTTGCGATCATGACTTTCCATTTCATTAATATATTCACCAGATAAGACCAATTCTAATCGAGGGAAGTTAACCTGATAGCTAAATTCAGGGGGTGTATGAAAATCACCAGCAAACCATATATTGTGGAATGGTTCTCGCTCGTTTAATACTGATGAAATCAAATCATGAAAAATCATTTTACGTACTCTTAAACACGCATCCATGATGCTATACCTATAGATATACACCCTACTGGATTTTTGTGCTATTGAGCAAAATCACACTTCCATTTTAAGGTTACAAAAATCTAGTTAACGCATCAATTCTCCAGTCTATCAAATCATCAACAAAGCCTTTGAACCCTTATATATGGGAGCAATAACACATTTAACTTATGGTTCACCGACTTCCACATAATGTCACAGATATGCAGTAAGTTTATCCAGTAGACGATCTACATCACACTCTAGTCGGGCGGTTACAATCGTCCAGTAAATGCATTTTTTCTTCACTACTGTCTCTGCTTGGTTAATTTCAAAATACCCCTGAAATAAAAATTATATTTATAGGGGTTCGACAATGATCACCAAACTAATAAATGAAGACTTGATTAAGCTTGATCTTCAAGCGACTTCAAAAGAAGACGTATTTAAAGAACTGGTTGCAGTTCTACACGCCCAAGGTCGTATTTCAGACCAAGAGCAATTTCTTGCAGATATAAAAGCACGTGAAGAATTAGGTAACACCGGATTTGAGGATGGCGTTGCTATCCCACACGCGAAAAGTGCCGCGGTTCTTGAACCAGCGGTTGTGATCGGCGTAAGCAAATCAGGTATCGAATACGGCGCAGAAGACGGTTTGCCTTCAAAACTGTTCTTCATGATCGCTTCTCCAGACGGTGGCGATAACCACCATATCGAAGTTCTTGCAGAGCTGTCTTCAAAACTGATTGAAGATGGTTTCATTGATGCGTTCTTAGGTGCAGCAAACAGCCAAGACGCACTGGCACTTCTACTTGCTAAAGAAGAGCCTCAAGCAGTGACAGACGCACCAGCAAACCAAGGTTTCATCATTGGTGTTACTGGTTGTCCTGCGGGCGTTGCGCACACTTACCTAGCGGCAGAAGCGCTAGAGAAAGGTGCAGCGGCGATGGGTTACGAAATCAAGGTTGAAACGAACGGTTCAATCGGTGTGAAAAACAGCCCAACCGCAGAAGAAATCGAGCGTGCAGACGCAATCATCGTGGCATGTGACAAACAAGTCGATATGAACCGCTTTGCGGGCAAACGCGTGGTTAAAACTAACGTAAAAGCCCCTATCCGCGATGCTCAAGGTCTGATTAACGAAGCGTTAAGCGCTCCAGAATACCAAGCAGAAGCAAGCAGCAATGCACAAGCGTCTGTTGCAAACAAAGCCTCTCAGGCTCGCTCGGACCTTTACCGCTACTTGATGAACGGTGTATCACACATGATCCCATTCGTTGTAACGGGTGGTCTGTTGATTGCACTTGCTCTTGCAGTCGGTGGTCAGCCAAGTGAAGCGGGCATGGCAATTCCTGAAGGCAGCATGTGGAACCAAATCCTCAACGTAGGTGTGGTTGCCTTTACGCTGATGATCCCAATCCTTGCTGGTTACATTGCTTACGCGATTGCTGACCGTCCGGCTCTGGCTCCTGGCTTGATCGGTGGTTGGATTGCAAACAACGGTTCTTTCTACGGCGCAGACGCTGGTACAGGCTTTATCGGTGCCATCATCGCTGGTCTGCTTGTGGGTTACTTCGTGAAGTGGATTACGTCGATTAACTACCACAAATTCATTCAACCTTTGGTGCCAATCATGATTGCGCCAATCACAGGTTCGTTGTTCATCGCTGGTCTTTTCATCTTCGTTATCGGTGCACCAATCGCAAGTCTAATGGACGGTCTGACTGCGCTACTAACAAGCATGAGTACAGGTAACGTCGTTCTACTAGGCATCGTACTTGGTGGTATGGCTGGCTTCGATATGGGTGGTCCATTCAACAAGGTCGCATTCCTATTCTCTGTGGGCATGATTGCGAGCGGTCAAACTCAATTTATGGGTGCGATGGCGTGTGCAATCCCTGTTGCACCTCTAGGCATGGCACTGGCAACAGCGCTTGGTCGTAAGTTCGACCTGTTCGAAGAATCAGAAACTGAAGCGGGTAAAGCAGCAGGTGCTATGGGTCTGGTTGGTATCTCTGAGGGTGCGATTCCGTTCGCAGCGCAAGATCCAATGTCAGTGATTCCAGCAAACGTACTTGGCTCAATGGTGGCGGCAGTAATGGCGTTCTCATTCGGCATTACTAACAGTGTTGCTCACGGCGGTCCAGTTGTCGCTCTACTTGGCGCGATGAACCACCCAGTACTTGCTCTGATTTGTATGGCAGCTGGCGCAGTGGTTACCGCAGTAACGTGTGTAACTCTGAAGAAAGTTCGTAAAGCAAAAATGATGCAAGCAGCCGCTTAATCATCCCCTACCCCCAAATGGCTCCTATGGCTTGGGCAGTGTCGCCCAAGCCATGATTTTCTCTCATGGTGACACTCTATGTCTGATTTAACGATGTCCGATACACAAACGATTCAAACTCAAGCTAAGCATCCGATGTTTTTCCTGATGAACAACGTGATTCAAAACTACGCTTGGGGCAGTACTACTTCTGTTAACCAACTGTTTGGCATTGAAAACCCAACGGGCGAACCACAAGCAGAAGTATGGATGGGCGCGCATCCAAACGGTTGCTCATTGGTGATGGTAAACGGTGAGGAGACCAAACTCTCTTCACTGATTGCTCAAGACATTAATGCCTTTCTGAGTGAAGAAGTCGCAAACCGTTTTGGTGAACTTCCATACCTGTTTAAAGTGCTTGCCGCTGAGAAAGCGCTGTCGATTCAGGTTCACCCAAACAAACAGCAAGCAGAATTAGGCTTTGCACTGGAAGAAAAACAAGGCATTCCCCTAACCGCTGCAAACCGTAACTACAAAGATCCAAACCACAAACCTGAGTTGGTTTACGCGCTAACCGAATACCAAGCGATGAATGGCTTCCGCCCAACAAGTGAAATCATCAGCTTCTTCTCTGAGTTGGCGATTCCTGAGCTGCAAGGCTTAGTGGATGACCTTATCGCAAACCAAACGCCAACTGGCTTGGCGACTTTCTTCTCGGGTCTACTATCACTAGAAGGCGAACAGAAAGAGATGGCGCTGACGGTGCTATTGGCTCAAGCTCGCATCACCGACTTACCTCTGTTCAACCTTATTCTTGAGCTAGAGAAGCAATACCCTGGCGATATTGGTTTGTTTGCACCACTGATGCTTAATGTGATTACCCTACAACCGGGTGATGCCATGTTCTTGGATGCAGAAACGCCACACGCTTACTTAAAAGGTACAGGTCTTGAGATCATGGCGAACTCAGACAACGTACTGCGCGCAGGTCTGACACCAAAATACATGGACGTGAAAGAGCTTGTTGCATGTACACGCTTCAATGAGAAGCCATTCGACAGCCTATTGCTTGCACCGACTGAAATCGACGATATGTTGGAATACCCAATTCCTGTGGACGATTTCAAATTCGCCATCGTTAAACAAGCTCACCAGCGTACTCTAGAAGTTCAAACCGCTGAGATCCTTATGCCTCTGGACACCAAACTTGTGCTAACTCACGCAAACGGCGAAACATGCGTAATTGAAAAAGGACAATCTGTTTTCATTCCGGCTTACGCAAAACAGGTTACTTTGGATTGTGAAGGTCGTGTCGCACGCGCTTACAGTTAATCGTTATTATTAATAGTACGCCACTAAAACCAACGCCTCGCCACTCGCGGGGCGTTTTGCTTTTAACCCTAGTCTTTTTAACCTTAGTAAAGCAATGGTTAATTAAGCACTATAGTCTTGATCCAAAACAGAAAAATTTCCCTACAAAACCAAGAAACTGTGTAAGACTTATTGAGTAGCCCTGTTTATAAAGGTGGCAAGATGACTCATAGAAACGCTCGCTCTCTTCATGCCATTATCGGCGCACTCGTCGGTGATGCAGCATCTCTCGGATTTCATTGGCTTTACGATCAAGAACTCATCAGGCAGTTTGGTTCTCCGCATCCGGAATTTCATCAACCGAATCGAACTGAATACCATGACAAAGGTTATTTTGCCCACGGTAGCAAGCAAGTCGGTGACCTCACCCACTATGGCGCGCAGCTTGTTGCCATGTTAGACGCTCTGGTTCAAACCGGACACTACGACGAGGCGCGTTACATTCGCTCCTTTCGAGAATGGTTTGATTTTGGTGGTAAATGGCAGGGCTATACAGACAAACCGACTAAGCAAACACTGCTCAACATTCATGAGTTGGAAGCCAAAGAACTGCGTGTGACCCTATGTGGGGCTGACGACACGCAAAACCCTGCATTATCTAAGCTTCCGCCTTTGGTGGCTTTTCATTCCGATGATGACAAACTCGCTAAACTGGTCGATTCCGCCGTGCGGGTTACCAATAACAACGACACCGCAGTTATGTACGCCCAAGCTGTCGCAGTGATGATTCAGATGGCATTGCAAGGCGCTGCGCCCAAAGCGTGTGTAATGGCAGCTCAGACGGTTTCTCCAAAGATTGCCAGCGATATTCAACGTGCAGAGGCGATGAGCGGCAGAAGCGCCACCAGCGTTGCGGAGTCCGTTGGGATGCATTGCGGTTTAGACGCTTCATTTGTGGTGATTTGTCATTTGTTGATGAATTCAGAAAGCTACGAAACCACCATGCGTGAGAACATTTACTGTGGCGGCGATTCAAGTGGACGAGCTATTCCGCTCGGTGCCATTCTTGGGGCAAGTTACTACGACACACCAATGTCGATTCCAAATCATTGGATGGATCAAACCGCGCTACCTCGCCGTTTACTACAGTGTTTATAACCCTTTTCAACCAGCGAAAAGAACAGAACCCAAACTCTGGTCTTTTCGTTGGTGATGATTTGAATCTCGCCTGACAGAAATAATCCTCGAAATCTTTGCGCTATCCACCTACATTGAAGATAAAGCAAATCAAAGAGATAGCCTATGGACCTTAACTTGTTAAAAACGTTTGATGCGGTCATGAAGTCAAAAAGCGTCAACGATGCCGCTACCGCGTTAAACATCACTGCGCCCGCCGTGAGTCACGCACTCAACAAGTTAAGAGATCAATACCAAGATCCCCTCTTTGTTCGTCAAGGTAGAGGCATCGTCCCGACGAATTTTGCGATTGAGCTACATGCAGAAATCAAAGAGCCTTTAAGTCTATTGATCAACGGTTCGAAATCTCGTCAAGAATTCACGCCAGAAACCAGCCAACGCACCTTTCGAATCTCTAGCCATAAAGATATCGATTTAATGCTCGTGCCAGCCTTAGCGAAATACAAATCCCAGCATGCGCCCTTGGTTTCTATTGAAGCGGATGTGGAACACTTGAACGAACAAGACCGTCAAGACGATTTAAGACGCCGACGCGTGGACGTGATTCTTGCTACCGTGCCTTTAACGGATCATGGTTATCACAATGAATTGTTGTTTGAACAAGAACTTATGGTGACAGTGAGCCAAGATCACCCTCGTATTCAGGACGCACTCACGTACGACGACTTCATGCGTGAGTCTCATGTGACTTGGCGAACTCAGCGACTCAATACCAATGCTTTAGACTCTTTGATCATTGAAGATACGCTGCCACCAAGGCAAGTGGCATATTCGACAGGTTCGAGCATGACAGCGCTACAGTTAGTGTCTCAAACCGATTGGATATGCGTCACCTCGCGTTGGTTCTCTGACAACTTGGCGAACACCCTCGGATTAAACGCTTTCCCTCTGCCTTTTGAAGCCAATAAGGTGCCTATTTACATGACTTGGCACCAATCACAAAAGAGCGACAAAGGGCATGAATGGCTGAGGAATGCAATTAAACAGGCGGTCGCTCAATCCATTGACTAACAGACAAATAATCACGAACATCCATAGAACAAGGGCGAAGCCTGCTGCTTCGCCCTTGTTGCTATTAGCCTTCGAATAACCAGTTTTGCCAACTCTGCATTCTCAGGATCACTTTACGTACGATACTGAACATTTCCCATTTCGGTGAGTACACCGCAACATGTGCATCTGTGCCGGATGGCAATGGCATGTCTTTTACCAAGTCTGGATTATCCAATTCCACTTTCACTAAGATTCGGCCACCAGCAGGAATTTGCTCTGGGTACTTCATATTCCCTGATGGTGATACCGCGCCCTGAGCAAAAATGTCATTCACTTGTGTCACATGCGCCTTGTATGCATGACCGGGAATGGTATTGAAGGTCACTTCCGCCGGATAACCGACTTTCACATATCGTGCTGGCGCTTGTTTAAATGCAGCAAACAACTGTTTGTCTTCTTTATGGACGAAGGTCAGGTTGCCTTGAAACGGCACAATGCGACTCTTCATCCCCGGACGCAGCGCCACTTGCGTGACATAGCCATCCGTTGGTGCGGTAACGGTGGTTTTGCCTAGTTTAAACTCAGCAACAGCTAACTCTGATTGATATTTGCTCTTATTTGCCTTTTGTTCCAGCAATTGGTTCTCAATATCGTCCACTTTCTCTTGAGAAGAATACCCCTTACGCCCTAACTTTTGGTATCTTTCCAGCTCCGCCTGATAGAAATCAATCGCTGATTCGGTACGACTGATATCACCTTGAATACGGCTCACTTTATCTTTGAACGGTGTATCGTCAATTTGATAGAGAGGGTCACCCGCTTTCACTTGTTGGTTTCCTTGCACATACACTTGAGTAACTATACCTTCTACCTGAGAAGTGATTGGTGTCGTCACACTGTACAAACGCGCCATGCGAGAAACGGGTTGATACATTGCCATATAGAGAAAAATCCATCCCACGATGAACATGCCAATAACGGATGCCGTGGTGAGTGTCCACTTGGTTTTAGGTACACGAAATACTCGAAATACGATAACGCACAGCGCTACGTAACTTAGGATGATAAGAGTTTCCATTATTCGTCCCCTCTCACTTGCTCAAGTTGATTGATACGAACCAGTAGTTGCTCATAATCTTGTTGAGATACCGAAGGCTTAGCACCTAACCAGTTTTGCTTCTCTCCGTCGTACATGGCTGCCCATATCCAAAGAAACGGCCAAATCACATGAAGAAAGAACAAGCTCACCCAACCGGCAATATGAATCGCATCGGCATGGGGATGGTTGCGCTTTTTTGCAATTTCGTAGGGGATATCATGTAGGGCTATCAATCCAAAAATCAGAATTAACAGCACCACAAATAAGATCGCCAGAGAGGCGTAGTCCAACATTAAATTCATTGTGGAAGCTCCTAGTTTAAGACGCTCTAGACGTTTAAGACGATCTAAACAATACTAAAACGTAACTGAATGATGACTTTCCTTAAGCTTGTCGCTCCGTCGCAATGAAGAAATTGTAGGATGAGGCTTACATCAGGACTATTGATTCCTATTTAAATGACAGTTTAGTGATATTTAATTGTCCATAAAATCATCAGGTTAGACCTCTATTCCCATTCAAATCCTGAATAATTTCAGAATAAGCAGAACAAGATCGAATCTAGCTTTCTACAGGCAGAAAAAAAGCGATACCAATATTGATATCGCTTTGGATAAGGTTGCAAGACCAGTAAATAATCCGAAAAAATCGATTGGACCCCTCCATCTCTCTAAACGGGTATTAATAACCCGGCACAAGCAACAAACCTAAATCACTTTTTCATCTGGTTATTGACCCAAACAAGTGTCACCCATACGTGCAGGCGCAATCTGGTCCAGGACTTTGTTTAACGCTTTCCAATCACTCGCCATCTTATTTGCTTGTTCCTGTGTTAGTACTGCTCCATTTGCTGCAATACGGTCATGCTCTACTTTGGTATAGTGGAAGATTGTCATATCTACTGCTTTGTCATCTTTGTAGGCATTCTTCATATTGACGACGTTCTTCTCACTGTCATCAACAAACACAACGTCACTAAAGCTTTGATCTGTCTTATCTAAAATGTACTCAAGCATGGTGCCTTTGTTCATACCTGTGGTCATCATAATGCCATTGATGTAGCTCAGCGGGCGCTTGGGATTATCGATATAGATAGGCAGTGCGTCTGAACCTTTCTCTTTAAGCGCAGTGCGTGTCATATCAAATTGATTACGCATCATTTCACGCTCTGTGGCGTAACGATAATTTGGAGAACGAGACGTTAGAGCCATCACCGTTAGACCGTCATCTTGCCAGCCGCGCAACATCGCAGGCACGCCATTTTCGATGGTTTTCATCGGTACTAGCTCGTACAGCATGCCGATAGAGTCTTGAAAAAGACAATCGACTTTATCGCCATCTTTCGGCTTCACATCCAATTTACCGCGTTGCCATTGGTACCAAATATCGCCCCCAATATCGGAAGTCGAAGTCAGCAAAGTATTGTCGATATCAACCACGATCAGTGGATTTTTCCCTGCTTCTTTCAGCTGATTTACTTTAGCCGCAACATCGTTAAAGTTGTTGGTATCTTTGACCTCCACATCTGCCATTGCGTTAGTTGCGAATGCCAGTGCGCAAAATAGAGCCACTTTTTTTAGCATCATAGTATTTCCTTAAGTTGATTCTTTCCGAATAACTCGAGCTTTTCAATATTAATTACGTTATAACATAACAAAAATATCGTAACTTTTTGTTACATTCCAACTATATAATTGATATCCATCACATAAATGAGAGCACGGTTTCGTTTTAACGCTCTTCTCGTCGGAGTTCTGTGTACGCAAACCATTATTCAACATCATTTGTAATCGTCGTAAAGTAAGAGACAAAAAAGAGCAGAGACGAATCTCTGCTCTTTTGCCTACGCTTAATGCATAGTGTGATAGTAAACGCTTCTTCCCGACAAATTAGCGCTGTATTCACTTCTGTATGCGTTATTTCTTCGCGTGGAACATCGCTTGCCCACTCTTATCTTTGTTCGACCAAAAATTGATGTTGAACTGAGCATCATCGCTCATCTCAATTCGGTGCCAATATTGCGGAGGACTGGTAGCAAACTGGCCTGCATTAATCACCACCACCAATTCTGCTTCTGTGGCATTTTCATCAGCAAAGCCGTAGTAAGTCACTTGCCCTTCCATGACACACAGCTGCCCAAACACACCCTCAGCGGTATTATGATGAGTCAGTAGCGCTGGTGGCACATTGTCTTTAGTGAAGAAAGGCGTTGAACGTTGAACAGTCCAGTCTTTAGGAATTCGTAAGTGCGACATAATGATACCCTCTCTAATTACAATTCTTTTCGTTTAAATCGGTTAAGCCTGACCTGCTTGAGACAACTCTCGAAGTAATGGAAATGCTTGGCTGACTTGTTCGCCC
The DNA here is from genome assembly GCF_023716605.1 of Vibrio sp. SCSIO 43155. NCBI lineage: Bacteria > Pseudomonadati > Pseudomonadota > Gammaproteobacteria > Vibrionales > Vibrionaceae > Vibrio > Vibrio sp. SCSIO 43155. The sequence goes on along the minus strand of NZ_CP071853.1, from coordinate 510,103 downwards.
GTCACGACGAAGCCCTTGAGTCGGCTATTTTCATCTTCAGCCTTTGCGGCAATACCAGTTTGAGAAATCTGCACGCTCCAGTTCGTCACCGAACTAAAATCGCCCGCTAATTGAATTGGGTAGCTCGGCGTTTTCACCTTTACCATCATAGGTGGTAGTTTCAACTCTGCTTCTTGCCCCAGTAGCTGTTTGCCTAACACATTGGCACTTAGCACGATCGGTTGGAGATACGGCATCATTCGACCTTGGATCTCGGCGCAATCGCCTAATGCAAATACATTGGCTGCTGATGTCTGTAATCGAGCATCCACCTTGATGCCTTTATTGACGCACACCCCACAAGCCTTCGCTAACCAAGTGTTAGCACGTAAACCCGCCGCTGAAATCACTACATCGGCTTCGATTGCATTACCTTTGCTCACGCTTGCTACCAGCGAATCATCTGAGTGATTGATCGCGACAACCCCAGTCTCCAAAGCAAGTTGAATACCTTGCTGCCTAAGTTGGTTTTCGAGCGGTAATGCGACGAATTCAGGAATCAGGTTAGCGAGCAAACGGGGATTTGGCTCAACCACCGTAACCGCTTTACCACTGGTCGCGAGATCCATGGCAATCTCGACGCCGATCAACCCACCACCAATCACTAAAACACGTTTCGCACGGCTAATTTTCTCTTCTGCCAATTGGTATTCTTGGAGTGAGTTTAACGTGATCACCTCAGATGCCGCATTGCCTGACATCGGTGGCACAAAGGCTCTCGCACCTGTCGCAAATACCAATTTGGAGTAAGGATAGACTTGACCATTGACTACCACTTGCTGAGCTTGCACATCGACATGCTCAATCATGGTATGGGCAAATAACTCAATGTTGTGTTCCTGTGCAAACGCTTCTCCACTCTTAACCACTAGGTCCTGGGCGGTTTGCTTATTGCTAAATACATGACTCAAATCAGGCTTGTTGTATTCCGCGCCATCATCGGCAGTAAACACTTGTAGCGGATTATGTGCGTCCATTCGACGCACTGTTTTCACCAATTGGTAAGCCGCAAAGCCGCTACCAATAATCACAATAGGAGCTTGCATATTCGCCCCCTTACCCGTTGTATTCGACAAAAACGTCTTTACCCAAGTGGCATTCTGGGCACAAGAAGTAATCTGGCACTTCAGTCCAAGCCGTACCTGGTTCAACACCTTGATTAGGCTCACCTTTAGCTGGGTCGTAAACCCAATTGCAAACCGTACAAACCATGCATTGACAATCTGCAGGATGCGCCTCGGTACTAGGGTTACTAGGAGCAGCATCTACCACAGCTTGTGTTGCTACTTGTGCAGCGGGTTGTGATTGAACTTGTGGTGCAGACGCAGCAATCGCCGGAGAAATAACAGGACTTGTCAGGTCATGCTTTGCCCACAATTTCGCGATGTTTTGACCATGTTCGCGACATTCACGCATCGCTTTACCATCTGGTCGCCATTTGGTTTTCAAGCTCACCGCCGTTTCAAAGCCTGCGTCAGTCAATCGAGCATGGATACGATCCACCGCACCACCGTTCCAACCGTAGCTACCGAACGCAGCGGCTTTCTTCGCTTTAAAGCGCAGACCGGTAATTTCTTCTAGCATGCCTGCGATCTTCGGCATCATGACGTTATTCATGGTAGACGAACCAACCAAAATGCCTTTTGAGCGGAATACATTGGCGAGAATTTCATTCTTATCGTGCTTAGAGACATTAAAGACTTTGACCGCCACACCAGGGTCGACATCGTGAATGCCTTGCGCAATGGCATCGGCCATCATTCGAGTGTTGTTTGACATAGAATCGTAGAAAATCGTAATGCGATCTTCTTGATAATTGTCTGCCCACGCCAAGTATTGCTCGATGATTTGAACCGGATTATCGCGCCATACAATACCGTGTGACGTTGCGATCATGTCGACAGGCAAGTTGAAGCTCAGCACTTCTTTGATTTTAGCGGTTACCAAGCTGCTAAATGGCGTTAGGATGTTTGAGTAGTAACGCAAACACTGCTCCATCAATTCATTTTGGTCCACTTCATCATTGAACAGACGTTCATCGCAGTAGTGCTGACCAAATGCGTCGTTACTGAATAGCACCGCATCGCCCGTTAGGTATGTCATCATGCTGTCCGGCCAATGCAGCATTGGCGCTTCCACAAACACCAGTTGCTTGCCATTACCGATATCGATACTGTCGCCCGTTTTTACGGTTTTAAAGTTCCACTCGGGATGGTGGTGATGACCAACGATGGAGTCAATCGCCGCTTCTGTACAGTAAATTGGCGTGTTCGGAATCTTCTCCATCAATGCAGACAATGCGCCCGAGTGATCTTCTTCTGCATGGTTTACCACGATAAAGTCGATAGACTTAAGGTCGATTTCCATCTCTAAATTTTGGATGAATTGTTGACTGAATCGATGATCGACCGTATCAATCAGTACGGTTTTCTCTTCACGAATTAGATAACTGTTGTAGCTGGTACCTTTTGTCATTTTGTATTCTGTACCATGGAAGTCCTGAACTTCCCAATCGCGCTGACCTACCCAATGAATGTTGTTTTTTACGTGAATTGTCATAATTACTACCTTGAATGACGAAATAAATAAGAAGAACTGACTTTTATATTGCATCGGGCATGCCAACTTTTTACTTCCTTTATTTTCAACAAGTTAAAACAAAATCAACAATAAAGACTGTCATTAAGACACAGTTGAAAATTGTCATTAAGACACTACAATAGTCATATTGACACAATTGGTATTGGTTATGACTTCTTTAATCGCGCAGTGGCTACACATCACACAAGACCTTAACTCAGCACTCACTCAGCAAGCTCGTTTTGATACGTTGTTAACCACGATTCGAGAGGTATTAAAGTGTGACTCTTCGGCCCTTCTTTTGTATGAAGATCAGCACTTTAAGCCATTAGCGATCAATGGTTTGGCAGAAGAAGTGCTGGGACGCCGTTTCTCCATTGAGCAGCACCCAAGGTTAGAAGCCATTGCCCGAGCTGGCGACATCGTGCGCTTTCCCTCTGACAGCGACTTGCCTGATCCTTACGACGGCTTGATTCCAAACCACGATGACAAACTACATGTCCATTCCTGCATTGGTTTACCTTTGCTGATCGACGATCAGCTCATTGGTGCTATTACGATTGACGCCTTCGACCCCAACCAATTTGATGGGTTGCGTAACCAAGAATTACGTTTTGTTAGTGCATTAGCCGCAGGTGGCTTACATACAGCTCTACTGTTAGAGCAACTAGAAACTCAAGCGAGCCTGCCACGTGATTCTTACGCCGAGAAACGCACCTTGAGCAACGAAATCATTGGCAACTCTCAGGGGATGAAGAATCTTCAAGAACAAATAGATGCAGTCGCCGATACCGAGTTGTCTGTACTGATCATGGGTGAGACTGGCGTGGGTAAAGAGTTGGTCGCCAGTGCTATTCACCATCGCTCCAATCGTTCCAGCAATACCTTGGTTTACCTCAACTGTGCGGCTCTGCCTGAGTCCGTAGCAGAGAGCGAACTGTTTGGGCACATCAAAGGCGCTTTTACGGGCGCAATCAGTAATCGTAAGGGTAAATTCGAACAAGCAGATGGCGGCACACTGTTTTTGGATGAAGTCGGTGAACTGTCATTAGAGCTACAAGCCAAGTTACTTCGAGCCCTACAATACGGCGACATCCAACGAGTGGGTGACGACCGTCATATCCGAGTCAATACACGCATTGTCGCCGCCACCAACCGTATTTTGCATGAAGAAGTCACCGCTGGGCGTTTTCGAGCCGACTTATATCACCGCCTAAGCGTCTTCCCACTTCATGTGCCACCTCTTCGCGAACGCGAGGATGATGTAGTGTTGCTAGCGGGCTTCTTTGCTGAACACTTGAGAAGTAAGCTCGGATTGAACAGCATTCGCTTGTCCCCTACGCTCGTTCACGCGCTTAAGGATTATTCGTGGCCAGGCAACGTTCGAGAACTCGAACATGTCATCAAACGGGCTGGAGTTTTGGCAAAAGCACGCACCCATTCCATGGATATTGAGTTAGTCGAACAAGATTTTGATATTCGAACGCCGAATCAGAACATCAAGAACGTTGAAGAAACGAAACAAAACTCTCGCTTAGAGCTGCCAGAAGGCGGATTAAAACCAGCCACAGACGCATTCCAAAAAGCGATGATTGTTCGAGCACTGGAAGAGAACCAAGGTAACTGGGCAGCAACGGCACGTCAACTTGAGCTGGATAACGGTAATTTGCACCGTTTAGCAAAACGCTTAGGAATAAAATAAGGATTGAGTAAAAAGCATGTGAGATGGTGGAATTCCACAAGAAAATCGTTTTCGCTTATGTCAAAATGCGCCATCTCAATCGACAAGTCATAACGTAATGAATTTTCAAGCTGCTATTTTTGACATGGATGGTTTACTCCTCGATACGGAACGTGTGTGCATGCGCATTTTCCAAGAAGCGTGTGAAGCACAAAACCTCCCATTCTATAAAGACGTTTACCTTTCAATCATTGGTCGCAATGCAGCCGGCATTGAAGTGATTTTCCGCAAAGCTTATGGGGATGATCTTGATCGCTTACACAAAGAATGGCGCGACCGATACGATGCGGTAGTTAAACACCAAGCCATTCCGGTCAAAGAAGGAGTGATTGAGCTACTTGAATGGTTGAAAGAGCAAGGGTTACCCATTGCTGTTGCCACTTCTACAGCAAAAGAAGTGGCGAAAAAGAAGTTGGAATTGGCAGGTTTGAGCCAGTATTTCGACAACTTAACTACCGGCTGTGAAGTTTCACACGGTAAACCCGATCCAGAAATTTATTTGCTTGCGGCAAGTCGTTTAGACATAGAACCAACCAAATGTCTCGCCTTTGAAGATTCAAATAATGGCGTTCGTGCTGCTGTTGCTGCCAACATGGTAACTTTCCAAATCCCAGACCTCGTTGAACCTTGTGAAGAAGTGCGTGGATTTGGTCATGCGATCGTTCCTTCACTGCACCACGCTCTCGCTGAGTTAAAGCAAGGCTAAGCAATTTTTGCTCATTGAATTAACGCAAAACGCTCCAACTTTCGGAGCGTTTTTTGTGAACAAAATTTACCCAACTTTACACTGACATGTGTAGTTCTATTCACAACATTAATGGATAATCGTTCGTATAACCATAAAGAAAAAGAGGATTATCTTATGCTCAACAAAACGCCTTTAACTTGGCAAACTATCGCTTTGCACTGGGTAACTGGACTCGCTTTTATTGGTGTGTTCGCACTTGGTTTATACATGGTGGATTTACCACGCAGCCCAGTAAAATTCGAATGGTACGGGATTCATAAATCGCTAGGCGCTATCCTTTTAGTTATCGCTCTTGCTCGTCTAGTGTGGCGCTTAAAAGAAGGCGCTCTACCACCAGCTTCTGAGATGCCAGCATGGCAAGACAAAGCAGCCAAGGCAGTCCACGGTATTCTACTGTTAGCCACCTTAGCAATGCCTATCTCTGGTATTGCTATGAGTGCTGGCGGTGGTCGAGCTGTTGATATTTTCGGGTGGGTGATCATCGCAGAAGGCGCAGAAACACCTTGGCTGCAAGAGCTTGGCTCAACGATTCATCACTCTGCGGTAGAAGTGCTCATCTTAGTGTTTGTTTTGCACGTTGCTGGCGCTATCAAACACCAAGTGATCGATAAGGATGGCACCATCTCACGTATGCTTGGTCGCAGCTAATCTTCTTAATTTTATAAGAAAAAACGCCACTTAATGCGAATTAAGTGGCGTTTCCATTGAATATTATTCAGGCTACTTTTGCTGTTCTGCCAGTTCAAGCTCCCAATAAGGCGGTTGACCGTAATACTCCGCGAAATAGTCAATAAACGCTCGAACTTTAGGGGCGATCAGGCGAGAGCTCGGATAGACCGCCCAGATACTCGCATTCATCACTAATGGATAGTCTTGTAATATTTCGACTAACTCACCTTTTTGTAGCTGTTTGTATACGCTCCAAATCGAGTTAATTGAAACCCCAAGCCCATCAATGCAAGCATCACGCATTGCATCACCATTATCGGTTCTAAAGCTGCCAGAAGCGCGCATCGAGTACTGCCCTTCTGGGGTTTCAAATACCCAGTTCTCCAAACCAGCCAAAGTCACACATTCATGATTTACAAGCTCTTCTGGCGATTGAGGTGTGCCATGCTGCGCCAAATACTCCGGTGACGCGACAACAATACGACGATCTGGAGCAAGTTTGCGTGCCACTAGAGACGAGTCTTTCAGCTCGGCAAGGCGAACAGCAACATCGAAGCCACCTTCCACCATGTCGATAATCGAATCGGAGAAGCGAAAATCAATGGTCAGCTCTGGGTACTTTGCCATAAACCCTTTAAGTGCTGGCACTAAATGCAAGCGCCCAAAAGATGCAGATGCGGTGACTCGTAACGTCCCTGTTGGCGCCTTGTGACCAACACCTACAGCACCTCGTGCCGCTTCAACCGTTGCCAACACTTCCTCAGCATGAGGTAAGAATGCCTGCCCCTCTTCTGTTAACGAAACCTTGCGCGTGGTTCGATGTACAAGGCGCACGCCCAAACCTTCTTCCAATTTATTAATATGGGCACTAGCAACCGCAGGAGATAATCCCAGCTCTTGTCCCGCCATACTGATATTGTGGGTCGATGCTAAACGAACGAAAAGTTTTAGATGTTCTATGTTCATTTTATTTTCAACTTATTCTATAAAGTCTGAGGTTATTAATGGCTATTTTCTTCCCACACAATAGTAAAGCATTCAATTTGAAGCAAAGACTTTTAGAAGAAACTGATAGGTAAATAGAAATCTAACTCGAAGACTTCTTCGTGATTAAGAAAATGGTTTTTATGATAGTGCACATAAGCAGGTGTCGAACGTTGCTTAAAACCAGAGTTAGGTAACCACTTTTCCAATACCATGCTGATTTGCGGCAAAAGCTCACCATAGACGCCTGTTAATCGGAACACCGCGTGTAAGCCACCTGGAATGGTCATTTGATTCACCACACCACGGTATTTAAGCGGTTTATCAATCGCCATGCACGCGACATAGCGACACTTATCCAGCTCTACCCAAGCAGGGTTGGAATGGTGCAAACCATATTGAGTAGAGAAATCACGCTGCTCAGAGTTCGCCCACGCTTTCAGCACCAGCCACGCATTACGAATCGAACGGTTGTAACCTTCATGGCGAACGTACGCAGCAAAGCGTTGTGGAACTTCAATAATCTTTGGCTCTGGTAGAGTGCGCTTTGCGACTCGATGATACCCTGCTGCCACTTCCGGATCCTTCAAATACGGCTTTTCTGCCACATGAAGGTCATGCTTACGCCATGCTCCTGGAGACAATTCAAACGTCGCTTTAAAAGCACGACTAAAAGACGACACTGAGCTGAAACCACACTTATTAGCAATTTCCAATACCGACGATTTAGTATCAAACATCAACTGGTTTGCGGCGTATTCCATTCGCGTACGACGTATGTATTGATGAATAGACTCACCCACTACATCTTTAAATATACGGTGGAAGTGCTGTTCAGAATACGCCGCTACATCAGCTAGCTCTTTGGCGGATAATTCTCTACTGATGTCTTGATGAATATAGAACAGCACGTCATTGATTCTGGAAACCTGTTGCTGGCTCATAACTTATCGCTTTACTGAAATAGCATAAATGGACATGTTTAACAGCATAAATGGACACACCTTAGTTAGCAAATCCCATGTACTATCTTTCACATAAAATTAAAAAATACGAGAAACACAACACATGGAAATCGCACAGTCACTGCAACAAGTAAAGTCATCGTACATTCGAGAGATCCTCGCTGCCGCTAGCGATAAAAACGTCATCTCACTTGCTGGTGGTTTGCCAGATGAAAAAACCTTTCCTATCGAGCTGATGAAGCCAACATTAGAGAACTTGGCAAACATGCCTGAAGTTTTCCAATACGGTTCAACGGCAGGCTATGGACCACTACTAAACTTCCTAAACGGTTACTTCAAACTGCCTGAAACACACACTGCGATGATCACTACTGGCTCCCAACAAGGTTTGGATTTGATCGCACGTGCTTACGTGAATCCAGGTGACAAAGTCGTGATGGAAGCGCCAAGTTACTTGGGTGCCATGCAGGTGTTTGGTTTGGTTCAAGCAAACATCGTTACCGTTTCTCAAACAGAATTTGGTCCAAACCTTGATGAGCTGGAGCAATGCTTCGCTAAGCAACAACCGAAGATGTTCTACGCCGTGCCAGATTTCCATAACCCAACAGGTGTTTGCTGGGCACTGGAAACACGCCAAAAGGTTGCGGAGCTTTGTATTCAATACAACGTGGCTTTCATTGAAGATGCACCATACCGCGAGTTACGCTTCTCTGGTGAAGCTCTGCCTTTGGTATCTGACTTCTGCCCACAAAACTCTATCGTGTTGCGTTCTTTCTCTAAGATCGCTTCTCCGGGTTTACGAATCGGTGTTGTAACGGGTAAAACCAGCTACCTAGAGCCACTGATTAAAATCAAACAGGGTGCAGACCTGCATTCTAGCGTGCCTATGCAAGCTCTGTTGCACGGCCTATTGCAGCACGATAACTTTGCAACCCACATCTCTACTATTTGTAAGCTATACAAATCGCGCTACGACGTGATGTATGCAGAATTAGAAAAACAGCTTCCGACAAGTTGTGTATTGAAACCGGTTGATGGCGGCATGTTCGTATGGGTGGAGATTCCAGAGTGCGATACGTTTGAGCTAGCGAAGTCATTGCTTGCGAACGGTGTAGCTGTCGTACCGAGCCCAGTGTTCTACCCAGAAGGTTCAGAAGTAAAAGCAGCGCTTCGCTTGAACTTCACCAACGCAACACCTGATGAACTCAGAGTTGCCGTAACCCGTTTAGCTGATGTACTGAACGCGCTGTAATCCGAATTCCCCTTTAGAATCCAATCACCTGCCTTTGGGATGCGAATTAAGTCCCAAAGGCAGCAGTATAAAAAGTTCCCTAAAAAATTTATTTTTTTTCTCTCAAAATCAACTCTCTAGCTTAAGTGTCTGTTTTCGCTTGATCCTCGCACTATCGCAAAAAATAGATCTCGATCACGTATTTGAAGCTTGGAAAAGTTACGTCTATCTTTCAGAAAAAAGACATCGCCCTTGCAGCATCATCTGCGAATTCAAACACTTTTGATCGTGATGGCTTATCACCATCGAAAGTAGAGCTGACACCATCAGCAATGTCGTCTTGTGAAGATGAACGTGGTGAGGACGCAATTACAACCATTCTGAATGTCGCTATACCAATCCGCGATTGGTCTTATACACGTCGGCTTAGCGCATCATATTACAGAGGGGTTTATCAGGATGAACAATCGACCATCGAAAGGACTCGTCGTCACGGGCTTGTCCGCCATGCTTTCTCTCGCAGCCATACAAACAGCGCATGCGGGCAATTCACCAAACTGTAGCGACGTACTAGCGGGTAACAAGACCGCCGCTTCTCAGAAAATGACGATATTGCTGGGTGAAGACATCACCAAATCAAATCTAATCACTACTGTTGTCCCAGCAAAAAATAATCCGTTTGTGACCGAAGAGCTTGTCTCTGTCTCTAACAATGTTTCACCAAATGGACCGTTATCCAAGCAGTCATTAGAAGAAATCAAGCAAGTACGAGAAAACATCGAAAAAGCAGGCGTAGAAGTGAGTAAGCTTCAAGGGACTTTTGAAGTAGCGTTTGTGAGCCTTATTGACGGGCACTGCCAGTTCTCAACCAACCAACTCACTACGCATGCAAAAATCGATTTTGACCATTTAGAGGGGTTAACTGCATTTTCAATACCAGCTCTGCTAACAATGGTCGATAAGTCTTATTCGATGGCAGAAAAACGTATTGCTGAAGAAGAAGCGAAACTCGCAGAAGAAAAGGCGCGCCAAGAAGAAGTAGAACGTGAGAAAGAAAGACAACAAGAGTTAGCGGCAGCCGCAGCAGCAGCTCGCTATCAAGACCCAAATGTTTTGGTTAAAGTTGAAAAGTTCGATGGCTCCAATGTGACCTTCTCTGTTACTAACCTATCCGCTGATGGTGAACTACAACCAAACTTCAATACGTTTAGAGCATACCAAACAGACAAAGGTGAACTTATCTACAAATCAGAATCCTTATTGAGCTTAGTGGACAGCGAGGGAAATGGTCTAACAACCGTGGGAATCGCTGAACTCGGTCCAGAAAGTGGAACTGATCTGGTGATTGCTCCGGGAGAAACACGCACTTTCATTACCAGTATCGAGTCGGAAGTCGCATCCGAAATGAAGCTTAGCCTAGAATTTCCTGCGAAAGTGTTGAATACCGACGAAGCATTCTCGGTGTCATTTACTGATGCGGTCGCCATGGCAACGGCGGGCTTGAATTAGATAGCAAAATTGACGATTACACAAAAACAAAAGCAGACCTCAGGTCTGCTTTTATTAGTTCTGGCATTTATACGCGTTAGCGAACATTGTCACTGAGCTCGAAAAACCAAGCGGTTGGTACAAATAAAGAGTGTCACCCCCCAGTTCAGCAGCTTTGATACGCATTTGGTTCAGCGTTCCCCAAACCATATCTTTGTCCGCATGCAACCAGTAGTCATAGAAGTGACCTTCTGAACCGATCACTGTACCTAAATGTTGGCAGTTCGCGATTGCGTTTGCGTCATCCCAAATCACTTTTACTTGTTCAGATTCTTGTGTTGGGAACGTCACACAGCCAGTTAATAACGCTGCTAATGCTGCACCAGTCATTAACTTTTTCATAATTTCATCGCCTTAGAATTAAATCGTCTGCGGATTCTATTTATCGTTTAGACAATGACCAACAAATTATTTTTATGCTTTACATAACCGCTCGTTTAGGAGCTTTCTTAGGCATCTTTAATGCACGCGCATCGCGAATGTTCAGCGTCATCAATGTTAGGTTCGTGAAACCAGCAAGCAACTCAACCAACTGAACAATATAGAAGGTCGTATCAAACTGATTACTTGCGGCTAAATGCTGCAAATAAATCGCCGCCGGAACCAAAATCAAGATGCCGTTCATCGCAACGAAAGGCATACGCTTTTTCTTTGCCGCTAGAGGTCCTTTTTTCACATTCGGAGCCATCTTTGACCCGGTTATGCCGGCTGCTGCCATAAGAGGGACAACTGCCCAAATCGCGTACGAGATATAAGTTTTAACCGCCAAAATTGCGTGATGATCACCAAACAACTCAACCGCGACTGTACTGGTGAAAAAGCTCATGATGAGCAGGTATGCACTAATAGAGGTGATTCGATGAGCAAAGCTGAGTGTCTTTTTCATAGCGATATTCTCTTTTCATGTTGTTGGGACTCACGGCACAAAAAAGATTACACAACAATCATTGCACACGCAATACTTGCACTAGAAATAAAATCATTAAAATTTAGCTTAATTAAATGGATTTTTATTAAGTTTATGTTTTAGTTAATAATTTAATAGAAAACATAAATAACTAGGCGATTTGCTTTTTGACCAAATTAGAGTAAAACAGAGGAGTAAGCGGCAAGAGGGACTGAATTTGACTTCGAAAAACAAACTGATCCGTTACCAATCTAAAGAAGTATCGGACGTATTCAGCAAAGAAGACGAGTTAATCAAGCTTGTTCAATCTGGTCAACTTTCTCAAGTATTACTGTTGTGGCAAGTCAAAAGCCCTACGCTAGTGCTTCCAGCAGGTAAGAAGTGGACAATTTCAGAGCAACTAGCACAAGATCTAGCAGACTCAGGTTGGAGACTGTTTTCACGTAAAACCGGCGGTGCACCAGTTCCACAGGTTCCGGGGATCATAAACCTCTCTCATATCTACCACTGGCCTGAAGGTCAACCTTACGACATTAAAAAAGCGTATCTCGACTTATGTTCCGTACTCGCCGTGTTTTTTAAACAGTTAGGTGTCAAAGTTGATGTGCACGCTACGCCAAACTCCTATTGTGATGGCGAATACAACTTAAATATTGATGGGAAAAAAGTGGTTGGGACAGCACAACGTGTCTTACTGAAAAAAGGCGGAGGACAAGTAGTGCTCTCTCAAGCCTGTATTCTCATAGATGCTGACGTAGAAAAAATCGTTGAACCAGTAAAGCTATGTAATCGCCTTTGCGGGCATAACGATGATATTCGTGGCGACGTTCATACTCCCCTATTCGACCATATAGAACAAAAACTAAGTGTTGATACGTTGTTTCAAACGCTGACTCAAGCGTTTTTGGATCACGCGAAGCGTTGAGTCTATTCGCGATATTCATCAAAAAAGGGAGCATTTGCTCCCTTTTATCATTTATTAAACTCATTAAGTTAAAAACGAACTTCCACTTCAACGCCCTCAATCCATCTCGTTTGCTCTACGGGTTCGTCAAAAGATAATGTGACTTTCAGGTATGCTGGTTGACCCTCAAACGGGCTTTGCAGCTCTTGGGGTAGCTTGTTAACCACTTCAACCGGCCTTGAAACTGTCGCAGATAACTTTTTACCGTCAGGGAAGATGACCTTCGCTTTGGTTCCTTTTTGGCTGTAATCCAGATACTTAGGATTTAAAAATGCGGTAATGTCCGGTGTTACGTTCTGAGCTACCGTCAATAATGGTGCATTCTCTGTAACACGCTGACCTTCATGAACATGAATATCCAAAACTCGACCACTAAACGGTGCTCTAAATGTCAAGCTCTCTTGTTGGGCACGCTTTACGACAAGCTCTTGCATTAACGCTCGATACTGCTGTGCAACCGGCCCCGCCAATGCCAATTGCTCTCTATCACGTTTGGCATTGATGTAAGCTATTTCTTGGTCGCTCAATTGGCTATCAATGGCATTGCTCACGTTAACTACCGCAGCGTAATCCACTTCTGACACCTGACCTTTCTTTCTAAATTGGTCGTACTTTTGCTGAATTTGTTGCACCTTAGCGAGGCTTGTTTTGGTACTGGCTATCGCTTGCTGGTACAGCTCATCAGTACTTTGAACCTTGTTATTGGACAACGAAACCAACTCTTTTTGTAAAAACTCGACTTCTTTGTTTAACGCACTATCTGCCAATAGAATTAAAGACTGCCCCTTGCCTACCTCGTCACCGACATTCGCCGGAATCGGTCCAACAATTGCGGCTTGAGTCGCCGTTATCGTTAATGGATAAGAGGTCACGATACCGGGCGCAGTCACTAGAATCTGCGTCTTAAACAAGTAATAAGCCATAAATAACAGCGGGCTAATGACAATTGCCAAAATCAGATACCAACGAAGTCGATAACCACCACGCTTCGCCTGACCGTAGGCGACTTTCATGCCACTCTCAGATTGTGGCTTGTTCTTTTTATCTAAGTGAAAGTTAACTTTCATACTAAAACTTTTTGCCTCGTTTCAATACCCACCAAGGTGCCATGCTAGATTCTTCGTGACTGCGTCTTACTACCTCATTCACCATCGAAAACGCCGTTATTAGACGCATGAAAAACTGATAAACGGGGTATAGAAATAGCCATTTCGTAAATTTTAAGTCTTCTTTTCTTCTCTCAGACACCAGCCCGATATAAACAATAAATATAATTAAAGAGAGAAATAAATACGTTAAGTACAGCAACAGCATTAACGCTAAAACAAATTTAAGCGGATACGCTATAAGCATATACACGGTAAAAATAACAACTAACAAAGGTAATAAGACGTTTTGAACCACACCATAAGCGAGAGTAAATAGAAAATTACCCCACCCCAAAAGAGATGGTGATAATCCTTCATTGTGCTTACGCAAAAATAGGAAAAGCAAATCGCCATCCCACCTTAAACGCTGCATAACTAGCCCTTTTAAGGTATCTGGAACATCGGTATGACCAATCGCATGTGTGGCAAAAGCTAATTTATTGTTTGGATAGCGTCGCTTATATTGTTTTAAACGCATGGTTAGATCCAAATCTTCTGCAGTATGCGTATCCCAGCCACCCACTTGTTTGAGTAAGTTTTTTCTAAAAGCCCCAAACGCACCTGAAATATTATTTAATACGCCCCATTTTGCCATCCCAGTTTTGCCTGCTTGCATGGACAACATGTATTCTAAGGACTGCATTTTTGTCAGAATATTGGCGTCATGATTTCTAACCCGTAACGCGCCTCCGCTTGCAATCACATCTTTCGATGTAAATTGTTTCATCATGGTAAACACCATGTCGTTATCAAAGGAGGTATCACCATCGACGTTAATCACAATCTCGCCCTGAGCAACAGATAAACCAGCATTAAGAGTCGACACTCGTCCGCCACGTTGCCACTTTGGAATAACCCGCACTTTGCGATTGCGGACGCCAGCGTGACGTAGTTCTCCGTTCAACGCAGCTTGGTAAGTATCTTGGTTCTGTACCGCGCCATCTACGACGGCGAGAATTTCTATGTGACCCGGATACACTTGTTCAACTAAAGTGTCGATGGTGATTCCAATCGCATCCCCTTCGCCATAACAAGTGATGACAAAACTGATCGATGGAAACTGCGTCAACTCAATGTCTTCCTGATCATACGACCATCGAAAAATGCCCGTTAATACCAACAGGTACAAGGGCAGTTCGATAATAATCATGACCGGGAATAGCAGTAGCCACAGCTCTTCATTGTGAAGCAGCATCCCGCGAAGATAATCAAGCAGAACAAGACTATCTTGCAGCATAAATATCACCAACCAGTGTTTCTAACCATACCGCTACGCCATCTTCAATACTTGCTTGAGGAAGTGCCCATGAGAAGACATTGAGTTCAAACTCTTCATCTTCAATTTGGCTTCCCAGTGCCGAGAGTTTGTTCTGCAATACCGATAAACTAGACGTTTCGGTATTCGGCATGAGCACCAGCAACACATCTTGCTTAAATTGGCAGCAGATATCCGTATCTCTGAATATCTCACTAAGACGCTTAGTCAGTTGATCCATCAAGGAGAAAAGCTTGGCGTCACCGTGCTGCTTTCCGTACTCATCTAAAGATGGAAGGTGTAACCCCAAAAGTAGGTGATGCTCTTTGTGGCGCATAGCGACTTTATTTAGCCACGCGAGTAAGTTCTGGAAGAAACTGTTCTCAACCTTACCTTTGATTGAGAGCTCAGGAGCTTGAGAGGACTTTCCGTGCTGGAATATGTATTCTCCTGCTTCACCTAAACGGTATTGGTACAGCTTGCGCACAACGAGATCATCAACCTTCATCTTCTCATCACAACTCAAGCATTGGCTCATCGTTGCTGCTTCAACAAAAAGATTAGAGCACTGATTGCAAACGTGATTCTCTAGAGGGCGGTCGTAGTCCACACCAATGTGTCTTAGTTGCGTTAAACACTTTGGGCATTCCAACTTACCGCGGCGTTGAAATGACTGCTGCTCACCAACGTGACCACAAGTAAAGCAGTGGAGCGAACTCTGAGACTCAATGTCGATACTGCTGCATTGAGGGCAAACTTCAACGTAATTCAAGTGACCGCTGTTGCAATGCGTACAGACACGAATACGATCCATCAGTTGTTCACTTTCTAAAATATCTCTTGCTTTCTCGGACAACACATAGCGATAGGTTGAGTAAATGTCAGGGTAAAACGCTTCTATCAGTGGATACGTATAAATTGAAGAAGATTCAAGGCTTTTCATCGCCGTTAATCTGCGGTTTCTATTTATGCCAAGCCAGCCAATCAGCGGATCTAACGACGTCACCTGAGGTACCGATTCAAGGCGGCTTCGCGAACTTTGCCATGCTTTATAGGACGTCGTTAAATCAAAAGTGCCATCAGTAACACATCGAGAATATGGTGTTTCAATAGTGGTGTAGACAGCCCAACTCCATCGCTCTTGCTGTTGGTAAAAAGCTTTGAGTATTCCTTCAAGTTGTTTTGGTTCCGAAGCGTTTACACAAAACATACCTCCCATACCAGCAGGCAGTGCCTCTACGTCATTGATATACTCTACATTTTCAAGTTCGTATTCAGTTGGTTTATCCCCGAGCCAATAGAACTTTTCATTCTCAATTAACATGATTATTACTCACACAAATATTAGAACGACCTACTAATTAAAAATATAGAACCTTTACAGATCTTTTTTGAATAATTTAATCGACAGGAACGCAAAAAATGCCTTGAACCCGAACCGCTAAATGACGTGGTCAGGTAAACAGCAGTGAATTTATATAATTTTCAAATCAGGGCGTTACAGAGCGGTACTTTCACGCTGGCACGCCGAAGCAGTCAATTAATTGACAGAAAGAATAACGTTGAACTTATAATAAAGAAATGAGGATATATATTTTAAATTAATACGAAGAAACGAGAACATTAAGGAACCTTTATTAAGCAAGCTGAATATCATTTATCTATGTGGTTTATGATCGCTCTTATTACCACTATATCTATTTATTTTAATAGCCGTTTCGGCGTTCAGCATTTAAGCACAGCAATTGGTCTCATTGTTAAGACGATTATTTCTATTTTTTCATCTTCACTTTACACACATAAAATCAATTAGATTAATTCTTAATTTTCAATTACAAAGCGTCGTTTTATCGTTTGCTATATTTTTGCTTTATAAATAGAAAGATAATTTAATTTGCATAACCAAATATTATAAAATAAAAAAGACACCTTTAAATTAATAAGCAACAATTACATTTAGCAACAGTATTCATATCTATGAAATGTGTTGTTAGGTCTCCTTCCTCTATCATCACTACCAAAAATGCCAAAGGTATGAGAGCTCTTCTTCAACGCTCAAATCGCTTGATTAGCTCGCTCAATTTCGAAATGAGATCTACCTCTAACATTTATGCATGACGGAAATAGTTGAAGCTAACGCCCAAAAGCCTCAGAATGTCGCACTTTTCGCGTCGCGCATAAAATCGACGCCTTGTTATCAAACTCGACAATTGAGAATCATACATATGGGTTTTACCTCGTTAGGTCTATCTGCTCCAATCCTTAAGGCTATTCAGGAAAAAGGCTACGACACCCCTTCGCCGATTCAGGCTCAAGCAATTCCTGCTGTTTTGGAAGGGAAAGACGTAATGGCAGCAGCACAGACTGGTACAGGTAAAACGGCGGGCTTTACGCTGCCAATTCTTGAACGTCTGTCAAACGGTCCACGCGTACGCGGCAACCACATCCGCGCATTGGTGCTGACACCAACTCGTGAGCTTGCTGCCCAGGTACAAGAAAACGTATTCATGTACAGCCGTCACCTACCTCTAACGAGTGCAGTGGTCTTTGGTGGTGTGAAGATCAACCCACAAATGCTTCGCCTGCGTAAAGGTGCAGACGTCTTGGTTGCAACACCAGGTCGCCTAATGGACCTATACAACCAAAATGCAGTGAAGTTCGACCAACTAGAGATGCTAGTACTGGACGAAGCAGACCGCATGCTTGACATGGGTTTCATTCGCGACATTCGCAAGATTCTTCAATTGCTACCGAAGCAACGTCAAAACCTATTGTTCTCTGCGACATTCTCAAACGAAATCCGTGAGCTTGCGAAAGGTCTGGTCAACAACCCTGTTGAGATTTCAGTTAACCCAGCAAACTCGACAGCACGCACCGTAGAACAATGCATCTACCCAGCAGACGTGAAGAAGAAAGCACCAATGCTGGTCAAGCTGATCAAAGATGGCAATTGGAAACAAGTATTGGTATTTACCAAAACCAAGCATGGCGCGAACCGCTTAGCCAAGTTCCTAATCGACCAAAAGATTACAGCAGCTGCAATTCACGGCAATAAGAGCCAAGGCGCACGTACTAAAGCTCTGGCTGACTTTAAATCTGGCGAAATTCGCGTATTAGTCGCAACAGACATCGCTGCGCGCGGTATCGACATTCCTCAGCTTCCTCAAGTGGTTAACTTTGAGCTGCCAAAAGTAGCTGAAGACTACGTTCACCGTATCGGTCGTACCGGTCGTGCAGGTGAAGTGGGTAAAGCGATTTCTTTAGTATGCGCACTTGAAGCATCCGAGTTGTTTGCGATTGAACGTTTAATTCAACAACTGCTGCCTCGTAAAGAACTGGAAGGCTACGCACCAACTAACGTATTGCCAGAGTCGAAGCTTGATACTCGCCCTATCAAGCCAAAGAAACCGAAAAAGCCTAAGAAGCCAAAAGCAGAAGGTGAAAACGGTCAAACAGCTGAGAAGAAAAACAACGGCGGTAACAACAAACCAAAGCGTCGTTTCAACAGCGACAACAAATCAGGCAAAGGCGGCGCTGGTAAGCCAAAAGGCAACCGTGATGGTCAAGCTCGCACAAACGACAAGCCAAGCGGTAACAAGCCTAATACGAACAAATCAGGCGCAAATAAAAATGGTAACGGTGGTAAACCATCAGGAAACCGCAAGCCTAACAGCGGTAAACCTGCGGGTGCAAAACCTTCAAACGGCAAACCGTCAGGCAACAAGCCATCAGGACAACGTCGCAAGCCACGTCCACAAGCAGCAAAATAATAAAAAACAGCCCCTCACGATGAGGGGCTGTTTTTTTTTGGGCAGTATGGCGAATAGCAAGCTTAGATTAATGCCACTCCATTTCACCACTTAGCACTTTCGCGCCCAGTTCAAGATCACCTTCTGTCGCAGCAAACTGTGGGTACTTAGCCTTCATCGCTGCCGAAATCTCGCTTGATGATGGCTTGCTTGACTTTTCTAACGTCTGCTCGATGTCTGCGATGTAGTTTATGGTGAATTGAACACCTTCCACACCTTTCGGCATATCACCAAGGTAGTGTCCCGGAATCACGGTTTTTGGTTTCAGTGCTTTCATGCGCTCCAACGATTGAGACCATTGAGCACGCTCTTGTTTCGACTGAGTGTCCGCCATCCAAACATGAACACCACTGTAAACCGATACACCACCAAATACAGTTTTCTCCGCAGGCACCCAAAGGTAAGCATCATGAGTATTGATTTCTTTTACTTCAATGCGCTTACCTTCAAGCGTCAGAGTGGTGTCATTGAGTACAGTAGGGACAACAATTTTTGATGGTGCCCCCTCTTCCAAAATAGGTCCCCAGTACGCCAGTTTCGCGTCTTTTGTTCGTTCGATATGTTTAACAACCGCTTCGCTCGCAACCACTTTTACATCAGGGAATGCAGCAACAATAGGCTCTAAGCCAAAATAATAGTCTGGGTCACCGCTGCTGATGTAAATCATCGACAGCTCTTTGCCACTGTTTTTAATCTGTTCCACCAATTTTTTTCCGTCTTTGACGCTAAATTGTGCGTCAAACAACATCAGCTCTTTTTCGCCAGAAACAAGCACAGAGCTTGCAGGAAAGATCGCATTTTCACCGGGGTTGTAGTGGGTAATCGTTAAGTCCGCAGCCGACACATAGTTCGATGCCGCTAGTGCTGTGATCAGTAGAGTAATTGAACGCTTATTCATCATCTTATTCCGTATTAGAGAACCAACTCATGCGGCTCGTTTAGTGTTGAGGTCATCTTATTTGATTGGTTTTAGATGAAATAGACAGCAAATTAACTTTCACTGTTGCAAAATCCGGACATATACTGTGACGGCGATTTTCTTAAGGTGAAGCAACAGAATGGACAGACTTGAGGCAATGAACGTCTTTGTCACGATCGTAGAGCGAGGAAGCTTAAGTGCTGCCGCTGAGCATCTCGATCTTTCGCGAACTAAAGTGACACGTTATTTAGGTGAGCTCGAAAAGTGGATGGATACTCGTTTACTCCACCGCACAACTCGAAGCCTCAGCTTAACTAGTGCAGGGAAAGAGACGCTTGAGATTGCACGAGAGCTACTTGCACTTGAAGAATCCCTAAGCGGAATCCGAAACCAAAATCGAGTGAATCTAAAAGGTCAATTGCGTATTACCGCAAGCTATTCCATTGTGAGTAGCTTCCTCATTGATGCAATCACAAGCTTTGTTGAACAATGGCCAGATGTGGCGATTGATATTGTGTCGACAGATGAAACCGTAAACCTTGTGGAATCACGTATTGATCTTGCCATACGCATCACCAATGAGTTACCTGCTAATGTCGTAGCAAAGCAATTAGGTGAATGCCGCTCGGTGATATGTGCGTCCCCCAAATATATCGAACAAAAAGGTGCACCGTTAAACGCCCAAGATCTAGGACACCACAATTGTCTTTCCTTTAGCTATTTTGGTCGTTCCGAGTGGATATTCTCTGGACCAAACGGTGATGAATCAGTCTCCATCAAAGGCAATATCAGCGCGAATACCCCAGAAGTACTGCTTGCTGCCGCTTTAAATGGTAACGGAATCAGCTTACAGCCTTTCCCAACCGTGAAGGATTTGCTCACTGAGGGTAAGTTGATTCAGCTGTTACCAGAATGGCACCCAAAAACGTTAGGCGTTCATGCCATCTATGGCACACGTAAACAAGTCACACCGTTATTAAGAGCCTTTATCGATCATCTCTCCATTAGCATGTCGGAATCCAAGCGCTGGTGAGCACTTTTCCGCAAACGTCCTAACCTTACTCTCAACCTGTGTTAGTCTAGCGAAATCCGTGACTAAGATAGGTTGAGACGTCATCATGACATACGATGAATTTAATCAATTCTGTGGCTCATTCGCTGCTACTTCTCATGTTGTTCAATGGGGTGATGCGCACGTTTGGAAAGTCGGTGGAAAGGTATTTGCTATTGGTGGCTGGAGTAAAGACAAGCAGCCTGCATTTACGTTTAAAGCTTCCCCTTTAAACTTCGATTTTTTAAGTGATTATGAGGGTTATATTCCTGCCCCTTATTTCGCAAACCGTGGTATGAAGTGGATTCAACAAACGGAAACCTCCGGACGCCTAGACGAAGAGCTAAAGTACTATTTATCAGAATCTTATCGATTAGTTGCACTTGGCTTGAGTAAGCGAAAACGCGATGAATTGGGCATTGAGCTGCCACCAGCCAAATCTTAAGGGTGAACATGGAAGATCTTGTTCAATTATTGCTCGCCGATCATGAACGTATGAAAGCAATGGAATGTGCTCGCTCACTGGCTTTACCAGATTGCTACGTTGCTGCAGGCTTCGTACGAAATCTAGTTTGGGACCATCTTCATCACAAACCGCAGCCAACCCCACTCAATGACCTTGATATTGTCTACTTCGACCCAAATGAAATAGATGACAAGGCGGCGTTGATTTATGAAGCTCAGTTAACTGCAATGATGCCAGAGTTCAACTGGCAAGTACGTAATCAAGCAAACATGCACCTAAAAAATGGTGATAAGCCATACCAAAGTACCTTGGATGCGATGAGTTACTGGCCAGAAAAAGAGACGGCGGTTGCTGCCAGATTGAACGAAAAGAACCAGATAGAGTGCATTTCAGCGTTCGGATTTGAGTCTTTGTTTAGAGGTTACCTGACTTGGAATCCAGAACGACCATTAGTTTTATTTCGACAGCGATTAACTCAGAAAAATTGGCTAACCATTTGGCCAAACCTAAAACTTGTACTCAAGTAACCTCAAGGTTCTCGGATATATATACCCAAGTGACTTCAAGATGCAGGATTCAGAGCGTAGTCATTGATTCGAGGTCAAGGAAAACAACGCAGCGTAATAGCCAGCTCTTTCCAAGTTGTATGACGCAGAAGTCGAGTCAATGACACGCTCCCAAAGGGCGAGTTGTCTTGGTTTGTATACTTTGTTGTCGATTCTTGATTTAGACCCACTAGACCTTTAAATCGCCGCCGCGTCTACAAACCAAGTCATTCTCGCTGAACCTAGCATCTCGAGGTTACTTGGGTATAAACCAAATAAAAAGGACTTTATCTTTATGATCACTTGCTATGTTCGTTATGTCATTGATGCAAAAAAAACCAAAGAGTTTGAAGAGTACGCAAAAATGTGGATTCCGTTAGTAGAGAAATTTGGCGGACAACACAACGGCTACTATCTTCCATCTGAAGGTGCTAACAATATTGCACTGGCATTATTTACATTCCCAAGCCTCGCGGCGTATGAGGAATACCGAGAAAAGTCGCTCAACGATGAAGAGTGCATCCAAGCCTTTAAGTTCGCGGAAGAGACCGACTGTGTATTGAGTTACGAACGCAGCTTCTTCAGACCTGTTTTTAGCTAACTCAGCCACACCGCACTTGATGCCAATATTCTTAAAAGCGCGGTGTTAATAATCTCTAACCTCAGTATGATGTAGCCTTTCCATGCGACACATCGAAACGTTCGCCTCATTAAAATTGAGTGTGAAAACGCTCAATCAAGAAGTCCAAAAACAAGCGAAGTCGCTTGGGTTGATACTGGCGGCTCAGGTAAATCACGTTCAAATCCGCGCCTGCAGAAGAGGTCGATGCGTTGAAGTTCTTCATATAGCCATTTAATACCGTCACTAAACGCTGCTGTTTGATGTCCTCTTGTACATCGAGAATCGATTTCAACGCAATACCCGCGCCATCTAACGCCCACTGACGAATCACTTCGCCATCATCAGAAAAACGCTTCGGTACGACAGTAACAACATTGTGCTGCTCTTCATCTTGAAAGTGCCATGTTTTCAACTCTTCATTGCTGCGAACCATGGCTAAACAATCGTGATGTGCTAAATCTTGTGGCGTGATCGGCGTGCCTTTCTTTGCCAAATACTGAGGAGAAGCACAAAGCACTCGGCGACTGGACGCCAGTTTGCGAGAGATAAGGTTGCTGTCGGCTAGCTCCCCATATCGGATAACGATGTCCAAACCGGACTCAGCTAAGTTGGATAAGTTATCGTTCAAATACAGATAAGGGATCACATCGGGATAGAGCTGACTAAATTCCGACAGTATTGGCGAAATGTATTGCTTTCCAATATCACGAGGAGCCGAGATTTTAAGTGTGCCGCGCACTTCTTTGGTGCCAGTTTGGAGTAAGTTCTCCGTCTCTTTGACGCTGTCGATGATTTCCAAGCATGCCTGATGGTACATAGCGCCAGAGTCCGTCAGTGAGATATGCCTTGTACTGCGATTAAGTAATTTCACCCCATAGCGATCTTCCAGCGACTGCAATCTTGCCGTTACTGTTGCTGGCGATAAGCCGAGCTCTCTGCCAGCCGCCGCCAACCCTTGGTTCTTCACTATGCTGACAAACAGCGTCATATCCGAAAACTTGTCCACATTCCCTCCTTAAACTTCATTATTCACCTCAGCTGAATAATCAATTCAAATATTACTCAATTATCAAATTTATTCCAATCAATATACTGACTCCATCGAAACGAGATTGGAGAAACAAATCATGACAACAGAAAAAACCATTTATGTCGTACTGGGTGGCACATCAGGTATTGGCGCTGAACTTAGCCAACAACTTGCGAGCGACAATGCGGTTGTCCACGTAGCAAGCCGCAAGACAGGGTTAGACATCAGCGATGAACAGTCGGTTTACCACTACTTCGAAACCATTGGTGCTTTTGACCACCTGATCGTCACAGCAGGTTCTTATGCTCCAGCAGGCAAAGTGGTGGATGTAGAAGTTTCCCAAGCAAAATACGCGTTCGATACCAAATTTTGGGGCGCCATCAACGCAGCGAAACATGGAGCACGCTACATCAAGAAAGGCGGATCAATCACGCTAACGTCCGGCATGTTATCGCGCAAAGTTGTTGCTAACACCTACGTAAAAACCGCGATTAACGCTGCCATTGAAGCAACCACAAAAGTACTGGCGAAAGAACTGGCTCCGATCAGAGTGAATGCAGTCAGCCCAGGTTTGACCAAAACTGAGGCGTATCAAGGCATGAACGAAGACGACAGAAATGCCATGTACAAACGCACACAAAATAGCTTACCAGTGGGCAAAGTTGGCGAAGCCAGTGACGTTGCAAAAGCTTACCTGCTTCTGATTGAAAACACCTATATGACCGGTGCCGTGATTGATGTCGATGGTGGCGCACTGCTCGGCTAACAACACACGTTTGGATAACAACAAATAAAAACAAGGTGCCAGAGCAAGAAAAAAGCATGGCACCAATGGGTTAAAACTAATTAAAAAAAGAGACTCCCCCATGAATAAAGAAAAAATGCCGCTGCAGGTATGGATCTTAACACTTGCAGCTTTTGCTATCGGTACCGCAGAATTTGTTATTGCAGGAATCCTTCCTCAAGTCGCCAACTCTTTGTCCATCACGGAAGGACAAGCCGGTTACCTAATCAGTGCCTACGCACTTGCCATTGTATTTGGCGGTCCGCTACTTACGATTTACTTAGCACGCTTTAACAAGAAAGCCGTACTGGCTGGGCTAATGGTGCTGTTTATTCTCGGCAACGTGTTGTCCGCTTTCGCGCCGAACTACTTTGTATTGATGGTCAGCCGAGTGATCACAGGTTTGGTTCAAGGTCCTTTCTACGGCATCGGTGCCGTGGTAGCGACCAATTTGGTTTCAGAAAAAATGGCAGGTCGTGCGGTCGGACAAATGTTCGCGGGCTTAACGCTGGCTAACGTTTTAGGTGTGCCTGGCGGTACCTGGATTGGCTTGCAATTCGGCTGGCACACCACTTTCTTGACCGTTGCAGCTTTTGGTTTAGTGGCTCTGTTTTTTATCACTTCAGTGATCAAATCCACCGGTCATGGCGAAGCAAAAGATGTCAAAGCGCAATTAGCTGCGTTCAAAAACCCAATGCTACTTATCAGCCTTGCGATCACCGTATTTGCTTGGTCGGGGTTCATGACTCTGTATGGCTACATCGCCCCTATCGCCATGCACATCACAGGCTTTGGTGAAAGTGCCGTAACTTGGATTCTGGTTATTGTTGGTGTCGGTCTGATTGTTGGTAACACCATGGGTGGTCGTTCATCGGATAAAAACCTACAAAAAGCATCTATGTTCTGGGCTATCGCGATGATTGTGTCACTCGTACTGGTCGGAATCACTGTAGACAGCAAAGTGCTGTTCATTGCCACCGCCTTTGTATTTGGTATTGCGTCATTCGCCAACGTACCAGCAATGCAACTTCGAGTAATGAACCACGGTGGTGAAGGTCAGGAATTAGCAGCGACAGCAAACATCTCGGCGTTCAACTTAGCCAATGCCTTTGGCGGTTTCTTAGGCGGCATGGTGCTCGATAGCCAAATGGGCGCAAGCATGATCCCTTACGCAGCCATCATTGTTCCACTGATTGGTTTGCTATTCATCGCCAAGGCAAACCGTAAAGAAAGCAAACAGGCTGAATTAACTCCGAGCTTCAACAACTAATGTCATCCCTACAGGTAGCCCTGACTTAACGCTTCTCGAGCAAGCGGGGCTACCCAATACGAATCACCAGGAAAACACTATGAAACTCTACATTTACGAACATTGCCCATTCAGTGCTCGCGTCCGCTACGTTGCTGGCATGCTGAATATCCAACTCGACGTCATCAATATTGCTTATGACGACGACAAAACCACAACAGACCTGATTGGAACCAAGCAAGTGCCACTTCTTATCAAAGACAACGGTGAAGCGATGGCAGAAAGTCTCGATATCATCGCTTACTTCCTTGAACTGGCAACATCAAGTGAAACAAGCCAACCGTCGCAAGCGGTGTTGGATTGGCAAAAAATCGCGTTCCTTCCACTACAAAAAGTGGGTTACCCACGTTGGTCAAACATGGATTTACCAGAGTTTGCCACTCAGTCTGCACAACAAGCTTGGCGCGCAAAAAAGGAAACGGATGCACTCAATTTTGATGCACTTCTGCAAGACACACCAAACATTGCCAAAGAGGTCGAAGCGCTCATTGAACGTGCGAAAAGCGTGTTGAATCTCGACTCTTATCAGCATGTGACTTTGGTAGACGAAGCGATCCTATTTTCTATTTTGCGCGGGTTCTTCAGCGCCGCAGAAATCCAATGGGACAACGCCGTGAAAGATTGGATGGAATCTGTAAGCAACAAAACCCAAGTACCACTACTTAAGTAAGGAATCGATCATGAGCAAACTATTTGAACCAACACAGCTGAAACAACTAACTCTGCAAAACCGCGTAGCCATGGCTCCAATGACCCGAGCGCGCACTAGCCAACCGGGAAACATTCCAAACCAAATGATGGCGACTTACTACAAGCAGCGCGCTACCGCAGGGTTAATCATCTCTGAAGCCACCCAGATTTCAGACGATTCGCAGGGTTACTCATTCACACCAGGCGTCTACACTGATGAACAAGTGGCAGGCTGGAAAACCGTCACTCAAGCAGCAAAAGAGCAAGGCGCAGCTATGTTTTGTCAGTTGTGGCATGTCGGTCGTGTATCACACCCAACATTCCAAAAAGGCGAACAGCCTATTGCCCCATCAGCACTAAAACCCGTAGAAACCCAAGTGTGGATTGCCGACGAGCAAGGCAACGGCAATATGGTCGATTGTGTAGAGCCACGAGCGATGACTCAAGCCGATATTGACCGTGTGGTAAGTGATTTTGCCCATGCAGCGAAACGTGCGATTGAAGCAGGCTTCGATGGCGTCGAAATCCACGGCGGTAATGGTTACCTGATTGACCAATTCCTACGTACCAATTCAAACCACAGAACCGACAACTACGGCGGTACTCGCGAAAACCGACTTCGCTTTTTATTAGAAGTGGTCGATGCGGTGAGCGAAGCCATTGGTGCCAACAAAGTGGGAGTACGACTCGCACCTTTCATCACTTTCAAGGACATGAACTGCCCGGACATTGTGCCAACCATCCTCGATGCATCGAAACAACTTCAAGCTCGTGATATTGCGTACTTACACCTGTCTGAAGCGGATTGGGACGACGCACCAGTGATTCCAGAAAGCTTCCGCATCGAACTGCGCGAATACTTCACCAACACGATTATCGTCGCGGGCAGTTACACCCAAGAGCGTGCTGACGAGGTACTTGAGAAAGGTTATGCGGATTTAGTCGCGTTTGGACGCCCGTTTGTGTCTAACCCAGACTTGGTGGCGCGCTTACAGCACCAACAACCTCTGGCAGAACTGGATGGCTCCACACTCTTTGGTGGTAATGAACACGGCTATACAGATTATCCGGCGCTTGGTTGAGAGGCTTTACCCGCTTCTGGTAACGATTCATAGCGTGCCGTATTTCTCAGATTAATCAGTTGCTATCCCATAAAAAGAAAAGCGCAACACAGCTCAACGTTTTCTTAAGTTTGAGTGTAATAAACTGGCTGCATATTCAGAATGCAAATTTAGGAGAACGCTCGTGTCTGATGAAAATACAAAACAGGAAGTGACGGTTGTTGATATTAAAATGCCATTTATGTCGATGGTGATCTTTATGGTCAAGTTCGCTATCGCTTCAATTCCTGCGATGATCATTCTAGGTATTATTTTCAGTATCTTAGGGGCGCTTTTCGGTGGGATGTTCCACGGTATGGGTCACATGTAACCGACTAATCCACAAATAAAAACACTCTCCACGTTTTACCCATGGAGAGTGTTTCTTTTTAATCCACCAACACTAAAGAATCTAAGATACCTTTACCGCTGTGGATGCCACCTTCGTTTTCACTGGCTGGTTTACTGCGAATCAAATAACCAGCGTAGCCATCCAATTGCGTTACAGGTTCACCTTGATAGTGCGCCGTGAATAAACCAATTTCACTCACAAGGTCCGTCACCACGCTCTGCTTTGCATCACGCACTGCAATCGTCGGTATTTCTCTTTCATGCAGATACAAACGCTGCATCAAAGCCCAAGCACTGTATTGCTCTTGTGGCAGTCGACTCAGTTGTTTCGCTATATCTTCACCAAAGATACAGTGACCACCGCCCTCGCCTTGGTTTTTCAATACCCATTCGTCTTTGTTACCAGAAGCAGCAAACCATTTAATCGTGTCAGTGTTAATTGGCTTCATCTCTGCCAATACGCTTTTGACCAACTCGGCTTCTTCAACATTGAGTCCCCAGCGCTGATACTCACTTGCCGGCATCATGGTTAACAACATTTGCATTGATTTGCTGGTAGCCAACTGTTGACTGATGGTCGCATTCATCGCTACGTAGTGCTTTTCCATGAACAAACGAGTTTGGCTCAAGGTATGGCAACAGATTGGTTCATTCAGTTCTGGCGAGAAGTAATCCATATATTGATAGCCCGCACGCAAGTACACAACGTCAAGACCGCCAATGTTTTCTAACAAGAGGCGTTGATTGTCACCACTCGATAGCTGTGAACTTAGCTGCTCAAAGGTACGTCTTACCGTGCGAACGCCAAGCTTCTGCAATTCCACTTCAAGTAAGTGTTGGTCATACACATTGTCTTCGTTTTTCTGCACCACCATCAAAAACGTCGGTGCGCCTTCTTCATTAAAATGCGCTTTGACTTTTCTCGCGGCAGTGGCAATGCCAAGCGCAAGTTGCTGCATGCCTTGGTTATCGGCTGGTGTTGCCGTTTTATCTTCTAACCATTGTTGGTAAACGCTGCCCCACTGAGAGCTCAAAAATTGATGCAGCTCTGTGGCACGCTGACCAAACGGCGCCATCCCAGCCGCGATGCCATTGAACTCGATCACTTTCGCGCCGTGTTGACGATCATCCATAAAGTCGGTGCGCATTAACAACAGGGGTTGGCGCGTGGCTTCATGGTGAACCTCTTTATGCAGCTCCAACAAACGCTCAAAGAAAGTATCGGCTTTGCCTAGCTCGGCTAAGGAGGTTTGCAGGAATTCATAATCCTCAGACACGTGACTGATCAGCTTGGCGATCAACGGCGTCACTTTCTTCAAATGTGCGAACACATCACGCTCTATCGTCATTGGCGCAAAGCTAAAAGGACAGTGTCTTGCGGTGTTATCTGCTTGGCGAAATGCCACGCCGTGCATGATTGCCCACTCACAAGCTTCTTCAATCACTTGTTGCGGGATCGTTTGTTTGTCTGAGGTACTCATGGTTTTGCTTCAAAATTTTTCGCCTAATGTACTTAAGACGCTGGAAGTTGCAATAAGACGCACACTTTCTCGATTTATTTTTCGTTTTTTTGCTCAACAAAGCGCCGAGTCATATCCCGCCGTATGTTTAACCCTCTTTCTTTGCGGCGGATGACTGGTTAAAATGCACAAAATTGCGCACTAACTGGATAGATCATGGCAAAACTTACCCTTCAAGAGCAGATGCTAAAAGCAGGCTTGGTTAACGAGAAAAAACTGAAGAAAGCGAAAAAAGGCTCTAAAAAATCACGCGTTCAAGCTCGCGAAGTAAAAGCGGCGGTTGAAGAGAACAAACGTCAGCAGTTAGAGCGTGACAAGCAATTGAGCGAGCAACAAAACGCAGAACGCTTGAACAAAGAAATCAAAGCGCAAATCAACCAACTGATTGAAATGAACAAGGTTGATTTGAAAGATGGAGACATCAAATACAACTTCACACACGGTACGCTTGTGAAGTCTTTGTACGTTGAGTCAGAGATCCGCGAACAGCTTATCAAAGGCATCTTGGCAATCGCGATTGTTGGTGAAAGCTACGTTGTCATCCCACGTGGTGTAGCAAACAAGATTGCTCAACGCGATGAATCTGTGATCATCGAGCAAAAAGAACCAGAAGCAGACATCCCGGCAGAAGATGACCCGTACGCAGATTTCGTCGTACCAGACGATCTAATGTGGTAATGCTCCACTTCTTGGAACCCAAATTGAAAAAGCCGCGATCATCGCGGCTTAATTATTTCTGCGTCTTTTGATTTCTGTATCTTTTCGTTTTGGCATCAGAGCCCTATTGGGAAAGCAGTGTTGGCCAATGCTTATTAGCACTCGCAATATTACCAGGAATATCTTCTTCCCATGTCGCTTGCACAGATTTACTGTAGTTGAGATAGAGCTTGCCATTCTCAATTGACCATGCATTCGGGTCTATCTTTGCGGTGTAACCTTTGCTTACTGCCCAAGCACAATAACCACCATATTGCGGTGCAAATTTCTCAGGATTTTTCGCAAATGCATCTCGATTTTCAGCCGATGAAAAGTACCATTTGGCATCATTCCAACGGTAAGTGAAATCGCTGTCACCTTTTACCGGTTTCGATTGAGTGAAGTATGCGACAGGGTCATAACCACGAATCGCTTTACCGAGAAAGTCGCTATAAACAGGATCAAGCGCGAAAGCAGGAAGCGTCAAACTCCCCCAAATGAAGAATACGCTCAAAAGTTTCGATATCAGCTTCATAACTTCCTCTCTCATCTTATCCAATGTCGATAATCAGTCGCTTACCAGTATAGACAGGAAAAATCAGAAGAAACTTTCAGGTTTAAAGCATCTCAGCCTCGAAACGCGCCGTTCGAGCTTGGGCGATAGTACAGTTGGTTTCTGACATTAGCTCCGCCAAAGTAATGTTTGGATTCTCCAAGACCAATCGAATCAGCTTGGCTTCCAAAGGTTCAAGCTTATCGCTGTGTTTAGCCAGACCAACTTCCATTTTGTTTATCACGAACCGCATCGGCTCAGATTCTTCTGCCTTGATATGATCGAGGAACACTTTCAAATCCAACGCATCACCAGCAATTTGCCAATTACGAGAGCGTCGAATGCGCTTCATTTCGCACTTCTTATCAGCCGCAATTGCTTTAGCTCGCTTAGCATGATCGCCACCAATTCGGTGAATCAAAGATGGTAGAGGGATGGAGATAGTCTTGTCAGTCATCACAATAGTGGCATGGTTAATTTCGTCGCCTATGATAAACAGCTCGCCTCATTTTTTCATCGAGAAAACCTAATCGTTTTCAAAGCGTGGTGATTTTGGTCGAAAATACAAGGTTTATGCTTGCCCGCTCAATAGACTTTAAAGATTCTGGCACCTTTCATTCTTGGACAAGGTGATATAAGAAATGGAACGCATTTTAAGCCCTTATATTTCTGGCTATTTGCATTTAAATGGCAAGCCCGTCGAGGGCATCAATATAGAAAGGACGATTGTTTTCAACGGTGTTGCTTCTGACTCGACGCAATCTGACGCCGAAGGGCGCTTTGTTTTTGAAGCTGTGCTATTAGATTCCAAACACCAACAACATTCTTTGCAAGATATTCGAGTGAAGCTGGATCTGAGTACCGAGTTTCAAGGTGATGAAGTGACGATATGGCAATCAAAAGTACACTCATTTCACCCGTCTCCCCTTCTGCTCATTTCTCTTGAAAGCTTAGCTTGTAATTTGGACGCCCCACTCAAAGTATTCACGTACCCTACAACACAAACGGAACCAGTCACCAATGAAATCTATAGTGTTTGCGACCTAAATGCGCTTACTTTCGAAGAGCTTTATTAGGTATTACCCCACCACAGACACATTATCAGCCACCCATTTAAGAAGCTGTTTTGCGGCTTTGGACAGCACTTGGTTTTGGCGCACTATGTAGCCAAAATCCGTGTTGGGGAAACTAGGTAATGGTGTGACTTCTCGCGAGAGTTTCAACCTTGGGTCGAGGGAGAAGTCAGGCACAATCGCAGTTCCAAATCCGGCTTCAGCCCAATCTATTTGAGCTTCAACACTGCCAACTTCCATGACCCTATGCCTAGGAAGATTTAGCTCTGGTAGAGATGCGTCAATCAACTCGCGCGTTCGGGTGTCGTGACCGAGCAAGATTAATGTTTGGTTCTCTTCACTGTTTTCTCGCCAATCGAAGATGTTATCGCCGAAAGCACACCAATGAATCTGAGTAAGTGACGTAAAGTGCAATGGTTGGCTCTCTTTCTGCGCAATAACAAAGCCTATGTCTGCACGAGCACTTTTTACCAAATCTACCGCTTGTGATGATGTAGTGTTGAACAGCGCCAAATCAATTCCAGGATATTCACTTTTAAACTGTTGAAAAGGCTTGATAAGTAATAGGCGCGAGACAATATCACTCGCTGCAATCGAGAGCGTTCCTTGCGTTAAGTCATTGATGGCATTGAGGTCGGATTGGCAGATTTGCAACTCATTCAGCATGTGCTCGGCAGTGTCTAACAAACGCTTTCCGGCTTGGGTCAATTGCACAGGGTTGCGTTCAATCAACTTAGTGCGAGTGGCTTGTTCTAGCTGTTTGATATGAAGACTCACATTTGGCTGCGTCATGTGCAGTTCAATCGCTGTTTTTCCGAAATGTTTCACTTCTGCCAAGGTGACAAACGTGCGTAACCAGTTCAAATCCAACATAGAAAATTACCCGATATGACTTTCTTATCAAGTTAATGAGTATAATTAATTTCTCTTATTCATGCGAGCATCCTAAGATTTTCCGGTCTGTTTTTGGAGAATGAATTATGTCGTCTATCGTTGTTGTGGGTGCAAACTGGGGTGATGAAGGCAAAGGCCGCATCGTTGACTTTTTGGCAGAGCAAGCTTCTGCAAGCATTCGTTTCCAAGGTGGTAACAACGCGGGTCATACCGTAGTTAACGACCTAGGTACGTTTAAGCTACACCAGCTACCAAGTGGCGTTTTCAACCCTGACTGTTTGGCAGTATTAGGTCCGGGTATGGTAATCAGCCCAGCGTCGCTGTCTCAGGAGATTGCGGAAGTTGAAGAAGCGGGCGTTAAAGTGAACATGTGCATCTCTGATCGCGCAACACTGTGTCTACCTCTACACGCACTAGAAGATACGCTAGAAGAACAACGCTTAGGCGACAAAGCATACGGTTCAACTCGTCAAGGTATTGCACCTGCATACGGCGACCGTGTGATGAAAAAAGGCATCCTAGTTGGTTGGTTGAAGCAGCCAGAAGTCCTAGTAGAGCGCATCAAATTCTGGATGGAGTGGAAACTTCCTCAACTACGTGCGCTTTACCCAACGTTCGAATTTGAACAAACCGCTGAAGAGATGGCGAGCTGGTTGTTAGAAGTATCTTCACCTTGGCGTGACGCTATCTGCAACGTAACGCTACCGCTAAAAGAACTGCAAGCAAAAGACCAAACTCTACTGTTCGAAGCGCAGCTAGGTGCAGGTCGTGACCTTGTTTACGGTGAGTACCCATGGACAACATCTTCAAACGTTGTGTCTATGTATGCTGGTATCGGTAGTGGTCTTCCTGCTCTTCGTCCAGAGCGTGTTATTGCGGTAGCAAAAGCGTTCAGCTCATCGGTAGGTACCGGCACACTAATTACTGCAATGGAAGAGCAAGATGCATTCCGTGAACTAGCGGGTGAGTTCGGTGCAACAACAGGCCGTCCACGTGACATGGGTTACTTCGATGCAGTAGCAACGAAGAACGGTGTTGAGCTTCAAGCAGCGACTGAAATCGCACTGACAAAAGTGGACTGTCTGACTGGTCTTAAAGATCTAAAAATCTGTGTTGGTTACGAAGGCGAGCACAGCGAAAACCCAATTTGGCCTCAAACGGCTGCACTAGCACCAATCTACGAGAAGATGGAAAGCTGGAGCGAAGACATTACTGGTTGTCGTAAATTCGAAGAGCTACCAGTCGCGGCACAAAAATACGTTCTACGTATTGAAGAACTGATGGGTGTACCTGTGAAGATGGTATCGGTTGGTCCTGGTCGTGAACAAATGATTATGCGCTAAGACGTGAATTAACACGTCTATTGGCAAGCGGCTTTTATCTTTTCCGGGGTAAAGCCGCTTTTTTTTAGTTCTAGCCCGTCATTGTGCGCTTCCAGCACAGTATGCTGTCATTCAGTCATCATCGACAAACTATACGCCCACACAAAGTTACAAATAAAGCTCAAAAAAAAATAAAAGCTCAGCAAAAAACACCAAAATCTCTCATATTCATGACTATCTCATCATCAAAAACCAGCATTTTCATCGATCATAAATCCAGTATTTAATCTCAAAAACTTCACTCCCAGAAACAAATAAAATCACATCAAAATCACCCTAAGATAATGCAAAAAAATCGTCTTTATCTCAGCCAATTTCTACTCGAACAGGCACGACCAGTTGCCTAAATAACAACTAAAATTGAATAAACTCGCTTTATGGTCGCCTTATATTTAGATAAGGAAATCCATACTTTTTATTTTAAAATAGTAATTTATAGATAATTTATAAGATCTAACTCACACTTTGAAATGTTCAATTCCTAAAAATGAGACACTTGTTATAGTTTTACGCAATTACTTGCTGGTAGCACCGATAACTGTGAACAATAAATTCTTTAAAAATCCGTCCAAGAGTTGGAGTGACAACATTGCATTAATAGTTGTTGGTGTACTCTCTTTTAGCATCACTATGCTGGCTTTTATCCCTTTTGCACACCAATATCATAAAAAGCTCACAGAAGAAGCTATCTTGACGATTGAGTCTGAATTTCACGATAACGTGGAGCAGTTAACACACCTGTTAGACGATAACTTTTTTCTTAAGTCGTGCGACGAGCTTATCCATGATCTCAGGACAAGCATTTTTGGTTTGGGCATGGCAAAAGACATTGCCACCTTCGATCAAAACGGAAAAGTGTTGTGCACGAGTAGCGAACGCCACCCGTCTTTCAGTATCTATTCGTCAATATTGACGCGTCTTGGTGACAGTGATGTGCATGCAACATTGGCTTTTACTAAGCGAGCGCTCACCAACAACCAAGCTCTGATTCTCTTTTTCACCAAACAACAAGGACGAGGAATCAGTGTTGTTTTCCCGAAAGAGGTTTTGGAAGTTCTCGTTAGCGATATATTTCGTTTTGGTGATATGGATTACCGAATCGACATCACAGACAAAACCGCTATAGATTCTATTGCACTCAACCCACTTAGAATGGAACAAGCCAGTTCCGAGATTTTGCCTTTTACCGTCTACTCTGCAATCAGCTATCCATTCTATTTTCAGTTCTTAGGTAGCAAGCTTTGGATTGGGTTATTGGGAATGGCATGTGCGTTGATTGTTCACCTATTTTTCTCTTCCAAGAAGTTCGCCAAAAATAGCTTAGAATTCTCTCTTGCTCTTGCCATTAAAGGGCGTAACTTAACCGTTCATTATCAACCCATTGTCGATCAACGTGATGGCAGCGTTATTGGTGGAGAGTCACTTGTTCGCTGGAACGATCCAGTACAAGGGTTTATTTCACCAAGCATCTTTATCCCTCTGGCAGAAAAGGTGGGGTTGATCGATCAGATCACTTACCTTGTGCTAGATAAAGTGATCAGCATGATAAGCAGTAACAAGCTTGCGTTCCATGACCGCTACATTAGCGTCAACGTGAGCCGCTCATTGATCCTCAGAGAAGACTTTATTCAAGAGGTTGAATCGCGTCTTAAATATCATTATTTCATTAGTGAGCGTTTGGTGTTTGAAATCACCGAAGAAGCCATCTTCAGCGCGAGTGAACTGGCTGTACTTCGAAAGCACTTGGACCGATTAACCGCACTTGGTATCCGAATTGCGGTGGATGATTTTGGTACCGGATATTCGGGTTTAGATTTTATCGGTCAATATTCATTCGACATCATCAAAATCGACCGCGTATTCGTTAACAACCTTGGTAATGGCCAGACGATCCAACCTTTGTTGGAAGCAATCCACACCCTGACAAGAAACCTAAGCATGTCAGTGATTGTCGAAGGAGTAGAAGAGCGAGCGCAATTGCAAGTCTTGCACGATCTCGGTTTTTACAACATTCAAGGGTTCTACTTTTCAAAACCACTACCTAAACCTCTCTTTCTCGATTATTTAGAAGTAAAGCCAACCGTCGCTTTTCAAAAATTCGCACCTGCCGTCAGTTAAGCAGCGATCATCAACCAGCAGTTAAACAAGCAGATTGGCGCTCGTGTGGCTAACCAAAGGTAACTCAATTGAACTGTCACTCCGAGTTCTCTCGCAGGCTCTTTACTTACAAATCAATTAATTACAATTAATCAAATGTTGTCCAGATTACCGGAACATCTCACTTGTTAATGAAGCACGCCAATTAGGTTAAACACTTGATTTAATGTTCTTTAAGTGATTAGTTGATCACGATTTTCATCTGTAAATTGGTGAAGTTGTGCTCAAAAAATCTACTTTTCTGTTTTTAGGATAGATAACGTTTCCCCCAACATCTAACCCAAAAACAGGTGATTCCTATGACCAAAAAGTTTCTCCGCC
The DNA here is from genome assembly GCF_023716605.1 of Vibrio sp. SCSIO 43155. Lineage (NCBI taxonomy): Bacteria > Pseudomonadati > Pseudomonadota > Gammaproteobacteria > Vibrionales > Vibrionaceae > Vibrio > Vibrio sp. SCSIO 43155. Next base: position 474,052 of record NZ_CP071853.1, on the reverse strand, counting down.
TCAGTTCGATCACACTTGGTTTGTGCATGAGCTCATTTGCTTTTGCCAATGCCGATTTACCAAACATCAAGATTCTGGCGACTGGCGGCACTATCGCTGGCGCAGGTCAATCTGCGACAGAATCAAATTACACCGCAGGTAAAGTCGGTGTTGATTCGTTGATCGCCGCCGTACCCAATATGACGAAGATCGCCGACATTTCTGGCGAGCAAGTGGTCAGCATCGGCTCTCAAGATATGAATGACGAGGTGTGGCTTAAGTTGGCTAAACGAGTGAATGAGTTACTCGCCCAAGATGACGTGGATGGCATTGTGATTACTCATGGCACTGATACATTAGAAGAGACAGCCTACTTCCTCGATTTAACGGTAAAAAGCGATAAACCAGTGGTTATCGTTGGTGCAATGCGCCCTTCTACTGCAATGAGTGCTGACGGTCCGGTTAATCTCTACAATGCGGTGGTCACAGCAACAGACGAAGATTCTCAAGGTCGTGGTGTACTGGTTGCGATGAATGACACCATCTTTGATGCGCGTGACGTAACAAAAACTAACACAACATCAGTCAGCACTTTCCAATCTCCTAACTTTGGTCCGCTAGGTTATATCCACAACAGTGATGCGAAATATCAAAGAAGCCCGGAACGTAAACACACTACTGAAACAACCTTCGATGTTTCCAAGCTCGATAAGTTGCCACAAGTCGGAATCGTTTATAACTATGCAAATGCGTCGAGCTTACCTGTTAAAGCATTCGTCGATGCGAAGTTTGATGGCATCGTCAGCGCAGGTGTCGGCAATGGTAACTTGTACCACACGGTATTTGATGAGTTAGAAAAAGCAAGCAAAGACGGCATTCTGGTTGTTCGTAGTTCTCGTACGCCTACCGGCTCAACCACTTTAGATGCAGAGGTTGATGATGATAAGTACGGTTTCGTGGCATCAGGTACACTAAACCCACAAAAAGCACGTATTTTGCTGATGCTATCACTGACACAAACCAAAAATTACCAAGACATTCAGAAGATGTTTCAGCATTACTAGGGTCTATTGACCTTTTGAGGTTAAATTTAAGAGGAGGCACAGGTGCCTCCTCTTTTTTTGATTTATTACAGGAAACTTAGCCGAACAAGCGGCGCTTCATCCCTGCTCTTTCAAGAATCCGTGTAGTGATCTCTTCTACAGACAAAGAAGACGTATTGATATACGGAATTGCTTCTCTTCTAAACAACGCTTCTACCGTATCTAGTTCCAGTTTGCATTGTTCCGTACTCGCGTATTCGCTGCCTGATAAGCGGTTCTCGCGAATCTCATTCAAACGTTCTGGATTGATGGTTAGACCAAACAGTTTGTGCCGATGAATTTCGAACTCCGGCAACAAACGCATCATCTTGACGTCTTCAGCGATAAACGGGTAGTTCACCACACGTAAACCAAACTGCATCGCCATGTAAAGACTGGTTGGGGTTTTGCCACTGCGTGAGACGCCAAGCAGAATAATGTCAGCCTCCTCCAAGCCTTTGAGCGTAATACCATCATCATGAGCAAGTGTGTACTCAATCGCCGCGATACGGTCAAAGTAAGTATCGGAATCTTTGCTCACGCTTCTTGAACGCTGCATCTTAGGCTGAGGAGCCATCTGAATGTCGTCTTGTACCTTTTGCACAATGCTTTCTAGCACGTCATAGCTGTAAGCGGGAGCTTTGAGCAACACTTCACGAATTTCTGGCACAACAATCGAAAAGAAAACCAGCGGTTTCACGCCATCACGTTGGTAGGAAATCTCGATTTCTTTGATAACATCGGCAACTTTGTCTTCACTTTCAACAAAAGGAAAGGTTTTTTCATTAGGAATAAAGGGAAACTGACCCAAAACAACATGTCCTAATGTTTCACATGTTATGGCCGTTCCGTCAGAAACATAGAATACATCACGACTTTGGTTATTTATTTGCATTTTAGTTTAATTTTTCAAATTCATTTGAGTAGGATGGTTTACATAATATTAATAAATGAGTTTGGCTTGCAATTACGTTCCCCACAGCTTTGAAAATTCTTCGGAGTTTTTTTCAGCAAATACGTAATCGTTTGCCTTTCATATCAACCAAGAAAAGTGTTGATACATGTTTGCGTCGGAAAATTCGTTTAAGCCCTAGTTGGGAAGTTGTAGTTAACGCCCCTTATCTACAATGGCTGCTATCAGCTCGAAACTGCGTCTTCAATGACATTGACCTGCAAGGATGCATAACCACTGTTCGAGGTTGGTATTAATCCCTACAAAGCTGCAATGTTTCTGGAGAAAGACATGCAAAAGAACACCCTCTGGTTCAATGGACTATCCATGGATGATGTCGACAAAGTCGGCGGTAAAAATGCTTCACTTGGCGAGATGGTTTCTAACCTAGCCAATGTTGGTGTATCGGTACCAAACGGTTTTGCGACAACCTCGTATGCGTTTAACCAATTCCTTGACCACGAAGGTTTGGATGAGCGTATTCACCAACTACTTGATGAACTGGACGTTGAGGATGTAGAAGCCCTGCGCAAGACAGGTGCCACCATTCGTCAATGGGTATTAGAAGCCCCGTTCCCAGCGGATCTTGAACAAGACATCCGCGATAACTACAAAGAACTGACAGATAATCACCCTGAGATTTCTGTTGCTGTTCGCTCTTCTGCAACTGCAGAGGATCTGCCGGACGCGTCATTTGCTGGTCAGCAGGAGACGTTCCTAAACGTAAAAGGCATTGATGCAGTCTTAGAAGCGACTAAGCACGTTTACGCTTCTCTGTTCAATGACCGTGCAATTTCATACCGCGTACACCAAGGCTTTAACCACCGAGGCATCTCGCTATCGGCAGGCATTCAACGCATGGTGCGCTCGGACAAAGCCTCTTCTGGCGTTATGTTTACCCTAGATACAGAATCTGGCTTCGATCAGGTCGTATTCATCACCTCTTCTTGGGGCTTGGGTGAAATGGTGGTTCAGGGTGCAGTTAACCCTGATGAATTCTACGTTCACAAGCCAATGCTAGAAGCGGGTCAATACCCTATCGTTAAGAAGACGTTTGGCTCTAAGCAGATCAAGATGATCTACTCAAATAGCCAAGAGATCGGTAAGCAAGTTGAGATCATCGATACCTCTGTAGAAGAGCGCAATGCCTTCTCTCTGAACGATGAAGAGATCAAAGAGCTGGCAAAACAGGCGATGATCATCGAGAAGCACTACCAGCGTCCTATGGATATTGAGTGGGCAAAAGATGGTATCGACGGCAAACTTTACATCGTTCAAGCACGCCCTGAAACCGTATGTTCTCAAAGCGAGCAAAACGTAATTGAACGTTACGAGCTGAGCAACAAAGCAGACGTTTTGGTTGAAGGCCGTGCAATTGGTCAACGTATCGGTAAAGGTCCAGTACGTTTGGTTGACTCCCTAGACCAAATGTCATTGGTCCAAGACGGTGATGTACTGGTTACAGACATGACTGACCCAGATTGGGAACCAGTGATGAAGAAAGCCTCTGCGATTGTTACAAACCGTGGCGGTCGTACTTGTCACGCAGCCATCATCGCACGTGAACTTGGTATTCCGGCTATCGTTGGTTGTGGTGACGCCACCAGCAAACTGACTGACGGTGAGACCGTAACAGTATCTTGTGCTGAAGGCGAAACGGGTTACGTTTACCAAGGCGAGTTGGACTTCGAAGTGAAACGTTCTGCGGTTGATGAGCTTCCACTGCTACCAACCAAAGTCATGATGAATGTGGGTAACCCAGACCGTGCATTCGACTTCGCTCAGATTCCAAACGAAGGTGTCGGTCTTGCGCGTCTTGAATTCATCATCAATAAGATGATTGGTATTCACCCGAAAGCGCTGCTGAACTTCGACGCGCAAAGCGATGAGCTAAAAGCTGAAATCACTGAACGTATCCGTGGTTACAAAGATCCAATCGACTTCTACGTTAGTAAGCTAACAGAAGGCATTGCGACCATCGCGTCAGCATTCTGGCCAAAGCGCGTCATCGTACGTATGTCTGACTTCAAATCCAACGAGTACAGCAACTTGGTCGGCGGTCAAGGTTACGAACCGCATGAAGAAAACCCTATGCTGGGCTTCCGTGGTGCATCTCGCTACATTTCTCCAGTGTTTGAAGACTGCTTTGAGCTAGAAACTCAGGCAATCAAGCGCGTTCGTAACGAGATGGGTCTGAAAAACGTTGAAATCATGATCCCGTTCGTTCGTACACCGAGCGAAGCGGCATCGGTTATCGACTTACTTGCTAAGTTCGACCTACGCCGTGGCGACCAAGGTCTAAAAGTCATCATGATGTGTGAACTGCCATCAAATGCGGTACTTGCTGACGAATTTTTGAAGTACTTCGATGGCTTCTCTATCGGTTCAAACGACATGACTCAGCTTACACTTGGTCTTGACCGTGACTCTGGCGATGTTGCACACCTATTCGATGAGCGTAACCCAGCGGTGAAAGCCATGCTACAAATGGCGATCGATGCGGCCACTAAAGCAGGCAAATACGTTGGTATCTGTGGTCAAGGTCCATCAGACCACGATGACCTTGCAGAATGGTTAATGGAACAAGGCATCAGCTCTGTGTCATTGAACCCAGATACGGTTATCGATACCTGGTTGAAGCTAGGTAAAGTGAGCAAATAAGCCACTCTACTCTGTCGATAATATAGCCCTCAAGCTCCTGAGTTTGAGGGCTTTTTACTGTGTCTTAATTATGTCAAACCTACGTGAGTTCGTGACAGCAATCCCAACCCAATAAGCTGATCAATTCTCCCTGTTAAAATTTTCACCTAGAATAAAAGGATATGATTTCATAAAAGAACGGACCTATGAAAAAGCCTCTTGCTCTCATCACCGCATTAACGCTTCTTGCTTCTCCCGCTTATGCAGACTGGGATGACATTTCCAACAGCCTTTCAGACCTAGGAGATGCCGTCTCTGACACCGCTAAAGAAACTTGGGACAGCACCAAAGCCTTCTCCAAACAAGCTTGGGAGGACTTCACCAATTGGTCAGAAGATGCGATTAACACCGCTGGCGAGTGGACCGACGCAAGCATTGAAACCAGTAAAGGTTGGATCGATGAAGCGGACAAGAAGATCACCGAACTGATGGAAGGCGATACACCTCAAGAAGCACGCCAAGCGATTGATCTTATGGCGGATAGCACACTTCTCAAACTGTTCAATGAAGAGCCTAAAGCCAAAGCACTGTACGACAAGGCATACGGCTACGCGGTTTTTGATTCACGCAAACTATCGCTGATGTTCCATACCAACTCTGGCTCTGGGGTTGCGGTCAACAAGTCGACAGATCAACGTACTTATATGAATATGTTTGGTGCGGGCGTCGCTCTTGGCGTTGGTGGTAAGTTCTACCAACAGGTCGTACTGTTTGAAAAAGAAAAAGACTTTAACACCTTTGTCGAAGAAGGTTGGGAAGCATCAAGCGAAGCTTCTTTAGTCGCTGGTGAGAACGGCGAAGAAATGACAGCGCAATTCAACAGCGGCGTAGCAGTATATCAGCTAAACACCACAGGGTTATTAGTTGATGCCAATGTTTCTGGCTCAAAATACTGGGTGAATAAAGAGCTAACCGATTCACAGTAATCTCTGAGTGACAATGATTTATTGAGGGGGAGCACAACGCTCCCCTTTCTGATCACTTTGGGATATCAGCCTGTTGCGTTATGCTTACCCCAACCTTTATCGAACTCCCGAATCACCATGCCCAGCGACGCATTCAACACTCAGCTTGCAGAAACAATATCTGCCCTTAACTCACCAAGCTTTACGCCTAAACTCATGCGCGTGATAGCTTCCCTACTGAGTTTTGATTGCGCAGTGATCCTCGGCTACCGCGAAGGCAAACACCCTATCTATCTGTATGATTCGATTGAAAATGAACGCGAGCTACTGTTCCAGCGTTATCTCACGACTTCTTTTCAAAATGACCCGTTTTATCAAAAACTTAACGCTAACAAAGAACAAGGTATCTTTACGCTCAAAGACGTGGTGAGAAAAGATGTCGCGCGCAACGATCTCGATTATCAAGCCTACTGCGAGCAGTTCTACCATCAAACTGGCTGGAAAGATGAACTCAGCATGTTGGTCGAAATCGAACCGACACGTTGGGTGATGTTCTACTTCGGTTTTATGCAGGACGATAAGCGCTTCACCAAGCCTCAAGTAGCCAAGCTCAAATCTTACTTTGCCATTATTCAGTCTTTGTGCCGACAGCACTGGAAACAAACCGAGTTTACACTCGCCGAGCCAGTTTTCAGTCCTACCACCTACTCGGGACAAATGCGTACTGCAATTGAATCCGCTCTGGCATCTTTTGGCGAAACTGTCCTCACTAATCGAGAACAAGAAATTGCCGCATTAATCGCGCAAGGCTATGACAGCAAAGAGATTGCAACGCAGCTAGATGTCGTAGAAGGCACAGTCAAGAATCACCGTAAACGCATCTACGCTCAACTGAATGTGGCATCTTTAAGCGAGTTCTTTCAGTTGTTTCTCAACCACCTGATCACTCAATCAAGGTAACAAACTGTCCCTTTAGGGATATATCTCGATTCCGCATCGCCTTTTAATCTGAATACAACCGAACCAGATAAAGATAAGACGATGACACTGATTGAAGATTTACAAACTCGCGGCTTGATTGCCCAAGCGAGTGATTTAGACCAAGTTCAACAACTGCTTTCTGAGCCACAAACCTTGTACTGCGGCTTCGATCCAACCGCAGGTAGCTTGCACATCGGTCACCTTGTTCCACTTATTATGCTCAAACGCTTTCAAGATGCAGGACACCAAGCCATCGCCCTGATTGGTGGGGCAACGGGTATGATCGGCGATCCAAGTTTTAAAGCTACAGAGCGCAGCTTAAACTCAGAAGAAACCGTAACAGGCTGGGTAAAAGATCTGTCGAACCAAATTCAACAATTGATGAATAACCAAGTCAGCAAGCCAATGATCATGGTAAACAACGCAGATTGGGTGAAGCAAATTAACGTGATCGACTTCTTCCGCGATGTGGGTAAACACTTCTCCGTGAATACCATGATCAGCCGAGAGTCGGTTAAGCAACGCTTACAACGCCCAGACCAAGGGATTTCATTCACCGAGTTCAGTTACGCACTGCTGCAATCTTACGACTTTGCAGAATTAAACCGTCAGTACGGCTGTCGCTTACAAATCGGTGGTAACGACCAGTGGGGCAACATTGTTAGCGGCATTGACCTTACTCGCCGTCAAAATGGTGAACAAGTATTTGGCTTAACCTTACCTTTGATCACGAAATCCGATGGCACTAAATTTGGTAAAACCGAAGGAGGTGCAGTGTGGCTGGATCCAAGTAAAACCTCGCCTTACGCCTTCTACCAATTCTGGTTATCCGCAGAAGATGCCGATGTTTACCACTTCCTACGCTACTACACCTTCTTGAGTTGCAATGAGATTGCAGCGATTGAAACACAAGACAAAGAGAGCAAAGGCAAACCGCAAGCACAGCGTATCTTAGCAGAACAAATGACAAGCTTTGTTCATGGCGAAAAAGGATTAGCAAGTGCAGAGCGAATCACTCAAGCGCTATTTAGCGGTGATGTCCAGCAATTGAGCTTGAGCGAGCTAAAACAGTTGGAACTCGATGGCTTACCGAGCATGCAAAGTGCTGAGCAAGACTTGGTTGAGCTTCTGGTTGAATCCGGTCTAGCCAGCTCAAAACGCGTTGCTCGTGAGCTAATTGGCAACAACGCCGTCAGTGTGAACGGCGAAAAAATCGATGCAGAAAAACCAAGTTTGAACTTCCCACTGTTCGACCAGTACTGGTTGCTTCAACGCGGTAAAAAGCACTTCTGCTTGGTGAAGCGTCTCGAAGGTTAATCGCTCACACTAACTACCGATAATCTAGCTAACTTAACTAAAACGCGAGCCAAAGTGCTCGCGTTTTAGTTTTCCTATTTTGTGAAGCTAAGAGCTAACTTGAGCGCAGATGCCCGCTATAGTGTTGTTCTTCAAAAACAACAACATGACCAAAGCCATGATCAGACACATTCTACTCATCAAATTTAAAGCTTCTGCCACCAGCGAAAAAATTCAGCAATTACGAGAGCTATTCGAAGCCATGCCAACGAAAGTAGAAGGCGTAAACGACGTTGAGTGGGGCTTAAACAACAGCCCAGAAGAAAAGAACAAAGACTACACGCACGCCGTGATGATGACATTTGCTGATGAAGCAGGTCGTCAGAATTATCTGCCTCACCCTGAGCACGACGCCTTGAAAGAAGTATTTAGACCTCTGCTTGAAGACATCATCGTATTCGATTACGAGATTTAGTATCGGCTATTCATTCCAAATCGGTGGGACATATCATCATCCATACGTCCTCCCTTCCAGCCACCAGAGCCCAATAAATTCAACACATCTTGCGCGTTATAGTCACCACCTTCGAAAAAATCATTGGCGACATCAGTGCGTAGAGACTGAATTTCAGCAGCTTCTTCTGAGTTAAGCGCTTCAGGGTTAGCATAAAGCGCCAAAGCAATGTGTTGTTGGCGCTTGCTTAACTCAGTTGTACTGCTCTGAACTTGACCAATAGAAAAGTAGTCACGACTGCCATAGCCCTTTATTAGCCTTGCAGACAGTAATTTAATGACCTTTTTGATTCGACGGCGTTGGATAACTCTCAGCACATTAATTCCCTATTTCTATTTGATGACAAGTGACGGTTATCAAAAGTCGCGTTATGTTTTGTGCATAACCTTGTGATGCTTTAGAGTGTCACGGTTTAATACAGTGTTCAATAAGCATGGAGCGCCAGAGTGAAAATTGACGATCTCAAACTGTTCATTAAGGTGGTGGATTTAGGTAGCTTTACCGCCGCAGCCAATGCGCTGGACTTACCACGTGCGAATGTAAGCCGGCGAATTGGAGAGTTAGAACAATCTCTTGGAGCACAGCTATTCCATCGAACAACACGCAGTTTATCGCTCACCAACAACGGCGAGGCGTATTACGAGAATCTGCAAAAAGCACTCACTATGCTCGACTCTGCAAATGAGCAAGTCAGCAACGATACCAATGAGGTCCGCGGTCGAATCAAGCTCGGTTTATTACCTGAAACCGATGAACTAGTGCGCCCTATTCTGTTCGACTTTCACGATCAATACCCTCATGTTGAGTTAGATATTCGTAATATCAACAACGGCTTCCATGATATGTTCCAACAAGGCTTGGATATTGCGTTTCACGGTGGTGCACTATTCGACTCAGATATTGTGGCACGCAAACTGCTGACGCTCGACCGATGCTTGGTCGCCTCCCCGAGCTACCTACAAACCCATGGAACGCCGGAAACACTAGAGCAATTAAAAACGCATCAATGCGTGTGCTTCCGTTGGCCAAATGGCGACATTGATAATGTCTGGCATTTTCAAGAACAAAGCGTACAACTCAGTCCCAAGCTTATCTCGAATAACATCGGTTTTATTAAAAACGCCACCATCTTAGATCGCGGCATTACTTTTATGCCCAAACTACTCGTAAAACGTGAATTAGAATCGGGCACTTTGGTCCAGTTATTGTCACAGTATTCGGTAACAGAAGAGTCTGGCTGGCTACTCTACCCTCAACCTAAAACCCTAAGCCAAGCGAGCCGATTACTTATTGAGCATCTAATTAAAGAAATCCCCAAATTGGTTTAGATACATTATTGTCTCATTTTTTGAGACAGTGAGTCTCAGAGTCGAGTAATTATCTGAACAGCGTTCGATTGTATGATGGCACCAAAATTAGGGAGCCATCTTATGAACCGTCTATTCAAAACCACAGCGTTAAGTGCAGCGACACTCGCGCTGCTTGGTTGTAACCAAAACCAAACCACATTCGCCGAACCTGAATCTCCTCGACCAATACAAGTCGTCGAAGTAAAGGACAGCAACTCCGCCTCAAGCAAATCATTTAGCGGCATTGTTCACGCCAAAGAAAGTGCTTCTCTTTCTTTTCGTGTACCAGGCACGGTAGAAAGCGTTTTGGTGAAGAAAGGCGATCATGTCGAGAAAGGGCAAGTCATTGCTACGCTTGACCCACACGATTATCAAGTCTCACTAGAAGAGCTACAAGCTCGTATGCTGGAGGCAAAGTCCGCACATAAACTGGCGAAAGCGGAGCTTAAGCGCGTTAAGCAAGCAACTGACGATAATGCCATTGCTAGCGTTAATTTAGACCGTGCCATCAGCGGTTATGAACGCAGTCTATCCGCTGTCAAAGTGGTAGAAAAAAACATCCAGCGAGCGGAAGACGCACTGACTTACACCACATTACGCGCACCATTTTCTGGCAACATTGGTGAAGTCCGTATTGATGCTTTCGAACAAACCCTGCCTGGCGTGAGCGTGGCTACGATTCAGCAAGATGGGCAATGGGAAGTGGATATCGATGTGCCAGAAAATATGGTTCGACAGTTTAACCTTGGTCAATCTGCAGCACTTTCTTGGTACGGTGCTGAGCAAACCTACAGTGCAAAAGTCGCCGAGATTGCTCCAAAAAAGCATTTAATCAAGCAAACTTATCCTGTCACGCTAGCGATCGATTCTATTTCTAAAAACTTGTTCAATGGTAAAGCGGTTACGGTAACGACCTCGTTCCAACCGAATCAATCAAGCCACTGCTTCCCATACTCTGCCATTTTGGGCGAAAAGAAGACCCTACACGTCAACGTGGTGCGAGATGCTGTCGTACACAGTGAACCCGTTAACTTGCAATCCATCGATTCTCATCAAGCTTGTGTTTCCGGCGATTTCCAACAAGGTGACTATGTCGTTATCAGCGGAACTCACTATCTCAAACCAGGCGATAACACGCCAAACCTAACCATCAAAACGCTATAGGTTCAAACCATGATCAATTTAGCCGAATTCGCGATAAGACAGCGTACTTTCGTGTTGTTCTTCATCGCCTTAAGTGTGGTGGCGGGTATTTACTCCTACTTCGACCTAGGGAAATTAGAAGACCCAAGCTTTACCGTTAAAACCGCTGTCGTGGTGACCTTGTATCCGGGAGCATCGGCTCAAGAAGTCGAACAGCAAGTGACCGATACTATTGAGACTAAGCTGCAAGAAATGGCAGAACTGAACCGATTACGTTCATTGTCTCGTCCTGGAATGTCGATGGTATTTGTCGATTTGAAAGAGAGTCTCAATTCAAAAGCGTTGCCTCAGCAATGGGACTTACTGCGACGTAAAGTGAACGACGTGAAGCTACAACTGCCTTCTACGGCACAAATCAGCATAGTTCAAGATGAGTTTTCTGAAGTGTACGGCATGCTTTTCTCTATCCACAGTGAAGACGCAGCACCAGAAGAATTACGTCGTTATGCAGAAGAGCTTCAGCGTCAAATTAAGGCAGTAAAAGGCATCAAAAAGATCGAACTTCACGGCGTACAGCCGCGTGTCGTGCACATCGATATGCCTGATGAACGTTTAGCACAATACGGCTTATCTGTTGCGCAAGTGTGGAACCAGCTCAGCACACAAAACATGACCTTTGAAGCGGGGAGATTCGACGCAGGAACCGAGCGTATTCGCATCACGCAAACCAGCGAGTTTCAATCACTAGACGATATTCGCAACTTGGTAATCAAAGGTGGCGTAAGTGAACTAGGCACAGGTCTAATTCGCTTAGGTGACATCGCCGAAGTGAGTATGGGATACCAAACTCCCGCGCTGACAGAAAGTCGATTTAATGGTCAACCTGCCGTGACTTTAGCGGTGAGTCCTGTTGAAGGCATTAACGTTGTGTCATTGGGCGATACTATTCGTGACATTATCCATAACTACGAGCAAACATTGCCGCTCGGCGTCGATATTTCTACCGTCGCTTATCAGCCAGAGGAAGTACAAAAAGCCATTGATGACTTCGTGGGCAACCTACTGGAAAGTGTCGGTATCGTATTCGTGGTGCTGCTGGTCTTCATGGGCTTTAAAAGCGCAACGATTGTTGGCTCAAGCTTGTTGCTAACAATCTTGCTCACGTTGATTTACATGAACATCGCGGGAATTGATTTGCATCGTGTCTCGCTAGGTACCTTCATCCTTGCGCTAGGCATGTTGGTAGATAATGCCATCGTGATCACTGACATGATGATCGTGAAGCTGAGCAAAGGCATTGAGCGCACTCGTGCTGCTATTGATTCAGTCAAGGAAACGGCGGTACCACTACTTGGTGCCACCATCATCGCCATCATGGGTGCAAGCCCAGTATTGTTTTCGAAAACTGACTCGGCTGAATTTGCTGGTTCAGTATTCTACATTGTTGCTTCATCGCTGCTACTGTCTTGGCTGGTAGCCATGACCTTCACCGTATTGATGTGTTGGATGTTCATCAAACCAACACCCGCGGATGAAGATGCCAAACCAAGCCGATACAAGCAATTAGTGTTTTGGACAGTCGACAATCCGATGAAAGCACTGACGGCATTGATTCCGCTGATTTTAGTGACTGCATTTGCCGTGCCCTATGTAGCGGTAAACTTCATCCCACAATCGGATCGCCCTATCGTGTTCCTAGATTACTGGCTACCAAATGGCGCCAAGATTGAGCAAACCTCAGCAGACATGCGCAAAGTCGAACAGTGGCTGCTCAAGCAACCTGAAGTAGAAAGTATTTCTAGCTACATGGGCGCAAGTGCACCTCGATTCTCTGTGACTGTAGAACCCGAACCGTTTGATCCCGCATATGGTCAGATTTTAATTAATACCAAGGATTACGCAGGCATCAGCCAACTTGTTGAACGTGGTGATAAATGGCTGCAGAACACATTCCCGGACGCAGAGCCCCGCTTTAGAGCGCTGAAGCTCGCAACCTCGGACAAATACGCAGTCGAAGCTCGCTTCTCTGGTCCAGATGAAGTAGTACTGCATCAGCTAGCGGATCAAGCAAAAGCCATTTTTGCTACTCATCCTGATGCAAAATACGTTCGTGATGACTGGCGCCAAGAGAGCAAGGTTCTCAAACCCATCATCAATCAAGACAAAATGCGTCAAGCTGGTATCAACCGTGCGGACATCGCCTTTGCTTTGAAACGCGCTTCTGACGGCATGCCTTTGGGACAGATGAATCTCAATGATGAGCTCATTCCAATTCAACTGCGTGGCACTTCTCAAAACATGGCGTCACTGGAAACATTACCTGTACGTTCACTACTGGGCATGCACAGCGTACCTCTTGGTCAGGTGGTTGATGGCTTTGAGTTAGTACCAGAAGAGAGCATGATTTGGCGTCGTAACCGAGTAAAAACCATCACTGCGCAAGCGGGTGTCGCACGTCACTCGACACCAGCGACAGTAAGAAATGCAGTGAAAGATCAGATTGAAGCCATTCACCTTCCTGCGGGCTACAGCTTGGAATGGGGTGGAGAGTTCTACGACGAGCACAAAGCTGTTACGGATATCTTCAAGCAATTACCGAAAGCGATGTTAATTATGGTGATCATTTTGGTCGCGATGTTTAACGGTTTTAAACAACCAATCATCATTTTTGCGACTTTGCCATTGGCCGCAACGGGTGCAACCTTTGCTTTGCTTGGCTTTGATAAACCATTCGGTTTTATGGCATTGATTGGTGCGGTAACGCTGACTGGGATGATCATTAAAAATGGCATTGTATTGATGGATCAAATCGAACTAGAGCGAGCAAATGGACGCGCATTAGTCGATGCCATTAAGGAGGCTACCGTCAACCGAACGATGGCGATTTCTATGGGGGCATTAACAACAGCCCTTGGAATGATTCCGCTGCTGTCAGACCTATTGTTCGACCAAATGGCAGCAACCATTATCGGTGGCTTGGCAGCAGCGACAGTATTGTCATTGTTCATCATGCCGGCACTGTATCGCTTGGCATACAAAGAAAAGCCACAAACAATCCACACTGACGCCAAACTGAAGGAGGCGTAATCATGAAAAAGTTCGTTCTTGCGCCACTTGTATTGGCCATGAGTTTATCCGGTTGCGCTGTTGGTCCCGACTACCAAGCGCCAACCATAAGTATGGCTGAAACCTATCTTCATGCAGAGCAAAGCAACGTCAACCAGGTTAGCGAAAAAGAAGCCTTTTGGTGGACGGAATTTAATGATCCGACGCTGAACGATTTAGTCCTTGATATGCAAAGCCAAAACATCCCGTTACGAGTGGCAGCAGAGCGCATCAAGATGGCTGAGAACTACAAAACCGTTGTAGAGTCATTCAAAGTACCAACCGTTAATATTGGCGCGGGTTACTTCAACTACCAACTGAGCAAAAATGATTCTCTGCTGGGTCCTGCACTCAACCCGATTGGTGATTCAGCAGCAGGTTTACCGCCGCAGATTGGCAACACGACACTATTAGATAATCAACATGATGGCGTTTTTGCTGGTGCAAGCATCGCATGGGAAGTGGACTTATTTGGGCGTCTTGAGCGTCAATCTAATGCGGCAAAGATTCGTGTAGAACAAGCTGAAATCTATCAGAGTGGGCTCACCACATTGCTCACCGCTGATTTGATCCACAACTACTTACAATATCAAGGTGCAACAGAACGTCTCGCGTTGGCAACATCCAACCTAGAGGACCAACAAAAAACCATGGATTTGGTCGAAAAGGTGGTTCGCAGTGGTTACGGTTCCGAGCTCGATTTAGCCCAAGCTAAAGCAACATTGGCAGCAATGGAATCCATCATCCCTCAATTGGAAATCGCACAACAAGTGCACAAGCATCGCATTGCGGTACTACTTGGTGAGCCTTTATCGAAAGTCGAGATACGACTCGCTCAGACACAAACAGTACCTACCATGCAAAATGTGGTACCGATTGGGCTGCCTTCTGACCTGTTGCAGCGTCGACCAGATATCCGCATTGCGGAACGTGAAATGGCTGCCATCAATGAAGAACTCGCAGCCAGTGTGGCCAATCAATATCCGAAGTTCTTCCTAACAGGGGCGCCAGGTGTTTCAGCGTCTAGCTTTGATGACTTATTCAGTAGTGATTCATTTGGCTGGGTAGGCTCAGCAGGTATCAGTTGGAATGTATTTGACGGAGGTCGTGGTGAAGCGTTAGAGAAAATCAACCAAGCTCGTTTTGAATCCGCCACCTTGGCTTACCAACACGCCGTTGATTCCGCATTTACAGAAGTAGACTCGACCCTATTTGCTTACGGAAGAAGCCAAGAGAACCAACGCCGAATTGAAGAAGCGCTGGAGGCAACGGACAACGCGGTCAGCAAAGCGAAATCACTCTATCGCGCAGGTTTAATCGATCACTTATCCGTCCTTGATGCACAGCGACAAAAACGCATGATGCAAGACCGTCAGCTTGCTGCCAAATTGCAAACGGCACAAGTTACCGTCGCACTCTATAAATCATTAGGCGGTGACTGGGCGTTGGAACAACCACCACAACAAGACGGTAAGTAACGCGTTTTTGTAAAAACGGTTTTGGGGAGAGGATCAGATTCATCTGGGACCTCGAATCTGCCCTCTCCTCTTTTTTATATAAAGTCGCGCATTGATACGCATTTCCTATAGTTAAAAGGATTGAAATCAGAGAGTAAGGAAGGAACTCCCTCATGATGACACTAATTTTTGTACTATTGTTAATCGCGATGCTCAGTGCATTTTTAGGCAAGAAAGCGATGGGTTATGCCTTCTTTGCTTCCTCCGTGCTCATTGGGCTGTATTGGTTCAACCACCATGCAACCGATCCTCTAGCTATTTTGTTGTAGGGGGCGTTGATATGAATCGCAACTATTTGGCTTTACTCAATACCCTCGGATTACTCGGCATGACCGCCGTGTTGTTAATTGGTTTTGTTCTGCAATTTGTACTCAATGAACTGCCTTGCCCATTGTGTCTGTTACAACGCATTGGCTTTGTCATGATCATGTTCGGCTTCCTACTGAATGTGGTTTACGGTCCGCACGCTCGACATTATGGCGTGGTTCTAATTGGCACACTTTATGGCGTAGCCACATCGCTAAGACAAGTCTCACTGCATGTCATTCCGGGAACGCCTGGTTATGGTAGCCCTATCTTAGGTATGCATTATTACACTTGGGCGTTTGTCTTGTTCGTCGCGACTATATTTGCGGTGGCGGTCATCCTTATGCTCACCAGTAAAGAAGAGTCACCGGAACCTTACCAAATGAGCAACCTTGGTCGAATTGCTTGCCTGTTGGCTATCTCCGTTGTCGCACTTAATGCCATCGGTACATTTGCCGAGTGTGGTCCATACCAATGCCCTGATAACCCAGAAAGCTACTGGCTATTTAATTAGTTTTTTTCTGAGCTGATTCGACGAGGAGTCATGCATAGGCTAACGCAACCTTGTATCACTCCTCTTTTCTATCTGTCATGGGAATACCATGCTCAGAGTAATCCGACTTGGTTCAAATTCATTAGTATGCAACTGGATGTCATTCAAACATGTCAGTATGTTTAGAGGTAAACGTACCGATTAATTCTCTCATCATGTTTTATTAGAACAGGAGTGGTTATGAACTTTGTCGACGGTGTATTACAAGTCGAATCCTTTCTCGCGGTGACTCTTGGAATCATCGTTTTATTCTTAGGTAGGCGATTAACGCAAGCGAGTACTTTCCTTAAAGAATTCAGTATTCCAGAACCGGTTTCTGGCGGTATTTTGGTGTCCGTACTGTTTGCGGTGATTCATTACGTTACCCAAATTGATGTCCAATTCGATCTCGCGACTCGTGACCTACTCTTAGTGTATTTCTTTACCACCATCGGCATTAACGCAAGCTTGCAAGATCTGTTTAAAGGGGGAAAGCCTTTATTAATTCTGCTTTCGGTCACCATCGGCTATATGTTGATTCAAAACCTTACTGGTATCGGAATCGCCACCATGCTCGGTCAACCAGAAGCGGTTGGCTTGCTAAGTGGCACAGTCTCATTAATTGGTGGGCATGGCACTGCTATCGCTTGGTCACCAAGGATTGCAGAAATTTTTGACCTAAATACCGCCATGGAAATCGGTATCGCTAGCGCGACATTCGGTTTGATCTTAGCAAGCTTAATGGGAGGACCTATTGCTAAGTACCTGATCAACAAACACAACCTCAAACCCGCGAAAGTTGAAGAGATGGATGTCGGTACCGCGCAAGATGAGCCTCAACCCTCGATCAATGCCTATGACTTTTTAGACGCGATGTTAGCGATTCATGTATGTATTATCTTAGGTGCAATCTTGAATGAAGGCGTCAGCAGTTTAGGGTTAGAGCTGCCATTGTTCGTAACTTGTCTGTTTGCTGGTATTCTGATTTCTAACCTGATTCCTGCTTCTTACCCGCGCCTAACAGGAACGCGCTGGCCGGCTAGAAAACCCGCGGTTGCATTGATCGCAGATATGGCGTTAGGAGCATTTTTGGCGATGTCTCTGATGAGTATGCAACTATGGGCTTTGGTGGATTTGGCAGGACCGATTTTCATCATTCTTGGCGCACAGTTTCTTGTCGCTATTTGTATCGCGATTTTTGTCGTTTTCCCTTTGATGGGAAAAAACTACGATGCGGCGGTGGTTTGTTCTGGTTTTGGTGGAATTTCTCTTGGTTCCACTCCAACGGCGATGGCAAATATGTCGGCAGTCGCACAGAAGTACGGTAACTCTCACCAAGCGTTTATCATCGTGCCTTTAGTCTGTGCGTTTTTTATCGACTTAGCCAACGCACTGATCATTCCATACTTCATCAATTGGATTGGATAATTAAAACGCCATCTGGTTAAAAAGAGGACACTTCGGTGTTCTCTTGCTTTATTCAAGCAAATATTGCTACCACTTCCCCCCTCACTAAGTTGTATAATGTTGACCTTGAAATATTTTGTTACGAACTCTGTAACTCTTGAGATGAACATGAACAGCAGCAGATGGGTTGGCCTATCAATTGGCACCCTCTTTTTAATCGGAACCCTTATTCTTTTTGGTTCGACCGTACACGCCTCTTGGTACAAGATCCCAATGGAAGCCGTGAATGGCATTGCTTTTACCCTGTCATTCGGCTTAGGGCTGAATCACTTGTTTGCCTACATTTCTGCGTTTATTACCCTTGCAGCCTTATTCTATCTTGGTTATGCAATAGGTTACCGTATCCACCAAAAACTCAAGTAGACATCTCAAACTTAAGACTCATTTTCATCACCCCGAATAGTACTTAAGTACTAGTTTTTCCTCAATAATTTACCGGTTAACGCACTTTTTACGCGGACATATTGAGATCGGAGCATTTTCCCGAAAACCGTATAGTTTTATGCAACCCCGCCTCATAGAATAGTTTATAAAAACGGCAGTAGGTATCGAGCAACTATATGAAATGCAGTGTCGCTTGCAGACGAGAAAAACGCCCGAAAAAGCATATGCGCCTCGCATTTCCTTATTTATGCGGGGCTGGTTCTATGTTTCTCTCGTCCTCCATCCACACTCAACCCATACAGAATCCTCTCTCTGACTGCCCATTATTTGCTGTTCCTTTGAGACATAACTATGGACAGAACGCAGTTCACCAAAATTTTTACGCGCTACTATATGCGCTCCACAAGTCTTGGGATTCTTATCACCTTAGTCGCTTGTGCAATCAGAGGGGTTGATTATGTTGTATACCTTCCTTATATATTTTCCGCGATGGTCTGTCTTGCCTACCTTTGGGTGGGCAAATCATTTGCACTCGAGCAAAAGCATCAGTCTGTTGTCATCGCTCTGATCCTCGGCTACACCCTCACTTTTTACCTGTATTACTTCTTAGGCGGGCACTTTCTCTTCTCTTCGTTAGTCACCGTGAATCTCCTTTTAACCCTGATTGAGTTTGGCGTATTTTGGTCGGCACTCACATATGTCTTATCAATGGCAATCTGCTTTAACATTGATTTGATAACCGCAGGTAATTACCTGTTTAAACTACAGGGTTTAAGTGAGTTCTCCATTCGGAGCACGTTTCTTTACTTGTTCAATCTCTTTATTTACCAAGGCTTGCGCTCCATCGAGTGCTATTGGTTTAGCGCCTGGCAAACGCAATATGAACAAGTTGAAAAACTAGAAAGACTGCTCGAGATTGACGAGCTAACAGGGTGTTATTCCCGATTCAAAGGCAATCAGTTGATCGAACAACAGATACAACGAGCTCAACCGTTTACTCTGTTATATATCGACTTAGATGGCTTTAAATCGGTGAATGACGAATTCGGTCATGACGCCGGAGACAAAGTACTACAAATCACCGCCCAGCGTATTTTAAACCTACTCAGTGGTGGTCAGTTCGCAACAAGGATAGGTGGTGATGAGTTTATTGTTTGCCTCCCTGAGCTAGAAAGTACAAAGGACTTAGAACAATTTCAGTCTTCGCTGCACCAAGCGTGTAGCGCACCTATTTTTATCCATTTTCAAAACGTTCACATCGGTTTGAGTGTTGGTATTGCACGTTTCCCTTATGAGGGCAATAGCAGCGATTCCTTAATCCAGCACGCAGACCAAATGATGTATCTCACTAAAAGATCAAGAACATAGATTTGCGACTCATACCGAGTCGTTTCAAGCAATCAAAAATATAATGAGTTCAGGACGTAGATATATGGTTAGCAAGTTAGAATTTTCGCATGCTGTTGCAACAATTCGAAAGGAGAGAGGTTTAACTCAAGGTCAGTTGGCAGACGAGTTAGCGCGGAGTTACAGTGCTTTTGAAAGCTTAAATCAACCTACATTAAGTCAATGGGAAAGCGGAAAAGTCACACCGAGTTTATTAAAAAGGCTCGCCTTCTCTCATTATATTGGTGAGCAATATCAATATACCTCAAGCGAGTATAAGCGCGTTAAAGCCTCGCAAAGTAAAAACATTTATTTAAGCTTTAAAGACATTGTTTATGAGTATCAAGTCACCGATGTAAAGAGTTGCTCACTCAATCAAATAAGCGCGTCGGAGTATCAACAAATTGATGCAGTCCACAAGCAGTTAATCACCCCAGGCGGTATGGCAGATACGCTCAATCAATTTGATGAATCTTCAAGTAAGGTACGCCTGTATTACTGTAAAGGCATGTTAGTCGGACACCTTATTTATCAAGAGCTGAGGTCTGAATTTAGGATTCTAAGCTTATGGCATTTGGGGCGCTCTATCCTGAAGTTTTTAGTCACCGATATCATCCAAGTCATGGGGAATGCGGTTGTCCACTTTCCGGTTCATGAACCCGTGGTAAAGCAACTTTTATTCGACATTTTTATACGGGATTTCTATCACCATCGGCGAGTCACGTACTTCAAAGCACCCGCCACTCAAATATTTGAAAACCCAATGGTTAAACACTGCTTCGATGGATTCTTAGATCTTGTTTTGTATCGGTTCCATCAAGTAGGAAATGAATTTATGCAGTCTCGACAGGAGGCCCACTAATGATGAATAACAATCCAACCACCAACACCATCTTATTATTCACTTGCAACAACATTCAAGGAAGAGGCTTACAGACGACAATCGAACAACAGCTTGGTCAACCAGTCCTCTTGGCGAAAGGATCAAGTACTGATCTTCCTGTTTATCGCGATGAACACTATGTTGCTATTGTCGACAGTTCACTGCCAGATCTCTCTGGGGTTAAAGTCGTGCTCAACGAGCTCGATCACGTTGATGCGACCGTTTTGGTTAATGCCGAACCTAATTTGGGCATCGAGAGTCTGCTCTCTTGGTCGAACTTAAAAGGTCTGTTTTACTTCGATGAAGATTTTGACAAGGTGATTCGAGGATTAAAAGGCGTTGTGAATGGTGAAAACTGGCTCTCACGCGACATACTCAACCGTTTAGTGAGCTATCTTGTAAACTTAAATCACTCGGTTGCTGAGCTCGACACGAAACTCGAAATTGAGCTAACTCGACGTGAAATGCAAGTACTTACAGCGCTTTGCCAAGGAGGTTCTAACCTCGATATCGCCGACTCGTTGTTTGTAAGTGAGCACACTGTGAAGTCGCACCTCTACAGTATCTTTCGCAAACTTGAAGTGAAGAATCGAATGCAGGCGATCACTTGGGCAAAACGAAACCTGTTCTAAATCAAGCCGTTCTCAGGCTGAGAAATCAAAAGGGAGCACGGAAGCCCCCTTTCAAAAGTGCTTTCCGTTATTGCATCAAGTGGTAAACACGCAGAGACTCTGCCATTGCCGCCCAATCGTCACCCAAGAATGTTAACGTAACGGGCTGGTTTGCCAATAAAGTGATGCTTGAATCTTCAAAGCGCCCAGCCGTATCACACTCCAAATGAACAAAAAACGCCGCTTTATTTGCCCGTAGGGTCACTTGGTTTGCTTCAATCGTTACTTCAATATTTGCTTTAACCATAGGTAGCGTCTTAAGTTCATGAGTGCTAAACCAGGTATTGTTGATCCGTTCATCACCCACCTGCGCTTCCACATACAAGAACCCAGACTTCAGGTCGCCTAAACCAACTAGGTCAACCTGCTCATCTAAAGACCAAATGACAGTATTGCTATCATTCGTCACCGTTTTCTCTATCTGCCAAGTTTTCTCAATTTCGCCTTGCCAATTAACCCAATGAAGTTGAATATCCGCACTAACTGGTATTTTGGCATCGTTGAGCAGATGCAGGCTCAAGTTGCCTGTGTGTTCCGAGAACACGAAATACTGAGGTGCAAAGAAGCGTTTCGCATGGTAATGCAACTGCTTCCAACGACCACTGTATTCGATGCTAGACCATGAACTCACAGGCCAGTTGTCATTAAGTTGCCAATACAACATGCCACGACATATCGGTGTGATGGCTCGCCAATGGTCACACGCAGTTTTGATAGCCATCGCTTGCTGCACTTGGCTAAGGTATAACATTTGCTCAAAGCCGCTAGGAAAACGGAAATATCGGGTGAACATCTCAGTAATGATGCTGTTACCACGTGGGTTCTTTTGGTGCTGCTCAAAGGTAGGTGACGTAACGTTCCAGTCTTGTTCCGGTACAAACTGTTTTGCTTCCGCAAACGAAGGCCAAGATTGGAAACCAAATTCTGAGCAAAAGCGAGGATTAATGTTTAGGTAGGCATTAAATGATTTTCCTGAATGCCACACATCCCAAAAATGCATGTCACCTTTACTGTCATCATGCCAAGCATCTCCGAAGTCCAGTTCACCATTACAAGGAGAGCTAGGCCAAAAACGACGAGATTCGTCTAACTGTCTGATCACCTGCTCTATCATGCGGTTGAGACGGTCATAGTTCACCGTATATTTCACTTTGTTATGCTTGGATTCGTCATACCAGCCAATAGCTCCAATAACTTCATTGTCGCCACACCATAACGCAATAGATGGATGTTCTTTTAAGCGTGGAATTTGGAAACGCAGTTCTTGTTCAACTTCTTTTAAGAAGTCATCGCTAGAAGGGTAAAGCGAACAAGCAAACATCATGTCTTGCCAAACTAACAGCCCCAGTTCATCACACAAGTCATAGAAGGTTTCACTCTCATACTGCCCACCACCCCAGACACGAATCATGTTCATGTTGGCATCAACGGCACTTTGTAAAAGCGTTCGGTAGCGGGTTTCGCACTCACGCCCCGGCATGGCATCGATCGGAATCCAGTTCGCCCCCTTAGCATTAATCGGAGTGCCATTAATGATGAATTCCATCGCCGATCCATGTTCATCAGCTTGATTATTTAAGCTCAACTCTCGTAAACCAATCTTACGGACTAGAGTTTGTTCACCAGAAGTGACTGAAATGGAATAGAGGTGCGCTTCGCCATAACCTGCCGGCCACCAAAGCTTAGGTTCGCTTACAAGGAACTCACAGTGATAGTGACCACTTCCTTCGGTTTGGAGCACTTGTCGTTCACCATTAAAATTAACAATGATTTCATGACATTGATTGCCAGCCTCTACCTCTATAAGAACGTCAACCAATACACTTCCATCTGTCTGCCATTGCTGGTTTGTGGAGAAGCTTTTTAACCACACGTCCTCGACAACATCGATTTGAATCGGGTCATAGATACCCGAGACCATCAAACAAATGCCCCAGTCCCAGCCCGAATGACATTGAGTTTTGCGAATCAAGTTCATGTGCGGGATCTGGTTGTTCCCCATCGCCGAAGGAATAGGAAACGACAGTTTCTTTGCTCGCTCTGCGCCTTCTAAGTCTACGCGAGCAAACTCAACTCGAATCGTGTTAGTGCCTTGTTTTAAGTAAGGTTTAATATCAAGATGTTGTTGGGCAAACATGTTGCTGCAAGTTAGTACTTGCTCACCATTAATGTAAAACGTCGCTAAAGTATCAACACGAGTAAATGTCATCCAAACTTGTTTGGCAAAGAGCACTGCGTCATCCACATCAAACTGACGTGAAATATGCCAATCACACGTTTCAATCCAACGAACTTTCGCTTCGTTATCCGCAAAATAAGGATTAGGGATGAGCTCTGCTTGTAACAACGCAGAAACGTTGTCTCCAGGCAAAGTCATTGGAATATCGATATCTGGGTGCTGTGGTGAAGTTAACTGCCACATTCCATTGAGTTCAACATGAGCCATAGGATAAGACCTTTAATTTTTATTAGAACAGGTTGGCTCAATGTAATCCTGAGATGTCCTTGCAAGAATAAGGGAAATGTCATTTACGTATGAAATGCGGCGCACTTCACGCAAAAAATCTCTACCCCAAAATCAGTAATTTGCTTCAGATTTCCATAATTAATCTGGCTCTACGGTTATATTGGTGTGCTCAACGTGCTAGTATCAGCGGCTTTTTGATCATCCTCACACTTTTCGAGCTATTCGTGTGAGGGAAATGCACGGCTTCCGAGCCCTAAAAAGCGAAGTAATTATGTCAAATATGACGAACGCCGCCTCTCATGCTCCTATTCAGGAGGCAGACTATTCTGCGATTCATCCTCCTTCCCTTCTCAAGCGTCTTGAACTCACTAACCCTGTTTTCTGGTTAAGTGGTAGCTTCCTCACTGTGTTTGTTTTGCTAGCTCTAACGAATACAAACTCTCTGACCGCAATGGTTAATGCAGGCTTTGGCTTTGCAACTCAATACTTCGGTGCCTTCTGGCAAGTATTACTCCTTCTGAATTTCCTTATTGGTTTGGCTATTGCGCTAGGTCGTACGGGTTACGTACGCTTAGGTGGTTTAGCGAGACCAGATATCGATACCTTTAAATGGCTATCAATCGTACTTTGCACCCTACTTGCTGGTGGCGGTGTATTCTGGGCTGCAGCTGAGCCTATTGCTCACTTTGTTTCTGCACCACCTTTATATGGTGAAGCCTCACCAAAAGCCTCTGCAATCAATGCGCTTTCTCAGTCTTTCATGCATTGGGGCTTCCTTGCTTGGGCTATCTTAGGTTGTCTTTCTTCTGTGGTGTTAATGCACCTTCACTACGACAAAGGTTTACCGCTTAAACCACGCACTTTGCTGTACCCTGTGTTTGGCGACAAAGCGATTCACGGTCGAATTGGTGATGTCGCAGACGCGTGCAGCATCATTGCTGTAGCCGCTGGTACTATTGGTCCAATCGGCTTCTTAGGTCTACAAATCAGCTACGCATTGAACTCTCTGTTTGGTTTGCCAGATACCTTCATTACTCAAAGCCTGGTGATTGTCGCTGCGATTCTCATGTACACTTTGTCAGCGCTAAGCGGCGTGAGCAAGGGCATTCAACTTGTTAGCCGTTACAACATTGTGTTGTCTGTAGCATTGATTGGTTACATTCTGTTCTTCGGACCAACTAGCTTTATTGTGGATGGTTACGTACAAGGCATTGGTCGCATGGTTGATAACTTCTTCCCAATGGCGCTTTATCGTGGTGACACAGAATGGTTAAGTTGGTGGACGGTTTTCTTCTGGGGTTGGTTTATTGGTTACGGACCAATGATGGCGATTTTCATTGCTCGTATTTCACGAGGCAGAACCATTCGTCAGTTGATCCTCTCTATCAGCATCGCTGCGCCTTTGATCACCTGCTTCTGGTTCAGCATTGTTGGCGGCAGCGGCTTGGCCTTCGAGCTAGCAAACCCAGGTTTGATTTCATCAGCATTCGAAGGCTTTAACCTTCCCGCAGTTCTACTTGCCATTACCTCTGAATTGCCATTCCCAATGGTGATTTCAGTATTGTTTTTGATCCTGACTACGACTTTTATCGTAACGACTGGTGATTCAATGACTTACACCATTAGTGTCGTGATGACGGGTTCTACCGAGCCAAATGCCGTTATTCGTTCATTTTGGGGCTTGATGATGGGGGTGGTGGCAATCGCACTTATTTCTATGGGCTCAGGTGGTATCTCTGCACTGCAGTCTTTCATCGTCATTACGGCAGTACCCGTGTCTTTTATTCTGCTGCCAAGCATTTGGAAAGCACCAAGCATCGCGAACCACATGGCGAAAGAGCAAGGTTTGATTTAGTACGTTACTGAGTACGCAGCCTTAACTAAATGAAAATCGGCCCCGATGCATAACCTGTGTCGGGGCCGAATATTATGGTTTGGATTCAAAAAGTTTCACTACTTACAGATGAAGTTTACGCAGTTCTTTCTTATCCACTTTACCAACGCTGGTCTTAGCAATCTCGTCCACTATCTTCACTTTAAGTAGTAATGCTTCTCTAGCAAGAATCCCTTTATTGATGAAGTCTTTCGCAAAACCTAACAGTTCCTTTTCTGTGACTTGAGCGTCTTCTTTCAATGTCACCAAAGCTAACGGCACTTCACCCCACTTGTTGTGCGGCATACCAATCACCGCAACTTCGGAAACACTCTGATGCTGGTGGAGAATGTCTTCAAGCTCTAAAGAACTTACCCACTCACCAGATATCTTAATCATATCTTTTACGCGGTCAGTGATCTTGATAAAGCCTTCGTCATCAATATGCGCCACATCACCTGTGTGCAGGTAACCGCCACGCCATAGTGCTTTAGAGTTTTTGTTGTCTTTGTAGTAGTTAGGCGTTAACCAAGGTGCACGAACAACAATTTCACCAGCGGTTTCGCCATCATGAGGCAGTTTGTTCATATCCTCATCCACAATATACGCTTCTACAAGCGCAACTTTCTTACCTGTCTTCGAGCGATATTCCGCTTGTTGGTCGACATCTAACTCTAATTGCTCAGGCGTCAATTGGACGATAGAAAGAATAGGTCCAGTCTCACTCATGCCGTAACCAGCAAATACGTCGATATCACGTTCTAGAGCTGATTTACATAATGCTTTTGGTAGCGCAGCACCACCAATGACGACTTTCCACCCAGAAAAGTCCATCGCCTTCGACTTTGGAGAGCTCAGAAGTAGATGCAAAATAGTCGGCACACAGTGTGAGAACGTCACCTTCTCTTGCTCAATCAGGTTAAGCAAAACATCTGGAACATACTTACCCGGGTAGACTTGCTTAACACCAAGCATGGTTGCCATATATGGAAGCCCCCAAGCATGGACATGAAACATCGGCGTAATCGGCATGTAGATGTCACCTTGATGCAATCGACCTTGTGAAGCGTTGGTACCGATTGTGCTTAATATACCCATAGTATGAAGAACAAGTTGACGATGCGTGAAGAAAACGCCTTTTGGCAATCCTGTAGTACCCGTGGTGTAGAAAGTTGTCGCCACCGTGTTTTCATCGAAATCAGGGAAATTGTATTCCGTGCTTTCCTGTTCAAGAAGGCGTTCATACTCACACTCTTCATCATCACGTAACACAACGTAGCGAGTGACCGTATCAATGCGCCCTTTGATCTGGTCTAAGATTGGTAGAAACTCTTCATGAATAAGAATGATGTCATCTTCGGCATGATCAATGGTGTAAAGGATCTGTTCTGGAGACAAACGAACGTTAATCATGTGCAGCTTGGCACCAATCATTGGGATAGCAAAGTAACACTCAAGGTAACGGTGGGAGTCGTAATCCATCACAGCAACCGTATCGCCTTTTTTCACGCCCATTTTGGTAAGCGCGTTGGCAAACTGTCTTACACGGTCATGAAACGTTTTGTAGCTATGACGGCGGTGGTTAGCGTAGACGATTTCTTGCTCTGGGTTGAAAGCAACTGGGGAAAACAGCAAGTTTTTAATTAGTAACTGATAATTGGATGGATCATTTACATACTGGTTCATATCGGGGGTTCTTTTTGTATTTTTCTTAACGTTCGCTTTGCGAGTGACTCTATTATCGCTCAAAAGCGTGACTGTATTCAGTACACAAGAATAAGATTAGATTCGAAAGTTCTATTGTAGCTCTCTAACGCCAACTCAGAAATGCTTCATCCCTAATCATTGAAACTAAGTTTTGTGATAGTCCGGAGAAAGTGCAACGAAACCGTCACAGTTTGTCGTTAGCATACCTCACACACTCATAAGCCTCGCTCTATACTGAGCGACAAGTTACATCGTCCTCAACCCAACCAGTGAGAACCAAACTATGTCCAAACCTTTGTATGTATTTGATATGGATGAGACCTTAATCAACGCAGATTGTGCAATGATTTGGAATGAGTTTTTGGTGGAGAAAGGCATCGCAACTGAGCCTAACTTTATTGAGGAAGATCTTCGCCTAATGGGCTTGTACGCAGAAGGGAAAATGGAGATGGAAGATTACCTAGCGTTTTCCATGAAGCCAATAGAAAACATGCCGATTAAAGAAGTCAACGCCTTGGTTGAAGAGTGCGTTGAAAAGCATATTCTGGCTAAACAGTACCCTCAAGCCAAAACGCTCATTGAACAACTGTCTGGTGATGGTATTGATATGGTCATCATCTCTGCAAGTGTCACTTTTTTAGTGACAGCTGTTGGACGACATCTGGGTATTCCGACTGCTCTTGGAATTGACTTGGTGGTGGCTGATAACCGCTATACCGCAGAAATCGATGGAATCCCAAGTTACCGAGAAGGCAAAGTTACCCGATTAAAACAGTGGTTGGCGACGCAGGCAAAGTCCTATTCGGAAATCCACTTCTATACTGATTCAATCAACGACTTGCCACTGTGTGAATACGCAAATTACGTCTACCTTGTGAATCCATGCCCTCGCTTAAAAGTGCACGCTGAAAGACCGAATTGGACCTTGTTGAATTGGGGTTAGTGACGCTTTCTAATTAGCTAGAATATTACACCACTACGCAGGCGATCCTCAGCAAGACCTAAAGGCAACAGTTTCTATTCCTAAAACCAGCCAAAATATATACCCAAGTGACTTCAAGATGCAGGATTCTGAGCAAACTGCCTTGGGTATATAGATGAAACCAACTTAAAAAGTCATATTAGGTCTAGATTATTAACTACTTTCTAGCTAAATCTATTTTGATTTTATGCTGCGCTATCTTGATATTTATTTATCAAAAATCTATAGGTTGGCTCTGGAACAATCTTTCTAATTCCTTCAAAGTCACCTGATTTTAATAATGCTCGCACTCTAGAAGCACTGATCACCTCATTATTACTAGAAATTCGCTCGATAATTTCAACCTCAATACCGTACTTTGGAAGCAATTCTTGCATCTTCTGGTTATATTGATTTGTAATCATACATTTCGGCTCATCACCTAAGAATATCTTCGTAATATTCAATTTTGGTGCAATATATTCGCAAAAGAACCAAGCTTCCATTGAAGCGTCAGCTTTTGCTTCATTTGTCTCTTTGTCGAAGTAATCTGGATACGTCAATTCAGTGCAAATGAACTTGCCTCCTCTTAAAACAGTTACATTTTTCAAGTGGCTTGTACTCTCTGTAACTAGTCGTAGACGGTCCTCAAAACTAAAAAACGACTTATCTTCCTCGATAACAAAAATAAATAACTTGTCGACATTTTTAGCTGCATACTCAAGTAGATGTAAGTGTCCTTTTGTTATTGGATTACAATTAACAGCAACACTACCTATTTTTAGGTCTAAGTCTTGAGCATGCTGTTCAAGTAAAGACAAGTAGTTTTTCATTTCGCAAGATTCTAATGATTGTGCTGTTTTTCTAAATAAAACATATTTAATGTTTTCTAATACTTGAAAGAATTTACCACAAAGAATTATGTTAGAATTTTTAGTTACATCTTTATCTATTATTGGCAACAACATCTCTTTTGCTATTGATTCTCCCAAAACTCGATTTCCACGTGGTGAAAAATGACAGTGGTTTTTTGCTAAGTCTAAAAAGAAATCATCCCCACGGTCAAATTTATTAAGATCTAAATTATAAATTGAGTCATCCTGACATCGACTAAATTCGTCATAGTCAAAGAGCACAACAATATCACCTTCCTTAATATCTGTCTGCACCAGATTATTGATTGCAAGTAGTAGATTCAGACCTTGTACACCATGGTTTTCAACTCTAATGTTATCTTTATATTTATTAATCTCTTTTTGAACTTGACTAACGATTGTATCTTCATTGCATGTACCAACAGAATATGTCGTCGACGTTCCAAAAAACAATATACGTTTATCATGAACATCAGGCTGATATATTGTTGTTCTGATACCATTTTTAACAGAGACATATGGATTCTCCATATCTCTTAGTAGAACTTTCGTTGCTTTAATTATTGGTGGCTTAGAATTAAAAAGAGCATTAAAGTCTACACCTTGATAGTCTCCATATATTTTTTTAATGTAATCTGGCGCATTATTTTCCCTACTCCACCTTGGACGCTCTTTATTGTATAAGTCTATATCTGAAAGTAGCATTCTTTCTGTTTTATTTTTATTTTTTAATTTTTCACCTTTACCAGAAAGGAATATTAAAATTGGCTTAGCGCCTTTACTTTCTACATAATCTTTAACGAACTTAACTTTATCATAATCACAAACGGTCTCATTAATACCATCAATAATTTTTATAACATCATCTAGTATTTCAGATTTATCATTAACGGTTGTTATTTCAGATTTATCGACTTTTGAACTTAATACATATAAATTTTTTAGAATATGATAGTTATCGGCTCCTGAGACAGATGCATATATAGATTCTGCATACTTAACTGCATTTTTATAATCACCAACTCGACAATAAAGTTTTTTTAACTTTCTGTTTTTTTCTATATTAGTTTTGTTTGATGTTATAAAATTTTCCATTAGATATTTTGCTATTCTCAATCTAACTGATAATTTTCTAAAGTCCATGCCTGCAACCTAAATTCACAAAATAAATACAAAAACAATCTGACATAAGCCAAACCTATGAAGATTATCACATGTCAGACCACTGAATTGTAATGAAATGTAATGATTGGTAATGGTGATGTGAGCTAACAATAGTTAGTTTAGATACCCAAACTTATTAACAACAAGGTCAATTAAGAAGATCGAACAAGTAGAAGACAAATGCAGGACATAAAACATACTATTTGATGTTTTTGTGACTTGAAGTTAAGCACTTCGAGACATAATTGAAGCAGCTAAGTTTAACTAACTTCAATCGGTTTGTTTCAAGACTTAATAACACATCCAAAAAATTGACAATACTAACAATAAAGAAGTCTAATTGCTCTATCCCATCATTACTCATATGTTCACGCAACCTCTCGAAACGGTTGCCTTCTAACGTTATATTTGAGCTTACGGAAATTAGAGTCAATGAGAATATTAGGAAGTCATACTTTTAGCGGATAGCATACAACCTTGACTTACTTTAGAAAGACGAGTATTGAAAGAATAATTCTACGAGATGTATATATCAATATTAATCTGAATAAATAGTAGCTTATTGGCTTTTCTTACATTTTCCTATCCTGAATTTATTTTACGAGATAGGGAAGTAATTATAAAAATGACACCAAACTTGTAATTAAAAAACAGTATTAACCATATAAAACATCGCAAAAAAGATAATTAAAAAATCTCATATCAATTGATATTTTGTGTAATTATATCTACTTTTTTTTCTAGCTTAGAGTCAATACAGTTTGACATTTCCAATCGTTCTAACACTTCTTTTTCAAATGTCTCGTCAGCTCTTTCAATCCATTTCAAAAACTTTTTTTGGGGATAGCCATATTGAGTTGCGTACCAAAACTCAATACTTAGGCAAAATCCATCTTTGATAATTAAATTATATACTCGACTAAACTCCCCTTTATACTTTAAACTTCCTTCCAAATACTTAGAAAACGTATATTTTCCTATTTTTACGTTTTCACACTTTATTGGTGGATAGCTATAGTAAAAACTATCGATAAGATATTTTTCTTTTTCCAATATCATTTCTTCAGATTCCGGGAATTCTCCCCATTGACGATTTGCTCTTTCAATAAAGTCTCTCATTGACTCCGTATGCTCTCCACGAGTAGAGTCTGAACTTGGATTCGGATCATGATAATATTCAAAATATTCTTTTTCTAAGTAGCTTGAGAGCTGATTACTTGTTTTTATATTTCTGTCTATCGACTTTATTTTTATTTTAATAAAAAGATCTCCTTGCTTATTAACCGGAGCAATAGGATTAAAAATCACTCGACTAAAAGAAAAGTTTACAGAAGCCAATTCAATTATTTTTTCATGACCTTCATGAAACGAATTATCATCAAACTTGTCTAGATCAACTACATCATCATATATTGAATATTCATACATATTGTCTGGACATAAGAATAAAACAATGAAATCATCAACTTTAAATATATGATGAAACAAACTAGAAAACTCTGGCTTTTCTTTGAAACCATCTTTTAACTGTTCTAAAAATTTCAATTTTATACTCATTTATCAAATACACTTTTTAAAAATTCAACTCTATAAAATATAATCATTCAAAACATTATTCAATCCTCCAATTCTTGCCTAGATATGAATCGATAAAAGGTGATATTTCTAATCGTTTCAACACTTCTTTTTCAAATTTTTCGTCAGCTCTTTCAATCCATTTCAAAAATTTTTTCTTAGGATAGCCATATTGAGTTGCGTACCAAAATTCAATACGTAGACAGAACCCATCTCTGATGATTACATTATATACTCGACTAAACTCCCCTTTATACTTTAAACTTCCTTCTAAATACTTTGAAAACGAGTGCTTTCCTATTTTTACATTTTTACACTCTATTGGTGGATAGCCGCGGTAAAAGCCATCGATAAGGTATTGTCTTTTTTCTGATATCATTTCTTCAGATTCTGGTGCTTCTCCCCATTGACGATTAGCTCTTTTTATAAATTTTTTCATTAACTCCGTATGATATCCACGTTTAGAATCCGAACTTGGATTTGGGTCGTGATAAAAATCAAAATACTCTTTTTCTAAATAATCTGATAGTTGTTCTGTTGTTTTCACATGACTATCTATTGATTTTATTCCTAACCTAACGAAAAGATCGCCTTGTTTATTTACAGGTGCTATAGGGTTAAAAATAACTCTACTAAAAGAAAAATTAACATAAGCCAGCTTGATTATACTATCATGATCTTCGTTAACTGAATTGATATTAAAATTCTTTAGTTCAATCTTGTTCTCGTATACTGCACCTTCAAATATGTTATCTGGGCATTCAAATAAAATAACGAGATCATCAACCTGAAACGCATGATAAAACAAATTAGAAAATTCTGGCTTTCCTCTAAAACCATCTTTTAATTGATCTAAAAATTTTAGTTTCATACTCATTTTATAATAAATACTCGTTGTAAAATGTCAGTCATATAAAAGAAAACTAATCAAAATAACTGAATGACTACAATTAATTTTATCCATATTTTCAACTAAATATGAATCGATGAAAGGCGATATTTTCAATCGTTTCAACATTTCTCACTTACTAGGACACGTTAAATCTGATTATAGAAAGACCACACGAACGAAGGGTCGGTAGAGACTCTTTGATGATTACTAATTTTTCCGCGCTTAGTTAGTGTTTTATGTATCATCTTCATCTCACACAATAAGCATCATTAACGCAGCATGGTAATTGAAAACAGATTCAGTTCGAGATGCTTATGAAGAGGAAATACTGATTTTTCGATTGACTAGAGAATTATATCTTATTGAGAAACATATCGTTTTCATTGATGTTAGCTTACTCATAATGCGAGTCGTACTGCTCCTCTCGTTGCTCGAAGTCGACTTCATCACAAATTAATCAATTGATTAAATAGCGATGAATTTTTCGTATGTCGTATAACCAATCGCCGTCTTATAATTAATCAAATGTTTAATATTTTGAGAGGCGACGGTGACAAAAGCTCAAAGAAAAGCAGGAAGACCCACAGACCAAATTGATGCTCGTGAAAAGTTAATACTCCACGCACGCGAGCTCTTCACCATCATGGTCTACGACAAAGTATCCACTCGTTTGGTCGCACAAAAGGCTGGAGTGAATGTCGCGATGATTCGTTACTACTTTGGAAATAAGGAAGGGCTATTTGAAACGATGCTGCGCGAGACACTGTCACCCATGCAGAAGCAACTGCAAGCTCTCGTATCAGACAGCAGTGAGCAAAATTTTCTCGACTTAATGCGCACCTATTACCGAGAAATGATCAAAGTGCCGCAGTTTCCTCGCTTAATAGCTCAAGTCATGCACATGCCTCCTTCCAAAACTCAACGAAAGTTACTTGAAAAAGTATTTGCCGACATCAGCCAACCAATGCAAGGGGTTATCTTCGATAAGTTGGTCGACAGTGGTGTTCTGCGAAAGGGAGCTGACCCGCAACTTTGTCGTGTCTCTTATATCAGCTTAATGGTTTTCCCTTTTATGGCACCACCAGCGCTGCTCGCCATACACGGTATTGAACTCTCAGAAGCATTCTTGAACCGATTGTTCGAACACAACATACAACTGATGAAACATGGACTCTTAGACTCGGGCGACCAATATGAAAATGAATAAAAAACTGCTGTTCTTTCCTGCCCTTGCTGCCGGGATCGTCATTCTGCTTTTGGCAATTAACCTCAAACCAGATTTGCCAGTAAAACCTGCGGGGGATCGCGCAAGGTTAGTCGAAACTGTTCCTCTTGAACTGAAAGCCATTGCTCCTATCGCTATTGGGTTCGGAAAAATTACACCCAAAATTGAGTGGAAGGCTATCGCCGAAGTCACTGGAAAAGTAGTTTATCGCCACCCACAATTGGAAAAAGGGCAAGTACTACAAGCAGGAACGGAGATCTTAAGGATCGATCCACTCGATTACGAATTAAAACTGGTTCAAGCTCAAGCCGACCTTAAGTCTGCACAAACCTCTCTGGCTAAGCTAAACCAAGAAGAAGCGAACTTAAAAAGCACACTCAAAATTGAAGCGAATCGTTTAGTGATCGCCAACAAGGAACTTGCTCGTAAGCAAAACCTACGCAAGAAAGGCTTAACATCGCAATCTGATGTGGATCAACAAGAGCAAAGTGCGCTTTCTCAGCGTAAGTTGGTGCTTGATATTGAAAATCAGATAGGTTTGATGCCAGATGAGAAGCGTGTCGCTGAGGCGTTAGTTAAGGTCAACGCTTCGAAAGTGGATGAGGCGAAACGTTCACTTGATAAAACCATCATCACGCTCCCATATGATCTGCGCATTGCTCAGGTGGATATCGAACAAAATCAAGTAGTGAACCTTCAACAAACTATGGTCACAGGGCATGGCATTGATGTGATGGAAGTTGAAGCCCAGCTGTCGATACATGATATGCAAACCCTTGCTTCAAGCATCGGTGAGTTTGTACGTGATGAGTCAGGTATCCCACAACCTGATATGAATGCTATCCACGCCATTATTGAGCTTAATAGCGGCAACCTATCTGCGTCTTGGTCTGCTAAAGTCGCGCGTATCAGCGAGACGGTGGATCCAAGCCAAGCCACCGCTGGGGTGATATTGGAGATTGAGCAAGATTATCGAGCATTGAAACCAACGTCTGTACCACCTCTCGTGAACGGTATGTTTGTACGTGCGTTGATTGAAGGACAACAGAATCCAAGCTGGGTTATTCCTGAACGTGCGCTCCATGGAGACAAGATCTACCTGATGGGTGAAGATAACCGCCTTCAAATCGTGACTGTTGAGGTACTCTATCGACGCGACAACCAAGTCGTTGTCGAAGGTGCCTTGGAACAAGGTCAAAAGTTAATCATTAATGACCTGTTGCCTGCTATCAACGGCATGTTGTTGAAGGAAGCATCAGAGCAGAGCCAAACGGTGACTGAGGGGTCCGACTCATGATCCGATTCTTTGCAAAACACCCAACCGCAGCCAATTTGTTGATGTTGACGTTGCTTATCTTGGGTATTTCTTCCCTCTCTGGCATCAAGCGAGAAACCTTTCCGGAGTTCGATCCCCCTTATATTCTTGCTGGCGTGGTTTATCCAGGAGCATCCCCTCAAGAAGTGGAAGAGAGTATCTGTGTTCGTATGGAAGACGCCGTAGATGGACTCGCTAATATTGAAGAAACTCAGTGTGAAGCTATTGAAGGGTCAGCTCGTCTCATCTTAAAGTTAAATGAGGACGCCGATATAGGTCGCATGCTCGTTGACGTTCAAACTCAAATTAACTCGATCAATGACTTCCCACAAGAAATTGAGTCGCCCGTAGTTCAAGAACTGGACTGGAACGAGCCTGTCGTTGATGTGGCAATCACTGCAGATACGACTTGGCCGGAATTAAAAGGGTATGCCGAACAACTTAAACGCACACTAAAACTCGATTACGGCGTGTCTTTGGTCGATGTGGCAGGCTTCTCGGATCATCAATACAGGGTAGAGCTTGATACACAAGCGATTCGACAATTAGGTCTGAGTGTGGGTGATATTGCGGAGCAAATTGGTCGTCAAAACGTTAAGTTACCAAGTGGTAATGTTGAAACACCAGACAAAAATTTCCTGATTCGTTTTGACGAACGCCGCGTTACGCCAGAAGAACTAGAAACTATTGTTGTTGGTTCAGGCCCGAATGGCTCAATCATTCGCTTAAAAGACATCGCTACGATTACAGATCGCTTTGAATTAGATGAGCAGAAAGTACTCTTCGATGGTCATCCTTCTGCCCTTCTAAAGATCAGTAAAAACAAAGAAGACGATGCTCTCAGAATTAAAGAACGTGTCGCTCAATTTGTGGAAGAACAGCAAGCCATTGCGCCAGACGGAGTCATGCTACAAATGACCAATGATCTCTCGTCAGTGCTTTGGGATCGTCTTACTATGATGGTCAAAAATGGCTGGCAAGGTATCATTTTGGTCTTCGCTACGATGTGGTTGTTTTTTAGCTTTCGCTATTCATTTTGGGTTGCCGCCGGTTTACCTGTTGCATTTTTAGGTGGCTTGTTTTTGATGGCACAGCTTGGACTATCCATCAACATTATGTCCTTAGTCGGCTTGCTAATGGCGATCGGTATCATGATGGATGACGCAATCGTTATAGCGGAATCCATTGCCGCTCACCTTGACCGAGGCGAAGAGATTGATGACGCCGTTATCAAAGGCGTTAAGAAAGTTTTACCGGGTGTAATTTCTTCCTTCTTAACCACCGTTTGCATCTTTGGTAGCCTGCTGTTTCTACAAGGTGAAATGGGTGCAGTGCTAAAGGCGGTTCCGCAAGTACTTATCTTGGTATTAAGCTTGAGCTTAGTGGAAGCATTTTTGATTCTACCCAACCACTTATCTCATTCACTGCATAAACAAAAACAGGAAAAGACCACACCAAAGTTCAAACAAAAGCTACTGGCATCTTTTGAGAACTTCCGTAATACCACGCTGGTTAATGCCGTAGATAAAGTGGTTGAGTATCGCTACGCTTTCATGGGCAGTGTCATTACTTTGCTGCTGATTTCTGCCGCAACGTTAATCGGCGGTTTGCTTAAGTTCCAGCCCTTCCCTGAGCTAGACGGTGATATTGCCGAAGCTCGTATCATTCTTCCTCCTGGGTCTTCGCTATCCCAAACAGAGGCAGTGGTAGATAAGATCGTCGCATCAGCGCAAAAGCTCGATAAAGAATGGACTGAAAAAGTTGAAGGCGGTAATCCGCTCGTACTACACATAACCAGTCAATTCAACGCGAATGCCGATGCCAACGAATCAGGTCCCCATATCGCAACAGTTAGATTGGACTTGTTAGGGGCAGAAAGCCGCAACACTCTCATTGATGACTTTATCGCAGCATGGCGTGAAGATATTGGAGAACTCGCAGACCCCATCTCTCTGGTATTCAAACAGCCCACGATGGGACCGGGTGGTCGAGCGATAGAAATTCGTGCAAAACATGATGATCTTGATGCATTGAAAGCGGCTTCGATTGATATTCAACAGTATCTTAATCAATTTGACGGTGTTCATGGCGTGCTAGATGACATGCGCATGGGTAAAGAGGAAGTTCTGGTTAAATTGCGTCCCGGCGCAGAAGCTTATGGCATCAATGGTCAGCTTGTTGCAAACCAACTGCGTGCGGCATTTTTTGGTCAAACCGCTGACGAAATCCAAGTCGGCGTTGAGAATATTTCGATAGAAGTTCGACTAGATAAAACGCAAGCAGGCGACTTACAACAGTTGGCGAACTTTCCGATTATCTTGCCAGACGGTAGCCAAATTCCGCTCGCGACCATTGCAACATTGAATTTCCAGCGCAACTACGTACGCATCCAACGTATTGATGGATTGCGCACGGTGAGCGTATTTGGTGATACCGACAACACCAAGGCAAACTCAACCGCTATCATTCGCCAATTCCAACAAGATGAAGCGCCAAAATTGATGCAGAAGTACCCTGGGTTACGTTTCGACTTTGAAGGCGAAGCTAAAGACACAGCCGAGACCGGAGCCTCTATGGGCAAAGGCTTCTTGCTTGGGTTATTTGGCGTGTTTGCCATCCTAAGTTACCAATTCCGCAGTTACTTGGAACCGTTTGTAGTCATGCTCGCGATCCCACTTGCTTTTATCGGGGTAGTATGGGGGCATATTGTACTTGGGCATTCCTTAAGTATGCCGAGCATGATGGGCTTTGTCTCATTGGCTGGTATCGTAGTAAACGACTCAATCTTGCTAGTACAGTACATACGCCATCATGTAGATGAAGGTGACAATGTTCATGATTCTGTCGTCAAAGCGAGTAGAGAACGTTTCCGTGCCGTATTCCTAACCTCGATGACAACCGCTGCAGGTTTGCTACCGTTGCTAACGGAAACCAGTTTGCAAGCCCAAGTTATCCAACCTCTGGTTATCTCTATCGTGTTTGGTATTTTCGCCTCGACGTTGTTGGTACTGTTTATGATTCCTGCCGCTTATGCCATTTTGGCTGACTTCGGTCTAGTTCATAAGCACGAAGAGATCTAAAACAATCCGATAAGTTTCCTTATCAAAACAAACAAGAGCGGCTTAGGTCGCTCTTTTTGTTTTCAGTGAAAAACGTTAAAAGCCACACAAACACGTAACAATTAAAAGGTTATTATGAGGCATTAAGTGCAAATATGAACAATTGAGAATGCGATATGTTGACTTTTATATAACTAATTCAAATGACAGGTACCGTGTTTATGATAAGTTTTATTATCAAAAACGACATTTAGCACAGTAAAAACACACACAGACAACACATTCACAATTTGAACTAACGATAATGAAATCATTGATTGAAGAATTAACATTTTAACAATGATTACAACAATGTTAACTTTAGCCCCGTTGGTCGCACTGGTGGTAAGCCTCTCACCAAGCCTATTGTCAGTATGATATGGACGTTCGACCATCTCCAAAATGAATAGACACCCAAATTGGTGCCCTTTTTTCGCCCGCGAAGGTATTCTTCGCGGGCTTTTTTCTTTCTAACTATTTCAACTCACTACTGTTGCCTATCATGTCGCCAGATATATCGTTCGTTTTCACTAACTCGTAAACACAAAAAAAGCCAACCTAGTTAAATAGATTGGCAAACAGAGCAACAAGATTGACGCCAATAATTCATCACGTCGCCCTTGTATCGGATGTACTTTGGTTAATCGCGCTTCCTTGTGACTAACACGGAATCTTTAACGTCAGAGCTTAAGATTTGGTTGCCTCTATCTTCTGGCACTTGATCTTTACCAACTGCGCTTGTTGTTCTTTGATGTGTTTAACAATGCGCTCATCACGTTCATCAATGGCGTCCATGTTCATTTGTTGGATGTCCGCAACTGCCTCATGCTTCATTGTTGTAAATTCTTGACGTAGATCTGCACTCCACTCATCTTTGTCTAGAGTGTTAGCAGCAGCGATTGGTGATGACATTACAGCAATAAGACCTAGAGTAGATAGAAATACGCTTTGCATAATAAGCTCCTTAGGGATTAGCAGTTCATTGGGTTGCATCCTATACATTGCACATAGAATGCCAACTTTTTAAACCTTTAATATCAATGACTTAAAATAATCATCATTTTTCCACCATCTGCTCGGTGGCGAATTTCACACACTCAGTGTTAAATTAACCAAGCAAATTTATGAATATTTAACCATTCACTCAATTTATAGTATAGGAAGTTCATTTCAGTTCGCTTAAGGTACAAAAAAAGCAGCCCGAAGACTGCTTTGTAATTTCGTTCTAGGTGAAACTAGCTTTGCATACTTTCTCTACCAGTTGTATTCGCTGACGGCTTCTTGAACTTACTCATCACACGCCCGAAAAAGCGTTTGATTGCTCGGAAGATGTTTTTAATGTCTTCAAGCATCAGGTACAAACAAGGCACCAAAATCAAGGTAAGTACAGTAGCAAACAGCACTGCGAAACCAAGGGCTACTGCCATAGGGATAACGAATCGAGCCTGCAAGCTGGTTTCAAACATGATGGGTAAAACACCAGCAAACGTCGTGATCGATGTCAGCGTGATCGCTCGGAAACGTGCACACCCAGCCTCAACGACTGCTTGCTTGATGCTCATGCCTTTTTCACGCACCTGGTTGACGTAATCTGTCATCACCAAGGAATCATTGATAACCACACCCGCTGCCGCGATCAAACCAAACGTCGACATCATGCTGATGTCCATATCCAGCCAGAAGTGTCCCCAAATCGCACCTGTTAAGCTAAACGGAATCACCGACATGACGATCAGCGGCTGGGTATAGCTCTTCAACGGCACAGCCAGCAAGATGTATACGATGATCATGCCTGCAATGAAGAACATGATTTGCTCGTTACGCTGCGCAGCTTGCTCTTCGATATCACCACCTAGCTCAGTCTTGACGCTTGGGAAAACTTTTTTCATATCCGGTAGGATATTATCGTCGATGACTTTCACTACTTCTTGTGGCTCCACCAATTCCTCATCAATAGAACCATAAACGTAAACGGTTTGGTAACCACCTTCTCGTCGAATGCTACTCACACCCGGTTGTTCGTTGATCTTAACCACATCACCCAGCATGACCTTTTTCCCTGCTGGCGTCGTGATCACTGCATAGCGTAAAGAAGAAAACGCTTCACGAGTCAATTGCGGGTAACGCACCATGACTTTGATTTCTTCACCATCACGAATAATGCGCTGCGCTTCACCACCATAGAAACTGCCACCAACTTGTTCTGCAATCATCGTCAGATCCAAACCAAGGTCGTAAGCAACTGGAGCAAGTGAAAGTAGAACTTCTTTGCTACCGGAATCGATAGACGAAGATACGTCATACAAACCTTCTTCTTGCTGCAGTCGACCAATCAAGTAACGACCCGCTTCATTCAG
This sequence comes from Vibrio sp. SCSIO 43155, assembly GCF_023716605.1. Taxonomy (NCBI): domain Bacteria; kingdom Pseudomonadati; phylum Pseudomonadota; class Gammaproteobacteria; order Vibrionales; family Vibrionaceae; genus Vibrio; species Vibrio sp. SCSIO 43155. Next base: position 433,391 of record NZ_CP071853.1, on the reverse strand, counting down.
CTCGTTAATATCCGAACCAAACAATAAGTAACCAAACTCATCACGATCACCACCGCCTGCACTTTGCTCACGGATCTTAAAGCTCTTCATTCCCGGAATCACAGGCATAGCTTCACGCCAACGACGCGCAAGCTCAAAGGTATTAAATGGACGTAATTCTTCATCGACAAGTGGCACAAGAATGCGACCTTCAGTACGACTGCGGTTGTAAGACAGCACGTCACGAATCATACCTTGACCGTATTCATCGATGATCTGATCTTCGATTTCTTGCATCACACCTTCAATGGTTTTTAGCGCATTAATGGTTTGCTCACTCGATACCGTGTCATTCATTTCAATCGTAATCGCAGGATAATCCGTTGGTACCTTTGGATTCGGAATCACACGCACATAGTTAGAACTCACCAAGGCTGCACTAATAAGAAGCAAGCCACAGAAGAAGGCAAATACAGTCCAGCGCCAATGCGTACAAGCTTTAACAAAACTACGGTAAGGACCATTCACAAAACCAAAGAAACGCTTGTTAAAGCTATCACGCCATCCATCTGGTTTGATTGGTTTGAAGTTCGTATGCGCCAAGTGAGCCGGAAGAATCAACTTAGATTCAATCAAACTAAAGGTAAGACACAGGATCACAACACCAGCAATGCCATAAAAGAAAGCACTATCAATACCACTAGAAAGCAGGAAAGGTGCAAATACCGCAATCGTAGTCAACACACCAAAGGTAGCTGGGGTAGCAACACGTTTAACGCCAGTGACAACATTTTCGACACCACCGCCCTTCTCTTCGATTTCACTATAAGCACTTTCCCCAGTCACGATAGCGTCATCGACAACGATACCGAGTACCATAATAAAGGCAAATAAAGAAACGATATTTACAGTGATACCAAGCATGGGCATCATCATCACTGCGCCTAAGAAACACACTGGCAGCCCTAACATTACCCACATCGCCAAGCGGAAACGCAAGAACACGCTCAGCATGATCGCTACAAGCGCCGCACCTTGAAGCAAGTTTTTCAGCATCATATCGAGACGACCATTGAGGTAATAGGTCATATCAACCAGTACTTTTAACTGAATATCGCTAGGTAACGTTTTGTTCTTTGCTTCAATATAGTTACGAACAGACTCTGCAACAGGAATAATGTTTTGGTCGCGCGTGGCTTGAACCGCCATGTAAATTGCGTTTTGACCTGAATATTCAAAGTAACGATCTTCTTCTGTGAAGCCATCTTTGATGGTTGCAATGTCTTGCAGTAACACCTTGGCGCCATTTGCGCCGAGTTTAACGGGGATATTTCGAAATTCATCGCCATGGTAGTACTGGTTCTCAATACGAACCGCGATCATACCTGCGTTGGTTTTCACCTCACCTGCGGAGAAGTTAGCAGAATAGCGACGAATCGCATTACTCACGTCATTCAGTGTTAGATCATACTTACGCAAAACAAGTGGGTCGACTTCAATCGCAATCTCTTCCTCTGGCGCACTGAGATCCACCAACATAACGTTTTGTAGTTGCAGAAGCTCATCTTCGACTTGTTTAGCAATAGGTTTGAGCTCTTCAAGAGGTCGGTCCCCGACTAACCCCATCTCAATCACTTCTTGCCGCCACTCCACTTGATAAACGTTAATCGGCTCCATGCCCGCAGGCAAATTGGATAAGGTGTCCACTCTTTGCTTTACATCGTCCAACACACGTTTGATGTCCGCGTTCACATCCACTTCAATCGACACATGCGCACTGCCTCGGGATGCGCGTGCGACCGTCTTTTTGATGCCGGTGACGTCTTTAATCGACTCTTCCACTTTCACCAAAATACTCTCTTCAATTTCTTGTGGAGAAGCACCTGGATAAGCAGCACGAATATTGATGTAGTTGACCTCAACATTCGGGAACATTTGGCGTTGAATGAATAAGAAACTCACGATGCCCATCACGATGATGAACACCATCATTAAGTTTGCAGCGACAGAGTTATTGGCAAAATAGGCAATAATGCCTTTTTGTTGATTCTCTTCCATGATTGACTCCTACTTACTGTACGACGGTTTCGGAGTCGTCATTCTTTTTTGCGACTTGGACTGCCATGCCTTTTTGCGGGTACTCAGGCAAAGTCAGAACAAGCATGTCTGATTGCTCCAAGCCTTCCCCAACAAGCAAAAACTCACCTTCTGCACGAAGCACGTTTACTGTTCTTGGCTGCAGTTCATTTTCACCATTCACTACCCAAACCGTTCGGTTTTTCACTAACTCTTGTGGTAAGCGATAAATATGCTTTAGTTCTTTACCTGTGAAACTCACTTCGACATACGAGCCAAACTTAATCGGCGGCTGCTTGTTATCTAAGCCATAAGGATCTTTCACCTGAATGACCATGTTGATCATACGTGTCGCGCTGTCGATCATTCCTAAATCTCGAACGACCTTACCTTCTCTCGTTGTTGAAAGAATACCTTGTTGGGTCACCGTTGCTCGCAGTTCTTTTAAGGAGTCAGGAAGGAACGCACTGTCAAAGCCTGCGATCGGAACATGGATCTCTGCCACTTCAATGTTATTTAACGTAGCCACGCGAGAACCAGAAGAAACAAATTGACCGACACCGATGTCGCGTTCAACAACGAGAGCATCGTAAGGTGCTACCACTTTGCAGTTTTCTAGGTCACGCTTTGCTCGTTTTAGGGCTGCTTGCGCTGACTTCACTTGCGCTTGAGCACTTAACACCTGTGGTTTGCGTAAATAGAGGTCTGTAATTTGTTTATCGCTTAACTTCTTCGCTTGACGTTTCGCTACCTCAGCTTTTGCTTGCTCTTCAATTAGAGCTGCACGAGCGCTTGCTAAACCGGCTTCAGCTTGGAGTACTGCCGCTTCGTAATTATCACTTTCAATCGTGAATAGCACTTCACCACGTTTAACGATGCCACCAGTGACAAAGTTTGGATGCCAACTCACGACCTCACCGCTGACTTGTGCAGCGAGGTGGGTTTTCTCAAAAGGGACCATCTCACCATGACTGGTGATTACGACTTTATGATCGGTTGGAAAAAGTGAAGAAGTTTGTACTGTAGGTTCAGTAACGGTGTCTTTGGTTGACTCTTTTTCTGGTGCGGTCGCAGCGATAGCGGCATAGCCCGCATAAGCCCCCCCCATCACGACGAAGGGTAAAAGCCAACGTAATACTGGTTTTGCTAACATCAAAAATCCTTTTTTATTTTTGTATTCTCCTATTCATCCCCATCAGGCATTCGCCTTAAGACCACGTTAAAAATCCGAGATTTTGTAACTGGACCTTACACTCCCCGCGGACAAACAGTGAGATATTTGCATCTGAAATAGACAACTTTATAAAAGAGCCGTGCTTCCGCTGTTTTTGTGACTATCGATCACAAAAGAACTATCCATGGCAAGTTAATAAAATTAACAAAAACTTAACCACTTTCGCAAGTTACGACCTCTCACACTCACCGTTTATACGCAATAGGTGTGCCAATCGTTTACTTTTTAAATATCAATAAGTTAAATTAATCTAGCTATTTTTTGTAGTTCAGTGTTGGTAATTACCACCAGATATTAGTGATATTAACCATTTACCAACAAAACATAAGTTAAAAACATGATATTGTCCGCCTGAATAATATTCCATTTTCATGCATTAAATGTGGTTTCGCGCTCTTTGCCTTGAATGTGAAAACTGCGACTTAACCTAACCCGCTCGCATTACCAGTTACCAACGCTTGATATATAATCAAAAGGTTATGATAAACAAGGAAGTGTGCATTGCGACGTTCTCTCTCAAAAGCCCTCTTGGGCTCTATGCTCTTACTGGTCTCAGCGTGTTCATCCATTCAACCCAGAGATCCAAGTGAGAAATCCACCAGCTTTCAATTTGGCTATCAAAATGATTCTGCTTTGGCTGATTTTTTTGAAAGCTACGACAAAGATCCAGACTCTGATACCGGTTTTTATCCACTAAACCAAGGCAATGACGCACTTCTTGCTCGAATAGCTCTGATTGAATCCGCCGAGAAAAGTTTGGATTTGCAGTACTACATTTACCGTAGCGACGAAACTAGCCAACTGATGACATGGCGATTGTATGAAGCCGCTCAACGCGGTGTACGTGTTCGCCTATTGCTGGATGACATGCAAAAACGCAATGATGAAGGTATGGCGCAACTGAATGCTCACCCTAACATCGAAATTCGTTTGTTCAATCCTCATCAATACCGAGACGCGCGCGTATTTGCTCTTGCGAGTGACTTTGACCGCCTTAATCGTCGTATGCACAACAAGTCACTAATATCAGATAGTGTCTCCGCGATTGTTGGTGGTAGAAACATTGGCAATGAATACTTCTCTTTTGAATCTAATGTCGAATTCGGCGATTTCGATGTCATGCTTTATGGCGAGGCTGTGACACAAACCGCGGATCAATTCGACCTTTACTGGAACAGCTTGTATGCGATCCCAATGGAATGGATTGTGCCTGAATCAGAAAGAGTTGCCGACGATGCTATTAAAACTCAAGTTAAGAACTTGAAATTAGAAGAAAAGTTCTCTACTGGTCCTTATAATTTTAAAGAACTCGATCTTTACGAAGAACTGCAACAGGGCAAGTTGAATTTATACTGGGGACAAGGTGAAGTTTGGTTCGACTTGCCCGATAAGATTGCAACTCAAGAAAGCCAACTTGTTGCCAACCTCAGTGAACTGTTAGCAAACGTAGATAACTCTTTTGTACTGATATCCCCGTACTTTGTGCCAACAAAATCTGGGACAAAAGCACTGACGGACGCGGCAAAGCGAGGTATCGACATCACAATAGTCACAAACAGCTTGGCATCGAACGATGTGTTTGCCGTTCATGGCTGGTATGCGAAATACCGAGAAGACTTGGTTAAAGCTGGGATCAAGCTTTGGGAAGTGAAAGCCAGCGCAAAAATCAAAAGTAAATGGAGTCTCACGGGCAGTAGCAGAGCAAGTTTGCATGCCAAAGCCATGATGATCGATGGTAAAACTCTGTTTGTTGGTTCCATGAATTGGGATCCACGTTCCGCTGAACTCAATACCGAAATGGCAGTCGTCATCGAACAACCTGAATACGTGCAAAAATCCTTAGCGCAGTTGCCCAAACAGCTCAGAGAAAATGCCTATAAAATCGTAATCAAAGATGGCGACATAGCGTGGGTTGATATGGAGACTGGTGAAGAATTCGATTCGGAGCCAGAAGCCAGTGTATGGAGAAAAATGGGCGCTTGGTTCTCTGGCATACTTCCAATTGAAAATCAGCTATAACCCTCGTTATGCGCCTGCTAAATACCAGAAACCAGAGAGAATAGCCCACCGCTCAGAACATAAGGGAGTCGTGTTCTATTGAAACGTAATACGACAAAAATAGAAGAGTGAAAAAGGAATCACGATGTCAGTAAAATGGAACGAATATTATCAAAAGGTCGCGCAGCAGCCGCACCGTCCCAATGTCGAGCGTGCAGCGAATTTACTTACTCTCGATAATAAAACCGCTATAGATGCGGGATGTGGAACTGGAAGAGACTCTCAGTATCTTCTTAGTCGAGGCTACACCGTTCATGCTTTCGATGCGCATCAAGACGCTGTCGAAACCTGCTTAACTCGCTTTGAAGGCAACCCTCACTATTCCATATCCCATTCTTGTTTTAGTGATTTTACCTACCCTGCTTGCAGTTTATTTATCGCCAGCGCCAGTTTGTTCTTTTGTCCTAGCGAACACTTCGCCAAGGTCTGGCAAAAAATCAACAAAGCATTAGGGGCTGTTGACCTTTCGAGCTGATTTTTGCAGCGAATTGTTGGGGATTTATACAAGGCAGAGACTTTGCTGTGTAGCTAGCCTACATGAGAAGGCGATAACGCAGTAGAAATGACCAACAAACGCTGCCCGGAGGGTTCGGGCTAGGCGCCCCCGCAAAATCGTTTTATGCTTTGTTAAGGAGTATTTACTTAGAATGACTAGGCAGCACACTCCTTGCCTCGCCTAAAACGATTTTGACAAGGCGTCCCCATCCGAACAAAATTTAACCGCGAAAGGGTCAACAGACCCTAGTACCTAACGGCGTATTTTGTGGCGACTTGTTAGGAATCAACGATTCTTGGGTTGAGGCAGATACTCACCCCAACATCTGTGCTTTCACCAAAGAGCAAGTGGAAGCTTTGTTTGAAGGTTATGAAATACTTCATTTTCACGAACGAGATGAAGATGGCACAACAGCTGTTGGACACACAAAGCATTGGCACACGTTCAGCGTCACCGCCATTAAACGTTAATTAAAAGGTAAGCTATGTACCATTTCCAAGGCGTGACACTGCGACGCGCGACCCCTGAAGAAGCAAAGAATCTATATCAGTTAATTACTGAAGATGAACGATGGGCTAAATTTAATGGTCCTTACTTTCCATATCAAACTCCGACACTGGAAGGCTTTCGTAACAACACCTTACAACGCCTAATAAAAGGCGAAGACATGTTATTGATTGAGTTCGAGGGTAAACCTGTTGGCTCTGTCAGTTGGTATTGGGAATGCGAGAGCACGCGTTGGTTAGAAGCTGGGATCGTCATTTACGATTCTAACTACTGGAACAAAGGGTTAGGTTTTAGCGCATTGGTGCCTTGGATAAGCCATATCTTTGACACACAAGAAATAGAGCGAGTCGGATTAACCACATGGTCAGGTAACCCGAGGATGATGCGCTGTGCGGAGAAACTCGGCATGCAGCAAGAAGCACGAATTCGTAAAGTGCGTTATTACCAAGGCGAATACTACGACTCGGTCAAATATGGCGTATTGAAAGAAGAGTGGCAAACACTGATCCAAGGCTTGTTCAGCCCAGATCAATTCGCATAGACCACTTACACAATACCGGAGTAAAAAGAGCAAACGCCCTACAAAGTGAGATAGCCCGCCACAAGACGAAAAGCTAATGACTCGTCAGAACACATTATAAAACAAGTGTTTTTCATGAGTTCTTTGCTAAACATAGTCGCTATTTGCTATGGTTTCAGAGATCCATCCACCCTCGACGCAAAAGGACGTTCTATGCGCTTAATCATCGGCATATTCTTCGCTGCTCTACTCTCTTTCCCATCTCTAGCATCAGAAGAAAAGTATTCAGAATCCGACCTTTTAGATCGCCCTTTGATGGAACGTTATATCCTCGACGAATTAAAGTCTCTACGTCAGGAACAACAGGATTTAGAACGACGGATGGTCGTCGAGATCACCGACCGCGAGCTTACCGTAGCCGATAAATCATTGAACTACGCTAACGTCACCGTCACCTACTTCTTCTATATCATCGCAGGTGTTGCATCGCTAATTGCCTTTGTCGGTTGGCAGTCACTGCGTGAATTTAAACACAACACCAAAGAAATGGCAGACAAGCGACTAGAAAAAATCGCTCAGGAATACGAGAAAAAGTTCCTAGCATTAGAACGCGACTTAAAACGCAAAACTCGCATCATCAGCGAGAACAACAAAGAAATCGAGAAAATCAACGAAATCCATAACTTATGGCTTCGTGCACAAAGCTCACAAACTCCAGAGCAACGTATCGATATCTACGATGAGATTCTGCTGATTCGCCCAGGCGATTTGGAAGCACTCACTTACAAAGCAGATGCCGCAATGGAGATCAAAGAATACCACTGGGCACTGAGCTTATGTAATCGCGTTTTGGAAGTAGATGACACTAACGGACCGGCGCTTTATCAACGTGCATGTGCGTACTCTCGACTCGGCATTGAAGAACAAGCGATTGAAGATTTGGAGCGTGCAATAGATGCCAGTCCATCAATTCGCGACTTGTTAGCTGAAGAGCAAGATCTGGAACTGCTTCATGGGCATGAACGCTTCGAGCAACTTCTCACAAGTAACACTACAGAGTCTAAGCATGAGTAGCCACTTTAATCTCGAAGACGCCAGCCAAGTTCTCGTTGGTGCTTTTGCTTTAGCCGTGCCAATTTCATTTTCGGAAGAGGCATGGCGACTAGGAGAAAGCCTGCCTTTTATTAACTTACTGATGTTGTTTAGCCTTTCAGTACTCTTTTTAGGTTTTTTCGCCTATCAAAGTGTATTTCAAAGCAACATCAATACTCGTATTACGGTATTTATTTTTCGTGTCGTGATTGCTTATTTTATTGCCGCTGTAGTTGTTGCTCTGGTTCTATTTTGCATCAACAAATTGCCAATGTTTACCGACCCAATTATCGCTCTTAAACGCGTAATAGTCATAACCATGCCAGCTTCAATGGGCGCTATCGTCGTCGATAGTTTTGATAAAGAATAGAACCACATTCTCGTCACTAGGGGCTAGTTGCCCCTAATCATCCAACGTTAAGTTCGACCCCGAATGATCTTTCCCTAATACGTCTTCTGGGTTTCTTAACGCACACGTTTCAAGCGACAAACAGCCACATCCAATGCACCCGCCTAAGTCATTTTGCAATGCTTTTAGCTTTTGAATTTTTAGATCCAATTGTGCATGCCAATGACTTGCCATGGTTTCCCACTGTTGCTTGTTTGGCGCTTGATGCTTGGGCAACTCTTCTAATGCCTGTTTGATTTCTTCGAGGGATAGTCCAACTTGTTGAGCAGCTTTAATTACCGCAATACGACGAAGTACACTGCGGTGATACCGCCTTTGATTGCCTTGGTTTCGCCAGCTTGATATGAGTCCTTTCTGCTCATAAAAGTGCAGTGCTGAAACCTTTACTCCAGAACGCTTTGCTACCTCACCAACACTGATTTCCATGCTTTGCCTCTTGCTCTTACAAATGCCAACCTCAAGCTTAATTGAGGTTTTAAGTTACATTACGCTAACAAATTAAGCCATTAAAGACGATGAAAAATAAAATCCTGTACTCATTGGCTATGCAGTATTTAGAGGGCATTCTTCACGACTATTTACGATAAGAACATTCTAGCAACAGATGCCAAAACGGTTACGGTAGGGATGATGCGACGCTTGGGTTAGAAAATGAATGGCAAAAACAGGTTGATTGCCATTCATTAGCTTTAGTGGGATCTTTCTCTGTGTGAGCGCGGATTACTGTTGAGCAAGGATCATACGTGCGTTAAGCGGCTGAATTGGACGGTTGTTGTGTCCCATTGCTTTAGCAAATTCTTTCACCTGCTCAGGTGAGATCGTTTTAGTGTCTTTGATCACCAACCAACGAACTCCTTCAGAGCAAGGCGGAGTCGTTAGAGAACCATTAAAACGGTAGTAGTCTTTATCACTTGGGATAAGCGCGTCCGCATCAAACGGGACTTCAATAGCAACATCATGATCTTTATTAGGGATGTTTTGCAGTAACTTAGCTAGATCTGGGTTCTCATTACCCAGTTTGAAGAACACTGCGACAACGGCTAGGTGACCCGCCTTATCAGCATGCACAAAGTGCGCTTCTAGAGGGTATTCCTTTCCATCTACATGGTTTTCTGATGGCGTGTGGAAGTGAAATTGTTTTAATACGAACTCTTTGCCATCAATCGTCAGTGTATTTTTCCCTTCTAAACTCGTCTGTAAGGTATGACCGTTGTTTAGCAATGAAATAGCTTTACCTTGATAATCAAATTGAAGCTTATCTAGTTTGGCTTCAGTAGACGATTGAATATTAATTGGGCTTTGGTTTTGTCCTTTAGCGCATTCGGAAGCAAACTCCCCCCAATGAGCAGGTCCATGCTCCCCCTCATAGCCCCAATTCGCCGCATTCGCGGAGCTCGCAAATACCAAAGCAAGACCAAGTGCTGTTAGTGACTTTTTCATGTTTTCTCCTTGTTTTCTTCCATTCGAGTGTTGTGAAAGCACACTCATACTAATCGTTGTGGAAACATACATAACAGACTGAAAACAATGATTGCGAGCTAACTTTGGAACCCATCACTCTAGTCGCGAAATTGAGATATTACTTAGGATTCAAAAGTGAGAAAACATCTCACAAACGAAAAGACCGAGCACGATGCTCGGTCTTTATTTTTGAATCACTTATCGAGCGTATCAAAGATGCTCAGATATTAGTATTGCTATAAAATAGAGAACACTAATTTAGAAGAGAGCGAATCCCGTCATAGTACCATTCCTGTACTACCTAGTCGTGCTCAGCTCTGGATCTTCTGTTTGTAAGTTCTCGGCTAACCCCATTTCTCCTGCTGCAAAGAGTACGCTCCCTAATGCGGATAGGGTTTCATTGCCCTCGCGGTCTGGAAACTCACCCGCTTTAGCAACCGTTTCTGGCTCGATAGTGTTTTTACACACAACACTCAAACAGCCCTCATCTTCTAGTTCTACATTGGGAACACCCAACACATCATCAGCCAACACACTCACTGGGAAAGTGCTAGATAGGAGTGCTGCCAACATCAAATGTTTCATTCCATACACCATACATTCACATCAAAGATAAAAACTAAGACAATCATAATGTGAGAATGTTCAAAGGGAAAGCGGCAAAACAAAGGCAGTCCTGCACATGGATCTTACTTGCAACCAGAAACCACTACGTTTAACTTTCTCGCCAAGTGAATGCATCGTTCACCATCAAAAGCGTATGATGCATTCGCAATTTAGACTGGGCATACATTTCCTCTACTTCAGCTAAAGTGAAAAACTGTGCTTTACCTATCTCATGGCTAAATATTGGTGAGATTTTTTGGTCTTCAACCTCTGTCACCCACACGTGACGAAGCACCAAATCACCATCATCAAAACACCCTACATAAGTGTTCAGGTAATTATCTAAACTAACTTGTAAGCCCGTTTCTTCGAAAACTTCTCGAACTGCAGCTTGTTGAGGAAGTTCCTTCACTTCGACACTGCCAGAAGGAATGTGCCATAACCCCTTTTTTGTTCCGTGAAGTTCTTGAACTAATAAAACTTTTCTGTGTTGATTGAAAATGACCGCGCCTGCGGCTTTGGCTGCAATCTCAACATGATGCTGAATTCCATATTGCATTGGTACCATTCCTTTTTTCTATTACGTCAGATGAGGTGACATTAGTGAATGCCAATCTTTTTTCACTCAATGGGGCGTTCGAATATGCTCTTCTATTTCACTGTATATTTGTAAGCAAACAACGCGCCGCTAACAATTCCAAGAAAAAGACAGGCGAGGAAAGTAACAAAATTACGAGCAGATTCATCTTCTGATTGGTATAGCGGTCCAAATAGAGAACCAAATAAGTGGAAGAGGACAACAACGACGATAGCGCCAAACACGCCTCCAATAACCACCCTGAGCCAGTGGTATCTATTCCGCTTCTGCATGCTAAAGACCTTAAAGAGGCTTTCCTCTGTTTTCCCAAAACAAACTTTAGAGAGACGAAACTATCACGGGAAGCTTTGGTGATAAGTAGTAGATTGATCCTTTGCGATTCATGACATTATCGTACTGAGATAACTGCAACTATTCTCAGTGTTAGCCTTATTTGAAACCACGGTAAGCTCCTTATTCACATAATACCGCTCACCATGCAAACCAAGCGCCCCCTGACGTGTCAAATCATTCATCGAATGTTCCCTGCCTTTTGCATCTAAATACTTGCCAGGAATGCGTTGTCGAACCTTTTGCTAAATAAAAAGGAAGATATCATCAACACAATTATGGGGAACGGGGTCTGAACAAAGATTAAAGCTAAGTGACACAATTTATGGCAACTGACTATTCTTCCGTTTCCCTTTTAGCTTTTAAAGCAGAGAAAAAACCAATAAAAAATAGAGCATTGGTTACCACTAGTACAAAACCAGAAACGGCTGGTAGGTTGGTGCCCAAAATTAGTGACAGAATATAGTACTGTGCGCAGGCAGCCATGACACAGAGGGAAAGAGGTCTTAACCACATAGAATAATTTGTAAACTGATTAAAAGAACTCAAGCAAATTGAGAAAAAGACATGAGAAAAATGGATCGTAGCCAGAGAGAAGAATACAACTAGCGTAACTATTAACATTTTCAATCACCCATTTTTGCTATTCTCAGCAATACCTGTATATGCTTCTTAAACATAAATTTGACTTAGATTTAGAATGAACGTTGATACCCCTTCATTGAAAAAACCGCAAATCTACTCAATATTTTTCCGTCTGATTTCACGATAGTTTGTAACTTACTGAATAGTAGTTTTACCACCAAAACGTCTGCGGGCATCGATAGATACATGAATGACGAGCTCCAGACGTATTGCAAACGGTGTTTTAGGGAGATAACTGTATCTCTTTAAAGCTCAGCCCCGTCAAACCCAACTCGTGAACTCGCTCGTACAAACCACCTTTCTTATCTGTACAGAACATTCGCAACCCTGCCCCTTGAACTCGAAACAAACCAGCGCCATGAACAGCTTTCTTCTTCAAAACAAGTTTCTTAAAGGGTCTAACCCGGCTCTGCTTTCCATCGCGAAGATTGAACTTAGTTGCAGAATGGTCGATAGCATCTAATTGAGTCAAGATGTTAACAGCTCGCCAAGACTGCTTATTCAAGCACAATGGGAGAAACTCAACATCTTCACATAGTACCCCCAGTTGATCCGCGATCGAGATAGGCATGGCTAATGATATCGCTCTCCAAGCAGCAATATCCGGCTTTGGTAATGCCTTTTCGTTTTCAACTTCTAACCATTCGACATCGACACACTTCCAACTAGCTTTGACAGGCTCGCCGTACAATTGAATCGGTTTTCTTTCAGTCTCCTGAATAGAAAGTGCCAATGAAGACTCTTGTAACAGTGCGAACTCGTTGACATTTGGAGTTACAACAAACACTTTGCTAAATACTGCCATAGACGTCCCTAAACAGATTGAATGAGTTATTGAAAGTTCCCTTAAATCAAGGCTTTCACGTACTTCCATATATGTAACGATTATACTTAGATACCCAAAAGGCAACTGTACCTTCTTAAAGAAACGCTTAATTTAAATATGTTGACCGACATAAAAAGATAAATATAACGCCATGTCTATCATCACGTTATAACCTATACATGAGGTAAACGAAGAATTGCCTAATCATAGTGTTCTCGCTTACGCTTCAATGAGTAACGGGTTTATAACAAAAACGCCCCAAGGTTAACTTGAGGCGTTTGTATTAATTTTATATCAAGAAGATTTTAGGTTGCTTTCTCGCGACTCTATTCCCAATCAAGAATAACCTTGCCTGACATACCGCTACGCATTACGTCGAAGCCTTCTTGGAAATCGTCAATCTTGTAGTGGTGCGTAATGATTGGTGATAGATCCAAACCAGATTGGATTAATGAAGCCATCTTGTACCATGTTTCGAACATTTCACGACCGTAGATACCTTTGATCACCAAACCTTTGAAGATAACTTGGTTCCAGTCGATACCCATGTCTGATGGTGGAATACCTAGAAGTGCAATGCGACCACCGTGGTTCATCGTCGTTAGCATGGAGTTAAATGCTGATGGGTTACCAGACATTTCTAGACCTACGTCGAAGCCTTCTGTCATGCCTAGCTCAGACATTACGTCTTCTAGTTTCTCTTCTGCCACGTTTACTGCGCGAGTTACGCCCATCTTACGAGCAAGCTCTAGGCGGTATTCGTTTACGTCTGTGATAACAACATGGCGAGCACCAACGTGTTTCGCTACCGCAGCTGCCATGATGCCGATTGGACCAGCACCTGTGATCAGCACGTCTTCACCAACGAGGTCAAAAGAAAGCGCAGTGTGTACAGCGTTACCAAACGGGTCAAAGATTGATGCTAGATCATCAGAGATGCCTTCTGGGATTTTGAACGCGTTAAACGCTGGGATCACTAAATATTCTGCGAATGCGCCTTCACGGTTTACACCAACACCGATCGTGTTGCGACACAGGTGAGTACGACCACCGCGACAGTTACGACAATGACCACACGTGATATGACCTTCACCAGAAACGCGGTCGCCGATTTCAAAGCCACGAACTTCCTGACCAATCGCAACCACTTCACCCACGTATTCGTGACCTACAACCATAGGAACTGGAATTGTCTTTTGCGACCATTCGTCCCAGTTGTAAATGTGTACGTCAGTGCCACAGATAGCGGTTTTCTTAATTTTGATCAGAATGTCGTTGTGACCAACTTCCGGTTTTTCAACCTCAGTCATCCAGATGCCTTCTTCAGGCTTTAGCTTTGATAGTGCTTTGATTTTCATAATATTCACCCAATATTGCCCCGCTCTATGCGTGACAAAAAATTCTTTCGTCTACCGTCATTAAAGAAAAGGTAAAGGCTTTACCCATGAGCCGACTCAAGAGAGTTGGGAAAGCCTTTGTAGCCTTTTAGCTTCTCAGACTTAGATGATGCCCATATCTTTACCAACTTGGATAAACGCATCGATTGCTCGGTCTAGCTGCTCACGAGAGTGTGCTGCAGACATTTGAGTACGGATACGCGCTTGACCTTTTGGTACTACAGGGAATGAGAAGCCAATTACATAGATGCCTTTCTCTAGTGCGCGCTCAGCAAATTCTGCTGCTACTTTTGCGTCACCTAACATGATTGGAATGATCGCGTGGTCAGCACCGCCCATAGTGAAGCCTGCGTCTTCCATACGAGCACGGAAGTGTGCTGCGTTTTCCCATAGACGCTCACGTAGGTCACCGCTCTCTTCTAGTAGATCCAGAACGCGGATAGAAGCGTTTACGATTGCTGGTGCAACGGAGTTAGAGAATAGGTATGGGCGAGAGCGCTGACGTAACCAGTCAATCACTTCAGCTTTACCAGATGTGTAACCGCCTGAAGCGCCGCCCATTGCTTTACCTAGCGTACCAGTGATGATATCGATACGGTCCACTACGTTATGGTGTTCGTGCGTACCTGCACCTGTTTTACCCATAAAGCCAACAGCGTGAGAATCATCAACCATAGTTAATGCGCCGTACTTATCTGCTAGGTCACAGATAGCTGGAAGGTTAGCCACTACGCCGTCCATTGAGAACACACCGTCCGTTACGATAAGAATGTGGCGAGCACCCGCTTCTTTTGCAGCGATCAATTGTTGCTCTAGTTCTTCCATGTTGTTGTTTGAGTAGCGGAAACGCATCGCTTTACATAGACGAACACCATCAATGATTGACGCGTGGTTTAGAGCGTCAGAGATGATCGCATCTTCTTTACCCAGGATAGTTTCAAATAGACCCGCGTTTGCATCGAAACATGATGTGTAAAGAATCGTATCTTCTTTACCTAGGAACTTAGAAAGCTTCTGCTCAAGCTCTTTGTGGATGTCTTGAGTACCACAGATGAAACGTACTGAAGCCATACCAAAACCGTGCTCGTCCATGCCTGCTTTGCCCGCTTCGATAAGCGCTGGGTGGTTAGCAAGACCAAGGTAGTTGTTTGCACAGAAGTTTAGTACTTCTTCACCAGTAGAGATTTTAACAGCCGCTTGCTGTTGAGACGTAATGATACGCTCTGCTTTGTAAAGACCTTCCGCCTTCACTTCTTCAATTTGCTGTTCAATCTGTTGGTAAAATGCAGAAGACATTCGCAATTCCTTCCTGTTTATTTTGTCGAGTTTTCACTCGATTAGAATTAGGTTGAGCCTTTATGTGACGGGGGTCACAGGCAATTACTTCTCAATTAAGTGTAGTGTAATTCAAGGAAGGAAAAACGATTATCCCTCAAGGTGGAAAAGCATTAATGAATTCTAGGCACGAATCCAACTAATGCTTTTCTATGAGGTTGTATTGAAAGGAGTTATAGCCAAGTTGGCGTTGTTAAAAGCGCTTCAAACTCCTTCGCTGGCAATGGTCGGCTATAGTGGAAACCTTGTCCGAACTCACAGTTTAGGTTTTTCAAGTAATCAACGTGACGCTGCTCTTCAATGCCTTCTGCGACGATCTTAAGGTTAAGCGCTTTCGCCATTGCAATAATAACGTTCACAAGCTCACGATCCGATTCATTCTCAAACATGTTCTGTAAGAAACTGCGATCAATTTTGAGTCGGTCAAATGGGAACTTCTGCAAGTAACTCAATGCTGAGTAACCGGTACCAAAGTCATCAATCGTTAGCTTCGCCCCCATCGCACGTAAGTTATCTAACATGCCCATCAGTTCATTGCTGTGGTTGAATAAAAGACTTTCAGTAACTTCAACATCAAACAATTCTGGCGGCAGCCCCGACTCCTCAAGGTGAAGCTTGATTTGCTCAAAGAGGCGATCACAGTATCTGAACTGCACACTAGAAAAATTTACTGATACAAACAAGGGTGAATCTTTCTGCCACTTCGCTGCTTGGTGACATGCTTGACGAATAGCGAAATCACCAAGTTGATGAATCAAGCCGTTCTTTTCTGCAATCGAAATAAACTCTTCTGGGTTCACAAACCCAAACTTGTCGTCATTCCAACGCATTAGAGCTTCAGCGCCGACAATCGCTCCGCTTTCTAAATCAATAATAGGTTGGTAGTAAAGCTCTAATAAGTCTTGCGAAATGGCGTTACGCAAGCGAGTTTCCAACTCTAAGAAGCGCTGCAAATCTTGGTTCATGTTGTGATCGTAAAAACAGAAAGCGTTACGTCCATCCTGCTTAACTCGATACATAGCCATATCCGCGCACGCCAACAACTGCTCGGCGTTATCACCATCTTCTGGGAAGACTGACATTCCGACACTCGCCGAGAGGAAAAACTCGTGGTTTTGCCAGACAAACGGCTCGTTAAACACAGATAGAACCGTTGTCGCAAATCGTTTTGCGCTGTCCGCATTGTGCAAGTCTGGAATCACTAACAAAAACTCATCACCGCCAATCCGAGCCAATAAGTCTGTTTTTCGAACTGCGTTGTGCAATCTTTCCGCTGCGAGTTTTAAGACTTCATCACCAACGAAATGTCCCATGGAATCATTAATCTGCTTGAAGTGATCAAGGTCAATGAACATCACCAACACATTCGAACCGATGCGTTCTGCACGTGAAAGCTCTAAGTCGAGACGCTCGGAGCCATAAACTCGGTTTGGTAATCCGGTCAAGGAGTCATGTTTCGCTTGATAAGCTAACTCCATCTCTGACGATTTACGGCGCTCGATTTCACTGGTCAGGCGCTGGTTCTGTTGAGAAAGAAAGTCTTTACGCTTTTTCTCCTCTTCCAATTTTATTTTCAGCTCTACACGAGTGTTGTTTAGCGTGAATGCATAAAGCAACCCAACCACAATCATGATGGCAAGTACACTTAAACCATTAATGAACATGCGTGAAGTATAAATATCTCGCTCACTGAGTGATTCAAACCACGCCATCAACTTAAAGTGATGATGTTCAATGGGTACTTCAAAATAGATTTTTTGCTTTAGCTCTTTGGCAAGGGCTTCTGGATCCGTGATGTTTTCTTGTTCCAGCTTACGACTAATAGAATCCCAAACTTCCATTTCCACATCGTTGATCTTTAACACCATCCGGCTATAGCTGCCTTCATGTTCTTGATTCGTCAGTTGGGAAATCACCACTTCTTTGTTGATGTCAGCAATCAAAAAGCCAACAGGCTTGCCAGAAAACATCACTTGCTTAACGACTTGAATGAGGACCTTACCATCATTTTGTATCGCTCTGACTTCCTCAGGATGAGCGTGGTCATTAAGCAATCGAGACGTATCAATACGATGATCTGTTTTAACGCCCGTAGTGACGATGGTTGAACCATCAAGACCAACTAACGTCAGCTTGGTGTAGATGATCTGGTTGTTGACAGTTTTCGCGTCGGCTTTCTCTTGCAGCTTACGCTTCAAGTTGATCAAACTAGCACCTAGGCCATATTCCATCGACATGCCTGAAGCAAGATTCGCAAAGAAGGTCTGCACCGTTTTATCAGTTGATAAGTGGTCGACATCTTCGCTGGCTATCGTGAATAAATTATCGAGAGTACCCGCGTAGCTTTTTACCTTTAGGTCAAGTTCACGATGCTGAGAATCTTTTAATTTGTTTTGACCTAAACTCGTCACAGTAATAATCATCGCTAAATAGAGCGACACCAAAATAGCACTGACGGTGATGATCTTCTGGCTTGATATCTTTTTTACAGACTTTCTCATATATCGTTCTTACTATCTTCTAAGAAGTAGTCATTATAAAAATAGTAAATTGACGGGTAGTATTTCTCGACCAACTTCTGGTACGTCCCATCTTTTTTAATTGACTTCAAATATTGATTAAATGCGGCTTTTAATTCAGGGGAGTCCTTACGGAAAGCAACCGCCATTTTTTGATTTTCGGACACAGGACCAATTACTTTGATTTCTCCTGGCCACTTTTCCAATGCAATCAGTGTATCTGCTACATCAAGCAGTGTACTTTCTGCATCATTCTTCATTATCGCTGGCACCATCTCATTCAATCGACGCTGCCCATCAGGCAAAATAACTTTTGCTCCCGTGTCATACAGATTGTAAAGGTTCGGGTCTAGACACGAGTGCTCCATCGCGAGAACTTCACGACCTTTGATAAGCGATTTCACCATCGAGATATCGTTCTCAATGGAACCTGTCGGTTTGATTGGAGTAAGGGTGGAATCTGTGCGTGCGACTAACCAAACCGCAGATGGGAAGTAATCATCAGAAAAATCGACGACATGAGTTCGCCACTCAAGAATAGTGACTCCGTTAGCAATCAGATCGCCTTCAATAGGCATCGTTTTGCCAACCTGAAGCTGGGCGTCTTTGTACTCAACTTGTTGACCTGTCAGTTTGCCTACCACATTGTTCCATTGCGCTGGTACGTATTCATATCGGACGCCAAGAGACTGAGCAAACCCTTTAATAATATCCACATCCAGCCCTGTCAAAGTCTGCACTTCACCTTGGTCGATGTAAGAAACAAAGTTCGCGTATGGCACACCGATATGACGCAAAACGCCGCTGTCTTTGATGTCTTGTAAATCACCAGCAAACACTGAAGCAGAGAGTAGTGACGTCATACCAACAGCCATTGCCGTCATGGTTCGTTTGATTAATTTCACTGACATGGTGAATATCCCTCTCTTTAACAAAGCGCCCAAACATGGGCGCTTTGACGATAAACAACATTAGAACGAGTAATAAAGATCCGCAATGGCTTCAACCAGACCTTCTACATCTCTCTCATCATGGAATAAATGAGTCGAAATGCGCAACGCATGTGTTTCGTACGAATCATCCTTGTACAACTTGAAGCTTGTTGTACGGATGATGTAACCATAATCTTCACGAAGACGATCACGGAACTGCGTTAGTCGTTCTTCATCTGTTACATCAAAAAACGGGTTAAACGTAGTCAGACCGCTAGTTAAGCCCTCAACGTTTGGCGAGTACATTTGCGCCTCAGGTAACGCTTCGCTAAGCAGCACCTTACATAACTCACTTAACTCCAAGATGCGTTCTTGAATTCGATCGCGACCAATTTCATCCCACATCTTACAGCTGTCAGCAAGTGCTTGTTTTGCTGGGTAGTTGTCATTACCAATGTACTGCATTTGTAACTGCTTACCTAGGTAATCTGCATGAGATAAAGAAGAGTTAATCAACCACAATGGGTTTTCACGATCGCTCCAGTACTCATTTAAGCGTTTACCGTTGTCACGTACATATAAGATACCCGTAGCGCCCGGACCACACTGCCATTTATGACCAGAACCTGCATAGAAATCACAGTCCATGTCATGGAAGTCAAGATCGAACATACCCACAGTGTGCGCACCGTCAACTAAGGTCGGGATTCGATGTTGCTTAGCCAAAGAACAAATGGCTTTCGCTGGAAGTGTTGTGCCAGTTTTGTAGGTGATATGAGAGAATACGATTAACCGAACATTTTGATGTGCTTGAATCGCATCGCTGAACGCTTGAATATAGTCTTCTTCTGTCACATCTTCTGTACCAGTGAAGACAGGAAGTTGAATCTCTACGACATCCACACCAAATCGATGCTTGGCAACGTTCATAGGGGACGTCGCCGCAACGTGTTCGTGATGAGTGGTTAAGATCACATCGCCCGGCTCGAAGTGAAGACCGTTGATGATAGAGCATAGACCATCAGTAGTGTTACGACTCAAGATGATTTCATCCGCATTTGCACCAAAGCCCGGTGCAACTTGCGTCACCATTTCAGACACATAAGGCCATGAACCAAATTTATTCTTCATGTCCCACGGGTATTTCGCAACCAGTTTGTTGTTATCCTCATACCCTTCAAGAACATGTCTTGGCATTGAGCCCGTAGTACCGATGTTCATATAAGTCGTTCGCTTATCCAAAACGAACTGCTTTCGAACTTTACGCCAGAGGCGTCTTTCATTTCTTTTACCTAGTCTGCTCCAATCGATATTCTGTTCCTTTGCTTGAACAGCACCAGAAAACGCCGAAGCACTGACGCCAGCCACAACTGCACCAGTTGCACCTTTTAAAAACTTGCGGCGGCTGCGATTAGTCTTAATAGATTCCTTGTCGCTCATCTTTTCGATCCTTGTCGGAAGTTTAGCCATATTATTAATTATGAATCCGTAACTAACTGTTACTTAAACATTATTACCAAATAGATTCCCTGTTTAGATTTTTCGGCAGCAATTAAGTGACTTTAGTTCCATTTTTTCATTTCATTTGATGATATAAGCAACAGTTCTTTACGATAAAAATAAACAACTAAACGCATATTACAATATTCACTAAAACACCTAACTCTAATATAAATAGAAATTAATTTTATAATGTAAAAATCATAAAAAAGCGTGAGTTGTAATATTTACGAAACAAATTAGATAGCAAGGTTAATATTAAGTTCTAGCACGTTAAATATGTAACAGAATAAATTTAATTCATCAGCGCTATCATTCGTTTGTTGAAATAACAATCATGACGAATTATTAAGCGAAAAATTCTATTTAAACAGTAGATTTGTTCGATGAACAGAAAGGGAAAGTAAGCAAGAGGAAGGTGGCGGTAGCTATACCCAAGTAATCTCGAGACATTTCATTCAGCGAGAATGGCTTGGGTATAGATAGATTAAACGGCTCGTAATGTGAACTTTTGTTGATATTGAGATGGTGTGCTGCTGGTCTCTAGATAACTGTGATGCAACATGAGTATCGACTGTACAATCTTGGTCCCAATACCTAGCGAGCCTCCCTGTGCTTCTTCTTCAATATGGTTAATAAAGGCAAAATGAATTCTTGATTTATCGTCACTCAAATGAGCATGACAATGTACTTCAGAACGCATTGGACTGTGGCGCAGCGCATTTTCAAGCAAGTTAAGCACCAACCGCTCTAAAAGACCTTTATCACCCACGGTTTGAATTTCGTTATCGACGTCTATTTTCAGCAGCACTTCTTTTCGAGCAAACTGGCTTTGCATCGTCTCGGCGCACTCTGCCATCAAGGCTCCAAGATCCACTGGTCGATACTCGTAATTCGGCATGGGCGCTTCTTTTCGAGCTACGTCCAACAAAGAGTGCAATTGCGTAGACAGCTTCTCACAGTTTCTGAAAGCGACGTCAATCAAAGGGTCGGATTCCGGATGCTGCAAACGCCACGTTTCCAAATAGCCAAGAACGCTCGATAACGGTGTTTTTAAATCATGACTAAGCTGCAATAAGCTTTGACGACGATGAGACGATTGATACTCCAACTGCAAAAACTGTTGCTGGATATGCTTCGCCATCATCTGATAGGAATTTGCTATCGGTACTAATTCCGGAACTTGGCGCGTAAAATCGGGTTGCAGGCGGAAATCATGTTCTGCTTGTTGTTGAAGCTGATTGGTCACACGCTCAATCGGGTTCAATAAACTGCGTTTCACTAACACATAAGCACCTAATGCAAAGCCTAAAATAGACACTAAAACTAACCCAGCGAGCGCGATATAAGGTGTGTCTACTTGGGCGTTGGCAATCGCATCATGTCTGGTACTGCCAATGACTACATAGAGATAACCCACGGTTGAGCCGAGTTCCTCAATCGCTGCTACGGAAAACACTTTGTGCTCGCCACGATTACGAGGATCTTCGCCTAAGATGGGGAATGGCTCGTCATTCAAGAATCGTTTAATTGGGTTAAGATCTACCTTACCCATAATCTCTGCACCTTCTGGTGCTGCATGGGTAGTGATGTTGCCTTGGCTATCAAGAAAGTAGATTTCGAAATCCGGACCAATCAACATAAGGGTATGAAAGATGGATTTGAGCGCTTTCGGGTTGTAATCCGTACCTATCATCAACGGATTATCATCACGCATGTGGCTTGCCAGCTCTTTGTGCAGACTCTGTTTAGTGCGTAATTCAATGGTCTCTTTTTGCCAATTGTACGTTAATGCAATAACGGCTGCTGCTAAACAAAACCATAGGCTCGTGAACACCACTAAGCGAGATTTGAAGCTCATCCTAGCGCCTCCTTAATCAGTCATTACTCGGGTAGTAAAGCTACTGTCGTGGTTGAAACTTGTACCCCACGCCCCATACCGTCTGGATAAAATGATGATCAGAGTCAGACAAAGACAACTTGCTACGTAGGCGATTGATGGTGCTACACACCGTATGATGATAACCGGAATGGCTGGTATTCCACACATGGTCGAGTAATTCATCTTTACTGTAGACTCTACCTGGGCGTGTCGCGAGGAATTGCAGCAAGGTAAACTCTGTCGCGGTAAGAGTGACATCCTTGTCATTTAGGGATACCTGATGCAATTCTGGAATAATTCTTAATGGACCAAAATCCATGCTATCTTCA
Organism: Vibrio sp. SCSIO 43155; assembly: GCF_023716605.1. Lineage (NCBI taxonomy): Bacteria > Pseudomonadati > Pseudomonadota > Gammaproteobacteria > Vibrionales > Vibrionaceae > Vibrio > Vibrio sp. SCSIO 43155. Next base: position 410,660 of record NZ_CP071853.1, on the reverse strand, counting down.
AGTTCACTTCTTTCAACTTGTACTTCAACGGTTTGACTTACCCGTCGCAATACATTGCGTACTCGAGCTTGAAATTCTAATACGCTAAACGGCTTGGTAATGTAGTCATCCACACCCGCCTCCAAACCATCCACTTTATCCATCTCACCATCTCTGGCAGTCAGCATGAGCACAGGGCTCCAATCTTGTTGCTGACGTAAATAATGGCAGATATCTAAGCCGTCACCATCTGGCAAACCTCGGTCAAGAATGAGTAAATCAAAAGGTTGTTGTTGGTATTGCGCTTTGGCTTCGGCGACATTCGTTACCCGCAACACTTGGTGTCCTTGAAACTTGAGATGCATTTGAACCAGTTCTGCCAAATCATCATCGTCTTCTACCAGCAAAATGTTCGCGACTAAATTGATTGCCTGCTGTTCCATGGTCCTTTCCCTGCGTCTGAGAATCCTCACTTTGCACATGACCGGAACAAATCGGAATTTCTTTCAAAAAAGGTTCCGATGACGCCATGAGGGTTAAAGCGCTCGGCTACAAGCGCTTTGGAAAGGAGACGCCATCGGAGCCTGTATTACTCGACTCGGGTGATAGTGAGTTTCGCTCCAGGATTCAGGAAGCGATGGTTCGCAGAAAGCGCAGAATTGGCTAAACCATCATCTTTACTTACCACTCCCGCGTGAAACGCCACTACGTCATTTGTGTCGTTACGAGTACCATTAAAGCCTTCACCACCGCCTGCAGGTCCCGGAATGGTGGCTGCAAGTTCATCGTTCAATTCCGTGCCGGAATCCCAAACGTTCATGCTCATTTCGTAGCTTTCGCCCACCGCCAATGATTTAAGCGATAGACCCGTTTCCCCAACAAACGCATCGTTGGTGTTCACAAACATGGAAGCGACTGAAACGTAGCCCGCTTTGTGTGGGTCAACTGTAAAGGTTACGGAATCACTTGAACCAGGAAGCACTAAACCATTACCTGACAACGTTTGGTAGACATAGTCATTGGAATCCTTTAGCGCTAACAGCTCGGCATTGCTGCCCCCTTCTGCAAGATGCTCAAGCTCAACAGAAGAGCTTTTGCCAATTTCAAACAGTTTGTATTTGTCGTTGTGAGCCAAAATCGCAAGTGGCGACATTGGTTGATTCGCGGTCAAGTTTGCAACGTTAATCGTGTAACGGTATGACTTCACCACATCATTATCATCATCGCTTGGACAACCGGCGAGTAAGCCGACTGAAGCTGCTACGAGTAAGATTCTGTATTTCATACATCCCCCTTACTTCACAACAATTGTGATGGTTGCAACTGGGTTCAGCCAACGATGGCTGCTGCTGTCTAGGTCACTGATGCCGCCAGTTGGATCGCTATCACCAAGGTTACCCGGATGCACGTGAACTTTGTCATTAGTCACTGCCGCTTCAACACCGGTGCCGCCTGTACCAAAGGTAATGAAAGGTGGATTTGGCATGCTACCTTTAAGTTCATCATTGGCTTCTGTGCCTGCATCATAACTTCTTAGCGTTGCTCGGTATGTGCCGGCTTCCGTTGGGATTTTCCAGCTATCTAGCCCCACGAAACCATCATTGGTTGGCAGAAGCATCGCACTAAGAGACAAGTATCCATGATCACCACTGTTCATGGTAAAGGTGGTTGCGACACCCGGATTCAAAATACCACCAGCCGGGTTCTCAACCACAACACCACCAGCATTACCAATGACACTAGCAAGACCCGAGATGTCACCACCTTCCGCCATTGCTTCTAATTCTGGGGTAGCGGCTTCACCGGTTCTGAACATCTTAAGATCAGAGCCATGCGCTGCGACAATCAGTGGCGTAAAGTAAATGCCTTTTGTCGCGTTAGTCACGGTGATTTCCAGTTCTGCTGCATTCACTGATGCAGAGCCTAGTGCCATAGCGACTGAAGTCATGACGAGTCCGAGTTGGGTACGTTTTTTCATTGTGATTCCATCCTTTAATGAGGGTTGAACTACTCAAGTCCATGTTTACGGCTTTACTTCTTTGTTTGTAACTTGAGTAGGTTAAGCATTACGTTTCGAACGTTTTGCGTTCTTGCCTCTAAGAATGACGAACAAATCTATCAGCAACTTCATCGAATTCTCATAAAATTCTCACAAGTTCTGTTCGATTTTTTCAGCAGCGATTTTTTACTCTTATTCAGCTATTTACACTTCGTGTACTCCCCTCCTACAATGCGGTATTCCCTGTTTAAATCACGATTCTCAGCATGATTCATAACGTACTGGCTGCTTACTATGGCGAAATCTACGGCATCGCTTTTTTCAATCACTACTTGAACCATTACGCCCATGGTGAACAACAAACGCTGTGGCAAACCTTGATTGAAGTAGAAGAGCTCACCGCAGAAAAGCTCAAGCCTGTATTACTAGCAAATGGCATGGATATCGAAAGCCGACACCAAGAGATGCTTGATAAAGGCTTGGCAGACGCAACCAAGTGGATAGAGTTGCCATGGCTGGAGTTGGTGGCAACTCTTCTGAAGTGGGTAGAACCTTATGAGGTCAAGTATCGAGAGTGGCATGAAGAAGTGAAAGCTTCACAGCAGTATTCAATCGCTGAGCAAGAAGCTATCGAGTTGATTGCGGACCACGAAACGGCTATTTATCACTGTTGGCAGCACTACCATATTGGTGAATCTGGCTTGCCTGCCCTGAATACCTTCTTAGCAAAATATCGCTAAAGCGAGACGGTGACACTTGAACCGAACAAAACCGTACCAGACAATACCGTTATTCCGCTGCGCAGAACTGAACAAATATGGTTAACCCAAAACTCATTGCCCTACTCCCTGATCTTGCTTCGTTTATCTTAGTGGTAAACGAGGGCAGTTTTACCGCTGCAGCCAAACAACTTGGCGTGACGCCATCGGCTTTAAGTAAGTTGATCACACGGTTAGAACAAGCCCTCTCAGTGAAACTGTTCGAGCGAACGACTCGCAAGTTGATCATCACTCAAGCCGGGCAAAAGGTTTACGACCAAAGCATTGCCATGGTGAATGCGGCGCAGCAAGCGGTTGAATTATCGGCGGAAGATCATGCCGAGCCCACGGGTGCACTCACAGTGGCTGCACCCGAAGCGTTTCTTAACTCGGTGCTTCAACCATTTGTGTTGCCATTCCTAGATCGCTACCCAAACATTCAGCTCAAGCTACGTGCTGCTGATGGTGAGATTGATCTTTTTCGCCAAGGTATCGACGTAGCATTTAAGCTCACCGACAAACCCGACGAGAATCTGGTACTCAAAGAGATCAGCAAGACCAATCTTGTTTTGTGCGCCTCTCCAGATTACCTTACTAAACACGGTATGCCAGAGCATCCGACTGAGCTTGAGCAGCACGATTGTATTTATCTTGCTGAGAACGACAAAGACAACATCTGGTCTTTCTTTAAAGAAGAAGCTTTCCACTCTATTGCCGTGAGTGGGCGTTACGCCGTTAACCACTCTCAAATGCGCTTGAACGGGGTTAAGTCTGGCTTGGGAATTGGAATCTTCCACGACTTCGTGATTAAAGACGCGTTAGAACGAGGAGAAGTGGTAGAGGTTCTGTCTGATTGGATGATCAAAAGTAACTACCACGGCGCTATCGCGATGCAGTATGCACAAACCAAATACATGCCTGCTCGCCTGCGCGTGTTTATCGACTTCGTTAAGGAGCACTTAGTCTCCGGAGAGGCTAACCATGTTTGAAGAGACTAACCATGTTTAATGCCATTCACCACGTCGCAATCATTTGCAGCGATTACCCAACATCAAAGCACTTTTACACCCAAGTCTTGGGGCTAAAAGTCATTGCCGAAAATTATCGTGAAGCAAGAGACTCTTACAAGCTCGACCTTGCTCTGCCTGATGGAAGCCAAGTTGAGCTGTTTAGCTTTCCGGGCGCACCGAATAGACCAAGCTTTCCCGAAGCACAAGGGTTGAGACATCTCGCGTTTTTGGTTGATGATGTTGATCAAGTAAAAGCCTACCTCGAATCGAATGACGTTGAAGTCGAGCCGATTCGTATTGACGAGTTCACAGACAAAGCATTTACCTTCTTCCAAGATCCAGATGGCTTGCCGCTGGAGATTTATCAGAAATAAAAAGAGCCAGCAATTCGCTGGCTCTTTTACTATTTCACTCGTCTCTTGCTAGTTTAACGCCGTTTTCAGCTTCTCGACGCGGTTGAACAACAGCCAATCCAGTGCGAGAACGGTAACAATTGCCAAACCGCCCATCGGAAACGCCAAACACAATACTACCAACGTTACTAAACCAAGCTTCCAAATGCCGTCTTGTTGAAATTTAGGTGGCGCCCCTAATGCAGCACTGCGACTTGGTCGACGAATCCACCACATCACAACCCCTGTGATTGAGATTAAAATGAACGCCAGACAGAACACCACGTTGAGCACTTTGTTCAATACACTCACATCGCCTTGGTGCAATGACACGCCTGCCGCCATGAACTTGGCAAACAAACTGTAATCTTGCCATGTGACGTCCACCAACAAGCGACCGGAATATTGGTCAAAGTGACTGGTGCGATCTTGTCTTGGATCGGAAATATCACCGCCCATTGAGTTAGCAGCCACGGTGTAAACACCTGTCTCAGAGCGTGGCAAAAATAGCTTATAGCCAGTAAAACCCATCATTTCTGCCTTATGGACGATATCATCAATAGATAGTGCATCATGACTGCCTGCATAAGCCGATTCTTCCTTCATGTTGGCGTGATCATGAGCTGGTTTATCTTTCGACTGTGGCACAGCAGCAAGCTCTAAGTTCCATGGCATCTCTTCTGATGCACCATGATTCAGGTCTTTGTGTATCAGTGTCGACTCTGGTTTCTCACCCCATGTGTAATAGGTTGGGAAGGTATTCCAAGCTTGCACCATTTTCGCGCCCCATATCCCAGCCCAAGACAGACCTGAAATCAAAAAGAACAACAGAACAATTGATAGCACACCGCCTAAATTCGCATGCAGATCTCGCATCAAAATACGAGTTCCACTGCCAAAACGAATTTTCAAAAAGCCAGCACGGCTTGCGTTGTCTCTTGGTAACCACAGGTACAAACCAGACACCAACAGTAAAATGCCTAAACTGGCGGCGATTTCTATTAACCGATCACCCAAATCACCAATAAGCAAAGTGCCATGGATGTTATTCATCAGTTCATAGATGCTATCACCACGGTTAATCGTCCCTTGTACTTCTCCGGAGTATGGGTTCACAGCAACAATCAATGAGCTGCCTTCTTGATTTTGAATCGAGAATCGGTTGGCAATATCAGATGTTTTTGCAGGCACAAATTGGGTGATATTAAAATCGGGATACGCCTGCTTTACCGCGTCTAACTGTCTAGAAACAGGAACGGTTTGCTCTTGCGGTATAACGTGCAACGTTGCCTCATATCGAGCCAGTTCGATTTCATCATCAAACAGCATCACTAACCCCGTAAGGGAGAGCATCAACATAAATGGAATAACGAATAAACCTGCGTAGAAGTGCCATCGCCACGTCATAAAATAGATGGACTTTTCGCGTGAAGCTTCCTTGAGTTGAGGCTTTGCCGAGTTTCTCAACATGTGTATTTTCCTTTTTTCATTGTGAACACCCAAATTCAGTCAAACGCATCCTGAACATACTCATCGGTATGTGACGTCATTTGACTTAGATTCGGGAGTACCACTGCTCGAATGGCAGTGTTGTTGGCTTTATTTACTTGTAATTGTTTTTGTTATGAGAAAAAGGAAATTGGGGGAGCACGAGGAACTGGCGTTTCAAATCGCACACTTAGAGCCAAATAAGTGTAGCTGTCAGAAACGACCAAGCTCAATCTTGAGAGTATCGGTGTCGTTGGAAGTGTATCGTGATGAAAAGTCGAGAAGTGGCTGAACGGACAAGGCTTACCTTTGTGGCTGACGGAGTTGTCACCCTCTTCTATCTGCACCAACTCAAAACCGTTCAGTGTACATAGCGTCGCCCACACCCCCATGCTGTTACCATGAGCATTGATAACAGGCATCAGTGTTACTAGTACCCAACTTAGAGCGCTAGCAAATAACATGGAGCGGTAAAAAGGAATTAATCTACGCATAACGGTGACTTAACAAATTTCACATAGCGTAACCAATTCTGAGTGCTAGCTCAAAAAGAGGATTCATAAGTGGCTGCTACCTCACAGGTTTTCTTGAATACTGTGATTGACAGGCACAAAAAAGCCCGCCGAAGTGGCAGGCTGATGGTCATCTTTTCAAGTTGGATAAACGGTTAGCTAAACAGCTTACTCCAAATACTCGGGTTACGCTTATCGTGGTACTCTTCGCGTAGACTATCGATTTCACGTAATTGATCTTTCGCTTCTTGTAGCTTGCCCGCATCGAGATCAGCTTCAATCTTATCTAGCGTTACCGTCAACTTGTTAAAGCCTTCTAGGTAGGTATCAAACTTCTCTGGTGGGTAATTACCACGCTTAGATTGTTCGACGATCGCTTGCAAGCTATCAATCGCAGATTTCATGGTTTCAACATCAGACGCTTCCGCCGCCTGTTTGAATTCCATCTTCATCTGCTTCATGTTTTGTTTTAAATCGACGGCTTCTGCCATTGCATAAGTTGAGCCTAACGCAATCACACACCCCAGTATTAAAGGACGTAACATCTTCACTTCTCCATTGAATGCCGAATTCTGAGTCGGCTTTTTAATGCGAGCAGTGTAAAGCAATCCCTTAACACTTGCATAACCAAAAGTGTAATCAAGTTTATGCGTTGCGAATCTCGTCATACTCTACGATTGGCTTACGACCGCGCAACTCTAAGAAGGCTAAGAGTTGTTGTGCTGAGTGAGTAATAACTTTGCTACTGTCGATACCCACTCTGTCCATTAACTCGCCGACTAAGCTCAGGTTACCCACGTCATGACAGAAGTGTGCGTCGCTGCCAGTAGTAAAAAACACACCCAATTCTTTGCCGATTTGTGCAATCTCATGGCAGCGGTCTACACTACCGACGCGGCTATTGCCCTTCAGAGTGGTGTTGTTAATTTCAATCGCTACATTGTTCTCTTTAGCGCACTTCAGCACAGCTTCAAAATCAAAGTCAAAGTTCGGGTTACCTAAGTGACCCAACGCATCAACACGACCATTTTTGATGATATTCAACAACGCTTCCGTGTGCGTGGCACTATCTGCAGGGCGGAATACTGGCTCATGAAAACTGGCAATCACCCAATCCAAATTTCGATCAACGCTGTCGGGAATGTCGATGTCACCTTGAGTGTTCATGATGTTAGATTCAACGCCACGAATGATCGCAACCCCCTCAAGAAAACGAGGCAGAATTTTCTGGTTAGAGAAAAACCAGTAATGAGGCGCACCCGGCATTGATTCAGCGTGATCGGTCGTACAGAACATATCAAGCCCGTTCTCTTTTGCCGATTTCGCGTTTTCAATCAACGTACTGTATGCGTGACCACTGGCGTACGTATGCGTGTGGGTATCAACCTTAAATTCCATCATCAACTCTCTTGGTGCGCAAATTGGCGGCTATTGTATACCCACAAGTCACCTGTCGTCAGCCCAATCTTAGCTTGCAACCTCACCCTATTCTTCGCTGATAGTTTTGATCAAAGGCAGAGCCTTCTCCCAGCCGTGGTTGAACATCGACACAAAATCACTGTGAGTGTGAATGGTTATACTCAGCAATAAGCGATCCTCCAACGTATCGATCTGATAGATCTCTCGCGATCCGATCCACTTTGACGCTAAGTCTCCATCCAATTGCTGCCGATTATCTGGGTTAAAAATGGCAACATGATGAAACTCCAGTTTTTGTAGCGGCTGTACCGTGTCAATTATCGCTCTCGTTCCGCCCATGTCTGGGTCAAAAAAGGTCATGTCACAACCTTCTTCCCATGCGCCATCAAATTGAGACTGAGGCGAAAAGGCTTGTGCCCATCGTTTATATAGTTCGACATCGGTCAGCACGCTCCATACGCGCTGAGGTGTCGCGGCAATCTCGACGTGATAGTTTAAAGTCAGCATGTTTTCTCTCCCTGCACCTTTCTTGACGCTAGCTCATTCTGATTAAAAATCAAACAATTCGCGAACAGCCAAAGGAGAATTGCGAAGCCTGACATCAATAGTGCAGAGCTTATCGAAATCGAGTCCATTAGCAGCTTGCTATTTTTTCAACGCCTAATGCCAACATGCTGCTTCACTCTTCAATTAAATTGAATACACGAAAAACGACACCCTAATGCAGCGGTATATCAGTAATGGATTCAACATGAGTGGCGTAGAACAAAGAGAGTTTAACTATATAAAACAACGCATTAATGAAATGAGACCAGAGCAAATACGTGAAATAAAAGGTGTCATTGAATTTAAGAGAAAAACGTTGCTCGATGAAAAACCACTTATCTCTGATGAAGAGATGGAGTTCATCACCATCATGTTCAAAAAAACGGAATAACGGGAAAATGTGCTTTTTGATCGAAGATTACTTGAATAAAACCAACAATATCTACCCATCGGATATCCATTACAAGCTGCAGGAAATCGTCGACGTCAAGAACAGGGTTCTTGGTTACGAGGTTCTTCTCGATCCTCTGAATCTTCCAAAACAAGAGATAAAAGACCTCTATAATCGGGAAATACAGTACCCTCATATGAGCCGTGCGTTGATTTCTAGATTAGAGCACTATATCCATCAACACACCAATGACTTCTTTGGAAAATACGTTTTCATTAACCTTGAAAGAAGCAACCTATGCGACAAGTACTTATTGTGTGACATTGTCATTCTTAGGAATACGCTCGAAACATTAAAGGCGGATTTAGTCATTGAAGTCACAGAAAGGAATACCTGCCAACGATGCCCAGAAATTCAAAAGGGGTTCGATTTTCTGAAGAAACAAAATGTCCTGTTAGCAGTAGATGACTATGATTTAGACTTCGATTTTAGAGAACAAGAGGTGCTAGGTGGGCTTTATCAGTTTATTAAGGTCGAACACTCCACTAAACAAGACTATTATGACCGAGTGATTGAACTGAGCAAAAAGACCCGAGCAAAGTTGATCATTGAACGGGTCGAAACGCCACTAGAGCGCATGCAAATCACCCAGAGCAATATCCCAGTTTGGGGGCTACAAGGCTTCTTATACAAAACACTAACCGTTAACTTATAAGCTAAGCAGGACAAGATTTTGACTTGGCAGAGCAAAACTGACGCAAGTTACAAAGGTTGCAGTCTTTAAAATCGCACTCTTGTAAACACTGCAATTTTTTTTTGATCTTTGGAATCAAAATAGGGTTGGAAATGGAACGAATGATATCGAACTTAACCAAATACAAACCCACCTTCTGGCTACTGTCTGTAGGCGGGTAATACTTGACCTCTTTTGCATTAAATACTTTCTTTGCAAACTCAAGAATCGGATATCCGGCAATAAAGATATAGACGTAATCCTTTGTCTTATAAAGAGAAAGCAAGTAATAACAAATCGCTTGAATCACTAATTCAAAGAAATGAGTAGAGTTCATCGCGTGTCCTAACTTAACCAGACAACTTCGCTTTACTTCATTTTCAGGGATACTAATGAACGAAGATAGGTTGTTCAGCTTCTCTAAGTTCAATATACCAGCCCAATGACCAACAATATCGTCTTGTTTATTCTGCAATAAAATACACTTGTACTTAATATCCGTTTTCATCGCGTACAAGTCCCCAATAAAACCTTCAATGGCAGAAACATTGCTATAAAAATCTTTAAAAACCTCAAGGTGTTCGTAATAGGTTTGGGAACGAATTTCACTTCGAACAAATTCGGGTACTTTATAGTAAGAAAGAGCCGTCAGAGAGAAGTCAAACGCCTTTACCAAATTAGACAACACAGAGGCATGCCGTGCAGGATTTTTATGCCCGTGCTCATCTAGATTAAGAATGATCTCAACTAAGTCGATGTCTAAACATCGCGCGATATAGAATTGCTTATACAAAGGAGGAATCACTTTACCGTTCAACCACCGGCTCAGAGTGATGGTGTCTAACCCTTTAAACTCCTCATAATAGGCTTGTTGTAATATTGCAATAAGTTCTTTCCTAGAGATCGATTTTTCCTCTAACCAAGCAGCGAACTCCCTTTCAAAGTTGTAAATCATAAATCTCACCACTTTATGCTAATGAACTAAGGTACCTTTATAATTTGTTATATTTCCGTCATCTCCAATGATGTCGAAATGTACTTGTTGTATATTTAGACGTTGACCTAGCGGTAAGCTAACGCTCGAAAAAGGTGCGACAGTGATTCTTTCATAGGTATCGTCACCCACTTTTATCGACAAAAAATTTGCAAACCAAGGCAGCGGATTCACCACCTTCAAACTTTCTCCTGCGCGCACAAAACGCAGTTGTGAAAACGCATGTTTTCCTGGGGCTTTGATGCCTTTTGGGCGAACAAGTACTTTTAAGCGCAACCTCAACGGCAACATGATTTGCTGAGTATTTGCGGTGACTGTTTCTTCGGATACCTGCGTCACTTGAAAGATGTTTAACCAAAGCAAGTTTTCACGATCTTCAAAATCTAAATCGGCTCGATTCAGTAACAAACGTACTGATCGCACTTCTCCCCGCGCCATTTTAAAAATAGGAGGGATAACGAATAATGGTGTCTCCTCATCCGATGGAGAAACCTTGAGGTCACCTTTGTCCGTCCATAATTGAAGAAGTACGTTATCCTCACCAGAATTCGCTAGGGTAAAGTCACTTTCTAAGTCATGGGCACTGATGACAATACGAGTTCGATCTATATCGACAGCTGCATGAACAGAAGACATCGAAAAAACCAAAACAATACTGAAAAGTAACCAAGTGAACTTATTGAAAGCTGACGATGATTTGCGCTTGGGCATACACAGCTCCTGCTGTAACAGTTTCACCACTGAGTTTTTCTAGAGAAGCCGTAAAGTGACCTCGGTAGGATTCAGAAGATGCATTGGATGATTCCAATTGCGTGACCTCTTTAAAGCCATACCATCCGCCAGCATTACCCGTTCCAGTCGTACGACTAGGCAACAGGTTCATTGGAGACCCAGAGTTATCGTATATTCTGATCCCGACCCCCTGAGCTACGCCAGGATTCCCGTATTCATTGCTTAACAAATACGTTAAACCGCCCGCAGATGTTTTTAGCCCAAGTTGCTCGGCTTTACTGGCTGCGTTGGCAGAGTTCACCAATAAGCCGATCGCAATCGGACGTGTCGCTGTCAGACTGGTACTTGTGTTAGATGTGGTGCCAGACGCAGCATTAAGTTCACACAGTAAACCGATGCTAAACGCCAACCTTGATGATTCACCATTATTTAGCGCATCGACGGTCATCGTCGGGAAGAGTACGTGTGGTGTGTAATCTGAAACTTGGCAAAACGCACCACGAATAAACGTAAGCTGATTCGCCCATCCCCACGCTCCGGGATAATCTCCATACCATCCACTGTAACAACCGCCACCATGGTCACAACCAACGGTCAAACCAGAACTTCGACCGCCGCCTTTAAATGCAATATAGCCATGCACACCGTTACGAGTCGGTGAAAAGCGACCGTAGTTCAACCCGTAGTTACCCGTCCCGCTGGTTACTTTGATGACTTCAACACTTACATCACTAAACACTCCTGCGTGTACATAGATGTAATTGCTGTCTTGAAACATATCATCAGGGTTGAGCTTTCTCGCTTTCCAATAACGGGAATAGTACTCACCGGTTGCAAGATTAGTCAGACGAAAGGCGGCATAACGATAGTCAGAATAATAGGCTCCTGGAATGCCCGGAACTTCATTTCGTCCTGCATAGTTGTCGTCTCCGTTTGTTGAGTAATACTCCCAAAGATCGTTTTTATCAGCTAAGTCGCATCGAAACAAAACCTGCTTATCGCCATAAGGCGTTCGGTTTGCTGAGCCTAAGAACGAAGCTGTCGAAGTCGCAATGACGCTGCCATCTGGCTGAAAAAGACTGCCACTGTTGATGCTAATCACCCCGGGTAAACCATAGCTTCCAAAGTATCCATCCGCCGCACCAGTAAAGTTATTGTTTACATAGTAACCAGCGTTGATTGCCTCGGTTGATAAGTAAGCTTGGTTCGTCGTGTTCAGCTTTGTGCAGGTAGCAAAAGCAGACATACTCACAAACAAGATAGATAGGCAAAGGGTCCATATTGAATATTTCATAATTACCTCATCATGCAGGTTTGTTCGGTTAAGAGAAGTACTCGGTCCGATTTCGGCGGGGTGTAGTTGATGCTGCATTCATTGCCAGTACCCCAACGTAAAATCACTACGTTGTTAGTCTCTTTTAATCGGGCGTACACCTGACCAGCTTGCCCAACCATGCCGATCTTTATCCCTTGCTGATCAAAAGCATCTGCGCCCATTGGAGGAATCCCCCCTTTATCGAGTACGGTATTGATCAACACCGCTTTTCCTTTCAGCGTTTCAAACTTCACTTTTACAACAGCACCGGAATACGGCACGACTTTCCGACTACCGGTTTTGATTTCCGCGCCAGTACTTAACCCATTATTTTTCAAAGACACATCGGTATAACGATAAGGAATCAACGAAGGCAATAACGCGTAGCCAGAGTCATCGATTCTTGCACCTTGTCCATTCATTACCTTGGCACCTTTCGCGCCTTTCGCTTCAATTAAAGCAAACGAATCATTGGTATAAGGACCTAGGGTGACACCGCCATCGTGCACAAGCATCGTTCCTGAAATACCCGCCGAAACACGGTTGTAATCATCGCCATTTGCAGAAGAAAGCGAAACGCCGCCGTAAGGAGTTCTGGTGTACAAGCTGCCGCCATAAGTATTGCTATTCCCTTCTCGCCCACCGTAGACTGAATAAGAAACAGGTGCATCTTTACCCAGCGTCCCCGATACATTGGCGGTCGCTGATTCACTCGATTTACTATGGGTATAGTTAAACCCAAATGTCGACCAACGGTCATAGAAGTCGAACGGAAGTGACACACTCAATGCTACGGTGTTTTCATAATTACCTACGCCAAACTCTTCGTGATAAAACTGACGTCCCACGCTGATGTTGTAAGACACATTTCTCCAATGATTATTGTAGGTAGCTTGGTAATCGATACTCTCTTCACCATCGTAATAATCCACTAGAGAACCACTAACGTTAACCGTGCCGTATTTCTCCAATGATTGGCTCAAAGACAACGTAAGACGGTTTCTTTGATTGAGCGTTTGAGACTGATATTCATCGCTATTGTTTTTTCGCTGTTTTCTCAAGCCCAGAACGTCTTCCAACTCTTTGTAGTTTTCTGAAGAATAACGATAAGCAAGCAGAGAAAAATTGGTACCGGTATCAAACGAGCGACCATAGTTCATCTCCACTTGCCACCCACGTTGGTACTCTTTTTCTTCATACACACGCGCAAATGAATAGGTGCTATTTATACCAAATGCACCGATTGGCGTCGCAACCACACCGCCAGCTAAATACGCCTGATAATCTTTCCCCATGCGCAAACCATAGTTGAACGTAAGACGGTTGTTTACACCTTGCTGGATAGAACCTTCAGCAAACCAATTGCTGACCTCTTCATACCCTCTAACATCACCAAGAACGGTGTTATAAATGATTTGTCCAGGGCGCACAGAAAGAGGCACCGAGGAGTAAGGCACGTTGAATGAGCTTACGCTACCGTCAGCTTCTTGAATGATCACCTCTAACTCACCATCACTTTTGGTATCGTTCAAATCACTGATAACAAAAGGACCGGGTGGTACGTCGATTTCTTTAATAATTTTACCTTGCTGTTTAATCACGACATGAGCATAAGTGGCAGCGACACCACGAACTTCCGGCGCATACCCAAGCTGGCTTTGCGGCCACATGCGCTGATCCGTTGATAACTTGATACCGCTGTATGACAAGCTGCCAAAAATAGAGCCATTGGTGTACGACTCACCAAGCAACAATGAACTGTGGATTGAAGAAATAGGACGCTGAACGTACGTATTCAACGAGGTATATTCTGTATCATTGTCCAAATAGCGAAAGTAACCATCGTGACGAAATTGCCACAAGCCCAGATTCATCCCAACTTTTAAGTTGCTGTAAAGGTAATCGCTGTCTTCTGCGCGTTTGTACTCATTGTGGTAATAGTTCGTGTTATGGCGCACAAAAAAAGCCGTCATACCTTCATCCCATTTTTCTGGATCAATGTAACCACGAGGTTTACTTTCCATCGCCGCTTGTGGGATGTCCAAATTCATTTGAAAGCTTGATTCGTCATACTGCCACTTCACCATTGGCGCGACGTCAGACAAAAGCTGACAACTGAGATTTGCTTTCGCTTTGTCATCCAACTTAAGCCCGATCAATTTGAGTTGTTGGGCAGAAAAACAAGGCTCTTTGCGCTCAGTCCTCTTATTCAAACGAGAAGAAACAACACTCCCTTGGAGAACCATTTCGCCATTGACATACAAATCAACTAAGTGCCCATCATCAAACGAGTAGCCATTTAATGCATCGCCAGATAACATGTGCTTTTGAATATCCACATCGCCATGAAATAGTGAAGGGTCAAAAGCGAGCTCTTCCGCTAAAGTAGGCATTGCAGCAATAAGCGAAAAAATAAAATATGAACGTTTGACGAACAACATATTACTCACCAAAGCTAAATTAATATTTAAAACTGAATGGAATAACGCTTAGGTATTAATGCCCCTTGGTCACTGATCGTCGTTATTAACAAATCGGCTTTATCACCTTTTTTAATTTTTACATTTTTGAACGTAAAATCTTGATATGAATTTGGTGATATCATTTTAGCTTCTGAGAACCACTTTTCGTCCAGATGCTCTATGAACATATTTGCAGACAAAGATACATACAGTGGTTGCTTATTACTAAGCCTAACCTTTGCGATTCCATCTTGATAATTTATGAGCTGAACTTGAAAGTCTTCTTTCCAATTTCTATTGTAATTAACCACTTGCTTTGGTCTGTAGAACAACTTCACTTTGTGCTTTACTGTTACCACAATTTTATTGCTGCTTGCAGCCACTTCAGCGATGGCAGCATTAGACGGAATTTGTAAAAAGTTAAAGTAAAAAACTGACTCTTGATCTTGGGGAAGTGCTTTTTCTACTCCTTTGATTATCCTTAGCGTTTGACCCCGTTGTGGCTCAATTTTCGCCAATGGTGGCAACACGACAAATGGCACATCACTTTGTGTCGCTCTGGACCCATCTTCGTTCTCAAACCAAGATTGAACCATAAAGACATTTTTGCTTTTGTTCTTTAGGTAAACGTTAACGAACGGTTCACCCTCTGGATATATAACTCGGCTTCCCGTCATGACAATATTGGCATTCGCAAAGAAGCTCATTATTACCGTGATAAAGACAACACAAAACCGTAAAAACATTATCACCTCATCACTTTACAACGAGGAGAGAGGACAGAGCCTCTCTCCAATTACAACTTACTGGTAAGAGACTGCGTACTGTAGTGACGCATTTACTGTACCTGCTGTTGATGCACCTGTTGCGTAGTACTGGGCTTTGTACGTCGCACTGTTTGCTTTCTCGCCAGCGGCAAGTGCAAGATCATTACTTCCTTTGTAGCCACCGCTTAAGTCAATAGCAGAATCGCTAGTGTCTAAGATTTGTAACTCTACGTTTGTCGCACTGCCTGTATTGCCAAGGTTCCCATTACCTGTCACTTGGTTACCGACGAATACTGTCGAAATGTTCGGCACACCCGTTGTCGCGTTACCGGTACAACCAGAGATAGAAACTTCAAACTCCGTTGCACCAGCCGTGTCACCACTTTTCGCTAGCTCTGACTTCGGCACAGTTTCCAAAAGTACAACCGGGGAAGCATTTTCACCGTTTACTGAAACTGTGCATGTTTCATCTGTCACCTCACCTTGGAAAGTAATGGTATTCGCCGATGCCGCCAGAACAGAAGACGTAAATAAACATGAACCTAAGATCGCAACTAATTTATTGAGCTTCATAATATTTTCCTTAATCCTATTTTTTGAACAGAAAATGAACTGAATTAACATTAGTTATTTTTGTTAACCGAGTTCATACATTGTTTTTTGAACTCATGTCTAATTTTCCAGTTTTAAAAGATTACCAATTAGCATTAATTAAAATATTGGATTAGTGATGCTAACTCGTTACATTTATAGTTTATTACTATCGATTCCTAACCAAACCTATAATGAAAAGCTATCAGCATTTGGTTATAGAAAAAACAATCTTAGTTTCAGTTCAGACCTTTCCTACAGTACAAATAGAAAGTGTACGATCCCTAAATTCTTGCAAATCTTATTATTCAACTCTAAGCCTATGACAGAAATAGATTTATCTATTTGTTTTACTAAAATAGAAAAATGACCTGTTTTCCTACAAGGAAGGTAAACAAGTCATCATATTTAATAGAAAATAAAACAATTAAATAAAAACGGCAGACTCTCGCTGCCGTTTTTTAGTGTGATTATGATAACTCAGTCCTTCGCAGTACATGTACGCGGCGTGCCGAGAACCTAACCCAACAGGTATTCAATACCGTCGCTAACACAATCAAACTCACTCCTGCAACTTGGCTATGACTCATTTGGTCGTCAAAGAAGGTCCATTGCCATACTGCGGTAAACAACAGATTGGTGAATATCAGCGGTGCAAGCTGCGAACCACTGCTTGCAAGCTGGTACGCTTTGGAACGGAATACTTGCGTATTAATAATGAGTAACGACATCAAAAATACGAGTGCAGTATTGGGCGTTTCAAAAGTGCTTATCGATAGGGAATTAACCAACATACTCGCATCATTCACGAACACGAGTGGCAAGATAAGCAGTGCCGCTGTGCCGAAGGTCCAAAAATTGATTTCTAGTGGTGATAGACCACTCTTACTTGCTTTGTAGAGCGTCAATTGAGAACCCGAGTTAAACAGCCCACCAGCTAACCCCAAGAGCAAATCGATACGCCATGTAAACTCGCCATCTGCACCCGCCAATAAAATCACACCTGAAAACGCCATAACGAGCGCTACGATAGTCGACATTCGAATCTGACCACGCATAAACAGCTTCTCGACGATGGGCATAAACAGTGGTCCAGTTGCGAACAGTACAACCCCTTCAACCAAAGTGAGCGTTTGCAAAGAAGCAATGAAACACAACTGACACATTGCGATGAAAAGAGCACGCAGAACAATTGGTTTAATAGTACCTGCAGTAGGCAAAGTCAGATTCTTAAAGCACAGCATGACCAATAAAATGAGAGCTGGAGTAAAGAAGCGTAAAAAACTGAACATGGTCACGGATAAATCATCACTGAGCTGCTTTGCTAACAGCCCTGTAACAGATAAGCTTAATGTCGACATCAACATAAAGATGACGGGTTTATTTTCTTCTTTCATTGGATACTCCTTAATTCACGGAGTATTTTAGGAAAAGGCGTTAGTGATAAATAGCGAGTATTTTTAAACGCTAATGTAAGTAAAACTTACAAGTTAAATTAAATCCAGTTCATAGAGAGAGCCGAAGCAGTATGCGCAAATTAGTCCCACTAAAATCCATCTACGCATTTGTCGCTGTAGCGGAGACAGGCAGCATGACAGAAGCCGCCCACCTACTCTCTGTGAGCCACTCTGCGGTGAGCCAAACCATCAAATCGTTAGAAGGTCAGGTCAATAAACCTTTGTTTGATCGCATTGGTCGCCAAGTCAGACTCAACAATGATGGTAAAAAGTATTATCGCAAAGTGGCGCCTGCGTTGGAGCAAATCGTCGATGCTACTGAAGCTTTGATTCACGATCAAAACTCCAAGCGTATTACGCTCAATATGGTTAACTCACTTGCTTTGCATTGGTGGATCCCTCGCATGTCGAGCTTGCAAGATTACGCCCCTCAGTTGGATGTTCGTCTGTCTAATTTGGTGGGATTGTTTAGCTTAGAGCAAGAGGGGATTGACGCTGCGGTCGTGCATGGTAGTCCTCAAGAGTGGCAAGATTACTATTGTGAAAAGCTGAGTGAGGATGAGTTAGTGTTGGTGTGCAGTCCCGAATTATTAGAGCAGCCTGATAACCGAGACATTCAGCAACTGCTATCAACTTACCCCATCATTGAAGTCACTAACGATCGCCGAAAGCATGACTGGCAAGTTTGGGAAGAAGAGACAGGATTACTGCGACCTACCAATAAAAAGCCAATGACCTTCAATATGTCCATTCAAGCGGTGCAAGCAACGACAAGACGTTTGGGGTTATTGGTAACCCATCGTCTATTTGTCAAAGATGACATCAAATACGGGCAATTGGTGGAATTGGGCGAGCCTGTGGTCAACCCATACCAGCAGTTTTACTTTGTTTGCCCACCACACAAACTCAAACAGGAAGCCTTTCATTTACTGAGGTCTTGGCTAAGACAAGAGTTTAGCTGATACGCCAACATGCCCGTGTGCTAGAGCAGCGATCACACGATTTGTATTGAACCTAAAGTTTCGCCAGCACAAAGGTGCAACCGATTGAATATTAAATTGAGATAATCGACTTTATACCCAAGTGACTTCACGGTGCAGGATTCAGAGCGTTATCATTGATTCGAGAGTAAGGAAAACAACGCAGTGTAATAGCTAGCTCTTTCCAAGTTGTTTGACGCAGCCCTTTGTTTGACTAAAAAAACGAGTCGAAGACACGCTCCCAAAGGGCACTCTTTGTAAATAGTAAGGGCCTTGGCTCGTATACTTTGTTGTCGATTCTTGATTTAGACCCACTAAACCTTTAAATCGCCGCCGCGTCTACAAACCAAGTCATTCTCGCTGAACCTAGCATCTCGACGTTACTTGGGTATAACGTGGATTTATTTGCATCACGAGTGAATAGATTAATGCCGGAATTGGTATAAAGTAAAAAGAGTGCTTTTGAAATCCAAGGATGGCTTTATGAGGTTGTATCATTTCTTTATGAGTGGCGTTGTTCTCATTGCCCCACTTTCTAGCTCAGCCGAAACGATGGGTGAAGTCAGTTCACCTGACGTGAAACCTTTTATTATTGGCGGACAACAAGCTACAGCCAACCAACTCCCTTTCTTTGCACGCGTCATTTTACACCGTACGGGTTCCAGTCAGTTTGCCAACATTTGCGGTGGTACCATCGTTAATGACAGGTACATCATGACCGCAGCACACTGTGTCGAACCGAGTGTCTTCACTGGCGGATGGACAATCAACGATCTTCGCGTGTTGGTAAAAAACCCAACCATGAACGATGTGTTCGTGGAAGAATTTAAAGATGTGCGAGCTATCACCATTCATCCAAACTACGATCCAGATGACCTTTGGATTAACGATATAGCTGTCTTGGAGCTCACGCGTCCAATTACCGACAACGTCCAATCCATCACACTACCACAGGACTTTGGCGACTACAGTGAGCAGGCGGTATATCAAATCTTTGGGCTTGGACAAACCTCAACGAACGATACATCAGGCCCTAACTATCTACGCTGGGCAGAAATCCAACCCTTAACAGATTTACAGTGTGCCTCACTTGTTTCAGGCTTTAACTCACAAGAAAGCTTGTGCGCCAATGGCTTCCCTAACCGAACTTACACTGGGATATGTGCAGGAGACTCTGGTGGTCCTTTGACCTATCAAGACACCAACGGGGATTATCAACAGATCGGCATAGTGAGCTACGGATCTTCGGTTTGCGAGTCTCCCGCTATTCCTAGCGTATTTACAGAAGTACTCAATTACACTTCTTGGGTCGAGGCGCAAACCAGTTCCGGAGTAAAAACGGTCTACAACGCCGCTCTGGCTGCAAGCGAGGATTACCATAGCGAAGGGGATTCAGGGTTCGATCCGGAAGACACCACCAGCAATGATTTTGGCAATAATAACAGTGGTGAAAGCAGTGGCGGTTCACTTGGTTTCGGGCTGGTCACTCTTGGCAGTTTATTCGCTTGGGTCAGACGCCGTCAGCCCTTGTAGCACGTGCCTTAAACCTTACTTACAATTTTTAGAATAAAAACTCTAAAACTTATCATTTTCCAGTACATCTTAAGCCGATAATCCTGTTATTATCGGCTACCCAACTACTTTCAGATCAAGTCCATGAATAATGCTGCATCGAGTCGCCGTATTTCAGCGATGCTGTTTTTGACTCTTGGCGTCATATTGTCCGTGTTTGCTGGTTTTGCGCTGTCGCAGATGTTTGTTATTGAGCAAGATTCCTTTCAGCTAATTTCTGCCGTCAGCTCCGTCATGATAGTGAGTTTTCTTCGTTATCAATGGCGCGCATTGCCTGCAGTAATACTCGGGTTATTCGCTTATTATTTTTGGACCGGAAGAACACTCGAACATGCGTTGCTTTACGCTTTCACTGTTCCATTGTTGCCTTTCGCATTTTCTAGCTTGTTTCATTACCTCAACAACCGTGCCCTCTATCAACCCGCAGAGCAAAGGATCACTTTATTCTTTGTCGTCATTGGGTGCTTATTTCCGTTCGCTAATACGATCAAGATGATGTTGGTCAACACCTTTGTTGATGGCCAATTTCTAAGTCCGGACTTTTTGTTCTATGCCACACTAGGGAATTACTTAACTCAGTTGTTGGTGACACCTATTTTGTACGTCATGGTGAGCTTACTCACCGATACCGACACACAATCGTATCTTGCCTTAGACAAGCGTTTAAGAGTTTCAAACTCCCGCTGTCGCGGCTACATAACATGGCTAGTAAGCTGTATTGCCATTTTTATTACTGCGGTACTTTCTTCATCTTCTTTCATGCTCAACTCGCTGAGCTTCTTTGCCGTACTTCTTGTCGTGATTGGTTTAGCTAAGCACGGACTCATTCGCCCACTGTTTGTTGGCGCGCCGTTCATTTTATTGATCATTAATGACAGTATCAGCCACTACAACGCAGGCTTAATTGGTGACAAACAGTTCTATGGTTTGCTGATCATCATTACCGTGCTCACTACCTTGGCGTATTTACTCGGTGGCTATTCAGTGAAGCTGTTCGAGATGACACAAAGACAGATTCGTTCAGAGCGGATTGACCCGTATTCAGGCTTGTCCAACATCGCCCAGTTAAAAGAAGACATCAGTCGTCAACGCCATTCCCTGTTGCTCTATCTTGATCTAACGCCAACGCTTTCTATGCTCACAGACCTCGGTCATGAGGGTAAATCGCAATTAATCATGCAACTGAATGAGTTTCTTTATTCTCGCAACGACAGTATCAATCGCTGCTACCGCCCACCTTTCTCTACAGGGTTGTTGAGTTTTACTCATTACTCAGACCTCGCAGAGGAAGAGTTGCAAGAAGTCGTGGAGTATCTAGAGAGCTTTCAATTCTATTGGCGCGGCACCTCTGTTGCTCTTGTTTCGCCAACGATATTTTGTACCGTCGTTCATCACGGGCAAGACATTGAAAAGGTGGTGTCGATTTTGTGTGATCAACCACCTCAAAGCGATCGCAGTATTCATTGGATTAACGCACAATCGTTCGAAATGGACCGCGTCGATAAACTCAACCATATCCAACAAGTGTTTAAGCGCGAGCAGTTTGAACTGTTCTGCCAACCATATATGAAGCTCTCAGGTGTCGAAGAAACTAAGCACAGTTTTGAAGTATTGTTACGCCTAAAAGAACAAAATGGAAAAGTGCTCTCACCTGCGGCATTTTTTCCTCTGATCAACCAATTCGGATTAGAGATAAAACTTGATCACTGGGTGATCATCAACACGTTTCGAATGCTTGGGGACAAGGTAAAAAACTGGGATGACATTGGGCATTGCGCGATCAATCTTACCGCGAAAACCCTAAGTGCAGAAAACCTAGCCTCTCGCATTATAGAGAGTGCCAAAAGCTTTAATGTACCGTTGGAAAAGATTTGCTTTGAGATTACCGAATCTTCAGCACTCATCAATGAACAACAAGCGATTGAAACCTTAAGCTTGTTACGCAAACTCGGCTGTAAAGTCGCAATTGATGATTTCGGTACTGGTTACGCTAGCTTTGCGTATTTGCGCCGCCTGCCATTAGATATTCTGAAGATTGAAGGGGCATT
Source organism: Vibrio sp. SCSIO 43155 (assembly GCF_023716605.1). NCBI lineage: Bacteria > Pseudomonadati > Pseudomonadota > Gammaproteobacteria > Vibrionales > Vibrionaceae > Vibrio > Vibrio sp. SCSIO 43155. Next base: position 388,515 of record NZ_CP071853.1, on the reverse strand, counting down.
TGTACGTGAAATCACTAAGAGTGAAACCGACCGATTGATCGTCAGTTCCATTGCGACGGTTGCGAAAGAAATGCACTTAGAAACCGTCGCAGAGTTCGTAGAAACCGCAGAACATAGCGAGATATTACGCAGTTTGGGGATCAACTTTGCACAAGGTTATGGCGTCGCAAAGCCTATGCAGTTGAGTCGTTACCTAGCGAACCTCTTTGACCACCAAGACAAGAAAGAACAGTTACCAGCGCCAGAGTTCGCAACTTTATAGCGGTTTGCGTTTTAAGCGGGAATTGATGATGTCTTCAATCAATTTCTGCTCTTTCTTGGCTTTCTCATAATTTTGTTTACTGCGCCAACGTTCCAACACTTTCTCTAGCCCCTGCACTCGGGCATGTTTGTACTCAAGGTGTTTTTGTACCGAAGCGCATTCTGCTTGCATCACGGCTTGTTCGTGTTCGTGGTGGTGAAGCATTTTTTGTAGCATGTGATCAACGCGATTTAAGTTCATCAGCGTCGCGCTATTAAGCACAGGTGTTGCAAGGGCGGATTGACCCGCATGGTTTTTGAGTTCAGAAAGCTGCTCTAGCTGCATCGCAAGATGAGAGTGACGCTGCCGCATCACATCGAGCTGCTGCCCCACTCTATCACGCTGCTTTTCTTCCATTTGCTGCAGCTTACCAACAGCTTTTAGTTTGGACTCCATGCTGTAACCTTATTGCGCCTCACTCTGGAACATCTGCGCCAACGCCGTCAAACTGGTTGGGTAGTCTACGGCTTCATTTGCAGACTGCTGTAGATAAGCACGCAATTGCGGATACATAGAAACCGACTGATCCAACTCAGGATCTTGCCCTGGTTGATAGCCACCCAGTGGTAATAACTCTTTAACTTGCAGATAGTTGGAGTAAAGCTGACGGAAGTTATTAGCAATCGTGCTGTGTGCTTCGTGAGTACAAGCGTTCATACAACGGCTGATAGAAGCATTGATATCAATCGCTGGGTAATGCCCTTGCTCAGCCAATTGACGAGACAACACAACGTGCCCATCCAAAATTGCACGAGCAGAATCAACCACAGGGTCTTGTTGGTCATCACCTTCGGCAAGCACGGTATAGATTGCGGTCAGACTGCCATGCGGGTTTTCGCTGTTACCCGCTCGTTCTAAAAGCTGAGGCAAAACGCTGAATACCGAAGGCGGATAACCTCGTGATGCTGGCGGCTCACCCAAAGACAAGGCAATTTCTCGCTGCGCCATCGCATAACGCGTCAAAGAATCCATCAGCAACAATACGTCTTTACCTTGGTCACGAAAGTACTCAGCAACTCGGTGACAAAGTAATGTGGCGCGCAATCGCATCAGTGGCGATTCATCCGCGGGTGCGGCGATAATCACCGCTTTCTGGCGAGCTTCTGGTGTTAGGTTTCGTTCAATAAACTCGCGGACTTCTCGACCACGTTCGCCAATCAAACCCACGACAATCACATCGGCCTCTGTGTTCTGCGTGATCATTCCCATCAAGACACTTTTGCCGACACCACTGCCAGCCATCAAGCCAATGCGCTGCCCTCTACCCACAGTCAATAATCCATTGATAGCACGAACGCCAACATCCAGAGGCGTATCGACCGGGCGACGTTTAAGTGGGTTGATCGGTTTAGGTTCAAGTGAAACACGATCTCCCCCTTTAAGTGGCGCACCGTCATCGAACGGTTCACCTAATCCGTTGACCACCCGCCCTAACCATTGCGAACTAAGCTGTACCGTGCTGTCTCCATCCAGTGGAATGACTTTGGCACCAGCAAATAAGCCACCTAAACGGCGAATAGGCATTAAGTAGGCGACGGTATGATCAAAGCCAACCACTTGCGCTTCGATCATATCCCCTTCTGCGGTTTCAACTAGGCAACGTTGTTCCAGTTTGAAACGACAGCCAACGGCTTGAAGCATCAAACCATTTACTTTGATCAATCGCCCTGTCACTCTCGCAACGGGAATTGAATCGAGCGACGCTAATGCATCGCTCAAACGCTCACTTAATACTTCATGGCTTAAGGTGCTATTCATCTTCGGTTTCAACCTGCGGAATCGACACTTCATCAAGCAGGTGCTGCTTTACGTTGTCCATACAAGCTTCCAAACGTGAATCGCAGCTCGCATCAGCTTCGGCATCTTCGGTGACAAGCTGACAACCGCCCACAGGCAACTCGGCATTTGCAACCAACTTCCAAGCTGATGGCAAATCTGCATTAATCTGATTAATACGCTCTAAATCCTGCGGATTCAAATGCACAATCACACTCTCCGCTTTGCCCGGCATTGCCGATAGCGTTTCATCAACCAAGGCTAAGATTTGCTGTGGCATTAAGGTCAGCTCAGCACGAATAACCTGCTGCGCCACCTTTTGTACTAACTCGCAAATCATGTGACGTTGTTGCTGTTCCTTTTCGTTCTGCCAACGAGACAGAGCGTGGAACAACTCATTCACTGGTTTCGCCGCTTCCATAAAACCTTGCTTTCCAGATTGCTCTCCAGAAATAAACCCTTTTTGAAAGCCTTCTTTTTGTCCATCAAGTAAGCCTTGTTGTTTACCCTGCTCAATGCCTTGGCGTAGACCTTCATCATGACCTTGCTGTAAACCCTGTTGGAAGCCAGCCTCAAGCTGTTGCTGAATATCAGCTTGAGTATCTTGCCAACCTTGATTTTCCAGCGCGAAGTCATCTTCAATATTTACTGGCTGCGCCAAAGGTGGAAAGCGATGTAAACGGTAACCACTTGGGGGTAAACGCATGGTATTTGGTGCTTTGTCTGCCATTGCGTTACTCCACCGTTGGCTCTTCGTAAAGTAGCAGTTGAATTTCGCCCGACTCATCGAGCTCACGAACTAGCTGCATAATGTCCTGACGTGCACGCTGCACTCGGCTCAATACCACAGCCCCGCGCAGTTCCATATCGTCTTCTAACGCTTTAACCATACGTTGAGGCATAGAACGTTTGATTGCTTGCTGCATAGTAATCTCGGAGCCTTTCAATGCCACAGCCCACAATTCCAATGGGATCTGTTGAACCAGTGCATCCATGGTTTCTTCGCGCTGACGGCCCAGCACCATGAAGTCGAACATGTTCTCTTCGATTTCATTCACAACATCCTCGTCGTGCAGTTTGAGCATTTCCATCAAGGACGCGCGATCACCTTCAAATCGGTTAATGATGTCTGCCGCTTGCTTCACACCAGACAAAGGCGTGGTTTGACTAGCAGAAACCTTGTCAATACAACGTTCTACAAGCTCGTGCAAATCGTTCGCAACTTGGTGATCGATATCTTGCAACTGAGCAATGCGGAACAAGATCTCATCATGGTAATCCTGCGGCAGGTGCTTCAATACGGCTGAAGAACTGTCCGCCGGTAGATAAGCTAAGAAAATAGCCTGCATCTGTGGGTGCTCGTTGACGATAAATCGTGCCAACGTTTCCGCCTCTACCCACTGTAAACGCTGCATGTTATTGCGAATTTCATCGCCATACAGGTTGTTGAGCAACCCCTTTGCCAAATCGTTACCTAACGCTTTACGTAGCGTATTGGACAAGTATTCTTTCGACGCGCCACGAATGCCGCTGTGCTCTCGGAAATCTTCAAAAAAGTTTTGGATGACACCACGAGCAGAATCACTTTTGATGCCATTCAACTTCGCCATTGCGCGAGTCACACGCTGGGTTTCATCACGAGTAAAGTTTTGCAGCACTTTCGCAGCCGCGTCCTCTCCCATCCCCAGTAGCACAAGGGCGGTTTGTTCTACATAACTAAGCGTCTGTTTTGACGTCAACGGCGCTGTGTTCATTGATGTTTACCCATTGTTTCAGAATTTCGGCTACACGCTCTGGCTCTTCGTTGGCAATAAGCTGTAGGTGTTTCAATTGAATCTCAAGTGGAGAGCCTGCTGGCGGTAACATGTCACTGTTAACATCCAATCCAGACGAAACGGCAATCCCTTTCTCTGATAGTTTGCGATTGAGCACTTCTTCACGCTCACGCTCTTCACGAGTTTGTAGGTTGTCGTAATCCGGTTCGATTTGCGGCTCAGCAAACTCCAGCTCAGGAACAGGTTTGTCTGCACCTGTGAGATGCATGATAAGCGGACGAAGAACAAAGAAGATCATCGCCAAACCCAACATTCCACCAATCACGTAACGCAAAGGCTGCTGTACCGTCGGGTCTTGCCACCAAGGCATTGCCGGCGGCGCGTCAATCTCGATTGGAGTGAAGTTGAAGCTCATAAGGCTCAAGCTATCACCACGAGCGTTTGAGATACCAACTGCGTCCATGATCATGGTCGAAATTTGCGTTTTATCGGCTTCGCTCCAAGCCACACCATCCGGCGCCGCTTGTGAGTTCAGCAAGACCGAAACACTTAATTTGTCTATCTGACCTTGTTGGTATTGAGTACGACGAACACTGCTACCCACTGCGTATTGACGGTTGATCTCCGAACGCGCGTTTGAGTTCTGGCTGTCATTCGTTGGCGTTTCACCGGTGACTGGCGGTTGGTTGCTCAATGAACCAGGGATACCAAGAGCGATTTGGTCAATTGAGTTATTTTGAATCGTATGCTCATTACGGACCACTGGAGCGTTGTCTAGGATTTCTTGCGTTTCTTCAACTTGGCTGAAATCCATATCTGCCGCGACTTGAACACGGAAGTTACTTGGTCCCACGATTGGGGTCAGCATGTCAGCGGCACGTTGAATGATCTGTTTCTCAACGTTTTTTTGATATTCAAGGTATTTGGCGTTCACTTTGCCAGCTTCAGCAGAAGCAACGTCTGCACTCAGTAGGCGACCGTATTGGTCAACGACAGAGACAAACTCCGGCTTCATTGCCGTCACACTGCCAACCACCAAGTTAATGATCGCTTCAACTTGCTCAGGCTTAAGGTCTTCACCCGGTTTAAGCTCTAGCATGACCGAAGCCGACGGGTTTTCCGTATTTTGACGCACAAACAGGGTTTGACGAGGAATAGCAAGGTGCACACGTGCGTTTGCAACCGAGTTTAGAGACATGATAGTACGTACTAACTCACCTTCTAAACCATGACGGTAGCGTGCAGTTTCCATGAACTGACTGGTACCAAGAGAACTGTCTTCTTTTAATGAATCAAGACCCGTTGGCAGCTTCGCTTTTACCCCCTTTGAAGCCAAAAGCATACGGATACGTGCAACCTCACCTTCAGGAACCAGCACTTGTCCATTTTGCTCTTGCATACGGTAGCTGATGCCTTCCGTTTCTAATACCGACACAATCTCACCAATATCAAAGCGTTCTTGCTGGCTATATAGAGGACGGAAGCTCTGAGAAGAACTCCAAAGCGCGACCACAATGAGCGCGGCAACAATAGCAGCCAAAACAGCAGACAACACCAGGTTGCGTTGGCTGCTTGACCACAATTGCTTGATTTTGTTTGTAACGTCATCCATTCCATTGCTTGAAGAGAATGACTGAGTGGTGCCAGTATGCATTGCAGAAGTACCGGCGACTTGAGTGGATAGTTCTGACATGTATTACACCGGCATCTTCATAATATCTTCAAATGACATCACGACTTTGTTGCGCACTTGCATCAAAGCATTGAATGAGAGACTCGCCTTTTGGCTTGCAATCATTGCCCCGACCAAATCATCACTTGCCCCAGTTTCTACAGCCGTCATTTTCTGGCTTGCGACTGACTGATGTTGATTGACCGTATCGAGCACGTTCGTCATCGCTTGTGAAAAAGAAATTGGAGTATTCAAGGTTTTCTGATCAAGTGGGTTTGCACTTACCACAAATTCCGGAGGTTGAGCTTGTGTTCGCATCACCTCCATTTTTGACAGCATTAGCTGCTCTGCTGAAACCGCATTGGTTGGTTGACTTGCCATCTTTGTTTTCCCCTTTTAGGCAGCCGAGCCAAGCGCCGACTGTAGATCAATACCGTGCTCGCGCATTGCCGCGAGCTTGTAACGTAACGCACGGGTAGAGACACCCAATGCGTTTGCGGTTTTGGTTCGGTTTCCACCAAACTGACGTAATTTATCTAGAACAAATTGAAACTCAGCTTGCTTCTTCGCTTCGACATGTCCAAAGCTTGAAACAGGCTCAACAGACTGGGCTGGTGTTAACAATTCAATCGGCAACATCAAGTCATGGGCGGTAATGTAATCACCGTGACGCATGACTAAAGCGCGTTGAATAACGTTTTCGAGTTCACGAATATTGCCTGGCCAGTGATATTGGCTCAGTGCTGAAATCGCATCTTGGGACAGATGACAACGACTGCCATCTTGGTATTTTTCGATGAAAAATTGGCTGATCGGTAAGATGTCTTCTTTGCGCTCACGCAGCGGCGGCCAATGCAATGGCAGCACATCCAAACGATAGTAAAGGTCTTCACGGAACGTGGCTTTTTGCACTTCTTCACGCAAGTCTTTGTTGGTCGCCGCGATCACTCGGATATCCAGTTGAATTGCTTTGTGACTGCCAACTCTTTCCACCTCACGCTCTTGAAGTACGCGTAGTAGTTTCGCTTGCACTGCTGGCGACATCTCACCGATTTCATCCAACAAAATGGTGCCACCATTGGCTTCTTCGAATTTGCCGCTTTGTGAGTTTGTTGCTCCGGTAAACGCGCCTTTTACATGACCAAACAACACCGCTTCCAACATAGATTCTGGAATAGCCGCGCAGTTGACCGCAACAAAAGGTCCATCCGCTCTTGGAGATTGCTCATGCACATAGCGAGCAAGCACTTCTTTACCCGTACCCGATTCACCAGTAATAAGGACGCTTGCATTAGTGCACGCTGCGCGATGAGCTAATTGAAGCACCTGTTTGCTACGCCATGATTCCGCCACGATGTTTGCCAATGGCTTACCTAAAGCTTCTACGCGCTTAAGTAAATTCAGTAATTGGTTGGTTTCGAACGGACGAAGTAGGTAGTCTGTCGCGCCTGACTTCATTGTTTCCGCAGCTAAGATGCCCTGTTCTTGATCGACAATAGCGATCACGACACCAGCATTGCGCTGCTTCTGATGACATGCCACAAACTCACGCACACACATATCAGGCAAGTTAGAACTCACCAGAGTGATACAAGCACGCTCTTGCAAAAGTGCGCTACGACCAGTGCGGCTGTGTTTTGTCGAATATCCTGCATTCTCAAGTACACCCAACACTGGTTGAGCAAGGTTATCATTTGGCTCAACCAACAAAATATCTGTTTTCGTCATCATTGAACCTTTACCTTCTCTTGTTGGGGTTGTTTTACTTCTGGGCGATTTTTCGCAATCACACGTTCATTGTCTCGAACAAGTCTTAGTGTGACTCGGCGATTTTTAGCTTGTCCGGCTGACGTGTTATTGCTGGCGATAGGGTAGCGAGCGCCATGAGCACGAACTTCAATCATGCTGCGCTCAGCACCTAGCGCAACAAGGGCATCTGCGACTTGCTGGGCTCGTTGACGTGATACGCTTAAGTTTGCAAGCTGAGAGCCTACATTATCGGTATAACCATCGATCAAAATCTTAGTGACGCGCTCATCGACAGACACATAACTGTATAAGGCGACCAATGTGTCTGATTGCTTAAGACTTAATTTATCTTGACCAAAATTAAATAGCAGATTGATGTCTCGTGCTTGGGAAAACGAAAGCTTAGGCAAACGAGCACGGCATTGGTTGAAGGACTCCAATGCACTTTGCATTCGGATAGTTGGTAACGTTACAGCTCTAATAGCGGAAGGGTTACTTCCATCAAGTGACAATGTCATCCAACGACCAGAGGCAACTTGTTCGAGTAATGCATCTGCACCTTGGGTAAACTTGAACCGATTCGTTGCCACTTTATGGTTAAGCGTAGCTCCAACCTTCTTATAAAGCTCACCATCCCAAGGGGCATTCTCACTACTTAGCTCCGCGCTATTCCATTTATTGTTGTTATTTCGAACATCTGCAATAAACGAAATTTGGCTATTTGGTTCCGCTAGGAAATAAAACTTCCCCTGCGGAATATTTGAATGCATCAAGTTGCACTCAAACTTATTTCCTTTATATGCCCAATTAGAAAGATCCATGGGTATGGTGATCTTTTCTCCAGCAACTGAAGAATTAGACAAGGTTAATAGTGTAATAGAAAATAAGCTTGAAAATATTATTAAGCCATTTCTGCCTAGGTATATCTTACAAAGCCCTGACATAGAATGGTTAATTAAATATGCCATCAAATTAGGAAATTTGGCATAGGTAATCATATTAAGACCCTATTCTGAAATATTAAAATTGGTCAACAAACGCCCACGAAAGCAGGGTTCATTCTTACTTAAACTTAATTTGACCAACAAAAAATGGTTTGTATTGCATGAGGTTAGATGATTTTATTATCTTTCAACCCTAAATAGTTGAATTAACACCATCTTAGCTTCCGCTTGTTATATTTTTTATTAACTATTTTATAAGCCACAACCTAACTCTTTTTAAATTTCATTAAAAGTGCATATAGTTACCTACAAATCAACATGTGAACTAAAGTCACAATAATCAAAGTTGACACTAAAGGATCATTAAATTTTATGTATAGACTGGCCGCCATTAAGTTGAAGCAGTTTAGATTGTTAACGCACGGTAAAATATAGATGGAAAACAAAGTTAACGAGCCTATTTCCGACATCAATTTGTTAGATGTAGAATTATTAGGCAAACCTATTCATATCATTCGTGAAAAGCTCGAAATTTTGATTTCAGAATCCTGTTCTAGCCTCACAAATGAATTGCAAAATTGGCTCAGCTCAAACAAAGTCGAAGCGAGCTTAATTTCAGTCGAGCTGCATCGGTTCTCGCCAACTTTGTTGGATAAGGACCAAACGTCCACTTACCAACATCAAGATGAGGGCATGGTGTATGTTCATGGTGATTCGCAAACTCTGATTAAGTTAGCAGACCGTTTTTACGGCGCGACGACTGAGCGCAGTTCAACCTCATTAACCGCTAGTGATTTACGATTGCAAGAACGGATTAGCCGAATCATCACCAATTGGCTCGCTCCTCAAGAAATGTGGCAACTTTGTGAGTATGAAACGCCACGTGGAATTGGCTTACACGCCGAACTTTCCATCGCGTTTGAAGACTATCAGGGCACCATTCACCTCAAGCTAGACAGTGCGATGATTCAAACTCTGATTGAGCAGCTGGAAATGCACAGCGATGCCGATCTGTATCAGCCGTTTTGTCGTTCTTTAGAATCCACCCCCGTTCGTCTCAACGTCGTGCTAAGCAAAAAAACCATGGCGCTCAGTGACGTGGTGGGGCTACAGCCTAACGATATTTTGCCAATAGAGCTTCTAAATACCGTGCCTATCAGCATTGGTCCCCAAACCCTTTTCACTGGTCGTGTTGCCGAGCAAGACGGTCAGCTTGTTTTGATTTTTAACCCAGATAAGGAATCGCAGCGATGAGCGAAGCGCAAGAGAACACAGCATTCGACGCCGATGAATTAAATTTTGATGATTTTCAGTTGGAAGATTTTGAAACTGAGCCAACTTTTAAAGCTGAACCTGTTGCCGAGCGCGATTTGAGTTTCTTCAAGAGCATTCCAGTGACCGTAACACTTGAAGTCGCGAGCAAAGAGATACCGTTAGGTGACTTGATGAAAGCTGGTGAAGGTACCGTCATTGAGCTTGATAAACTCAACGGTGAGCCTCTAGACGTTAAAGTTAATGGGTCGCTAATGGGACAAGCAGAAGTCGTCGTTGTTAACGATAAATATGGACTTCGCCTTATTGATGTACACGACTCCGCACTTAGCGGTGTAGGTCGATAAGTTCGGATGGATTGCGCAATGAATGTTCTGAGTGTTTGTCAGCGTCGACGATCTTTGCTGACGATGGTGGTGTTCGGTTTATTACTGTTTGCACTGCCAACCATGGCGGCGGACAACGGCTTAACAATCCTATCGGTCTCCGACGGCGACACACAACAAGAGTACAGTGTGAAGCTTCAGATTCTGTTGCTCATGACAGCACTCAGCTTCTTGCCAGCGTTTATCCTCATGGCAACCAGCTTTACGCGTATTATCGTCGTATTGGCAATTTTGCGTCAGGCTTTAGGTTTGCAACAAAGCCCACCAAACCGAGTGTTGGTGGGTATTGCTTTGACGCTGACGATTCTGATTATGCGTCCCGTTTGGACTGACATTTACGACAATGCGTTTAAGCCCTATGACAACGGTGAAATTACTTTGGTTCAGGCGTTTTCTGTGGCTGAAAAGCCAGTCAGAAGCTTTATGTTAGCGCAGACGCACCAAAGCTCATTAGAGCAGATGTTACGTATTGCAAATGAGCCAATAGATCAAAATGTTGAAGACATTTCTTTCGCTGTTGTACTGCCAGCATTTGTGATCAGTGAACTCAAAACGGCTTTCCAAATTGGCTTCATGTTGTTTATTCCATTTTTGATCATCGATCTGGTGGTCGCTAGTGTCTTAATGGCAATGGGTATGATGATGTTGTCACCTCTGATCATCTCCCTACCCTTTAAACTGGTCATTTTTGTTCTTGTTGATGGTTGGGCGATGACGGTTGGCACCTTATCTGCCAGCTTTGGGTGATGGGAGAACATCATGACACCAGAATTAACCGTCACTCTATTCTCTGACGCAGTATGGCTTATCATCTTGATGGTGGCAGTGCTTGTTGTACCTGGTTTGATTGTTGGTTTGTGTATTGCGGTATTTCAAGCCGCAACACAGATTAACGAACAGACACTGAGTTTCTTACCGCGTCTATTAGTCACACTCCTTATGGTGATTTTCGCAGGTCACTGGATGCTGCGAAAAATCATGGAGCTGTTCGATTACCTATTCCACAACATTCCGGGGATGATCGGCTAATGACGGTCTCGTTCGCGGAATTGTCCATGATTCTTGGTCAACTTTGGTGGCCATTTTTCCGTGTTGGCGCGGTGTTTATCTCCATGCCATTTTTCGGAGATGCACTTATTCCTGTTTGGGTGCGCAGCTTGCTCGCCCTTTCTATTGTGGTGATCACCGCTCCACTGATGCCACCCATGCCAGAAGTCGAACTCTTCTCTATGACGTCTCTGTTTCTTGCTTCCGAGCAAGCAATCTGGGGCGTGATGTTTGGGCTGATTCTGCATATGCTGTTCAATGTCTTTACCATGCTTGGTCAAGTCATCTCTCTGCAGATGGGTTTAGGTATGGCGATGATGAATGACCCAGTGAACGGACTTTCGGTCGCCATTCTTGGACGTATTTTTCTGATTTTTTCTACTTTGCTGTTCCTTGCACTTGAAGGACATTTGTTGGTTATCGACATTGTTATTCAGAGCTTTGTCGTTTGGCCGGTCGGCTCAGGTATTACCGCTCTATCTCTTCAAGGCATTATCAACATATTTGGGTGGATGTTTGCCTCTTCACTTGCTTTAGCGCTACCGGCTATCGTGTCCATGCTGCTTGCAAACATCAGCTTTGGTGTGATGAACCGAGCAGCCCCGTCACTTAACGTGTATGCACTCGGCTTCCCGATGACCATGTTATTAGGTCTATTTAGTGTTTTGATTTCAGTGTCCGGCGTCCCAAGCCGCTACACCGCATTGGTGCATGACACGATTCGTTTTCTGAACAACTTTATGTTGGGGGGCTCATGAGCGATCAGTCGTCACAAGACAAAACCGAGAAAGCTTCCCCCCAGAAGGTAAAAAAAGCCCGCCAGGAAGGGCAGATTCCTCGCGCAAAAGAGTTCACGACTGCTGTGATATTTTTAGCGGTGGCGCTGTTCTTTTATTCTCAACTGAATGGCATTTGGGAAAGCATCTCGGGCGTATTCCGCTACAACATGACCTTGACTAAAGCAGACTTAGAAAATCCAAAACAGTTGGTTGAGCACCTAGGTCAAAGTTTGGCTGTCATTATTGAGATGCTGTTACCGCTTTTCACGGTGATCATCATTGTGACCTGTGGCAGTAGCCTGGTGCTAGGTGGCTGGATGTTTCGACCAGCCAACGTGATGCCAAAGCTAAGCAAGCTCAACCCTATCTCAGGTATTAAGCGCATTTTCTCGACTCGCTCAGTCGTTGAGCTGTTGAAATCGACCTTCAAGGTTTTGGTTATCTTCGGCATCCTGTATGGCTACTTGGACAACCATTTGCAGCCGCTACTTGGTATGCAAAACTTGCCGTTGAGCCAAGGTTTTTCTCTGATCATGTCGATTTTGTTCGAAGGTCTACTGCTGATGGGGTTTGCTCTATTACTTTTTGGGGTAATTGACATTCCTTACCAACGTTGGGAACACCTCAAGGAACTACGAATGACCAAACAAGAGCTCAAAGAAGAGTTCAAAAACAACGAAGGTCGCCCTGAAGTCAAACAACGTATTCGACAAATTCAACAACAGTTTGCTCGTCGTAAAATCGACAAAACGGTGCCAACTGCAGACGTAGTGATCACTAACCCGACTCACTACGCCGTCGCATTGAAATATGAACCATCACTTTCTGATGCGCCATTTGTGGTCGCAAAAGGCGTCGATGAGACCGCAATGCACATTCAACGTATTGCCCGCGAGAACAAGGTCGAGATCATCAACTCGCCGCCTCTTACTCGTTCGATTTATCACACCACCGCAATTGAGCAAGCCATCCCAAGCCAGCTCTATATCGCTGTGGCTCACATTCTAACTTACGTTTTGCAATTGAAAGCCTTTCGTAAAGGGGAAGGAAAAGAACCAACACCTTTGCCTCACTTTTCAATTCCAAAGCATTTGCAACACTGATTAACCCGCGTTTACCCAAGGACACGAGAGTATGTTTAACCGGTTAAAACAACTTCAAACTTCCACCAAAGGCTATATGGGAATTCCAATTGTCTTGCTGATGGTTTTGGCAATGGTAATTTTGCCTCTACCACCATTACTGTTGGATGCGCTGTTTACCTTCAACATCGTTTTAGCGATTCTGGTATTGCTGGTCAGCACTACAGCAAAGCGACCACTCGACTTTTCAGTTTTTCCAACCATTTTGTTGGTCGCGACGTTATTACGCTTAACACTGAACGTAGCATCAACGCGTATCGTATTGCTTGAAGGTCACAACGGTGGAGATGCGGCAGGTAAAGTTATCCAAGCCTTCGGTGAAGTGGTTATCGGTGGTAACTATGTCGTTGGTATGGTGGTGTTCATCATCTTGATGATCATTAACTTCGTCGTGATCACCAAAGGTGGTGAGCGTATTTCTGAAGTATCCGCTCGCTTTACCTTGGATGCCTTACCAGGTAAACAAATGGCGATCGATGCCGACCTCAACGCTGGTTTGATCGACCAAGAGACTGCACGTCTGCGTCGTAAAGAAGTCGCGAACGAAGCCGATTTCCACGGCTCAATGGATGGTGCATCTAAGTTCGTTCGTGGTGATGCTGTCGCAGGTTTACTGATCCTATTCATCAACATCATTGGTGGTATCAGTATTGGTGTATTCGAGCACGGATTACCTGCTTCCGAAGCCTTCAAGACTTATGCCCTACTGACCATTGGTGACGGTCTCGTTGCACAAATCCCATCACTATTACTTGCTACTGCCGCTGCCATTATCGTTACTCGTATCAACGACAGCGACAATGGCATGTCAGAAACCATGCATAAGCAGTTACTGGCAACACCAGCAACTTTGTTCACCGTTGCTGGCATTATGGTGGTGATTGGTATCGTACCGGGCATGCCTCACTTGGCATTTTTCACCTTTGCTGCAGTATTGGCATTTGCTGGATGGCGACAAAGTAAAAAGCCCGTTCAAGACCCACAAATTGACCAAGTAGAAGCGCTTTCTCATGCAATGCAAGAAGAAGAGACCACGCTAACTTGGGATGATATTCCACACGTTCACACTTTGTCTCTTGCCCTAGGTTACCGCTTAGTGCATTTGGTCAACAGAGAACAAGGTGCACCTTTGGCACAGCGTATTCGTGGTGTGCGTCGCAACCTCTCTGAACAAGTGGGTTTCTTACTGCCTGAAGTCCGTATCCGCGACAACTTAAGCTTAAAGCCAAATCAATACACCATCGCTCTAAATGGTGAAGTGATTGAACAAGGCTTTATCGAACCAGAACGCTTAATGGCAATTGCTGTTGGTGAAACCTATGGCGAAGTCGATGGTATTCTAGGAAGCGATCCCGCTTACCAACTGCCAGCCGTTTGGATTGAGCATCAAGAGAAAGCCAAAGCACTGAATATGGGCTATCAAGTAGTTGATGATGGTACGGTAATCGCCACCCATATCAGCAAGATTATGAAGACCAATTTGGCAGAGTTGTTTACGCACGATGACGTCGAAGCCATGACTCAACGCCTCACAGCACAAGCGCCAAAACTGGCTGAAGCTTTAGCGGCGGCATTAACACCTGCCCAACAGCTTAAGGTGTATCGTCAGCTTCTGCTTGATCAAGTGCCACTAAAAGACATTCGCACCATCGCCAATACCATGTTGGAATCATCGGAAAACACCAAAGACCCAATTCTGCTTGCTGCAGACGTACGTTGCGCACTCAAACGCACCTTGGTGAACCTAGTTGCTGGTCAGAAAAACGAGTTGAACGTATACGCCTTGTCTGACGAGCTCGAACAGATGTTAATGACATCGTTGCAACAAGCGCAAGCAGCAGGCACGGTAATGCTAGACAGCTTCCCAATCGAGCCAAACATTCTTGGACAGTTCCAGCAGAACTTACCCTTGATTCGTCAACAGCTGAAGCAGCAAGGTCTGCCACCAATTTTACTGGTGATGCCTCAGCTGCGACCATTGTTGGCGCGCTACGCCCGCACCTTTACCCAAGGGTTGGCAGTCCTGTCTTACAATGAAATTCCAGAAAACAAACAAATTAACGTGGTAGGTAACCTTGGATAATCTCATCTCAAACCAAGCGATGTACGACTATTTGTGTTGCCTTGCCGAGGAACACATTGTCACGGAAGACGATAAATTAGTCTTTGATGCACTCAAACACAATGACATTCAGCATGCTTGTCAGGCAATTCGTGAGACGAAAACCGGAGAAGTGGAATACCAACACCTCACATTACGCTTTGGGTCGCGTGGTGAGCAGAGCGTGTATCAATTTGAGCTTTCTGAGCAAATGCTGTTTTGCTTAGATCTTTACAGCTTGTATCTCGCGCTTCGCCAAACTCAATTTCAGTTGGAAGCGTTTCATCCCGATTTGATCAGCAACGTGGTCGTGCCAATTCATGTTGATGCGCTGCTTTGGCAGCCTGGCGCGCAC
This sequence comes from Vibrio sp. SCSIO 43155, assembly GCF_023716605.1. Classification (NCBI taxonomy): domain Bacteria; kingdom Pseudomonadati; phylum Pseudomonadota; class Gammaproteobacteria; order Vibrionales; family Vibrionaceae; genus Vibrio; species Vibrio sp. SCSIO 43155. Next base: position 373,216 of record NZ_CP071853.1, on the reverse strand, counting down.
TTTCTTGAGCAAATGATTCAGTTTCACAATGCAGGATTTCAGCATGTCGTGCCATCTCTGCAAGCAGATAAAGCGCTCTGCTTACACGAGCGCGTTGGTACTTTGGTTGAGCAGCTCAAAGAAAACGCCTTTGCACTCTGGTTCGAGATCGCGACAAATCAAATTCATTTTGAGCATATTGTGGATTTCGAGCCAGACATGATTAAGTTATCCGTGACGATAGAAAACAAAGAAGATCAACATGCGTTTTTGCCTATCGCTCGTTTCCTACGTCGCAATCAATTTCCATGGGTAGCGGGGCGTGTCGCAAGCCAAGAAGAGCTCAACCGTTACCGTTTATTAGGCGCGAGTTACTATTTTGGGTACTTTAGCGATATTCCTACGTCACTGTCTTTTAAATCGTTTGATGACGAATAAAATAAGAATGCCGTAGAACAATAAGGGCGAATTCTAAATTTAGAGTTCGCCCTTTTTTATACCCAGTCGTGTCGAGACGATGGGTTCAGCGAGGTTGATTTGGTTTGTAAACATGAAGGACTTAGTTTGTAGATGCGATGGCGATTTAACGGTCTACTGGGGCTAAATCAGTCACTTTCTGGAATGGGCGTCACCAAAAACCATCAAAATGACCCATTTAGAAAAAATATTTAACTTTCTAATTAATCATTAAAACCAATCAACCGCCTCTTGTTAGTGAGCAGGGAAATTCCCGAGGCCTGAAAAGATATTGAAAACCAAGGAGACTTACGATGGCTTTATCTATGCATACTAACTACGCTTCACTTGTTACTCAAAACACGTTAAGCAACACAAATGGTCTTTTAAACACCGCAATGGAGCGTTTGAGCACAGGCTTCCGCGTTAACTCAGCAGCTGACGACGCTGCAGGTCTGCAAATTGCTAACCGTCTAGAAGCACAAACTCGTGGTATGAACGTAGCAATGCGTAACGCACAAGACGGCATCTCAATGATGCAAACTGCGGAAGGCGCGATGGATGAAATGACTAACATCGTTTACCGCATGAACGACCTAGCAACACAATCGTTGAACGGTTCAAACAGTGCTACTGACCGCGCTTCTCTTGATAAAGAATTCCAAGAGCTGAGTAAAGAACTTAACAACATCGTTGACAACACTAAGTTCGGTGGTCAAAACCTACTTAAAGGCGGCGGCTTCGGTGCAGGCGCTGTATCATTCCAAATTGGTGCATCTTCAGCTGAAACACTGTCTGTAGACGCAAGTGCTGGTATTACTGAAATCACAGATATCCTAGCTGATGCAGCAATCACTGACGGTGTTGGTGACGCAGCTAAAGCGAAAGCAGCTCTTGATAAAATCAGTGGCGCTGCAGGTCTAGTTGAAAAGATTGGTTCTTCTCGTGCAGACTTCGGTGCGAACATCAACCGTCTAGAACACACTATGACTAACCTTGGCAACATGGTTGAGAACACTTCTGCAGCGAAAGGTCGTATCATGGATGCTGACTTCGCAGCTGAATCTTCAAGCATGACTAAGAACCAAATGCTTATGCAAGCTGGTACAACGGTTCTTTCTAAAACGAACCAACTGCCTGGTATGGCAATGTCGCTACTACGTTAATAGTCCCCTTCTATTAACTAAGAAGTTACAACATTTAGTTCGTCTGAAAGCTCTAAGCCTCCCATTCATCCGGGAGGCTTTTTTCGTTCACATAGGGTTGATTTATACCTATACCCAAGTGACTTCAAGATGCAGGATTCAGAGTGTTGTCATTGATTCGAGAGCAAGGAAAACAACGCAGTGTAATAGCCAGCTCTTTCCAAGTTGTTTGACGCGACCATTTGTTTGACTAAAAAAGCGAGTCAAAGACACGCTCCCAAACGGCACTCTTAGTAAATAGTAAGGGTCTTGGCTTGTATACTTTATTGTCGATTCTTGATTTAGACTCACTAAACCTTTAAATCGCCGCCGCGTCTACAAACCAAGTCAGTCTCGCTGAACCTAGCATCTCGAGGTTACTTGGGTATAAGTGAAAAACCGCCACGCAAAGATTTATTAACGACGAATGTAGATACTACTTGCACCATTGTTTTGATTAGTAGGGACACGAAATCCAGCTTTGAGCATGGTGTTGATCAGCACCTTATTAAACAGCTCAAACTCCGCAGATTCCGCACCATGAGTCGGATGGTAAGATTTAAGCTCAGGGAATCGCGAAACCGCTTCAATACGAATACTCGCCAACTCCTCAGCATTAATACTCTGTTTACTGCGTAGTTTGGTTCCAATGAAGGCTTCGTATGCACGGGCACACTTCATAAGTCTAAAAACAAAATCATTCATTACTGTCGTTCTTTTTTGGATCTAATTGAGGAATAGCCGGACGTTAGCAACCACAAAAATTGCAGGGGCATAAGATAGCAAAAACAGTTCTCTTATTAGGGTAAGAAAAATCTGAAACACTTAGCAGTAAACCCCGAAATCTGCTCACTATGCGTACAGCCTCATAGCCTCATTTTCTCCTCTCGATACCCAACTTATTCTCACTCAACCAAGCCTCTCAGGTTACTCGGGTATTGCGTTAAATCTTTGCCTATTTTTGGTCGCCTCTTCTATTTGGGAAAACCCCAAGAGTATTCAGGGGAAGAGCGGAACCAACAGGTGGAAAATCCGCTTCCTCCCAACCACACAAAATCATCGTAGTGCATTGTTTTATATAGACTTAAACATTAGGCACGCATCTTGCGATAGACAATTTATTAGTGGCACTGCGACAGCTCGCAGTGCCAACCACAGATGAGAGAGGGAGCGACCTCATGAGTTCATTAGATCCAATACGCATGGCAACTCAATTCGCCACGTTAGATGTTCAACCATTTCAGAAACGCTACAAGCTGCAAACAGACAAGTATCAATCTCAATTAACAGCGTTAGGCAAAGTAGAAACTGCCCTTCGCGACTTCCGCACCGCCGTCAAAGAGATGAACAGCAGCACCAACAGCGTTATCAAAAACAAAGCTACGACATCTCAAGAAGGCTTTTTTACTGCTGACGCCGATGCCAAAGCTTTGGTGGGTAACTATCAGATCTTCGTTAAACAAGTTGCAACCTCACACCAGATCTCTACGGGTATGCCCGCAAGCTTGGATGCATCAACAGAAATCCCTGCGGTGGGTTCTTTAGATTTCACCATCAACGGTGAAAGCATGAGCTTGGACTTATCAACCGTTGATAACGACGGCGATGGTAAAGCAACCATGACAGAGCTGGTTAGTGCAATCAACAACGACGCCGATAACCCTGGCGTTAACGCCACACTTGTGCGCTCTAACGGTCAAACTCACTTTATGTTGTCTAGCACCAAAACAGGTGTCGCAAACACAATCAATGCGAGCGCATCGGGTACTGGTGAAGCATGGTTTGAAAATGCTTTCACTAGCACGACTGAGATAAGTAAACCACAAGATGCCATTATTCGACTTGGTTCAGAAACCAGCGGTCTAAAGCTAACTAACGCAAGCAACACTTTTGAAGGCGTGATTGATGGTGTCGACCTTACAGTAACGAAAGCGCAAAAGTCAGGTGAAACACCGATTGCACTTGAAGTGAGCACAGATTCAGAAGGCACAAAAGAACAGGTTGATAAGTTCGTTGAAGCATATAACTCATTGATTTCAACCATCGATGAATACACCAAAACAGGTGGCGAAGATCAAGCACGTGGCGTACTTGCCAGTGATCCAACCATGCGCACTATCGAAAGCCAGGTTTCGAGCCTAGTTCGTGGTGAACACGGCGGCATGCGTTTGAGTGAAATCGGCATTACGTTAGACCGTTCTGGAAAGATGAAAGTCGATCACACCAAGCTTAACGAAGCTCAAAAGAGCAACAGTGCTGCACTAGGGTCCATCTTTAACGGTGATGGTGCACTTCTAGATTCACTGGATGACATGGCAGAACCTTTCCTGAAGTTCTCTTCTGGCACATTCAAATCTCGCAAAGATGCACTACAAGCCAACCTTGGACGCATCGAAGATAAACAAACCACGTTAGAGCGCAAGTACGAGATGTCGTACAAACGCTACATCAAACAATTTACCCAAATGAACACGTTAATGACGCAAATGAACCAAACCCAGTCGTTGTTTGGTTAAGGCTTTAGGAGAACTACTCATGCTCATGGATTCCGGCTACGACTCGTACCAGCAAGTCGATCTTGATGCGCAAGCTGCATCAGCAAACCCACATCAGCTCGTTGTCATGTTAATCGATGGCTTACTCGATGAAGTTGAACGCATACGCGGTCACCTAGCTGCCAACCGACTTGCGGAAAAAGGCGCAAGTATTAACAAATGCATGAACATCCTCATTGGATTAAGCAGCGCTTTAGATGAAGAGAACGGCGGTGAAATTGCTGACAACTTACGTCAACTTTACGACTTCTGCCAAGTAGAGCTGTTCTACACCAGCGTACAAAACGACACATCACGTCTAGACAACGTTGAACGTGTCATGGGTAACATTCGAGAAGGTTGGATGAATTTTGGACAGCAAGCATAAAGTGTCGCCAGAGCGATTTCGCCACTTATCAAAACTGATCCAAATCGCCACTAAAACGGCTGATTGGCGAGCTCTTAAGCGCTACGACTTACAGTTGCGAGAGCTGCTTATTAGCCACAAGCCATTCTTGAAAGACCCAAAACTGGCGCCGGAAATCCAACGAGCGAAAGCAGTGCACGCAAGTGCTTTTACTACGTTGGAAAAAGCCACCAACGAGCTAGAGCAAGAAATGAGTTCGGTGAGTAACCAGCAAGAGCGAGCCATGGCGTATCAACTTGCAATGACCATGGAGCTAACACAATGATGGTAACCAATTCAATTTCTGGCGGTGTTGCTTCTCAGCCAACGCAAGATGGAAAAGTAATGCAGGCACGATCCGAGCAAGGGTTTTCTGCATCATCTTCTCAAACTCAGCAAGAAGCGCTATCCGGTCACGTTCCTGTACCCGGCTTTCGTTTGAATGCACAAGCGTTGCCTAAAGCGCCTGCCGATACAGAAACAACCGAGCAAGGTTCAAGTTCTGAAGGTGCCCCGGTGGATGCCCTACTCAGTTCTCAAGCTCCAGCGACACCAGTCAATTTAGCAGCTCAAGCACAAGCTCTGATGCAAGGCATAGTGAAAGCAGCCGGCAAACAAGACGAATCTGGTCAAGTTACGACCAAAGCGATAAATGGCTCAACGCAAGTAACCAGTACGGCAACTCAACCACACTCTACACTGGGAGCGGCGACGCCAACGTCAGAGAATCAAAGCATAGCTAAAGCTAGCGCCACAAATCAGGTCAAAGTATCTGCAGCAGATTTGCAAACACTCCTTAACCAGCCAGTTCAGGGACAGCCTTTGACGGCTAATGCGCAAGTGCAGTCACCGACAGCTCATGCGGCGCACACCAATCCTACGACGCCGCTCGCAGCAACCCAAGCTCAGGGGTCGGAATGGGCAGCAGTTCGTGTCGATACCAGTTCTGGCAAATGGGGTGAGCAGATGATGCAAGTACTTCAAGACCGCGTGACGTTGCAAGCACAGCAGAACCTGCAAGAAGCCAAGATTCGTCTCGATCCGCCAGAACTCGGTAAGTTGGATCTATTGGTTCGTGTCGAGGGAGATCGCTTAAGCGTGCAAATCAACGCTAATAGCGCCGTAACACGCGAAGCATTGATGCAAGTTTCAGAACGCTTAAGAACGGAACTTCAAGAGCAAAACTTCGTTCATGTCGATGTCAATGTCGGCTCGGATCAAGGTCAAGAGCGACACGCGCATGATGGCAACCAAGAAGAGGCATCTATCTTTGCCGCTCGCGAATCCAACACCTTTCAATCTAATACAACAACAAACTATTCAGAGCATTGGCTAAACACTCAAGCCTAATGAATCACCGAGGAAAAAGGTTATGACCAAACAACAAATGATCGCCCTGTTTATCGCCATGATCATCACCAGTGCCCTCGTTTCCGGAGTCACTGTGATTGGTGGTATTTGGTATCTAAACAAAAGCGCACAGTCAGTATCATCGGCGTCCAGTTTCAACGATTATTTAGAGGACTCCCCACTGGCTTTTCTAGCGGTCGAGCAACCAACGAGTAAAGGACCAAGCTTCCATCCGTTGGAGAGAGTGGTATTGACTATCAAAGGTAAAAAACAAACGCACTTTGTAATGTTAGAGCTAGCCTTAGAAACACGTCGCCCTGAGCGCATCAAAAGCATCGATGACTACATGCCTATGGTGCAGAACTCATTGCTTAAGCTATTCAGCGATAAAACATTCGATGAGCTACAACAAACAGGTGCTATCGACACTTTGCAAAGTGAGGTGAAAGAAACCTTGCTACTGGCATTCGCAAAAACTGACATCGTGCGTGATATCGATGATGTTCTGCTAACCAAATACGTTGTGCAATAACGGGGCACAACTATGTTGGAGATGAACTTACAGGAAAGTTATACCGAGACGGAGGAAGTAAACACGCCGTCTCGCCCGATTGACGAGAATGCACTATTGCAGCGTCATCAGATCATGGTCAAACGTGTTGTGAACCAACTGCGTGTTCATGCAACGTCTCATTGCAGCATCGAAGATATGCAACAAATTGGTCTGATTGCTCTTGTTGAAGCGGGTCGTCGTTACGGGGATGTGGAAGATCCGCACTTCCCTGCTTTCGCCGTTTGTCGTGTTCGTGGTGCCATTCTCGATGAGCTACGCCGATTGGATTGGCGATCGCGCAAGACACGTCAGCAAGCGCATGAGCTGAACGACGTGACCCGAGATCTCACTCGTGCTCTTGGCAGAATGCCAACCGATGCCGAGATCATCAAAGCCCTCGGCACCGATGAGAAAGATTACTACAACCGTCAAAACGCGGCGCTTGCAGGCGAAATGCAAAGTCTCGATCAGTTGATGGAAAGCGGTAATGACAGCCACTTTGGTGGTCAATATGACGGTATGGAACATGAACATATACGTCGTAGCTTAGACAGTGCTCTTGGCAAAATGCCAAAACGAGACCAACTGTTGCTGACCTTGTTTTACCAACACGAACTCAACCTACATGAAATCGCGCTCGTGCTCGACCTGACACCACCTCGCATCTGTCAGTTGCACAAACAAGCGCTTAAACAACTTAACCAATTAATGTCCTCTTAGGAGTCACGAGATGCAAAAGTTTTTTGGAGCCATTACTGTCCTGTTGTGTGTCTTCGGCGGATACATGTGGGCAGGCGGTAATCTGGGTGCAATCTGGCAGCCCGCTGAATTTATGATCATCATTGGTGCCGCTGCTGGCTCACTGATCATCGGTAACCCTCCGCAAGTCTTGAAAGAAATGCGTCAGCAATTGCGCGCAACCATTTCAGGCCCTGATGAAGAATATGAATACTACATGGAGTTAATGGCGCTGCTTAACAATCTACTAGAGACAGCTCGCAGCCGCGGTTTTAAGTTTCTCGATTCACATATTGAATCACCAGAACAGAGCTCTATGTTCCTCGCTTATCCAAAAGTAAGTGACGACCATCGTCTTATTTCTTTCATTACTGATAATTTACGTTTAATGGCAATGGGACAAATGTCGCCTCATGAATTAGAGGGACTGTTAGAACAAGAAATCGAAGCAATTCAAACCGAAATGCTGTTGCCATCGCGCTCTATGCAACGCACCGCAGAAGCACTTCCTGGGTTCGGTATTCTTGCTGCAGTTGGTGGCATCATCATTACTATGCAAGCCATTGACGGTTCGATTGCCCTAATCGGTTATCACGTTGCTGCTGCCCTCGTCGGTACATTCATTGGTATTTTTGGTTGTTACTGTTGTTTAGATCCACTCAGTAACGCCATGGCTCAGCGAGTGAAACGAAACATGACGGCTTTCGAATGTGTGCGCGCCACTTTGGTCGCTTACGTTGCGAAAAAGCCAACATTGCTCGCTATCGATGCTGGTCGTAAACACATTCAGTTAGACATCAAACCTACTTTCAACCAAATGGAGAAGTGGCTATCTGAACAGGAGGGATAATGCAAAAACAAGAGCATGTGGTGTTCAAACGCGTCAAAGCACACAACCATGATGAGTTTCATGGTGGCGCGTGGAAGGTCGCGTTTGCCGACTTTATGATCGCTTTGATGGCGCTGTTTCTTGTACTTTGGGTCATGCAGGTGGTCGACAAGGAAGAGCGCAAAGCCATTATGGCTCACCTTCATAGCTCGAGTGTCTTCGATAAGAGTTACGGTAACCCTTTCGATACCTCGCAAAGTATCTCTCCAATCGACTTGGCACAGGACTCTTCTGTGCCAAGTAAACACAACTCGAATCATGTCGTGAGCTCGTACTTCCAAGGTGATGGCGATGGTCCAGAAATCGACTCGCTGATCCCTGGTAACTTCGATACACAAGAGCAACTTGCTCTACTGGCGAAAGTCATCGATGAAGTGGTAGGTCAAATCAGCGCGCAAGGTAACGTCAACGTAACCATTACGCCACAAGGTCTACGTATCGCACTGCAAGATGATTACAAGCAGCACATGTTCAGTCGTGGTGGCGCGGAGTTGACCCCTTTCTTTGAAGATTTACTGCTTGCGCTTGCACCTGTGTTTGAACGCATCAGCAACCCATTGATCATCAGTGGTCATACTGACTCTACACCTTTCAAAAAGCACTTTGGTCGACAATCAAACTGGGCATTGTCCGCGTCTCGTGCCGACGTTGCGAGAAAAACACTTGTTGAGGGTGGCATGCCTGATGAGCGAGTCATGCAAGTCACGGGGATGTCCGATCGTGCGCTGCTTAACCCGGATGAACCAGATTCAAGCGAAAACCGCCGTATAGAGTTGTTTATTCTCACTACGCCCGCTGCTCAGGTTTTAGAAACCTTCTTCGGAGACCAGCAAGACAGTGAGCTAGAAAAAGCAAAACAGAAAGCGGAGTTTAACCAGCCAGTGATAAGACAAGAAGTGATTCGTTATTCTGTTGAATCTGACAATCAAAAAGCCAAGATTCAAGACCTCTAAACCCAAAAAGGTCACCAGTTTCATTCCTTCTGCGTGACCTTTTTTTTCCCCCAATATCATGATTGCAGTAATTGTTTAGTTGAGTTCGATATGCCATTACCCGCGGCCAATAAGCCTAACAATGATTCGCTAAAGAAAGCGTTCCTTTGGCTAATCGTTTTTGATTATCTATTGCTGGGATTCTTTCTTACTCAGTTATCAAGTTTAAGCCTGAATAGCGGTACCATGATCAGTTTGCTGCTCGTTGTTTACAACGTCTTGCTGGTCTCATTCTGTTACCAGCGCACCAGCAATCATGACTCCTACATCATCTATCCAGTGTTATCTGCAACCTTGTTGGCGTTTGTCTTCTTCCTGTATTTTTTCTTTTTGGTATGAACTCGGGGCTATTGTCTCACGAGTTTTCGCCCTCTTAATCGCAACATCGCCAACGGAATATCAACCGAGTGGCACCATTTGTACGTTTTTAATCGCGTGGCTTTTTAGCGGAGTCGCACAATCAGTGATCGTTCCAACCTCAATCCGACTTGTTTTCGAATAGACCGCAAGCACGTCAATACAAGCTTCTTCATGTTCTACTTGCGAAGGATTGGCACGGATAAAATCACGAATTTTGTCCACATAAATGGGATGCTCTGAGTACAAGCTCGCGAGCTTTTTTCTACCAATATACGTATGTTGATTTGCGTCTCCGATTGGGAATAACACGCCTTTATGTCCACGCTCTAAATGGTAATTGCAGTTGTTGCAGCTCTTCACCTGAGCGAGAGTTAACGTATTTTCTTCATCCTTGAAAACTTTGATATTGGTTTGGGTTTGATTAAGAGCAGCGCTACTTTTTGTGTCGGCTTTTGAATATTCAATCTGTCCGACCAAGCTGGATTTTTTACTGACTAAGAATGCCGTATCAACCCCTGAGGCACTAACAAGGTGACTGTCGACGGGCTTAGCGCTCGAGCATCCATTGAGAATAGCTAGTCCAAAGAGAAGAGTGAGTCCAAAGGGAAGAGTAAGTAGTTTTGATTTCATATCTGAATCCTTATTGAATGGGATAAGTGATACAAAAAGAATAAGTAAACCCATAAAGGATTAATTGTCATTGCATGCCTAAGTACATTGAGCAGACATAAAAAAGCCCAGTATAAAACTGGGCTTATATTCAATTTTTGCGCTCGAAGACGTTACTCAGCATCCATGCATTGCTTCTCTTGCACATATGCTTTTACGATCTTCTCTGCGGATAAGTCGATATCTTCAAGAGAAGTGTGACAACTTAGCACTGAGAACAACATAGTTTTCAGCCCTTTGTAACCCGAAGTAGAAGGGTAAAGCGTCCCTTCTTGCTGTAGTCGATGGACCACGCGTGCTGTCAGCTCGTTACGATACACCTCATCCCCTTCACCAAACTGTGCGGAGAAACGGTTGGACACAACATCATTCAAAATAGTAATGCCATCTACCGTTGAAAGCCTTTCTGCCATATGTTGTGCAAGCGAAGTACAACGATCAACATGCTCTTCAATGCCCTGTTTGCCAAGCGATTTAAACGCAGCGTAGACAGGTACACCGCGTGCACGACGCGAAGCACCAATGCCAAAATTAATGGCATTACGATCGGGTTTATCCATCGCATCGTTCAGGTAATCCCCCATATTGCTGCCTCCCATCGCTTGAGCCAGCAAACCTGCATCCTTCACAATGACCATGCCCGAGTCATAAGGCATGTTGAACCACTTATGACCATCTGTATCGATGGAATCGACTCTTTCAATACCATCAAGAAGGTAACGATGTGTTGCACTTGCAGCCGCCCACAAACCAATCGCACCATCAACGTGTAGCCATGCATTGCCATGCGCAGCGACAGCGTCAGCAAGCGCGTGGAAAGGATCGAAAGCGCCAGAGTCGATACAGCCCGCTTGCGCACAAACTAAAGTTGGTCCTTCAAGTGCGGTGATCGTTTCCATTAAGTTGTCTGGAATAATGCGTAAGTTGTTGTCTGTCGGTACCTTAACAATGTTTTCTAAACCAATACCGATCATTGAAAGAGCACGCTTAATCGTTGAGTGAATTTGATCACTTACAACCACATTAATGCGCGGCGCACCATACATACCTTGAACAGCCACATCCCAACCTGCACGTTGCAATAGTGCATTACGAGCAGTGATAAGGCTGGTGTAAATTGCCTCTTGCGCGCCAGAAGTAAAGCCAATGCCAGAGTTAGGCGCCAAACCGAGTAGTTGAGTCATCCATTCAGCGGCCGTCTCTTCAACCACTGACAACGCAGGGCTAGCAACGTAATACGGTACGTTTTGGTCCCACGCGCTTACTAGCCAATCTGCCGCTAATGATGCAGGGAAAGAACTACCAATTGCATAACCAAAGAAACGAGGACCACCTGTTGCAATCAGACCGGCATCGACGCTCTTAACCATCTCATCAATCACCGCAGATGGATCCGTTGGCGTAGTTGGCAGCGCACCACCAATCGCCTTTCTCAGTTCCTGGGATGTCACACATTTGTCGACAGGTCGTTCATTTAATGACTCTAAGTACTCGACGGCGTGCTCGAAGGATTGGGTAAGCGGTGAACGGTACTCATGGAATCGATGGGACATTTTCGTTTCTCTCTCTTTAGTTTCGATGCCCTTCATCTTATTGATTGAGAGAAATATAAATTGTCATCCTGTGCCACAAGATGGAATTGATAACCCTGAGTAAAAAGCACATTAGCGCCACACCCCAAACCTCAAGTTTTGCGGTAAGCAGAAGGCGTCATGCCTATTTTCCGACGAATAAAACGAGTGAAATTGGCGGTATCGGCATAGCCCAAGGATGCTGCAATGGTCGTGATAGAAAGAGTGGAGTTTTTGAGCAGAGATAAACTGTGCTCAAGCAGCAATGATTCCATCACTTGGCTGTACGTCACCTCACAATCATGCAGGCGTCGCTGTAACGTTCGTTTATGAATACCCAAAATTTGAGCCGCTTCCAAAATGGAAAATCGCCCAAAAGAAATATAGGGAAGAATCGCAAAACCAAACGAGGAAACAAACGAGGTTGGCACTTCACTGAGATCGGTACTCCCATCAAATCGCCCTTTATTCGGCATACAAATCGTTTTGTTTAACACGGCATCATCAAGCTGGATACCCGTTGCCGCTCGGTTGGTGTAAAACTGCACATGCTTTAATTGCCGGCAATCAAAGAAGCGTTCCATTTTGGTGCTCTTCACGCTCACACTTACGGTTTGCTGCCGATAGTTTGCAAGTGCAGCAACCAGTTCATCCATAAAAATGAGACTAAACATCTCAGCATATTGATACCAAGGTTGGTTTTCCCCATCTTTGTACCTCGCAAACCATATGCGATCGTGGTATTGCTCCAAGCCAAGGCGTGTATTGTTCGAATATCGGCGCATCGAATGACAGAATACCTCAATGGCTTCAGCGACCGTCATTGTCGGCGTAAGGGCTAACTGTGCTAACACTTTGGGCACATACAAATCGCGACACAAGGTCCAAATGGTGTGAATAAATTCGTCGGTGGGGCAAGACTCTCCGAACGCTAAAAGCAGATTTCTAAGTATGGTTTCGGGCAAAAACTCAACGTCTGACATTTGAATGTCTTCAGGGGCTTTGCTTACTTTAATAAGCTGATGCACATCGATATTACTGTTGTCGAAAAGCGCTGCCAGATCGTGAACCCACTCTGTTCGAACGAGAGGAACGCCCTCAAATACAACCGTCATTTTCTTCCCTTCGCAATCATTCAAAAAGCCGAAAGGTAAAGAAAACACCATCGCTTGTCTTGTCATTTGGCGACAGCGCAGTGATTCAAACAGCAAACTTATCTACCCGTTCTTAATATACCCAAGTACAAGAACAAAAAAGGAAGCATATCTGCTTCCTTGTTGATTATCTGTAGATACGTCATTGAGGCACATTAAGCCAGCACATACTCGCTTATCATCTTGTTGAATGAGATTAGGTCGAACGAGCCTTTTATCTCAAAGCGCACTCGCCCAACCTCACTGAGAAAGAACTCAATTTCACAGTCTAAATCGAACGTGCCTGATGTCTCAATCGAGAAAGCATTTATCTTGCTATAAGGAAGCGACGTGTAATCCACTTTTGAGCCAGTGATGCCCTGAACGTTAGCAGCGATAACACGCTTGTTGGTGAACACCACTTGGTCACGGACGGTTTTAAAGCCAGCAAAAACGGTCTCACCGTCAATTAAGAACTTGTGAAAATCGTCGCGAACTTTAGAGACTTCTATTGGCTTAAGCTTGAATACCGAGGAACTGTCAAAATCGATCATGGCATTACCTTGTGTTTGAATAAGTAGAGTGACGACTCCATTAATAGCAAAGTCTCTACAACGAACCTACTCATATTCATCACTTTTCTAACTCCATCTCGTTTTTGGGTTTCCAACGGTTTATTTCCATCCTTGTCGCCACTGCTGTGTATCTTTTAGATCATGCCAATCTAATTCACGCTCTCGCTTGGTCATAACCGCCTCAATCACACACCTCACGACATTGCCCTCTTCATCAAACTCCATTTCTGAAATGATAAAGTGCTTTTCTTTATTTACGGGTTGTGCTGCCGTCCATTTACTACGAAGCAATTTCTTAGGATGAATCCGATTCATAACGCCCTGCCATTCATATAAAAAACCTTGCTCTTCTTATGTATAAAGAGACTAATGCAATCACTTTCAAGACAAGAAATTATTTTTGAAAAATTACGCTTTTTTCGATTGGTTTGATCTGTTTTTGCTGCGGTTCCTGTTAGTTTGAAAATTCGTTCAAACACAACAAATCAGACAACAACAATGAAAAAAACAGCATTATTACTTGCTTCTGTAACACTAGCAGTTTCTGGCGTCGCTCAAGCCGACAAGCTAGAAGACATTCAAAAATTAGGAACATTGCGTGTCGGTACAACTGGCGATTACAAACCCTTTTCTTACTATGACGGCAAAAGTTACTCTGGTTACGATATTGATGTCGCGAAACACATTGCCGAGCAGTTAGGCGTAGAGCTAAAGCTGGTTCGTACTACTTGGAAAGACCTGCTGACAGACCTTAACCAAGACAAATATGACATCGCGATGGGCGGTATTACACGTAAGATGCAACGTCAATTGAATGCAGAACAAACTCAGGGTTATATGACGTTTGGCAAGTGTTTCTTGGTCGCAAAAGGCAAAGCCGAGCAATACAACACGTTGGATAAAGTAAACCAAGCATCCGTTCGTGTAGGCGTTAACATCGGTGGCACCAACGAGAAATTCGCCGATGCAAATCTGCAAGATGCTAGCTTTACTCGTTTCGAAAATAACTTAGATGTGCCGAAAGCTGTCGCTACGGGCAAAGTGGATGTGATGGTTACCGAGACACCTGAAGGTCTATTCTATCAAGTCACCGATGAGCGTTTAGAAGCCGCACGCTGTGAAGACCCGTTCACCAAAGGTCAATTTGGTTACCTTATCCCGAAAGGCGAACAGCGCTTATTAAATACGGTGAATTTCATCATGGACGACATGAAGCTCAAAGGCATTGATGATCAATTTATGCACCACAACTCACTGAAGTAATTTATTAGCCGGCTTTTCCAAGCCGGTTTTTCTTGCTTCTTTTAGCACTTAACGCCATATTGTAATGCTGCGCTAATTTTACCGCACTAACCATCTCCTGATGGTTCTAATATCAACCATGATTAATAGGTAAAATATGAAATTCTCAAGCACGCTCCCTAAAGCTCATGAACAGCTTCTAAAAAAGATTCTTGCGGTATTTACTGCCGACCAACGCATCCTCGGCATTGGAGCGAGTGGCTCTTATGCTTCTGATTCAATGGATAAATACAGTGATTTGGACTTGGTTATCGCCATCAACCCTGATGATGTAGAATCGGTGATGACAGAACGCTTTGCACTTATCGACAAGGTAGAAGGACAAGTCGCGGCGTTCACTGGTGAGCACGTGGGAGAACCAAGGTTGGTCATCGCGATTTACGCACCTGATGCCATTCACGTTGATTTCAAATTTGTCGCACTGCAGGATGCAGCAGTACGCGTGGATCATACAAAAGTACTTTGGGAGCGCGATGGTCAATTATCGCAAGTCTTCACCACTTCGCAGCCCCATTACCCTCAACCAGATCCGCAATGGATTGAAGACCGCTTTTGGATTTGGGTCCATTATGGCGCGACCAAAATTGCGCGTGGTGAGTATTTTGAAGCAGCTGAGTTCTTGTCTTTCCTTCGTTCGGTTGCCATATCACCACTGGCTTTACAGCAACAAGGATTAACCCCTTCAGGTGTAAGGAAGATTGAATCCCGTTTGCCTAAGTTTAGTGAACAGTTAAAGCAGACCGTTGCAATGCCAGAACGCGACGCCCTTATTCCCGCATTCCAAAAGATCATTGAACTCTACTTAGCATTGCGAGAAAACGAGCAGGTCAGTATCAAACCACAAGCCCAACAGCTTTGTATGGATTATTTTACCCAAGAGCTAATGGGTAAGTAGAAACAGTAAAGGGGATAGTCATATCCCCTTTTTGTTGTACCCTTACGCTGTGCTGTTATACCCAAGTGACTTCAAGATGCAGGATTCAGAGCGCTGTCATTGATTCGAGAGTAAGGAAAACAACGCAGTGTAATAGCTAGCTCTTTCCAAGTTGTTTGACGCAGCAATCGGGTCAATGACACGCTCCCAAAGGGCGAGCTGCCTTGGCTTGTATACTTTGTTGCCGATTCTTGATTTAGAATGACTAGATCTTTAAATCGCCGCCGCGTCTACAAACCAAGTCATTCTCGCTGAACCTAGCATCTCGACGTTACTTGGGTATACTCACGCCACCGTTGTTGTTCAAAGCCTTATAGTGACTAAAAGTAACATGGTCGCTGAATGCAGGGGCGTCACTAAAAAGTGGTGGGCACTTAATAAAACTTCCTTAACTTGAGAACCGTCGACTCAACATCTCGAAGCTTACGTAAACGAACGCTGAGAAAGCTCTGATTGATACCCACCGTTTCAGTGGCTAAGCGCTGGCTTTTTCCTTCGACTAAGTGCATTCGAAGTGCTTTTATTAATACTGTTGAGCGAATTTTAGTAAGCTGAATCAATAACATCAGTTGTTCTTCTGAAACTTGACCTCTTCTAAGTGCCATCACCTTTTCTCCTTGAGCACAGAGTTTAAATTGCCTTATGAATAGTCAAACTTTTTAATTTCGGTATTGGCGTAAGAACTCGCCGAAACCAAGATCCCCGGTCCAAAAATTAATCGCGTGTTCAACGCCTTGGCTGGTGTAGGTTGCCCCACTGATTCCATCGACAGAGTAAGCGTCTTGTGTATTGCGCCCTTCCTGTACGATACGAATCGATGGATGACCATGGTCGAATAAAGGCTTGTCTTTGAACTGCTTTGTCCAGTTAGCGTTATCGGTAATCTCCGCCCCTAGTCCTGCGCTCTCCCCATGTTTGTAAAACGACAGACTCGCAATGTGGTAGTTGTCGCTATAGAGGGCTAAGTATCCATAAATCAAACCAAACTTACCTTCACCACGGATTGGCAAAACAATTCGAGAGACTTGCCCGTTATCATCTTTAATCAAATACACAGGCAACCTATTTTCACGCATTTTAATCCCAGCAAGATCATCACGGGAAGATAGCTTTACTGCATTACTTGGGTCGATGGGAAATGCAGAGAATGACTCGTCTACACTCATGGAGGCATCGCGATATTCGCCACTATCAAGGTCGACAGCTTCAACCGATACATATTGCTCCATCAATTTCTTCATCGGCATACGCTTGTCCATTAACCCTGCCGATTCCGCGAGGGTAAGACGCTGATCCAACTGCGTCAATTTAGGTGGCTCTTTCTTTGCTTGCTCGGGTTCAGAACAACCACTCAAACTAAACAACGCTGCTGCGACCAGCGCCAAACCTATTCGTACTTTCATTGAGCCACCTTATTTCAGCTTACGAGGCACCACTTGCGCGATCACTTTGAAGTCACCTTGATTGGTGTTTACTACCATCGTCAGGTACTCACCAAGTTCTAATTCACGCTTTGGACCAAACATCATGAAATGGTGTGTATTTGGCGTAAGCGCGAGTTTTTTATGTGCAGGAATAGTGATGCTTTTCACCATAAACATTTTGCGCTTACCCGCTTCATACTTCGTCCCGTGTAGCATGGTCTTGTCGAATTCATCCACTTTGAAGCCATTGATGACTAAAGCTTCATCTGAGTTATTGTGAATGGTCATTTTCGACCCCGTTCCCTTTGCACCGCTGGCTAACTGAAAGATGACTGGTGATTCAATTTGTACTTTTTCTTGTAAGTTTTCAGTCGCCCAAGCAGAAGACATCATGGCAAAGACAGTAATCAGAGCGGTCAAAAACGGGCGGAATTTTGTAAGTAACATTTGGTTGATTCCTAAAATGATTAAAGTTGAGAGATGACCTTGTCCAGATCCATACTCGCTGAATAGCCGATGTGCATGTCCACCAGCTTTCCATCGCGATTAATGAGGTAAGTTGTGGGTGTCACCCCAATAGAGAAACGTTCTTTAGTGATGCCCAATTGATCTTTCACCATAGGAAATGAAAACCCATACTTGGTGGCGTATTCATTTAAGTCGACCTCGTAGTCATCAATGTTAATCGCTATCACTGCGACTTCATCGCTTCGACGTGCATATACGTCTTGCCATTTCTTCATCATGGCAATGCACGCACCGCAGGTGGAAGACCAAAATTCCAGAACAATTTTCTTACCTTGATAGCTTTCAAGGCTTACCGTTTGTTGCGCCGCATTCATTGCAGCAATATCAGGACTCGGTTGCCCGATTTGTGCTTTTTGGTCTTTACAACCAAATAACGCAAGCATGGCTAACAGCGCGATCACGTAGCGGCGTTTATGCCACATCTAACACCTCCTCTCCGATGTACTTGCCGTGTTGGAGGCGGATGATTCGGTCCGTGTACTGACCTAAGCTTGGGTTGTGGGTGACCATAATGATGGTTCGGTTTTGTGCATGGAGTTTTTGGAAAATATCGAGGACGATTTTTTCGTTCTCCTCGTCCAAGTTACCAGTGGGTTCGTCAGCAAACAGGATCGGGCTTTCATTCACAATCGCGCGAGCGATGCATACACGCTGCTGCTCACCACCGGAAAGCTGACTCGGCAAGTGTTCAAAGCGGTGCCCTAGACCTACTTGTTCTAACACTCGCTTTGCTGCTTCTTCATCGGGCACACTATGGTAATGCTGCGCAAGCATCACGTTCTCCAGAGCAGTGAGATAAGGAATGAGATGAAACTGCTGGAAGACCAGACCGATTTTCTCTGCTCGAAATGCTCGTCGCCCTTCTTCATCTAGGCTGTCCGCTTCCTCACCATCGAGGAACACCTTGCCTGAGGTCGGATTGTCCAAACAGCTGAGGATATTCATTAAGGTCGTTTTACCTGAGCCCGACGCGCCCATAATGGCAACAAACTCCCCTTTCTTGACCTCAATATTGATGTCGTCCAACGCATGAACTTGGTCAAAAACCTTGCATAAGCCTTCGGTCTTAATAGCGTAATCTGACATGGTTAATCTCCTTTGAGCACTTTAGCCGGATCGATACGAATGGCTCTGATGGTTGGAAGCGTTGCAGCCACTAAAGCCGCAGCGAAAGAAAGTAAGCTAGTGATAACCAGCACAGGGAAACGTAAATCAATGGTGGCGTTAAACACCGAGTGTCCAAGAAATTGCGCTAACACATAACCGATTAGCAACCCTGCAATAACTGCAGCAAAGGTAATGGCAAGAGTTTCAACAACAATCTGACGAGTAATGGACTGATTGGATGCGCCCAAAGACTTTTGTAGTGCGAACTCATAACGTCGCTCAGAAATCATCGACGTCATGGTTGTATTCACGCATAAGGTAGACAACACTAAAATGACCAAAGCGACGATGCCCATTAACAGCTTAATCTTATTGAGTACTTTACCTTCCGATGCTGACACCTTTCGGATAGGACGAACAAGCAAGTCTGGGTACTGCTGCTTCAAAGTCGATTCAAACTGCCCTACCTGACCTTTATCATTCGTTAGACTGAACATGGCAAAATTGATTTCATCCCCTTTGTTCAACCATTTTTGTACGAACGGTAGGTTTACAATTAGGTAGTTATCTTCATCCGAACCTGACTCAATGATACCCTTAATCTTGAACGTATAACGGTCACTTTTGTTGTAGACCGTCAGGTCAGAGCCAACTTTGAGTTCTAATTTCTCTGCCAGTTTCTTTCCGATCATGACATTCCGATCATCAAAAGAGACGCCAATCCATCGACCTTCCACTTGCCAATAAGGAACCAGTTTTTTCAACTGCGAAAAGTCGATACCCATTAAGACAATTTTCTCTAGCTCGGCTTGTACCATGCCGTACAGATATGGGCTGGAAGCAATTAAACTGTCTTTAGGTGCCTCAGCTTTGATCTGTTGGTATTGCTTTGTCGTTAATGTCGCTGTCGCGTCCGGTCCTACAAAAAAGTTCGCTCCGTAGTTTCGTAGCTCATGACTCATCTTCTGGTTAATGTCGAAGTAGACCCCTGCCATTGCAGTAATGATTGCCGCGCCAACCGTCAACGCCATAAACACCACGAGAACACGTTGCGCACGTAATCTCAATGAACGCCAAACTAAGGTAAGCAGCATAGAGGAAGATTTATTTGCGGCCATACAACACCTCAATTGGGTAGAGAGAAGCAATTCTGCGTGAAGGGAAGTAAGTACCTAACACTGTAATTAGGGTCGAGATAAACAGCACCACTGGAACGATGATCCAATCAAAAGAGATGGATGAATCAAACAGTGCATAACCAACCACTTTGGATAGTCCCCACCCGGCAAGGCAACCAAGTAAGCCGCCCAACACGCCACAAATCATCGATTCAGAATAGAACAACGCATACACTTGCCAGTTGTGAGCACCAAGAGACTTCATCAAACCAATCTCTTTGGCTCGCTGCAATATCGCATTGGTCATTAATGAGGCGATCCCCATCGCAGAAGCGATCAAGGCGGCAAATGTCACAACAAATAATAAGCTTTGGATCTTATGAATCACCATGCCTTCTGAAGCGGCAACCTGCCACAAAGGCTTCACCATTGCGTTATTCATCGCGCCTTCTAATTGGAAAGAGATTGAGGAGACAAACGCCGTGCAGAACCAAAGGTCATATTCATCCGAATCGAGCGATTCCAAATCTTCACGTGCTTTTTTTGATAGTGCGTTTTCCGGCACCGTCAATGCTGAGACTTTTACCGATTGTACTCGTCCTTCCAAACCCAGTAGTTTCTGGCCAAGGTTCAGCGGCAGTAACACTGCGTTCTCATCCGTCGTGCCATTTTCCAGTAAGCCCGTTATCGTTACCGACAATGCGCGGTTTTCGATGCCGCGCAACTCAAGCTTGTCGCCAGATTTAAGACCCAGTTTTTGCGCCAATGACTGCCCTACCAAGGCTTGAGTTTTTTCATCATCTGGCCATTGACCATCGACATGCCAATACGTCGAGATGGTTTTATTACCCGTTCGGTATTTGCCATCGTCAGAAACAGGCAGATTCTTATCAAAAAAAGTACCGATAATATTGACGGTTTTATCGAACTCAGGCGCTTTAACTTGCCCACGTACAAATGGAGCAAAACCAATAATGTTATTGCGCCAAAAGATGTCCATGATGTTGGGCAGTTCACTCTCTGCAAGTAAGTCTTCTTTTTCCAACTTGTTGACGTTCTTCGCCAAAATATCTGGCAGCTTTACTTGTCCTTCAGGAGATATTTCAATGTTGGCACCATAGCTTTTCATCTCCATCGACATCTTGTTACCGATATTGATTGAAATAGCCAGCAGCGCTGAGATTAGGCTCGCCGCGAGAAAAACCGTAACGACAGCGAGTAATTTTCGGTTGGTATCATGTCGCCATGACTGACGAAGCATTCTGATTAACATGATTACTCTCCTAACGGATTTAGCGGTTCAACGTCCGCGTATTTCCATGGATCATCACGGAAGGCGTCATAAGATTGCTCAGAGGTAAAGAAGTAGGTCTTTCCTGAGAATGAATAACTGTGCTCAGCCTCCATATTGCTGATCTTCTCGCCATTGACTGGATCTGTCGCCATGACTTCCACCACGTCACTAAAATATTTCAGACCGCTTTCTAGGGTCGACTTCGAAATTACGATTTCATGATTCGCGACGGTCCATTTAGGAATAGGGATTGGGTTACACCCACCAGGCTTACCAATCGAAGGAATAAAGATATGTACGCCACACGCCAAGCACACAACTTGATCGCCAACTTGCGCGTACCCTGCATCACCACACAGCATGCAAGCATCAAAGACAACGCCAAACTTCTCTTCACCAGCAAAACGATCAATGATGAAAAAGCGCACCACTTTGCCATCGCTTGCTACCCATTCAAATCGGTGCAGTTTTCCATCGATTAATTGCTCAGAGATAGGGACATGGACAGCGCCATCGGCTGCCACTTCAATACGTTGCGCTTCTGAACGACGAATCGGTTGAGAAGCGACAAGATCCCAGAAAAGCAGTGCAACCAGAATCGTAGCGATAGTCGCAATATTAAAACGCACT
This sequence comes from Vibrio sp. SCSIO 43155, assembly GCF_023716605.1. NCBI lineage: Bacteria > Pseudomonadati > Pseudomonadota > Gammaproteobacteria > Vibrionales > Vibrionaceae > Vibrio > Vibrio sp. SCSIO 43155. Next base: position 351,490 of record NZ_CP071853.1, on the reverse strand, counting down.
TTACGTTGAGCTGAATTCAAAGCCGCTTGATGTTTGCGTCGTTCAATCGCGGATTCAGCTTGCTTCACCTGCTCTTGTAGTGGTCGAGTTTGAGTAACGAAAAAGACAGTCACACAAATAGAAACTAATGCCAGTACGGCGTAAGACAGAATCCAAGAGAAGTTGGTGACTTTAGATACGTAAGACAGTAAACCTTTATCGAGACCAAGAATCCCTAGCTTCATGCACGCCAAGATAATCTCGCCAGAGAGGGGCAATGCTGCCAGCACTAACAACAGTAAACAAAGTGCATTACGAGCCATCTTGGATAGGGATTTGGTCGTCAAAGAGACCGCGATCTTGATTAGTGCAATCAAGACAAATCCTAGAACCACAGAACTGATGTTTAAAATCAGCTCGGTGTTAATAACGTTGGTTGTGCTCAACATCGTGAGCTTGGCTTCTTTTGCCCAAACAAAACTGCATAGAAAGACCGTTAAGCTTTGCAGGCACACCAATAAGACCGAAGGCAATCGCCATATGGCACCAAGTAAAACCGACAGGAAGATAACGCCAAGATAAACACTGTTAATAATAAGTACATTCACTTGGCTAAATGGCAGTAGATGAAACAGTGCAGAACCGGAAAGCACCGCAAGCACAAACCACCCAATCTGGTGTTTATACAAAGCGTTAGATTGCGCAGCCCACAGCACACCAAATAGCATAGCAGGGAGCAAAAAAACGAGTAAGACGTGAGAAAGATAGAAGCTCATATTTACCACTGACCATTCATGCACAGTGCATCAGACAGATAAGTCACTCAAAAAATCAGAACAACCAGACCACAAACTGCAGCCTGGTTGTTACGCAAGGAAGGTTACTTAATGCCTACGTACTTAAACTTGTATTGAGCATCAAATGGTTTGAACCAACGACCAACGCCAGTTTCTTCATCCGTATGACGTAGCAAACCCGCTTTTGACGGTGGATCGATGTGGAATGTAAGCTCGTAGTTACCCACACCTAACATGTTGATGTTTGAGCCGTAGTGAGGACCATCTGCTGCCACCATCGGCATGAAGGTCCCCTCTTGCACTTTACCGGTATCGACGTTTTTCAACGTGTAGTTAATGGTTAGGTAAGGGATCCACTCACCCGCACCAAAGCCGTTTTTGTTACCAGCAAGAGCATGGATGTCTGCCTCTAAGTGCACTTCCGATTTAGAAGCTGCACGCATCATACCTTGAGGCTCCATCGTAACGGGCTTAAGGTAAACAGCAGCAATCTCCATACCATTCATTTCAAGAGGTTCACCAGCTGGGTGCTCAACGAAAGGTAGATCATTTGCCATAGCCATGCCTGATAGAGCTGAAGCAGCCACTGCGGTAGCGATGAGTTTTTTATTCAACATAGTAATGTCCTTTACTTACTTGATTTTACAAAGATTTTTTCATGTTTAACAACGAGCTTGCTGAGCAAGATCTCGCTTACTTCTTGCTTTCATTACGATAAGCGCAAAGACTGCTGCCACGATAAGCGCCAGTTGAGGCAGCAAAGTTTCCATGTATGGGTAAATGCCCAACGGAGCAAACTCTGGCGCGCCTGAAATTAATGTCGGTTGGAATAACTTGCCTTCAATCAGCTCTAGGACACCTTTACCCGCAAAGACAAACGCCATCAGATACATGAATCCGCCAGTAAAGATGAAGAAAGGTTTCAGAGGGAGCTTGACCACGCTATAGCGCATGACAAAGAAGATCACCGCGAGCAGTAGCACGCCAATAGCGAATCCAGCAATCAGGGCGACCATGGTTTGAGAGTTGGTATCGGCTGCCAAAGCAAAGTAGAACAAGACCGTCTCTGCACCTTCACGGTAAACCGCTAGGAAGCTCGCCAGCCATAAACCAAAGAGAGAACCTGTGGTGATCGACGTGGCAAGTTTGCTTTCGAGGTAGCGCTTCCATTGAGCGGCTTCAACTTTGGAAAGCAGCCAGTAACTCATAGAGAACAGCACGACAACAGCAATCAACATGGTGATGCCTTCAAGCAGCTCTCGACTTGCGCCAGAGTTTTCAAATAGCCACTGGAACAATACCGCGGTGATCGCACTGGCAATCAGACCAACAACGACCGAATTTTTGACAACATGTAGCTTGTCAGAGGCATCGTTTTTGATCAGGTAAGCGGTAATGGCGGCAACGATAAGCAGCGCCTCCAATCCTTCACGGAAAATAATGGTGAAGCTCGCGATCAACATCGCCCACCAACTCAAGTTGCCTTCAGATAGATTGCCTGCTGCATCCATCAAGCCTACTTTTAGCTTTTGCACTTGCTGGTCAATATCAGCCTGAGCTTGATTTGCCTTTAGCATACTGACAATACGGGTGAAGTAGCCTTCAAGTTCTGATTTGAATGCGCTGTCTCTCGACCCCACCGCATTTTCCATACCTGATGCTTCAAAATGATCGAAGTAAGCATCTTGTACCGCAAGAATAGCCGCCGTTTTGTCACCATGTTTATAGCTATCAATAGCGCCATCAATCGCAGTCATGATATCGCTGACGACAGGGTTCCAATCACGTGCAGCAACTGCTGTATCGGCGTTCTTCGCAGTATCAGGAACTTGGAAATCGCGTGTCGCTGGCAGACCCGGTAATTCGTCTTTCAATCCTTGAACCAAGGTCGACAACTCATACCCAAATCGGATCAGGTTTTGTTGATTAAAAGGTTGCTTGGTGATTTTGGCAATAGAGCGGAACGCCGCGTTGTATTCTGCCGAACGCTCTGCAGATCGATGTAACCGAATAGCGATTTCCAGCTCGGTATTTTTGTACCCTTTGAACTGCGCTTGTTGCACTAAATCGAATGCACGCTGTTGTTTTTCTGCTGCGCTTTCTGGTTGTTCGCCAGATTCACGATATTCAGTCAAAGCCGCATTGAGCTGGGTGTCGATGCTTGTGACCGCTTCACGCCAAAACGGCAAGATATCCTCGGTATGTAGATTGGTGTTTTCAGCTTTAAGTTGGTGACCTGACGCCAAGATCTCCGGCAGACCCAGAATTTCTTTTTTCAACCAATTGATTTCCGTATCCACTTCATCAACTGGTTTTCCCGCAACGATTAACTTGCGAATGTCACCAAACTTCGCCTCTAATTGATACGCGTATTGCTGCGAGTAATTAATCCGTACCGGACCTTCTAGGCTTTCAAACACCTCGAAATACGCCATTTGTACTGTTGTTTTTGCTTGGTCTTTATCGCCTTGTTCATAAAGCTGAGATGCTTTATCTAAGCGCTGCGCAATGTCGTTGACCGCACTGTCATAGTCAATCGCAAAGGCAAAAGAGGAATAAATAGAGACAAGTAACACCAAGAGTGTTGAGAACGTCGTTTTCTTTACCGCCAACATAGTTCGTCCACAAAACATGAATATTTCGCGAACGCTATTGCAAATTATTATCATTTACAATGAGTAAAATTTTCTGGGTGAAAACAACCATGAAGCACGTATAAGTGGTAAGAAGCTATCGCCTCAAATGTAAGGCTATGATTTTGTGGAGATATTTGCGTTACAGGATTTTTTAGTATTCATCTGGATAATAAATACGACAAAATCGACAAAACTTAAGTTTTCACTTCTGATGGCAGGATATCATCCTGTTGTGAACTGTTTTCATCCGAATAAAAGTGCATATAAAACGAAAGTTCACAGCCCAATAAAAGTAAAAATGTAGAAATAAAGTTTGTATACCCAAGTGACTTCAAGATGCAGGACGAAGAAGATAGGCTCGAATAGCTGGCAAAAGGAAAATACCCACGACACATGCCATGGGTATTTCATTTTCCGGTTCGATTACATCACACACTCTTTGGCGGTTTGCGCTTTTTCGATGCCTTCTTCAATCAAAGATTTGGTTTCTTCACTACCGATCGATGACATTACTTTATCCATCACCTTATCCACCGTCGACTCTGAAGACGCTTCCACCAAACAAGCGTATGCGTTGGCAATATGCTCTTTTGCTTCAATCAAGGCTTGTGGATCACTGAAATCCACATTCATCGCTTCCTCTACAGATGCAGCTAACTGTTCTGCAGATTCAGCAGCATCACCAAACTGATCGAGATTGAATGCATCTTCTACCGATTCCATCTGCTCTTGAACCGTATCAATCGCTTTGTTTGCTGCTTCTTGTGCTTGGTCAATGGCTTTGCTTGCGTCATCACAGCCAGCCAGCGCCACTGCCAATACCATTATTGAGATTGTCTTTTTCATGTTTGTTCTTCTAACAAGTAAATCGCTCATCATCACAATACGTGATAAGCCAATAGATTTTAATTCAAGAGTTGTAAGAAGAGGAAACAGAAATACTTGAAAGCCCTAAAAACAAAAGCCGCTAAAACGAGCGGCTTTTGTTTTTGTCTTAACTTAATTGTTTAACCAGCCGTTAAGCTCACTAAGCTATTCTACCGTGGCTAATCGCCATCATTTCATCATACGACCGTTGTAACGCATCAAATGTCCACTCGAAGTACACTCTTCGCTCCATCAGTGGCGCAATTTGATCGGCATAAAATGATTCAATAGTAAGATCAGAGTACTCAACTTGTAGGCTATCGCCGTCCGTCCCCCAATCTTCGTATTCACGATTACCAATGAGATCATAAAGATTGTTACTTAAGAAGCTGTATATCACTAAGAATGATTTTACTGCATCTTCAGAAAAGTTAAGCATGCCGGCAATCTGCGCCACGTCATACGACTTTTCTTTATCACCTTGGTTAATATCAAGCCTTACCAATTGGGTCTCCCACGTTGCCAATTCACCGTGGGAGTCCAAGACATGTTGATTCAGGGCTTCAAACACCTGAAAAAAGTCTTGGATCATTGCAATGTATTTGTCAGACATAACGTCCCTTATTGTATTTGGTGAACGGACGATCTTCGCCGCCGTATTGTTGCTCACCCTAGCCAGTGGTTGTTAAAACGTAGACTACAAGTTGCAGCATTGCATACTGCCTCTGTAATCTTATTGTCATTTTTGAGTGATTAGTCAACTAATAGCGAAGGGGCGTCAATGCCCATGTAATCACACAATTCACGCTTAATGCGGTGGAAGTCTTGGATTGAAACGAAGTAGTCGGCGTAATCAGTTTTGCCTTCAATACCAATATGAATCGATGTAAAAGTCTCAATTGCCGCGGTAATTTCAATGAAATCATTCGCAAGCGAGAACGTCACAACATGATCCATATTTAGGTAACGCCCTGACTCGATTTTTAATGCCTTCGCCATGATGATTTCCTACAGCCTAAAAGTAATAATGAAATTCGGTGACTGGACAACAGACCGATGAACAGCCACACAGTGGCTGAAATTCTGCGCCAAGATTGACGTGAGACTATCATAAGCGCTCGCCTTCAAAATTAGAGCCAAACCGCACTTTCACTTGGATTTACTTACAAATGAAACATTTACCAAAAATCTGACCGCAAATTCACAAACAAGGTAAAAAGCGCGTGTATTTCACAAAATATACAAACAAAAAGACCGCTGAATTAGCGGTCTTAAGAGGGTTTATAGGACAAGAGCATTAGATGTTGATTTGGTACATCGCGAAATAAGTATCCGCTTGGATAACATGCTTTTGGTTATGCTGTTTCAGCGCTTCAACAGCGTTTACAAATGGGTCATCTCCTGCAAACGCTTCCGCTAACTTGGAGTATCGCTTAGAAGACGAGAACAACACATGCGCCAGTTCTTCAGCACTGACTTCTAACTCTACTGTCTCTTTATAAACGTTGACCGCTTGAAACCCTTCACAATCGCTGAAGTTGATAGCATGGTCGTAGTTGGATTCAACCAAGTCCATCTCGATACCAAGCTGCTCAAGAGGTTTTTCTAGCAGTACTTCAAAATCATAAACCACGACATGTGCTTTAGGCTGGCAAACACGCTGTAGCTCTGCCAATAAAGCCGTTGATTTTGCATAAGAGAGCGAGCCAGCAAACGTCACCACATCCACGCTACTGTCTGAAAGAGGTACGTGTTCACCGTCACCAACATGATATTCAATACTTACTGATGGTTTGGCTTGTTCAATCATTGATGTGCTCGGGTCAACCCCATGAACCTGCTGACAGAACTTAGCCAAAGCAAACGTCGATACGCCCGTGCCGCAGCCGATATCCAACCCCAATTGAAACTGAGGTAACTCTTCCAAATTGGCTTTCAAAATCACTTGATGCAGTGGCGGACGATAAGCCGCGTAGTGCTTAGAAATGGCTTGGTTGTATTCTTCGCTCACTGATGTTCTCCCAAAAAACTGTCGATGTTAATTAATCGTATAGTGTCGGATATTACTGCCACTCAAAAGCAAAAAGCCACTCAATTGAGTGGCTCTATCTCACAACTTTAAATCCTTAGCGATTTTGTACTAAACGCAGCAAGAAACCGACCTATAGCTTCGGCTCCGCTTCAAACTGTTTAAGCTCATCAGTAATCTCATTCCATGGCGCTTTCGAACCTACAAAAATGTGGAAACTCGGTTTGTCGGCAGGGATATCGTCAAGGATACCTAAACGAACATTCACAATACCGTTGTTCTTTTTCGAATAGAGGCTAGATCCGCAATGACGGCAGAATGAGAGTTCGGTATTTGCGCTCTTCTGATAGGTTTGGATATGCTCTTCACCTTCGATAACTATCAGCTTGTCGAGTGCAACACCTCCCGCCGATGAATAATCAGAACCCGTAAACTTGCGGCATTCAGAACAATGACAATTGCCCATGTATTTGAATTCATCCGCAACTTCGATTTTTACCTTGCCACACAGACATGAACCTTTGAGTACTTCCATTTTTTAGTCCTTCTCTTATTGGAATTACGGTAACCATGCCAGTCCCATCCAACGAAATAAAGATAAGTAAGTCAGGTTTGCAAAAATGGAACGACAAATTGGAAGTAAAGAAACAGAAACACAAAAGCCGAGCATGACGCTCGGCTTTCTCAATTTTGTTCGGTCAATTTAGAACACGCAGTGCTTAGCAAAGCCAGTCGCTTCGTTGGCTGTCCAATCGCCTTTTGGCTTCTCTTTTAAATCTTCACACCACTGCTCGCTACCGATGCCATCTTGCAGAACGCAGTGCTTTGCAAAATCTACTGCGTTGTCAGCGGTCCACTCTGTTTTAGACTTGTCACGCATGTCTTTACACCAAGCTTCTGTGCCCACTTCGTCAGTACATGCGGTAAGCGCTGTTGCCGCTAGCAGTAGCATTACCAATTTTTTCATAAATTCAGGTTCCACTTTCAATTGATGAATGGACTATACCCAAAATATCAGCGCAAGTGTTAAGACTCAGACAATTTATCGACGTTCACTCTGTAAAAGACGTGAAATTCGGCGAAATCAACCTAACTGTATCAATAAGCGAGTAAATATTAGCCGTTGAGCTAAAGACGACGAGCTTGGGTCAATGCTTGGAGATTTGCAGAGCCGGTACCAAAGCACGCTAAACGCAGCTCTAATGCCATTTGTTCAAAGTGATCGACAACAGACTGTGTGCTGATTGTTGCGGCTTTTAATACCGCACCAGCTTGCCCAACTAGATTGGCACCCAGATGTATCGCCTTCGCGGCTTCTAAGCCGTTATGCACGCCGCCAGACGCAATTAAAGGTAAGTCAGGGTATTGAGCGTGAATTTGCTCTACACACTTAGCCGTTGGAATGCCCCAGTCACGAAACAACTCAGCTGCGCGCTGCATCTTATTGTCTGTCTGACAGTAACCTTCGACCGCTGACCAACTTGTACCACCAGCGCCTGCAACATCAATCGCATCCACGCCTACTTCAACAAGTTGTTTCGCCACTGCACCACTGATGCCAAAACCCACCTCTTTGATGATCATCGGAACATCAATGCGCTGTTTTAGCTGCTCAATCGATTTAAGCACACCAATCCAATCATGGTCGCCATTCTGTTGAAAAGCTTCTTGCATAGGGTTGAGATGCACAAATAAAGCGTCCGCTTGGATAAAGTCGACCGCACGTTGGGCGTTGTCGAGACGTTGTTTGTCTCTCAGTTGAGCGGCACCCAGGTTGGAATACAAAGGCACGCCCTTGGCGAGATCACGAATGGTTTTACCCAGACCTGAATGTAGGCTGTCTTCTAGGCTCACTCGCTGTGAGCCAACCCCCATCGCAATGCCCATTTCACTAGCCGCTTCTGCCAAACGACAGTTGATGATTTCTGCGTCTTTTGCGCCGCCAGTCATCGAACTGATCAAAAACGGCAACGCCAATGAATGACCAAGAAACTCGCTCGAAAGATCGATGGTGTTAAAGTCACATTCAGGCAATGCGCAATGCTCAAATTCGACAGACTCAAAGCCCGCCGTTTTGCTTTTCATGTTCATGTCATGATGTAAAACAGCGTCTAAATGTAAGTCTTTTCGATTAGATTGCGGAGCCATAATGTCACCCTAAAGTAAAACAGTCGCGCAGTATTGCGATCCTTGTCATTGCCGTCAATGCGAAAATTCGGAAATTGAACAATTTATTTGCCGAATCGAGCCTTGTGGGCTCTGATCTTATGACTAAGGAATCATATTAAGGAGCAGCGTTTAAAACACTACGCCTCACTGCTCTATTAAGCTTGGGTAACGATTAACAATGTTGCCACTCCGATGTGCCAAGAGTGGCAGTTCTATACGCCATTTGAGCTATTGAGTCTCGACTGATTGAATAAGTGCCACCACAGTGCTGGTTGTAGGCGGTTTGAACTGGTCTGGATCATCACAGAATTGAATTTTGCCTTTCTCTTCAACATGGAAAAGCGGAATCATCAAATTGTCTTTGTGGTGATCAAGGTAATGTTGGTAGGTGAAACTCTCGCTTAGCTTGGTGTGTTTGATTTCTGCCCCTTGGCTCAACAAACTTGCCATTTGGGTGTAACTGACGTTGCCACCCATCAGCAATTTGCCGTGATACTCTTCGGCAACCGAGTGTTTTTCATTGCCGTTAGATTTGGTTTTCTGCAGGCAATGTACTTTATCTTCGCCGAATTCGCCGACAAATTGCATACACGCCATGATATTGAAGTGTTGGTCTGGCGTCAGTGCCACCACTTGTCCAATACCAATCAGGTTCAGGTTATCATCCGCATGGCTAGAGATCGGGTTACCGTAGTAATGGTCTAAGCCCAACATGCGAACTTGGCTGATGTAATCCCAGTTAGAATCGGTGAGCAGAACTTTGCGATCGTATCTCGCCAGTGCTTTTCCTATCTCTTGCGCCACTCGGTTTGCGCCAATCAATAGAAAGCCTCTCGGTGCTGGCTCAGCCACGCCCAACACTTTAGCCATAGGGCGAGCCGTCGCACTTTGTAGTACCACGGTGCCGATGATCACCATGAAGGTCATTGGCACCAACAGCATGGCTTCTGAAATGCCATATTCTGTCAGCTTGATAGCAAACAGAGACGAGATGGATGCTGCAACAATACCGCGCGGCGCAACCCAAGAGAGGAACAGCTTATCCTTGAAGGTTAAGTTACTGCGAATAGTTGAAGCGAAAATCGAAAGTGGACGCGATACCAACTGCATGAAAACAAACAACATTACCGCACCAATGCCAAGCGCGGCAAAGTCATCAAGACTGATTCGAGCCGCTAAGAAGATGAACAACCCGGTGATCAACAAGATGGTTAAGTGCTCTTTAAAGTGCAGGATCTGCTGAATGTTGATGCCCTTTGCATTTGCTAACCACATGCCCATCACGGTAACCGTCAATAGCCCTGCTTCCGATTCCATTTGGTTAGAAATCGAGAACACACCGAGCACCACCATCAGAACCGCAAATGGCTGAAGGTATTCCGGCAACCAAGCTCGGCGCAAAACGGTAGATACCGCAGCACCGGAGGCAACACCAAGAATCAAACCCACCGCAATGATGGTACCGAATACTTCGACACTGTTAACGGCATTGTGCGAGACAATAAACTCGTACACCATCACTACAAACAGCGCGCCTAATGGGTCAATGAGAATGCCTTCCCAACGCAGAATATTGGCGAGTTTGGAGCTTGGGCGCACGGTCCTTAGCAATGGTACGATCACCGTTGGACCAGTAACTACGGTTAAACTGGCGAATAAAATCGCAAGCTCCCAAGTAAAGTTAAGGAAATAGTGCGTCGCCACACTGGTTGCCACCCAAGAGATGATTGCGCCGACAGACACGATGCTCCACACCGAACCGCTCACGCCACGGATCTCTTTAAAGTTAAGGGTTAAACTGCCCTCAAATAGAATCACCGCCACAGCGAGGGAAACTAAGGGGAAGAGTAAATCCCCGAGAATGTCATCTGGATTGAGCCATTGTAGAATCGGACCAACAATGATCCCTGCTAATAGCAAGAACAGAATGGCAGGTAAGCGCATTCGCCACGCCAACCATTGACAACCTAAACCGATAACCCCAACCGCCGACAGCACCAGCGCTTCGTTGCCCACTTGCATTTATCATCACCTAATTTGTTATTGTTATGGTGAGCTTTCGCCCAAAACCAATTAACTCTATAAAAAAGATTAGTTTAGTGTGAATGCTCCGCCAGTTTTCGTTCAAATATGCGACTCTCCCTCAAAATTCTCGGTCTGTGTTGTATACCCAAGTAACCTCGAGATGCTCGGTTCAGCGAGAATGACTGGGTTTGTAGACGCGGCGGCGATTTAAAGGTCTAGCGGGTCTAAATCAAGAATCGACAACAAAGTATACAAGCCCAGTCAACTCGCCCTTTGGGAGCGTGTCATTGACCCGATTGCTGCGTCAAACAACTTGGAAAGAGCGGGCTATTACGCTACGTTGTTTTCCTTGCTAGCTTTCGGTAAAAACAGAGAATCAATGACAACGCTCTGAATCCTGCATCTTGAAGTCACTTGGGTATATATCCCGTTAGCTTGCCACACAGTGAACTAAACTTAGCTAAGTTGCTCAAAGTTAAGGGTTCTCAAACAAGGAAGGGAGTGCAACAGTTGTTAATCTCATTGGCGGTCATCTTGGCGGTTTGTGCCATAGTCATCACATGGAAAGCAGTCGGTCGAATATCAAGGCTCGAAGACGAAGTGTCTCTGCTTCATAAAGAACTGACAGAGCTGCGTGCGCGTTGGTTTGAGGGAGATACATCAACGACTCCACAGCCTGAGCATAAGGTTACAGCAGCACTGCATGCGTCAACACCACCAGACAGTCCCGTACCACCTAATGATCCTGAGCCTAAATCAGATCCAGAGCCAAGAACTGCATCTCTAGCCGCCAAAGAAATGCCGCAACCAATTGTTGAACCGAGCCTCCCGCCACTCGACGAAGTGCACATTGGTGGTTTAGCCCATAGCAGTGAATCCGTTTTTGAGAAGCAAGCCAATAAACTGCTGACCAACATCCAAGAAAATTGGTTGGTTTGGGTTGGCGCGCTCGCCATGTTGATTGGTGGCGGTTACCTCGTGCAAGTGATTGGTAGTCATATCGAATTCTCACCAATCATGCGCGTGACCATCGCATTCTCAATCTCCCTTGCTACCGTGATAGCAGGTGAATGGTTCCATCGCCGTGAGCAAAAATCCTCAGACCGAGCAGAACGAGCGAAAGGTTTTACTTACGTGCCTGCTGCCATTACCGGAACAGGGTTAACAGGGATTTACTGCACAGTGATCTTTGCGTTTGTCTTCTATCAGCTATTATCGCCCAGTGCATCGCTGCTGATCTTAGCGGGCGCCGCTTTTTCGAGCTTAGCTCTCTCCTTGCGCCAGGGACCTTTAATGGCTGTACTTGGTTTGATCGGCGGCTACTCCGCGCCCCTGTGGATTGGCGGCGCAGAGCCCAACTATTACTTGCTCGCGGGCTATATCACTGCGATTTCAGTTGCCGCGACTTTGTTAATGCAAAAGATCCGACACGCTTGGATTTCACCATCGATGACCGTGCCGCATGTTTTGTGGATGCTTCTGCTGATCGAAAGCATACCAATAGAGCAACTATTCTCTTGGCTTACGCTCTTCCTTTCACTCAGTTTGTACCTGTTGTTTGTCGTACCAAGAATGGGCTGGATGCTCAAACCGCGTTACCGTCATTGCCAAGGTAAGTGGACACATCCGCCAACAGGCATTGCTCTGGCTGTCACGTTGTTAATGCTGTCGGCATTGGCTCGCATGTCTAGCGTTGATACCGCAGAGATGGTTTACTTCTATGTGTTCTTTATTGCCATGATTTGGCTACCAGCCGTTCGAAAGGCTTGGTCGTTAAGAATCTTTTTACCATCAATTTTGGTGGCTTCTACCGCAATCATGCTGCTTTCTATCGCGCTTGAGTCTATCTATATGGCAGAGGGGCAAACACCAGTATTGGTTGCGCTCGGTGTCAGTATTGCGTTGATTGCACTGCGAACGTTATTCCAGACACTAGCAGGTGATCACTCACGGCTGACGGGTATCCTCTTCCTTGTTCTTGCCCCAGCAATGACATTGATTACCCTGCTCTACGCGTACGAGTTTATGAGTCGTCATGTTTTTGCTTGGACACTCTTCACCGCAGTGATTGCGGTTTATTACGCCTTACTAGGACAGAAATTCAAAGCTCTGGCGCTGGAGTGTTCAGCTATCATGCACGCCATCATTGCAGGAACGGCTTTTGTTTGGCTCAATGACACATGGCTTACAACTGCCATTTCGATTCAAGTGGCAGTAATGGCATTACAGACTCAAGCCAACCTGTTCCGCCCTGCAAGTTGGGCAGTGAAAGTTGCCATGGGGATCTTGGTCGTGCGTCTGACTTTGCTACCATTCATTCCAGAGTGGCAACCCGTTAATGCAGGGCACTGGGCTTGGGTATTGATCAGTTACTTGCCGTCTTTGGCGATTCTTGCTTACGCTCGTACTGTATTACATCACTCAGATACAGAACTCGCCAATTGGTTTGAAGGTGCATTTTTACACGTGTTCTTGATGGCAGTATTCACTCAGACCAACTACTGGCTGACGGGGCAATACAGCTACCTTGGCTACGTCGATTTCACTTCTGCCATTGTGTTTGCCAACCAAGCGTTCGTGATGGGATTGGTTTACAGCTATCGCAGCAAGTTCGCGCAGCAATTAGAACGTGTTTATCAAGCTTACAGCTACCTACTTTGGGGCGTCTTTGTTGTGTTGGTGATGCTACTCAATAGCCTTGAATCACCGTTGATGGTCAATAATGTTTCCGCTGAATCCATGCCTGTGTTTAACATGCTATCACTCGGCTGGCTACTGCCTGCAATTATTTTGCTAGTAACCACTTACAAACACTGGGACACATTGCAAATCCCACGTCCTATTGTTACTAGCTTTGGTCTTATCTTAACGGCAGCTTGGCTAGGTATGTCGATTCGCCAATTCTGGCAGCCTATCTCGATGACGCTAGCTCAACCAACGGGTATGGCAGAGCTGTTTACCTACTCGATTGCTGGTTTGATTGTCGGCGGCTTACTCACTTGGGTAGGCGCAACACGTAAAGCGATGACGATTCAACGCATTGGTTTGGCAGTGTTGGCGTGCGTCGCGCTTAAGGTATTCTTGTGGGATGTAAGCTCACTAGATGGCTTCTGGCGAGCGGTTAGCTTCTTGGGGTTGGGGGCGTCACTGATTGGACTTGGGTGGTTGTTCCAAAAACTCCATCGTTCGGTTGCAGGACCTGTTGAGCAAGCAGAATAGTGTTTGAACAAAGAAAGAGATTCCCGACGTCGCTCTCGGGAATGACCCAGAAGAGTATTGAGCGGTTGACGAATTCTAAAGCGGAATACGCGCCTAATGATCGTCTTTTCAGAGTTGAGGAATTAAGTGTCTGGAATCTCTCTTTTAATCGCGAACTAGAAAGGCGATTCCCAACTCTTTTCTGGTTTTTGAAACCACATATAGAATCGAGAAGGGAATCTTGGAGTGTTCTTGAAAGGTTATTTCAGGAGCGCCACAACCGTATGGCGACGCACATTCGCTTGTGCATTAAGCGCTTGGAACGTTGAGGTAAATTGATCTGACGTTGCCATAAATCCATCGAGTTTCGAATTCACATCCTCGGCACTCATCTGGTTAGATTTACTTTGCACCGAACGCATCTGAGCACTCAACTCACCGTGAAAAGCTTTGGCTTCTTCCAAGCTGGTTTGCACTTGTCTTAAATGCTGATTCACCTTGGCAATAGTTTGTTTGATGCCATCGCGAGAACCTAGGTCAAAGCTTAACTCTGCAATACCGTCAGGTTCCGATTTTAGGTTCAGAACATTAGCGTGCCCCGCTGGGAATCGATGCCCTTCACCCGTCACCAATACCTTTTGCTGCATTTGCTGATAAGCAGTATCGCGCGCTTCAAATAAAATAGTGCCGTCTTCCGCCAGTGATGCGCGCATTCCCATCGCAATCAAACTGCGATCGAGCATTTTCACCGTACGCGCACCATCCGCCTGACCGTCAAACTGGATCATCACCGATTGACCCTGCGGAAAATCCAAGCGAATTTGCTCTGCTTTTTCACTCAAACGATGTACGTTCAAACCCGGGATAGAGAAGCGGCGAATATCGGCTTTATCCAGTTTTAGGTGCAGTTCGTTATCAATCACCTTTTGTCCATCAAAACGCGCCTGATCAACCACTTGCTGAATGGACGTTTTGGAGCGAACTAAACTGTCTTGCAAACCAGGGACGTTCTGTGTTCCTTGGCTAACGGCTTGAGTCAAACCTCGCTTAATTTGAGTCAGCTCTCTACCAATCACTTGCAGCGATTTTGATGCGATCTGCACAGCGGTTGCTTGTTGCTGACCTTGAGTAAGCTGAATACCGGAAACAGAATAGGCTGACGCGGTGTCAGCCTGAACTTGCCTAGGACGCGGTTTAATCGCACTGCTCGTATCCGCTGAGCGGGTCGGCATGATAGAGGCTTGTTCTTGCCCACCTAAGCGTATACTGTGGGGTCTTACCTCTACTGTGCTCATCACCATATAAAACTTCCTTAAATACGATCAAACAGATTGAGAGCGTTGATCTTAACGTAGCTAGCTTGCGTTGCTTGTAACGCAGTCATGTAGTTGCTCAAACGTACTGACGCTTCACCGTAATCGAGCGCAGACAGATCCTTTGTCACTTTGTCAACAAACAGCTTGTTTTCGCCGTGAGCCCCATCCATCAGATCTAGGTTGTTGTGGCGACCACCAATTTCTGTGATGGCACCTAATACGTTTGCAGAGGTATCATCAATGGCAGCAAGGCTAGCGTCCACTTCAGCTCTAAAATTCGGACTCGGCTTCTCAAATTCTGCAATTAAAGCATCGAGTTGGTTTAGCATATTGTCGCCACTGCTAAGCTCTAAAATATCTTTGGCGGTCATGTTGGATTCCATAGTGACGCCTTTAGCAACCGTCACAACACGCTTATCGCTATTACCGTCTACTTGGTAAACACCACTCGCGTTACTCACCGCGGGTTTGTCGGTTTGGGTGCCTGAAAACAAATAATGCCCTTCTTCGTCTTGTGCATTAAACGACGACTGGATGGCATCTCGGTAGCTTTTTAGTTCGGTAACCATGCCACTACGGTCTTCATCGGTTAACGAGCCATTTGCTCCCCAAAGCACCAAATCACGAACACTTTTCAGGCTTTCATTCACAGAATCCAAATGTGTTTCTTGTGCAGAAAGCGTCGTTTTCAAATTGGCAATGTTGCTTTTGTACTGACCGATTGCGCTGTTTTCACGCTCAAGGTTAAGTAGCTTAATGGACGCCATTGGGTCGTCTGAAAGCTTGGTCAGTCGATTACCTGTCGACATTTGTCGTAGCACATTCCCCAAACCTGCGTTGTTGGTCTGCAGGCTTTGCAGCATCATTTGGCTAAATTGAGTATCACTGATTCGCATATCGAGTTCCCTTTAGAAAAGCTGCAATACAGCATCGAAAAGTCGGTTAGCTGTGCTAATGACTTTCATATTGGCATTGTGTGCGTTAGCAAACGTCATCAAGTTCGCCGCTTCTTCATTACTGTTAACCGCACTAACATTATCGCGTGCCGCGTGAGCTTGCTTGTTCATTGCGGTTTTTGCTTCATAATCTGCCGCAGCTTGGCGCGCTTTAATCGCCGTTTCACCAACCATTGCGGTAAATGCGTCGTTCAAGCTCAAAGAACCAAAACCTGTAATGGCGACCGGTTTGTTGCTCAGCTTAATCAAGTTATTCAGTACGTCGGCATTACCTGGTGCGCCATCACTTGAGAATGCCAATTCCTCTGCGCTGATTCCCGTAATTTTTAAGCTAGATGAAGGGTTTGCTGGGTCGTAACTGAACAAAGGTTTGCCCGAGTTACCTTTCAGGTCTTTACCCGTCGCAAGCACCGCGTTGTACTCGTCTGCCATCGCCTTTGCCATATCGTCCAGTGCCACTTGGTTTGGCATTAGGATTTCTGTTTGATAGTCGTTAATCGCTCCCAATTTGCCACCGACAGATTGATCGAGACCAAAACTTTGAGAAGCAAACTCAACATTTAAATCAGCAAGATAAGGATCGGAAGGATTTGGCTTCGACGTTAGCTGGCCGTAATCAGTCCCCATCACCAAAGGCTGACCTGAAGCGAGTGTCACTTGCATGCTTCCATCAGCTTGATCCGTTGTCTTGATTTCAACGATCTGAGAGAGCTCACCAATCAAAACATCACGAGTATCCATTAGCTGAGCTGGGTTACCGCCCGTTCCCTGCATTTCGACAATCTGTTTGTTTATGTGAGCGATGTTCGTCATCAAGCTATTGGCATGATTTAACGCCGCATTACGTTGCTCACTCATGTCTTTATGCTGATTATGAAGCGACTCGGTTAACGTATTGAAGCGGCGCGCTAACGCTTCTGATTCGTTGATAATTTGCTGACGGTATGGAATTGATTCTGGTTTTACTGTGGCATCATTCAAAGCTGCGTTAAGCGAATCCAAGCCCGCAGAAATACTAAAACCATCAGCGCCAAGCGTACTTTCAAGCTGGCTCATTGCGGTAGTGTAACCACTTGAGTATGACGCTAGGCTGTTTGTCGACCAAGTCTGTTTGACCAAAAACTGGTCTGTTACGCGGCGAATACTTGTGACTTCAACACCAATGCCCGGACTGAGCTTGTTGTACTTGCCATCCCCTACAGATGCCATAAGCGCTTGTTGACGGCTGTATCCTGGCGTATTGATGTTTGCCACGTTTTGTGCCGTCACTTCAAGTGCGACTTGGTTTGCGTTCAAGCCTGAAAGGCCGATATTAACAAGGTTCATTTACAGCTCCATTTTTCTGATCAGCGGCTGAGTAAACGCGGTCGTCATACCGGCTTCACCGAGCACTTGTTTAACAGAGGCGACCACTTGCTGCACGGAATTAACTGCATCAGTAACTGTGGCGATATCATCACTTTCAAGTTGTGACTTGCGTTCAAGCGAAGCCACTTTTCCATCATTCGCCGAAGAGATACTGCGTGATTGGTCGAATGCTACCTCACGCATTGATGGGCTTAGCTGTTGAACCAGCATATTGGCAATGCCCGCATTTTGCTTTTTAGCAAGCTCCATTGCCAGTTGACCGTCATACATATCGCGAAACACACCTTGTTGTTGGCTAGCAAATGGACTGTCTTTGTCAGCCAACACGTCGCTACTGCTGCGCATTTGACGAAGCACCATTTGCAGAAACATGGCTTCAAACTGACCTGCAACCACTTCCAAGGCACCTTCTTGATCACGGCTTCTCTTGATATTCGCTAACGCACTATTGTCGTGATACAACATGGAGCTCAGTTTGGCTTGATCGTTACTGGTATCTAATTTCATCTCAAATTCCTTAAATCACGACAAGCTCGGCATTCAACGCACCCGCTTCACTGAGTGCTTGCAGAATCGACATCAGATCCGTTGGTGTCGCACCTAAGCTATTCACTGCATTGACGATGGTGTTTAGCTCCGTTCCCGGCGGCCATATCACCATTTGCGCAAGCTCTTCATCAACGTTAATTTGCGTTTGATCTATGACTTTTGTATCACCACCAGCAAAGGCGTTCGGCTGGCTAACTTGTTGCGATTCCGATATACGGACAGTCAAGTTACCGTGGCTAACTGCCGCTTCGCCCACTTTGACATTTTTACCGATGACAACGGTGCCAGTACGAGAGTTGAAAACAATTCGAGCCGGTTTACGACCTTCTTCCACGCTCATCTCTTCTAGCATCGACATCATGGTTACACGCTGCTGGGTATCCATTGGTGCTCGCATTTCAACGCGTGCTTTGTTGATTGCTTTCGCTACATTTGGACCAAAGGTGTTGTTGATTTCACGGGCGATGTTTTTTGCGGTAGTGAAACTTGGCTTACGAAGGTTTAACGTGATTTCACCACGCTGGTTAAAGTCTGTTTCAATTTCTCGCTCCAACGTTGCACCGTTTGGAACACGACCTGCAGTTGGTGTGTTCACTTCTACCTTGGAGCCGCTTTTGCCTTCTGCCGACAAGCCGCCAACTACCACACTACCTTGAGCGATGGCATAAACTTCACCATCAATACCGCGCAGTGGTGTAAGTAATAGCGTACCGCCACGTAAGCTTTTCGCGTCACCAATAGAAGAGACCACAACGTCGAGTGTTTGACCCGGTCCCGCCATTGGGTCTACCGATGCAGTAACACTCACCGATGCAACGTTACGTAGTTTCGGGTTCATGCTGTCATCAATTTGTACACCAAATTGGCGTAACATGTTGGTAATCGATTGAGCAGTGAATTTAACTTGGTTCCGATCACCTTGACCTGCCAAGCCCACTACCAAACCGTAGCCGACCAATTGGTTTTCTCGGATGCCCTGAACATCCACCAAGTCCATGATCGGAATTTCCACTTCAGCTTGCGAAGTGGTAGGAAGTCCCAAGGTCAATGCCAATAGGAAAGAAGAAAAGAATGCGTTAATTGGCTTCATTAGAATGGTACCCATGGGCTGTTGAAGAACTGCGTCAGCCACCCAGCTGCGTTGCTGTCAGCTAATGCGCCGCGACCTGCATAGGTGATACGAGCATCTGCAATACGCTGAGAAGAAACTTGGTTGCTACGGTTGATATCATCAACACGCACGATGCCAGTTAGGCGAATAAATTCATCGCCTTGGTTAAGTCGCAACCACTTTTCACCGCTAATACGAAGCACACCATTTGGTAGCACTTCATGCACAGTAACCGTGATTGCACCCTGTAATTTGTTGCCCTGTGAACTAGAAGCGCTGCCATCAAAATTACGGCTACCGTCCACGCTTACACCCAATTCATCGATGGTTTTAGTGCCAATGGTTGGCGCAACAAAATTTACAGTGGAGCTTTTACCAAACTTAGTGCCTGCTTTTTTGCTAGATTCCGTCTCTTCCGATAGCTGCACCGTCAAGACATCACCAACACGGTAGGCACGTCGGTCTTGGAATAACGTCATGGTGTATTGGTGACGATAAAGGCTACCTGAGTTTGCTTCTGGCAAGGTGTAATCCAACACCGGCGGCGCGTATTCCTCTGCATTTGGTTCAGGCGGAATAAACTCCTGACGCCCAGCACATCCCACCAGCAACACGACGGCAACTGCCCAACTTTTCGAAAGCCATTTCATTGCTTTTTCCTTCATCATCACCAATTTCTTACCTACATTGCCTGTGCGACAAACTTCAGCATGTCATCCGCTGCAGAAACGACTTTTGCGTTCATTTCGTATGCGCGCTGAGTTGTGATCATGTCGACCATCTCTTCAACAACTTGCACGTTAGAGCCTTCTAAAGCCCCTTGCTTAATGCTGCCCGCGCCATCTTCACCTGCGATTAACTCGTCAGCTGGTCCGCTTGCTGCTGTTTCACGGAACAAGTTGCCACCCACTGCTTCTAAGCCTGCTGGGTTAATGAACTTAGCCAGAGTGATTTGCCCTAGTTGTTGCGGCGTCGGGTCATCTGCTGACGTGGTTGTTACCGTGCCATCCACACCAACAGAGAATGAAATGGCGTTATCTGGGATCTGAATTTGAGGCTCTAGTGGTAGACCTTGACTGTTCACCATCAAACCTTCTGAGTTGATATGGAACTGACCATTTCGGGTGTACATGATCTGACCGTCAGAGTTTTCGATTTGGAAAAAGCCCTGCCCCATTACCGCCAAGTCGAACTCACCAGTCGTGTTTTGTGTGTTACCTTGTGTGAAGACTTTTTGCGTCCCCACGACACGAACACCAGAACCCAACTGAACACCGGTTGGTAGCTCGTTAACTTGGTCAACTTGCGCGCCTGGCTGACGCTGAATGCTGTAGAACAGGTCTTCAAACACTACTCGGTCACGCTTAAAGCCGACCGTGTTGACGTTTGCTAGGTTGTTCGAGATGGCAGTCATTTTTGTATCTTGAGCTGCCATGCCCGTTTTACTTACCCATAATGCTGAATGCATTGGTTATCTCCTTTGTGGCAGGAATTATCTAGAAGCACGATTTACGTTGAGCAAAAAGTGTTATCTCGCTGCCATCAATTTGTTTCCGGCTTGCGCCAAGGTTTCTGCGGTTTTCATCATGCGAACTTGCATCTCGAAGTTGCGCGTCAGTGACATCACGCTGAGTAGTTCATCGATGGCTGAAACGTTACTACCTTCGATATGCTCTGGTGCCAATTGCACCGTTTCATCAGCAACAAAAGGCACACCATCAACACTGTGCAGTAAGCTGTCGCTTTCTTTCTGAAGTTGGTTAATGGCAGGTTTCACCATTTTTAAAGTGCCAACTTCAACTTCTGCACCACCGCCCGGTGGGATCACAGACACGCGACCGCGCTCACTGATCTCAATCTTTTGAAAATCAGGCACGATCATTGGTCCGTTTTCACCTACAACGGGAAATCCATTGATACTCATGGCACCAAACGTATCGATTTTGATGTTACCCGCACGCGTGTAAGCCTCATTTCCAGCCGGTGTTTCTACTGTTAGGTAGCCTTCACCCATGATCGCAACGTCTAAGGGGCGTCCCGTTTTCATGATGTCGCCAGAATCAAAACGCGTCGATGCAGAGTTCGTCACCACCATGGTGCGACCATCAAAGCCCGCACCTTGCAATTCAACGCTTCGTACACGTTCCATATCCGCACGGAAACCAGCAGTATCGGCGTTCGATAAGTTGTTAGAACGAACGTGCTGAGCCTTAAGAACTCGGCTCGCACCAGACGTTGCAGTAAATAACAAGCTATCCATGCAATACTCCCATTACACTGCGTTGAACAGAGCTTGAGTTAGCTTGTCGTTGGTTGAGATGGTTTTGGCGTTCGCTTGGTAGTTACGCTGCGCCGTCATTAGCGCGACAAGCTCACTGGTTAAGTCAACGTTAGAACCTTCCAATGCACCCGGAGTAAGGTCACCCAGTGTACCTGTACCCGGAACGCCCATGATCGGCGCACCAGAGCTAAAGCTTTGTGTCCAAGCGGTACCGCTCACTTTCGATAGACCTTGCGTGTTAGCAAAGTCCGCAAGCACTACTTGACCTTGAAGTTGAGATTGACCATTGGTGTACGTCGCGTAAACCATGCCGTTGTCTTCCACTCTAACGCCAGCAAGTTCACCCGATGTGTAACCATTTGGATTATTGGTGCTCACGCCAAATGCAGCACCAAACTGAGTACTACCTGAAAGGCTAATATCAACGCTCATTGCGTTTGCACCCGCGGCTGGGAATGCCACATTAAATGCGCCAGCAGGAGAAGCCAGCGTACCATCGGTATTGAATTGAACGGTTTGAGCTGTTGCAGGAGTCGTAGGCGCGCCATCCACTTCTACATTCACTTGCCATTCGTTATCTGACGTTTTAGTGAAGTACTGAGTCACCGTATGGGAATTGCCTAGCGAGTCGAAAACCTTGGTGGTGTAAGAAGAGTTGAATGATTTAGGGTCCGAAGAATTAAATGGATAAACCGCTTGATCAATCTTGGTCGCACTTGCATCGAAGTTAGCAACAAATTCTAAGCTGCTTGTTGCTTTAGCACTCAGAGAAGAAGTGGATACCTTGATATCGCCGACTGAACCTGTTTGCAGGTTATTATTGTTGTCAACGCTGTAGCCTTGTAGTTTGGTTCCGTTGTTCGCGGTAACGAAATTGTTCTTATCTGTGCTAAATACACCAGCACGGGTGTAGAGCATTTGACCCATAGAGTCTTTGGTCACAAAGAAACCGTTGCCGTTAATTGCTAGGTCCATTGCTCTGCCAGTACCCGTTACAGAACCGTTTTTTTCGAAGTTCTGAGAGATTGACGCCACTTCTACGCCGCCTGGCTGCATGCCGTTGTAAACCGCCGCGAATTCAGTACGACCGCCTTTGAAACCATACGTCGATGCGTTAGCAATGTTATGACTGATGGTGTTCAATTCTGTATTGGTCGCGTCCAGACCACTAAGTGCGATGTTAAAACTCATAAATAACCTCTGATTTCCTTATTTGGTTAAGCACCAAACTGAGTAATTTGATAGAAAGGAACGTTGCCAACGCCTTGAACATTGACCAGTGCTGAGCCACCTGAGCTTGGAATACGAACCTGCTCAACCGTGCCTGCCAGCAAAACTTTAGGGCTTTTCTGCCCATCTTGAACTTCCACCGCAACGGTGTACTTACCCGGTTTCAAACCGAGCTCTTCAGGATTAATGGAGAATTCCAAATCACCAGCAGCGTGCGCGCCAAGAGGCACTTTCGTTGATTGACCAAACTGGTCTTTCACCACTAGCGTTACTTGGTTAGAACCATGTTCTAGTTCTATCTTGCCGTTTTGCGCGCCTTCACCGAGTTCAAACTCATTCGATGAAACGTACACGGTTTGACCAACCAAACCAGCGGTCGAAAGCACTTGCATGTTGTCGAGTAACACCATGCTGTTTTGCATTAACTTCGACATATTTTCGGTACTCTGCACCTGAGAAAACTGCGCAAGTTGACCAACGTACTCGGTTCCGTCTAACGGGTTTAGTGGGTCTTGGTTTTGAATTTGTGCAACCATCAACGAGATAAACTCATTTTGCAGTGAGCTGGCACTGTTCATATCTGATGGGTTAGCAGAGACACTTGCGTCACTGCCAGACTTGGTTGTTACCGGCTTATCGGAAGACAGTGGGGTGTATTGTGCAATACTCATTAGCTACCCTGCCCTAATCGAAGCAGACCTTGCTGCATGCTTTTCACATTCGCCAATACCTCGACATTGGTCTCGAAGCTGCGTGTCGCTGACATCATGTCTGCCATTTCTGACACCACATCAATATCCGGGTAGTACACGTAACCTTCATCGTTTGCCAATGGGTTATTAGGTTCGAAGCGCTTCTCTGCCTGCCCTGCATTTTTCACAACATCCACAATGCGAACTTCTGCATTTGGATAAGCACTGTTCTCTGTTGCCATTTGCGTTTTTTGATACACAGTTGCAAACACAGGTTTAAGTGCCTTGTAGGCATCATCTGGGTTGGCAGACACCGCATCGGCGTTTGCAAGGTTACTGGCTACCGTGTTCAGACGAACGGTTTGCGCCGTCATCGCTGAGCCAGTGATCGAATAGATATCAGTAAATGACATGTTTAACGTCCCTCAATCGCTTTCGCCAAGCCACTGAATTTCATGTTGAGAAACGTCAGGCTGGTTTGAAAGTCCATGTTGTTTTGTGTGAATTTGGCTTGTTCAACACCAAGTTCTACGGTGTTGCCGTCTTTGCTGTTTTGGTAAGGCACTGAATATTGCGCCTCTACCTGAAACTTCGGCACTGATTTGCTCACACTTCCCGTCGACATATTGTTCATCACGGTGGTGAAGCTCAGGTCCTTTGCCAAGTACCCTGGGGTATCAACATTTGCTAGGTTACTGGCGAGGACTTTGGTACGCTGAACGCGAAAATTAAGTGCCTCTGGATGTACACCTAACGCATTTTCGAATGTGATCGCCATGCATCTTTCCTTCAAGTCGGCTCGAATACGCCAAGAATGAAACAAGATGCGTGCCATAAAAATTACTTATAAAAATCAATGAATTACAAACAAGAAAGGAAGCCTCGCTTCCGGTTTACGGAAACCACTCAAAACAAGGGGAAAGGTCGATTTCCCCAAATTATGCTGCTTTGTGGTTTGGTTTTGAGTGCCAGTTCGATAAGTGCCGCTGCCGCTGAGAAAAACCTCACTGCGAACGAACTAAAAGTCACCGTCAGTGAACAATTTGAGCAAGAAGTCGCACAAATCGCGCGTTCACACCATTGGGGAACCTATCAGCTCGAATATCGTATTTGGGTTCCGGGCTCTGCCAATCACTTGCCCGCCTGTACGTCGCCTTTGGTCATCGCAGGACGAGATAATCGCCCACTGCCTGTTGGCAATTTGAAGCGCGCGGTCAGTTGTGAGGACATCACCTCTCCTTGGCGAATCAACGTTACAATCAAATCTGCAGTGACACTCCCTGTCCTCATTGCGACCAGCACAATTGGGCGTAACGAAACGATCTCCGCGACTCATTTAAAATCTGAAACGCGCACGATTTCGCGCCAAGACGACTTCTACACACAAGTGAGCCAAGCGGTAGGATTGGAGACCTCTCGCCGTATTCGCGCCGGACAAATTATTGATCCTTCAAACCTAAGCTCCCCTGCTCTGGTTGAGAAAGGCAACGAGGTGATTATTGTTGCGAGCAAAGATGGATTTAGCGCCAGTACCAAAGGCGTCGCCCTAGAACAGGGAAGGAAAGGTCAGCAGATCGATGTAGAAAACATCAGCTCTGGCAAAGTGATACGAGCAGTCGTGACAGGGTTAAATCAAGTACATACTCAGTTCTGATTTTGGACTCAGGTTATCATTTTTTGATTTTTACACTCGTCAGCACAGGTGAACTTCGAGTACAAAAAATAAATATTTAATGTTCATCACACCCTAGTCGCCTATTCGATTTAGAACATGATGATTGAGGACAACAGCATGAAAATCGACAAAGTCGCGGGCGGTCATGTCCCACAAACGAAATTCCAGCAAGCAAGCAAGAAGCCTGTCGAAACCATCGCACAGAGCAAAACTAGCGAGCCAGCATTCCAAGCTAACACTGCCGCCATCGATCGCGCTCAAGCAGAAATGAAATCACTGCCAGACGTAGATATGGCAAAGGTTGAAGAGATCCGCAACGCATTAGCACGTGGTGAACTGAATCTGGATACCAAAGCACTATCCAAAGCAGTAATGCAGTTCCACACTGGTCACGAGTAACGCAGCGCACTAGGAGTCATGCATGGCAACGGCCGCATCGCAGCACATTCAACAATTTGTTCGTTCCCTAGCGGAAGACATTAAACTCTACCAGCAATTGCTAGAGCTTATTCAGCAACAAAAAACGCTGTATTTGAAGTTTGATGGGGAATCGCTTAGCGAGAACATTCAAAAGCAAACGCCAATTTTGAATCGACTTAGTCGCTCGGCGAGTGAAAGAAGTCAGTTGATGCGCTCGCTTGGACTCCCTTGCAACGAAACCAGTGTGAATCGAATTTTCAATGCTCTGCCTGCTAAAATTGGCACGCAAGCAAGAAAACAATGGGCGCTGTTGGAAACCTTGGTAAAACAATGCCAAACGGACAATCAGAGCAACGGTCAAAGCTCTGCGGCGTTCCAAGAGTTGGTCAGTCAACTCAAGCAACCTGTGCAACACACTTATGAAGAGCGTTCGTTCTAAACAATTCTCGCCTTGCCTACAGAATCTTCCTCCATCCAGGTCGATTACTGTGGGCTTTTTTGCGTTTTGGCTCACCTGCTTTTCTTCTCTCTCAATAGCCAAACCCAACGAAGAAACCATTACCCAACAATATCAAGTGCTCGCGCCCTACCAGAGCCAAATTGCCAAACGTCTCGATTCTGTTCGCCCATTGCTCGATCATATTTTCAAACAGCTTAAGCAGCAGTCGTTACCGCCCACATTCGTTTTGTTGCCCATGTTGGAATCGTCTTATAACCCTCAAGCCGTCTCACATGCGAATGCTGCGGGTCTATGGCAATTAATCCCTGCCACAGCGACACGATTTGGTTTACAAGTATCAGACACCGATGATGAACGGTTTGATACCAAAGCCAGCACTCAAGCGGCGTTGAAATACTTGGCGTTCCTGTATGAGAAGTTTGATCAAGACTTGGCACTGACTCTAGCAGCTTACAACGCGGGCGAGGGACGCGTATCAAGGGCGATGAAAAATGCGGGCAGTCGACATTTTGATGCGCTCACTTTACCCAATGAAACACAAGAGTACGTCAACCGCTTCTACGCACTAGAGCGCTTGGTTGATGTACAACAACTTCGTACGGATTCTTTTCAGCCTTTGCTGTTATTTTCCGACCAGTCATCTATCTACACCAAACCGCTTATAGACCTTAGTCGATTACCACCTCTGGTCGAATTGTGACACCCATCACTAAAACTCGACAATGTCAGGTGTTCGTAAAAATACAAGATCCTGTACTGCCAATTTGCAAACTCGTGATCTCGATGCAAACGCGTGCATAAAAGTTAAGGTAATGTATCTCAAAGATAAGAAAGAGCAGTGGTTTGCTGATAATTCACCAATTTGTGCTTGTGTATTGAGTAGAGATGCATCACATTACGGGTGCAAATTCAGTGAAAAACAATGGTTAGACCTATTAATTATTTACACAACAAATATAAAACCGCTATTGTTTTTACAGATTGAAACAAAATACAGAATATCGAGATGACGCTTCGCTTGCGCGTCTGGAATAAGTCCGGGTTCCGGGGGGGAGCTCGGACTTTTTTATTGGCTGGAAGTTACAACTTTGATCGAAGGGTGATTACAACAACTCTTTTGCGATTAGTTGGAGCAAGAAGGTTTCGCGTTCAATGCTCATTCCTTTCTTTGGGCTTTCTGCCATCGTCTTTTCATTATGCGCAATCGCATCATGCACATTCATCCAAACTGGACGCATGCCGTTTTTCACTTCGTAATCTTCATAAGACGTTTCACCTAGCTCACGGTCAATCTTGCACGTGTAGCAGTATGACGTCATGTGCATCACATCCGCATCGTCTTTGTACCAAGGACGAAACTCTTCAAAGATACCAAATGGCTTAATGTTGTGAATGTTTTTCGCACCAGTTTCTTCTTCGAGTTCACGAACCAAACCTGCAATCACGTCTTCGCCTTCATCAATACCACCACCCGGCAGAGTGTAGTCGTGGTAACGTTCAGTGTAGAGGAGAAGAACATCTTCACCATCAAGCACAATGGCACGTGCTGCATTACGCTGAAAGATGATTTTGTCATCCAAATGTTCGATGTCTGGGTGCGTAGTTGTTTTTAAGTGTCTCATCGCAGGATCCGCTGTGAATGTTTTGCGCGCATACTACCGAAATTCATAACTATTCCCAAGTTTCAATTTGCGCAAGCCTACAACAATGTCACCCAAGATAACCTTGAGATACTTGGATATACAGACGAACAGTGAGCAAATTCTAAAATTACACAGAATTCCCTTTCAAGCGTCGTGCTTTTAACAAACATAAGACAGTATTTTTCTTAAACTCTCCTATAATCAACACACTACTCGTAATTCCCACGCGGAGATCAAGAATGAAAAAGACGGCTTTAGTAACGGCAGTGGCGGCAGCAATGGTGTTGGCAGGTTGTTCTACTTATGAAGGTGCAACTCGCTCAAACGAATACACATCAGCAGCAAACCCAGCAGCAGTATACTGCGTGCAGCAAGGTGGTGAACTAGATACAGTGACAGAAAACGGTGAACGCGTAACTTACTGCCTATTGTCTGAAAATGAGCGTGTTGAGCAATGGGAATATTACCGTAAAAACCACAAAGAAGACGCTGAGTCGTAATGGTTAACATTTACGCAATCTAAGATTGCACAATCCACAACAAAGGAGCTTCATGCTCCTTTTTATTTTATCTAAACATTCCAGATTTCTGACACTTAGTCCTTTATTTACCAGCCTTACCGCATAGCGACACCATATCGAACGCCGTTTTATTTCTGACATTCCCCTGACATTACTTTCCACTTGGGCAATAAAATTTCTCGCGCACATCACGAAATTTCACGTTTTTTCCACATTTTTATTGGAGCGGGTAGTCAGGATGAAAATAGATACTGTCAAACAAGTCGAATCGGCACAATCCAACCTTGTTGAAGACTCAAAAATTACTGAAGAATCAAAGCGCGTTATCTACAAAGCGATGTTGAGTGCATTGACCATCATCGCGATTAGTATTTTAGTGAACCTGAGTATTCGCGTAGATTACGTTCTACTGGGCTCAAGCTTGGGTGAAACATCCATCACTGAAACGCTACAACTGATCATGTTAGCCGTCGCTTCTTGGTCGTTCTATCGCGTTTCCAAGCAAGAAGCTCACTTATCGCACGCCGCGATCCTTATCTCTGGCTTTTTTGCGGTATTGATGATCCGCGAAATGGATTACTGGTTTGATATGATTCACCATGGCTCTTGGGTATTCCCAGCCTTAGCAGTAACAGCACTCGCATGTGCAAAAGCTTACCAAGGTGGTAAAGGTACCGTGAATCAGATGGCGGTTATACTTCAGTCGCCATACATGAAACTGCTCATTGGCTCTGTTGTTTTATTGGTGGTATTTTCTCGCTTATACGGAATGGGAAGTTTCTGGCAACACGTTATGGGTGAGCACTACGTGCGTGATGTGAAAAACATCTCTGAAGAAGGCATCGAGCTATTGTGCTACAGCCTTATTGCACTAAGCGCAGTTCGTACTCGTCGTGAACTTAAACGCCAGTAAACCTGAGTTTCATTCCGATACACTCGCTTCTGGGTCAAGGCGTTGATTTAACGCCGTGAGTATCGGATGAAATACAGCCAACGCTTGTTGCGCTGCAAAAACTGAATCATCAAAGGCCGTCATTTCGATGGCCTTTTTCATCTCTGCGATTTGGTTTTTAACGTCTTGTGTTAAAGGCAAAGTTTGGAGTTTTTCTATTGCTTTTAAAGCTATCGCTAATGGCTTCGCTTGTACTTGAGCCAAGTCTCGCTTAAATGCCTTGTTTTTCACCCCTTCCAAATAAACACGATAAGTCGTCAGTTCATCAAATAAAAGAAACGCATCTGCCTGAGTGCCTGAGTTTGGATATGGCACACTGATATGCTCAGCGATATCTAGTGAAACAGTGAGCTCTATTCCCATGTCTGCACAACGCGATTTCAATACTCGTAATAAGCCTTGTTCATCCATCAAGGTTTGGATCTCAATAATGCGCTCTAAATGGTAGTCATTGGAAAGCAGTATGACTTCGATAGCTTGTCCCATTGGACATAACCCACTTTTCAGTAGCTCTTTTGCCGCATTTTGCATGTTCTGCACGGTATTCAGGGAACGATTCTCGATGATGACTTGCTGATCAGGAAAGTCTATTCCCCTAACCTTGGCTAGCTGACCAAAATACTGATACATCGCATCCGCTTCAGAGATCGTTTGACCATGAGTGACCCCTCCACAAAAAACCAATGCCGTCGACTCAAAATCCCATTGGTTTAAAACGGAAACTAAAGCTTCCACACGTGAGCGCCCTTCAGCACTGAGCTGATCATGCACCAAACGCTTACCTAGAATGATCACTACCTTGTTTAACTTCATTACCGAGATCTCAATTACTCATACTTTCGCGAACAATTTGTATACAAAAATTTGCTTTGCCAATACTCTTTCAGGCATTAACATCTAATTAACAATGTCGTTCTAGAGACCTTGACAAAGGTCCGCAAAGAAAGGAAGTCAATTATGCTGTCGATTTTCGATATTTTTAAGGTCGGTGTCGGTCCTTCTAGCTCCCACACCAATGGTCCTATGCTCGCAGGTTACCATTTCACTCAATTGCTTAGCGACTCTATGGCGAAAGTGCACAAGGTGCAAGTCGACCTTTACGGCTCTTTATCGCTCACCGGTAAAGGACACCACACGGATCGTGCTACCGTCTTAGGGCTAATGGGTAATAAACCCGACACTATCAAGATGACGAGCGCGAAAAGCGCGCTACAACATACCATTGAACACGGCACGCTCTCTGTCGCAGGTGTTCATGAAATCGTGTTTAGTTATGAGCACGATATCGTCTTCCACAGCGATAACCTTCCTCTTCATGAAAACGGCATGACCATCACGGCTTTTGATGCTGCTGGTGAGCAAGTGGCGTTTGAAACTTACTATTCCATCGGTGGTGGCTTTATTGCCACTGCTGCCGAGCTAGAAAACGGTGGCAATGAGGCAGAAATCCAAGTTACTTACCCTTTCACGTCTGCTGACGAGATGTTAGAAAAAGCAGAGCAAAACGGCTTTAGCTTAGGGGGGATGATCCTTCAAAACGAATTGGCTTTCCGTGAGCAAGAAGAGATCGACCAAAAAGCAGAACAGATCTGGAAAGTAATGTCGTTGTGTATGCAACGTGGCTTTGACACCGAAGGCATTCTTGAAGGTGGGTTAAACGTCACACGCCGAGCACCTAACCTACTCAAAAAGCTTGAAGCTAACGCAGCAGTAGAAAACGATCCAATGGAGATCATGGATTGGATAAACCTATTTGCTTTCGCAGTAAGTGAAGAAAACGCGGCTGGCGGTCAGGTGGTCACATCACCAACCAACGGCGCAGCTGGCGTCATCCCCGCGGTACTCATGTACTACCATCGTTTCATCAAAGAGCTCGACAACAAACAGCTGAAAGACTTCTTAGCTGTGGCTGGGGCGATTGGTATCTTGTACAAAACCAACGCTTCTATTTCTGGTGCAGAAGTCGGATGCCAGGGAGAAGTCGGCGTTTCTTCTTCTATGGCAGCAGCAGGTTTAACCGCACTGCGTGGTGGCAGCAACGAGCAAATCTGCATTGCTGCTGAGATTGCTATGGAGCATTCGCTTGGCATGACTTGTGATCCAATTGGCGGTTTGGTTCAAGTTCCGTGCATCGAGCGAAACGCGATGGGCGCAATGAAAGCCATCAATGCATCACGCATGGCGTTAAAACGCACTAGCAAATGTCTTATTTCATTAGATAAAGTTATCGAAACCATGTACCAGACAGGTAAAGACATGAACAAGAAATATCGTGAGACGTCACTCGGCGGTCTGGCAGTGATTCACATGGCACCACCTTGCGAATAGCATACTTTATTTCAGCGTTTGCTAATTAATATTTTTCATTGTTGGCGGATAAAATTCCGCCAACGTCTTTATTCCTGCATAAAAATCACGCTATATCCCACCTCACTCTCGACTGCTTATTATTTCAACGTCTTTTCAAAACCTTAAAAATCACTAAAGAATAATAGTCTTATAAAATGTTATTTTTTAGTCATTTATTCACATAATTCCTAGTTGATCTAGAACAATACATTAGCAAGGCAAACGTTTCGCATTAGAAAATTTAGTGCATTAAATTCGTTTTATGCGACAATTGTTTCAATATGTAACATAGCGTTTAAGTAACATTTAACAGAAATAATAACTACCTTTCTCGCAATAGTGAGTATTTAATTATGTGGAATAAACTAAATAAATCTATGATGTTCTGCCAAATGATGTTTGGCTTATCATTCTACGGCGTGTTAGTCAGTCTAACGCGTTTTTTCTTAGAGGATCTGAATTACAACGAAGCTGATACCATGATGATCGTGGGTGCCTTTTCTGCGATTGGTCCCCTATTTGCGATTGCTGGCGGTTTCATCGCTGACAAATTTTTAGGAGCTTACCGTTCTCTATCGATTGCCTTCCTAGCATTCGCATCTGGTTACGCGCTGCTTGTTCTTGGTGCTTCGGCTACCAACGTACCACTGTCTATGTGTGGTATCGCACTAGCAAGCTACGGTCGTGGTTTGATGTCACCTTCCTACCCTAGCTTGTACAAACGTACCTTTAAGTCTCAAGAAGACTTTGAGAAAGGCTATCCAATCAACTACTCAGTGAACAACGTAGGCGCCTTCCTAGGTCAATACCTGTTCCCAATGATTGTATTGGTGATTGGCTTTAATGGCGGTTTCACCATCTCTGCAGTAATGGCAGGCGCAGCACTGGTTATGCTACTTGTGTTCCGCAAAGGCTTGGTTGGTGTCGCATCAGATCTAGACAAACAAACCGTTAGCATCAAAAACTGGATCTTCTTTGCTCTTATTTCTGTGGCGATGATTGCGTTGGTATTCTTCATGTTCTCAAACATGGATATCGGTCAAAACATCGTTTACGCCATTGGTGGTGCAGCAATTCTTTACTTTGTTTCTTTGATGTTGAAAGCAAGCAAAGCGGAATCATTGAAGATGGGTACCATCCTTATCGTAACCTTCCTAACCACGTGTTTCTTCGTTTACTACGGTCAAATGATGACTTCAATGAACATGGTGGCGATCAACACACTAAAAGGTTCCCTATTTGGCTTTATTCCACTAGAACCTGAAGCTGCAATGGCGATGAACCCGCTATGGTGTATGGTTGGTGGTCCTATCGTAGCTGGCTTCTTTGGTGTGCTAGAAAAACGCGATATTCACCTATCTACAGCAACTAAAATTGCGTTGGCATTCGTGCTAACAGCGATTGCTTTCGGCATCCTAACCTTCGCTGTAACCACAGTGGGCGAAGACGTAATCATCATGCCTGAGATCTTCCTAGCGATTCACTTCTTCCAAGCAATTGCAGAAGTGATTGTAGGCTCAATGGTCGTTGCATTTATCCTATCGGTTGCACCGAAGCACATTGAAAACTTCTCAGTAAGCTTGTTCTCTGTTGCTATCGCGCTGAGTGGTATTGTTGGTGCTGCATTCTCGACTTCTATCGCTCTAGAAAAAGGGCAAGAAATCACCCAAGAAATCGTACAACACGTCTACGGTGATTACTTCCAATTGCTAACCGTGCTCGCTGTTGTAATGGTTGCTATCGCACTAGGTGCTTCTTTCATCATCCGCAAAATGCTTGAAGCTGCCAAACGCAGTGAAGCTGAATTGGAAATGGTTGAGGCTAACGTACAAAACTAATATTCCTCTTCACCTAAATGCAAAAACGGAAGCCAATTGGCTTCCGTTTTTTTATCGACAGAGGTTTGTCGCTTAGCGAGCGTTGGCTATGCAGCAAGCGTAAACATCAAATACGCGTTCAATGCCAGTACAAGAGTGACGATAACCACACCCGAATAAGATACCCATTTGTTGTTTTTGAACTCGCCCATCAAGCGCTCGCTGTTGGTAAAGATAAGCAGTGGAATAATCGCCAGCGCAATACCGAAGCTTAATACCACTTGGCTCATCACCAAAATATCAGTGGTGTTCATACCCAAACCAATCACCACAAATGATGGCGCCATGGTAATGAAGCGGCGCAACCACATTGGAATAGAGAAGCGTACAAAGCCTTGCATCACGACTTGTCCTGCCATGGTTCCCACTACTGTGGAAGATAAACCCGAAGCAATCAGAGACACACCAAATAGCACAGAGGCAGCTTTACCTACGAGTGGGGTCAGCGTCATGTACGCGGTTTCAATTTCTGCTACATGCTGGTTACCAGAGTAATGGAAAACAGCTGCTGCCATCGCCACAATAGCGATATTCACAAAGCCCGCTATTACCATCGCAATCAACACGTCAAAACGAGTAGTACGAAGACGTGTTTTCGTACTTTCACCATAGTTGTTTTTGAACAATGCCGAGTGAAGGTATATCACGTGAGGCATCACAGTTGCGCCTAAAATGCCTGCCGCAAGGTAGATTTGGTGCGAGTTTGTAAATGTTGGGGTTAACAAACCTTTTGCCATTTCACCGCCAGCGGGGTGAGCGAAGAACAATTCCGCAATGTAGATAACCGCAACCAGCATCAGAAGCGAACCAATCACCACCTCTAGCGGCTTTTGACCTTTCTGGTTAAGCGTCAGAATCATCACTGTCGCAACGGCAGTGATCAACGCCCCTTCCATCAAACTGATACCAAAGACAAGCTGAAAGCCGACTGCTGCACCAATAAATTCCGCTAGGTCAGTTGCTATCGCTATGATTTCAGCCTGAATCCAATAGAAACCCACTGCCCATTTATTAGGTAGATGGTCGCGTAAGTGTTCTGCGAGGTTTTTGCCTGTAACAATGCCAAGTTTAGCGGACAAATACTGAATCAACATCGCCATGAGGTTTGCCCAAAGCACAACCCAAAGCAGTTGATAGCCGAATGAA
Source organism: Vibrio sp. SCSIO 43155 (assembly GCF_023716605.1). Classification (NCBI taxonomy): domain Bacteria; kingdom Pseudomonadati; phylum Pseudomonadota; class Gammaproteobacteria; order Vibrionales; family Vibrionaceae; genus Vibrio; species Vibrio sp. SCSIO 43155. The sequence continues at coordinate 317,244 of NZ_CP071853.1, read as the reverse complement.
GATCCCGATTCAATATTCGTTGCAAAGTTACCTGGGTCAATGTAACCAATTGCAGCAATAAACGCTGGACCTAACATGAGTAACTTGCGTTTTATTTTGTTAAAGGCTGACGCGTTTTGTGCCGCCGTTGTTTGTATCGCTGTCGCGTGTAAATTATTGGACGTACCATTCATGAGCGTATTCCCCTCTCGTCGATAGAGAAAATCATACGCCAACCTAAATGAGAATCAATATCATTTATGTGCACAAAAATGGTAATTAAGGTTTCAACAATTAATTTTCAATTATCAATAAACAAAAGCTATCAGAATAACTTTAAATCTAGAAGTGTCATAAACAACAATGCCGCGTTAAACGCGGCATTGAAAGTAAGGAGATTTCGACCATTTAGTCGCGGCGACCGCGAAGTTGGATCGGTTGAGTAGAAGCGTCTGTTTGAATCATAACACCACCATAAGCAGCATCATTTCGACCTTTTAGAGTCAGGTTAGAATCTGCGCGTTCCACATCAACTTGGTTAGCTTGGCTTGTTGTCATATCAATGGTGCCTGTGTATGACCCATCGCCAGCGAATGCCACATTTACTGAACAAACCATTAAGCCTAGTGCGATTAGTTTTTTCATACGTCACCTCTGTTGTTTGTGGTACATCATTTCGATATAGAAACTTTAGCAACGCCGCCCAAGTAGCACGAGGAAAACCCGAATTTACCAAATGGAAATCCCTGTTGGAAAAAGGCTTTTTTGCCATAAACTTAGAATTGACCATTCCCTGTCTTTCCGCTGTTGAGGCAGCGCTATGATGCCGTAGCAAACGTTGGCTGGAGTAAAAGAATGACAATCAATCTAGATATGCAGAACGTCTTGGTAATAAAGCGCATGTACGATCTGCGCAACGTTCGCTTGGTCGCGGAATCAATGGGAAAAACCTCCGGCGCCATCAGCAAAAACCTCACTAAAATGAAAGCGCAACTGGACGATCCTCTGTTCATTCAAACCAAAAATGGATTTGAACCAACCTCATTTGTGGAAGCCAATATGCCTCATTTCGAGCAAATCTTGGCGAGCGCAGATGCCATCAAACCCCAAGAGTTTTCCCCGCCGCTTTATACTGGCGATGTTGCAATCTACGCCAACACACTTTTTTGGGATCGTTTTGGCGATAAACTTTACCTAGAGTTGCTCAAGCAAGCGCCGCATGCCAATTATGCATTTTTAAGGTGGGGGGCTGATGCTCGCAATCGCATCATTGACGGTGAGAACGCCATTGCTATTCATTACTTTAATGAAGATCTACCTCAATCCATCGCACAAAAAGAGTTGGGAAAAGGCAAAGCGGTATTCTTTGTACGCAAAGATCATCCTGCCAAGGACTTCCAATCATTGGGCGATTATACCTTTGTTTTGTTCAAGACGCCTGGTTGGAACGATCATAAATACCCACTTTTGGATCGCTTAAAAAACATCGGCTTTCATGTTGATCCAAAAGTTGAGATTGAACATCCTGCCATGATTCACAGCATCATCATGAACACCGACCATTTCGGTATTACGATGAGTGGTAACGTTCCTGAATCATGCCGTAGCATCGAACTTCCAAATGGTTTAGAGCTCGGCGTGAGCTTTGTGATGAGCTGCCGACGTTCTCAGCAGCACGACCCACAAAACCAATGGCTGTTTAGTGTGATTCAATCCATCATCAAAAGGCACACCAAGCCAGACTAAAATTTGATTTCTCCCAATACGCCCAAAGTAATCGCTTGGTGGTGTTTGTTGAGGTATTCGATATCTTGTAAATAAGCCGTATGGTGACAATCTTCCATATTGGCTTGAAACTGGGCATCACCATTGGCTGCCATCGTGCGCATGTGATCGACTAACGCCGTTAAGCGCAACGTCATTACCTCCACCAACTCTTCGCGTTCTAATCGGGAGCAGCCATAGGCATCACAAAAGATTTTGGCTCGTCGAATTTGTTCTTCTAACGTGCCCATCTTGTCATCTTCATCAGTCTTAAATGGCGCCCAACCGTATATAGAAAAAGCAATATCCCAAATTCGCGGCGCAGGATGAGCGGTATCGAAATCAAACACGCCGATCACGACATCCCCATCTAAAGCCACGTTATAAGGCATGAAATCACCGTGACAAATCACTTCTTGCGGCGAGCGAGCTGGCAACATCCAATGATGAACATCTTGATCATGCTGTTTAAGGAAACTCTCCGATGCATCATGATAACAACGGAGCAGATTTGCGGCAGATTTCAACGCAGTGAGCGAAGCAATCGGTCCTTCTAACGGGTAGTTATAGCTGTCACCCTCAACAAAGGTCAGCAACTCTTTCCCGCCCTCAATCGACACTGCTTTTGGACATGCAGTAAAACCATGTTGATGAAGATGTTGGAGTAATTGATGGACGGTCATCGTCCAGTGGCTAGCAGGTCTACTGACCAAATTACCTTTACGATAAATGGCATTATCCCTGCCCCCTTCTAACGCTTCCATTACTGCTCCTTGATAACCAGAGCGCATGCTCTGTGAGTGATGACGACATGAAACGTACTCTGTCATCTTAGCACCCGAACTTTGGTCATGACGGTTGATAACGTTTCAGATTGTTAGCTCTATCTCAGTTCGTGCTCATCTTGTCATTTTGCCCCCCGATAGCCTGAAAATCGCTTGGACATCTGGTTACGCCTGTAAGCTTTTTACTAGCCATTGAGTAAAGGCTTTGACATGCGGCTTCTCGCCACAACGAACGATCATATGATGTGCGCCTCGGCTTGGCATTGACCAATGACCTACTTGGACCAAAGTACCTTGTTGAAGATGATCTTCTACTAACAAGTCGCGCACTAATAAGACACCTAGCTGATTCACCGCTGCCTCAATAGCCAACAAAGAATGTTCAAATTCTCCCGCTAACTTTACGCTCCCTCCTTCGTGCCCTTGGTACGCAAACCAACCTTGCCATGTTTCCTGATAGCCACCAGTTGCAAGTTTCGGCAAACGGACAAGATCAACCAGATCAGAAACGGGATTTAGTAAAAGAAACCCCGGACTTGCTACCAAAATCCAGTTCTCTTGCGTGAGTTGCGTTGCGTGTTGCGAAGACCAATCACCATAACCATTAATGATTTCCACATCCGCGATGTCGCTATTACTCGGCACTGCATTTGCGGTAGTAGAAACTTTAAAACTCACTTCAGGATACTGGCGATGAAAATCAGCGAGTCGAGGTATCAACCATTGGGAGCAAAAGCTGTGCGCCACGTGTAACGTTAACTGGGTCTGTTTTTGGCGAGAGAAAAGGTGTTGAGTTGCGGCGAACAAACTCTGGAATACATTGCTAACCACGGGCAAGTAATCGTGTGCTGCTTGGGTCAAAATGAGTTGTGCGCCATTGCGTTCAAACAAAGTGGCATCTAGATACATTTCCAGAGATTTCACTTGTTGACTAACCGCTGCGCGGGTGACATTGAGCTCTTCAGCCGCTTTAGTAAAGCTGCGCAATCTTGCCGTCGCTTCAAATGCTTTTAAAGAATTGAGTGGGGGTAAGTTCTGCATCTGTAGCTCCAAACAAAAGAACACGAAAAGTGTAAGTCAGAGCTGTGACATTTCGATGAAAACAAAAAAGCCAGCGACAAACGCTGGCTTTTAGAATCATTAAGCTAATGGTGGATTATTTAGCTTCTTCAGTTGTTTGGTATTGGAACGCAGGAACAACAACTTCTACACGACGGTTTTGTTCACGACCTTCACGAGTTTCGTTGCTCGCTACTGGGTTAGCTTCGCCCATGCCTTTAACAGTCATACGGTCTGCAGCAATACCTTCAGCTTGGAAGTGATCAGCAACTGCTTGTGCACGCTTCTCTGTTAGCTGTTGGTTGTAAGCTTCAGAACCTGTTGTGTCACTGTAGCCGTTGATTTCAACTTGAGCTTGTGGGTAAGTGTTCATTAGCTCAACAGTACCGTTGAACGCAGAAGCGTCTTGTAGTTCAGCACTTTCTAGACCAAATTGTACTGTTGCAGTTTGAGCTGGGTATTCGTGCTCAACGATGCGAGTTACAGGACGAGTTTCAACCACTTCTTCTTGAACTACTGGCTCAGAACCAAACTTGTAGTTGAAGCCGATACCAAAGAAGTCAGAATCCATGTCGTCGATGATGTCATCAGACATGTCTTGGTAACGTTGGTACTCAGCGCGTAGGCTCCAGTTGTAGTTGATTTGGTATTCAGCACCTAGAGAGCCCGTTGGTACGAAATCTTTCTCATCGCCAGCCATCATGTAAGCAGCACCTACTTTAGCAAATAGGTTCCATGAGTCTGTTAGAGGTAGGTTGAACTTAGGAGCTAGAGTCAGTGCCCATAGGTCGCCATCAACAGTGTTTTTGCCAGCTTTGTTGAAGTTAGCAGTAAAGTTACCTAGGTAGTCAACGCCGTATTCAGCTGCAACGTATTCGTTAAAGTTGTAGCCAAGGTGCATACCTGCTGCAAAGCTATCGTCATCACATGGTGCGTCTAAGTGACATGCGTCGTTTAGTGCGTTGTAACCAAGTTTGCCACCGATGTATGTATCAGCAAGAGCAACATTTGACATTACGCCACCAGCAAGAACGGTAGCCACTGCAAGAGCAATCTTTTTCATTATTTTTTTCCTTTATGCGAAGGCGACCCGATTACTTTCCCCAGCATACGCTGTCATCAAGAAAGTCAGAACCTGCACTGTTTTTAGTGATTAAAACTACGCCAACAATCTCTATTAACGCATCATCGCATGACGCTCTAATTGGGATATTTCCATTAGGAGCGCTGGTTGGAATTTTGATACACCTATCTGCCACGTCTTATCCCAAGCGTTTAAACCTGAACGATTGGAGTGATAGATAACGATGAGCAAACCTCTGTAGGTACAAGATCCCGCGAGAAAAATTATCCGGCTTCCATCTTGTAATTACATAGCAACTTAAAACTAATTTAACTGGCTGTGCCTACTTTCAACCTCACACTCAAGGCTGTTACCCCTATGAGATGTTATGATTTTTGTGACGAGAATCTCGAAATGGACTTTAACAGAATAAGTATCGCTAAATTAAATTAGATTTTTTATCAACACGATAAATCCAACTTATCGAGACTCACATAAGCATCAGAAATTGCAGCTTTTTTGTCTTAACTGCGGAGAAAGTAGCTCATTAATATAGAACGCGGAGAGAATAATGGCAGGAAAGACAGCCCGCAAAGTACGGGCTGTGAACGAATTGCGTTAAATTTTGTCAGATACGGCTAGCGTCGCTGCTAAAATATCTTGCCCAAACAACACACTACGCTCTGGAGACCAACCGTAAAGTGGGTCGGGGTGGTTGTTGTTGTCTTTGAATGGCATTTCAATGGTGTAAGACAGACATTTAAATTGCTCTGCTACCCAGTTAGAGCCAACGGTTAGGTTCGCTTTACCTGGTTCATCTTTGTCGTAACCAATCTCGTCTTGGAACTCTGGTGTAATCGTCAGAAGTGCTTGTTTAAACGCGTTTTCCAACTCAGCCATGCCTTCGTCATAAGAAGGAATGCCTTCAGATCCCGCTACAAAATTGTAAGGGATAGCTTCATCACCATGAATATCTAGGAACATATCCACGCCAGTTTCTAGCATACGTTCACGAACCAAGAAGACTTCTGGGCTCTTTTCCATTGATGGCGTTTGCCACTCTCGGTTGAGGTTCACACCCACTGCGTTAGTACGCAAGTGACCACGAACACCGCCGTCTGGGTTCATGTTTGGTACAACGTAAAGTACTGCTTTTTCTAGCAATGCACGCGCAACCGTGTCGTTTTCATCCAGTAGACGTTGAATCATGCCTTCCATGAACCATTCTGCCATCGTCTCGCCTGGATGCTGACGTGCAATCATCCAGATTTTCTTTTTACCTTCTTCTGGCTCACCGAAAGTAAGCAAACTCATGTCATTGCCATCTAGCGTGTGACCCAAAGTTTCCAACTGGCAGTGGTGTGCACTTTGTGCCATGTGTAATAGGTCTAGATGACGATCGTACGTGTATGGTGCAAAGTACGCGAAGTAGATTGAGCTGCGCTCAGGGATAACAGTGAAAGTCAGCGTATCACCATCGAACTCTGCTGGCACGCGGAACCACTCTTCACGATCGTAAGACGCAACAACGTCGTAGCCTTGCCAACCTTCTGGGTAAGCCGACTTCGCAAGATCAAGTAGTTTGATGGTGTGCGATTGCTCGGCTTCGGTCTCAAGACGGAAGTGGAACCACTGGTAGAATTCCGACATGTTGTCGTTAGGGATTTTAAGTTGGATGTCGTTTTTGTCGTCTGCTTTCACTACGTGAATGCTGCCGCTGTCGAAGTTGCTGAATACTTTCATTCTATTACTCACCTTTTGCATCTGAGCTTGAAAGACTGAGGCTAACACAAAGGGAAGAGGTGCCTCTAACGATTTCACTTCTTCCCTATCCGTTTGCGATCAAAATATTCAGTTTAGTCGAGCTTATCCGCTTTGCCTGCTGGTCCCGCAAGTTTTGCTAGCCACTTATCCCAGATAAATGGTGTTTGCTCATTATCTTCTGCTTCCTCTTTTCGGCGTACGGCATTACGCACCATCATTGCCCCTGTCCAACGAAAAGGCTCTGGTGGGAATTGTCCTAATGGTCCTCTGGCTAAACCGCTTCGCGTCCAGTCATTATCTAGCCCCAATACGAATGAAGATAAGATCTTTCCGCCCATTCGAGTCTGAGCCACACCGTTACCCGAATAGCCAAAGCCGTAAAAGACATTGTTCTGTTTATCTAGCTCGCCAAAGAATGGGAAACCGGTAGCAGAGCGATCTGAACCCCCCGTCCATGAATAAGCGAATTCTGTTCCTTTCAAACGCGGAAACAGCTTATCGAACGACTTACGCAGCAGATTTTGATAGCGCGTTGGTTTATTAAACATCACGTCGACGCGGTTATTGTAAGAGAATTGATTGCCGCCCTTACCCAACATCAAACGACCATCTGGCGTATCTCGATAATAATGGACGAAGATACGTGAATCCAACACGCTAGAGCCCGTTTGCCATCCTGACTGAGGCAAAGCGTCACCCAGAGGTTTTGTAATCACCATATCTGAAGAGACAACAACGATGCTGTTGTTAAATTGCTTAAAGTGTTCCACCATCCAAGCATTTAATGCCAACACTACTTGCTTCGCTTTGATGGTGGTATTAGGCGTACTGACGGTTGCAGGTTGACCATAATCTAAACGCGTCATTGGCGTGTTTTCATAAACCTCAACACCCAGTTCGATAGCAACACGACGTAGCCCTCTAGCCAACAAAGCCGGCTGGACGCTTGCGGCAATAGGAGAGTGAAAACCGTCCACATGCCTTGGTGAGCCAGCATTCTCTCGCAGCTCTTCAGTCTGACAATGTCGCCAACTATTCACGTTTAGCCGCTTAAGTTCATCCACGACCGGCTGCATACTTCCGGTTTGCGCATGGTTTGTCGCCGTGTAGTAAACGCCTTTCAAGGATAACTGTGCATCAACATTATGCTGCTGACAAAACGCCTCAATCTCCAAGACTGCTTGCTCCGATTCTTTTACTAACCATGCCGCTTGTTGTTCACCAAACAAGCGTTTCAATGTTGGAAACTTTGTCGACCAAGTCAGCATACAACCACCATTTGCGCCCGATGCCCCGCTGCCACACAAGCCTTTTTCAATCACAACCACTTGTTTTTCCGGCGATTGCTGCTTAATCATGATCGCAGTCCAAAGACCTGTATAACCACCGCCGACAATCGCCACATCCGTCGATATATCTTGTTGGAGTGACAATGGCGGCGTTGGCTGTTCTTCCATTTCCAGAGCTTGCTTGAACCAGTAAGAGAGATGAGTCATTCCGTATCCTTTGTAAAGTGGCACACAATATTGCTTTAGTACCACTTTACAAACGAACATGAGAATCAACGAGCGAGAAAACCTGACGCTGAGCGTTAGAAAATATTGCCTATTAATAATAAAGTATAAATTAAGCAATAAAAAAAAGGGGAGCAAAGCCCCCCAACATTCCTATAAATAACACACAGCAAGGATAAAGCAGAAATTAATAAATATTAGCTAGCGAGAATATAAATTAACGGTTACCTAACTCTCTCAAACGATATTCGTATTTCACGTTTAAAATTGGTTGGTAGGCAATTTGTCCGTTATCTTGTAGAAACTCATCCACCGTAACTTTACTATCAGTGATTGAGAAAGAATTTTTGTCTACTTTCGCAAAAGAGCCATACAGTTCTTTGCTTAGTTGTAGAGATGTTTTACCTTGATATTCTTTAATCATTTCAAAGCCCATCTCGTAAGCAGCTTGCTTGCTGTCGACGACATTACCTTGAATCGATTTGCTGTTATTTGTCCATTGATACCCACCAGCTAATGCAGCAATTGGTGAAGCGGTTAGTGCAATGAGACCAACAAGAGTGATTAAACGTTTCATAATATGCTCCTTACTTACCTTTTAAATATCGAGTTCCAAGTGCTCGATGAATGTAGCGTACGTATAGAGACCTATAGCGAATAAAATTAATTTCAAAAAAGATTAAAATTAATTCATTTTATTTATCGGCTTTCTTTAAACGTCTTTGACTCTAAAAAAATAAACACTAGAAAAATCCATAGATTACGTTTTATACCTAACTCACTTCGAGATACTTGCTTCCGCAAAAATGGTTTGATTCGCACTCAAAACAACGATGTGTATCGCTTGTTTGTCTTCAAAGCTCATTCAGTCCCCCTAGATAGTGACAATGACTATTGGTTACTGAAGAAACGAACCCACTCATTAGCTCACTCAACGGGTTTGTCTGAGCACAACAACACGCTCTGACAATTTCATACCAAACCATACAAACCTCGCTTCTTTTTTCTCTTAAAATCTTCGCCAAAAGAACACCGTTCAAAACCAGCTCCCGTCAATGCTTGAGCGAAATAAGACAACTCTCTTTTATCGCCCTATTTTCGCGTTTTATATCAAGCGCTCACGCCTCTTTGACAGAGCCGAACAACTGGAAATGAGTTTGGAGTGAAATGACCATGAATAAATCCATCCTTGATCACAGCAGAACCATTTATTCTGATGAGTACGCTGACATTTATCGTCCAATTTGGACCTACCGCGTAAAATTCATCGCACGCGCTTTATTCTACAGAAAGTCGTTTAAGTACCTTGCGGACAACATTGAAGCATCACTGCTCGAACTGCTTTGCACTCGTACACACCGATTCTTAGAGAAGCCATTTCGTCCTTACATTATTAAGAATGGACCTGCTTTCGACCGTTCTGCGCTTGTTGTCGATCACTACAACTCGGTAGCAGACCTGATCTCGCCTGAACTGATTCAAGAGATCTACACCGATGCGGAAGGTCTAACTCTGACTTCATTTGAAATTGACGGCATCTTGTATTCGGTCCGCTTGGTTTACGAAGCGCGTTACCAAAAAGAAGGTGATATGAGCTTGGTGCTGCATAGCCAAGAAGATGGCAACTTCTATACCCTTTCTTTCAGCTTGGGTCATGAGAATGGCGAGCGATGCATCATGATTGGTGGTTTACAAGGACCACGCAGCTGTGAAGAAAACAACGCAAAAATCAAAAAGCTGACGCGTAAGCTATACGGTCAACGTCCGAAAAGCTTGATGGTTGGATTGCTGGCTATCGTTGCGCAGGTTTGGGGCATAGAAACACTGTTGGCAGTAAAAACTCAATCGCACACTTACGCAGCTAAGCGTTACAGCAAAGGAAGAATCAAAACCGATTACGATGCGCTGTGGCTAGAACTTGGTGGCACAGAATACGACCGCAACTTCTACTCTATCGACGTAAATGCACCTCGTCGTGATATTGAAGGTATGTCTCGTTCAAAACGTTCTATGTACCGTCGTCGTTACGAATGGCTAGACAACACCAAAGTCACTTTCGAACAAGTCCTAAGAAACTAAAAGGTTAAAAGGCTAAAAGCTAAGGGGAAACGTCCATGCGTTATTCATTCGTTACTGCTTTGGTGTTGTCGACACTTTCTTTGTCTGCCAACGCAACCACCAGCGAACACATCATAGGTACAAACATTGGCTATGGCGGTGTGAACTACGACGCACCGACGAGCGAAGAATCAGGCGACATGTTCTTAGGTGAGATTTATTACCGCTACATGCCAACGCATAACTTTGGTATCGAAGCGGGTTATAAAGGCGCGTTTGACGGTATTGGTTCGATACTCGTGAGTCCGATTTCAGAAGTCACCGATACGAGCTTCTCCGGACCTCGCTTAAGTGGCTATGCTAGCTATCCACTGGGTTCAGGCTTCGAGCTTTACGGCAAGGCAGGTGTCACTCTCTACACTCTCGAATACACCTATAAAGTAAACGGTCAGAGCAAAAACATCGAACACTCAAGTGTTGGTGGTGAAGCGGCTGGCGGTATTGGCTGGAGCTATAAACACTTTGGTTTGAATGCAGAATATGTGTATTCAAAAAACAGCGATTTTGACTCTAGCGGCGTGATGTTTGGTGCGCAATTGCGTTTCTAAACAAGGCTTACAGGTTAATACAAAAGGCAGCGAGAGGCTCATTCGCTGCCTTTTCTTTTTTGTATTACGGGCGCATATCCCGCACATTAGTTAATGCGTTAATGCGTTAATGCGTTAATGCCAAAATAATCCCCACCAGAATCGAAGTAACCCCAATACCCCGAGTGAGATACCATTTCTCAGACAGAAACCAAATCCCCATAAACAATCCAAACACGATGCTGATTTGCCTTAGTGCCACCACCAAACTTACGTTGTCTGTCATGGTCATCGCAAACAACACCAAGCCGTAGGTGGATGCCATCATTACCCCTGCCATGCTGGCTGTTTTGCGGATCTGCCACGCTGTCTTAATCTCATCTGGCTTGCCCATAACTAAGCACCATACAAGGGCTGGAATACCAATCGCCCAAAACTGCACGCCCAAGTAGAAGATTGCACTGTACTGATCATTCAAGATCTCTGATGCTTGTCCTGTGAGTAAGCTCAGCGCTTCTTTATCGACTACCGAGTAACCCGTTGTGCCTATTGCGGCAATCAATGCCCAGAACACACCAACGTTCAAATAAGAGCTCAATGTCATCTGACGAAAATTCGTCAGTGGTACCAGCATACAACCAAGAGTAATTAGTAAGAATCCAAGCCACTGCTGACTAGATAATTCATGTCCCAATGCAACACTGATTGCGCCGACCATCATCACAGGCAGTGCCCGAGCAATCGGATAAACCACACCCACGTCTGCGTGCTTATAAGCGACAATCAAACCAACCAGATAAACCATTTGTGAAATGCCGCTAATGAGCAGCAATCCCCAAAACTCACTCGGCAATGATGTCCAGCCAATGGTTGCCAAATACCAAATCAAATAAGGGGTAAGAATGAAACATGCAGAAAAGCTGGCGGCCATGGTAAACGCGAGTCCAGAGCCTGAGTTGCTTTTGCCAAGGATATTCCAGCCCGCATGAAGAACAGCAGAGAAAACGACGAGACCAATCGCCAACAAATCCATTTCAATGTTCCTGTCTGAATAAAATAAAGGCCCCGAGATGGAGCCTTAGATAATGAGAAAATCCACTTAACGATGGAGTTCCGCCAGAGATTCAATGCTAATGGCATCGTGTCGCCAATATTCGATATCGCAATCAATCAACTCACCGTGTTGGTTATAGTTGATGCGCTCCACCACCATCGCTGGCGTACCGGCTGTCGCGCGCAGTGCCTGAGCCATTTCACCCAACAAAGTGCTGGTTGAAATGCGGTAGCGAATCTTTTGATACGTCACGCCATAATGCTCGCGGTAAATGTCCGTCAGTGAATTTGATAAATCGTAGTCCAGCAGGTTCGGAAACAACTCTGGGCGAATGTAGTTTGTTACGAATACCACAGGTCTATCTTCAAGGTATCGCACACGGTCGACTCGATACACGTCCGAGAAAGGTTGCAAGTCCAGCAAGCGTGCCGCTTGTTTGTTTGCCAACGTTCCTTTTGCTGCGACCAACTCCGTTTTTGGCACGCGATTTTGCGCTTTCGCCATGTTCGGGAAGTTCAGCGTTTGGGTTGGGTCGTAACGCAATGGCTCGGGTGAGATAAACCAACCTCGGCGATCTTCGCGATAGATTCGACCTTCTGCTTCCAGCAGTGATAAAGCTTCACGCAGAGTGACGCGTGTAGTATCGAACGACTCCGCCAACTTACGCTCTGCTGGCAGTTTTTGACGCGGCGATAGCATGCCCGCTTCAATCTGTTCAACAATCGAATCTTTAATTTTTACGTATTGCACGAAGTGTCCTTATCTTTTGCGCCAAGCTTGTGTGCGATTTTCTAACAATTTACCCAAAGTCATCTGAACAATCTTCGCAATCGCGGCAGCCATCATGATCATCACAGCCATTGCCGCTGCAGCGCCAGTTTGACCTGCATCGTCCATATTCAGAATCGAGACCGAAGCCGGAATCGTATCGGTTGAGTAAAGGAATACTACCGCAGAAGTGGTGGTCAATGCATTAACAAACAAGTAAGTCGCAATGTCCAAAATCGCAGGTAAACACACAGGTAATGTCACTTTAAAGAACAACTTGTATTGAGGAAGCTTCACCGATGCCGCCGTGGCTTCAATCTCCGATGGCAACTGCTTTAGCGCTGTCAGGGCTGTCATGTGACCCACGGTGTAGTAATGCACTACCGTATTAATCACCAAGAATGCCATGGTGCCATAAAGCACGTTCAAAGGATTGTTCGCATCGTTGAAGTAAAAGATGTAACCCAAGCCAAGCACCATACCCGGAACCGCCATTGGCACCACGCTGAGCATTTGCATCACTTGACGAATTGGACCGAACGCACGCCCTTTCTCAATGCAGTAAGCACCGACAAAGATGATTGCTGTACCAATAACCGCTGTCCAACCTGCCAGCGTTAGCGAGTTGAAGAATGGGCTCCAACCGTAGGTGCTCATTTCAGCAAAGTTGTAGTTGTTTAGCGTCAGCGCTTTGTTCCAAGGCCAGAACGTAACTAACGAGCCATACACCGCCATGCCAAGCACAGCCAACACTGCAATAGAAATGATGCTGCAGTAAACCAAACAAATGCTGTCGCGCGCTTTGCTAGGTTCTGGCTGATAAGGCACCGAGCGTGTGTCAAATAAGCTCTTTTGCTTTTTCTGTACCCAGCGGTCTGCACCAAATGCCATTACCGCTGGGAATAAAAGCATGATGCTGGTCACCGCCCCCATGGCAAAGTTTTGCTGTCCCACCACTTGCTTGAAGATGTCAGTCGCCAGAACGTTGTAGCTGCCACCAATCACTTTCGGCACACCAAAGTCCGTAATAACTAACGTAAAGACCACGATAAGCGTACTGATCAAACCGTATTTCGCTGCAGGTAACGTCACCATAAAGAAGGTTTTGATTGGTGAAGTTTTAAGTGCGCGGGCTGCTTCATACAAACGGGCATCTGAAGTACGCAGCGAAGTGGTCAAAATCATCAATGCATGAGGGAATGTCCAGAAAATCAAACCCATCGAGATACCAATCACGCCATAAATCGAGTTTCCTAACAGCATCTCTTTAGCAATGCCTTGATTACCGAAAAGGAAGATCAAACTGATCGCTGGCAACAACGAAGGCGCAAGAATCGGCGCAGTACCTAGGATTTGAAACAAACCTTTAAACGGCATACATGAACGAGTCAGCGCGTAGGCATAACCAAACGCAAGCACACCCACTACCGAGGTCACTATCACGCCCAAAGTGAAGGTGTTGCCCACCGACACCCACAAGCTTGAAGAAGAAAAGTACGTCGCAAAGTTTGCCAATCCGACAAATTCGCCATTGGCATTTTGCACACTCTTGGTCAACATTGCCCAAAGCGGCATTAAGATGAACAGCACCATCATGGTCGACAAGCCAGCGAGCAAACCAAACAACACAAGGTTGTCGCGGCTAACACGTCCGAGTAGGGATTTTGATTTGTCTTGTGTGGTCAGGCTATTCATCGTCATTGTCTTCGCATCCATGTTTACACCTACGCCGCTAGCGCTTTATCAACCGAGGGCACGGCGTAACCATGCAGCCCTTCTTCAGCAAACTGGATGTAACGTACATCGCCCGCCTTGATATTGAGTTTTTGAACCGTTTCCACAGGCACATCCACGACGATGGTTTTCGTTGAGCTGTCGTTTTGCAATACGCAATCAATGCGGAAAAACGCCCCCAGAAACTCGGTAGCGGTAACTCGCACAGGTAAAGAGTTATTGTAGTTTTCAACGAACTTGATGCTTTCAGGACGCACCGCAAGGTCAAAGCGGTCACCACGTTGGATCTTACGATTGGTCAAGCTTGGCGCTGGCATCAAGGTTTCGGCAATGCGTACTTGGGAGTCCGTTGCGACTGAGGTTTCAATAAAGTTCATGCTGCCGACAAACTCAGCGACAAAGCGCGTTGCTGGTTGTTGGTAGATCTCTTGAGGTGTACCGACTTGCTCAATCACGCCATGGTTCATCACCACAATGCGATCCGCCATCGACAATGCTTCGTCCTGATCGTGCGTAACCATGATGGTGGTGATGCCCAGCTTACGTTGCAGCTTGCAAATCTCATCACGTAAGTGAACACGTACTTTTGCATCCAGCGCTGACAGCGGCTCATCAAGTAGCAGTAGACCCGGAGATAGCGCCAATGCACGAGCCAAAGCAACACGCTGCTGCTGACCACCAGAAAGTTGGTTAGGGAATTTCTCTCCAGAGGTTGGAAGACCAATGGTTTCTAGCCAGTAATCTACCTTCTCTAGCGCTTCTTTGGTCGACATTCCTTGATTCTTCAAACCCACCGCAATGTTCTCTTGCACAGTTAGGTTCGGAAACAGCGCGTAAGATTGGAATACGATGCCGAAATCGCGCTTCTCTGGTGGTAGGAATGTGGTCTCTTGACCGTTTTGAAAAATCGCACCAGACGTTGGCAAGTCTAAACCTGCAATGGCACGTAGCAGAGTGGTTTTACCGCAGCCAGAAGGACCAAGAAAACAAACAAACTCGCCCTTTTCAATCGCTAGCGAGATTTTCTTTAATGCAGTGAACTGTCCGAATTGCTTCACTACATTTTCGATATTTAGGTAATGTTGGTTAGTTGACATAACACACGCTCCAAATGGTATATACCAACTTTAGTTTTGGAGTGTTACGTTCCAATGACAAATTTATAGCCAGAAGATGACAAATAGATGAAGGGAGGCAGGGTTTGTTCAAGTGGTAATTAGAGATTCCCGACTCGCTCCTTCGTCACTCTCGAGAATGACGTGATGAGCGTGGATTACAAATTCTGAAATCACATTCGCGGCTCAGAACGACAAGTTTTGACCTTCACTCCATATACTTAAGATCGTCATTCCGGACGAGCCTAAGCGAGCCATCCGGAATCTCTTACAAGTACTATATTCTGAGATTCCCGACTCACTCCTTCGTCGCTCTCGAGAATGACGTGGTGAGTGTGGTTCATAAATTCTGAAATCACACTCATTGCCTAGAATTACGAGCTTTGACTTTCACGCCATACGCTTAAGATCGTCATTCCGGACGAGCCTAAGCGAGCCATCCGGAATCTCTTACAAGCACTATATTCTGAGATTCCCGACTCACTCCTCCGTCGCTCTCGAGAATGACGTTGTAAGTGCGGATAGAAGCTCCCAACTTTCTTAAGTCCGTCATTCCAGCGAACCTAGGTGAGACTAGGAATCTACTTACAGCAAACTCTGAAATAACAGAGAAAACAAAAAATCCACCTCAACCGAGGTGGATTTCAGCATTCAACTCAAAGCAAATTCAATTAAGACTTTGGCTCTGATTTCGCGTCAAACTTCTCAGACCATGCCGCTAGGATCTCTGCACGCTTGCTGCCCATTTGCGCGAAGTCCATCTTCGCCATGTTCTCTTGAACGTTCGGGAAGTTAGACACGGTCGCTTTCACTTCTTTATGTGCAACCACTGGGTACATTTCTACGTAAAGCTCGTTTGCTGCTTTAGAGATTGACCAGTCGACAACACGTTTCGCTGCATCAGACTCTTTTACTAGACCAACAGCTTCTGATTCCCAGCCGATGCCTTTTGGTGTGATAACCGCTAGTGGTGCACCTTGTGTTTTCAGCTTCGCGCCGCGGCTTGCCATCGAAATACCGATAGCCACTTCACCCATACCGGCTTGAACACATGGCTTAGAGCCCGAGTGCGTGTAGTGTGCAATGTTCTTATCCAAGTCACGCATGTAGTTCCATGCCTGATCTTCACCCATGTTTTGTAGCCAAGCAGAAACCTGCATGTAGCCAGTACCTGAAGACGCTGGGTTCGGCATTGCAATGTGACCTTTGTAAACCGGCTTCGTTAGATCTTCCCAAGACGTTGGTTTCGGTAGGTTAAGTTGTTTCGCTACCGCTTCGTTAAAACAAACTGCGTTGAAGAACGCATCGTTACCGAACCAAGCTTGGTTTGATTGAGGGTCGTTTAGGTTCGCGTGCAGCTCTTCCAAACCTTTTGGTGTGTAAGGCTTAAGAAGACCTTCATCTTTAAGCAGTGCCATTGACGAGCCAGCAAGACCCCAAACCACTTCCGCTTGAGGGTTGTTCTTTTCTGCCAGCAATTTCGCCGTCATGATACCGGTTGAATCGCGAACCCACTTAATCTTGATATCTGGGTTATCTTTCTCAAACGCAGACTTGTATTTCGCAAGAATGTCAGTTTCGAAAGCGGTGTAAACCGTGACTTCCTGTGCTGCCATTGCATTCGTAGCTAGCAGAGAGACAAGTGCAGCCAGCGATCCTTTCATCAAACGGTTTTTCATCATTTTCTCCAGTTAATTTGGCTAAGTTTTTATTTGGTCTGTACCAGTTGACGATATACACCCTACTGAGCCTTTGTGACGAAATCATGACCATTAAATGGCAGTTTTACGAAAATTTGCGATGAATAATTGTTCAAATGATCCGCTATTTTCTGGATATTAAAGTTTTATGAAATTGAAGATTCGCCTATTTACTGCCCTTTTCTTCCTCGCTAGAGTGAACTCGAAATTTGGTGTAGACCAATTAGCCTATTCTGATGGAAATCGAGATGAAAAACGAATACCTACTACTGACTCCAGGTCCTCTATCTACTTCTGAAACAGTACGTGAAGCCATGCTAAAAGACTGGTGTACTTGGGATGATGAATACAACAAAGACATTGTAGAAGTGATCCGCACTAAGCTTGTAAAACTGGCGACGGAGCAAAACGGCTACACCAGCGTACTAATGCAAGGTAGTGGCACCGCATCAGTAGAAGCAACGATTGGCAGCGCCATTGGCAAAGATGGAAAATTGTTGGTTGTCGACAACGGCGCTTACGGTGCGCGTATCGCTCAGATCGCTGAATACCTAAATATTCCATGCCATGTAGTTTCCCCAGGCGAAACATCACAGCCACACTTGAACGAGGTGGAAACTGCATTGGCATCGGATCCTGCGATAACACACGTGGCGATTGTTCACTGCGAGACAACCACTGGCATGCTTAACCCAATTGAGGCATTTGCTTCTGCAGCGAAAGCACACGGTAAAGTGGTGATTCTCGATGCCATGTCGAGCTTTGGTGGCATTCCTATCGATATTGCTGAGCTAGGCATCGATTTTATGATCAGCTCTGCAAACAAATGTATTCAAGGCGTACCGGGTTTTGGCTTTGTGATTGCGAAACAAACTGAGCTAGAAAAGTGCCAAGGTCAGGCTCGTTCTTTAAGCCTTGATCTTTACGACCAGTGGCACTGCATGGAAGTGAACCACGGCAAATGGCGTTTTACGTCTCCAACGCACACGGTTCGCGCTTTCTATCAAGCATTGTTAGAGCTGGAACAAGAAGGCGGCATTGAGGCTCGTCATAACCGTTACCAAACTAACCAGAAAACACTGGTTGCAGGTATGCGTTCTTTAGGGTTTGAGCCACTACTGAGTGATGACCTTCACTCGCCAATCATCACTTCTTTCTACTCTCCGACGCACAGTGATTACCAATTCAAAGCGTTCTACACACGTTTGAAAGAGCAGGGCTTCGTGATCTATCCGGGTAAGGTATCGAATGCAGATTGCTTCCGTATCGGCAACATTGGCGAAGTTTACCCAGCAGATATCGAGCGCTTAATCGGTGCAATTGAAAAAGCAATGTACTGGCAAGTTGCGTAAAGCAGCCTTCTGATTGAGAGAGCGTTATGACTCAGAATATCAAACCCACCCACTTCCGCAGCGAAGGCGATGTTAACACAACACCAGCGCGCCAAGCTTGGAATGCATCGATGGACGATGAACGCACACAAGCATTGTTGAAGCGTGATTCGGAGGTCTTTCTTCATCAAGCCATGTCGACGCCTTGCTTAGATACCTTGGAAGCAGCAGAAGGCATCTACATCCAAGATGCTACCGGTAAAAAGTACATGGATTTCCATGGCAATAACGTCCATCAACTGGGCTACGGTCACCCGCATGTGATTAAACGTGTGCAAGAGCAAATTGCCAGACTGCCGTTTTCACCACGTCGTTTTACCAACGAGACCGCGATTGAATGTGCCGAAAAACTCACCCAAATCTGTGGCGGCGAGTTGAATCGCGTGTTGTTTGCTCCGGGTGGCACATCTGCGGTTGGCATGGCTCTTAAATTAGCTCGCCACATCACGGGCAACTACAAGGTGGTGTCGTTGTGGGACTCCTTCCACGGCGCATCGTTGGATGCCATCTCAGTGGGTGGCGAAGCGTGTTTCCGCCAAGGCATGGGACCATTAATAGCAGGTGTTGAACGCATTCCACCAGCAGTGTCTTACCGAGGCGCTTTTCCAGTTGCCGACGGTAGCGATGTGCATTATGCCGACTACCTCGAATACGTGATTGAGAAAGAAGGCGGCGTGGGCGCGTTTATCGCAGAAGCAGTTCGTAATACCGACGTACAAGTACCGAGCAAAGCCTACTGGAAACGCATTCGCGAAATCTGTGACAAACACAATGTCATGTTGATCATCGACGACATCCCGAATGGCATGGGTCGCAGCGGTGAATGGTTTACCTACCAAGCCTACGACATCGAGCCAGATATGCTCTGCATCGGTAAAGGTTTGGGCGGAGGGTTAGTGCCTATCGCAGCCATGGTAACCAAAGACAAATACAACACCGCCGAGCAAATCTCCATGGGTCACTACACTCATGAGAAAAGCCCTATCGGTTGTGCTGCAGCACTGGCAACCATGGAAGCCATTGAGCAAGACGGCTTGCTAGATAAAGCCAAAGCCGACAGCCAGTTTATGCGTGAAAAGCTGCTAGAGATGAAAGCCAAGTACCCTGTGATTGGCGATGTACGTGGCATCGGCATGTTATGGGGCATTGAGTTGGTCACTGACCACGAAAGCAAAGCACGCGCGTATGACGAAGCGGAAGCTGTATTGTACCAATGCCTCAACAATGGCGTGAGCTTCAAGGTATCGCAAGGCAATGTGATTCAACTCAGCCCACCGCTGATCATCACTCGCGAACAACTGACAGAAGCGCTGGCGATCTTCGAAGAAGCCATCGCCAAAGTGTGCAAAGACTTTAACTACTTTTAGGGTCGATAGACCTCAACAAAAACCAATTTATCCAGAGCGCGGTTCCAATGTGTAGGCAGCGCTCTGGCAAGCAAGAAAAAGGATTGAACATGAGCAACTCACCAATTCAAGCAGTGATCTTTGACTGGGCTGGCACTATCGTCGATTTCGGCTCTTTTGCGCCAACCAGCATCTTTGTGGAAGCATTCAAACAAGGCTTTAATTTTGAAATCGACCTTGAAGAAGCGCGCGAACCAATGGGTCTTGGTAAGTGGGATCACATCCAAGCAGTGGGTCGCATCCCTGCGGTTGATAAGCGTTGGAATGAGAAGTTTGGTCGCTCAATGACCAGCGAAGACATCGACGCTATCTACGCAGCATTTATGCCTCTGCAAAAAGCAAAAGTGGCTGACCATGCAGAGCCTATCTTAAATGCGATTGAAGTTGTGAACAGTCTGAAAGACAAAGGCATCAAGATCGGTTCTTGTTCTGGTTACCCTCGCGAAGTGATGGATGTACTGATTCCTGTTGCAGCGGATTACGGTTACAAGCCAGATTACGTAGTAGCAACGGATGACCTACCGCAAGGTGGTCGCCCTGCACCATTTATGGCACTGAAAAACGTGATTGAGCTGAATGTTACCGACGTTAATGCGTGTATCAAAGTGGATGACGCCGCACCGGGCATCGATGAAGGTCACAACGCCGGTATGTGGACCGTTGGTTTGCTGCTCTCTGGTAACGAAGCAGGTCTAACGTTTGAAGAATACCAAGCCGCGGACGAAGCAACGCTTGATGCCGCTCGTGAAAAAGCGCGTGCAAAATTGCTCAAGAGCTCGCCGCACTACCTTATCGATACGATCGCTGACTTCCCAGAAGTGGTTGCTGATATCGAACGTCGCCTAGCGGCAGGTGAGCGCCCGTAGTCGACAGTCACTATTCTCACGCATAAAAAAACCTCTCAGCATTGAGAGGTTTTTTGTATCGCGTTTTGTCGCTAATCAAATTAGTTGATCGCAGTACTCGCTCGGCGTTTTAGCTTAAAGCCCATGTCCGTTGCATGCTCTACAGGCTCACCTTTAATGGCTTGCAGTAACTTGTCTGCGGCTTTCGTCCCCATACGTTCGTAATCGAATTCCGCGCAGGTCAAACTTGGGTAGGCGTGCTCACCCATGGAAGAGCCTTCCAAACAGATAATCGCAATGTCGGTCGGGACTTTCAGCACTCGGCGATGACACTCAAACAATGCGCCAATCGCTATCTCTTCATGGCTACATACCAGAGCATTCAAACTTGAATCACGCAATAAAAGCTTCGCCAACCCTTCCGCACCCAATTGTGAAGATGGTGCTTCGTGCGTGGTTAAAAAATGGTCCGGCGCAAGGTAGTTCTCAATCATCGCGCTTTGCCAGCCGTGTAGCTTACGTTGCAAAGTGGAGTGATCCCCACGCGCACCAATGAAGCCCACGTTCTTGAAGCCTTGCTCAATCACATGCTTGGTACACGCTTTACCCACCTCAAAATGGTCGACACCGATATTGAGGTAACTGGCTTTCGAACTTAACTCAGCAATTTCCAATACTGGCGTGTTCGAGGCTTCCAAAAGCTGATTAGTACGTTGGCTGTGTTCATTACCAAACAGCACCACTCCGGCTGGACGGCTCTCAAGAAATGTCGAAAGCAGTTTCTCTTCTTGCTCTACCGAGTAGTCGCTGTAGCCAAGCAGCAACTGATAACCTGCTTTGTTCAACGCTTGTTGAAAGCTCGGTAAGAAAAGCGCGCACGCTTTTTCAAACAGGGAAGGAATGATAAGAGCGATGGAGTAACTTTCAGCAGACGCCAAAGCCCCTGCCGCTTTATTCGGGATATAGCCGAGCTCATCAACCACTTGTTGAATCTTTTCTCTCAGCTTGTCAGATACTAGCTCGGGCGTTCGTAATGCTCGCGACACCGTCATGGTGCCTACGCCGGCTTTTTTAGCGACGTCTGCCAAGGTGACATTGCCAGTACTTCTTCGTTTGCGAGGTTCGCTCATTGTTCTTATTTAGTGTTCTCTATTTTCTGCCGCGACATCTTACCACAGCGTTTTATTGGTTTTGATATTAGCGCATTAGAAGTCGATCACAAGCATATGAAACTCGGACGACTGATAAAAATGGTAGCGCTATCACAATTTATGATAGCGCTATCAGATAGCGCTACCATTTGTGATCATTCTCAGGTTTTTCTGACAAATTGATCGATAAAGTACCCATCAACAAAACAACAAACCGGAAAGATCCAATGCTACGTGAACTGATTACCTCTGATGTGATTCGCATCCATTCTGATGCTACTGACTGGAAAGATGCGGTGAGCAAATCCTGTGAAGCACTGATTGAAAATGGTGCGATTGAGCCAAGCTACGTGGACGCTATTTACCGCTCACACGAAGAGCTCGGTCCTTACTACGTGGTAGGTCCTGGTATGGCAATGCCACACGCTCGCCCTGAAGATGGCGTTAACCGTTTGTCTCTTGCTATCACGGTAATTCAAAACGGCGTGAACTTCGATTCTGAAGGTAACGACCCAGTGAAAATGCTGGTTACGCTAGCCGCGACAGACAGTAACTCGCACGTGGATGCGATTTCTAAACTGGCAGAGTTGTTTATGAATGAAGAGCATGTAGAAGCCATCTGCACCGCTCAAAACACACAAGATGTTCTCGCGATCATCGAAAAATACTAACTCCTGATGTGCCCTTAAAAAATGGGCATACACCCCTATAAAAAGAAAAGGTCTGAATTATGAAAATTATGGTTGTTTGCGGTCACGGTCTTGGTACTAGCCTAATGATGGAAATGAGCATCAAAGGCATCGTGAAAGAATTGAATGTAAACGCAGAAGTGGATCATATCGATCTAGGTTCTGTAAAAGGTACGGATTGTGACATCTTCATCGGTACTAACGACATCGTTGAGCAGTTGAACGCACTGGGCGTTGAACCACGCATCGTTGCGCTTGATAACATGGTCGACAAAGTGGCAATGAAAGAGCGTCTATCTGTGGCACTTCAAGAGCTTGGCGCTCTATAAGGTGGCGTTATGGAATTTTTCAGTTTCTTAATGAACGATGTCCTATCAGAGCCAGCGGTTCTGGTAGGTCTCATCGCCCTAATCGGCTTAATTGCTCAGAAAAAACCGGTCACCGAGTGCATTAAAGGTACAGTAAAAACCATTCTTGGTTTCATCGTGCTTGGCGCGGGTGCGGGTCTGGTTGTGACTTCTCTGGGTGACTTTGCGACGATTTTCCAACACGCATTTGGCATCACAGGCGTGGTTCCAAACAACGAAGCTATCGTCTCTATCGCGCAAGAAGCGTTTGGTAAAGAGATGGCGATGATCATGTTCTTCGGTATGTTAGTGAACATCTTGATCGCTCGCTTCACGCCATGGAAATTCATCTTCCTAACGGGTCACCACACACTATTTATGTCGATGATGGTAGCAGCAATCCTTGCTTCTAGCGGCATGAAAGGCGTTCCACTGATCGCGCTTGGCTCTCTAGTTGTGGGCTCTGTGATGGTGTTCTTCCCTGCGATTGCTCACAAGTACATGAAGCAAGTTACAGGTTCTGATGACGTTGCTATTGGTCACTTCTCTACCCTTTCTTACGTACTAGCGGGCTTTATTGGCAGCAAGTTCGGTAACAAAGAACACTCTACTGAAGAGATGAACGTACCTAAGAGCTTGTTGTTCCTACGTGATACGCCAGTGGCAATCTCGTTCACCATGGGCATCATCTTTATGGTGACATGTATCTTCGCTGGCGGCGACTTTGTACGCGAAGTCAGCGGTGGTAAGCACTGGTTCATGTTCGCGCTGATGCAATCCATCACATTCGCCGGTGGTGTGTACGTCATCCTTCAAGGTGTACGTATGGTTATCGCAGAAATCGTTCCAGCGTTTAAAGGTATCTCAGACAAACTAGTGCCAAACGCAAAACCTGCGCTTGATTGTCCGGTTGTATTCCCATACGCACCAAACGCAGTATTGGTTGGCTTCCTATCGAGCTTTGCGGCGGGTCTTTTGGGTATGTTCCTACTTTACGTGATGGGACTTACTGTGATTATTCCTGGTGTTGTTCCACACTTCTTTGTGGGTGCTGCTGCAGGTGTATTTGGTAACGCTACAGGTGGTCGTCGCGGTGCAATCTTGGGTGCTTTTGCACAAGGTCTACTGATTACCTTCCTACCAGTATTCCTAATGCCAGTACTTGGTGACCTAGGTTTTGCTAACACGACCTTTAGTGACGCAGACTTCGGCGCTGTTGGTATCTTACTGGGTCTGATTGTTCGCTAAGTAGTCTGAATATGACTAGCTGATAACTGACTTGATTGATGCGCGAATAGGCTCATCGGCATCGATCCTAAAGAACCTCTAGTCATAGCAAGCGACTGGCTTTATAAGAAACCAGTCATAGAAAGCAATCGTAGAAAGAAAACAAACGCCCCTCACGTGAGGGGCGTTTTTCTTTTTTGGCACTATCTTAAGCAAGTTTGGCTTATTGAAGCGTACTTCCGTTAGATAGCAGCTTTCTTGTCGGCTCTTGCTCGGTGTATTCGACCGCATCGTGATCCGCGAGCTTCTCGACTTCCGCCTGTTCACCCACCACAACCAACACGTGTTGTTTCACCAGAGCGTCGACCACTTCAATGTTGTGCTGACGAAGAAGCGCTCTCACTTCGCTCTCTTTTCCTTCATGATACTTAACAAAGTAGCGTGCAGGTTGCTGCTCGGCTTGATCTTGGCGTTCATCCACGAGAGGAAATCCTTGATTGTTTGCCAAGCTGTTTGAGCTCAGTCCGATTGCCAATAGTGCGGTAGCGCCTACCGCAGACAAAGAAAGTAAGGTCAACTTCTTCATAGTCACTCCTTATTGAAAGGTCAGAGTCCAACTGTTGATGGTGCCTGTGTCTCTTCTGGCATTGTCCACCGCTTTAAGTTCCCATGTGCCTTGCGATTCAAAACCAGAGAAGTCCGCTTGGAAACTGGTTTTAATGTCGTTCGCACCACCACCCGCATTGTCGTGCAGTACTACTTGACCACCATCTGGTGACGTTAGCGTGACACGAAGATCGCCAATGTAGGTGTGAGTGATATCCAAGTCGATAGTCACTGAACCTGCATCGCCAGAGCGAGCCACATCTAATGGGCTTACGATACCTGCAGAGCTGTTGTCAGGAATCGCTACTGCATTCGAGTTGGTGTAGCTAGAAGGTGCAGAACCGCCGCCTGATGAATCACCCGAACCGTTATGCGCGGCAACAAGAGAAACACCAGAGTACGCGCTGTAGCCGTAAACCAATACTTCATATTGCCCTGCGCCAGATACGTTCAAGCTACAGCTTTCGCCATTACCGCCCGCCCATGAACGACAATCGTAAGTGCTGGTGCTTGGTGTGCCGTTAAAGCGCACGTAAAGGTCAGCATCACCAGAACCACCACTCATGTTGAATGTCGCTTGCGTTGCATCCGCTGGGACGTCAAACACGAATACTGTGCTTGATTTGCTGCCGCCAGAAAGCTGCGTTTTCGCCACACCATTTTCTAGAACGTTGTCGTTGCCAGAGCCGCCGCCATCCGGACCATTACAGCCTGCGTCAAGGTATTGTTTCGCAGCCTCAGCATTCACAAGACCATGACCAGTGCGGTTATCACGACCTGTTACGTCGATGTCCGTTGCTGTCTTGATCAGTGCGTTACGTACTTGTGCTGCGGTACAGGTTGGATGGTAACTCCACACTAAACCTGCAACACCCGTTACGTGCGGTGTCGCCATCGAAGTACCGTTGTAGTACTCGTAGTCTTCACCCTTGGTGGTCGATACCGTGATGTCTTGACCAACATAGCCCAACAGCTCCTGACCGAAAGCACGATCAACCGTCACTGACACAATACGCGCCGCGTTGTTTTGATCGACAAGGAAAGGATTCTGCAAACCCGGTAGCTCAGAGTTACTGTACACAATCGCCGCACTTGCGCCTGCGTTGTAACACGCTTGAACTGCATCGATTTCTGGGTAGTTGCCTGATGATTGGTTACCCACACGCTCGGTCAAACAGATCTTGCCAGACATATCACCACAGCTGAAACTGCTACCAGATACGTCACAGCTTGCCAGTGTCGCCGTGATAGAACCGGCTACTGGATCAGGACCGTAACTGCCGCCCGATTGGATCAAGCGGTTATGAGGAACGATGCCACGATCGAACTGGCTAACACCATTCAAGCGAATGTCTGAAAGCTTACCCTCGCCGACTGTCACCGTAGATAGAATCGCTACGCCCGGACCTGCGATTTCAACTTGGTCTGTCGCTTGAGAGAACGCCGCGTGATCACGCTTATCATCCACCGCCGCAACCGACATAACTGAATCGTAAGATGCTGGGTAACTGTGCGCAGTATTACCATCGTTACCCGCAGCGGCAATCAGCAACACGCCTTGGTCGTAAATGGTTTGCAACGCGTTTTTCTCTGTCACACTCGACTGGCTACCACCAAGGCTCATGTTGACCACGTTCGCGCCGTTGTCAGCACAAGTTTGTACCGCTTTCACCAAGCTGGATGAGTAGCCCCAACCCGCTTCATTGAACACCTTAACAATGTGCAAATTCACGTTTTGGTTTGGCATAACGCCTTTGATGCCTTCCGTGTTGGCAATCGCGGCAATCGTACCCGCTACGTGTGTACCGTGAGCGTTGTTATTACCCGGAACACTCCAAGAACCGGTACCGCTATCATTTGTACCCGACACTCGGTTACCACTCAGATCATTGTGCGCCAAATCGTAACCCGAGTCGATGATACACACGGTGCGATTCCCTGCATTTGAGTCATTCAGAAGCTGAGCATTCACCGCCTCATAGCCCCAAGGGATAGTCTCGCTTAACAGATAACGCGGTGGGTCAATTTCAACGTATTCCACGTCGCTGCGGTTACGCAGTTGCCCCAACTCCGAGTCTTCCATTTCCACGCTGTAAATCGCGCGATTTCCTAGCTTTTCCACTTTACGCGCTTTGAGCTGATCTAAGACCGACTCTTGCGCGATACGTGGTCCCCAGAATGAGTTCCCACCCAATGCTGAAGGACTGGACGTATCTTCTTTAAATTTGACGATGTATTTGGTCGGCAAGTTAGATTCGTCGAACCCCGTCAGAGGAGCCGCATGCGCTGACATCGAAAATGTCAGTGCCACTGCAACGGCAGACAATGAAAACAAGCCATTTAATTTAGTTGTTGTGTGATGCATTTGCTCTATTCCTTTTTGAGCTGATTTTTATTCACTTTACGCTCATGAAAAATCATTCACCTATCATTAACATGAGCTACTCAGCTATAGATTATTTGTAAAAAAATCCAAACAATTGATTTTGTGAATGCATAATTGTTAATAAAAGATCATTTAATCAACAGATAAAGTGAACATCAAAAGAGAACCAATTTTCTTATAAAGCAATTACTTATTAACGCCAAAAGTGCATGTTAAATTAATGTTAGTGAGTAATTATTCTAGATTTTATAAAATCATGCTATTTACTAAATCTATTGAAAGTTGAACGCGGTACCAGAATTGACAGAATGAATAATTAGATATTTGACTAAGTAGGGTATTTACTCAGAATGAGGACGTTTGGTGAGATAAATTCTCACCTAAATCATGACGATAATCATCACAGAGAGTGAATCATGAATAAAACTATTACGTTACTTAGTGCATTATTACTACCACTAAGTTTTGCTCACGCTGCCGAGCCAACATTGTCTCCAGAGATGGTAAGTGCCTCTCAAGTAAGAAGCGCGCAAGCGAAACAAACTTACACTTATGTCCGCTGCTGGTACCGCACCAGTTATTCAAAAGATGAACCTGCGACCGATTGGGAGTGGGCAGAAAATCCAGACGGCAGTTACTTCACGCTTGATGGCTACTGGTGGAGTTCGGTTTCTTTCAAGAACATGTTCTACACAGACACACCGCAAAGTGTTATCAAGCAACGTTGTGAGCAAACTCTTGACCTAGCAAATGAAAATGCTGACATCACCTTCTTTGCAGCCGATAACCGTTTCTCCTACAACCATACCATCTGGAGCAACGACCCTGTCATGCAGCCAGACCAAATCAACAAGGTCGTAGCGTTGGGTGACAGCTTGTCTGATACAGGCAACATCTTTAATGCATCACAATGGCGATTCCCGAATCCAAATAGCTGGTTCTTGGGACACTTCTCAAACGGTTTTGTGTGGACTGAGTACATTGCTCAAGCGAAAAACTTACCGCTATACAACTGGGCTGTAGGTGGCGCGGCAGGCGAAAACCAATACATCGCTCTGACTGGTGTAGGTGAGCAAGTTTCCTCTTACTTGGCATATGCGAAATTAGCGAAAAACTACAAGCCTGCTAATACCCTGTTTACCCTTGAGTTTGGTCTAAATGACTTCATGAACTACAACCGTAGCGTGCCAGAAGTGAAATCAGACTACGCGGAAGCCTTGATTAAACTGACCGATGCAGGTGCGAAGAACTTGTTGTTGATGACACTACCAGATGCAACACGTGCACCACAGTTTACCTACTCGACTCAAGAAGAAATCAACAAGATCCGCGCGAAGATCGTGGAAATGAATGAGTTCATCAAAGCACAAGCGGCGTATTACACTGCACAAGGCTACAACGTTACCTTGTACGATACGCATGCACTGTTTGAAAGCTTAACAGCAAATCCAGAGCAACACGGTTTTGTAAACGCGAGCCAAGCTTGCCAAGACATCAACCGCTCTTCATCGGTAGATTACCTATACCATCACTCATTGCGTTCTGAGTGTGCGTCTTCTGGCTCTGATAAGTTTGTATTCTGGGACGTAACACACCCGACCACAGCAACACACCACTACGTGGCAGAAAAAATGCTAGAAAGTACGAATCAATTGTCAAACCATCCTTTCTAAGCTAACGAAACTCATAGAACCTCTCTGTAGTCGAGAGGTTCTAATTGCCTTATTCCCATTCATAAGCCAGAGATTGTATTCGTCGTTCGAACTCGATAAGTTGAAGAAAACTCTGAGGTCAACGTCATGCTCGAACATCCTTTAACTCAACGCGCTCTTGAAATCATTCGCTCGAAATCTGTTGGAGCACCTCAATCACATCCATTTTCGGTCACAATTAACTTCCATCCCGATCGTTTGACCTCTCAAGGCATACCTCTTCTCAAAGCAATTGCGCAAGACGGAAAGCTCAAATCTCAGTTTGAAACCGGTACAAGCAATGGCGGATTAACAGCTTATAAAGGCGGAGAGCGTTGGCGTTGGGAGCAACGCGTGTTTGATGGTGTGTACGACAATAGCCAACCAAATCAACGCCCAAAGTATGGCGCGTTAAACTTCTCAGGTTCAGAAGTTGGCGCTTCACCAAGATTTGGGTCGAGCTACTTCTTATTGAAACCAGAGATCACTAAACGAGCGACATTTTGTTATCCAGATAGCTTCTTCGAGCCAGAGCACTTCGCCACCATTGAACATGTTCAACCCTTGTTGGATGAGTTAAACGCGCAAGCGCCTGACAGGTTGGACGCCTATATCGAAACTCAAATCCACGGCGATTTGCGCTTGGAGGAAGATATTCGAGCCTTGGTGCTCGATCCTTCATTTAAAGGCACAGAGGTAGAAGATTACGCTCGCGAGTTACCAGTTGAAATTCGTTGGCACAGTGGCTTTTGTGTCTCAATAGAAGACATCAATCTTTATCCAGACTACCGAGGACAAACCATTTTAGACATCGCAAATCAGGTTGCAGAAAATGGTACGCTAGCACCACGTATCATTGGTGAAGCGGTAAAAGCAAAAGCGTTTGACGAGCAAGATTTGAAGAAAGTCTGGCACTACTTAGCGCGATTTGGGTTTGATTATCGATAAGCTAACGATTAAAAGCCACCAGCCCAGCTATCGAATTCATCAATCACATCTAGCTCTTTTTGAGTTCGAGGGCGAGGATAATAAGGTAGAGCAAGTAGCTTTTCTGACGGCATTAGCAACCAATCTGGTGACATCTTCATACGCACCAATTCTTGCTCCCCTTCACAACGCACAAACATATAATAACCATCAACGTGAGTATTGGCATAACTTGCGATTTGAACGATTTCTCCACTTGGCAGCTTTACTTTACGTCCCAAAGGATAGAGACGATGCAACGCAAAACTCACATGCGCATCTTCAAGATAGCCCTTTTTGAATCGAGAGATGCCAATCGCAGTCGATGTTGTTCGATGAGACCAACCCGCCAATATCAACCCCTTGAGAGAATCTTTGAATGGCTGCCCTTTTGGCTCACCTTCATTGGAGATGAATTGCACCGTTAACGTGTCACCTTGCTCATCTAAAATTTGCAAAAATTGTTCACCAGTTTTATCTGCCAATAATTTCACGCTACTGCTCCGCCAAAGGTTTATGAATGAAATACTATATACAACTTGGCAAGAGCTAGCTATTACGCTGCATTGTTTTCCTTGAACTCGACTCAATGACAACGCTCTGAACCCTGCATCTTGAAATCACTTGGGTATAAAGCCCCTAACGCAAAGTTCAAGGTCGTTTTTCGTCAATCTTGCTATGATAATTTGGTCACTTTTTAAGGAACAAAGAATGAATCTAAAACACTATATTGTATTGCCTATGATGGCAGCGGTGCTGTTTGGTTGTGCTCAGCGCAATTCTGATGACACCATGAACACAATGACAATTCATGTCGCTCCTGAGCGTGTAGACTGCGTGGGTGTGGCTCCAATGAAGTGCATGGTCGTGGACGGTAACTACTTCTATGATCAAATTGACGGTTTTGAATTTGAACCCGGCTATGAGTACACCTTAAAAGTCAAACGCATCCAGCAATTTACTCCAGAGAATGCGCCAGCAGATACAAGTTTGTACCGATATGAACTCATTGAAGTACTAGAGAGACGATAGCCCAAGATTAACCGCCTGTTGAAAGGAAATCATTATGTTTGGAAGTTGGAAACGAAACCGCCAAATTCGAGAAATCGCAAAAGACATTACACCTAAACTCGTGCTCAAGTATGGTGAGAAAACGGATTACGCGAAGAAAGAGATCGATTGGGCACTCAAAGAAAATGGAAAAACAGACGACGCTTTCACCCTTCTCGCATACGGCATGTTCATTAACCAAACCACTTACGTGTCGATAGGGCTAAGCCAAGAGCTGGGTGAGCATGTTGAATTTCAATCAGAAGTCTCACTTGCCTTGTTTGACCAAGCGACAGATCTTGTAAGCGTCAGTGCTTTACTGACTTACGCAGAAATTCAGGACTGCAACAAACAACAACCCGCCACCAATTCTGATGATTTCGATGCTGACAGCGGAGACTTTGGAGGAGACGGTGGTGATGGTGGCGGCGAATAACATCACGCCAACATCTGTGGTGATAGGCACCTGTGGCAACAAAAAGCGGCGCTAATTCATCCCTATAATAATCACGAAACGGCTCATCGCGAGCCTTTTGCCTTATCACCTTGGGTAACTTAATAGCTTCTTTTTGCTTATACCAAGCCTTTCAATTTTGCTAAACCATAAGCGGCAATGGTCACGCAGTCTTTGATTTCGCCGTCTATCATCATGCGCTCAAACGCTTCGACAGAAAACGAACGAGTGATCAAATCTTCTTCTTCGCTGTCTAGCTGATTGCCCACTTCAGACAACTCACTCGCGAAGTACACGTGGCAAGTCTGGTTTAAGAACCCGTAAGCGATGAACTGCGCACCAACGTACTCCATCTTATTAGCCTGCATGCCGGTCTCTTCACGAAGTTCACCTTTTGCTAGCTCAAGATGATCCGCATCTGGATTTGATTCCCACGCCCCTTGCGGGATTTCCCAACAACGTTGCCCTACGGTGTAACGAAACTGCTGTACTAAATGAATCACACCGTTATCGATAGCCAGAATCGCCGCACAGTCTGGCTTATCGACCACACCGTAAATGCCTTCGGCTCCGCTAGGACGTTGGATTTTATCTTCACGTACCGTCATCCATTTGTTTTGATACACCACTTTGCTGTCGAGCTGCTTGATGTCTGCCATGAGAGTCCTTACTGCTTGATTCTTCGAAATAACTTGTTGGATTAAGCGCCATTCTAACGCTGTTTGCGTGTCAGTTTGTAGACGGTTTTCAAATTCGAGGCGCTTATTTAAGTTCAATATGTCGCATAAAAATAATCATTCATCGCAATAATTCCAATGGCGCGAAATGGCAAGTTTTCCCACCGGGGAACTCATATAGTTAACCCATCGACGCAAGGCATGGCTTTGCAAACTTGTTCATTATTGATTGAGGGTTCTTATGAGCGCATCGGATAAAGTCTACGGTTTCAACACTCCACAGCGTCTGTTTGTTGGTTATACCTTGGCGGTATTGGTAGACCTTACGGTACTGAACTTCTATGACGAATACTGGGACTTTGTAACGATTGATTCGTTTACGATTTCTTTCGCCGCGGCATTGCTGCTTCAGTTGCTTTTGAAGCTGTCGATCAAAGCGGAACACAAAATTGCAGAGTACTTTAAATCGAAACCGGGCACGGCACCTAAGATTTATCGCGGTCTTTCGACTTACGTTATTTTGGTCGGTTCGAAGTTCGTGATGCTAGAAGCAATTAACATCCTATTTGGTGACAAGGTTGACTTTAGTGGTCCTTGGAACGGTGTCGTCGCCTTCTTTGCGGTGGTGTTTACCATCCTGATTTCAGAAGTCATCGTCGGCA
Organism: Vibrio sp. SCSIO 43155; assembly: GCF_023716605.1. Lineage (NCBI taxonomy): Bacteria > Pseudomonadati > Pseudomonadota > Gammaproteobacteria > Vibrionales > Vibrionaceae > Vibrio > Vibrio sp. SCSIO 43155. The sequence continues at coordinate 284,752 of NZ_CP071853.1, read as the reverse complement.
AGATTTACTTCAAGCTTGGTGAGAAAGAACAACAAGTGCAAGGCGAATTGACTGAAAAAAACGCAAACTAATAAGCAAGATCGATTGACACAAAACAGTATCGATAAAAACAAAAAAGCGCTGAGAAATCAGCGCTTTTTCCGTTTATTTCTTTACTTAAGCTTAAGCGATGAGGATGCTCTTAAGCTCATTCAACGATTCCACCGTGTAGCTTGGTGCAATGCGCTCATCCACACTTGCGCCTGTGGTGTTCAGCCAGCATGTTTCAATACCGAAGTTGTTACCACCCAAGATATCAGAATGCAGGTTGTCACCCACCATCAAGACGCGCGTCTTACACGGGTTACCCATTTGCGTCATCGCGTACTCAAAGATGCCTAGATCCGGCTTGGCAATACCGACTTGTTCAGAAATCACCACATGCTCGAAGTAATCGCTCATACCTGTGCGTTCTAGACGAATCGCTTGCAGCTCGGTAAAGCCATTGGTGATGATGCCCATTTTGGCTTTACCTTGCAGCGCTTCCATCAACTCTTTCGCACCCGGCAACAAAGTGCAGATATCTGCCATCGCTTCTAAGAATGCCGTGTTGAGATCCGCCGTCGTGGTATTGAGCTTTTCTGCCCACTCAGTAAAGCGTTTGTGCTTGAGCTCATCTGCTGTCACTTTACCATCTTGGTAATCTACCCAAAGTGGCTTGTTGACCGTTTGGTAGTGGGCAAAATCTTGCTCGGTGAAGTCTACGCCTTTGCGAGAAAACATTAGCTGCAAACCTTTGAAGGCATCAAAGTGAAACAAGGTTTCGTCAGCATCAAACAAGATCCAATCGTATTTCATTTTCTTCTTTCCAATATCCAGGTCGTTTTCTGCCGCATAGTCTAATTGTTTTCTTCTTGAAGATAATCTCTATAATTGGAAAATGATTGTATCGTTTTTCTCAACAATAAAATTAATAATAGATAATCCCAATAACCTAGGAGCACGCCGTGAATGCCATTGCGTCACTGCCAGTATTTGTCGCTGTCGTCGAATGCGGCAGCTTTTCCCTTGCCGCCAAGCAGTTAAACCTGACTAAATCGGCGATCAGCAAACGCATTAATCAACTCGAAGATGACCTCGGTATTCGCTTGCTTAATCGCACCACAAGAAAGCTCAGCTTAACCGAAGCTGGACGTCGATACTTCGAGTACGCCTCACAAGCAGTGAACCTTGCTCAACAAGGTGTCGATGCCGTTTCCGAGTTGCAAGGCTCACCGCAAGGTAGGCTCAAAATCACCGCCCCGATGTCTTTTGGTGTTTTGCACGTTGCGCCACTTATCAGCGAATTTCTTGCACGTTACCCGAAAATTGAGGTCGATTTACAGCTAGAAGACGCCATGGTGGACTTGGTCGAACAAGGCTTTGATTTGGGGATTCGCATTGGCGAACTTGCGACTTCTAACCTTGTCGCTAAGCGCCTTGCTCCGTGTAAAAGCGTACTGTGCGCCTCTCCCGAATACCTAAAAGAATTTGGCGTGCCAACCAAACCAAGCGACTTGGTGACGCACAACTGTTTGCGTTATTCGTATTTCCGAGGCGGGGTGGAATGGATGTTCATCAACAGCGGTAACGAATATAAGGTACTGCCGAAGGGCAACTTTGTGGTCAACAACAGTGAAGCGATTCGCCAGTTGCTATTAAGAGGCTCTGGCATCGCACAATTACCGACCTTCATCGCCGCCAAAGACTTTGCAGCCGGTAACTTAAAACCGCTTATGGAAGAGTTCTCTCTCCCTGAGCATGCCATCTATGCGGTGTTTCCAGAGCGCAAACACATGCCATTGAAAGTGCGAGTGTTCATTGACTTCATCAGCGAAAAACTCGGCACTGATACACCGTACTGGGATCGTTATTGATCGATTCGAATACCCACTGACGAATACACATGTTTTGCTGAGATCAGTTATTAGCCTCAATCAGAAGATCTTTCTTCAACTTAAGCGCCATAATTTCCTTTCTCAGCACTTCTTTCATTTCAGGATCTTCTGAGCTTTCGAATTCTTTCTGCTTCTTCTCGATAAGCTGCATCATTTGCACCGCTGGCGGTAGACAGTTTGCGTCTTTAAGAATCTTCATACCCATTCGGTGCTCAGCGGGTGTTTTAAAATAGTCTTCAAGGTCGAGCTTTTTACCTCTGTAAGGGTTGTCTTTCAGCTCACCTGTTTTTTCAGCATTGCGAATCCAACCACCGATCGCGTTATCAATGTATGACGACATATCCACCTCTCGAGTAATGCGTTCTATTTGTAAACGGCTTTGAGACCTTCGATCGTGATTCGAATACCATCATCGAAGTACTTGTCATAGTCCACGGGCTTAGCTTGACTCATTAACCACGCAAAATGAGGCAGTTGCTCGGCGTCCAATTCAGGAAAAGATTGAGGTTCATTGCGTGCAGCTTGTTCTTGATGCTCAACGATGTCCGTTACTCGCGTATAAACACTCGCAAACGCCATAAAACCAACTTCTGCTTCAAATTTGGCCTCTCTGAAGATACCTAAAATATCGTTGACGATGATGCTTGAAGCCGGCGTGAAACTTTGGCTATGGCGAATAAACGCGACCGAACCCGGAATAGACATAAGTGCTTGTCTAAAGTTTTTCGCAAACGTGTAAAGGTATGCTTCCCAGTCTTTCTCTTGCGGCAATTCGACTTTCCCTAGTACATAGTCGCAACATAAATCGACCAACGCTTCTTTAGAGCCAACATGTCGGTACAGTGCCGTCGCGCTGACCCCCAATTGTTTGCCCAGCGCATGCATGCTTACATTTTCTAACCCTAGGTTTAAGGCACACTCAACCACGTCTTTTCTAGAAATTTGCGCAGGACGCCCTTTACTGCTTTTTTCGCTCATCATCGTCTCAAAATAAATAGTTAACACCATTAAGTTAATACCATTAACTTAAACTGTCAATACTGCGATTTATTCAAAACGACGTACCACCTTATTTGGTTAATCTAATGTTTCATTTTTAACAGGTGCGCAACCGCTGTAGGAGCGCTAACTTAAGTAGCACGTCAACCACACCGGAGCGTGAAGCTATGAAAGTACTGATTCAATACACCCAAGCGGGTAAATATCGTGACCAAGCGTGGGAATCACTGACGCTAAAAGCAAAAGGCGAGATTCAAGCCGTGACGCCTTCTTATGCCGCTCAGCTTATTGAGCAAAACAAAGCGACGCTTGTAATGACCGAAGACGAACAAGTGATCTTCCATTCTTAATCTAACAGCGACTGACACTAAAAAGGCCTGCGTTTCTGCAGGCCTTTGTTTTTATTGGTTGAGGTTTAATTACTCAAAATCACTCGCTTCTGGCAGACGATCTAGCATTTCATAGTACTCACCAGCTACCGTACCGATGTCACCACGAATGTACGCTTGGATTAGATTTAGATCTTTCAGCCATAGATCTTTGTCTGCATCCGCAGACGCGACATAGCCAGCATACACATTATCAACTGCAAACATCATGTCTTTTGTGTAGTTGTTATAAATCAGAGCCATTGCGTCAGTGTAAGCTTCAAATACTTTTGTCGTCTTATGTGCTTTGCCACCTTTATAACTTAATGTTCCTGCAACTGAATCCATCACAAGATCACCTGAAGTCAGGTTGGCTCTCACAAAGTTACCGAATGAAGTGCTAAACGTCAGCACACCTGCTGCAATGTCTGCATCAATGGTAGTTTTCATTGCATTTACCATTGGAGCATCCAGTAGCAATACCGCATCGTGGTATGCAGGAAGAATCGATGTACGGAATGGTCCCCATGCCTTTTCAATGTCCGAAGCAATCTTGCTTAGTTGTGCCGAGTCGTAGTTATCCAAGTAGTTTTTCAGATCGTAGCCTTCGCTGGTAACTAGCTGATTTGCGTAATCATAAGCCAGTTTGTTGGCTTTCGTTGCCACAAACTTCTTACCATCAATTACAAACTCTACTTTGTCACCTGCAATAATACCGTAGCGATCTTGTTGTTTAGTGAATGCATCAAACTGCGCTTTACCACGAGCCTTAACTTTGTAATCGTCAGACTGCATTTGGCTAACGCCCATTTCAAGGATCACATCACCGATACGTTCACGACTGACTGCGTCAATGCCCAAGAATCGATAAATACCACGTGGCATTGGAGGTAAGGACTCCATTTGTTCAGTAAGGTGTAAGTTCACCGTGGTACCTTTTAGGTTGGTGTATGACTTACCCTCTTTATCCACCAGCGCGACAGGCGTGCTTAACGCATCATTTGCCACAATGTTGCCCATGATATCTTCATATTCAGCTTGAACACCTGGTAGGTCCAACAACGAAGCAAAGCTCACTTCATCGGTGTAGCGGTTAGAGAATCGACGTGCCAAGAAATAGCTCGCAAGCGCTTTGTCTGGCCAGTAACCCAACACTGACACGGCGTTTGACCAAGGGTAATCAGGGTCAAAGCTGCCAATAGAGTTCAAGAAGCGTCCGTTTTGTGTCTCTGCAACCGCCTTGTAACCTTCATCGGCATCTTCAATGAAACGCGCCGCTAACTCATCAAAACAATTTGCTGCCGACAAATCGTAATCCGCCGGAATTTGGTGTGAGTTATTATCCAGCAATTTACCAAACGAAATCACTTTTTGATTGCCTGACGCATTTTCAATCACACATTGGTGCTCTGGTGTACGCAAAACATCAAGGAAGAACGCTGCTGATTTCTTCGCACCATTAGCGTAGTCACAGAACCATGAGTTATCTGCTTTGCCTTCACTACAGTATTGAGGGTTTGATGCTAGGCGCAGCAAGAAATCGCCCGGCTTATCTGTACTAGCGGTATAACCTAAGTTGGTGTACAAGTTATCGATGCGTTCTAGATCTTCCACCTTGTCACGAATCGAGTTCATCTCAGAATAACGGCGTAATAGGTAACCTATGTAATCTGTGGAGTACAACCCTGTCGTTCCGTAAAGCTGCAAATTGCGGCGGTCATAACTATCAAGGTAGTTTTGCCATTCATAAGAGACAATTTCTTCTAAGTTTGTCCCTTCATCAAAACGGTTACAGTCGCTGTTTAGCGAGACGTTACCATCAGTACAGAAGTCATATGACTTACGCTCAATCTCATTGACTTTATCAAGATAATAGAGCACACCGTAACGCGTCTTCGCCTTAAGTTCCGAGTCATCAGACAGTGCTGCAGTGTCAAATCGGCTAAAGTCACAGTTGTACAGAGATTTGCCACTGTCTGTGCCCGTTAACTTCTTAACTTCAGAACACACCATGAGTGCATCATTCTCAGCGTTATCACCAAATCTGTAGGCGAAGCTTTGCTGATAGTCTTGCAGTTCTTTTAGGTAGCTGTTGTATGCTGCTTTCGCTTCATCGCTAGCGTCGTCTGCTGGCTTCGCTACAGGTGTTGGAGCTGAGCCCGAAGATGCTTGAACGGTTTCAACTTTACGACCATAACCGAACTTAAACGCTGCAATATCGTACAGACCCCATGTTGGTGTTTCATCCAACATACTCGGCGCGTAGTCCATGGTTGAGCTGTACGCAGGAATATTATTCAAGCCCAGTTGATGTGCTTGCTCTAGCGTGTAGTAGTTTGATTTGTCATTCGAACCTTTAAAGTTATGACGTAAACCTAAGTTATGACCAAGCTCATGAACCAGCGTATTACTGTAAGTCGCTACAGTAATCGCATCTGCCGTTTTAACCTGCAGATCTTTTGGTAGGTGTTTCCAACGCTTAAGCTCTCGAGAGACTTCTTTGCCAGCATCATCTAGCTTGATTTCGAAGTAACGGTCGTCATCCAGTTTCAAATTATCAAGCATGGCTTTGCTGGTTGAAGAAACCCACGATGCTTCGATTGGGTAAACATTGTGCTCCGCCCAGAAAGACAAACGGTTTTCTTCTGTTGCGACCACCTTTTCAAAATCTAACTCATCGCTGAAGGTTTTCTTTAGCTCCGTTGGCGCTTTAGTCGCTGCTTTGCTTGTGGTCATTTCTTCTTTTGACACAAGAGGCGCAGGAATACTTTCGTCCGCTTCCAGCTTCGCGATTGCCGCCATAGTTGAGAGCGACTCAATTCTCTCTGAAACTTCTGATGTTGTTGTCGCGGAGCTTGTCGTTGGTAACGGATCGAGACCGTCTAAGTCCAATTGATTACGGTTGTAGAATCGGGCTAGGTTATCCCAGTAATAAGGAACCCCAGTTCTTGCCACACCAGCGTATTGGTTTACGTGACCTTTGATGATCTCACCCGTCATTGGGTTAGCAACGGAAGGACCATAACCTAACAAGCCGTTCGCCAGCGGCTCATCCACCAAGTTGATCACGTTGTAACGCAAATCACCCGGGTGTATACCTGCACCTTTGGTTTTGTTTACGATTTCAATTTCTGGCTTGCCAGAATCCGCACCAAATAATCTAAGTGCTTGGTTCATCTTATCGATGGATTCAAGCGTCGCATCTAAGAAGATTTTGTTTTTCTCTTCAAAGAAGTTATCGGTCAGATAATACTTGATTGAATCTTGATCAGGGTTGAAACGGTTCAGGTACACCACATCACGATCATACTTGTTTGTGATAGGGTTAAGCTGCTTTGTCTCAGAGACAAAGAAACCAATGTCATTCTCGTCACCAATAGGATATAGAACCGGTTGGTAGTCTTTGGTTGCCACCACACTCTCGTGCATTAGAGAGTAATAAAAACGAGATTTAAACGCGCCATCGACCAGCATGTCGTCAAGACCCGCTTTGGTATCTTCGTTGATGTAGGCTGACATGTTATCCAAGTCAATGCGGAACGAGCGCTCAAGTTCGAAGTTTAACGTGCCCTTCTCTGGATCAAAATCCCATGAGATTACGCGCGGCGAACCAATTTCAGTTAGCCCATCCGTGATCCCATACAGATCTTCCATATTGAATTCGGCGATCTCAAGATCTTCCGGACGCGGAGTAAAGTGGGTCTTACTCTTGTAGTTTAGACTCGCATCCTCGTTAGTTTCTTCTTTGTTCGTACAGTCACCGTGACCATCTTCTTTACAGCGGTATGCTGCAAAGTCACCAGGAATAGTCAGAACATGTGCAAAGTTAACATCGTCATCATCGGCAACGAACTTCTCCTCGCCACAATAGTTGTTCGCGTCTTTGGTCAGATGTGCGTCTGGGTAGTTTTTGTCGTAATTACGAACTTCCAGACCTTCTTTACTGAAACACAGCTCAACATAACGAGGCGAACCTTGTAAAAATGGGAATTGGTTTAGCGCGAATCTTGGTGCTGCACCAGTTGTTGGTACGTAGAACCAACGACCGTCTTTTAGGTCTTTAACCGCGATTTCTTTTGCATCTCTTTCGACATAGTCATAAGCCTGATCGTCAGCACCACAACCGGCAAGTCCGGCAGTGATCGCTGACACCAGAGTTAATTTTTTAAACATGGTTTGGATATCCTTAATTTTTGTTATTTTCCTAGAAGGAGTAAGCAACAGAGGCGATGTATGACGCTTTCTCTTGGTCAAGCAGGTCGATATTGCCCAGCGTTCCTCGTTCCGCATCTTGATAGAAGCCGGTAGAGGATGCTGCCAACGTTAGTGACCAGCTCTTGTTGAATTTGTAGGTTCCGTATAAGGCACCTTCATACTGCCAACTGCTCCGTCGAGTCCCTTGATAACTGATGGTGTTACCACCTAAAGCCGTGATGCCCAGAGAGAACGAATCCCAAGACTTTTCAGCGACAGAAAACAGTGAATAGGTCCACTCTGTGAGTGAGCGACCGCCATTCGTTTTGTACTTGTGGAAGTTCTTTTTGAGTCGTGGCGCGATAGAAAAATCGACGCTCCACAAAGAAAAAGAGACCGGTACGGCTAAACGAAAAGCTGTTTGTAGCTCATCGTTTCGCGAGTCTTCTGAGGTAGGTATGGTGAACTGACCTGCAACAGCAATTTTCCCCGTTTCACCAAAGCGATACAGATTCGAGTATTGCAAGCCCAGTACTGAATCCGTTGCGTAAGTTCCAACTTCATCTTCTAGAGCACGGTAACCACCGGCAGAAAAGAAAGCTTTGATGTCTTTTGAAATCGCGTAGTTGAGATCCCCGCCCCAAGAAAAGTTGCGAACGGAGCGATAGTCGTCTTTGTCGTAAATATTTGTATCGTAAGAGAGGTAAACGGACCCACTTAGTTTACAAACTATACATGACGACTCTCCTTCATTTTGTGTAGATTCGATCCCGCTGCTATCAGCTACGTTGTTTTCTTCTGCGAGTAACGGCATTGAAAACAGCGTACCTAACAGCATCGCAAGCGGGGTCATCGTCCACTTAGTTGTGTGCTGCATGTTTTTAAACTTCCATGAAAATTAAGTTCATTAGAACAAACTTAAAGACAAACAGATTATTGGAATGACATTCTAAATAAGTAACAATCAGACCAATAAACCTATCAACCATAAGATTTCTCGTATGGTTAAATCCTTATTCTATTTTTGATAGATCTATTTTTAGTTATTTGTGCTATTTGAAATTTATAACTCGCGATAAGTCAACGTTGTTACAATATAACGATTCCATTTTTAAAAATTGCACAATCATATAAAGCAATCGTTGTCGTCATTACTAAAAAGACAACAATACCGATCTTTATCAACAACTTACAAAAACAAGCTTTGAAAGAGACAGAAATGAGAAATACATGTTAATAGAACAGATGCATTTATGAGAACATCATTCCGTTATAACAATCCTTGTTATGTCATTTTGGTAGGCTAATTATTTAATCTTATAACTGAAGAATACTAATAAGAGAAATCATCAAAACCATCCGTTGTTAATAATGAATTTCGCATTTAAAACAAAAGATGGAAATAATATCAAATTCGAGTTTTCTAATATATTGACGTAACCCAAGAGTAGTTTGAATAGAAAGTCACCCATTAAGGTCAATAAAAATTACACAAACATTCACAAAATGAATAATTAAAGGCAGAGAACTCTAATTACAACACAAATGGGCTGCATATCTGTGAATTTATATTCATTTAACGATTTTTTATAAATTTGCATTTTATGTGACAAAAATCACAACAATGTGAAACAAAAGACACAAATGTCAATAAACTTAAGCATCAATTATCTCATCAACTCTCAAAAATGAAGGGAAGCTTAAGGTTGTCTTTCTCTGTTCTTCTTACAATAAAGTTTGAATTATTTATCAACAATAGCAGTAGGTTAGCGCCGACAGTCTCTCATCAAAAACTGAGTAGCAGGCATGGAAAGACGTTAAGAGTAAAAGCACTAACTCAATAAATTTCGGGTTTGAATATTCAGCGAATCAAAACGCACACTTATGCTCTGGGTAAGCTGCCAGGGCGATAGCTCAATCTTGAATGGTTTTGTTACCACAATTTTCACAGATCAAATGACGAGAAAAATCGTCCATCGAAGCTAAAAAAGCACCGAAGACAGCACTTTTGAGAAACCCAGTAATGAACTCTTTCTTCCCGCGATTTTTATCACCCTCAAAAGCACTTTTCTTTCTAACTAAAACCACAACGTGGTGCGTTTCCACTCCACATTTAGGACACAGAAACACTTCTGTCTTTCTTGACATATTAGCCTCCTAGGTAGGTATTTCTTAGCAACGTAACGATTACCATGACCGTGCATCAACTTTGGCTCGCAATGCTCGAGCATACTCGGTTAACAGCCTTGCATTGTCTGCGCTTTCAGCGTCTCCACAAACTCGACCTTGATAGGTAATATTGGGGCTGGAATAGATAGGTACTATGTTCTTTTCGTAGCTCATGATGGTGCCAGAGTCACCACATAATGCAGCATGAGCATACCGCTTGATCTGTAACTGGTTATCCTCAGCTGTCATGGATTCAAGTGTTCTACCTTGAACTTGAGATGATAGCGTTTCTAAATCATGTTGTGCCCATGCTAAGTGCCCTAGTTCATGCTCCAAAGCTAGTGGACCAGCTCGTACATCGGAAACCACGAAGTTAGGAAATAAATCAACCCATGTTACTTTGATTTTGTACTCAAAATCAAAGTAACTGCTGTCCTCACTTAACACCAACACGACATAAAAATTTGGTTCCTGATACGCACGTTCCAACAAACTGCTGTGTTGCAGGTTGAGTTCGTAATGTGAAGACAACATATCTTCAGGTTTAGCGTTGTGAGCATCAAAGAACTCATAACCAGCACTCTTACGGATCATAGGAACACATGAGTTTGCGAGAATAAGATTCGAAAGGGCTAAATCTTCGCCGATTCGCTCTTCCATGGCTTCTATGCTGAAGTCATTGAGAATTGAATAGTCAAATACGAATTGAACCCAAGTCTCCACTTTTTCTTCGTCAGCGCATTGCGAAAGTACGAGCTTTTGAGAGTCAAAATAGAGCAAAGCACTTACGAACGCCGTCCCCACAATTAAGCAAATACTTACAACTTTCAGCTTCATACATTCTTCTTATGAATTTCATAGACAACAAAAATAAGCATATGAAATTTATAAATTAATGAAATTGATATGTAAATAAGCGCTTATTGATTATGAGAATAAGCACCATGAGTAAGTGTGGTTATTCGTCCTCGTTTAGACGACGAATCAATTTGGCTGGCGTTCCACCATATAAACAATCTGGCGGCACATCACAATTCACCACTGAGTTGGCAGCAATCACAGAACGAGCGCCAATGGTTACGCCTTGGTTGATGACTGAGTTCCCACCAATCCAAACGCTATCTTCAATCGTGATTGGTTTACAAAACGTTTCCCATTTTAGTCGGCTACGGTAATCCAGCGAGTGAGATGCAGTGTAAAGCTGAACACTTGGTCCAATAAGCACATGATTACCAATGGTGATTTTAGCGCCATCAAGCATCACGACATTCATATTGATAAAGGTCTCTTCACCGATTTCAATCGTTTTACCAAACTCACAATGGAACGGCGCACGGATGATGCTCATCCCAACCTTGCCAAATAGGTTCTTTTGCAGTGCATCACGTTGGGATTCATCGGTGTTGCCATTGAATGCCATCAACGCATGAGTTGCGTGGGTTCGAATCGCATCAATTTCTTTGTCTGCGCCATCGAATACTTGGCCTGACATCATTTTCTCTAGTTCGGTCACAGGATCTTTCCTACAGCTTTTAACGTAGCTAGGTTAATGCAAAAGAGGAATAAAAAAAGAGAAAAGCACGCGCTTTTCTCTTTCCTATTTTATTTAAGTGGCACTAGGGTCGGTTACACGATTTCCCAGCTGTGAGTCATCTCTACGCCCTTACCGAGCATCAGGCACACGGAACAGTATTTCTCTAACGAATCAGCAGCAACTTTCGCTACGATTTCTGGATCTAAGGCTTCACCCGACACTTCAAAATGAATGTTCACTTGAGTAAAAATACGCGGTGCCGTTTCACGACGTTCGGTTGTGAGCTTCGCATTAACAGAAGCCACTTTCTGACCTGCTGACTTCAATCCATCAACCACATCAACAGAACTACAACCACCAGCAGCCATCAATACCATCTCCATTGGGCTTGGTGCAGTCGCACCGCCATTGCCATCCATCACAACGGAGTGACCAGATTGAGACTGACCTAGGAATTTAAAGTCTTCGACCCATTTTACTTCTGCTTGCATGGTTTCCCTCATTATTACTTCTGTCTCATCGGCAACCTATCACCAATGAGCGTTTGTTTGGTGCCATTACTGTAGCCCTCCGGTATAAAAGGGCAAAGAATTTTTCACTATTGTTGCAATTTTTTAGCTCTAACTTCTGTCTCCTTACGTAACATTCATTGAGAAAAATGACGTTTGAGGAAGTTATGAAGAAAGTATCTAAGCTATTGGTGGGATTCTCATTCACACTCCCTGTACTGTTCATCTTATTAAGTAAAACAGGCACTGCCGATACCATGGATAAGGTGAACGCATCTGGCAAAACCGACATTGCTACTTTGGCTGGCGGCTGTTTCTGGTGTACTGAATCAGATTTAGAACAATTACCGGGTGTGTTGGACGTCGTATCTGGTTATTCAGGTGGTGATTTAGCAAATCCGACCTACCGACAAGTCTCTTCTGGCAAATCTGGTCATATAGAAGTGATTGAAGTGAAGTACGACCCAAGCATTGTTAACTACGAGCAAGTTTTGGATTACTTCTTCCGCCATATCGACCCGACTGACGACAAAGGCTCATTCGTCGACCGTGGTCCCCAATACCGTCCTGCGATCTTCTACCATAATGCGGAGCAAAAACAGATTGCTGAGCAATTTATGATGGAAATCGACAAGGCGATGATTTATCCGAAGCCACTTAAAACGGAGCTTATTGAGTTTGAAAAGTTCTACCCTGCGGAGTCTTACCATCAGGATTACTACAAAAAGAGTGCCCTGAAATACAAATATTACCGCTACGCGTCAGGTCGAGATAAATACCTAGATGAAGTGTTTGGTGAGGATCGTAAAGACAACCCAAAAACACTACGCGAGCTTATCAACGAAAAAGATCTGATGACAAAACTGAAGGTCTATGAAAAACCGTCTGACAAAGAGATCAAAGCGAAGTTGACCGATCTGCAGTACTACGTAACACAAGAAGAAGGCACAGAGCGTCCCTTTAACAACGAGTACTGGGATAACAAAGAAGCGGGCATCTATGTGGATATTGTCACTGGTGAGCCACTGTTTTCATCGACGGATAAATACAAATCAGGTACAGGTTGGCCAAGCTTTACTAGACCAATCAATCCAGGTTACATCGTTGAGAAGACCGACTTTAAATTGGTTTATCCACGAACAGAGATTCGCAGCAAGTTTGGCGATTCGCATATTGGTCATGTTTTCAAAGACGGACCAAAACCAACAGGGTTACGTTATTGCATGAACTCAGCAGCCATGAAGTTTGTACCAGTAAGCGAAATGGCAAACCTAGGTTACGACGATTATCTGTACCTATTTGATAACTAAACTCGCTTAAGACAACAAATTAGGAGTGAACATTCAGAACGATGAAAGGTTTTAAATCCAACCTTCCCATAAAAGTCTGTCCAGTCTGTGAGCGCCCGTTTTCTTGGAGAAAGAAGTGGGCGCGAAATTGGGATGAAATCGTTTATTGCTCTGAGCGTTGCCGAAGAAGAAAATCAACGAAGACGTAGGTCACTCCGAACCTCTCTAGTGCGTATTTTGCCCCAGTAAGTACAACCTTTACCAAGGCAGTAATGCGCCATCATAAGCCCAAAATGCCCCGCTATCTTGCGGGGTTGCTTTTTCTATTAACCCCAACAAATCCTTTGCCACTCGCTCTGGCGTGAACAGTTTTCCTTCTGGCACATTGGTTTGAAAAGGCGCAGACAACGCCGTATCGGTGGTTCCCGGATGGAGCGCGAGTACCGTGCCATGCTTGAGCATTCTTTGCCATTCGATTGACATGGTTTTAAGGAACATATTCAACGCGGCTTTTGAGGCTCGATAGCTATACCAACCGCCCAATTGGTTATCGTTAATACTGCCAACTTTAGCAGAAACAGCCGCGAACTTAGGCTGTGTGCTGCGTTTGAGCTTAGGTGTAAAGTACTTCGCCAGCAGTAAACTGGGCAAGGTGTTTACCATTATCGTTTGCTGGAAAAAGTCTGCGTCGAGAGAACTCAAATTCTTCTCCGGACCTTTCTCTTGGGAGTGTAACATACCCACGCAGTTCACCAACCAATCAACATGCTCGATGTACTCACTGAGCGCTTTCACCTCCTCATCTTGTGTCACATCCACTTGATGCCAAATAACATTGGGATGATGCCAGTTGGGGTGTTGCCTACGATAGGTCGCGTGAACACGAGCTTGAGGAAAATGTTCCGCCACGCACGCAACCATGGCAAATCCAATTCCGCCATTCCCACCTACGATCAATATTTCCATTACAAGGTCTCCAAATTTTCCATGTAGTGCTCCGCGGTTTCAAGGATAGCTTGTCGTTGCTGTGGTTCCATATTGTCCCAAGAGCGGAAAATCATCCCGATACGAGGATTGGTCGCCAATCGCTTGTCATGCTTGTTCATAAAACGCCAATACAAGCTGTTGAATGGGCATGAACCTTCACCACTGCGTGCTTTGTTGTCGTAATGGCAGCCCTTACAGTAATCACTCATTTTATTAATGTAAGAACCACTAGCCGCATAAGGTTTAGTGCCGACAATACCTCCATCAGCAAACAGCGCCATACCACGTGTGTTTGGCATCTCTACCCACTCGATCGCGTCAACGTATATACCGAGATACCATTCATCCACTTGGGATGGTTCGATCTCAGTTAGCAAACAGAAATTACCAGTGACCATTAAACGTTGGATATGGTGCGCATAGGCGTAGTCAAGGGACTGACCAATCGCATTACGCATGCACGCCATTTTTGTTTCGCCATTCCAGAAGAAATCAGGCAGTTTTCTGCTCGCTTCCAGTTCGTTCTTTTTCGGGTAATGAGGCATGTTCGCCCAGTACACTCCGCGGATGTACTCTCGCCAACCTAAAATCTGGCGAATAAAACCCTCAACCTGAGAAATATTAATGTCTGGGTTTGAATGGAATGCCTTGAGTGACGCATCAATGACTTCTTGCGGGTGTAGTTGTTTGCTGTTGAGAGAAAACGAAATCCGACTGTGATACAAACTCCATTTAGCGTCGTGTTGCCCAGTCATCGCGTCTTGAAAACGACCAAAAAGAGGCAAGCAAACTTGGCAAAAATGAGCAAGTAGAGACAAGCTTTGAGCACGGTTAATCGGCCACAATAAATCCCCTTCAAAGTGCCCTATCGTTTTAATTCCATGACGTGTTAATCGCGCTTGTATCTCACTGACATCGGTACTAAACATTAAAGGTTGTGGCAACTGCTCAATATCTTTAGTTTTGAGTTTGTTGCGATTATTCGCATCATAGTTCCACTTCCCCCCAACAGGTTTGCCATCTTGCATTAAGATGTTGAAACGCTTGCGCATGCGGCGATAAAAGTGCTCCATCATGATGTGTTTGCCTTGCGGGAACTGCTCTTCGATCTCTTCAAACGGCAACAAAAAGTGCTCTGAATCAACGCAACGCGTTACTACGCCATTGAGCTTAAGTTTGGCAAGTTGTTCCAATAATCGGTATTCATCAGGGCGTTGATATTCAAACTTGCTTGCACCAACTTCGCTGACAAAATGCTGGAGAAGTTGCTCAAGATCCCCAAAAGATTGGGTATCATCCAACGTAAGATGCAAGACTTGATGACCTTCGCTCTGACGCTCTTTCGCAAACTTTTCCATTGCAGAAAAGAACGCACATACTTTTTGAATGTGATGCGTCACATACGTGCTCTCTTGCTTTAACTCTGCAATCAAATAGAGAACGTGGTCATCAGGTTGCTGAAACCAAGTATGTTCGCAATTGAGTTGATCACCCAAGATCAACCGAACGGTATCAAACTGCATCATGATTTCTCCGTAGAAGACGCATTGCCATGACTTTCCATCGCAATCGGCCAATCAACCATGTCCACATTATCCAAACGTGCACCATCACAATGCCCATCCCACTTATCAATAAACTCATGGTTGGGGTCGTACATTTGCGTCTGCTTTTCAAGATTGAATTGCCTTGAACCACGAGGGTCCGCACCAACGCCTGCGAGGTATTGCCAATTTCCCCAATTTGAAGCCACATCGTAATCAATTAATTGAGACTCAAAATATGCAGCGCCATAGCGCCAATCTAGCCCTAGTTCATGTACAAGGCAGCTCGCGACCAGTTGTCTGCCACGATTCGACATGTACCCAGTTTCATTGAGTTGATGCATACACGCATTAACGAGCGGGAATGGCGTCTCGCCTTTTTTCCATTGTTGGAAACGATGGGCGTAAAAGCTGGTCAATGGCGTTTGATTGCGAATCCCACCAAAATGAAACAGCTGCCGACCATATCGTCGCGCATACCAATAAAAGTACTCACGCCACAGCAATTCAAAGTAAATCCAATACGTCGAATCATTAGCACCATAATCCGCTTCATAACGCTTTAACATGTCCACGATCCTTTTCGCCGAAACACAGCCATGTGCTAACCACGGGGAGAATTTAGTGGAATAGTCCATGCCATCTAAACCGTTGCGTGTCTGTTTGTATTCACTCGCAAGCGGCGAATCAAAATACCGACGACAATGCTCAAGCCCCGCATGCTCTCCCCCAGCAAATGGCATTGGCTTTAAGTCGCGAGTTAGGCTCAATGTTGGTAAAGAGAGACCTTTGGGTAGTGGTGGAAGTGTGGAGACTCTGTCGATAGGTTGCGAAATAGATAGCTTTTCTACTTGCTTACGAAACTGGGTAAAGGTGTCAGGTAGCGCATTGAGACTGAACGGGAGGTCAGCCAACCTAAATAAACTTCGCACTTCGTGCTGAACAACCGTTACGTGGCGTTCCTCCGCCTTAATTTCTTCGATGACATTTTGCTCGTCGCAACCCGGCATAGCATCAACGTAAAGCCTTGTAACACCAAGATTTTTGAAGGCATGTTTTAATGCTTGATAAGGATGCAAGTCGACAACAAGCAAACGTTGTTCAAGTGCATTTAAAGACAGGTTGAGGCAGTGTAATGACTCATCTAAAAACTGTCTTTTTGGCTGACCAAACTCGGATGTTTGAGCATAGTGCGCCAAAAATGGTGAAACCTTGGGATAACAGTAAAGACAGATAAGAAAATCCACTTCTTCTGCAGCTTTAGCCAGATTTGGGTTGTCATGCAGTCGCAAATCATTGGTGAACCAATACAGTCCTATTGTTTTGTTCAAACGAAGCTCCTTTTGGCACTTTTCTGTTATGCGCATGCCAGATTCTACGAACCTTAGTTGGTCAAGATCAGCACTTCGTTTACATTGCTCAAAACTCCATCACTCAAACTTTTATGGTAAACGGAATGTTACGAAGGATTTTATGAAATTTTAAAATCAAGACTAATATTCATGAAACCATTTGATTATTTGCTCATATTTTTTAAGAAAACCAAGCAAAAATGACAAAAAATAAAGCGATATTGTTTTATATCCGTTACCCTTAGCTTAATTCCATTTTGCTTGTAACACTGCAGAAATGACCGACGAATTTAAGAAATCAACCGCGAATCTAAAAAAAGCGGTACCACTGATGATAAAAAACCACGTAGCGGCAACACCAGCCAACTACGCACTGTGGTACACCTACGTAGACAAAACTATCCCAGAGCTGAATCAAGAATTAGATATGGTTCTTGAGAACTATGACGTCTGCCCACCAGCAATGCATAAGCAGCTCTATAACAGCTATGTTGCGAGTAAAGCAGAAACCAGCTTAGAAGAACTCAAAACAAATGTAGAAGTGCTTTTGGGCGAAGTCTCTAGCTCGATGACTGACACGATTACCGACACCTCCTCCTTCTCCGACATGGTGGATAAGAGCTTTAACAAACTAGAAAAAGTTGAAGACAATAGCCTCAGCATCGAAGAAGTGATGAATGTAGTGCGTCAGCTTGTTGCAGAGTCTCGTGAAATACGCCACTCGACGAAGTTCCTAAATAGCCAACTCACAACGGCTAGCGAAGAGATCTCTCGCCTTAAGAATCAGCTAGCAGAAGTGCAGAAAGACGCCTTGTTCGATGGCTTATCCAACCTGTATAACCGTCGCGCTTTCGATAACGACCTGCAAATGCTGATCGATAACAACCAAGCAATGACACTGATCATGTTGGATATCGACCACTTCAAAGCATTCAATGACAACTACGGTCACCTATTCGGAGATACCGTAATCAAAGCCATTGCTCGTCGACTGCAACAAAGTTGTCGTGACGGCATCAGTGCTTATCGCTTTGGTGGTGAAGAGTTTGCCCTTATCGTACCAAACAAGTCACTGCGAATCGGTCGACAATACGCTGATACGCTTCGTCGAATGATTGAAAAGCTGCGTGTTCGTGACAAACGTTCAGGGAGCCAAGTACAAAGCATCACCGCCTCTTTTGGTGTTGCAGAATTTGAAGTTGGTGACACGCTCGATAGCATCGTAAACAAAGCTGATAAACAATTGTATGAAGCGAAACAACTCGGTCGTAACCGCGTAATGCCGCTTTAACACAGTCAAAACGAACAGGCGAAAGCCATTCAAACTGGCTGAAAATATAAACAAAACCCCAAGCAAGTGCTTGGGGTTTTGTCTTTCTTGGGCTGGCTCGTTATTCTCTGTACTTCTTAACTCATTAATCAATGCTATAGCAGTAGCTTAAGAAGTAATCGTCGCCATTTTTCGCGGTGTACTCTTTGTCTTCACTGCACGCCATTGGCTTTCCTTTCTTATCGCCTTTGATTAAGCTGATCCAATGACGCATCGCGGTCGGCGCATTACCAATTAGCTCAGGGCTAAAGGTAGTACGCGTTTCCAGTTGGATGTCGTCAATGTCCATCAACTCCACACAACCCGTGCCTTTGTGACAACCGAACATTACTTCAACGTGACTGCCTGATTCATCTTTGAATAGGATCGATTTTGGATCTTCTTTCTCTCCTGTGTACGCCACAAAATGCTTTGGACTTTTCAGACCACTGTGTGTGCCGTCCTTGAAGTACGCCATTACATGTCTGTAGTCGATCACGTAGCTTGATACATCTTGGTGTGACCCACTCTCCAATGGGAAAATACGGTCCAGTAGTTGCTTCGCCTTAACTTGCTTCTCGCTCTGCTGCTCAGCACTTACCGCCTCGACGGCAAATACGGCTTCAGCGATAAATGGGCGTTCTTGTTGTTGGATGTCTTTTTTATCGAAGTTCAGCATATTCATCGTCGTTTCCTCGCACTTAAACACTCTTCCTAGAGTAAAAACTTAAAACCTCTGTTTAAGTTTCAGGCAAATCTGTGAAGTTGATGGTTAATTTCCTTGCCTGCTCATTATGTAGACTAGCGAAATATTGACTACAATTTCACAACAAAAATTTTACAATGTGAATTTTACAAAATGTCTGTGTCAAAAAGTCTTATCCGCCAATCTCACTTCTTAGGAACGAAAATTCGTAACCTAAGGAAGAACAACCATTTAACGATGGAAGATTTGTCTGCGCGTTGCGTTAGGATTAATCCTGAATACGCTCCGTCAGTTTCTTACTTATCCATGATCGAACGTGGAAAACGCGTTCCGAGCATTGATATGTTGGAAGTGATTGCCGAAGTTTTCCAAAAAGAACCCGCTTGGTTTTTGGACGATGAACCAGAGCTAGAAGCCATTACCCCCAACAAAGGTAATCGTGGTGGCATCAACGGAATGGCGCTCGAACCAAGCTTTTTATTCTCTAACGACATCCTACAAATCGCGATACCGGAAATGCTCTCTCAAACCGGCATCACGGGGCGTCAGTTCGCTCATCTCTTGATTCGAGCGCATCAAGAGAACCACCAAAACCACTTCCCGGACTTAGAACGAGCGGCAGAAGAGGTTGGCTTAAAACGTCTTAATCTTTCGGTAGAGGATCTGATTGATATTGCGAAAAGCATGGGATTGGATATTCGCTGGGTAGACCGCGCGCCACAAGATGTGATTGATGAACTCGGTGTGAGTGCCAAGCAGTTGATCACCTCGTTTATGGAAGCACCAGGGACCATCTACCTCAACAAGCGCATGCGAGACTACCCGACTCGATTGAAGTACGACTTAGCGGTATACATTGGGCACCGAGTGCTGCACAGCAGTGACGGCATGAATAACGTGTTGTCGATTGGTCACCAGAACAACTGGGAACAAAGCGGTTCGCAGGTTTCTAACTCTGAACTCAACTCACAAGATATTTTACAAGCGTGGCGCGATTTCGAGTCGAGTTTCTTTGCTGGGGCGTTGTTGTGTCCGAAAGTGCCATTTCGTCAGTTACTTGACCGCTCTGGCTATGAAATTGATGTTCACAAAAAAGCGGGCGTCTCGCCTTCTGTCGCGATGCGCCGCATGACGGTAGTGTCGCCATACCCACACTGGCATTACTTTGATGCCTATGGTCCAGGCAAACTAAAAGCCGTATATCGCGGTAATGGTATCCCTCTGCCTTGGGGGAACATGCGTAAAGTCAATGACCCTTGTCAGCACTGGGCGGTATTCCGCCGCTTATCACAACCGCTGGACACCAGCTCGGCGCAAATTTCGATTCTTAACGTCGGTAACGAACCTCGCATCTATTGCTGTGAATCGGTCAACGTATTTGACCCTGCAGGTAATAATCGCGTTCTGTGTGCAGGTATTGACCTCAATCCAGCGATTTCAGCCCAAGGTGGTGATGCGATTGCGATTGCTGAAGAGTTGAAGTCACTGTGTGTGTCTTCCGGTGGTAGTACTGTGATTCCACAGCACATCAAGAAAGATCTCACAACGATTGCCAAAATTCTCAACATCAATTGGATCGAACGAGGGATTCAAACTCAAGCAAGATTGATTTGTTCAAGAGGAGCAGTGTGTCCAAGGCAACCAAGTTGTTATAACAAGTGTGGCGAATCAGATGATTTGGGCGATGAGAGGCAAATTATTGAACTCTAAAAAGAAAAAACGCCAATCACAATGAGGTGATTGGCGGTATATACTTGTGAACAATGTGTATTCACTAACAACGTCAGTTGGCTAGGTGACCCTCGGCTTAATAAGGGTCACTCTGTATAAAGCACGATGCGTGCCAACTTTTAAAACTGCGTTTTTTCTTCGATCTTGATGCATATTGATGATTTATTAACCACACATTTTGCAAATCGCACTTGCAAAATGCAAACAACTGCAAAATATGCCACAACATGCATTACTACTAATCCCTTTATCAGCAATGTCCTTTCTTAGTGATAAGAACGGCTTAAATGAAAAAGCCTCGCTAAGTGTGCGAGGCTTTCCGTTTAAATGTTTTAAGCGGGTGCTATACCATTCGTTTTAGCCGCCATAGTGTTTCTGTTGATACATTCGCTCGTCGGCGATTTTCATCATTTGCTGAGATGAAATCATTTCAGGGTCAAACATCGCGTAACCCATGCTGGTTCGCAGGTATATCAATTCTTCTTCATAGATCACCGGCGTTGAACACAAGGCAAACCTCAGTTTTTTCAACAACGCTTGAATGTTTTCTTCAGTCTTAGGGTTATGCACGATGATAAGAAACTCGTCGCCCCCCATTCGCGCCACAATATCTGATCGGCGCAATGTGCTTTTGATTCTTTCTGCACACGCCACCAACACCTTGTCCCCTGCGTCATGCCCATAGGTATCGTTAATATGCTTAAAATGATCGAGGTCGATGTTAACCAAGGCAAAGCTATAACGCTTTTTATAGCGCTTGGCGATCTCAAACTGCTGTTGATAAGACTTCATAAAGTAACGACGATTTGGCAGCTGAGTAAGCTCATCATGCAATGCACGGCTGTCCGCTACAATGTATAGGCGATAAATAACAATGAGCGCAATGCTCAAAGCAAGCACGATCGGATAGCCAACTAAACGCGCCATTTGTAATACATACCAAGGCACTTGTTGTTCTAACTCACCATTGGAGTACACCGCCAGACTCCAGCCACCATATGGGAAGAACACTTGCTCTTTGGCATAAATGTCCTCTTCTCTTCCCGGATTGCCAAA
Organism: Vibrio sp. SCSIO 43155; assembly: GCF_023716605.1. Classification (NCBI taxonomy): domain Bacteria; kingdom Pseudomonadati; phylum Pseudomonadota; class Gammaproteobacteria; order Vibrionales; family Vibrionaceae; genus Vibrio; species Vibrio sp. SCSIO 43155. Next base: position 263,089 of record NZ_CP071853.1, on the reverse strand, counting down.
GATAACATCACCTAGCTCACCGCCACTGTCGTAGCCACGCATCGTCATTTGATATTGGTAAGAAAAATCAATGACACCCGTTTCTCTCAACAAACCATTGAAATCGATCACCGCACTAATAACGCCCCAATAGTCTTTATTAGTCGGAGGATCGCGGAACACAGGAACACGCACAATCAACCCTTTACCGCCTTGTACAAGCTCGACAGGACCGGCGATAAATATCTCTTCAATGTCTTTGGCTTTTTGTACCTGAACCCATTGAGTAGGCACGCTACGATAATCAAGACCAATCACACGCTCATTACCCTTTCGAGGGTATATATAACCGACGACATCATTTTCTGCGATGCCAATAACAGTAATGTGATTACTTTTGCTTAAGATACGATTCGCCGCCAAATTCAGCTTGTGTGTTTCGCTGTTCGGCAGCAATGTGATAAGCGTAGCCAGAGTGCTGGCTTTATATATGTCAGCCATCAGTTCCGCTTCCAAATTGGAACGGAGCATAGAAAGTTGTTCTTTGGCCTCAACTTGAACTCGCTCTCGGTGCAGACTGAGCTGATTTTGGTGTAATAGCTCAATAACTCCAACGCACAGGGCAAAAAAAGTGAGGAAGAACAATGCAAAGTAACCTTGCTTCTTCGGTGAGTACCGCATCTGTTCCCCACTAACTCATGGCAAACCAAGAGTTTTCTTTATTTATTGTTAAAATACTTATTTACTAAAAGAATAACCAATAGCCATCGTAAAGGTAATAAATATTTGTTCATTTTATAAAAGAGAAAGGTAAAGTGAGATGCAGGTACAAGGCGATTTATTCAAAAGCTCATTTTGGCAAGAAGTAGCACAAGGCAAGATCTACCATGATCCTCACTTTCTGAGTCATTCAGAAGCCGACCATTACTTTTCCCAATTGCGAACAACCCTACCTTGGCAACAAGAAAGCATCATGATGTTTGGTCGCTCAGTTCTACAACCTCGTTTGCAAGCATGGCACGGCGATGCAGCGTACACCTACTCCGGGCTCACAATGGTACCTCACCCTTGGACCACAGAACTTAGTGATCTCAAAGGACGCTGCGAAACCATTGCAGACGTTTCGTTCAACTCAGTATTGGCAAACCTGTATCGCAATGGACAAGATTCAATGGGTTGGCACCAAGACAACGAACCAGAATTGGGAAGCAACCCGATTATTGCGTCGATTAATTTGGGGGAAACTCGTCGGTTTGTGCTAAGGAATTTACATTGTAAAACCCAAATAGAGTATGAACTCAGCCATGGTTCACTGCTTATCATGGCAGGTGAGCTTCAGCACCATTGGAAGCATGCTGTCCCAAAAACTGCAAAAACCAAAGGAGAACGCATCAACCTAACGTTCCGCCATATCGTGACTAACTATTGACTGAGCCATTACATACCGATAAAGCATTGATGGTAGATTTGAATTCTGGCTTTCTAACGGAATGTGTATATGCGTATCAAACCTCTCAGCTTAGCCGTGTTGCTCTCATGCTCACTGGTTTTTCAGGCGCAAGCCTCTCAAGAGTCTCCAGCTTTGACCTATTCACAATCTGCTCAGTTGATCAAAAGTACCTATGAGTCACAGCTCTATACCTTACCAGCGTTTCGAGAAGGGCATTTCGGTCTTCGTATGTACCGCCAAACTTTGGATGATAAATACTTACCTGCGGTATGGACTGACATGGCGCAAGTTGCCAGCCGTTTAAATCGCTTTGCCAGCGATGTCACCACACCAGAACAGATTTTTCTGTATTCAGAGGAACGTTTAGCCAGCTACCATGACGACGAAGACGAGCGCGGGCAGCGCCGTTATACCGTTACCAAACATCAACCAGAATACTTGTATTTAGGTGTTGATTTACTTGGCGCAATGGCACGAGCCGATGAGTATGGTTTAAAACATAAGCAAGACAAAACGCTGAGAAGCATACTAAAACGTTATGACTTTGCTCGTTACGCCACTGACCCCGCCATGATTGAGGCTTGGGCAGCTCAGTTGGCGAATCAGGTTTATTGGTTGCGTCAACTCGGCGAGCAAGATGTCGTTAAAGCGTTTACAGATGCATTCCGAAGCACCTACCCAGATAGCCTAGATAAGAAGCTCTCACCGCAACAATACGGCAATAAGATCTACGGCATGACACACATCATTTTTGGAGATTCTCAGTACTACCAAAAACAGGTTAACGAAGCCGATCATCAATGGATCTATGACTACTTTCGCGACAACATAGACACCATCATTCTCCGTTCAAAAGAAGATGTGATTGCTGAAGTCGGCATTACTTTCTTGTTGGCTGGTTTGGATAACGATCCGGTTGTTGAAAAAACACGTCAAGCGATTCAAAGCGCCCTTAATACTGAGCAAGGCATGATCCCTTCTGTGGATGGTGAGTTCGACCTAACTTATGGTGAACACCGTAATGTCCTCGCGATCATGCTGTTAGATTGGCAAGGAGTGCATCAAGCACCGACGGTAAAAAACCAACCACAAGCGTTTAGTTCAGTACCATACGGATTGGTACCCAAGTCGTAATCAACCTTACTGAATCTAGTTTGAGATCAGGAAGCAGAGCTAAACACTCTGCTTCTTAAGCATTTGCTCGTAGCGAACCAAGCGAAAATCTTGAAATCCTTGCATCACGCTCCGGATCATTGGGTTCTCAAAAAATTGCCGGCTGGTTCCTGTGTAGAAAGTGATGCAATGACTTGAACAACATCGTTCTAAAAAACAATCTTCCATAAACTGATTCAAGCTATGATCCCGAATCGGGAAAAACACCATCAAATCTTTACTAATTTCAGCAATATGATTGAGTAATTGAGTTCGAATTGACTTGGTCAAAAATACAACGCTGACCAAGTAAATGGCGTTATTCTTCTGTTCATACACCACATGTCCAATCAGCATTCTTTGGTAATAGAAACAGTAGATTTTAGGTTGATGAAGCTCAAGCTCATTCAGAGTTTCGACAAGCTCGTTCCCATTCAAACGTTGATGGGAATCCATAACTAATGATCTATCTTCTCCTTCCAATTTATCCAAAGATACGTGACTGGTATGCGTGATCTCATACTCGTACACCGTACTTAAATTTTGGAAGTTGACCGGATGTTGGAGTGCTTTCTTAACACTCTTCAGCTCTTGAGTATCGTAGTGATATGGTTGCTGAAAGAAATGTGCGATCCCGAGACGTCGCAGTAACGTCGGCTCTATTTTCCTCCTCTCCCACTGGCTCAGCGTTGCTTGATTCAAGCTAGAGAATACACGGTGTGAAGAAGAAAGCAGCTCCGCCAAACTGTCTTGTGAGTATTTATATTTCTTTCTAAAGTGCTTCAATGCATCAGCAAATTGAAGTCGGTCGAACTGCATTTTTTCTCCTAGCCAAACGCCGTTAGTTTCGAAAATATGTATATTTACACACCAAATCTTGATTCTGTACGTCAATCACAATTCAACTCAAAATACCCGTATTACACGACGTTATCTGTAACGCCTTCGGGGTAATTCGCATGCAGTGGAGAAGCTTCTTGTTCAAAACCAACGCGACTGCCCCTCGGAATCACGACTAATCCACCATCCGTAATGTGAAAACGTTCTTTGTCTCTCTCCGGCTTTTCCCCAATCACGGTACCCGGAGCAATCTGAACATCTTCTTCAATGATAGTACGTGTAATGCGACTATTTTCTCCAATTTTGCACCGTCCCATTAATACGGATTCGTGCAGAATACTGTTTTTACCCAGCTCACAATCCACACCAATGACTGAGCGAATTGAACACGCCCCCTCAATATGGCAACCAGAAGCAATATAGCTGTCCTTAACGCGGACTTTGATCCCTTCAATATCGCAATATTGGCTTGGTCGTTGCGATTCAATTTGTCGGCTCAGCAACGCACTGGTAGATGGTTTGCTAGTATCACTTTGTTCCGCCAGCATCATCATTTGTAGTCGCCAATAATCATCAATGTTATTGACGTTGTGCCAGTACATAGGCGCTTGCTTTGCGTCAATCTCGCCGAGGTCAAACAACACGGTTTTTACTCTACGCGCAAGCAGTGCAACGATGTCCTTGGTCAAATCATGCTGACCATCCAGCTTCTTGGCATTATTAAACAAACCTTTGACCAACACGGGGCGCTGAAAGAGGTAATTTTCCGTTAATACCATGGCAAAGCCTGGTTTGTTTGGAATTTCTGCTGGAGTTGGGGGCTGGTGTTGAATATCAATGACTTGACGGTGTTCATCTAACTCAACGACATGATACTGAGACGCTTGTGCGACAGGAACCTGAGCCACAACTAACGTGAGTTCGGCATTTTGGATTTGATGGTAGTGCAACAAAGAAGAAATGTAATTACGATGGATTTGCTCACCACCGACCAGCAAGACATGTTCATCGGAGGGTCGATTGATGACATCTAAATGCTGCAATAAAACATCAGTCCAATTCTGTTGCAGCTTAGGTAATAACTTAGCTTGAGAATAAATGGGTTCGAGCACTTCGATTCTCGATTTGTAGTGCTGCCATGCATGCTTAAGGTGAGCAACTAACGGTGCGCAATAAAAACGACTGAGGACAAGATTACGCTTTATTCCTGCTTGAATGAGGTTGGTTAGCGAAAAATCAATTAAACGGTGAGAACCTACGAAAGGTGTGATGGATTTACAGCATGTTTGAGTGAGTGGACCTAGCCCTGTCCAACCTTTATCGGTTAATACTACCGATACGACTTTTGACGTCACGTACGACTTCCTTATTCTATTAATAAATTAGAAAGTAAATGCAAACCGTACGCAAGCACTATTCAATCCTGATGTGAATTTACTCAATAATGAATATTGTCGAGCAATAGCCTACCTAATATTTAACCTAGCTCTCATTCAAATAATTTATAAAATAAAACCCGCCGAAGTGGCGGGTTTTGAATGGCTGTTTATGTGGAGGCGTTCCTTATAACGAGATAAAGATACCTGCTAAACAGGCACTCATTAAGTTCGCTAATGTACCAGCCGCTACCGCTTTGAGACCCATGTTCGCTACATCTTTACGACGTTCTGGAGCCATCACACCGATAGAGCCAAGTTGAATTGCAATAGAACCGATGTTCGCGAAACCACACAGCGCAAACGTGATGATCACTTGTGTGTGTTCAGTCAGCGTTGCTTTATGTTGTACGAAATCGATGAATGCAACAAATTCGTTCATTACGATTTTCTGACCGATGTAAGAACCTGCCGCTAATACTTCGTGACCCGGAACGCCGATTAACCAAGCGAGAGGGGCAAATAGGTAGCCAAAGATCGCTTGTAGCGTGATGCCCGCAAAGCCGAACATTTCGCCTAGGTTTTCCAGACCCGTGTTCACCATTGCAATCACACTCACAAATGCGATCAGCATCGTACCTACCGCAACCGCAACTTTCATACCGCCCATCGCGCCGCTTGCTAGCGCGTCGATCACGTTGCTCTCTTCAGACTTATCCAATTCGATGTTGTTGTAATCGCTTGGCGTTTGACGCTCTGGCACAATGATTTTTGCCATCAACAGGCTACCTGGAGCAGCCATGAAGCTCGCTGCGATTAGGTATTTCAGCTCTACACCTAGACCTGCGTAACCACCTAGTACACTACCTGCGACTGACGCCATACCACCAGCCATTACCGCGAACAGTTCTGAACGAGTCATGTTTTGAAGGAATGGACGAATGAGAAGTGGCGATTCGCCTTGAGATAGGAAGATGTTACCGGTTGCAACAAGAGATTCTGCTTTGCTGGTCCCCAAGAACTTTTGGATGGCACCACCGATAAATTGAATCACTTTTTGCATGATACCCAAGTAGTAAAGGGCAGAGATAAGAGCACTGAAGAAGATGATGATAGGAAGAACGCGAACCGCGAAGATGAAACCAGTAGAAGCGAGGTCACCGAAGAGGAACTTGATGCCTTCATCGGCAAAACTCAATAACCCAGCGACACCATTGCTCAAACTGGCTAACGCCGCTTGTCCCCAAGGGAAGTAGAGCACCAAGGCTGCGAAACCCATTTGAAGCAGCAATGCTCGAGACACGGTTTTCCAATTGATTGAAGAACGGCTCTCTGACAGCAGGAACGCACAACCTAATAGTGCAACAATACCAAATAGACTAAATAGAACACTCATGAATCGGACCTACTGAACGTTGAAAAAGAAAGGAATGCCAAAAGCATTGGCAGAAGAAAGGGACAACGCATCGAGTGACAACGCACTCGTAGATCCAAATTGAAGGAAGAACGGATAGTTCGACATCTTATTTTTACCTTATACAAGCAATTGAACGTAGCTGGTCCGGTCCGTGGGGTCATTCACTGCTGGAGAGCTCTCGACTCTTCCTGCTCCATGTGACGGCTTGTATGGGTAAGGGTCCTGAACAACGAACCCTAATTCCCGCTTAAACGGGTCGCAAGTATAGCCAACAAAAAGAGATATTCATCACATTTATTTACGCAAACGTTCAAGCGTTCATAATTTAAGCAAAGATGCTATTTTGTGGTCATACTTGTAGGGAAAATAGGGGTATTAGGAGGGTGACGAATAGTGAAATCACCAAAAATGAACAATAAATGTCCAATCGAACACCAAAGACCAAAAATGAGCAATTTTGCTCTCGCCAATCTATGGATTTTGGATATACAATTTGGAACGCTTCATTTCGAAGCCTCTGTGTATTCAGAGCATCATGATGCCGAGATGGTGAAATTGGTAGACACGCTAGCATGAGGTGCTAGTGCCTTAGGTGTGAGGGTTCGAGTCCCTCTCTCGGCACCATTCCTTTCTTTCAAAGAATTTAGAGTGTAATGCAAAGTTCTAAACAGGCAAAACAGTCCGCTGACGCTAATCAATTACTTAGCGAGCTTGCGGTGCACGCCTTATTACACCTGCACTTCAAAATCCACGCATCATCGCGAATTCTTCCTCTTAAAGAACGTAACGACCTACTGCAAAAATGGCTTAAGCCTAAGCTCAAAAGTAATCGCTACAAACTGATTAAAAAGCCATTAAAGTCTCTGACTCAACAGGCAAAAGGGGAAAATGGCAATCTAGAAGCTTTACTTGAACGTTGTGTAGGTGCCGATAAACCTAGTAACCCACAACCTCACCTCGATAGCTACCTACTGCTGATCAACGAAGTCGAGAAGAAATTGGGTACGACGGTTCTGCTTTCTCGTCCTGAAGATGTCGATTTATCCCACGACCAACATGGTTGTTTGCTATGTGTTCTGTCTGATAACTTAAACCAACACTTCGACGATAATAACGCCTTAATCGCACCTATTTCGATGCTTTTCCGTGGACCTATGAGTCAACGTTCTCTGTTCTTAGGTAGTATTTATGCCAGCAATACCTTCAATTACGAAGTGCTGTACCAAGACGAGCAGTTTGTGCGAATCACGCTGGATTTAGCATAACTCGACACCCAGATGAGTTAAAAAAGCCGCGAAGTTCGCGGCTTTTTGCTTAATTAACGTTTATCAATCTCTGACGTATCGACAACCCGAAGAGTTCTCAATCCAGTTCGCGGAAACGAGCCGTAAAGTGGCGAAGTACTGGAGGTTCGTATTCAAACGTCAATCCTTTTAGTTCATCAGCACGATTCTTCAACTCGATGATCGCATCGGCGATGTAATCCATGTGATCGTTGGTGTAGACACGACGTGGAATGGTCAAACGCATCAACTCAAGTTCTGAAGCTTTTTGTTTACCCGTTTCCGGATCTCGACCAAGCAACAGTGAGCCAATCTCTACCGCACGAATGCCTGCCTCTAAATACAAGGCATTACACAGCACCTGCGCAGGGAATTGATCCGCGGGGATATGCGGTAAGATCTTCGCCGCATCAACGAAGACAGCATGACCACCAGTTGGGTATTGAATTGGAATCCCCCCTTCGCGCAGACGCTCACCCAAATAGTGTACTTGGCTAATGCGGTAGTGAAGATAGTCTTCATCCGCACCTTCATACAAGCCACGAGCCAAGGCTTCCATATCACGACCCGCCATACCACCGTAAGTGACAAAGCCTTCCATCGGTACACATCGTGTTTGAACCGCTTGGAAAAGCTCTTGATGATCGCGAATACAACACATACCACCAATGTTCACCATCGGGTCTTTCTTCGCAGACATAGTGAGCATGTCGCCGTATTGGTACATCTCGCGAATGATTTCGAGAATCGATTTGTTCTCATAACCCGCTTCACGCTGCTTGATAAAGTAAGCGTTCTCACAGTAACGAGCCGAATCAATCACCACAGGGATGTCGTACTTGGTTGCGATTTCGTACACGCTGCGCATATTTTCCATCGACACAGGCTGACCACCAGAGCTGTTACACGTTACCGTCGTGATGATCGCACAGATATTGTTAGAACCGTGTTCTTCAATCGTTGCCACCAGCTTATTGAGGTCAAAATTACCCTTCCAGTCGTATGGTGTGGTGGTATCAAACGCTTCTTCCGTCACCACGTTAATCGCTTTACCGCCATTGAGTTCAATGTGACCCGCAGTGGTATCGAAGTGGTAATTCGAGATAAATACGGGCGTTTCACCACCGCGAACCTGACGCATACGCTCAATCAAAGCTGGGAATAGAATTTGCTCCGCCCCGCGACCTTGGTGCGCTGGCACAGTAAGCTTGTAACCAAAGAAATGCTCCACCGCATCGCACAAGTTGTAATAGTTACGACTGCCAGCATAGGACTCATCGCCCATCATGATGCCTGCCCACTGATTGTCACTCATAGCACCAGTGCCAGAGTCGGTCAGCAGATCGATGTAGACATCATCACTACGAAGAAGAAATGGGTTAAAGCCCGCTTGTTTAAGGGCAACTTCTCGGTCAGCCAAGGTCGTCATTTTGATTGGCTCAACCATTTTGATACGGAACGGTTCTGGGATACGTTTCATTGTTAATTTCCTTATACGCACGACCCTACGCACTTAAGCGTAAGATTAAAAACAAACTGATAAATTGCTTTTCAATGCGGAAGCATTGAGGAAATTAACGTGCAGAGATTTTGCTAAGAAGAGACAAGCAGTAGTCTAGGTTGTACCAGAACGACAGCACCAAACGGCTATCGAGAATATCCTTAATTCTCATCGTCTTCGTCCTCCTGATAAAAAGAAAAGCCAGAAACCCCATGTCTCTGACCTTTTCAATATAGTGCAGTTTTCAACCAAATTTCAGTGAAGCTTACCTCATTTTACGAAGGTCTCACCCTTTTCATTCTGCGTTTGATGTTGTTCTCTTTGACCATGTAGTCGAACAAAGGAGCAAACAAGTTGGCAAACAGAATCGCTAACATAATGCCTTCCGGATAGGCGGGGTTGAGTACACGGATAAATATCGTCATCACACCAATCAAGATACCGTAAGCCCACTTACCACCATTAGTGAACGCAGCGGATACTGGGTCTGTCGCCATAAAGAAGGTACCAAACGCAACACCACCAATCACAAAGTGCCAGTAAAACGGCATAGAGAACATAGGATTAGTATTCGAGCCAATCGCATTAAGCAGTAGCGACGTCACAGCTAAACCCGCAAAGACCCCAGCAACAATTCGCCACGAAGCGATCTTCATAAAGATCAGCACCAGACCTGTGAGCGCAATCAACAAGGTCGAGACTTCCCCCATTGAACCCGGAAGGTTACCAACAAATGCGTCCATCCATGAGATTGGTTGTCCCGTCATGTTGTTCGTCAAAGCACTTTGACCACCTTCATACCACTGGCTCAGCGGTGTAGCGCCAGAGTAACCATCTGCCGCAACCCAAACAGCGCCGCCAGACATGTTAGCGGGATAAGCAAAGTACAAGAACGCGCGCCCAGCCAATGCTGGGTTTAGGAAGTTACGCCCCGTACCGCCGAAGATTTCTTTCGCCACTACGATGCCAAAAGTGATACCCAACGCGGCTTGCCACAATGGGATGGTAGGCGGGAGAATTAAAGCAAAAAGAATAGAGCTGACAAAGAAGCCTTCATTCACTTCATGTTTACGAACGATAGCAAACAGCACTTCCCAGAACCCACCAACCACAAACACAGTCGCGTAGACAGGCAGAAAGTACGTGGCGCCGACAAGCATTTTACTTGCCCAACCCGCTTGGCTTGCGACTTCTACCGAACCCCAAACCCAGCTTAGCCCCCAAGAAGCATCAATGGCTTGCTGCGCTGCCACTTGGTCAAGGACATAGAGCAAAGCGTCGCTGGATTGTTGCCCTATGTTGTACATACCCCAGAACATCGCAGGGAAAACGGCTAGCCACACCATGATCATGATGCGCTTTAAATCGATGCTGTCTCGAACATGGGTAACGCCATGATTCACTTTACCCGGCGTATAAAAAAGGGTTTCAACAGCTTCGAAGAGTGGGTAGAACTTGTGATACTGGCCTCCTGGTTCAAACTTTGGTGAGACCTTTTCAAAATAATGCTTCAGACTCATAACGTCTCCTCCTCTAAAGAGTGTTACGAATAGCCATCGAAAGGCGATCGTTTTTAACTCTTTCATCTTTCCGATACGTATCTATGAGCTGTTACGGAATGCCTCGTGATTATGTAAACCGTGAAAGTCGTGCTTATACTCAATCAATAACAAAACAACGGAGTGAATTATGAAGTTAAGGATGATGTGGACGGCTGTTTTGGTGTTATCTGCCCTGCCATTTGCAACCAGCACATTTGCATTCGACAAACAAATGTCACCAGCTTTGAAGAAGAAAATGCAAGCCATCTGCAGCTCACAAGGTGGTGTACCAGGTGGTTGGCAGATTGCGAAAGTTACACCAGATGCGGAGCGCTCACTCAGTATGATTCTGCATCAAATGAACGCGACGGATAAGCTAAAACAAATCAATGATGTAAGAACTCAAGTCGTTGGCGGCATACACTACGCGATGGAGTTTGAACTCAAAGACGGGGAAGTGTGGAATGCGATTGTGTTGCACAGCGCCCGCGGCGATTACATGATCGAAAGACACGCCAAGAAGGGCGAACTTTGCCCTAAAGATGGCAACTCCTAATTACCAGATTCAAATACAACAAAGGCGACAGTTTAGTCGCCTTTGTTCTTTTCTGGTTTAGCAACAGCTTCAAACGCTCGTGTAAACTGATAACTCATAATCTGAGGTCGAATCAAATCGCATGCTAAATCAGAAGCATCATGCTTGGTAATTGGTAAATGCTCCGATAGAACCTCTTTGGACTCTTTATCAACCGTTTGAAAAGATTCAACAATTCTTAGAGGAACGTGAAACTGATGGTCTCTTACGAGAAAGAAATAGTATTGGAGATGTTCGCCATACGTCGCTGCGTTGTTAATCTCGCTACCAATTTTCACCGCTTCAACACGGCGACCTTCACAATCAAATTTAAACACATTGGTAATTTCTGCTTCCATAGAGCCTGGCACGTAGACCATATAATCTGACTCCAACTCGTGACCTGATAACAGATATGCATCATTAAAACTCAAGATTTGAAAACTTAAAGATGGAGTAGGTGCCAACAACATCGTCAAAAAAAAACTACCTAAAAATATCTTTGAATGTACCTTTTTTATACAGCCTTTCAAAAATCTCATGTCGTCTTCCATATGAATCTGTATTTTTATTAACTACCGCTGTAATACTATCCGTGACAGTACGAGAGGCTCCTTTATCAGCTTTCAAATATAACTTGTTATTTAACCAAAAAATCATCGCAGTCCTTACTGCATATTTTGGTTTAGCCACAAGGTTTGGGGAGGAAACAAAACTCACATCTTCATCCCAGATGTTGGCATGTACTCCCTCTACTGCAGCATAATTCCCCTTACCTGTAAGCTGTATCATTCCTCTACCGCGGTACTTCCAGCCATCACCAGTGCTTTCACTTCCATTCCCTATTCTCATAGCATACGCATTGTTTGCTATTGCTTGTTGATTGGCTTTTTGATTGATTGCGGCGTTTCTTCCATGTTTTTCTGCTAGCTCTGGATTTTTACGATAGGTTTTGAATGTATTTTTTAACCCCTGAACTGAATAATTGAAATTCTCTTCAAGCGTGATATAAGGACCTACCTCTTTTACCAATTGAGCAATGAAGTGCGATATTCGTAATTCGCTATCTAACTTACACTCAACTAGCTTTGATGAAAGTTCTTCGCTTATAACTAGTAAATATTCATCTGAAACTCTCGCTTCATCCTTCCAAACTTTCCTAAGATGTTGCTTCGTAATCATAACTCCTCCAATAAATACAAATTTAAATAGAAAGAGCTAGAAAACATCTTAAAAATGTAAGTTAAACGATGCCATACGTCACCTTTAAATCGCTTTATACATATAAATTACGTTATCTTGCGATACAATCCACACTCGAAGAATAGCGTACGATATCAACAAACTCCTGTCGCCATGCAGGGTCATGTTTAACGACGTCGACTTTGTGATTGGCTAAACCTAATTTCATCCATCCCTCTCCTAATAAACCCAAATATCATAAGAAGGAAATTATCCAATCACCAAAGTAAAAGCCAAACTTCCGGCACACCCGACAATAATCACCCAACAAATAGAGTCATCTCTGGTGTACTTTTGGTTTGGCTTTCTACTGTTAAACCGTCTCGGTTTTCGCCTCTATCTTCTCATTCACTTTATCGCAAATATATTCCCCAATGGGCATTGCAGATGTCGCTGCAGGAGAGGGTGCGTTGCAAACGTGTAGGCTTCTTGCGCTCTCGGCAAACAAGAAGTCATGAACTAAAGTGCCATCGGATAACACCGCTTGCGCGCGAATACCCGCAGGATATGGTTTGAGATCTTCTACCTTGATGCTTGGGCAGTACTTATTGACCAGTTTGAGATAGCCCGGCTTCCACCACGAGTTCTTAAACTCATCCAGTCCGGTTTTTAGATGCTTTTGTGTCACCTTCCAGAAACCGGAGAATCTGAGCATTTGCATGGTATCTTGCAAGCTAAAGTTGACCTTATCGTACCCTTCTCGCTTCCAGCCTTGCACCGCATTTGGACCAACAGTCACACTGCCATCAATCATGCGAGTTAGGTGGACACCCAAGAAAGGCAAGTCAGGGTCTGGAATTGGATAAATAAGATGATTCACCACCTGGTCGTGTTTGCTATCTAAGCGGTAGTATTCACCACGATAAGGAATGATTTGGAAATCGGTCGGAATAGACATCATCTTAGTCATGCGATCCGCCATCAAGCCGCTGCAAGTGACCAAGAATTTGGCATTGAGCTGCATCGTTTGACCGTCTGAAGTGCAGGTCAGTTGGACTTCTTCGTCCTTCTCTTCGGCAGCCACCACTTTAGTTCTCAGACTGATTTGACCGCCGAGCTTTTTGAACTCTTCCGCCATCTGCTCCGTGACCAAACGATAATCGACAATACTGGTGGTTTTGACATAAATCGCGCCCAATCCCGTGATGTTTGGCTCAGCCAGCTTGAGTTGAACTTCATCGAGTAGCTTTACGTCGATGCCGTTGACATGGCAGCGCTCATAGAGGGCATTCATGCGTTCGACTTCTTGCTCATTGGTCGCAACCAGTAACTTGCCACAGTTCTCCACCGGAATGTCGTGCTGAGCACAGAACGAAATGGTTCGCTCTACCCCACGCTTACAAAAATCGGCTTTTAGGCTGCCCGGAGCGTAGTACACCCCAGCATGAATCACGCCGCTGTTGTGTCCGGTTTGGTGCTTGGCAAAACCGGACTCTTTCTCAACCAATAAAATGGATTTGTCTGGGTGACGTTGCTGCAGTTGCCATGCCGTCGACACACCAACGATACCGCCACCAACAATGATGTAGTCATAGACTGATTTCATACGACCTCTTATAAAACCGATAGTTGAGATTGTTGCAATTTGAACTTGCGACCACTGTAAATGAACACCGCGACAAATACCGCGCAGCTTGCCACACGAACCAACATTGGGATGTCGTGCCAAACCAGCAATGTACCCACCACTACCAACAAGAGACGCGTCAGAATGTTTAGAGGACCTTCCAAGTAGCCTTCAATCGCACCAATCAATGCATAGGTACCGATGATGGCAAAGAAGCCTACAGTAATCACTGACGTCACATCCCAACTTACTAAGCCTGTGTAAGCAATCAACAGCGGTACAAGATACAAACCTTTGGCGATTTTCCACGCCATCAAACCGGTACGCATTGGGGGTGTTTTCGCGATAGTTGCCGCAGCGAATGCGGTCAAACACACTGGAGGCGTGACGTTACTGTCTTGCGATAACCAGAAGATGATGAGGTGAGCAGCCAACAATGCCAAGCCTACCGCTTCCATACCCAAACTTTGCTCTAGTAGGGTTTCCATAAAGTCCGCAGGCACTAGCGCCACCATTTCTTTTGCGGTTTCCAACGCCATTGGTGCGTTAAGCAGTTCCAACTTTTCTGGCGCCGCCAACATGAAGATGGCTTTTGCTTGTTCAGGCAATTGACCCGATACCATCAATTCAAGCAATTGGTTTTCTGCAATCAACTTGTAAAGCGCAGGGGCAGACAGTGTGCCCAATACAATATACGCCGCTGTTACAGGTAAACCCATACCCAAAACAAGAGAAGCGAGCGCAATCAAAACGATCATGATGAACAAGTCGCCATTCGCCCAACCGTCGATCATCAATGAGAAGGTGTTGCCGATACCCGTTGTGCTGATCACATTGATCACCAGACCAATACCCACCAGCAATACGGCAGTTGTCGCCATGTTTTTCGCGCCTTGTGAAAGTGCTTCGATGATCGCTTTTGGTCCCATCTTGTGATCTTTCGAGAACCAAGACGCCACCACCACTGAGATGATCGACAAGCCCGCAGCGTAAGTCGGTGTAAAACCTTGAACCAACAAAGTAACCAATACCGCCAGCGGGATAAGGTTGTGCCAACCGCTGATCAACACTTTTAATAGAGATTCATCGCTGGTCGTGATTTTTTGAACGCCGCTGCGTTTGGCTTCGATACGCACAAAGAACGCAACAGACAAGAAATAGATAAGAGCAGGAATGAAAGAAACCGCGATGATATCGACATAAGGAATTTGCGTGTAAGACGCCATGATGAAAGCACCCGCCCCCATCACTGGTGGCATCAACTGACCACCTGTTGACGCTGCAGCTTCAACACCCGCCGCAAAGCGCGAAGGGAAACCCGCTTTTTGCATTAAAGGAATACTGATAACACCGGTTGAAACCGTATTTGCCACACTAGAGCCAGATACTGAGCCCATCAAACCGGAGCCAATCACCGCAATAAAACCGGGACCACCAATGATTTTGCCAGCCGCAGCACGTGCCACATTGATGATGTAATCACCAACACCAGAGCGCACAAGAAACGCACCAAACAGAATGAACATGAATACGAAAGTCCAACTGATGCGCGAAATAGAGCCAAACATGCCCTCAGAAGAATAAAAGCTGCGGTAGAGCAAGGTTTCCATGCTCAAACCCGGGAAGTGGAAAATACCTGTCGCCCACTTACCCCAAAGCACAACGTAGCTTAAACACACCACAATCAGCACTGGAATAAACCAACCCATGGTGCGTCGAATCAGCTCAATAACAATCAGGATTGCCATGATGGCGAAGACCCAATCGCTGGTCACAAACTTCACACCGCGTTCATATAGCGCATCTTCGGCATAGGGAATGTAGAGCAAACACGCGACCGCGCCCATGGCAATCAACACATCGATACCGAGTGCAATCTTACTCTGCTTGAGAGAGATATGAGCCGGATACCAAAGCGCACAAATCACCGCAAAGCCAGCAAAGTGGGTCGCGGAAATCCATAACTCTGGTAACGTCGATAAGGTATTAAACCAAATGTGCAAAACAGACAACACCACGCCAAACACTGTGATTGTGGTGGTTACCCACGGAAAATCAGTGCGCGTGGGCAGCTCAAACTTCTGCAATTCCTTTTCTATTGAGTCGCTCATCTCATACTCCAAGCTCTGGCGGCTTTTTCCATCTTAGAAATCGGTAGGGATAAAATGCCCCGAGCCGAAACTCGGGGCGAAGTTGGCGTTATTTCGCCATTAGATCTGATGGGATTTCGATGCCCATTTCTTTGTAGTAACGCGCTGCGCCTGGGTGAAGAGGCACTGGCAAGCCAGCGATCGCTTTCTCAATCGCCATTGCTTTTGTTGCTTTATGGATACCTTGCAGGAAAGGCAGGTTCTCGTAGATCGCTTTGGTTAGCTGGTAAACGTCTTCTTCCGAGATATCTTCACGAACTGCCAAGAAGTTTGGCTGTGCAATGGTGGTGATCGACTTATCTAAACCCGGATAAGTGTTCGCTGGGATCTCGTACTTCGTCCATAGGTTGTAGTTACCGTTCGCCTCTTTGATTTGCTCGTCAGTAAACGAAAGAATCGAAATGTCTTTACCCAACGCAGCAAAAGCTTGAGTAACCGCACCAACAGGTACACCTGCAGGCGTGTTCATGCCGTCAATGGTACCGTTTTGAAGTGCGCTCGCACTGCCGCCGTAACCCATGTAAGCAAGATTGAATTTATCAGGGTCGACCTTCAGACCTTTCATGATTTGGCGACCAGAGTTCTCAGTACCAGAATTCTTCTTACCGATAGAGAATTTCTTGCCATCTAGGTTGTTCAGGTCAGTCACAGTGCCAGTTTTTGCTAGATCAGAGCGAACAATAAAGTGCTCAACGTTTTGCCACAGCATAGAGACCGAACGCAGCTGCTCTTGGCGACCGCTCTTCTCATAAGGACCTTCTCCAGACCAAGCCCACGCACCATAAAGACCTTGTAGAATCGCGAACTGTGCTTCGTTTTCGTTCAGCAGTTTGACGTTTTCACCAGAGCCCGCAGAGCTGATTGCAGAAAGGGAGAAGTGGTGCTTTGGTGCCAATTTCACTTTGCTTAACGTCGCCAACGCTACGCCCACAGGGTAGTAAGTACCACCTGTCGATGCCGTTGCAAGAATGTAGCTACGATCTTCTGCCGCAGCGTTAGCAGCAATACCAAAAGAAGTCACAGCGACAGCCAAAGCTTTTACCAGCTTATTCATTTTCATTATTACTCTCCGTGTAGTCGTTTCACGATTGGGGATTTACATCATGTTAAATCTTTATTAACAACACATTCCCTAGAGCAATTGAAATGCCAACTTTTAACCCTTTGTATTTATTGAACTAAGTGCTGAAAGACATCAAAAATGAGCAAAATCATGCTGATTTGATAGCAAAGTAATGAGCAAGATCTTGCTCATTGAAGAGAAGAAGGTTACACGCCTAGATCGCAAAAGGTTAACAAAATGTGATCAAGACAAAATAAATGCACGATTGGCTGATAAGCAATATTTTGCCGACGTGATTTTGGATTGGACTACAACTAATGAGCGTCTTAACAATAAGAATAAAAAGCGCATCATTCTAAACTGCTCACTTTACCAGCGGAGGCTTATAGCCTAAACGACTACAAATAGCACAAAAATACAGCAAAACAAGCCATGTTAATGAAATGAAAAGTCATTTATTCTAATTTTGAATTTAAAAACCAGTTTGATCCACCAGTTCAGAAACAAACATTGACCGTATCAACTTATTTTCTACTTCGGGGTTGTGCCAATAGCCTCATGTTCGTTAGGGTAACTACACACCAAGGCAAACGTATTCCTTGGTGCTTTTTTGTCACTAAGGATCACTCATGTCAGCAACTGCGCAATCACAATCCGCTTTAAAACGCCCATCTGGCGTTGCTGCTGCGATCCTCCTGCTCTCTCTGGAACTGATTCAGAGCTGACAGGCTATATCTAAACTTTCTGTCAGCTTGAGAAGAAGCTGACGGGAACACCACATACTCCTCCCATTCCTTTCAGTTTCTTCCAAGCGAAACATAAGAGGAATAACAATGTTAAGCGCACGCAATATCGCCGCTTTGGGCTTCATGACTTTCGCCATGTACTTAGGCGCGGGTAACCTGATCTTCCCTCCATTTTTGGGTTACCAAGCAGGTGAAAACTTTCTGAGCGGGATGTCTGGCTTCCTCTTAACGGGCGTAGGTCTGCCTGCAATGGCACTGGTGATGGTCGCTATCGTAAACGGTTCAGACAAATTAACCGCCGCCCTACCTAAACCTTTGGCGACCAGTTTTTGGGTAATGGTATTTATCGTGATTGGTCCTGCATTCGTAATACCACGTGCGATTACCGTGGCTTACCAATTTAGCTTTGCACCAATGTTTGGTGATGCCGCTTTGGTACCTTTCACAATTGCTTTCTGTGTTATCACCATTTTGTTTGCGCTATACCCGGGCAAATTAGTCGACAACCTAGGCAAGATCTTAACCCCGGCATTGATGGCTATTTTAGTGATCATGTCTGTAACCGCTCTGGTTTATCCAGCCGGCGAGCTTACTACTGCAACGGGACCATATGTATCTGGCGCATTTGCTGAAGGCTTAACCCAAGGCTACATGACCATGGACGCGCTAGGTTCTATCGGTTTTGGTTGGATCATCTTCCGAGCGATTCGCAGCATGGGTGTGGATTGTCCGAAAGCCACCGCAAAATACACGCTAATTGCAGCTTTGATGTACGCCGTTGCCATGGCATTTGTTTACATCTCATTGGCTTACATTGGATCAACAAGCTCATACTTAGGTTCTGAATTCAGTAACGGTGGCGACATCTTAACGGCATTCACCTTCAGCCACTTCGGCGCATTTGGTTCACTATTACTTGGTGCCGTGATGGTATTGGCGTGTTTGACTACTGCTATCGGCGTAACCACAGCAGGCAGTGAGTTTTACGACAACACTTTCAGCAAAGTGAACTACAAAGGCTGCGTTATCACGACTATGGTGTTGGCAGGTTTGATCGCCAACGTAGGTCTGGAGCAACTATTGGCTATCACATTGCCAGCGGTTGTGGCGCTTCACCCAGTAGCGATTGCATTGATGATCATGGCACCAGTGCGCAACAAGATGTCGCAAATCATGGTCGTCGCGACGGCGTTCACTGCTCTAACGTTTGGCTGTGTTGATGCGCTGCACATCCTAGGTTACATGCCAGAAGCCGCAAACCAATGGTTAGACAGCAACATGCCGCTGTACCACTACTTTGCAAGCTGGATTGTTCCGACGATTGTCATGGTGATTGTGGGGGTCGTCTTTACCCGCAAGGCAAACCAACAACACACCGAGTTGGCAAACCAAGCCTAGATTGGCAAGTACCTTAACAAATAAGTACTTCAACAAAAAACGGCTTCCTCAGAAGCCGTTTTTTCTATGTATAGTCAGAGCGATTTAAACCAAACTTCTGCATCTTTTGGTTGAGGGTTCGGCGCGGTAAATCTAGCTCGACCATCACATCCGTAATTCGTCCTTGATGTCGAACTAGCGAGTCATGCAGCACTTTACGTTCAAAGTTGTGTAGCTGAATCGCCAATGGAACGCCTGCTTGTGTCTCTTCGGTTGTAGAAGATGGTCGACTGGAGAGAATTTCCATCACGGAGACGGTTTCATCCAGTGCAAAACGCATCGCGACATTCCTCAGCTCACGCACGTTACCGGGCCAAGCGTAAGCAAGAATGGCTTTTCTATCGGCTTCACTCAGCGGACGACTCCCTTGATTACTTTTCAGAGTAAAGTGTTCGAACAAGATCAACGCGTCTTCTTCTCGCTCACGTAGTGGTGGCAAATAGATCTGCGCCACATTGAGGCGGTAGTACAAATCCTGACGAAACTCGTCATGATCATTGAGATCTTCTTTCGCAGCGGCGATCACTCTCAAATCAACCGAGATCTGCTGATTACCCCCAACGCGCTCAACCGTATGTTCCTGTAATGAACGTAAGACTTTCACCTGCATAGACAGTGGCATACTCTCGATTTCATCAAAGAATAAGGTGCCTTTATCCGCGTATTCCAATTTACCAATGCGCTTTTTACCTGCCCCGGTAAATGCCCCTGCTTCGTGCCCAAACAGCTCACTTTCAAACAGGTTCTCAGGAATAGCACCACAGTTGATTGGCACAAAATGATGGGGGCTGCGTTGGCTTTCATTGTGCAAACTGGTCGCTACCAGCTCTTTACCACAACCTGTTTCACCGTAAATAATCACGTTAGTATCAATGCGTGCTAACTTGGCAACTTGTTCTCTAAGCTGTTGCATCACTCGGCTTCGCCCAATCAGCACTTCTTCTAAGCCGCTAACGCTAGATAGATACTCTTGGCGATCTTGAGTAGACGTTTGTGCGCGATAGCTCTCTACCGCTTCGGTCACTCGTTGGGATAAGCGCTCAGGTTGAAAAGGTTTCTCGATAAAATCGAACGCACCGTTTTGTAATGCGCCTACTGCCATATCGACATCACCATGTCCGGTGATCAAGATAACCGGCGTTGGAATGTGATTGGCAATCAGGCTTTCTAGTATCGACAAGCCGTCGGTGTCCGGCAGGCGAACATCACTGACAATCGCATCAAATTCTTGGCTAAGAATGGCGGCTTTGCCCTCCTCCCCCAAACTAAACGCGGTCACGTCGAACCCCGCGAGTTGCAACCACTGACTGGTAGCCTGACGAACAATGTCATCGTCTTCGATAAGTGCAATTTTAGGGATGTCGTCAAAAGCCATCAGTTACTGCCTGCTTTATGGGGTGGGAAAGAAATCGCTCTTTGTTAACGGTAGCAAAAACCACTGAGGAGAAAAGGAGCTAGATCTCACTTCTTGATTACAAGTCTTTAACATCCAACCAGTTAGGCGCACTCTTTAATGACTCTCGGTGAGAACGCACTAGCTGAATGGAGTCAGTATGCAGCGCAAAAGGAATGGCAAAACATGGCTTGTGGTCGCAATTGCGGCAGTGCTGATGTTGTCTTGCTATAGCGCCAGTAGAGAGGTCGCCCGTCAATGGTTAAGTGTGCAAACTCAAACCGAAGCTCAACAAAAACTGCTCGACTATATTGGTGAAGTTCGCCGTGCACTTAAACGCTTCTACCATCTGCCTTACCTTGTTACCAACAATCCAGAAACCATCGCGTTTGTGAAAGGAAACCGAACTTATTACGAACCGTTGCAAACCCAACTGACTCAACTCGATAAAGCTGCCAATACAGAAGGGTGGTTAATTCTGTCTAACTCTGGTGAAGTATTGGTGTCGAGTTTGATAGAAGAGCGCTTTAGCCTGTCTGACCGAAAAGCCATTGTGGAACAAATCCACAATCAAGGTGGTGGTGTTTCCTTGGTGAACAAAACCAAAGGTTCGAGCCCATTGTATTATCTTGCAGCCCCTATCTACGACGGTCTAGATATCGCAGGCATTGTGGTGGTGCAAATCAACCTGAGCTTATTGACCGAACAGACCATTACTAGCCAAGACATCATTACGTTGCAAAATCGCCAGCAACGCTTTTTCCTATCGAGTAGCTCGCTTTATAGCGCTGACTGGTTTAACGAACCGAGCAATACCGTTCAGTTAGAAACTCAACGCTTATACGACAACACAAATATCAGTGTGTGGACGCTCAACCAACAACGTTATTTTACGCACACCGTTAAATTGGATGATTTGAATTGGTACGTAAGTTACCTCACTCCTTCCAAACCGATTCAACAAGCCATCAATGTAATTGGTTGGAGCGTGGCGGTGCTGATCTTGTTGGTTGTATTACTCATCATCATTGGTCTACAGCGTCGCCAGAAACACATCAACCAACAGCGAATTCAAGCTCTGTTGGAAGAATCCCAACGCCGCTTAAAACAAATGATCAATAAGACCCACGTAGGTTTGCTATTGATTGATGAACAAGGGCAACTGTTCGATCTCAACCCAATGGCGAAGCGTTTGTTCTGTTTACCGGAAAGCGTCAATCGACACGCATTTGCTTGGGAGTTATTCGATGCAGGCAACCCCAATTCCACCACACTTAAGTTACTAAAGGACTTGCCTAAGCATAAAGAACTCGCAGAGATCAGCACGGTCGAAACCATTGCCAGACGCAGTGACGGAAGCGTCTTCCCTGTCTTGTTCTCACTGACCAGTTTCCCTTGGCATGGCGAGCAGTACTTCCTTGCAACGATCATCGACATCAGTAAGCGGAAAAAAGCCGAGCAATCGCTGCAACAGGTCAACCAAGAGCTGGCGCAACGGGTAGAAGAGCGTACTCAAGCGCTAAAAGAAGCGCAAAGCCAGTTGATTGAATCGAGCAAAATGGCCGCTTTGGGTCGCATGTCGAGCGCAATCACTCATGAGCTCAATCAGCCACTGACAGGCTTGCGTACCCTGCTCACCACAAACGAACTGTTGGCAGAACGTGGCGAAACGGAGATGATGAAAGCCAACAATGTTTTGGTACAGAAGCTGATTGATCGCATGGCAAGCATGACCAGTCAGCTAAAGACGTTCGCCTACAACAAACCAGAAAGCTTACAGGCAATTTCTCTCACCTCTGCACTCGAAGATACTTTGCGGGTGTACCAATCCCAATTAGAGAACGTGGACGTACGTGTGCGCGTTCCTCATGACTTACCTAACATCATGGGTGAAGAACAACGGCTTCTGCAGGTCCTTGGCAACCTTGTGTCGAATGCATTGGATGCAATGGACCAAACCGCCAATCCACAGCTGAGTTTGATCGTCACCCCAACCGACAATCAAGTAGAGCTCACGGTAAGTGATAATGGCTGCGGCGTCTCGGATAAAATGCTTGAATCCATGTTCGAACCATTCCAAACTTCAAAGAAAATTGGTAAGGGATTAGGGCTGGGATTAGCGATCACCGCCAATAATATGCGCGATATGAACGGGCAAATTATTGTGAATAAAAATGAACAAAATGGGCTGATTTTCACTTTATTGTTCAAGTCAGCGTGATTTTGTATCGATTACAAAACCACCGTTAGAACTAGGCATCCCCGTCGTTTGAGAAAAACACGATCTCGATACAAGAATCCCTCCTTGACCTACACTATTCTCAAGCAAATAGAACGAATAACTTCCGAACGATAAAGAGTGAGAAACATGATTAAGTTTCCTGAACATTTTCTTTGGGGCGGTGCCATTGCTGCAAACCAAGTAGAAGGGTCGTACAACCTTGGGGGTAAAGGGTTATCGACATCAGACATGCTGCCAAACGGTATTTTGAGTCCGCATCAAACCCGTGAAGAACGTACGCCGGGTATCAAAGACGTGGCGATCGACTTCTACAATCGCTACCCAGAAGACATTGCGCTATTCAAAGAGATGGGCTTTAACTGTCTGCGCCTATCTTTGGCATGGAGCCGCATCTTCCCTAACGGTGACGAGCTAGAACCGAACGAAGAAGGTTTGGCGTTCTACGATAAAATTTTTGACGAACTTGCCGAGCACGACATCCAACCTTTCGTGACCTTATCTCACTACGAAATGCCTTACGCACTGGTCGAGAACTACGGTGGTTGGGGCGATCGTCGCGTCATCGATTTCTTCGAACGTTATGCCCGCACCGTGCTGGAACGCTACAAAGACAAAGTAAAACTGTGGTTAACGTTCAACGAAATCAACATGTCACTGCACGCACCATTTACTGGTGTTGGTTTACAAGAAGACGCCAGTGAACAAGAGATTTATCAAGCGATTCACCACCAACTAGTCGCAAACGCAAAAGCGGTAAAACTGTGTCAGCACATCGTACCAAACGGCAAGATTGGTAACATGCTGCTTGGCGCAATCAACTACCCATACACCTGTAACCCTGATGACGTGCTTGCTGCCATGCATGAAAACAACAAGTGGTTGTTCTTCGGTGATGTACAAACACGTGGTCAGTACCCTGGCTACATGAAGCGTTACTTCCGCGAAAACGGCATTGAAATTCAGATGGAAGCAGGCGACTTAGAAGAAATTGCGTCTGCGAGTGTCGATTTCATCTCATTCAGCTACTACGCAAGCGGCTGTGCAAGTGCGGATCCGAAACAGAAAGAAGTGGGTAACATCGTCGATAGCGTACCAAACCCATACCTTGAAAAGAGCCAATGGGGCTGGCTGATCGATCCAAAAGGCCTGCGTGTTCTGCTGAACTTCCTTCACGACCGCTACCAAAAGCCACTGTTCGTCGTAGAAAACGGCCTAGGTGCGCGTGATGAAATCGATGAAAACGGTGAGATTCAAGATGATTACCGCATCGCTTACTTGAACGACCATCTTGTACAAGCACATGAAGCAATTTTGGATGGCGTTGAGCTGATGGGCTTCACCAGTTGGGGACCCATCGATTTGGTCGCGAACTCAACCGCTGAAATGAGCAAACGTTACGGTTACATCTACGTTGATCGCCACAACGATGGTCAAGGTACGTTAGAACGTAAACGTAAGAAGAGCTTCTTCTGGTATCAAGATGTGATTCGCACTGCGGGCGGCTCGCTGAAAAACTAAGCTTATTATCTAGATACAAGCCTAGATACAAAGTGCATGTGTATTTAGATAGAAAAAACAAAGCCCTGCAAACGCAGGGCTTTTCTTATTCCCGATATTCAGTCGTATAACCTATTGGTTAAACACCAATTTCACCACCGTCTTCACGGCGAATAACCACCGTCGCGGCACGTGGACGCAGTGTCATCCCCGCAGGAGTTTCTTCTGCTGCATTGTCGCTGTAAGGCCAGTTGCCTGGGTGCTGAATGTTCACGAACAGAGACTTGTAATCTGGGCTAATGGTAAAGCCCGTCACTTCACAGCCGTTAGGACCAACAAAGAAACGCTTCAGCTCAGCTTGGTTTTCTGCACCAATCACCTCTTGCGTACCGTTTTCATCCGTCAATTTTGAAGGTACGACAGCAAGCATTTGGTCATTGGTGTAAGACGTCACTTCATCTGCGCCGTTATCCGTTTGAATCCACAGGATGCCACGAGGATCAAACGCCAATCCATCTGGGCTCGCAAATTGATTCAGTTCTGTCAGGCTGGAACGGTTAGTGTCCGCATCGCCGTTAGCAGGAGCTCCAAACACGAAGATATCCCAAGTAAAGTCTGTCGCCGCTTCCCCTTCATCCCAACGGATTACGTGACCAAACTTGTTGTTCAAACGTGGATTTGCAGGGTTAGTTTCCTCTGTACGCTTAGTGTTATTCGTTAGCGTCAGGTAAACCGAGCCTGTGAACGGGTCAACAGTACACCACTCTGGGCGATCCATTGGCGTCGCACCAACAAGGTCAGCTGCACCCGCCGTATTCAAGATGATTTCTGCTAGAGAATTGAAGCTGTCTGCGAGTGTGCCACCAGACACCGTCGTGCTGTCTAGCGTTAATGGTAACCAAGTACCAGAGCTGTCTTCGTTGAAGCGCGCCACATACAGCGTGCCTTCATCCATGTACTTGTCACCCATCGCCAAGCGGTTATCAGAGTTAGCATCCGCGGGATCCCACGCTGCCGCAGATTCAAATTTGTATAGGTACTCAAAGCGAGAGTCATGACCAGAGTAAAATACTACTGGTTTGCCTTCTTCAAGTTTTCCGAATGTACAGCCTTCATGGCGGAAACGACCTAGTGCAGTACGCTTCTTCGCACGTGAGTTTTGCGTGTAAGGGTCGATTTCAACAATGTAACCATGGCCGTTCGCCTCGTTACGGTAATCGTCCAATGCGCTTGCGCCTGTTGGTTCTACATTGAATCGCGTGAATTCGTCCAAACGCTCTTCGGTATTCCCCGCTAACGTTTCCCATAGGTAACGAGTGCTCGTGTCATCAACACCAATACGATCTTGTTCTTCAGTACGAACACCAGCGTTAACGAAGTAACCCGGCCAGTTCTCTTCACAAGTTAGGTAAGTACCCCAAGGCGTAAAACCATTACCACAGTTGTTCAGTGTACCGCGCGCTTGGCTGCCATCTTGTGAGAAGCGAGTTACGGTCAATTCTGTATTCGCGACAGGTCCAGAAAGGTCCATGACTGTCGCGCCAGTGTAACGGCGGTTGAGTGGATCGGTATCGACTAACTTCCACATGTTGTCTTCAAGTTGAACGCGAACCACAGAGACACCATGTGCGTTAATTTCTTTACGAACTTCGTCGACGATAGTACGCACACCGCCCACAGCTGTCGGACCGCTTGGGTGCAGAGCTGCGGTATCAATGTACTCGTGGTTGATACACAACAAGCCGTCAGTGTCGCTGTCGTTTAGCGAGAAAAAGTGCATGCCGTCGTGGTGCATACCCAATGCATTAAGCTGGTCGGTACTTGTGTTGCTGCCGTCGTCTTTCCAAGCGTTACCTTTTGCGTTTAAAGGCGTACCCCATGGCACCAATACTTGTGCGACGTAACCTTGCGGAATCGAGACTGCATCCGTCAGTGAGCCTGGAATCGAATCAAAATTGAGGACTGCGCTTGAAACGCCAGAGCCGCCACCAGCAGAAGTGCCTGAACTAGAAGAGTTGCACCCAGATAGACCAAATGCGCCAAAAGCAGTCATCGCACTGATACCTAGGCCACCTTTCAGGATACTGCGTCGAGATAGGCTCGCTTCCAGTACTTCTTCAAAAGGCTTGTTATTACTCTGGTTGTAACGCGTCGCGTCGAAGGTTTCCTTACTCATGGTGTTGCTTTCCCAGTGTTAGGTTGAATTATAGGTTTGTATACCCAAGTGACTTCAAGATGCAGGATTCAGAGCGTTGTCATTGAGCGAGAGGAAGTTTGGAAGAGAAAAGTGACAGAACTAGTCTATCTTTATGAACTTTGTGTTTAGAAAATGTTATAAAACACACATCTATTCTATGTACTCCCGATTTTGCTTGGGCTAAGCCAGATTTGGGGGTATAAGGTGTACTCAAATCATCCACGAGAGATAATCATGAAACTAGATAAAATCGATAACAAAAATCGTCGTCTGCGTAAAAAGCTATTCCTAGGTGAATTCGCAATCCTAGGTTTTGAAATCAGCTGTGAAACAGACATCAACGACTTCGACCGTTACGATGCATTCGTAGATGAGTTTATCGACTACATTGATGGTCTAGATCTGTGCTTCGGCGGCGGCGGTCTAGAACTGTTTGAAGGTTTCCTATGTTCAACTGAGCGTTACGGCAGCGCGACAGAAGAGCAAAAAGCACAAGTTGTCGCTTGGCTAGAAGCTCGCCCAGAAGTAAGCAGCGCGAAAGCAGGCGAATTGGTTGACGCAAACTACCTGTAATTGCAGGGTCACTCTGTAATAAACAGAATTGAGCAAGTAATGAGAAAGCTGGTCCTCGGACTGGCTTTTTTGCGTTTAGAAGCCGTGAATTTCTGAAGTACTGAGAACCGGAAGCGCGAACCACTTTGATGGCTTGGAACCGTTAGTCTTTGGGAGTATCTTGGTATTTGGGGATACGTAGATATCTGGAAAATGTGGTGAGCGAGAAATAATGGCAGTTTTAGATAATTTTAGAGCTGGCATTTTATGGAAGGTTATCCGTCCATTGCCAGCTCAGTGTCACGAGTGTGGTTAACTATGCTTTTTTGCTAGCGTCAGTTTTTGTGTCTTTCCAGTATTGGATACGTACACGATGCAACTGTGCTTTTCTCATCTTTTTCATAGCAATCTCCCTCATCTATATAGGTAGCGCTCATCATGAGCTTATTGTCTAAGGTTGTTTTCCCCTCCAATCTATCGGGGAACGAATAAATTAACCGTGATTGATTTCACAACATAATGACAAAACACGCCATGTTGCAGTCAATTTTTGAACAGTTCGACTGTGTTTTATCGTATGGCAAGGGTTAACCTATCCACTGAATATGACAGATTAATGGCAATCAAGTTCCCTATTCCATCTGTCATTGAATCTTAATAATGATTCTCGAATAGCCTAGCAATTAATATACCAGTTGCGCATAACGATACCACGCATGTGCTCAAGCTAAGGTTGGATTCGCTGCTGGTAATGTTGTCGGTAGTCTCGCGGAGTCAGCCCCTTGTAGGTTTTAAAATGGCGATTAAACAAAGCTTGATTGCGATACCCTACTCGCTCAAACACAATGCCAATGGGCAACTCTGTTGACTGCAGCAAGTCGGCAGCATGGTTAATACGCAGTTTCATCAAGCGTTGGCTAAAGGGTTCTTTAAAATGCTTTTTAAACAGACGAGTCACCGCACTTTCACTCAACGATAAATCATTAGCGAGATCGGCAAGTGTTATCTTGCGAGCGAAGTGTTGTTCTAGATACGCGCTCACCTTAGCAACACGCTCTCTTTCTTGTTGCTCATGTTCACTCATCGAGAGATAAGAATGCGTCATCAGTGTTTTGGCTGCTTCATCATGCGCAAGTAACGAAAGTACATGAATAAAGCGAGCTAGTTGCTCCATCGCAGGTACTTTCATCAACTCTTGAAGAAGCTCTACAACTTGTTGAGCAGTTCGCTCAGAGAACACTACTCCTTTATTTGCTGCCTTGAGCAACGGAGCGAGTTTGCGCAGTTCCGTGCAATAAAACATCAGATTGGCAATCCACTCACGCTTAAACCAAATTACATGGGTTTCACAGTTATTTTCTACCAACGTGGAATGAATAGAATGAGGAACACCCGGCGCAATCAATAACATTTGATTGTGGGTCACTTCCAACTCGTGATGACCAATGTGCAGAGTTCCAGAAAAGTGTCGATGAATGACTAACTCGTACACATCATCATGAAAATGGAAGTCATACTCCTTTTTAGGCTCATCAATACGACGATAGCGCCAAGAAAAGCCAGGTCTCTGCGGTACTTTTTCGATGTGCGCCATTTGTCACTCCACAAGATAGTATTGTTATACGCGCAAATAATATCAGTATTACCGACACATTCTTTACTACGCCTCAATAGTATTGATATTGAGCGGTATACTATCAACTTAGCTCCGTCACGTTCCTTATCCTTGCGTTGAAAAGAAGGCTAACCAAGGAGCTGTTATGAGTAATTTCAAAACTAAGCTGCGTCAGATCATGCAGAAAACTCGTGATGAATGGGCAATATTTGCAGTAAAAGAGATGGGAATTTCATCCGACACTGTCGCTAAATCTTATGGCTACAACTCGAGTTGTGATCTTGAGCAAACTCTTAAACAAGACGAAAAAGACACCGATTCGTACATTCGCTCGACACCTTGTGCGAGATCTCTCACAAGCGATGTAAGTAAAAAGACCATTTTTGACTAAGAACAAATCAACCAATAAACCTAACTAATTGAAAATTATTAATTATCCTTTTTTAAGCAATATTCGCTGCCAAAGTTTTTTTACCTAGCTGATTGAGAGTAATCAGCAAAACAACAATACTAAACATGTCGACAGGATGTTGGCGGGAACAGGAAAAAAGCCTAAAGGATTGGGTATCTTCAGGATGAAGATTTGGTAGCTTAGGATGAGTTATCAGCAAGGATGTAGTTAAGCTCTAGGATAGAGTTCGCCCGTCAGGATGATAGGCAAGAATGGACACCGCTAGGAAGGCGATGAACAAGGAACTCGGTTAAAGGACTTAGCCACAATCAAGGATAGATGCAGGGAGCACCTATTAGTAGCCGGATTGCTGCGAAAAAGAATAAGCCCCGTCTGGGAAACTAGGCGGGGTTTTATTTTGCCCGTCATTTATGCTCCTCTCTAC
The DNA here is from genome assembly GCF_023716605.1 of Vibrio sp. SCSIO 43155. NCBI lineage: Bacteria > Pseudomonadati > Pseudomonadota > Gammaproteobacteria > Vibrionales > Vibrionaceae > Vibrio > Vibrio sp. SCSIO 43155. The sequence goes on along the minus strand of NZ_CP071853.1, from coordinate 233,439 downwards.
GTTCGGTCTTGCATCATGCTATTATTTCAGCAATTTCTTTAGCAGATTCATTCTCTGATAGACGCTTTCTTTAATAAACATCGAGCAAACGACGCCCTATGCTGAATCCAGTTTGGTTACACACATTCAAAACACTAGTTGAAGTCGGTCACTTTACGCAGACGGCAGAAAAGCTTTATATGACTCAACCCGGTGTCAGCCAGCACATTAAAAAGCTGGAGCAAGCTTGTCAGCATCCATTGATTAAGCGCGAGAACAAAAGCTTTGAACTTACGGAGCAAGGGCGCATGGTGTATGCCTACGCGCTAGAACTTGAAGAAAAAGAAAAAAGCCTACTAGAAGATTTGAGCTTTGATGATCCACATGCTGGATACTGCAAACTCGCATGCTCTGGTGCGCTTGCCTTGATGCTGTTTGATCCGCTCCTTGAAAAACAGAAACAACATACAGGCTTATCGATTCACCTAGAAGCTGCGCCCAACCAATCTATTCTTAATGGCGTTGCTGAGGGTCGAATTGATATGGGCATCGTAACCTACTCACCAAATAAAAGCGTGTTCCAAAGCGAACAAATTGGTCGAGAGACTTTATGTTTGATCTTACCTAAATCCTACCGAGGAAAAACGCTCACACCGGAGTTACTGAAAAGCTGTGGTGTGATTGGTCACCCAGATGCTGAACATTACATGACGCTATTTTTCGATCAATGCGCCGAACCCTTACTAAAAGAGATCAAAGTCAGCGACATGCCGTTATCCGGGTACGTCAACCAGTTAAGCCAGATCTTACTGCCAGTGAGTAAAGGACTCGGCTTTACCGTTTTACCGCGCAGTGCGGTGGAGAGCTTTGCATTAAGAGAAGAGTTATATGTCGCCGAATTAAAGCAACCGGTATATGAAGATTTATTTTTGGTTAGAAAACGCAGCCGCACATTGCCACTGCGCTACCAAACCATCAAGCAGGTCTTATTGAATGTGATCGGTACTGCTGTTCATCAATGATGTCAGCCATTCTTCACTAGTAATACGCTTATCTTGGCAATCCACCCAATATGGCTTGCCAGATAACCAACTCTTTGACGCCAGCTCTTTTATAAACACATCCACAGAATCAACGTCATCTTTGGCATAATCCCATTTGTTGCGCATGTGTTCTGCCGCCTCGCGATTGGTATACGCCTTGCCGTTACGGATAAAGGTGCAAGAGGATTGCTCAACTCGTTTTATCAACGTCGAGATATCTTCCTCTACCTCTGCTAATGCAAAGGTAGGCAGAATACTTAATGTAAGTAGCAACGACCACTTTGCTTTCATCATAGCTTTATCCTTATCCCTGACCACGTAACTACTACCAAGTAACTACTAATAAGTGGCTTAACTATTCAACTGTTTGGCTGTTTAGCTCGGCAATTATTGCCACCACGCCTTAACTGGCTGAGGCTCAGCAAGCGCCAAACGTTGCCCAATCTCAGGGCTAACTAAAGTCACACCACGTTCTTCACTGATGTCTAACGCACGTTGCATTGGTTCATTCCAATCGTGCATTGACAAATCAAATGTACTGTTATGAATTGGCATCATCACTTTACCCTGCACATCAATGTGTGCCTGGACACTCTGCTCCGGGAACATGTGAATATCTGACCAAAGGTCATTGTATGCGCCCGTTTCAATCATTGTGAAATCGAATGGACCGTACCTTTCACCAATCTCTTTAAAGCCATTGAAGTAACCTGAATCACCGCTAAAGAACACTTTATTTTGCTGTGCGTTGATAACCCAACTGCCCCACAGCGTCGTATCGCGGTCTGTCAAACCTCGACCAGAGAAGTGCTGAGTCGGAGTCAGTGTATATTCAATACCGTCGACAGAATGTGACTCCCACCAATCTAGCTCGACCACTCTTTCCTTAGGCACGCCCCAGTTCACCAGTAATTGCCCCACTTTCAAAGGCACCAAGAAAGTTCCAACCTTGTCACCAAGCTCTTTAATCGAGGCTTTATCTAGATGATCGTAATGGTCATGGCTGATCACCACGACATCGATACTTGGCAAATCTTGCAAAGTGATTGGTGTTTGGTGGAAACGCTTTGGTCCTGCCCATTGGACAGGAGATGCTCGGTCACTAAAGACAGGGTCAGTCATCACCAATTTGCCATCGAGCTTCATTAATACGCTTGAGTGACCCAAACGGTAGATAACGTCATCTTGCTCTTCTAACAGTTGATTCGCAGTCATCGCATGCACTGGAATTTCAATTGTTGGGGTTGGATTCGCACGTTCAGTTGTGAAATAAGCTTTCATGATACCGAACATATCGCCCAAACTGCTTTTGTATTCCAACTCGGTGTTTGCAAATTTGTCCGGGTATGTTGGCGCTTTTTCAGTATCAACATTAGAACAAGAAATCATTGATGTACCCATCGCGAACGCTCCTACTGTGGCTAGCAAAGTTTTTTTCATAAAAAGTAAACTCGAACAAAAGTAAACTACACGGTGCAGTTTACATTCAAATTATCAAAAGTAAACTACTTAGTGTAAAATAGATCCAGAAATGATCTTCCTAACTTAACAAGTTTATGAATGTAAAAAGAAAAAGTCGTAGCGAGACCAAAAGAGAAGCGATTCTCTGCGCGGCGAAACAAGCGTTTCAAGAATTTGGGGTGCAAAACACCAGCATGGATAAGCTGTCTTCAATCGCTCAAGTGTCAAAGCGAACCGTCTATAATCACTTCCCTTCTAAAGAGGCGATCGTGACCGAGTTGCTGACGGAGCTTTGGCGCTCATCAATGATGGACAGCGATATTGAACGTTTACCCACACTGCCGCTGAAACAGCAATTGATTGAATTGCTCTACAGTGAGATCGTCGTCGTGACGGAACCTAACTATATTGAATTAGCAAAAGTCGCGTTTGGACACTTTTTGTTTAAGCCGGAAGATCTCAAAGAACAAGCTGAACGCATGTCAAAACAAGAAACCGCGTTACATCGTTGGCTCACCGAACATGCCCAAAACGGCGCGCTTAAGATCGAAGATGTGGATGTGGCAAGCATTCAGCTACATAACTTACTTAAAGGCAGTGCATTCTGGCCACAGTTAATGGGGATGCGTGCTTCTTTAACAGAAGAAGAGTCCAGAGCGCTAGCCACCCAAACGGCTGAACTCTTCTTAAGTCACTATAAAAACAACTAAAATAAAGCGGTCAAATAGCCGCTTTTTTTAGTTTTCTCACATCGAAAAATGATGAATTTTTGACTCAATTTTCTTTTTCTCGTCCTTGACAGTCGCACACAGCAAGGCGCGAGAGTTCGATAAATTATTTTTGTCGTATCGACGATATTTTTTCGTTTTCATCTCATGAGAAAACGCCCTAAGGTGCGCACCTCTGACGACGTGGTTGTCCAACCACAATTCTAAATCGTTGAAGCGAGTGGATTCTGTCACATCAATTAAACCCACTCACTATACTCTATATTTGTATTTTTAATTTGGTACTGACTTACTAAGGAATTGCCATGCGTATTGCTATTCTTTCTCGTAATGAGAATCTATATTCAACCATGCGCCTAAAGCAGGCGGGTGAAGAGCGCGGACATCAAGTTGATGTGATCGATACTCTGCACTGTTATATGGATATTACGAGTAACAACCCTAAGATTCGTTACATGGGTGAAGAATTGCCAAAGTATGACGCGGTTATTCCTCGCATTGGTGCATCTATCACTTTCTACGGAACTGCGGTTGTACGTCAGTTTGAAATGATGGGCACATTCTGTGTGAACGAGTCAGTAGCAATCAGCCGCTCTCGTGACAAGCTACGCTCTATGCAGTTGCTATCACGCAAAGGTATTGGTCTGCCTCGTACTGGTTTTGCTCACCACCCTGATAACATTCAAGACGTGATCAAAAACGTTGGTGGCGCACCATTGGTTATCAAGCTACTTGAAGGCACTCAAGGTATCGGTGTTGTACTTGCTGAAACAACGAAAGCGGCAGAAAGCGTTATCGAAGCATTCATGGGTCTAAAAGCGAACATCATGGTGCAAGAGTTCATTGAAGAAGCAAATGGTGCGGATATCCGCTGCTTCGTTGTAGGTAACAAGGTTATCGCAGCAATGAAACGTCAAGCAAAAGAAGGTGAGTTCCGCTCTAACCTTCACCGCGGAGGTTCTGCTCAGCTAGTGAAACTAACCAAAGAAGAGCGTGCAACCGCAATCAACGCAGCGAAAGTCATGGGTCTAAACCTATGTGGTGTTGATATTCTTCAATCGAAAAACGGTCCTGTTGTGATGGAAGTGAACTCTTCTCCGGGTCTTGAAGGTATCGAAACTGCAACAGATAAAGACGTTGCAGGTATGATCTTCGACTTCATCGAGAAGAACGCAAAACCAAACGCTAACCGTACTCGCGGTAAAGGCTGATAATTGTTTGAGTGGGAGCCTATAGACTAGGCTCTCTTTATCACTCATCGCTAGGATGACACTATGAATCAGAAAATGATCATTGGGAACGCCGAAGCAATTTGCTTACCTGAGTTAGGGATTACTCACCTTGAAGCGCGTATTGATACAGGCGCACAGACTTCTTCTCTGCACGTAGATAATCTAGAGTGCACTGAGCAAGACGGTCAGTCATACGTAGAATTCGATCTACACCCAGATGTTTACCACTTAGAACAAGTGGTTCGCTGTAAAGCTCCACTGAAGGCGAACCGCAAGGTGAAATCATCAAACGGAACGTTCGAACACCGCTGCGTGATCACAACGATGCTACGCATGGGCGACCAAGAGTGGCCTATCGACATCACGCTGACTAACCGTGAAAAGATGACCTACATGATGTTGCTAGGTCGTCAGGGTATGGCAGACAAAGTTCTGGTAGACCCGAGCCAATCTCACTTATTGGCTCCATAATCCCCGTAGCTTCAGATGAGCGAACTCCGTGGTCGCTCATCTGGCTCTTCTGTCCTTTTCGCCATTCTCCTCTTTCATATTCTTACTTCTCAGTACAGAGCGCATTAACCCTTTAAGTTTTATCTTCGTCACTCGCCAATGCGTAATGGGTCTAACCGGCGCGGTGTTGATGATGTGTTGATAAGCATCTTCATCAAACTCAACTTCACCACCATGTGCGGCCAATAAACAACTCGGGTTCATCTCAAAAACTCGCTTTAACGACCGACGATATTGGTTGGGATGAAAGATAGGAAACGGCGCAATCAAATGACTTTTTACCTGCACCATTAAATCCGCGACATAAAGCACATTCTGCTCAGCATGAAAAACCGATAAGTCTCTATCAGTATGTCCGGGGGTTTCCAATACTTGCCAATCAGAAAATCCAGGCACGGCGTCACCATCCACCAGCTCAATATCTGGTCTTAGTTTTCGCGAATACCATAGATTCCGCTTTGGTTTACGCATTCGATTCGCCATCCAACGCGCCAAAATCAAATCGGTCAAATGCATCAACCAACCATCAAAGCCGCCATACCAATGAGTGTCTCGTTTCGCAGCTAAGATCTGGCACCCCGTAAGCTCTCGCAACTTGTGCGCAGCCCCCGCATGGTCAGGATGCATATGCGTGACCACCACCATTTTTAAGTCGGTGAACGAACGATTAAGCTGATGCTCAATAAAATCTTTGAGGTGTGGAATATCGGCTCGACTGGCGCCATCAAGCAACATTAACTTGTCTGGATACTCGGCGAGATACATGGTTTGGATGTATCCCTGAATTCTATGCAGCTGCAAAACATATCCTTGTTTTGTTGGGTCTTTATTCTTGTTTTTCTGCGACCAAATCCTTACTGGTCAGACCAACTATAACAGCAGAATGGACACTCTGTTAAATAAATGTTTACACCGCGACTCGACAACAGTTGTTAATCGAAAGAACAAATTTTAATCATTAGACTCTGATTGGGTTTTATCCGTTAATGCGCGCACACGGAGTTCGTGTCAGGGTATGAGGTTAGCGCCTCATGATTTGCTTTTTTGTATTTCCTCCTCCTATTTCAGCGAGGGTTTAAATACATTTTTGTGAGAATCGAGTTGGAAAAAGCAACTAAATTAGACCGCATCCGCGCGGACTACAACGTTCACTACTGGAGCCAAGGCTTCTACGGAATTGATGACCAAGGCGAGGTTTACGTATCTCCTCGTAGTGACCGTGCACACCAAATCCCTTTCAGTGCGATTGTAAAAGAGCTAGAAGCTAAGCAGTTGAACCTGCCTGTGCTAGTGCGCTTCCCGCAAATCGTGCACCAACGCGTGCATGGCATTTGCCAAGCTTTCAACCAAGCAATTGAAGAATACCAATATCCAAACAAATACCTGTTGGTATACCCAATTAAAGTAAACCAACAGCGTGAAGTGGTTGATGAAATCTTAGCGAGCCAAGCGCAGCTAGAAAATAAACAGCTGGGTCTAGAGGCAGGCAGCAAGCCAGAACTATTGGCGGTACTGGCATTGGCTCAACAAGGCAGCTCCGTGATCGTGTGTAATGGCTACAAAGACCGTGAATATGTGCGTCTAGCACTGATCGGTGAAAAGCTAGGTCACAAAGTATTTATCGTACTAGAGAAGCTATCTGAGCTTGATCTAGTACTTGAAGAAGCGAAAAGCTTGGGTGTAACTCCACGTCTTGGCTTGCGTATCCGCCTTGCATCTCAAGGTGCAGGTAAGTGGCAAGCAAGCGGCGGTGAGAAATCGAAGTTCGGTCTATCGGCATCACAAGTATTGAGCGTGATTGATCGTCTAAAACACGAAGACAAGCTGGATACCATGCAATTGGTTCACTTTCACCTTGGCTCACAGATGGCAAACATCCGTGACGTACGCAATGGTGTGAATGAATCCGCACGTTTCTACTGTGAATTACGTGCCATGGGTGCAAACATTGATTACTTCGATGTTGGCGGCGGTTTAGCAGTAGACTACGACGGCACACGCAGCCAATCTGCGAACTCGATGAACTACGGTCTTGCAGAATATGCGCGTAACATCGTGAATACGGTCGGTGATGTCTGTCAGCACTACGACCAACCGATGCCAGTGATCATCTCTGAATCGGGTCGTTCTCTAACCGCTCATCACGCTGTGTTGATTTCTAACGTCATTGGTACTGAAACATACCAGCCGGAAGAAGTATTCGAACCTGCAGAAGATGCACCAATCTTGCTACAAAACATGTGGCGTAGTTGGGAAAACCTGCAGGATGGTACCGATGCACGTGCATTAATTGAAATTTACAATGATACCCAAAGCGATTTGGCCGAGGTTCACTCGCAATTCGCTACTGGCGTACTGAACCTTGAGCAACGTGCGTGGGCAGAACAACTGTCTCTGCGTATTTACTTCGAGCTAAGTCGTCAAATGAGTACCAAGAACCGTTTCCACCGTCCTATTTTGGATGAGTTGAGCGAACGTCTTGCGGACAAGTTCTTCGTGAACTTCTCTCTTTTCCAATCCCTACCAGACGCATGGGGTATTGATCAGGTATTCCCTGTTTTACCGCTTTCTGGTCTTGGGGATGTGGAAGAGCGTCGTGCGGTGATGTTGGACATCACTTGTGACTCCGATGGCGCGATTGATCACTATGTTGATGGTCAAGGCATTGAGAGCACGCTACCAGTACCAGCATGGAGCAACGACAAACCGTACCTAATGGGCTTCTTCCTAGTAGGCGCATACCAAGAGATCCTTGGTGACATGCACAACCTATTTGGTGATACCCACAGTGCAGTAGTCAATGTTGATGAAGACGGTCAATTCGAGATCAGCTACATCAACGAAGGTGATAGCGTAGAAGACATGATGCGCTACGTTCACATCGACGTAGATGCGATTCGTGACAATTACAAACAATTGGTTTCAGAACGAGTTGAAACCAGTGAACAAGAACAAATCCTAGCTGAACTGGAACAAGGTTTGGCAGGCTACACCTATTTAGAGGACTTCTGATATGAATGATTTGTTTACGAAAACCGATTATTCGCTTTACTCCAACTCTATGTCGTTTCTACGTCGACCGTACATCAAAAATCCAGTATCGGCAGACGCAGACGTTGTGGTGCTAGGGGTTCCTCTGGACATGGCGACTTCTGGTCGTCCTGGTGCGCGTATGGGACCAGATGCGATCCGTCGTGCGTCAGTAAACCTTGCTTGGGAAGGCAAGAAGTTCCCTTGGGACTTCAACGTATTTGATAAATTGAAAGTGATCGACGCAGGTGACCTTGTATTCGATTGTGGTGACGCGGAAGATTTCACTTACCGTCTAGAAGCGGCAACAAGTGAGATTCTAAAGAGCGGTAAGACAATGCTAGGCTTGGGTGGGGACCACTTCATCACGCTACCGATCCTACGTGCTTACGCAAAACACCATGGTCAAATGGCATTGATTCACTTCGATGCGCACACTGACACTTACGCAAATGGCAGTTCTTACGACCACGGAACTATGTTCTACCATGCGCCAAAAGAAGGTCTGATTTCTGCGAAGAACTCAGTTCAAATTGGTATTCGTACTGAATATGACCAACAAGATCATGGCTTCAATGTCATCAACGCGATGCAAGCAAACGACATGTCGGTAGAAGAGATACTGGCAGAGATTCGTCGCACGGTTGCGGATAAGCCAGTGTATGTCACTTTTGACATCGACTGTCTGGATCCGGCGTTTGCACCGGGTACAGGTACACCAGTTTGTGGCGGCCTGAACTCAGATAAAATTCTGAAGATCATCCGTGGTTTCGCTGGCATGAACATCGTAGGTATGGACGTGGTGGAAGTCTCACCTCCTTACGACCACAGCGATGTAACGGCCTTGGCTGGCGCAACTATCGCACTTGAGTTGCTTTACGCCTACGCTTCAGGTCGCGAATAACGAAAGTTGTTCTAAATGAGCGCAGTATTTCAAGGGGAGCTTCGGCTCCCTTTTTCGTTTTCATCATCCAACAAAAATAGATTAGATTTTCTAATCCAAATCATAGATTTTTATCTTGCTCAACTTCACACTTTTTGATTGCTAAGTCCGCACTCAAGCTCTAATATCTCGCGCCTAGATTCCCTAATTACTTTGTTTATTTGGCTCTCCTATATGGAGCGCTAAGGCTTTTTACGTCTTAAATTTCTGGAGAGATACGCAAATGTCCGCCTCGTTTCCATTAGCGAAACTTACCTTTTTAATCGCAATTCTGACTGCCGTAGGTCAAATGACTCAAACGATGTACGTGCCTTCTATCGGTCATATGGCGGGTGAGTTCTTGGTATCAGCGTCTTCACTTCAAGCTGTGATGGCGTGTTACCTGATCCCTTACGGTCTATCGCAGTTTGTATACGGCACGCTTTCTGATCGCCTTGGTCGTAAGCCAATCATCATTGCGGGTTTGATCATCTACATTCTTGGTACTTTGGTAGCGCTGTTTGCTCATGAGTACGAATGGTTTCTAGCAGGCAGCTTCATTCAAGGTTTGGGTATTGGCTGCGGTGGAGCTATGTCTCGAACACTGACTCGTGACTGCTTTGAGGGCGCTGAACTGCACCGCGCAAACAGCTTGATCAGTATGTGTGTGATTTTTTCGCCATTGATCGCACCAGTATTGGGCGGTTATCTAACCGAAGCATTCGGCTGGCGATCTAGCTACCTATTTCTTGCGTTATTCGGTATTGCCGTTGTGATCACCATGATGACAAGCATGATGGAAACCTTGCCTAAAGAGCGCCGCAAACATGAATCTGTTGCGAAGAGCTACAAGTTCGTACTATCAGACAAACGCTTCCAAGGCTTCTTATTGGTATTGGTTGCCACGTTTGCAGGCGTTGCAGTATTTGAAGCAGCAGCAGGTGTGTTGTTGGGTGGTGTACTTGGCTTGCCAGCAACCACGGTCAGCTTGCTATTTGTCTTGCCGATACCGGGTTACTTAGTCGGTGCTGGTCTATCGAGCTATATTGCACAACGCCGTTCTGAGCGCCGTGCTTTGAATGTTGGTCTAGTGGCTATCTTAATTGGCTCAGCAGTGGTATTGATTCCGGGTCTGTTTGGTCTAACAACGGCGTTGACTCTGATTGGCGGTGCAACCATTTACTTCTTGGGTGCAGGCATTTTGTTCCCAGCGGCAACTACCGGCGCACTTTCACCATTCCCATACCACGCAGGCACTGGCGGTGCCATTTTGGGTGGTATGCAAAACCTAGGCGCAGGCATCGCAACGCTATTGGCTTCCTTCTTCCCAGCGCAAGACCAAATGCCACTTGGCTGCCTAATGATGACAATGTCGATCATCGCCATGCTTGGTCTACGTTGGGTTAATCGCAAGCACGACCATTCAAACGAAATGCCATTGGCAATTTAAAACCTGCCTCTCATCACCCAAAGGGGACATGCTGAAAAGTGTGTCCCTTTTTTGTTGCACGCATCTTGCCCTCCAGTTCTCATCCACCAGCATTTACATTTAACATCCCTGTAAATCTTTGCTAAAAAGAACAGTTGCTTACACACATTTATAGATTTGCCATTCAACATTCATTGGAAGAAACCTGTGCTTTAACTCTTAAATAAAAGAATGGCGATACAACAAGAGTAAGGTACACAATAAGGACACACAGATGCGTTTCACTTTAACTACGTTGGCCGTATCGGTCGCGCTTGTCGCCGGATGCAGCAATCAAGGAATACCAACCATGAACCATTACTCTCAATCTCAACTCGTTGCTCAACAAACTCAAGCACCTGTTGCTAAAAAAGTGCCACATGCAATGACGATTCATGGTGACACCCGAATCGATAACTACTATTGGATGCGTGATGATGAGCGCCAAGACCCAGAGATTTTGCAACATCTTGAGCAAGAAAATCAGTATGCAGAAACCGTTCTAAAACATACTGAAGCACTACAAGAGCAATTATTCGAAGAGATCAAAGGTCGTATTGCGAAAGACGATAACTCAGTACCAGTACGTCGAGGTAACTACTTCTATTCAAATGAAGTGACAGGCGATAACGAATACGAAGTGCACATGCGTGCGAAAGACTTTGCAGGCAAAGACAAGCAAGTCATCCTAGATGTAAATGAACTGGCGAAAGAGCACGAGTTCTTTAGCACTGGAGGCTTATATGTGAGCCCAAATGAGAACTTGCTGGCTTACGGTGAAGATACGTTAAGCCGTCGTGTTTATACCATCAAAATCAAAGATCTTAATACCGGCGAATATCTACAAGATGAAATTGAAGGTGCGTCGAGTGCTATCGCATGGCAAAACGACAACAAGGCTTTCTATTACATCAAGAAAGATCCACAAACACTGCTTGGTTATCAAGTATACCGCCACGTACTAGGCACTCCGCAAAAGAGCGATGAACTGATTTACGAAGAAACCGACAGTGCTTACTACACTTACTTGAGTAAAAGTAAAGATGACGAGCAAGTGTACATTTGGCACTCAAGCACCGAAACGAGTGGTGTATCAGTCATTGACGCCAACAATCCAAACGCAAAAGCTGAAGCTTTCTACCCACGAGAAACAGGCATTGAGTACAGCATCGCTAAATTAGGTGATTGGTACTACATCTACACAAACTATCAAGCAGTAAACTTCCGTTTAATGAAAGTCAAAGCAGAAGAGATGCATGATCGTTCTAAATGGGTCGATGTCGTCCCAGCAGACGACAATACTCAACTTGTCGATTTCGACTTATTTGATGACCACCTTGTGTACGAGCAACGTGCGAATGGTCTATCAACAGTTAAAATCCGCCAGCTATCAACGGGCAAAGAGTTCCCACTTGAATTTAACGACAGCGCGTTTGCTGCTTATCTAACAGGCAACTATGAACTCGATAATTCTAAAGTTCGTATCTACTACAGCAGCCTAACCACACCTGGTACTTACTATGATTTCGACCTGAATACGGGTGAATCTGAAATAATGAAGCAAACACCGGTGCTAGGCGATTTCGATGCGGATAACTATCAATCAGAGCGCATCATGGTGACTGCTCGTGATGGCAAACAAGTGCCAGTTTCATTGGTTTACCGCAAAGATCTCTTCAAGAAAGACGGCACTAACCCAATCTATCAGTACGGCTACGGCTCATACGGTTCCACCATAGAACCAACATTCCGTTCAACTCGTTTGAGCTTACTTGATCGCGGATTCGTGTACGCAATCGCGCATATTCGTGGTTCAGAAATGCTTGGGCGTCCTTGGTATGAAGATGGCAAAAAGCTCACTAAGCAAAATACCTTCAATGACTTCATCGACGTAACCAAAGGACTTGTTGAAGAAGGCTACGGTGCCAAAGATAAAGTGTTTGCTGTTGGTGGCTCTGCGGGCGGCCTATTGATGGGCGCTATTATCAACCAAGCACCAGAGCTCTACCGTGGTATTGGCGCGCACGTTCCGTTTGTTGATGTCGTTACGACCATGTTGGATGAGTCAATTCCTCTCACGACCAACGAATACGATGAGTGGGGTAATCCAAACGACAAAACCTACTACGACTACATGCTGAGCTACTCACCGTACGACAACGTGAAAGCTCAGAATTATCCGAACATGTTAGTGACAACGGGTTTGCATGACTCACAAGTTCAGTACTTTGAGCCAATGAAGTGGGTAGCCAAACTTCGTGAAATGAAAACCGATGATAATGTCTTGTTGTTCAAAACCGATATGGAAGCAGGCCACGGTGGCGCTTCTGGTCGATTCAAACGATTAAAAGAAGACGCGCTTGAGTACGCTTTCTTTCTAGATCTGTTGGAGACCAAATAAGCTTTAGCCGTCATTCATTATGAGTCACCGAAAACAATGCCCGCTTTTACGCGGGCATTTTTCAATCTAGATACTCGGTGACATGACTCAGATGAGCTAAACAGAAAGAAAAACGCCTACTCACAGCGAGTAGGCGTTAACACAATAAATGTGTTTAGGCAGTAGAAACTGTCCTATTTATTAGAAGTAGTAACGAGCACCTAGAGTCCAGTAGTCGTTCTCTTCGTTGTTGTAGTCGTTACCTAGGTCAAACTGGTAAGCAGCAAACGTAACGAAAGCAGGAGTTACAGCGTATTCCGCCTGTAGAGCAGTCTCACTAGTGATTGTTTTGCTGTCTTTATCATTCTCTACGCCTTCGTAGTTAATGCTGAACGTCCAATCGTTAACGCCGTAAGCTAAAAGACCTTCAAGTTGGCTAGTCTCTTCTAGGCCGCGGTAAAAGTATTCATTCATGCCGTATACAAGTGCTGCGTATAGACCCGATCCATATTTACCGTAGTTTGCTGAGAATACATGCGATGTTGCTGATTCAGATTTGCCACCAAAATCAACATCACCACCGCTGTATACATAGCCTAAACCAAAGCCTGCTAGCTCAGTGCTTAAAGCAATTTGTCCACGATCATCAAAGTCACCATTTTGACCTTGCCAACCTAGACCTAGGTTTAAGCCAAAGCCTTCACCAAATTCAAAACCTTTACGGTAACTTACCATGCGCTCTGCACGAGAAGAACCAAGCTCGTAGTAACCAGGGGCATATAAGAAGTCATTGGCAAACGCGATTGGCAAATCCGCTACACCAGCAACATCGTAGTATGGTGACCACTGTGTACCAACGACTAAACGTCCATATTGCTCATGTGTTGCACCAATGTAACCCAAACGAGTTGAGAAAGAGTTGTCACCACCATTAAGGTAGTTCAGTGACCATTCACCTTTAGCATCGATAGTTACGCCGTTACCGATGTCTTTTTTACCGCCGATGTTAATACGAGGAGATACTTGGTGAACCTTAACGTCTTCTTCAAAGTACTCACCCACGCCCACAGAAACGTGGCCGCCGATAGAAAGAGATGTGCCATCGCTGTTGTAAACTTCAGCTGCGAAAGCTTGAGAACCACATGCTAGTGCCGCCACTGCAACGGCTAGAGTTTTCATTTTCATTTTTAACATCCATATAGTTGTTTATACCGGTTCGTTACGACAGCAAGACAAAAATTTTCAACACAACGAACACATACAACGTAGTAATGAAACATAAATGAAACAAATAAATTATATGCAACCAATCTAATCAATCGCTCAAAATTTGATCAAAACCACATAAAAAAAGGGAACTTTTCAGTCCCCTTCATAATTTTTGTGGTGTTTTTCGTGTTACAACTGCCAGCGCGCGAGTGGTTTCTCAGTTTTTATTCCTTTACTCCCCCAACGATCAATGACGTCAATTTGCAGTATGCGATCTGGTGAAATAATCGATTGTAGCTGTTTTGAGGGTCTTTTATCTGTAATTAGCCACAGAGTTTTATCTTCTTCAAACTGAGCTTTTAAAGACAGTTTCTCTGCTTCTGACCATTCCAGTTCAGGCTTGAATTGACGATCAACAACGAACAGTTGGTTTCCAGACGCAAAATCCTCTAATGATTCCCCTAGCAAGACCACTGAATCAATCTCTTTCGCAAAGATAACGTCCTGTTGTTGATTAATCAGCTCACGTACTTCTAACATCAACGCTTGCTGGTTCTTTTCTATTTGAGCTTGATATTGAGGATAAACCTTTTGTAGATCCTCACCCACGATCGCAGCCATTCGAATTAAGTTAGTAGGATTCATCCACGCATACTTAGATGTATCACCATTGTCTAACGTCAGTGCCGCAACGCCCGGTGCTCTTGGAGATATCGCCTGAGACGCGTCAATCTCAATCAAGCGAATGTTCCCCTGACGAGCATAAACAAAAGTTGGGTCTTGATGCCAAATAGCACCCAACGTAATCGCAACGGTCGCCTCCTGTCCGGCTTTAATGGCTTGTTGTTGACCTTTACTTGCAAACCAGTTCACCAAACGTTCAACGCCATATCGCTTAGGTGGCAAGTAACTGGTTTCAATGCCTGTGCCTTGCATCAGTTGCTCAGACAACATGTAAGTCACAGGCGTGCTGGTAATAATATCTTTGCCATAAGAGAACGGTGCAAATGTACTCGTCAAAACCAAGCCCATTGTTATGATTTGTTTTTTCATCTTCATAATTGGTTATCCAGATTTAAGCTTTTCGCACAATGCGGTAGATCGTTGCCGTTAGGAAAAACGCAGCAGAGACAATAATAATTGAGGCGCCAGACGGTACCGGCAATTCAAGTTCCATTGGCAAAACGGTTCCAACCAAGCAGGCAACGGTAGCCAATAAGGATGAAAGCAAAACAAAACTGCCCATTCGCTTAGTGAGCAAGCGTGCCGTTGCCCCCGGAATAAGCAGTAACGCTCCAACCAAAACCGCACCGATAATCTTCACTGCTGCGATTGTCACGAGCGTAATCATCATGACGAACAGGTAGTCATAAAAGCTGGTGTTGAATCCACGAACACGCGCGATGTCAGGGCTAATGCAAGTCAGTAAGATTCGGTTAAAGGTCGGAATCAGTAACAATAGAATGATCAAACAGCTCACCGCAAGAATCGTTATGTCTCTGTCTGTCACCGTCAGGATCGAGCCAAACAAAACGTTCTCTAACATATGAATATTGATCTTTCGTGCCACATACATCAGCAGGGCAGCACCGACTGCCAAAGCAAGAGCGAGGAACACACCCACGAGTGTATCGTAGGGAACGTTGGTTCGATTTCGCACGAAATGCAGCAATAGCGCGAAAATCATGCAGAAGCTGAATAACCCGATAAATGGATTTTCCGGTGGTTCACCAAGTAGCACACCGATCGCTATACCAGTCAGCGCTGCGTGACCAACGGCTTCAGAAAAGAACGCCAAACGCTTCGCGATGACCAAGGTGCCCAAACCGCCCAATAACGGACCAAGAATTAGCGCTGCAACAATTGCGTTAACCATAAACGCATAAGCGAAGCTGTCACTGAGCCACCCGGCTTCTACTCCGTTGAGGGCAAATTGTCTTAACCAATCCATTACGCCGCCTCCACTTTTGCCGTGTAGTGCTTAAACAGAGACTCAATACGCTCAGGACTCAATACTTCAGAGTGATGCCCCGAAGCGACGATTTGACGATTGACAACATGCACCTGCGCATCCAAACGGCGCACCGCTGTTACGTCATGATGGACAGCAAGAACGGTTTTACCTTCTGCTACCACTTCATGAATCAAACCTTCTAGATAACGTACCCCTTGCTCATCCATACCCGTTGTCGGTTCATCTAGAACAAGTAAACTTGGATTATCGAGTAGAGCTTGGGCGAAGAGAACACGCTGTTGCTCACCGCCAGATAGTTGTCCCATACGACGATCACTTCTTGTTGCCATACCAACACGCTCTAATTGAGCTAACGCCTGTTGAGCTTGCTTGGTTTTACGGCGCCAAAACAGAGGCACACGCGTTTGGTTAAGCAGTACAAAATCCATGACCGTCAAAGGTAAGCTGGCTTCAAACATGGCTTTTTGTGGTACGTAACCAATTTTTCCGGCTTGCTCAGCCTCCACCCAATGCACCGAGATGTCACCCGAAAATGGCGTAAGTCCTAAAACCGAACGTAATAATGACGTTTTGCCACCGCCGTTTGGTCCCATAATCACATGGCATTGACCCGCTTCAAAGCAAGTCTGAATGTCTTGCAGAATAAGGTTGTCCCCGTACTGCAAGCAGACTTTATCAAGAGAAATCGAAGGACCTCGCATTAGGCTTTCTCCTGCTCATGCTTGCTTGCAACAAACTTCATCGCCTCTATTAAGGTTGCTACGTTGTCGCGCATCTCCACCTCGACTTTGTCGGCTTCGTATTCCCCGTGCGTCATGTGAGAAAAGCGATATAGCTTCACGCCCGTCGCCTCTTCGATGGTATCAACAAAACGATTTGGCATATTCAGCTCGTAAAATAGAACATCAATACCAGATTGGCGGATCTTCTCGATGGTTTCCTGTAGCTGACTAGCGCTTGGCTCTACGCCATGAGCAGGTTCGATTACCGCGGCTACATCGACGCCAAACTCTTGTAGAATGTATCCATAAGCATTGTGCGTTGTTGCGACCTTCATACCTGCTGTATCTAGCTGCCCTAGAGACAACATCGCATCACGCTTTAAAAGGCGAAACGTTTTTGCGTACTTTCGCGCATTTTTTCGATAAAAAGCTGCGTTTTCTGGGTCAAGTTTGCTCAACTCACTGGCAATGGTGTAAACCTTTTGAATCGTGGTGGATAGTCCAACAAAGGTATGAGGATTCACAGCACCTTTACCAACGGATTGCCCCATAGCGGGCAATAGTGGAACTTCCTTATTTGCCTCAATCACCACCAGATCGTCGCGCTGCGCAGCTTGAATAACTTTCAGAGCAAAATCATCATGCCCAATACCATTGACGACAATCACATCCATCTGATTCAATCTTTTAAGATCATTGGGTTGGGGCAAATAGTTATGAGGATTGAACCCTGCATCGACCAAAGGAATGATCTCAGCTTTATCACCGACCACCGCTTTTACATAGCTGTAGTAAGGTTGCAAAGTGATACCAATGTTGAGCGTTTCGGCAAAACTTGAAGCGGAAGCGACCAGTAAAGCACTAGCCGTTAGAATTCGACGTAAGAGAGAGCGTGTCTTCATAGTTGTTATCATGTTGGTTATTGCTTAATGCTTATGAGGGCTTGCAGGAGAAGAAGGCGTTAACACGATTTGTTGCCAACCACTTAGCTTTCGTTGACTTTGCTGAGTTAAGCCCTCGATATCGATAGAAACAGCCGTAGAAAACCAGATATCAGCATGCTCGTGACGGCTATCAAGTAGCATCGAAGCTGAACCTTCATCGTCCTGTCTCAAGCCAAGATAAAGTCCTGCATCCAACATCTGCCATTGATGAGAACCTTTGCGCTGCCAACTTTGGTCTTTAACAAATGGAGCGAGCCAAAACGTTTCAAGTTCACTGACTTCAGGCCACTTACCCTCATCAATGTGGAGATCTCGAATTTCCTCATGAGCAAGTTTAAGCTCTGCAACCATTGCCAACTCTTCTTGCCCAAGGTCAGTCATCAACACTTGATGCTCGAGTGCTTTTGCGTGCTCAACTTCGGTCTGATGATAGGGCAATAAGGCGGCAGACACCGCAAGAATGCCGGCGATGGTTAATGCCACCCATTTACCTTCGCGACTGCCATTATCCGGTCGAATTTTCTGAGTGATCATTTCTCTTTCAACTCAACCACATCAACTTCTACTGGGTTTTCATGCCCTGCGTCGAAAACAAGATAAAAATCCATTTGAGGATGAGTGAACTCAGCGATAGAGCGCTTGTCAGTGGTTACTTTGGCAATCAAGTTGTCATCGTAATCGTACATTTCAACGTCATAGTCCACTGCGGTAGAACCATCGGAGTAACCTGCTTCACAGATGACTTTGTCTTGTTCTAAATGGCAGCTCATTAATGGAAAGTGCGCCGCAGCTTGAAAGGACAGTAAGCCGCCCGAAAGAGCGGAAGCGATAAGAATAGAGCTGTTTTTCATGGTGTATCCAAAATGGCTCAGTGGGGCACTGAGCCTAAACTTGATTAATTTAATTGCGTTTCGAACGTTAGGTGAACATTCACACTGGCTTTATCTGCGAGAGGATCGTTTTTCAGCTCACCTTTGTAGTTGGCTTTCATCAAATAGCGACCAGCCACCTCTGGAGTAAACGTAATTTTGCCTTCTTTATCACTCACGACATCCATTTGTTCTTGGTGGTTTCGGTAAAGGGTACCTTCACGAGTAATTTCGGCTGTGACACCTTGTTGAGGCTCACCATTAAAGAAGAATTGGAAAGTCACCGCTTCGCCTTCAATGATGTCTGATGGGTGAGTGATCGGTTTCATCTCTAGCAGCTTGCCTTCAATTTCCAGCGCTTTTTCTGTCGGCATCCCCACCGTCACGTAACTTTCCGCTCGGGTATAGCTCAGTTGTGTAACAACATCACGTGCTTTTTCTGGAATAACACTTGCGCGATCAGCTTTGCTTGCTCGCGCCCACTTAACTGTGTCGCGGCGACCCGCTTTGTATTGGGTGTAGTAGCTTGGTTGGTTGTTGATCGCGACCTTGTGTGTGCCTTCTTCTTCAAAGTAGAAATCAAACATCGAACGACGTTTACCACGAACAACAAAGTTCGGACGCTCCGAACGACCATCCGGCATGATCACAAATGCTTGATCGCTGCCCGCTGGTTTATCAAAAACAAACGTACCGTGAGAGGCAGTCACATCAAACGTCAGCCAATCACCACCTTCTTTTGATACTGTAAAGTGAGAAGGCAAAACCCAACGAGGGTGCGCTTGTGCTGTTGTTGCAGCTGCTAGCCCCATCGCCATTACACTTGCTAGTGCCACCGCTTTCATTTTGGTTTTCATCGTTATTCCTTCTCTATTACTTAACTTGGTAGTTGACGGTAATCATGCCCGTCTCTTGGGTTGGTTTGATTTGATAACGAACTTCGCTGTCCGCTAGTTGCATCTTTTGTCGCAAATAATTCCGTCCACCGTGCTCGCGTACCACTTCAACATGCAACGTGTAAGTGCCTTGTTCGAGTCGCAGACCTTCATCATTGGTGCCATCCCAAATAAAACGGTATTGACCAGCGGGACGAGTAGCAGACGTCACGGCGTCCACTAATTCGCGATCATAACGACCCACCTTTCGCCACCAGCTTCGAAGATCTTTTAGCCATTCATCTTTACCAACCCATAACTGGATGGTTTTTACCGGCTTGCGCTTATCATCTTCAATCCATACTGCAACATAAGGGCGGGCGTACATTGATGTATCAATTTTTGGCAACTCGAATTCAAAATCGACTTTGGCACGATCAGGCAAGGGGGCAGCAAAAAGCGAAAGAGGCATCAGCGCAGCAATAAGTGTTAATTTGCTTAATGAGTTGCGACGCAAAAATCGGTCTGTGTTTAACATAGGGGAATTCTCTGAATAGAGGCTGTTATGGCACAGCAACAAAATAAATAACGAGCGACAGCAAGGTGCCAAAAGCCATCCACTGCATCGACGTTCTTAAAGTCTTTTTCTTTGGTAGTAGCAAACACACTCCGGTTAGAACAAAGAACACCATCAATAATGCAGTGATATCAATGAACCACTTCCAAGCATCGCCACTATTGCGACCTTTGTGCAGATCATTCAGTAGCGCGACAATGCCGTAATTCGTTGTTTCAACTTCAGCCTCTCCCGTGGTCATATCGACAAAAACGGTAGCGTTATAACCCGGACCTTTAAAATCCAAAGAAAGCTCGCCAATCACTAACTCTCCATCTTCGATTTCGGTATAAACATCCAAAGCCGACGGAGTGCCACGCAAATGGGTTTCTTGAGTTAGGAAGTTCAATAGAGCCGAACGATTGGGTTGGAAGCTGCCTTCAGTTGCAAAAAGTTGCTTTGAAGGGATCGTGAGTGTGTGTTGTTGAATGATTGGCTCACTGCGCTCAAACAATGTTGGTCTGTTCAAGGTGATGCCCGTTAAGGCAAAGAACAAGGTCACCAATAAAAGAGCCATGGAAACGTAAATGTGCAGACGGCGAGCCCAAGTTTGGACGCCTTTGCTTTTGAGCAACATAAAAAAACAATCATCACCAATAAATGAGGGCTTAATTTAGGTGATAATCATTCTTATTGGCATTTAATTTACATTGTTTACGTTTGATAGAATAGAAAGGCTCCCGCACATGGAGGCAAGAGCCTATAGGAAAATCTTATCGAGCTAAGATTGGGTAAGTAAAGAAAACCAAGTGACAGAAGTTGAACACAAAATGGGCTAACACAGCACACCATAGGCGCCCAGTGAAGTGGAAAACAAGACCGTACCCTATCCCTGCAAGTCCAGCAAATACCATCAACAGTGGACCGCCTGCAAAATGAGCTAAACCAAACAAAATGCTCGCCACCACCAAACCCAATCGCCAATCAAAACGACGAGATAATGACTGCTGGATAAACCCGCGGAATAAAGCCTCTTCTGCAACACAAGTTAATACGAGGTTATTTAAAGCAAACAGCCACCACCATGACGGCAAATTAAACTCCGGTTTTAGAGCACCAAGCATAACGGCAACTGGCAATAGTGAAAGCAGGGGTATCATCACCAGCAGCGCAGGTTTTATTCTTATTTTTGACTCACCGCTAAGCAGCATAGGATAAGCAAGAAGGAGAGCAAAGAAGGCAAGTGGCTTGTCCAGATTAAGATACATTGAGAATGGCGCACTCTGTGGTCCCGCGGATACCTTGTCGAGAACTTGCAGATTATTAAAGCCAGGGATCAAATGGACAAAAAGCATCACACACCAAAGGACGACAATCCCCCACCCTAGGTAGTAAATAGGTTTCATCTTTGGATTCAATGCCAGCATCGGCAACCGGTATGAGACTCCAAGAACAACCAACGAACTGATCAGCGCGATGAGCTCAATTCGATCAAAAACAAATGCACCTAGCAGTGTAAGTCCAAGCAATGCGAAGGCTGCCCTTTGTTGCCGAGCAAATGCCGCGCCAATTGCTAATACAAGCGGTAGCCAAATCAAAATGGCAGAATCAAGAATCATGTATTTATCCTTATAAAAACTGACGGTCCAGTCTTAGTGCTGGGTAGTTGTAATATAACCTTGTCCCCAAGTAACCTCGAGATATTTGCTGCAACGAGAATGACTTAGTTTGTAGACGCAGCAGCGATTAAAAGAAATCGAACCTGCTCACTTCTATAAAAACAAAAAGACCCGAGATCTGACTCGGGTCTTTCGATGCTATGAAATACGCATTAACTATTCTGGCTTGCTTTGGCTTTGCGCAATTGCGTTAGGTACTTCACCCAACTCTCAGCTTGAGTCGAAGGCTTAATTTCATTGGCACGTTTCGCATTTGCAAGTGCATCCTCAAAGCGTTTCAACTTGTAGTAAGCTCGGGCTTTCACCAGCGCCACATCAGCCTTACGACCAGTCACTTTATCCAACGTCGCTAACGCTTCTTTGTAATGACCTTCTTGCACTAATAACTGGGACAAGTTCCAGTTATATTTTCTGTCCAATTGAGCCGCAACATGCCAACTCTCAATCGATTTGTCCCACTCTTTTGCTATTTGCCAATATGTCGCTTGCTGCGCTTTTAACTTGCTGTCTGAGTTGATGTCTTTCACCTCTTCTAGCACCAAAGCTGCGCGCTCTGGAATACCACGCGCACCATATAACTGAGCAAGAAGTCGTAAATCATCTTGACTAAGTGCGACACCCTTTAGTTTTGCAAGCGCCAATGCATCAAGAGCGCGTTTGTTATCATCAACACGAAGATAGAGCGCAGCTAGCTGACGCCACCACTCCACACGCTCAGGTTCAATCGCAATCAAACGCTTAATCGTACCGATGGCTGGCTTCCATTTTTGCAGCTCAAGTTCGGCTGACAACTTGATAGACAAAGGACCAATTTCATCTGGCTGACCAAACTTTTCATAGCGCCCCATCGCAGACAAGACTTTGTTCCATTGACTCAACTGGTAGTGAGACTGAGCGATACGCAACCAAATCTCATATGCCTTCTGAGTTTCAGGAACAGATTTACTTAAGTCGTAGTAATGAGGTAATGCCTTTGAAAACTGCTGCTCGTTAAGCAACATATCCGCTAACATCTTGCGCGTTTGCCAAGCTTGATCATCGTCTAAGAGACCGCTATTAACCGCAATCTCTAGCTGCTTGATAGCCGACTTCACTTGCTCATTTTGCCAGTACAAAATCCCAAGCATACGCGCGACAAATGCACGATCATAACCGCGCGATAACTCTAATGCTTCAAGCGTTGAAATGGCTTCTTGCAACTTTTCGTCTTGAACCAAATTATGCGCACGTTGAACACGAGTCGCGGTGTATTGACTCAGTTCATTGGCAGTCGTCGTAAAAGCGCATAGGCTCAATACTGCACCGATTAAGAATTTCTTCATCATTTGGCTAAATTGAACTCCACTTTTCGGGTTTGCCCGTACTGCTCAATTGAGACACCGTTTTCAACCTTCGGCTGATACTTCGACTTCTTCAATGCTCGAATCGCTTCTTTCTCAAACATACGTTTTGGCTTGGCATCAAGCACTTCGATATCCTTTGGACGCCCCGCAGCATCAATAGTAAAACGTAGCATCACGTAACCTTCGATTTTGCGTTTCAGTGCCTTACTTGGATAGCGTGGCTCTGGGCTATACAAAGGGATCGCTTGCTGATTACCCATAGTGCCTTTCAAGTTTGGAGCACTAATAGCGATACCATCAAGAGAAGTGTTCAAGCCCAATGCACTGATTGGCGTCACTTGACTCATCGGCTCAACTTGCGTTTGAGCCTGAGACAAATCCATCGGCTCTGGCGCTTTTGGTGGCTCTGGCTGTTCAGGAACCGAGCGTTGACGACGCTGAACATCCGCATCATTCTCGATCATAACCATATCAAAGCGCACCGCTTCAGAGGGCTTTGGTGCTCGCTGATTGCCTTTATCGACCATCCACGCCATAAAGCTAAACAAGCTCACCGCAATCAAAACTGACACGGGTAGCGCGAGTAATAGCCTTTTCATTAAGGTTTCTCCGCCGCCAAAGCAATGTTCTTCACACCAGCGCCTTTCGCGGCATCCATGACTTTCACAACCGTGCCATTGTAAGCATGCTCATCCGCTTGAATTACAAGCGCTGCGTCTGGTTGCTCCAGCAGTAAGTGCTCAATGGTGGCTTCAACACGCTCAATATCCACTAAACGTTTGTCGATGTAGACATCATTTGCTGCCGTCACGGCGATAAAGATGCCTGCGTCTTTTTGACTGACCACATTGGAAGCTTGTGGGCGATTAACTTCTACACCTGACTCACGTACAAATGAGCTAGTCACAATGAAGAAGATCAACATGATGAATACGATATCCAGCATCGAGGTTAAATCGATCTGGGCTTCATCTTGTTGATTTGGTCTACGTCCGAGTCTCACTTCTGACTCCTTAAAGATTGTTCTAACTGGAGGGCTTTGCGTTCACACACTTTGCTTAAACGAGCATGTACAAACATACCTGCAAGTGCTGCAACCATACCTGCCATTGTAGGTAGTGTTGCAAGTGAAATACCGGAAGCCATCAATTTCGGATTGCTACTGCCTTGTGTCGCCATCACGTCAAAAACCGTGATCATGCCCGTTACCGTGCCTAACAAACCTAGCATTGGGCAAATTGCAACCAACACTTTGATGGTTGATAGGTTTTGGCGCAGTTCAATTTGTGCCTTTGCAATCCATCCTTCGCGGATTTGATGCGCGTACCAAGAGTGGTGGTCTGCTCTTGCTAGCCACTGTTCACAAAGCTGTCTCTTCACCTTCGGAAATTCCGTTGTCAGATAAAGAACACGCTCCATAACCAGCAGCCAGCATACCGCTACAACGGCAGCCAGCCACCATAGGATCTGCCCACCTTGCTGCATAAAGCTCGCCAAGGTCGAGGCCCAATCCTCACTGATCAAACCCAATGTGTTGAGTAGGATCTGCTCCATTACGCTGCGTTCTCCGCTACCGTGTTAGAGGCATTTTTACCCTTTGGCATATCACGTTCAGCTTGCTCTGCCACAAGACCAATACCTTGTTTTTCTAAAATATTGCGAATGTTCTCTGCTTGAGAGCTCAATACGTTATGAGCAAGAAGCAATGGCATCGCAGCCACAAGACCAAGGACAGTTGTCACAAGTGCCATTGAGATACCACCCGCCATAACTTTTGGATCGCCATTACCAAACTGAGTGATAACTTGGAAAGTTTCGATCATACCCGTTACCGTACCAAGCAGACCCAGCATAGGTGCTAGCGCGGCAAGCAGCTTAAGCATCGATAAGCCTTTCTCAAGGTGAGTTTGTTCATCAACTACCGCTTCCAACAGACGCAACTCTAACGCTTCAACACTACGGTGCTTATCCTTTTGGTATACCGCTAGAATTCGACCTAGAGGGTTATCCTCTGGTTGAGTTGGGCTCTTAAGTTGTTTCGCGATCTTTTGACGAGCGATGATCAATGACACACCACGAACCAGCGCGATGATCAAGCCAATAGCGAGTAAACCAAGGATGATCTTACCCACCACGCCACCTGCGTTTAGGCGATCTGCCATGGTTGGAGAATTTGCTAACTGGTCAAGGAGAATGCCACGCGATGGGTCAATCACGAGTGAGTCAATGTCTCCTGAGCTTAATGTGCTTGCCGTAGGACCGTTTTCAGGCTGACGCAGATAATTCACCGCATCACCACGCTGACCATTCCACTTCACATAGCCTGCGTTGTCCAACAACGCCATTGAGCCTAGACGGACACCATCAACATTTTGCTCACGGCCCTCACCATCCAACAAGGTGAATGACACATTCGCCATCTCACCACTTGCTTTGACTTGCTCTTCCATACTGCGCCACATTGCGCGCAGTTGAGGTAATGTCGGCAGTGATTTCGCTGCAACGATATCATCAATGTTTTTTTGGTATGAGTTAGCGTCGACACCTGTTACAGAGTACTTAAGCTCCGACTCCAATTCTTTTGCATTTTGACGAACTACGCCAAAAAGCTCACCTAAGCTGCCTGTTTCTAGGCGAAGTTTCTCTTCAAGTTGGGCAAGCTGCGATTCGTTTTCGCTGAACGTAACACTCAGGGTGTCCGCTTCTGCTTGCAACGCTGCACGCTCGGCAACAAGCTGGTTTTTCATCGCTTGCAACTCTTGCTGCGTTTTCTTAAAACCAGATTCACGAGCCACATTGTGCGACTGCTGTTGACGATTTTCTTGTTGTGCTTTCTGCAATAATGCGTCACTAGCGAATGTTGTGTGAGGTAGAAGAGCAGCAGAAGAAATCAGCGCAACCGATAGCCATTTTTTCATCATTTATTTGCCCTCCGCTACGTTAAGAGACACTGGCAGAGTAAGCATACTCGGTGCAATCTGTTTGTTCGCCATCGCAAACGCTTTGTCTAGTTCCGCTTTTTGCTCAGTGCCCACTGCTTGCCATTCTTTTTGTTGCTGTGACCAGCTCCAGAAGTGCTCACCTGATAAGCTACGTGCAACCAATGAAACACGACCTAGGTAAAGGATATCGGCTTCGACTTGATCATTACCATCTAATGCTATCTTGCCTTGGTAAACACCAATCTTAGAGCCATAGTCCATCTCAATTTGGTACGCCTCAAGAATACGGCGGAACTTCTCAGCATCTGCGACGTCTGCGCGAGTCATCATTGCATCCAGCTTTGCAATACGCTCTTCACGTTGTGCCTTGCGGATCGGTTTATCATTAGCGACGATACTCTTAAGACCATCAAGCATGTGGTACATCAGCGGCACGACACCTTGGCGAGTCTGAGCGATTTGTTCGATTTGCTCATTCAGACTAGCCACTTCTTCGTTTTGACTGTCTACCAAACTAGATAGGTGATCACGATAAATCTTCAAGTTGCCAACTTCTTCTTGTAACTGCTCTATTTCAGCCTCAAGAGTCAAAGATTTCTCTGCACTTACATCAATACGCTTCTGGCTAACAGCCGATGCTTGATTGGTTTTACTCTGCACTGCTTGTGCATCGTTAAGATTTTCCGCTTGAACGGGAATCAAAACCGATGAGATCAACAGAGCGATACTTGATTTCATTAGATTCATACGAGTTATATTTTCTGTTTTCTAAAAACGACTAAAGGGGAAGACCAATCTTCCCCTTTAAAAATCATATTGTTATCAGTACTTGAACTGAATTGTTGCCATGTAGTTTCGACCTTCGCCTATCACTACATTTGTTGCACCATCATAGTTGTCCGGGTTCGTACTACCGCCACCAGCTAGGTATTCAGTATCAAACACGTTTTCAACATTGAATCGGGCCACAATATCTAAGTTCTCATCATACTTGTGTGTGTACGCCACGCCCATATCAACACGCGCATACCCATCTTTCTTAAACGTGTTCGCTGCGTCACCGTAGCGCTCACCCTCATAAATCACGCCCAAGTTTACATTCGTGTTGTCTTGGACCTTGTAGCTAGACCAGACGCTTGCAGAAAGCTCAGGCACATCAGCTGGGCGATTGCCTTTTAGTTTTGCACTTTCTGTAATCTCTGCATCTAGGTACATTGCAGAAGCAGTTAACGAAAGCTTATCTGTAACAAATCCTTGCGCTAAGATTTCAGCGCCTCGGTGCACTTGCTCACCATCTTGAGTAGCAATCTGTTTTTTTGAGTCGTTAGGATCGACGATATCTAATCGTACATTTTCCAATGTGATGTCAAACAGCGCACCGGTTAAGAATAAACGCTCATCAAACAGTTCCCACTTAGTACCCACTTCATAAGAAATACCACGCTCAGCCTCTAGTTCTTCTCCATCATTGGTAAAGTCAGAGTCAGCCACAGCACCTTGTGGCATGAAGCTTTCAGAGTACTGAACATAGATTGAACCATTACTCGCAGGATGAAAGATAACGCCTAGCTTTGGTGATACTTGGCTCTCAGTTAATGTATCGCTGCGCTTTTCATCGTAGCGAACACCTGCAAGTACCTGCCAGTAATCGTTAATTGTCATCATATTTTGCGCGTAGATACCCCATGTATCATGCTCGCTAGTCGGCCATTTTTTCGAGCTACGATACCCTGGCTTTGGCACCGTTTGACCCGGCTGGACACTAGACTCTTGGTGGAATGCCATAAAGCGGTCATAACTGTAATCTAGGTAGTTTGCACCAATTAAAAGTGTGTTATCAGTATCAAGCAAAGAGAAGTCAGTCGTAACGTCTACATACGCAGTATCAAACACCCAATTGTCTGAACGATCATTCCCTTTGTGCTTAATCACATTTTTTTCTTCATAGTCGTCAAACTTAGGGTAAGACTCCACATCAAAACGCTTGAAATCTTGACGGTTGTATCCTGCTTTGACGTTTACGTTATCCGCGACTTGCGCATTAATATCGATACCGTAGTTTTCTACATCGTTATCAATCTTCGACCATTGCGCATCCCAAATATACTTGTCTCCAAGCACAGGCTTACCGTCTACAATGTAAGCACCAGAATCCACACTGCCTTCATCTTTAGTCCTGTCATAATGAGCAGAAACCATCACGTTTTCGGTAATGTCGTATTCAACAACCAGACCACCGACAACTCGGTCAGTTTGTGGCTCTGTGCCATCACCATACTTACGCCAAGAGCCGTAACTCTCTTTTGCAAGAATTGCGCGCGCACGCAATGTCTCTTCTTCATTCAGTGCACCACTCACATCTAAAACAGTGCGTGAGTGATCGTTTGAACCAATATCTTGGCTCAAGCTAACTTGTGTTTCTGTTGTTGGCTTCTTAGAAACCATGTTCACAAGACCACCTGGCTCAGATTTGCCGTAAAGTAGACCTGATGGACCTTTAAGTATCTCTACACGCTCTAAAAGCTCAATTGGCTGACGGTAGTGTGACCAGTGCTGACGACCATCACGTAAAAAGCCGTCAGAACTGCTAAGTTCAAAACCGCGCAATGAGAAACGCTCACGGTTACGACTCGTACCACCGGCACTAACACTCGCGTCATTTTTTAGCACTTCACCTAACGTGCTTGCACGCTGCTCATCAATAACCGCTTCATCAATCACAGCAACTTGTCCTGGGGTCTCCAGTTGCGTCATTTCCATACGCATTGCTGTTGTATTGGTATCAGCTTTGTAACCAAACTCGCGACCTTCAACAACAAGGTGCTCATCCGCTTTTTGAACTTCCGCCACGGCAGGTGCTGCTAACACCGCCCCAATCACTAACGCCAGTTGGCTTTTAGAAAACATGCACATTCACTCCAAAATGTTGGGTTACACATAGGTGCTATGTGATTCCCTTCTACTTATTTTGCGAGAGAATATAAGTGATAACCATTACCATTTGCATTAAATTTACATTCTTTGCATTCGTAAACTTTTGTAAAGGGCATGAGAGTAATACTTTGTTCGAATGTGATCTAAATCACGAATAGCCGCGAGCGATCTATTGCCTAAACAACAATGTTACACTCAACCCACCATCCACTCGGTTTGTGGCGATGGCTTTTCCTCCCATCATTCGCATCGATTCTTTTACTATTGCGAGCCCAAGACCATAGCCACCAAGCTTTTTGTCTCTGGAAGCATCCAATCGAGTAAATGGGTCAAAGATGTCGGACAATTTATCCTGTGGAATACCCGGACCATTATCAGCAATGGTCACAGCTAAGTAGTGGTGCTTATCGGTGGATTTATTTGTTAAGCACACATTAATCTGCGCAGAGTCGCCCGCATACTTGATCGCGTTACCAATCAAGTTGTTCAAACAGCGCACGACTAAAGTGTCGTCACACTGGGCTTTTGTCCTTGTCGCGTCCGATTTAAAAGTAAGAGTTTGTTGAGCTTTTAGGTCGATCTTGCAACGCTCAACCTGAGGAGCAAGCAGAACTTCTAAGTCGCTACGTTTCATCTCAGTATCGTAGCGAGCGTTCTCCAATCGGCTGATTTCGAGTATCTCACCAATCAAGTGATTAAGTTCATTTGCTTCTTCTTCCATGCGAGTGACAAGGCTTTGCTCACTCTCACCCACACGCTTTCGCAACAGATGTAACACCAAGTTCTGTCGCGCCAATGGTGTACGAAGTTCATGTGAAACATCACGTATTAATCGACGCTGTTTCTCAGCCAAAGAGTGGATCTCCTTGGTCATATGATCGAAGTCTTGCGCCAGTTCATTAAATTCTCGTGTGTTTGATTTCAGTTCATCAACCACACTGACAGTAAAATCACCATTTGATAGCCTCTTACTCGCCTCACGAAGTCGGTCTAAAGGTTGCTGTAAGTTCCTTGCCATTAATAGAGAAAACAGCGCCAGAATGACCGCTGCAATCACAACTTTCAGTATCGAAAAGTAGAGAATAAAGTCATGAGCTGGGTGTAAACGATGAGGCAGTTGGATGACCAAACTGTTGTTGCCCACAAGAGGAATACTGAAAATTGGGCGGCTAACTCTGCCTTCTAGTTGTTCATCTAAACGTCTTTTAAACTTAAGTTTGAACTCAAAATGAGGGTGCATCAGGCGATGGGTAAGTGGGTGTTGATTTTCGCCTAACACGAATAAGTAAAAGTGTTGTGCATTCGCCCAATCCGCAAGCTCATCCATATCTCCGTCTTCGATCAAAACATTGGCTTGATGCGCTAAGTCCAACATTTCTGCTTTTACGCTCGCTGGTACTTTTAGCATTGCTTTTACTAAGGCTTGCTCAGCGACAGCTTGTACAGCAAGGATACTGATGACGATCGCCGTCATGTAAGTAAATAGCTTAAAAGCCAGACTATCTCGACGCTTGGCTATATAGGATGGGCACACAAATTTCATTAATTCGTCACAGCCTCTAGGTAGCTATAACCTTTTCCACGAAACGTTTTAATGTGCTGTTTGGACAATCCCGCTTCCACCAATTTACGACGAATATTACTGATGTGCATGTCTAAGTTGCGATCAAACGGACTTAGCTCTTTCTTCAAAACCTCGGTTTGCAATTCGGCTTTAGAAATCACAACGCCTTGGTTTTTTACCAAATAGCAAAGTAACTCTGCTTCAGTACCTGTCAGCGGCAAACTGTTCAGCTGATCACTGATACTTTGTACTGTGCAGCACATAGCTTGTCTTTGACGTTCTAATCCTACGCGACGAAGAATTGCTTTAATGCGCATCAACAATTCAGGTACATTAAAGGGCTTGCCGATGTACTGATCTGCGCCTGCTTGGTAGCCATCTAGCATCGAGTTCTCATCATTTAATGCCGTTAGCATGAGGATCGGCGTCGCGAAACGTTGACAGATACGACGCGCAACTTGCATACCATTTAGATTTGGTAGCATGACATCGAGAAGAACAAGATCAACCGGCGTCTTCTCCATGTATTGCAAAGCGCTTTCCCCACAATGGACAGATGAAACGGTGTAACCCTCTTCTTGTAACACCGCCTCCAATAATTCACACAACGGAACATCGTCATCTACGATAAGAACTCGGGACATTACCAATACCAACTCAAATAAAAATGGTTCGCATTCTATTACTCATTTGCAGATTAAACAACCATAGATTCTAAGGTTTCTGTACGAAAACTGGACATAAAAAAAGCCCACTTTTCAGTCGGCTTTTATCGCAAGAAATGCTGATTTTTTAATTATTTAAATCAACACTTTAAACCTGTTACTTTGGCGACATCTTCAACGATGCCTCGTAAGTTGATACTAATCGAATGAAGTGTATCTAGCTCTTCTTGTGTAAATGGATGAGTGAGTACTGACTCTGCACCTTTCTTGCCAACAACAGTAGGCAAACTCAATACCACGCCATTAACACCATATTGACCCGTCATCATGGTCCCTACAGGCAAAACTGATCGTTCATTGATCTTGATTGCCTGAATAATACGAAACACACTTGCAGCGATCCCATGAACGGTATTTTGTTTACGACGGAAAATCTCATACCCAGCTTGCTTCACAGCTTCGAGCAATTCGTCTGCATCGATACGCTCTACATTATTGGCATCGCAATAGAAATCTGCAGGTTGTCCTGCAATTGAAATCAAACTCTTTGGCGTAAAACAATTGCTACCATGCTCACCGAGAACATAACCAAAGATGTTCTTCGGGTCCAAATCCACGCGATTGGCAACAATGCTCATCAAGCGCGCAGTATCGATCACGCAGCCACTACTGATCACTTTGCTATTCTCAAAGCCTGTATTGGTTGCAATAAAGTGCGCGACAATATCACAAGGGTTAGATACAACAATGAGGGTTGCATTTGGGGCTACTCGTTCGACTTTACGTGCAATCTCAACACCTATCTTGGCATTGATTTCTGCAATATCAATTCGCGTCTGACCTTGCTTAATCTGCGCTCCCGCAGTGATTACGACAATATCAGCGCCGAGAAGATCGAGATAGTCGTCAGTAGGAATGATGTGAGTGTTTTTCGAGAAGGTCAGTGCAGTGGTATGACGGAAATCGAAGACTTCCCCTTCAGCACGCTCTAAGTTTTGGTCCAATAGAACCAACTCACTTACACTGCCCATGGTCAGTAAGTAATTACATACTCCAACACCAACGGCACCTGCGCCAATTACACCAATTTTCATACTTCTCTCCCTGATAATAAAAGTTATGCCCTCACTTTGCGTTCCCACTAAAAACTTGGGCAGTAAGAGCATAAAAGTCCAATCACTTTATGTTACCCAGAATACCTACCTAAGCTAGCCTTTCTCGACTTAATGACGTTTAAATGATGGAAATTTCTTCTTTATATATGCATCAATAACCATCATTTAATCACTTCATACATTTAAACTCTATTGCAGGTACAAAAAAGGAGTACAATTCTTTGCAGTTTCTAATTGAGAATAGACGTATATGACAACGCTATTGATTGGTCACCGAGGAGTGGCAGGCAAGTACCCAGAAAACACCAAAGTCAGTATTCAAGCCGCTATAGATTTGGGTCTTGATTGGGTTGAAGTTGATGTACAACCCACCAAAGACAATGTACTAGTGGTATGTCATGATCACACAGTAAACCGCTGCAGCAACGGCAAAGGTCGTGTTGATCAAATGACTTTAGCTGAGCTAAAAACGTTAGATTTTGGTGGTTGGCTCAGTACAGAGTTCAGCAATGAATCGATCATGACGCTGTCAGAGTTGCTGGGGCTCGCTGCGAAAAACAACCTAAATCTTAATATCGAAGTGAAAGTTGACCACCATTCAGCAGAGGATGTCGCGAAGATAGTCGCTAAAACCCTTTCTGAAGGACCATTGACCAAAGAATTTATCCTTTTGTCGAGCTTTAGTCACGACGTGATAAGAGCGCTATACAAGCACTGTGAAGGCTACAGATTGGGTGTGCTAAGTGAGTTCTTTACCCGTAAAGACGGGCTACTGTTAGAAGAAGTCAACGCATACAGTTGCAACCTCAATATTAACTGGGTTCGTTCCCGTCAAATTAAGAAGCTGCAGCAAGCCGGATATAAGGTAATGTGCTATACAGTGAATAACCCAAACAAGTTGAAACACTTGCCGGCGCTAGATGGCATCTTCCAAGCCGCTTTATGTCTCAAGAATAGGGTTGAAACTAGGCGCTCCATTACCACTCAATGGTGATTGGCGTTCCCATTTTAACTAGCTTTATAAACTCATCCATCTCTTCATTGGTGATGGCGATACACCCATTGGTCCAATCAAAGCTCTGGATAAACTGAGGGGACTGTGTCTCGCCATTTTTGAGGCCATGAATCTTGATCTCTCCGCCCGGAGAGACACCTCTTCGGTGCGCTTCCAAGCGATCAATTACATCTGGATAACTGATGTGGACAGAGCGATAGAAAGCAGAATCGTTAATCACATAATCTAGAGTGTAGTCACCTTCTGGAGTCCTGTTATCCCCTTCTTCCTGCTTGTGCCCTTTCGGATTAGCCCCTAACGCAATCCGATATTCTTTAACCACTTCGCCATTGTCCATTAGGTACATTCTGCGTTTTGATTTGTCCACTTTGACCAAGTCCACAGCAGCCTGTGTAAAAGGAACAAAAGAACAACACAAGATTAAAGACAACCATTTTACTGACATCGCCAGAACGCCTAACTCACCCATTCTAAGGGAACATAAAAAAGAGCAACCATGCTAGTCACAAGGTAATACTAAAGCAAACTTAATATGTGCAAATTTCACTACTCATTATGACTAACTTGGATTACTTTATAAGGAGATTACTTTATAAATTCAGCACAAATAGAGAGGGTATTATGCTCAACATTGCTTTTTTCAGTGCGAAATCCTACGACGAAGCGTCTTTCAATAAAATTAAAAACCATCGAGACTTCGAATTTCACTACCATGATTTTAGATTAACTTCAAAAACCGCAAAAATGGCTCAGGGCTGTGAAGTCGTATGTGCGTTTGTAAATGATGATTTATCCGCACCAGTACTTAAACAGCTTTCTCTTGGTGGGACCAGATTAATCGCGATGCGATGCGCAGGCTTCGACAAAGTCGATTTAGAAGCAGCAAAGGAGCTTGGACTTCAAGTAGTGCGCGTCCCTGCATATTCCCCAGAAGCTGTCGCTGAGCATACTGTCGGTATGATGATGTGTTTAAATCGACGCCTACACAAAGCCTACCAGCGCACGCGTGATGCAAACTTCAACCTGGAAGGCTTGGTTGGCTTCAACTTCCATGGCAAAACCGTTGGCGTTGTGGGTACAGGCAAGATTGGCATTGCAACCATGCGTATCTTTAAAGGTTTAGGCATGGAGCTGCTCTGCTACGACCCATATGAAAACCCTCTAGCATTGGAAATGGGCGCTCGCTACTGCTCTCTTGAAGAGATCTATGCGAACGCAGATGTCATTTCGCTACACTGTCCAATGAGCGAAGAGAACTATCATTTATTGAATGAGAAGGCATTCTCGCAGATGAAAGATGGTGTGATGATCATTAATACCAGCCGTGGTGAACTGCTTGATTCTGTCGCCGCAATTGAAGCACTGAAACAAGGCAAAATTGGCGCACTAGGTTTAGATGTTTACGACAACGAAAAAGACCTATTCTTCCAAGACAAGTCAAACGATGTCATTGTTGATGACGTGTTCCGTCGTCTATCCGCGTGTCACAACGTGTTGTTCACTGGACACCAAGCCTTCCTGACTCACGAAGCACTAAACAACATTGCCTCAGTGACTTTAAATAACGTGGATGCTTTCTTTGCTGGCAACGCGTCAGGTAATGAACTGATCAACTAAATCAATAGATCGAGCAGTATAGTAGAGCGTTGAATTTCAGCTATGCTATACTCCTCGACCATTAAAAATTTGAGTCCAATTACCATGAGCATAAAAACCGATATTCAAAAGCTGCACAACCGTTTAGATACTTGCCAACGCAAACTGGATGCGGCACGTTCTCGTGGTGATCATGAAATGATTACTAAGTTCACGAATGAAGTTGACGATCTAACGAAGAAACTTAACCAACTTAAGCACAAGCAAACATACGAACTTAACAAAGAGCGTAAGAGCCTGCTTGATATGCCATTTTCTCGTGAAATCACAAAAGCTGAGCAAGCAGACATTGGTAAGCTTAAGAAGCGTGTTCGTGGTCTAGTTATCGTTCACCCATTAACAAAAGTGGGTAAAGAATTGCGCCTAGACGTAATGACAGGTTTTGCTCCGAAAGAGTTCTAATCACTCTTTTAAACAACAGATATTAAAAAGCCCAAGCTGCTTAGCTTGGGCTTTTTTGTGCCTAAAATTCATAAAGTTAAGCTTAGAAAAATCACCATTATAGATAGTGAGTGACACTGCAACCTGTTCGTTTTCAAATTCTCGTAGTGGCAAAGCTTTAGCTAATTTCCAAATACTAAAAACGACAAAAGCCCCGCTATTTCTAGCGAGACTTCTTAATCGTTCTGAGACCGAGGGCTCGACTGACTAGGGGTTTGATGCAAATCCCGTCTCATTCTCAAACGTCAGAAATGACGAAAGCCCGTTGATTTCTCAACGGGCTTTCTATGTAGTGGCGGAGAGATAGGGATTTGAACCCTAGATACGCTATTAACGTATGCCGGTTTTCAAGACCGGTGCTTTCAACCACTCAGCCATCTCTCCACAAATTGTTACTAAAATTTAGTCTTACTTAAATAATGCTAAATCTCAGTTTTGCCTTTAGATTTTTTAAAATCTAAAAACAGTAAGCAAGCCTGGCGATGTCCTACTCTCACATGGGGAAGCCCCACACTACCATCGGCGCTAATTCGTTTCACTTCTGAGTTCGGAATGGAAGTCAGGTGGGTCCAAATCGCTATGGTCGCCAAGCAAATTCTTTAATTCGGAAAACTGATTTAAGCTCTACTTACACACATTCAATGTTCTTACATTGAGTCCATCAAAACCCCTTGGGTGTTGTATGGTTAAGCCTCACGGGCAATTAGTACAGGTTAGCTCAACGCCTCACAACGCTTACACACCCTGCCTATCAACGTTCTAGTCTCGAACAACCCTTTAGGATACTTAAAGTATCAGGGAAGACTCATCTCAGGGCTCGCTTCCCGCTTAGATGCTTTCAGCGGTTATCGATTCCGAACTTAGCTACCGGGCAATGCGTCTGGCGACACAACCCGAACACCAGAGGTTCGTCCACTCCGGTCCTCTCGTACTAGGAGCAGCCCCCTTCAATCTTCCAACGCCCACGGCAGATAGGGACCGAACTGTCTCACGACGTTCTAAACCCAGCTCGCGTACCACTTTAAATGGCGAACAGCCATACCCTTGGGACCGACTTCAGCCCCAGGATGTGATGAGCCGACATCGAGGTGCCAAACACCGCCGTCGATATGAACTCTTGGGCGGTATCAGCCTGTTATCCCCGGAGTACCTTTTATCCGTTGAGCGATGGCCCTTCCATTCAGAACCACCGGATCACTATGACCTGCTTTCGCACCTGCTCGAACCGTCATTCTCGCAGTCAAGCGGGCTTATGCCATTGCACTAACCTCACGATGTCCAACCGTGATTAGCCCACCTTCGTGCTCCTCCGTTACGCTTTGGGAGGAGACCGCCCCAGTCAAACTACCCACCAGGCACTGTCCGCAACCCCGATTAGGGGTCAACGTTAGAACATCAACACTACAAGGGTGGTATTTCAAGGACGGCTCCACACAATCTAGCGACCGTGCTTCAAAGCCTCCCACCTATCCTACACATGTAGGGTCAATGTTCAGTGCCAAGCTGTAGTAAAGGTTCACGGGGTCTTTCCGTCTAGCCGCGGGTACACTGCATCTTCACAGCGATTTCAATTTCACTGAGTCTCGGGTGGAGACAGCGTGGCCATCATTACGCCATTCGTGCAGGTCGGAACTTACCCGACAAGGAATTTCGCTACCTTAGGACCGTTATAGTTACGGCCGCCGTTTACCGGGGCTTCGATCAAGAGCTTCGACCGAAGTCTAACCCCATCAATTAACCTTCCGGCACCGGGCAGGCGTCACACCGTATACGTCATCTTACGATTTTGCACAGTGCTGTGTTTTTAATAAACAGTTGCAGCCACCTGGTATCTGCGACTCTCAATAGCTCCATCCGCGAGGGACTTCACCGTCGAGAGCGTACCTTCTCCCGAAGTTACGGTACCATTTTGCCTAGTTCCTTCACCCGAGTTCTCTCAAGCGCCTTGGTATTCTCTACCCGACCACCTGTGTCGGTTTGGGGTACGATTCCTTACAATCTGAAGCTTAGAGGCTTTTCCTGGAAGCATGGCATCAATGACTTCACTACCGTAGTAGCTCGACGTCGTGTCTCAGCCTTAAAAGAGCCGGATTTACCTAACTCTTAAGCCTACGCACTTGAACCTGGACAACCGTCGCCAGGCCCACCTAGCCTTCTCCGTCCCCCCATCGCAATTGTAAGAAGTACGGGAATATTAACCCGTTTCCCATCGACTACGCCTTTCGGCCTCGCCTTAGGGGTCGACTTACCCTGCCCCGATTAACGTTGGACAGGAACCCTTGGTCTTCCGGCGAGGAGGTTTTTCACCCCCTTTATCGTTACTCATGTCAGCATTCGCACTTCTGATACGTCCAGCATGCGTTACCACACACCTTCAACCGCTTACAGAACGCTCCCCTACCCAATGCACTAAAGTGCATTGCCGCAGCTTCGGTTTACTACTTAGCCCCGTTACATCTTCCGCGCAGGCCGACTCGACCAGTGAGCTATTACGCTTTCTTTAAATGATGGCTGCTTCTAAGCCAACATCCTGGCTGTCTGAGCCTTCCCACATCGTTTCCCACTTAGTAGTAATTTGGGACCTTAGCTGGCGGTCTGGGTTGTTTCCCTCTCCACGACGGACGTTAGCACCCGCCGTGTGTCTCCCGGATAGTACTTACTGGTATTCGGAGTTTGCAAAGGGTTGGTAAGTCGGGATGACCCCCTAGCCTTAACAGTGCTCTACCCCCAGTAGTATTCGTCCGAGGCGCTACCTAAATAGCTTTCGGGGAGAACCAGCTATCTCCAGGTTTGATTGGCCTTTCACCCCTAGCCACAAGTCATCCGCTAATTTTTCAACATTAGTCGGTTCGGTCCTCCAGTTGATGTTACTCAACCTTCAACCTGCCCATGGCTAGATCACCTGGTTTCGGGTCTATATCCAGAGACTGAACGCCCAGTTAAGACTCGGTTTCCCTACGGCTCCCCTAGATGGTTAACCTTGCCACTGAATATAAGTCGCTGACCCATTATACAAAAGGTACGCAGTCACACCACGAAGGTGCTCCTACTGCTTGTACGTACACGGTTTCAGGTTCTATTTCACTCCCCTCACAGGGGTTCTTTTCGCCTTTCCCTCACGGTACTGGTTCACTATCGGTCAGTCAGTAGTATTTAGCCTTGGAGGATGGTCCCCCCATATTCAGACAGGATATCACGTGTCCCGCCCTACTCGATTTCACTTTAAATGCGTTGCCGGTTACGGGGCTATCACCCTGTATCGCACAACTTTCCAGAAGTTTCACCTGACGCATAAAAAGCTTAAGGGCTAGTCCAATTTCGCTCGCCGCTACTTTCGGAATCTCGGTTGATTTCTTTTCCTCGGGGTACTTAGATGTTTCAGTTCCCCCGGTTCGCCTCGCTGCGCTATGTATTCACGCAGCGATACTAGCTTATGCTAGTGGGTTTCCCCATTCGGAAATCCCAGACTCAAATGGTTTTTACTACCTAATCTGGGCTTATCGCAAGTTAATACGTCCTTCATCGCCTCTGACTGCCAAGGCATCCACCGTGTACGCTTAGTCACTTAACCATACAACCCGAAGGAGTTTCGAGTTGATGAACAAGTCACCAAAGTTGTCTGCAATTTTTATACATGATGCAGACTCGATTTTGCCGGACTCAATTTCGAATAATCACTTAAAAGTGATATTCCCAAGAACACTTGAATGTGCTCGTTTACTTTCATTTTTAAAAAATGAAAACAAACAGTTGGTGTTTGTCATAAAGACAAACATTGAGAACTTTACAAACAAACTTAAAAGTTTGTTTTGTCAGCTTTCCAAATTGTTAAAGAGCTAGATTTCTTTCGAAACCATTTTTAAAAGCACTCATCGAATGCGCTTAAAGATGGTGGGCGATACCGGGCTCGAACCAGTGACCCCCTGCTTGTAAGGCAGGTGCTCTCCCAACTGAGCTAATCGCCCACATTAGTTTTACGTCTCGTGGTAGACGTCTCGAATGGTGGAGCTATGCGGGATCGAACCGCAGACCTCCTGCGTGCAAGGCAGGCGCTCTCCCAGCTGAGCTATAGCCCCATCGAGAAATGGTGGGTCGTGCAGGATTCGAACCTGCGACCAATTGATTAAAAGTCAACTGCTCTACCAACTGAGCTAACGACCCAATGGTATCCCGTAGGGGAGTCGAACCCCTGTTACCGCCGTGAAAGGGCGGTGTCCTAGGCCTCTAGACGAACGGGACACTGGATTGAAGAGTTTGGGAACTCTTCCTCTCTTTACTTTATAAACCGTATCAATCTGTGTGGACACTCATCGTGAGTAATCATCGTATAAGGAGGTGATCCAGCGCCAGGTTCCCCTAGCGCTACCTTGTTACGACTTCACCCCAGTCATGAACCACAAAGTGGTAAGCGTCCTCCCGAAGGTTAAACTACCTACTTCTTTTGCAGCCCACTCCCATGGTGTGACGGGCGGTGTGTACAAGGCCCGGGAACGTATTCACCGTGGCATTCTGATCCACGATTACTAGCGATTCCGACTTCACGGAGTCGAGTTGCAGACTCCGATCCGGACTACGACGCACTTTTTGGGATTCGCTCACTCTCGCAAGTTGGCCGCCCTCTGTATGCGCCATTGTAGCACGTGTGTAGCCCTACTCGTAAGGGCCATGATGACTTGACGTCGTCCCCACCTTCCTCCGGTTTATCACCGGCAGTCTCCCTGGAGTTCCCACCCGAAGTGCTGGCAAACAAGGATAAGGGTTGCGCTCGTTGCGGGACTTAACCCAACATTTCACAACACGAGCTGACGACAGCCATGCAGCACCTGTCTCAGAGTTCCCGAAGGCACCAATCCATCTCTGGAAAGTTCTCTGGATGTCAAAAGTAGGTAAGGTTCTTCGCGTTGCATCGAATTAAACCACATGCTCCACCGCTTGTGCGGGCCCCCGTCAATTCATTTGAGTTTTAATCTTGCGACCGTACTCCCCAGGCGGTCTACTTAACGCGTTAGCTCCGAAAGCCACGGCTCAAGGCCACAACCTCCAAGTAGACATCGTTTACGGCGTGGACTACCAGGGTATCTAATCCTGTTTGCTCCCCACGCTTTCGCATCTGAGTGTCAGTATCTGTCCAGGGGGCCGCCTTCGCCACCGGTATTCCTTCAGATCTCTACGCATTTCACCGCTACACCTGAAATTCTACCCCCCTCTACAGTACTCTAGTCTGCCAGTTTCAAATGCTATTCCGAGGTTGAGCCCCGGGCTTTCACATCTGACTTAACAAACCACCTGCATGCGCTTTACGCCCAGTAATTCCGATTAACGCTCGCACCCTCCGTATTACCGCGGCTGCTGGCACGGAGTTAGCCGGTGCTTCTTCTGTCGCTAACGTCAAATGATAGTGCTATTAACACTACCACCTTCCTCACGACTGAAAGTGCTTTACAACCCGAAGGCCTTCTTCACACACGCGGCATGGCTGCATCAGGCTTGCGCCCATTGTGCAATATTCCCCACTGCTGCCTCCCGTAGGAGTCTGGACCGTGTCTCAGTTCCAGTGTGGCTGATCATCCTCTCAGACCAGCTAGGGATCGTCGCCTTGGTGAGCCATTACCTCACCAACTAGCTAATCCCACCTAGGCATATCCTGACGCGAGAGGCCCGAAGGTCCCCCTCTTTGACCCGTAGGTATTATGCGGTATTAGCCATCGTTTCCAATGGTTATCCCCCACATCAGGGCAATTTCCTAGACATTACTCACCCGTCCGCCGCTCGACGCCGTTATCGTCCCCCGAAGGTTCAGATAACTCGTTTCCGCTCGACTTGCATGTGTTAGGCCTGCCGCCAGCGTTCAATCTGAGCCATGATCAAACTCTTCAATTTAAAGTTTTTGATTCCCTAAATAAATAGGGAGAGGCTCAATGAATACTGACTTCAAAACTACTAATGTAATTTTAAAGCTATTATCGTTCCAACAGAACGATAATGAATTGACTGTGCCAAGTCCGAAGACTTGATTGGTCACTTCGTTTCATTGAAACCTAATTTGAAACCGCTCTTTATTAAGAGAAATTTCTAATTGGATTATCATCAACGAGTGCCCACACAGATTGATAGGTCTATATTGTTAAAGAGCTTGCTTCGTAAGCTTTGTTATCGAAGCGGAGGCGTATTCTAAGGAATTAATTCTTAGTGTCAAACACTTTTTTTAAATTAATTTTTAGAAGCTTTTTCTTTCGCCTCATTGCCAACCGCTTTTGCGTTTCCGCTTTGCCCTGACAACGGAGGCGCATTATAGGGAGATGATTTTTCTTGGCAACCCTTTTTTAGAAAAAAACTTAAAAAAAAGCGTTGAGTGATGAAATCTCACTCAAACGCTTGTTTTTAGCACTTAGTTGTTAACTTCAAGTAGCAAATAGGCAATCAATATGTGTCTATCCAAGACTCTTCAAAGCTAGCGATATCCAGATCCAGTGATTGCGCCGCTTCTATTTGTTCAATTGCCTCTAATTCTTTATTTACACTGCTCATCGTTAATGTGTTGTTGTCTAACTCAAACACCTGACTTTGAGTCGTATAGTAGAACTTAAGTATCGTCAGCGCTTTTACATCGTGCTCAACAGAAGCGGCTTTAATGCTTTTCAGTTTACGAAAGATCTTGTTGTGCAGTTGCTTGAGTTTCCAGACATACAACACTTCTTCCATATAAGGGCGTGTTTTGAATTGGTTCAACAAAGACAGTGAAGTGGCTAAGGCGAGCACAACACCAATTAAGTTCCAATGAAAGTTCCCCGTCGATTGTTCAGGTACTACATCTGTATTACCGAACAAGACAATTAATAAAGTACTAAAAGCAAGAGAAGAGATCGCAAGCAAGGCAACAAAGCCACCAATCACTAGGTTGACCTTCTTTCTATAGACTTGTTTGTTTATTTTTTTGATTTCCATATACCGCTCCTAACAGGTTGCCTCTATTCTAACCAGCACACTCCTTACGACAATCGAAGCTTTGTAAGTAAGTTCACATTTGCTATTAAACTCGCATCCCTTCCCTGCTTGGGTATATACTTCCGCGCATTCACTCTTCCTATATAGAGGCTAAATTCATGCGCTCTTTTGTTTTACGAGCTCGCGCAGCGCCAACCACCAGCAAAGCACTGTTAGAAGGTGTTGGTAATGAAGCGCATACAGAGATTCTTGCTCATACCATGATGAACACTATGTTCGTTGCTCAATCGCACCGCGAAGATGTGGTTGTGTACTTGGTTTTAGAAAGCACAAAAGATTTCTCACGTACCATTACCATTCGCTCCAACGACATAACCAACATTGGCGGCTTCCATGAGTCAACTTTGATTGCAGCGGTGGCTCGCGCTTTAGACGCTTCGGTTGGTATGGGTAAAGAGCAGCTTCGTGAAGTCGAACCTGGTATCACCGTTCGTACAGTCAGCTTTGAACGCCTAGTGCAAGAACTGGCAGAAGATCACCAACTATATATGTTGGATAAAAAAGGTGAATTTGTTCGTGATGCAGAAATCGGTGGAAACCCATGTTTCTTGCTAACTGACCATATTCCGATGCCGAAGAA
The DNA here is from genome assembly GCF_023716605.1 of Vibrio sp. SCSIO 43155. Lineage (NCBI taxonomy): Bacteria > Pseudomonadati > Pseudomonadota > Gammaproteobacteria > Vibrionales > Vibrionaceae > Vibrio > Vibrio sp. SCSIO 43155. The sequence goes on along the minus strand of NZ_CP071853.1, from coordinate 190,597 downwards.
GTCTTTTAACAGCTTAAAGCGCCTTGGCACAGAGAAGATCAGCTTAGGTCCTAAGATGCTGTTCGCTTCTCAGTGTGTGGTATTGATCCACAATGAGCTGGACATTCGCGAATTTTAATTCTCACGAGTTAATCATTCGATAAAAGAAAGAGGACTCCATTGAGTCCTCTTTTTGTTTCTATAGGAATGCTAAGTTTACTTACCACCAATGCTCAAGCGCGCAAAGCGAACGTCTGGCGAGAAGAAAGTGCGGCTATCGTTAATTAACTGAGTATCACCCACAGCCTCAACTTCTTGCAGCATCTTGTAGAAGTTACCCGCTACAGTGATACCACGCACTGGTTGAATGCGCTCACCATCACGGCACAAGAAGCCACTCGCACCAAATGAGAAATCACCACTCACTGCATCCGCGCCAGAGTGAACACCCTGCAGTTCGACTAACTCTAGGTACTCACCCGCTTTTACTTCTGACGCACTGCTGTTACCCGTCGCAATCACTTTGTGATTCGCTGATACGTCTAGGCTCGATTTTGCACCGCGAGCAGCACTTGCTGTCGAGACTGCGCCCAAGTAACTTGCGGTCTGGCTGTTGTGTAGCAAGGTTTTCAACTCACCATTAGCAATCATCACATTGTCTTGAGTAGCAAAGCCTTCACTATCAAAACTTGCGATTGCCATACCATTTGGCATGTAAGCCGTATCAGTAAAGGTAATTAAATCACTCGCAACACGTTGACCAAGCTTATCACCCAGTGGCGTAATGCCTTTCATCGCGCTTACGCCAGAGAAAGCACTGCCGAAAGCACCGAATAAACTTGCTAGCGCATTGATATGGAAGATAGCAGGGTAGTTACCCGTCGCAACCGGTGCACCTTCAAGAAGATCTCGAGCAAGGTTGTAACCGCCTTCGATACAGTAAGCTGGATTCAACTCATCAAAACGGCGACCAAGTGACATTCTGCCCGCCATTGACTGTTTGCCGTCTTTTTCAAACAAGGTATACGCGTAACAAGTGAACGAGCGCTCGAAGTGTTGACACAATGTGCCTTGAGTATTGGCAATGATCAGTTGTGTTTCGCCATCGCTGTAACCATTGTAAGGTGCGCTAGAGGCGTGAGGCAGAGCTACTACGCCTTGCTCAAGTGCGAGAGACAGTTCAATTTTTTCATCAACAGAAGTCGTATCTTCTTGTGAAATCTCAGCAACATCAGTCGCGATTTGGCTGTTCACGCAACTTATAGTCTGATGTTCATCTTGCTTGGAAAAGCGAGCGCTTTGCAGTGCGTTGGTCAGCATCAAATCTAAGCTTGGTTGCTCTAACGACTCAGAATAGCTTGTTGCAACACGCGCATCTTTCACAACACGAACACCCAGAACTTGGCTTGAGCTTACTTTGTACTCATCCAGCTTTCCTTGGTTCGCTTTCAAAGAAAAGCTGCTGTTGCGGTTTACAATGACGTCCGCTTCTGCACCTTGGCGTTTTGCTTCTGATAGGACGTAATCAACCGCATTAAGAAGTTGTTGTTCTTGGCTCATTAGTTACCGCCTCCTACCAGAATGTTATCTACTTTCAGCGTTGGCTGACCGACTGTTGTTGGCACTGAACCACTCACGGAACCACACATGCCCGGCGCAAGCGCCATGTCTTTGCCGACCATGCTGATTTCTTTCAGCACTTTTGGACCCGTGCTGATCAGCGTTGCAGTTTTCAGAGGTTTGGTGATTTTGCCATTTTCAATGAGGTAAGCTTCACGAACGGCAAAGTTGAACTCCCCCGTACCCGGTTGAACCGAGCCGCCGCCCATCTTCTTCGCATAGATACCACGCTCGATGCCTGTCAGCATGTCATCAAGTGAATGCTCGCCTTCTTCGATAAAGGTGTTACGCATACGCGAGGTTGGTGCGAACTTGTAGTTTTGACGACGACCAGACCCCGTAGGTTCGTAACCTGTCTTCATGCCCCCCATTTTATCGACCATAAAGCTGGTAAGCTTACCGTCTTTGATCAATTGAGTGCGCTGAGTCTTCATGCCTTCATCATCAACATGAATCGAGCCCCATTCGTTAGTCATGGTGCCATCATCGACTGCATTCACTGCGGTGTGAGCAACCATTTCGCCCATCTTGTCGTGGAAGACTGATGCTTTCTTCGCAACTGAAGTGGTTTCTAACAAGTGACCACATGCTTCATGGAAGATAACGCCACCAAAGCCGTTACCAATCACCACCGGCATTTCACCCGATGGACAAGCATCCGCACCAAGTTTAACCAACGCTTGCTGCGCGATAGTTTGACCTAGCTCTTTGGCATCAAGCTGTTCACTGAATTCCCAACCCGCAAGAGCACCAGGACCTTCCATACCTGAAGACTGCTCATTACCTTTTTGAGCGACGGTATTACCAGCAACTCGGATGTAGTGGCGAGTATCGTCAACGTGTAGACCTTCTGAGTTGAAGATAGACACTTGCTGTTCGCGCTGAAGCACGCTGCCGATGAACTGGCTGATATGTTCACTCTCTGCGCGTGCGGCTTGGTCAACTTGCAATAAGAAAGCAATTTTAGAATCTAGGTTAGCGTCTTTGCCAAGTGGCATACGACAACCATGTTGAATTGGGTAGCGGTTCAGATTGAGAGAACCTGCTGAGGCGATTTGCTCACGCTTGTCTTTTGCTGCAAGCAGTGAGGTTACGCGTTTAAGCTCAGCTTTATCGGTGCTGTTGGTGTAACCGTAAAGCACTTTATGACCGAAGAAGAGACGAATACCGATACCAAAATCGATACCCGAGTTCACCTTGTCCACCTCACCAGATGCGATCTGGACAGTGTTGGTTTGATGGTGTTCAACGAATAGCTCAGCGAAATCAGCCCCTAAAAAGAGGGCATGATCGATCACCGCTTTCGCTGTTACAGAATTAAGCATGAAATCTCCTTGCTCGTTGATCGTCCTAGCCTTCCCCACCTTTGAGTTAGACTCTGTTTATAACAGTCATAACCTAAATTGGATGACTCAAAAGGATATTGGCAACACGTTAAATATTAACACTTTTTTAACCTTGTTTTATGCTAATCCTTGCTAAATCAAAGAACGAATCGTTACGTATTATGTCGACATCTCACTATTAGATAGTGTCTTGAACTGCCAGTTTCAATGCAGCACGTTATTTACACTAAATTCTGCCACCACATTTCTGTTGGATTCACAAAATAATTAGGGTTCCAGCTAGGCAACAAGCGAAAGAGTCCCATGAGCATAGTTAGCCTATGTGATTGGGCGAGTGAGCGCAGTTAACAACGCTAGGGCTCTAATTACGAAGAGAATCCAGTTCTCATATTTAAATGATGACTCTCTCTAGCCATAAAAAAACACGTGCACCGTAACTGAGTGAACTGCTATTATCTTGACGAAATAGTCGGGGGGCCCATGCAGTGAATGCATCGGCTGAGATCGAAATTCGAGACCCGTTGAACCTGATTCAGTTAGCACTGACGTAGGGAACTATCATCACTTTGCCACTAGCTTGCCTTGAGTCTCTACCAGTGCAGCTAGCCCAATGGATCCGATCACCGATCTTCCCTTGCTTGGCCAAGTCAGTTCCTGTACGTCTTGTAATAGGAGCGACCATGGCGCAGCAGTCAAGCCAAGAAAAACCATCAACACAGCCACAAGCAGCAACTTCAACAGACACACCGATTGTGTTAACGATTGCAGGTTCTGATAGCGGTGGCGGCGCAGGCATTCAAGCCGACATAAAAGCGATGTCCGCAACCGGCAGTTTTGCTTGCTCGGTAATCACGGCGATTACTTCGCAAAATACCCAAGGCGTTTCTGCGATTTTCCCAATCCCGCTCGACCATGTAGAGAGCCAACTTGATGCGGTATTTACCGACCTCAACATCGTTGCAGTTAAAGTGGGCATGCTGGCCGATTCCAATATCATCAAAGTCGTTGCAGACAAAATTAAACAATACCAGCCAAAACACCTCGTGATTGACCCTGTTATGGTGGCCACCAGCGGCGATCTATTACTGGAACAGTCGGCAATCAGCACTTTAAAAGAAGAATTGATTCCGCTCGCAGACATCATTACCCCTAACCTGCCTGAAGGTGCAGCATTGACAGGTAAACCAGTTCCTCAATCAGAATCTGAAATGAACGATATGATTGCTGACTTGCGCGCATTAGGGGCAAAAGCGGTGCTGTTAAAAGGCGGTCATCTGGAAAAAGACGAAAACAGCAACGATCTGCTGATCATGCAAGACAATGCCGAGTTAATTAGCGCTAAACGCTTTCCAACCAAAAACACCCATGGCACAGGCTGCACGCTGTCTTCTGCTATCGCGTCTTACCTTGGTCAAGGCAACAACCTGCACAAAGCGGTGCACCTAGGTAAGCAGTACATCAGCCAAGCTATCGCACACGCTGACGAATTGGATGTCGGTAAAGGTCATGGTCCTGTGAACCATTTTTTTACAGGTCACACGCATGTGCGCTAATGCACTCGGCATTCAGCTTACCGAAGCAAGTCTGCAATACAAAGACAGCCAAACACCAACATTAGCAGGGTTGAGTATGACCATCCCTGCCAATCAATGGACGGTGTTACTTGGTCGCAGTGGTTGCGGAAAAACGACGATCCTTCGTTATCTAGCGGGTTTGTTAGACGACAAAGTCGAATGGCATGGCGAGTTAACGACCACGGATGGCATCACCTTACACAAGCGTATTGCCTACATGGCGCAGCAAGACTTGTTGCTGCCGTGGTTAAATGTGTTAGACAACGTCTGCCTAAGTTCTCGATTTTCTCAAGATCAAGCACCAGAACAAAATAAACAACGTGCACTGACTTTACTCAGCCAAGTGGGACTCGCCAATTACGCAGATGCTAAGCCAGCTCAGCTCTCTGGCGGCATGAGACAACGTGTTGCCCTTGCTCGCACTCTGATGCAAGACAAGCCTCTGGTTCTGATGGATGAGCCTTTCTCTGCGTTGGACGCGGTTACTCGCCATAAGTTGCAAACCTTGTCTGCCGAATTGCTGAAAGATAAGACGGTTGTTCTTATTACCCACGACCCACAAGAAGCGGTGCGATTAGCTCACCAACTCTATGTATTGCAAGGCACGCCTGCGCAAGCTCAGCACTTGGTTGTTCCGGATTCCGCGCCGCCACGAGTTCTCGATGGAGAGTGCGCAGCGCTACAACAGGCGATTTTGGATCAATTGGAGAAAGACTATGAGTGATATGACTCAGTACAACTCCGTTTCGGCACGTATTAATAAAAAAGAACGCGTGACCCATCCAGCTCTGCGCTTGGTCATAAGCACTGCGGTGATCTTGGGATTGTGGCAGTTGGTCGTGGTGATATTCGATATGCCAAGCTTCATCTTACCTTCACCTATTGAAGTGCTGGATAGATTGGTCACTCGTTACGATGTATTGCTCAAACATACTTGGGTTACTGCGCAAGAGATTTTACTTGGCTTGGCGCTTGGATTATCGATGGGTTTGCTGTTCGCATTGCAAATGCTGATGTTCGAGCCGCTGAAGCGTTGGTTACTGCCAATTCTGATTGCTAGCCAAGCGATCCCTGTGTTCGCCATCGCGCCAGTGCTCATGCTTTGGCTCGGTTACGGCATTGCTTCAAAAGTTGTTATGGCGGCGATCATCATCTTTTTCCCCGTCACGACATGTTGCTACGACGGCTTACGCAATACACCAACAGGTTACCTCGATCTTGCCAAGACCATGGGCGCGTCTAAATGGCAGCTACTTCGTCATATTCAATTGCCAGCCGCACTACCAACTTTAGCCTCAGGTATTCGTGTTGCCGTCGTTATTGCGCCAATTGGATCAGTGGTCGGTGAGTGGGTAGGTTCAAGTGAAGGCTTGGGTTATCTGATGCTCCAAGCTAACGCTCGCATGATCATTGATGAGATGTTTGCGGCGCTGTTTATCCTCGCCGTGCTGTCTATCGCACTCTACTTCATCACCGATAAATTATTGAAAAAAGCCATCCCTTGGGAAAGCAAGTAATTGCCGAAAATAACCAAAGGAAATTGGGAAAGAAAAGGAAGAACCCCGTGAATAAAAACAAACTTATGAGCGCTGCTGCTCTACTCGCTTCAGTGGTATCAACCAACGTCCTTGCCGCTGAAAAAGAGATGACACTGATGTTGGATTGGTTCGTCAATCCAAACCATGGTCCTATCGTGATTGCCAAAGAGCGCGGTTACTTCAAAGAACAAGGTTTGAAGGTCAACATTCAAGAGCCTGCAGATCCAAGTACACCACCTAAGTTGGTCGCTGCTGGCAAGGTCGACATGGCGATTTCATACCAACCGAGCCTAACTATCGATGTCGCAGCTGGTTTGCCACTAATCCGCTCTGCGACTTTGATTGCTACGCCACTCAACACTCTGATGGTGTTGGATAACGGTAAGAATGAAAACCTTGGCGACTTGAAAGGCAAGAAGATCGGTATTGCGATCGCAGGCAACGAAGAAGCAACAATCGGCACTATGTTAGCTCAAGAGAACGTGAAGTTTTCTGACGTACAAATCATCAACGTAGGTTGGGCACTGTCTTCGTCTCTTGCGTCTGGCAAAGTGGATGCGATTTGGGGCGGTCTACGTAACTTCGAAACCAACCAACTTGCACTAGAAGGTTATAAAGCTAAAGCCTTCTTCCCTGAAGAACACGGCGTGCCAGCGTATGACGAGTTAGTCTTCGTAGCCAATGCGAAAACCTACGACAAAGAAGCCATCAAGGCATTCAACAAAGCACTTGAGCAAGCGACCACTTACATCGTTAACCATCCAAAAGAATCTTGGAAAGAGTTTGTGGCTTATTCACCAGACACCCTCAACAACGAGCTTAACCAACGCGCTTGGAATGACACGCTAACTCGTTTCGCTCTTCGTCCATCTGCAGTAGATCTGAAACGCTACGATGATTATGCCGAATTCATGTATTCACAAAAAATCATCGAGACACTGCCAAAAGCGAAAGATTACGTACCGAGCTTTGACTAATTCTACTGACCTTAGGCTCAAAGCCTAAGGTCTTTTGATAACGAGATATCCATAATGAAATACCAAGACTTGATCGACGCTTGCCACCAAGATTGGCAAGAATACACTGAGCATGCTTTCGTGCTGCAATTGGCGCAAGGCACTCTGGCTCAACCTTGTTTTCTGCACTATCTAAAGCAGGATTTTCTGTTCCTAAAGCAGTACGCACGAGCTTACGCATTAGCGATCTACAAAGCGCGTACTTTGGATGACATGCGCCGTGCTCTCCCAAGCGTACATGCATTGCTCGATTCTGAAATCGCCCACCACGTGACTTACTGTGAGCAATGGGGACTGACGGAATCCGATCTAGAAAACGAGCCAGAAGATTTCGGCACTGTGGCTTACACCCGCTACGTATTGGATGCTGGCATGACGGGCGATCTTGTTGATCTATACGCGGCACTAGCGCCATGCTCTATCGGTTATGCCGTTATCGGTAAGATGCTGATTGAAGATGAAAAGACAGTAATCGAAGGCAATCCATACGCAAGTTGGATCAATCTCTACGGTGGTGAAGAGTTCCAATCTGGTGTCGCAAAAGGTGCAGAACACTTTAACCAGTTATTGGCGGAAATCGACATCAATAGCCAGCGTGGTCAAAACCTGATTCAGGTATTCAAAACCGCAACACGTATGGAAGTGGCATTCTGGCAACAAGGTCTGAACGCTCAGCAAGATTAATCGGAGAGTCTCATGTTAATTGAACAAATCACCCAAGCATTAACCGCAGTGCGCCAGCAAAAGCCATTAGTCGTCAACATCACTAACTACGTGGTGATGAACAACACGGCAAACGCCCTATTGGCCATCGGCGCTTCTCCAATCATGGCGCACTCCAAGCAGGAAATGGCAGAGATGATGTCGTTCGCTGGCGCATTGGTTATCAACATTGGAACCCTAGACAGCGTTTGGACACCTCGTATGAGCTATGCCGTAGAGCAAGCCAATGCCAATGGTAAAATCGTTATACTCGACCCAGTCGGTTGCGGAGCAAGCTCACTACGTACAGAGACATCACGTGAAATCGCACGCCTTGCAGACAAACTCATCATCCGAGGTAACGCTTCAGAAATCATTGCTCTCGCTGGTGAGCAAGCACAAAGCAAAGGCGTCGATGCGTTAGACAGCAGCGACGCGGCACTTGGTGCAGCCAACTTCTTAGTCACAGAGTATGATGCAAGCGTGGTGATTTCTGGCGAGACCGATTACATCGTCACGAAAGGGCAAACCGTGCAACTAAACAATGGTCACGAGATGATGCCATACGTAACAGGAATGGGCTGTACGCTCACGGCACTAACGGGCGCTTTTGCTGCCGTTGGTGATGACACTGGTCTCGCAGCAGCAGCGGTACTAGGTGTTGTTGGCGAGATTGCAGCGGAACAAGCTCGTGGTCCAGGTAGCCTGCAAATGAACCTGTTGGATGAGCTTTACCAGTTGGATGAAGAAACATTGGCGAAGCGCCTCAAACTGCACGTGCAATAAGCTTTTATCTCTTTTAACACTAGCCTCTCAATCCTCTTTCAATGAGAGGCTTAAAGGAAACCCAATGAACGCCTATCGTTTATATTTGGTCACCGATGACCAACAAGATTTAGCCACACTAAAGCGTGTTGTGAGAAAAGCGGTGGAAGGTGGCGTGACTATGGTACAAGTCCGCGAAAAACACGGTGATGTACGTGCGTTTATCGAACGAGCTCAAGCCGTGAAAGACATCCTTAAAGATACCGATGTGCCTTTGATCATCAATGACCGCGTAGATGTCGCACTGGCTGTCGATGCTGATGGGGTCCACCTTGGGCAATCAGACATGCCAGCAATCATTGCTCGTGAATTGATTGGACCAAACAAAATTCTCGGTTTATCTATCGAAAATGAAGAGCAGCTTGCAGAAGCCGACTCTCTGCCGATTGATTACATCGGTTTGAGCGCGATATTCGCGACGCCAACCAAAACCAACACAAAAAAACACTGGGATATTGATGGTTTGAAAATGGCGTTAGAGACGACTTCACTGCCGATTGTTGCCATTGGCGGCATTAACGAGAGTAACATTCCGCAGCTTAGCGCCACTGGTGTTCATGGCTTAGCTTTGGTTTCAGCAATTTGCCATGCTGATGATCCAAAAACCGCATCAGAGTACCTATTGGGTTTGATGAGCTAACCTTCTCGGTTCCTGAACAACGCGCTTATGGATGAGCGCGTTCGACTCTCAAAACTTTCAACAGTCCATCCTTTCACAGCGAAGACCTGCAATGTCACTTTCACACTCGAATTGACAGAGCGTTGATAAGTTTTTCACATCAATTGTCGTAAGATAGCCGCCTATTTTCGACTGCTGTATGACTTTTCATGAAAACAAAAAAATATGGTTTGATGATGCTCGCCTTGTTCATTCTTGGCATCATCCCGCTTTCGCTGTTTGCCTCGTTCCACGATCTTACTTCTCACGTTTCTGATGGTACTGGCATCCTATTCACCTTGCTGACAGACTCTGCAGGCAGCAAAGGCTTTTTAATTACCTTGACGTTGTTGGTGCTGTCCCTTTACCGCTTTAAACCATCTCGCACCGACTGGATGCAAAAACTGTCGATGCTGGGGTTGCTACTGGTGATTGGTTTTGCCAGCAAAACAGGCTTGAAGCTAATGACAGAAAGCCCACGTCCCTACACCGAATTGCTTGCTGCAGAGCAATTAATTGAACATCCAGAAGCGTTTTATCAACTAGAAACCGCTCAGCAAGCGAATGTGATTGGGCAGATTTCTGAGAAAGTCAGCGAATGGCGCACTCGCCACTGGCAAGGTGAAAAAGATTACTCTTTCCCATCTGGTCATACGATTTTCGTTTCAATCTGTTTAGCCTTCTTCGGTGGGTTATTTTTGCAGAATAAGTGCTATTTTTCTGCTGCAACTTTATGGGTGTGGGCTATGGGCGTAGCGTACAGCCGTTTGTGGCTAGGCATGCACAGAATTGAGGATTTGATTGGTTCAGTGGTGTTTGTCGCTGCGGTATTTACCTTACTGCCTACGTTTCAAATTACAAAAAAAGCGCCTTTCGTTGCCTTAGCAACCAAGTAAAAGTCTTAAAAAATAGATAAAAAGAAGCCAGCAACTTGCTGGCTTCGTTCATTTTAAACATTGGATTCTAAACTGAGACTAAGCATTCTTAGGTGGTGTAAATGCCGTTAGCTCAAGGATTGGTCCTTCGTATTTCTCGATACGAACCAACGCAGAGTTTGCCGCACAACCGTTCGCAAGACGAGAAGTTGGAATATCTAGCGTTAGAACATTACAACCACCGTTTTTACAGATGCCTGTTTTCGGATCTAGATCTGGCCAACCACCTTCGTGAATACAAACAGAACCTTGCTTGATGCCATCAGTAACCAATGCCCCCACCAGAACTTGACCGCGACCATTAAAGGCACGAACAAGATCACCGGTCTTAATACCTCGTGCTTTTGCATCTTCTGGGTGGATAGAAATCGGCTCACGATCAGCAATCGCGTACTCTTCACGAATCTTCGCGTAGTTGAACTGGCTGTGCAGTCGATGCGCGGCGTGCGCCGTCATTAGCTGAAGCTCACCATCAGTGGCATTGCCCGTGTATTCTGTTGGCTCCATCCAAGTTGGGTGCGGAGGACAGTCTTCTAACTGGTAGCCTTCAATTGTCTTAGAGAAGATCTCGAACTTACCACTTGGCGTACCTAGCGGGCTCATAATTGGGTTTTCACGGAATTCAGCGTAACGTACAAACTGCGCGTTTTTCTCATTCCACTTCATTTCGATCAACTGATTATCTTCCCAGAATTTACTGAAGTTTGGCATTGCGATGCGTTGACCACGACCGCCTTGCTGTGCTGCTTTATAGAAGCCATACAGCCATTCCATTTCCGTTTTGCCTTCGGTGTAGACATCACGTCCACCCGGAGCAAGCAATTCTGCCATGTCCGCAAATACATCAAAGTCGTTACGAGCTTCACCTTGAGGCTCTACCACTTGCTTCATTGGTACTAGGTGTTGGTTACTGTAGTCACCTGTCATGGTCATATCGTTACGCTCAAACGATGTGGTGATAGGTAGAACAATATCCGCGTGCTTCGCTGCCGCTGTCCAGTATGGTTCAGAGATAACGATAAGCTCTGGTTTTTGCCACGCTTTGATCAAACGGTTGGTATCTTGGTGGTGAGTAAAGTTCGCACCGCCTGCCCACCAAATCATCTTGATCTCAGGGAACGTTAAGTCATGACCATTGTGATGGTAGCTCATCCCTGGGTTTTCTAACGCTTCAACAATACGTGCTACTGGGAACGCGTTAACAGAGCCAGAAACCGCCCAATCGTTACCCGCAGAAGATCCGCCACCTAGTGATGCTGAAATCGCAGGAAGCACACCCGCATCACGTGCAGGGTTACCACCGTTTGAGTAATGGTAAGAGAAGCCAAAACCACCACCCGGTAGACCAATTTGACCCAGCATAGTTGCTAGCGTCACTAGCATCCAGTGACGTTGCTCTCCGTATTGTTGGCGCTGCATACCCCAGCCCGCCATCAGCATTGTGCGGTTTTTGCTGAAAATGTCTGCAAGCAGCTCAAGTTGCTTAACTGGCACGCCACAAATCTTAGACGCCCACTCTGCAGATTTCTCAACGCCGTCTTCTTTACCCATTAGGTAAGCTTCGAATACGTCGTAGCCTGTGGTGTATTTCGCTAAAAATTCTTTGTCGTGCTTACCTTGTTTCACAAGCGTATGCGCGATACCCATCATCATTGCCACATCCGTCATAGGATGCGGAGCGATCCATTCTGCGTTTTCGCCGAAGAACTCGATAGTTTCTGAACGCATTGGATCGATAGCGATAACCGTCTTACCTGACTTCTTAAGCTGGTGGAAGAACTCAAGACCCGCACAGTCTGTTGAGCTCCAAGCGATTTTTAGGGTATTGATTGGGTTAAGACCCCAAAGCACCACAACGTCACTGTGCTCAAGAACCACAGGGTAAGTGGTTTGCTGTTCGTATACTTCAATAGAACCTACCACGTGCGGCATGATCACCTGCGCTGCACCTGTAGAGTAGTCACCAAGGTGACCTGAATAACCTCCAGCCATGCTCATATAGCGCTGTAGAAGCGTTTGCGCTTTGTGCAGTACGCCACTTGAACGCCAACCGTAAGAACCAGCAAACACCGATTCAGCACCATGCTCTTTGCGAATGCGCATGTGTTGTTCGTGAATCAGTTTGTAAACTTCATCCCAAGACACGCGAACGAACTCATCACTACCGCGCACACCTTCTGGCACAGATGGGTTTGCCAAATAGCCTTTACGTACCATTGGGTACTTAACACGAGCTTTAGTATGAACTTGGTCAGGCCCCGTAGTTTGAAGACTGTTTGGTACCGTTTGTGGCAATGCGTTCGTGGTAGAAACCAGCTTACCGTCTTTCACTTCACATAGCATTGGACCCATGCGACCCGCTGTGAGTACACCTGAACCACGCTTATCGGACGCTAGCGCGCTCATTGGCGTCAATGAAGTGAAAGCTAGAGCACCAGCAGTTAGACCAGTGCCTTTTAGAAATCCTCGACGAGTTAAATTAGTCATAATCTTATCCTTCTATTTATCTATTAGTGACCAACCACATCTTTCGCGTGGTGCTGGAAGAACTTAGTCAAAATTTCTAGGTTTTCTGCTGAAATATCAGTGCGATCCCCCATACTCTTCGCTACAGGACCCCATGCGTTCACAGTAAAGTGATTTGAAGGAATTTTCGCGTGGCAAGTTGCACAGTAAACGTTGTCCAACTCTTCCGCGTATGACCAAACTGGCTCTAGCGTATCAACGACTGGAGAATCAATCGTTGCCGTTAGAGTGACAGGGCGCCACTCGTTGCCATATACATCTGCCTTGAACTCGCCAGCTTCAACTGCTTGTTGACCTTGTTCAGATAGTGTTGCGACAATCGCGCGTTGACCTTCACCCATGTAAAGCACTTGTTCTGCACCTTTCATTTGGAATGCGTTGATCTTAACCGTGCGGTTGTCTCCCTCAGCTTTCACAACGTCCAGCTTGGTTGTTGGGTTCACCGTACCAAAGTCGCCCATGCTGATAGACGTCACTGGATAAACCACTTTCGCATCTGCTGCTGTCTTGGTTGTGAAGCTCATCAGTGTTTCAAACGCTTTGCTATCAAGTTCCGCTTCTGGAGCAAAGTGCGCTACACCTTTGTGACAGTCGATACACGTTTGGTCATTCGCTTTACCGTAAGCGTGCATCTTCGCCGCGTCACGTGATTGCTCGAACTCTTCCATTGCATCGAAATCGTGGCAAGAGCGACAGGTTGCCGAATCATTTTCTCGGAACTGCGCCCAAACCATCTCAGCAAGTTCAGTACGATGCGCCTCGTACTTCTCAGGCGTATCGATCTTGCCAGTCACGAACTCGTGGTAAATGTCTTTTGAGGCACGGATCTTAGTGATCAAGTAATCCATTGGCTCTTTCGGAATATGACAGTCTGAACACTCAGCTCGAATACCTTTAGCGTTACTGAAGTGCACTGAGCCTTGATACTCTTTGTATGGAATTTCCATAGAGTGACAAGAAAGACAAAACTCAGTGTCCGATGTGTAATGCATCACTGCTGCGGTGCCGCCTAAAGTTAGCCAGCCCACACCAATACCCACTGCCACCATTGCGGCGATATAACGTTTTTTAATTGACATAATTAGAAATAAATACTCACAAAGTTACATGCTTTGTCGCATATTTACCCCTTTAGTAGTAATTTCGACTTGATCTGAGTCATGCATATTCTCTATGTGGTGACTTATTTTTCGTTATTGAGAGGCTCCTTACCATATTCCATTTTTTAAAAAAATCTTTCTTGACCAGACGTATTCGCCATAACGATAGATGTTGTTTATCAAAGCACTTTTGATATGTTTGTGTGAAATATGAAAACTCGATCACATGGAGGCGAATCGCACGTGCTATCTCAATCTATTTCTACCCCAAGAACCGAGCTAAAACCGCTCACTCAGGACAATTGGGATCTCTATCGACGTCTATCCAGTGATCCAGAAATCATTACTCTTTGTTTTGATCCGCCAACAGAAGCTGACATGAGACAGAAATTTGAATCGCGTCTGCCAATATGGACTCCCCAAAGTGAACATTGGTTATGTTTGGTGATTTATGAAAAACACAGTTCACAGCCAATCGGTATCACTGGCTTTGTACTGCAAAATGGGATTGCTGAGGTCGGATATTTGTTGTTGCCAGAGTTTTACGGTAAACAATTTGGTACCGAATCTCTTGCGGGTGTAATTGATTGGGCATTTAACCAGCACAATATCTCTGAGTTTTCTGCCACCGTGACGGAAGGTAACATTGGCTCCGAGCGAGTACTGGAAAAGTGCGGATTTAAACTTACTGAAATCATCCCTGAAGCCTATGAAATCGGTGGGAAAACGTACGCTGATAGGCTCTATTCATTACAAAAATAATATTCACTACAAAAACAAGGATATGTTATGCAGAAAGTAGTCATCATCACCGGAGCCAGCCGAGGCATTGGTGCAGCAACGGCTAAGCGATTGGCAGCACAAGGTTATTCTGTGTGCGTAAACTATCGTACGCAGACTGACGCTGCCACACAAGTTGTCAACGAAATAGAAGAAAATGGCGGTAACGCAATCGCTATTCAAGCGGATGTTTCCAATGAGCAGCAGGTACTCTCATTGTTTGAACAAACTGAACAAGCGCTTGGTAAAGTCACTCACCTCGTCAACAATGTTGGAATCTTATTCACTCAATCTCGCCTTACCGACATGAGTCTTGAGCGCTTCCAAAGCGTGATGAATACTAACGTCACTAGCTGCTTTCTCTGCTGTCGAGAAGCGGCAAAACGATTTGAATCTGGCAGTGCCATCGTTAATGTCTCCTCTGCCGCATCTCGCTCTGGTGCGCCATTCGAATATATTGATTATGCAGCATCAAAAGGAGCAATGGACTCTCTCACTAAAGGGTTGTCTTTGGAATTGGCTACGCAAAATATTCGCGTTAATGGTGTTCGCCCCGGCTGTATCTACACTGACATCCATGCCGACGGCGGAGAACCCAATCGTGTCGACAGACTCAGCGAAAAAATCCCTCTCAAACGAGGTGGCACTGTGGACGAAGTTGCCAATGCCATTGCTTGGTTACTGAGTGATGAGGCCTCGTATGTCACTGGCTCCTTTATCGATCTTGCTGGCGGAAATTAAGGAACGATCATGGAAATAAGACGAGCTACACCCAAAGATCTTGATGCACTATTTACGTTAAACAAACAGATCAGTGAACTTCACCATCTCAATGCTCCTGAAGCCTTTGTTGCCCCCTCGGAGCAAGACAAACAATTTCTTGCCAATGCTCTAGAAGATAAGGAACGTTTAATTCTAATTGCTGAAGAAAACCAACAAGCGATCGGTTTTGTGACCGCAAGCATTACGCAGAATGAAACCATTAGTTTTCTGATCAAAGACCCAATCTGCCGTATCGGAACCATAGTTGTGGATGAAAATCGGAAATCAAATGGAGTGGGAAGTCTACTCATGAATCAAGTAGAGCAATGGGCCATTGAGTCAGGAGCTGTTCAAATTAGGCTGGAAGTAATGGAGTTTAACCAAGCTGCTCAGCAGTTTTATGACAAACTCGACTTTACGACGAGCTCGCGCATCATGTTGAAATGTTTGTAACGATCACGGCATTTAAGCGAAATTTACTATTAAAGCTAACCTGAATCGCAATTCTTTCTGGCACCTTCCTCCCCCTTTTTGAAAAGACGATATGATGTACGGATATACCCAAGTGACTTCAAGATGAAGGATTCAGAGCGTTGTCATTGATTCGAGAGCAAGGAAATAACGCAGTGTAATAGCCAGCTATTTTCAAGTTGTTTGACGCAGCCATTGGTTTAATTAAAAAAGCGAGTCAATGACACGCTCCCGAAGGGCACTCTTTATAAATAGTAAGGTTACAAATAGTAAGGGCCTTGGCTTGTATACTTTGTTGCCGATTCTTGATTTAGAGTGACTAGATCTTTAAATCGCCTACGCGTCTACAAACCGAGTCATTCTCGCTGAACCAAGCATCTCGAGGTTACTTGGGTATAATGGAGATTCGAACATGATTTATCTTTTCGATTGGGGGAACACCTTAATGGTAGATTTCCCTCACGCACAAGGAAAAATGTGCGATTGGGAACACGTCGAGACCATGCCTCTCGCCAGAGAAACGCTAGAAAAACTGTCACAGCAGCATAGCGTTTATATCGCTACCAGTGCATCAGACTCCGCAATGGAGGACGTGCAAAAGGCATTTCAGCGAGTCGGACTGGACCAATACATCAGTGGTTACTTTTGTTTTGCCAATCTTGGTATTGCGAAAAATCAACCTAGCTTCTATCTCGCGGTCGCTGAGCAATTAAACGTAGTACCCAGCCAGCTCACTATGGTGGGAGACTTACCAGAAAAAGACATTTATCCCGCAATGGATGCAGGGCTAAACGTCATTTGGTTCAATCCTAAAAACCTTCCTATTCCAAGTAAGCCTATTCCGTCTCAAGTGCATTGTTTATCGGAGCTGATACTAGGCTAACCAACAAGGCTTTACTGGAACTCTCGTTTAACCAACTACACTTAATGCACTAATCAAGGAAGATGAATGCAGATCAGACCGATTACTCTCAACGATATCGACCATTTTATTGCGCTCTGGAACCGTGTATATGAAGAAGGCGAGTATTTGCGATCTCCTGCGCCTGACCGAACAATGTTGAGTGATGTGATCACCCGAGTAGAAAAAGAATCCATCCCTCAGTTTGTCGCCTTTGATGGGAGGCAATTAGTGGGAAGTATTGAGATCTTCCCTGCCGAAATGTGCGGTTATGAAGGTGGAGAGTTTGCGAAAACTGGTATTCTTGGCATTCACATTGATCGTCATTATCGCAACCAAGGACTAGGAACAAAACTTCTAGCAACCGCCATTCAAAGTGGTTGGAAGTATGGTTATGATACCATTGTTCTCAATGTTTATAAGACCAACCAAGCAGCGATTGCTTTGTATGAACAATTTGGCTTCGAACATGATGGTGAGCTAGGAGAAGTGTTACTACCCAATGGCAAATATCTGATGAGTCAAAAAATGGTGTTAAAGCAAGACGAAATGAACGCTAGCAGCAAAAGCCATTCTTGATAAGCTAAGAATCCAAGGCTACTTGGGTGCAAAGCCGACCTTTCGATATACTCGCTCGCCCAACGACTTAACACGTAATTGTGATGATTGAATTTAAACCTTTACCACCAAACCAAGTTCCAATGACTTTGCTGCTAGAGGCAGACCCTAATCAAGACAACATTGAGCGATATCTTGATACATCCATTGGCTTCGCCGCTATTGAAGACAATCAAATTGTTGGTGCATGTGTGATATTACCTCATTCGAAAACACAAGCTGAAATCATGAACGTTTCAGTCGCGCCAATACATCAACAACGTGGCATTGGTTCAAATCTATTGCGTTTTGCAATTGAAGCCATGAAAAGTCAATCATTTCAAAAACTGATATTGGGAACGGGTACCTTTGGTTATCAACTGACGTATTATCAGCGATTAGGTTTTAGGGTAGAGAGCGTGGACAAAAATCATTTCTTACTCCACTACCCAGAACCAATTTGGGAAAACGGCATTCAACATAAAGATATGCTACGCCTGTATCTTGAGCTTTGAATAAAGAGACTTTCGGTTAACTTTTCATATCTAACTTTTTACCCAAGTATTCAATTTCAAATGTCGCATAGCCAAGCTGAACCGCTTCAAAAGAGTACATTAGGTTTTGTGCCTGCTGCGCATCCTTGGCTAACACAGCGACTGAATAGATTGGACGCTCAATGCCATTGTCGAGTACTTGGGTATTGATATAAGACGAAGTGATTAAACCAGAGTTGTTCAGATTGATAACACGCTGTAAATCGACACCCAATACGCGGTCCATTTCTAAAGCCTCAACCCCCTCTTTCCAACGCAATGTCACACTGTAGTTATCACTCTCAGGCGTGTTATCTAACCATTTAGCACCCAAAGGTTGGATACTCGCGATCTTCACCAAATCTTGTTGGTACATGGGTAAGTCTTGCAGTTTTGCTTGCACTTCCGCTTCGTTTTCTGCTGATAAAACAAAACGCAGAATTTGTACCACTTTACCATCAATACTGCTTGGTAAAACGAACATGTCTTTCACATCACCTTGCTCGATAAGTTGACTAAATTCGGCTTTCTGTTTTGGTAATGTCTGTAAAACCTGCTCCACATCGTTAGTATTCCAGGCTAGTTCAACGCCGTAATCAGCAGCAAAACTTGAGAAAGACGCAACAGCAAGTGTGCTCAATAGGATGATTCTGTTCATAAGGTTACCTTTCATTTTACGATTTTCTTATCTGCTTCAAGTTAAATTCAATGTGGTTGACTCTATTACCAGCGGCTACGATATGCGCGATGGCAACTACGACAAGTACTCTGGGCTTGTTTGAGTCCAGCCTCGGCTGCTGAAACTTGTTGATCTTGCGCTGCTTGATACAGTTGAACGAACCCTTCATCCATTTGCACCATCAAACGATTGAAGTTCTCTGGCTTGCTCCACACTTCTTTCTTCGCTTTGCTATCAGCTTGGCTACCTTGCGGAAACGCTTGTAGCAAATGTTCGCTATGACGAGAGAGTTCATTGCCGATCTGCGCTAAAGCTTGCCAATCGGTATTACTGCCATTCAGAGTCTTGTCCGCTTGCTTCGATAGAGATTCAATTTGCTCAAACGCATTCTGGCGCATGTCGATTTGAGAGCTGAAGTCTTGAGCAAAAAGCGTTGTTGGTACAAAAATGGTCGGTAAAAGTGCAATCAGTGCCAGTGTCTTTTTCATGTCTTTCTCCTAATCGTTCTTCATTGTTGGGTTGTTGGATTTAAATTTACACAACAATCATTGCATACGCAATTATTGTTGTGTAAATTACCGTAAAGAAGATCATCACACAACAAAACGATCGAGGTAAATGATGAAGATTTGGGACTTAGCAACAAGGCTCTACCACTGGAGTCAAGTTTTACTTTTTATAGCATTGATGGCATCTGGGCTGTCTGGTAACGGTCCTCATATCCAACTTGGATTGGTATTATTCACACTGCTAGTATGGCGAATGGTATGGGGATTCATCGGCAGTGAGACTAACCTATTTCGTCAATTTCTCCGCTCCCCTGAAGACGTCATTTCTTATTTAAAGGGAAAATCGGCAGCCACTGCTGGTCACAACCCTGCTGGCGGCTGGATGGTAGTAACCATGCTGACAGCACTCTTGCTTCAATGTATTTCTGGAATGGCTCTTGGTGGCGTATTCGACACATGGCCTTATTCGGAAGTTTGGCTTAACGATGACGTATTCGCTGGCATGGAGTGGCTACATTTAACCTTGGTCGATCTTTTACCAATATTGATCGCTTTACATATTGGCGCGATCCTTCTTTATAAATTAAAAGGCAAACCATTAGTGAAAGCCATGATCACTGGTAAGCAGACCAAAACAATCAAAGAAACCTCTGTTGCTGAGCAAAAAATTGTCTATCTCGCACCGCAAAGCCGTGCGTTGGGGGTGCTAGTTGCCGCAACATTGGTTACCATGACAATCGTTGCTTTATCATAAGAGAAAGAAAATGAGCGAACAGTTTGATAGACAAGACAGTTTTGGTTGGATGATCAACGTGGTTGCACACGATGCGGCAAAGCGATTTGAGATCGAACTCAAGAAGCATGGTCTCACAGTAGCGCTTTGGCCAACCATGATGTGTTTATGGGAAGAAGAAGGCGTAACACAGCGCGATATTGCGGCGAAATCTAAGGTAGAAAACTCAACCACGACTCGCACTTTGGACAAGCTTGAGAAGCTTGGTTTAGTGGAACGCCACCCTGATCCAAATAGCCGCCGATCATTCCGAATTTACCTCACGGAAGAAGGGCGAAACCTCAAAGAAACCTTGCTGCCAATTCCGTTGAACGTCAATAAAGCACTAATGAGCCCGTTAGAGCCGGCTGAACAGAAAGAGATGTTACGCCTACTAAAAAAGTTGGTCGCAGAGATTTAGCGCTTCGCTGAGTTTTCCAACTAAGAATAAACAAAGCCCTAAGTTCTGAACTTGGGGCTTTGTGTTTTTAGGTGAACGCCAAGTTTGCCCGTACCTAACACCCTTCAGTAACATGCCCTCTTACCACTGAGCGATTTGATGCTTGATTAACGTAATAGAAATAACACGCCTCACTTTCCAAGGTATAGCCCTGCGGCCAGATGTACACCACACGATCTAGACCAGAGTGATCAATAAATTGGTATTTTGGGATCTCAACAAAGTGTGCACTGTTAGGAAATTGATTGCCCATAATACAAAAATCGCTGCCATGGCACGGCTTATCGATGGGTGAATTGCCCTTGGCGGGTAATCCTATTTCCAATAAAGCACGGATACTATTCGCACTTGCTTCCGGCATGCCACTGAGCATCTTCACTTGATGGTCAACATAAGTGATTTGTTGACTATCCTGTGCATCATCAATAACAACTTTGGCATGAAAAAACTTAAGAGATGTCCCCAGAGAGGACTGTGAACTGTGCAGCATAGACGCGTATGCTTGGCGGTGGATATCGAGCAAGACAGGTAAAGCTGCGAGAGTAATGGATCCCAATGTTGCGAGCACAATGGTGATTTCCATCAACGTAAATCCTTTTGCTTTCACTTCTTATCTCTCGGCATACAGACAAATGATAGTTACCCAAGTAGCCTCTTGATGTTTGATTCAGCGAAATGGCCGAGGGTAAAGGTCGTCGCTCCCACTTCCATGTGAGAACCGAGCCAATATATCGCTGAAATTACGCAGAGAAACGCACTAACTGATAGAAAAACCGAACCAATTAAGAACTTGAGACCAGCCACTAAGTTGTGCTGAAACATACTCAGCAATTAGCTAAAAAACTCGACTAAATTCAAACTACTACGGCACAAACGATCAGGTTAAGTATTTGTTTCTAAAATAAGAATCTTATTTAGTTAATACTTTTGATGTATTCAAATATGTCATTGACTTCGTTTTCACTCAGCACAGTTTTGAATGGTGGCATTGCACCGCCCTGCCCATTGCCACCTTCCAAGACAGAACCAATCAGCTCCACTTTCGTCCCAAACGGGTTTAAGAGCTCGGCAGATATATTATCGGGTTTAATGTCCATGGCTTTGGCAACAAGACCATCTCCATGCCCTTTATCACCATGACAAGAGACACAATAAGACTCAAAACGCTGCTTTCCTGCGACTAGGTCCGCTTCGCCGTATTGGTTATCGGTAAACCATTTATAGCCTGCAAATCCAAAGCTGGATACAAGCAATAAGAAAACAACAGAGAAAAAGAATTTACGCATGGGTGCCCCTTGTCTTCATTTGCTAAATCAATGAAGACAAGGTAACGAAGGGGATGTCGAAAAAGTGTTGATTAAGCGTTCAACAAAGGGACGTTATTACGTACTAGACCTCGACGCACGCTGGTGCACATTTTGCCAAAGCGACGAATTTCATCAAATTGAGGAGTGATACCGCGTTCCATCGCCGATTCCCAATAACTCAATTCTGAATCAACCATCTCCAACAGTTTTTTAGGACAACCAATGCATTGTCCTTCAGGACCACAAACAAACGTCTCTGGTTCATAAATCGGCAGTTCAGCTTTTACTTGTGCAATGATATCGCGCATTGCGGTCATTCGATCTGGCTTGACGGTCATTACCCGGCTCCACACAATATTGAGAGCCGGATTGTACTCTCTGGCACGCAAATGTCCCTACCTAATTTAGGTATATTTTACGTTTTTGCTTTGCAAACTTTGATTTAAGCGTTGGAAATTCAGGCTTTTTCGCCACCAAATATACTGCGGTCGCTGCCAACACAAAGCCAATAATACCCATCCAATCAAATGACTCACCGAACGCAAACCAAGCTTGAAGCGCCGTGGTTGGAGGCACAAGGTAAAACACAGAAGCAACGCTTGATGCCGCACCATTCTTGACCATGTACAGCAACAATAAAATTGCTACGCAAGACAGAACCACCACTAACCAAATCAAGGTGAAAATAAACTCCGCTGTCCATTGCACCTGCATGGTTTCAAACTGCATTGCAACAGGTAGAAACATCACCAATGCCGCCAAATATTGCACCATTGCGCCTCCCACCATGTCCACTTGTTGACAGTATTTCTTTTGATACAACGTGCCGACGGTAATACCAAACAGAGATGACAAACACACACCAATCGCTAAAGTTTTGTGCAAATCCGACTGCCATTCCATCTTACCCATCAGCACCATCGCAATGCCGACAAAGCCCAATGACAAACCAATCCATTGTGATGGCTTAAATTGCTCAGAAGCGAACACTACCAGCAGCACGGCCGTTAAAATGGGCTGTATACCTACCAATAACGAGCTTAGTCCTGCTGGCATACCCAAACTAATGGCAAAGTACGTCCCACCTAAATAAAAACCGTGAATCAATACACCAACCACGCAGCTGTGCCAAAAGTCCTTGCCCGTTGGAATACGACGACGCAGCAAGACCACTATCACTAGGAACAGCAAAACATTAAACGCCATGCGAATCGACAATAAGGTTGCTGGTTCAGCGTATTGCAAACCAAAGCGTGCGCCGACAAACCCAGAAGCCCAAAGGATAACGAATACAAAAGGAATGGCTCTGATTAACATGATGCGCCCTCACTCTACCTGTTTTTAAATTTTGAATGTTTTTCAATCTCGAATGTTGCTAATGTAGTTAGGTACAGTGTTTTCAAAAAGTGACAGATGGAAGTGTTTTTATGGGTACAGATTTAATCAGTACGCTTGATGCGAACAAGTACTTGATCGTCGAGCACCACCTCAAACAGGCGATCAGTAATGGGGTCTATCAACCGGACGATAAGTTACCTTCCATCCGTCAATTAAGCACCGAGCTTAAAGTAAGTAAAAACACGGTGATCCGTGCCTACCAAGAGCTGGAAGCGCAAAGCATGGTTTATTCTGTGCCCAAATCCGGTTATCGCGTAAAACCCACAGAACAAAGTGAAGCCAAGATCGCCAAGCCTACGCGTGTGGATTTACTTTCCGTGTGTAAGCAAATCCTCACTTACCCTGAGTATCAAGAGCGGCTTCCGACTGGTTCTGCACACCCAAATATTGATGCCCCAGCAATCAAAAGTCTGTATGCCGAAATTGGTCGCCATAGTCGCCAGCAAAGCCATATATCCAGCCATTATCAATTGCCACCAGGCGATGATTTGTTGATCAAACAGTTGGCTAAGATCACTCAAGATCTGGGAACTCCTGCGAATGTTGACGATCTTCTGGTAACCCATGGTGCCCAACAAGCAATCAGCCTTGCATTAAGAGCAACAACACAAGCCGGCGATATTGTCGCTGTCGAATCACCGTGCTATTTCGGTAACTTATTAATGCTTGAATCGCTTGGTTTACAAGTGGTTGAGATCCCAAGCTGCCCCCGAGATGGTATGGACCCAGACGCACTAGAAAAAGCAATGGCAACATGGGAGATCAAAGTCATTGTCGTCACACCGAACTTTACCAATCCAACCGGCTCTCTGATGCCACTTGAAAGACGAAAGCAGCTACTCGCGGTCTCTGGAGACGTTCCCATCATTGAAGATGATGTATTTGGTGCGTTGAGCTTCGATAAGACTTTGCCAAGCCTACGAAAGTTGGATGAAAAACAACGAGTGATCTATGTGAATTCTTTATCGAAAACGCTCGATTCACGGCTTCGCATTGGTTGGATGCTGGCAGGGCGTTATCGCGCTCAGGTCGAGCAGTATTTATTGTGTGAAAACATGGGCAGCTTGAACTTGATGCAGTCAGCGGTGGCGACCTTTTTGACGTCGGGGAAATATCGCACGCATACGGCGCGAATGTGTCGCGTGTACCAAGCAAACGTCCGTCGATATTTGCAAATGCTAAATCAATGTTTAGACGCACACTTTGAATTAAAAAATAATTATCAAATCAATGCCGTACAAGGCTCATTCTTACTTTGGTTACGCTTACCACCAAAAACTGACAGCTACGCGCTCTATCAAGCCTGTAATGAACACAAGATCAGTATTCTACCCGGCTCTGTATTTGGCACGCAGGGGCAGTACCAAAACTGTATCCGCCTCAGTGTGGCGAACTTCGGAGCTGAAAAAAACTGGCAGCCAGCTATGGAAACCCTCGCCAAGCTCATCGCGAAGTTTGCACAATAAAAACAAAGCCGCCCAAGTGGACGGCTTTATTGGGGTCTGTTGACGAGATTAGTTACCCCAAACCATTTCGACAAATTCCGGATGATCGACGTACGGGTTACGGTTACCCTGGAAATCAAATACCTGTTGGTTACGATTGATTTCTTTCGCGCTCACCGGATCGTTTTTGTGCCAACGCTTAAGCATGTTAAGCATCCATGGTTCAAATACCGTCGTGCTTGTGCCATTGAGTACAGCGTCTGAACTGCTTGAGTTCTTTTCCCAATTACCAATCACGTTTTCGTATCGTGTTGCCATGTAGAAGTAAGCACGAGCGAAGTCACCTTTAAACTCATCAATTGGCTCAAATACTGTGCCTGAGTAGCCCAAAGATGCACTGGCTGAGCCTAATTTTGAGCCATTATTAGAAACATAAGTACTGCTCCCCACCTCGCCAAATGGCCAGTTGCTACGCTTAGCATTCACATAACCATCGGTCGCAAACAAATGGTGACCGTCTGAGTTCATTGGTTCAACTTTGCCACCAAACCAGCTTTTCGGGAATGAGTGTTCGCGGTTATAGCAATCCCCTTCAGCTTTGTATTGACCACACTGATCTGTCACTTTGGTAAAGCTGACAGCATCATTACCCAATGGTTTTTCTGAGTACATGTCTAGGATTGTGCCGTCTTTTTCATAGTAGTTGTCCAGATCGGCATCTTTCACCAATGTCCAAATCGCAGAGTAGCCACGACCAGTGTGATTATTGATGATATTGAACAACGCCGTTTTCAATGCAAAACCTGTTTTGCCTTCCGCCGCTTTGTAATATTCCCCGACGACCGGTGGTGTAGTTGCTTCACCAAGCGTGAAACTGGTGGTTTGCGTTTTATTAAATTCACCACCTGAAGCAAGCGTTTTTTGACCAAGCATCAAAGCGTACGAGCCGTTACCGCTGCTGCAACAAATGCCGTCACCGTAGCTATCATTGATGGTAAATTGATAGTCACCATCGGTTAAGCACATGGTCTTTTCATAGGTTTTAGAAGAGTCGAAGCTTTGACCAGAGAAGAGTACTTTTGATTGACTGTCCTTCAGTTCCCAACTGGTTTCTGAGCCGTAACTATCAGTCGTCAAAGTCAGTTGGATTTCATTATCATTACAGCTTTCAACCGGAGGCTGAGTACCTCCACCGCTTTGGTTAGGTAGGAAGTTATCGACATACACTACTTCAGAGCCATCAAAGCCCGATTCATCATAGAATCTCAGACCAACGTTAATGGTTTTATTTGATGATGCGGTATAACTGTGTGTGAGCTGTTGCCATTGATTGGTTTGCTTAGGGTTTGAATAACCATGGTACCCATCAACAATCAGACGCGCTTTAACATTGCCTTCAGTGTGATAAACAGACACTGCAAATGGATAGGTTTTCCCTTGCTCCACATTAATGGTTTGCAGAAAGTCCGTGTTGCTTTGGGTACCCGTATTCACGACTACTTGCGCCGCTAAACCACCGGACTGCACTTGGTTACTAGTAGGAGATACCGCAATACCAGAGTCAATCACAGCCCATTGTGTTGGCGTATTGCCATTCCACTGTTCGAAGTCACCGTTGATGACGTCACTGTAGGCGAATGGAGAGCAAAGCAAAGGTAGGATAAAGAGGGGTTTCGCTATGGATTTCATTATAATTTTCCATTGGTTATATAAATTCAAGAAAAGATAAACATAATGATCACATATAAATAAGCGTTAACTCACAATTTTACGTTGCACGAATGTGAATATTCTCATTATCGTGCAGAGCATCTCACAAATTGCGTACTGTTTCTCGATTTGGATAGCATCGTTTGTTCGATATAAAACAGTAAGATAGAACATGCGTATAGAGATAGAGATGGGATAGGAATCGAAACAACAGAGCATGTCATGCCCAATTAACTTCAAGATGCAGGATTCAGAGCGTTGTCATGGATTCCCTGTTTCCCGAAGGGCACTCTTTGCAAACAGTAAGACCTTGTCCTGTATACTTTGTTGTCGGCTCTTGATTTAGAAGAACTAAACCTTTAAATCGCCGCCACGTCTACAAACTAAATCACTCTCGCTGAGTCAAGCATCTTGGAATTAGCTGGGTATATGATTTCTAAAACGTACAAAAAAAGCCAAGTGAGTCTCTATGGGGGTAGAAGACTGCACTTGGCTTTGGATAGAAATAAAATACTAATGAGCAAGTAGCCTTAGATGCTATTGCACACTCGACGTTACTTTAAAGAATCGCCCTTGTAGTGCGGACATTGGGATCTGGTATTGCCCATTACTTGGTGTGATTGTTTGGTTCGTTAGCAAATCCACCAGCGCTTGAGAGCTACCCACTTGCGCCTCGGTCAAAATAACGTTTCGAGCGCTTTCTAATGTATTAAGCGCAAACAACACCTGATCACTGCCAGACTTTTTCAGATCGACATAACTACCATTGCTCGCCGCTAAGTTAACGCGAGAACCTTGATACAGGGCTGGATGAGCTGCACGCATCGCCATCAAAGATTTAACGTAATTTTTTAGGTCAACTTGATTTGCATCCAAGGTTGCTGTCACACCCTCAATCTTAGCGCTGCTGCGGGCGACATGGTCATCGCACACGCCTCGCACGGCGCAGGTGTTATTGTCTTCTTTCGCAGCAAACCCATCAACTTGATCGCCAATTTCGTCGCCGTAGTAGAGCGTAATTGGTCCGGTATAAGCCGCTTGGAAAGCAAACGCAGCCTTATGACGTTGCCAATACTCGGCGTCATTAATATCAGCCATACCGCCGCGTTGAAGTAAGTCACCAAAACGAACTAAATCGTGGTTGCCAATCATTAAGTTTGGCTGCGCATGGGATGGATACTGATTGTGCGTTTGGTAGCCATTATCCAACCAATCAACACCTCGCCCACCCACGCCACTTTCATTTACCGCTAACGTTTCTACGATGCGGTAACGCATTGGGAAGTCGAACGCCGAGCACAACGCGGGATCATCCGCAGACCCATACGCTTCACTTGCGATATCAGATTCGCCCTTCCAAATCTCTGCAACCATATAGCCAAGAGGGTTAACGTCTTTGCCATCAGCATTTGTGTAAGTCACACTTTGCGAAGCATCATCGACAGCTTTGCGGATCTGTGTCCATGCATCCGTTGGTACTTGATACGCCTGATCCAAACGCCAGCCGTCGATCTTCAGCTCTTTCACCCAATAGGTCGCCACTTCTTTGTAGAAGTCTAAGCTGGCAGGATAATCAACAGGATTACTACCACCAGTAGGCAGCAAGCCAGACGGAGAAGGTTTGATCAATCCATCTTTGTGGTGACCGAATACGCCATCAAAAAAGACATACAAACCACGCTTGTGTGCCTCATTAACTAAGGTTCTTGCCGTTTCTAAATCGCCAAAGCGAGGATCAATCTTAAAATAATCCGTAGCAAAATAACCCGTTGCATCCAAGCGATCTGCCCAGTGATCTTGTCCCGCAATCGCTTGAGACTCAAAAACTGGCGTCAACCAAATCGCATTCATGCCTAAGTCTTGGA
The DNA here is from genome assembly GCF_023716605.1 of Vibrio sp. SCSIO 43155. Taxonomy (NCBI): domain Bacteria; kingdom Pseudomonadati; phylum Pseudomonadota; class Gammaproteobacteria; order Vibrionales; family Vibrionaceae; genus Vibrio; species Vibrio sp. SCSIO 43155. The sequence goes on along the minus strand of NZ_CP071853.1, from coordinate 162,589 downwards.
TATAATCCAGGGAATCAATGATGCCTTGTAAGTCGCCATTGTGATGACTGGTACCATATCCGGTCCCATGACCTATGTTTGAATCACCATCGACAAAGCTCTCAACCATGATCTGATACGTGCGAAGCTGATTACTTTGCTCCATCACATTCGCTTGGCAGACATAACTCGAATCTGGAAGTGGTGTACTGCCACTATCACTGCCGCCAGAGGAATTACATGCCGATAAAACGCCGACAACACTCAACGCAATAAGCGATTTACCAAGCAGTTTATTATATCGGATATTGTGCATTAAACTCTCCCAAATAAAATTAACCCCGACACGTTCTCCATGTAGGGGTTAATAAAAAAAGCAAATCTAAATAACGAAATGGAATATTATTGGCACTTATTAACCATTACATGAAGTGGTTTGCCTTCGCCTTCAAATTGAAGACTCCAAACATATTTACCATCTTCTTTAATATCAACCGCTGTATCCGTTCCGTAGCCACCGAAAGTCAGTGGTGTTAATTCACCCACGTTCATTCGATTGCCTTTCGCAGTAAATTGTGGGAACCACAACTCTGTCGCGTACTGCATTTTGTAAGAGCCTGCTTTTTCTTGCGTCACAACTTGGTAGAAGTTATTACCTTTATAAGTGTATTGGCGTTGAGGTACATGCTTCCAATCTGAATCAGCAAACGTACCAACAACAAACAGTGGTTTAGAAATTGGACCTTTCGCCGTGCTATCTGGGTTATCACAAGCCGCCATAAAAGCGACGACTTCATCTTGAGATAGATTAACAATAGGCTCAGCCGCCGCTTCTGGTTCTGCCGTTGATTGACAGCCAGCAAGAGCAACAAGTAAGGCAGCAGCAAGTGATGTTTTCATCATGTTCATTTTCACGTTAATTCCTTTTTAATATTCCAAAGTAAATAAAAACTCACCAAGTTGGTAAAAGTTTAATATTTAAAAAGAACAAAATATCGAACTACCGATAAAGAATATTATTCTATATCTTGCTGAGCCAGATTACTTTGATAGGTTTAATTATTTCCTAATCGATGACGAGTAAGGTTAGGAACACAATTTAATTATTGATCTGTTAAATATAAAAAACAAAGTAAAACAAATAAATTTGTGAATAAGCTAACTATATGTAGGGGTGAGTTTTAAACACTCAAATAGAGTAATAAAAAAGGTCAGCATATCGCTGACCTTTTTTTAATTATTTTGTATTTACTGCTTTCACAAATACTTCTTGTGCACCTTCGATGCCCAATTCTTTCGCTTCATCAAGCAGTGTTAGTGCTTTCGGAATATCATTAGCCGCGACCGCTGCTTTAATCGAGCTGTGGTAGTAGCTGGTTAAATCCGTACCTTGTGGGATATTGTCGTTTTTCGCGACAATTTTAGTATTCACGATATCGTTCGCGGATACTGAGAAGCGGAACTGACCAAGTGGGCTGTGTTTCGCTTGAGGATCTGCAATATCTGGCGGCTGAGTGTGATTTGCCAGTGCGAAGGCTTTTGCAGGGTGAAGAACTTCTGAACTTCCTTTTAGATCATCGGAAGTGGTGTAAACCAACACATGCAAATCGTTACCTGTCATGTCTGGAATTACATTCATTTCAAGTACGAACTTATCGTTATCCAGTAGTTTTGCTGGCACGTACTCAAACTTTGAAAAATCTGCTTGGTAAATAGGTTCACCCGCCGCATTCATTACAACGACGTTTGGTGCATAGAACTCTAGGTTCTTGTTTACGAATGTCTCTAGTTTAATATCGAGACTGCCGCGATTACCCGGTAGAGCGAACGCTGCAATTGCGCCTGCGCTATTACCATCTAATAGCATTTGGCTTTTATCAGTCAAAGCGAACTCAGTAACCGCAGGTACATCAATTGGTACCCATTGAATATCACCCGACTGCGTGATCACTTGTTGCTGACCTTTCGGGCTCATGTCTACTTGTTCTACAGAAGAACAACCCGTAGCCAACATTCCCAACAGCACGGGAGCAAGCCATTTTTTCATTACCGTCTACCTCGACTCGTTATTGTTTTTGAAATAAATACAGCCAGATAGGTTCTGGCTGTATCATTCTAGGACAATTTAGGACTTAATGGTTAGATGATTACCACCAAGCTTCCGCTTGTACACCGAACTGGAATGTATCGTCAGAACGACCGTTGTCGAATGTGTTTGAGTTGTCCGCTTTATCCGCTGTTAGGTAAGAAGCGTATAGACGGATTTCAGGACGAGCCCAGAAGCTAGAACCAGCAGACCATGCTTGAGCAACTGTTAGCTTACCGTATTTGTTTTCGTCACCGTCGTTATCATCAATCGCGTAACCCGCTTCGAAGATAGTTTTGTGGTTGTCGTCCCATTTGTACATTGGACGAACGACTACAGACATAGTTTCCCACTTGTCTTGACCAGCCCACATTTCTTCACCAACACCGTATACTAACTGGTGACCCATTTCCCAGCTGTCACCCATGCCGATTACACCCCAGTTGATTAGGCGGTAACCAGATGCGCCATCTTTCGCTTCTGCACCGTACCAGCTACCGTCACCGTAAAACGCCATTGTTTTAGAGTAACCTTCAGTACCGTACTGAACTACAGTTTTGTTGAAGCCTGAATCTAGACCTTGAGTCAATTCAGCTGTGAACATTACGCCATCTTTTGCATCTTTAGTGCTGTTTGGCGCAGCGTCAGTTTCGTTAACTAGTGCGTAGTTAAGACCTAGCTCTAGAGAAGCGTTGTTCCATAGTTGAAGACCTGCGTAACGTGCATCAAGTGTGTTTACGTTTGCAGCTTTACCGTCGTTACCTGGGTCAGTGATGTCGCTACGGTCGTTACGTACCCATGCTAGAGATAGTTTACCTGGACCCGCTTCGATGTTTTCGATACCAGCACCAGCACCAGAAATGTTCCAGTAGTAGAAGTCAGAGATATGGATATCGTGACGTTGGTAGTAACGTTTACCAGCCCATAGCGTTGCTTCTGGAGCGAAGTCTAGAACGCCTTTAGCTTGAACGTTGAACTGACGTAGAGCAAATTGTGCATCGTCAACACACTCTACTTTGTCGCCCTTAGCATTTAGACCACAGTTAGCCGAAGTGCTTTCCCAGTCGTTTGAACCGTTAGAAGTCATTGCGAACATTGAGTCAACGTAGAACGTTTTACCGTTGTTGTTGTAAACTTCTTTACCTAGTTGAACTTCACCGTATACATCGCCTTCGTTACCTAGACGACCGATTTTGTTCTTCTCAAATGTTACTTGTTGGCCACCATCAGCGCTCACACCAACACCAGCACGCATGTAACCGTGGAAATCCACTGCGAAAGCAGAACCAGCAGCTAAAGTTGCAGCAACAGCAGCAGCAATTACACTTACTTTTTTCATTCTTAACTCCATTAAGGGTATTTATAATTCTGTCTTCCCTGCTCACTCTTTTAGGTGAATATAGGCAGTAAAAATGCACCTAAAGAAAGAGAGGTAAGATGGGAACAAGTCCCCGTTTGTTTCAACAGTCTTAAGATTACCCAAGGCGTACAAGGATGACGTCCTCCACCCCAAACTAATTTAGGGGGGATGAGAAAGGATGAGAAAAATTACCGAATGGTGTTTTTTCGAGTCAGATCACCAATCTAGGGAGGAATTAGTAAGTTTCTTCGGTTTATAGTGGCTACAAAGTGATAGCCATTTCATATTTTCGTCAAAAATAGGACGTAGAAAGTAATTTAATTACAGTGATAATTTTCGTTCTAAGGTGGTTGACCTAAGTAAGACAAAGTTTTTTACTTATAGTTTCTTAAAGGTAGCAATAAATATTAAAAAAAGTATCTCTGATGACACGACTTCACTCTCGCCCCTACCCACTTGGTGCAACCCTAAATAAAGAAGGTTGTAACTTCGCTATTCATGCGCCAAGCAGTAAAGACATTCAACTTGCGCTCTTTGCAGAAGACGGCAGCTATGCACTGTACGACTTACCAAATGAATATGCAGGTATTCGTCATACTTTTATTCCAGACATTAAATCTGGGCAGAAGTATGGCTATGTGGTGACGCATCAAGACCAACCTTTGCTGATTTCTGATCCTTACGCAAAGTCGATTGATAAAGCCCTCCACTACCAACCTCCTTTCTCTCCTGCAAAAAGCTTTGATATGCCTAAATGTGTCGTTATCGAGGATCACTTCGATTGGCAAGACACCGATCACCCTCGCATACCAAGAGAAGAGATGGTGTTATTTGAAACCCACGTAAAAGGGTTAACTCAACAACACCCAGAGGTCCCAAGTGATGACAGAGGACGTTACCTAGGTTTATCGTCACCTGAGATGTTGGCGTTTTACAAACAACAAAACATCAATACGTTGCAATTGCTACCTGTTGCTGCGTGTATGCACGAGCCGCATTTGCTTAAGATGGATAAGGTGAACTATTGGGGTTACAACCCTTACCTTTTCATGGTGCCAGATCCTCGTTATGCCGAAAAAGATGCCGTCACAGAACTCAAAACTACCATTCGAGAGCTGCACAAGCACGGCATCGAAGTGATTCTTGATGTCGTGTACAACCACACGGCGGAAGGCGGTGAAGGTCCGACTATCTTCAACCTAAAAGCACTCGATCCTCGCTGTTACATCAAGCATGGTCCTCACTATGCGAACTTCACTGGTTGTGGCAACACGGTGGACCTGACTTATCAGCCAGCACTTAACCTCGTTATGGATACGCTGCGTTACTGGGTGAGCGAATTTAAAGTTGATGGTTTCCGTTTTGACTTGGCAGCAACACTCGGTCGCCAAGGGGATGATTACAACCCTGAAGCGGCATTCTTTAAAGCGGTCGCGCAAGACCCAGTTCTTCGCGAGACAAAGCTGATTGCAGAACCTTGGGACATCGGTCCTAATGGCTACCAAGTGGGTAACTTCCCATTTGGTTGGAACGAGTGTAACGACAAACTGCGAGACATCTCCCGCAGCTTCTGGCGCGGCGATCAAGGTTACCTAAAAGAGTTTGCGACGCGCTTGATGGGATCTCGTGATATCTACAGCGCAGCGAACTGGCCTTACAAACTCACAGTCAACTACATCACATATCACGACGGCTTTACCTTGCAAGATCTCGTGTCTTACAAGCAAAAACATAACGAAGCCAATGGCGAAGAGAACCGTGACGGTCATGGTGATAACCGCTCGGAAAACTATGGCGTTGAAGGTGAAACCGAAAACCTAATGATCATCGCTACACGCGAAAAGCAAAAACGCAACCTGATTGCTAGCTTGCTGTTTGCGTTCGGTATTCCTCATATCCTGACTGCAGATGTGTTATCCCATACGCAAGGTGGCAACAACAACGCCTACTGTCAGGATAACGAGACTAGCTGGTTGAGCTGGGCGACGTCTGAGCGCAAGCAAGATTTCAAAGCATGGATTTCACAAATGGTGGCAAACCGTAATCAATACATGGTGCCATTCATTCGTGCTTTTAGTGGTGAAAATCGTAATAACAACCGCATCTTCTGGCGTCGTATTGATGGCAGCTTGATGGAACATGACGATTGGAACCGTTTAAGCTCAGTAGCGCTGCATTTAGGCATTGGTAAAGAAGGGCAAGAGTTGGTTTACTTGATCAACCAAACCAATGCACCAGCGCGCTTCAAGCTGCCAAGTGAGCGTGGTCAAGAATGGGTGACGGTGTGCGATACCAACGTACGTAACCTAAACCCAGGACATGCGGAAGGAGAAGTCCTGTTGTCTCCAACTTCGATGGCAATTTTGCACTATAACCCAAATCAAGAAGCCTAACAGATTCGCCGTCCAATCCTATAAGTTCTTACAAACCCAGCTGCATGCTGGGTTTGTTTTATGGACGTTTCGAGCAGATATCCATCAATCAGGTCAAAGAACACACCATACGCATTGATGCGATAATGAAACTAATCTAATATCGTTAGCCAAATCACATTTATAATATCTACAACGTAATTTGGCACCATGGCTTTACCTAAATTCTTAATCCGTATTCTGCGGCCTTACCTGCTACTTCTCGCAGGATTTATGGTCTATCTGGCTTATGCTCAGTTAGTTGATTCTGAGTCGATGGTTTATCGGCAATCTCAAACCAATATCATCACCGCCGAGCGGCTGATCCACTCCCAAATCGAAGCGGCTTTCAGCAAATTCTATCTACTAGAAACCGCACTAAAGACAAGCAAGCAAGACCTTAATGATCCTGACTTTCATGAGCTAAGCCAAGGCATCATCGATTACTCACCACAGTACTCCAACATTCTCTACACCACGACAGATAGTAACATTGCCTATGGTCTTTCTGGTCAGGTAAAACAAGCGGATATCAGCAAGATCTTATGGCATAAGCTGAATACCGTCAGTGATAAATTTTCCATCTCTTCGCTATACCAAAACCCGCAACAACGCTGGGTATTTGCCATCAAACATGACAACCCAGACCTCAAATACCAACTTTGGTTAGAGTTCGATCTCCTCCATACTACTCAGCAGCTACGCGGTCTTAAAACTTTGAATAAAGGCTATGTGTTTGTCGTAGACAGAGACACCGAACGCTTAGTGTTCCATCCTGATCCAAGCCGAATTGGCGATAACTCTGTCAGTTATCACGGTGGCATTAGCGAGAAAGTAGCCGCAGGATTGTTGTTTGGTAAACATGAATACTATTACCAAGATAACTTTAAGATTTCGGTCTTCGACGCAGACAACGGATTAAACTGGGTGTTTGTGGCGGGCACAGACCGCGCCGACATCCTCAACAACAGTTATCCATTTACTCTTACTGCAGGTGTCATTGCTTCTTTATTAGCTCTAGCGATTGGTATCAATTACCTCACTTACCAACTGCATTTGTCACTCGCGCGCCTAAATGGCACTGAGAGCGTTGATGAGTTCAAAACCCAACTCAAGCATGTTTTGGATCGTTTCTGCTATCACAGAGGCATACAGTTCTGTTTATACGACAGCTTGAATTACAGCTTTTACACCCTCGATTATCACGGTAACAAAAAGCTCGTCTTAACCGATGCCGAGCTCGCAGCGCGTTTTTCTCATAGTGCGTTCACTTACCGCAACAAGAAGTACGGCGACGAGTTGACGAAAAAGCTCAAGATCAACAGTAATCACTACTGCATTCCGTTGTTTGATGGACGAGAACTGCTTGGGGTGACTTACGTCAGTTGCCGATTCCCAACCTACAAATGCGTGCTCAGTTTGATTCAGAACTACGCCCAAGTAGCGTTGGCAAACCTCAAATTGCATGACCGTTTACGCCATCAAGATCCAATGACGCAACTCGAAAATAAAGCGTGTTTAGCTGCAAAAGTGTCGAGAGAGCTTCATTCAGAGAACCGTTTTATCGCGATGGTCGATATTGATAACTTCAAATACATCAACGATAAATTCGGTCATCCAGTGGGCGATTTGGTCATCCAAAAAACAGCTGAAGTGATGCGCGACTGTTTCCCTAAACCAAAAGGGATTTGTTTAGCGCGCTATGGTGGTGAAGAGTTTGCAATCGTGTTCCAAGCCAATGACGAATTCGATGCCAAACACCAACTGGATAACTTCCTAACGGTGCTGCAAAGAAGCCATCTCACTTTGGGTTGTGGCGATGTGCGATTTACGGCAAGTGTTGGATTTACACCATTAGAAACCAGTTACCATCACGTGGTGGAGCAAGCTGACAAAGCACTTTATCAAGCAAAAAGATTGGGCAAGAATCGCGTCTGCCACCTAAAAGCAGCATAACGCTTTTCTTTTCCAAAAACGACAAAGCCAGTGCAAACATCGCTCTGGCTTTTTTATTTTTATTACAGTCAGTTAAATCAAAAAAACTGACACTCCCCTTTCCTCTTTCCCGTCTTTTAACCGACTCAAGTTCTGCCCCCAAACACCCTCTCGTTAATCAGTTCTGAACAGGTGTTTATTTTTCTTTGATTTAACTTAACGGCTCTCACCAATAACCTTAAATGCATCAGGGGATTGCATGAAGCCAATTGAAAATGAAAGAACTGGACGATTACATAGAGCAAATAAATTTAGACCTGCCTAACGAGATGTTAGAGGAGCTAGGTTGGATTAGCGACAACGTTCATCAAGTGTTTTATTGGCTCATTGCCGCCATCCTATTCGTTGTATTGATTTGGGGTATTTTTTAATGAAGGCATCCAATCCATCTTATGGTCAGGTTTATTTGGTTGGGGCGGGCACAGGCGATGCATCACTGCTCACCATTAAAGCATTTCGTTTGCTCAATCGCGTTGATGTTGTGCTTTATGACCATCTGGTTTCGGAAGAAGTCTTGGATGTAATTCCACGAAAAACCCTAAAAATCTGCGTAGGCAAACACTACGGTAAGTGTTCGCAAACTCAGGCAGAAATCAACCAAATGATGAAGGGCTACGCAATCACAGGTCTGACGGTATGTCGCTTAAAAGCGGGCGACCCGTTTGTATTTGGTCGAGGCGGTGAGGAAGCGACCTATTTAGCTCAACAAGGTATCAACTATGAAGTTGTGCCGGGTGTAACTGCAGCGCTCGGGTGCTGTGCTTATGCGGGGATACCGGTCACTCATAGACAAGTTTCGAGGGGTGTCACCTTGGTAACGGGTCGAAACTGTAATGATGCTAGCGAACCAAATTGGAGCGCACTTGCCGCCATCGACCACACCCTAATTTTCTACATGGGGCTACACAAAGCAGAAGCGATCGCAGACAACCTGATTGCTCACGGTCTCGCGCCAGATACACCTTGCGCTATCGTCAGCAATGGGACACGAGAAAATCAAAACAAGATCGTCACTACCTTAGCTGGACTGTATGAAACCTGCAAAACGCAAAAACCACCATTGCCAGCAATCATAGTGGTTGGAGACGTGGTTTCCCTTTCACAGTCACTGGAATGGTTTGAGTCCACCGCCGAGCCCTGTTTAGAACGCACGATTCATTAGTTTTTGAAAATAACGAGATAGAACAATGCCTAAGTTTTTAACTACTCAGCAAATGGGTTCGGCGATCGAGGCGTTACGTCAGAGCTATAAGGTGATGGCGCCCGTCTATGAAGAATACGCGGGTCGTTTTGCCCATACCCCAAATTTGGATTACCAAGAATTAGAACGTTACGACCAACTGGAGTGGAAAGAGAAAAGCCATTTTTCAGCCAAAGAGATCGTCTTCCCAATTACCGAAACCCTATTTTGGTTTAACGCCGACGAGTTACGAGAATCCAGTGTCGATGCGCGCCCTGTGTTTCTGTTTCTCAGAGCTTGTGACATCAATGCGCTCAAAAGCCTTGATTACATGTTTTTAGAAAACGGCGGTCACGAAGACTTCTACTACAAACGTCTGCGCCAGAAACTCAAACTTGTACTGATTGAATGCAGCGAAAGTTTCGAAAACTGCTTTTGTGTCTCTATGGGGACCAACAAAACCGATAACTTCGCCGCTTCAGTGCAATTTAGTGATCACGGCGCCATTGTCACTATTAAAGATCCAGAGCTAGCGCCCTACTTTTCACAAGGCAAAGACGTTGAGCACAGTGTCAGCTTCGTCAAGTCCAATCCAGTCAAAGTCCGCACGCCAGATTCGGTTTGCGATGACCCAACGAAAATACGTGAAGTGTTACTCGGTCATCCAGTGTGGTCAGAATACGATTCACGCTGCATTGGTTGCGGTCGCTGCACTTCTTCATGCCCGACTTGTGCCTGCTTCAACGTGTTTGATGTGGTTTATAACCAAGAAGCCAAAGTGGGTGAACGTCGCCGTCAACACGCCAGTTGCATGATTGATGGCTTCTCGGATATGGCTGGCGGTCACAGCTTCCGTCATAAAACCGGAGAGCGCTTACGTTATCGCGCCTTGCATAAGGTCAACGATTTTAAGTCTCGCCAAGGCGAACACCATATGTGTGTCGGATGTGGACGCTGCGACGACCGGTGCCCTCACTACATCTCATTTAGCAACATCATCAACAAGATGACATCGATTGTAGAGGAGGCGCTCTAATGTGCGATTGTGAAAACAAGATGCTGCCGCAAAGCTACCCGATTATTCATATCGAAAAGCACACAGAACTGGAATGGAACTTTCGCGTCGCGTGCGACTTTCCGGTGCACTACGGACAATTTGTCGAAGTGGGTTTATCCCTTGTGGGTGAAGCTCCTATTTCCGTCTCCGATTACGGCTTAGGTTACGTCGACTTGCTGATACGTAATGTCGGCAAGGTAACCAGCGAGCTGTTCCAATTAAACGCCAGTGATCGCGTGATGATGCGCGGCGCAATGGGCAATGGCTACCCGATGGAAGCATACCAAGATAAACACCTCATCGTGGTCGCGGGCGGCACTGGCGTTGCTCCGGTTAAAGGGCTGATTAACTACTTTCACAACAACCCAAGTGATGTGAAGAAGATGTCTTTGATCCTCGGATTCAAAAACCAAGATGCCGTGTTGTACAAAAACGACTTGCTGAATTGGTCTTACTCCAATCACGTCATCACCACCTTGGATGACGGTGGCGACGAACACTTCTATGAGAGCGGCTTAGTCACCGAGCACATCAGCAAGCTTGACCTCTCTGACAAAGAAAACATCCGCGTCATCGTAGTGGGTCCACCAATCATGATTAAGTTCGTCGTGCAGGACTTCTTATCCAGAGGCATTCAAGAAGACCAGATTTGGGTCGACTACGAACGCAGAATGGCTTGCTCAGTTGGTAAATGCGGTCACTGCCGAATTGGTGACAAATACGTGTGCTTGGATGGTCCGGTTTTCCGTTATGACCACGCCAGAACCATGATCGATTAGGAGGGAATCACTATGACGATGGACGTAGATATCATCAAAATGCGCGCCAATGGCGATTACCGCCTATCGAAAGTTCGCGGCGAGTGCATGATCAGCGTGCGCATTCCAGGTGGCATTATGCCCGCATACTTACTCGGTGCTGCGCAAGAGATCGCCGAAAAATGGGGCAATGGTGTCATTCACCTCACCACACGACAAAAACTGGCGATGCCCGGCATTCGTTATGAAGACATTCCAGAGGTCAACAAAGCGCTTGAGCCTTTCATCAAAGACATCACCGTCGATACGTGCGGCATTGATGTCGAAGACACGCAAGCAGGTTATCAGTCAATTGGTGGACGTAATATCGTCGCGTGTCAGGGCAGTCGAATCTGCCAGAAAGCCAATACTGATACCACCGGCTTGGCACAGCGAATGGAGCGTCACGTTTACCCAAGTAAATACCATTTAAAAATGGTCATGGCAGGCTGTCCGAACGATTGTGCCAAAGCCAATATGGCGGATTTCGGCATCTTAGGTATCGCCAAGATTAATTTCGAAAGCCATCGCTGTATTGGTTGTGGCGCCTGTGTCAAAGCTTGTGCGCACCACGCAGTAGATTGCTTGTCACTCAAAGACGGTAAAGCGGTGAAGGAAGAAAGCAAATGCATTGGCTGCGGTGAATGTGTGCTTGCTTGTCCGACACTTGCTTGGCGTCGAGATCCAAAACAATTCTATATGGTCAAACTGGGCGGTCGAACTTCGAAGAAGACCCCTCGCGTTGGCAAGATGTTCCTCAATTGGGTAACGGAAGACGTCCTACACCCTGTCATCGACAATCTGTTCGAATTTGAAAAAGAGATGTTGGGCGGTAAGCCGATTTACCTTCACATGGGACATCTGATCGATAAAGGCGGCTACTTGCGTTTTAGAGAGCGTGTCTTAGATGGCGTTAGCCTAAATCCAGAAGCCAAAGTCGCCGAACGTATGTATTGGGCAGAAGATGAATACGTAGCGAACATGCACGTGAAATAGGCATAATATGAACAAACTAGAAGAAATGTTTAAAGGGGCGTTAGCCCCGGCAGGTATTACCATTAACGGCTCGAATCCGTGGGATATCCAAGTATTTAACCCAAAAGTGTATGAGCTTGTGATGCAGTCAGGCTCCTTGGGTTTAGGGGAAGCGTACATGTCCAAGATGTGGGATTGCAGTCGCTTGGATCAGTTCTTTGAACGCGTACTTTTAAACGACATTGAAGGCAAACTGGGGCTGGCTGAAAAACTCAAGTTTGCCTCTTCCGCTGCGAAACTAAAATTGAAAAGCTGGGTTAACCCGCAGAGCATTGAGCGCTGTAAATTCGATGTACCGCACCATTATGACATCGGCAATAAGCTTTACCAAAAGATGCTCGATTCACGCATGACTTACACCTGCGGATACTGGAATCGAGCTTCGACACTGGATGAGGCGCAAGAGCACAAGATGGATTTGATTTGTCGCAAGCTCGATCTGCAACCAGGGATGCGTATTCTCGATATTGGCTGTGGTTGGGGAAGCTTTATGATTTACGCAGCGAAGAAGTATGGCGTTATCTGCGATGGTCTCACTCTATCCAAAGAACAGAAGAAGCTCGGCAGCAAACTGGCGATAGAAAATGGCGTAGTCGCGAACTTCATTTTGAAGGACTACCGCGAGTTCAAACCCACCGTACAATACGATCGCATCGTTTCTATCGGTATGATTGAACACGTGGGACCGAAGAACTACGCGGAATACTTCGAGTGCGCAGAGCGCTTCATGAAAGACGATGGCGTGTTCTTGCTACACACCATTGGTTCACACCACAGCACTACCGCATCGGACCCGTGGATCTCGAAATACATCTTTCCAAATGGTGTCATTCCATCGATGAAGAACCTCGCAGAGGCGATGGAAGATCGATTCAACATCGAAGATGTGCACAATTTCGGTGAAGACTACGACAAAACCCTGATGTGCTGGTTCTCCAACTTCCAACAATCGTGGAATCAAATCAAAGGCGATTACAGTGAAGATTTCTACCGCATGTGGAAATACTACTTACTCAGCTGTGCTGGCGCCTTTCGCTCACGAGATTTGAGCCTATGGCAACTCGCCCTAACTAAGATTGGTCGCCCTCGTCCACTGACCGTACGTTCCATGTAAGCAATCTGCCTCCAGATTGTGTTTTGAGCACCTTCGTTTGGCTCCAAGCCAGAATGGGCGGTTTCATTCTGGCTTTTTTTACCGTTCACAGTTCACTTTCACAGTCCAAAAAGTCCCATTTAGGGGGCTTTTATAGTGACTCTCCTCGCAAAAACTAATACTTAGTAACGTCTAGTGTTACTTTTAGTCTTGTGCGCTATGACTTGTTGAGCATTGATGGTGCCGTTCGCTCGACTCAGGCAATCTTCCTCTCAACCAAGGCTCATCCCAACAAACAAAACCAGAGCCAAGATACCATTTTTAGAGTCACCACTATGAAAGCCATCAAATCAATCATCATCGCACTACTGTTTACATCAACACTTTCTGGGTGCGTTTCAACGCCCGGTCACTATCGCTTGGCACCCAACGTTCGTCCTACTTTGATGAATGCCAATATCAACGTTCAACCACTGGTTAACACCGCAGTCTCCGTTGGCAAAGTCGTACTGCCTTATGCGATATCAGCGGGACATGCTTACGTTAATACGCCTTACTTCTTATTGCGATAGCCACATCAAATTCATAACGGTTACAGCGACAAAAAACAAAGCCGATGCTTCTCAGTGCATCGGCTTTTTATGTTGATTAGACTTGTTTGACTCATTATTCGCAAGGCGGCGCCAGGTGAATCAAAGCCAATCCGCCCAGTGACGTCTCGCGGTATTTCTTGTTCATGTCTTTGCCCGTTTGATACATGGTTTCAATCACCTTATCCAACGAGATCAAACTTTTACTATTACGCTTTAATGCCATGCGAGAAGCATTGATCGCTTTCATTGCACCCATCGCATTACGCTCAATACACGGTACTTGCACTAAGCCACCAATTGGATCACAAGTCATGCCTAGTGAGTGCTCCATGGCGATCTCGGCCGCAATACAAATTTGCTCATTGCTGCCACCACGCAGTGCCGTCAAGCCAGCTGCCGCCATGGAAGAAGACACGCCAACTTCGCCCTGACAACCCACTTCGGCACCCGAAATAGACGCATTGGTTTTGTACAAAATGCCAATCGCACCGGACACAGCAAGGAAGTCTTTAAGCTGTTTGGTATCAAGCTCTTTGATGAAGCGATGGTAGTACATCAATACCGCCGGAATCACACCTGCTGCACCATTAGTTGGAGACGTTACGACTTGTCCACCAGCGGCGTTTTCTTCACTCACAGCAAAAGCAAACAGGTTAATCCAATCCATGATTTCCATTGGATCGTTTTCGATTGCTGCATTTGCTTCAAGTTTCTTCAGCAAGTTTGGCGCACGGCGGGTCACGTTCAAGCCGCCGTCCAAGATACCTTCTGTCTCGAAACCACGCTCCATGCAACGCGTCATCACACGCCAGATCTGTTCTGCGCGTTGATTAATGGCTTCCATATCCTGAAACGCTTGTTCGTTTTTCAGAATCATGCCACCGAGGCTCATGCCATTCTTCTCTGCTTGTGCCAACATTTCGTCCGCACTGGAGAATGGAAACTCAACTTCTACGGGAGCAGTCGCACTGCCATTTTGCAGTTCATCCGCCGTTGCTATGAAACCACCACCGATAGAGTAGTAAGTTTCAAACCCAACCTGATTGCCATGCGCATCTAACGCAGTAATCGTCATGCCATTCTCATGCAGAGGAAGGTTCTCTTCGTGGAACAACATGTCCGTTTTGTAGCTGAATTCGATTTCATGACGGCCATCGACAGACATCATGCCCTCTTCAATCGCCTTGCGCATCGCTTTGTTCGCAGAAGCGATTTTGATGGTATCTGGTTTGTTACCCAATAGACCTAAAATCGTTGCACGGTCAGTATGGTGACCAATCCCCGTTAACGAGAGTGAGCCGTATAAATCGACTTGAATACGAACCACTTTTGCCAAGTTCGATTCAATCAAACGAGTGAAGTGGTAACCCGCGATCATTGGACCATTGGTGTGAGAGCTAGAAGGGCCCACACCAATCTTGTAAATATCAAAGATGGACAGCATAAACTTACCTATTACGACAATGCAGCATAAAGCCAATCAGGGAGAACCATACAAGCAGCGATGGTCGCCACAGCGAACACCAACAGCCCGTAATGGCTTGCGGTTGGCTTTGCAAAAAGATGTTTTTGATTATTGATAAAGATTTGTTGCTCGGCAGTCACAGCGCCCCAACGACGGCTCACTAACACACCAAACAAAAGGAAGACGAACGTACCAATTGGCGCGAACCACGGCCAAGCCACGTCGAGATACATCGCAGTAAACACCGCAATCACACTCATGATACTGCCAACGATCACGCCTTTCTCATTGGCTTTCGCCCAGAATAAACCAAGCACGAATGAACCCAAACGGATACCAACAAAGATAGAAGTCAGACTGGCGATGGTTTTGAGTACCGATTCATTCGATACCGCCAGAAGAGCTGGCACTACCACCATGGCCGCAGCAAGCAAACTCATCTTTCTTGCGACGTTTTCGTAGTGCTCATCATCGGCACTTTTACGAACGAAACGCTTATAGATATCGAACGTCGCGACGGTGGCCATCGAGTTGTAGGTCGAGTCCAGCGTCGACATTGCGGCCGCTGCCAATGCGGAAATGATCAAACCAACGACGATTGGGTTAGTGTGGTTGAAGACGAAATCCAAAATCACTTCGTTGCTATTTTCAAACGATTGATCTTGATAGAAAACACTCAAAAGAACACCGAGTACCGCGAAGAACAAGTACACGAAAAACGCACCGTAACCACACAACAGCATAGACTTCTGCGCCGTCTTTTCACATTTCGTCGCTAACGTGCGTTGGATGATCAATTGGTTGGTGCCGTACACACTCAAATGCAAAAAGCTTACTGCAACCACGCCAGCCCAAAGTGTGGTATCCACGCCCAAATCAAAGTCTAAGTTGATGATATTCAGGTGATCACGAGAAAGGTAATCTGCCGCGTTAATCTCTGTCATTAGAATGGCAAAGATAGCGATGCTGCCCGCAACCAATACTGCAGATTGCAACATATCGGTCCAGATAACCGTGGAAATCCCGCCCGCATAGGTATAGCAAGCGGTGAAAATACTAATGTAGATAATGGCTTCAGAAATACTGATAGGCAGAACTTGCACTAAGATCAGCGCCACGGCATACAAAATCACACCCGCTGAGATACATTGAACCACAATGAACACAATCGAGTTGATGGTTCTTGCATACACCCCAAAGCGGTGCTCAAGGTATTCATAAATCGAAGTCAGACCCAGCTTATAGAAGACAGGTACAAAGAAAATGACAGTGAAAAAGATAACGATGGGATAGTTAAGGTGAATACTCATCGCTTCCATGCCAGAGCTATAAACCCAACCAGGCATCCCTACAAACGTCATCGCACTAATGTAAGTCGCAAGTATCGAAACACCTGCCGTAAACCAGCCAAATTGCTTTCCACCCGTGGAAAAGTCGCCACCATTGCTGTAGCGCTTATTCACTAAATAGCTGATTAGTATGGTAATTGCTACATATAACGCAATCACCACAAAACTTGAGTACGTAACCATTTTAAGGTTTTCCTAATTCTGGGTAGCTAATTATTATGCCCAGATATTACTGTAAAAAGGCATTTTTAAACGACAATCCCACTGTAAGTGTGATTATTATCACCAATATAGGCGAAAATGTATTCAAAATCGCCAAAAACGCCGATTAGTGAGATCCTTGTCACTAAAACCCACAAAATGGGTACGCATTCATTTTAAAATTGATTTTGATCACGGATCTAATAACCTTAAAAAAACTATGATTCACCCCGACACGAAATCGAAGATGATCCAAATAAGATCGTATTCATTAAGTTTGAATAGCAACAAATCCTAAGTGAAATAGAGGTTTATCGGTCATGAATGCCAAAAGACACATGAGCGAAGTTCCTATGATTCAAAGGGTAGCTGCCTATCTAGCGATACTGGTTGGTTACTTTTTCTATTGTTATAACTTTGTAATTATTGACTACGTACGCCCATACATCGTTGAAGCGTATGATGGTATTAGCCTGTCAGACACTGCCCAGTTCTATACATGGCAGTCGGTTGGTGCACTTATCGGTGCATTGAGCTGTGCTTGGTTCGCAACAAAATTTGGTAAGAAATCCACTCTTATTACCATCACAGCCCTAAACGGTGGCGCAACGATCATCAATATGATGTTCACCGACTACGCAACATGGGCAGCAATGCGTTTCATCATTGGTTTGTCACTGGGTGGTTACTTCACCGTGGCAGTAAGCCTAATGATCGGCCTATTTACGCCAACGGTACGTGGTAAGTTGACGGCATTCGCGTCTTCTATGTTCTCTGTAGCACTGATGGTAATGGGTGCCTATGCAGCGTTTATTGCAAGCATTGATGCACCATGGGAAAGCCTAATGCTTGTAGGTGGTATCCCACCATTGGCAGCCGCTGTGGTCATGATCTTTGTACTACCTAGCGACAGCAAAGTGATCGCTTACGGTGAAGAAGAGCAAGCAAAAGTAGAAGAATCAAATGCACCAGCGAAAAAAGGCTCTTGGGGCGAAATGCTAAGCAAGCCTTACCGTAAGATCACACTAACGTGTCTATTACTGGCTGGCCTTAACTTCTACGGTTTCCAATTCTTTGGTGGCTTCGTAACCACATACCTACGTGATGTACGTATGTTCGACGGTGCAACCATCGGTCTCATCTTCTCTATCTCAGCATTTGGTTCACTGTTTGGTGCGTGGTTCTGGGGTTGGGTAGCTGACAAATTCGGTCGTAAGGTGAACGCGTTTGGCTTCATCCTAGCGGGCATCATGGTTTCAATCTTCTTTGTTGCACCTGGCGACATGGTGATTGGCGGCCTAAACATGCTGGCTCTACTTGGTCTGATTTACAACTTCGGCCTGTCTTCTTCAGCGGTATGGGGTGGTTACTTCTCAGAACTGTTCCCAGCACACCTACGTAGCTACGGCGCGGCGCTATTCCACGGTGGTCGTATCCTCGGTATGTGGGCACCAATGGTACTTATCTTCATCCAAGAGCGTACCGACCTACAAACCGCAATGTGGGGTTCACCAATCGTATGGATCCTTGCTGGTCTTCTATGGCTATCACTGCCAGAGACACTAAAAGGCGGCGTGTTCGATAAGAGCAAAAAAGCCGAAGCAGCAAAAGCGTAACTGAATTTCAAAAACTCCGGCTGGCTCCCCGGCCGGATGAAAAAACTTAATTTCGAGTCCTGTTCCCAAAGCCGACTCGACAGCAAATAAGAGAGTTTATTATGTCTAAATATCAAGAAGCGAAACGCGTTGTACGTGAATACTTCAGCGCAATGGAAAACGCAACTCACGAGAACGTGGCAGAAGTACTAAAAGCACACACTTCAGAAGATTACCTATGGCGTGGTGTTTACCCATTCCGTGAGCAACAAGGCGCTCAAGCAGCAGCTGACGTTTTCTGGGCTCCTTTGATGAAATCAATGACTCGCATGCAGCGTCGTCAAGACATCTTCATCGGTGGTGAGAACGAAGTAACATCAGGTGAAATCTGGGTAATGAGCATGGGTCACTTCATGGGTCTATTCGACGCTGAATACCTAGGCATGCGCCCAACTGGCAAAATCATGAACATCCGTTACGCAGAATTTAACTGTGTTGAAAACGGCAAGATCACTAAGACTGGCATATTCCTAGACCTTCTAGGCGCGATGGACCAAGCAGGTTGTTACCCACTACCACCGTCAACAGGTAAGCACTTCGTATACCCTGGTCCTCGTAACCACGACGGTCTACTGTTCGAAGACGCAGCACCAGAAGAAGGCGTAGCAACACTAGCACTAGTGAACAAGATGGTTGATGACCTATCTGCACTAAACGACAGCGGCGCTATGGGCTGCCCACCAGAAGTTCTTGAGAAGAGCTGGTCTAAAGACATGATCTGGTACGGTCCATGTGGTATCGGTGCGTCTTACACAATTCCTCGTTACCAACAGCAGCACCAATTGCCGTTCCGTAACAACCTGAAAGACAAGAAGTTTAACGGCCACGTATGTCGTTTCGCAGAAGGTAACTTCTCTTGTTTCTTCGGCTGGCCAAACCTATCTAACACGCCAATCGGTGGTTTCCTAGGTATGACAGGTGGTGAAGTACGTGCAGACATGCAAGTGGTTGACGTTTACTACCGTGACGGCGACAAGCTATCTGAGAACTGGGTACTGATCGACCTTCCTTACTGGCTAAAACAGCAAGGTCTAGACGTGTTCGAGCGTACTCAACAGATCCTAAACCCTTCTCTATAAGAAGTCCTAGGGGCGGATTGTCAACCCGCCTTTATGTTGCCTGAATCCCCTCTCGGTTCAGGTGACATGCTCCCAACTCGTGCCTCAAGGATGGGGCACAACCTCAAGATAGAACCCTTATTCAAAACGGGCATGAACGCACGGTGGCTTTCTGCGCCCTGAATAATGAGATTGATGATGAAAAAGTCGACCCTTTCTGCAGTGATTTTAGCAGCGCTTACTTCTAGCTCAGCCTTTGCTGCACACACTTTTGTTAATGACGCTGGCGACAGCCTAACCATCGATGGCCGTTTCGATCTTCGCTACCAAGACCGTGGCGGTGATGACAATGGCGAATGGAACAGCGGCAGCTCACGTTTCGGTTTGAAAGGCCAAATGGGTCTGGATAACGGCTGGACTGGTTTCGGTCACGCGGAATGGGGCTACAACTCTGGCGCGAACGGCGACAACATATACGACCGTTTGCTATACGCAGGTGTTGAGCACGAAAAATACGGCAAAATTGCTGCGGGTACTAAGCAGTGGTCTACCTTCTACGACGTAGCATGGTACACCGATTTAGGTCGTGTATTTGGTACTCGTGGCTCAGGTGTTTACAACCTAGCTGACTGGGGTATCGCATCCGGTGCTGGTCGTGCAGAAAACTCAATTACGTACCGTAATTCAATTAATGAAAAAGTGAGCTACGGCTTTACTTACCAAACCACGCGTGAAGATGTTGCTCTAGCAAACAATGCGACAGCCTCACTGAAAAACGGCATGGGTGCGTCTATCACTTACAAACCGGTTGATGGCGTAACACTGGGTGCAGCTTACCATCAAAATGAAGTTGCTGATCTAGACGCAAGCGTGGTTGGCGTAGAAAACGGCGACAACATGCGCATCATGCTATTGGGCGCAAACTACAGCAACGGTGGCTTCTACGCGGGTGCGACTTTCCACGTTGGCGAAAACTGGGAAGCAGTGAGCCAAGGCGGTACGGACGTAATGTTCGATACCCTAGGTGGCGAAATCTACACTTACTACCACTTCGACAACGGCCTACGCCCAACGTTGAACTACAACTACATGGAAGATCGTGGTGACGAGACGCAAGGTTACGAGCGTAACTTGCTGATTCCTGGTCTTGAATACCACTTCCAGAAGAACAAATTCCTAGTTTGGACTGAATACCAGTTCGACCTAGGTAAAGATCAGTACGATGGCAGCAAATTCGAAAACCGTGATGATCAATTCGCGGCAGGTATTCGCTACTACTTCTGATAACCACGAGATAAGTTATTCCGGTTACGTAACTTATTCGATTTAGTGGAAATGGGAAATAAGAGCAAGCCTTACCTTTTTTGGGTAAGGCTTTTTTCGTATGCAAAACATGAAATGTGACTTGGGTACTACCCAAATTGCGCCACCAAAGACAATCTAACCCTTTATTTACTTAAATCTTGCTTATTTCTCTTTATGACTACGTACCTATTTGTGTTAACCTAGTCACAGTTAAACTGACTTATGAATCAACTCACATGAATCCTGCAAAACAAACCGTAACATCGAAGGACGTTGCCAAACTGGCTGGCGTTTCTCAATCTACTGTATCGCGTGTGTTTGTTCCGGGCAGCTCAGTATCTGAAAAGACCAAACAAAAGGTCTTCGAAGCCGCGAAAGCCCTAAACTACCGTCCAAATGCTTTTGCACGTAGCTTGACTACCAACGAATCTAAGTTGATCGGTTTGGTATTCCCAGATGCGGACTACCCTATCCACATGAAAACACTTCAATTGATTTCAAGTGAATTGCAGAAGCAAGGCTACTCAGCGGTGTTGATTCCATGGCAAGTGGATGATGAAGACAACCACTCGATCCCGAACATCTTCCAATACCGTGTAGATGGTGTCATTGCCGCTTCCGCTACCTTCAACAAATCACTGTATGAAGAGTGTGAAGAGTTCAATATCCCTATCGTTCAGTACGCGCGAGTCGTAGAAGGCACAAAGAGCAGTTACGTAATCAGTGACAACTACGAAGCTGGTCAACAAGCGGCACAACTGCTGCACGAAAGCGGGGTGAAAAACGCGGTTTACCTGACGGGTGAAGTGCCAACCTTTACTAACGACGAGCGCCAAAGTGGCTTCAGCTCTGAGTTTGAAGACTTAACGGGTAAAACACCACGCATCATTGAAGCGAGCTACGACTACGCAAGTTCGCTGGATAAAGTACGTGCGATGCTGGCCGATAAGAATCGTCCTGAAGCCGTGTTCTGTGCAACCGACAACCTTGCAATGGCGGTAATGGATATTGCACGTATTGAGTGTGGTATTCGTATCCCTCAAGATCTGAAAGTCATCGGCTTCGACAACATTCCACAAACGGAATGGTTGAGCTACCAACTGACCACTTTCCGCCAAGACTTCCGTCGCCTAGCGCGTGAGTGTGTGAAAATTATCGTTGATCAAATCAACAATAAAAACAGCAGCTTGGTGAAGATGATGGTGCCAGTCAAATTGATAGAGCGCAGCACCACCAAAGCCTAATCCCAGAGAAGCCAACCCAAGCGGTTGGCTTTTTTATTTCCGCATATCTTCTTTCTCTTGCCCCTCATCTTTTGCTTCTACTTCTAAGATTTCGAGCCAATGGTTCATTTGGTGTTGTGGTTACTAATGAACCTCTGTATATTTATGGACCATTACAGTATATGAACCAATCTCAAGAGACGCATTGCACCCATGGCTACCTTTCTCTATACGCGGCACTCGCCTAAAAACCGGGCTTACCCTGAGCAGCTCAACGCTTTGAAAGCCTTTGATCCTGAAGCAATTCACCTTGAGGACAAGGTACGCGGCTGCACACCACCAGCCGAGCGACAAGCCTTTCAACAACTCTTAACTACCGTGCAAACCGGTGACACCGTTGTACTTTGGTGGCTAACCGCCTTTGGCCGAGACTTCAGCCAAGCACTAAGCACTATTCAAACTCTGCTTAATAAAGGCGTCACCCTAAAAACGGTTTGTGAGCCGTTGACCTTTGAACCAGGTTCGGTACAAACACAAACCTTGATCTCACTGCTTTCTGGCTATGGGCAAGTCCAAACTCAACACCGTCTATTTGCCGCGGAACAAGGTCGCAAGGCGCTCAAAGACAATCCACAGATGTGGAAGCAGAAATTCCGAGGCCGTCCGGCAGATAAAGCAAAACATCAACACATCGCGACGCTATTGTTGGAAGGAAACACGCTCCAAAGTGTCGCAGAGCAATGTGATGTGAGCCTATCGACGGTAAAACGGGTGAAA
The DNA here is from genome assembly GCF_023716605.1 of Vibrio sp. SCSIO 43155. Classification (NCBI taxonomy): domain Bacteria; kingdom Pseudomonadati; phylum Pseudomonadota; class Gammaproteobacteria; order Vibrionales; family Vibrionaceae; genus Vibrio; species Vibrio sp. SCSIO 43155. Next base: position 139,970 of record NZ_CP071853.1, on the reverse strand, counting down.
GCCAAGCTAAATCAGTTCGATGAAGAAGGGAGCCTACGTCGCCGCGGTGATGGTGAAAAGTCATGAGTCGAGCATTCGAATTTAAAACCATCTTGCTAGCTTGTTTGATCATCAGCGTTGGTCAACTCAGCATGGGCTTGGTGTTTCCATCATTGCCTTGGATCGCGAAAGACTTTGATATCTCCCTCGACCAAGCTCAGCTATTGGTAAGTGTTTACTTACTTGGATTCGGTCCCTCTCAGTTTATCTACGGCCCAGTATCTGATGCACTAGGTCGTAAAAAAGTCCTACTGACCGGCTTGTTGATTGCTATGCTCGGTCTGTTGATGATCATCTTCTTCAGCAATACCTTCACTGGTATGGTGATGGGGCGTTTTCTGCAAGGTCTGGGAACAGGTTGTTGCGCCGTATTAGCTCGTGCATCCACCCGTGACCGCTTTAGTGGACCAGAGCTGCCTGTCGCCCTTTCCTACATCGCAATGGCTGCGTCTATCACACCATTAGTTGCCCCCGTTATTGGTGGCTTCATTAACGCCCACTTCGGCTGGACCATGGTGTTTATTTCACTGCTCGGTTACGTCTCACTAGCTTGGATTGTTATATTGGTACGCTTTAAAGAGACCATCACGCAAACCTCCCCACTGCCATCACCGAAAAAAATGCTGCTGCAGTATCGTGATCTGCTGACTTCTCGTTACTTCATGAGTTTTGCCAGTATCGGTTGGCTTAACTTCAGCTTGATGATCACCACTGTTTCGGTAATGCCTTTTATCATGCAAAACCAAATTGGCATGACATCTGATCAATACGCGATGTGGGCACTGATTCCTGCATTTGGCATGATTTGCGGCACCAGTATTTGTAACCGTGTGCGCCCAATCATCGGCACGAAGAAGATGCTACTGGCGACGCCTATCCTGCACTTAAGCTCCGCAGTGTGGCTGTTCTTTTGCCCAGTCGAACCGCTATATTTGATGCTTGGTCAACTGCTGATGATCTTAGGCAATGCGATCGCTCTACCTTGTGCTCAAGCCATGGTTATGCAGCCATACAAGAAGCAAGCAGGAGCGGCGGCTGCCATGTCGGGCGGTGGTCAAATGGTGGTGTCATCCTTGGTCAGTATGGCGCTCGTGCAGCTCGGTTTGAGCCAAGCGTGGCACTTGTCGTTAGTGATTGTGGTATTCGCGACAATTACATTGACCAATATCTTGCGAGGCTTTGCAACTGAGCAGCCTTCAGAGCAATAGCAAGGATAGATAAACAAAAAGACAAGTTAATTTTGCTTAGCTTGTCTTTTTGTTTTTTAAAGCAGGAACAAATTAATCGTTATTTTTCTTTGCGTCTAAGATAGCTTGAATACGAGGATGCAGCTTATTACCGTGCTCATGTTCGTATTCTTCACGCTTTAAGTCCGTCATGCTTTTCACCGAGTGAGTCGGTAAAGCAATAGGTGCTGTCGTGAGCTTTCCTTTCTCAAGCAATTTCATCGCCTGACGGTAGTATTCACGGAATTTCTTTAAAATCAGATGCTCAGGCAGTCGACGTAGCTCGTAGAACTTGCTTTGCATTAACCACAATTCAATATCGTCATTTGGCGTGCGTGCCACGACTCGGTTTAACGCATCCTCCAACTCAGATTCCGTTGGTAAATCTTTCAATACCACCAATTCACCCATAATTGGCGGCCATCGGTCCCCCGATTGAAGACGCTCGCGACAGTGCTGGATAATTCGCACTAGCTCTTTATCTGTAAGCGAATCCGCGAAATCTAAAAAGCGACCTGTTGGACGTTTACCGTAGCTTTGCACCCATGTTGATTCATAGATACTAAAGAGCGTACCAAACACCTCATTGCATCGATCGCTCGCTTCTTGAGTAACGACAAGCGCTTGCTCAGAAAACGTCGGCTGTGGTTCAGAGCCAATGGGTTGCTCCCAGCTTGTGCTAGGTTCATTTTTCACAGTAAGAGATTGACTGGTAGATACTTTATCTTTGTTCAAGTGATCCACGTTAGCTTCAATACCAAGTTCACGAAGTCGACTTTCGAATGACGAAAAGTCCACTTTTTTTGGTTTTTTAGAATAGCTCATAGCTTCTATCTCTTTGGGTCAATTAGAAGGATGGTTTCTTGCCTTGCTCTCTCAAAAATTGTCTAAATTCTTCAGAAGGGCTGACATGCTTATCTCGAGCACTGCTGTGCTGTTGATATCTCGCTTGTTTTTGGCGATCTTTTTCCATCCACTGCTTCTTCAAGTTAATCGAATATCTTAGCTTGTTGACGAATTGGGTAACAGGACCAATGAAGTTTGCCTGCGTTTTTTGGTACAACACGAACTCTTTCCAGAATACACGTAAATCCATATCTAAAGCAGAGTGGTGCAGCTCTCTTTCCGCCCAGTTTGGAATTGTGTTTTCATCGAGATCGTAGGAGTTGAGATAACCATTATTTAGACGACTGCTACTTTCAACGTTTCGATAACTATTTGGCGCTGCTGGTTCTTCGGCTTGGTGGTTACTGGTTAGTTTTTCTAAACGCCCAGTCCGTTTACTTTCTTCAAGCCAGTTTTCAAAATTGCGCTCCAACCTTGAAATGTTGACATTGCCCCGACCATTTTGGCGAATAAATTCACGCCAAACATCGTCTCTATAGCTTGCCGGAACCTTATAGAAATCACATGTTTTATTTGCCCATTGCGGCAAGCCAGCTCCTTCTAACGTCGTGATCGACGGTTTCTCTGTCATTGGCGCGGCTTGTTGTACCGATGGTTGAGGCGCAGATTGAGAATCGGAGTCTAATGTGAGCTGACATGAATGCCTCTCTACACTGCCTTCGCGTGTGGTTCGCCCCATCGCGAGCAAACCTTTTTGCGATAAAGCAAACAAGATGCTACTTAACTTGAACTCTTCGCACAGACACTCTTGTGTAATATCACGCAAGACAAACGATGCTTGTCCATCTGCGCTTGCGATGTCCGATAGTTTTAGAAGAACCAGCTTCTCTTCAGCACTAACGTTGTGTGCCTGCCAAGCTAAATAGGTGTGTTTATAACTCATGTAATACTCCCAAGTTGCCCGCAGATTTTACTAAGATGCTACAGAGAAGAAAACAGATAACTTTTACTCCATCACTTTCATTGATGGTAAATCACACGCTTTTCAACATTAGCTTGAGCAAATGCGCAACAATCCTAATTAGTTATATACCCAAGTGACTTCAAGATGCAGGATTCAGAGCGTTGTCATTGATTCGAGTTCAAGGAAAACAACACAGCGTAATAGCCAGCTATTTCCAAGTTGTTTGACGCAGAAAGCGGGGCAATGACACGCTCCCGAAGGGCGAGCTGTCTTGGCTTGTATACTTTGTTGCCGATTCTTGATTTAGAGTGACTAGATCTTTAAATCGTCGCCGCGTCTACAAACCAAGTCATTCTCGCTGAACCTAGCATCTCGAGGTTACTTGGGTATATACAACGCCGTCCGCGCTGTGTCTCTGTTGGGTAATGAGTTGGACAGTTTTATACTTGGAAAATCAAAATAAAACGCCCACTTAAACAAAGTAGGCGCTGTTATTTTCAAACCATGTTGGAGGTTTCAACTAAGAACTTTGCAGGCTTACCAAAATCACGCCAGCGGTGATCAAGCCAATCCCCATCCAGTTAACCATACTGAGCTTCTCTCCCAGCAAAACCACACTGAAGATCGCAACTAACACCACACTCAGCTTGTCGATAGGTGCAACTTGAGAAGCTTGCCCCAATGACATAGCGCGAAAGTAACACAGCCATGATGCGCCGGTTGCTAAGCCCGACAACACCAAAAACACCATACCTTTGGTCGAGATCTCACCTATGGCACTGAATTGCTTAGTCGCGTAAGCAATCAAACCGACTAAAACAAGGATGACGCAGGTACGAATAAAGGTCGCCAAGTCTGAGTTGATATTGGCGACACCCAGTTTGGTCAATACTGCAGTCATCGCTGCGAACACAGCTGACATAAGCGCCCAAAATAACCAAGAAGTTTGTAGCATTGCCTTTCCCCATTCATCCCTAAAAGCAAAAAAGGCGTTGCAGAGTATACTGCAACGCCATGTGTTCGAATCAGTGTCTCACCAGAGCTTAGAAGTCTGCCGTCATACCAACGTAGTAAGTACGTGGCGCTTCTACATAGCCGATGTTCTCTAGTTCTTTAGATACACGTTCGTCAGTCAGGTTAGTGATACCCGCACGAATACGCAGCGCATCGCTCACATGATAAACCGTGCCTAGATCCATTGTGGTGTAAGCATCTTGAGTTAACTCTGAATCAATCTTACGCTCACCACGGTAGCGCGCGCTAGCAAACAGGTTCAAATCTTGAGTTGGGTACCAGTTTAATCGTGCAAACGCAGAGTGCTTGTAACGCTCGTTCAACTCTTCACCTGTCGACTTATCTTCAGTATCCAGATAAGTGTAGTTACCTGACATCGCCCATTGCTCGGTAAACTGAATGCTACCGGTCAGCTCCACACCTTGAATTACCGCTTTTGATACGTTTTGGTAAGATTTGTACGGGTTAGACAACTCACGATCGATAGGGTCACCATTGTCATCGATACAGCTCATCACCGCACTCGACCATGTACCCACTTCACAGAAGATATCCGTTTGTTCGATCAGGTTTTCGATTTCGTTACGGAATACCGCACCTTCTAGGTTCCAGTTACGACCGCTGTACAATGCCGAGAACTCATAGTTAACGCTGGTTTCTGCTTCCAGATCTTCGTTACCTACGATGTTACAGTTGCCCTTACAGCTGTTCATCGAGAAGTCTGGATGGTTTTGCGTCATGGTTGGTGCTTTAAACGCTTTACCCACACCACCTTTCAATACCAAATCATCCGTTGTTTGATGTACTAGGTACACACGCGGACTGAACTCTTCACCGTAGTGTTCGTGCTTATCCAAACGACCACCAATCGTTGCCGTCAACGTATCGGTCATTTCCCATTGGTCTTGAACGAATACGGCACCTTGGTATGCCTCTGCTTTGTTGCCCTTAATATGCTCAGGGTTCGTAAGTTGGCTAGTTTGGTAATCCACACCAAAGGTTACTGTGTGGCTTTCACCTAGATAAGTCGTTGCTGACGCCTCAAAGATTTGTGTAAGCTCTTCAATTGAATCAGCACCATCGTTTGCCGCTTCAATGTTCTCTACGTTTTCACGTGAGTAACGAACTTGCGTATCACCCCAAGACCAAAACCCAGTGTGCGATAACGCTTGGCTGTTACGTTTAACGCGAGATTCAGAGTTAAGCACAGTCGTTGCACTTTCAGCCGCCGTATCACGTTCATCATCGCTGTAACCAAGATCTAAGTCGATGAATTGGTTATCAGCCAAATGCCAAGAAAGTGTACCGAACATCGCTAAACTGTCACGACCTTCAAGAGCAGTAATTTCTGAACGGTCGTAATCTTGACCTTTCACGCTCTTAATTCCTGTGTACGGCTGCCATGCATTGCGGCTAGTTTGAGAAACCGAAAAACGAGCAAATAGTGTGTCGTCAATCAGAGCGCCAGATGTAGTCAAACCTACGGTGTATTCTTGACCGCCATTGCCATCATTCGGCGATGTGTTATCTAGGCTAAGCTGTGAGCTCCAATCGTTGTCTGGCGACTTGGTGATAATGTTAATCGTACCGCCCATGCCGTCTGAACCATAAAGCGCCGACATAGGACCACGGATGATCTCTACTCGCTCAATTGAATCCATTGGGATCGCAGAAAGATCAAAGTCGTTACCACGTACAATCGCACTTGCTGAACTCATGCGACGACCATTTACCATGATCAATGTGTACTTAGAATCCATACCACGGATAGAAATTTGCTGACGACCGGCACGTGTGCTGTCGAAGTCTGACTCCACGCTGGTTGCATTAGACACGATGTCTGCCAGCGTGATGCCCGGATCGTTTTCGATATCTTCAGCGGTGATCACCGACATAGAAGCTGGTGCGTCTTTCAGCTCCATCTGGGTACGAGTTGCTGTTACAACAAGCTGCTCATCAGCTTCGATTGGCGTTGTATCAGCAAAGACAGAAAAAGAAGTACATAGCGCACCGATCACCACTGCTAATGGTTTTGGCGCAAACGGAGTCGTCTTCGACATGGTAAAAACCTATAAACTTTAATGGAACTTATAATGATAATGGTTCGCATTAAATAGCCTTTAATTAACAAAGACAAGCAACCGAGCATTTGCCGAAGTTATTACGATTATGTCAAATATGAATAATGAATTTCTTTACCATTCACTCTCAGTTGAGCCATATATTTCTTTAAATAATGACTTAACCCAATTACACATCGGGTCGTTATGATAGCGCTTATGCCAGTACAAATAGACCGATTCACTGTCCATTCGAATCGCTTTCGGTACGGTTTTAGTAATCAATTTTCTGCCCTGACAAGCGTCTTCCGCAAAGGGCGTTGGCAAGTGAAAAATCACATCTGTTTGTTCTGCGATCGCTGGTGCAGCATTGAAGTTTGAAAGCTGGACAGGAATCGATAATTGACGCTTTTTATCCACCACACCAAGCTCGACAAAACGATGATAAATCGACAGCGTTTTGCCTCCTTGAAGTGAGATTTGACCGAAATTGCAATCGAGCAGCATCTCTACCGTCAGCTCTTCAACATGCGCAAGCGGATGGGTTTCGCTCATCAGGAATCGGTAGTCGCGATTGGCAATTTTCATGCGGTACAAATTCTGCTCAGAGCTAGGCGGCTCGGCGGTTGAGAGCACAAAATGTACATCCCCTGCAATCAGTGCATCGAAATGGCGCTTCGGGATGGAGTCGATATCGACAATCATGTTCGGCGCTTCTTCACGGATACGCGAAACAATCGGTGGCAGTAAGAAAATTACCTGTGGAACCAAGCCGTAAAAACGGATCGTCCCGTTACTCTTTTCAGGTACAAATGACTGACCGTACATCAGCTTTTCTAGCCCGGTTAGAACGGTGTTCAAATCTTGCTTGATCACTTCGGCTTTTGGGGTCAATTCGTAGCCGTGTGCAGTACGTACTAACAGCTCATCGTTGAACAAGTTTCTGAGTTTTTGTAAAGAGCGGCTCACCGATGGTTGGCTCATATTGAGCGATACCGCTGTGTTGGAAACATGCTTCTCTTCAAGTAGGTGTTTGAGAATAAACAATAAGTTCAAGTCGACTTGAGCTAAATTCATTTTTTGAATACTCACTATTCCGCTAATTCTGTTGCTGCATATAGACTATCTGCTAATGTGTCTGCAATCAATAATCATTCTTATTTGATTTTAATCAAATTAGTTATACCGCTTTACGACTAATCTCGCGCTCTATTTTTTAAAGCACTATTTGTTTTTTAAGGCACTAATGCGAGATTGCATCGCACCTTTTGGAAATCATTATGTTGGGTAAAACTTCTCTTCGCGTAGCAACGGGAGCTTTGCTGCTTGCATTGGCTCCTATCGGGGCAATGGCTAAAACCTACCAACACAGCTTGGGCACAGTAGACATTGATGGCGTTCCACAACGCGTCGTTGTTCTAGGCTACGGCAGTTTAGACTACATTGATGCTTTGGGTGTAACACCTGTCGGCATGCCAAAAACACTGTTGCCAAAATCACTAGAAAAATTCCAAATCGACTCGTTTGTGAATACGGGTAGCGTAAAAGAAGTGAACTTCGAGACGCTGTTTATGCTCAAGCCAGACCTGATCATCGCAGAAGGTCGAATGGCAGATATCTATAAAGATCTGAGCGACATCGCACCAACTTACATGTTCCGTATCGACACCACCGACTACTGGAAAACAACCCAAGAACACTGGCGCACGCTGGGTGACATCTTCGACAAAGAAGAACAAGCTGAGCAGTTAATCGAAGACGTTCAAGAGCAAATCGACCATCTTCACGCAAAAGTAGAAGAACAACCACGACGCGCACTGACGGTCTCAAACAGTGGTAACAGCTTGGCAATGTTTGGCACCAACAGCCGTTTCTCATTCGTGTATGAAGAAGCAGGCTTCGCGACTTCGACTTCTGAAAACGTGAAATCTGTACCACGCACTCACGGCAACCTGATTTCATTCGAATACATCGCTGATGCGCAACCTGAAGTACTGCTTATTCTTGACCGCGAACAAGCCATCGGTCAGAGCAGTGGTAAAGCAAAACAGCTGTTCGACAACGATCTCGTGAAGTCCACACCAGCGGCGAAAAACAACCGCGTGCTGTTTATGGACCCAGCGGCTTGGTACTTAACCGCAGGTGGCTACCAATCGACGCAAACCATGATTAAAGAGCTGAACCAAGTCATTGCTGACTAGGGTCTGTTTATCTTTCGTGGTTAAATTTTGTTCGAGATAAAAGCGTTTTAATCGCGGCGAGTCGATTGAAGCCTAGTGGTTCTAAGTAAAATTGACTCAACAAAGAGTAAAACGCTTTTAGCCGAACCCTTTGGGCAGCGTTTGTAGGTGCTTTCTACTGCGTTATCGGCTTATCAGGTAGGATAGCTACATATCAAAGCCTCTGCCTTGTATAAAACACCTACAAATTGCTGCAAAAATCATCACGAAAGGTCAACAGACCCTTATAGATTCGGTTCCTGCTCATTCTAATCGATGACCTTTCCAACTTCACGGTGCGAAAGGTCATTGTTGTTTTTATCACCCTATAAATACACCATGAAATTACATCATATCTTGGCTTTTTTATTGCTCGTCGTACTCGCCTGCGCCTCTTTGCTGGTTGGGGTGGCGAACGTTTCACTCTCGCAGATTTTGGCTGGTGACAGCCACAGTTTGAACATCTTGCTGGTTAGTCGCTTACCCCGCTTGCTTGCCATCGTCTTAGCCGGAGCAGGCTTGAGTATCGCTGGTTTGATCATGCAGCAGATCGTGCAAAACCGCTTTGCAGCCCCATCCACCACGGGCACCGTCGATTGGGCTATGTTCGGCTACATCGTCGCGCTGATTCTGTTTGCAGACATGAGCAGTTGGGTTCACCTGGTCACCATCTTCGCGTTTTCTGTGATTGGTACGGTGATCTTCGTGCGCTTCTTGCAACGTTTGAAGTTTAAGAACACCGTACTCGTCCCGCTGATCGGCATCATGTATGGCAACGTGGTGTCATCCATGACCACCTTTATTGCCTACAAGTACGACCTAGTACAGACTCTTGGTTCTTGGACTGTGGCTAACTTCGCCTCGGTATTGCGTGGTAACTACGAATTCTTATATCTCGCTCTTCCGGTCTCGGTTCTGGCTTACGCTTACGCTAACCGCTTTAGCGCGGCAAGTGTGGGTGAAAGCTTTGCAAAAAACATTGGTTTGAACTATCAACGCATCGTTCTGGTTGGTGTGATCCTTGTGGCTGTACTGTCGTCATCGGTGGTAATGATCGTCGGGATGATTCCGTTTCTTGGGCTTATCGTGCCAAACCTTGTGTCACTGTTCATTGGTGACAACATGCGTCGTAACTTGCCTTGGACCGCATACGCAGGTGTGATTTTGGTGCTTACTTGCGACATCCTCGGTCGCCTCATCATCTTCCCTTACGAGATTCCAATTTCGATGATCATCAGCATCTTGGGTGGCTCAATCTTCATTTACCTAGTTCTGAGAGACAAATCGAATGCGTGATTCTATGAAAGTAACGCTGCTGGCAATCGCGGCGGTTTTGATTTGTGCGGTGTTCATCGGCAAGGGCTTAACGCCAGATAACTACCAGTTCTTCTTGTCACGCCGCATCCCGAAAGTACTGGCGATTGTCTTGGCAGCAATGGCGATTGCGTCGTCGTCACTGATTTTCCAGACCATCACCAACAACCGAATCCTCACCCCTTCGATTCTGGGTTTCGATTCCATGTACGTGATGATTCAAGTGCTGCTTGTGGTGATGTTTGGGGGCTTGAGTGCTTTGGTCATCAACAGCAAACTCAACTTCGTGTTGTCGACTGGCATCATGATTGTGTGTGCGATGACTTTGTTCAGCTTCTACTTTCGTGGTCGTCAGCGCAATATCTTCACCCTTTTGTTGATTGGTATCGTGTTGAGTAGCTTGTTCAACAGTGTCACTGGTTTCTTCACCATGATCACCGACCCAGATGAGTTCACCTTCATCCAAAGTTCCATGTTCGCGAGCTTCAACAACATCAACAGTGAGTTGGTGTACTGGTGTGTGGTTCCGATGCTGCTGTGTGGTGCGTACCTAATGCGTATTGCCCACAAATTAGACGTAATGTGGCTTGGTGTCGATAACGCGAAAAGCCTAGGTGTGGATACCCACAAACTGACCATGCAAGTCATGTTCATCATCACTTTGATGGTGTCTATCTCGACCGCATTGATTGGTCCAATCTTGTTCTTTGGTCTGATTGTTGTGGCTCTGACTCGCCAAATCTTCACTGGTTACCAACATCGCTTATTGATTGTCGCAAGCTCAGTACTGTCAGTTGTACTGCTGTCTGGCGGTCAATGGGTGGTTGAAAACCTGTTCGATTTCGACACCACCATCAGCGTTATTATCAACTTTATCGGCGGCGGCTACTTCTTGCTTCTGCTTATGAAAAACAAATTCGATTAAGGGTTTATCACATGATCCGTATTCAAGGTCTTAGCAAAAAATACAACGAAAAATACGTGGTAAAAAATGCCGATGCCCTTTTTCCTCTTGGTAAAGTCACCAGCATTATTGGTCCTAATGGCGCGGGTAAAAGTACCCTACTATCTATGGCGAGTCGTCTAACAGAAAGCGATGCTGGTAGTGTCGTGATTGGTGATAAGCCGCTTGACCAATGGAACACCGAAGACTTAGCAAAGCGCCTATCAGTGCTGCGCCAATCAAACAACATCAACATGCGCTTTACGGTGCGTGACTTGGTGGCGTTTGGTCGCTTCCCGTACTCGCAAGGTCGTCTGACAGAAGAAGATCACCGCATCATTGATGAATCAATGCAACATCTGGAAATCGACCATTTGAAAGATCGCTTTATCGACCAACTGTCGGGCGGGCAACGTCAAATGGCATTTATTGCTATGGTGGTGGCGCAAGATACCGACTACATCTTCTTGGATGAGCCGCTGAATAACCTTGACATTAAACACTCCGTCGACATCATGAGTACGCTACGTAAGCTTGCGGAAATGAAGAACAAAGCTGTAGTAATCGTAATTCACGACATCAACTTTGCGTCTTGTTACTCTGACCACATTGTGGCGATGAAGCTTGGGGAAGTCATTAAAGCGGGCTTAGTTGAAGAAGTGATTGATGCCGAAGTGCTGAGCGATATTTATGAGATTCCATTTATCGTGCAAGAGATTAACGGCAACCGTATTTCGTTGTACTACCGACGTTAACGTAACCAATTTGATTTCAAAGGCGACCTCGTGTCGCCTTTTTTAATTTTGGTCAATGAAGAAGCATTAAACGCGGAAAAGCGGTGTGTCTCGGCGGCAATAATGATACTGTACTGAACAGTTTTATTTAGGCTGATTTAGTTATGCGCGCATCTACTGAAAAGAAAAGAACTCGAATCATCGAAGTCGCGACCGAACTGTTTATTGAACAGGGTTACAAGGACACGTCACTCGATCAAATCGTTTCAATTTGTGGTGGTTCAAAACAGACCCTGTATCGTTACTTTTCCAATAAAGAAGGGTTGTTTGTTGAAGTGCTCGCGCATAACACCAAGATCAGCCTAGAATCCGTTTTCCAACTTGCCGATAAACAGAATGAACCACTAAGAGAAACCTTAGAAGACTTCGCTAAAAAGTATCTACGTGGCATTTGCTCTAACCCAATCTTATCGCTTTATCGCATCGTGTCTGCTGATTTTAATAAACACGACTCGGTTCCAAATCAGTTTTGGCAAACCGGACCGCAGCGTATTCACCAATACTTAATTGAGTTTCTAAAAACCGACACCATCAGCCAGCAACTTAACATCGATGATGCCGATTTAGCCTGCGGGCAGCTACTCGCGCTGATCAAAATGGATTACCAGAACATGGCACTGATGGGCTTTGATTTCTTAAGCGATGAAGAATTGGATTCGCACACACAAAAAGCGGTGACGGCGTTCCTTAAACTTTATCAGCGCTAAGAACCTCAAAACTAAAAAACAAAGGGAGCACATTGGCTCCCTTTGTTCTTTTACGGCTTAGTTACCGAGTTGTTTGGCTGGCTATTTGTTCTGTTTACCTAACCTCAGTGCGCTTCTTGTTTTGCGGCTAGCTTCTTACCAATCAACAAGATTGGCGCAAGGGCAAAAATAGAGACAATAAACATCACCAAAGAATTACTCAGCGCCAATGTCGTTGCTTGCTCCTTCACAACGGCACTAATCTGGCTCATGCCGAGCGCCGGATTAGGTAAGCGACCATGAGTTAGAATCGCGCCGCTCAACGCCTGCTCGTAAGCTACGAATACGTGATTAGAACCATCCAGAGTACGACCGATTTCGCCCGATGCTTGCGCGCTGTGGTTTTGAATCACACGAGAGAAAAACGCTCCGCCAATCACCCCGCCCATGGTTCGGAACAGATAGAAGTTAGCAATGCCTTCTAAGCGCTGCCCTACTTGGAAATACATCAACACCGCAATCGTCACCGACACGTTCAACAAGCCAACACCAAAACCGCGCAGCAGCATTGGGATGGGTAGTGACTCTGTACCAACAAAGCTTGGTAATTGGCTGAACTCATGCACCGACAGTAGAATCATCAGCACGCCAAAAGGCACCACAGCATCCGCCAGCGGACGGCGGAAGTAATACACCAATACACTTACCAGCATGCCGACCAACATGGCGTAAAACGATGGCAACTGCGCATAGCCCGCATTGAGGCTGTTATAGTGCATCGCCATTTTTAGGAAGTTAGCAAACAGCACCGTACTTGCCATCACGGCAAAGCCTGCAAGAAAGGCGTTGTACATAAACACGTTAGTCTTTAACTTGCCGTGCAATTGCATCGACGCAGTATCCAAATGGCGCGTTTTCACCAACTGATACACCACCAACAAAACCAGTGCTGCAGCGACAGAAGAAACCTGTACAAACCAGTCTGAATCCAACCAGTTGTAGTAGCTGCCGCGCATGAGTAGGAACACCACCAAACTCATCGTTAGCGCGAGTACGAAGTAAACTGAAGCTGATGATTTTGGCTTAGCTTCAATCTCAATCGCCTGAGGTTTGTATACACCGATCATTACTAGAGCTGAAAAGTACAACCAAGCCGAGGCAACATTCAGAAACGACCAATCAAACTCTTCAACAATCTCAGCCACCAACCACGGGTAAGCGCCCATTGGTAACAGTGTTGAGAAGATCAGTGTCAGCGCAATAATCGCAGGCAACCAACGTTGCTCAAAAGTATTGAGTAGATAAAGGTTCACCACCACCAATAACATGCTCATGAAAAAGCCACTTACTAACCAAGTTAGCGTAAACAACAACGCATGCTGACCTACCCAATAGAGCGCAAGGTTTGTTCCCAAACCCACCAGTAATGCAGAGTGTAATGGCAATGAGGTTCCAAGCTTACGCACCATGATTGGGGTAAACATAAACCCCAATACTTGAGTGATCATAAAGCCGATTTTCACTAACTCGACTTCATCTGCAGACAAACCGGATGTGGCTGCCATCTCGTGGGACAACTCAGTAAACATCACTGAATTGATCCCAAAAGCCGCAATGGCGAACAGCGCAAAAATCAGCAATGGTGAACGTGTTTTCATGGCGATTAACCTTGCGTTGAGGTCTCAATCGACACTTCAGCCGACAAGCCAGGGTAAATGCGCTGTTTCAGCTCTTGTGGAATATCCAACTCGATACGCACTGGCACACGCTGAACTACTTTCACGAAATTACCAGTCGCATTTTGCGGTGGCAGTAAACTAAACTGCGCGCCTGTTGCTGGGGTTATGGAAGTTACACGACCATGCAATGGATGATCAGGGAACATGTCTAACACCACTTCCACGTCTTGCCCTTGTTCAACGTTTTCCAATTGAGTCTCTTTGAAGTTTGCCTCAATCCAAACGTAATCCGGCACCATCACAATCAAACCCATGCCCGGTTGAACAAACTTACCCACTTGCACTTGTCTGTCTGCCACATAGCCATCAAAAGGCGCTCGAACGATGGTTCGCTCAAGGGCGATATTCACTAGTCTCAAGTTCGCTTCGGCTTGTTTGCGTTGCGCGGTTAGCTGCATCTTTTCTGTCACGAGCGCGTCAAGCTGCTTCTGTTCAGCGGCTAGCGCTAGCTTGGCAGTTTCAAGGTTGCTGTTCGCTTCAATAGAACGCGTTCTTTGCGCTTCAAATTGGTTTTTACTCACCGACTGCTTTTGTACCAAACGAGACAGACGTTTAAACTCAGCCGCTTGATGTTCCGCGTTGGCACTTGCACTGTGAATGCCCTGCTTCGCCTGCTCGATCTTTACCAACTGCATCTCAGTTTTGGTTTGGTTTGCGGTCAGCGCTGCTTTTGCGACATCTAACGCCGACTTCGCAATTTCTTGATTGGCAATGAAATCTTCATCATCAATCGAAAACAGTGGCGCACCTTTGCTTACCCACTGGTTATCTTCGACAAAAAGTTGGCTTACCTGCCCACCGACTTCCGGAGAAATCGCCGTCACATCCGAGTGAACATAAGCGTTATCGGTAGTCACCGTATTAGGTTGGTATAACGCACAACCTGCAGCGAACAACGAACCAATAACAAGCGACAACGCAATGACTTTCTTCTTCATTTTTGAAACCCAACTTAATGATTTTCACAAACTGTACTGCACCGTACAGTTTTAGTAAAGATACATTTGATCATTTGTGAAGGAGAAAGATCCATCCCACTGATTTTTATTGATCTTATTTGGTGCCCACTTTTGAATGAAAGGGAGAGAATTGAAGTACATATATTGAGAAAAACAAAAAAGGCGACACTGAGGTCGCCTTTTGATTATGAAAAAATACTTCGAGATTGAAGCCAGTGAATCACGCTTATTGCTGCGCTACCTTCACTTGTGGTTTCGTTGAACCGGTGTAATCAAAGTCGAACGTGATGCCATCTTTGGTTACATCCACCGCCATACCACCAACAAGTTGGCCTTGAAGGCTCATCATCAGATCTTCTGGAACTGGTTCGCCAGAAACTTCAGATGCCGTTTCCATCACTTCCAATACACGCTCTGAATCCAGAGTGAAGCTCAATAGACCATTCGCTGTTAGCGGTTGTGCCATCACCTTGTCACTTGCAGATGCTGCAGCATCACCGCTGTAAAGCGTCAAGTGACTGTCATTCAGACGAGCAAACACATCAATAGGCTTGCCAGCGTACGGTTCTAACAAACCACCAATATTCACTGGTTGGTTATCCGGTTGGATTTGGATTTGAGCAAGTTCAGGCACAAACATCTGCGCGGTTTGCAGCAACATGTTTGGATCGTCCGCAGAGATCGAGAAGATTGCGTCTAGCTGACCAAGCTCAGGACCGTATTGACCACTCATGTCTACATCAAGACCGAACATTTCCATGCTCAAGCCTTTCAGTCCATTCGCCATACCTGCACCCATGCTGATTGCTGGAGCTGGATTTTGACCACGCATATCTTGCTGTGCTTTGGTTAAAATTGAACATTGGTATTGAGGCGTAGTTAGATCGGTCCAGATCTTACCAATCGCTGGTGCAAGCGTGGCAACATCCAAGCCCAGCGCTACACTGAACATACTCTTCTCGCCGTTTGATTCCGCGAGTACGCCACGCATTGATTGCAGTGCTTCCAAAATCACTTGGTTTTTCGATTCAACCACTAGGCTACCATTAATACGCGCCTTGCTGTCTTTGACTGAGTATTCACCAAATACCACCATTTGCGGCCAGTTTTCTGCGATCTGAGTAAACTCGGTATGACACGCTGTCGTGCGAAGTTCATCCAACATTGGATCAGAACCCGCCGTGTTTAGTTGGCGAGCAAGGCGGTTACCATCCGTCGTAGTGAAACCTTTGATGACTTCACGAAAATCAACCAAGCCAAACGAGTTGTTGTTCGCACCGTATTTCGCTTTCAGCGCTTCCAAGCGACCAGAATCCGCAATGTTGTTCTTTGGCGATTCTAAACCAAATGCCATCTTAAGCGGGTTCTCAGCACCTAGCTCAGGAATATCCAACGTCACCGTCAGCACGTTGTTCACTACGCCCACAGCAAGACCAACACCCATTTGCGGATCTTGTGAGTCTGTTAGCTCATAGCGACGGAACTCAACCGTATCCAATTTCACGCTCTCGTGTTGAATGCCGGCTAATGTCTCTTGCTCATCTAAGCTTTTCCATAGTGATGCAGGAGTCTCAAGCTGCATCTTATAAACTGGAACAAAACCAAGCGTATAGATAATTGGGCTTACCATATCGCCAGTACCTAGGAAAGATTTGAGACTTTCAGGTGAAGAAGATGCCGCAACATAAGCATCGAAGAAGTTAACCGCAAACTCGAGACCTGGAGTCAACTCTTCTTCTACGAACAGATCAGCAAGAGGCGGCTGTTGTGTTCCACCGAAAGCAGTCATGTATTCGTAATGATTGAATGGTTCTGTTTGGTAAGTCAGAACAAGTGTATCTGCCGGAACTTGCGTGAGTAGCGAGTTTGAAGATTCACCTTGGGCAAGGTTGTTTTGGTACACATAAGCGGCACCACCAACTGCTGCGACCACTGCAGTAGCTAATAATAATTTTTTCACGACCAACTCCGTTGTCTTGGTTATATTTCCCCAAACCAACTAGCTGGTTTGAGAGAGCATTAAGCCTTCAATGAACGCTTTAACAAGATGAAAAATTTCATTTTTTGTTTCAGGCGTTTATTCGCGTGCAACGCCATCATAAACACCCAACCAGACTTATCAATTTCCCAAATGCTAAATTACTAAAATATCCAACATTTATAAGATAAAACGTGAAGTGAGTTAAATTGCTCAATCATACTATTGGTAATTTACTCAATCGAAAGGATAAGCTCCCCTTATCTCACTGACCAAAGCGGCGATAAGATTAAATCTACCCCCTAACTTTTATTGATTGTGTGAAAACAGATCACGATCTGACATTTTCATCAACATAATCAGTAGAAGCCGACGCACCTTTTCCTTAAAGTCTTGCTTTTCAACAAATAAACGGCAGAGCTACACTTAATTAAGCGCAATGAAAGACCAGCTAACGATTTCAATCTCCACCATTAACGGTTCCAAGCATTGGTACTTCAGTAAAACCATGCAACGCAACTTTAAAACTGGCGTAGTGGTGTTTGTACTGGCGTTAGCGGCGACTGCAATTTTGATAAACCACCTTTACTCACAAGTGGATGATGCGGTTCTTAAACAGGCAGAACTGACCGAACGTTCGCGTAGTATCGGGCAAGAACTCGATGATTTAAAAAATCTTAAATCCGAGTTAGAGAACGATCTCTCTGAACGAGAAGAACGCGTTCAACTCGTTTCTGAACGCTTAGGTGAGTTAGAAAAAGTGCTTGGTGTTGCCAAAGAGTCCTCCAGCGATAGTTTGGATGCGCGACTAGATACCGCAGCCATTACCTCACATGTACGTATGGCAATGCTTAATCAGATCCCTAACGGCTCGCCAGTAGGAAAGGCACGTTTTTCTTCTGGTTTTGGTAAACGCGTCCATCCCGTTACAAAGCAAGTCAAGATGCACCGAGGATTGGACTTTGCCGTAAACACTGGAACCAAGATTTACGCGCCAGCAGATGGCGTTGTTGAAGTTACTCGACGCAGTAAAAAAGGCTCGGGTAACTTCTTACGTTTACAACATTCATTCGGCTTTTCGAGCTCTTACTCGCACTTAACAGGGTTCAAAGTCAAAACCGGTGAGTTCGTCAAAAAAGGACAACTCATTGCAATCTCCGGCAACAGTGGGCTCTCTTCTGGTCCCCATCTTCATTATGAAGTGCGTTTTGTCGGACGAGCCCTAAACCCGAGGCCATTTGTCGATTGGAACCTCAATGATTTTGAAGACATCTTTACCAAGGAGCGAAGAATACGATGGGAATCTTTAATCAAAACCGTGGAACAACGAGTAGCCCAACAGCTTCAACTCTCATCGCCAAAGGCTGTACTGTTAGCGGAGAACTCAAAGTAGAAAGCGACATCCAGATTGATGGTATTGTTGAAGGTCAATTGCACGTCGAAGGCACCCTTGTGGTCGCAGAAAGTGGTCGCATCAAAGGCGACGTTTATGCGAAGCAACTTGTCATCAATGGCGTCCTTGATGGCAACTTCCATGCAGAGCACATTCAAGTGCTCGCAAAAGGTCGTGTTAGCGGCAAGATCTGGAGCAACAACTTGAGCATCGAACCGGGCGGTAAGTTCTTCGGTGAGGCAGCAGAGCTACCAGAAAAAGAAGTGGTGACGTTAAAAGACAAATCCACAGCAGTGAAAGGCGCCGCAAAAGCCGATAAGCCACAGGCGGTTAAAAGCGCTTAATAACAAACCAAAAGAGCACATTTAAGTGCTCTTTTTTGTTTATCCTCTTCATCACCTCTCCCACTCCTTCATATCGTTACGAACACAGCCTCGATAACGGATTCGCACTTGGTAGAAGCGAAGCCAGTACTTTTATTCGGGCAAAGTCAGCGGATTGTGAAACTTCATCCACATGCAAAAATATCGCTAGTAGATTTTCATTTCTCTCGACTATGATTCGCGCTCCTGTGTTTTGGTGATTATTTTAATGAGAATTTATACCGCTATTATCACGGCAGCACTCGCTGCAACAACACTTATCGCGCCTGCTCATGCGGACGATAAATTCACTTTGGGTCGTACCATTTTGCTTGAGCACGGTAACCTAGCAGCAAAAATCCCGATGATTGTTTGCCGCAATACCAACGCGATCAAAGTGAAAGCAGAGAAAGATATCGAACTACGAAAAGTGGTTGTACGATTCCAAAATGGTGACGAAAAAACCATTCGTTTCCATCGTGACCTTGATAAAGACAAAATGACAGATTGGCGTTACTTTGGTTACCGTCGCTGCGTAAAACATATCGAAGTTTACGGTAACTCAGAAGGCTCAAAGGCGGGCGTTCGCGTTTACGGCAAAGAGAAAAACGATTAAGTATCAGAGTGCGATCGTTCCTTTCATCGCAGACAAATACATAAAAAGACTCCCGCTTGGGAGTCTTTTTCGTTCTGTGACGAGTTTAAGCTGAGTGTTTATTGAGCGCTTTGTTTGATTGACTCAAACTTTTTCAACTGCTCTTGCTGGCGCTTCTCAAGCGTTGCTTTCTGTTCGTCAGTAAGCACATTGTAGATATCGTGCTGCGCTTTAAGTTGAGCAAGTTGTTTGTCCAACTGTTTTGCATTTGCTTGCTGAATCAGCTGTTTTGCTTTTGCTTCATCAAAGGATGATGCTTTAACCAGCTTCTCGAATTGTTTTGCACTCTCTTGAGCCGCTTTAGGATCTTGTTTGCCCGCTAATTCGCTGCTGAGCTTAATCTGGATGTCTTCAATTTTTGCTTGCTGCTCCGCAGTCATACTCTCTAAACCAAATGGTTTTGGTGCAACAGGCTGCGCTGGTGCGGATTCTGCGAATACATTCGCGCTGCTTAGTAGTAGAATCGTCGACAATAGGTAGCGTTTCATTGGGGGAACCTTCATTTACTGCTATTTGGAATTAGATGAGACTCAATCGATACCACATGGTTTCCTGTACCTAGTAAATATGAGGCATTCCTTCACAAAAATGATTTTCGATTGAAGCCCGAAGGAACCTTGTACAATTCCAATAACTGCGTCGTCTTTTCTCGTGATCGTTCGTCTTATACCCAAGTAACCTCGAGATGCTAGGTTCAGCGAGAATGACTTGGAAAGAGCTGGCTATTCCGCTGCGTTTTCCTTGCTTGCTTTCGGTAAATAGGGAATCAATGACAGCGCTCTGAATCCTGCATCTTGAAGTCACTTGGATATAATCATTGTTTAACCCTAATTTAAGAGCTTATGTTTACCTTTAAACCCGCAATCATTGAGATTGATACCCATAAAATCGCTATTTCACCGGATGACCAGAACCTTGTTGATATCGCTCGTAAGGTCAGAGTGAATATCGCCGCACCGTGTTTAAAGAACAGACGCATCAAAGGCTGCTGTCATGTTTGTAAAGTAGAAGTGGATGGCCAGCCTCGCTACGCGTGTAAGGTAAAACCCATGCCGGGCATGAAGGTGATCGTGCGTCGTGCTGATTTAGATGCGGCACGTAAAGAGGCAGCAAAAGCTTACAAGCAGAAGATTAAAGCGCAAGAGTCTGTCGCCAATGAGCAAAACTGACTGAATACGGCGGCATTCAAAAATAAAAAGGGCGACCATGGAGTCGCCCTTTGCAAATTATGATTTTGGATTGAGGATGATCGTCGTGCGTTTCGCTTTGTTACCGAAGGCACGTTTTGCCAACGCTTTGACTTCTTCTAAAGTGACACTTTGCGCCGCTTTGTCGATATCAAGCAATACATCCAGTCCATAGTCATGAACAAGGTAACGCGTGTATGCCCAACTGCGTTGACCCGGACTGTCGTCGATGTCTTTCATTGCAACCACCAACTGTTTCTTCGCAATATCGACTTCTTTTTGAGTAATGTTCGTTGCCAAATCATCGATGATGTTGCCAAGCTGCGCATCCATTTTACTCACGTCTTTCGGATCGATTTGAGATTCAAAGAACCAGTCAGACACCATCTCTTCATCTTGCGTGATTGGGTAAATGCTTGGGCTGTAATCCAAACTTGCCTCTTCACGTAATTGATCAGTCACTCGTGCTGCCGCAATGCGTTGAAGTATGTCAATAACAACCGTTTCTTGCGCCGTTCTTGGCTGTTCATTGCCGTTCGTTAAACGCAATAAATACAACGACGATGGCTCGTGCCCTTCTGCCATTACCAAGCGTTTTTGCGCATTAGGATTAAAATCGATGTGGTAGTCCACAGCTTCACTTGGTTTTAGATCAATCGATGCAACGTACTTACGCAATAACGGCGTGATCTGCTCTGGGTCGATGTCTGCAACGATCACCATCTTGTAACCGCGGTTGTGGTTAAACAATGTCTCATGCAAAGCGAAAACTTGCTCTGATGTGACATCCTTAACCCCATCTGCAGCTAACAGAACTTGGCGACTGTTCGGCAGGTAAGCGTTTTCATTTGCCGCTTTGACCCACTTACCCATTGGTGATTCAAAGAACGCTCGACGCTGCTGAACAAACTCGCGTTTCACAGCGGCAAGTTGACGCTCGTCGACTTTAATTTCCGTCATGATGTTGTACAAACCATTTAGCGCACTCGCAAGGTGTGCTTTTGGCGCGATCACTTCTACACCATGATTGGTTGCACCCAAAATAGGAAACAGTGAAATATCCGTTTTACGCAAGTAGCTGTCGAGCTCAGAACCAGAGAAACCACCTAAGCCACTGCGTGCAGCGGCCATCGTTGCCACATCAAAGGCAGGGTACAACGACTTATCTAACGCCGCTTTACCACCTTGGCTTGCTAAATAAACGTATGCGCGATTGGCTGCTTTCTCGTCTTTTTGGAACCACACCTCAATGCCGTTCGATAGAGTGTAAACTTGGAATCCACCCTTCTCTTCACGCATTTTAGTGATCGTGCCTTCTTTGGTTGGTTGAATAAAACCATCCGTCTGCGCATACATGTCCAATGGCTTCTCACCAGCTTGTGCATATGCAGCGCTCAAGGCTGCAAATTGACCTGAAAACTGTGCTTTGTCTTCGTTTTTACCCAGTCCAATTACAAAGTTTGCTGGTTCAGACAACAGCGCTTTCAGCTCATCATTGGCATGATCTAATGTGTTGCTGTCGATAAAGCTCGACAAGCTTTGCTCATACCCTTGCTTCGATTGGCTTACCGAATTGATTTCTAACTGGTAAGTACGCGCTTCGGCATAACCTGCTGGCTTACGTTTCGACCAATCTGAATCAAGGTTAGATAGCTCGCCATACCAACCAGACATCACACCATCAAGCTCTTGTTGTGTCACACCGTAGTCGCGTAAAGACGTTAGCGTATTTAGGAAGATTTTCTGAATATTGTCACGACGCTCTGGCGCAAAAGAAACACCGGCAGACATGACACTGTGATAGTTGGACGTGTAAGGCTGTGCATACGCGTATTGGAAAGATTCCGCCGCATCATTTAGCACCGTAAGCAAACGTTGCTGGATAAGCTGAGCACTGACTTCGTCTTGCCATGCGCTATGTTGTTGAGCCAAGGTTTGGCGCATCACAGAATCACGGTCGATGATCAGATGCAGACTTGGCGATTCCATTTGGCTGCTTGGCAGAATGCGATTGGCGTTATTCGCACGAATATCACGTCGCTTCTCAACCACAACGTCAGACGTGCTCTCCCAGTTTGAGAATTTTTTCTCGATAATCTTAGCGATCGAGTCCACATCAACATTACCTGTGATGATCAACTCTGCGTATTGCGGCTGATACCACTTGTCATAAAAGCGCTTTAAAGCGGGTGATGACGTATTTTCAATCGAGCTACGCGTACCAATTGGATCGTGCTCTGCGTAAGGCGTCCCCTCAATTGTGGCTTCGTACGCAGTGAAAGACAGCGGCTTATCATCCGGACGAGAACGTCGCCACTCTCCCAAAATCACGCCTTTCTCTTTTTCTACCTGCGTTGGGTCAAATTGAATGCCATCACCGATGTCACGCATCCACGTTAGCGCCTCATTCAGCTTGTCTGGATTGGCGAGATCCAATTTGTACGTCGTCTGCTGATAGGTTGTCGTGGCATTAATATCTGCACCAAAGCTGCCGCCTGATGCTTCAAACAGCTTTACAACATCATTGCCAGAAAAGTGCGTACTGCCATTGAACGCCATGTGCTCAATAAAATGAGCGTAACCTTTTTGGCTGGCGTCCTCTTGGAAAGAGCCGACATTCATCATCAAACGTACTGAGACTTCTTCGTCTTGAGTCGGATAGATGTGGTACTTCATCCCATTGGCAAGTTGGTCGACATGCCAATTTGTATCGGCTTGGAGAGGTGTTGATTGGGGAGTCAGAGCGCACCCTGACAGTAATAATGCGGGTAATAACAACGTGCTACGCATAACTATTGTCCCTAACAATGAATAATTGAGGCAATATATCGATCACGTCATATGCTTGATATTTAATATGCAATATACGCCCTTATAGTAAGACTTTGATCACACTTTATAAAAACAAGAATCATTTACAAAGATGTAAATAACGGTTTGCTAATAAACAAGTTAGCGCAAAAAAGCAAAACAATTTGAACAAAATGTGTGCATTAGCATGAGTATGAATCAAATACGCGACACAGATCGGTATTTATTTTGAACACTAAAATATAATATCGGCGCGAAATACAAATTTTTATAAATAATAAGAGCCAATCATATCTATATGTTTAAGAACTTATCTTTGAAGAACAAGCTGGCGATCTCTGCCAGCGCTGCCATCATCCTCGGGGGAGTGTTGGTAGAGGGGCTGTCTTTCCGTGACTCTTTGCAACGACTTGACGTTGAAGTTGCACAGCGTTTAGAAAGCACAAGCGCATCTTACAACCAATATGTAAGTGACTGGATTCTATCCAAAGAACGAGCACTGACTTCACTATCGCAAGACGCTAAAAAATCGGCAATCGTGACGCACCTAAAACAAGTTCGCGATTCTGCCAAGTTTGATAACGTCTTCTTAGCTTACCCAGACGGTTCGCAAGATAACGCAAACGGCGTTGTTCTACCGCCAGGTAACGATGATCCACGCAAATGGGGTTGGTATACCAACGCCATTGCTAATCCATCCAAAGTCTTTATGGATAACCCAACAGTTGCCGCCGCAACAGGCGCAAACGTGGTGTCTTTGGGTAAAGCGATACAGCTTCATGGTCAAACCTCAGTATTAGGTGCTGACGTAGAAATCGGTGATATCCTAAACAGCCTAAACCAAGTAATTTTACCGGGCGAAGGCTACATGTTCATTGCGAACGACCAAGGCAACATCTTCACTCACAACAACAGCAAACTGCTTAATCAACCTGTGAGTAAACTTGGTTTGAGCAACAATGACATCGTTGCAGCAGCAAGATCTGGTCAGGATCGTACTGTGTCTATCCATGGTAAAGACTTTTTGGTTCACGCAAAAGCCATCGACGGCACCAAGCTAACCACAGTAACCGTTCTGGATAGTGATTCACTTGTCGCACCACTTTACGATGCCGTTTGGGGACAAATTATCGCTACGGCTATCGTTGTGGTCATCTGTGTGGCGTTGTTTAACTTGCTGTGTAACATCCTGTTCCGCCCGCTTTACAACGTCTCTCATGCACTTTCGCAAATCGCTAACGGCAGTGGTGACTTAACTCAACGCATCAAAGTAGAAAACCGCGATGAGGTAGGTGAACTAGCAGAGAACTTCAACCAGTTCGTAGCGAGCCTTCAGCAGCTTATCGGTCATATTCGTCATCAAGCCGAAGACCTAAACCAACAGTCTGAGCTAAGCACTAAGCGTGCAAACCAATCGGTTGATGAGCTAAACCACCAGCAACAAGAAATCACGCTTGTGGCAACGGCAGTGACAGAAATGGCGTCTGCAACTCAAGAGATCGCCTCTCACGCTGAACAAACAGCGAAAGTAGCGCAAGATTCATCAGTAAGCACACAAAACGGTCACTCACTTGTGGTAAACACGAAAGACTCGATCAACAACTTGTCTTCTGAAGTGAACCAAGCAAGTGGTGTTATTAGTGAGCTAAACCAGCACGCACAAGACATCAATACCGTGCTGTCAACCATCCGTGATATTGCTGAGCAAACCAACCTACTTGCGTTGAACGCGGCAATCGAAGCGGCGCGCGCTGGTGAACAAGGTCGTGGATTTGCGGTCGTGGCTGATGAAGTTCGCGTACTATCGCAACGTACACATACTTCAACAGAAGAGATCAAATCCACCATTGAAACGCTGCAACGCACCACTCAACGCGCGGTGACCCTGATGGAACGCAGTTCAGAACTGGCGATGGGTTCGGTAGAAGATGCCGACCGTGCTTCGCAAGCGTTGGATGAAATCAATTCAGCGGTTGCATTGATCAGCGACATGGCGACACAAATCGCTACAGCAGCAGAAGAGCAAACGCACGTGACCAACGAGATCACGCAGAATGTTACGTCCATCAAAGACGTGACCGATCACTTGGTGATTGGTGCAGAAGAATCCATGAACCAATCTTCTGAGCTGAAATCACAAGCTGAAGACCTCAACTCGAAAGTAGCGACATTTAAACTGGCGTAATACTCGTTTCTAAGCTCAATATCAAACCCCGCCTAGCTGCGGGGTTTGTTTTTCCCACCGATACTTCTCTCTTAAATTGACCTCAAAGCCTTAAAAATCCGTACATATACCCACACCTACCGCCGAGAGCAAGCTTCATAGAAAGCGTGGTAGGGCATCATTTAGGGAAACGGCTTTTCAACCTTATTCTGAATACGTTCGAAGAGGTGCGCTTATGAATCTTATGGACCTACCCAAAAAACGGGGGAAATGGAATCTCGAACTGTGCAAACAAAGCGCAGCACAATACAAAACTCGCACCGCATGGAGCGAAGGGAGTAAAGCGGCTTACAGTGCTGCTTATCGGAATGGTTGGCTAGACCAATGCTGTGCCCACATGCAACGCGTTGGCGTTAAGTGGACCTACGAAAAATGCGTACGCAGCGCCGCTCGATATAAAACCCGCTCTGAGTGGAACCAAGCGTGCAAAAGCGCCTACCATGCAGCTCGTAAAAATGGCTGGGTAGAAGATTGCTGCGCTCACATGCTTCCCTCTCGTACAGGTAAAAAATGGACCTTTGAAAACTGCGCGAAAAATGCCAAGAAGTACAATACCCGTTCTGATTGGCAACGCGGTTGCAGCGGTGCTTATAACGCAGCAAATCGTAATGGTTGGCTAGACGAATGCTGCACTCACATGAAGCCCATCGAACTGAAATGGGACTTCGCGGCGTGCCTCAAAAGCGCTCGAGCGTTTCGGACCCGGACCGAGTGGATCAGCGCGTGCAAAAGTGCGTATCAAGCGGCACGAAACCGAGGTTGGTTGGAGCACTGCTGCGCTCACATGGGTGCGCCGAGAACGCAAAAGAAATGGACACTCGACGCCTGCATCAAAAGTGCTTCTGAATTCAAGACTCGAACCGCATGGCAAGAAGGCTGCAGTGGCGCTTACTTCGCAGCACACCGTAATGGATGGATGAAAAAGTGTTGCCAGCATATGCGCTCTGCTCGCGCCAAATGGACACTGAAAATCTGTAAGGGCAGCGCCTCTTACTTCTCGACCAAGAAAGATTGGCTTCGCTGCTGTCGAGGCGCATACAACGCCGCACATCGTAATGGATGGCTGGTCGAGTGCTGTTCACATATGAAGAGAGCAACCAACTCGCGATTGTCTTTAAATCCAACCGTTTAACACAACAGCCGGTGGGCAACGTTTTTCGTGATCCTACTTCGCGTTTTAACCACATGAATCCCTTCGTTCGGCTGAGTTGGGATTCATTTCACAGTTTATTCATGAAGCGAACCTAGACTGAAAAAATCCATCGAACTCGTTCGACCTACAACAACGTTAGGCACGATAAAAACTAGGTACTACAGCACCTCTAGGACATTTCATGAAGAAGAACTTACTTGCTATTGCTCTTGGTAGCGTGATTGCGCTAACGGCTGCTCCATACTCCATTGCAGCAAACGATGCTGCTATCCAATCTTCAGCCGACTATTCACAGATCGTCACCAAGCGTCAGGTTGTCGACCAACTGCTCAACGACGCGGTAAAGGCATTCAAATCCCCTGCGCGTATCTCGCACGCTGGTTTTACCGCCAAAATGCCGAGCAACATGGAGATTGTTACCGACCGCTTACTAGAAGCCTACAAACTTGAGCCATACCGTACTGACCTGCTGATTTCTGCGGCAAACGCACAGATCTACAACAAGAATGCAGACCGCGCGATTGAACTGTTCGAACAAGCCCTTTCGGTCGCACCAGACGATGTGGACTTGCACGCTTACTTAGCGGTATGGCAACGCTTTGAGGGCAACCAAGCGGAATCAGCGAAACACATGGCGACGCTCACGAAGCTCAATGCTGGTAAAGCGGCAGACATCCAACGCATCTTCGACACTGTAGACCGCGTGCTTGCAACGCCACTAAAAGAGAAAGCCGACAAAGGCAAACTAAATGACAAGGGGGCGATCGTCACACTGGGATACGCACTGAATCCGGATGGTTCAATGCACCAAATCTTGGTTGAGCGTTTGGAAACCACGCTAGCCATGGCAAAAGCAAACCCAGACGCGTTGATCGTATTGACGGGCGGCGTACCAAAGAACCACAAAACCGAAGGCAAGTTAATGGCGGATTGGCTGATTGAAAAAGGAATCAGCAAAGATCGCATCATTGAAGAAAACTATGCCACCAGCACGGTAGGTAACGCCCTATTCAGCAGCTACGCATTGGCACGTCACAACATCAAGCACGCGACCATCATCAGCTCAGCGAGCCACGTGCGCCGTGGTCAAACGCTATTTGAAATCGCAAGCTGGCAAACTGGTCCACAAGGCATCACTTTCGACACCGTAAGTTACCCAGACAAACCGCTTAAAGACTTAGCCAAAGCCAGCGATGGCGAACTACTTGGTATTTATCGCGATGCACTGCGTACTTACGGCATGTGGAGCTACCGCTCTTACCCACTAGAGTCGCGTTAAGTTTTCTCGCTTCATACCAATCAAAAAAAGCCTGCGTACTTGCAGGCTTTTTTGTCTTTGTACCGTGGTAAGACCCGCTTAAATCGCTTCGCCGTTTACCGTTACTGCTACATCAATGTTGCCACGAACTGCGTTTGAGTATGGGCAAACTTGGTGCGCAATGCGCGTTAGCTCTAGCGCTTGTTCTTGTGGCATATCTAGCTCTACCGCTAGGCTCACTGTTAGTGCGAAGCCGCCGTTGTCGTTCGGACCGATACCTACTTCCGCTGTTACGGGTGCGCTTTTCAGGTCTACTTTACCTTCACGTGCTACGTGCAGAATCGCGTTAGAAAAACATGCCGAATAGCCCGCTGCGAACAGCTGTTCTGGGTTAGTTGCTGCGCCTGTGCCGCCCATTTCCTTCGGGTATGACAGCTCTAGATCGAGAAGACCGTCATCTGTTTTTACTTGACCATTACGACCAGCCAAAGCGGTAGCTTGAGTTTTGTATAGAGTAGTCATGCGAGTATCCTTCTTAATTTAAGTTGCGCACAATTTAATTGCTCACAATCTTAGATCGAAGTAAAGATCGTTTGCAACTATATTGTGCACAATTTATTTTATGACTCTCTTTTTCTATGAGCAGGTAGGCAACGCCAATGAGCCAGTGTTACACCGACAACACCATGACCGACGACGATAAACTCTTACTCGAAAACCAAGTTTGCTTCCCGCTCTACAGCGCAGCAAATGCAGTGATCCGAGCTTACCGCCCGTTGCTGGACGAGCTTGATCTGACTTATTCGCAGTACTTAGTGATGATGGTGCTATGGGAGAAAGACGGTGCCAGTGTGAAAGAATTGGGGTCACAACTGCATTTGGACTCAGGCACACTCACACCGCTGCTTAAACGCTTAGAAGCAAAAGGCTATGTAGAGCGTGGTCGCAGTGAAACCGATGAGCGCGTCCGCGTACTCAACCTCACCGAGCAAGGTCTTGCTCTCAGAGAACAAGCCAAGGCAGTGCCAAACGCCATGATGTGTAAAATCACATTAGAGCTGGATGAAATGATCATGCTGAAGAAGCTGTGTGGCAAAGTGCTCGACAATCTGAGCTAATCCTTTGAAATCTTGCCCACTGACGAAATAAGTGGTCGATGAGACGTTAAAGGTTGATTGAAATCATATTCAACTAGTAGCATTTATGTAAAACTCCGCGCGCTCAAGTTTGGGCATACATTTCGGAGTATTAAATGAAAAAGGCAGTATTCGTTCTTCTTGTTAGTTTCGGTATGGTTTCTGCGGCGTTTGCCCATTCTGGAGGCACCGATGCAAATGGCTGTCATACAAACAGTAAAACTGGTGAGTACCACTGTCACAACCGCAAATAATTCCGTTTGCATAATATGAGAAGGCGCGGCTTATCGCGCCTTTTTAAGCGGGAATCACACGTTATACCTCCATCCTCCCTCATCGTCCTTCTCAATCAACATTATCTATTATCGCTCTGCATTCATCTTCAATAAAACCTATCAAAGCAAACTCACCTACATCGGATATGCCTATCAAGTGAAATAGGAAATGGCTATCAATAGGATAGTTACAAGCGATTTTCCTTAAACACACTCCGATGAGAATATACTTTCCGAAAGCAACAACAGCTCAGCTTAAAACATTCAAAGGAAAGTAAATTATGATTAATACTCAAATCAAACCATTTGCAGCTACAGCGTACAAAAACGGCGAATTCGTTGAAGTAACAGAACAAGACGTTCTAGGTAAATGGGCAGTATTCTTCTTCTACCCAGCAGACTTTACGTTTGTATGTCCAACAGAACTGGGCGACCTAGCAGACCACTACGAAGAGCTACAAAAACGTGGCGTAGAAGTTTACTCAGTATCAACTGACACACACTTCACTCACAAAGCATGGCACGACAGCTCAGACACAATCGGTAAGATTCAGTACTACATGCTTGGCGACCAAACAGGCAACATCACAAACAACTTCGGTGTGATGCGTGAAGGTCAAGGTCTTGCAGACCGCGCTACGTTCCTAATCGACCCAGAAGGTACTATCCAAGCAATGGAAATCACTGCTGAAGGTATCGGTCGTGACGCAGAAGACCTACTACGCAAAGTGAAAGCAGCTCAATACGTAGCAGCACACCCAGGCGAAGTTTGCCCAGCTAAATGGAAAGAAGGTGAAGAGACACTAGCTCCATCACTAGACCTAGTTGGCAAAATCTAAGCCACTGAAATTTAAGTTCTAATCAGTTCCCGATTTCCTTTTTCTGATTAGTACTGAATTAGAGAGCACTTCAGGTTAGATACCTTGACGACCTTCTGCCTGATTTGCTCTCTCCCCCTCAGGTTTTATCTACAGTAACCACTTTTTAGTTTTAATTAAGGTAGTAACAACTATGTTAGACCAAGCGATCCAACAACAACTCAAACAATATCTGGCTAATGTAAAAGAAGAAGTTCGTTTAGTGGTTAGTCTAGATGAAAGCAAAGCATCGAATGACATTTTGTCTCTAGCGAACCAAATCGCAGAGATGAGCGACCTAATCACTGTTGAACGTGACGACAACGCAAGCGCACGTAAACCAGTGATGGCGGTAACTAACCCAGCTAAAGGCACAGCACTACGCTTTGCAGGCTTGCCAATGGGTCACGAATTTACCTCTCTAGTATTGGCACTGCTTCACTCTGGCGGTCACCCAATCAAACTAGAACCAGAAGTGATTGAGCAAATCGCAGCACTAGACAAAGATCTAGACGTAGAAATCTTCATTTCACTGTCGTGCCAAAACTGTCCGGACGTGGTTCAAGCGTTCAACATGATGGCGGCGATCAACCCGAAAGTAAAAGCAACCATGATCGACGGTGGTTTATTCCAAGATGAAGTGAAACAACGCGACATCATGGCAGTACCAAGTGTATTCGTGAACGGCGAGCTATTCGGTCAAGGTCGTATGTCTCTAACTGAAATCCTAAACAAAGTGGATGACGGAGCAAGCGAGAAAGCGGCGAAAGCACTAAGCGAAAAAGACCCATACGACGTACTTGTTGTCGGCGGTGGTCCTGGTGGTAGCGCAGCTGCTCTATACGCTGCTCGTAAAGGTATTCGCACTGGCGTTGTCGCTAAGCGCTTTGGTGGTCAGGTGATGGACACCATGGCAATTGAGAACTTCATTTCGGTAAAACGCACTGAAGGTCCAAAACTGGCAACTGACCTAGCAGAACACCTAAAAGAATACGATGTAGACGTTGTGACTGAGCAACAAGCTGAGAAGCTAATGGGCGCAGCACACACAGAAGACGGTTTGATTCACATCCAACTTGAAAGCGGCGCAACGCTGAAGAGTAAGAGTGTCATCCTAAGCCCTGGCGCACGCTGGCGTGAAATGAACGTTCCGGGTGAGCAAGAGTACCGCAACAAAGGTGTCGCGTACTGCCCGCACTGTGACGGCCCACTGTTCAAAGGCAAGAAAACTGCAGTTATCGGTGGTGGTAACTCAGGCATCGAAGCAGCTATCGACCTTGCTGGTATCGTCGAACACGTAACGGTTCTTGAATTCGCAGACGTACTTCGCGCAGACCAAGTGCTTATCGACAAAGCGAACTCACTACCAAACGTAGACATCATCACGATGGCGCAAACAACAGAAGTAGTGGGCGACGGTACTCGCGTAACAAGCTTGAAGTACAAAGACCGCAACACTGATGAAATCAAAGAGATTGAACTGTCAGGTATCTTTGTTCAAATCGGTCTAGTACCAAACACAGAATGGCTAAAAGATTCAGAAGTAGCCCTATCTGAGCGCGGCGAAATCGAAGTCGGCAGCCGTGGCGATACTAGCCTAGAAGGTGTGTTCGCAGCGGGTGACGCAACAACCGTTCCTTACAAACAGATCATCATTGCGATGGGTGAAGGTGCAAAAGCAAGCTTAGGCGCATTTGACTACCTAATCCGTAAGCAAGGCTAATCTCCAAATTTCTTGGACACAAAGCGCACAGTGCTGTGTTTTCTTCCCCAGAAGGCCAATCGGGGCACTGTGTAGAACGGAGTGGCAAGAAATAAAAGCAAAAACCTAGAAGCCCAAAGACTTTGCCAGCAGCTACTACTGCTGGCTTTTTTTGGTTTTGGGGATTTTTAGAACTGGCTCAAATTGGCTCAAGAAATCTTCAATATCTCTATAATCTAGCTTGTTCAATTGATAATTAGGCTTACGGCAATAACTATCTGAGATAATCCCTCGTCTCTTCAATATTTCTTTTTCCACAGCAATGATGTACTCGCAATGAGTCATCCATTTGCTGATGTATTTCAACAAAATAACATGTAATTCTTGGGCTCTTTGCGTCTCTCCGTCTCGCCAAAGCCGATAGAGTTCTGTATAAATCTCACTGAATGAACAACCGGGCATTACTCCTTTACCACCGATTTCAAGCATGTCTAACATATATAAACCAGCGTAACCGTTCATGATCACCGCTTCAGGTAAGAGGTTAAGCAACTGCTGTGAATAAATAACTGGTGGGTTGCATTCGATTTTAAATACAGCGTTTGGGTAACCTTCAGTAATCGCCTTCATTTCTTCTGGGGTTATCGGCAACCCAGTTTCAGTGGGGGCATACTGAATAAGAACGGGAATCTCAACAGCGCTTAACACACTTTGAATATGTTCGATGATCTGCTCATTGCTAGGATTCAAGAAAAACGGCGGCAATAGCATCAAACTATTAAAACCTTGTTTTTGGTACTCTATTGCCTGCTTTACCGCAAGCTCAGTTGCATGCTCTGTGATTGAAACACAACTGAATACCTGAGAGGTTGCGGTAATCTCTTGAAACCAATGGGAAAGCTCTCGTTTCTCATCTTGATTTAACTTATAGAACTCACTCGCAATGCCAAACAAAGTTAAGCCTTCACATCCCGTTTGGATTAAGTGTTTAACCAAGCGTTTGAAGCTCTCAATATCAACATTGCCGTTGTTATCGAACGGCATAGCAATAATTGGGTTAACACCAAAAATATCGAAAGGCTTCAAAGGAAAAGGCTTAGAATGCTTTAAGACAGTCAAGGTCATTTTAAAATCGCTCCATGGGCTGCAGATGACACCCGTTCTCGGTATAAACCCAAAAATCCTTTTGGTACTTCTTTATGTACCCTCTTCCAGGCCACTCGCCTCGCTGAAATGACTTCTTCATTCAATTCCAAGGTGATCTCACGCGTGGTCAAATCAATAGTGATTTCGTCTCCATTTTCAACCAATCCAATCAACCCACCATCATAAGCTTCAGGTGAAACGTGACCGACAAAAAGACCACGATTTGAGCCAGAAAAACGACCGTCTGTGATTAAAGCACAGCTTTCTGAAAGCCCCATACCTTCCAGCAATTTCATCGGTTTATACATCTCCGGAAGCCCTGCACCTCCTGTCGTTCCCTCATAGCGGATGACAACAACCGTGCCAGCTTTAATGTCCCCTTGTAAAATGGCATCTATCGTCTCTTGCTCAGAATCAAACACCATGGCTTTACCTCTGAAGTGGAACATAGATTTAGGCACTGCCGCAGGTTTAGCTACCGAACCTAAAGGTGATAAGTTTCCTTTCAATACCCCTACGCCAGATTCCAGCATAAACGGATCATCTAACGGACGGATGAGGTCTCGATTTGTGCTGTTGAACACTTTATCTAGACACTCTCCCTTACTACCTGCAACTGTCATTGCATCAAGCTCTAGCAACGGCGCTAACTCTTTTTCCACCGCAGCAACCCCACCAGCTTCAAAGAAATCCACCATATCGTACTCAGATGCAGGATAGATGGACGCCAATAAAGGCACTTTTCGACTCATTTGATCGAACGTGTCCAGTGCCAACTCCCCCAAGCCAGCTTCGTAATGTATTGCTTGTAAGTGAATGATGGCGTTGGTCGAGCCGCCTGTAGCTAGCAATGTAGTGATTGCATTATTTATCCCTTGTTTGGTAATGATTTTTCGCGCTGTCAGACCTTCCGAGATCATTTCTACAATGCGCATTCCACTTTCGTACCCAACCTGAAGCCTTTCGGGATGAATAGCAGGGATGGTCGAGGTTTGGGGTAACGTCATACCTAATGACTCTGACAAACAACACATGGTGTTAGCGGTACCATACATTGTACAAGAGCCTATCGTGGGCTCTGCGAGATCCTCAATCTTGCGAAACTCGTGCTCATCGATCTGTCCTTTATTTTTCCAGCCAATAGCTTCTGTGACTATGTTGCCATCCCAGTGTTTACCCTCATATTCAGCGGGGTACATTGGACCGCCATTAACCAAAATGGCTGGAATATCGAGCCTCGCAGCTGCCATCAACATAGCAGGAACGATTTTGTCACATGACCCAAGTAGCACCATCGCATCAAAATTATGTGCTCTAACCATGATTTCAATAGATGCTGTGATCACCTCGCGCCCTGCGAGAATATAACGCATGCCTATATGACCTTCTGCAATACCATCACACGGAGCAATAGTGCCAAAGGTCATTGCGGTGCCCCCCGCCTCTTCAATACCTCGAATCACTTCCGCGCCGACCACATCAAGGTTTGCGTGACCCGCAGTCGCGTTGGTATAGCTGTTTACCACTGCAACAATGGGCTTACGCAGTGCACTATCCGTGTGTCCCATTGATTTATACAGTGCACGCTTCAACGCGCCGTCATCTTCTTTTAAGATTTCATTGTGGTGAGGGGGACAAGCCCCACCACCGCATGAACCACAACTTCCACATTTACTCATAATCACCACTCCGCAAACGAGCCATCTTTATGGGTCCAATGTGGGTTACGCCATTTAGGTAAAGTCAGAGCTTTTTCATGCTGCTCACGCA
The DNA here is from genome assembly GCF_023716605.1 of Vibrio sp. SCSIO 43155. Classification (NCBI taxonomy): domain Bacteria; kingdom Pseudomonadati; phylum Pseudomonadota; class Gammaproteobacteria; order Vibrionales; family Vibrionaceae; genus Vibrio; species Vibrio sp. SCSIO 43155. The sequence goes on along the minus strand of NZ_CP071853.1, from coordinate 105,260 downwards.
TAAAATCTTCATCAATCTCGATGCCTAACCCTGGTTGCTCTAGATTGAGGCAGTAGCCCTCTTCGAAGTCGAAGACTTCCTTGTTCTTGACGTAGTCCAGTACATCATTGCCTTTGTTATAGTGGATACCGATACTCTGCTCTTGAATAATAGCGTTTTGGCATGTCGTATCAATGTGAACTGATGAAGCCAGCGCAATCGCTCCTAAAGGGCAATGAGGAGCGAGTGCAACATCATAAGTCTCTGCCATTGATGCAATTTTCTTTAGTTCCGTCAAACCGCCACAGTGGCAAACATCAGGTTGGATAATGTCGACACCACCACGCTCTAATAATTGTTTGAAGTCCCAACGAGAGTGGAGACGCTCGCCTGTAGCAATAGGAATAGCGCCATATTGAGCAATCTCGTGAATACAGTCAAAATGCTCAGCTAGTACAGGCTCTTCAACAAACATAGGTCGCATTGGTTCAAGCTCTTTCATCATGATTTTCGCCATTGATTTATGTACACGACCATGAAAATCAATCCCAATACCAAAGTCTTTACCCATTGCATCACGTAGTCCTTGAACACGATCTAATAGAGCGTCTACTTTGCTAAATTCATCGATGTAATTGAGCTCTTCGGTACCATTCATTTTAATCGCGTTAAAACCTAACTCTTTACGCTCTTTTGCCATGCGTACCACATCATCAGGTCGGTCACCGCCAATCCATGAATAGGTTTGAATTTTGTCCCGACATTTACCACCCAGCAATTGATATACAGGCACACCTAACGCCTTACCCTTGATATCCCACAGAGCTTGATCAATACCTGACAATGCACTCATCATGACTGCACCACCACGATAAAAAGTCGAACGATACAAGTAGTTCCAATGAAGTTCGATATCACGTGGGTCTTTACCAATCAGATATTCCATCAACTCATCAACACAAGTATGAACTGTATGGGTTCGACCTTCTAAACATGGTTCTCCCCACCCCACAATACCTTCATCAGTAATGATTTTTAAAAAACCCCAGCGTGGAGCAACAATGAACTTTTCGTAGCCAATAATTTTCATAATTCAGCCTTACTTAAATAATTCTGGTAGGAAAGTAACAACGCCAGGCATAAACACTAGAGCTATCTGCACAAGCAACATACTGATTAAAAAAGGAATAACTGCGCGGGTAAGTTGAACCATTGACGACCCAGTAATCCCTTTAGCCACAAACAAGTTCACTCCTACTGGTGGTGTAATCAACGCCAACTCAGTACCGACAATCAAGATGATGCCGAAGTGGAATGGACTCACCCCTAACTCAACCAAGATAGGTAAAAACAAAGGCGTATAAATTAGAATTTGCGCGGCGGTTTCGATAAATAGACCAGTAAACATAATCAGCGCGACAAATATCAACAGAATAAGTGTTGGGCTATCCGTCACTTCTAATATTGCTTCACCGATCATCTGAGGGATCATGCTAATGGTAAGATAACGAGCAAACGCAGTAGCAAAGCCCAGAATTATAATCACACATCCTGTCGTTAAGGCTGCACGAGATACTGTTGGAATCAGGTCTTTGACCGTCATCTCTTTGTGAATAAAGAAACTAACGATTAAGGTGTAAATCACTGTAATACACGCAGCTTCAGTCGCAGTAAAAATACCAGAGTAAATGCCACCTAAAATGATAACAGGGGTTAATAGAGCCCACTTCGCCTCTAAAAATGTCTCTTTTACTTTTGAAAGAGAGAAGCCCTCATCTTGACCTTTATAGCCTCGTCTTTTGGCAATCAAGTACACAGCTAGTATCAATCCGAAACCAATCATGCCTCCTGGAATAAATCCAGCTAAAAACATGTCACCAATAGAGATTTCTGCTGTAACCGCATAGATTATCATTGGAATCGAAGGTGGGATTAAGATGCCCAGAGAACCAGCAGAAGCGGTTAATGCACCCGCGAAATGGCGGTTATACCCCTTCTCGATCATGGATGGCACCATCATAGAACCGATGGCGGCAACCGTCGCCGGTGACGAACCTGAAATCGCAGCAAAGAACATACAAGCAACAACGGTCACAATACCTAAACCGCCCGCGGTTCGACCAACTAAGCTCGCGGCAAAGTTTACGATCCGCTTTGAAAGACCGCCTTTCTCCATCACAAAGCCAGCCATGATAAACATTGGTATAGCGAGATAAGTAAATGAATCTAGAGAGGTGAATGCAATTTGGGCAATAAACGAAATAGGGATGTCAGCCAATAGCAAAGCAAAGGCTGTACACATACCAATACTTATGGCAATTGGCATACCAATAGCAAGTAAGACCACAAAGAAAAACATTGTAATTAGAAATACATCCATTATTTTTCTCCTTGCTTATTGTTAATGTTTTTTAACGCTTCTTCAGCTTCACTTAACGCATATTCTTGATCCAACTTCCCTGTTATTCTTCGATATACACGCTGAATTAATCGCAAAGAAATCAAATAAAAAGTGAATGGGATAATTGCGTATACCCACCCAGCTTTCCACTCTAATGCTGGCGTTGTTTGTTCTAACGCTAAAGCATCAACAGAGAGTTCCAAACCGTAATAACCTACCCAGACCATAAATCCAGCAAAAGATAGATCAATAATTGAATCCAATATCTTTTTATTTCTACCTGTAACGAAACCATCAATGACTTCGACACGAACGTGTGCTCCACGAACGACAGCTAAACTCGCCGAAAAATATACTAAAGATATAAATACATATCTGGATAACTCTTCAGTCCAAGATAATGAAAAATTGAAAACGAATCGGAATAGTATTTGTAAAAAGCACAAAATAATTAGCGCAATAAAAAGAAACGTACTTATATATTCCTCAATATTGTCTAAGAATGAATTTTTATTATCATTCATAACAGCACCATATTTTATATTCAAGGGCTGCATTGCACAGCCCTTTTAGTAAGAGTTTACTGTAGCTTAGAAACTTCTTCGGTTAGTTTTTTGTATAGTTCAGGGTTGATCCTATCTGCGTATTTTTGAACTACTGGTGCCACTCTCTCGTGCATTTCGGCTTTTACTTCGGGCGAAAGCGGTGTGTAAACTAATCCTGCATCAATCATACCTTGCAGAGATTTTTCATCTTGCGCTTTTACAGATACGCGCATGTGGTTAATCGCAGTTCGTGCCGCTTGCTGCATTACTTGTTGTTCGTCGGCAGTGAGACCGTCATAAAACTTTTTGCCAACAACAAATATCACCCAAGAATATACATGACCAGTGTCTGAGATGTATTTCTGCACTTCGTACAGACGTTGAGAGTAAATGTTGGTATATGGGTTTTCCTGACCGTCAACAACCCCTTGCTGAAGCGACGAGAATAACTCAGAAAATGCCATTGGCGTTGGATTTGCACCCAACGAACGGAATGCATCTAAGTGCGCTTTGTTTTGCATTGTGCGCAACTTGAGACCATTCATATCTTCGATACTCTCAATTGGACGCACGTTATTGGTCACATGGCGGAAACCAAAGTTGCCATATCCTAAGCCTACGTAACCAGCAGCATCCAACTTGGATGACAACTCTTGTCCCCATTCACCATCTACCACCTGATTGGCAACTTCGTCATTTGGAAAGATAAAAGGAAGGGTTAATATATTGAAATCTTTGACGATATTACCAAGCACAGCTGGGGATGGTAGGTTCATTTGAACCGCATTGAATTTAATTTGCTCCAATGCTTCCTGATCATTACCCAACTGGTTACTTGGATATATAGTTACAGAGATATCAGTGTTTTCTTCTACGTACTGCTCAAACTTTTGCATCGCAGCATATTCAAAATGAGACTCTGGTACTCCAATACCGATTCGCATCGATTTCGCTTGAACATGGAGTGACATTGCCATTAGGGGTACAGCGGCTAGAGCAGCAATTTTACTTAGTTTCATAAGGTAGCCTTTTGCTTTTGTATGTTATATGGACATCCAACTGTCACGATACGCTTTTGCACGCACGCTTAAGTCTGAGGGTTTTATACCCTTCTTATATAAGCCAGACCCTAAGCCAAATCCGTCTACTCCAACATCAACGTACGACTTCATTTGCTCAGCATCTGCTTCAATACCACCTGTTGGGCAGCAGATCATTTCAGGAGGTAACACTGATTTGATTGCTTTTACACCACGAGGTTGAATGAGTTCTGCGGGAAAGAATTTCAATGCTGTTACGCCACAATCTACCGCAGTAAATGCTTCTGTCGCGGTTTGAATTCCAGAAAAAACAACGCAGTTTTTAGCACGTGCAGCCCGAATAACTTCTGGATTCATATTTGGCGTAACAATCAATCTTGCTCCGGTTTCAAGCACTGGAATCAAGCTCTCTATGTTAGTTACAGTACCTGCACCAATAATTGCTTGTTCACCATAGACATCAACCAACATTTTGATACTTAGCACTGCATCAGGTGAATTTAAGGGTACTTCAATAAATCTGAACCCATTGTCAATTAATACCTTAGCAATATCTAAAACCTCATTTGGTTGCACACCTCGTAATATTGCGATTAACGGAAGCTCTTTGAACCAAGGGTTATTTCTTAATTCATTAGTATTCATTGTTATCACCATTGCTATAGATTTTAGTTATACCCTTTAGAAAACAATCTTCACCATCAATAACTTCAAAGTTAATCTTAAGATAATCCAAGGCCACCGCATAATTTGAGGCGAGTTTCTTTGAACCAACTAAATATAGTTTATCCTGTTTACTCGATAAAACTAATTCATGCCCAATAAGAAGCCCCGATATATATGAATGTATGAACTCATCATTTATATCATTAAACAACTTAAATGTTCTTGCACTAAAAAGCACATGATTTAGAGGGTACTTATTACCAAGTGAAACACCTTTAATAAAGGCATCTTTATTATAAGATTGTTTTGGCAACGACTTACCTAATATACTACTCCCAGTCAAGAGGGAATATAGTTCACCAGTCATAACCGTTGAGTAAGATGTTATCTTCCCTTTTTCCCACCTAGAATTTTTACTATGTGTACCAAATAATATCGCTTGAAAGTCACCTTTAACGGTCTCACTCAGACCGATAAGTTGTATTTCTTCTCCTCGCATCACTTCCGGGTTTCCGAATTGATTAATACAACTCACACCAGACACAATTTTGGCTTGATGCCCTGAAAGTAGTTCAACGCTATAAGTATTATTAGCTAAATCTTTCGCTGAAACTGGAGCTTGAACATAGGGGACTTCTTTCCACCCCTGTTGAGACCCAACCATACCCGCCATAATCACAGGTAAGCAACCAAAGGTACTATTCCAATGATTGATCAACAGATCGAATACTTGCGGAAATTGAGCTTTGGGTACTGAGAGCAGCCCCTTGGCTTGCTCTATTTTATCTAAACATTCGCCACTTTCTGTCATTAAGAACGCCCTAAAATTAGTCGTTCCCCAATCAACAGCAATCCAACTCGGATCCATTACGCCCCCATGTGTTACTATAAGTCATTTCTTGTAATACAAGGCATTATATGCAAAAAGTAACACCTTGAAGTGTTGAATCTGATTTAAAGCAAGTGACGAGTTTTTGATCTCTATCTAACGGATTAACTCTGTCCCTTTGAGCTTTTTAACTGTTTTAGCAATCGCACCCATGATTATTTCACGCATTTTATCTCTTGCCTCTTCAGGCTTACGCATTCTAACAGCGTCCATTACTTCATAATGGTCATCTAACGCGGGCTTACTTAGAATTACATCCTGTTCTAAGGTACGAGAGAATGAAACTTCCATCGTAGTAGTTAAAGCGTCCCCTAGTGAAATCAAAAATGGGTTCTTTGTCGCTATTAAAAGTTGCTTGTGAAATTCGATATCACCGATGTTAATTTGTGCTCTGTCGTTCCTCTCCAAACCTTGCGCCATAAGGTTATAACTACGCTCTAAAGATGCAAGATTATCACCTGTCGCGTTCACTGCGGCCAACGCTGCAGCATTAGGTTCAACCATCAATCGAACTTCCAGCAAGTGAGGAATAAACGTGTCAGAAGCTTTATATTCTGTCACCCAACGTAAGACATCGTGATCCAACCAATTCCACTTACCTGGCGTATTTGCAACACTGCCAACTTTGGGTGTGATTGTAATGAGCCCCTTACTCGCCAATGTTTGTAGCGCACTTCTAACAGAAGTTCTTGAAACACCTAACGACAGTGCCAACTCATTTTCGCCTTTTAAAAACTCCCCTGCGGGCGTCTTCTCTTTCAATATGTCACTAACTATATGGTTAATCGCCAACGTTGATTTGGACTTTATCATTCTTGTATTCATTACCGTAAAACTTGTAATACATGATAGAGCAAAAATTAGCCACCCTCTGTGAGCTATTTCATGTTTTACGAATATAGACAGATCTATCAAATATTATTGCCGGCAAAAGCTACTTCCCTCTACCTTTCCTATTCCCCTCGGCAAAATCAGAAGTCTACTCACTACAGGTGTCATAAATAAATCTCATTAAAAAACAATCAATTGAAATGAAACAAAAACACATAGCCTATTTAATCCAAAAATTCCAAAAAGCCCTTTACCTCAACTTAACTTGAGGTTTTAGCATGTTCATCGTTGGCTAGGAAATGAAAGAAAGGAGCGCACAATGATCCAACTAGAACATGTGAACTTAGTGGTAAAGGATATCCCAGAAATGCTGAAGTTTTATCAAGCGGCATTTCCGCATTGGTATGTACGTGATGAAGGTACTGGCGAATGGAGTGGAAAGCCGAGAAACTGGCTGCACTTTGGCGATGAATACCAATACATTGCAATGAGCGACCACGGCGAAGGCAACAACCGAGAATTAAGTGGTCACCAAGTTGGTCTCGCACACTTCGCCTACGTGACTAATGACATCGACGGCGTGACAAAACGATTGATTGAAGCAGGTTATCCAATTGCCCAACCCGGCGCAAAAGAGCCATACCGTAAGAACATTTACTTTGTTGACCCAGCTGGCTTTGAAATCGAATTTGTAGAATACCTTACCGATGATCCAAAACTACGTAACTTAACGAGTTAATACCAAGTATAAAAAACGCCAGCAGGAATTCCTTGCTGGCGTTTCGTTTATCAAGGGGGCGTAATTGACGATGCTCGTATCTATTGAGAAAGAGACGGGCGGTAAGGCTCTTCTCGAACACCGTGTGAGAGCACTAACTTAATAATGAAGATTGGTGCTAACCATTCTAAACCAGTCGGAGCCGGGACTAATGTCGAAAGAATGATGGATAACATGACTGCAAGTAGCGCAACCGGACGTTGTAAATAAAGCGGCAGGAAGTGCAAAAACACAACCGATACCATCATCACGGCATACCAGAAAAACGCGTAAGACCAAGCGACATCAAAACATAACGGCACAGCAAACAATTGAAAGTGAATAGCAGGGAACAAGAATTTGCTGCCTACCAATTTGCCCATCCAAGTCAGCTCAAGTTTTTGGTCGGTATGTAGAAATCGCTTCATCGAGCCTAAAGAGTTCGTCAGAACACCTCCAATCATATCTAACGTGAGCAATGACGCGACAATAATTTGAAGCCAACTCCACTCCAAGGTTTGCCATGCAAAAAAGTAGAGGATCACTGGAGCAATAAACGCTGCGTAATTGGCGATCATGGATTCCGCTTTGGTTGCACCAAACCCAGTCGTGAAGTTGAACTTACCCTCACAATCCCAATTGATATGCGCATTCTTTATCGTAGTTTTACTCGTAGACATCATTCGATCCCCTTCATTTAAACGGCTTATTCATTTCAAATCTTTTAAGACCACTCGGTCTATAAAAAGAATAATCGATCAAAACTTATCTTGTTAATTTTTTAGACCAACTGTACCAAAATAAAAATAAAGCCAGTTGAGTCTCCTCTACTGGCTTTATCTGTTTGTTGTCCAGACTGATCTATTTGTCGTCATCAACGCTGCTTGGCGAAGACTTGGGTCCAGTAATAGCGATAATTCGTCGATTGGTTCTCCACCATGGATGAGCCCATCTGGTCGAAGTCGGCGTTCATGATATTAAGGCAGTGCCCTTCACTCGATAGCCAAGAGTTCATTACCGCATCGATTGAACGTTGCCCTCTCGCGACATTCTCTCCTAACCTGCTCCAAGCATAACCTGTGGCATTGACGCGACTGGAAAGCGTGCTGCCATTTGATCCGGTATGGCTCATAAAATCACTGTTTGCCATATCGCTAGAGTGTCCATAAGCTACGCTTTCTAAATCGTAACTCCAAGTAAGCGCTCCAACGGGAGGCATAGTTCTTGAGCCACATTGCTGAGTTTTAGATCGAGCATCGTTAACTGCAGCAAGCATTTGCTCGGCAAAAGTGGTGGCTGTAGGTGGTGTATCAGGGGATTGTGAGCCGCTGTCTGCAGGTGATGACGAATCTCCATCGCCACCGCATGCACTGAGAAGTAGCGCCAAAGTAGGCACTAAGATCTTTGTTGGCATTGTCTGTCCTTATCTGTTTGACGAAAGGCAAAAAACGCTTTCGATAACCAAGTTCAATAACCTAACAAAAACCAATAAAAGCACCATATGGTGCAAGGTGTTTTAACCAAATACTCACGCTACGCTTTCATAGCTCGAATTTGCTTACGACTGGAGATTCAATTCCATATCGATACGGTGCATATCGACACCCCAACCATCAGGGATGTAGTTCAGCTCTACGGCACCATATTTGGCAAAAAACGGCGCAGATAAATGACTTGCGGCGATTTTGATTTGGGGGATGTTCAACTGCTAAGCTCGGTGAATCGCTCGGCTCATAAACTCATGACCAATCTTCATGCCTTGCGCTTTTGGTGAGATTAAAATCCAGTTCAAGCTATGAAATGCCTGTGTTTTGCCACTCAAACCATAAGCACCAACGAGTTCACCATTTAGAAAGCACACTTCATAACCTTGTGGGTCACTATCAAGAAACTCCGCGTAATCTTCTCTTTCATTAGTTGCGAAATATACCCAAGTAACCTCGAGATGCTAGGTTCAGCGAGACTGACTTGGTTTGTAGACGCGGCGGCGATTTAAAGGTTTAGTGGGTCTAAATCAAGAATCGACAACAAAGTATACAAGCCAAGGCAGCTCGCCCTTTGGGAGCCTGTCATTGACCCGATTGCTGCGTCAAACAACTTGGAAAGAGCCGGCTATTACACTGCGTTGCTTTCCTTGCTCTCGAATCAATGACAACGCTCTGAATCCTGCATCTTGAAGTCACTTGGGTATATTCAGGGCAGTTTTCATCGAAGATGCGCAGACAATCCTCTTTATCACTTGGTAGGAAGGCTCTGAAACTTATGTTGTTGGTCATAAAATTATCTCTTTAGAATCGATTCGTGCTTACTATGAGGGTATGTAAGACCTTACTAAATCTCTGTCGTCATGGTCAGGATTTCATTAATAAGGAACTGAGCTTTGTCGTTATCTAACTGGCGTTTGTGATAGATACCGACGTTACCGATTTTACTGGTATCTGTGTGCAAACACTTCACGCCGTTTTTCTCCATCCAACCGTTCATCTTATCGCTGTAAGGCATAATAGCATTGGTCGTTTCGAGCAAATCCAAGCTAGCAAGTAGCGAACCGACTTCATAAACCACAGGTGCAGTTTCATTGGATTGGTTGAAGATTTGATCGTACTCGAATGCGTTGTTGAGCACTGAGCTGTATCGAGAATGCCCCGGCGTTACGCGGATCAGTGGATAAGCAGACATCGCCTCGGATGGTGATTCCAAAAACATTTTGTCATTAAGTAGAGGGTGGTCTCGATGAACAAAGAAAGACTCTTGATCTTGGAACAGCGGTCTGAACACCACCGGCATAAGATCTTTCAATCCGCCGATTTCGTGACCAATAAATAAATCTATATCACCTTGAATCAGGTGCTGCATCAAAGAAAGGTTGTTGCCAAATTCAATATAGAGTGAGCTATGAGGATGCGCTTCTTGGTATTTGGTGATCCCATGTCGCACAAAAAGCTCCCACCACGCTTCACCAACACCGATCTTCAGTTTGCCATGTTCCCTTTGATGCATGTCTTGAATTTTGTGCATCAAATCGAGATGTTTTTCTTGCTGTTCCTCGACATAACGGAGAAACACTTGCCCGTATTCTGTCAGCTCTACGCCTTTAGAACGACGTATTAATAGCGATACACCCATATCGCTTTCTAGCTTCTTGATCGCCGTTGTCAGGGTTGGTTGTGTTACATGCAGCAGCTCAGACGCCTTCTTGATGTTTCCGGTTCTGGCTACGGTCAGAAAATATCGATTCACTCGATTCATCATCGCCCACTCATTTAGGTATCAATTTTTCCTATATCATAAGCAAAAAGTTCAATTTCTACTAGCGGGGAAAAGCCACTATATTTTGTCTTAGATTTTTGATTGAAAAGGCACAAACAACATGGAAAAAACGTGGTGGCATAATGCAGTCGTTTATCAGATTTACCCACGCAGTTTTTACGACTCCAACAATGATGGCATCGGTGATCTAAAAGGTGTCATCAGCAAACTGGATTACTTGAAAAACCTTGGCATCAACGTGATTTGGCTCTCTCCTGTTTACCAATCGCCAATGGATGACAACGGTTACGACATTTCAGACTATCAAGCCATCGCACGTGAGTTCGGCACCATGGAAGACATGGAACAGCTATTCAAAGAAGCTGGCGAGCGTGATATCAAAATCGTTATGGATTTGGTGGTTAACCACACTTCGGATGAGCACCCTTGGTTCGTTTCTGCGCGTGAATCTAAGGATAGCCCGTACCGCGATTACTACATCTGGCGTGATGCAGACTCAGAAGGCAATCTACCAAATAACATCGAATCGATTTTTGGTGGCGATGCTTGGCAATGGGACGAGAAAACCGAGCAGTACTACTTCCACCTCTTTTCAAAACGCCAGCCAGATTTGAACTGGGAGAACCCGAAAGTTCATCAAGAAGTATTCAAGATGATGAACTGGTGGATTGAAAAAGGCATCGGCGGTTTCCGATTGGATGTGATTGATCTGATAGGAAAAGAAGTCGACAAAGGTATCACGGGCAATGGCGATCGCCTGCACCCGCTGCTGCAACAAATGAACAAAGAAACCTTCGGTGGCAAAGATGTATTAACGGTCGGTGAAACTTGGGGGGCAACGCCTGAGATCGCTAAGCTGTACAGCGCGCCAGAGCGTCATGAGCTGTCGATGGTGTTCCAATTTGAACACATTACCCTAACCTGGCAAGGTGGCGACAAATGGCAGCCGATTCCGCTCGACCTTAAAGAATTCAAAGACGTGCTAACCAAGTGGCAAGTCGAGCTGCAAGACACGGGTTGGAACTCCCTATTTTGGAACAACCACGATTTGCCTCGTGCAGTGTCGAAGTTTGGCAATGACAAAGCCTATCGAGTCGAGTCAGCCAAGATGCTAGCAACAACGCTGCACTTTTTGAAAGGCACGCCATACATCTATCAAGGCGAAGAGATTGGCATGACCAACGTGGCGTTCGACCAACTAAGCGATTACCGCGATATCGAAACGCGACAATTCTACGATGTGAAAACCGCTGCCGGTATCAGCCACGAGCACATGATGGATGCGATTCACAAGAACAGTCGTGATAACGCGCGTACACCAATGCACTGGAACGCATCAGAGTACGCGGGCTTTACCAGCGGAGCACCTTGGATTGCGGTCAACCCGAACTACCCACAGATTAATGTGGAAGCGGCGCTTAACGATTCGAACTCGATCTTCTACCACTACAAGAAGCTCATTGAGCTGCGTAAACGTCATGAAACCATCGTCTACGGAAGCTTCACTCCAGTATGGCAAGAGCATCAACACGTGTTTGGCTACGTGCGCGAATACCAAGGTGAACAGTTGTTTATCGTGAGTAACTTCTCAGAGCACGAGCAAACCTTACAAGTCCCAACCCAATATCAAGCCGATCAGGTAGAGTGCTTAATCAGTAACTATGCGACGCCTTGTGCGATTGCAGCGACGATAACTCTCGCACCTTACGAGTCTTTCGCAGTCAAACTGAAATAAATTTTGGAGGATATGGGAGCCACGAGCTCCCTTAAATATCTATGAATTCCGCAGCGAACGTTTATCAAGTTTTCACCCGACTATTTGGCAACACCAACACCACCAATCAACCTTGGGGCACCATTGAGCAAAACGGCGTCGGTAAGTTCAGTGACTTTAACGACAAGGCGCTCACTGCCATTCAACAGCTTGGCATTACGCATATTTGGTACACCGGAGTACCACACCATGCGGTGATCCGCGATTATAGTGCCATTGGCATTGAGAACGACCATCCAGCGGTGGTGAAAGGACGTGCAGGCTCGCCTTATGCGGTGAAAGATTATTACTCCGTGAATCCCGATTTGGCGGATGATCCAGCACATCGATTAGAAGAGTTTGAAGCCCTTATCGAGCGTACGCATGCGCACAACATGAAGGTCATTATCGATATTGTGCCAAACCACGTTGCCAGACGTTACCAAGGTTTGAACAACCCTGTCGGTGTACGAGATTTTGGTGCCGATGACGATACGAGCGTTGAGTACCATCGTGACAACAATTTCTATTACGTTCCTAATCAAGCGTTTGAGTTACCTAACATTCCTGAGCAATTTTCCCCGCTAGGTGACCCGACGCTGATTAGGAACCTTTCTAACTTTGAAAAATTGCCTGCCTTTGAAGAGTTTCCCGCCAAATGGACCGGCAACGGCTCTAGGCTTGCTCAACCGCAATTTGATGATTGGTATGAAACCGCCAAAATCAATTACGGCGTGCGCCCAGACGGCAGCAAAGATTTCCCAGAACTGCCAGCCGATTACGCAAACAAATCCCATGCTGAGCATTTGCAATTCTGGCAAGACAAAACGCTGCCAAACTCTTGGTATAAGTTCCGCGACATAGCGCTTTACTGGATAGACAAAGGCGTCGATGGCTTCCGTTATGACATGGCGGAAATGGTGCCTGTCGAGTTTTGGAGCTTTATGAATTCCAGCATCAAAGCGGTCAATCCAGAGGCGTTTTTGATGGCAGAGGTGTATCAACCGCACCTGTATCGCGACTACATTCATCTCGGCAAGATGGATTATCTGTACGACAAAGTTGACCTCTATGATTGCCTCAAAGACGTGATGCACAGCAAACGGCATGTGAGCAAAATCAGTGAGATTCAAGAAAGCATGATGGATATTGAACACCACATGCTGCACTTTCTTGATAACCACGATGAGCAGCGTCTCGCCTCACCTGAGTTTGCGGGCAGTGCAGAGAACGGCTTGCCCGCTATGTTGATTTCTACCCTACTTAGCACCTCACCAACCATGGTGTATTTCGGACAAGAAGTGGGAGAAGCAGGAAGAGAGAACGCAGGCTTTGGGCAACCAAGTCGTACCTCCATCTTTGATTACATCGGTGTCCCAGAACACCAAAAGTGGATGAATCATGGCAAGTTCGACGGGGGCTTGTTATCGCAACAACAGAAAGAAGTAAGAGCCTATTATCAACGCTTACTCAACTTAGCTTTGACCTCGCCAGCCAAAATGGGAGGTTACTTTGACCTGTATCCAAGTAATCAACAAGCCTTGGGGGAAGAGTCATTCTGCTTTGCTCGCTATTCGAGTCAGCAATTGATTTTGGCAGTCGCACGATTAAGGGGAGAACAACCTCAAAACATAGAGTTGGTCATGCCATCTGAGCTGATCAAAAAACTCGAACTGCGCGATGGCGAGTACATCTTAAAAGACGCTATGAATCGTCTTTCTCCACTCACCTTACGCGTCGAAAATGGTGTCGGTAAATGCCAACTGAATATCGAGCCACAGTGCGCTAGTGCTTTCACACTAGATATAGACACTTCCATCGCAGATTAAATTTGGCTGCTGTTCACAAAAACAGTCAAAACCTTCCAAGTCCCTTCTCTACATCAACCACCGCAAAGCATTGGCTACTGGGTATCACCCAAGCCAATGCGCTTCCCCGATCACATTCCAACGCATTGATATAGAAAAATGTAATACCAACGACAAAGAAATCAATTTTAACCGCTAAGTGCATCCCCGTATTATCAAACCGTGAAACAACAGCTGACGTCCAGTCACTAGGTTTGAAACAAGGAATCTATCGCAATGAAACCTATTCTAAAAACACTTTCGCTTTGCACTTTATCTGTTCTTTTAGCGCCTTCTGTTTCTGCAATGCAGGAAGGTGAGATCATCATTTGGATCAACGGTGATAAGTCTTACCAAGGATTGAGCCAAATTGGTCAACAATTCGAAGAAGATACGGGGATTAAAGTTAATGTTCAGCACCCGGATTCTCTAGAAGAAAAGTTCCAACAACACGCCGCGACAGGCGGTGGTCCTGACATCATCTTCTGGGCACACGACCGTTTTGGTGGCTACGCTCAAGCGGGCTTACTGCAAGAAGTGAAACCGAGCCAAGAGTTTAAAGATAAGCTTGTCGATTTCAGTTGGGATGCGGTCACTGTAGATGGCAAAATCTTTGGCTACCCTCTGGCTATCGAAGTCCCTTCTCTAATTTACAACAAAGACCTGTTGCCAAACCCACCTAAGAGTTGGGAAGAGCTGGAGTCCATCCACCAAGCGATGCAAAAACAAGGCAAGAAAGCGATCATGTGGGACGTGAAAAACGCTTACTTCACTTGGCCAATGATTTCAGCTGGCGGCGCTTATGCTTTTGGTAAAACAGCAGAAGGCTACGATGCTAAAGACACGGGTGTAAACAATGAAGCGGGTGTGGCTGGTCTGCAATTCCTTGTCGACATGGTCAACAAAGGCATCGTCGATCCAAATATGGATTACTCAGTATCCGAAGCGTCGTTCACCAAAGGTGAAGTGGCAATGACCATCAACGGTCCGTGGTCTTGGGGCAACCTAGACAAAATGGATGTGAACTACGGCGTTGCCGTGTTGCCAACCTTAAACGGCGGTAAAGGTAACCCATTCGTTGGCATTTTGAGTGCGGGTATTAACGCATCAAGCCCAAACAAAGATCTGGCTGTTGAGTTTCTAGAAAACTACCTATACCAAGACGCCGCATTGAAGATCATGGATGACGACAAGCCACTTGGTGCCGTGACACTAAAATCGTTCCAGAAAGTGCTGGAAAGTGACGAGCGCATTAAATCAACCATGATCAACGCAGAAAACGGCGAGATCATGCCGAACATCCCTCAAATGACGTCTTACTTCTTTGCGGAAGGTGCTGCTATCGATAACGCGATGCAAGGCAAGCAAACCGTGAAAGACGCCCTAGACACTGCAGCAAAACAAATTGTTCGCTAATTCTTTCATGTTCGTATTTGGCACAGTTCGCTGTGCCTTTTTTATTTTATGAGACTCTAGAATATGCCCCAATACCCAACGTTATATCTGAAAGGCACACTAAATGGTTGGGGGCTAGATACGCCTTTCCAGCCAATTGATGAGCACCAACTACAAGCTAGCGTAGTTTTCCCAGCCGATAGACACCAATTCAAAATCGCCGATTTGAATGGCAGCGAAGAATGGACGTTCGCCGCAGATGATATTAAAGCAGTGAATATCAGTTTGAATCAAAAGCTCTCGCTTATTCCAACTCAAGGCATTGGTAATGATTTGGTGTTTGAACCAAAACAATCAGGTCGTTATTTGCTGACGCTCGACTTCAGCACAGCGTCGCCAAGTCTAAGCGTCAAACCCGCAATGGCAGACACCGCCTCCTTACTCACTCAATTGAAATTCGATCATCTCATCACTTCGCAATCAGGTCCTATCCCCGCTAAATCATTGCCAAGCACAGCCAAAATCCTTCCGCTCGATGAGTTGTTCGAGGCGTTGGCGATCAAGAGCGAAACGCCTTTCCCATTTGTGTTTGGTGATAACCTCGACGGCTACTATGAAGGCACCACACACAGCGCTTTGGGCACGGCACGTTATCGCCATCATCAAGGTTGGTATTTAGGTGGTTTTGCCTCAAGCATTGGCAACGCATTCAACGAAAAAACACAGGCGCAGTATGCCTGCTTAATGCCATATGGAATCGAACATCATTATGAGAATGCCAGTAAAGATGGCTTGTCCTTGATCGCAGGGCAACGCCTTGCTGCACTGAATGTGGAATCCACCAGCAGCGAAATGTTGGCACTGTTTCCTGAACTCAACCTCAATCCATCGTACTGCCAAGTAGAAGCGTTGGAAGATTGCCTGCTTATCTCTGTCGCTCCAGACATCTGCCCTGAAGGCTCGCTCTCGTTTATCGCGATCAGCGCAAACCAAAGCTTCCGAGCACAAACGCTCAATGAGAGAGATTCGAACGTCAGTGATAACGTACTATCCGGCAGCCAAAACATTCAAATTAAGCTCAGTTCAGAGACCACAACGAACCGCTTCACTGCCTACTTTGCTTTCTCCAACAACAAAACCGATGCTATCCAACAAGCACAAAATGCAGCCCTCGAACATGCAGAGTTGAAACATCAAAACGCAGTATTTGAGTTTTTGACCAAGAACTATTTTTGGTGTGACGATCTGGAATACAACCGCGCCGTTATGTGGGCACGATTGGCCAGCCGAACCTTCGTCAATAAAGAGCTGGGTACCGGCATCTGGGCGGGGTTGCCATGGTTTAAAGACTGTTGGGGCAGAGACACCTTTATCGCGCTGCCCGGCACCAGTTTAGTGAATGGCGAGTTTGACGAAGCCCGCGACATCATCACCAACTTTGCTTCGATGCAGTTAGATGATCTGAAAGACAAAAATCATGGTCGAATTCCAAACCGTGTCACCAGCGAGACTAATATCATCTACAACACGACCGACGGCACACCGTGGATGATTCGCGAGATCTTCGAATACATTAACTACTCCGGTGATACACAGTTCGCCCAGCAAATGTTGCCCATCATAGAGCGCTTTATTGAAGGGGTTGAAAAGCACTATCTCGATGATGATGGCTTGATGCGACATCGCGATCCCGATACCTGGATGGACGCCAAGATCAACGGTCAGATCCCATGGTCACCTCGTGGTCCGAAAGCCAACGACATCGAAGCATTGTGGTTTGAGAGTCTACAAGTGGCAAACCAACTTGCAAAATGGAATGGTGACCACGCCTTAGCGGAACATTGCCAAACTTTGGCGAACAAAGTGAAAGCCAGCTTTATCGACAAGTTCTGGGATAGCGAATCCATGTGCTTAGCGGATCATCTCAAGCAAGACGATGTGAAAGACATCAGTATTCGCCCAAACCAGCTAATGACGTTGACCATTCCGACCAGCCAAGCCTTAATTCCAGAGTATATTGGGCAGCACATTGTAAAGAACAGCGTCGAGCATCTGCTTTTCCCTTGGGGCATCTGCTCTTTGCAACAAGAGCACCCAGGATTCCACCCCTATCATGACAACCGCCCTGAGTATCACAAAGATGCGGCATACCATAATGGGACCATTTGGGGTTGGAACGCAGGCTTCACTGTGGGCGCACTTACCCGTTACCAGCAACAAGATTTAGCGTATCAACTGAGCAAAAACTT
The DNA here is from genome assembly GCF_023716605.1 of Vibrio sp. SCSIO 43155. NCBI lineage: Bacteria > Pseudomonadati > Pseudomonadota > Gammaproteobacteria > Vibrionales > Vibrionaceae > Vibrio > Vibrio sp. SCSIO 43155. The sequence continues at coordinate 87,638 of NZ_CP071853.1, read as the reverse complement.
AGCCCATCAGATTTTATATCAGGGACATCGCGGCACCATGAGCGAAAACTTGGATGCTTACCAAGCGTCTGCGACGTCCGTCATTCAAAGCGGAACTTATGCTCAAGCGTGGTCAGTGTCGGAATTTGCTCGTAACACTCAGCAAGACTATCTCGGCTTTACGCCACAGCTCTCGCGCAACACCATCAAGCTTTGCCCAAGCTTACCATCAACTTGGAAACACCTAAGCGCTCGACTGCCGTTTGGTGATAACAACGCCCTGCATGTTGACGTCGAACAAGCTGAGAAAACCAAATTCTCATTTGAGTTTGAACGCCCTCAACCTGAAGTTCAGTTCATCGTGAAACTGCGCGGTCAGGAATATGAGGTCGGCATTGAAGCCGATGTGATTGACGGTTCAATTGAGATCGAATGGTACCCAGAATCCGGGCAAATGAAGTGTAATCGTGATGGTGTAAAAACCAGATTAAAACCATTAGCACCAGTTACTTTGTTGGAGGGATTAACCTTCACTCAACCTAACCCAGCACTATCGCACCGAGCGCTTGAGGAAGAGAACTACTTGCTCAACAAGCGTTCTGCAGAAAAGCTATGTATTGCTAGAGACTAAAAAAACTCAGAGGGCGCGAAAGCGCTCTCTGAGGTCCAAAAATAGACACTTTAATAATGGAGTTACTTGTTATCTACGGCGTCAACAAACACTTTCTGTGCGCCGTCGATACCCAATCGGTTGGCTTCTTCTAGCAGCGTCATCGCTTTTGATGTTTGGTTGTTCTTCACTGCTGCTCGAATAGATTCAAAATAATAGGCTCGTGTATCAGCATGAACACTCGTTGATGCCGATTTCGTGTTCGAACTTACTGCTGACGATGTTTGCATGGTTGCTGATGCTGGCGCTGACAATTTTACCGGAGCCACCACAACTGCCGCTTTCTGTGTCTCTGTGGTACGTGAAGGCGCGGCTAACGATAAGGTTTTGATCGCCACTTCCAAAGAGCCAAAAGCTTCATAAGTATATTTCGGGTCGGTCACCATCGGCATTGGCTGACCCAACTCCACAGCACGCTCTTTGGCAGGATGAGGAATTTGAATCGAATCACCTAGCTCGCTTTCATCAGTATAAACAATAAAGTAAGGCGTTTTCTCAACGTCGAGCGTAAAGCTCAGCTGGTATTGAGTGCGTGTAAGCATGCCCGTGGTTTCGATATCAAAGCTATCATGATCATTGATATTCACGATATTGAACGCTTTATCTAAAGTGATCAGCTTAGGCGCGAAAACCTCGCCATTGACCATATGGCTGGCAAGCTGAATATTCACTTTGCTTGAACGCGCTGGCAACTTAAACGCAGCAAAATAGCTGTTCCCTTCAGCGAAGCGACCTACCGGCGAATCCGCATTAATCGAAAACTCAATTTGCTCATTAGTGCCGAGCTCTAACCATGGAAATTCAGAGAAGTTGTTGCAGCAAACTGCCGCTTCCGGCACCGATTGCAACGTCGTCGCTTCCAATGTTGGAGAAGCCGCACATGCGGTTAACGCCGAGCTCAACATGAGGGCAAGGATTACACGGTTTTTCTGCATGATTTATCTCTCTTTCTCAAGGTAAAACAGATCTGCTAAACAATCATTCAAAAGCAAACAAGGCAGCGCTATTCGCTGCCTTTTGCAAAGTGTGGTTAGAACCAAATTTCGGTGTGAACACCAATCACGGTTTCATTTCTACCATCCTCGATGCCAATCTGACGCGCGCTCGCTTCATCATCAGCGGTAATGTAGCTCACGTAAGGTTTGATTTGAGGACGACCAAAGTAGTCTGCGTTTACAGTAAACGCCGCCGCGAGTTCGATGTTGTAAATATCACTTTCGACATCATCCCCTGTACGTCCCCAGTAGCCTTCAGCCCCTTCTTCATGACCATAAGACGCCGTCATCTCAAGACGAAGGTTATCGTTCACTTTATAAGAAGGACGGACAGCCACAAGGTAGCGTTTTAAGTCATCAGCACCAAACAGTTGGTCGAGTGCACCGATATAGGTAATTTCAGAACCCATCTGCCAGTTTTCAGAGATGTTTAGCACACCGTAAGAAGTGAAGAATAGAGATTCAGCTTTATCGTCACCGCCAGACCAACCACCAAAGTTCACGCCACGGTTTTGCGCGACACCTTTACCGTAGGCAAGTGCGTTTTGCGTCCAACCGTCTAAGCCGTAGTAACTCGTGTTCAAAGTAATTGCAGCGCCAAAGCCATCATCTGAAGAATTGTCTTTGCCTTCTTGCTGCATGTATTTAAAGTCGAAATCTACGCTACCGAAGCCCACATCTACGCCATAGTAGTAGAAATCCAAAGTAGAAACGGTAGTGCGCTCAGCATTGGCTTTAACAATCTCACACGTCGACGCATTGCTGTTGTCTTCACACACCAACACATCTGGTGCGCCTGCGTCTGGATCGGCAATCACATACGCGATACCTGCGGTGTTGCCAGCGAGCTTAGTTTGAATACCGGCACCAACACCTGATGACTGCTTCCAGAACTCACCAGATAACAGACCAGACGCACGATTTAGGAAGCGTTGACCACCCCAAATCGAGGTGTCTTCCCCAAAGTAAGGCAGCGCACCGATTTCAACAAACGCTTCCTTCACTTCAAACTGTGCAGTGGTATTGTCTTTTTGGCTACCCGCAGAAGAGTAGGCATAAGAGTTGCCGTTGCCATATTCAGAGCGAACAACAAAGTCAGACCAAACACCGTTCGCGTGCTCAGTATGCTTTTTGATGATGAATTCAACTTGGTTGGTACTCTTACCGTGTGTACCTGCTGTTTTGTAATCTGGTTTGCCAAATTCAGTATCCACTGATTTGCCATCAACAGTTCTAAAGTTCATTGACGCATAGCCGAAGATTTCCCAACCATCAGCGATAACATCGGTACCATTTACTTTTTCAACAACGGGTGCGGCTTCATCACCAGCGATCACATCTAACGCCACTTCGGTCTCAGCAAAGACGGCACCTGTCATTAAAACAGATGTAATTGCGGCAGCCACTGCACTTACTTTTTTCATTCTAAACTCCGATACGGACAACTAAATTCGTGTGCTTCTCTTGCGGAAAGCATTGCTGTTTCTATGACGTATGATGGAGTGAAAAATAAGCGGCTAAAAATTGATTTAATTGACGATGATATTGTTATTTTTTATATCAGAGCGGTTTGAGATGGATTTTAAAAGCATTGATAGAATCAATTACAACGTAATGCGCGTTAAACGAACTAAGAATGATTCACGGTAAATAGTAAGGAAGATGAGAATTTGTGAACACTGCCAAATTTAGCGTTTTAAGCGCACGGCGGTTTTGAGATCACGATGCAGCACATATTTGCCCCGCCAAACACAACTTACGGAAATAAAGCAATATTACCGTCCCATTTCATAAGTCGTTACACAACTCGGGGCTTTAAGACTTTACATCTGGCGCAAGGAGTAGAACACTTCTCACAAAGTAAAACCCAAGCCGACATAGTAGAGTCAGTAAAATTATGAGTAACACCACGGCGAAAAAGTCGAATCCATTATTCGAAGTCCTGTTTAACGTCATCATCCCTTCCTTCATTTTGATGAAGTTCAGCGGTGAAGAACACTTAGGTACAGCAATGGCACTCGTTGTTGCCTTGGCGTTCCCATTGGTTTATGGCGGCATGGATCTTATCCGCAACAAGAAATTCAACTTCATTTCTGCACTTGGTTTTATCAGTGTGCTGTTAACCGGTGGTATTGGCTTGTTAGAGCTAGACACACGTTGGTTAGCGTTAAAAGAGGCGTTGATTCCAGGCCTGATAGGTATTGCAGTGTTAGGCTCAACCTTCACTCGTTATCCGCTAATGCAAAAGCTTGTATTGAACGATACCATCTTGAACCTACAACTGATTAACGAACGTTTAGAGCAGAATGGTAAAACGCAAGCATTTGAGCGTTGCCTGATGTCGTCGAACTATCTGTTCGCTAGCACGTTCGCTTTCTCATCTGCGATGAACTATTTTCTAGCAACTTGGATTGTAACTAGTCCATCGGGCACAGCGGCGTTCAATGAAGAGTTGGGTAAGCTCACCCTTTACAGCTACCCAATGATTGCTATCCCAAGTATGTTGATGATGTTTGGTATTTTCTACTACATCTGGCGTCAAGTTCGCGCGATGACGTCGCTAGAAACCGAGCAGATCTTCCATACCAAGTAATGCTTGTTGCACCTTGATAGGCAAAGTTAGATAAAAAGAACCCCGATAATTGATAACCAATTATCGGGGTTTTGTTTTTAAGAGTAATTTATCACTTAGAAGCTGTAAGCCACTGACGCTTTGAAGTTACGACCAGCTTCGTAGCTAGTGTACTTATCTGAACCCCAAGAAATACCAAAGCCTGTATGCTCTGCGTACTGCTTGTTGAATAGGTTGTCTACCGCTAGGTTAAGTGATAGGTCTTTTGCAAAATCTGGTACGTAAGCCGCCCATAGGTTGTGCGTTGCAAAACCTGCACGTTCAATCTTGTCACCATCTTCGTCTTTGTAATCATTACCCGGAACGAAACGTGAATCCCAGCCGAACACAAACTCGCTGGTTAGATCGTACTTGAAGCCCGCCTTGATGTTATGGATACCAGTTTTGTTCATGTGGCTCTTCTTGCCATTCTTCAGGCTCGTTTGCTCACCATCAGAGTATGAGTGGTTTGCGTAAAGCGCGAAGTCTTCAATGCTGTAGGTGAATACCGTCTCTACACCCCAAACTTCAACATCGTATTGGTTTACCAAAGTTGTGTTGTTTTTGGTTGGGTGCATTTGGTTATCTAGATCATACTGGTAAGCAGTAAAACCAAGGATTGCATCGTCTGCCATCAGCAAACCAGACATGTCGTAATCAAAGCCTGCTTCGTAGTTGTTACCCGTCATCGCTTTGGTATCAGACTGTTTAACATCGCTCGCCGCTTTCATGGTTAGCGTTTCTGGCAGTGAAGCCCCTTTGAATAGACGACCGTAACCAATACGAAGTTTTAGGTTGTCTGTGGTTTGGTATTCACCTTGGAACTTAGGCGATAGTTGATCGTATTTACCTTTAAACACGCCACCCAGCTCATGAACATCGTAGCGAAGACCGGTTACGAAACGGAAGTCATTAATCTCAAACGCATCTTGAGCGTAAATACCGTAAGCCGTTACAGTACCGCCATCCATGTCGTAGTTCTTCGTTTGACCTTGCTTTGAACCTGAGGTGTAGTGACCTAAACCAGAGTCAATCCACTGCTCCGCTTTGTAGCCTTCGAAGCCGTAAGTCAGCTCGTGTTCACCAACCCAAGAGATATTGCGGACGTCACCACCAATGGTCGTCACGTTGTATTCGCGATCAGGAATTGATAGGTCACCATCTTTGGTGAATTCCCAAGCGCCGTTCACCTTCTTCCAATCGCCGTACTCTTCGACTAACGCGTCGCGTTCCATGTATTGACGGTTGTAGTACAAGTTGGTTTTTAAGTTAACCAAGTCGCTTCCATTATCGAAACGGTGCTCGAACGTCACGGTATCACGGTTAAGTGAGTTGTAGTTGTGATCATCATGTAGGTAAAGTGCGCCTGCTTTTTCACCCGATAGCTGACGCTTACCGCCATCTTGGTAGGTGTTAAAAGTAAGCTTAAATTCATTAGCATCGTTTGGAACGAAGACTAGCTTCACCAAGCCAGATTTCAGTTCACCTTGCTTTGAAGTCACGTCATCTTTACCAGGAATGTAAAGATCGCCGTCTTCTGAGTAGTTGATGATACCCATCAACTGAAGTTCATCATTCAACTGCGCGTAAACCGCAACATTCGTCGTGAAGCGCTCATAAGCCGTTTGATACCCCGTTTTAACGCGAGCACCGACGCTTTCGCCTTCCGAAAGTAGATCGCTGGGATCTTTCGTTTCGTATTTAAATGAACCGTTAATCGCACCAGCACCAGACAGTACTGAGTTACCACCTAGCGTGATTTCAGCTAACTTAAGCATCGCAGGATCGAACGTTTGGTCGCCCGAGTGGTGGAATAGCTGACCTTCTTGACGCGCACCATCAATGGTTACGACAGAGAATTTGTCTTCCATACCGCGAATGTAAACTTTACGAGAGTAACGAGCGTTACCGTCAACCGTAACACTCGGCATGGTGTTCAATACGTCTTTAATATCCGACGCTTGTTTGAGCTCTAACGTTTCAGCGTTAATCTCAGTTTGAACAAGTTGATCAAGGGCAGAACCGACAACAACAATATTTTCATCGGAAGCGTGAGCAGCAAAAGAGGCAATGGCAACGGTGATGGCTGCTGATAGTGACTTCAGTTTCATAATACTACTTATATTTTATAAACAACAACGTGGTGCGAAGCATAATACACAACATTAATGATAATTAATCTCATTTACATTCTTTACGTTAATGAGTGATTTATTTTTATTCAGAATGAACCAGGCATCGTCAGTAAATCACTCAGCAGAAAAGAGCAAAAAAGTGCGAGGAAGTGGGTGTTGGACGGTTTTGAGTAAAGTGAGAAGTAGATAACCTCCACGAATCTGCTTCCAGTGTTAGACTAAAATCACTCTCTTTCGCTTTGTGAAATACGATGCCATCTCGCCCAAAAACCTTTTATGAACAAGAAATCGATCGCGTGTACAGCGAGATGCCGTTGAGCCCAAAACAGTACCTCCTGATCAGGCAGTCCAAGGCATTTATGGAAAAGCATCACTCAGAAAACATCGAGCTAAACGACTTAGCCAAAGCGGCTTTTATGTCACGCTTTCACTATGTGCGGATTTTCAAACAGATGTATGGTGTCACGCCGCGAAGCTATTTAAGGGATATGCGGATTAAAAAAGCCAAAGTGCTGCTCAAGGAAGGTCACTCGATTACGGATACTTGTTTTCAGGTTGGCTATGAGAGCTTAACCACGTTTTCGAGTGTCTTTAGAAAGAGCACAGGTTACTCCCCCAAAGCGTTTCAAAAAATATATAAAAGCAATCTAGAATAAGTTTTTGAGCCAAGCTTTCGCTATCTTTTACTTATTCCAAAACAGTAAAGGTAAATACCCGTGATCAGAATTTCCCTAACCAGCGTTCCTGTTAACGATCAAGATAGAGCTCTCGATTTCTATACCAATATCCTTGGTTTCATTAAAAAAACAGAAGTACCAATTGGTGAGCACAAATGGCTAACAGTGGTCTCTCCACAAGAGCAATCTGGCGTGGAATTATTGTTAGAACCGATGGCATTTGGTCCAGCAAAAGTATACCAAGACGCGTTGAAAGAAGCCGGAATCCCATGGACGTCGTTTGCGGTCGATGACCTGAATAAAGAATATGCAAGATTAACTGAGCTTGGCGTGCAGTTCTCAATTGAGCCACGAGAAGCAGGCACGGTCATGATTGCGGTACTTGACGATACCTGTGGTAACTACATCCAATTGATGCAAGAGCTTTAAAAACGGCTCATGAGCGGATAGAAAGAACAGAGGTTATCAGGTAAGCAACAAAATCTGAGACCTCTTGTTTGTATAAAGCCCTACCGAAAAAGTGTGATTACACCAAGCAAAGATATGAAAGTGATCGTGTATTCGATATCCAACTCGATTAGCATGGATTTTTTAACATCCTGTCACATTTATAGAACCTATGTTTGGATTAAAACGAATCAAATCAGAAAATGAGCTGCTAAAGCAAGAATTAGCAGACCTCAAACAGAAGTACCAAACTGACGTTGCTGCTCTGGAAAATCAGCTCCAAGAGGCTCAGCAGCTTGTTCGCTCCGCTCAACAGGAACACCACAATAGTGATGAGTTGATGTCGAGCAGTTTGAAAGGTGGAGATATGCTCCAAACCATTCGAACAGAGATGGTGGAGAGTGCGCAATCTATGGCGCATGAAAACCAAGAACTGCAACAACTAGATGAAATGTTTAAGCAGACTCATCAAGCTCTTGCTCGTCTTGATAACCGAGCCGTGAAGATCAGTACGCAAGCCTCACAAAGCATTGAATCTGTTCAAATATTAGATAAAACTGCCACTTCTATTTCCCTTCTTGTATCGACTATTCAAGAGATTTCTGACCAAACGAATTTGTTGGCATTAAATGCAGCGATTGAAGCAGCACGAGCCGGTGAAGCAGGCCGCGGATTTGCCGTGGTAGCAGATGAGGTAAGAAACCTTGCCGGCAAAGCCAGCGAAGCCAGTGAGCAGATTGATTCTTTGGTGAACCAAGTACTAACGCAAGTGAACGCGATTAAAACCTCGATTGATGAAAACCAAACTTGTGCTGAGGAAGTGTCTGCCTCTTCTGCGCAGATTGGTTCTATTGTCAACGAAGTGGTCGTGAAATCGGAACACATGCAACAGGTGATCCATATTGCTTCCACACGCGCTTTCTTGGATACGGTCAAACTCGACCACGCTATTTGGAAGAACAATATCTATCGTCTCCTACAAAAGGGCGCGTTTGGTGAAACCGTTAATAGCCACTCTGAGTGTCGCTTGGGTCAGTGGTACTACCGTGGCGATGGCAAGGCTTACAGCCACTTAAGAAGCTATGCATTGCTTGAAGAACCACACAAAGGCGTGCATGACGGTGGACGTGAAGCAATGAGCCAAGCCAAATCTGGCAACATGGCAGGCATGGTGACTGCAATTAACGCCATGGAAGACGCCAGCGAACAAGTCGTAGTACAAATCGATCGCCTAATGGATGAAATTATCGCGAGTTAAAGGCACCTCAATTGCTCTTGGCTAGAACACAAAAGGGATGGTGAATGCCATCCCTTTTTTATTCTTCAATTTACCCAGTAACCTCAAGGTGTTTGAATACAGTTACTACATGGTCAGAATGATTTTGCCTTGCAGCGTGACCGACTCATCTTCTATCAGCTCGAAGGCGCGCTGGAACTGTTCTAACGGAAGGTAGCAATCCACATCGAGTTGTATTTGGTGTTCCATAAAGTGTTCTAGCATCTCGGCAAAGACTTGTTTGCGAACGGTCTTACCAACCGACTCTTCCCAATAGCGCAAAAAGAACGTACTGAAGTCGATATTGTTTTGCTTCATACAAGCGAAGAAAGCTGGCTCATAAGGGGTGAGTGAAAGCGTTCCATAATTGATGTATATTCCCGAATTACGCACAATTTGGATGAGTTCTGTACCCAACTTGCCGCCAATGGCATCGAATGCAACATTGGGTTGAGGTAACTCTCGGGCATCAATTTGAGATTGCAGATCTTGCTTGCTATCTAACACTGCAATGGAATCGTATGGATAACGCTCTGGCGCGGAGCTTATCGCAATTAAAGTAAATCCAAGTGAGTGCGACAACTGAGCGAAGATCTTACCAATCGCAGAATTGCCCGCGTTGATGATCACCACGTCATCTTTACCTAACTTGGCAACGTGAGTGGTGATCACCCAAGCCGTCAGGGCATTGATATACAACTGGCACGCGTAGCCATTCTCAAGCTCTTCCGGCACTGCAAAGACATTCTCCGCTGGCGCATCGACATAGCTTTGCCAAGTCCCGCTTTGTGCCACCAGCACCTTTTGCCCGATGTGAAATTCGCTTTGGTGCGGATCGTTTATCTTAACCACACGCCCTACCGCTTCAAACCCGGGCACTCGCGGCGGTACATGCACACGACGATACTGCCCTACTCCCAGAATCGACAATCGGTCACTTGGATTAATGTTTGTGGCTTCGATTTGCACGCGCACTTTGCCCAAAGCGAGTAGCTCTAGCTCAACATGCTCCAACACCAATGACACACTTGGCGAGCCAAAGCTCAGTTGATTAACGCGAGTGTTTGTCTTATGCGAGTTGGTCTTGGTTAAGCTCATTTGGATACCACGGGACTGCTAGAGGAAGTATGACGCGCCATAGCGAAACGGGTATATAACGTTTTCTCGGCGCGCACGTCAAATTGGATAAGAGCTTAAACGGGCTGACTCAACATAAACACCACCACTAAAGCGAGACTGCTGCCCATGCATCGGTTCACCCATACCACCTTTTGTGGTGACTGAATAAAGCGATTCAATACTGTGCCAAAGTACGCCCACGCAAACATCCCCAGCACACCGGTTCCTACCATCACGCTAATGATGATCACCACTTGAGTCAGGTAATCATTGTTTGGCGAGATAAATTGAGAGAACACCGTCAGCGACGCAACCCAACTTTTCGGATTAAGAATTTGCACCCAAATGCCAGATAAAAAGCCAGACTTTTTCGCATTCAAATCGTTGTCGAGTTCCATTGTGGCAATCGACCATGCGAGATACAGCAGGTAGACCGCACCAATCCACTTCAACGCTGTGTACAAATCTGGGTAAAGGGTAAACAAACTGACAAGCCCCACACTTGCACCAACCAACATGATGATCACCCCGACTGCATTGCCCAATACAAACGGCACGGTCGCAGAAAACCCATATCGGCTTGAAATACCTAACAGCGCGACGTTACCTGCTCCCGGCGTTAAAGAAATAGAAACGGCAAACAACAAAAATGCCGCTAGCAATTGAGCACTCATGCACTCTCTCCCAAAAAGTAATCAACGAATATGGGAAACAGTTTAACGATTTGGGTAGAAAGAAAATTGCTATCTGCGCTACGATAAAAGTCAATTTGAGCAGACTATTTCTAATACAATTATGAAAAAGAAAGAATCCACCAATTTTGAATTGGATAGTACCGATTTCGCCATTCTTGACCATATTCAGAAAGATGGTCGCATGAGTAATTCCAAGCTCGCTGAAACCGTTAACCTGAGTGAAACGCCATGCTGGCGGCGCTGGAAAAAGATGGAAGAGGAAGGCTACATTGAGGGTTACGCCGCGAAGTTGAACCGCAAAAAGCTCGGCTTCCAAGTTTCTGGTTTTACTCTGGTTACCCTCGGCAGTCATGAGGTAGAAAACACCACGCCTTTTGAAGACTTTGTCGCAGAAACCGACTGGATCTTAATGTGTCACTGCATTGCTGGCAGCGCAGATTATATGGTGCAAGTGGTGGCGAGAGATTTAGACGAATATTTTGACCGCATCAGTGCTATTCGCCGCGTGAAAGGCATCAGCGCCATTCAATCCAACGTCTCCGTTAAGGAAATCAAGAGTACTTTCCAGTTGCCGTTAGAGTAGTGTGATGGACGAGACTGATGTTGTGGGCAAGATTGGACTCACTATCCCCGTCGACCATTCACGCGAAACTGTTGTGGGGTGACATCAAAATAGGCTTTAAACGCTTTGATGTAAGAAGAGTCGTTTTGATACCCCACTTGATCGGCAATGCTTTGGATCGAGAGCTCTTCATCTAGCAAAGAGAGCGAATAAATCAGCCGAATTTGTTGCCGCCAAAGTTGAAATGAGGTGTTGAACTCTTTGGAGAACAGGCGCGACAATGTTCGCTCAGATGCGCCTACTGTCTCTCCCCACTGTTTGAGTGACCAATCCAATGCTGGCGTGTCGGTCAGCGCTTCAAATATCAGCTTTAAGCGTCGGTCTTCTGGCAGCAGTAACTGAAAGGTCTGCACGTTATCTTTCATGATTTGATCATGCAACACGCCAAGCAATCGTGATACTTCCTCATCACTGACGACCCCTTCGCACTGGCGGCGTATTTCCTGTAACAACTCGTTTAAGAACGGTGTGAGAGTGATAGTTCTAACTTGATGCTCGTACTCAGTACCAAACTTAGGGTTTAGATAGATACCGACAAATGTCGTATGGCTTAGCGCGATGGATTCATGTTGAATACCCGCAGGTACAAACAGCGCAGAGGTATGAGGCACAAGGTGTTGGTAGTGCTCGGTTTTGGTTTGCAATAGCCCTTTGATCGGGAAAATGACTTGATGCCACGTGTGTTGGTGCAGCGCATCAATGTAACCTTTCGGCATGTCGATGGTCTTAACCAAAGCTGGAGAGTGAGGATTGGCAGCCATCATCTCATTGGAGGTCATGACACCGGAGTGAGAATCGATTTGGCGGGTTGGCATCATTAACTGTCCTTACATCCCTACTCTGACACAAGTTCACTAGGCTATCATGCTCGGCAAAGTGAATGAAGCCGTGAGGTGCAACGTATGCGATATCAAGTTGAAATATCCAAAGAAAACCAACTCTTATTCAAAGTCGATATTGATAACATCAACCAAGACAAGTGCGAAGCATCGCTTGAAACCGTGTTAACCAAGTTTCCTAAAACGGAAGGTTATCAACGTCATGTGTTGGTTTCAGATAGCGAAACGCGCTACTTAAAAAGCACAGAAAAGCGCATTGAAGTACTGGCAGCGATTCCGGTATTCAAATCATTGGGTGAGCGATAACGTGATTTTGTCTCACGCCGTTTGGCAAATCAGCTTTAGGTGATAAGGAAAGAATATGAAGAAGTTAGGCGTAGTTAACAGCGTATTAGCAGGTAAAACCGTTGCCTTTGCACATGGTGCGAAAAGTGCGATTAACAAACAGGTTCTACCTCAGCGTCAGCACGCAACAGAACTGGGTTTTACCAACGACGAACAAGGCGATCCGCGCTTTCATGGTGGGATTCAAAAAGCCCTTCATATTTACCCAAGCGAGCACTATCCGATTTGGCAACAAGAGTTGGGCGACAAAGCGATTTTCCAATCAGCTGGCGCGTTCGGTGAGAACTTAAGCTCAAGCGGCGTAACAGAAGCGTCCATTTGCTTGAAAGATAAGATCCGCATCGGCTCAACCTTGCTGGAAGTGTCACAAGGGCGTATGCCTTGTTGGAAACTCAACGTCCGCTTCGAGCAAAACGACATGGCGAGAAGACTGCAAGACACGCTTCGAACAGGCTGGTACTTCCGAGTGCTACAAGAGGGCGATATCGGTGCAGGTGACGAGATTATTCTGTGCGAAAGACCTTACCCAGACTGGTCATTGGCTCGCATCATGGGCGCAGTATTTACTGGTTGCCTAGATAAAACAGAGCTAAGCCAGCTAGCGGAACTTCCATTGGTTGAATCTTGGGGCAAGCTTGTTGAACGCCGCTTAGAAACCGGTGAAGTCGAAGATTGGGAAATGCGTTTGGTTGGTCCGACTGCGGGTTAATTCCCGTTTTGACTCCCCGAGAGAACAAAGCGTATCCCTTTCAATATTAGCCCCACGACCAAGTCAGTGGGGCGTTTGCTTTTTAGCCGTTCAAAACCGTAAATCTGTATTTAAGCTGGAACTTAGCAATTAACAAAGGTTAATGAATCCCGTACAAATACTCTTTATGTTGTACCCAAAATAATACAAGGGGAAGCATGATGCTCGAATGGAGAATTAAGAAATTCGCAGATCTGTCTGTTCAAGAGCTTTACGATTTTTTGCAGCAAAGAGTCAATATTTTCATCGTAGACATGAACACGCCATACAGCGATTTGGATGGTAAGGATAACCATCCCGACACCTACCACGTGATGGGGTATGATAACGAACGTCTGGTGGCTTATAGTCGTATTATGCCTCCGAAACTCGGATATCCCGTTGACGTTTTACCCTTGCTGAACTCTGATGCCAATGACGTGTGTATTGGTCGCGTTATCGTTGCAGAGGACTACAGAGGGAAAAACATCGGTAACCAATTGATGCAAGTGAGTTTCGATGCCACAAGAAAGATCTACCCGACCGACAGCATTTTTATATCCGCACAAGCGCACTTGAAAGACTACTACGGCAAGTTCGGCTTCGATGTTGTCACCGATAGCTACTTGGAAGACGGGTGCTCAATGTTGGGTCTTAGACACATTCCGAAAGTTATCTGCTCAGCATAAAACCATTCATCATCCTATACGTTCACTTATAACGCTATTAGGCGTTTTATCTCAAAGCCAAAACCGTCATCACTTTGCTCTGTATCGTGTATTGAAACAAAGCAAAGGAGAAAGGCAATGAGCGGACAGTTAGTAAGATTGGTTTTAAGATGGATGCATATATTGTGTGCGCTGTTGGTAGGTGCAGCGCTTTATTCACCGCTGAAGGCAAATGAAATGTTCATGACGTTAACGTTATTTGTACTTGTTCCCGTCGTTGCTATCACAGGCGTTATGATGTGGAAGCAAGGGAAAGTCATGAAGTACCTTCACCGCAAACCCAGTTAAACCATCTCAACGGCGATAGAGATCATCTATACCAATATCTCAACCATGCCTTCACAGCGGGCATGGTTCTACTTCTTAGCGTTTTTTTTAGGCGAAACCATACATTTCTTAAAGTCATCATTACACTTCCATACGCTCTGCTGATAGAGGGTTACAATTTTATTTTGTACAGTGTTCAAAACCAAACAACTGGGACAGAACAATGAACAAAACAATTATTGCATTATTAACGTTGACGGCTGCAGGCACGGCAACAGCGGGTGATACTTACATTCGTAACGGTAACATCTACAACAACGAAGGTGGCTGGATGGTCGAAGCTGGCGTAGTACAAGCGAGCGATCTTTTCAAAGACCAAAAACACAACACTGCGCCAGTTCTAAACGGTGGCTACCATGGTGAAGACTTCAACGCTGATTTAGGCGGTATTAACTACCGTTTCCTAGGTGACAACGATGAACTACTTAACATGAGTGCTTACGTGGTAGGTAGCGGTGTACCTCGTGATAGCGATGTAGCGAAAAGCCTAAAAGGTACGAAACGACGTGATATCGCGATCGATCTAGGTTTGAACGCAGATTTCAGACTTGATCCAAACAACGTGATCTCAACTTACCTACAACATGATGTATCAGGTGCTTACAAAGGCTTCCAAGGCGGTGCTACTTACTTCCATATCATGAATATCGGTAATGTTGATTTCGTACCATTTGCGAGCGTGTCTTACCAAAGCAAAGATTACGTTGATTACTACTTCGGTGTAACAGACAAAGAAGCACGTGCAAACCGCAAAGCATACAAAGGCGATGCAACCGTAAACTACGGTTTAGGTTACAAACTGGTAGTGCCAATCACTGAGCACTGGCAAATCAGCCAAGTATCACAATACACTCGTCTAGGTAGTGGCATCAGCGATTCTTCTATCGTAGACAGTGCAAACCAATGGGCAGTAGGCGCGACAGTTTCTTACAACTTCTAAGCACTACCCCTATTTAGACACACACTCCATTTAATTAAAAAGCCATCATTACGATGGCTTTTTTTTATTTGGTTTTGCTCATTTAGCTTTAGGCGCTTGACGTTTCGGCTTACCTTGAAACTGCTTAATGCTCTTTTTGGCATTGGTTCGGCGATTGGCTTTTTTATCACGTGGGGCGCGCTTGCTTTCGCCTGTTGATGGCTTATCCGTTACAGGGAAACCTTCAAGGTCTTGCGTTGGCAATTCACGTTGCGTCAAGTTACGGATCGCTGTAAGCGCTTCGGTTTCTCCATGGCAGACCAGCGACATTGCGACACCTTGCTCGCCAGCACGCGCTGTGCGCCCAACTCGGTGAACGTATGTTTCCGCATGCATTGGCAATTCAAAGTTAATTACTACTGGTAGTTGCTCGATGTGAATACCGCGAGCTAATAGATCGGTAGCGATCAACACCTGTGTTTGCCCGGACTTAAACTGCGCCAACGCTTCTTCTCGCTCTGCTTGGCTCTTATTACCGTGCAGCGCATTGGTTGTAATTCCAGCTTTGTTCAATTTCTTCGCCAAACCATCAGCGTTCTCTTTCGCGCCAATAAATACCAATACCTGCGCCCATGCATTTTGCTTGATCAGTTCAACCAACGCTTTGGTTTTGCTGCCTTTGTTGACGAGATACAGCGTTTCGGCAATAGCTTGATTGGTGCTGTTTTCTTGATGCGCTGCTACCTGTTTTGGTGCGTGCATGAGTTGCTTGGCTTTGCCCTTCAACTCATCAGAAAACGTTGCTGAGAACATCGCGGTTTGACGCTGGTTTGAAATCTGCCCTGCAATATTTTGCACGTCTGGCCAAAAGCCCATATCCAGCAAACGATCCGCTTCATCCAACACTAGATAATGGATATTACTCAGAACCAAACCGTTGTTCACCAGATCAACTAAACGACCGGTTGTCGCCACAAGAATGTGGGGATTTGACGCAAGTGCTTGTAGTTGCTGCTCTTTATCAACACCACCACACAAACACACTGCGTTGAGACCAATAGATTGACCAACTTGGTTAATCGCCTCGCTCACTTGTGTCGCCAGTTCACGTGTAGGTACTAGAATCAGCGCTTTTTGCTCTGGATTTACACTTAGCTTTTCCAACAAAGGCAAACCATACGCAAGGGTTTTACCACTGCCTGTATTTGCCAATGCCAACACATCTTTACCACTGAGTAGCTCAGGAATAGCCAAAGCCTGAATATCAGTTGGCTTCTTAAAGTCTTTTGGCAGTGCGTGAATCAGCTCAGAACTCAAAGAGAGAGTAGAAAATGGCATTAGCTTAACCTTGTGCTTTTGATTGAAGAGGCAGTAAAAGATGCGATAAATCGCAGGCGCGGACTTTACCACAATCTAGGAGACGAACAATCCAATTTTAGAAGAGGAAGTCTGCGAACGTTGTTGGTTTTTAATGCCTCAAACCAAAACAGTGATTAGATTGCCGCTTGGTAGGTACCACGAATAGGGTAATCATTTTCTGGGTTACGGATAAACGCCAACCCTGAGAGCAAGACTTCTAGGTCAGGTCGAGCGAATGGACCGTTGGAAATATCGACTAACTGAACTTGTCCTTTACTGTTCACCACCAACAAACCTGGCTCTGCAAAGAGATGGTTTGTCTCTTTTTCTGAGCGAGGCTCCGAGATATACAAACCTAGCGTTTGCATCTGCTCTACTGTCAAACCATAAGCCACTGGGAACGTGACGGTCAGTTGCTCCATATGCTGCTCTAGCTGTGCTTGGCTATCTGCGGACACCGCTACGATATCCATCCCGAGTTGTAAGAATCGCGCTTTTAGTGTCTCTAGTTGGTTGAGATAGCGAGTACACAAAGGGCAATGTTTGCCACGGTAAACCACCACTAAACGCCAATCGACATTCTCTGAAGGCTTACCTAGCTCGATAGTATCGCTATTTAACGTTGGTAGAGTGATAGAGGGAAACAAATCACCTGCGGTAAATTTCGTCGTTGTCATTATTCAGTCCTATTTACTTCACATTGTTCACGGTAAAGCGGGCGCGACACAGGTTGGAGTGGAGGGCATTGCTGCCCTCACATGTCGCGCCCTAATCAAGAGACCGGAGTTATCATCGAATGTATTCGTTACATTTGTCAGAATTAATACGTTCAATAACCACAACTTTTAAAAATGTGAACGCAGAGCCAAAACTCTGCGCTTTTACATTGTAAATCGAGCGGATATTTTAGCTTTATGCCACTTCAGCACTATACATTTGAGCCATGTGAAGGCATTGCGGTTCTGGTGAGAAATCAACGATACCTCCTCGCCCAGCTTCAACATTACAGTACTCAACTAACAAGGCTTTGAGCTTAACTCGACCGCGCTGAATTCGGCTTTTCGTCGCAGAAAGCGAAAGCCCCAACTGATCCGCTACCGTTTGTTGAGGCAAACCATCGAGTTCAGACAAAATCATGGCTTGGCGATATTTCTCTGGTAGGCACTCAAACATTGGGCGCAAACAATGCCCCATGGTTTGTAGATTCTCCAGCTCTATCGGCATTTCCTCTTCAATCTGATTGTCTATCAGCTCTTCATAACTTTGCTGCGTACGATAGTGATCCATGATCGCGTTGTGCGTGATGCGATATAACCAACTTTTAATTTTGCTTCGCGCTTCTAACTGGTCGATCTTTTGACTCGCCTTGATGTACACCTCTTGCAAAATGTCATCGGCTAAATCTGGATCACTGGTCTGTTTGACAATGTAGTTTTTGAGCTGCTCTTTGTGTGCCAACCACTCTGCTAACATGCGACGGTCTCTATACATAAAACAATAATTCGATATTAATCGAAATATAAACCATATGGCAAGTATGACATAGACCGCTAAGACTCAGACTCAACCGCGCCATCTGCTAGCGCTTTGATACCTTTAGTGATGGTTTGTGTCATCGTTTTATTCTCCTACCACTTCACTTATTTACGTTTATCGACAGCGGCTTTAAGCAAC
The DNA here is from genome assembly GCF_023716605.1 of Vibrio sp. SCSIO 43155. Taxonomy (NCBI): domain Bacteria; kingdom Pseudomonadati; phylum Pseudomonadota; class Gammaproteobacteria; order Vibrionales; family Vibrionaceae; genus Vibrio; species Vibrio sp. SCSIO 43155. Next base: position 69,494 of record NZ_CP071853.1, on the reverse strand, counting down.
TCAAACGAGGTTTGAATTTGCTCTAAAGAACAAGCGAAGTTCATGCGGTAGTAGTTTTCATTGGGTTCACTAAACCAAGTACCTGGCGTTAGCGCCATTTTGGCTTCTTCTGTCAGCAAGGCTTTTAACTGAGAAGGTTCCAATTCTAAACCAGAAAAATCCAACCAAATTTGGTTGGTTCCTTGTGGCGGGAACGCTTTCACCAGTGGCAAGTTGTGCTCAATAAACTCAATAATCCAGTTACGATTGTTTTGCGTGTAGGCATAAAAACCTTCAAACCACTCTTTACCTTGTTGGTAAGCCGCAATCGTCGCGTAAGTGGTAAACGCATTGCCATGATCGATAGACAGTGAAGCTGACGTCGCTTTGATTTTCTCGAAAAGTGCTTGGTTATCGCTGTAAATATAACCGTTAGAGATGCTGTTCAAACCAAAATTTTTCGCCGGCGAGCCAATGATCGTCAGGCTGTTTTCATAACCTAATGAAGTCATACTGGTAAAGGTGGAACCTTCAAACACAATGTCGGCATGCACTTCATCGCTGATGATCATCACCTTGTATTTCTCAGCTAACGCCACCATGCGCTCTAGTTCTGCTTTCGTCCAAACACGCCCCACTGGGTTATGAGGGTTGCACAGCAAAATCATTTGCACTTCACCACTTTTCAACTGATTTTCAAGCAGCTCAAAGTCCATCACGTAGTAGTCGTTTTCAATTTTCATTGTGTTGCCCACAACAGTACGACCCGCAGATTCAATTAAACGTCGGAATTGATGATAAACCGGTGTCTGGATCAGAACGCCCTCACCTTCTTTGGTGAACTCGCGAATCAGTAGCGCAATCGCACTCAGTACGCCCGGCACTTGAACAAAGTTATCAGTGCTAAGCTCAAGACCATGCAAATCCTTATTCCAATCAGAAATGGATTGAAAGACCATCTTACTATCAAACTCGTATGAGAAGGTTTCACGGCTGACAAGTTGCTGCATCGCTTGCGAAATAGGTGATGCAATAGGAAAGTCCATATCGGCAATCCAATACGGTACGACTTGGTCTGTTCCGTACACTTGGTTGAGCATTTGGCTATCGTGCTTGATGAATTTATCTTTAATGTCTGAACGCGTTGGTTGCGGCTTGAACATGGAATTCTCCGGTCAAAATAGTTGTGTCTAATAAGACGACATCGCAAAGAAAAAGACGCAGATTATTTGCAACTCTTCATTATAAAAGTGACTTTCGATCACTTTTTACGCCAAGAATCATAGTGTTAAAGAGCAAAAATTCACAATAAATAACTGTGGTTAATCAAAATCCCATGAGAAGCCAACACTAACATCGCCATCGTCATTCGACTGCATGCGGGTTTTAATGTTGCTGTTTGGAAAATGCGTGATGTAGCACTCGACGTTTTTCTTTTTGTTCGCATCGGCAAGAGATGTGAATTGCTCTTCTGTCCCTCGCGTACATTTATCATCGGTAAAAGCGTCATGTTTTGGCGTTGTATCCAGCGCGTATGGAGAACTCTCCCATGTATTGCTCTCTTCAAGATTGTAGTCTTTTGCCAAATCATCCAAAAAAATACCCTCAGCTAAGCTAGGAGCAGATACCGTTAGCAACGTCGTTGTAAAAAAAATCGCCTTATTCATTCCCCGTACCTTTATTCATCAATTTTATAAATCCACTTGGCAACATTAAATACTCGCATTAAGAAAAGCAATAAAAAATTATCGTAAAACGATAAGTTTTTATTGCGATATTATTTTTAACTGATTAGGATGAGCGAAAATTAAATCTGATATGAGGTTTGTCATGTCTCAACATTCCATAAGCAACTTTAGTCGTAAGCTACTTATCCTATTTTGGTTTTCTATGATCTTCACGGTTGTGCTCAATACCGTCTTTTGGTTTGGGGCAACTATGTTTGATGCGGAGTGGTTTCACGCCACCTTTCCTATTGAAGTGGCGCTCCCTCTTTCCGTTACGCGTTCTATAATTGGCTACTTCCCAAGCATGATCTCAACACTACTGACAGTGGCCTTACTGTGGCAGCTCATCGTCCTTTTCCGTTTGTATGAGAAAGGGCAGATTTTTGAACGCCAAAATACGGAGTGTTTCAAGAAACTCAGCTACTTACTGATCGCAACACCGTTTATTGAAGTCACGATGGACGTGCTTCTTAGCTTGGCTTTGTCGTACAATGACGGGAATTGGAATGTGTCAGCGGAAGTAGACGACAGCGACATTACTATGATGGTCATCGGTTTTATTGTCCGAGTCATCGCTGTAGTGATGGATAGAGCAGTCGAGCTACAAGAAGAAAGTGAGCTGACAATTTAAGTGAATGGTATATGGCGATTGTAATCAACTTGGATGTAATGCTGGCAAAACGGAAGATGCGCTCTAATGAACTAGCGAAGCTCATTGGTATTACTGAACAAAACTTATCGGTACTCAAAAATGGTCGTGCTAAGGCGGTTAAGTTAGCCACTTTGGAAGCCATATGTACGCATTTAAATTGCCAACCAGGTGATATTTTAGAGTTTGTGCCGGATGACGACGATTAACACCCTTCATCCCTAATCAGCTTAAATAAAAACCGAAGCATTACGCTTCGGTTTTTTGCTTTTATTAATATAGTTTGATGACACTCTCTGGTGTGCTTAATAAATTCAATTACTTAGTGTAGAAAGCGCGTTTTAGTGCCATCTCTAGACCACGCACTTCCGCAAGACCTTTCAAGCGACCGATGGCTGAGTAGCCTGGGTTGGTCTTCTTCTTCAAATCATCCAGCATTTGGTGACCATGGTCAGGACGCATAGGAATTAAACGGTGATCGCCCACTTCTGCGCGGCGTTGTTCTTCATCCAAAATTGCCATCACCACATTGTACATATCTACATCGCCATCAAGGTGCGCCGCTTCGTGGAATGTCATCGGGTTGCTTTCTTCACGTTTGGTTGAACGCAAGTGAGTGAAGTAAACACGGTCACCGTGCTTTTTAATCATTTTCACTAGGTCGTTGTCACCACGAACACCGTAAGAGCCGGTACACATGGTTAAACCATTCATTTTGCTTGGTACTTTTTCAGTCAACCAATCAATATCTTCGATGGTTGACACAATGCGTGGCAGGCCAAGAATTGGGCGCGGTGGATCGTCTGGGTGTACCGCCAACTTCAAACCATGCGCTTCACACACTGGCATGAGTTCTGCCAAGAAGTGCGCCATGTGCTCACGGAGTTTGTCTTTGCTGATGCCCGAGTAACGGTCCAATTGTGCTTGGAACTCTTCTAGTGTGTAACCTTCTTCTGCGCCCGGCAAACCAGCAATGATGTTGCTTGTTAGTTGTTGAATTTGATCCGCCGTCATGTTGTTGAAGTATTCAAGGGCTTGCGCTTGCTCAGCTTCGGTATAATCCGCTTCTGCACCCGGACGCTTAAGAATATGCAGCTCAAATGCCGCAAATGCGATTTGGTCAAAGCGTAGCGCTTTAGAGCCATCCGGCATTTCAAATTCAAGGTCTGTACGCGTCCAGTCGAGTACTGGCATAAAGTTGTAGCAGACCGTATCTACGCCGCACTCAGCAAGATTACGCAGCGTTTGTTTGTAGTTGTCGATCCATTGTTGGAAGTTGCCCGTCTGAGTTTTGATTTCTTCGTGAACAGGAACACTTTCAACCACCGACCACGTTAAGCCTTTCTCTTCGATGATGGCTTTACGTTTTAAAATCTCTTCTTTAGACCACACTTCACCATTTGGAATGTGATGCAAGGCATTCACAATGCCTGTTGCGCCTGCTTGACGAATATCGTCTAGCGACACAGGGTCATTCGGACCGTACCAACGCCAAGTTTGTTCCATGACACTCACCTTTTTTAAGACGCACTCAGCCCGCTCGAATTTATCAAGCTAAGTGCACAACGACTTCTTAATATGCAGCCACGATAATGCAGCTGCGCTGACTAGAGCCGACCGAAGCCGGCAATGTGGTTAACCGTTTTCAGCGCCCTGCAGAACAACAGGGTTGGAACTGAATAAGTAACCATCAAAATTCGGGTCATCGATGTCAGACAGCTCCAACAGGCGCTGTTTAACGTTTTCAAGGTGTTGCCACATGGCATTTTTTGCAGCGATTGGATCTTTACGCTGCAATGCGGCAAGGATTTTGGCGTGATCGTCTAACCACTCTTCACGGTAGTCTTGACCAGCAATGTGAGAATGAAGTTTATTCCACATTGGGCTGCTCTCACGTCGCTCCCAAGATTGCTTCAGCATGTCCACCAGCACAGAGTTTTGAGTTGCCTCTGCAATGCACATATGAAACTTCTCATCACCGTTACAATCTGCGGTGCCGCTGGCGAGTTCTTCTCGTTCTAACTCAAGGGCTGCACGCATTTTCACGATGTCGCCTGGCGTTACTTGCATCGCTGCAAATTCCGCAATGTTACTTTCAAGCAACTGGCGAGCTTGGAGCATTTCAAACGGACCGGCATCATCGCTGATCACGTTCTCACGGGAGTTCGGTTGAGATGGAATATTGATAACATACACCCCAGAACCTTTCTTCACTTCGACAAGGTTTTCCAGCTCCAGCATGATGATCGCTTCACGCACTACTGTGCGGCTAACGTCGAGACGTTCTGCGATATCGCGCTCAGGCGGCAGCCTATCTCCGACCACGTAACGGCCATTGATAAGTTCTTGTCTAAGGACTAAACCGATCTCTTGATACGGTCTTTTCGGTTCAAAAGGCATCATGATGATATTATCACTATATTCCATCTAACTTCTCACGCCATCATAACGACCAATAACAATTGGTCAACCTCTATGTACCAGAATGTGGTAACACCTTGTTTTCGATTGTTTATTACTAATTACTTTGTGAATTACTTAACTGCTTTGATCTTCTCAACCAGTTCATTTAATTCAGGATTTGTCTTTTCTAAGTCCGCGTACATTGGTTGAACCGCTTCAACGAATGCCGCTTTATTTGGTTCAACAAAAGTTACGCCCATCTTTTCAGCTTTTGTACGCTCTTTTGCTTCTGACTCAGCCCACAATTTCTTCATGTATTCAGAAGAGTCTGCAGCTGCTTTCATCAGTGCTTTTTGCTGCTCAGGAGTTAGCTTGTCGTACGTTTTAGTCGAAATAACCAATACGTCTGGCACCATGGTGTGCTCGTCTAGGCTGAAGTATTTCGATACCTCACTGTGACGGCTCAAGCTAAATGATGGGATGTTGTTTTCCGCTGCATCCACCACGCCTTGTTGTAATGCAGTGTATAGCTCACCGTATGCCAATGGTGTTGGGTTACCACCTAACGCTTTTACCATCGCAATCGCAGATGGGCTCGGCTGTACACGCACTTTCAGACCTTTTAGATCTTCAGGCGTATTGATTGGCTTGTTGGTGTAAAAGCTACGAGCACCAGCATCGTAGTAAGTCACACCAATAAAGCCGCTGTCTGCTGAAGAATTCAGGATTTCACGACCTACTTCACCGTCGGTCACTTTGTAGTAGTGGTCTTTATCGCGGAACAAGTAAGGCATGTTGAATGCCGCATAAGCTGGGGAGAAAGCTTCCAATTCTGCCGCGTTACTCTTCACCATATCCAGAGCACCGTTTTGCATTAGCTCCATCGATTCACGCTGAGTGCCTAACTGCGCATCAGGGTAGATACGGATACGAACTTCACCGTCTGTCATTTCACGAACTTCTTTTGCCATAAAGTCCATTGCTTTATGTACTGCATGGTCACGAGGGTGGTTGTGACTTAGCTTCAAAGTGGTCGCAGCATAAGCAGAAGCAGTGGCGCCGAAGGTCATTGCAGCACCTACTACAGCGCTTAAAAGAGTCTTACGCGTCATCATTGTTCTATTCTCCTTGGATTGGTTGTCCAATATGTAGGGTAGTTTTAATTTTTCACGGTATTTCTTGTTTCGAGGTCATTATTGGCGATCGAAAAACCTATCGTCAAAACAAAAAAGCAAATTGATTGACCAAAATCACAATAAGAACCCTTAAATTGGTCAACCAATCCATTTGTGAACCTGCTCACGTGACAACCAAATCGGCTAACTTATAATCCGACCAGAAAGATTAGCGTATGTTACTGCCCTACACAGAAACACATTCTTACATTGGTAAACCAATTGTTATGAGATACGCGTATTTACTGAAAGGAAACTAAAATGAATAAATTGGTCAAATACATAAATAGAGGGTTGGCCGCCTTTACCATCTCTCTGTCGACCTTCCTCGTTTTTTGCGTGGTCTGGCAAGTGCTATCTCGTTACGTTATTGGTAGACCAAGTACCGTGACCGATGAACTTGCTCGTTATCTCTTTATGTGGGTAGCCCTTATTGGTGCCGCATACACCACTGGTCTGAAACGTCACCTTGCTATCGACTTGCTGACAATGAAGCTGCAAGGCAAACGCAAACTCATCAATGAAATCGTCATCCAAATTGCCATTGCCCTGTTCTCTTACGTGGTATTGGTTCACGGCGGTACTCAACTGGCGATGAAAACACTGGCTACGGGTCAGTTAACGCCAGCACTAGGCTTGGAAATGGGCTACATCTACTTCTGCCTTCCAATTAGTGGCGCACTGATGATCTTCTACTCGGCGGTATTTGCTTTTGACCGCATCAAACAATTGACGTCTGGTGAAGCCCTACTCACCGACACCCAACTTGATCAATAGAGGGTTCCACAATGGAATGGCAATTAATTCTTACCCTATTCGGTAGCTTCGCAGTCCTGCTTGCGATTGGTGTACCGGTCTCTTTTGCTATCGGCTTGTCGTCGTTAGCGACCATTTTAATGAGCTTACCGTTAGAGCCTGCTATCGCCGTTGTGGCGCAGCGTATGGCGGCAGGTCTCGATAACTTCGCCCTATTGGCTATCCCGTTCTTTATCTTGGCGGGCAACATCATGAACCAAGGCGGTATCGCACTTCGCCTGATTAACTTTGCTAAAGTTTTAGGTGGCCGTCTTCCTGGTTCTCTAGCACACGTAAACGTGATGGCGAACATGATGTTTGGCTCTATTTCTGGCTCAGCGGTTGCGTCTGCTGCAGCGGTTGGCGGTACTATGTCTCCACTGCAAAAGAAAGACGGTTACGATGAAAACTTCTCTGCCGCAGTAAACATTACGTCTTGTCCTTCTGGTTTGTTGATCCCACCAAGTAACACACTGATCGTGTTCTCATTAGTGTCTGGTGGTACGTCTATCGCAGCATTGTTCCTAGCGGGTTACATTCCTGGCATCTTGATGGGTCTGAGCATCATGGTAGTGGCAGGCATTATTGCGAAACGTCGTGGTTACCCAATCGCAGCACGCCCTTCTCTTGCAATGGTTTGGGATACGTTCTTAAAAGCAGCGCCATCTCTGGCACTGATTGTGATCATCATGGGTGGCATTATCGGCGGTATCTTCACCGCAACAGAAGCCTCAGCTATCGCGGTGGTGTACACCTTCGCCCTTGCAGTACTGATTTACCGTGAAGTGAAATGGCGAGACCTTCCTAAGATCATCCTAGAATCTGCAGTCACCACCTCTATCGTATTGCTGTTGGTTGGCGCATCTATGGGTATGTCTTGGGCAATGGCAAACGCTGATATTCCTTACATGATCGCAGACGCTCTACTGGCTATTTCAGATAACCCACTGATGATTCTTCTGATCATCAACATCATTCTGCTGATTGTTGGTATCTTCATGGATATGACACCAGCGGTACTGATCTTTACGCCAATTTTCCTACCAATCGCGCTGGATATGGGCATCGACCCAGTGCACTTCGGCATCATGATGACGTTCAACTTGGCTATCGGTATCTGTACCCCACCAGTAGGTAGCGCGTTGTTCATCGGTTGTTCTGTGGCGAACGTTGCCATCGACAAAGTAATTAAGCCTCTACTTCCATTCTACGTTGCACTGATTGCGGCACTAATGGCAGTGACCTTTATTCCTGAACTAAGCCTGTTCTTGCCTAACCTTGTTCTTGGCTACTAAGCGCTTAGTGACAAGCTCTAGAGTTACGATCTCTAGATTCGAATGATTAAAATAAACCATCCCGCAGGTTCGCCTGCGGGAAAAGGGATACCAAAATGAAGACTATTTCGAATTCCACTCTGAATGACCACGTTCTGCTTCCGGACTACGACCGCTCAACGCTTAAAAGCCGTATTGTTCACCTTGGTTTTGGTGCATTCCACCGAGCGCACCAAGCTCTATTCACCAATGAAATGCTAAGCAAAACAGGCTCGGATTGGGGCATTTGCGAAATCAACCTATTTGGTGGTGAAGAGTTAATTCAATCGCTGCGCGCACAAGACCACCTCTATACAGTGGCAGAAAAAGGCGCAGAATCGACAGAGGTAAAAGTGATTGGATCAGTGACCGAATCACTCCACCCAAGCCTCGACAGCATTCAAGCGGTGTTAGAAAAAATGACAGAGCCACAAGTGGCGATCGTTTCAATGACGATTACCGAGAAAGGCTACTGCGCCGACCCAGCGACGGGCACGCTTGATAAAAACAATCCGCTAGTCATTGCTGACCTTGCCAACCCAACGGAGCCAAAATCGGCACTGGGTTACATCGTGCAAGCGCTGAAGATGCGCCGTGAACGCGGTCTGACGCCATTTACCGTGATGTCTTGCGATAACGTGCAAGAGAACGGTCACGTAGCAAAAGCAGCGGTACTTGAGTTCGCTCAACTGCTCGACCCAGAATTGTGTGACTGGATTGAAACCAACGTTACCTTCCCTTGCACCATGGTTGACCGCATTGTGCCAGCAGCAACCGAAGAGACACTGACTGAAATCGCTGAGCTACTTGGCTGTGAAGACCCGTGTGGCATCGCTTGTGAACCTTTCCGCCAATGGGTTATCGAGGATAACTTCGTGGCAGGTCGCCCGGATTGGAACGTGGCTGGCGCAGAATTTGTTGCCGACGTTGTGCCTTACGAAGAAATGAAGCTGCGCATGCTAAATGGTAGCCACTCATTCCTAGCCTACCTAGGTTACCTTGGCGGTTACGCGCACATCTCTGACACCATGACAGATGAAGGCTACCGTAAAGCGGCATTCGACATGATGATGCAAGTGCAAGCTCCTTCGCTGACCATGCCAGAAGGCACCGATTTAGAAGGCTACGCCAAGCTGCTTATCGAGCGCTTCACTAACCCAAGCTTGAAACACAAAACATGGCAAATCGCGATGGATGGCAGCCAGAAGATCCCGCAACGCATGGGTGGCAGCTTACGATTCCATCTTGCTCAAGGTTCTAACTTCTCTTGGTTGGCAACAGCAATTGCAGGTTGGATGCGCTACGTATCCGGCGTGGACGAGCAAGGCAACGACATTGATGTTCGCGATCCAATGGCAGAGACACTACGTCAGATTTGCGACCAACACGGCTTGAACGTTTCTGTTGTGCCTGCGTTGCTCGCGGTTGAAGCCATCTTCCCTGCAGAGCTTGGTCAAAACCCACAAGTGATTGATGCGGTGAGCAGTGCTTACCAATCTCTAATCGATAACGGTGCTCGTGCCACTGTCGCTGCGTTGTAATAGGAGTTAACGATGAAGAATTTCTTGTGTGAAGACTTTTTACTCTCAAACGAAACTGCACGTCGTTTGTACCATGAGCATGCGTTCCACCAGCCAATTTATGATTACCACTGCCACCTAAACCCAGCGGAAGTGGCGCAAAATCGTCAGTTCGATAACTTGGGTCAAATCTGGCTTGAAGGCGATCACTACAAATGGCGTGGCATGCGCTCGGCAGGCATTGAAGAGCGTTTGATTACGGGTGATGCGAGCGATTACGACAAATACATGGCGTGGGCGAAGACGGTTCCTCAAACCTTGGGCAACCCGCTTTACCACTGGACGCACTTAGAACTGCGTCGCCCATTCGGCATTACCAATACGCTGTTTAGCCCAGACACCGCTGACCAAATTTGGCATCAATGTAATGAGCTGCTTGCGACACCTGAATTTACGGCTCGCGGCATCATGCAGCAAATGAACGTCGTAATGGCGGGCACGACCGATGATCCTATCGATTCACTAGAACACCACAAAGCGATCGCAGAAGACGACACCTTTAACGTTAAAGTACTGCCAAGTTGGCGTCCGGATAAAGCGTTCAAGATTGAATTGGACGTGTTTGCGGATTACATGCACAAACTGGGCGAAGTAGCAGACATTGAAATTCGCCGCTTTGATGATTTATTGAGTGCGCTTGATAAACGTTTGGCACACTTCGATGCACATGGCTGTCGTGCGGCAGACCACGGCATTGAGATCGTCCGTTACGCGCCGATCCCAAGCGAGGCTGATTTAGATGCGTTGCTGACCCGTCGTTTGAATGGCGAAGTATTGTCAGAGCTTGAATGTGCGCAATTCTCTACCGCAGTTCAAGTTTGGCTCGGCAAACGCTACGCGCAATTGGGCTGGGTCATGCAGCTTCATATTGGCGCGCAGCGCAACAACAGCACACGCATGTTCCAACTACTAGGTGCTGATGCTGGCTTTGACTCGATTGGCGATCGCCCATTTGCTTTTGAACTGGCACATCTATTGGATGAAATGGACCAAACCAATGAGCTGCCTCGCACCATCCTTTACTGTTTGAACCCTCGTGATAACGAAATGATGGCGACCATGATTGGTAACTTCCAAGGTGGCGGCATCGCGGGCAAAGTGCAGTTTGGGTCAGGTTGGTGGTTCAACGACCAGAAAGACGGCATGCAACGCCAAATGGAACAGCTTTCTCAACTTGGTTTACTCAGCCAATTCGTCGGTATGCTAACGGACTCGCGCAGCTTCTTGTCTTACACTCGTCACGAATACTTCCGCCGCATCTTGTGTGACATGGTCGGTCGTTGGGCAGAGAACGGCGAAGTTCCAAATGACCTATCGTTGCTTGGTCCTATGGTTGAAGACATCTGTTTTGGTAACGCAAAACGCTACTTTGAAGAGAGGGCGTAACCAATGAAGCACATCGCCATTATTGGTGAATGTATGATTGAGCTGAATGGCAAACCGTTCGGCTCAATGCATCAAACATTTGGTGGGGATACGCTCAACGCTGCGGTTTATTTGAGCCGCGGCTGCGAAGCCAATAGCAAACCTGATGAAGTTAAAGTCTCTTACGTTACGGCGCTTGGCAATGACCCAATCAGTACGGGCATGCTGACTCGCTGGGAAGACGAAGGCATCTCAACAGACTTAGTGCTGCGCGATGAGATTCGCACGCCGGGTTTGTATCTGATTCAGCTTGATGATCAAGGAGAGCGTACGTTCCTATATTGGCGCAATCAATCAGCCGCACGTTACCTACTTCAACATCCAAACTTTGGAATGGTTAAACAAGCATTAACTCAAGTGGATGCGGTGTTTCTCAGCGGTATCTCTTTAGCCATCTTGCCAGAAGAAGACCGAATTTCACTGCTCAACTTATTGGTCGAACTTAAAGCCCAAGGCGTTGAAATCGCGTTTGATAGTAACTTCCGCCCAGCGCTATGGCCTCAAGACGATAATCAAACCGTCAAAAATGTGTACCAAGCCATGTATCAACTGACGGACGTTGCCTTGGTGACTTTTGATGATGAACAATTGATCTGGGGTGACGAAGCACCAGAGCAAACCATTGAACGCCTTACCTCTCTTGGCGTAGGCAAATGCATCGTCAAGCTCGGCGCAGATGGCTGCTTGGTTCAAGACTCAACAAATCAGGGTTCGAGCGCGGATCTGGCTCCACAAGCCGTGCCGACCCAACCAGTCGCTCAAGTGGTGGACACCACATCGGCGGGCGACTCATTCAATGGTGGCTTTTTATCAGCATACCTTGCTGGCGCCGATCTCGCGACCTCATGTCAAAGAGGTAACGCACTGGCAGGTGCTGTGATTCAACATCACGGTGCCATCATTCCCAAAGCATTCACACAACCGGCGCTTGGCGTCGTTTAAGGAACACTCATGTCTAGTATTAAAGAACAATTGAAAGCTCTTAAAGTCATCCCTGTTATCGCCATAGATAAAGCAGAAGACATTATCCCACTGGGTAAAGTACTGGCAGAGAACGGACTACCAGCAGCTGAAATCACCTTCCGTTCAGCAGCGGCTGCAGAAGCGATTCGCCTACTGCGTGAAACCCAGCCAGACATGCTGATTGGCGCGGGTACGGTGTTGAACCGCGAGCAAGCAATTGCAGCAAAAGAAGCAGGCGCAACCTTTATCGTATCGCCTGGCTTTAACCCAAATACCGTTAAAGCGTGCCAAGAAATCGGGATTGATATCGTACCGGGAGTGAACAACCCAAGCACAGTTGAAGCCGCACTGGAAATGGGATTAACCACCTTGAAGTTCTTCCCTGCCGAAGCCTCTGGCGGCATCAACATGGTGAAATCACTGCTTGCGCCATACACCGACATCGAACTGATGCCTACTGGTGGCATTAACCCTGCGAACATCAAAGATTACTTAGCTATCCCACGCGTATTAGCATGTGGCGGTACGTGGATGGTAGATAAGAAACTGATCGAAGCGGGCAACTGGGAAGAGCTTGCTCGCCTAACTCGCGAAGCAGTAGCGCTTGTGAATGAGTAATGATTGGTTAGTAATCTCAAGGCTCTTGGGTAACCCCTTAGCGATTTAGATAAAGTGCCCAGCCCTCCCTTTGTGGAGGGCTGATTCATTCAAAGCATGGCTCAATTGATTGGGTTATCGCGATAAGTAGATTCCTGATCTCGCCTAGGCTCGTCGGAATGACGATATGACAAATATCTCCCGATTCGTCATCCTGAAAAGCGAGGCACGAGCGTGATTCAGGATCTACTCACAGAGTGAATCAAACTCTATAAGGGCGGCAACTTTGAAGGATGCTCATTCGCTTACTCACTTAACGAGATGACTTTGCAACACTCTAGGGAAATAAATGGAAAACTGGTTAGCACAAGGCATTGGTGGCATCGCGTTTATGGTTGGCGTGATGGCATTCTGGCAAAAAGACGACATGCGCTTTCGCTATCAGATGATGGCGTTTTGTTTCATCATGGGTATTCACTTTACCCTAATGGGCGCAACCGTCGCTGCCATTGGCGTGATCATTAATGGCATTCGCAGTTTCGCCTCAATCAAAACCCAATCACGCAAAGTGATGTGGTTCTTCATTGCTCTTATGTGGCTGATGACCCTACCAAACATCACCCACTTTTTTGAGCTACTTACAGTAATAGGATCGTCCGTCGCCACTTGGGCACTCTTTTCCAAAAAAGGCATCACCCTACGCAGCTTAATTTTGTTTAATTCCTTCTGCTGGGTCAGCCACAATATTTGGCTTGGCTCTATCGGTGGTTCATTGGTCGAGAGTACTTTTATCATCACCAATTTACTGACCATATATCGCTTGTATCAGTCGAGTAAAAATAATAACCAGACACAAACTTTAAATCAGGACTAATGTATTTAGCCCTTTTTCTCACCCGGTAATAATTTTGGAGTAAACGATAAAAACCAAAAAGGTCAGCTCTACAGCTGACCTTACGTTTATCAAAACCTTGTTTGGATCTAATCAAAGATCGACTTACCCAAAGGAACAGGGTTTTGCTGCCCAAAATTGGTTCCGTTTTGTAATCCACGACAAAACGAGCAATGGATGGTGCTGTATTTGATGTCGTTATCTTGGAGCAATTTGAGAGCTTCAAATAAGGTTGGTGGAGTGCCGCAGCTACGGTTACGAATGGTCAATACATCCATTTGAACGGTGCCTTTGTGCTGCATCAGAAATTGTTCAACGACCTCATCGTTCAGCTTTAACACGTCACGATAATACGATTCAAGGTCATGCATGCCTTGCGCAATGTAAGCGTAAGTTTCCGCCTCGTCCGCACTTTGATACTTGGTCAGGTCATAATCTTTATCCAGATCAGTGCTGGTAATAATTTGCCTTGGCTTCACATAACCCGAAGCGAGCCTGCGAATATCCATGCTGCCGCCTTGCGTGTATCCATGTTCACAGTAGAACTGGAGATTCTCATTGGCGGCTAATTTGATTGGGCTCTTACTAGAGGTGCGTCCATGGGCACTAATGATCAAATGTTCCGAGGTTGGCTTTCCCTTCTCTTTTGACCATAAGTAAAGGTGATTACCAATACCGTGTTTCTTAAATGTCGCGTTTTTAGGTACCTTCATTGGCATATTATTATCTCCATATTCACTAGTTCAACCAACGGATTGAAGCTTAAGTATAAGCAGCGAAAATAACCCAACTGGTTGGTTCAGAACGAGGATAATTATGTTTGTGATATGGCTTCTAAAAGTCACTGCAAAAATAGAGCGGCATACAGCCAAGCATCAAGTATATAAGCATAGTTCAAATTGCCTTTTCTCTTTTGAAATCAGAATTCTGGTCAAAAAATGAAAATTTACCTTACGCAGCACTCTGTCAGAGTGCTGTCAGGGCAGAGAATACTCTCTCATCCGCACACAAAACCTTCACATCACGGTCATAATCTAGGGTCTAAAATTACTCTTGTACTCGTGTCTACGGACGAAATTTTCAATCGTTAGTTGTGGGAGGTTGCTATGAAAAAGTACTGTCCAATATGTCAAACAGAGCTCATTGGTCGAAGCCAATATTCTGTGTGTCCGAGAAACAGTATCGGTGAATGTGCTTATGATGGTTATGAGGAACACCACGCCCATTGCTGTCATGAAGTGGGTGAAAACACCCATGAGAAAGAATTGGTCACCTTAGATTAAAAAATCAAACAGCAACGAAACATGAAAATGCCACTCAGTGTTGAGTGGCATTTTTAATGGTCAGTTCTTCACCTGCGGCATCAATAAAAAAGCACCACATCTTTCAACATGGTGCTTTTTGGGGGAAATTCAGGATTGGTTTACAACACGGCTTTGCGGCTTGGTAGGAACACTTCGCCTAACATACAGCGTACAGAGCCACCACCGATCGATTCGATGGTAGAAACGTCAAATGGTAGCAATTTACCGTGTGTCGCTAGTTGATTTCTTTGTGCTGGTGAGAACGCATCGTAAGCCGATTGAGACATAGCAATGACCTTATCGCCGCGTACCGTTTCCAACTGAAGGATGTTGCCGCAGAACTGGTTCATCTGCTCAAGCGAAATCGAGATAACCTGCTTATCTTTCGCCAATGATTTAAGCACAAAGCGACGCTCAAACTCAGGGATCACTTCATCACATATCAAGCAGAACTGCTCACCCACCGCCATCATCACGTTAGTGTGGTAAATCGGCGCGCCAGAAGGCAAACGGGTTTGGAAAGAAATCACGCGATCGTAACCAATGCGCTTGGCATAATCTTCTAACACCAGACGATCACAACGCTGTGAAAGCGCGGCATAAACGGTTTTGTTGAAGTGGTCGAACACCATCACGCCTGTGCTTTCTAGGTAGGCTTCTTCTCCGAGGTATTCGGTTAATGAATCTTGTTGATGCACTTCACGACCCGCTTTTGCTAATGCGGCGACCAGCGCATCTGGGCGAACTTCATGCTGACGGTTTTCACACGCCATCGGGAAGGTATACAAAGTGCCTTCTGGAGTGGTGCTAAACCAGTTGTTCGGGAACACAGCATCTGGCGTGGCAATGTCTGATTGAGGGTAATCAAACTCAACCACTTGCACGCCTTCTTTACGCAAGGTTTCAACCATCGCGGAAAATTCAGCCATGGTGTTACGTGAGACTTCTTCTTGAGTCAGAGAAACTTGGTGTTGAAACTCGTTGTCTTGCGCAGTTTCTTCGTTAAAACGAAACTCTTTAGGTGGCACCATCACAACGCAATTTGCGGTATGACGCAGAGCACTTTGCGTGCTTTCTTCTTTTCCATGTGCATTCTGAGGCACTGATTCGTGTAATAGCATCCAATACATTCCTTTTCACTAGAATGATGAGATTGTAAATTTATTGTTAACCGCAGTTTTGCTGTTTTTAATAATAAATCCATCAACCAAAAGTAAATATTTTGGTATAAGACCGGATTAACCCGACTTTTTATTGTCACTTTGCCGATTTACTGTTTTGTGACGCGTGAATGGTCATCTCAAGAATAATGCACTAGCGAATTCTTTATAACCAACTAGTTACATTTAAAAGGCAATCGGTTAGACTATTTTTTCGCCTCTCACACATACGCAAATACGTCTGCTTTTCTGGCTAGCAGACCACAATATGTCTTATCTCCACGTTCAGGATTTCTGCCTCGTCCAAGGCAAGAAGAATTGACGGATTCACCCTCTGACGTGGCAATGCTTTAACTTTAGGATGAGTTATGTTTAAACGATTTGAAGGCTTTACCGAGCCGTTCCCCAAATCACAGCCTAATCAACCCCCAACGGGGATCTTTGCGTTCTTACGCCATTACACGCGCGGCTTTGAGAAACCGCTGATCATCATGTCGATCATGTCGACGATTGTGGCGATCGTAGAAGTGTCTCTGTTTGGTGCCATGGGTCAGTTGGTTGATTGGCTATCCACCAGCAATCCAGAAACCTTTTTGCAAGACAACAAAGCAGACCTTATTTTCTACGGCTCTTTATTGCTGATTGTCATGCCGATTTTGGTGGTGGTTTACTCACTGCTGATTCACCAAACCCTGCTGGGTAACTACCCAATGTCGGTACGTTGGCTTGCGCACCGTTACTTGCTAAATCAAAGCCTGAACTTCTATCAGGATGATTTTGCAGGACGTGTCGCCACCAAGGTGATGCAAACCTCTCTGGCGGTGCGAGAAACCGTCATGAAGACGATGGATGTGTTCGTCTACGTCTTAGTTTACTTCACCAGCATCATCGTGATGTTAGCCGCCGCTGATTGGCGTTTGATGATCCCAATGTTGGTGTGGCTACTGGCGTACATCGCCATTCAGATCCACTTTGTTCCGAAACTAAAGGCCGTGGCGACTGAGCAAGCCGATGCACGCTCCACCATGACAGGGCGCATTGTCGACAGCTATACCAACATTCAAACCGTGAAGCTGTTCTCACACAGTAAACGAGAGACCGAGTACGCCGAAGAAGGCATGAAAGGCTTCTTGAATACTGTGTATCGCCAAATGCGCTTGGTGACTGGCTTCGACGTAGCGGTAGAGATCTCTAACTATCTATTGGTGTTCTCGGTGGCTGCACTGTCGATTTACTTGTGGCTAGATAGCGCGATTAGCGTTGGTGCCATTGCGATTGCTGTCAGCTTAGCCCTGCGTATCAATGGTATGTCGATGTGGATCATGTGGGAAGTCGGTGCCCTATTTGAAAACTTGGGTACCGTCGTAGATGGCATGAAGACACTGTCTAAACCGATCGACATCAAAGACAAAGCCAACGCGAAAGATCTGCAAGTGTCTCAAGGCGGCATCCACTTCGATAACGTTAGCTTCCATTACGGTGAGAAAAAGGGGGTGATTAACAACCTCGATCTTAATATCAAACCGGGTGAGAAAGTGGGCTTAGTTGGACGATCTGGCGCGGGTAAATCCACCTTAGTGAACTTGCTATTGCGCTTCCACGATGTAGAAGAAGGTTGCATCAAGATTGATGGGCAGGAAATCTCGAGCGTCACGCAAGATTCGCTGCGCTCGAATATTGGTATGGTGACGCAAGATACGTCTTTGCTACACCGCTCAATCCGCGACAATATCTTGTATGGCAATCCAGAGGCAAGTGAAGAAGACCTGATTAAAGCGACTAAGCAAGCGCACGCACACGAGTTTATCGAAACCCTAACCGACCCGTTCGGCAACGTGGGTTACGACGCGCAAGTGGGTGAGCGCGGTGTGAAACTGTCTGGTGGTCAACGCCAGCGTATTGCGATTTCACGTGTACTGCTAAAAGACGCACCTTTGCTGGTACTTGATGAAGCGACTTCAGCACTGGATTCAGAAGTTGAAGCCGCCATTCAAGAAAGCTTGAACGAGCTGATGCAAGGCAAAACCGTTATCGCCATCGCGCACCGTTTGTCGACCATTGCGCAAATGGATCGCTTGATTGTGCTTGATAAAGGCAACATCGTCGAACAAGGCACACACAAAGAGCTTATTGCCAACAACGGCATTTACGCTCAGCTTTGGGCGCACCAAACAGGTGGCTTCCTTGGGGAAGAGCTCGAGGGTTAACGTTCTTAAATTGCAGTAAATCACCAAACTAAAACGGCGCAATAAGCGCCGTTTTTTCATTCGATTTTGCTATGTCGAGCCGCTTTCCCCAAGAAGACACCCCACACAAATAGTGATGGCGATCGCTTACTTTCTCAGATATAAAACAATTTTATGGGTGAAAGTCACACTTTTTCTGATAGTATGGCGTCCCGTTGCGTAATCGTTAGTAGTGGACACAACGCAGAGTAGCAAGCTGGATTCATTTGTAATTTCACTTTTTGAGAAACAGCTATACTCAATTGATGGCTTAGTTATTAATCTAATAATAAGGTAATTAGCTTATGTGTAAATGTGGTTCAATGCAGATCGTACAAGTAAAACCAAGTTGGGCAGACAAATTATTCGGCTACTCAGAGCGCTGGAAATGCCAACTTTGTTGTAAGGTCTTCCGCTTCTAAAAACACAATAAAAGTACACTTAGAATTTCTAAGAAAAAGCAGTGACCCGGCAGTGAATGTCGGGTTTTGTTTTTTTAGCGCTAACCTATTTCATCCCGCCTAAAAGCAGACCCAATCAAGCTCAACCTAGCATCTCTCTACCAGTTAGGTATAGAATCATGCCCACTTATTACTTCATCAATTCATACATAATCGGTCACTATGAACAAAAGTTTGCTGACTAATATCCTCGCGATCGCCATGATGGGCGCGGGATACCACATTCAAAATGATTACCTTTGGTACGCGGGTCTATTCGCTTTTTCTGGCGCTATCACCAACTGGTTGGCGATTCACATGCTGTTTGAAAAAGTACCCGGCTTGTACGGTTCAGGTGTCATTCCAGCTCGTTTCGAAGAGTTTAAATTGGCAATCAAAAACTTGATGATGGAGCAATTTTTTACCGAAGCGAACATCGATCGTTTCCTAAACAAGGAAATGGCTGGCGGCGTAAACATCAACCTAGAACCAGTGATCGAGAAAGTCGACTTAAACCCAGCCTTTGATTCTCTAGTGGAAGTCATTGAAGGTTCTCAATTTGGCGGCATGCTCGCGATGTTTGGTGGCGCAGAAGCGCTACAACCAATGCGTCAGCCATTTGTTGAGAAGATGCAAGAGTCCATCATCGAACTGAGCAAGAGCGACAGCATCAAAGAAGCACTCAAAGAGCAGTTAGAGTCACCAGCAATGATGGATGAAATCAAACAGAATATTGAAAGCATCATCGATCAGCGCCTAAGTGAATTGACGCCAGCGCTGGTAAAAGAGATCGTACAGAAGATGATTAAAGAACACCTTGGCTGGCTCGTCGTTTGGGGCGGGGTATTTGGTGGTCTGATCGGCGTACTGACAACCTTAGTCAGTGCCTAAGAGCCATCTAATCACTAATGCTGATTAACTCGCATTAAGAACTCAAAAGGAGCCCCATTGGCTCCTTTTTTGTACCTGTGTTTCGCACACTTTGTGCAATTTAACCAAGCAGCTCGGGATTCACCCCAAAGCCCGTCTTGTGTTCTTCAATGACCACTTCACTACGAGTTTGTATCACACCAGGCAACGTCCCAAGCTTACTCGACATAAACTCTTGGTAAGCCTTCATGTTCTTCACTCGCACTTTGATCATGGTATCGAAGTCACCTGACAGCGAATAGCACTCTTCTATTTCAGGCATTAACTCTACTGCTTTAGCAAACTTCTCAAAAATCGAAAAGCTGGTTTGATCTAAGCGAATATGGATGAAGACCTGCACATCCAACCCAAGCTTCTCCGCATTGAGCTCGGCATGATAACCATTTATGTAGCCTTCTTTCTCTAACCGTTTGACACGCTCAGAGCATGGTGATGTGGTTAAGTTAACCTGCTTTGCCAGTTCTACGACCGGAATTCGCCCACGAGAATGCAGCACTCTCAAAATTTGCAAATCAATTCTGTCTAATTGGTAACTCATTAACCACATCCTTGTAACAACTCAGGAGTCATCAGAGTAATAGTAACTATTCAGTTTGCAAATAGTGATATCAACAACGTGTGAAACCTGCATACATTTAACGTTTGCCCAGCACAAAAATTCATCAAATAGTCAAAAAATAAAAACATTCATCTGCATAATTTATAAATCAACACACCAATATTGGCGACTTTATTAATTAGATAATTTTGTTAACAAAATAATGGAATGATGAACTTTGAAGAGAAAAACATGAGCTACAGAGAAAAGAAATGAGCCAAATGATAAGGCAATAATAGGTAAAAATATTAAGGAGAAAGCAATGTTAACCCTACAACTCGCGTACAAACCATTTGGCGTTGGAGAATGGACGTACACGACCGTCTCACACGAAGTCGCAAAGTCTCTGGCGTCTGAATATGCGTCTTACGGCTGGCCAGTTATGATCGACGGATTGCCATTCGCAACAGAAAAAGATCTTGCTGCGTAAGCGTCAATTACATAATTGCTGATGTCTGTCGCGCTGGATGCTGAACCACTTCACCAATAGCGCGATGGTTACAACAACGGCAGTAGTACTGCGGTTCCATCTCGTAGTAATGCTCACCCGATACAAACTTTGCCATCAACTGAGTAAAACTGACGACTTTGCCAGTTAGCGTGGCGATATGCTCTGGTTCACAACGCTTCATGATCACTTTATGCTGCGTTGATCTTCTACAAACTGAGCAATAAATATCCGGCATTTCTCTTCTCCCTGATTTTCTGTGCTACTGACAATTGACATATTTTGTTCAAAATAATTCCACAATTAAAAAGCCCCTTTAGTTTTTTGTGCCCCACATCCAAAAAATTCCGCACACGTGCCTGAAAACTGAGACCTTGGTCAGACCTCAACTTTTGTATCAAATTATGAACAATAACGCCTATGTATGTAATACTACGAGATACTACGTATAAGTAATTGTCACTGTGTATTTTTTACATTCGGCATTAAAGAGCGTCTTGATTCCGACAGGTGAGAGAGAACGGATACCTCTCTTCCGACTCGTGTAATTTACAGTGTGAATTGTGCACAAAAAAAATCGCACTACCCCTCGCGCAGTTCAATGCGGATTTGATGCGAATAACTAAACCTGAAAGCGTTCCGCAAACTAAAGAAAACACTGAGTATACGGTGGGACTTGCCTCTTAGATTTGCTGTTCAGCGAAACTAAGCAGCTCTCATCGTGACATTATGATGTGCAAAAGATAACTAGATAGAACATGGAGTCATTGGCATGGAAAGCCTCGCAAAATCTCTCAATCAACAAGGGTTCCGCTGTCATGCGCTAGATCGAAAGGTCAAAGTAGAACTCGGTAGCTTTGGGCAATACGTTTACGTTATTAAGGACTACCAAACTGGTCACTATTTGGTTCAGCGCCATTTAACCGTCCAAATAGCGACGTTTATCCTTATGTTGAGTACAGGTCTGTATGGCTTAGTGACCAAAGGAAGTGGTATCAGCGCGGTCCTTGCGGCTATCTCAGTTGGTGGGCTAATAAACCTGATTTTAATTGAAGTGAAATCTCAGCCGCTTACACAAGCTCTGCGTAAACTGTCAAACATAAGCGGCGAGGAAATTCGAAGTGATCATTCATGAGACCTCACAAAACCTACCAAAGAACAATCCGTTCTTATTCAGCATTTGGTTTCTATCACTCACCTACTTTGCTTATATAGGCGGTTACCTATGGTTAATAGGAGCAGGGTTGGCTGTATTTATTCTATTGCTGTACGTATTACATCTATCTAAGCGTAAGTGGTTTACGCCAAAATCGATCAGCATTGAGCCCGCTTCTAACAGTTTGAAGTACCATCAAGATTCTACAGTGTACTTTCGTATTCCATTGAATGAAATCAGCAAGGTTCAAATTGAGAAAGAACCTTTCAGTAATAACTGCTTGATGCTCTACACCGCCACAGATTCCTATCAGGTTCCAAATTCCAACAACTTCGATAAACTACAATTAGCGCAATTAATGAAACAGATCGAAGAGAAAATTGATGATAGAGATAGTCAAAGCGCAAACGAATGACATTATACCCAAGTGACTTCAAGATGCAGGATTCAGAGCGTTGTCATTGATTCGAGTTCAAGGAGAACAACACAGCGTAATAGCCAGCTCTTTCCAAGTTGTTTGACGCAGAAAGCGGGGCAATGACACGCTCCCGAAGGGCGAGCTGTCTTGGCTTGTATACTTTGTTGCCGATTCTTGATTTAGAGTGACTAGATCTTTAAATCGTCGCCGCGTCTACAAACCAAGTCATTCTCGCTGAACCTAGCATCTCGAGGTTACTTGGGTATATACAAGTGGCGGATTTGGTTTCTAAAGTTACACAGCGCCACATCCTTGAGCACTTTACCGAGGAAGGAAAACGGCGCTTTCTCGCAAGAATCGGACAAGATGTGACACAAGCAATAACACATCCAGACTTTTTAGCCTTAGCGGCGTTCCGCGACAGTAAAGTGGTTGGCTTTGCCGCTTTAAAAGATGATAACTATCTCACCCACTTATTCGTCGCAACCAAAGCTCAAGGTCATGGTTTGGGTAAACAACTTCTCGATACGATACTGGACTCAACCCATGATAAGCCAAGAAGTTATGTGCGTCTTCGTTCAGCCCCCAACGCAGTTTCGTTTTATCACAAGCACGGTTTTGAACCTACCGATGATCTCTGCGAGAAAGAAGGAATTCGTTATGTGCCAATGCGATTAGCGCTCGTTTCCTCTCTTGAAATACAAAAAAGCCAGCAATGATGCTGGCTTTTCTCTCTCTTAGTCTTGAGCGACTTTCACGCGAATCTTGCTTTTCGCTACGCTGGTCAAGTTCAGCGCTTCCAGTGCAGAAATCGCTTCTGCTTCATCTGGCATGATCACAAAGCCGAAGCCTTTTGATAAACCGGTTTCTTGATCAAGAACCAATGTACAAAGCTCTACTTTGCCGTGTGCAGAGAAGAGTGCACGCATGTCTTGCTCAGTCGTTTGACGAGCCAAGTTTCTTACTAAAAGTTTCATAGTGAACCTAGTGGTTTGAATAACCCTACGATTCTCTCAGGTTCTTCAAAACAAACCAAGTCATTCTCGCTGAACCTAGCATCTCGAGGTTATTTGGGTATACGAACAACTAGATCATTCTAAGTACATCTGCTTAAATGATTTTTCTTTCATTTTTCACCCAAAGGAGAGCCGATATGGAAACGAAACGTCTTAAGCTAATCCCTGCTTGTTTAGAACGTGCAGAAGAAGCACACCAAGCAGTACTGCGTAGCCAGAAGACACTCGAAGTGTATCTTCCTTGGGTGCCACATGTGCTCACACTAGAAGCAATGATTGAGGGGACAGAAAAAGCCATCGCCAACTTTGAAAGTTTTGAAGGGGAGTTGCGTTACTTCATTATTGAAAAAGAAAGCGACCGTTTAATTGGTGCAGTAGGCTTAATGATTCGTGATCAAGAAGTGCCGTCGTTTGAAATCGGTTACTGGCTGGATGATGCCGCGGTGGGCAACGGCTACATTTCCGAAGCGGTGCTTGAGCTAGAGCGCTACGCGTTTGAAGACCTCGGTGCAAGACGCATTGCGATTATGGCAGATTCAACCAACCTAAAAAGCCGTGCTGTCGCAGAGCGTTGTGGTTATGACTTTGAAGGTGAGTTGAGACACGACCGCCTCTCTACCTCAGGGGAATTGAGTAACACTGTGGTTTACTCAAAGATCCGTTTCTAAGCAGTTTATGATTAAGTAAGCTGTTATAAAAAATAAGCCTCACGAAGAGGCTTATTTTTATTTAACCGGTTTTTAATGTCCTGCTTAAGCGCTAATTATAGAGCGCGAATGCGCACAATTTCGTCTTGCTCAATACCCAAAGATTCAAGGAATTTTTGGTGCTCAGCAGGTTCCATCTCTTCAAATTTCTGGTGCCATGTCACCATGTCGTTTTCAGAAAAGCCCGCCGCTTGCATGATTTGTACCCAACGTTCTTTAGTCACAATATTATCCTCTATCAGTTGTGGTTCTTGTAATAGCACCACGATCGCTTTTTGCTGCGCTCGCAGATTTTGAATCTCGCGTTCAAGTTCATTGAAATGGTCTTTCAAGATCTCCGCTTGAGATTTGCCTTTCTGTGCCAACAAAGTGCGTATGCTGGAAATCGGTAACCCATAAGAACGATAAGACGAAATGGTTTTTAAACGCTGCATCTCTTTTTCTCCATACCAGCGATAACCGTTTTCTGAACGATGTGCAGGCGCTAGCAAGCCTTCACGTTCATAATAAAGAATCGTAGTACGAGAGAGTCCACACTCTCTGGCCAGTTGGGTTACGGTTAGCATAGTGGCTCCTTTTGTCGGTACAGACATAGCATCAGCCCTACACTGATAGACGGGTCAACACGTTTTTTACTATACCTCAGAAATTCTCGAATTGAGGTATTACGGGTCATTCAAATCACCATCGAGTAAGCACAAAAAAGCCCGCGACGAACGCGGGCTTTGTTTTTAATTGAGAGGAATTAGTCTAGCTCAACCAATTTCTTCTCGTATTCTTTGTGTTGCTCAAGTACTTCTTGCGCTGCACCACCAGTCAACTTACTTACAACAATGATCGCAATCGTTGAGAAGATGATGCCCGGTACGATTTCGTACACATCGAACCAACCGCCTGTTAGCTGTTTCCAAACCACGATAGTCACACCACCGATTAGGATACCTGCTAGTGCACCGTTGCGGTTCATACCGCTCCAGTAAAGGCTAAGCACAACTGCTGGACCAAACGCTGCACCAAAGCCTGCCCAAGCGTAAGATACAAGACCGAGAACAGAGCTGTCTGGCGTCATTGCTAGGAATAGCGCGATAAGAGAAATCACGATAACGCCCACACGACCAATCATTACAACTTCTTCAGACGTTGCATCCGGCTTAATCACTTGCTTGTAGAAGTCTTCTGCTAGAGCAGATGACGATACTAGAAGTTGTGAATCCGCAGTACTCATTACCGCCGCTAGGATTGCCGCCAATAGGATACCGGCAATCACTGGGTGGAATACCGTGTTCACCAATAGCATGAAGATTTTCTCACCATCTTCTAGTTGCGTACCAGGGTGACCTGTTACCCACACTAGACCAACAAGACCAACTAGCATTGCGCCCGCCATAGAAAGCGCAGTCCAACCTACAGCGATACGACGCGCTGTTGTTAGGTCTTTGTTCGAACGAGAAGCTTTAAAACGCGCTAGGATGTGTGGCTGACCGAAGTAACCTAGACCCCATGCCACCAACGAGATGATCGCGATAGCCGATAGAGGCTCGCCTTTCGTATCGTTCCATAGCGTTAGTAGCTCTGGGTTAATGTTGTGCATGTCCGTCGCTAATTGACCTAGACCACCATCCATCACAGCAACTGGCACGATCATTAGTGCTGCTGCCATCAATAGACCTTGCACCAAGTCCGTCCAAGATACCGCTAAGAAACCACCGAATAGCGTGTAAGAAACCACACACACCGTGCCAATGATAACGGCAATGCTGTAATCCAAGCCGAATACGGTCTCAAACAGTTTGCCCCCTGCTACCAAGCCTGAGCTGGTGTAGAAAAGGAAGAATAGAAGAATGAAGAAAGCAGAGATTGTCTGAATCAGTTTCGACTTATCGTTAAAGCGACGCGACAGGAATTCAGGCAGCGTTAGCGCATCAGTTTGAATGCTGTACGTACGTAGACGTTTTGCACTGATTAACCAGTTTAGCCATGTACCCACAAGCAGACCACCTGCTAGCCAGAACGCTTCAATACCTGCTGCATATGCATACCCCGGAAGACCAAGTAGCAACCAGCCACTCATGTCTGATGCACCTGCAGAAAGTGCCGCTGGCCATGGACCAAGGCTACGACCACCTAGGAAGTAGTCTGATGAATTGGAAGTCCTCTTATACGCGTAAACGCCAATGGCAACCATAATTAGTAAGTACGCCACAAAAGTGGTCGTGATAGCAAAGCTATTTTCTATCATTTGATAGTCCTCGTTATAATTATTTCCTTCCTTGCCTGCTTTGATATTTTGCCATCGCAGCAATACATCAAAGTAAGAGATACCAACCCGAGTAAGCTCTCAGGCTCTTTTGGTTCAGATTGGTATCACACAAGTCAGGTTAGTGGGAGTCGCTTCCCAACTCGAGTAGAGTCGCGTTACCGCCCACCGCTGTAATATTTATCGTTCGAGTACGCTCGGTAATGAAGCGCAACGACAGATGAGGATCATGAGTCAATGTCGGTGACTCTAAATCCGTTTCAGAAACTAAGCCGACGATGGCACCGTCACGCTTAGCCAGTTGCAGGTTAAGCGCATGCTCAACCTGTGAATGCCCAACATAACCCACACTACGTACGTCGCTGTCTAACAACGGGGAAGACGCATCGTACGCAACCACTTGGACTAAGTTAGATGGGAAGTTTGCTGACGCCACAGCATGCTTAACCAATTGAGTAAGCTCTGTATTGTCACTACAAATCACCACGCTGTTGCCTGCAATCAGAGCACAGGTGATCATTGCAAATGCGCTGTACAGTGCGTTCTCGGTATTCGCCAGGTTGTTTTCACAAACGACCAAAGCCACACCGCGACCCGCTGCGTACAGCTCGTTAGTTTCGCCCGTAGGTCCCACTAACTGATGAGTTTCTGCTAACAGAGTAGACGCTTGCTGCAAGTGATAAGACACCACTTTGCCAACTACGCTATGCTGCTCTTCAATCGCAGATTTAAATGCCAGCAAATGCTCACATTTGTAATCAAAATCGGTCAGATTCCACTGCTCCCACGCAGAGAATGCATCTTTAAAAAACGTGATCTGATGAACCATAATGCGACTCCTTACGCCTTCTCTGCTTGAACAAGATGTTGTTTAGTAAAGCGGTATAGGTAGTGAGGACCACCAGCCTTCGGACCTGTACCCGACAAACCTTGACCACCGAATGGCTGAACGCCAACCACCGCGCCAACCTGATCACGGTTGATGTAGCAGTTACCCACGCGAGCGTGTTTTTCAATCCAACGGTAAGTGGTTTCGTTACGGCTGTGGATGCCCATTGTGAGACCAAAACCAGTTTGGTTAATTTGCTCAACCACGTTTGGCAACTCAGACGCTTTAAAGCGAACAATGTGTAAGATGGGACCGAATTGCTCTTCTTTCAGAACATCAATGCCCGAGATTTCGAACGCACTTGGCGACACAAAATCACCGTGCTGACAAACTTCATCCAATTGCAACTGAGCAACTTTGGTTTGCGTGCTTGTCATGTGCTCTAGGTGAGCAAGGAGTTTATTTTTCGCATTGCTGTCGATAACCGGACCCACATCGGTTTTGTGTAGGTAAGGAATACCAACATGCAGTTCATTCATTGCACCTTGGATAAGGTTGATGATGCGATCCGCAACATCTTCTTGAACGAACAGGACGCGCAGAGCAGAACAGCGTTGACCAGCAGAAGCAAAAGCGGAACGAATCACGTCACGCACCACTTGCTCTGGCAGTGCCGTACTATCCACAATCATGGCGTTTTGACCGCCAGTTTCAGCGATAAACGGTACTGGCTTCGCGCTACGCTCGGCAAGCGTCACATTGATACGCTGCGCCGTTGCTGTCGAACCAGTAAATGCCACGCCTGCAATCGCATCGTGAGAGGTTAGTGCATGACCAATTTCACCACCACGACCCGGTAATAGCTGAATCACGCCCGCTGGGAAGCCGGCTTCTAACATCAATTCGATCGCTCGCGCCGCAATTAAGCTAGTTTGCTCAGCAGGCTTAGCGACGACGGTGTTACCTGCAACTAATGCAGCTGTGACTTGACCAAGGAAAATCGCGAGTGGGAAGTTCCATGGGCTGATACAAACGAATACACCTAACCCTTCACGGCTAGACATGCGTTTCACGCCATCAAAACCTTCTAGCTCAAACGGCTGAAGATTTTGCGCTTGCTTCGCGTAGTAACGACAGAAGTCGACCGCTTCACGCACTTCATCAATGCTGTCATGAATCGTCTTACCCGCTTCTTGGTGACAAATCGCCACCAGCTCAGCCAAGTTTTCTTCCATCAGATCCGCAAGCTTATCTAGGCACGCCGCTTTTTGTTCAATCGCGGTGCCTTTCCACTCTGGGAATGCAGCATCAGCCGCTTCGATCGCAGCGGAAACATGATCAAGGCTTGCGAAAGCCACCTGGCCCACTTCAATACGACGATCGTAAGGAGCAGTAATGATCTCTACGGAATTTTCCTTGATCATGCTTTCGGCATGTTTTTCGCCGTTAATGATCGGACCCGCAGTCCACTTCTGAGTTAGGAAGCTTTCAACCTGCGCTTCAAACGGCTTCGCTTCGCTGTCGATATCAACGTTCACACCGTATGAGTTTTTGCGCTCTGGGAAGATGCCGGTTGGCATTGGAATTTGACCGTTGTGTAGCGTCTCAAAAGAGGTCAGCACATCAACAGGGTGATGCGTCAGCTCTGAAATCGGACAACGCGCATCGACCAAACGGTGCACAAACGAGCTGTTCGCGCCGTTTTCTAGTAAGCGACGAACCAAGTAAGGCAGTAGATCCGCATGGCTACCGACTGGCGCGTAAATACGTACTGGCTGCCCATAAGTGTCCATCACATGGTTATAAAGCGAATCACCCATACCATGCAGACGTTGGAATTCGTAATCTTTGTGCTCTGCCATTACAGCAATCGCCGTAACAGTGTGCGCGTTGTGACTAGCAAACTGCGGGAAGATATTACCGCGCACGCCTTCACTCAGTAGGAAACGCGCACACGCTAGGTAAGCAACATCCGTCGCTTCTTTGCGCGTGTAAACAGGGTAGTTCTCGTAACCCGCTTGTTGCGACCACTTGATTTCGCTGTCCCAGTACGCGCCTTTTACTAGACGAAGCGGGATCAAATCACCCTGCTCTTTCGCTAGACCGTTTAGCCATACGAGTACAGGTAGTGCACGTTTCGAGTAGGCTTGAACTACTAGACCAAACTTGCCCCAGCCTTTCACTAGGTCGCTGCGGTACAGCTTTTCAAACAGTTTGAGTGACAGCTCAAGACGGTCCGCTTCTTCTGCGTCAATCGTGATGGCAACATCCACCTCAA
This sequence comes from Vibrio sp. SCSIO 43155, assembly GCF_023716605.1. Classification (NCBI taxonomy): domain Bacteria; kingdom Pseudomonadati; phylum Pseudomonadota; class Gammaproteobacteria; order Vibrionales; family Vibrionaceae; genus Vibrio; species Vibrio sp. SCSIO 43155. Next base: position 40,230 of record NZ_CP071853.1, on the reverse strand, counting down.
TAGCGCGCTTAAGCAGTTGCGTTAAGGTGTCGTAAAGCTCTGTCATCACGCGTTCTTCATTCGCCACTTCGTAACGTGGGTGAAGTGCAGAAAGCTTGATAGAAACAGAAGGTGCAGGGCTTGTGTCACTGCCGTACGTTTCACGACCAACGGCTTCGATCGCCATTAGGTAGTCTTTGAAGTACTTGCTTGCGTCTGCTGTGGTCAGCGCCGCTTCACCCAACATATCAAATGAGTAAGTGAAACCTTTGTCGCGCATTGGGCGACCGTTCTTCTGCGCTTCTTCAATCGTACGACCACGTACAAACTGATGACCCATGATCTTCATTGCCTGATACATGGCTTTACGAATCACAGGTTCTGAGAATTTATTTACCAGACGGTTTACAGCCTGACCTGGGCTCTGGGTTTCCTGCTCACCAAGACCAATCACTTTACCTGTTAGCATTAAGCCCCAAGTTGAAGCGTTAACGAAGACAGAATCAGAACTCTTAAGGTGAGATTTCCAGTCAGCAACGCTTAACTTATCTTTAATCAGTGCATCCGCCGTTGCTGAATCAGGAATACGCATCAATGCTTCTGCAAGACACATCAGTAAGATACCTTCATGAGTATCTAAGCTGTATTCCAGCAATAGCGCATCAATCATCTGAATTGACTTCTTATCCGCACGGATGGCTTCGATAAGCTGGGTTGTTTGGGTCGTGATTGCCGATTTTTCTTCCGCTGTCGGCGTTGCTAGTGGCAATAATTGCTCTAGCCATTGAGACTCGTCCACCATGTACAATGGCGAGATCAGTGACCACAACTTATCAAGCGGCTGCTCGATAAATTCCGGTGTTAACACGTTCGTTGCTGTAAACATGCGTTTTCCTCAATCTCTCTCCTCGAAAACCGCTTCGAGGATCATCAATGGCTGGCAGTGTATTTTGAGCCCGAGAAGAATACTTGTCAAAAACTCCGAGCTTTTTGCTAAAAACTCGCTTTTATAACAAAACATCTACATAGTCACACGCAAATACATAATATATTGTGTTGTAAAAATTCATCTTTGCATGTCATTTACAACAAAAGCAGGCGGGTTTTGAGCAATTTCTGTTTGAATAAGAAGGATATAGATTGCGCTTTTGTGAGGATATGGACAAAAACATTGAAATTTTCCGGAGAATTACGCAAAAAAGTTCGACTTTCCTGTGCAAAACACAAGCACAAAAAAGCCGCGACTCATACGCGGCTTCGTTCAAATAAGCAACTTGATGAGTAGTGTTAGCCAACCTGTTTCTTATACTGAGAAGGTGATAATCCTTGTAAACGAGTAAAGGTATGAGTGAAAGTACTTTGGCTTGAGAAACCGGTGAATTCGGCAATTTGCCCCAACGTTAAGTGACCTTGTTCAATCAAATCGCGCGCCATATCGATGCGTTTGCCGAGCACGTACTGATGCGGCGTAATGCCCATCTGATCTTTGAATAAGCTATGGAATTGGCTTTCACCTAAAAATACGCTGCCAGCCAATTGCGCCACGCTGATTTTGTGGCTCAAGTGCTGTTCGATGTAACGGTCAATCGCTTCCAGATCAAAGCGTGACTCTTTCCTTGAGGTTTCAAATGCTGATATATGACGCTGCATAAGAGCGATCACGGTGTCATTACACGCACGGCTAAGCAGTAAATCGTCTGGATGATTGCGCATCTCTTGCACCAGCATTTGAATCAGCTTTTGAATCTGACCATCCAATTGGAAGTAAAGATGAGAGCGTTCTAGGTTATTGATTTTTTGCAACATCTCAGGATCATCGTTGGCAGGCTTTGGCATATTAAGCACCAAGATGTCTGATTGATGAATCACGCCACCGAAAGCATGATCAGAAGATGCCGTTACGATGCAACCTTGCCCCGGACCAACCAAATTACCCTGACCACGAACTTCGAATTCTGCTTGTCCCTTTAAACCGATCACGATCTGTGTGTAAGCATGATCATGGCAATCCATATAAGACGGAAGCGTGATCAACTCTGCTGGTTTAGGCAGCATGATCTCTTTATATAGCGGGGCTTTCGGGTTATCTGAATCACTCATTTCAAACAGTCGTCTTTACACAGTCGGCTTATATCTTGGCATCATATACCTTCTCTGTTGGGTTGCAAATCTTCCCCAATCCAATCGCACAAGATCAAATCAACACGATCATTGCGCTCTACATGATCATAGTTCCGGAACGATGATCATGTGATAGAAACTTACGGTCAATGTGCAACCAATTTTTTTAACAAAAACGGACAGATAGCCAAAATTACCAAAGATGAGACAAGCCAATAGCAAAGATCTTTGGGGTTGAAATGCACATCAATGTAAGCAACAAGGTAAAAACTACGATCGAAAGCGCACGAAATGCCCGAAAAACAGGGGCATAGAGGGATTTCCCCCCTTACTAATATGCTCACAATTCAATACATTAGACCTCGAGCTCTAGGATGCATACGACCCTGAGCTCATCGGTATCTACTTGATACCTCTAACTTACTTAGCAGACCCTCGCTATGTAATTTAGAACCTCTTCTACACGTCGACAAGATTATATCTTGTGTTGCCAGCCCGTCTTCAGGCTGGCTTTTTTTTGTCTCACGCCAATGAAAACAATGGCATAAGCTGATAATATATCGACCATCTCACCGTATCCTGACGTTAATCATCACGCTGAGTTATCCTGATCGACCTTCTCTCTTCCAGTTCCATCTGGCGCGATTCTCGAAAGCATGATCAAGGCAGTGTTGTAATAAAAACGCGGGATAAGCGAAGTGAGAATACTGACCTGCAATCAAGCAGGCGATATGTAGCAGTAGTGAGTCCCTTGTGAATATTCCAGTCAATACCATAGAACAGTCGCTCCTTCGACAGCTACCGGGTTGTTGGGGATGCAAAGATAAAGATTCGGTATTCCGCTATGTGAATCAGGAATACGCAGAATTGATAGGCTACGATTCACCTGAAGTCTGTATAGGCAAAACAGACTTTGAGGTCGCAAGCCCTACCATTGAATGTGCAAAAGAGTTTCAAGAACAAGATAGGCACGTAATTGAAACAGGCGAGTCGCTAAAGATCCTTGATATCCACCCTTATCCAGATGGTCATTGGCGAGCGCACATTTTTACTAAGACGCCTTGGCGAGACGACGACGGCAACATCATTGGCACCATATTTTATGGTCGCGAACTTACTGATACTGCCGTCATCGAAGTGGGATATTGGGTATGCAGAGCCATCGGTGGCACGCCCAACCAGCAGTCCATCTTTCGTTTTTCTAACCTGAAACCCGAGCCAGAAAAGCTGACCTGCCGTGAGCAAGAGACTCTGTTCTTGTTGCTGTATGGCAAAAAGCCGCAATTCATCTCACAGGTCATGGGGATTTCAACCAAGACCGTAGAAGGGCATGTTGCTCGTCTGCGCACTAAGTTTGAAGCCAACAGTAAGAACGAACTTATCGACAAAGCCATGGAGGCAGGCTACGGATCGATTGTGCCGAAAACCCTGCTTAAACATCAGCTTTCTGTCGTGCTTAACGGTGAACGTTGATTCGCCATTGGGTAAACACAAAAACACCGCCTATTGAGGCGGTGTTTTTTATCTCTTTGTCAAAGCCATTACGGCGCAAGGCGATCGATGTCCCACTCGCCTTCTTGATTTGAGAACAAGAAACGGTCGTGCAGACGATGTTCACCACCTTGCCAGAATTCAATGCTTTGCGGCTTGACGCGGAAACCACCCCAGAAGGATGGCATCGGGATTTCACCCTTGGCAAACTTCTGCTTCAACTCTAGGAATTTACCTTCCAATACACCACGTGCAGAAATACGGCTACTTTGTTTGCTTGCAATCGCAGCCAATTGGCTGTCTTTCGGACGAGAAGTGAAGTACTTCATGTTCTCCATCGGCGTTAGCTTTTCTGCCACACCTGTGATGTGAACCTGACGCTCAAGTGGATGCCATGGGAAATGCAGGCTGATGTTGCTGTTGTGCTCAAGCTGCTGCGCTTTACGGCTGCCCAAGTTGGTGTAGAACACAAAGCCATCTTTATCGACGTTTTTCAGCAGCACAATGCGTTGAAACGGCATGCCATTTTCGTCCACTGTCGCGACCGTCATTGCGGTTGGATCAGTCAACCCTGCTTGTACCGCTTGCTCTAACCATAGGTTAAATTGATCAATCGGATCTGCTTTTAAATCTTTACGACGCAGGCCACCTTTTGTGTACTCACGACGAATATCAGCAAGTTCCATTTTCACTCCTTCACTGGTTTTTGTCGATTGTGCGCCCGATGATAGGGAAATTCAAGGAAAGCAAGCGAGAACCCTGATTGCGGTTTTGTGTTATGTCACGTTGTCGCAGCAGCTCACAGCATCACTAAATGCCTTTTGATAACATGGCGTTAAAAACTAGTGAGCCAATCGTGAACCTACTTAACCCCAAAGCTCTGCGCCATTTTTTATTGGTCTTGCTCGCCATCGGTCTGGTCGGGCTGATGTTGACTCATAAATACGCAACCCAGCATCAACATGATCAGTGGCAAAATAAGCTGCAAACTCAAGCTTCGCAGGTTGCACAGGAAATCGATTATGAACTGGCAAAGTTTGAACAAATCCCGAACTTGCTCAGCCATGACCCAAGATTACTCGCAGCGGTCAAAGAGGGTAAACCGTCAGAATCCTTCAATTTATTGCTCGCTGATTGGTTAGCACAAAGCCTCGCTGACACTATTTACGTGCACAATAAAACCGGTTTGGTGATCGCATCGAGCAACTATCAACAAGACGACAGTTTCGTCGGTTCTAATTTTGCCTTTCGTCCTTACTTTCAACACGCATTAAATGGGGAGAAGGCTCAATACGTTGCCCTCGGGGTTCGCTCCAATAAGCGCGGATATTTCTTCTCATCGCCACTTTGGGTCAATGACGAAGTCGCAGGCGTAATAACAGTTAAAGTCAATTTAGAGCAACTAGAACAGCGCTTGGCACAAGACGATGGCGATTTACTGGTTGCGGGTGTGCACGACGTGGTGTTCATGAGTAACTTGCCCGATTGGCGCTATCGTGCTCTGTTCCCATTATCTGAACAAGCAAAACAAGAGCTCAATCAAACTCAACAATACGGTGATACCCTTCCTCAATATCGTGGCGAGCTCACTGGGCAAAGCGGAGTCAATCAGTTTGAAAACAACCAACTCTTGGTGTCACCCAACTACCTTGCTTACGCGACCAATCTGTTTGACAAAGGTTTTCGCGTCATTGCACTGATTAGCCAACAAGAAGTCTTCACCGCTGTATTGCAAGCCGACATAGTTTATCTGCTGCTGTATGCGCTCGTGGGGTTAATTGCGTTGGCATGGTTCCAAATGCTGGTCAACAAAGCACGTCTTGCCAATGTCAATGCCAGCTTGGAAGAAAAGGTAACAGAGAGAACTTTCATCCTCAGCCAAGCCAACCACAAGTTACAACAAACCGTGCATCAATATGAGCAGAGCCAACAAGAACTGAAGCAAACGCAACAAGAGCTAACTCAAGCGGCAAAGTTAGCGCTACTTGGTGAACTGTCTGCAAGCATTAATCACGAAATCAATCAGCCACTGGCTGCGCTGCGGACTTACACCGAAAACTCGCAGCGTTTAATGACAATGGAGCGTTACCCAATGGTGGCGGACAATCTGGATAAGATGCTGTCGCTCAACGATACCATGGCCGAAGTCATTGCACGCTTAAAGGTCTTCACGCGTAAGACGGATGACAACCTACACAGTGAGGTATCGGTTCTACACGATGCGGTGCACAACGCGACACGTATTCTGAGCAGTAAGCTGATCAAACAGGGAGTGACGCTTAAAGTGCCAGCCATTGAATACGACGTAAAACTCGCGATTCACAGCGTCGAGCTTGAGCAAGTGCTGATCAATCTATTCCACAACGCAGCTCAAGCTATGGAAGGGTATTGTATCGACCCACAGATTTCGATTGCCGTGCAGTGTGACCAGAGTAACTGCGATATTTTGGTTTCTGACAACGGTCCCGGCATGTCAGAACACGCCTTAGCTAAGATTTTCGACCCGTTTTACACCACCAAGCCAGAGGGGCTCGGACTGGGTTTAACCATCTCAAAACGCATTTTGGAGAGCTATCAAGGCTCACTCAGCGCTTATAATCATGATGCTAATAGCGATGATGCTGATAGCGATGATGCTGATAGCGATGCCGATTATACCCGTCACGCTCACAACCAAATGGATACACAATCTCAGCTATCAGGTGGGATGACTTTTGTCGTCAGCGTACCTCTCGTTTCACTTCATCCAGCAGAGGAAGACTCTCATGCATAACCCTGTTTTCTTTGTCGATGATGAGCCACATATTCGTGATGCGGTTACTCAAGCGTTATTGATTGAAGGAATTGACGTCACTTGCTTCCCAAATGCAGTTGAAGCGCTGCGCGTGATTGATCCCAATACGCCAGCACTGATCATCACCGATATCCACATGCCAGTGATGAATGGGTTAGAGTTCATGCGCACCCTGTTAGGCAAAAATAATCACTTTCAATTTATCGTATTAACTGGGCATGGTGATGTAAAAACCGCGGTCGAAGCGATGAAGAGCGGTGCGTATGACTTTCTTGAAAAGCCATTCTCTACCGAGCAACTATTAAAATCGCTCAACAATGCCGGCGATAAACTGGTCTTATTGCAAGAAAACGTCTGGCTAAAGAAAGAGCTCGACATGCAAACCCATGTCGGTCCAAAAATGATTGGTCACAGTCAAGCTATGGTCGACATTCGCCGTGCGCTGATAAGCGCCCCACTCCACCAGCCGCTCATTTTTGTCGGTGAAGATGGCACAGGGCGAAGACTCGCTGCTCAGTTTGCTCACGATATCCATGCGACCGCAGAAAGTGAGTTGATTGCCGCATCCGGTGAAGACTTATACGAGCTTTCACATGAAGCATTAGACAAAACCATACATCATCTTACAGACGGTAAAAGCCATTGCAGTTTGTACTTACACAGCGCCGAGCATATATCGGAAAAACAGTGGCAATGCTTGTTTAACCACCCGAAACTGCAACGCGTATTTGGTGCTGCAAACACCGTCGATAAAGGCATTGAAAGCTCAGTAAAGATGATTCGGATGCCGAATTTGAATGAACGCAAAGAAGACATCGGTCCCTTATACAAACACTTCGTGCGTCATGCAGCGAGTCGCTATCAGCTCCAACCCCCTCAGATTAGTCTGAATGAAGTGAAGCGGATTACGGAACTCGATTGGCCAGAAAACATCAAACAATTGAGGCAGTTTGCCGAATTAAGGGCATTGAAACCGGACGCGTTTCGTATGGAGGATTGGAACAGCGAAAAAAGCATTGAAATCCAAAGTATGACCCAACGCACAGAACACTTTGAATATTGCTTGTTGTTTGATGCCTTGCAACGACATAGAGGCAGACTCAAAGAGGTTCAACTAGAATTACAAGTGTCGCGCAAAACCTTGTACGACAAACTAAAAAAACATCAGTTGGACAAAACAAAGTTCAAGGCACAGTAAATGAGGGGGGACTTACCCCTTTCACACATTTTTATTAGCTGAGTATGCTGACATGCTCCGTTAATAATAATAAGATCAAAAAGATAAACCGTCTTTATAAAACAAGGAATGTGATGAGCCGAGACAACTACAACAAACTAAGCAGCGAAGAGCTGGATTTTGTTGACGACAAAACCGCTGCATTGCTTCTAAATACGCCAAATAGTGCCCGCTTAATGCTGTGGGTGATGGTGTTATTCTTTGTTGCGGCTATCGCTTGGGCGTCGTGGGCGCAAATCGATAAAGTAACCGTAGGGCAAGGCAAGGTTATCCCTTCCTCTCAAATCCAAGTCGTACAAAACCTCGAAGGTGGTTTGGTCAAAGAGATCTTGGTGAAGGAAGGTCAACGAGTCGAAAAAGGTCAGCAGTTGTTATTGATTGACGACACGCGTTTCCGCTCAGACTTCCGTGAACGTGAACAACAAGTTGCCAACTTGACGGCTTCCGTACTGCAACTTTCTGCGTCGATCAGTAGTGTCGAAGTCAATCGCGATTTCGATGACAGCAACTGGGAACAAAATGTCGTTCTTGATTACGGAAAACTGACATTCCCACCAACGCTTGAAGAAAATCAACCTCGCCTAACGCAACGCCAAAAAGCGGAATACCGAGAAGACCTAGATAATCTGCGTAACCAAATTTCAGTTATCGACCAGCAAGTAAAGCAGAAGCAGCAAGACCTGGTTGAGATCCAAGCACGTGTGAGTAACTTGCGCCAGAGCTATCGTTTTGCCAAGAAAGAGTTAGACATTACCAAGCCGCTCGCAGATGAAGGCGTTGTGCCTAAAATCGAACTGTTGAAACTACAGCGTCAGGTGAACGACACACGCCGCGAAATGACATCCAGTGAACTGAAGATTCCCGTAATCAAATCTGGTATCCGCGAATCCATGCTTAATCGTATTGATGTTGCTCTGAAATTCCGTTCTGAACAACAAGAGAAGCTCAATAGCACCCAAGACCAACTTTCTGCGCTCGTGGAATCGGCTGTGGGCTTGGAAGACCGCGTAAATCGTACCGTTGTGGTTTCTCCAGTGACAGGCACTATCAAAACATTGAACGTCAACACCGTTGGCGGCGTTATTCAACCGGGTATGGACATCGTCGAAATCGTCCCAACTGAAGATACCCTTTTGGTTGAAGCCAAAATTGCACCGAAGGATATCGCATTCTTGCGCCCTGACCTTCATGCCATCGTGAAATTCACCGCGTACGATTTTACCAAGTACGGCGGTCTTGAAGGGGAACTGGAGCACATCAGTGCCGACACAACACAAGATGAGGAAGGCAACAGCTTCTATATCGTGCGTGTACGAACTGAGAAAACCAGTTTTGGACAGGATGCAGACTTGCCAATCATTCCAGGTATGACGGCTTCAGTCGATATCATCACAGGTAAGCGAACCGTTTTGGAATACCTGCTTAAACCAATTTTGAGCGCCAAAACCAACGCACTTAAGGAGTAAGTGTCAGCAAGGACTCTCCAATGTATATTTAAGTGTTGATAAGTGGTTAAATAAAAAGCACTTATTTCTCACTGTCGAGCCCATTGGAAGAGTACACTTGTGATGTGAGTCGAATATGCCACCCAGATTGAAGCGTAAAGTTACATTATTAATCAGCATTAGTTGTTTTTCGTTCCAAATTGGAGCCTTGAACAACAAAGAACAAAGATGGGTCGATACGGTCACTTCAGTCTATGGTGAACGCGCTGGAATGCGCGTGAAAACCTGGCGAGATAATATCGACTTTTTTAAAACATTGGAGACTCATGAAAAGCTGGCAGGCGTTAACGACTTTTTCAATCAACTTTACTTCGTTGACGACATAGACCTATGGGGCAAAAAAGACTACTGGGCAACACCACTCGAGTTTTTAGGCAGCAATGCCGGTGACTGTGAAGATTTCACTATTGCCAAATACTTCTCTTTACTCGAGCTTGGCGTACCGGATTCAAAGATGCGTTTGATCTACGTAAAAGCCATCGAATTGAATCAGTTTCACATGGTACTCGCCTATTACCCAACCCCAAGTTCAGAGCCGCTCATTCTCGACAACATCAATCCAGAAATTGTCCGAGCCTCCAAGCGTAGCGATTTGCTACCGATTTACAGTTTTAATGGTTCAAACCTATGGCTAATGAAGTCTTCTGCTAGCGTTGGAGAGCTAGCAGGAAAAGCCTCACGTTTGAGCCTTTGGAATGACTTACGCTCGCGCGAACGTAAGTTGCAGTTAAAAAAACCTAAAATTAACTATGACGAGTGAAAAACATGACCCTATATAAGAAGCTTGTAGTGGGAATGGTTACGGTCTTTATACTCTTGATGGCATCAGTATTCGTAATCCAGTTCAACACTACTCGAGACAGCTTAGAGCAGCAGCAACGTTCAGAGGTCAACAACACCATTAACACCGTTGGTTTGGCACTGGCACCTTATTTAAAAGACAAGGATAAGGTGGCGGTAGAATCCGTGATTAATGCGTTGTTCGATGGCAGTACTTATTCTGTCGTACGTCTCACCGCGTTAGATTCGGATTACCAAATCGTACGCTCGTACCCAGTCAAGCCAAGCCATGTTCCACAATGGTTCATCGACTTGAACTTGTTCAAAGCGATTCATGATAAACGCGTGGTAACCAGTGGTTGGATGCAACTTGCAGAAGTTGAAATCATCAGCCACCCAGGAGCTGCTTACGAGCAACTTTGGCAAGGCTTTATTCGCTTACTTACGGCATTTGGCATTATCTTCCTAGTGGGTCTGATTGCGATTTCTTACATTCTACGTCGCTCATTAAAACCGCTGGCTGCCATCGTGAAGAAGATGCACGAGATCGCCAACAACCAGTTTGGTGACCCACTGGCGCGTCCAAAAACCAAGGACCTAATTGCAGTGGTTGATGGCATCAACTCGATGTCAGCACAAATCGAACTGTCATTTAAAGAACAAGCCAAAGAAGCACAGCGTCTGCGTGCTCAAGCTTACCTAGACCCAATCTCCAAACTAGGTAACCGCTCGTTCTACATTAACCAAGTTGACCAATGGCTTGCAGAACAAACGCAAGGGGGTATCGCGCTACTCCATGCTGAATACATTGGCGATATTTACGAGACGAAAGACTATCAACGCGCTGATGCCCACGTGAAAGAGTTGTCTCAACGTCTGAAAAACACTATCGATGTACCAGGAGCGACCATTGCTCGTCTATCTAGCGACGAATTCGGTCTATTATTCCCACACATGGATGAGAGCGAACTGCGCATTCTCGCTGACAGTATCGTTAACTGTGTAAATGGTCTGAATACCGATCCTACCGGTCTTGCGAAACCAAAAGCATCACTGGGTGTTGCACACAGTAAAGATCAGAAAACGCGCACTGAAGTGCTATCGATGGTGGATAACGCCTTGTCGAAAGCGAAAGCGCAACCAGACAAAGCGTACGGCTTCGTTGGTGGTGAAAATACTTCTAACCTTATGGGTAAACAGCAATGGAAAGCGTTGGTTGAAGAAGCGATTCACAGCGATTGGATTAAATTCCGCTTCCAGTCTGCGAAGAATACTTGGGGTAAAGTGTTCCACAATGAGGTGTTCTCAAGCATCGAAAAAGATGGCGAGACTTACCGTGCAAACCAATACCTGTTTGCTCTTGAGCAGCTAGACGCAACCAACATCTTCGACCAATACGTCATTGAGTCGATGATTAAGATGTTAGAAAGCGGCGAGCTAAAAGAGCCAGTGGCAATCAACATCGCACAAAGCAGCTTGTCTCAACCATCGTTCATTCGTTGGACCACCAGCATGCTAGAGAAGCACCCGAAAGTTGCACCTATGCTTCACTTTGAGCTTCCAGAAGCGTGTTTCATTGACCATCCGCACCATACAGCCCTGCTGTGTAACGCGATTCGTCAAACTGGTGCAGAGTTCGGTGTTGATAACTATGGCCGTAACTTCCAGTCACTTGAGTACATTCAGGAATTCCGCCCGAATTACGTAAAACTGGATTACCTATTCACGCATAACTTGCACGACGAGAAACAGAAGTTCACGCTGACTTCGATCTCACGTACTGCTCATAATTTGGGTATTACCACGATCGCATCTCGTGTTGAAACACAGATTCAGTTGGATTTCCTAACCGAACACTTTGTGGAAGTCTTCCAAGGCTTCATCGTCGACAAGGAATAAGAAAGGTATACCAAGGATGAAAGACCCTTTACTGAACTCGCTCATTTACGTTAGCCGATACTACGGACTAGCCAACTCACCGGAAGCCCTGATTAACGGTCTTCCGCTCTCTGATGGCAAGCTTACCCCGTTTCTGCTACCAAGAGCGGCGGAAAGGGCCGGATTGGTTGCCAAGGAAAACCGTGCAGATTTAGACAAGATCTCTAGCCTAATTCTGCCGGCTATCTTACTTCTTAAAGGTGGTGATTCTTGCGTTCTCAATAGCATTAACGTTGAGAAGCAAGAAGCTGAAATCACCACCCTAGAAAGCGGAATGGTGCCTATCTCCATTCCTCTAGAAGACCTACTTGAGCAGTACACTGGTCGCTATTTTTTAGTTAAAAAGCAATTCCGTTATGACGAGCGCTCTCCCGAAGTGCTCAAAACCAAAGAAGGTCACTGGTTCTGGTCAACCTTGTGGCAATCTAAACGCATCTACCGCGATGTGCTTATCGCTTCTCTCCTTATCAACATCTTTGCTATCGCTGCACCAATGTTCACTCGCTTGGTGTATGACAAAGTAGTACCAAACCTCGCGTTTGAGACGCTATGGGTGTTGGCAAGCGGTATCTTTGTGGTGTTCTTGTTTGATTTCTTGCTCAAATCACTGCGTAACTACTTCATCGACGTTGCAGGTAAGAAATCCGACATCCTGATTTCCTCTAAGCTGTTTAGCAAAGTGATGGGCATCCGTATGGAATCCAAGCCGCCTTCTGTGGGTGCGTTTGCTCGCCACTTGCAAGAGTTTGAATCCATTCGTGAATTCTTTACCTCTGCCACGGTAAGTGCGTTGATTGACTTACCTTTCGCGATTCTCTTCCTGATTATCATCTGGTTAATGGCTGGCGACTTAGTATTCGTGCCTATGGTGGGCGTGGTGATTCTGATGATTCACTCCGCGTTGATCCAAGGTCCATTGCGCCGCTCGATTGAAGAAGGTTCACGTCTTGCTTCACAGAAATACGCTAACTTGATTGAGAGCCTATCTGGCTTAGAAACGGTGAAAATGCTGAGTGCACAAAGCCAATTCCAATACCGCTGGGAAGAAGCCGTTGCACACATGGCAAACTGGAACATCAAGAGCCGTCGTATCACCGACAGTATTCAAAATGCAGCAGGTTTTGTGCAGCAAAGTAGTAACGTCGGCATGATCATTTTAGGCGTGTACTTAATTGCGAATGGGGACCTCACCATGGGTGGTTTGATTGCTGCAACCATGCTAAGTGGTCGAGCGATTGGTCCTATGGTTCAGCTTTCTTTGCTTTCAACCCGATACAACCAAGCGAAGTCTTCGATGACCATCATTAATCAAGTGATGGAAATGCCAGACGAGCAAGAAGAAGGTAAACGCTACATTCACCGTCCTATCGTGCAAGGTAAGATTGAAATTGACCGAGTAACCTTCCATTACCCAGATGCACCAGTAGCATCGATTCGTGATTTGAGCCTAACCATCAATCCAGGTGAGAAAGTGGCGATCATCGGTCGTATTGGTTCGGGTAAAACCACGCTAGAACGCTTGATAATGGGTCTGTACAAGCCAACAGAAGGTCATGTGCGTATTGATGACACCGATATTGAACAGCTTCATCACGTGGACGTACGACGCAATATCGGCTGCGTACCGCAAGATTCGAATCTGTTCTTCGGCTCGATTCGCGACAACATTACACTCGGTCGTCCACTAACCGATGATCGCGATGTATTAGATGCAGCAAACCGAGCGGGCGTCACAGCCTTTACTCAATCTGACCCAGCAGGTCTTGAGCGTCAGGTCGGTGAAGGTGGTGCGATGCTTTCAGGTGGTCAGCGTCAAGCGGTAACCATTGCGCGAGCGTTTTTAGGTCGCCCACCTGTGCTATTGATGGATGAGCCAACCAGTGCAATGGATAACCGTTCGGAAATGCACATCAAACATCAGTTAGCGCAATTAAAACCAAGTGAGACGCTGATTTTGATTACACACAAAACCTCAATGCTCGACATTGTTGATCGCGTGATAGTCATGGAAAAAGGCAGTGTGATTGCAGATGGTCCGAAGGCGCAAGTGCTTAACGACTTGAAGCAAGGTAAGGTTCGCGCCGTCAGCTAGCACTAAACCGCACAAAAAAATCAAAGCCCCGTTGAACTGAGTGTTTCGCGGGGCTTATTTATTGAAGGTGAGTAAACCAAAATAGCCAAACTCTTCGAGAAGTATCCAAACCAACACAAAGACAACAATGGCGACAAGTCCCATGATAGCCCTTTCATCTTCTTCCACACATCCCTCCACTTTCCATAGCGCAATCAACTTGTCTAGATTAGCAGCAGCGAACACAACAAAGAGCAAGGTTCATTACGTCTCAGTCCGGAACTGGGATAAAGGTCAAAATTTGTTCAACATAAATCTCATTCCGCAGTGAAAATAGTTAATTACTTGCGAGTCAAAATCGGCTATAACACGCGCCTTCTTAATATTCTCGAGTTGAAGAAATGAATCATTGGATGCATTTAGAGCAAATCAGTCAGTATTTCACGGCGGGCTCTATCGGTTATAAAGTGTTGATGGGCGTCATCATTGTGATCGCTTATCGCTTGCTAAAGAAGATCGCCAACCGAGCGATTCTGAATTTGGCAGAAGCTAAAGGCGTAAACAAAGCACGCTTGAGCTTTATTCAACGTTGCTTCAACGTCGCATTTTTGTTCCTGTTTGCTTCGCTATTCGCCATCGTGACCGGTATTGGTTATGGCGATGTGTCGCTGTTCCTATCGTCCATCTTCGCGGTATTGGGGGTGGCTTTCATCGCTCAATGGTCGATTCTTAGTAACATCACGGCAAGCTTTCTGATCTTCTTTGTCTTCCCATATCGTGTCGGTGACCGCATTAAAGTCGTGGATAAAGACGAAGACATTAGCGGTGAGATTCAGGAAATCCGTATGTTTCATGTGTTGATCAAGCACGACAACGGCAACCTAATCACTTACCCGAACAACTTGATGCTCCAAAAAGCGGTACTCAAACTGGCAAAAGAGAAAGCCAAGGCTGAGGAGCCAAAAACCACATCACGCATTTATACCCGCAGAAAGAAATAGCCCACTAAAAAGCCGATGTTTCAACATCGGCTTTTTGTTTCCTCGGTTTTTTTAAACACCTTCTTGACCTCAACCATGCTTGAGGTTTTAGCCTTATTCGCACGATTCAAGATCAACAATGAAAAAGGAACCATTGTGGCTAAAATTGCGATTATTTATTTCTCTAAAACCGGCGTAACAGGTCAGCTTGCTCGCGCAATTGCCGCTGGCGCTGAACAACAGGGCATTGAACAGCAAGGTGGATTTGAAATTCTCTCTCATCGTATTCAAGGCAGTGAGATTATTGAGGGGCGTTTTGTGCACCCTAACCTAATGGATGAACTTGCTGAGTGTGATGCGATTATCTTTGGCTCTCCAACCTACATGGGCAGTGTGGCTGCGCAGTTTAAAGCATTTGCCGATGCAAGCAGTGAATCTTGGTGTTACCAAAAATGGGCAGGGAAAATCGCAGCCGGCTTTACCAGTGGTGGGGCTATGAATGGTGACCAATCTTGCACATTGCAATACCTACAAACGCTCGCTAACCAACACGGCATGATGTGGGTCGGCTTGGACAAGATCAGCAATTCTGGTGAGCAAAACCTTAATCGCTACGGTGTGCAAGGTGGCATTGTTGCTCAAGGTGGTGAAGATGGTCAGTTACCTCTTTCTGATCTCGCGACAGCCGAATATCTTGGCAAACGAGTCGCAATGCTAGTCAACAAGCTCTCCACCCGCTAAGAGAAAAGAAGCCCCGCAAGACACCTCTTCGGGGCTAGATTTTAGCACTGGTTGGTTAGGTGCTATTTCTTGATATAGAGGTCTTTCGAGTAAATACGACCTTCTACGTTGTTTTTGGCAAAACCACCCACCGTAGGGCGAACCAAACGCGCTTGCATGTAATAGTAAATCGGCGCGATTGGCATATCCGTAGCTAATAGTTGCTCTGCTTGGTCATAGAAACCTTGGCGCGCTTTTTCATCGGTGGCAGCCAATGCACTGTTCATCGCGCTGTCATAGGCTTCACTACTGTAGCGAGCAAAGTTACCTGACGAGCCTGAGCGCAACAGACTCAAGAAAGTGGACGCTTCGTTGTAGTCTCCACACCACGAGGCACGCATGACATCAAAATCCCCTTGCTTACGTGCGACCAGGTAAGATTTCCACTCTTGGTTTTCTAGCTCAACCTTGGCTCCCAAATTGTTCTTCAACATAGAAGCAATTGCCACTGCAATGGCTTTGTTGGACTCGCTGGTGTTGTACAGCAATTTGAAATCCAAAGGCTTACCGTCTCCGTACCCTGCTTCTTTCAACAGTTCACGCGCCTTTGCATCACGCTGTTTCTGTGTCCATGCGCTATATTCTGGCTGAGTTGCGTCAAAGCCCGCCGTGTATTGATGAGCAAATGTGTATGCAGGCAAGTTACCCACTTGAGTCACACCATCGGTGATCACATCACGCATGATGGAGTAAGACACAGCTTTACGAACTCGCTCATCATCAAACGGGGGACGAGTGGTATTAAACGCATAATAGTAAGTACAAAGCAGAGGCACCGCGGTATAAGCTTGTGCATATTCTTTCTTCAGCTTTTGCGCCATGTGTGTAGGAACATCTGAAGTAATATCAACCTCACCCACGGCATAACGATTGATCGAGGCATTTTGGTTTTCAAACGGAATATAAGTCACCTGAGTGAGGTGAGCGTCTTCGCTATCCCAGTAGTTTGGGTTCTTCTTCAGTTCAATGCGCTCATTCACCACCCACTTGTCTAGCACGAATGCACCATTGCCAACAAACTGCTTAGGATCACTCCACGGTTTATTGCTGCTCTCAACCGTCGCTTTGTGCACTGGCATCATGGAGGTATGCCCGGTCATTGCGACAAAATAAGGCACCTTGCTATCCAGCTCGAAACGTAGCGTATGTTTATCGACAGCGGTAATACCGAGATTATCCAGCGGCTTCTTACCTTCCGCAACATCAGCAATGTTTTTGATCTTGGTGAGTTTGAGATACCAAACATTCGGTGATGCCGTTTTAGGATCCACAGCTCGGCGCAGCGAATAAACAAAGTCATCCGCTGTCACAGGATCGCCATTCGACCATTTCGCATCTTTACGCAGATGGAACACAAAAGTTTGGTTATCTTCCGTTTGCCAAGATTCTGCAACGCCGGGAACGATGTTGCCATCACGATCTTGGATGACTAAGCCTTCGAACAAATCGCGAATGATGTGCATCTCGGGTAAGCCTTCAGCCTTTGCCGGATCTAGTGTCGCTGCTTCGGCATCGTTTGCACGCACTAAATGTTGTTCAGATGCCAATTGCACGCCATCAGGTAGAGAGTCTGCGAACGCAGCTGCGGACAAAAATGGGGTCAATAAAGAGGAAATCACTAACGCTGTAGAATGCTTTTTAAAATCCATATCGTTCTTCGTTCTCCTAACACGTCTTTTGAAGCAAGTACCACAATTGATAATACAAGCATTGACGAACTTTAAGTGTTCGGTTTATACCCAAGTAATCTCAAAGTGCTAGTTTCAGCAACCATAACTTGAGTGATATCCAAATACTAATCGAACAATCAGGAGATTACGGTGAGTCTAATTCCAAGAACGGAAAGAGCGGCTTTTTTAATTTCGCCGATATCATATGGAAAATCGGTGTTGGGCGCGCCATTGCTGTACTTCCCTGCGCAAGTAGAAAGTAACTCCCGAGGTTTGATTTTAGCAGGCACACACGGTGATGAGACAGCGTCTATCGCAGGGCTATCTTGCGCGCTGAGAAGTTTGCCCGCTGAAGATTTAAAGCATGACGTTATTTTATCGATGAACCCAGATGCCAACCAGTTGGGTACACGAGCAAACGCCAATCAAGTCGACTTAAACCGTGCTTTCCCCACACAAAATTGGACAGAACACGGCACCGTCTATCGTTGGAGTTCACACACACCCGTGAGGGATGTCAAAGTCAAAACAGGCAGCAAACAATCGCTTGAACCCGAAGTCGATGCATTAATTAACCTGATTGAGCAACGTAATCCAAAGTTCGTGGTCTCTTTTCATGAGCCCCTTGCGTTTGTTGATGATCCAGCCCATTCAGTGCTGGCGAAGTGGCTTGGAGAGCAGTTCAAGCTACCGCTCGTCGATGACGTAGATTACGAAACTCCGGGATCATTCGGAACTTGGTGTAACGAGCGCGCATTGCCATGCATTACGGTTGAACTACCCGCGATCTCTGCTGATCTGACAATTGAACAGCACCTAGACGCATTTATCGCTCTACTGCAGCACCAACCAGACTTTTAATTTCTCATCAAGACGTCAGTTTGCTGTTGCATACGAATAATAGAGGGGGAACAGGGGACACAAAATGCATGTCCCCTCTAAGAATTAGAACTTGTAGCCAACTAGAAGGTTAGAAGTTGTTGCATCGATACCAGCAAAATCTACAACTGAGATTTGAGCATCCAACGTAATTCCATTTTGGAATACGTAACCGCCTTGCACAGCGAAACCAGTCGAAGAGTCTGAGTCACTAACTGATGTGTATGCGTTGTACACTGTCGCTTCCGTATCAGTAGCAGCTAGACCACCTAAAATACGCCAACCGCTCATGCTCTCATAACCAACCATAAGGTTTGCTTGCGAAGCCTCTACATGCGCACCTAGATAGCCGATTGATGCACTGTCTTCAACGATGGTTGGAACATAAGAACCAGCGATCACAAGACCATTGTTAAAAGTGTACGAAACACCGAAAGATACACCGCTTTCCGTCGCCGCTGTAACATTATCAAGGGAAGTCATTGCGTAGCCAATATTTACACCAAAACCAGAACGGTCGTATGAGGAGCCTTCAATTGTTTCTGCAGAAACAAAAGTTGAAGTGAAAATAGTAGCTAACGAAAGAGCAACAATTGAACGTGTCATATAATAAAAACCCAAATATGCGTGCGATGCACTGAAACGATATTCACAAAACGTGATATTTAAGGGGTGCGAATTATAGGCAACAAGTTGCTCCCTTCAACTAAACTCACTTATTGTTACCACAACATGTTGTTATTGAACAA
The DNA here is from genome assembly GCF_023716605.1 of Vibrio sp. SCSIO 43155. Classification (NCBI taxonomy): domain Bacteria; kingdom Pseudomonadati; phylum Pseudomonadota; class Gammaproteobacteria; order Vibrionales; family Vibrionaceae; genus Vibrio; species Vibrio sp. SCSIO 43155. The sequence goes on along the minus strand of NZ_CP071853.1, from coordinate 21,256 downwards.
AAAACCACCGAATCATCTATTGTTTTTAAAAAAATCAATAAATGCTCGTGTTCGTTTCGGTAGATGTTCACGTTTAGGGTAAAGCAGGTAGAGTGGAAGTATCGCTTTAGTGCGCCAATCGGGGAGTAAAGTGACAAGTTGCGCTCGCTCTTGGGGACTCAGTTTTTCTAGTGCAAACTCATCCAACATCGCGACACCGCAACCAGCTACTGTCGCATCAAGCATCGATTGGACAAGATTAAAGCACAACACGCTGGATAACGTGACCTTAATGTCTTGTTGAGTTTGCTGATGATGAAAGTGCCATGTATCCAGATTCAATTCAGCATTGCGATAGGTAATGTGCTCTAAAAGATGCAAATCTTCTGGTGTGTTTGGTGATGGTTTTGTCGCTAGATACGCTTTGCTCGCGAATGGTTTACAGTGTAAAGAACGCAGATGGTGTCCGACATACCCTTCAGGGGGTGAGTCGGTAAAAAAGAACGCAAGATCAAACCCAGACTCAATCAAATCGAGCGGTGTCTCAGTGAAAATCACCTCAAACGTAACGTCGGGGAACTGCTGGCGAAATGCAATTAATGAAGGGTTGAGTAACTCCGCACCAAATGAGGCAGAAGCAGCAATACGTAAATGCCCAGCAACCTTATCGGTCTCCATCACTTGTTCATTAATCTGTTCCACGTTTTCCATTAAGCCTTTCACTTGGTGGTAGAAACGCTGTCCATCATAAGTAAGGTTAAATTGTCGCGTGGTGCGTTGGATAAGCTGAACAGAAAGTATCGCCTCCAACTGCCTAAGTTGACGACTCACATGAGCATTGGAACAGCGCAGCTTTTTAGCCGCACCAGCAATACTTTTCTCTTCGCACAGTGCAATGTAAATCGGTACGTAACTGAGCCAGTTTATTTCCATATAGTAATTATGAATCTCTAAAATCAATCTACTGGAAATAATAGAAAGGCTCTACACTGCGCACAACTTAAATTTTTGCATGGAGAATACAGATGAACGCTTTCGATACTTGGCTGAAAGGGCAAATCATTAAAGAACATGTCACCAACCCAAACATTGAAGTGGGTGAATACAGCTACTACTCCGGCTTTTACCATGGCAAAACTTTCGAAGATCAGGCTGTTCGTTATTTGATGGGCGACAGCGTGACACAACAAGAATGGCAAAACGGCGCATATGGCGAAGTCGATAAACTGATCATTGGGAAATTTTGTTCGATTGCCTCTGGTGCGACTTTTATGATGGCGGGTAATCAGGGACATCGTATTGATTGGATTTCCACCTTTCCCTTTTCCCCAGAAGAGTTTGGCAATGGGGTACAAAGCGGCTTTGAACGTGCCGGCGATACCATTATTGGCAACGATGTCTGGATTGGCAGTGAAGCCATGATAATGCCGGGCGTGACAATCGGTGATGGTGCAGTGATTGGTGCGCGTTCAGTGATCACTAAAAATGTCGAACCGTATTCCATTGTGGTTGGTAATAATCATGTGGTTCGCCTGCGCTTTGAGGAAGAAGCGGTATCGATGCTACTAGAGATTCAGTGGTGGGATTGGTCAATTGAGCACATCAAACAAGCGATGAAAATCATGTGCAGTGGTGACGTCTTCGCATTAGGTGACTACTACCGTGAACACATCGCTTAACGACTTAGCATTGGGTCTGATTTGTTAAGGCAAAATGAAGCGAAAGCCCAGATAAATGGGCTTTCGTTCCTAAGGTTAAACAGCAGCCAGGTCTTCTTCTTCCAAGGTTGCAGAGACTTTAATCTCGTATTGATTAAAGCTAAATACACAGCCGCCATGGGTACGTTTGGTGGTGACTTGCTCATCACCAAATTGAACCGTCACCCGAGTAAAGACTCGGTCAGTTGCTTCAACAATATTCTCTGCTAATGCGACTTCGAAATCTTGTTCAGTTTGCTCAAGCTTCTGCTTTACGTCTTCCAAACGAGTGTTGTTTTGCGCCTTCAATACTTCTATCTGCGCTTGCTCTTCATCTGTGCGCTCTGCTTTAGGGCGTTTCTTAAACTCAAGTTCCTTTCGGATAACGTCCATGGTGCCTTCTTGCGCGGATTTATACTCGTCTTTTAGATTTGCAATACGTTCCTTAAAGACAGAATAATTTGCAAAGGCTTCAACCTTGGTCGCCGTATCTCCCTCTACACCCAATTGCGAACAGGAAACCTTACTGCCCACTTTTGCATCACCGCCACTTAAAGTGCCGTTCTTGCCACTGGCATCAAGCACGATTAAATTGCGCCCACAAACAATGTCATTGTTCATGCTATGGACAGCAAGTTCTATGTCTTCACCAGATTGCAATTCACAATATTGGGCATAACTGGCACGAATCGATGTTTTGGTGCGCACATGGCAGCTTTTTGGCTGACCATCGCTCACCGTATGACCAATGATGCCCTTAGCAACTTGAATATCCCCTTCAGCTTGTACATCGGCAGATTCAATAAAACCACCCACTGTGATTGAGCCCGTCGCTTTCACTATCATGCCCGATTCGATGTTCCCGCCAATGATGACGTTGCCTTTAAATTTTACGTGACCGGTGTTTACTCCGACACTATTGAGGCAAAGTGCATTGTCGACTTCGATGGTTTTTTCTTTGATCAGTGGTGTGCCTGAAACAGATGCAAGTAAGAGGTTTGGATCGGACTTGCTGATTTCAGTACCTTTACCGGGTTTAATTGGACTGTCTTTGCCCGCTTGTGGCGGAATAACGCGACCTTGAACGGTGAAGCCCGGGATGCCTCTGGTCGCCGGAGTGCGGCGCATCACCTCATCCCCAATATCGACAGCGATGGTTTCACCTAAATTGCGTAGATCGATTTTGTCACTAGAGGATTGACCTTCTTTCGGCTTAAGGATGCGCTTGGTGATGTCTTTAACAAGTGGCGTGAAGATAGCGTCTTTGCCTTTAACAGGTTGCTTGCCAACCGCAACAGCTTGGGTGAAGGTTTCTCCGGGTTTTAGCTGTGCACTGACAACCAACACTTTTTTCAACGCAAGTTTATTGATGCCTTTGGAAACACGAGCATGCGCGAGTGCTTGAACAATTTCAGGACCTCTTAGTCCTCGTCCGCCATAAGCGCCCGTCACATTCATGCTGGCAAGCATGTCATTGTTGGAGAGTTCAACTTCCACCTGAGCGTTTTTGATCTGTGCAATCACGATCCCTTCATAGGCTTCTGATTTACGTTCACGCGCGCAATTAATGAATCGCACCACCTCAGTTTCATCGACAAACGCTTTGTCAGCTTCCATCATCTGAAGCTGCTCAGGCAATTCCTTTTGATTTAGCTCACCTCCGAGATCCACATCTCCCGGTAAGCGGGCAAAAACCTTTGTTTTATCTTCTGACCACTCCAGGCATATCTTCCACATAACCAATCCATCTGCTACCCATCACCACCTTCAGTCTAACCAAAATCATTTTCTGAACAAACCTCTCAATTCTAAGAATCAGGCTCACATCACTAAAGCATTAACAGGCTCAAAACTCAGGTATATAAAGCATTGAGCATAAAACTCATTTCAACAAAGCCATCTTAGACAAAATGCAATTTGGTTTAGAAAAGGTCGTAAAATTGATTTACCTCCAGCCGTTTTCAAGCAAAGAAAATAACGAAAAGAGTTTTATCAATACCGAATCAACTTCGACAATAGAATGTTTCTTATATAGCTCAGAAAATCTTGTATACGGTCGTTTTCTTCTACCTGTCGCGCTGGCAACACCCTGGTTTATTCACATCTTTTTTTACTTTTAAAGTCATTGATTTAGTGACGATAGTCTTATCATTAATAATTTTTATAAATTTTTCCTCTGGAACCTATTTATTTTTCTGTTATATTCCGCCAACTGTCGTAATGATAATTATTATCATTACTGTTAGTTAGGGAAGGAGTATCAAATCATGGCGGCTATCAGTTCAGCAAGCGCAGCTCGTATCGGTAACATGTACCAAGAGCACCACAGTTGGTTATCTGTGTTTATTAAACGTCGTTTGGGGTGTCCTGAAGCAACTGCCGATTTAGTTCAAGACACTTATTTAAGACTCCTTACCCGAGGCAAATTACCTGAAGCGAAAGATTCGAGAAGATACCTTACTCATATCGCAAAAGGTTTGGTCATTGATCTTTACCGACGTCGTCGAATCGAAGCCGCTTACTTAGAACTCATCGAACAAGAACCTGTAGAAGTCGCTGGCTCTCCTGAAGACCAAGCTGTCGTTGTGCAAGCTCTGGTCGAAATTGATGCCCTTCTGCATCGTTTACCTCTTAAAGCTCGCCAAGCACTTTTGATGCGCCAATTGGAAGGCAAGAGCTATAAAGAAATCGCACTCGCACTCGACGTGTCAGTGTCTTCTGTCGAGAAATACGTAGCGAAAGCACTGCAGGGCTGCATGATGACCATACTGAGTGAGAACGAGTAACATGGAGCAAGTTTCTCGTGAATCCATCGAGCAAGCCTCTCTGTGGATGGCGCGCTTGTGGGCCGATGACGTAACACAACAAGACAGAGATGCCTTTGATAGCTGGAGAAGCGCCCACCCTGATAACGCTTATGCTTGGCAGCAGTTAGAAGAGCTACAAAGAAAGTTTACTGGTATTCCAAACTCCCCGATCAGCCGCAAAGTGCTTGCTCCAAAACAGCGTGGTTTGAACCGCCGACAAGTCTTGATGCTTGGTGGCCTTTCTCTTGGCACGTTAAGTTTGATGATGTCTACTCATACCTCTCTTCCCAATGGTGCGGAGTACACTACAGCGACGGGTGAGGTGAAAGACATATTGCTTTCTGATGGCACTCAAATGGCAATGAACACCGCCACCCGCGTATTTGTCGACTTTAACCAGCAAGAACGACGTTTACACCTGCTTGAAGGTGAGATTATGGTCACCAGTTCTCACCATCTCACCCCTTTCCATGTCACTACTCCGCAAGGTCGAGTCGTACCAATAGGCACCCGTTTCACCGTACAAAAACGAGACGACGATACGCTAGTTTCCGTTTATGAGGGCGAAGTAGCACTCTACCCTTTACTTGGTATGGGAGCACAGCACTTGCTTGCTGGTGAAAACGCCCACTTTACACAACGTGAAACCTCGAACATACAAAAGAATCTCAGTGACGACGCCCTATGGTTAGAACAAAAAATCATGGCACAAGGGATGCCACTCACAGAGTTTATTACGGAGCTAAGTCGATACCGTCGCGGTATTCTCTCAGTCGATCCACAGTTGTCCTCTTTGAAGCTCACCGGGGTATTCTCGACAAAAAACGTCGACAAAACGCTTTTTAACATCAGCCAAATATTACCAATCGAAATCCGCTATCGGACACCAATGTGGGTCAGTGTGAAAGCAAGACCATAAAAAAATTTACGGGTTTAGACATCTCATTCGGTGTAAAGAGCAGTTAGTAGACCGATTAAGGAAAGCAAGGTGCCGCTCCCTCAACGACGCCAAATATTGGCGATAATGATTCAAGCCAATCTAGGATTAGCCTCTCTCATCACTCCTTTTGCCGCATGGGCAGAACAGTCAGTACAGTACGATATTCCACCAGGTAATCTTGACCATGTATTAAACCAGTTTGCGGTAGAGTCTGGTGTTGAGTTTTATCTCAATGCTTCACTTTCAGAAAACCTGCAAAGTCCTGGATTAACAGGTAACTATGACCCCGAACAAGCATTGACATTGCTGCTGGCAAACACGGGATTGAATGCCGAGAAGCAGGCTGATGGTGTTTATCAACTTTCTCCTTCCTCTGAAATGACACTCGACGCAATTCAGGTAAGAACGAGTTTTGAAGATGCTTATTATCGCGATAGTGATGGTGAGATGGCGATCTATGACGCCGATGTTGCCAGTGCCTACATGGGCAAAGAAGAAATAGAACGCTTCAAAGGCGCAAGCGCTGCCGATCTGTTTACCGGAATGGCAAATACCTTTAGTGGTGAGGCTCGTAATGGCGGTGGAAGCATTGATCCTAATGTTCGTGGTGTACAAGGTTTTGGACGAGTTCCTGTCGTCATAGATGGCACAGAACAAGGCATTTCCGTTTATAACGGTTACCGAGGCGCTTCAAACCGAAACTACATTGATCCAAACTTGATTGGTGGTCTGAAAGTTTACAAAGGCGCACAGATCAGTTCGGACGTGAATACCTCTGTAGGGGGCGCAGTACAAGTCACGACATTGGAGCCACAAGACATTGTGCCTGAGGGTGATAATTTCGGTATGGAGTTCGTGGCGGAAAGCAGCAGCAACTCAGTAAAGCCCAACAAAGCTCGCTTGCATACAGGTAAACGGTGGCAAGATGTCCCAGTATACAATGAGTTAGGCGGCGTACCATTATATGACGACCCAGAAGTACGCTTTCAAACTAGAGATGATAAAGATGACAATCCGTTAAACGGTGAGGATACAGCTTATCGACTAGCTATTGCGGGCGTAAAACCAAAAATTGAATGGCTTGGCGCGTATGCATATCGTAATCGTGGTAACTACTACTCAGGCACAAATAAAACGGGTTTCTACTCCAAATCAAGAGATGGTAGCGGTAGCGAGATCGTTGCGGGCAGAAACCCATATTTGAACCCGGAACACATTGCATTGAGCCATATCCCTGGGCACGAAGTACCAAATACATCCTCTGAGATGGAATCGTTCCTATTAAAAACAACCATTAATTTTAGCGATTACTATAAGTTACAGCTGAATGCGCGCTATACAGAGAGTACTCACGGGGAAATCCTCGCGAGTCGTTCAGATTATCGAAACAGTGACGGTCTGCCTCAATGGCCGCTAGCGAATGCCAAGATGCAAGCTTACAGCATCAAGTTTCGAGCAAACCCAGAAAGCCGCTACATTGACCTCAGTACTAACCTATGGACAACGTTAACGGATTCCAGAAGCAATACTGGCTATGGCTTTCCCAATTTTGTGAACTTTCGTAGCGAGACACCAGATATCATCATCAACACCTCGACCGTCAATCGTGATGAAAACCGTTTTGGCTTTGATTTTAAGAACAAAATGCTATTGCTCGATAACTTGGATGTCACGGTTTCCGGCAGCTACATGAAGCATGAATTGACCCCAAAAGAAGGTTTGGAATACCTCATTGATTTCTACGGTGGTCCTGTGCGCTCGGGAGAAAGAGAAGAATATAACGGAGCCGCGGTCATCGAATGGCGTCCACTAGATGCCTTTATTATCAATGCAGGCGTGCGCTATATCAGTTATGAAGCCACCGACTTTTACATCGAGAATCGCATCAAAACGGGCAATAGCGACGATGTTGGTCTTAAAGAATACAAGAAAGATGGTTATCGTCTCGCATTTCAAACCATTGAAACTTACGCACCTGAAGAAATCGCACAAAACGTCGCGAATGCTGAGCATGAAGTTCGTGCAACGTTCACAAAAAAGAACATAAACCGAGAAATCAATCGCCTGCAACATTTGATCACCACCGATCCCACCCAAGCTGATACTTACCGTGAAGAGTTAAAACTGCGTCAAAATGAGATCAATAACTTTGATTCACTGTTAACTGCAAAGGTAGAAGAGAAAACAACGGAAGCCAAAAACAAAACCAGTTTCGTTGAGGATCACCTAGTTGAATGGCGAACCAACAGTAAAAACGAACTGGATCTTGCTAACAACCCTTGTTTGATTGCCCAAAAGAAAGACAACTTTGTTGAAGGCAGCTGTAAAACCAAAGGACAAATTGATGGCAAGGACAACCGTAACCTCAGCTACAAGAACAGCGGCAGTGGTTGGATGCCCTCTCTTACCACAACATGGCTAATCAACGAAAACAGCCGTGCGTATGCTCGATATGCAGAAACACTGCGATTCCCAAGCTTATTTGAGAGTACCAGTGGATTTTCTGGTAACCCATCAGCATCAGTACCCCTTGAACCAGAGCGAGCGAAACTCTTCGAGGTCGCGTACATTCACTACTTTGAGAACGCAAGTGCAAAGCTCACTTACTTTGATCAAACGATTGATGATGTAATGGATCGCGATCGATCCAGTTTTTCATTTGCCAATCTGGATAGCCAACGCACCAGTGGTATTGAAATCAACGGTATGTTCGATAACCAACTGTACTTTGCCGATGCATCATTGGCTTATAACTTCCGCAATGAGGTGTGTGACAAAAACTCTGCAGCTCAAGGCTTCGTCCCAGCTCTTGTCGATAAAACCACACCATCAACAGAAACGTGTGTTCGCGGTGGCTTCACAGCAGCAAGCTATCTGGCAGCACAAGCGGCACCAGAGTATTCGGGTAGCTTATTAGTCGGAGCAAGGTTCTTTAATCAAGCATTAGAAAGCGGGTTACGTACCAACTATGTTTCTGGCAGTCACGAAGATGAACAAATTAAACGAACCGATGTAACAACATTTGATGCTTACATTAAATATGCGTTTAACGAACACCTATCTGCAGAGCTTATCGGAAGCAACATCACCGATGTTTATTATCTTGAAGCTGGATCGGTATCTGGGATGCCTGCACCAGGAAGAACGATAGGACTCAAGTTAAACGGACGCTTCTAAACCTTATGAACGCCCCTTAAAAACAAAACGCCTCACCCGAGGCGTTTTGTTTTTTCATTTTATTTTTACGGATTTCCAATTGCTATTCGGTGTAGTGGATGAAACTTCATAAAGCCCAATATAGGTTTGGTGTCCCAAACACCACCAAGCCTATAGAACCGTATATTTAGGATGATTTAATGAAACCCAACATGAAATGGACGCTTCTTGCTATCACCATTCCTTCGCTTATCGCTTGTGGTGGTTCAGACTCAAACACTGCAGATTCACATAAAGCGCCTGTATCCGTTGTATCTGGTTACGAAACAGCAAAAGTCGGAAACAGAATTCGTGTAGATGGACTGGGTAGCTACGGTGTAGATGCCAGTATCGCAACGTACACTTGGTCTATCAGCAAAAAACCACAAGGCAGTAACGTCAAGTTAAATAACGTTAATGCAGTCTCTCCATACTTCACACCAGACGTGGCAGGAGACTACACCGTTCAGTTGGTAACCAACGATGGCAAAAAAGACAGTAGCGCACAATCGCTGACTATCACCGCAACAGAAGTAAATACCAACGTGGCGCCCGTTATTTATGCATCGGAAACCTACACGGCAGCGCTTGATCAAACCCTGAAATTAGACGCGAAAGCTTACGACGCTGATAATGATATGCTCAGCTACCAATGGGCTCTCAACTCAGCACCAAAAAACACCACGATGTCGTTGAGCAACGCAAGCACAAAACAAGCAACGCTAAAAGCAAACGTTGCAGGTGAATACAAACTAACTCTAACCGTCTCAGACGGTAAAGAAGAGACAACTAAAGAGATCACCATCAACTACTCTGCCGATAACGTCGCACCGGTTGCCATGGCGGGACGAGATACCACATTCGAATTGGGTGGAACCGCAACCTTAGACGCTAGCGCAAGCATTGATGGCAATGATTCAGGTATCACGTACCAGTGGGAATTTGTGTCCAAGCCTTCGGCAAGTACTGCAGAATTGTCGGATGCTACGTCAGCAAAACCAACATTCACCCCCGATGTCGAGGGTGATTATGCGCTTGCTCTAACCGTAAGTGATGGTGCTCTAAGCAGTGAAAAAGATTTTGTTCGAGTAACGGCATCGAAAGCAGGAACAAGCGACCTCGTATTGCACTTCAACGGTGAGAAAAAACAATGGCCTCTCGAAATACCGATTATTACTCTGAATAAAGACCTCAAAGGTGAAGCGCCCAAATACGTACTCCTAGGGTCACTAACTCTTGAAGCAGTTGGACAAGATTATGAAGTTCAGCAGGTCTTTGCAATGAACGCAACCAATCCCGATCACGACTTGAAATTAAGCGGCATTGAAGATGGCAGCGTGCTACCTGTCGGTGATGAGATTGTTGTTAAGTTTTGGTCAGCACCAACACAAGGAAGTAGTGTCATGATGACTTACGGTCTAATGATCAAAGATCAAACAAACTTTTATGGCGGTGTTGGCTACAACTTCCAAACAAACTGATCGTCCTGCACAACAATGATACATAAAAAAGCGCGGTCTCTCCGCGCTTTTTTACGGATATTCAAATCTCATTCGGTGTATCAGATAAAGCCTTTCTTTTACCGCGCCGCGTTATGGACCGCGCTTCTAATCAATTAGGATGAACTAAGATGAGTCTAAGCTCGAAATATACTCTCACACCATTGCTGTTATTACTTCTTAATGGTTGTAATGGTGGCGGTGGGAATGATGCCTCTGAACCCCAAACGACTAACAATCACCCCCCTATTGCGATAGCTGGGATCAATCAACATGTAAAGCTGAGTGAAAAAGTGGTGCATCTCGACGGCACGGGTAGCGTCGACTACGACCAAGACTCAATAGCCTTCTCTTGGAAAATGGTATCGAAACCCTTCAAGAGTAAAGCGGAGCTCATTAATCCAGAATCCAGAACTCCGCGCTTTGAGCCAGACTTATTGGGCACTTACCTTGTAGAATTGGTGGTGAACGATGGCAAAACAGACAGCCGCCCTAACCAAGTAAAGATAGAAGTCATCAGGGAAGACGAAAATACACCACCAACGATTAAATTTACCAAAGATAAGTACACCGGTAACCTAACTCAGCAAATTAACCTAAACACAAGACCTCAAGATATTGATGGCGATAAATTGTCGTTTACATGGGAAGTGTTGTCCCACCCACAAGGCAGCAATTACTCTATAGCGAAATCGACTGTGTATGATTTCAACTCAATCAAGGCTGATACGGAGGGCAATTATGTGGTTAAAGTGACTGCATTCGATGGCTTTTCTGAAGCTTCCGCTACGACCACCGCTTCCTTTTTTTATAAAAATGTCCCTCCACATGCGGAGGTAGATGGTTCAATGTTTTGGGTTCTTGATAACATGAGTGTCCCATTGAATGGCACACCCAGTGGTGATGCCAACGGCGATGTACTCACTTATGAATGGCACTTCACTAAAAAACCAAACGGCTCATCCGCCGTCATCGATGATCCTTATGCTGTGCTAACTTCATTTTCGCCAGATATCTCCGGGGATTACGTCGTCAGTTTAACCGTAAATGATGGCGAGTTTTCAGATAGCCATTCTGTGGGAGTTAGAGTAAGAGCGATTTCTGAATCCCAACCGCACACCAAACTCACACGCGGCTCAGATCCCACTCCTTTGCGACTGCCTCACAAGCAAAATGACGTCATCGATAAAACATCCGATACGGGTCCTATTCCTAACTATTACACTCTCGATAGCTATACTTTTGAAGCAGTAGGAAAGCCAGTCACCATTACTCTCGGAAAGTATACGCTTAGTAGTAGCAACGACGTTGTAACACCAAGGATATTAGTTGGCTCTCAAAGCTACTTTAGTAAAGACCTTCAAGATAACGATGTTATTATTGTTATCCCCGCTGGTGACAGCTTAACCTTCCAACTACAAAGTCCACCGACCAACGGCAAAGTGGCAAAAGCCTCAATGGGCTTCAGCTGGAGTCTTAACGGTCCTAATGACTTTAGTATGGTTGAAAGAATTTCCACAACGATTGAATTTACCAGCCGTTAAAACACAAGCAGCTATCAAAAACGTCCACAGTTGTGGGCGTTTTGTTTTTTATTCGCCAACAATTTAAAAAATCACAAACTTATTTACGGGTTTTGTCTCCTATTTCGGTGTACTAAATGAGACCGCGTTAGTCATCTGTCGCGAGCACCGGATGCACTGGCATGGTCTCTTTCTTTAACTATTTCAATCAACAAAAGGAAGAGACAATGAAACCACTTCAACTTTCATGGATTGCAGCAGCAATGATTGGTCTAAGCCCACTTGTTCATGCAGGATTTGATGGCGCGATCAGTGATGATTCGCTTCGCCAAGTAGGAGAATCAGAAGTTTGGGTCCCATTTATTCACTCTAAAGGCAATGCAGGCATCGGTAAAACAGGTGGCAAACGAGTGGACTTTGAAGGTCTAGCTGGTGGTATTTTTGATGACGAGCGAAATGGTGTTCACACATCAGGCAGCAAACATTTTCAAGACAATTTTTACAGTTTTGTCCAAGTAGCGAATCAAGATGTGTGGTTTGGAGAATGGTACGAAGGTAAGAAAGATTCTGAGTTTAACAACCGTACCGTTTACTACGTCGGTAATGATGCAGGAACGACTGTACCAACCAGCGGCAAGGCGACCTACAACATTACTGGTATTAACAAGTTCTCTGGCGCAAACAAACTTTCAGGTACGTTTAACGCTGATTTCGGAGCCAAAACGCTAGACGGTTCAATCAACAATAGCAACCTAACGGTAAGTGTAGACGCAACGATTAATGCAGCAACCGCAGCATTTAATGGCACTGCTCAAGCTGTACAGAATGGCACAACCACGAATGGCGCTTCTCAAGGTCACTTCTTTGGTGCGAATGCTGCTGGCTTGGCTGGTATCGCCACCTTTACCAACAATAGCGATCTAGACACTGCTTTTGGCGGCGAGAAAAAATAACTCTCGACTCAATGAGTGATAACCAAGAAGCAGCCCTTGCTGCTTCTTTTTATATGGAATATTTATGGCGGTTAGAACCTCTTACACCATCGCTCTGACATCCCTGTTAGTGCCGTTGTTTTCTTTTCCCGTTGTAGCCAATGACCAAGATACGAATCTTCGCATTCAGCAAAGAGATGCGCTATCAGCACAAGAAAAAGAAAAGCGTCTCCTGCAAGAAGAAAAAGAACTCGAATTACAGAGGTCGAAGCAAGCTCAGGAACAAAGCTCGTCAGATCAAAGCAACGACAACTTAGGGCAAGCGCTTTACCTAGCAGTTAAAGGAAAGCAATGGTCACAAGTAGAAGTACTATTGAACCAGTATCAATCATCACCCTATGCAGATCCTTTACTTATCCATTATGCCCAAGGCGGTCTATCACGCTATTTAGGTCGTTTAAGTGATGCAGAGGCAGAGTACCGATCGCTTTTATCCTTATATCCGAATTTTCTTCCCGCTCAGTTAGAGCTTGCTCGCGTTTTGTTTGAGCGTAAGAAAAACCAAGACGCACACACCCTTTTCTCACAAATCAAATCTACTCTCCCTACTGATAACCCAAGGGCTGATGGTGTCAGACGTACTCTCAATGCCTTTATATCAGCACTAGAGCACAGAGATGCATGGCAAGGTGCGATCAGTTTTGGTCCAACTTTCAATGACAATCTTAATAGCAGCTCAGAAACCTATACTTGCTTAGTCCGTCATGAGACAGGAAAGTGTTTATTTGATCGAGTAACACCGGAAAAACAGAGAGCAGCAGGGGTAACTTTTAATGCAAGTGCGAATAAGCGCATTAGCTTCAAAGGTCATCATGGTATGAGTTTGCAAGCGCTGACGTATGGTTCTCGTTACAACAATCACAGTGAATACAACGAGCAAACAGCGAATGTTAGCTTTGGTTACAGCTTTCAAGACCAGCGTCATAGTATCTTGGTTGCGCCGTTGATCGAGTACAGCACATACGCGGATAAGAGTTTGTATTGGTCAACAGGTCTAAAGTTGAATGGATTCCATAGCTTAGACTCGAAAAGCGCATTGAGATGGGAACTAAAAGGCGAATACCAAGATTACCGTCCAACAAAGCTCGACTATCAATCAGATTGGCAATGGAATGCAAGCATCAACTATTGGCACCAGTTGCCACAACAATGGCTCGCATTCGGTGGCATAGACTGGACGCATAAACAAAATGATCAAGATGTACATGCTTACCAGCTCTATGGTGGTCGAATCGGAGTCGTGAAAAGCGTCGAAGGTTGGCTTGACGCTAACCTGTTTGCATCACTGCGAGAAAGGCAATACGAGGGATATAACGCCCTACTCGATGCAAAGAGAAGAGACACAGAGCAAAACTATACTGTCACATTTTCCTCTCCAAAGTTGGTTTTTTGGACGTTGACACCCATTCTAGAGTGGACTCATAAACGGGTAAACAGCAACGTTGATTGGCTGTACACCTATCAGCAAAATGAGGTGAGCGTAAAATTTGAAAAGCGTTTTTGACTCTAAAATCACGGCAAACATGCTTTACAGTGTAAATTGACCCAAATATTTAAATTTATTTTACGGATTTCGTTACTTCATTCGGTGTAGTGGATAGAGCAGGCGCGAAAAGGTTATTTGCGCCATCAGTCATTTTCACAACGAGCAATGGATAATGAATAAGCGTTTTTTTCTCCTAGTGTCGGCATCTTTTAGTCTGGCACTTCTTCCCCTTTCTTCTTCTGCAACTGAGTCAACTGGTACTTCTATAAATAACTCAGTCACCGAAACACAAATAGCACCACCTTCTAACCCGCTCATCACCCACGATTTATCCCCAATGGGTATGTACCACGCTGCTGATTGGGTGGTAAAGGGAGTGATGCTCTCACTGCTTGCCGCATCCATTTTGACTTGGGCAGTTTTTCTTTTTAAACAAGTACAACTGATGAAAGCAACACGACGCACACAAAAACTACTTACTGAGCTTGTTGATGCAGAGTCATTGGAAAATGCCAAACAGACCACTCAGCCTTTTAAAGGCGTAGAATCCTCACTAATTTCAGCAACGCAGCATGAATTGCAACTCTCTTCTCTAGGCTCTGCTTCAGAAAATGGCATTAAAGAACGCGTACAACTGCGCTTAGAAAGAGTGCAAGCTGAATTAGGGAGAAGCATGACTTCACTGACCGGCATCCTCGCAACCATCGGCTCCGTCGGTCCTTTCGTTGGATTGTTCGGCACAGTTTGGGGCATCATGAATGCTTTCATCGGAATCGCAAAATCTCAGAACACGACGCTAGTGGTGGTCGCTCCGGGGATCGCAGAAGCCCTCCTTGCCACGGCAATTGGTTTAGTGGCAGCAATTCCAGCAGTGGTCATCTATAACTACTTCACACGTAAAATTTCTGGCTACAAAGCGCAACTCGCCGATGTCTCCGTAGCATTGATGATCTTGGTTAGCCGAGATTTGGATCAAAAGCGAATGCAATCTCACCAAGAACACAACGACACAGTGCTAAAGAAGGTGGGTTAAGCAATGGGATTTAAGCCAGCCTCAGACAGCGATGATATGGTTGAGAATCATGAGATCAACGTGACACCTCTGGTTGACGTCATGTTGGTGCTCTTAATCATAGTGATGGTTGCCGCCCCATTAGCGACAGTCAACGTTGCAGTCGATTTGCCGACGTCATCAGCAGAGCCTCAGCCTCAACCTGATAAACCAGTTTATCTCACGATTCAAAAAGACCTAACCTTAGTTGTGGGAGAAAAGCACGAGACTTCGCTTGCCGATTTGAAGCAAGCCCTAATAAAAGCCGAGGTTGAACCAGACACTCGGATATTTCTTCGAGCTGACAAATCTCTGAGTTATCAAGATTTAATGAAAGTGATGAATGAAATGGTCGCTAGCGGCTACAACCAAATTGCATTAGTTAGTGTAGAGCAAGCGTCGGGAGCGCCACAATGAATACTCTAGCAGGACCATCTTTTCGTTATAGCTATAGGAAAAAACGTTTTGTTTTAACGGCTATACTACTGAGCGCCTCTCTTCACGCCTTAATAGCCATCGCTTACATGTGGACACCTGAGTATGACTTTTCCTCTCCGCCACAAGCGATACCGATTACAGTGAGTATCGTAGCACCAATGGCTGCCCCCAAAAACACGGTGAACGCGGTTGAAAGTACAGTGCAACAAGAAGAGTTAATTCAACAAGCCCGTCAAGAGCAATCCGTAAAACATAAGCCCGAACAAGAGCAGTCTCCAGCTTTAGTCAAATCCAAACAGCCGAGCACGATCACCGCAAACACTGAAAAGCCAATAAAAACAGAGAAACCAAAGCCGAACAGATCAAAACCAGAACCAGAAAAGCAGTCAAAGAAAAAACAACCTGAAATCAATCAAGCCGCCAGTTCAAAACCTAGCTTGGAGACGAAACGTGAATCCAAACAAATCAGCGCACTAAGGCAGGGTCAGCAATCCGAAGCAGGACGAGCGGCAAAGGTAAGTTGGCAACAAGCTCTGCATGCACACCTAGAACGAGAAAAACGCTATCCAAGGCAAGCACGTCGACTTAAGAAGAAAGGGATGCCAGTGATTCGCTTTACCATGGACAGGGAGGGAAATGTTCTCGATGTGGAACTCGTAAAAAGCTCAGGAACAGCATCATTAGATAAAGAAGCGATTGAGCTTATAGGACGAGCGCAACCGTTAGTAAAACCACCTTCAAGTGTCAAAGGCGCTCGCTTGACACTAACTCTTCCTATCAATTTTTCGTTCTAGCCAGCCTGAAAAACAAAGGAGAGAATTTACAGTGTAAACTCTCTCCTCTATCTAAATTCCTATCTATTCCACTTTACAGTGTAAATTACAAAACCGCGTATCGTTTTACACTGTAAATTTAGCGATTAAAGCTTGAAGCTCTTTGCGTATCTCAGCTTCGATTTGCTTACGTCCCGCCAATCCAAATTGTTTTGCGCACTCATTCCAATCTTTGTTTAAGAGTGACTTACTGATCAGCAGATCAGAAACATCAACCAAACCAAATTGAAGTAACCATTGTTGAAGCCATGTCGACACAGATTCAAAGCTATTACCACCTTGAGCATAGCACTCCACCAAAGTGATCTTCGCCTTATTCAACGAGACAGCTTGAATTGGTTGGGATAACAACGTACGCATTAAACTCGGCTCAAGTCGTGGATAAATCGCAGAAGCACTCAACGACAATAATTCTTCAAATAGATGCTTAGACTCTTCAATCCAAGACTGCTGTTGGGCGTTACAATTGCGAACCATCAAAAGTGAATAGCAGCCACTCGCAGCGTCACGCATCGTTCCAAGTCGAATCGACTCATAGCCCGAGCGTTGCCAGAACTTTATGAGTTCTTCCGTTGCACCAAAGCTGGTGGACAAATAGGAAATGTGAGATGGCGTTGATTGCTCCAGCAATGACAACATATGTTGACCAATTCCTCGCCCTTGCAACTCTGGATGAACAGCGATACGCATCACACGTAATGTAGAAAGCGCGCCGACTTCTGAGTAGCCAAGCTGGTTAATAATGGTAATGGGAGCTAAATGCCCTTTTGGACGACGCTTGCCGAGCTGGATATCTTTAATTAGGTTTTCGGCAAAGTTGCCTTCTTCCACGGTTAAAATCACACCGGCGATTTGACCTTGGTACTGAGCAACATAAACCTGACTGTTTTCATCTTGCAGCAAGTGAAGTAAATCATTAGGCGCCGTTTGATAATGCGCGTTGACCAATAGCGCAAAGCACGTTTTCAATACGGAAGGATTAGAAATCAGCTCGGACTTACGGAGATTGACCAATGCAATTTCACCAAGCTCTATTCGCTCAAACGGTTCAAGCTCTGCATTCAACAAAAACGTCTCATACAGCCACGACTCTAGATTGTCATTTGTACTCCAACGGATAGGCTGTTGAAGGTGGTGGCTTTTCATTCCTGGTCTTTGTTCTTTCAACCACTCAATAAACTTAAGCGTAAACCCTCGACCACACCCTTCATAACCATGTATCGTGCTCGAAAAAACCAAACGATGATAATGTACCGTAATTTGCTTGAGCATTGGTACAGGGATCGCCGCAGCTTCATCCACTAACAACAAGTCACATTCCGGCATAGACGAAAGCAGCTCGTCTGGGGCAATAAATTGGATGTACCCCTGCCCTACTTCCAATCGTTCTTTCTTAACTCGTTGCGCTGTTGAAAGTAATCGCAATGCATGCTGATAGATGGGTTCAACAGCTTTAATGCTTGGTGCGGTAACTAAGATACGCAGCGTCTTTTGCTTAAGAAGCTGTGCACAAGCTATACCTAAAGCGCTGGTTTTTCCACGACCACGGTCAGCAGTCAACACCAATGGACGCTTGCGGTGTCCCGTTACGACTTTCTCAACTAATGCTACCGCTTCAGTTTGTTGCTCAAACTGGTTTTCCTTCGCGCCAAATTGTACGCTCGATAGTGTCGGCAACGGAAGACTCTGGTCTATCACAGTCAGTTTTTGCCAATGCATTTGCATCCACAAATCAGCTTCGCTTGGTTGCTCTTGTTTATTGGCGATAACAAGCAGCAATCCACCGCCAACTAAAGCCCCAAGAGCAGCGGTAAAACTGTTGGCATCGACGCCTTTTCTCGCATCAAACAATAAAACATCGCACTCACGACCAAGCAACATATTGCCTTGTTTGCCAGACACACAAAAAGCCCCTTCAAGGGACCAATCACCAACACAGAACCAAGTCTGATCCGATTGATGTTTGTAAAAGTCAGCAATTAGCGCATCTTGCCATTCGGGCTCACCATAGATAGCCACGCCACGACGTTGAAACGCATCATGAGATTGAGTTTGAAGTTGAGAAAGGAATTCAGATTGAGCGAGCATTACGTATATCCGAGCATTAAACTGACGCCATGTTATCACATCTCGATTCACGGAGACTTTGCCAAATTGCAGACATAAAAAAACCGCCCGAAGGCGGTTTCAAAGAAGAAGATATTTACTTCATTTTACTCTCAACGAAAGCAAGAATTTCTTCCATCAAGCTGTCGTCAACTTTTTTCAAGTTAAGAGCAAGGTTATTGCCTTTGCGGCTGTAGCTTGCACGCCCTTTAACAAGATCAACTTTTTCAGCTTTCTTAGCTGGCTTCGCAGGTGCTAATTCTGCAATCCAGCTTTCAATGCTTTCTGTCACTTCTTTTGTCAGACGAGCAACACCTTGAGCTGTGCTACGTTGCCACAGGTAGCCTTCAGACGTACGGCATTTATCCAGCAGATTTTGTTGCTGTTCACCGGTTAGTGATGAGAATTGCTTGTGCAGCTTCACTATCGTTGGACGACCTAAATCACCAACATTCGGGTACGCTTGAAGAAGCTCTAACGGTAATGCCGCCGCTTTTAACGCACCACTCACCAATGCTTCGCTGCACTGGAACATTTTTGCCAGTGCTTTTTGGTCTTCTGCTTCGCCGCTTTCTAACTTCGCCTGCATCTCTTTACCTTTCTCGTAGAGAGACAGTGGCTTGTGCGCGTTTGCAACATCAGAAAGGAATTTCGCGTGGTCTGTGTTGATGCCGTCACCAACGTAAACCAAGAAATCTTTGCCCGCTAAGATACAAGACATACGACGGCGGCTACCATCTAATACTTCAATCTTGCCATCTTGCGTGCGACGACCAACTGCTGGATATTGTTGGCCACGTTCTTTCAACGTCACCAACACATCCGATAAAGCGTGTTCGTTTAGGAAAGATTGCTCACGAGCGTTTTCTGCAAATACGCTCGTGTCTGTCGCCACTTTATCCGCAGGGATTCGTACCAATTCAAATTGCACAGTATTCTCACCAGCGACTGCTAGTTCGATAGTTTGTGCTTTGTCTTTTGCCGCCGTTTGCGCTTCTTGAGGTGTCGCAACACGACGCTTATTGGTTTTACCAAATAATTTCGCGTTTAATTCAGACGTTTTCAATGCCATTTATTCATTACCCCTGATTCAATGACGGCCAGTTAGAGTGCAGTACGCGCTCTAGTTCTAATGCACTCTTGTGCACCGCATCTTGTGCAGTTGCGAGTGTTTTCTTACCACCTTCAAAGTCGCCTATGGTTAAGTCAAACACAGTGCTGTAGGTGTCAGCACAGGTTTCGAATGCACGACTGCGAGGAATGGTAGCCATCATAACTTGGTCACCTAGAAGATAGTTCATTTCAGTTAGAACAGAAACTTGCTTCTTGTTGTCGTCTTCAAACATAGTAGGCATCAGACGAACAAACTCAAGACCGTTCCAATCTTCAGGGAACATCTCATAAACCGTTGGTAGGTGTTGGAAGAAGTTTACTGTCGAAGCCCAGTCAAGACGCTTCGCCGCACAAGGAATCAATAGCGCGTTCGATGCGTACATTGCGTTCCATACTAGCGGGTCAACGTGTGGACCGGTATCAATCATAATTACGTCGAAGTCATTCGCGATCTTGTCAATCAACTGCTCTTTCAGCAGACGAACGATATCTAGCGATGGGTCTTCAGAGAGTGTTTGCCACGCTTCTGCGTTGAACATTGCGTCTTCTGGGAAAGCAGAAATCGACTTCAAGTTCGGATATTGCGTCGGCAACAGTACGTTCTTGTGAAGGAATTCACGATCAATTTCAACACCATCAGGCACGTTACCCAACATGATATCGACAGCAGAATAGATGTTGTCGTGTTCTGCCACGCTAATTTGTGGGTTCAAAAACAGACGCAGAGAGCCTTGAGGGTCAAGGTCAATCAAACAAATACGGTAGCGTTTATCTAGGTTTAGAGCCAGACACGCCGCCAAATGAACCGCGGTCATCGATTTACCCGTACCACCCTTTTGGTTTTGTACGTTGATGATCCATGGTTTATTTTCAGAATTCTTTTTGCGTTCATGGAATTTTGGCACTTCCGCCGCATCCATTAGCATGTGCGCTTCTTCAAGCGTGATTGAATAATGGTTAGCATTATTCTTTGTAAATTGATGACCTTCCGCTTCCATCTTGCCGATAGCATCGTCTAGTTTACGACGAGTTAAACCAGAGCGGGTTTCCATCATTGCCTTAGACATTGGTGGGAAGTAGTTGTCACTACGCTCTTCCAAAACAATCTCAATACGGTCAGCTTGAACTTGTTGCGTCAGCTCTGCTAATTCCTGGAGATTTTCAATCGTTGTTTCTCTTTTCATGCCAAATTCCGTTGGAAGGATATCTGCATTTCATTGTACAGCACTACAACACAAAAACAACAAAAAGGTGCACGAGCATTTTGAATAACCATCACATAAAAAACACTCACAAACGCCTGTTTTATGATTTCACCATCAAAACATCACAAAATTTAATCAAAACCCTGCGAATAAAGTGCTTCAAACTCGACTAGATTTAAAGTGTCACACTGTCACTTATTTACAATGTAAATAGCATTAATCTCGGAACGATTATAAAACAACGCTAAATTACGGATAGTGTGAGATGAATCTTATGTTGGATGATTTTCAGTGTTTCTTTAAAGAAATGGAAAACACCCACACCTTGATCATGCATCCAGTACGTTAGAACGTATATTTAAGTGAAATGAAGCGGAAGTATGATCAAGGGG